>NZ_JACXZS010000001.1 GCF_014779795.1 Microbacterium helvum
GACTGCTGTCGGAAGTCGTCGCGACGGCCGGCCTCGTCTTCCTGATCTTCGCGCTCGCGCGCACGGGACGATCCCACCTGGCGGCGCCCGCGGTGGGCGCGTACATCGGTGCGGCGTACTTCTTCACCTCGTCGACGAGCTTCGCCAACCCCGCGATCACGATCGGGCGGATGTTCAGCGACACGTTCGCGGGCATCGCGCCCGCGTCGGTGTTGCCGTTCATCGGAGCGCAGCTCATCGGCGCGGCACTCGGGTACGCGATCGTCCGCTTGCTCTTTCCGACGCCGCTCGTGGAGCAGACGTTAGCGTCGTAGGCGTGGCGAGCATCGACCTGCGCCGTGCCGGTCTGGCACCGCTCTACCTGGCGGGCTTCACGACCGCGTTCGGCGCGCACGGTGTGGCGAGCGTCCTCGGGTCCGAGTCCGAAGACATCGGGCTCTCACTGCTCGGGCTCGGCGCGGTCCTCGCTCTCTATGACGTCGCCGAAGTGCTCCTCAAGCCGATCTTCGGCGCGCTGAGCGACCGCATCGGCACCAAGCCGGTCATCGTCGGCGGCCTGCTCGGCTTCGTCGCTGCATCCCTCATCGCTCTCATCAGCCCCACCCCGCTCGTCCTCGGACTCGCCCGTCTCGGCCAGGGCGCCGCAGCATCGGCGTTCTCGCCCGCGTCGTCCGCGGCCGTCGCGCGGCTGGCCGGCAAGGAGAGGCTCGGCCGGTACTTCGGGCGCTACGGCGCCTGGAAGAGTCTCGGCTACGTCCTCGGGCCTCTCATCGGCGTGGCCCTGACGTACACGCTCGGGATCGCGTCGCTCTACATCGCCCTCGGCGCACTGGCCGCCGCGGCGGCGCTCTGGGTGCTGCTCGCGATGCCGTCCCTGCCGGTGGTGCCCCGGCCGCGATACACGCTGGCCGATCTGGTACGCCAGACCACGGAGCGCAGCTTCCTCGTGCCGACCCTGCTGCTGGCGACCAGCACGGCGGTCCTGGGCGTGGCCGTCGGGTTCCTGCCGCTGCTGGCCACGCGGCTCGACCAGCACCCACTCACCGGCGCGGCCGCCGTCGCCGTCCTCGCCCTCGTCTCGACGGTGGCGCAGCCGCTCGTCGGGCGTCTGCGCGACACCGACCGGATCACCACCCGCGCGGGCGCGGTGGCCGGCCTCGCGATCGCCGCGGCCGCCACCGCGGCACTCGCGCTCGCTCCGTCTGCGGTCGCGCTGTTCACCGCGGCGGTCGCCTTCGGCGCGATGGTCGGCACGGTCACGCCGCTCGCGTTCGCACATCTGGCGGCCGCGACGCCGGACGAGCGGATGGGCCGCACGATGGGCAACGCCGAGCTCGGCCGAGAGCTGGGCGACGCCGGCGGTCCGCTCCTGGTCGGGGCGGTGGCGACAGCCTGGACCCTTCCGGCCGCGCTGCTCGTGCTCGCCGGCATCACCGCGGGATCGGGCGCCATCGGCTGGGCGGCGCTGCGCACACCGAAAGCCGCCGACAGGTCCGACGTCGCCTGACCCGTTCGCGTCCCGTCACCCCTCGCTGGAGTCGATCGGGGTCGGCGTCGGCTCGTCCGGCGCCGGCTGGGTGAGTTCTTCGAGGGCCATCTCGAGGGCGCTGACCGTCGCGGCGTCGACCGCCCCCGTCGGCTCCACCCCGAGCTCGGTCTGCAGCTCGACCACCGCGTCGGTCAGCTCAGGCGTCCACACACCGTCGACCGGCCCGTCCCAGAAGCCGAGCAGTGCGAGAGTCTGCTGCACGGCGGCCGTGCTCGCGATCGACTCCTGGGCGGCCGCGCCGCCGAGAGCCGCGAGGTCGGCCTCAAGCGCAGCCGCCGTGGCATCGTCGACCGTTCCCGTCGCAGGCAGGCCGTTGGCCTGCTGCAGCGCCTCGATCGCGGCGACCGTCTCGGGTCCGTAGACGCCGTCGACCGCTCCCGCGTAATAGCCCGCGTCGGCGAGGTCCTGCTGCAGCGCCGAGGTGTACGCGCTCACGGCCTGCTGCGCCTGCAGCACCTGGTCCTCGGCGATGCAGCCGGCATCCGCGTACAACCGCAGCCACGAGAACTCCAGTGCGACGACGGCGCTGTTGAACTGCTCCGACGCGGCCGCCAGCGGGGTGTCGTCGGTGATCGCCCCCTGTGCATCCGCGAAGTCCGATTCGGCCTGCTCGACCCGCTGCACGTCCGCCTCGGGCACCACCGCGGTCGGCGTCGGCTGCGGCGTCGCCACGGCCGCGGGGGTCGCCGACGGACCGGCCTTCGCCTGCTCGAGGGCCGCCTGCGCGTCGGCCAACTCCGCCTGCGCGACTGCCACCTGCTGTCGGGCGGCGATCGCGGCTTCGGCACCGTCGAAGGCGTCTTCGCGCGGCTCCACCAGGTCGGCCCCAGCCGCGCGGACGTCTCCCACGGTCGGCGCGGTGTCGTGAAGGACGTCGCCGTAGCGATCCAGCGCCAGGATGTAGTCCTTGCTCGCGTCGCAGAACGCGTTCGCGGCGTTCGCGGCATCCTGTTCGGCCTGGGTGAGAGCCTTCTGCTTCGCGGCGACACGCGTCTCGGCGCGATCCACCGGCGAGCCCTCGCTCGCGCACCCTCCCAGGCCGAACCCCAGGATGACGACGCCGATCGCCCCACCCGCAGTCACGGCCCACCACTTCACCGACCTGACGCGCACGGCGTCCTCCCCTCGCAGCACCACTGGCGCACACGCTACTGGCCAGCCTGCGCGACCATCTCACCCGAATCGGATGATGTCCCGTCGGCACCCCGAGCGGCACAGCACTGCCGCAGGCGGCGGGGTCGCTAGAGTCGCGACATGCGGATCGTCGTCTCGGGAACGCATGCGAGCGGCAAGAGCACCGTGATCTCGGACTTCACCGCCCGCCACGCAGAGTACGTCGCCCTCTCCGACCCGTTCGACCTGATCGACGAGGCGTGGGATGCGCCGGGCGCGGCATCCTTCGCGGTCCAGTTGCGCATCGCCGCCGATCGGCTGCTCGACGACGATCTCGGCGACGACGTGATCGCCGAGCGCGGTCCCCTGGACTTCCTCGCGTACCTGCTGGCGCTGGCTGAGCTGTCCGGCGGCTCGGTCTCGCGCGAGCTTCTGTCACGCGCCACCGCGCTCGCCGCCGAAGCACTGCGCACGTTGGACCTGCTCGTCGTGGTGCCGCTCGATGAGCGACATCCACTGGTGCACGACTTCGACGAGCACGCCGAACTGCGGGAGACGATGAACAGCGTCCTGCTCGATCTCGTCGACGACACCGACCTCATCGGAGACCTGCGGGTCATCGAACTCGCGGGCAACCGCGCGCAAAGGCTCGCCGCACTGGAGTCGGCCACGGATTCCGCGCGCTAACGCGCTCATCCTCGATCAAGCCTGTCAGACGGCCGTTGCGCGGTGTCGGCGGCCCCTGAGATCGTGGAGTCCGACGCAGGAGGCGGACGATGGCGACACTCGGCAACATCACGTTCTACGCGGACGACCCGCGCATGCTGGCCCACTTCTGGTCGGCGGTCTTCGGCTACCCGGCGGCGGAGTGGGAGGATCCGCTGCGCCAAGAGCTGCTGGACTCCGGGCTGACGGCGGACGATCTCGATAGACGCGCCCTCGCCGAGGATCCCGAAGGACGAGGCCCGCGCCTGTTCTTCCATCACGCAGACGGTGCGAAGACCGGACGCAACCGCATCCATCTCGATGTCAACGTGCCGCGTGACCCCGGCGACCCTCGCTCGCACGACGAGATCCTCGCCGCCGAGAAGGACCGGCTCGTCGGGTTGGGAGCGACCGTGGTGCGGGTCATCGACCAGGAGTGGGGGCCGTGGGGCGAGCACTACTACCAGCTGCAGGATCCCGAGGGCAACGAGTTCTGTCTGCAGTGACCTTCCGACCCCGACCTTGCGGTGCGGCACCCGCGCCGCGGAATGAAAGGATCGAGGCATGAGCGCACGCACCCCGCAGCCCGTCGCGTACCAGCGCAATGCGCTCGCCCCGGGCGTACTGGCGGCGATCGCGCTGTTCCTCGCCCCGCTGCTGATCGGCAACGACTGGTTTCTGCTGATCAGATTCGTGGTCGCCATCTTCGCCGTCATCGTCGGGTGGTTCGCGATCCAGGCCAAGCAGTGGTGGTGGGTCCCGGTGTTCGCGGCGATCGCGGTGATCTGGAACCCGGTCTACCCGTTCGAGTTCAGCGGCCCGTTCTGGGTCGCCGCGCAGCCCGTCGCCGCGATCGTGTTCCTCGTCGCGGGCGGGCTGATCAAGTACCAGCCGGCCGAGAGCGACAGCAAGAAGCGCTGATCTCGCACCGGGACGCGGGTCAGTCGAGGGCCTCACGGAGCCTCCTCTCGCTCGCGCCCGTTCAACGACCGGGAAGAGCGGGAGCGCACCCTAAGCTCACGCTGTGAGCACGTTCGTCGCCGATGATCTGGCGCAGCTGCGACCCCGGCTGCTGGCCTTCTGCTACCAGATGCTCGGGTCGCCGTTCGAGGCCGAGGATGCCGCCCAGGACGCGCTCGAACGGGTGTGGCGGTCGCGTGAGACCTTCGATCCCGCGCGGGCGGGCCTTGCCACCTGGGCTTTCCGCATCGCCCGCAACGTGTGCATCGACCGGCTGCGCGAGACGCCGCGCCGCCCGCTCCCCCGCGATCTGCGGGCGCCGGGGATCGAGGTCGGCGCACCGCTCGTGCCGGCGTTCGACGTGCCCTGGCTCATGCCGGCGCCGACCGGCTGGGTGGCGGCATCCGAGGTCGAGACCGCAGCCGAGCGGCGCAGCGACGTGCGCCTCGCTGTCACCGCGATGCTGCAATCGCTGTCGCCGCTGCAGCGGGGCGCGTATGTGCTCCGCGACCTGATCGGCCTGTCGGGCGCCGACACCGCCGCCGTGCTGGAGGTCTCGGTCGCCGCCGCGAACTCCGCACTGCAGCGTGCCCGTGCGGCGATCGCGGCCGGGACTCGGCGTCCGCACGACCTCGCGCCCGAGGCCGTCGAGGGCTACGCCCGCGCGATCGAGCGGGCCGACGTCGACGCGCTCGCGGCGCTCGTGTCGGACGACCTCGTGTTCGAGATGCCGCCTGTGCCCGCGTGGTCGACGGGCCGCGAGACCTACCGCGCGTTCATGGCGGACTTCTTCGAACGTCGCGGCACCGCGTGGCAGACGGCGCCGCTCTCGGCGAACGGGCAGCGCGGCATCCTGCTCTCGCGCGTCACACCGGACGGACTCGAGCCGCACACCGTCCACCTGTTCGACGGCGACGCCTCCGGCGCGATCGGGCATGTGCTCGTGTACCAGGACCCGCGCCTCTTCGCGCTGCTGTCGAACGGATCCGCCGCGCAGCGATGAGTTCGTGGCATCCCCTCCGTATCTCTTGGTGAACCCGCTCCACGCGGGACGACACGAGGAGGACGACATGGGCCGATTGATGGTCGTGCAGTACATCACGCTCGACGGCGTGGTGGAGGATCCCGACGGCCGCGGCGGCACGCCGTTCGGCGGGTGGGCGATGGCCTACGGGCCGGAGGGGGTGGCGGGCGACAAGTTCCGTCTCGGGAGCATCTTCGACACCGGCGTGCTGCTGTTCGGGCGCCGCACGTGGGACCACTTCTCGACGCTGTGGCCGACGCGCGACAATCCGTTCGCACGGGCGATGAACCGCGCCGAGAAGGCCGTGGTGACGAGTCGTCCGCTTCCCGGCGGCGTGTGGGCGAACTCGCACGCCGTGCCCGGAGACATCGCCGGCTGGGTCACCGCGACCCTCGCGACCCGCGACGTGGTCGTGATCGGCAGCCACTCGGTCGTGGATGCGCTGCGCTCGGCCGATCTCGTCGACGAGTACCGGCTGATCACGTTCCCGACGGCCGTCGGCGAGGGGCGCCGGCTGTTCGGGGATGCCGTGCAGCTCGACCTCGTGTCGTCCGAGCTCACCGGACCGGCGAGCCTCACCGTGCACCGGACGCGCCGCACCGCGGCGTGAGGCGGCGTGAGGCGGCGGCGGTCGCGCCGGGCACAGCCTCCCGGTGCGGCCGGACGCCGTCGCTACACGCCCATCCCGCGGCGCAGCGTCGCGAGCCCGTAGTCGAAGGCCGCGTCGACGTCGCCGCCGAGGCGGAACGATCCGGCGAGCTCCATCTGGACGAAGCCCGTGACCCAGGCGGTCACCAGGCGTGCGGCGTCCAGGGCGTGCTCCTCGCCGGCGAGCTCGCCCGCGCTGCGCACGATCATGAGGCCGGCGCGATCGAGCGGCTCCTGCGGGGCATTCCTGCCGAACATGAGGCGGAACCCCTCCGGACGGTCGTGGGCGAACGCGCGGTAGGCGCGCGCGAGGCCTTCGAGAGAACGATCGGATGCCTCCAGCCGCCCGGTGAGGTCCGCGACGGTCGCGGCGGCCACTTCTTCGACGAGTGCGTCGCGGTCGCGCACCCGCTTGTACAGCGAGGGCGCCCGCACGCCCACGCGCTGGGCGACGCTCTGCATCGTCAGTCCGGCGAGCCCGGTCTCTTCGAGCAGGTCTCGCCCGGCGGCGACGATCTCGGCGTTCGTCGTGCGTTCCGGAGTCGGCATGAGGAATCCTCCCGATGGCTATTGACGTGAGCCATGATAGCTACGTATCGTAGCCATGCCAACCCCACGGCCCACACCCCAAGGACACGCCATGAAGCTCGCTCCCCACCTGCACCGCATCGGAAACGACATCGTCGCCGCCTACCTCATCGTGACCGACGAGGGCGTCACGGTGGTCGACGCCGGCCTTCCCGGTCACTACGGCGACCTCGTGCGCGAACTGAAGAGCCTCGGGCTCACCCCCGCCGACGTGAAGGGCGTCGTGCTCACCCACGGCGACAGCGACCACATCGGGTTCGCCGAGCGTCTGCGCCGCGACCAGGGCGTGCCCGTCTACGTGCACGAGGCCGACGCCGAGCGGGCGCGCACCGGCGAGAAGGGCAAGGTCGAGATGCCGCCGATGAAGCTCGGCCCCACGGTGGGCTTCTTCGCCTACGCGCTGCGCAAGCGGGCGATGCCGACGAAGTACGTGACCGAGGTGGTCGAAGTGCACGACGGCGATGTGCTCGATCTCCCCGGTTCGCCGGTGATCGTCGGGATGCCGGGGCACTCGGCCGGCAGCATCGCCGTGTACTCGCAGACGGCGGACGCCGTGTTCGTCGGCGATGCGCTGACCACGCGCCACGTGCTGACCGGCCGCGCCGGACTCCAGCCGGCGCCCTTCACCGACGACCCCGCCGAAGCACTCGAATCGCTCGATCGGCTCGCCGGGCTGCAGGCGTCGTGGGTGCTGCCCGGGCACGGCACGCCGTGGCGCGGCTCGCCCGCCGACGTCGCGGCCGAGGTGCGCAAGAGCGCGGCCTAGCAGGTCCGTCCCCCGGCCTCAGGGGTCGGTGCGCGTGCCGCGCACCGACCCCTGATCGTCACACCGGGCGCGCCGCGGCGAACAGGTTCGCGGGGTCGTACTCGAGCTTCAGCTGACGCAGGTGAGAACGCGCCGCACCGAACCCGAGCGACCGGTCGGCGCCGGGCGCATCGATGAAGGTCAGCGCCAGCGCGTCGGTGTGCCACGCGGCCAGGGCATCGACGCCGGCGTGCACCGCGGCGGTGGCCGCCGGCGCCGCCTCGGGTACGGGCACCATCGCGACCGAGTGCAGCGCATACTGCCCCGCGAGCGAAGCGATCGCACCGCCGCCCTCGGGCCGACGGTTCAGCGCGCCGCCCAGATGACGCAGCTCGTGCACGAACAGGCCGGGCTCGTCCGCAGCGGCCACGAACGCGTCGACCGCTGCGGCCGGCAGCTCGTCCAGCATCGCGTGCCACGTCGCCGACGGCGACGGCTCGGGCGGGTCCATGTGCACCTGCACGAGGGCCGGCGCCGGGATACGGGCGAAGGTGTCCATCTCAGGCTGCAGCGCGCGCAGCGGCCCGAGAAGAGCGGATGCGACGGCATCCGTCTCTTCGATGGCGCCGTCGATCACCACGAGCGAGCGTCCCGACAGGAACGGGGGCAGCTCGGGCAGCGGCGGGAGGTGCAGGATCCGCAGTGCGGTCGTGGCGGACTCGGGAGCCGTCGCGGTCCACTTCGCCCAGGCGTGCGCGACCTCGCTCGCGTGGGAGGCATCCCACAGCAGCATGCCGGCGAAGATGTCGGCGACCGGCAGCAGGTCGATCTCGATCGCGACCACGACGCCGAAGGCGCCCGAGCCGCCCCGCAGCGCCCAGAACAGGTCGGCGTGCTCGTCGGCGCTCGCGCGGACGATCGTGCCGTCGGCCGTGGCCACCTCGACGGCACGCACCGTGTTGACGGCGAGACCGTGCGCGCGGCCGTAGAACGACAGGCCGCCGCTGAGCAGATAGCCGACGACCGACACGTCGCCGGCGCTCCCGTGGGGAGCGGTGAGACCGTGCGGCGCGGCCGCCTCGAGGACGTCGTTCCACAGCGATCCGCCGAGCACGCGCGCGGTGTGCGCGGCCGCGTCGACCTCGACGCCGCGCAGTCCCTTCAGCGACACGATGACGGTGTGGGTCAGGTCGGTCTCGCTGAGCGCGGCGGCGGCGTGGCCGGTGGACTGCGGCGCGATGCGCAGTCCCGACAGCACCGCGGCGCGCACGACGTCGACGACATCGGCTGCCGAGCGCGGCACGGCCACGGCGAACGGGTTCTGCACGACGGCGAGGTTCCACGGCGTCCGCGCGGCGTCGAACCCGGCGTCGCCGGGGAGGAGCACCTTGTCGCCCAGCGCGGCGCGCAGCTCTGCGGCGGCGGCACCGGCGGCGGCGTGAGGGACGTCGATGGCGAGGTCGTTCAACGACATGGGGATGCCTTTCGGTCGAGGTGGGGCCACGCTCCCTGCGCAGCACACCCCGTGATGGAGCGGCATGCCCCGCTCCTGATACACGTCAGCCGTCGAAGTCCTCGGGTTCGACGTCGTCGAGGAACTTCTTGAACTCGTCGAGCCGCTCGGCGGCGTCGGTGTCGGTGAGCACGTCGGGCACCCCGGCTTCGGCGATGACCTCGTCGGCGACCCACATCGCGGCGCCCACCCGCGACGCGAGGGCGATCGCGTCGGAGGGCCGCGCGTCGACCACCCGATCGCCCAGAGCGGTCGACAGCGTCACCTCGGCGTAGAACGTGCCGTCCTCGACGCGGGTCACCTCGACGCGGGTCGCGACCGCGTCGAGCGCGGCGAGCATCGAGCGCATCAGGTCGTGCGCGAGGGGACGCGGCACGTCCGCGTTCTCGACGGCCACGAGGATGGAGGTGGCCTCGAGCTGCCCGATCCAGATCGGCAGCACGTAGCCGTCGCCGGGCATCTGATCGACGGGCTTGAGCAGCAGGACGTGCTGACCCGAGGCGTCGAGGGCGACGCCGGCAACCCGGACCTGGACCATGCTCACATCGTAGGCACGGCATGCGCACCCGCACAGGGGTGCACACGCCGTGCCGGCCGATGCGGGCAGGTCAGCCGACGCGGACGGGCACCGTGCTCGTCGTGACAGACGCGGCGACCCGCGGGATGGATGCCGTGACGCGGCTGCGTCGGGCGGCCACGGCCGCGACGACCATGACCGCGAACCCGGCCGCCGAGATCGCCGCGCCGATCCAGACCGGCGCCGTGTAGCCGAGACCGGCGCTGATGCCGACCCCGCCGGCCCAGGCGCCGAGCGCGTTGCCGACGTTGAATGCGCCGATGTTGGCTCCTGACGCGAGCGTCGGCGCACCCCCGGCGTAGTCCATGATGCGGCTCTGCAGTCCGGGCACCGTGCCGAACCCGAACGCACCCATGAGCACGAGGGCGACGATCGTCGCCAGCTGAGATCCCGCAAGCAGCGCGAACGCCACCAGCACGACCACGAGCGCGCCGATGAGGACCACGAGCGTCAGATCGAGGCGACGGTCGGCGAGGCGACCGCCCAGCCAGTTGCCGGCGACCAGGCCCGCGCCGAACAGCACCAGCAGCCACGGCACGGCGCCGGCCGCGAATCCGCTCACCTCGGTGAGCGTGTAGGCGATGTAGGTGAAGGCGCCGAACATGCCGCCGAAGGCCAGCACGGTGACGGCGAGCGAGAGCCACACCTGTGTCGAGCGGAAGGCGCGCAGTTCGCGCCTCAGGCTGATGCGCTCCTGCGGCCCCTTGGCCGCGGGGACGAGCGCTGCGATGCCGGCGAGGGCGAGCACGCCGATCGCCGAGATGACCCAGAAGGTCGACCGCCAGCCGAACTGCTGACCGATGAAGGTGCCGAACGGCACGCCGAGCACGTTGGCCGCGGTGAGTCCGGTGAACATGATCGCGATCGCGCCGGCGCGCTTCTCGGGAGCGACGAGGCTCGCGGCGACCACCGAGCCGATGCCGAAGAACGCTCCGTGAGAGAGGGCCGCCAGCACACGACCCGTCATCGCGAGGGCGTAGTCCGGCGCGACGGCCGTCAGCACGTTGCCGGCGATGAAGAGCACCACGAGGCCCAGCAGCACCGGCTTGCGTGGCAGTCGGGTGGTCGCCGCCGTGAGTCCGAGGGCGCCGACGACGACCCCGAGCGCGTAGCCCGAGATGAGCCAGCCGGCCGCGGCCTCTGTCACCCCGAAGTCCTGGGCGACCTCGGGCAGCAGGCCCATGATCACGAACTCGGTGAGTCCGATGCCGAATGCGCCCATGGCGAGGGCGATGAGTCCGAGTGGCACGGGGGTTCTCCTGTTACACTGAGGTTTAGTTGCACACGCGGGATATTGCGTGAGCGAGATATATAGTTGCACACGCTAGATATTTGCGCAAGCAACTATCTCTTCACTTCGATCCAGGAGGACTTCATGGGCATCGCCGACGACGCCGTCGAAGTGCGCGCACAGGGCTGGCGCACGCTCGCCGCCCTGCACGGACTGATCGACTCCGAGCTGGAACGCGCCCTGGCGGCATCCGTCGAGCTGTCGGTCGTCGAGTACACGGTGCTCGACGCGCTGAGCCGGCAGGACGGCTGGCACATGCGCATGCAGCAGCTCGCCCGCGCGACCGCCCTCAGCCCGAGCGCGACCACTCGGCTCGTCAACCGCCTCGAAGACCGCGCTCTCATCACGCGCATCCTGTGCGCGGACGATCGGCGCGGCATCTACACCGAGCTCACCCCCGCGGGGCGTGCGCTCTACGAGCAGGCGCACCCGATCCACGACGAGACGCTCGCACGGGTGCTCGCCGAGGCGGCACAGCAGCCCGAGCTCGCGCCCGTCGTCGAGGTGCTGCAGGCGGGCGTCGTCCAGCCCGCCTGAACCGCGTCCTACCCGTGACCGGCCGCCGACCCCGCCGGCTGCGCCAGCGGACCGCCCAGGAACCGCGCGAACCACCGCCCGCTCTGCTTGGGCGTGCGCCGCATCGTGTCGTAGTCGACATGCACGATCCCGAAGCGGCGGGTGTATCCCCACGCCCACTCGAAGTTGTCGATGAGGGACCAGGCGAAGTACCCGCGCAGCGGCAGTCCTCGGCGGATCGCCTCGCTGCACGCGTCCACATGCAGGCGCAGGTATGCCGTGCGCTCCGGGTCGTCGACAGTGCCGTCCGGCCCGACCACGTCCTCGTAGGCTGAGCCGTTCTCGGTGATGTAGAGCGGCAGACCGGGCGCGCGGTCGGCGGCCATCTCGAGCACGTCGACGAGCGCGTCGGGGTGGATCTCCCACCCCATCTGCGTGCGCGGCGCGTCGGTGCCGACGAAGGCGACAGCCTCGCTCCCCGGGTACGCGCTCGGCGCGGCCTGCTGCGCCTCGAAGCCGGCGGCGTCGGTCGTCAGAGCATGGTCGGCCGGGGCGCCCGCGGCGACCGTGTGCCTGCTGTAGAAGTTGACCCCGAGGAAGTCGATCGGCGCCGAGATCGCTGCCAGATCCTGCTCCGATACGTTCTCGGCGAACCACGCGCTCTCGCCGAGGTCCGCCACGACGTCGGCCGGATACCCGCCGCGCAGCACCGGGTCGAGGAACAGCCGGTTGCTCAGGCCGTCGATGCGTCGGGCCGCGTCGAGGTCGTCCGCCGAGTCGCTCGCCGCTCGCACCGAGTACAGGTTCAGGGTGATCCCGGCGGTCGCCGCCGGGCTGTGCCGACGGATCTCATCCAGCCCCCATCCGTGCGCGAGCAGCAGGTGGTGCGCCGCCCGCGCCGAACCACTCCCCTCGTGCCGGCCCGGCGCGTGGTGTCCGCTCGCATACCCGAGGAACGCCGAACACCACGGTTCGTTGAGGGTGATCCAGTGCGAGACGACATCGCCCAGCCCCTCCACCGCGAGTGCGGTGTACTCGGCGAAGCGCGACGCGGTGTCACGCTGCATCCAGCCGCCCTCGTCCTCGAGCGTCTGCGGCAGGTCCCAGTGGTAGAGGGTCGCCCACGGCGTGATGCCGTGCTCAAGGAGTGCGTCGACGAGCCGGCGGTAGAAGTCGATGCCGGCCCGGTTGACGCCGCCCCGCCCGTCGGGCTGGATGCGCGGCCATGCCAGCGAGAAGCGGTACGCGTCCAGGCCGAGGTCGGCCATGAGCGCCACGTCCTCACGGAAACGGTGGTAGTGGTCGTCCGCGATATCGCCCGTGCTGCCGTCGGCGATGGCGCCCGGCCGGCGGCTGAAGGTGTCCCAGATGCTGGGAAGTCGTCCGTCGGCCACCGTCGCGCCTTCGATCTGGTACGACGCGGTCGCGGTCCCCCAGACGAATCCCGGGGGGAAGGCGGTGCGGTCCATGTCAGTGCTCCTTCGCGGGTGCGAGCCAGTCGCCGTCGCCGTTCTCGTGCAGCGCGATGAGCACGTCGTCGCGCTTGATGCCGAGAGCCGCGAGCCGATCCGCCACGAGCTGCGCACCCTGTTGCTTCTGCTGCGGGCTGTAGCCGTTGAAGGCGAGGATCTGCACGAACACGATGTCGGAGCGGTCGGCGTCGGGGAACGTCCGGCTGTAGAAGAGATCGCCGAGCTGGTGCACCTGGAAGATCTGGAACAGGTCGTCGGCCGGCATCCCCCACGCCTCGACGAGAGCGCCGTGGATGGCCTCGCTCATCTGGGGACGCAGCGGCGCCAGTCGGTCATGGATGTCGACACGGACAAGGGGCATAGATCTCTCGCTCTCGATGGGGGTGGGGTGGGTGGATGCCGCATCAGCGGCCGGCCGGTGCGTCCAGCCAGTTCTCGGCGGCAGGGACGAGCGACTCGAGCTCCTGCCACAGCGCTTCCGGAAGATCGGCCGTCGCCGCCTGGATGGTCGACTCGATGCGGGCGATCTTGCTGATGCCGACGATGGTCGTCGCGAACCGGGTGTCCCGCGTCGAGAACCGGATCGCCGCGGTGGCGAGATCGGTGCCGTGGCGCTCGCACACTCGGCGCATCTGTGCGACGGCGGCGAGGGTCGCGCGCGGCGCAGGCCGATAGCCGTAATTGGTGTTGCGACCGGTGGGATCGGCGAGGATGCCGCCGCCGAGCACCGCCGCGTTCACGACCGCGACGCCCTGGTGGTGAGCGCGTTCGATGAGCGGGCCGGCGCTGCGGTCGACGAGCGTCCAGCGGTTGTGGACCAGGAGGACTTCGAACACGCCCAGTTCGAAGTACCGTGCCATCTGACGGACGTCACCGCCGGCCAGGCCGATGTGGCCGACCTCTCCTCGGTCACGTGCCGCGACGAGCGCCTCGACCGCGCCGCCCGGCCGCGTCATCTCGTCGAAGTCATGGAACTCGGGGTCGTGGAGGTGCACGACCGGCAGCGGCGCGATTCCGAGCCGCTCCGCGCTCTCGGCGAGCGAGCGGCGGATGCGGTCGCCGCTGTAGTCCGAGCCGGCCGGGTCGACCTTCGTGATCACGACGGCATCCGACGGCAGGCCGCCGTTCTCGGCGATCGCGCGGCCGATGCGCTCCTCGCTCCTGCCGCCCGAGTAGCCGTTCGACGTGTCGATCGTGCGGATGTCGCTGTCGAGTACGGCACGCACGAGATCGATGGCATCGCGTTCCGCGACGTCGTAGCCGAAGTTCTCGGGCATGCCGCCGAGCGGCCCGCCGCCCAGGGTGACGGGGCTCACCTCGACGCCGGTCGCGCCGAGGGGGTTCAGCTTCCAGCGCACCTCAGGCACCGCCGACCGCGAGCACCAGCCCGTCGGCGTCGGCGACGAGCGTGCGCCCTGCCGCGTCCGCGACGGGCACGGCCGCCTCGGGGAGCGCGCCGTCCAGCTCGACCGCGGCGAAGCCCGGTGCATCGACCTGCGGCTCGCGCCGGTTCGTCTCGGCCGCGCCGAACTCGAAGATCTCGATCGAGCTGTCGCCGCCGCGCAGGTACGTGATCTCGAAGCCGCGCGGATCCGACGGCTGGTGGATGCCGCCCATCAGCGTGTAGCCGAGCCCGCGGAAGAACTCGTGGGTGGCCGGGGCGTCCGCCACGGTCTCGGCGACGTGGTCGAAGCGGGGGCGGTCGGGGTCGCCGAGCCCCCAGTCGGCGTCCACCGCGTCGCGGTCGTAGACCTCGTGGTACTGCAGCGGCCCCTCGACGAGCTCCAGCAGCGTGCCGTCAGGGTCGTAGAAGAAAGTGATCCGCACATCCCCCTCGGCGTGGATCGGCTCCAGCTGGAAGGGCACGGCATCCGCGCGCAGCCGCTCGACGCGCTCGTCCAGGTCGGAGACCTTGAACCCGACGTGGCGGAACCCCGCCTGCAGATCGTCGGCGATCCATGTCGAGTCGGCGGGTGCGTCCAGACGCGTCAGCCGGATCGTGGCGGTCACGGCGTCGAGCACCGCGCCGTCGGAGGTGACCTCGACGGGGACGACGTCCAGGTGGCGTGTGTAGAAGTCGACCGCACGCGAGATGTCGGCGACGTTGATGAGTACGGATGTGATGGCCAAGGGAGTTCCTCTCTCTACTTCATGACTTTGGGGTAGTAAGTACTGGGCAGTCGTCGGCGCCTCGCCCGATCGCGGTGGATCAGGCCTCGAGAGCGACGGCGGCGGGACGGGACGAGCGGGCGTGCGGCGTCAGCACGTACTGCAGCGCGAGGGATGCCGCCCCCACTGCCGCGGCGTCGATCCCGGGGTCCGACAATTCGACCGAGACGCCGTGCACCGCGCGTGTGCGTGCGAGCGCGCGGACGGCATCGCGGATGTGCCGGACGTACACGGCCCCGGCATCGGCGAAGCCCGGACCCGCGAGATACAGGCGATCGAGATCGAGCAGGTTGACCACCGACAGCATCGCGACCGCGACGTACCGGGCCGAGCGCTCGATCAGCGCGAGGGACCGCCCCTCGCCGCGCGCGGCCGCCCGGGCGATCGCCTGGAAGTCGTGCCGCAGGTGGGCGTCGCCGCCGGCGAGCGACAGCTCGGCGCGCAGACCTTCGTCCGCCATCGCCTGCGCGACGATGGCACGCGGTGCCGCGAGCATCTCGAGGCATCCGCGAGAACCGCACCAGCACCGCGGACCGTCGATCTCGAGCACCATGTGGCCGATCTCACCGACGTTCGCCGAGACGCCGCGGCTCAGCCGACCGTCTGTCAGCAGGCCCAGGCCGAAGCCGTTCGACATGTACAGGGTCGCGAAGTCGTTGCTCGCCGCCAGGCGACCGACCCAGAACTGTCCGAGCGCCGCGCACGCTGCGTCGTTGTCGCGCACGGTCGGCAGACCGGTCGCGGCCTCGAGCGCCTCCTGCACCGCGAACGACTCCCACTCGTCGGCGGTGAGCGAGAGCCGCTCGGCGCCGCCGCGGATGTCGAGGCCGGCACCCGCGACTCCGACGCCGACGACGGCGGCCACGGGGATGTCGAGCTCGTGGAAGACGCGTTCGAGCTCCTCCCCGATCCTGGCCACCACCTCGCTCGGCAGCGCCTGGCGGATGCCCGGGGTCACCAGCTGGCCGACCACGTTCCCGCCGAGATCGGTGACCACGTAGGTGAGCCGCGCGTCGTCGAGCGAGAGCCCCACCGCATAGCGGGCCTGCAGGTTGAGCTCGAGCAGGCTCGGCCGCTTGCCGCCGGTCGAGTCGCCGTAACCCGTCTCGACCACCAGCCCGACGTCGATGAGCGATTTGATGATGCGGGTGATGGACGTCGCGGTGAGACCGGACATCTCGGCGAGCTCGATGCGACTGACGGTACCGCTGGAGCGGATCATGTCGAGCACCGCCGAGCGCGTGTTCTCGAAGGACGGTCCTAGCCGCCGTACGCCCGTCATGCGCTCTCCCGCCTCACGATGAACGGATCCGGCGCCCGGTCTGCGCGGGCCTCCCCGCCGCCGATGGTCGCCAGCATCCGGTGCCCCAGCAGCCGCCCGATCTCGCCGCCGCGACGGTCCACGGCGGTCAGCGACGGCGTCGCGCTGCGGCACAACGCGGAATCCGTCCACGAGACGATCGCCACGTCGTCGGGCACGGTGAGCCCGCGCGCGATGAAGGCCGAGGCGGCGGCAGCCGCGTGGACGTCGCTGTCGAACAGCAGCGTCGCCGGGCCCGTCGCGAGCACCGCTGACGCGGCTGCGACGGCGGCTGCGGCATCCCGCTCCACATGCACGGTCTCGAAGCGGTCTCCGACGGCGTTCGCGCGCGCCTGCGAGGTGACCGAGTCGCCTGGAGAGGCGAGGTAGACCGTTCGCTCGTGCCTGCCGGCTGCGAGGAAGCCGCTGATCACGTCGACCGACGCGGCGGCATCGACGACCACCGCAGGGAAGTCGCCCTGCTGCGAGACGTCGGCGATCGCGGCGAAGAGCACGCCGAGCGAGCGCAGCAGCTTGACGCGCTCGTCGCCGCGACCTGCGCCGAGCAGGACCACCCCCGCGATGCCGTCGGACGCGGCCCACAGCCGGTACATGCGGCGCTCCGACGCGGGATCGTGCACGACGCGCGTGAACAGTCCGTATCCCTCCGCGATCATCGGCTCGGCCAGGGCGTTGACGAGTGCGGCGACGAAATGGTCGTCCGTGCTGTCTGCCGGGATGGCGAGGCCGATCCCCGTCATGCGGTCTCCGTCGCTGGTCTGTGCGCCCTGGCGCTGCTGGTCGTGCGGCCGGGGGCTTCGCGCACCGGGCCCGGCTGTGGTCGTGATCGCGCTCATCCTAGGATCGCCTACTTGATCGCACCGGCTGCCATGCCGCGCTCGAACTGCTTCTGCAGGGCGACATAGGCCACGATCGTCGGGATGGCCGTCACCACGGCGGCGGCGAGCACCTTCGGGATGTCGTCGTTGTACTGCCGGCGGAAGAACTCCGGCAGAAGGGTCACCACACCCATGTCGTCGTTGATGAGGAACACCTTCGGGAGCAGGTAGGCGTTCCACGCGTTGATCAGCACGAGCACGAGCAGGGCGACCGCGATGGGGCGAGCGAGCGGCAGCAGGACCGACCAGAACATGCGCACCGTCCCGGCGCCGTCCAGTCGCGCGGCTTCGAACAGCGTGTCGGGGATGCCGTCGACATAGCCGCGCGCGATCAGCACCGTGAACGGGATCTGGAGCGCGGCGATCGGCAGGATGACCGACCAGAAGGTCCCGAGCAGCCCCAGCGCGACGGCGGTCGAGTACAGCGGCGCGATGAGCACGACCTCGGGCAGCGTCAGCGCCGCCATCATGAGCCAGAAGAACAGCTCCTTGCTGCGGATCCGGAGCTTGGAGAAGCCGAACGCGGCCATCATCGTCGCGATGTAGATGATGACGATCGACCCGGCAGCCACGATCGCGGAGTTCACGAAGAACCGGAAGAAGCCCGGGACCGAGACGACGGCCGCGTAGTTGCCCCAGCCTGCGCCCTCGAACGACTTCGCGACCATCGTGTAGATCGGGATGAGGAAGGGGATGACGGCGATCGTGAGCACGATCTGAAGCACGGCACGGGACGTGCGCGAACGGGTCTCAAACATCGACGCCTGCCTTCACTGCCTTGGCGACCTTGGCGCGCCGCTCGCGCGAGCGCAGCTGGATGATGATCGAGGTCGCGACGGCGATCACCAGCAGGATGACCGAGAGCGCCGACGCATACCCCAGGTTGCGATCGGAGGCCGCGATCTCGGAGTAGATCATCGTCCCGAGGAACTCGGACGAGTGGGCGGGACCGCCCTGCGTGATGAGCCACACGTTGTCGAAGAGCTTCAGCGCCGTGATCAGGTTGAGGATCGCGAGCGAGATCGTGATCGGCTTCACGTTCGGCAGCACGAGCGAGAACAGGATGCGGAGGTTGCCTGCTCCGTCCACGCGGCCGGCCTCGATCATCTCGGGGTCGATCTGCGTCATGGCGCCGAAGTACAGGATGAATCCGAACCCGATAGAGCCCCAGCATCCCACCAGGATCACGACCATTAGCGACGTCGTCGACTGACCGATCCACGACTGCGTGAGCGCGCCGAGCCCGAGCGCCTCGAGGATCGCGTTGACCGTGCCGTTGCTCTGCCACACCTGGATGTGCGCCGGAGCAAGGGTCGCCGGGGCGACCACGACCGGGATCACGATGATCACCTTGTAGAGGCCGCCGAGCCACACCTTCGAATGCAGCGCGGCCGCGAAGAAGACGCCTCCGACCACCTGGACCGCGAACACGATCACGAAGTAGACGACGGTGTTGCGGATCGCCGTCCAGAACACCGGGTCGGTGAACGCCTCGACGTAGTTGTCGACGCCGACGGGGTTCATCGGCGATCGTCCGCCGCGCCAGTCGAAGAACGAGATGTAGCCCGAGTAGACGATGCTGTAGTAGATCAGCCCGACCGAGATCACCAGCGCGGGGATGATCCACCGGAATCCGCCGGGGATGAGGGGGACGCCGCGGCGGCGCCGTCCCCCCTTCTCCTCCTGCATGTCTGGCCGCGCCGGTTCGACGGTTCGCGGGGCGAGGGATGTCATGTCGTCACGTCCAGGGTCTCGATGCGGGTGGATGCCGGTTCCGACGGTCACTCGACCCCGACGGTGCTCGCTTCGGAGGACTGCTGCAGCTGAGCGGCGATGTCTTCGACCGACATGTCGATCGTCGGGTCGAGCACCTGCTGGATGGCGACGACGATCGCGTCGAGCGTCGACGAGGTGGTCTGCCACTGGCGGGACTGCGTCGTCGCAGTGCTGTCGGCGATGAGCTGCTCGATGGCCGGCTGCTGCACGTCCTCGTCGACCAGCGTGATGGCCGACCAGTCGGGCGCGACACCCTGCAGCGCAGGCAGCAGGTCGATCGCATTCGCGACGTTCTGCTGGCCGGCCTCGGACATGGTCATCCAGGTCACGAACGTCTTGGCGGCGCCGATGTTCTTCGAGTCCGCGTTGATCGCCAGACCGTAGTCGACCTCGCCGAACGGCACCGACCCGTTGCCCTTGCCCGCGACGTCCGGGAACTCAGCAGGAAGCTGCACGAAGCACTGCGGGTCGCTCACGCCGGCGGACTCCATCGCAGACTTGCACGACTCGGCGCCCGAGTACTGCGTGTACCAGAAGCCCATCTGCACCATCGCAGCCTCGCCCTTCATGAACATCTCGTTCGCGAGCGGGTACTGCCCGGCGTCCAGCGCATTCGAGGGGATGATGCCGTCGTCCTTCATGTCTTCGATGATCTGCAGCACCTCGACGCCCTCGGGGTCGTCCCACTTGGCCTTGCCGGTCGCCGCAGCGAGGAAGAAGTCGGGATCGACCGAGTTCGCGATCGCGTGGTACATCTCGGTCGGGAAGGTGTCCTCGCCGCCGGCGCCCATCGTGAAGCACGTCTTGCCGATGGCCTCGATCTTCGCGCACGCGTCGACCCACGAGTCGTAGTCGGTCGGGACCTCGGCGCCCGCCTCGTCGAAGATGCCCTGGTTGTACCAGACGAACCCGGCCGACATCCCTCCGAGCGGCAGCGAGACCTGCGTTCCGTCCGTCATGCGCAGCTGCTCGGCGTATCCGCCTCCGAACTTCGACTCCCAGTCACCGCCGAGGGTGTCCTCGGCGAGCGGGGCGAGGTCGATCGCGTACGGACCCCACAGGTCAGGCGTGCCGCCCGCCGCCGAGAGGTCGAACACGTCGGGACCCTTGCCCGACTCGAGGGCGGGGACGATCGTGTTGCGGAAGTCGACGTTCTCGAAGTTGCGGTACGCGACCTTGATGTCGGGGTACTCCTCGTTGAACGCCGCGATGTACCGCTCGGCGACCGGGGTGTCAGGGGTCCATCCCCACCACGTCACCTCGCCGGAGTCGGCAGGGGCGGCATCCGCGTCGCCGCCGGCGCCGCCCGCGCACGCCGTCAGCGAGATCGCGGCGATCGCCGCCACTCCTGCGGCCGTCAGAAACCGGGACTTCTTCATTGCAGTTCCTCTCACTTCGTTGTGCTCGGCGGGCCGGCGATGCGGCTGCCTCTCAAGGGATCGGCGTCGCGATCGGGCCGGTTCGGGTGTGCCGGATCGCGTCGACTCTGGCCACGATAGCCACGATCAGTCCGATTGGGAAGTACTTACTGAACTTTTGTTAGTTAGATTCCTGACCCGGTGATCCTCGCTGAAGGTCCGCGGCGAGGACGACGCGTGCGGCATCCCATTCACCGGAATGGATGCCGCGAGCGTACGGTTGCAGACGACATGGAACGATTCGGAACCCTCTCGTTCGGCCATTACGGCCCGCTCGGTGGCGGTCGTCAGCTCACCGCGGCGGACTCGATGCTGCAGGCGATCGACCTCGCGCAGGGCATGGACGAGCTCGGCGTGAACGGCGCATACTTCCGCGTGCACCACTTCGCCCGCCAGCAGTCCTCGCCGATGCCGCTGCTCGCGGCGATCGCGGCGCGCACCGAGCGCATCGAGGTCGGCACCGGCGTCATCGACATGCGCTACGAGAACCCGCTGTACCTCGCCGAGGAGGCGGCGGCGGTCGACCTGATCTCGGGCGGGCGGCTCGCGCTGGGCGTGAGCCGCGGCTCACCCGAATCCGTCGTGCGCGGGTACGAGGCGTTCGGCTACACGGGATCCGAGGATCCGCGCGGGGCCGACATCGCCCGCGAGCACTTCGACCTCTTCCTGCGCGCGATCGACGGCGAAGGGCTCGCCGAGCGCGACGCTAACTCGCCGTTCGGCGGAGGCAGCGGACTGCAGCGCATCGAACCGCACTCCCCCGGCCTGCGATCGCGCATATGGTGGGGCGCCGGCAACCGCGACAGCGCGGAGTGGGCCGGGCGCACGGGCGTCAACCTCATGTCGTCGACGCTGCTGACCTCGGCCGACGGCCGCCCGTTCGACATCCTGCAGGCCGAGCAGATCGACGCGTTCCGCGCCGCCTGGCGCGAGGCAGGTCACTCCGGCACGCCACGGGTGTCGGTGAGCCGCTCGATCTTCCCGATCACGACCGCGGAAGAAGAGATGTACTTCGGCGGCAGGCAGGACGGCGATCAGATCGGCATCATCGACGGCATCCGCTCGACCTTCGGCAAGACCTACGCGGCCGCGCCCGACGTGCTCGTCGAGCAGCTCAAGGACGACGCGGCGATCGCCGCCGCCGACACCCTGATGCTCACGATTCCGAGCCAGCTCGGCGTCGAGTTCAACCTGCGCGTCGTCGAGTCGTTCGCGAAGTACGTCGCCCCCGAGCTCGGCTGGAGATCCACGCGCGCCTGACCCTCCTCCGCTGCACTCAGGTTCTGATGACCAGGAGGCATCCGAACGCGAGCGCCGCAGGACGCTGCTCACTCCAGCAGGACGTCGGGCCCGTACGCGCCTGCCGGCGGTGGCGAGCCGGCGATGCGCGTCGACCTGCGCACCACGAGCTCGGTCTGCAGTTCGGTGCGCTCCGGCAGCGGATGGATGCCGGCGGCCGCGGCCGCGATCAGACGCACCGCCTCGGCCGCCATCTCTCCCGTCGGCTGGCGCACGGTCGTGAGCGGCGGGCGCAGCCACTTCGAGGGCGCGATGTCGTCGAAGCCGACCACCTGCACATCGTCCGGGATGCGAAGGGCGCAGTCCGCAGCCGCCGCGTACACACCGTAGGCGATCTCGTCGGAGCAGGCGAACACGCCGATCGGCTCGCCGCCGGCCGCCGCCGCACGCAGGTGCTCGCGCACCGCTTCGCGCACCGGGCCCGACTCCCACGGTGCGCTGATCTCGGTCACCGTGAGCGTCGGATCGTGCTTCGCGGCGGCCTCGATGAAGCCCGCGATGCGTGCGCGCCCGAACCGGTAGCGCGGTTCGCCGCTGATGATGAACAGGCGACGCGCCCCGGCGGCGAGCAGGTGCGTCGCTGCCGCCGCGCCGCCTGCGCGGTCGGTCGCGCCCACGGCGGGGACAGAGCGACGCAGATCGGTGCGAGGATCCATGAGCACCACCGGGATGCCCGCCCGCTCGAGAGCGTCGAACTGTGCGGTCGTCGGGGCGATGAGCGCCAACACGACGCCCGCCGACCCGCGATTCTGGATGCGCGTCGGCCAGTCGTCCTCGGGGGTGTCTCGCTCGCTGGTGACCACGAGATCGAAGCCTGCTTCAACGGCCGCCGCGCGTGCGCCGCCGATGACGGCGACCGACCACGGCTCGTCGAACTGGCCGAGCACCAGATCGATCAGCCGCACCGTTCCCGTCCTCGGCCTTCCCCGGCGCTCGTCGCCGCGCCGGTACTGCAGCCGGTCGGCCGCGGCGAGGATGCGCAGTCGGGTCGCCGACGACACGTCGCCCCGCCCGGCGAGGACCCGCGACGCGGTCGACACGGCGACGCCTGCGAGCGACGCGACGTCTGCGATGCGGGTTCTGGGAGCCGACACCCGACCATTATCGGCGTATCGCCGATAACGGTGATCTCGGGCCGAGTCGGCACGGAGCGAGCGGACGCGCCTCAGCGCAGCAGGTGTGCCTCGGCCGCGGTGACTCCCGCACCGAGCGTGACAGTCGCCTCGGCGGAGCCGTCGGCGATGCGGTAGTCCCCGGCGAATCCGTCCACCCGCACCCGGCCCGCATGATCGGTGCGCACGGTCGTCGGCGCGTACCACCACTCGCCCCGCACCAGTTCGCGAAGGGCCTCGTACGCCGGCTTCAGGCTGCCGTCGGCGCGCGCCAGTCCGCACGGCGCGCCCAGCCAGGAACGGGCGTCGCCGAACCCCCAGTAGGTGATCGACGCCACGGCCGGGTGGGCGACGAGCGCGCGATACTGGCGGACGATCTCTTCGGCCTGGCGCGCTTCGCCCTCGGGCGTCGACGGCCACTGGTCGACCACATAGTCGTTGAGGTCGTCGATGTGCGCGGGCATGAGGTCGCCCGAGACGAGCGTGGTCTCGGTCCAGTGCAGCGGCAGGCCGAACCTGGCGAAGCGGTCATTCACCTCGTCGAAGCGCTCTTCGCCGCGGAAGCCCTGATGCTGGTGCGACTGCAACCCGATCGCGTCGATCTCGATCCCCGCCGCGAGCACGTCTTCGATGAGGTCCTCGTACTCGGGACCGAGATCGAAGTCGTTGATGACCAGGGTGGTCGCGGCTCCCGGGCGGCGCGCCTCCTCGACGGCGAGCGCCACCATCCCGGTGCGGCCGTGGCGCTCGCAGATGCGGGTGATCGCGTTGCGCACGCCGTCGGGCTCGTTCGTGAAGCGCGGCATGATGACCGCTTCGTTGATCACGTCCCAGCTGTCGATGACGCCGGCGAAGTCGCTCACCTCGCGGCGGATCCGGGCGCGGAGCATCTCCTCGGCCTCATCCAGAGGCAGCCGATCGACCCAGCCCGCCTTGACCGTGTGCCAGACGAGCGGGTGGCCCTTCAGTCGCACACCGCGGCCGGCGAGCGACTGCGCCTGGCGCAGCATCTCGGTGTGACGGGTGACGCCGGGTCGTGGTTCGTATCGTCCCCAGTAGAACGTCAGCGTGGCGGTGTCGAAGAGCTCCAGCCACGGTGCGAGCTGCTCGTCGGCTTCGGGCGCGGTGCATCCGAAGCCGATGGAGTGCCGCTGCTGCGAGATCGTGACCGCGCTGTCTGCGAGAGGTGCGCCGTCGGCGCGGCGCAGCGTGATCGTCGCAGAGGTACGACGGTGCGAATAGGGGTCGATGCCCATCGAGTGCTCCATGGTCGGTCGGATGAAACGAGCGCTCGCGTCGGAGATGAGGGGAGGGGCCCGGACGCCTGAAGGTACGGCGCGGCGAATGCGCGCGTCAAGAAATCGCAGGCGGATGCACCGAGTTCTATTGCGCGAAAACCTCGCCGCGGATCTACCGCAGCTCGGGACGCCGCCCTCAGTCGAGGATCTCGACGCCCGTGATGCGCAGCTCCTCCACGTCGAGCCTGGTCTGGATCTGCGTCACGACGGCATCGTCGACGGCACCCTCGCGTCGCAGGCGGTAGAGCACCTCGCGCTTGCGGTCGAGCACCGCGATCCGCAGCTTCGAGTACTCCTCGTCGCGCTCACGAGGCGAGGGGAGCGGCTCGGGCGCTGCCACCATCACGGCTGTGGCATCGAGCGAGGCCTCAGCCGCGGCATCCGGTTCGCCGATGCGGCGGTCGAGATCCGCGATCTGACGGTCGACCTCGGCCTGCTGACGAGCCTGCACGCGCTCGTTGTTGCGCTCGAGGTACTCGTAGTAGTCGCGCGTGAGGCGGTCGCGGATCTCTTCGCTGATGCCGTGGTCGTGGGCGAGTTCCTTGACCGCGGTGAGAGCGGCGCCCGTGATGGCGCGCTCCGCGAGCTCCAGCTCCTGCTGCATGCCGAGGTCGTCGGGGAAGCGCGCCCAGCGCACCGCCGACGGCAGCAGAGGTCCCTGCACCAGGAGCGTCAGCACGATGACGCCCGCGGTGATGAAGACGATCTCGTCCCGGCCGGGCAGCGCGTCGCCGGCCGTCGTCGTGAGCGGCACCGACAGCGCGATCGCGAGCGACACCGCACCGCGGAACCCTGCCACGGCGCTCACCACGCGGGAGCGCCAGGTGGTGCGCCGCAGGCGCTGCGACGGCCTGCGGTCCAGCATCCGGATCACCATCACCGACGCCGTCTGCACGACGAAGCGGGTGACCAGCAGCCCCAGCCACACCGCCACCGTCACGAGCACCAGCCAGCCGATCTCACGCCCGGGGATCTCGTGGGCGACCGCCTGCACCTCGAAGCCGATGATCACGAACAGCGACCCGTTCAGCAGGAACGAGCCGAGAGGCCACGTCCACTGCGCCTGCCGGCGCGAGGCGGCCGTGCTGATGCGAGGCATGATGTACGCGACGATGAGCCCCGCGACGACCACGGCCAGCACGCCCGACGCGTGGATGAGCTCGGCCAGCAGGAACGCGGTGAACGGCACGAGCAGCAATGCGATGTTGAGGTTCAGCGTGCTGCGCAGCCGGCGCATCACGAGATACGCGACAGCGGCCACGACGACGCCCGCCACCGCACCGCCGCCGTACGACAGCAGCACGAGACCGGTGATGTCCAGCGGCGTGTATCCGCCGCCGACCGCGACGCCCACGGCCACCCCGTAGAGGACCAGCGCCGTGCCGTCGTTGGTGAGGCTCTCGGCCTTGAGGTTCATGAAGTTGCGGCGCGGCAGCATCCGCCCGAGGGCCGCAACGGCCGTCGCATCGGTCGGAGCGACGGCGGCGCCGAGGATGAGCGCGGCGTTCCACGGCAGCCCGAAAGCGTAGGCGATGCCGGCGACGGCGAACGCCGTCGCGACCACGAGCACAGTGCTCGACAGCACGATGCCCCGGAAGTCGCGGCGGATCGATCGCAGCGACGTCGTGAGGCTCTCCCAGAACAGCAGCACGGGCAGGAACAGCAGCAGCACCGTCTCGGGCGGCAGCACGATCTCGCGCACCTCGGGGATGAAGCCGAGCGCGAGCCCGGCGACGAGAAGCAGCAGCGGCACGGCCACCCGCAGCTTCGGCGCGAGGATGGCACCGGTGAGCACGGTGATCCCCACCAGGACGGTGACCTCGAGTCCGTTCATATGGCGGCTCCCTTCGGTGCAATGATGCTCGCAACCGTCAAAAGTGCGCGAGGATTCCCGGGATGCCGGCGCTCTCTGTCTTCGGGGCGGCCCGCGCCGGTAGACTCCGGGCCATCCGACGACGAAGGCGATGCCGATGGACAGCACGGATCTGGCCGACCTGATCGACGAGCTCACCGCGACGGCGCGGGACGCCTCCAGCGGCCGCGCCGCCCGCACCATCCGCGGCGGTCATGAGCACGCGCTGCGCGAGACCGTCATCGCCCTGCGGGCAGGGCACGAACTCGCCGAGCACGAGAGTCCGCATGAGGCCACGCTGCAGGTGCTGCGCGGACGGGTGCGCCTCATCGCCGGCGATGAGGCCTGGGAGGGGATCTCGGGCGATCACCTGACGGTCCCGCCGCGGCGTCACAGCCTCGCCGCGCTCGATGACTCCGTCGTGCTGCTGACGGTGTCGAACCGCATGCCCTGAGCGACTCATCCGAGCGTGGCGGCGAGCGCCTCGAGCTCCGCGCCGGTGAGGCGCTGTGTGGTCCACTCCCCCATCGGAACGGCTCCGATGGAACGGTAGAAGCCGATCGCGGGCTCGTTCCAGTCGAGCACCGTCCACTCGAATCGCGAGTACCCCCGCTCGACGCAGACGGCGGCGAGCGACGCGATCAGCGCCTTGCCGTAGCCCGCAGCGCGGTGCTCGGGCAGAACGATGAGGTCCTCGAGCCAGATCCCGTGACGACCGGTCCAGGTGGAGTACGTCACGAACCACAGGGCGATGCCCGCGATGTGTCCGTCGCGCTCGACCACGTGGGCGAACGCCTGGGGCGCCTCGCCGAACAGCGTCGCGTGGAGCGCCTCGACGGTGTTCTCGACGGCGTCAGGCTCGCGCTCGTAGTCGGCGAGCGCCTGGATGCAGGCGAGGATGCCGGACTCGTCACCCGGACGGGCTTCGCGGAGGACGGCGTCGTGGGCGAGCGCGCGGGGCATCACGACGTCGAGCGTAACGGCCGTCGGGCGGATGCTCCGCACCGGGGACTCACGCCAAGCCGGTGACTCCGACACCCAGCCACTCGGCGAGATCGGCGATCTCTGCGCGCACCATCTCCATCTCTTCGGGGTCGAACGGCAGGAACTCGTGGATCGCGTCCACGCGCAGCACGTCATGGGCACGATCGACCTCGGCGTCCAGCATCCCGACGAATCGGTCGCCCAGCAGGATCGGGTGGGCGAAATAGCCGTAGCGTCGCTGGGGCTTGGGCTTGAACTGCTCGAGCACGTAGGTGAACTCGAACACCTCTTCCAGTCGCCGACGGTCGAACAGCAGGCTGTCGTACGGGTTGAGGAAGGCCACACGGCCGCCGGCATCGTCATCCAGCGCCGCGAGGGCCTCAGGGTCGACCCGGTACCGCGCGCCCTCGACGAGCGCGGGCTCACCGGCGTCTTTCGCGACACCCGACCACCACCAGTGCGCCCGGGCGATGCCGCCCGCCTGCAGCCGCCGTTCGGACAGCAGCCGCGATGCTACTTCGTCGCTGTATTCGGGCAGATCGTTCGGGTAGACGCGCTCGGCGAGATCCCAGCGGCGGTGCCGACCCTCGCGTCCGACGACCGCCACCGCGCCCTGTCTCGACAGGAAGTCCAGCATGTGCGGCACCTGATTCGCCCCCGACCAGCCATCGGGGGCGCGACTGACCTGCGCCGTGTCAGGGATGTCGGTCGTCAGCAAGGGACCTTCCGCACGCAGTCGGGCCAGGACCTCCCGCCGGAACCCGTCGTTCGCTTCGAGCCACTGCCTGCTGCTCTCGCGCTGCGGCCAGGTCCGCATGCCGGGGAGCATGAGCGGCAGCAGGCTGATAGGACGGAACGCACCGTCGAACTCGAACAGCAGCCGATCCTGCTCGGCGGCCTTGCGCAGCTGCCCTGGCTCGTACGACCAGCCGATGCGTGACCACGGCACCGTCTGCTCGCACGGTGCGATCGTCGCCGTGGGGTCGATCTTGATGTAGGTCAGCTGCTCGGCGACCTCGACGACGTCACCCGGCCTGTCGGCGTCGAGCAGCTGCGCGCGCACGACGAGGCGGCGCGCCTGGTCGCGCGTGAGCTCGTGAGGCTTCACGGTGCGGGCTCGCCCGCGTCGAGCACGGGCAGCACGCGGTAGCGCACGTGGGTGACGAGCGAGGCGGAGCGGCCGGAGATCTGCTGAAGCCGCAGTGGACCGACGCCGTCGAAGAGCCGGAGCCCATCACGCAGGATGCTGGGCGAGATCTGCAGTGCGAGCTCGTCGACGAGCCCGGCAGCATGGTAGGCGTTGGTCGTCGTGGGTCCGCCCGCGATGTGCACGGGCAGGTCGCCGGCGGCATCCTTCGCACGCTCGAGAGCCGCATGGATGCCGTCGGTGACGAAGTGGAACGTCGTGCCGCCCTCCATCACGATCGGCTCGCGCGCGTAGTGCGTGAGCACGAAGACCGGCCGATGGTACGGCGGGTCCGCGCCCCACCACCCGCGCCAGTCGCGGTTCCACTCGCCGCGGACCGGGCCGAACATGTTGCGCCCCATGATGAAGGCGCCGGCGGCGACGATCGCGTCGATCTCGGCGCGGTTCTCGTCCGGAGTCTCGAACATCCAGCGGTGCAGCGCCCCTTCGGGCACATCGCCGAACGGCCGCTCCTCGGTCTGATGGTGACCGGAACCGATGCCGTCGAGCGAGATCGACATCGTGGCGACGACGGATGACATGCGCACCTCCGTGCGGGTCTTCAGGGTTCCGTGCCCACGCTATCCCCGGCATCCGACTGCACGACAGCCCTCAGTCCGTCGGATTCGCCGAGCGCCGGTCGGAATCGGCCGCCAGCACCGACTCGATCGCGGCGACGGACGCGGCCGCGCCGTCCTCGTTCGCATAGGCCGCCTGGACCCGCCCGGCTGCGGCACCGAAGCCGTCGTCCGACAGCAGACGCCGCACGGCGTCGGCGAGCGCCTCGGTGCCGGCCTGCTTCGGCGAAAGCGCGAGGGCGTTGCCCTGGGCGACACACTGGTCGACGTTCCACACCTGCTCGGGCTGCAGCCCCATCCCCACGAACGGGATGCCGGCGGCACACGCCGTCTGCACCGTGCCCTGGCCGCCGTGCAGCACCGCCACGTCGACCAGTCCGCCCAGCCGGTGCGCCGGCAGCAGGTCGGTCACATGGATATTGGGCGCGAGCACGTCGTCGTCGTGCAGGTAGTGGCGCACCGGCGCGACGACGTTCACCGCAAGCGTCGCCAGCTGCCCGGCCGCTGCGAGCACGAGCTCCCGGCTCGCCGACGAGCCGAGCCCCAGATAGACGAGCGGAGCGTCACGCGCCGCGAGCTCGGTCACGATCGGCGGCAGCGGTGCGTCGAGGTGCGCGAAGATCGGGCCGACCCGCTGGTACGAGTCGGGCAGCCGGTACCCCTTGAGCTCCCACGTCATGACCGTCAGCAGGTTGTGGTCGGCCTCGAGCAGCGACACGACGGTCTTCAGCGGCGCGACCCCGTTCGCCTTCGCGACCCGGCCGAACGCGCGCGGGGCGAGGGGTGCATGGTTGTAGGCCCAGCGCAGCAGCGCCGTCGCCACCCGGTCGGCGGCGCGCGCGAGCCTGCCCGACCCGCGCACGAGCCCCAGCCGCTCCGTCTGCTCGACCTGCGGTCGCGTCAGCGCGAACGGCACAGCGTAGAACAGCGGCACGTCCTCGGCCCGCGCCGAGATCATCGACGTCGTGTTCGTGCCGATGACGACCGCCGCGGCCCCGGTTTCGCGGATGAGCGCCCGTTCGACGTCGACGCGCGCCGACACGAGCGCGTCGGTGAAGGGACTGCGGAACGTCCTGCCCTGGTCGAACTTCAGCGCCTGCGCGCGCTCCGCCGCGCTCATCGACGGCTCGCACGCGCGATACTCGAACCCCGCGTCGGCGATGAGCCCCGCGAAGTCGTTCTCGTACCCCATGAACACCGCACGATGACGGGGTTCCGCCGCCTTCGCCACCTCGATCATGCGCGTCACCTCGGCGAGGTTGAACGTCACCGGGCAGAACAGCAGAGTCGCCATCGCAGTCCCTCTCCGCCGCGCGTGGAACATGGATGCCGGCACGCCATCCTCCCAGTGGCCGCCTCTGCCGCGCCACCGCCTCACCCACCGCGTCGCGGTGGGTCCGCCGCCTCGCGCCACAGCGCCGCCCACTGCTCGGATCGCAGATCGCGGGGCAGTCGATCCGGCGCGATGCCGAGGCGGGCCACGACGCCGCGCGCCTGCCCCTTCGTCAGGCCGGCGCCGTGCTGCAGGAGCGCGGGCAGACCGCTCCCCCGCCCCGTGAAGATCGCCTGGACGAACCGCTCGTATCGGCTGCGGTCGCGCGGGTGCACAAGCGGCGTCGATCGCCGCTCGATGCGCAGCACGCCGCCGTCGACACTCGGCATCGGGGCGAAGTGGCGCGCGGGAACGCGACCGTGCAGCGAGAAGGCGAACCACGGCGCCGACTGCGCGGTCATCATGGTGCCGCCGCCCACTCCCGCGCGCTTGCGTGCGACCTCCCACTGAGTGAGGAGGATCGCCTGCTGCCAGCCTCCGCGCGCCAGCATCCGCCGCAGGATGGGCGTGGTCACGTGATACGGCAGGTTGCCGACGACGACGGATCTGTCGAGCGGGTGCTGGAGGGCGTCGGCGTGCTCGACGCTCACGTGCGGCAGGCGCCGCCGCAATGCCCGCACCCGGTGCTCATCGAGGTCGATGGCGACGAGATCGCGTCCGAGCCGGGCGAGCGGCGCGGTCAGCGCGCCGTCACCCGCCCCGATCTCGAGGATGGGTCCGCGCGTGGCGGCGACGAGGTCGACGATCCCCTGGATCGTCGGTCGATGGATGAGGAAGTTCTGGCCGAGTTCGTGTCGGCCGCCGTGTGCTGAACGGTTTCGCATGGGAGCGCTCCGGGGAAGAAGATGGAGCACCCGGCAGGCACGCCGTGTGTCGATCAGCCCGCCGCAGGGGGCCGAGAGAGGCGCGCGTCCGGACGCATGGGCTTCCGGATGACGGCGCGCTGCCGCGTCGGTCGCGACGGCGCCGTCAGGCGCGGCGGTCGCGGACGAAGAACGGGCACGCCATCATCGGCGCGCTCTTGATCATTCCCATGCGCCTCACCCTACCGTGCCGCGGCTTCAGGTCCGACGGAGCACCAGGGCCGCCGGCATCCTGCGCACCACGATCCCGTGCGGCAGCCCGCGAGTGCGGTCGTCGCCTGACGTCTCAGCGGTCCACGATGTCGCGGGCGTGGACGCCGATCCACGCCATGAGCGGCATCATCCGCTCCATCAGGTCGTCGCCGAGCGGCGTCAGCGAGTACTCCACTCGGGGCGGCACCTCGGGGTACGAGGTCCGCGCGACGAAGCCGTCCTTCTCGAGGGTGCGCAGCGTCGAGGCGAGCATCTTCTCGCTGATGCCCTCGACGCGACGTCGCAGCTCGCCCCAGCGGGTCGTGCCCTCGGTGAGCGCCATCAGCACCAGGACGCCCCACTTGCTCATGACGTGGTCGAGCACGACGCGCGTGGGACACGCTTCGTCGAATGCTCCCGGAACTTCGGCCCGGATTTCTGCAAAACTCACCACCACGTGGGTACCTTACCTCAAAGTGGGTACCCGCGGTTCGGAATGTTCTGATTCGACGACGACGTTGGCGTCGGTGAGCGCGCGACGCGCGGCTCCCACCGAAAGGACTCACATGACCATCCTCGTCACCGCCGCGGGCGGACAGCTCGGCCACCTCGTCATCGAGGCCCTCCTGGATCGCGGCGTCGCGCCGGGCGACATCGTCGCAGGAGCCCGTACCACCTCCAAGGTCGCCGACCTCGAAGAGCGCGGCATCCGCATCGTCGCCCTGGACTACACCGAACCCGACACCGTCGCCACGGCGCTCGAGGGCGTCGACACCGTGCTGCTCATCTCGGGCTCGGAGCCCGGCAAGCGCTACGAGGGTCACAAGAACGTGATCGACGCGGCCGCCGCAGCTGGTGTCGGGAAGCTGGTGTACACGAGCCTCGCGCATGCCGACGCCATCGACTTCGTGCTCGCACCTGAGCACAAGTCGACCGAGGAGTACCTCGCCGCGAGCAGCGTGCCCGCCGTGGTGCTGCGCAACAACTGGTACACCGAGAACTACATCCCCGACGTCCTGCGCGCCGCCGAGACCGGCGTGATCGCGGCCTCGGTCGGCGACGGGCTCGTCGCCGCCGCGAGCCGTGCCGACTACGCCGAGGCCGCCGCGGTCGTGCTCATCGAGGACGGCCATCTCGGCAGCACCTACGAGCTGTCGGGCGACACCGCCGTCTCGTACGCCGATCTCGCCGCTGCCGCCGCCGAGACGCTCGGCCGCGACGTCGCGTACGTGCCCGCGACCCGCGAGCAGTTCGAGGCTGCCCTCGCCGAGGCGGGGCTCGACGCGGGTACCGTCGGCTTCGTCGCCGAGATGGAGGACGGCATCGCCCGCGGTGTGCTCGCCGACGCCGACCCCACGCTCGCGCGCCTCATCGGTCGCCCGACCACTCCCGTGGCCGAGGGGCTGAGCGCCGCCGTCGGCGCCGCGCGCGTCGAGGCCTGACGACGCCTGCCCGAAGACGGAAGAGGGAGGGGATGCCGCGGCGTGCGGCATCCCCTCCCTTCTGTCGTCTTCGGTCCGGCGTCGGCTACTGCGCGGTCGCGCGCTCCACCGACATCACGAGGACCACCCGATCGGCCTTGTCGCGCGGCGGCGTGGTGCTGGGATTGCCGTAGCGGTTCTGCAGCCGCACGTAGAACTCCCCCTCGGGGTCGGGACGGACCTCGACCAGGCGGCCCGCCACCTCCAGGTAGTGGAACGGCTGCTCCGGGTCGATGATCGACAGCGCCATCGACGGGTTGTGCTGCAGATTGCGGTACTTCTGCCGGTAGTTGGTGTGGGTGAAATGCACCTGGTCGCCGACGACCTCGAACCACATGGGGTTCACCTGAGCGGTGTCGTTGGGCCTGATCGTGCCGAGGTGCCCGTACACGGGCAGCTCGAGCAGGTGGCGGCGGTCAGCGGGGACGAGTTCGTCGAGCGAAGGCATGGGCCCAGTCTGCCGTGGTGCGGCGGGCATGGGGCCGATACCGGCGATCCTCGTCACGAACTACCCTCGGACCATGGCCACGCAGCCCCCGCCCGGTTGGTACGACGACGGCACCGGCAAGCAGCGCTGGTGGGACGGCACCCACTGGACCGAGCAGTTCATCGATCTGCGCGAGGCAGACATCGAGCTGCGGACGGATGCCGGTCCCGCGGGCAGCGGCCCGGCACAGGCCGGCTGGTACGACGACGGGCGGGGCCGCACCCGCCGGTGGGACGGCCGGCAGTGGACGCGCGAGGTGCGCTACAGCGGCCAGGAGCAGGAGTTCGCCGGGATCGTCGTCGACGGGCGCTGGATCCACTTCGGCGACCTGAGCCAGCCGGTGAGCGAGGTCACCGCGAGTGTCGCGACCGGTGACGCGCTGCTGCGCGATCCCGCCTTCACACGGACCGCCGCCGAACGGCGACTCCACGGCCCGGCGGGACCGATCACGCCGCGCACCCTCAACCGCGTCATCGACAGGGCCCTGCCGCACCTCGTGATCGCCGGCGCGACCCAGGTGTGGGCGGTGCGCTTCTCACCCGGGTACGAGACCGCAGCAGAGCGGTTCGCGACCTGGGTGCGCTCCAGCGCCGACCACTACCGCTACCGCTGACGCTCAATCCCGTTCGGGCAGCACGAGGGGCAGCTCGTGCCGCTCGTCCCACGGCTCGGTCCAGCCCAGGCGGTCGAACAGTCCGTCGAGCAGCATCGCGGTGAACCCCCACACGAGGTGATCGCCCGTCGTATTCCCCACGAGGAATCCGGGGCCGCGCCACTCCTGCCCGTCCCGCCGGATGACCGTGACGCCCCGGTTCGCGGGATCGATCAGGTCCGCCACGGGGGCGCGGAACACGTCCGCCGACTCCGCCTCGTCCACCACCCTGACGGGCGAGGGATGCCGCCACCATCCGAGCACCGGCGTCACCAGATGGCGCGAGTACACGAGCGGGATGGGCGAGAGCGCGCCGAGCACGTCCACGCCGGAGGTGTCGAGCCCGGTCTCTTCCCATGCCTCGCGGAGCGCCGCGGCCACAGGCCCGTCATCGCCGGGATCGAGCCTGCCGCCCGGGAACGCGACCTCGCCGGCGTGCGCCCGCAGCGTGGGCGCACGCGACAGCAGCAGCACATCGAGGTCGCGCGAGACGGCATGAGCCTGCGCGTCGTGGTCGCTCGGCCGGCCGTCCAGCACGCCGAAGAGCATCAGCACCGCGGCCGGGCGCGAGTCCTCCGGCGCCGGAAGGCGCACGAGGGGGCCCTGGGCGGATCGGGCGAACGCCTCAAGCTGGGCCCGCGCACCGAGCGCGGTCTCGGGCGACGTGTGCGGCATCCGTTCAGGCTACGCCCGCACGCCGACACCCGGACCGTGCGCGGCGCACGAGGTTCTCACCACCCGCCGGGTGGCGGCATCCACCTGGCAGCGTGTCTGCGAAGATTCCTGCGCCGCGTACGCGCTCAGCCGCGGAAGAACGTCTCGGCGACGCGGGCGAGGTCCCGCAGGTCGCTCACGCCGGCGAGCTCGCGTGCCGAGTGCATCGACAGGATCGGGATGCCGACGTCCACGGTGCGGATGCCCAGACGGGTCGCGGTGATCGGGCCGATGGTCGAGCCGCAGGGCACCGCGTTGTTCGAGACGAACTCCTGGCTCGTGACGCCCGCGTCGGCGCACCAGCCGTTCCATGCGGCTGCGCCGGGCGCGTCGGTCGCGTACCGCTGGTTCGCGTTGATCTTGAGGATCGGACCCGACCCGAGCAGCGGCTGCACCACCGGGTCGTGCTTCTCGGCATAGTTGGGGTGCACGGAGTGGCCGACGTCGCTCGACACGCACCAGGACGCGGCGAGGGCCCGAAGCTGCTGCTCGCGGTCAGCGCCCAGCGACAGCCAGAGCCGCTCCAGCACATCCGAGAGGAATGGACCCGCAGCGCCCGAGCGCGTGCCTGAGCCGACCTCTTCGTGGTCGAACACGGCGAGCATCGCGATGTGGTCGGCGTCATGGCCGTCGGCGAGGCGTTCGAGGGCGACGAGGCCGGCATGCACCGAGGCCAGGTCGTCGAGACGCCCCGAGGCGAAGAACACGTCATCGCGGCCGAACGTGGCGCCGCGCGCCGAGTCCGCCGTCACGATGTCGTAGCCGCGGATGCGCGCCGCGTCGACCCCGGCCTCGCGCGCGAGCTCGGCCAGGACGTCGGCGGAGTCGGCCTCACCGAGCCCCCACACCGGCTGCGTCTGCGACTGCTTGTCGAGGGCGAGGTGATCGTTCGCACCGCGGTCGAGGTGGATCGCCAGCTGCGGCAGCCGCAGCAGCGGTCCGGTCGCGGCGAGCGCGGTCGACCCGTCGTCGAGCACGAGCCGCCCGGCGAGGCGCAGCTCGCGGTCGAGCCAGGAGTTCAGCAGCGGCCCGCCGTACACCTCGACGCCGGCCTGCAGCCATCCGAGCCGACCGGTGGTGGGCTTCGGCTTGAGCTTGAACCCCGGCGAGTCGCTGTGGGCGCCGAAGATGCGCACCGGTGTCGCCGCCGTCGCTCCGGCCGGGACCACCCACGCGATCGCCGCGCCGTCGCGCACGACCACGTGCTTCCCGCCGGCGGGCGCGGGCCATCCCTCGCTCTCATCCAGGCGGGTGAACCCGGCGTCCTCGAGGCGGCGCGCGACTTCGGCGGCCGCATGGAAGCTCGAGGGGGATGCCGCGACGAAGTCCGCGAGGTCCTCGGCGTGAGCGCCGGCGGAGGTGGTGGCGACAGGGGTGGATGAGGGCACGGAGGAGCCTCCTCGATCGGGTGCAGACGGTGATTCGATCGTAGTTCGGAGGCTGTTCCCAGGCGCCGCGAACGCCCCGAAGCGGGCCCGTGATCTGGCCTTTTCGAGAGACGCGCTCACATGTAACGTTCAGGTAACGCACCGGAACCGCCCAGAAAGCCTCGGAAGACTCTGGGACTTGTGCCCGCCCGAACGGGTGCGAAGCGCCTCCCGATGGCGCACTTCGCTGATACGGAACTCGGTTTTTCATGCGCTCCCACACGACTTTCCTGCCCGCCCGCCGCACGCTCCGCCGTGCCGAACGACGCCTCCGCCGCCGCCCCGTGCTGGTCGTCGCGACCCTCGCTCTGGGGCTCGTCGCCACCGCCGGGTTCACCACGGCAGCCCCCGCTTCACTGGCAGAGGCCTCCGGGCAGACCCCTGATTTCGCACTCGCCTCGTACTCGACGCCCCTCGTCGCGCAGATCTCGGGCACGGACGCCCAGAACGACGCCGACAGCGCCGTCACCGCAGCGGCCGCAGCGATGACCGCCGCATCGACGGTCACGTCCGACATCACCGCGTCGGGCCTGGACGTCGGCACGCCCGACACCACGGTCGACACGACGCAGCTGTCGACGGCGGTCGAGCAGCTGGAGCGCGCACAGGCGCTCCCCCAGATGTACTCCGCCGACTTCGAAGAGACCGTCACCTCGCTGACCGCGTCGGTCAGCGAGCAGACCGCGGGTCTGCGCGGCAAGCTCGACGCCGCCATCGCCCTCAAGGCGCAGCAGGAGGCGGAAGAGAAGGCCCGCCAGGAGGCAGAGGCCGCCGCGGCCGCGCAGGCCGCTGCCGACGCCGCCGCGAAGCAGAAGAAGAAGTCCAGCGGCTCGTCGAAGTCGTCGTCGGCCGCGCCCGCGCCGTCGTACGCCGCGAGCGGGACGAGCGCCGGCGAGGCGCAGGCGACCGCGCGCTCGATGATCGCCGGCTACGGCTGGGGCGACGACCAGTTCGCGTGCCTCGTATCGCTGTGGAACAAGGAGTCCGGCTGGCGCTACAACGCCGCCAACCCCAGCGGCGCGTACGGCATCCCGCAGGCACTGCCCGGAAGCAAGATGGGCGCGTACGGCTCCGACTGGCGGACGAACCCCGCCACGCAGATCGCGTGGGGCCTCGGCTACATCTCGGGCCGCTACGGGACGCCGTGCGGTGCGTGGGGCCACTCGCAGTCGGTCGGCTGGTACTGATGCAGCGCGCTCGCAGGCGCTCCAGAAGAGCGACCGCTTCTTTCGGAGGGGCCACGTCCAACACTGAGAACGTGCCCCTCCGTCGTCTACGGCGAAGAGCAGATGAAGCGGCTGAACTCACCGCAGCGCCTCGTCGGAGTCCGCGTGTGACCGCTACGCATTTCTCGCGTTTCGATTCGTAGCGAGCCCGCGAACCCCGCGAGCCCTACTACTCCTCAACCAGGATGCAGTCATCCAACGGACAGACGTTAGGGACCGTAGGTGACACCGTGTCCAACGGATCCGGGTAGATGATGACCGTGTCGGAACAAACTTCGTCAGCGGGACATAGGCCGCCAAGATCGAGCGGATCGCTCGAAACGGATGCATTCGCCATTCCCGCCATCCCGACGGCGCCCACGACCAAGAGTGCGCTGACGACGATGCCAACTTTGGTTCGCATGGAGCCGCCCCTTCGGTCCAGAAGTGTGTTTGCGGAGATATTAGCACCCTGTTTCCTCGAAGTCACAGCGTTCGGTCGCCCCGAATGGCCCCTACTCGTTCACGAGGACACAGTCGTTGCCAGGGCAGACATCTACCACATCGGGAGAAAGCGCGGTGGCGTCGTCGAGCGTGCCCCCACCCGAGTCAATACTGTCCGACGGGGCGTCCTCTGAGGCGAACGTGAGAGTCTTGGCGAAAACCGGTAGTGTTGCGCCCCACTGGTCCAGAAGCGTGTTGATCGGGATATACGCAGCGCCAATGCGCTTCTTGTTCTGGTCCAACACAGAACCAACATGCATTCCCACCGCCCGGAGGCCCGCTCCGTCATAGCGCCAAACGGGACCACCCGAATCGCCGCCGGAAGACCAATAGTTTGTCACCATGGCCGTGGTTCCGTACCAATTGATCGAGCCGATGATGCTTCCCTCAGTCCAGCCGGTTGTGATACCCATTTTGCCTACCAGCACGCCCGTGGTCTGCGCAGCGTTTGGCATTCTTCCAGTAACTAGACCCTGGCCACCAGGGCCCGGACGTGCCCCCGTGACGGGATCAACGATTACTTGAAGTGGGGTCACGTTGCTGTAGTAGGAGAGCAACTCAGAATCGCCATATGGTGCTGGATGCTTTCGATACGCAACCGTGGCGAATGCCGCCGATGTGCCGAAAACTGTCGAACCCACGACATCACAGTGACCTGCCGTCATGATGAATGACCCTGAGGAGCCGACGACGGTATATGAACCCGTGCATGCTGGAAGCGTGCCAGGGCCACCGAAGTAAAGTGGATGGCCAGCGAGGTATGAGTAGGTCGACGTCGTCGACAAGGGCGCCAATTTCGGTGTCGTAATCTCCGCGCCAGACGCCGTTGAATTGAACGCCAAGGCGAACGCGACAGCGAGCGAGAGGGTTGCGACAACCGCGCGCATTCGATTCGAGATTCTCATTGAGCACCCTCTCATGCGGCATTTCTCGGCGATATTGCTGCCATAGCTATATCACAGAGGGAAAGAAATTGGGAAGGTCGCGTCGCGGACTGGGAGCACTAGCACACAGACCTGGTGCAGACTCGTCTGCCACTAAGGCGACTGGACCGTGGTCCGTATCGTCGAGGTGCTCGCGGCGTTCGGACTGACGCACGACGAGGACGGGTCGTGGATCATGCCGGCTCCTCTGCGGGAGTTCGCCCGCACCGCCCTCGCCGGCTCGCTCACCACCCGCCGGGGGCATGGTACTGACTTGTACGATTACGTACAATCGGGTGCATGGTGACGATCAGCGCGAGTGCGGCACGGCAGACCCTTCCGGCGCAGCTGGATCGGGTCGCGCGCGGCGAAGAAGTCGCCATCACGCGCCACGGTCGCGTGGTGGCGGTGCTCGTCAGCCCGGACGCACTGCGTGCGCGGCGCGCGCCGCTGGCGTGGCAGCTGGCCGATCAGCTCGGCGCCCGGATCGAGGACGCACGGGCTGAGGAGCTGCTCACCGTGCCGATCGACTCGTCGCGAGCGGAGTCGCTGGTCGCCGGCATACGCGCTTCGAGGTCCGGGCGGTGACGTCCGCCACGGCGTTCGACGCAGATGTGCTGATCTACGCGGCGATCGACGGCCACGCGCTGGGCTGCCGCATCCTGCCGCTGCTTCGCGACGATGAGACCGCCGCCGTCGGTTCCGTGCTGCTGCTCACCGAGGTCCTGGCGAAGCCGTGGCGCGATGACCCCGACTCCGACGAGGTCGCCGCACTGCTCAGTGTGCTCAGCCGAGTGGACCTGCGTCCGCTCGACGAGCCGACGGCGCGGCTGGCGCTCGTCCTCGCCGCTGAGCACGGCCTCCGGGCTGCCGACGCCGCTCATCTCGCGACCGCGGTCGCCGCGGGCGCCGACCGATTCGTGACGAACAACCGCAAGGACTTTCCACAGTCGATCTCCGAGATCGAGATCGTGTACCCCACCGACCTGGATGCGGACAGCTGATTCAGGCTGTGCGGAGGATCTTCGCCATCGCCTTGCCGCGCGCCAGCTCGTCGACGAGCTTGTCCAGGTAGCGGATCTTCTGCATGAGCGGGTCCTCGATCTGCTCGACCCGCATGCCGCAGATCACGCCGGTGATGAGCGAGGCGTCCGGGTTGAGCTCGGCGTCGTCGAAGAAGTCCTCGAGCGTCGTGTGCTCGTCGAGGTGCTGCGTGAGCTGGGCGTCGTCGAAACCCGTGAGCCATTCGATGACCTCGTCGAGCTCGGCCTTGGTGCGCCCCTTCTTCTCGACCTTCGCGATGTACAGCGGGTACACGGACGCGAACGGCAGCGAGTAGATCCGGTGCATGTCTTCAGGGTAGCTTCGGCCGCCGGCATCCACTCTCCCGCTCCCGGCGCGCGCTAGGCTGACCGGCACCGTCGGCGCGGCCGGCGCCAGATCGGAGTCGACGCTGATGACCGCAGCCGTGCCCGCGACCGGGAACGACGTCACCGCCCACACATCCGACGCCCGCGGTCGTGTGCCGCTGTGGGCGTGCGGGCTCCTCGGCCTGGGAGCCTTCGTGATCGGTCTGCTCCCCTGGCTCGTCACCGGGATGCGGCTGCCGCTGCAGAACCTGTGGGCGTCGACCCCGGGACCGGAAGGGATGCCGGTCGCGCTGCTGCCATTCAGCCAGTACCACCTCACCGACCTGTTCGCGCTGATCGCGGTGGGTTCCGTGGTCGCGGGCATCATCGCGCGGGCGCTGCGGCCTCGGCTCGCGCGCGGCGGGATCGCCGTGCTCGCCGGTGCGGTGCTGGTGGCGCAGGTCGTGGCGGTCGCCCAGTCCGCGATCGTCGTGAGCGCCGGGCTGCAGCAGCGCTCCGAGTCCGCGCTGTACCTCGGCGGCCTCGTGGCCGTGTGCGCCCTGTCGTTCCTGCTCGGCGCGGCAGCGCTCGCTCTCGTCGCCCTCGCGCCGCGCGGCGGTGCCCTCATCGGCCTGACGATCGGAGCACTGGCGATGGCGTCGTGGGTCGGCGTGTTCCTGCGGCCACTGATGCTCACCGGGCCGGACTGGCTGCTCGCGGTCGCGTCCGCGCTGCAGTGGCTGGCGCCCGTGCTCGTCGGCGCCGCGATCGCGTGGGCAGGCGTCAACACCGTGGGCCGGGTGCTGGCCGCGGTCGCGAGCCTCGCGCTGCTGTGGGTCGTCCCGGCGGGGATGACGGGCGTCTCGGCGGCGGCAGGCACCCGCGTGCTCGCGCACGACGTGCGCGGGATGATCGACTACGCCGTGAATGTGTTCCGGATGGCGCTGTTCACGCCCGAGCTCGCGCTGCGCCCGATCGTCGCCGCCGTGGCGGTCGCCGCCGTCGGGCTGCTGCTGCGATGGGCGGTGGCGCGGGCACGACGCTCGCCCGAGCCCGAGCCCGTTCCCGGGTCCGCGCCGGCCGGTGAGCCGATGGCCTGACACGCACCCGACGCACCGGCGGGCGGCCGGGGTGTCTGCCCCTCGTGGCAGGATGCGTGCATGCCTGATGCCCTCACGCCCGCGCAGCTCGATCGCGCCGTCGGCGCCGTCCTGGCCTCGGCCGCGGGCGACGCGCTCGGCTCGCAGTACGAGTTCGGCCCGTCGCTCGCGGACGGGACGTCGGTCGTCTTCGGCCGAGGGCACTTCGGCCACGGGATCGGCGAGTGGACCGACGACACGAGCATGGCCGTCCCGCTGCTCGAGGCTCTCGCGCGCCACGAATCGCTCGACGACCCGGTGACCCTGTCGACCGTCGTCGGCCGCTGGGTGGAGTGGTCGAAGACCTCGCTCGACGTGGGCACGCAGACGCGTCACGTGTTCGGGCTGCTCGCGGGCGACACCTCCGCAGACACCGCCACCGCCGCCGCGCGCGCCGTGCACGACGCGACGGGGCGCAGCGGCGGCAACGGCTCGCTCATGCGCACCGGCCCCGTCGCGCTCGGCTACCTGCGCCGGTCGGCGGACGATCTGGCGCGCGTGGCCGGGCGCGTCGCACGACTCACCCACTGGGAGGACGACAACCTCGACGCGTGTGCACTGTGGTGCCTCGCGATCCGGCACGCGGTCCTCACCGGCGGGCTCGACGCCAGGATCGGACTGGAGCAGATCCCCGCCGAGCGGCGACCGCGCTGGGCCGGCCTCATCGATGACGCGCTCGCTGCCGGCCGTCATCCGCGCGACTTCGCGCAGGGCAACGGCTGGGTCGTCCTCGCCTTTCAGGCGGCGCTGTGCGCGGTCGCCGGTGCCACGTCGCTCGTCGACGCGCTCGAACGCGCGGTGCGCGGCGGCCTCGACACCGACACTGTCGCCGCGATCGCGGGTGCGCTCGCGGGCGCGGTGTGGGGCGCGACGGCCGTTCCCGCAGAGTGGCGTGCGATCCTGCATGGCTGGCCGGGCATCGGCGCCGACGAGCTGGAGCGTCTCGCCGTCGCCGCCGTCACCGGCTCCGCAGTGTCCTGACCCCCCGTCCCGGCCGGCGGACGTCGGGCGGGCGGACGTCGGCACCCGGCGGCTCGGCTACCGTGAAGGTCATGCCGATCGCCACCCTCGACACGTCGGCGTTGACGGGACCGGTCGATCGCGATGCGCTCGCGGCCTACCGCGAGAGCCTGCCGCCGAGATCCGTGGCCGCCTGCGGGCGATCTGGTGGCCGGCCGTCACCCTCTCCGCCTCCTCGGTGTTCCTGGCGGCGTTCTTCGCATGGCTGCTGCTCGGCACGGGCGAGGTGTCGACCGACGACATCGTCGTCGCGGTGAGCGCGATCGTCCTCGCCGCCGGCGTGGTCGTCGTCACCGGCAACGCCGTCGCGGCCGATCTGCGTCGCCGCCGCGGCCTGCGGCAGTACCGGCTGTCACGCTTCGCCGCGGCGAACCGGCTGACGTACGCTCCCGTCGAGCGCGGCCTCGAGCTGCCCGGAATGATCTTCGGCGCGCGCGACGGTCAGGTGACGTGGGATGTGATGAGGGATGCCGGCGGCCTCGCGGTCGGCAACCAGACCTTCACGACCGGCAGCGGCAAGAACCGGCGCACGCACCGCTGGGGATTCGCGTCGGTGCGGCTGGGCACTGAACTGCCACATCTGGTGCTGGACGCGACGAGCAACGACGCGCTGCGGGTGTCGAACCTTCCGGTGTCGCTCGATCGTGCGCAGCGGTTGAGCCTGGAGGGCGACTTCGACCGCCACTTCGCGCTCTACGCGCCGGTCGGCTACGAACGCGATGCCCTGTACCTGTTCACGCCGGACGTGATGGCGCGGTTCGTCGACCATGCGGCGGCGCTCGATGTCGAGATCGTCGACGACCGGCTGCTGCTGTACGCCCGCCGGGATCTGTCGACGCTCGATCCGGAGGTGTGGGAGTGGCTGTTCGCCACGCTGCAGGCGCTCACCGCCAAGGTCGAGCAGTGGCAGCGGTGGCGCGACGACCGGCTCGGCGAGACGCACGTGGTGACCGAGGCCGGGTCGGCGCGCATCGTGCGCCCGCCCCGCGGGGTGGCGGCGCGCGGCCGGCGCCTCACCGAGCGCGTGCACTGGATCTGGATCGTGCTGGGGCTCGCGCTGGCCGGGTTCGGGCTGTTCTCGATGCTCGACGATGCCTTCGGGCTCATCCCCTGAGGCCCGACGACGTCACGGCTGCACGTCGTCATGCGGGACGATGCGGCTGAGCTCCACCGTTCCACCCGGCAGGATCCAGTAGTGGATGCGACGTGCCTGCGCCGTCTTCTGCTCGATGTAGGCGCGCCAGCACTTGGCGCCGTCGCTCGCGCGCACCGTGGGCGGGTCGCCGGCGCCGTCGCCGGTGCGCAGCAGATGCGCCTCACGACCCGGGACCTCGCGGATGCGCCCGGTGGCGGCATCCACCGCGGCCTTCATCGCCTTGTCGAAGCGGCCGTCGTCGAGGGGTGCGAGCGATTCGGCGAACCGGGGCCCGACGATGTAGTCGCCGAGGGGGTGGTCGGCGCGCTCGGCGGGTTCGACGCGGTCGACCCACGCGAGGTAGATCTCGTGCCGCACCCAGGCCTCGTCGGTGCTCCAGCGGCTGCGGCGCGTGGCGCGGTCGTCGCCGGGGGCGGACGAGGCCGCCGCCGCCTTGCGCGCCGAGCGGAGCGCCTGGGTGCCGGCGCGCTGCCGCGCATCGAGTTCGCGCACCCTCAGCTCCAGTTCGGCCCGGCCGACGAGCGCCTCTTTCAGCCGTGACTCGGCCGTCGCCGCCCGCGCGCGCAGGCGGCTCGCGGCAGAGTCGTCGGCGTCGGCCTCGGCGAGCCTCGCCTTGAGCCCGGCGATCTCGGCGCGCGCGGTGTCGAGGGCGCGCTGCGTGGAGCGCAGGGCCGACCCGTGAGGGGCGCGCGACTCGACGGCGGCCGCATGCTCGTCGGCGTGCCCGGCATCGGCGGCTGCGTCGGTCGCGGCCGAGGCGGCGCCGGCGGCCGATGCCGCGTGCGGCATCGCCGGACGCATCCCCGGCCCGGGAACCGGGCGCGCCGTGGTGGGAGGGGATGCCTCCGCCACACCCGGTGCGTCGGGCTCGGCCGCTGCTGCATCCACCGCCGGGGCCTCAGACACCGCGCCGGCCGCGCCCGCTCCCGACGCCCCCGGCACCGGTGTCCGGCGCTCCAGCTCGGCGAGTTCGCCGTGCGTGTCAGCATCCTCGGGCAGCAGCGCCCTCCCCTGCGCGAGCCAGGGCGGCCCTCCGGTCGTGAGAGCCAGCGGCGGCACGATCGCCTCGTCGTCGTCGACGTCGTACAGACTCAGGTGGATGGTGCCGTCCGACAGGTGCAGCACCCGCACCGCGACGACGTCGCCCTCGGCGAGCAGCAGGTCGACGGTGTCGAGCGGGTTCTTCGAGACGTCGTCACGGCGCACCGTGAACTCGACGGCGGGGTGCAGCAGCAGCGTCGCGCGCGCCGGTGTGACCTTCGTGACGAACGCGAGGGTCACGCTGTGGTGCGCGAACGCGGCGAGCAGCGCTGCCGTGTCGGGAGCAGGCTCGGTCACGAGCAGTCGGTGGTCGTCGAGGTCGAGCATGCCGGCCACGCGCTGCCCGCGCCGCACCACCCAGTCCAGCGGGAACGGCGGATAGGTCAGCTCGCGCGAGATCGTCGCCGGTCCGTGGCCGTCGGTCGCGACGAGCGCGCGCTCGTCGCCGGCGAACCCCTGCACGACACCGGTCACGGCGACGCGGCGCGAGGCGGGTTTGCAGTCGAACAGCCGTGCGGCGTTCGCGTGCGTCAGCACGTCGCCGACGAGCGCCGTGGCGGCGCGCGGCCCCGGGAACCGCAGCGGCGAGCGGCGCCAGTCGGGGTCGGCGCCGAAGTCGACGGGGTACGAGCGTCCCGCCCCGCCGTACACCTGCGCACGGTCGGGAAGATGCGCCGCGAGCGTGCGGGTGAGGTCGCCGGTGTCGATCAGCACGAGGTCGGCGACGCCCTGCGTTCCCGACTCGACGTCGTCCGCATCGATCGCGAACCCGTCGGTCGCCGGGTCGGTCGAGAGCACCACGACGGGCTTCTCGCGCGCACCGAGGATCCGGCCGGCCAGCGCCACGGCCTCTGCGGTCGTGCGGACGTGCTCGGCCACGCGCCCTCCTCGGGACCCCGGGTTCTCGGCATCCGGGGGTTCCGAACCTACCCTTCCCGTCGCCGGGGGAGCGTCAGCGACCTGCCGCGGGAAGCAGCGGTCTCAGCGCGTCGCCGAGCACGCCCGACAGGTCGGCGCTGATCGCCGCGGTGAGGTGGTGCGAGTCTCGGTAGACCAGGGTGTTGCCGAGGATGGGCGGGCACTGCTCGGCGTCGCACAGGTACCCGTCGAGGTCGAGCAGCGGCACGCCGCGCGCGGCGGTCGCGCTGACCTCGGCCTTCCGCGCCTCGCCCGAGAGCGCGATCGCGCGCGGCTGCCCGCACGCGCCCGCGTCCGACAGGTGCGCCGACAGGCACGGCGCGGGATCCTCGCGCAGATCGGGGGTGTCGGCGATCACGGCGGTCGGCGCGTGCAGGGCGTCGAGGGTCAGGCCGTAGGCGGCATCCCAGGCCTTCTGATCGTTCGCCGTGCCGGGGGCGACCTCGGCCCCGGTGTAGGTCGCCATCACGACCAGGGCGGGCGGGTCGGCGTTGATGCGGTCGATGACGGCGTCGCGCCACTTCGCGCACTGCGGGTAGGGCGCCCCGCGGCGCAGCGTCTCGATGTCGGCGGCGGGGCACGAGCTCTTGGTCTGCACCTCGATGGAGTAGCCGGCCGCCTCGGCGAACCGCTGCAGCGCCGGGAACCACTGAGCCGCGTGCGAGTCGCCGAACAGCACGATCCGCGGCGAGTCGGGGTCGCCGTAGCGGCAGCCGCGGGCGTCGGTGGCGGCGATGCCGCGCATGCAGCCGTCGTCGTATACCTCGGGCAGGCTGTCGCGCGCATCCCGCAGATCGGGCGCCAGGTTGTCGGGAACGAAGTCGGTGCCGCTCGGCAGCTCGGTGATCACGGTGCCCGACGCCGCACGCGCATCGTGCAGCGAGCGCGTGTCGACCACGGCATAGGCGGCGCTGGCCGCGCCGAGGCACGCCAGCGATCCGGCCACCGCGCCGATGAGCGTCACCCGTGCGCGGCGGCGGGTGAGCACCGGCGCGCGACGCACCGGGTCTTCGACGAAGCGGTACAGCAGCCAGGCCGCCGGGACGCAGGCGAGCGCGATGAGCAGCGTCGCCCACAGCGGCAGCGGCCCGGGCACGAGCGCGTCGGGCAGCACGAGCGCCGGCCAGTGCACCAGGTACAGCGAGTACGAGATCGTGCCGATGAGCACCACGGCGCGCGCCGACAGCAGGCGGGTCGGTCCGCCGCGCGTCTCGCCTGCCACGATGACGGCCGCCGTGCCCAGCACCGGCAGCGCCGCCGCGACGCCCGGGAACGTCGTCTCGGACGAGAACAGGACGATGGATGCCGCCACCCCCGCGATCCCCGTCCACCCGACGATCGGGGCCCACCGCTCGGCCACGACACGTCGCCGCTGCTGCAGCAGCACGGCGGCGAGGCCGCCGACGCCGAGCTCCCAGGCGCGGGCGGGAAGCGAGAAGAAGGCCCACGGCTGGGCGGCGGACGTCAGCCACACGCACGCGGCGAACGATGCCGCGACGATCCCGACGAGGACGCAGATCAGTGCGCGGCGCGACCGCACGGCCACCCAGACCAGGGCGAGCAGTGCCGGCCACAGCAGATAGAACTGCTCCTCCACGCCGAGCGACCAGTAGTGCTGGAACAGCGAGGGGTTCGACGACTCGGCGAGGTAGTCCGAGTCGGCGAGCACGAAGAAGTAGTTCGGCACGTACAGCGCGGTCGCCACGGCAGCCGCCCACACGTCCTTCATGAGCAGCGGCGGATACCAGACCAGCGCCGCCGCCACCGTGAGCAGCAGCACCACGAACGCGGCCGGCAGGATGCGTCGCGCGCGTCGGGCATAGAACTGGCCGAACCTCACCCGCCCGTTCGCGCGCAGCTGCTCGAGCAGATGCGACGTGATCAAGAACCCCGAGATGACGAAGAAGATGTCGACGCCGACATACCCGCCGGGCAGGAGCGGCACCCCCGCGTGATAGAGCAGGACCGACCCGACCGCGATCGCACGCAGTCCCTGGATGTCGGCGCGGTAACCCGTGTGGTCGGGCTGGGCGCTGGCTCGGTCCACCACCCGAGCGACTCTAGGCGGGCACGTCAGGGGCGGCCACCCCCTTGACGGGCGCCCGGGCCGTCGCGTAGTCGGGGCTAGGCGGCGCGCAGCCACAGCGCCGCGAAGAGCGCGGCGAGCGCGATGAGCGCCACCACGGCGACGGCGACACCGGGCCACCCGATCGCGACGAACACGAGACCGAGCGCCCACCCGAACAGGCTCGACCCCGCGTAGTAGCCCAGGTAGTACAGCGACGACGCCTGCGCCCGCGCATCGGGGACGCTCGCGACCGGGGCCCAGCCCGACGCGACCGCGTGCGCGGCGAAGAACCCGGCAGTGAACACCAGCAGCCCGGCGAGGATCACAGGCACCGACGGTGGCAGGGTGAGCGCCGCGCCCGCGGCCATCACGACGATCGACACCATGAGCACCGGGAACCGCCCGAACCGCGTCGCCAGGGCACCGGCCGCCGGAGAGGCCACGGTGCCCGCCAGGTAGGCGAGGAACAGCAGGCTCACCGCCCAATGCGGCATCGAGTATGGCGGCGCGGTCAGCGCGAACCCGAGGTAGTTGTAGAGCGCGACGAACGCGCCCATGAGCAGGAACCCCTGCGCGTACAGCGCGAGCTGGCGCCGCGACCGCAGGTTCTCGGCCAGGCGGTGCGCGAGCGAGGGGCCGGGGTGCGAGCGGTGCCGCAGCGCCACGAAACCGCGCGCCCGGGGCACGAGCACGAGGAAGGCGACCGCCGACAGCGCGCACACGACGGCCACGGCCAGGACGCCGGCCTCCCATCCCGCGATGTCGCCCACCGGCCCCGCGATCAGTCGCCCCGCGAGCCCGCCGATGGTCGTGCCCGCGATATAGCTGCCCGCCGCGGCGGCGGTGTGGGCAGCATCCACTTCTTCACTCAGGTAGGCGAGCGCGATCGCGGGCACCGCGCCGAGACCCACGCCTTCGAGCAGCCGCAGCGCCAGCAGCGTCCCGATGTCGGGGCTGAACGGCGCGAGCAGCCCGAAGACGGTCGCGATGAGGATGCCGACGGCCATCGCCGGCACGCGGCCCACGCGATCGGCGACCGCCGACCATGGGATCACGGTCGCGGCCAGTCCGAGCGTCGTCGTCGAGACGGCGAGCGCCGCCGTCGCGGGCGGCACGGCGAACTCCTCCGCGATCAGCGGCAGCACCGCCTGCGGCGAGTACAGCTGAGCGAAGGTCGCGATGCCGGCGAAGAACAGTCCCGCGATGAGTCGCCGGTACGCCCGGTCGCCGGGCAGATGCCCTGTGAACGTGACGGCCGACATCGCCTTCGAGCGTACGCCCCGCATGGCCCGGGCGTGTCGCGACTAGAGTCGTGGAGGCCGCGCGGGTCGCGGCATCCATCCCCTTCCCACTGCGGCGCAACGGCGCGCACCCGACTGGAGCCCTGTGTCTGCCGCCCACACCGAACCCGCCGACCGCTACCGGATCACCCCGACCGTGTTCCAGGCGCTGCGCAGCCCGCGCCTGCTGACACGGGAGGTGCTCGCCGGCCTCGTCACCGCCCTGGCGCTGATCCCCGAGGCCATCGCGTTCTCGGTCGTCGCCGGCGTCGATCCGCGCGTCGGGCTGTTCTCGTCGTTCGTGCTGGCCGTCGTGATGGCCTTCACCGGCGGCCGCCCGGCCATGATCACGGCGGCTGCCGGCGCCGTGGCGCTCGTCATCGCGCCCGTGGCCCGCGAGCACGGGTCCGACTACCTCATCGTGACGATCGCCCTCGCCGGCATGATCCAGGTGCTGTTCGCCGTGCTCGGCGTCGCGCGGCTGCTGCGCTTCATCCCCCGCAGCGTCATGGTCGGCTTCGTCAACGCGCTCGCGATCCTCATCTTCCTGTCGCAGGTGCCGCAGCTCGTCGACGTGCCGTGGGCGGTGTACGTCCTCGTCGCGGCGGGACTGGGGATCCTGTTCGTGTGGCCGCGGATCACGCGCGCCGTCCCGGGTCCGCTCATCGCGATCGTGCTGCTGACGACGGCCGTCGTCGTGTTCGGGCTGTCGGTGCCGAACGTGGCCGACCAGGGCGATCTGCCGCGAAGCCTTCCCGAGCTGCTCATCCCGCACGTGCCGCTCACGTGGCAGACGCTGCAGATCGTCGCGCCGTTCGCGTTGGCCGCCGCGCTCGTGGGGCTCTTGGAGTCGCTCATGACCGCGAAGCTCGTCGACGACCTCACCGACACGCACTCTCGAAAGACGCGCGAGGCGTGGGGCCTGGGCGTCGCGAACGTCGTGTCGGCGTTCTTCGGAGGCACGGGCGGGTGCGCGATGATCGGCCAGACCATGATCAACGTGAAGACCGCGGGCGGGCGCACGCGCATCTCGACGCTCCTCGCGGGCGTCTGGCTGCTCGTGCTCGTGGTGGCGCTCGGCGACATCGTCGGGCTCATCCCGATGGCGGCCCTCGTCGCGGTGATGATCGCGGTGTCGGCGATGACCTTCGACTGGCACAGCATCCGGCCGTCGACGCTGCGGCGCATGCCGCTGAGCGAGACCGCGGTCATGCTCGTCACCGTCGCCGCGACGGTGTGGACCCACAACCTCGCGGTGGGGGTGATCCTCGGCGTGCTCGCTGCGATGGTGCTGTTCGCGCGTCGCGTCGCGCACTTCACGACGGTGACCCGCACCGTCGACAGCGACACCGCCCGCTACCGCGTGGACGGCGAGCTGTTCTTCGCCTCGAGCAACGACCTCACGACGCAGTTCGCGTACGCCGCCGACCCGCCCCGCGTGGTGATCGACCTGTCCCGCACGCACGTGTGGGACGCCTCGACCGTCGCCGCCCTCGACGCGATCGTCACGAAGTACGCGCAGCGCGGCGTCGCCGTCGAGCTCGAGGGCATGAGCGACGCCGCGGCCGCGTTCCACGGGAGGCTGAGCGGCGAGCTCGGATCCTCGTGACCCGGGGTCAGGACACCCGGCCGTCCCCCGGACGCGACACCCGCAGCCAGCGGTAGCCGTACCCCGCGACCTCGAGCTCCACCCGCTTTCGTGCGTCCAGCGGGATGCGCTCCGCGCCCAGCAGGTCGACCAGGCACGTGCCGTCGGGCTCGTCCTCGAGCGAGAACCGCGTCGTCGCGGGCACCTCGTCGAAGTTGTGGACCGCGACGGTGCGTCCGACGTCGGCCCGGAGCGAATGCACGAGCACCGCGCCCGCGGGCTGGTCGATGACCTCGAACCGGCCCCACCCGAGCTCGGGCGAGATGCGGTAGCGCGAGGCGAGATCCCGGAAGAAATGCAGCAGCGACTCGCGGTCCTCGATCTGGGTGGCCGCGTTGACGTGCTCGGGCGCGTAGCCGTCCGCCGGCGGGCGGGCGACCAGCCGCGAGGGCGGCGCCACCGAGAACCCGCCGTTCTTGTCGGCGGTCCACTGCATGGGCGTCCGCACGGCGCTGCGGCCGGGCGCGTCGATGTTCTCGCCCATCCCGATCTCCTCCCCGTAGAACAGCACGGGTGTGCCGGGAAGGGTGAACATCAGGCTGTAGGCCATGCGGATGCGCCGCGGATCGCCCAGCATCGGCGGAAGGCGGCGGGTGATGCCGCGGCCGTAGACGCGCTGCCGCTCGTCGGGCGCGAAGGCCTCGAACACCTCTTCACGCTCGGCGTCGGTCAGCTTGTCGAGAGTGAGCTCGTCGTGGTTGCGCAGGAAGTTGGCCCACTGCACGTCCGGCGGCAGAGCAGGGCGTGAGGTCAGCGCCTCGACCAGCGGTGCCGGGTCGTGCCGCGCGAGCGACAGGTAGAACGCCTGCATGCCGACGAAGTCGAACTGCATCGTCAGCTCGTTCACCTCGTCGCCGCCGAAGTAGGCGATCTGCTGCTCGTACGGCAGGTTCACCTCGCCGAGCAGCACGGCCTCGCTCGAGCGTCGCTGCAGGAAGCGCCGGAAGTCGCGCAGCAGCTCGTGCGGGTCGCGCACCTCGGCGCCCGGTGGCATCTCGAGCAGGAACGGCACCGCGTCGACGCGGAACCCCGACACCCCCAGCTGCAGCCAGAAGCCGATGACGCGCGCCAGTTCGTCGCGCACCGCGGGATTGGCGATGTTGAGGTCGGGCTGGTGCTCGTAGAAGCTGTGCTGGTACCACTGGCCCGCCACCTCGTCCCTGGTCCAGACGCCGTCCGCCTCGCCGGGGAAGACCGGATTCTTCTGCCCCTTGGGCGGCGCATCGTCGCGCCAGATGTAGAAGTCCCGGTAGGGCGAATGGATGCTGCGCCGCGCCTTGCGGAACCACGGATGCCGATCCGAGGTGTGGTTGACGACCAGGTCGACGATGACCCGCATGCCGCGGTCGCGCGCGGTGCGGATCACCTCGACGAAGTCGCCGTGCGTGCCCAGGCGCGGATCGACGCCGTAGTAGTCGGTGATGTCGTAGCCGTCGTCACGGTCGGGCGTCGGCGAGAAGGGCATCAGCCACAGGCAGGTCACGCCGAGCTGGGCGAGGTAGTCGATGCGCTGGGCGAGGCCCTGCAGATCGCCGCTGCCGTCGCCGTCCGAGTCGAAGAAGGTCTCGACGTCGAGGCAGTAGACGATCGCGCTCTTGAACCACAGGTCGCTGGTGTCGGTGATCTTCATCAGGCCTCCGTCAATCGGGGAAGGATGCTGCCGGCCGAGGCCTCCAGGAAGCCCGTCTGCTCGCGGCCGACGTGGTGCAGGTAGACCCGGTCGAATCCGATCCGCGCGAGATCGGCGATGCGCTCGGCGAGGGCGACCGGGTCGGAGTCGGTCAGCACCGCTTGGCGCAGCCTGCTCTCGTCGACGTCGCCGACAGCGGCGTCGAAGTCCTCGGGCTGTTCGAGATCCCAGGCCAGCGGGGGCGTCACCAGCGCGTTGCGCCACTGGTCCTTCGCGATCGCATAGGCGGCGGCATCGGTCTCGGCGAAGCTCACATGCACCTGCAGCACGCAGGGCCCCGTGCCGTCCTGTGACCGGTAGGCGTCGACCACCCGTTCGAGCGCCCGCGGCGCCTGGGCGACGGTGGCGAGCCCGTCGGCCCACAGTGCGGCCCAGCCGGCGGTCTCGGCGCTGACGGCGGTGGCCAGCAGCGGCGGCGGCTCGGCGGGAGTGGTCCACAGCCGTGCCCGGTGCACCTTCACGAGGCCGTCGTGCGAGACCTCCTCGCCGTCGAAGAGCCTCCGGATCACGTCGACGCTCTCGGACAGGCGCGCGTTGCGCACGGACTTGGGCGGCCAGGGCTCTCCGGTGACATGCTCGTTCATCGCCTCGCCGCTTCCGAGCGCCGCCCAGAAGCGCCCGGGGAACATCTCCTCCAGGGTGGCGAGCGCCTGCGCGACGATGACCGGGTGGTACCGCTGGCCAGGCGCGTTGACCATGCCGATCGAGAACTCCGTGCGCGCGAGCGCCGCCCCCAGCCAGCTGAACGCGAAGCCGGACTCGCCCTGCCGCGGATTCCACGGCGCGAGGTGGTCCGAGCACATCGCGCCGTCGAAACCGGCCGACTCGGCGTGCTGGACGTCATGGAGCAGATCGCTCGGCGGGATCTGCTCGTGCGATGCGTGAAAGCCGACGAACACCATGCCGCGAGTCTGCGGGCGCTCCGCGCGCAAGACGAGGCACTTGAGATCCACTCCCGGAATGAGCTAGCGGGGCCAGGAACTCACAGCCCGCTCCCAGTCTCGCGGGACCAAAACCGCCGAGGCATCCGTTCTTCTTCATGACGCCGCAGCCAGCCGCGTCGAACCAGGAGGAATCGTGAGCAACGACTACCGCAAGACCCCCGAGGCGCTGAGCCGCCTCACCCCCGCCCAGTACCGGGTGACGCAGGACGACGGCACCGAGCCCGCGTTCCGCAACGAGTACTGGAACAACCACGACGCCGGCATCTACGTCGACGTGGTCTCGGGCCAGCCCCTGTTCGCGTCGACCGACAAGTACGACAGCGGCACCGGATGGCCGAGCTTCACCCGCCCCATCGAGCCCGACGCGGTGACCACCAAGAAGGACCGGTCGCTGTTCATGCCGCGCACCGAGGTGCGCTCGTCGGGCGCCGACAGTCACCTGGGTCACGTCTTCCCCGACGGCCCGCGGGATGCCGGCGGCCTGAGATACTGCATGAACTCGGCCGCACTGCGCTTCGTGCCCGTCGCGTCGCTCGACGACGAGGGCTACGGCGCCTACCTCGACCGCTTCGACACGCTCAGCGACCAGAACCCCGAGAACCAGGAGAACCCCTCATGACCAGCGGACCCTTCGACACCGGAGAGATCACCCGCACGCCCGGCACCGAGACGGCCGTCCTCGCCGGCGGCTGTTTCTGGGGCATGGAGGACCTCATCCGCCGCCAGCCCGGCGTGCTGTCGACCCGCGTCGGCTACACCGGCGGCGAGAACGCCCACGCGACCTACCAGCGACACCCCGGCCACGCCGAGGCCGTCGAGATCGTCTTCGATCCGGCCCAGACCTCGTACCGCGACATCCTGGCGTTCTTCTTCCAGATCCACGACCCGTCGACCCTGAACCGGCAGGGCAACGACATCGGCACCAGCTACCGCTCCGCGATCTTCCCGCTCTCGCCCGAGCAGGCCGAGGTCGCGCGCGACACGATCGCCGACGTCGACGCGTCCGGTCTGTGGCCGGGCAAGGCCGTCACCACGATCGAGCCCGAGGGCCCGTTCTGGGAGGCCGAGCCCGAGCACCAGGACTACCTGATCCGCTACCCCAACGGGTACACGTGCCACTTCCCGCGCGCGGGCTGGGTGCTCCCCAAGCGCGCCGACGCGACGGCGTAGCAACGCTGGACGATTGGATGCCGCGACCCGGCCGGGTCGCGGCATCCATCGTTCCCGGGCACGTGTCCCAGGTCGCTGTGGTACGGTTGCGGTCGCCCGATCGGGCCGCCGCGTCGACCTTCTCTGCCTCATTGCGGAGACCAGAGCGCTCGACGCCTCACCGCCACCGCGGTGCTTCCTTCCTTCGACTCCCGCCACGACCACGTCGCGTCGTGCGCGCACCACACTCCTGTGACACTCATTCATCCTGCATCCGTATCCGTATCCACCCGCACCGCCCTCGACTGGCGCCAGGCCGACCACGACGTCCACGTCGCGACGTCGGCCGGCGAGTATGCCGGGTTCGTCCACGTGACCGACGCCGGTTTCGTGGCCCACGGCCCCCGCGGCGAGCACCTCGGCGTGCACGCCGAACGGGCCGACGCCGCACACGCGGTGGCGGCATCCCTCACCCGCACCCCGCGCGCCCGGACGCGCGGCGTGCCCCACCTGCGTCCGCTCCGCACACGTCGGAGCGGCACCCCGGGCCGCACACGCGGTCCACAGAACAAAAGGAAAGACACGATGGCCACTGGCACCGTGAAATGGTTCAACTCCGAGAAGGGCTACGGCTTCATCGCTCCCGATGACGGCTCGGCCGATCTCTTCGCACACTTCAGCGCGATCGCCGGCAGCGGCTTCAAAGAGCTGCGCGAAGACCAGAAGGTGGAATTCGACGCCGAGCAGGGCCCGAAGGGCATGCAGGCGGCCAACATCCGCCCGCTCTGAGCGCTCGTCGGCCGGGGTGCGACTGCGCCCCGGCCGACCATCGGCTGACAAGGTCCGGTGTATTCCGGCTCCGACATACCGGTGCACGTAGCCTGGCACCAGCGAACGGCATCCGCCCTTGGCTTTCACGGCCACCGCGGTCCCGATCGAATCCACAGGTGCTCCCATCTCCTCCACCGCTCTCGAGCCTCGGCTCGGTCCCGTCCGTCAGAGCTACGCCGGAACGACGGAGTTCCCGCCTCTCGCCCGCGCCTACACCGATGTCGCGCAGGTCATCCGCGAGACCGGCCTCATGCGCCGCGCACCCTGGTTCTACGGCGGTGTCGGACTGGCCATCGCCCTCGCCTTCGGCGGTGCGATCACCGGCTTCGTCCTGCTGGGCCACTCCTGGTACCAGCTGCTGATCGCGGCCGCCCTGGGCGTGCTCTTCACGCAGGTCGCCTTCCTCTCTCACGAGGCCGCCCACCGCCAGATCCTCGCATCGGGGCCGGCCAACGACCGGCTCGCCCGGCTGCTCGGCAACGGCGTCGTCGGCATGAGCTACTCGTGGTGGGCGAACAAGCACACCCGCCATCACGCGAACCCGAATCGCGTCGGCAAGGACCCCGACATCGAAGTCGACACGATCTCGTTCCTCGATGCCGACGCCGCGCAGGCGCGCGGACTGCGCCGCCTCGTCACCCGCCGGCAGGGGTGGCTGTTCTTCCCGCTGCTCACCCTCGAAGGCCTGAATCTGCACTTCCTCGCCTTCCGCCACCTGTTCGGGCGAGCACCGGTGAAGGGCCGGTACGTCGAGCTCGGCCTGCTGGCCGCGCGGTTCGCCCTGGTGTGGACGCCGGTCTTCGTCTTCCTCCCGCTGGGCATGGCGTTCGCCTTCCTGGGCGTGCAGCTGGCCGTCTTCGGCGTGTACATGGGAGCCTCGTTCGCGCCGAACCACAAGGGGATGGCCGTCATCGCCCCCGACGCGAAGCTCGACTTCTTCAGCAAGCAGGTCCGCACCTCGCGCAACATCTCCGGCGGCTGGTGGGCGACCTGGCTCATGGGCGGCCTGAACTACCAGATCGAGCACCATCTGTTCCCGAGCATGGCCCGGCCGCATCTGGCCCGTGCCCGAGCGATCGTGATCGACCACTCCCACGCGCTGGGCGTCCCCTACGTCGAGACGTCGCTGTGGCGCTCGTACGGCATCGTGATCGACTACCTCAACCGCGTCGGCCTCGCCGCGCGCGACCCGTTCGACTGCCCGGTCGTGGCGACCTACCGCAGGGCCTGACCGCGCGCGGCGCTCCGCATAGACGGGCGCCCGCCGTTCGTCAACCCGGTGCCGTGAGGCGGCCGGCCAGTGCACGCTCGAGTCATGACTCAGATCATCGAGACCATCGACGTCGACGTGCGGGTCACCATGGCCTACAACCAGTGGACCCAGTTCGAGAGCTTCCCGAAGTTCCTCGACGAGGTCGTGTCGATCACTCAGCTCGACGACACGCACAACCACTGGAAGGTGCGGGTCGGGCCGTTCGAGCGCGAGTTCGACGCCGAGATCACCGAGCAGCATCCCGACGAGCGAGTGGCGTGGCGCAGCGTCGGCGGCGACACGGCGCACGCCGGCGTCGTGACGTTCCACCGGCTCAGCGACACCCGTTCGCGCGTCGCCGTGCAGATCGACTGGGAGCCGACGGACGCCCTGGAGAAGCTCGGGTCGCTCGTCGGAGCCGGCTCGCACGCCGTCAAGAAGGACCTGCAGAACTTCAAGGAGTTCATCGAGAACGCCCCGCGCGAGACCGGCGCCTGGCGCGGCGACGTCGCGAGCTGACGCCGATGGATGCCGCGACCGGCCGGGTCGCGGCATCCATCACCGGCGCGTCGGGGCGACCCTCGTGGTCACGCGGCGCGCGGCCTCATTCGCCGGGGCGCCGGAGGAACCCCGAGAACAGCGTGTGCAGCAGCGGCAGCACCGACACGATCATGAGCACGGTGCCGATCACGAGGTCCTGCGAGCGCAGCACGGCACCGCTGATCAGCAGCCCCGCGAACAGCACCGCCGACACGGCACGGCGACCCATGCGTTCCAGTCGTCGAAGCTTCTGGTCGAGCTTGGGCACCTCGGCCACGAGTCTGCCGTCGACGATCTGCGACACCATCTCGTCGAGCCGCTTCGGCAGCCGCGCCACGACGCCGGCGACCGACACCGCCTCGCGCGCGAACCCCTGCACGAGGTTGCCGCTCTGGTCGCGCAGCAGCTGGTCGGCGTAGGGCTCGACGGCGTCCCACACGTTGAACGCCGGGTCCAGCGCGCTGCACACGCCGCTCGTGAGCGAGATCGCCCGCACGATCAGCAGGAAGTTCTCGGGCAGCTGGAACGGCAGCGAGCGCACCACGTCGCCGAACTCGGTGGCGAAGTCCTGGAACTCGCGGGGATCGACCTTCTGCAGCTCGGCGAAGCCCATGCCGCCGAATCGCGCGAACAGCGCCGTCATGGCGCGTTCGAGCTCGCCCGTGTCGGCGGACGGCAGCAGCGCGCCGACCTCGCGGATGCTCGCGACCATCTTCTTGCTGTCGCGCGCGGCCACCGCGATGATCAGCTGCTGCAGGCCGGTGCGCAGCGTATCGGGCACCTCGCCCATCATCCCGAAGTCGACGAACGTGAGCCTCCAGGGGCGGGCTCCCGGTGCGGCGTCCGGCTGTGCCGGCGTGACGAAGATGTTGCCGGGGTGCGGATCGGCGTGGAAGTAGCCGTCCACGAACAGCTGGTCGAACATGACGTTCGCGAACTCTTTCGCGACGGCCGCCGGGTCGATGCCGGCTGCGCGCAGTCCGTCGACATCCGTGATCTTGATCGCGGTGACGTCGGCGAGCACCAGGACGCGTCGCGTGGTGCGCTCCCACGCCACCTCCGGCACGGTCACCCGGTCGTCGCCCGCGAAGTTCTCGGCGAACCGCGCCGCGTTGCGGGCCTCGAGCACATAGTCGATCTCGTCGCGGCTGGTGCTCGCGAACTCCTCCACGAGCGCCGGCAGGTCGACGTGGTCGCGCACCACGCGCACACGGCTGAGCCACGCCGCCACCCGCCGCAGCGCCGCGAGGTCGACGTCGACGATCGCGTCGATGCCCGGTCGCTGCACCTTCACCACGACATCCGCGAAGCCGGTGTCGGCGGCATCCTCCGGATTGAGCCGTGCGCGATGGGCTTGACCGAGGGATGCCGCGGCCACCGGAGTCTCGTCGACCCACGCGAACGCCCGCTCGAGGGGGGCCCCGAGCTCGGCCTCCGCGAGCGCCCGGATGGCGGGGAAAGCGACCGGCGGGACCTCGTCCTGCAGACCCTCCAGCTCGGTCGTGATCTCGGGCGGCAGGACGTCCAGGCGCGACGACAGGAACTGCCCGACCTTGATCATGAGCCCGCCGAGCGACACCGCGAGCACGCGGAACCTCTTCGCTGCGTGCTCGAGGCGCTGCGGACGGTTGCGCGCGGCGAGCGCGCTCAGCCCGAAGCGCGGCAGGACGAGCTCGAACCACCACGCCTGCACCATGTAGCGCGACGCGAACCGCAGGATCCGCCGATAGCGGGCGCGCGTGTCACCGGCGTCTGCCATCGGTCTCCCGTCAGTCCTGAGCGAGGATGGAGTAGAGCCTACGCCGCGCCTCGTCCAGCACGTCGACGGCCTGCGCGACCTGCTCGGGCGTGCCGCCGCGGGCGACCTGCGCCGCCGCCTGCGCGAGCTTCGCCCCGGCCTTCGGCAGGGCCGTGGCTCGACCTGCCTCGGCGGTGCCGAACGCCTCCCAGGGCGCGGTCTGGTCCTCCCCCGCCTCGGCCTCTGCGCGACCGGCGTCGGTCAGCGCGTAGGTCTTCTTGCCGCCCGACTCCTCCGCGACGACGAGGCCCTCGTCGGCCAGCAGCTGAAGGGTCGGATACACCGAGCCGGGGCTCGGCTTCCACGCGCCGCCGCTGCGCTCCTCGATCTCGCGGATGATCTGGTAACCGTGCATCGGCTGCTCCGCGAGCACCGCGAGCACGGCGGCGCGCACATCGCCGCGTCCCACACGAGGGGCGAAGCGCTGCTCGAACGCCTCCCGCAGCTGATCCACCGCGTCGAAGAGGCCGCCTGAGAGCCCCTGTGCCGACGGCCCGCGGTGGCGGGGTCCGAATCCTGGATACGTACCGCTCATGACGACCTCCTGGCGAGTGCCTGACGATACTCCGACGATATATGCCGATATATCGTCGAGCAAGAAATGGTTGCCTGAGGCAATTACAGGAGTAGAGTCGAGTCATGGATGCCGCACCGCGCGCCGACCTGCTCTCCTCGCTCACCCGGCTCATGTCGCGGTGGTCGTCGAGCACCGTCCAGGCGCGCATCGCGAGCGGCGTCGGCGTCGCACTGGATCCCACCGAGATCCGCGCGGTCTACACCCTCGGCATCCACGGCGGCGCCGCGCGCCCGAGTGAACTCGCCGACGAGCTGAACGTGACGCGCCCCACGACGTCGAAGCTCATCGCCCGGCTGCTCGCCGACGGTCTGGTGACGCGCACCGCCCATCCCGACGACGGACGGGCGACCACCGTCGCGTTCACCGGGCGCGGGCGGGACGCCTTCCACCGGCTCGTCACGGCGGGGCAGATCATGGTCGACCACGTGCTCGACGACTGGACGCCCGCCGAGATCGACGCGTTCGGCGGGCTGCTGCGCCGCTTCGTCGACGGCCTGCTCACCGAATCCCCCGTTCCCCTGACTCACGCGGATCCCGCGCGAGAAGATCCCGCCGCACACCCGCGGCCCACCGCGACGGCGATCCCGTCGCCCGCAGAAGGAGACTGATATGCCCCGCACCTACGTCGTCACCGGCTCCGCGTCCGGCATCGGCGCCGCCACCGCCGAGCTGCTGCGCAGCAGAGGCGAGACCGTGGTCGGCATCGACTTGCACGGCGCCGAGGTCGAAGCCGACCTGTCCACCCCGGAAGGGCGCGCGGATGCCGCCGCCGGGGCCATCGCGAAGACCGGCGGCGTCATCGACGGCGTGATCGCGTGCGCCGGCATCTCTGCACCGATCGGCAAGACGATGTCGATCAACTTCTTCGGCGTGACCGAGCTGCTCACCGCGCTTCTGCCGGCCCTTCGTGCGTCCGAGGCGCCCCGCGCCGCCGTCGTGTCGTCGATGGCGTCGCTGCAGCCCGTCGATGCCGCCCTCGTCGACGCGGCGCTCGCCGGCGACGAGTCGACCGCGGTCTCGCGCGGCGAAGAGCTCGCCGCCCAGGGACCCGAGCTCGGCTACCTCAACTACCCCTCGTCCAAGCGCGCGCTGTCGCGCTGGGTGCGTCGCGCCTCGATCTCGGACGACTGGGCGGGCTCCGGCATCCCCCTCAACGCCGTCGCGCCCGGCACGGTGATCACGCCGATGACGGCGGGCCTGCTCGCGACGCCCGAGGGCGCGGCGATGGTCGACGCGGCCGTGCCGATGCCGCTCAACCACCACCAGCCCGCGTCGTCGATCGCGGAGCTGCTGGTGTGGCTGACCAGCCCGGCGAACACGCACATGGCCGGCCAGACGATCTACGACGACGGCGGCGCCGACGCGACCCTCCGCGGCGACGACATCTGGTCGTGGAACGACCCGAAGTGACCTGCGTCAAGCGTCGACGAAGTGGATGCCGCGGCCCCGGGCCGCGGCATCCCTCGCTCACTCGGGAGCCGGGCGACCGTAGGCCTCGAGCCAGCGCAGCCACACCTCGCTGATCGTCGGGTACGACGGCACCGCATGCCACAGGCGCTCCAGTGGCACCTCGCCGACGATCGCGATCGTCGCCGAGTGCAGCAGCTCGCCGACGTCCTGGCCCACGAAGGTCGCGCCGACGAGCACCCGACGCCGCTCGTCGACGATCGCCCGCGCCTGCCCGGTGTAGTGGTCGGCCACCTCGCTCGCACCTGCGACCCACGACAGGTCGTAGTCGAGCACGCGGACGTCGAGCCCCGCCTTCTTCGCCGACGCTTCGGTGTGGCCCACCGCCGCGACCTCGGGATCGGTGAACACGACCTGCGGAACCGCGGAATGGTCAGCGGTCGCCGCGTGCGCACCCCATGCGCCGTCATCCACGGCGCCGCCCCGAGCCCGCGCGGCGATGACGTCGCCGGCGGCGCGGGCCTGGTACTTGCCCTGGTGGGTGAGCAGCGCGCGGTGGTTGACGTCGCCGACGGCGTACAGCCAGTCGACGCCGCGCACGCGCAGCGTGTCGTCGACGTCGAGCCATGACCCGGGAGTGAGCCCGGCGACCTCCAGGCCGAGGTCGGCGGTGCGCGGGACGCGTCCCGTCGCGACGAGCACCTCGGCCGCGCGGACCTCGGTGCCGTCCGACAGCGCCAGCACGACCTGGCCGTCGGCGGCGCGCTCGGCGCGTTCGACCTCGACCCCGGTGCGGAGGTCGGCACCGGCATCCGCCAGCGCCTTCGCCACCGCCTCGCCCGCGAACGGCTCGACGCCGCGTAGCAGCCCCGATCGTGCGATGACCGTCACCGGAACGCCGAGCGCGGTGAACAGCGTCGCCATCTCGCTGCCGACCACGCCGCCGCCGAGGATCGCGAGGGATGCCGGCACCTCGCGCATGCCGGTCGCCTCGCGGCTCGTCCACGGCCGCACGTCGCGCAGACCCGGGATGTCGGGCAGCAGCGCGGCGGACCCCGTCGACACCGCGACGGCGTGACGGGCGCTGAGCACCGTCTCGGCGCCGTCCGAGCCGATGACCGTGACCTCGCGCTCGCCCGAGAGGCGCCCGTGCCCGCGGACCAGGTCGATGCCGGCGCCCTGCAGCCAGGTCACCTGCGACGTGTCGTCCCAGTGGTGAACGAACTCGTCGCGTCGGGCCAGCACCGCGGCGCGATCGAGCTCGCCCGTCACGGCGGCCGAGGCTCCCGTGACGTCGCGCGCGGCACGCAGCGCCGCGGCGGGCCGGAGCATCGCCTTGGACGGGATGCACGCCCAGTACGAGCACTCGCCGCCCACGAGCTCGCTCTCGACGATCACCGCCGAGAGGCCGCCCTGCACGGCGCGGTCCGCGATGTTCTCGCCCACCGGCCCTGCGCCGATCACGATCAGGTCGTATTCCCGAGCAGTCATGCGCCCCAACGTAGCGGCGCCCGGCGACACGAGCGACCCCTTGCATGCTCTGCCGCGCGGCGCAATCCTGTCCGCGTGTCGGAGGGGTGTGGTTATGTGGGAACCCCGCTGGCAAATCCGGCCGAAAGGGCAGCATGGCGATCGAATTCCGCGCGGTCTCGAAGAGGTATCCGGATGGCACCGTCGCCGTCGATGACTTCAGCGTGCTCATGCCCGCCCACAAGACGACGGTCCTCGTCGGGTCGTCGGGCAGCGGCAAGACCACGCTCCTGCGCATGATCAACCGCCTCATCGAGCCGTCCGGCGGGGTCATCGCGATCGACGACGAGCCGATCGCCGAACGCGACCCGGTGAAGCTGCGGCGAGGGATCGGGTATGTGCTGCAGAACGCCGGGCTGCTCCCCCATTTCTCCGTAGTCGACAACATCGCCACCGTGCCGGTGCTGAACGGCGTGCCTCGCGGCAGGGCCCGCGAGCGGGCACTGGAGCTCATGGACGTCGTCGGCCTCGAACGCGGACTCGCCAAGCGGTATCCGAGCCAGCTGTCGGGTGGCCAGCAGCAGCGCGTCGGCGTGGCGCGCGCTCTTGCCGTCGATCCCAACATCCTCCTGATGGACGAACCGTTCGGCGCGGTCGACCCGATCGTCCGGCGCGAGCTGCAGACCGAGACCATCCGGCTGCAGCGCGAGCTCGAGAAGACGATCGTGTTCGTCACGCACGACATCGACGAGGCCTTCCTGCTGGGCGATCAGGTCGTGATCCTCGAGAAGGGCGCGCGCATCGCACAGATCGGCACCCCCGAGCAGATCATCGAGAACCCCGCGAGCGACTTCGTCGCCGATTTCATCGGCGTCGAGCGGGGCACGAGAGCGCTGCACGCGAAGCAGACGCCGCGCGGCACGGTGCTGGTCGACGCCGCCGGCCGCACCCAGGGCGTGCTCGTGGAGGGCGCGGCATGAGCTGGGTGCTCGACAACCTCGACCTGATCTGGTCGCTCACCGTCGCCCATCTGCGGCAGAGCGCGATAGCGGTGGCGGCGGGGTTCGTCCTCGCGGTGCCGATCGGTTGGCTGGCGTTCCGGTACACGCCGCTGCGCGGCACCCTGCTCACGATCGTCGGATTGCTGTACACGATCCCGTCGTTCGCCCTCTTCCCGCTGATCACGGCGTTCCTGGGCATCCCGACGCTCTCCGAGGCGAATCTCATCGTCGCGCTCACGATCTACGCGGTCGCCATCATGACACGTTCGGTCACCGACGGTCTGGCATCGGTGGACGCGGCGACGCGCTCCGCCGCCGTCGCGGTCGGATTCGGCGCATGGCGGCGCTTCTGGACCGTCGACTTCCCGCTCGCCGGACCCGTGATCCTCGCGGGCCTGCGCGTCACCGCGATGTCGACGATCTCGCTCGCGACGGTCGGCGCCCTCATCGGCGTGCAGAACCTCGGCTACCTGTTCACGAACGGGTCGCAACGGCGGATCGTCGCCGAGGTGTTCGCGGGCGTCGTCGCGGTGGTCGTGATCGCGGTGCTCATCGATCTCGTCCTGCTTCTGCTGGGGCGTGCGCTGCTGCCGTGGTCCCGGCGCACCGTCACACCGCGCATGGACCGTCTGCAGTGGGCGCACGTATGAACTACTTCGTCGACGCCTTCGCGTGGATCTTCTCGCCGGACCGGCTGGAGGGTTCGCTGACGCTGCCGATGGCGATCGCCCAGCATCTCGCATTCACCTTCGGATCCGTGGCGATCGCGTCCGTGATCGCGATCCCGCTCGGCTGGCTCATCGGCCACACCGGCCGCGGTCGAGAGATCGCGGTGTTCCTGTCCGGCGCCGCGCGGGCGCTCCCCGCGCTCGGGCTCGTCGTGCTCCTCGTCATGCTGGCCGGAGTGACGCTCAAGACGGAGGCCGCCGTGACCGCCTTCGTGATCCTCGCCGTCCCGTCGATCCTCGCCGGGACGTACTCCGGCATCGAGGCCATCGACCGGTCGGTGATCGACGCAGGGCGGGCGATGGGAATGACCGAGTGGCAGATCCTGTTCCGGATCGAGATGCCCCTGGGTCTTTCGCTCCTGATCGGCGGACTCCGCTCCGCCAGCCTGCAGGTGGTCGCCACTGTGACGATCGCCGCCTATGTCGGCCTGGGTGGGCTCGGGTTCTTCCTCATACAGGGCCTGCAGACCCGCAACTACTCCGAGATCCTCGGGGCGGCGATCGTCGTCGTCGCCCTCGCGCTCGCCCTCGACGGCCTGTTCGCGCTGCTCGCGCGCTTCGCCGTGCCCCGCACGACCGGTCCGCGCGTGCGTCGACGTGATGCGCAGCCCGCTCCGCTTCCCGTCGTCCAGATGTCTCACTGACCCCCACCACCACATCGGAGGTACGACAATGTCCACCGCACGAACCCGCCTCGCACTCGCACTCGCGGGCACCGCAGCCGCGGCGCTCGCACTCGCCGGATGCGCCTCGAACGATCCGCTCAGCGGCGACAGCACCGACGCCGGCGGTGCCACCGAGTCGTCGACGATCGTCATCGGGTCGCAGGACTACTACTCGAACGAGATCATCGCCGAGATCTACGCCCAGGCGCTCGAAGGCGCCGGCTTCACCGTCGAGCGCAACTTCACCATCGGCCAGCGCGACCTGTACATGCCGTCGATCGAGAACGGGTCGATCGACCTGTTCCCCGAGTACACCGGCAACCTGCTGCAGTTCTTCGAACCCGACACGAAGGCGACCGAGTCCGAGGACGTGTACGCCGAACTGAAGGACGCCCTGCCCGACGGCCTCACGGTGCTCGACCAGTCCCCGGCCACCGATCAGGACTCGTACAACGTCACCGCCGCGTTCGCCGAGGAGCACAACCTCAAGACGATCGCCGACCTTGCGAACGTCGACGGCCTGGTGCTGGGCGGCGCGCCCGAGCTCGAGACGCGTCCGTACGGCCCCACCGGCCTCAAGGATGTCTACGGCGTCACCGTCTCGTTCTCGGCCACCGCGGGAACAACCGTCGATGAGCTCGTGGCGGGCGGCATCCAGGTCGCCGATGTCTACAGCGCCGACCCGCAGATCCAGACGAAGGATCTCGTGACGCTCGAAGACCCCGAGTCGCTGTTCCTCGCGTCGCACGTGGTGCCGGTCGTCAACGCCGACATCGCCGACGAGATCGCCGACGTGATCAACCCGGTGAGCGCGAAGCTCACGCCGGAGGGCCTCATCGCCATGAACGTCGAGTCGACCGAGGACGAGCGATCGGCCGAAGACATCGCGAAGGACTGGCTCGCCGACAACGGGCTCGACTGAGCGCGAAGCGAAGGCCGGCCCGGGGCTCCCCCGAGCCGGCCTTCGCGTCTACCCTGGACCCATGCCGTTCGGCCAGGTCATGACGACGGGCTTCATCGCCCTGCTCTTCCTGCTGCCGCTGTACTTCCTGTGGTTCGCGTTCGACTCGTACCGCAGGCGCCGGCGCGGCGAGACGCCTGCGCACTCGACGGGCGGAGTCGCGGCCTTCGATTCGATCTGGCAGCCGACCGCCGAGGACGCACGCGTCGTGTGGGAGGCCGAGCAGATCACGCCGGCACCCGCGCCGACGCCCGGCGATGGGCCCGGCGTGATCGACGGCAACAGGATCGTCATCGAGACCGGGCTGCGTCACACGTCCTGACGGGGCGGCCGCCGCGTGCCGCGTCAGCCGCGGCGCAGCCGGCGCACGAGAGCGGCGATCAGCCGCCAGCCGACGAGGGCGACGAGCAGCGTCACGGAGGCCACGATGATGAAGGGCAGCGCCGTGCCCTGGCCGGTCGCCAGGCGCAGCATCATCCCGCCCGCCACGGTGACCGCCCACACGCCGAGGCCGGTGCGCACCGGCGCGGCGGGTGCGCGCCACCCGAGCGTGACGAGCCAGCCGAGCCCGAGGCCGGCGAGGAACGGCCAGGACGTCTGCCACAGGCCCGACCAGATGTCGGAGTCATGGCTCGCACGCCCGGTCGCCGCGAACGCCACGACGAGCGCGATGTCGAGCACCAGGGCGAGCACGATCGCGGCAGCCGTCGGGCGCGTCCGGGCCGGTGCCGAGCCGGTCACGCTGCCGCCTCCGCGGCGAGCGGCGCGAGCGACGGGGTGAGGGCCTCGCGCTCGTCGAAGACGAAGCACTCGCCGTTCCAGTGGGCGCCGCCGACGTGCTCGAAGTAGCCGAGGATGCCACCGTCCAGCTGATAGGCCTCGACGCCGATCTCGCGCAGGTAGATGGCGGCCTTCTCGCAGCGGATGCCGCCGGTGCAGTAGCTCACGACGGTCTTGCCCTCGAGCTCCGCAGCGGCAGCGGTGGCGGCATCCGGGAACTGGGTGAACCGCTCGATCCGCCAGTCCAGCGCGCCCTCGAAGGCGCCGTAGTCCACCTCGAACGCGTTCCGCGTGTCGAGCAGCACGATCTCGCGTCCGTCGTCGTCGGCGCCGTCGTCGAGCCAGCGGCGAAGCGTCACCGGGTCGACCGCCGGCGCCCGGCCGGCGTCGGGGCGGATGGCCGGGTGGTCCATGCGGATGATCTCGCGCTTGACCTTGACGAGCATGCGCCCGAAAGGCTGCTCGCCCGACCAGCTCTCTTTCGTCGTCAGCCCGGCGAACCGTGCGTCGGCCCGCAGCGATGCGACGAAGCCGCGCACCGCCTCGGCGTCGCCGGCGAGGAAGAGGTTGATCCCCTCCTCGGCGAGCAGGATCGTGCCCTTCAGCCCCGCAGCGACCGCCCGCCCGTGCAGCACGGGCTTGAGGTCTGCGGCGTCGTCGAGGCGCGTGAAGAGATACGCCGAGATGTTGAGAACGGATGCCACACCTCCAGCCTACGGAACCCTCCGGCCGCGCCCGCCGGGCTCGCACGCGCTACGACACGGATCGCTGACGTCCCGACGCGGCCGCGTCAAGGGGGTGGCGCCCAGCGGCTGCGCGACAGAGAGTGGTCACATGGCCGCCGAGCGCGGCGGGCGGGAGGAATCATGACCGATCCGACGATCCCCGAACCGCTTCCCGGCCAGGTGCCGCCCGGCGAACGGCCGCCCGGCCCGGCACCCGCCCCCAGCGAGCCCTTCCCCACGACGCCCGATGAGCCGCCGTCGCCCTGGCCCGACGAGCCACTCGCCCCGAATCCCGAGGAGCCGCCGTTCCCCGGCACGCAGCCCGAGGACGCCGATGCCGTGACGGGCGGGCCAGCCCCGCGTCTCAGGCCGGCCGCACGCGTGCGGCCAGCAGTTGCTCGGCGAGGTGCCAGATCCGGGCTTGGGCGGCGGGGTCGGTGAGGCGACGATAAGGCCGCTGCCGTGCTGCCGCACCGCCGAGGTGCAGGAACCCCGACGGACCGAAGAACTCCGGTGCCCCCGGACTCGCCGGCGCCACGGCCGCGAGCAGCGCCGGCTCCGCTGCGCGCGCAGGCGAGTTGCCCACGAACCGCGCGAGCGAGTGCTGCGTGCCGCCCTTCGCACGGGCGCGCATCGCGGGCGCGATCGCGGTGTCGGGCGCGACCCCCGGGTGGCTCGACTGCACGGTGAGACCCCAGCCGCCGGTCGTCGAGCGACGCGCGAGCTCGCCGCCGAACAGCCCCAGCGCGACCTTGGAAGCCCCATAGGCCCGCAGCGCCCGGTACCGCCTCGCCGTCTGCAGGTCGTCCCAGTCCAGTCGCGAGATGCCGGCGGCGAGACTGAGCTGTACGACGACGCGTGATGCCCGCTCCTGCAGCAGCGGCAGCAGCGCCGTGGTCAGCGCGAAATGGCCGAGGAAGTTCGTCTGGAAATGCAGCTCGAACCCGTCCTCGGTGACGTGCCGCTCGGGGTCGCCGAGCAGCACGATGCCGGCGTTCAGCACCAGCAGGTCGATCGCGCCGTGCTCGGCGCGCAGCGTGTCGGCGAGCGCGGCGACCGAGTCCAGGCGTGCCAGATCGAGGTCGCGGAGCGTCAGCCGAGCGTCCGGATGGGTCTCACGGATACGGGCGAGGGCGCGCTCGCCCTTCGTGCGGTTGCGCACGGGCAGCACGACCTCGGCGCCGGCGCCGGCCAGTCCCCGCGCGATCTCGACGCCCACGCCGTCGCTGGCGCCGGTGACCACGGCGGTGCGTCCCCGCAGGTCGGGCAGCGTGATGGGCATGGCTCTCCGTTCGGCGTCCGCGTCAGAGAGGAGCAGGCACGGGCGCCCCAGATACGACGCCCGCCCCTTCCGCCGAGGCTACTCGCCGTCAGCTCGCCCGGCGGGCGGCGCCGGAAGCGCCGGAACGCCTGCCTCCACGACGCGGCCCGCGTCGAGCACCGCGTCCTCGGCGAACATCGGACCGATCAGCTGCACGCCCGCGGGCATGCCGTCGTCCGCGAGCCCGGCCGGCACCGCGAGCGACGGCAACCCGAGGAAGTTCGCCGCCACGGTGAGCCACAGGTCGCGCCACGCGCGGTCGGCGGCATCCTGCCCGCCGAGGTCGTAGTCGGGTCCGCGCATCCGCGACGCCGAGACCGGTCCGAGGATCACGGGCACCTCGGACTGCAGACGACGCCAGTCCGCGGCGACCACCGCGCGCTGCGCCCACGCCTCGGCGTATTCGCGCGCGGTCTCGTACGGCCGCGCGGCCGCCGTGCTGTCGCGCAGGAACGCCGTCGCCGAGCGCCCGAGCGGCATGCCGAGGTCCGTCGGGTCCAGCGACATGAGCATGTCGGTGCACGACAGCCGCCGCCAGATCACCGCGGCCTCTTCCAGACGCGGCGGATCGACGTCGACGACCTCCCACCCGGCCCGGGAGAGGGATGCCGCGGCCCGCTCGATCCCGGCGACCACGCGCGGATCCACGCCATCGCCGAACGATCGCACGACGCCGACCCGGCGAGGCAGGTCCCGCACACACGGGGCGTCGAGCGAGACCGGGTCGGTAGCATCCACTCCTCGCATCACGTCGAGCGCGAGCGCGACGTCGTCGACGGTGCGGGCCATCGGGCCGTTGACCGAGAACTCCTGCAGGGTCAGGGCGACGGGGTAGCCGGCGACCGCGGCTCGGGGCACGCGTCCCCGTGAGGGGCGCAGCCCGACGACGCCCGCCGCGTACGCGGGCAGCCGCAGCGAGCCGCCGAAGTCGTTGCCGAGCCCGACGGCGCTCATGCCGGTCGCGACCGACACCGCGTCGCCGCCGCTCGAGCCGCCGACGCTGCGATCGGGGCGCCAGGGGTTCAGCGTGCGCCCGAACAGGTCGTTGTCGGTGTCCCACCGCATGCCGAAGTCCGGCATGTTCCCCCGCCCGATCGGCACCGCGCCGGCGTCGCGCATGCGCTGGACGATCGTGGCGTCGCGCGCGGGCACGGCCTCGGCCATGCCGCGCCAGCCGTTGGTCGTGGCCGACCACGTCAGGTCGATGTTCTCTTTCACCGAGATCGGCACGCCCGCGAGCGGTCCCGGGTCGCCACCCGCCGCGAGCGTGGAATCGACGGTGGATGCCGCCTCCCGCGCCCGATCGGCGAACACCACGGTCAGGGCGTTCATGCCGGGGTTCACGCGCGCGATGCGCTCGAGATGGGCCTCGACGACCTCGGCCGCGCTGACCTCGCGCCGGCGGACGGCGCCCGCGATGTCGGCGGCGGAGGCGTGCGGCCCGAGTGCGTCGTGCGCGGGAGCGGAGGGTGCAGTCATCGCACCCATCCCACCATGCGCCGTCGTCGGGCGCACGCATGCCGCGACCGCCATAGCACTCCCCTTCGCCCGGGGCAATCCCTCCCCCTCGCCGCGGTTCGCCGGGTTAGCGTCGTGAGCATCCCGGCGACAGGCCGGCGTACAGGAACGGAGCGAACCCATGGCGACCACGACCGCGAAGAAGACCTCCGGCAGGACGAGCACGACCCGGCGCGCGGCGCCGACCCGTTCCCGTCGGACCTCCGACACCGCCGGCGCCGAGCTCACGCCCGAGCAGAACGCTGAGAAGGGGTTCCGCGCGTCCGAGTCGCTCAGCCAGAACCTGCAGAAGGTCCTCGTCGACCTGATCGAACTGTCGCTGCAGGGCAAGCAGGCGCATTGGAACGTCGTGGGCCGCAACTTCCGCGACACCCACCTGCAGCTCGACGAGATCATCGACGCCGCACGCACGTTCGCCGACACCGTCGCCGAGCGCATGCGGTCGCTGCACGCTCTTCCCGACGGCCGCAGCGGCGAGGTGTCGCGCACCACGACGCTGCCCGAGTTCCCGCAGGGCGAGATCGCGACGAGCGACGTGATCGACCTCATGACCGAACGGCTGGATGCCGTCGCCCAGACCTGTCGCGACGTCCACGACGACGTCGACGAAGAAGACCCCACTAGTGCCGACGTCCTTCACGCGATCCTCGAACGCGTGGAGCAGCTCTCGTGGATGGTGAGCGCGGAGAATCGCACCCCGCAGCGGTGACCCCTGGCGCCCTGACGCCGCCCGCCCGTCTCACGACCGGCGGGCGGCGTCATGTGCCGGAAGGGGTTCGGTCGTCGGGCGATGCGCGCCACTAGGATCATGCGCATGGCATCAGGCAACAAGAAGCAGGAACCCGAGCTCCACGGCGGAGTCCTCTCCGGCAACGGCAGCCCGGCCCTGTGGGGCACCCTCGTCGGCCTCATCGTGTTCGCGTTCGTCGCGGTGCCGATCTCGGCGGCCGTCCGCTTCGCGACCCACCCGATGACGCAGCAGCTGTTCGGCGGCCGTCTCGACGACGCGACCCAGGGCGGCTACGTGGCGTTCTGGTGGATCGTCGCGATCTTCCTGTTCGCGCTGCCGTTCCTCGTGGGCTGGGGCGTCGCGAAGCTGTCGGGCAAGACGCTCGCGATCATCGCGGCCGTCATCGGCCTGTTCTTCGTCGTGAGTCTCGTGCTGGGGCAGCTCTTCGTGTTCTGAGCCCGTCCGCGTGGATGCCGTCGGGCTTCGGCCGCCGGCATCCGGGGATAATGGGGGCATGGGGACCGGTTACAGCGCGATCTCTAGCTACTCCCGTGTCGAGATCATGCGGCTGCTGCAGGAGCGCCCGCAGCGGGCGATCCCCGAGCTCGCCCTGGCGACCGGCCTGCACGCGAACACGGTGCGCGAGCACGTGCAGCGTCTGATCGATGCCGGGTACGTGATCGCCGAGACCGAGCACCGCACGACGCGTGGCCGGCCGCGTGTGCTCTACTCCGCGGCCACGGGCGACGACGACGCGTCGAGCCCGGTCGCGGTGCGCCGCGCCGAGGCGGCCGCGCGACGCGGCGATCTGCTGCGTCGGATCTACGGCTCGGAGACCTCCGCCGGTCCCGACCCGCTCAGCACCGAGGCGCTGCACCAGCTCGATGCTCTCGTCGACGATCTCGGCGACGCGGGCTTCGATCCCGTCGTCGACGAGCGCGAGCTCACGGTCGACCTCACCCCCTGCCCGCACGCGCCGTCGGGGGCTCAGCGCGGCGTGCTCTGCGGCGTCCACGTCGGGCTCATGGACAGCGTGCTCGCACAGGCCGGTGGGCCGCTGCGCGTCGAGGGCATCGCGGCGTCGTGCGACCCGACCCAGTGCGTCGTCCAGCTGACGGCCACCGGCTGAGTCAGACGGTCACGCGATCGGATCGTGCGTACAGATTCATCGACGCACCGCGCACGAAGCCCGCGAGCGTCAGCCCCGCCTGCGCGGCCAGCTCCACAGCGAGCGAGGAGGGCGCCGACACGGCGGACAGGACCGGGATTCCGGCCATGACGGCCTTCTGCACGAGCTCGAAGCTCGCACGGCCCGACACCTGCAGCACCGTGCCCGAGAGCGGCAGGCGTCCGTCCAGCACCGCCCACCCGACGACCTTGTCGACCGCGTTGTGGCGGCCCACGTCCTCTCGCAGCACGAGCAGCTCGCCGGTCGCGACGTCGAACAGCGCGGCGGCGTGCAGGCCGCCGGTCTTGTCGAAGGCCGCCTGACCGGCGCGCAGCCGGTCAGGCAGCGCCGCCAGCAGCGCGGCATCGACGGTCACGGGATCCGCCGACACGTCGTACTGCGACCGCTTCTCGATCGCCTCGATCGAGGCGGCACCGCACACGCCGCACGCGCTCGTGGTCGCGAAGGAGCGGGCGCGCTCGTGCGCCTTCGCGTCGAGGCCCGGGGCGAGCGCGACGTCGAGGACGTTGTACGTGTTCTCGGTCGCCGACGGGGACGAGGCGAGCGCCGGTGCGCCGAGCATCCTGAGGGGCGCAGGCGCAGGCGCAGGCACCGCAGCCGTCGGCGTCGTCGTGCCCGGCCCGCCGCAGTGGATGGCCGCGCGCACGTCGCCGCCCGAGGCGATAACCCCCTCCGACAGCAGGAGCCCGGCGGCGAGTTCGAGGTCATGACCGGGCGTGCGCATCGTGACGGTGAAGGGCTCGCCCGCGATGCGGATCTCCAGCGGCTCCTCGACGGCGACGGTGTCGGCGCGGCGGCGTACGGCGCCGCCTGCCTCGGTGAGCGCGATCCGCGTGACCGGGGTGCGGGTCGTGACGCGGCCCATGTCAGCCGCCGATCGCGTTCATGCCGCGCGCCGGCTGCAGGAACGAGGGATCGTTGATGGCGTGACCGGGAAGTTTTCCGCGCACGCAGGAGCGCAGCATCCCGTCGATCTGTGAGGCGGTTCGCTCGTCGCCCCCGCGAAGGGCGGGCAGCAGGTCGTACTCGGTGGTCGAGAACAGGCAGTTGCGCAGCTGGCCGTCGGCGGTCAGGCGCAGCCGGTCGCAGTCGCCGCAGAACGGAGCGGTCACCGAGGCGATGACGCCCACCGTGTGCGGACCGCCGTCGAGCGTCCAGCGCGCGGCCGGAGCACCGCCGCGCCCGGGCACCGGTGTGAGCGTCCAGCGCGCGGCGAGCTTCTGCAGGATCTCGTCCTGCGTCACCATGCGGGCGCGGTCCCACGTGTGGCCGGCGTCGAGCGGCATCTGCTCGATGAACCGCATCTGCGCATCGTGCGCGACGGCGAACTCCACCAGGTCGACGAGCTCGTCGTCGTTGACGTCGCGCATCGCCACCGCGTTGAGCTTCAAGGGACGCAGAGTGGATGCCGCAGCCGCCGCGATCCCGTCCCGCACGTCATCGAGGCGGTCCCTGCGGGTCAGGTCGCGGAAGCGGTCGGGGCGCAGAGTGTCGATCGAGATGTTGAGCCGGTTCAGGCCCGCGTCGACGAGGCCCGGCAGCAGTTCTCGCAGCCGGATGCCGTTGGTCGTCATGGCGATGTCCACCGGGCGCCCGTCGGGACCGGTGATGGCCGCGAGCCGGCGGACGATCTCGACGATGTCGGTGCGCAGCAGCGGCTCGCCGCCCGTGAGCCGGAAGGTCGTGATGCCGTCGGCGGCCGCCACCCGGGCGACCCGCTCGATCTCGTCGAGCGTGAGGATGCTGGTCTTCGCGAGCCACTCGTTGCCCTGCTCGGGCATGCAGTACGTGCAGCGCAGCGAGCACCGGTCCGTCAATGAGATCCGCAGATCCCGGTGCACGCGGCCGTGAGTGTCGACGAGCGGATCCCCCACTCGCTGATCCTCCGGCCGGGCTCCCTCGGCGGGGCCGGCCACCATGGCCGCCGGCATCCCTCGCCCGATCGTGACGGGGATCGCGCTCACGCGCGCCGCCCCGATCGCCCCGTCCACACCGCCATGGTTCGAGGGTAGCCGCGCCGCGGAGGGATGGCGCGAGCGGGTGGATTATTCACGGCGAGGTGACCGGCGCGGCGGGGCGAACACTGGGAAGGTGGAGGCGCACGGTTCCGCTCCGTCAGGGGACTCCCGTGTGGTCTGACCACATGCTACGGTGGTCGCAACAGTCCGGATCGATCGGAGAACCCTCGTGGATCTGCTGGACCCCCTGCTGCTGGCGCGCTGGCAGTTCGGCCTCACGACGCTCTATCACTTCCTGTTCGTCCCGCTGACGCTCGGCATGGCGCTGACGGTCGCGATCTTCCAGACCGCGTGGTTCCGCACCGGCAAGCTCAAGTGGCTGCATCTGACCCGGTTCTTCGGCAAGGTGTTCCTGATCAACTTCGCCATGGGCGTGGTCACGGGCATCGTGCAGGAGTTCCAGTTCGGCATGAACTGGTCGGCGTACTCCCGGTTCGTCGGCGACGTCTTCGGCGCCCCGCTGGCGTTCGAGGGCCTCATGGCCTTCTTCTTCGAGGCGACGTTCATCGGCCTGTGGATCTTCGGGTGGGACAAGCTGCCCAAGGCGCTGCATCTCGCGAGCATCTGGATCGCGACGATCGGCGCGTGGTTCTCTGCCTACTTCATCCTCGCGGCCAACGCGTTCATGCAGAACCCCGTCGGCTTCACCATGGCCGAGGACGGCTCGCGCGCCGAGATGACCGACTTCTTCGCGGTGCTCACCAACCCGGTCGCGCTCGCCGCTCTCCCCCACACGCTCTTCGCCGCCTTCATGATGACCGCCGGCGTGATCATCTCGATCTCGGCCTGGCACCTGCTGCGCAAGCAGAACGTCGAGATGATGCGCTCCTCGCTGCGCTACGGACTGTGGGGCATGATCGTCGCCTTCGCCGGCGTCGCCGTCTCGGGCGACCAGCTGAGCCTCGTGATGGTGGCGACGCAGCCGATGAAGATGGCGGCCGCCGAGGCGACCTTCGACACCGTCTGCGGCGCCGACGCCTCGTTCTCGATCTTCACGCTGGGCACGCCCGACGGCACGAGCGAGCTGTTCTCGATCCGCGTGCCGTACCTGCTGTCACTGCTGTCGACGCATTCGCTCGACGGCTGCGTCGAGGGCATCAACGACCTCAACCACCTGTACACGACCGAGATGTTCCCGCAGTTCGCCGACCAGGTCGACGGCAACTTCGCCCCGATCCTGTGGGTCACCTACTGGGCGTTCCGCTGGATGATCGGTCTCGGCGGCATCGCCGCGCTCGTCGCGGTGGTGGGCCTGTGGCTCACCCGCAAGAAGGCCAAGCGCGAAGTCCCCGCGTGGGCGTGGCGCCTCGCGATCTGGGCCTGGCCGGCATCGCTGTTCGCGATCCTGGTCGGCTGGGTCTTCACCGAGATGGGCCGTCAGCCCTGGATCGTGTTCAGCCTCATGCTCACGGAGGACGGCGTCTCACCCTCGGTGCCGGGGTGGACCGTGCTGATCTCGCTCATCGCCTTCACGGCCATCTACGCCGCCCTCGCGATCGTCGAGATCGGGCTCATCATCCGGACCGGCAAGAAAGGCCCCGAGCCCCTGCCCGACCCCGATGCCCCCGTCGACCCCGACCGTGACGAAGCCGCGGACGCCGGCATCCGCACGACGGTGTACTAGGAGATCGAAATGGACCTCGCCTTCCTCTGGTTCTGGATCGTCGGCTTCCTGTTCGTCGGCTACTTCGTGCTCGACGGCTTCGACTTCGGCGTCGGCATGTCGCTGCCCTTCCTCGGCAAGAACGACGTCAGCCGCCGCCAGGTCATCAACACCATCGGCCCGGTGTGGGACCTCAACGAGACCTGGGTCATCGTCGCCGGCGCGTGCCTGTTCGCCGCGTTCCCGGAGTGGTACGCGACCCTGTTCAGCGGGTTCTACCTCGCGCTGCTGTTGATCCTGCTGGCGCTCATCCTGCGCGGCGTCTCGTTCGAGTACCGCCACCAGCGCGACTCGCTGCGGTGGAAGCGCGGCTTCGACACGATGATCGTCGTCGGCTCGGCGGTGCCGGCGTTCCTGTGGGGCGTGGCGGTCGCCAACATCGTGCAGGGCGTGCCGATCGACGCGTCGCACGAGTTCACGGGGTCGCTGCTGACGCTGCTCAACCCGTACGGGCTGCTCGGCGGCCTCACGACGCTGCTGCTGTTCTTCACCCACGGCGTGTACTTCGTCGCGCTGAAGACCGACGGGCAGGTCGCGGTCGATGCGCGCAGGCTCGCCGGCCGCGCCGGTCTTCTCACGATCGTGGTCGCTGCGGCGTTCCTCGTGTGGACCGTCGTCATGGCGTTCTCGCAGGGCCGCGACTTCGCGCTCGTCACGGCGATCCTGTCGGCCGTGGCGGCGGTGCTGCTCATCGCCTCGTGGATCTCGAACGCCCGCAGCCGCGAAGGCTGGGCCTTCGGTTTCGGCGCGGTGACGATCGTGACCGCGGTGCTGGCCGTGTGGTTCGCGCTGTTCCCGTACGTGATGCCGTCGACGACCGACCCGGCCTACAGCCTCACGATCGAGAACGCATCGAGCACGGATTACACGCTGACGATCATGTCGTGGGCGGCGCTCATCTTCCTGCCCCTCGTGCTGGCGTATCAGGGCTGGACGTACTGGGTGTTCCGCAAGCGCGTCACGCGTTCGCACATCGAGGCCGCCGCCGCGGCCCCCGCGCACTGACCGCGGCACGATGGAGGAGGACGACCGAGAGGACCCGGCACGCGCGTCGGTGAAGCCGGTCGACCCGCGCCTGCTGCGGTACGCGAGCGCGTCGCGCGGGTTCTTCGTCGCGATCGCGCTGATCGCGCTCGCGCAGACCGCCGTGATCGTCGCGTTCGCGTGGCTGCTCACGTCGGCGATCACCTCGGCGATCGACGGGATGCCGCCCGCCGGGCTCGCTCCGGCACTGGGGTGGCTGGCGGCCGTGATCGCGGCGCGTGCGCTGCTGCTGTGGGCGCGCGAGGCGGTCGCCTCGCGCGCGGCGGCCCGGGTGCAGACGCAGCTGCGGGAAGCGCTGATCGCGGCGGTCGGGACGCTCGGCCCGGAATGGCTCGCCGGCCGCAGCTCTGCCGCCCTTGCGATCACCGCCGGGCGCGGTCTCGATGCGCTCGAGGCGTACTTCGGCCGCTATCTGCCGCAGCTCGTGCAGACCGTCGTGGCCACGCCGCTCATCCTCGCGGTGATGTGGTGGCAGGACTGGATCTCGGGACTCACCGTGCTGCTGACGCTCCCCCTGATCCCGATCTTCATGGTGCTGATCGGCCTGGCGACGCGCGCGGTCCAGCAGCGTCAATGGCGGACGCTGCAGCACCTCGCGTCCCGGTTCAGCGATACCGTCCAGGGTCTGTCGACGCTCAAGGTGTTCGGCCGTCAGCACCGGGCAGCGGCATCCGTCGCGCGCGTCACCGACGAGTACCGCCGCGAGACGATGCGCGTGCTGCGGGTGTCGTTCCTGTCGGGCTTCGCCCTGGAGTTCCTCGCATCGATCTCGGTGGCGATCGTCGCCGTGTCGATCGGGTTCCGTCTCATCGACGGCGCGCTCACCCTCGCCGTCGGGCTGTTCGTGCTGCTGCTCGCCCCCGAGGCCTATCTGCCGCTGCGACAGGTGGGCGTGCAGTTCCACGCCGCCGCCGAGGGCGTCGCGGCGACCGACGACGTGTTCGACGTGCTCGACGCCGCCCGCGCCTCGGCAGGGTCCGCGACCGGACACTCGGTTCTCCCTGCTCCCCGGGTCTCCGAGGGGGGCGCCCTCGTCGTCCGCGATCTGCGCGTGCACCGCGGCGAGGGGATGCTGCCGCCTGTCGCCTTCTCGGCCGCCCCGGGCACCGTCACGCTGATCGAGGGGCCGAGCGGCGCGGGCAAGTCCAGCGTGTTCGCCGCGCTGCGCGGCGCTGCGACGTTCGACGGCGGCACGGAGTACGCAGGCGCGGACGTGCGCACGCTGCCGGCGTCGTCGTGGCTCGCGTGGGCCGGCCAGCAGCCCGGTCTGCTCGCCGGCAGCATCGCGGCCAACGTCGCGCTCGGCGATCCCGCGCCGGACGCCGGCCTCGTGCGCCGTGCGCTCGACCTCGCGTGCGCGGACTCCCTCGATCCGGCGCTCGAACTCGGCGTTCAGGGCGCCGGCCTGTCGGGTGGTCAGGCGCAGCGCGTCGCCGTCGCCCGTGCGTTCTACCGGTACCTGCGCGGCGGGGCCGCCGTGATCGCGCTCGACGAACCCAGCTCGGCGCTCGACCTCGACACCGAGGCGCGGCTGTGGCAGGGCGTCCGCGCGCTCGCCGACGACGGCGCCGTCGTGCTGCTCATCTCGCACCGCCCGTCGGCCCGCGCCGTCGCGGACGCCGTCGTGCGGCTGGCCGTTCGACAAGCTCAGGGACCGGGCATGGTGCGGGCATGACGACGACGAACGAGGTGCTGCGCGGGGCCATGCCGCCGGCGCGGAGATTCTGGTGGGCTCTCGCCGCCGGCTTCGCGTCCGAGGCGTCGGCGGTCGCGCTACTCACGGTGAGCGCGTGGCTCATCGTGCGGGCGAGCGAGCAGCCTCCCGTCCTGTACCTGTCGGCGGCGGTCGTGGGCGTGCGGTTCTTCGCGATCTCGCGAGCCGCGTTCCGGTACCTCGAACGGCTCACCGGCCACGACGCGGCGCTGCGGCAGCTGGCCTCGACGCGTTCCGACCTGGTGCGCCGGCTCATCCCCCTGGCACCCGACGGCCTCGCGCGCACCCGGCGCGGCTCGATGCTGGGCGCGCTCGTCGACGATGTGGACGAGCTGCAGAACCTGCCGCTGCGGGTCGTGCAGCCGCTCGCTTCCTCCGCGCTCGTCGCCGTCGGAGCCGTCGTGCTCGTCGCGTTCGTGTGGTGGCCCGCCGCGGTGACGCTGCTGGCGTGCCTGGCGGTCGCCGCCGCCGTCGCGACGCTGTGGGGGTGGGCGTCGGGTGGCCGCGCCGAGCGCGCGATCGCCCCGCTGCGAGCCGATCTCGCCGACGCGGTGGTCGATCACCTCGGCAGCCTCGACGTGCTGATCGCGTACGGGGCAGAAGCGCGCAGCCGCGACCGCATCGCTCACGCCGACGCGGCGCTGCGACGCGCGCTCGTGCGCCGCGCCGGCGCGCAGACCGCGACCGCCGCGCTCGTGTCGCTGCTGGCAGGCGCCGCCTCGATCGCCGCCGTGCTGGTCGCTGCGCCCGCAACGGCTTCCGGCGCGCTCACGGGCCCGGCGCTCGCGGTCGTCGTGCTGGTGCCGATGGCGGTGTTCGAGGTGTTCTCGTCGGTGCCTCTCGCGGCGTCCGCGTGGCGCCAGGTGCGTGCGTCGGCGGAGCGGATCGCGGATGCCGTTCCCTCGGCGGTCCCCGTCGAGATCCCCCGGGAGGCGCCCGCGGCGGCCGGCGAGAGCGTCGCTCCGCCGCTCGGCGAGGGGATCCGGCTGCGGGCCGCCGACGTGCGATGGCCCGGCACGACCGCGGCAGCCCTCCATGACGTCGACTTCGCCGTGCGGCCGGGCGAGCGCGTGCTCGTCGTCGGATCGAGCGGCGCGGGCAAGACCACGCTGGCGCACGCGCTGGTGCGCTTCCTCGAGACCGACGGCGTCTACGAGCTCGGCGGCAGGTCGGTGCACGATCTCTCGCCCGACGACGTGCGGCAGACGGTCGGCCTGTGCGAGCAGCATCCGATGCTCTTCGATGAGGACATCCGGCAGAACCTGCTCTTCGCCCGCGACACGTCGACGGATGCGGAGCTCGAGGACGCGTTGCGGCGCGTCGGCCTCGACGAGTGGGTGCGCGCGCGCGGCGGACTCGACGCGCGCGTCGGCGAGCGCGGCGCGCTGGTGTCGGGCGGGCAGGCGCAGCGCCTCGCGCTCGCACGCGCGCTGCTGCGCGGGTTCCCGGTGCTCGTGCTCGACGAGCCGACGGCGGGAGTCGACCCCGAAGCCTCCGACCGGCTGCTGACCGACCTGCTCGGCGCCGTGCCCGACGACCGCGCGGTCGTGCTGATCTCGCACATCCTCGTCCCCGACGGTCTCATCGACCGCGTCGTGCGGATCCACGACGGGCGCGTGATCAGCGCATGACTGCGTCGACCCCGGCCTAGGCTCGGACCGTGAGCGACGGCATCCGCAATCCGTTCGAGGGTCTCGATGCGCAACTGCGCCGAGCCGACCGGTTCCGCGACAGCGTCGATCCCGTTGCGGCGGTAGCCGCCTACCGCACGTTCACGGACTTCGTGAGACCGCGTCTTGCCGACCTGCGCGTCGCGGCGGGGCTGCCCGCCGAGCCCGGCACGCGCCGCGACGGCAAGGCGATCGCGGCGCGCGACGGAGCGGCGGTCGATCCCGCCTCGCTGGGCGTCTACACGTTCTGGAACAACCCGGTCGATACCGCGCCGCCGCTCGTGCAGGCGTGCATCAGCGAGCTGACGCGGCTGCACGCCGATCAGCCGCGACCTCTGATGGTGCTCGACGGCGCGTCGGCGCGCGAGCTCGTGGAGATCCCGGATGCCGTCGCCCAGGCCCTCGAGAAGGAGCATCCCGCCCACTTCTCGGACTTCGTGCGGATCAGCGTGCTCGACCGGCACGGCGGTGTGTGGGCCGATGCAACGTGCTGGGCGCCGGCACCCCTGGCGACGGCGGTCGCCCCGCTGCTCACGGCCGGTGCGCTGTACCCCCGCTGGACGCGGCGGCAGATCGGCAACTGGTTCATCGCGGCCGTGGCCGGGACGCCGCTCATCCGCCTGCAGCGGCTGACGCTGCAGGCATGGTGGGAGTCCGACGGCGGCATCCCCGACTACTTCCTGTACCACCGCATCTTCGAGGTGCTCTACGACCTCGTCCCCGAGTTCCACGGGCAGTGGCTCGCCGCTCCCCCGCTGTCGGCGGCCGCCGCCCACCTGCTGCAGCTCGGCATGATGCAGCCGTGGGATGCCGACGCGATGCGCTTCGTCGCGGGCACATCGATCGTGCAGAAGCTCAGCTACAAGTACGACACCGTGCCGGCGGGATCGGTGCTCGAACGGCTCGTGTCGGGGAGCCCCCTCGTCACCGGCTGATGCTGCCGCCCACCCGTCCGGGCGGTGTCAGAGGCGCTTGGCGAAGACTGCGGTGCCCTCGGGCGACGGCAGCACGTCGAATCCCACGCGTGGATAGAACGCGATGGCGCCGGCGTTCTCGGCCGCGGCGACCAGGTGCAGGCCCGGGACGCCCGCGTCGCGCAGCGCCTGTTCCAGCGTCTGGATGAGCCCGCGGCCGAGCCCCTGCCCCTGCGTCTCGGGCAGCAGGTCGATATGCAGGTGCGCCGGGTACTCGTCGCCGAACGGCTGCGAGCCCCCGTGCCGCGCGTACGCGTAACGGACGATGCCGTCCTGCCGCGACGCGCTCACCGGCTTCGGGTCGCCCTCGGGGCGCGGCCAGCGGTCGTGGAACCTCGGCCACCACTCGTGCGCGAACCACTCCTCGAACGCCGACGAATCCGGCGCGCCGACGACGTACCCGACCACGCGGCCGTCGTCGGCCTCGACCACGAACGCGAACTCGGGGTGGCGGGCGACGTATGGCAGCACGAAGATCTCGCCCCACAGTTCGTCGTCGTCGAGCAGACCCGTCGCGTCGGCTCCGGCGTCGGCGGTCTTGAGGCAGATGTCGGAGAGCGCCGGTTCGTCGCCGGGACGGAAGGGGCGGATTCGGGTCACGGCGCGAGTCTATTCGCCGCCCGCGTCCTCGCCTGCAGCGCCCTCCTGCCCGACGAGGAACCGCACGTCGGCCGGGTCGAGCCGCAGCGTCAGGCTCTGACCGGCGTCGAGCCCGGCCGCGAGCCCTGCGGGAACGTCGACGGCGACGTCCGGTACGGCGGTGCGCACACGCACCCCGGCCGGGGTCTGCTCCAGCCGCACGATCCGCGTGCGCCACTCCCCCGGTCCGCTCGGCTCGCCGTCGACGATCCGCACGTCTCCCGGTCGGAACACGGCGGCCGCTTCGCCCGGCGCAGGGGGGATGGATGCTTCCAGCATCAGCGCGCCGGCGTGCCAGGCAGCGGCCGTGACCGCGGGCCCGGCGGCCCCGCCCGACCCGGAGGCTCCGGCCCCGCCCGCCCCGGAGGCTCCGCTCGACGAGCCCGACGCGCCCGACGCGCCCGGCGGGGCGACAACCCTTCCGACGACGCGATTGAGCCCCGCGACCGCCGCGGCGAACCGGGTCGCGGGCGCCGCCAGCACCTCGCGCACCGGGCCGGACTGCGTGACGCGCCCGTCCTCGAGCACGACGAGGCGCGACGCGAGCGCCACGGCGTCGACGGCGTCGTGGGTCGCGACGATCGCGGCGGTCCGGGTCTCGGACAGCTGCCGGTGCAGCAGCGCGCGCACATCACCCGCGGTCTCGGTGTCGAGCGAGGTCAGCGGCTCGTCGAGCAGGATCACCGCGGGCTCCGTCGCGAGCGCGCGTGCGAGCGCGACGCGCTGCTGCTGGCCCCCCGACAGCTTCGCCGGCCGGCGTCCGCCGTGATCGGCGAGTCCCACGCGGCGCAGCCATTGCGCCGCACCGGCCGCCGCTGCGCTCTTCGACGCACCGCGCACGCGCAGGCCGAACGCCACGTTCTCTTGGGCGGTGAGGTGCGGGAACAGGCGCGCATCCTGACCGAGCAGCACCACGCCGCGCGACGCGGGCGGGGTGCGGCGTCGCGGGTCCGCGTCGAGCGTGCGGTCGCGCAGCCGCACCGAGCCCTCGTCGAACGCCGTGAGACCGGCGAGCACCCCCAGCAGCGTGGACTTGCCCGCCCCGCTCGGCCCCATGAGCGCCACGACCTCGCCCGCCGGCACCCGCAGGGTCGCGTCGAGCAGGAAGCCGGCGCGGCGCACCACGACCCGCGCGTCGAGGCCGGCGGGAGCGCCCCCGAAGCCGGCGCCGGCGCCCCCGAGGCCCGCGGGAGCGCCCGGCGTGACGGCATCCGGATCGTCCGAAGGACTCACCGCGGGGCCTCCGCCCGCCACGCGCGCACGAGCAGCAGCACGCCCACCGCGGTCACCAGCAGCAGCAGCGACAGCGCGACGGCGGTTCCCTGCGAGACGCCCGCACCGTTGAACGCGGTGTAGATCGCCAACGGCATCGTCTGCGTGACCCCGGGCGCGTTGCCCGCGAACAGCGCCGTCGCACCGAATTCGCCCATCGCGCGCGCGAAGCACAGCACGATGCCCGCCACCAGTCCCGGTGCCGCCAGCGGCAGGGTCACCCGGGCGAGGATCGTCCAGCGGCCCGCGCCGAGTCCGGCGGCCGCCTGCTCGTATCCCGTGCCGGTCGCCCGCAACGACCCTTCCAGCGCGAGCACGAGGAACGGCAGCGCGACGAAGGTCTGCGCCAGCACGACGGCCGTCGTGGTGAACGGAATGCGGATGCCCCACTCGGCGAGCGCGCCACCGAGCCAGCTGGTGCGCCCGAAGAGGAAGAGCATCGCCACGCCGCCCACCATGGGCGGCAGCACGAGCGGGACGGTGACCAGGGCGCGCAGCACGCCTGCCGTGCGGACGCCGCTGCGGGCGATGAGGAGCGCGAGCGGCACCCCCAGCACGACGCACACGACGGTCGCGATCGCGCCGGTGAGCAGTGAGAGACCCAGGGCCGCGAGCGCCTGAGGCGAGGTGACGTCGCTCCACAGCGTCGACCACTCCACGCGCAGGATCAGGGCGCCGAGCGGAAGGACCAGCAGGGCGAGTCCCAGCACGGCGGGCACGGCGAGCACACGCGGCACGAACCCCGCCCGCTCGCTGCGCGCGCGAGCGTCGGCCACTGCCCCGCTCATGGCGCCGCGAAGCCGAACGACGCGAGCACCGTCTGGCCGTGCTCGCCGAGCACGAAGGCCACGAACGCGTCGGCCGCTTCGGGGTTCGTCGAGCCGGTCAGCGCGGCGATGGGGTACCGGTTCACGACCGCGTCGGCGCCGTCGGCCTCGACGGTCTCGACCCGGTCGGTGGTGGCGGCATCGGTGACGTAGACGAGCCCGGCGTCGGCCTCGCCGGCGGCGACCTTGGTGAGCACCGCGGTGACGTTCTGCTCGTAGCTGTCGACGCTCGCGGCGACGCCCGCGTTCGAGAGGAGAGTGGTGGATGCCGCACCGCACGGCACCTCGGCGGCACAGAGCACGACGGTCAGACCCTGCCGTGCGAGGTCGCCGAGTCCGGCGACGCGGCCAGGATTCCCCTCGGGAACGACCAGCACGAGCGTGTTGCTCGCGAACAGTTCGGGTCGGCCGGCGAGATCCGCGTCCGCCACCTTGTGCATGTTCTTCTCATCGGCCGACGCGAAGACGTCGGCGGGGGCACCTTCGATGATCTGCGTGGCCAGCGTGGAGGAGCCGTCGTAGGTGATCGGCTGCACGTCGAGCGAGGGATGCTGCCGCTCGAAGTCGGCGGCGAGCTCGTCGAAGGCGCCCTTGAGCGAGGCCGCGGCGTACACCGTGAGTTCGCCGGTGAGCGCCGCCTCGTCCACCGGCGGATCGGCCGCAGTGGGGCCTTGATCGCCCGCGGTCGTGGCGCACCCGCTCACACCGAGGGTGAGCGCGGCGATGAGCGCGGTGCGGGCGAGGACGGTGCGGACTCGGCGCGGCATGTCAGCCCTTCGGCGTCTCGACGATGACGGTGGTGGCCTTGACGACGGCGATCGCCAGCGAGCCGGGCTCCAGGCCGAGTTCGCGCACCGCCTCGGACGACATGAGCGACACCACACGATGCGGCCCCGACTGGATGTCGACCTGCGCCATGACGCCGTCGGCCTGCACCCGGGTCACGAGGCCGACGAACCGGTTCCGGGCGCTCGAGAGCACATCGGCCGGATCCGCCGGCGTCTCGGCGAGCTCGACCGCCCGGGCGGCGAGCGCCTCGCCCGGGATCTCGCTCGGCGTGGCCCCGGTCGTCGGCAGTGTGCCGGCATCCACCCAGCGCCGCACCGTGTCGTCGCTCACGCCGAGCAGCCGCGCGGCCTCGGCGATCTTGTAGCTCGTCACGGCCACAACCTACACCCGCATCAGCGGCGTTCTCGCTGAGAATCCTCCGCATCTGCGGATGCGACCCGCGGGCACCGTGCGAAAGCTAGCCTGTGGGCATGGCCTTTCCCCCGCTCGTGCAGCCGGTCGCCGCGCTGAGCCACGCCGAGCAGACGCGCACGGCGCGCCATCGCGTGCTCGCCGGCTTCGGCGACGTCGCCCAGCGGCGCCTCGCCGCGGCGCACGTCGCGATCGTCGGCGCCGGCGGGCTCGGCTCCCCGGCGGTGCTGGCACTGGCGGCGGCCGGTGTCGGGACGCTGACCGTGATCGACGACGACGAGGTCGAGGCATCCAATCTCCAGCGTCAGGTGATGCACCGCGTCACCGACGTGGGCGCGGCGAAGGTCGACTCGGCCGTGCGCGTCGCCGCCGAGCTGTCACCCGCCACCGTGGTGCGCCCCCTGCGCGCGCGGCTGAACGCCGACAATGCACGCGAACTGCTCGCCGGCGCCGACGTCGTGATCGACGGCACCGACACGTTCCCGACGCGTGAGCTCGTCGCGGCGGCCTGCGAGGCCCTCGGCGTGCCGCTGGTGTGGGGCGTCGTGCAGGAGTTCCACGCGCAGGCGACGGTGTTCTGGTCGGCGCCGCCCGCCGGCACGGCGCCGATCGTGCTCGCGGATCTGTATCCGCCGGATGCCGCGGCCGACACGCCCTCGTGCGCACAGGTGGGCGTGCTCGGCACTCTGTGCCTGCAGCTCGGCTCGCTGCTGGCGACCGAGGCGATCAAGCTCGTGACCGGGATCGGCGAGCCGCTGTTCGGCCGCGTCCTCGTGATCGACGCGCTGCGCGGGCGCACCGACGAGGTGCCGCTGCGGCCTGCTGCCGCGCCTGCGGCGAACACGGCGCCCGAGCCGGCTCGGGCCGCCGGTGTCCCGGTTGCGCCACCCGCCCATCCCGCTGACACTGCGCCGATTGCGCAGCTGACGCCCGAGCAGACGTTGAGCGCTCAGCGCAGCGGCGCCGTCGTGCTGGATGTGCGCGAGCCCGTCGAGACGGCGCGCGGGGTGATCCCCGGATCGGTGCTCGTGCCGCTCGCGGAGGTGCTCGCGCAGCCGTCGGACGTGGCGTTCGGACGAGTCGTCGTCGTCTGCCAGGTGGGAATGCGGGCGCAGCGGGCGGCCCGCGCCCTGCGCGATGCCGGGGTCGAGGCTGCAGTCCTCGCCGGCGGGATCGACGCCTGGCCGCACCCGACGGTGCCCGCCGACGCGCTGAGCGAGGCGATGTGAGCGGGTTGCGCACGGTCGAGGAGCATCTCGCCGACGTGATGGCCGCGGTCTCGCCGCTCGGCGGCGAGACCGTCGCCCTGACAGCCGCCTACGGGCGCACCCTGCGCGAGCCGGTGCGGGCGGCCGTCGACATCCCGGTGTTCGACAACTCCGCCATGGACGGCTTCGCCGTGCGCTTCGCGGATGTGAGGGATGCCTCCGACACCGCGCCCGCCGTCCTCCGGGTCGTCGCCGATCTGCCGGCGGGCACGGCCGACGACCCCGCGCTCGCGCCGGGTGAGGCCGCCCGCATCATGACGGGATCGCCGGTCCCCACGGACGCCGACGCCGTCGTGCCGTTCGAAGACACCGTCGGCGGCTTGGAGGACTCGCTCGACCTGGTGCGCGTGCTGCGTGCGCCGCGCGCCGTCGGCGCGCACATCCGGCGTTCCGGCGAGGACGCCCGGGTGGGCGCCGAGGTGCTGCCCGCGGGCATCCTGCTCGGCCCGCTGCAGGCGGCCGCGGCGGCCGCCGCCGGGGTCGCCGAGATCGTGGTGGCACGGCGTCCGCGCGTCGCCGTCATCTCCACCGGCAGCGAGCTCGTCGCCCCCGGAGAGGAGCTGCGTCGCGGCCAGATCCCCGAGTCGAACAGCGTGCTGCTGAGCGGCCTCGCGGCCGACACGGGCGCGGTCGTGGTGCGACGCGACAGTGTTCCCGATGAACCCGCGCTGCTGGACGCACTGCTGACCGAGGTCAGCGCGCCGGACGCACCCGGCGGCCCGGCCGACGTGGTGGTGTTCTCGGGCGGCGTCAGCGCCGGAGCCTACGAGGTCGTCAAGACGACGCTGGCGCGCACGATGACGTTCACGAAGCTGGCGATGCAGCCCGGCAAGCCGCAGGGTTTCGGCCGGCTGCCGTCCGGTGCCCTGCTGTTCGGGCTGCCGGGCAATCCGGTCAGCGCCGCGGTGTCGTTCGAGGTGTTCGTGCGCCCCGCGCTGCTGCGGCTGCAGGGACGCGCGTCGACGGTGCGTCCGGTGGTGTCGCTGCCCGCAGCGGCGGGCTGGCGCACTCCGCCCGGCCGGCGGCAGTATCTTCCGGCGGTCATCGACCGCGCCGACCCGCGCGGCTGGCGCGTGCGGCCGGCGACCCCCGGCGGCTCGCACCTGGCCGGCGGCCTGGGCCGCGCCGAGGCGTACGCCGTCGTTCCCGCCGCGGTGGACGCCGTGACCGAGGGCGACCTCGTCGATGTCATGCTGATCTCATGACGCGCGACGAGTCGACCCCTGCCCCCAGCGACTCCGAGCCGACGAGCCCTTCGTCGCCGGAGCCCGGGCCGGCCTTCACCCATCTCGATGCCGCGGGACACGCTCGTATGGTCGACGTCACGCTCAAGCAGCCGACGGTGCGCTCCGCGACCGCGCGCGGGTTCGTCCGCTGCGCGCCCCACGTCGTCGCCGCTCTGCGCGACGGCGCCGTGCCCAAGGGCGATGTGCTCGCGGTGGCGCGGATCGCCGGCATCCAGGCGGCCAAGCGCACCCCCGAGCTGCTGCCGCTCGCTCACGTCATCGGCGTGCACGGCGCCGCGGTCGACCTGTCGATCGACGACGACGGCGTGGCGGTCGAGGCCACTGTCCGCACCGCCGACCGCACCGGCGTCGAGATGGAGGCTCTCACCGCCGTCTCGGTGGCCGCCCTCGCCGTGGTCGACATGGTGAAGGGGCTCGACAAGGCCACGTCGATCGAGCACGTGCGGATCGTCGCGAAGACGGGCGGCAAGAGCGGCGACTGGACCAGGCCGGGTGAGACCGGAGATCTCCGGCCGTGACCCGGCTCGGAGCCATCCTGCTCGCCGGCGGCCGCGCGACCCGCGTCGACGGCGCCGTGAAGCCGCTGTTCGACGTGGGCGGGCGCACGCTGCTCGCCGCCGCCGCTCGGGCTGCACTCGACGCCGGCGCACACCCCGTCACCGTCGTGGCGCCCGTGCTCGACGAGTCGCTCCCGGTCACGTGGGTGCGCGAGGACCCCCCGTTCTCGGGCCCGGCGGCGGCGACCGTCGCCGCGCTCGCCTCGTGGCCGGAGGCGGACGACCCCGAGTGGACGCTGCTGCTGGCATGCGACCTTCCCTCTGTCCACGCGGCGGTGCGCCGGCTCGTGGACGACATCGTGCTCCTCCCCTCCGACACCGACGGACTCTGCCTCGGCGACGCGTCGAGCCGCCCGCAATGGCTCATCGGCGCCTACCGCACGCGCGCGCTGCGGCCGGCGGCATCCACTCTCGCGGACGACGGGCGGGACGCCTCGATGCGCGCGCTCCTGGACGACCTGGCCATCACCGTCGTGACCGCGCCCGGAAACGAGACCCGCGACGTCGACACATGGCAGGATCTGGAAGAGGCCCGTGCTCGCGCGGGCGCCGCAACCGACCTGCACACCGCCGGTGAGGAGCCGTCATGAGCGATCAGTCCCGCACCCTTCCGCCCGAAGCGCTCGACGACTGGGCCGCCGCGCTGCGCGAACGACTCGGTCTGTCGCCGGACGACGTGCCGGTCGCCGCGGTGCTCGACCTGACCAAGGTGGTCGCGAACAGCGTCGCCCGCCCGGCCGCCCCGCTCGGGGCGTTCGCCGCGGGTCTTGCCGCCGGCCGCGCCGGCACCGACCCGGCCGAGGTGCTGGCGGCGCTCCGCGAAGTCGCCGACCTCGCCGAGGGGTGGGAGCAGCAGTAGTGGCCGTCGTCCGCTACTTCGCCGCCGCGCAGGAGGCCACCGGGCTCGACACCGAGCGCCGCACCGAGACCACCCTCGGCGCGCTGCGCGCGGCGGTGTCGACCGCGCATCCCGGGCTCGGCGGCATCCTCCCCCGCTGCGCCGTCCTCGTCGGCGGCTCGCGCGTCTCCGACGACACGCCGCTCGGCGCCGACGACCTCGTCGACGTGCTGCCGCCCTTCGCCGGGGGCTGAATTCGGCCTTGGGGCTCGGGGCGCCGCGGCGGCCGAGTGCGCGCGACGGCCGCGCGCGCCGCTGCGGGGACCCGCGCAGCCCGCACCCGCGCCGTCAGCCGCCGAGGCCGAGCCAGGTGGCGGTGCCGTCGGCTTCGAGCTGACGCTTCCACACCGGCAGACCGGTCTTGATGGTCTCGATGAGCGTGCGGCACACTTCGAAGGCCTCGGCCCGATGCGCGGCGGCGACCGCGATGACCACGGCCGCATCGCCCACGGCGAGCGTGCCGACCCGGTGCGAGACCGCGACGAGCGCCCCCGACGATCCCACGGCCTCAGCCGCGAGCCGCGCGAGCGTGGCCGGCGCGTCCGGATGCGCGGAGTACTCCAGTGCCACGACCGCCTCGGCCGCGTCGGGGTCGTGGTCGCGCACACGCCCGACGAACGTCGTCACCGCACCCATGCGAGGGTCGTCGACGGCCCGCAGGTGCGCGTCGAGGTCGAGCGCCGCACCGCTGATCGCGGCCAGCCGCACGGCGCCGGCGCCGCTCTCGAAGCCTGACATCAGTGGTCGCCGCCTTCGAGCTGATCGAGCACGTGCCGCGCGACCGACAGGACGACCGGCATGCCCGAGGCGACGCCCGCGGGTGAGCCCGGCAGATTCACCACCAGCACGCCGTGCGGGTCCACGACGCCGGCGATGCCGCGGGTGAGCATGCCGGCCGGCTTCTCGGCCGCACCGCGACGGCGCAGCTCCTCGGCGAGGCCCGGCACTTCGCGGGTCACGACGCGTGCGGTGCCCTCAGGCGTCTGGTCGCGGGGCGCGACACCCGTGCCGCCCGTGGTGATGACGAGTCCCACACCGGCGACGACGAGCGCGGTCAGCGCTCGCTCCACGCTGTCGGCGCCGTCGGGCACGATGACGGCGTCGTCGCACGCGAATCCCGCCTCGCGCAGGGCTGCCACCGCGACGGGTCCGCTGGCGTCGGATCGAGCGCCCTCGGCCGCCCGGTCCGACACGGTCACGACGGCGGCTCGGGTCATGTTCCCCAGCCTAGACAGGATCGGCGCCCGCGGCCGCGCCCGCGGTGGTCAGGCCTTCACCGGCCTTGCGTCACGCAGCATGCCCGCGACGACGAGCGCGCCCGCGGCCACGAGGATCAGCAGCCACAGACCGAGCGCATACGAGTTGGTCTCGGCGTTGTAGGTCGCGCCCATCACCAGCGGCGGGAAGTAGCCGCCGAGACCGCCCGCGGCGGCGACGACACCGGTGACGGCTCCCGCCTTGTCGGGCGGGGTGGACGGACCCACCCACGCGAACACCGCGCCCATGCCGAGGCCCATGGCTGCCGCCATGAGCAGGAACACCGTCCCCGTCAGCACGCCCTCGGGCGGCTGCTGGCCGACGACATAGGCGGCGGCGACGATGCCGGCGAGCGAGATGAGCGAGATCACCTTCGGGCCGAACTTGTCGGCCAGCACCCCGCCGATCGGGCGGGCGATCACCGCGGCCGCCGCGAACATCGCAGTCCGGGTGCCCGCGCCGACGGCATCCACATCATCCGGATAGATGGTGGTGAGGTACTTCGGCAGAAAGGTCGAGAACGCGACGAAACCACCGAAGACGATCGCGTAGAGGAATGACATCTCCCACGTGATCGGCAGCTTCAGCGCTCCGACGACCTTCGGGATGAGCGGCTGACGGCTGGCCGTCCAGGCGGGCGAGTCGCGCATCACGAACCACACCAGCGCCGCCATGGCCACCATGATCCCCGCGATCAGGAAGTGCGTCGGCAGGTAGCCGATGCTGAGCGCCAGCCGCGGGGTGAAGAACGCCGACACGGCCGTGCCGATCATGCCCATGCCGAACACGCCGGTCGCGAAGCCGCGACGCGCGGGCGCGTACCACGCGCTGGAGAACGGGATGCCGGCAGCGAAGATCGTGCCGGGGATGCCCAGCAGGAAGCCCGCGAACAGCAGCAGCGGAAAGCTCGCGATGGAGCCCGCCAGCGCCACCAGAAGCACCGCCGGCACCCCGGCCAGCAGTACGAGCGTGAACACACGGCGACCGCCGAAACGATCGGTGAAGGCGCCCACCGGCACCCGGCCCAGCGCACCGACGAGCACCGGCATCGCCAGCATGACCGAGATCTGGCCTTGGTCGAGACTCATCTCGTCGGCGTACACGCCCTGCAGCGGCGAGATCGCCATCCAGGCCCAGAACCCCACTGTGGAGGCGAGTGTCGCAAGGATGACTTGACCCAGTCCGCCCTTCAACGAGGGCTGGGTCTCGGCGTCGACAATCGTGCTCATGTGGGTTCTCCCGTCGTCATGCCCGAACGTATCGGCGTGCGTGTCGGCGGCGCAATGGTCGCCGGGGCACCTCGGTGCGTCCGGAGTGACGGATGCCGCTACCCGGCGTCGCGGCGGCGCTCCAGCCGCACCACCACCGACTTCGACGTCGGCGTGCCCGACACGTCGGCGACCGAGTCCAGCGGCACGAGCACGTTCGTCTCGGGGTAGTACGCCGCGGCGTTGCCGCGCGGCGTCGAATACGCCACGACGCGGAACGCGTCCGCACGCCGCTCCTCGACGGCGCCGCCCGGCCCGGCCCACTCCGACACGAGGTCGACGGTGTCGCCCTCGGCGAAGCCCAGCGCGTCGATGTCGTGGGCGTTCACGAGCACGACCCGGCGTCCGCCGTGGATGCCCCGGTAGCGGTCGTCCTTGCCGTAGATCGTGGTGTTGTACTGGTCGTGCGAGCGCAGTGTCTGCAGCAACAGCCTGCCGGGCGGGATCACGGGATACTCGAGCGGATTCACCGTGAACCGCGCGCGACCGTCCGGGGTCGCGAACGTCCGCGCGTCACGCGGCCCGTTCGGCAGATGCAGCGTGCGCCCCTTGTCGATGCGCTGCTCGTAGTCGTCGAACCCCGGGATCACGCGTTGGATGTGCGCGCGGATGAGTGCGTAGTCGCTCTCGAGCGCGGCCCAGTCGGCGTGAGGGACGTTGCGTGGATGCCGCACCCCGGTCGGGTCGGGACGCTCCGGCTCGACGGCACCGTGCTCGGGCAGCCCCCGGTCGGTCGACGTGGTGCCGGCCGAGGGTGCCGGGGCGCCGGCATCCCCTCGCTCCCCGAAGACCAGCTCGCACAGCCGGGCGACGATCGCGACCTCGCTCAGCAGGTCGTCGGAGGGCGGGGCCAGCCGTCCGCGCGAGGAGTGGACGGCGCCCATGGAGTCTTCGACGGTGACGCGCTGCTCGCGCACCGTGCCGTCCGCGCCGGCGCGGCGGTCTCGGTCGGTGCGGCCGAGCGTGGGCAGGATGAGCGCGCGGCGCCCGGTCACGACGTGCGAGCGGTTGAGCTTCGTCGACACGTGCACGGTGAGCCCGACGTTCGCCATCCCCGCCTCGACGACGGCGGTATCGGGTGTCGCCGACACGAAGTTGCCGCCCATGCCGACGAAGACCCGGACGCGGCCGTCCCGCATCGCGCGGATGGCCTCGACGGTGTCGAAGCCGTGGGCGCGGGGCGCGGTGAACGCGAACTCGCGGTCGAGGGCCGCCAGGAAGGCCTCAGCCGGCTTCTCGTAGATGCCGACGGTGCGGTCGCCCTGCACGTTGGAGTGCCCGCGCACCGGGCACACGCCCGCGCCCGCGCGACCGATGTTGCCCTGCAGCAGCAGCACGTTCACGACGTCACGCAGCGTCGCCACCGAGTGCTTGTGCTGCGTGAGCCCCATCGCCCAGCACACGATCGTCGCCTTCGACGTGCGCACCGCCTCGCCGACGCGGCGCAGCGCGTCTTCGGGGATGCCGGTGGCCGCCACCAGGTCGGGCCACGAGGCATCGTTCATCGCCTGCCGGTACGCCTCGAAGCCGCTCGTGTGCGCCGCGATGAACTCGTGGTCGAGCACACCGCCGGCCGCATCTTCGGCCTCGAGCAGGTGCTTGCCGATCGCCTGGAACAGCGCCTGGTCGCCGCCCAGGCGGATCTGCACGAACCCGTCGGCGAGCTGCGTGCCGCCGAAGGCGACGCCGCGCACCGTCTGCGGGTTCTCGAAGCGCAGCAGCCCGGCCTCGGGCAGCGGGTTCACCGCGATGATGGTGGCGCCCCGCTGCTTGGCCTTCTCGAGCGCCGACAGCATGCGCGGGTGGTTCGTGCCCGGGTTCTGGCCCGCGACGATCAGCAGATCGGTCTCGTGGATGTCGTCGATCGACACGGTGCCCTTGCCGATGCCGATGGTCTCGGTCAACGCCGAACCCGAGGACTCGTGGCACATGTTCGAGCAGTCCGGCAGGTTGTTCGTGCCGAGCCCGCGCACGAGCAGCTGGTACAGGAACGCCGCCTCGTTCGACGTACGGCCCGAGGTGTAGAACACCGCCTGGTCGGGGTCGTCGAGGCCGCGCAGCTCGTCGGCGACGAGCGCGAGCACGTCGTCCCACGAGATCGGCCGGTAGTGGGTCGCCCCCTCTTCGAGGACCATCGGATGCGTCAGCCGCCCTTGCTGGCCGAGCCACCAGTCGTCGTGCGCGCGCAGCTCGTCGAGCGAGTGCTCCGCGAAGAACTCCGGACCGACGCGGCGCAGCGTCGCCTCTTCGGCGACGGCCTTCGCGCCGTTCTCGCAGAACTCGGCGATGTGCCGCTTGTCCTCCTCGGGCCACGCGCACCCCGGGCAGTCGAAGCCGTCCTTCTGGTTGACGCGCAGCAGCGTCTGCGCCGAGCGCGTCACACCCATCTGCTCGTTCGCGATCTGCAGCGCGTGCAGCACCGCGGGCACGCCGACGGCGACCTTCTTGGGTCGTGTCACGCGCACGAGGGATTCGTCGATGTCCGCTGCCGGGGGCTTCGTCGCCATGCCCCCAGGCTATGCCTCACCCGCCCCTCAGGTTCATTCGTCACAGATGTACGCCGATCCCCCGGTACGGCGTACATCTGTGACGGATGAACGATGGGGAAGCAGGCCCGGCGACGGGGATCAGGGAGCGAGCAGACCGTCGAGCGTGACAGCATCCGTCCGCGCGCGTTCGAGCACGGCCTCGGCCGACGCCTGCACATCGGGGTGCGGGTCGCCGTCGAGGATCAGGGTCACGAGGGCGGCCATGCCCGCGTTCTGGTCACGCACGAGCTCGGCGAACCGGCGCTCGGCATCGGGCGACTGCGCGTCGACGAGTCCCTGCTCGGCCGACCACGTCGGCATGCCGGGCATCTGCGCGTGGTCAGAACCGTGACCGCCGCAGGGGCCGTCGACGGGCGGCTCGAGGGGGCGGGCCGGAGCCCACGAGACATACCATGCACGCAGATCGTCGAGCTCGGCGAGGTCGGCGGCCACGACGCTCTTCGCGTATGCCTCGGCGTCCGCGGCGATGCCGTCCTTGCGCAGCAGCGTCTGGGCGAGCTCCTCCTCTTTGACCCGGTAGTAGATCATGGCCTCGACGTAGCAGTAGTCGTCGGCGGTCACGGTCTCATCGACCTCTGGCGAGGGCCGGGATGCCGTCACGCCCTGCCCGTCCGTCGACGGACGCGTGCTCGGCACGGCCTCGGCCGGCGACGACTCCCCGACGGGCACGCCGAGCACCGCGAGCGTCGCACCGGCGGCGGCGGCCACGATGGCCGCCGCGAGCACGGCGACGGTCTTCGGTCTGCGCACGCGAAGGCCTTCCGGATCGAGAGGTCGATCCGCGGTCGAGAAGGGTCTCAGCGCCTGCCGGTGCCGAAGATCCCGCGGATCACTCCCCCGAGGATAGTCTGCGTCGACTTGGAGTTCAGGATCTGTTCGATGGGGGACTTCTGTGAACTGCGCGACGTGCGCGTCGTACCCGCCGTCTTCTTGAGCAGCCGCTCGTACTCCTGCTGCGCCTTCTTCTCGGCCGCCGCCGCGGCTTTGTCGGCCGCCGCCTGCTGCTTGTCGATCGCGGCCTTCTGCTTGGCGTACTCGGCGTCCGCCTTGGCCTTGGCCAGCGCCGCCTCCTCGGCCGCGGCCGCGTCGTCGGCAGCCTTCATCTTGGCGGCGAGGATCTCGCGTGCCGACTCTCGATCGATCGCGGTGCCGTACTTCGCCAGCAGCGGCGACGCCTTGACGGCGGCCTCGATCGCAGGATCCGGCGTCGGCGACATGAGGCCCTGCGGCGCCCGCAGTCGCGTCCACGCGACCGGGGTCGGCGCGCCCTTCTCGCTCATGACGGTGACGATCGCTTCGCCGGTGCCGAGCTCCTGCAGCACGCGCTCCAGGTCGTAGCCCGACTTCGGGTAGGTGCCGACGGTGGCGCGCAGCGCCTTGGCGTCGTCGGGCGTGAAGGCGCGCAGCGCGTGCTGCACTCGCGAGCCGAGCTGGGCGAGCACGTCGGACGGCACATCCTTCGGGGTCTGCGTCACGAAGAACACGCCGACGCCCTTCGAGCGGATGAGCCGCACGGTCTGGGTGATCGCGGCGAGGAAGTCCTTCGACGCGTCCTTGAACAGCAGGTGCGCCTCGTCGAAGAAGAACACCAGCTTCGGCTTGTCGGCATCCCCCACCTCGGGCAGGATCTCGAACAGCTCGGCGAGCAGGTACATCAGGAACGTCGAGAACAGCGCCGGCTTGTCGATCACTCCCGGCACCTCGAGCAGGCTGACGAAGCCGCGCCCGTCCGGCGCCGTCCGCAGGAAGTCGGTCACGGCGAACTCGGGCTCGCCGAAGAAGACATCGGCGCCGGCATCCGCGAAGGTGATCAGCTCACGCAGGATCACGCCGGCCGTCGCCGCCGACAGACCGCCGAGCTCCTTCAGCTCGGCCTTGCCCTCGGGGCTCGTGAGGTGCGTGAGCACCGCGCGCAGATCCGACAGGTCGACGAGCGCCAGCCCGTTCGCGTCGGCGTAGTGGAACACCAGCCCCAGGCTCGACTCCTGCGTGGCGTTCAGGCCCAGCACCTTGCTCAGCAGCAGCGGCCCGAAGCCCGACACCGTCGCACGTACCGGCACGCCCTTGCCGACCCCGCCGAGGGCGAAGTACTCGGTGACCGAGGCCTCGGGCTTCCAGTCCTGGCCGATCGCGCTCGTGCGCGCCAGCAGCTTGTCGTTCGGCTCGCCCGGCGTGGCGACGCCCGACAGGTCGCCCTTGATGTCCGCCGCGAACACCGGCACGCCCTTGGCCGCGAGCTGCTCGGCCAGCCCCTGCAGCGTGCGGGTCTTTCCGGTGCCGGTCGCCCCGGCGACGAGGCCGTGACGGTTCATCATCGCGAGCGGGATGCGGATCTGCGCCTCGGCGACGGGCTCGCCGTTGACGAGCGCGCCCAGGTCGAGCGTCGTCGCCTCGAACGTGTACCCCTTCACGATCGCCGCGACCTCGTCGGCGTCCAGCGGCGCGCCTTCGGCCGGCGGGGCGGGTGTGGTGGATGCCGCCGACTCTCCGCTGCCCGGAACAGGTGCCTCTGCCGCGACAGGTGCTTCTGCGACGGTGTCGGCCTGGCCCGGCGAGGACGCCTGTTCTGGCGCGGGGGCGGGGGCCGCGGGTGCGTCTGCGGGTGCTGCGTCCCCGGCCCCTGAACTCGTCGAGGAGCCGCCGGCGCGGGCCTTCGCGGCCTCGGCCTCGGCTGCCGCGAGCGCGGCCCTGGCCTGCGCGGCCTTCAGTTGCGCCTCGGCGGCGTCGGCTTCGGCGCGCAGCCGCGCGAGCTCCGCCTCGGCGGCCGCGACGGCCGGATCTGATGCGGTGGGCTCGGGCGCAGCGGCAGTCATGGCGTCAGCCTAGCCACGGGCCCCGGGTGGCAGCATCCGATCGTCGATCCGCTCAGTAGCGAAGCGCCTTGCCGCCGTCGACGACGATCTCCTGCCCCGTGACGAAACCGAAGTCGAGCGCCACGGAAGCGATCGCCTCGCCGATGTCACCGGCGTCAGCGAGCCGGCCCATCGGCACCGAGCGCGCTTCGGCCTCGAACCCGGCTCTGGCGTTCTCGGCACCGACCAGCCGCTCGTGCCAACCCGACACGACGGTCCCCGGGGCGACCGCGTTGACGCGGACGGCGGGCGCAAGCGCGACGGCCAACGCCCGGGTCAGCTGCGCCAGCCCCGCCTTGCTCACGCTGTAGGGAAGGGAGCTGCCCACCACCCGTGTCGCCGAGATCGACGACACGTTGACGATCGACCCGCCGCGGTCCTTCAGCGACTCCGCGAACGCCTGGCAGACCCAGAACGCACCCAGCAGGTTCGTCCCGAGGATCTCGTCCCACAGCTCGGGGGTGATCGCATCGAGGTCTGAGAACTCGATCTTCCTCGTGGTTCCCGCGCTGTTGACGAGGATGTCGAGCCCGCCGCTCGTGCCGATCACCTGCGAGGCGGCGCGCCGCACGGAGTCCTGGTCGGACACGTCGATTCTCAGCGGGTGCGCAGTGGCCCCGAGCGCCCGCAGCTCGACGCCGAGGCTCCGCGCTGCGTCCTCCGATCGCGAGTAGCCGATGTGGATCTCTGCGATCCCCCGTCGCGCAAGCTCGAGGCAGGTCGCGCGTCCGATTCCCGTCGCACCACCGGTGACCAGCGCGACGCGCGCTGCGACGCTCATGCTGCGCCCTCCGTGAGCCGGTCGGCGGCGCGTCTATCGTCCTCTGACATGGGCAGCGGCACCCCAGCACGCCTCTCCTGCGCGAGGTACACGCCCTTGATCACTTCGAGCGCCATGAGGCCGTCGCGGCCGGTCACCGCGGGAGCACGACGACCGCGCACGGCATCGAGGAACTCTGCGATCTGGCGCCCGTGGAACTCGGGCACACTGGTGCGTCCGGACTCCTCCCTCCGCCACACGGCCATGCGCTCCTCCTCTCCGTCGAATGTCCACAGGTCGTTGGTCGCCTGTGCCAGCTCGGGGCTCTCGGCGATGCCGACGCTGTGGCCGGCCGTCCCGTGCACCGCCAGCCGGAAGCCCGGTGCTCGATAGCCGACCGTCGTGCTGGGCTCGGACGCGAAGCCGTTCTCGAACGCCGTCGTCGCCTGCACCGTCGCGATCGCGCCGCCCTCGTAGGTGACAACGGCGCCCGCGACGTCCTCGACGTCGATGTAGTCGGCGTGCTTGAGCGTCGCCCACCGGCCGTAGACCGACGTCGGAGCGCCCAGCATCCAGTTCATCAGGTCGATGTAGTGGATCGCCATGGTCAGCAGGACTCCTCCTCCCTCGCCACGCCACGTGCCCCGCCAGTCGTCCTGCGCGTAGTACTGCCGGTCACGGCCGAGATGCGCCAGGCACTCCGCCGCGACCGCACGGCCGATCCGGCCCGCGGCGATCGCGCCATGCATGCGCTGCGCGGCGGGGACGAACCGGCGCTGGAAGACGGTGCCGAGCGCCACCCCTGCTTCCTCGGCAGCGACGACGAGCTCGTCGGCCTCGGCGAGCGAGGTCGTCAGCGGCTTCTCGACGAGCGCGGCGACGCCGGCCGAGACGGCGCGCATCGCAGGTTCGAAGTGCTGCTTGTGCGGCGTGGCGATGAGCACGGCGTCAAGGTCCGCGCGCTCGAGCATGCGATCCACGCTGTCGTACGCGGTCGCGCCGGGGTACCGCTCTGCGGCCTCCTCGGCTCTCGCCAGGCTGCGGGAGCAGACCGCGGCGAGCTGCACTCCGCCCAGGGATGCCGCGGCCTCGGCATGGATCGTGCCGAACCTGCCCAGCCCCACCACGCCGACACGGACCGGATCGGTCATCGCGTGCTCCCGTCTGACCCCAGGGTGATGCCTGCGGCGCGCGCCGCCTCCGACAACGTCAGGTACGAGAGCTCAGCAGCACGCACCTCATCGAAGTCCGGCAGCGCCTGCCGCCGCACGCTGATCTCGACGGACACGGTGCCGTCGTACGCGCCGTCGTCGAGCAGCCGGAGGAAGGCCGGGTAATCGAACTCGCCCTCGCCGGGGATCAGGAAGTCGAACCCGTCGGCAGCCCGGCGGTGGTCTTTGACCTCGACCACGACCGCGCGCGGCAGCAGTGCCGCGACGACAGCTGCCAGATCGAAGTCGCGCACTGCGAAGTGCGAGATGTCGAGGTTGATTCCGAGCGCCGAGGACGCGACGGCGTCCAGGACGGCGAGCGCGTGCTCCGGGGTCGACACGACGGCCCCGGCGTGGGGCTCGAGCGCCACGGTGCATCCGACGCCGTCGGCGTCGGCGACGAGTTCTCCGAAGCGGTCGATGATGAGCGCCTGGTCCGAGTCCCAGCTGTCCTGCGCGACGATCGGCGGCGGGTTGCCGCCCAGCAGCGGCGCCTTGGGCTTGTGCGCTCCCAGACTCACCGGCAGCGGCCGCCCGTCGCCGAGGACGGCCGCGACCTCGAACGAGCGGATCAGCCGTCGGCGGCTCTCGACCCACGTGTCGTCGTCGCAGACCAGTGGCGCGTTCGCCGTGACGCTCGAGATCTGGAGACCGACGTCTTCGGCGCAATGGCGCCACCGTGCCGCATCCTCGTCGGTGGCCGCGACCGCGTCGGTCGGCCACCCTTCGCAGACCGTGACCTCCACGCTGTCGTAGCCGATGCGCGACAGCGCCCGCACGGCCTCGTCGAAGGCGAGATGTGGCGCGGACCAGGTGTTGTAGCCGAGCCTCATGCCGTCTCCGCCCCAGGACGCAGCAGCTGCTTGACGCCCGCGCTCGTGCGCACCGCGTTGAAGGCCTCCTGCCACTGGTCCAGCCGGTAGGTGTGGCTGACGAGCGGCGCGAGGTCGACCAGACGCAGCTCGAGCAGCCGCATCGCCCGGTCCCACGAGTCGGGGGTGCTGGCGAAGCCGCCGGTGATGACGAGTTCGCGGAACGAGACGAGGGCGAGATCGATGGGGACGGCATCGCCGCGCTGCCCGATCTGCACGTACCGTCCACCGCGTCGAATGCGCGTGATTCCCAGGGCCATTCCGCCGGCAGACCCCGAGCACTCCAGGACGACGTCGACGTCATCGGGTGCGTCGTCGGGATCGGAGACGGCCGTGAAGCCCAGAGCCGCGGCGACGGTGAGCCGCTCCGCGTCGCCCGGCGTCCCGAGCACGGTCACCTCGCCGCCGGACACCTTCGCGACCTGGGCGGCGAGCAGGCCGATGGCACCCGGACCGATCACGAGCACGCGATCGGCAGCGCGTACGGCCGGCATCGGCTGGAACAGGGAGCGGCACACGCATGCCAGCGGCTCGCTGAGCGCCCCCGCTTCGACAGGGACGTGCTGCGGCAGGCGGCGCGCGTTGCGGGCGGGCACCACGATCTGCTCTGCGAACCCCCCGTCGGTGCCCGAACCGATCGACACGCGCTCTTGACACCGGTTCGGGTGCCCGGCGCGGCAGTCGCGACACCGGCCGCACGTGGAGAAGAAGGTCTCGAGCGCGACAGCCTCACCGACGCGCGCGGGATCGACACCGTCGCCGACCGTCGCGATGATTCCGCTCACCTCGTGCCCGAGCGTCACCGGCGGGCGCGAACCGTAACTGCCGTCGAGGATGTGCAGATCGGTTCCGCACAGCCCGGCCGCCGCGACATCGACGACGACCTGACCGGGAGCCGCCACGGGGCGGGGCACGTCCTGCAGCGCGATGTCGTCGGCTGCCGGACCCGTCTTTCGCAGAGCCTGCATCATCGGTTTCGTTCTTCCACGTGTCGCCCTCGACTGAACATGCCTGGGACTCTAGCAGATTGTTACTATGTCACTATGTCTGCACAGCGAGGTCCTTCACTTGACGTCACGACGGTCGGACGAGCGGTCGTCGACCTCTACCCGGCCGAGGACGGACGCGCCCCGAAAGACGTGGAGTCCTACCGCCAGTACCTCGGCGGATCGCCGACGAACGTCGCCGTCGCCGCCGCTCGCGCCGGGTTGCGCAGCGCCGTGGTGACGCGGACGGGCGACGACCTCTTCCACGAGTTCGCCGTCGACCAGCTCACGACGTTCGGCGTGGACACACGCTGGGTCCGGGCGGTTCCCGGCCGTCGCACGACGCTCGCGGTGTGCGATCTGCACGAACCCCACGAGCCGGCATTGACCTTCTTCCGTGACGCGCAGCCCCCGGAGGAGAGTCTGGATGCCGCCGAACTCTGCGAAGCCGCTTCGGCCTCCCGCGCATTGTGGATCACGGCATCCGGATTCACCTCCGAGCAATCAGCGGCGGCGCACGTCGCCGCGATCGCCGAAGCGGACCAGGTGTTCCTCGACCTCGACTATCGACAGGACTTCTGGTCGGCCGAGAGCGACCTGCGCGATCGCCTGCGCCCGGTGCTGGATCGCGTGGACGTGGTCATCGGAAACGTCCGCGAGGTCGAGATCGCGCTGGGTCAGACCGGCACGCCGGCGGACCTCGCGCGCGCCCTGGTGAAGAGAGGTCCACGCCTCGCGGTGGTCAAGGAGGGCTCCAAGGGCGCATCGGCGGCCACGCGGGATTCACTGATCGAGCAGCCGTCCTTCGAGGTGCAGACGATCAACGGGCTGGGCGCCGGTGACGCCTTCGGCGGCCAACTCGTGTGCGGCATCCTCACCGACCTGCCGCTCGAAGATACGATGCGTCACGCCGTGGCCGCCGGCGCCATCGTCGCCTCGCGGCGCGGCTGCTCGGTCGCCATGCCGACCATGACCGAGGTGGCGACGTTCTTGGAGTCCCGCACGTGATTCCCGACGGCGCGCCGGGCATCGGTTCCCTGCGCATTTCGCTCGAATTGTCGTCATAATGAGTTGACATGTTGCATAACGAATGAGGTGAGGATGTCGACGAAGGAAGCTGTGATACCCGTATCACTCGACCGCAACTCGCCCGTTCCGCTGTACTTCCAGCTCGCCGAGCAGTTGCAGGCAGCGATCACGGATGGATCTGCGCAGCCGGGCGACCCCGTCGAGAACGAGGTCGCGATGAGCAAGCGACTGGGATTGTCGCGTCCGACCGTCCGGTACGCGATCCGCTATCTCGTCGACCAGGGCCTGCTGGTTCGCAAGCGCGGGCTCGGCACGTTCATCACCAGTCGGCGCGTGCATCGCCGGGTCAGCAAGGGGAGCCTGTACGAGGATCTGTCGGCACAGGGACGGAATCCGACCACGAAAGTGCTCAGCCAGGCGAACGAACGCAACCCCAAAGCGGCGGCTGCACTCGAACTCGACCCCGACACCGAGCTGATCGCATTGAAGCGCCTGCGCTACGCCGACGGCGAGACCCTGACGATCATGCACAACTGGCTTCCCGCACGATTCGGCCCCATCACGAGCGAGGACCTCGAACAGCGCGGCCTCTACTCGATCCTGCACGATCACGGCGTGGGCCCGATCGTGGTCCACCAGTCGATCTCGGCTCGCCTGCCTTCCCCGGACGAACGCGACCTGCTTCAGATCTCCAGCCGCCTTCCCGTCATCGCGGTGAGTCGTACAGCCTTCCAGCCCGGCGGCGCTCCGGTGGAGTACGCCGAGCACGTCTACCGATCGGACAACTACGAGATCGAGCTCGTCCTCGAGGAGAACTGACGAGCGTCGCGTCAGCCGATGGGCGATTGTGAGCATGTATTGACATACTCACAATTGCCAGGCTAGATTGGCGGGGAAGAGACGACCCCGAAAGGCGCGCCATCATGGAACGAATCCCCCTCGCCATCGTCGGCAGCGGAGGGATGGGCACGCGGCATGTGTTCGGCTTGGCCGAGCTCGAGAGGGCCGGGCTGAATCCATTCGATCTCGTCGCTGTGTGCGACGTCGACAACGCGCGCGCGGAGCGTCTCGCAGACGAAGCCGCCGGGCGCCTCGGACGACGGCCGGCCGCTCACACCGACCTGGAATCCGCACACCGCGCCGGCGCGGCGGCGATCGACATCACCACTGTGCCGAGGTTCCATCACACGCTCGCCGCCGACGCGATCGCCCTCGGTCTCGACGTGATGGTCGAGAAGCCCGTCGGGTTGACGATCGCCGCCGCACGCGCGCTCAGGGCCGAGATCGCGGGGACGGATCGGATTCTGAGCGTGGCCGAGAACTTCCGCCGCGATCCCACGAATCGCCTTGTGAAGGCGCTCATCGACGAGGGCGTCCTCGGCGACCTTCGCTACTTCCACCAGAGCTCGGGCGGCGGCGGCAATCTCATGGCGATCTCGATGTGGCGTCATCTGAAGGACGAGAGCGGCATCCTGTTCGATGCCGGCACCCACTACACCGACCTGATGGAGTACTACCTCGGCCCTGCCACGAGCGTGTACGCCCAGATGCGGCTGTTCGAGAAGACGCGCTTCAACCCCGCCGCGACCGGCGGCGCACCGGCATCGAACCCCGGCGGAGTGTACGGTCAGTCCCAGGCGGCGATGCCGGCCGAATTCACGGCCACCGCCGACGACGCCCTCTTCGCCATGGTCAACTTCGAATCCGGCGCCATCGGTCAGTATGCGGAGAACCGTGCCGAGCACGGACGGCCGGGCTGGGCCCGCAGCCTTCACGGCTCTGCCGGCGCGGTCGAGATCCCCAAGGACCGCAGCGGCGAGCCGCTCGTCCTGACACTCGACGGGACACGCACCTATGCCGGCGCCGAGATCCTCCCCCTCGCGCCGGGCTTCCGACTCGACGATGCGACCGCGGCGCTCTTCGGCGGCGCGCGGGCGACGGCATACGGGCTCGACTTCGAGACCGTCGACCGGCTGCTGCTGGCCATCGAGTACGCCGAGTTCGGCTCGTGTATCCGTTCTCGCACGAAGCCCGAGGTCGGGCTCGACGAAGGACTGCGCGCGATCGCCCTCTGCTACGCGATGATGGAGTCCGGCGCGGCAGGGGGCACGATCGTGACGATCGACGACGTGCTCGACGGCGCGGTGCGCGAGTATCAGGCCAGCATCGACAGCGCGATCGGCGCGAGCTTCTGACACGATGGAGCGCTTCACTCCCGTCGTCGACGGCGTCTTCCTGCTGAAGGTCCCCTTCACGGGGGTGTGGACCGGGGTCGTCCTGGTGCTCGGCGACGGTGCTCCGATCCTCATCGACAGCGGCGGCGGCGCCGAGACCGTGGACTCGACGATCGTTCCGGCGCTGGCCGAGCTCGGCCTCGGGCTCTCCGACATCGGCTGGGTGCTCGCCACGCATATCCACGGCGACCACGTCGGCGGCATCGCGCGGATGCGTGCGCTCGCTCCATCGATCAGGGTCGCCGTGCTGCGCGAGTCCGACGCGCGCATGCGCGAGCCTCTCGCCTACAGCCGCGAGATCCGCGCCAGGTTCCCGGAGCACAGTGCTCCGCCGCCGCCCGTGCTCGATGGCGTCGAGCCCGACCGTCTGCTGGACGACGGCGACATGGTCGGTCCCCTCCGCACGATTCACACCCCCGGCCATGACACCGACGCGGCGTGCTTCCTCGACATCCGTACCGGGACGCTCATCACCGGCGACTCGTTGCAGTTGAACGGCACGATCTCGCAGGGGTGCGCACTGCTGTTCGATCCTGCCCGCTACCTGGCGTCGCTGCAACGGCTGCTGAGCCTTCCCGTGCACAACATCGTGTGCGGGCATCCCTATCTTCCGCTGGGCGAGATCGCCATCGGCGACGACGCCGCGCGCCGGTTCCTCGCAACGTGCATCGGCTGCTACGAGCACGATCGCGGATTCGTGGCCGGGATGACGCGTGCCGGCGTCACGGATCCACTCACCGTCGCGCAGGCACTGGTCGCCGACGTCGGCGGCGTCGAGCCCGCGAAGATGTTCCTGCCCATGCACACCGTCGCCGCCTATCAGTACGCGGCACAGAGGGAGCACGTATGAAGACCGTCCTCATCACGGGAGCATCGCGCGGGATCGGCGCCGGATGCGCCCTGGCGTTCGCGCGCGACGGGTATCACGTCGGCGTCAATCACCGCTCATCCGCGGACGGCGCCGAGAGCATCGCTCGGCAGTGCCGCGAATTCGGCCGCGAGGCAGAGGTGTTCGCCGCCGACGTGTCGGACTCGACCGCGGCCCGGGCGATGGTCGACAGCTTCGTGGATCGCTTCGGACGCATCGACGTGCTCGTCAACAATGCCGGTGGCGCCCTGCGGATGCCTGCCGGCGGGTTCGTCGAGATGCCCGTCGACTACTGGGACAGCCAGATCGCGCTCAACCTCAGCGCTGCGGCGTACTGCGCGCAGGCCGCCGCGAGGTCGATGGTGGCGCAGGGCATCGAGGGAGCGATCATCAACATCTCTTCCATCCACGGCGACGTGACCTGGGTGCGCCGCAAGGCGCTGCCGTACTCGGCGGCGAAGGGCGGACTCAACATGATGACGAAGTCGCTCGCGGTCGAGCTCATCGCGCACGGGATCAACGTGAACGGCATCGCCCCTGGCCTCATCCACACGAAAGCGCTCGACCGCTACTCCGAGCGCGACCTCAACGGCTTCAACCGCAAGATCCCGTTCGGCGGCGGCGGCACCCCCGCCGACATCGCCGAGCTCGCCGTGTTCCTCGCCGACAAGAGCAAGAGCCGCTTCATCGTCGGTCAGACGATCACCGTGGACGGCGGGCAGTCGATCGACGGCTCGATCGACTCCATGCTGGACGATTCCTTCTGAGGCCTGACGAGCTGACGGCGAACGGGCGCTGGGTGGTCGACGCGACCACTCAGCGCCCGTTTCGTGCGGTCAGCCAGCGGGTGTGAACCCGCTGACCTTGTCGCTGAGCGGGATCGGGTTCACGCTGATCGTGTACTCGGTCGCCAGAGGTGCGGGATGCCCCGACCCGTCGCCGATGCGCAAGCCCTCCGCGTCAGCGACATACGGCTCGATGAACGCGTACCGGGCCGTCTGGGTGTTGGGGCCCGGACGGGCCTGGAACAGGAACCAGTCGGTGCCCTCGTGATCGACGAAGTTCGGGCCGGTCCCGGTTCCGGTGACCTCGGCGTTCTTGCTCATGATCGGAGTCGGGTTCTTGACCCAGTTCGCGGCATCCATGGGATCGCCGCCCACGTACTTCAGATAGCCGATCGCGTAGTGGATGGTCCAGTAGCCGCTTGCGGAGTACGCCAGGTACACCTCGCCGTCATGCCCGTAAACTGCCGTCCCGCCCTCCACGACCTTCGGCCACCACTTGGTCGGGTCACTGGTGTCCTGCGCATAGCCCTGCATCTCCCAGTCGTACTCCGACCGGGTGATGACCGTCGGCTCACCGGTGAGCGTCCACGGGTTGACGATGCGGCTCATGTTGATCGTCTGGTGGAAGTCGGCTGTCCCGCGGCCCACCTCCGCGACGTAGGTGATGAACGTCTCGTCCGCCACGCGCATGAGCGAGATGCCCGCCACGAAGCTGTGGAAGTTGAAGTCCGGGTCGTCCGCATTCGTGATCCGGCGGGGCTCGTTCACTTCACCGGTGACGGGGTCTCCCCAGCGGCCGAACAGATCGTCGCCGTCGAGCGCCTTCAGCACGTACTGCCGCTGCCCCTCTGCCGCGGCCTCACCGAGTTCGGCGGCGGACAGGTACAGGTACCATCCGGCGTTCGCCTCGCCGACCTCGTCCGCCGAGAGGTGATGGATCTCGGGCGACCACAGGTTCGCCATATCGTCCGGGGCGAAGATGACCGACCCGACCGAACTGCCGAGATCGGCGGGGTTGGCAACCTTGTGCAGCTCGAGCGTCGCCCCGCCTGTGGCGATGAAGTAGTACTGCCCGTCGTGCGTGAACATGTACGGATCCGCGGCGCGCACGAGGGGATTCGCGAACGTCAGCTCGCCATCGGGCACCGACTCCGAAACTGCCTGATCGACATGCAGGGCGCTGGTCATCGAGCCGGCGAAGCCCTCCGCTCCCAGGATGTCGGTCAAGTGGCCGAACTCTCCGCCATTGACTGCGAGGTCGAATGTGCCGGCAAGCTCGGTCGAGCGCGACTTGGCCGGGGCGATCGTCGCCCAGAACTCGCCGCCGTTGACCGTGACGTCCACGTCGTAGTCCGCCGAGTAGGCGGCGCCGTCCTCTTCGTAGACGGCATACAGGCCCTGCGGGAAGGTTCCCCCGTTGATCACGGCCGATGCCGACCCCGAGCCCTTGCCCCGGTGCGCGAGCACGAGGGGGCCCGCGAACGTGCCGCCGTCGATCCGGACGTCGATGTCGGCGCCCATCGTCACGGCTTCCGTGCTATCGGACCCGCCGCGCAGGCCGGCCCAGTGACCGCCCTCGACGGTCACGGAGGTCGCCGGCGCCGGAACACTGTCGTCGCGCCCGCCGACGATTGTGAGATAGCTCTCGCCGCGTCGCGTGAACTCCGTCTCCACGCCGCTGCCGACCGTCAGCGGGTGCCCCATGCCGTACAGCGTGCCGTCGGTTCCCGGCGATTGCAGCGTCAGGTCGCGGAGCGTGGTGGGACCACCCAGTCGCATCGCCCCTTCGATCTGCAGCGCCGCACCATCGGCGGCGAAGTCGAGGTCGCCGTCACGCGAGGTCAGCACGACCTCGTCGCCGTACTCGCCGAGGTCGTATCCGCCGGCGATCGTGTAGCGGTCGGTGAGCACGACGCGGCCGTCGCCCGAGAGCGCGGCGATCGCCTCGCTCAGGTCCCCGACGGCATGGGCCGGGCTCCGGCCGTCGCCCGTGCCGCCTGAGGAGAGGTAGACCACCTCGTCGTCGCTGACGTGATCGAAGGAGCCGGCGATCTCGTCGACCAGATCGGTGTCGGCGCCGGGCAGGCGCACCAGCGCGCGCTCCGCGCCACCGGCATCGCCCCAGTCCGCCAACGACATCTCGCTGATTTCGGCGTCGCCGAGACGCACCTTGACCTCGGCATCGGCCCGCTCGAGTCGGGCGTCCTTCACTTCGCCGCCGAGGAACCTGGCCGTGAGACTCTCGGTGACACGGCCCGCAGAGGCGTGCAGAGTCTTCACCTCGCCGCCGTCGACGGTGGCCATCACACCGGCGACGTCAGCGGCATCGTCCGTGCCCGCCCACACCTCGGTGATCTCGCCACCCGCGATCGTGACGTCCGTGGTGCCGTCGTAGGGCCCGGCCAGGCCGGTGACCCCGACGACCCGGGCGAACTCGCCGGACCGAACGGTCAGCGAGGCACCCCCTCCCACGCCGACGACGCTCGCGCGGCTCCCGTGCTCGGTGCTGACGTCGTCTCCGATCACGAGATCCGCACCGTCGGCTTGCAGTTCCAGCGCACCGGCGTTCACCAGCGCCACCGACTCGAACGTGACGTCGCGTGCGAGCGCGACCTCCGCGTTCGCCGGGAACGCGATCGACGCGGAGCCGTCGCCGACGAACGACACGCGACCGGCACCGGCGGCGAGGGTGGCCGGGTCGACGTCCCAGTCGACCGGCCCGCTGATCGTGATGGCTCCCCCATCGGCAGCGAGCAGGCGGAGGGCGGTCTGCAGACTGGCGCAGGGCCGCTCCACGCTGCATTCCGTGCCCGCACCCGAGGAGCTGACGCGCACATCGGCCGTGTTCGTCGCGACGTCGAACAACGCTCGCAGAGCCGCGACTTGCTCTGCGGTGTAGTGCTGGCCGGCGAAGCGCACGGTCCGAATCGCGGCGAAGTCGAGGATCTGCTGGTGGCGCTCTTCGCCGCCCCACGCGTTCTGCGCCTGGATGGCATCCCATTCCACGCCGTCGAGCGTGAGGTCGACGTCTTCCACGACATTGTTGATGTCGATGGTGTTGATGTGACCACCGCTCAATGCGACGCCGGCGCCGCCCACGAGGTAACGGGTCACGTCGCCGCCGGTGTGCAACGCACCCACGCGGCCGCCGGTCATCGTGATATCGGTGCTGCCCGAGTAGTGGTTCTCCAGTGATGCCCCGAAGACCTCCTGGATGACACCGCCGTTGATCGTGATGTGCGACGTGCCGGTGTAGGTCTGCGTCCCGACGCCCTTCCCCCGGCTGAATCCCGCCACCTTGTAGAAGGTGCCCGAGTCGATCGTGATGTGAGAGTCCGCGCCGAGCGTAAGGTCCTCGTCTGAGGGACCGTGATACCCGCCGACGACGAACACCTGGCGCTTGCCTTCGGCATTCACCATCGTGACCCCGTCGCCGAAGGCGATCGGATTCCAGTTCGCGGCGAAGACCGCCCACTGCGAGGTCTGGATGTCCAGATCGGCGAAGGTCGTCGGCCCTGACAGGTTGTATTCGATGAATTGTTCGTCGGCGAAGATCAGACGCCCTGGGTAGTCCGTGGTGCCGTCAGAACTGGTGATGAGGATCTCGCCGGAGTGCTCCGGCTCCGAGATGCTCTTGATGAGCCGGTACTGGCCCATGAGGACGATCCGTCCGCCGTTCGGGGCCACTTTGGGCAGGGCTCCGGTCAGCGTGCGGACGGGGTCGTCCGGGCTGGTGCCGGAGTTGCGGTCATCGCCGCTGACCTGGGCCACGTAGATGACCGTCTCCTCCTCGGCCGACGCCGACGCGGCTGACAGCCCGGAGAGGGTCAGGGCGAGAGCGGCGACGATCGCCGCGAGGATGGTGGATACGCGCTTCATCGGGGCTCCACGGTGGTGTCGGTGATATGGAAAGGCGTGGTCACCCGGAGGTAACGGACAGCGTCACGGTCTTCGTGACGATCGCGCCGGGTTGGATGGTCGTCGCGGTGTCGGTCAGCGCGCGGGCTCTGTGCACACCGCTGGGGTACCCGCTCGCCGGCTCCAGCGCGAGCGAATGGGCGGCTCCGTACCAGGGGTAGTTCTGCCGGCCGCCGGCCTCATACCAGTACCAGGCGAACGGAAAGTCGTGTCTGCTCCACGCGAGTTCCACACCGAGACCGAGCTCCGGATTGTGGATGCGTGCACGCACGTGCTCGTCGTCGAACGATCCGAGGAACGCGAGCCGGGCCACCCCGCTGCGGTCGGCGGCCAGGCGCGAGAGATCGTGACGGGAGCCGTCGACCTCGGTGTGCTCGGGCCAGCGCCGCGGCGCTTGGGTGGGCGGAGTGTCGTCGGGCAGGTCGGGGTGCACCGCGCACCCGGTGATCTCGACCGTCGTCGACGGACCGATGAGCGGCTCGCCGAAGGCCGGATGCTGGCACCAGAGGACGTCGACAGGGCGCGCGCCGACATGCGTCACCGTCTCGGTGACGGTCACGCGATTCTCGGCGACCCTCACCTCCTTCGTCACGGTGAACGGACTGCGCGCCAGGGACGTCGTCATGCGGACGCCGCCCGGCATCGCCTCTGCGGCGAAGGGAGCAAGCCAAGTCTCACCATGGAACCCCCAGTCGACCCCGTGCTCGACACATGCCCGACCGGCGTTCGGGAACATCGTGTTCCACCCGCCTCCTGACCGGTCGAGGGCGAGGGCCTCAGGCACGCCCGGAAGCGGCAGCGCCCACGGTGGCCGTAGGCCCCACCGCGGGGTCCACAGCAGCTCCACGCCGCTCGCGCGGTCTCTGATCGACGACACGTCGCCGCCTTTGCCGGGGATGACGGTGACATCGAGCTGCTCCGTGGAAAGCCGCCTCGCCTCCCACCCCGAGACTGTGGTGATCCGGTGCTCCATGGCTGCGGTCGTCATCGCTTCTCCATTCGTTCCGTCAGCGCAGCCCCGCGCGCGCCATCGACCGCATGAACTGCTTCTGGAAGATGAGGAAGACGATCAGGATCGGGATGAGCGACGACACCGAACCCGCCAGCGCAGGTCCGAGCGAGACCGTGCCGTCCTCGGACATGAAGCGCGTGAGGCCGAGCGGGATCGTGTACTTGGACTCGTCGGTGATCATGATCAACGCAGTCTCGTAGTCGTTCCAGGTCGCGTCGAAGATCAGGATCGCCAGCGCCGCGAGAATCGGCCGCGCCAGGGGCAGGTAGATGTAGAAGAAGATCCGCCACTCGCCGGCACCGTCGATGCGCGCGGCCTCTCCGAGCTCACGCGGCGCCGAGGCGAAGTGCTGCCGGAGCAGGAACGTCGAGAACACCGAGGCGAGACCGGGCAGGATGAGCGCCCACAGGGTGTCGTAGAGGCCGATCTCCTGGAAGAACATGAACCGCGGGACCAGCAGCAGCTGTCCTGGCACCATCGAGGTCGCCAGGAAGGCGATGAAGAGCACGTTCTGGCCCTTGAATCGGAGCTGGCCGAAGGCGTAGCCCGCGAGCGTGACAACCGCGAGCTGCCCCACGATGGTCGCCAGCACGACGAGCGTCGAGTTGGAGAAGTAGCGGACCATCGAGCGCTCGCCGGTCCAGACGTTGATGTAGTTGGTCCACACCAGCGGGTCGGGGATCCACTGCAACGGGAGCTCGAAGATGTTGACGCTGTTCTTCAGCGATGACGAGAGCATCCACAGGAACGGGACCAGGAACAGGAACGCGATGAGGAACATCACCGCGCCGCGTGTCCAGTAGGCGAAGCGCTCCCGGCGCTTGCGACGCCGGTATCCCGGTCGGAGCTCGATCTTCGGCTGCTGGGCGGCCTCCGCGCTCATAGACGAAATCCTTAGTTGTAGAGTCCGCGGCCGCGCTGCAGCCGGAAGAAGAAGACCGATATCACCAGCACGCCCAGCATGCTCATCACGCCGATGGCGGCGGCGTAGCCAAAGCGGTAGGAGTGGAATCCGACCTCGTACATGTAGTACGAAAGGACGGTTGTCGAGTCTCCGGGGCCACCGGCGGTCATGAACTGAATCAGACCGAAGGCCTGCGACCGCCCGATGAACGACGTGATGAGAAGGAAGGTGAGGATCGGCACGAGCCCCGGCAGAGTGACCGTGGTGAACTTCCGGAGTGCACCCGCGCCGTCCAGCGTGGCTGCCTCATAGAGGTCTTCCGGCATATCCTGCAGCGCCGCGATGACCAGGACCGCGACGTACCCGGCACCGATCCACACGGACATGAGCACGATGGCCGGCAGTGCCCACTCCTGCGAGACGAACCACTTCGGAGGGTCCGAGAATCCGAGAGTGCGGAGCGTGTCGTTCACGATGCCCGACGTCGGGTGCAGCAGCAGCAGCCACACGGTGCCCGCCGCGACCGTGTTGACCAGCGCCGGAAGGAAGAAGATCGCCCGCAAGAGGCCACGGGCGGGCAGCGGACGGTTCAGCGCCAACCCGAGCACGACCCCCACGAAGACCGTGAGGGGCGTCCCGACGCCGGCGTAGAAGAGCGTCCGGCCGATGGACGACCAGAACATCGGGTCGCCCATCAGCTCCTGGAAGTTCGCCAGGCCGACCCAGCGGATGCCCTCGATCCCCGAGACCACGTTCCAATCGGTGAAGGCGATGAACAAGCCGGCGAACAACGGAACGACGAGGAAGAGCGCCACCCCGATGACCGTGGGCAGAAGGAAAAGCCAGGGAGTCCACCATCGGTAACCGTTGACGAGTGCTCGCGGCTGACGGCGGGGTGCGGACAGGAGGGCCGAACGCGGAGCCCGGCCCCCCTGTGTCGTCACATTCTCGGTCACAGTCATAGGCACGATGCTCTCAGCGCGCCTTGTCGATCGCTTCGTCTGCCTTCTGCTTCAACTCGGCGATCGCATCGTCCACCGACTTCGTCCCCAGCCTCACTTCGCTCTCGATCTGAGACTTGAGCTGCGAGATCTCGGTATAGGCCGGCGTGAGCGCACGCACAGACAGTGGCGGCTCCTCCGTGAAGAACGTCTTGTCGAACGCCTCGATGTCGAAGAGCTCCTCCGCGTCAGGCCCGAACAGGTTCTCGTACATCGTCGGCGAAGGGTCCTCGAACTGCTTGGGCGAGACCTTGCCGGCGGTCGTCATGTAGTCCGCGCCCTCGTCCATCCAGTACTTGACGAAGGTCCAGGCCGCAGCGGGGTACTCCGTCTTCGCCGAGATCTGCACGTCGTCCCCGCGGACGCCGGGGTTGAAGTATGGCTCCCCCTCGCTGGGGGCGGGGTAGGGCCGGAACGTGACACGGAAGTCGTGCGGATACTCGGCGAGGTTCTTGGCGTATCGGATGACGTTGTTCCCGTCGATCATCATGCCGAAGGTGCCGTTGAGGAAGTAGTTCTGCGCGTAGCCGCCGATACCTTCCGCCAGGATCCGCTCCTGCGTGAAGATCGATCCGTCCTCCTGCATGTCCAGCACGAGTTCGAGTTCGTCCCGATACGACGGGTCATCGAAGTTCGACTCCTCGCCGCCGTCCTTGTAGAGGTAATCGCCGCCGAGCGTGGCAGGGAACGGCTTGGGTGCGTTGTAGGCGCCCACCTCGAAGCCGGCGTCTTTGAACGCCTGCGCCACCTCGTGGTAGTCGTCCATCGTCCAGTCGAAAGGCACGTCGATGCCCGCCTTCTCGATCGCATCCTCGTTGATCGCCACGTAGTTCGGATACATCGAGGTGGGGATGGAATACAGCTTGCCATCGACCAGTGTGCTGATCGGCGGGTCCTCGGTGAACATCTTCAGGTCGCCGTCCTGGCTAGCGAGCTCCGTCAGATCCATCGCGAGGCCGGCCTCCGAGCGGCGCACGACGTCCACCGTGCCGTAGGAGAAGAACACGTCGATGGGGACGCCACCCTGCAGCGCCGTGTCCAGCTTGAGAATGCCCTCCGCGTCGTTGACGAACCGGACGTACTCGACGTCGATGTCGGGGTACTTCTCCATGAACGCATCGATCAGGGCCTGCGGTCCCATCTCGGGTGCCACACCGCCCCAGACGACGAGCGACCCCTCCTCGGCCGTTCCCTTGTCGACGGGAGAGTCGCTGCTCTTGCCGGCCGTCGGATCGCCGCCGCCTGCGCCGCACGCTGGGAGCAGTGTGATAGCAGCCACGAGTGCGAGCCCCTTGAACACCATGCCGCGCCCGCTGGCCCGCACGTCCTTTTTCCTCACCATTTCTTGACCTCCTTGTCGAGACGGATTCAGTCGACCGGGTACGCCCCTGAAGCCATTGCCCTCAGCATATGAAACGACACCCGTATGTGTCAATGTCCTTATGTATTTACATTTAATGATCGCTCACCCCGAGCGGTGCGATGGGCTCGCCGAGAGGCTCGGGCTGGATCGACCCGTCGATGACATCCAGACCGCGCTCGAGCTCGGTCCAGTCCTCCAGGGTCTGGAGCACCTCCAGCCGGAAGGCCGTCGGCCACGCCGGCAGCCACTCGCACGGGTGGAACTCGGTCACCACCGGTCGACCCCAGCGCGTGTGGAAGATGGCCTCGTCCTGCGACCCTGCCGGGCGCACCCGGCCCCGGACCGCAAGCGTGCCGTCCGAGATACTCTGGCTCGCACCGACCCAGAGTGCCAGCGCGCGTTCGCGCCACTGATCGTCCCCCGTGACCTCCGCGAGCTCGAAGAACGACAGCACGTCGTGCAGCGAGTACTGGTCGACCGCGGTGTGTGCGGTCGATACCGACGTCATCCCGAACGTATCGATGCCGACCTCGTGGAGCAGACTGCCATGGGGGTACTGCACGGTGAAATGCATCATCCAGGTGCTCAGATACCAGGCCGTCGTCTCCGCAGCCTCGACAAAGCGGCGGTCCCCGGTGAGCCGGTACAGGCGCAATGCCGAGATGAGCAGCGGACTGGAAGACTCCTTGTCGATGCAGTACGTGTCGAGCGCGCCCGCTGTCGTGTATCCATCGCGGAGCAGTTCGCCGTAGTAGAAGTCGAAGGCGCGCATGGCGCTGTGCAGGTACTCGTCCTCGCCCGTGACCTCGTATGCCTTGAGCAATGCGGGAACCAAGAAGCAGCCGACCGTTCCGCCCTCGCGGAAGACGCTCCCGTCGGGGTTCCAAGCCTTGGCGAACTGACCGTTCGGCTTCTGCTCACGCCGCGCGAAGTCGCAGATGCCTAGGGCGACGCGCTTGTACTCGGGCCGGGGCATGTCGATCCTCTCCGCGAGTTCGTATGCCGACAGCAGGTGCTCTGCAGCACCGCCGAGGTTGCAGGCATCGATCGGAAAGATGCGCTTGCCGTCGGCTCCGGTGACGAACTCGGGATGGTACTCCTCGTACGGGAGCTCCTTACCCGGCTGCTTGCTCTGCTCGCGCTTCTCGACGGCGGACTCCAAGACACCGTCCTGCTCGGGAGACAGGCTGAACTTGATGCGGATCATGCCGTTCGGGAGCGCGAACCGGCACCAATGGTCGAGCACGCTGAGCGCCTTGTCACGGGCGTCCTCATCGCCGCTGCGCAGATACTCCTCGAGGAGCGCGAGCGACAGAAGTGCGCTCTGACCGACCCACCCGATCTCGTACTTGGAGATCCGCGCCTTTCCGAATGCGGTGATGTCGTCGTGCCATCCGCATCCGCGGTTGATGCTGATGAAGCCGTCCGCCTCTTTCGACCACAGGAACTTCGTATAGGCGATGCTGAGTTCATACAGACGCTGCGGCCCGAACGGCTCTCGTACGGCGTGACCGTAATAGCGGAACGCGAAATCGAGCAGCGGCGCATAGTCGAGGTGCGGGCGGTCCACCGCGAACCCGCCGATGATCGCTTGGAAGGTCCGCCGTGGCTCCATCGATCCCTCGTAGGCGTCCTTCCAGAAGTGGCGATGCAGGACCTGCGGGCCTTCGACCTCCGGCCACAACAGCGAGTGCCGCTGCACGTCGCCTTCGCGGGTGAGCGAGCAGCTGACGGCATCGTCGAGCGCACCGGTGAGCACGACGGCTTGACCGGTCGCGGCCGAGTATGTGCACGCGGGGACGGTGCAGCGGTGCCACGCCCAGGTCCACGGAGTGCCGTCCGCGGCACGATCCCCCACATACTCCGGCGTATCGCCCCAGCCGTTGCCGTCGTAGCTGATGCCCGGGACCATCGTGTAGTCCGGCGTGAAGGTCGTCTCGATCTCCATCCTCATCGAGTCGGTCGGCTCGTCGCACACCCGCTCCCACAGCCAGAACCCGTCCTCGATCGGGGTGAAGCTGTCGGTCGCGCCCGCACGTGGCAGCACTCGCAGGATCGGTGCGCCGTCGCGCCGCAGCGTCCACTCATCGGCATCGGAAACGAACTCGTACGTGTCGGTGGTCATCATCGCCCTTGCGTGTGTCGTGATCATGGGGGTCAGTTGTTCTGGGGGAAGCCGAGGTTGATGCCGCCGTGGCTGGCGGGGTCGAGCCAGCGGCTGGTGATGGCTTTCTCGCGGGTGAAGAAGTCGAACCCGTGGACGCCGTAGGCCTTCGCGTCGCCGAACAGCGACTTCTTCCAGCCGCCGAACGAGTGGTAGGCGACGGGGACGGGGATGGGCACGTTGATGCCGATCATGCCGACGTGGACCTCGTTCTGGAACCGGCGGGCGGCGCCGCCGTCGTTGGTGAAGATCGCGGTGCCGTTGCCGAAGCGGCCGGAGTTGATGAGCTCCAGGCCCTCGTCGTAGCTGGCGACGCGGACCACCGACAGGACGGGTCCGAAGATCTCCTCGGTGGAGGCGCGGGAGGTCGTCGGGACGCGGTCGAGCAGGGTGGGGCCGAAGAAGAACCCGTCCTGATGCCCGTCGACCTGGAACCCGCGACCGTCGACGACGACCTCCGCCCCGTCGGCCTCGGCGATGTCCACGTACTCGGCCACTTTGGAACGGTGGATGCCGGTGATCAGGGGTCCCATGTCGGGCTCGACGCCGTCGGGCTCCAGGCCGGCCGCGCCGTTGCCGATCCGCAGCCTGGCGATGCGGTCCGTGATCTTGCCGATGAGCTCGTCGGCGACGGGCTCGACGGCGAGGACGACCGAGATGGCCATGCAGCGTTCCCCGGCGGCGCCGTAGCCGGCGTTCACGGCGGAGTCGGCGACGAGGTCGAGGTCGGCGTCGGGTAGCACCAGCATGTGGTTCTTGGCTCCGCCCAGGGCCTGCACCCGCTTGCCGTGCTGGGCGGCGGTCTCGTAGATGTACTCGGCGATCGGGGTCGAGCCGACGAAGCTGATCGACTCGACGACCGGGCTTTCGAGCAGCCCGTCGACGGCGGCCTTGTCGCCCTGCAGCACCGTGAACACCCCGTCCGGGAGCCCGGCTTCCTTCCACAGTGCCGCCAGCCACAGCGCGGCCGACGGGTCCTTCTCCGACGGCTTGAGCACGACGGCGTTGCCCGCGGCGATCGCGATCGGGAAGAACCACATCGGCACCATCGCCGGGAAGTTGAACGGCGAGATGATCCCCACCACACCCAACGGCTGTTTCGTCGAGTACACGTCGATCCCGGTCGACACGTTCTCCGAATACGCACCCTTGATCAGATGCGGGAACCCGCACGCGAGCTCGACGACCTCCTGACCACGCAGGATCTCACCCATCGCGTCCGAGACGACCTTCCCGTGCTCGGACGTGATGATCTCGGCGAGCTCCCGCTTGCGCGCGTTCAGCAACTCCCGGAACGCGAACACCACCGCCTGCCGGCGTGCGATCGAGTAGCCGCTCCAGGTCTCGAACCCCGCACGCGCCGACGCGATCGCCGCGTCGATCTCTGCCTGGTCGGCGAGGGCCACGTGCGCGGTGACCTGACCGGTCGCCGGGTTGAACACCGGAGCAGTACGACCGGACGCCGACGGATACTCGGCACCATCGATCCAATGCGGGATCACACGGACGTCTCGCACTGACATCACCTGTCTTCCTTCGGGAGCTCGTCGGGGTGCACGAGCCGGGCAGCCTGGTCGATCGCCGCCGCGACGTCACCGCCCGACGGATACAGCAGGGTGCGACCGACGGTCAGCCCTCGCACCCCCGGCACGCGCAGCGCTCGCTCCCAGCGCTCGAACGTCTCCTCCGGGTCGGGGCCGGCGTCCCCGCCGAGCAGGAGCGTGGGCAGCGTGGTCGCCGCCATGACCCGCTCCATGTCGTCGACGACGGGGATCTTCAGCCAGCTGTGAGAACTGGTGGCGCCGAGGCCGGCTGCGATCGTCACGGAGTGGACCACCGCATCCGTCGACAGATCGTTGACGACGCGCCCGTCGACCCGGCGGCTGATGAACGGTTCGAGCACGATCGGCAGATCTGCTGCCGCGCACTCGGTGACCACGTGCCCGGTCGCTTCGAGTGTCGACACGGTCGCCGGGTCGTCGAGGTCGACGCGGATCAGCGCCTTCGTCATGTCGGCGCCCATCTGTTTGGCCGAGTGCGCGTCGATGGCGGTGTAGCGGTCGTCCATCTCGAAGGTAGATCCGCGGAGTCCCCCACGATTCATCGAGGCGACGACGACCTTGCCCTCAAGCAGGCCCAGCAGCGCGAGATCGTCGAGGATATCCGCGGTGCCGAGCACGCCGTCCACACGAGGATGGCTCAGCGCCACCGCGAGCCTCTCGAGAAGCTCTCTGCGGTTCGCCATCGCGAACGGGTCCGCACCGACCTGCAACGCACCGCGTGCCGGATGGTCAGCCGCGACGATGAACAACCGGCCGTCGGCTCCGATGACAGGGCGGCGCTTGCGCGACAGATGTGCACGTTCGACGGCACCGGGATCGGTCGCGCGGACGGTACGAAGACGGGCCAGCTCCGCAGACTCGATGCGCGTCATCAGTCAGACCGTCCTTCAACGTCTGGCATCACCTCGATGGGGATGCGGTGTCAACCGTATGTCCTGACAATAACACATTGTGAGGAAGACGTGTAGATCCGACCACGGTCATGACCGCGTGGGAGAACTCCCCGTTGCAGAACTCAGGCGACGGGGCGACGGCGCGGCGCGCTCAGCCCTTCCACCGACGCTCTGCCGGGTGGTCCACCCTCTCCCGTGCCATCGGCACCGCGAACGCGGCCGCGACCAGGAGCGCGGCGGCCACGCCGATGAGCGCGCCGCCAACCGTGTCCGACAGCCAGTGCGCGTGCAGGTACGTGCGGCTGAACGCCATCAGCAGCACCCACGTCGCGCCGACGACGGCGATCCACACGCGCGGGAAGATGATGACAGCCGCGACGGCGATCGTCGCGGCGTTGGCGACGTGGCCCGACGGGTACGAGCCGTAGTCCGAGACGATGAGGATGTCTTCGGGCCGGACCCGGCCGAACGCGTGCTTGAGCACCTGGACGAATGCGGCCGAGACGGCCTCAGCCGCCAGGAAGTACGCCGCCGCCCATGGCCTGCGCAGCAGGATGAGACCGATCGCGCCCCCGATCGGCACCGCGAGGACGCCGACCCAGCCGCCGCCGATCCAGTTCATGACGCGCGAGAACCCGGCGAGGGCGGGATGCCACCACTCGGCGACGACCGTGTTCCACCAGTCGTCGATCGGCAGCGGGTCGACGCCGCGGCTCAGGATCCACCACCCCAGGGCGACGGATGCCGCCGCGAGCACCGCGCCCGTGACGAGCAGGACGACGACCGTCCTCGCCACACCCGGGCTCGCGTCTGCGCGCCGCACATCGGTCATCGCCCCATTCTGCCCGCCACCGCCCTGATTCCGCGGACCAGGCGCTCGTCGACGACGCACGTCCTCGCCGAACACGCCCGTCGTGAGCGCGGACAGCGTGCGTCCTCGGCGACGACGCAGGATCTCGACCGAACCGCAATCGGCCGCCGGCCGCAGGCGAGGCGGCAGGATGGCGGGATGACCGCTGTCGTCGACGTGCTGCGAACCGTGATCGCACCCCTCACTCGCACCCGCGTGTTCCGCAGGTTCATCGGACCGTCCCTGCTGCCGCCGGTGGAGCGCCTCGTCGCGGGGATCTCGCGCGGACGCGTGCAGCTGAGCGCGCTGCTCGTGCCTTCCCTGGTGCTGCACACCGTGGGGGCACGCTCGGGCGAGCCGCGAGACGTGCCGCTCATGTACACGCCCGACGGCCATGGCCGCGCGATCGTCGCCGGCACGAACTTCGCCGGGTCGCGGCATCCGGCCTGGACGTCGAACCTGCTCGCGCACCCTGACGCCGCCATCACCGTGCGGGGACGCCGCATGCCGGTGCACGCGACGCCCGTGCCGGACGCAGAGCGCGACCTGGCGTGGGCGCGGATCGAGGCGCAGTGGCCGGGATACCGCGGCTACGAGCGCGAATCGGGGCGCACCGTGCGCCTGTTCCGGCTGCAGCCGGTGCGGCCGACCGTCGACTGAGCCGGTCGGCCCCTCCGCCTCAGGGCGCGAGGCGCTCGACCGAGCGCGGACGCACCACGAGCCACAGCGCCAGCAGCCCGATGATCGAGCAGCCGACCATGACCGAGGCCATCGTGGTCGCCGTGATGCCGGCATCCCGCGCGATCCACCCCACCAGCGGCGACACGAGACCCGCCACACCGAAGTTGGTCGCACCGATGATCGACTGCGCGGTCCCCGCCGCCTTGCCGTGACGATCCAGTGCCAGCACCTGCACGCACGGGAACGTGAAGCCGCACGCCGCGATGAAGATCCACAGCGGCACGACGGTGCCCCACAGCCCGAGACCCAGCTGGTCGGTGACGACGATGGCGGATGCTGCCAGCACGAGCACCGCCGTCGACCACGCCATCACCCACTGCGGGCCGAACCGGGCGGCCAGGCGCGATGCGGTCTGCACCCCCACGACGACACCCAGTGAGTTGACGGCGAACAGGATGCCGTACTGCTGCGCGTCGAAGCCGTAGGTCTGCTGGAACAGGAACGACGAGCTCGACAGGTACGAGAACATGCCCGAGAAGGTCATGCCGCCGATGATCAGCACGCCGATGAAGACGCGGTCGCTGAAGACGCTCCGATAGCGCTGCCACACGGTGGTCGCACCGCGTTCGCTGCGACGGGCCTTGGGCAGCGTCTCGGGCAGGAAGATGATCGCCGAGACGAGCATGACGGCGCCGTAGACAGCCAGCACCACGAAGATCCCGCGCCACGGCATGACTGCCAGCAGCGCGGAGCCCACGAGCGGCGCGAGCACGGGCGCGACGCCCGAGACGAGCGCGAGGCGCGACAGCATGACGACGAGACGACGGCCGCCGAACAGGTCGCGCACGATCGCGGCGGCCACCACACCGCCGGCCGCGGCGCCCGCGCCCTGCAGCACGCGGGCGGCCGACAGCAGCTCCAGCGTCGGGGCGAGCGCGGCGGCGGTGCTGGCGAGCACGTGCAGGGCGGTGACGCTCAGGAGCGGCCAGCGTCGTCCGACCTTGTCGCTGAGCGGGCCGACGATCAGCTGCCCCAGGGCGAAGCCGATCATGGTGCCCGTGAGGGTCAGCTGGATGAGCGCCGCCGTGGTCTGGAAGTCCTCCTCCAGCACCGGGAACGCGGGCAGATACAGGTCGATCGTGAACGGCCCGAGTGCGGTGAGCGCACCGAGCAGCACGATGTAGAGCACACGGCGGCGGTGCGGGATCGAGTCGCCGGGGTGCAGCACGATCGGCGCGGTGGCCGGGTTGCTGCCGAGCGTGCGGATGGCGCCGGTGTCGCTGCGAGGCGCCGGCTGCGGTCGCGGTTCGTGGGGGCGGTCTTCGGGCTTCTGGACGGGAACGGAGGCGGTATCGAGCAACGGCGTGTTTCGTTTCGGCGCGGGAATCAGGCGACAGGAACAGTCGAATCGATTCGAGTTTCCACGATACCCGATCGGTTCATCCGTCACAGATGTACGCGCGATCGCGGGTTCGGCGTACATCTGTGACGGATGAACACTTGGGAGGCTCCCAGGCCCGCTTACATGCGGCCGCATAGGATGAGGGCAGTCCAGCATCCCTGCCCGCGGGCCTCGCGCCCGGCGGCCGAGCCGAGATCGAGCACATGACCCCGACCCCGACCCCCGCCGAGAAGCGCACGAGCGGCAATCCGGCCACTCAGGCCCAGATCAACCTCAGCGTCAAGCAGCAGCGCGAGCAGAAGCGTCAGGAGAAGCTCGCCGAGTACCAGAAGCAGCTCGCCAAGCGCCGTCGCAGCAAGCTGGTGTGGTGGATCGTCGGGTCGGCGGCGGCGGTCGCGGTCGTCGCCGCGATCGTGGCCTCGTTCGTCTTCGCCCCTGCGCCCGCGCCGACGTACGCCCGCGGCGACGGCGACGGCAGCTCCATCGAGGGCGTCGAGACGTTCGACAACACCGCGACCCACGTCGAAGGCACGGTCGACTACCCGCAGACCCCGCCCGCCGGCGGCGACCACAACGCGATCTGGCTGAACTGCGGCGTCTACACGCAGCCGGTCCCGAACGAGAACGCCGTGCACGACCTCGAGCACGGGGCCGTGTGGATCACGTACGACCCCGCGCAGGTCACCGATGACGACATCGCGAAGCTCGAGGCCGTCATGCCGTCGACGTTCGCGACGATGTCGCCGTACGAAGACATGGACACCCCCATCGCGGTGAGCGCGTGGAACGCGCAGCTCAAGGTCGACTCGGCCGACGACCCCCGCATCAAGGAGTTCTTCACCGCGTACTGGCACTCGACCAACGCGCCCGAGCCGCAGGCGCTGTGCACCGGCGGCCTCGACGCCCCCGGCAAGAAGTAGGCCTCGTGAGCTCTGACGCGCCGGCGGGCCGGACGCAGCGGTGGATCATCATCGCCGTCGCGCTCGTGCTGATCGGCGCGCTCGGCTTCGCCGTCGGCCGCTTCACGATGTTCGGCACGCAGAGCGCCGCCGCGACGCCGGGGACAACCTCGCCCGAGGCGGGCTTCTCGCGCGACATGCAGGCGCATCACGCGCAGGCGATCGAGATGGCGATGGAGATCTACCGCAAGACCGACGACGAAGAGCTGCGCGCCCTCTCGTACGACATCGCGACGTCGCAGGCCGCGCAGCGCGGCGAGATGTTCGACTGGCTCGTGCAGTGGGGTCTTCCCCAGGCCGGCGGCCCGATGATGGAGTGGATGCGGGATGCCGGCGGCTCAGCTCACGAGCACGGCCAGGCGTCGTCCGCGCCGATGACCGACGACGAGGCCCGCGAGGCGATGGGCATGGCGTCGGCCGCCGAGATCTCCGCCCTGCAGGCGGCGAGCGGCACCGAGGCGGACTGCCTGTTCCTGACGCTCATGATCCGGCACCACGAGGGCGCGATCCCCATGGCCGACGCGCTGCTGGAGCTCGGCAGCGACCCCCGGGCACGGGAGGTCGCGCAGGCGATGAAGACGGGCCAGACGGCCGAGATCGACGCCATGACGTCGATGCAGAACCGCCTGGGGTGCTCGGGCTGAGTCGGGTCGTTACAGTGGTCGCGTGAGCGCCGACCCGCCCGTGACCGCAGCCGAGACCCGTCGACGCCGTCCTGTGATCGTGACGATCGCGGTGGTGCTCGTGTACATCAGCGCGTTCGCCAACGTGGCGCTCGGCGTGCTCGTGCTCCTGAGCCGCTACGAGGTCGCTGAGGCCGACGTGCTCCGGGTGTCGCTGCTGGGCGCGGCGATCATCCTGTTCGGGCTGCTGCTGATCGGCATGGCGTCGGGGCTCGCCCGCGGCAGCCGCCTCTCGCGCCTGTTCGCGACGATCTACCTCGCGGTGCTCTTCGTCTTGAGCGTGTTCACGATCGCGACGACCGACGGCTGGGACTGGGGCTCGATCATCGACGTGGCGATCGAGGTCCTGATCCTGATCGCGCTGTGGGCGCCGCCCGGCTCACGGCACTTCACGCGTCCGACGATCGACGCCGAGGCTGACGCGCAGGCGACCGTCGACTGATCACACCGCGGCGAGCGCCTTCGCGACGTACCGGCGGTGGAAGAACCGGACGATCTCGATCGCGCCGATCGTGAGGCCGGTCACGATGACGATGAGCCAGGCCGCGTCTTCACCCGGATCGACGAGCTGGAAGAACTCGGTGGCCAGCGGGATCGTGAACACGCCGACGAGCCCGATGAACATCGCGCCGATGATGAGCCCCTTGATCCGGGTGATCGGGCGCGACAGCACCGTGAGCACCCAGATCCCGACGACGGCGAGGATGATGGTCGAGCCGGTGCGAAGCTCCTCGATGCCGACCCCGATCGCGGTGGCCGCCAGCGAGTAGAGCGTCAGCGCGATCGCGATGATCACGCCCGCCGGGATCGCGAAGCTCAGCGAACGCTTGAGGAAGCCGGGCACGTACCGCTGGGCGTTCGGCAGCAGCGCGAGGAAGAAGGCGGGGATCCCGATCGTCAGGCCATCCGTGATCGACAGCTGCCGCGGCAGGAACGGGAACGGCAGCACCAGCAGTCCGAACAGCACCGCGAGCCCGGTCGCGTACGCGGTCTTGGTGAAGAAGAGCATCGAGACGCGCTCGATGTTGGCGATGACCTGTCGCCCCTCGGCCACCACCTCGGGCAGGTGCGAGAACCGGCCGTCGAGCAGCACGATGCGGGCGACCGCCTTGGTGGCCGCGGCGCCCGAGTTCATCGCGATGCCGAGGTCCGCGGTCTTGATCGCGAGGGCGTCGTTGACGCCGTCGCCGGTCATCGCGACGGTGTGGCCGCGCGACTGCAGCGCGATCACCATGCGCTTCTTCTGCTCGGGGGTCACGCGTCCGAACACCAGGTTCTGCTCCAGCACCTCGCCCAGCTCGTCGTCGTCCTCGGGCAGCCGCCGTGCGTCGAAGCCCTCGGCGACGTCGACCCCCACACTCCGCGCGATCGCGGCGACGGTGCGCGGATTGTCGCCCGAGATGACACGGATGCCGACGCCCTGGGCGCCGAAGTACTCCAGGGTCTGCGCGGCATCGGGACGCACCTGCTCCTGGAAGGTCACCACGGCTACGGCGACCAGGCCGGCGGGCAGCCGCTCCTCCTCGGCGTCCTCCGCCGTGATCGTCGCATCGGCATGGCCCAGGACGAGCGTGCGGCGCCCGGTCGAGGCGAGCTCGGTGACCACGCGCCCGAGCTCCGCGGTCGCGTCGGTGGCGGCATCCCCGAAGACCATCTCGGGGGCGCCCAGCACCCACGATCCGGCGGGCCCGGCGGCGAACGACACGGCGCTCCACTTGCGCGCCGACGAGAACGGGATGTACGCCGCCGCAGCGAGCGGCTCGGCGACCGGGAACGGCTCGCGCAGACAGCGGGCGGTCGCGTTCGCGTCGGGTGCGGCGCCGAACGAGCCGAGCACCGCCTCGTGGCCGGGGGCCGCCTCCCCCAGCTCCCGCACGGCGTCGAACGCGATCTCGCCGGCCGTCAGCGTGCCGGTCTTGTCGAGGCAGATGACGTCGACGCGGGCGAGCCCCTCCACAGCGGGCAGCTCGTTGACGAGCACCTGTTTCGAGGCGAGCTTGGCCGCGCCGACCGCGAATGCGATCGACGTCATGAGCACGAGCCCCAGAGGGATCATCGCGGTGATGGCCGCGATCGAGTTGACGATCGCCTGCACCCAGTCGCCGCTCTCGAAGGCGGCCGCCCATCCCCCGAACACCATCATCTGGGCGTTGCAGACGAGCAGACCCACCGGTCCGATGATCCAGCTCATCCACTTCAGCACGCGGTTGACCGAGTTGCGCACCTCGGACGCGACGAGCGAGAAGCGCTTGGCCTCGCCGGCGAACCGGTTCGCGTACGAGTCCGCCCCGACGCGCGTCACGCGCGCGGCCCCCTCGCCGGCCACCACGATCGATCCCGACAGCGCCTCGTCGCCCGGCTGCTTGTCGACCGCGTCGGACTCGCCGGTCAGCATCGACTCGTCGATCTGCAGACCGCGGCTCTCGATCACATCGGCGTCCGCCGGCACCTGATCGCCCGCGCGCAGCACCAGGATGTCGTCGATCACGACGCCCTCGGGCGCGATCTCGGCCTCGGCGCCCTCTCGGCGCACGCGGGCGCGCGGGGCGTTCAGCAGCGCGAGACGGTCGAGCGCCCGCTTGGCGCGGAACTCCTGCACGCACCCGATGATCGAGTTCGCGAACGCCGCCAGCCCGAACAGCGCGTCCTGCCAGCGCCCCAGCACGAACAGCACGAAGAAGCACGCGAACACGATGCCGTTGAACAGCGTGAACACGTTCGCCCGGACGATGTTCCAGACGCTCCGGCTGGTGTCGGCCGTGTGGGCGTTCGTGCGCCCCGCGGCCACGCGCTCCGCGACGTCGGCGGCGCTCAGTCCGGGGTCCAGTGCCGCGGCGGCCGGGGCGTCTGCGGAGGCGTCCATGCGATCAGGTTAGCGAGCGCGGGTTTCGGCGAGGGATGCCGCGGCCCCGGCTCTCTGCGAGACCCGGGGCCGAGGCATCCCTCCTCCGACGATGGTCAGCCCTTGGTCGCACCCGCCATCAGGCCTCGGACGAAGAAGCGCTGGAGCGCGAGGAACACGATCATCGGCACGATCAGCACGAGGAACGCGCCCGCCGACACCAGGTACCACCGGTCGCCCCACGAGCCCGACAGCGAGTTGAGCGTCTGCGTCATCGGCAGCGACGACGTCGGAGCGAAGATGGTCGCCACGAGCAGGTCGTTCCACACCCACACGAACTCGAGGATCGCGAAGGACGCGAGCGCCGGGGTCGCCAGCGGCAGGATGATCCGGAAGAAGATCTGCCCGTGGCCCGCGCCGTCCACGCGCGCCGCCTCGATCACATCGGACGGGATCTCGGCGATGAAGTTGTACAGCAGGAAGATCGCCAGCGGCAGCGCGAAGATGACGTGGGCGATCCACATCGTCGCGAAGCTGTGGTCCACATCGCGCATCTCCAGGCCCGGGAACACCGCGACGTCGCCGATCTCGAGCCCGCGCGAGAACAGGCTCAGGAGCGGCACCAGCGCCATCTGGATCGGCACGATCTGCAGCGCGAAGACCGCGACGAACAGCATGCCGCGCCCCTTGAAGTCCATCCACGCGAACGCGTAGGCGGCCAGCGATGCGATGGCGAGCGCGAAGATCGTCACCGGGATGGTGATCGCGAGCGAGTTGAGGAACGACTGCCCCAGGGTCAGCGCCGTGCCGCCGGAGGTCAGCGCGTCCTGATAGTTCCCGGTGGTGAAGTCCGGGTTCGTGAAGACCGTCCACCAGCCCGTCGACGCCGAATCGGCACCGGGGCGGAACGAGGTGATCAAGAGCCCCAGCGTCGGGATCGTCCACAGGAACGCGATCGCGATGGCGATCACCGTCGCCACGGGCGAGGTCATCCGCTTCTGCGCCTGCGCCTCGTTGCGACGGGTCTCACGCGCCACCTTGCGCGCGGCCGACTTGTCGAACTGCGGGCTCGTCTTCTCGTCGACAGCGGTCATCATCGCACCTCCCTCTGCAGGCGCAGCTGTCTGACGTTGTAGATGATGAGCGGTGTCACGAACACGAAGATCAGCACGGCGAGCGCCGCGGCGTGACCGTAGCTCTGGAAGCGCTGCTGCTGGTTCACCATCTCGAAGCCGAGCACCGTGGAGTTCGAGCGACCGCCCGTCATCACGGCCACGATGTCGTACAGCTTCAGCGCGGAGATCGTGATCGTCGTGAGCACGATGACGATGGCGGTGCGGATGCCGGGGACGGTGACGTTGATGAACCGCTGCCACGCGTTGGTGCCGTCGAGCTGCGCCGCCTCCATCTGCTCCGCCGGCACCGCCTTGATCGCCGCGGACAGCACGACCATCGCGAATCCCGTCTGCGCCCACACGAACGCGAAGAGCAGGCAGAACGTGTTCACGAGCGGCCAGGTGTCGAGCCAGCGGACGGGCTCGCCGCCGAAGGCGACCACGATGGCGTTGAGGATGCCGATCTGGTTGCCCTGCCGGTAGTCGTAGACGAACTTCCAGATGAGGCTGATGCTCACCGGCGCGATCGCGAAGGGGATGAAGACCAGGATCTTGAGGATCCGGTCTCCGCGCGCCCGCTCCATGAAGGCCGCGTACGCCAGCCCCACGATGGTCGAGAAGATCGGCGCGAAGATCGCCCAGATCAGGGTGTTGATGATCGACCAGAACCCCTGCGGGTTGGTGAACGCCCAGCGGTAGTTCTCCCAGCCGACGAAGTTCTCGCCGGTCTTGTCGAAGAACGACTGGATGACGGTCGAGATGGTCGGATAGACGAGGCCGACGAGGATCAGGATCGCAGCGGGCGCCAGGAACAGCGTCAGCTGATACAGGTACCCGGCGCCCTCGCGTGCCCGGTAGTCGGCGTAGAAGAGCAGGCCGCCCGCGATGAGCGCGATCGGAACGACGTAGAGGACCGCGTTCTGATAGGGCCGCAGCATCATCAGCGCCACGAAGGGGATCGCGAAGCTGGAGATCAGCCGCAGCCAGAAGTAGCCCGTTCCCTTGCGGGGGGCGTACTCGATGAGCACCAGGAGGACCGCGACGACGACCCCGAACACCAGCAGGACGATCGGGATCTGCACGATCGGCCCCAGTTCGCCGATCCACTGGAAGAACGAGTTGAACGAGAAGCCCAGCGACGTCGGCCGCGCATCGGGGTTCGGCGGGCTGAGGAACAGGAAGATCACGAGCGCCGCGATCAGGATGAAGCCGACCGCGACGACGATCCGGGTGGTCGTGCGCGACGGCGGCTTGCGTTTCGCCGGGTCCGGCGGCGGTGGCACTTCAGCCTGATCCACCGAGGCTGCGGTCTGGGACATGGTCCGCCCTTCCTCCGTCGTCGTCGACGACGACGGATCAGCCGTCGCCTCGGCGCCGGGCGTCAGTTCTCGTAACCTGCCTGGATGTCTTCCAGCACCTGCGGCGTCGGCTTGCCGTCGATCCAGTCGACCATGCCGCGCCAGAAGGAGCCCGACCCGACCGTGGCCGGCATCAGGTCCGAGGCGTCGAAGCGGAACACCGTGTCGGGGTCCTGCAGGACGGTCATCGCGTCGGTGAGGAACTTGCTGGACGCGAGCGACGGGTCCGCACCGGTGTTCGCCGAGATGGCGCCACCCAGCGACACGCGGGCATCGGCCCATTCGGGCGTCGACATGTACTCCGCGACCTTCTGCGTCGCGGCGTCGTCGGAGAAGAGCGTGACGAGCTCGCCACCACCCGACACCGAGAACGGCTCGCCCTCGAAGCCCGGCATCAGGAAGGCGTAGACGTCGCCGTCCTCCGCCACGTCGGGCGTCGCACCGTCGGCCGTCTGCACCGCGAGGAAGTTGGCGGTGAGGAACGACGCCTGGTGCGTGAGCGCGCACGTCCCGTTCGCGACGGCCGCGGCGATCGGGTCGCCGAACGCGGTGGAGTTGATGCTCTTCACATCGCCGAAGCCGGCGTTGACGTACTTCGGGTCGAGCAGCACCTTGGCCACCTCGTCGAACGCCGACTCGATGTCCGGGTCGGTGAACGGCGTGTCGCCGTTCGCCCAGCTGTCGTAGACGTCCGCACCGGACTGACGCAGCACGAGGTCTTCGATCCAGTCCGTGCCGGGCCAGCCCGACGCGGCCTCGGACGAGAACCCGGCACACCACGGCGGCTGGCCGGTCTTCTCCTGGATCGTCTTGGTCAGATCCAGCAGCTCCTGCCACGTCTCGGGGATCTCGACGCCCCACTCCTGGAAGCTCTTCGGCGAGTAGTAGATGTAGCCCTTCAGGTTCGCGAGCATCGGCGCGGCGTAGAAGGTTCCATCCACCGAGCCGATCTCTTTCCAGGCCGGTGCCCAGTACTCGTCGACGTTCGCCTCGACCTCGTCGCTGCCCTCGACCACCTCTCCGGTGTCGACGAGCGAGCGGAACAGGCCGGGTTGCGGGACGATGGCGATGTCAGGGGCCGAGCCGCCGTCGACCTTCGTCACGATGTTGCCCTCGAAGCCCTTGTCGCCGGTGTACACGACCTTGATGCCGGTGTCGGCGGTGAACGCGTCGAAGGACTTCTGAAGCGCGTCCGCCTCGGTGCCGGTGATGCCGCCCGCGATCTGGACGGTCTCCCCTTCCAGCGAGCCGTCGTCCGTATTCCCCTCGTCGCCGCCCTCGGCACATCCGGCGAGTGTGAGAGCCGCAACGGTGGCCAAGCCGAGTGCGATGTAGCCGTGTCGCCGGCGGGATCGCAATGCAGTCATGGTGTCTGCCTCCTCTTCGAGTCCGCGGGCGGCACTCGTGTGCCCCCCGCACGTGAGAGATCGGGAACCGATTCCATGCTCACGCTAGGGGATGCCGCAGAGCCGCACAATGACCGTGGGTCACAAGTCGGTAAACAGCGCCGTCCGGCTGGCGGACTCGGCACGACGAGGGCAAGATGAACTCTGGAACCGGTTCCGGACGACCGCGGACCGGGGTGCAGCGCGAGGAGGACCCGATGGCGGGCATCGCCGATGTGGCGCGCGCGGCAGGCGTGTCGAAGTCGACCGCCTCGCGTGCGCTGACCGGCGGCGGGTACGTCTCGCAGTCCACCCGGGTGCGGGTGAGGGATGCCGCGACCGCCCTCGGCTACGTCCCCACCACGAGCGCGGTCAGCCTCGTGACCGGTCGCACGCAGACGGTGGGCGTGGTGATGCCGTCGCTGGACCGCTGGTTCTTCGCGCAGGTGCTCGAAGGGGTGCAGGACGCCCTGCTGGAGCGCCGGTACGACCTGGCCCTGTACGGAGCGGCGCCCGAATCGGCCGCACGGCGCGAGATGTTCGAGCACTTCCTCGCCCGCAAGAGGTTCGACGGCCTGATCGCGATCGGCATCGAGCCCAGCGCGCGCGAACTGGAGCGCCTGGTCGCATTCGGCAAGCCCGTGGTCAGTGTCGGCGGCTACGACGTGGGCACCAACGCGGTCTCGATCGACGACCAGGCGGCTGCGCGCATCGCGACCGACCACCTGATCGGCCTCGGCCATCACGACATCGTGTTCCTCGGCGGCGATCCCGACGGGCGCCGCACGAGCTTCGGCGACGGTCGCCGGCTGGACGGGTACCTCTCGGCCATGCGGGATGCCGGGCTTGCGGCATCCGCTCGCCACGTCCAATCGGAGGTGGCCATGCCGGGCGGGTACAGCGCCGCCGTCCACCTGCTCGGCGACCGCCGCACGCGGCCGACGGGGATCGTCGGGGTGTGCGACGAGGTCGCGGTGGGCGCGATCATCGCGGCGCGGCGCCTGGGCATCCGCGTGCCAGAGCGCCTCAGCGTCGTCGGCATCGACGATCACGCGTACGCGGACATGTTCTCGCTGACGACGCTGCAGCAGCGCCCTCATCAGCAGGGCCGCGCGGCCGCGGAGCTGCTGCTGCGTCAGCTCGACGAGCCGGACTCGCCGATCCACCGGCTGTACGAGCCGTCCCCGCTCGTGGTGCGCAACTCCACCGCGCCCGTCGACGACGACGCGTCGGCCATCATCGGCGTCGGACGCTGAGCGCCGCCTCAGAGCACCCCGAGATCGCGGAACGTACGACCTTCCCACGCGACGGCTTGGACGGCATCCTCCACGCCATCCACGACACGGAAGATCTCGTCACCGCGGCGCTCGGACCGCACGAGGCTGCCCGCGACCGGAGTCGGCGGCGGACCGCCGACGACGGCTTCGAGCACTCGCGTGAACGCGCCGGTGCGTGCGAGCGGCGCGACGAGATCGGACCCGTCGCGGGCGTGGCCGACCAGATCGTCCAGCAGCGCGACACGCTCGAACCCGTAGGTGCGCGGCAGCGCGCGGCCGTCGCGGAAGACGTGCAGCGTGTCCAGCGTGTAGTGGTAGACCAGATGGCCGCGCGTGCCGCGCACCAGCACGTGCGGCTCGGTGCGCCGCGGTGCCGTCACCGCCAGTCCGGCCGCCAGCCGCGCGCCGCCGCGCAGCCTCACGACCAGCGACGACGTGTCGTCGGTGGCGATGTCGTTCGCCCGGCGCAGGTCGGCGTCGACGTCGACGACGTCCTCCGGCGTGACGGCGCCGGCGATCGCGAACGCCGTCGCGACCGCGTGGGCGAGCGGATTCGTCACGACGCCGTCCGCCACGAGCCGGCCGTCGATCACGCGATGGCCGGCCCACGGCGCCCGGCGCCAGTACTCCTCGGAACGCGACCACGACCCCACGGCGCCGTAGTGCACGACGTCGCCGATGACGCCGGATGCCGCGACCTCGGCGGTGGCCGGAACCCCCGCGCTGCCCAACGACTGGAAACCGACCTGCACCGCCCGAGATGCGGCATCCCCCGCCCTCAGCAGTTCCCGATGATCGACGACCGACGGAACCGGCGGCTTCTCCAGCAGCACGTGGGCGCCGTGTGACAGTGCCAGGCGCGAGAGCTCGGCGTGGGTGGGGATCGGAGTGCTGAGGATCGCGATGTCGAGCTCGACGGCGTCGATCATCGCGGCCGCGTCGGCGAAGACGTGCGTCGTGTCGGGCACCGCTCCGCCGCCGCGGGGATCGGCGACCGCGACGAGCTCGAGCTCCGCGGCGCGCGAGAGCGTGGCCTCGACGTGCGACCGGCCGTGCCCATGCACGCCGGCGATGCCGACGCGCAGGCGCTCCGTCACAGCCCGGCCTCGGCCCTCAGCTCTGGCAGCGCCGCCTCGACGGCGGCGGCATCCGCCAGCTCCTCGTCGAGCACGTAGGCCGTGAGCTCGAGGTCGAGCTCGCCGCCCTCGGGCAGCGTGCGGGGTTCGTCCCACGCCACCGACGGCCCGGCGCCCAGGTACTCGGCGAAGCGCACGAACCACGGCATGCGCTCGGCGCCCTGCGTCAGCACGACGGTGGTGCCGCGGTCGGGGAACGTGAACGCCAGCCACTCGGTCGTCGCGCCGTGCACCTCGCGCTCGGTGTCGCCGGCGGGACTGAACACGCGCGCGATCTCGGGCGCGAACCGCCAGAAGATGCCGCCGTACCCGGCGCCCTCGCGCCCGTTGGTCGCCGGCGAGCCGAACGTGATGGCATCCAGGGTCGCCTTGAGGTGGCTGCGCCAGCGCAGCGCCCAGCCGTTCGCGAGCTCGGCCGAGCGCAGCTCGCGCACCTCGACCAGCTGCGTCGTGCCGCTCTGGTCGACCCAACTGAGGCGTTCGTCGAGCACGTGACCGTCGATGTGCAGGCGGTCGCGGCGCTGGCGGCCGTGGTTGGGCACCATGATCGACCCCTCGCCGCGGACGTAGGTGCGGCCGCCCCAGAACGACGTGCCGTTGACGTCGGCGATCGCGAGGCTGACGCCCAGGTGGTGCGGGTGATCGGTGGGCTCGGTGACCGTCAGCGGGGTGCCGGTGCGCGAGATGACCGCGTCGAGGTACGGACGCGGCGACAGCACCGAGTCGACGCTGGTGCCCTCTTCGTACTGGGCGACCACGGTCGAGCCGAGCCGCAGCACCGGTCGGGCGGGGCCGACCCAGCCGCTCGCGTGAGAGGCGGGGCCGGAGCTGCGGCGCGGCACGAGGACGGGTCGATAGAACAGGGGGTGGTCGGCGCTCTCGCCGTCCAGTGCTTGACGCATGCGATTCCAGGCCTGCCGCCCGATCTCGATCCGCGGGACCGACATTGTCGTCAGCGGAGGGGCGGCGAAACGGGACTGCGGGATGTCGTCGATCCCGACGATGGACAGTTGTTCCGGCACCTCGACGCCGACCTCGCGCAGGCGCGACATCAGACCGAGGGCGACGAGGTCGTTGAAGGCGATCGCGGCGGTCGCGCCCGTCTCGAGCACGGCGTCCGCCGCGTCGTAGCCGGACTCCATGCTCGACCCCGCCGGGATGGTGAGGAACTCCAGGTCGGGGTACTCGCGCGCCAGCTCGCCGAGCCCCTGCGCGCGGAGTTCGTTCGCGTAGCTGAGCGGGGGCCCCGCGACGTAGGCGATGCGGCGATGGCCGAAGCCGCGCAGATGCGTGCCGAGCTCTTTGATCGCCGTCGCGTAGTCGACCGACAGCTGCGCGGCCGGCGTGTCGTCGACGCGGCGGTTCACCACGACGACCGGGGTCGTCCGCTGGATGAGCTCGCGCAGCTCGGCGTCGGGCATGCGCGGCGAGACGAGCACCAGCGCATCGCACTTGCTGCGCGCCTCGCTCGCGATCTCGGCCTCGACGCCGACCGCCTCGGCACTGTCGGCGACGAGCACGCGGTATCCGTCGCGGGCGGCGGCGACCGTCAGCCCCTTGAGCACGCCCTGGAACAGCGGATTCTCAAGGTCCGGCACCAGCAGCGCGATCGTGTGGCTGCTCCCTCGCACCAGACTGCGGGCGGCCTCGCTCGGCGAGTAGTTCAGGGCCGCGACGGCGCGATTCACCTTCGCGACGATCGCGGGATCGACCGTGGCGACGCCGTTGAGGACGCGCGACACCGACGCCTGCGACACACCGGCGTACTGTGCGACCTGCGCCATCGTGATGGGGCGCGACGTGACCTCGGTCAAACCGGATCCTCTCTTTCGTCAATCATGGGCGTGCGCGGGCACGGTGGGGCGCATTCGCGCGGGTGAGGGATGCCGCGCCCGCGGTTCCCGCGTCCGCCGCTGCCGACGCGACCCGGCGCGGGTGCGGGCCGGTGTTGCGCGGCCGGGCGGTGCCGCGGGCTCGGGCGGTGCCGCCCGGGACCGGACCCCTCATCACTTCGGTCCGGCCCCGTGCGGTCTTGAGGGCGAGGGCTGCGCCCGGGGGGCTGGCGCAGCCCGTCGCCGGCTAGATCGCTGCGTCGTCGAGCGCGCGCTGGAGCTCCTTGATGAAGCTCTTCGCGGCGTCGGCCGGCGTCAGCTCGCCGAACAGCACCTTCTGGGTGTGCTGGTCGATGATCGTCTCGATCGCGCCGCCACCCGGCGGGGTCGCCGGCGGGGCGTCGCCCACGCGCGGCGCGATCTCGTCGAGGAATGCGACGACCTCCTGATCGACCTCGCCGAGCTTGGGCGTGATGTACTCGCGGATCTTCTCGTTCGCAGGGACGCCGCGCTCGGCGAGCAGCAGGTCGGCCGCCTCTTCGCTGTTGGAGAGGAAGTCGAGGAACAGCGCGACCTCGGCCGGGTGCTCGGTCTTGGCAGAGGCCGACCAGAACATCGACGGCTTGTAATAGGCCGCCGTGCCCTCGCCCTCGTCGGTCGTCGGCACCATGAGCGGAACGAGAGTCTGGCCGCTCGCCGAGCGCAGGGCTGCCACCTGGTTCGACCACCATGGGCCGAACGCGGACTGGTTGGTCGCGGTGAACGACTCGGCGAGACCCGCCGACTCGCGCTCGATCGTGGCGGACGGGTCGGGCGTGCCGCCCGCCTCCGTCACGTCGAGCAGGTTCTGCCACCACGCCGCGAGGGTCTTCTCGCTCGCGGCCACCTCGGGCGATCCGTCCTCGGCGTACAGGGACTCGCCGTGCTGGCGCAGCCAGTTGTTGAGGCCGCCGTCCTCGAAGCCCCACGACTGCGAGCCGATGACCGCGCCGCCGCTCTTCTCGGTGACTTCTTCGGCGATCTCGTTGAGGTCGTCCCACGACCAGGTCTCGTCGTCGGGCAGTTCGATGCCGAGGCTGTCGAGCAGATCGGTGTTCGCCATGTAGGTGTAGGTGTTGATGCCCACCGGGATGCCGTACTGCGTCCCGTCGAGCGCGCCCGTGCCCAGCACCGAGTCAGGGAAGTCGCCCGTCGGCAGCTGGTCGCCGAGCGTGCCGAGGTCCAGCAGCACGCCGTTGGCCGCGTAGGTCGACAGCTGCTTCTCGTCCATCTGGATGATGTCGGGTGCGTCGCCGGCGGCGACGGTGGTCGCCAGCTTGTCCCAGTAGCCGGCCCAGTCGGTGTACTGCGGCTCGATGGTGATGTTGTCGTGCTCGGCCTCGAAGGCCTCGATCAGCTGCTGCGTGATCTCGTGGCGGACGTCATTGCCCCACCACGTGAACGTGAGGGTGACGGGCTCGTCCGACAGCGTCGGGCCTGTGGCCGGCTCCTCGGTGGGGGTCCCGCTTGCGCACGCGGTCAGCGCGAGCGTCGTCGCTGCGCCGAACGCGGCGAACTGCACCCAGCGGGCTGCGGTTCGGTTGCGTCGCATGTCTTGCATCCTTTCGACCGGAGTCGGTGTGTGGGGGTGGTGCGGTGTGATGAGGACGGACCACCCGGTCCGTGAACTGTGGTGCGGCATCCAGTGCCTCTGGATGTCACTTGATCCCGGTCGTCGCGATTCCCTTGATGAGGAACTTCTGGCCGAACAGGAAGATCAGGAAGATCGGGATGAGCGAGACGACGCTCATCGCGAACATCTGCGCGTAGTTGGTGACGCTCTGGGCGTCCTCGAACGACCGCAGTGCGAGGGGGACGGTGTACAGCTCGGGCTTGGTGAGGAACACCAGCTGCGAGAAGAAGTCGTTCCACGTCCAGATGAAGGTGAAGATCGCGGTGGTCGCGAGCGCCGGCGTCATGAGCGGCAGGATCACCTGCAGGAAGATGCGCGGATGCCCGGCGCCGTCGATCCGCGCAGCCTCGTCGAGCTCCTTCGGGATGCCGCGGATGAACTGCACCATCAGGAACACGAAGAAGGCGTCCACGGCCAGCATCTTCGGCACGATCAGCGGCAGGAACGTGTTCACCCAGCCCAGCTGCGAGAACAGGATGTACTGCGGGACGATGATCACGTGGATCGGCAGCATGATGCTCAGCAGCATGATGCCGAACCACAGCCGCTTGGCCGTGAACTCGAGCCGCGCGAACGCGTAGGCCGCCATCGAGCACGAGATGAGGTTGCCGACGATGCACCCGACGACGATCACCGCGGAGTTCCACAGGTAGACGTTGAACGGGTACTGCAGCGCGTTCCAGCCGTCGGTGTAGTTCGAGATCTCGAAGCTGTCGAAGATGATGCCCGGCTCACGGAAGATCTCGTCGTTGGGCCGCAGCGAGCTCACGACCATCCAGATCACCGGGTAGAGCATGAGCGCCGCGAGCGCGATGAGCAGCGTGTGGCGGATGATGCTCGTCAGCGGCTTGCGGAACGGGTTGGACTGGCGCCTGGCGGGCGGACGCCCCGTGACGACCGTCTCGGTGGGCAGGGCCACGATGGGCTCGGGATCAATTTTCGTCATCGTAGAACACCCAGAACTTGGAGGACCAGAACGCGACCACGGTGAGCAGCGCGGTGATGATCAGCAGGAGCCAGGCCATCGCCGAGGCGTAGCCCATGTTGAAGTTCGCGAAACCCTGCTGGTAGAGGTACAGCGTGTAGAAGAGCGTCGAGTCGACGGGGCCGCCGGTGCCGCCCGAGACGATGTAGGCCTGCGTGAACGACTGGAACGTGCCGATCAGCTGCAGCACCGCGTTGAAGAAGATGATCGGGGTGAGCAGCGGGATCGTGATGCGGAACAGCTGCTGACGCCTGTTCGCGCCGTCGACGGCCGCCGCCTCGTAGTACATCGAGGGGATCTGACGCAGCCCCGCGAGGAAGATGATCATCGGCGACCCGAAGGTCCACACGTGCAGGATCATGAGGGTGCCCAGCGCCGTGTCGGGGCTCGAGATCCATCCCTGTCCCTCGATGCCGAACCACGCGAGCACCTGGTTGATGAGCCCGTCGACGCCGAAGATCTGACGCCACAGCATCGCGATCGCGACACTGGCGCCGAGCAGCGACGGCAGGTAGAACGCCGATCGGTAGAAGGCGAGCCCCCGCAGACCGCGATCGAGGATGATCGCCAGGAAGAGCGCGACGGCCAGCTGCAGCGGGACCGAGACCAGCACGTACGTGAAGGTGACCTGCAGCGCGGTGTGCAGGCGCTCGTCCTCCCACATGCGCACGTAGTTGTCGAGGCCGTTGAACTTGGGCGGGCTCAGCAGGTTGTACCGCGTGAACGACAGACCGAGCGATGCGAGCATCGGGCCGATGGTGACGAGGGCGAGGCCCACGAACCACGGCGCGAGGAACAGGTAGGCGGCCTTGTTCTGCTTCTTGCCGACCGCCTTGGCGCCCTTCAGGCGGGTGAGCTCGCCGAGTGCGCTCATGTCGCGGCCTCGTGCGGCCTGGTATCGGGACGGTGCGTCGTCGTCACCGCGTCCTCCGGATTCATCGTCGTCGAAGAGTCGAGAATGCGCTTTCTGGAATGCGCTTTCTCATTCTTGCCAGAGTGGATGCCGGAACGCAAGCCTTTCCGGAAAATCGCGGCAGATCGGTCGTCGAAGCGTGAGATAGGGCTTACTCAGATGCCGGTGTGCGGGCCGTCTTCGGCGACCCCCGGGCATGACGAAAGCCCCGGGTGCGAGCACCCGGGGCTTTCGTGGAAGGAACGAGATTACTTGAGGGTAACCGTCGCGCCGGCCTCTTCGAGGGCGGCCTTGGCCTTGTCGGCCGCGTCCTTGTTGACGCCCTCGAGGACGGCCTTGGGGGCGCCGTCGACGACAGCCTTGGCCTCGCCGAGGCCCAGCGAGGTGAGCTCGCGGACCGTCTTGATGACCTGGATCTTCTTGTCGCCGGCAGCCTCGAGGATGACGTCGAACGAGTCCTTCTCCTCCTCGGCAGCAGCCTCGGCACCCGCGCCACCGGCGCCGGCGACGGCGACGGGAGCAGCAGCGGTGACCTCGAACTTCTCCTCGAACGCCTTCACGAACTCGCTGAGCTCGACAAGGGTCAGGCCAGCGAACTGCTCGAGCAGCTCCTCAGTGGTGAGCTTCGCCATGATGTGTATCTCCTAGATGAATGGGGTTTGTGTGGGGAAGACGTACGGGTCGCTCACGCGGCCTCGGCGGTCTCCAGCTTTTCGCGAAGCGCGTCGATGGTGGCAGCAGCCTTGCCCATCGTCGCCTTCATCATGCCCGCGGCCTTCGCCAGCAGAACCTCACGGCTCTCCAGCGAGGCGTACTTGTTGACCTCGTCGGCGCTGAGGGCGTTGCCCTCGAAAACGCCACCCTTGATCACGAGAAGCGGGTTGGCCTTGGCGAAGTCACGCAGAGCCTTCGCGGTGGCGACGAAGTCGCCGTGCACGAACGCGATGGCCGAGGGGCCCTTGAGGTCCTCGTCCAGCGCCGTGATCCCCGCGTTGTTCGCGGCGATCTTGGTCAGCGTGTTCTTCACCACGGCGTATTCCGCGTCCTGACGGATGCTGTTGCGCAGCTGCTTGAGCTGGGCAACCGTCAGACCGCGGTACTCGGTAAGCAGGACGGCGTTCGAGTTCTCGAAGTTCTTCGTGAGCTCGGCGACCGATGCATCCTTCTGCGCCATGGTCACTCCTTGTGTGGATGAGACGCTCCGCGATGGCGGGGCGCCGGCCGGCGGCATCCGCTCATCTGCTCTCAGCAGGCAAAAGAAAAAGCTCCGGCGCAAGCGCACGGAGCTTCAAGAGAATCATCGTGACACCTGCGCGGGCCCCTGCTGATGCAGTGCTTCGATCCCGTGCGCTTTCACGCACGACGATGACCGGCGGTCTTCGGCTTCCTCCAGAGTACGTGATCCCCCGCCCCCCGCCAAATCCGCGGTCCGCCCCTCCCCCTCCCGTCCGCCGCCGCCCCCTCCTCCCCTCCCCCCTCCTCCTCCCCCCTTCTTCGTCGACAACGCGGTTTCTCGCCGAGCGACCACGTCAGCGCCGGGTACGACATGCTGTCTCGGCGAGAAACCGCGTTGTCGGCATCCAGGGGAACCGGATGTCAGCGCGGCAACGAGATGCCGAAGGACGACAGCCGCGCAGCGAGCGCCTCCGCAGTGCGGACGTGCTTCTCGTCGACGCGGACCATGCGCTTGCCGGTCGTCCCACGGATCCAGTCCTCGCGGCGCTTCTCGTCAAGGATCACCTGCTCGACAGTCCGTCCGGTCCGCAGCGCTTCGTCGAGGTACTTGCCCGCGCCGTCTATCTCAAGGAACGTGGCGATGTCCTCGATCTCGACGTCGACGCGCAACACCCTCCCGTCAGGCCCCCGCACCTCGACCTGAGGTCGAAGCCGGCGAAAACCGAGCCTGTGCAGGTGCCCGCGACCCGCGCTCTCCGCAGGAGATTCCGCCCGACCGTCCGCGAGAGCGAGGACTTCCGCCGCAGTCCTGACTCCGCGACGACCGACGCCGCCCGCGACTCTCGCCAGCATCTCGTCTCGCCACGTCTGCGCACCCGCTTCGTCGTATGCGCCGTCGTCGCAGGCGACGAGCCGGAGCGCCGCGTCTGCCGCCGCGAGTCCCGCTGCGAACGGCAGCGTGCAGGCGAGATCCAGTACCGTGCGCTCGAGCGTCGTGACGCGGATCCCCTCCCGGACCGTCACGTCCTTGTCGGCGAGCGCATCGCCGTGGCGACGCATCCCGTTCCGGCTCGAGATGTGCTTGCCGTCGGGAACCGTCACATGTACGACCTCAGGGGTGCAGCGGTACAGCGGGAGTTCCCACACCACTGCGGCGGAGTCGTACGACGCGACCGAGTCGCCTCCCCGCATCTCCGCGAAGGCCGCGGCCACCTGAATCCGGTGTCTCGACTCCGGCCACAGCGGATCCCAGTCGGCGTCCTTCACGTACTGGTTGCGTTGCAGCCGCCGCAGTTCACCCGCCGACACGGATCGCGCGATCTCACGCTCCCGCCATCTGTTGCGATCGAGCGCCTCGCGAGTGAGGAGCACGCTGCGCGCCTGCGCGAAGCTGATGTGGTGAGGCATCACAGGATGCTGACACGGTCGTTTCGCCGCGGCACACGCCGGCGGGCGAAAGTGGAATCCTCGTCGATGACCGCATCCGAGCCCCGTTGGGGAGGAAGCCCGCTCGACCCCGATCCGACAACGCGGTTTCTCGCCGAGCGACCTCGTCGTCTGCGTCGAGATCGTGGTGGTTCGGCGAGAAACCGCGTTGTCGACAGGAAGGACAGCAGGCATCGACGAGAACGCGCGTCGCGTCGGCGGATGTCGGCACGGCGGCGTAGCCTCGAAAGGTGACCCCGATGCCCGCAGCCGTGCCCGCGTTCGCGGCGCAGGCTCCTGAGCTCGCGGCCCGCATCGTCGCGGACTCGCGCGATCGGGTCGCCTGGGTGCGGGCACGCTCTCGGGGCATCACGGCCACCGATGTCGCGACGCTGACCTCCGAGAAGGCGATCGCACGGGCCGCCGACGCGAAGCTGATGGGCTCGGGCTTCTCGGGCAACGCCTACACCGCCCACGGGCGGGCGCGCGAGCCCGAGATCGCCGGCTGGGTCGCCGCGACCCACGGCATCCAGCCGTCATCGGCGCTCTTCCACGCGGTCGTCGAGAAGCGCCATCTCGCGACGCCCGACGGCATCGCGGTCGATGCGGCAGGGCGTGTGACGCTCGCCGAGATCAAGACGACGAACAAGGCGTGGCGCAGCATCCCCCGCTCCTACCTGCGGCAGGTCTGGTGGCAGCAGCATGTGCTGGGTGCCGAGCGCACTCTCGTCGCGTGGGAGCAGCACGACGACTTCGTCCCTGTCGGCGATGAGCCGCGGTGCGCGTGGGTCGACCGCGACGACGCCGAGATCGCGAAACTCGTTCGGCTGGCCACGGCCCTCATCGACGAGCTGTATCTGCGTCACACCCGCACACGCCAGGGCGAGCGGATGCCGCAGCCGCCCACTCCCCCGCGCGAACCCTTCCGCGCGCTGGCGCTGGCCGACTGACTGCTGCAGACTGCCGCCGCGCCGAGTGACCGGCAAGGTTCGCGCCGAGATCAGAAGCTCTCAAACCATGATGAACGTCCTGTTCACATCGCCTCGCTGAACCTCCCGTTCACACAGCCCCGGACACCCCGCGCACGCCCCGTGCGAGCCGGAAGTTCACTCGCCCCGTGTGAGCCGGAAGTTCACTCACCCCGTGTGAGCCGGAAGTTCACTCACCCCGTGTGAGCCGGAAGTTCACTCACCCCGTGTGAACCGGAAGTTCACTCACCCCATGTGAACGGGAAGTTCACTCACCCCGTGTGAACGGGAAGTTCACTCACCCGGTGTGAACGGGAAGTTCATTGCCCGAATCGGACACACCCGCGTCGACGGCGAACCCCGTCGCATCGGATCGCACGGGCGCACCCTCGTCGCGCGGGCCGCGCGCACTCACTCCACGCGCCAGCCACCGCTACGCCGCGTGATAACGACGTGGGCGCCGTTGTGCACGCCGCCGTCGAACCGAGAGGCGTCGACGTCGAGTTCAGCCAGCAGTGCGAGCATCGTCAATCCGCTCGTGACGACGAGGACGTCGTGAACGGGTGCCTCGGCCGCCGCGATCTCGAACGCCTCGCGTGCACGCGCCCGCAGTGTCGCCGCGGACTCGACGGGCAGCGCACCGTGATCGGCGAGGTCCGGAAGCGCGACCAGCGCTTCGAGCACCCCGCCGCCGTCGGCGGGACCGTAGGCGCGCCGCAGGTCGTTCCAGAGCCGGGCGCTCAACGCTCCCTCGTAGGCACCGAACGCGAGCTCACGCCACCGCGCGTCGGCCCGCGCCGGGACGCCCGGCATCGCGAGCGCCGCCGTCTCGCGATGCCGCCCCGAGTCGGCGCAGAACACGGCTCCCACGGAGCCCGCCGCGCCGACGGAGACACCGAGCGCGGCCGCCTCGGCCCGGCCGCGCTCGGTGAGCGGGGAGTCGCACCAGCCCTGGACGCGGGCCAGCACGTTGAGCATCGTCTCGCCGTGACGGGCGACGAGCACCCGTCCCGTCATCGCGCCTGCCCGGATGCCTCGATCCGCGCTTCTTCGACCGCCGCCGCCTCCGACCCGGCGTCGGCGGGGGTGGCGGCATCCACCCGGTCCGAAGCGGTGCCGAGCACGGCCTCGACCTCCGCGCCGGCGGCGCCCGCATCCCACCCCGGCTTGGGCACGGAGTCGATGAGCAGGCGCGTGTACTCGTGCTGCGGGGCGACCAGCAGGGTCGTCGTGTCGCCACGTTCGACGATCTCGCCCCGCCGCATCACGACCGTCTGCTCGCACACGCGACGCACCACCGCGAGATCGTGGCTGATGAACAGCACGGTCAGCCCACGCTCGCACCGGATGCGGTCGACCAGGTCGAGCACCTGCGCCTGCACCGACACGTCGAGGGCGCTGGTGGCCTCGTCCATCACGAGCACGTCGGGCTCGATCGCGAGGGCGCGGGCGATCGCGACGCGCTGCCGCTGACCGCCCGACAGCGTGCGCGGCCGCGCCGCCGCATGCTTCTCACCGAGGCCGACCTGCTCCAGGAGCGACAGCACCCGCGCGCGTGCCTCGGCCGAGCCCAGGCGCGCGTGCAGCCGCAGTGCATCTTCGATCGCACGGCCCGCGGTGATCCGCGGGTCGAGAGACAGGTATGGGTCCTGGAACACCATCTGCACGCTGCGGGCGTGCGCGATGCGCTCCGCCCGCCCGTGCGGCACCGCGGTGCGCTCACGACCGTCGATGCGGATCTCGCCGGCGTCGGCGCCCTCGAGCCCCACGATCATGCGCGCGAGCGTCGACTTGCCCGACCCCGACTCCCCCACGACTCCGAGCGCGCCGCCGCGTGGCACCTCGACCGACGCGTCGATGACGGCTCGCACCGGCTCCTTGCCGCGGCGCAGATAGGTCTTCGACACCCCCGATGCCTGGAGCATCGGGGCTGCCGGGCCGCCGGCATCCGCACCCCCGTACCCGGCGTCGGAGGTCTTCGACGACCCGCCGACCAGCGGATGCTCCGATCCGGCGTGTCGCGCAGAACCTCCGACGCCCCGCCCGTCGTCAGCGCTCGGTGCCGCCCCGACCAGCGTCGGCGTGGCAGCGACGAGCCGGCGCGTGTACTCGGCGCTCGGGGCCCGCAGCACATCGTGCGCACGCCCCTGCTCGACGACCTGACCTCCGCTCATGACGTAGACGCGGTCGCACAGCGACGCGGCGAGGTTGAGGTCGTGGGTGATGAAGAGCATCCCCATGCCCCGCGAGGCCCGCTGCTCGGTGAGCACGCCGATGATCTCGGCCTGCGTCGTCACATCCAGGGCGGTGGTCGGCTCGTCGCACACCAGCAGCTGCGGAGACGTGGTGAGGGCGCCCGCGATCATGACGCGCTGCAGCATCCCGCCCGAGAACTCGTGCGGGTACTGCCGCAGGTGGTCCTCGGGCCGCGGCAGGCGCACTGCGGCGAGCAGCTCGATCGCTCGCGCACGCGCATCCTGCGCCGACCAGCCTTCGGCCAAGCGCAGCGCTTCGGTGAGGTGATCGCCGATGGTGCGCATCGGGTTGATGCCCGCTCGGGGATCCTGGAAGATCATGCCCGCTCCACGCCTCCGCAGCTGCCGCAGCTGCGGCCCGGGGGCGGCGAGCACATCGGCTCCGCCGAGCAGAACGTGGCCCTTCACGGCGGCGCGGTCGGGGACGAGCCCCAGCACCGTCCGCGCGGTCAGCGACTTGCCCGACCCGGACTCCCCCACGAGTCCGACGGTCTCGCCCGCGGCGACCGACAACGAGATGCCGTGCAGCAGTCGCGTGCCTCCCGGCAGGTCGAGGGTGAGATCGCTGATGTCGAGCAGGGCGGGAGCTCGGGTCACCGCGCCGTCGCGCTGGTCGATCGTGGCCGGGGTCATGCCGGGATCTCTCCTCCGATGCGGTCGGAGAGCTCTTCTCCGATGATGTTGACGGCGACGACCACGACGACCACGGCGACGGCGGGGACGATCGCCGGCAGGAAGTGCCCGCCGAGGAGGCCCGCCTGGGCCTCGTTGATCATCGCGCCCCAGTCGGCGGTCGGCGGCTGGACGCCGAGGCCGAGGAACGACAGCCCGGCGAGTTCGGCGAGCACGTACCCGAAGTTCAGGGTCGACTGGGCGCCGACGATCGGCGTGACGTTCGGCAGGACGCGCCGCAGCGCGATCCAGGCGCCGCCGAAGCCCTGCACGCGGTAGGCCGCGACATACGGGCGACTGCGCTCGGCGGCGACGAGCGAGCGGGTGAGCCGGGCCACGAACGGCGCGTACGAGATGCTCATGGCGATCACCGGGGCGACGAGCCCCTTGCCGAACAGCGCGACCGCCATGATCGCGATGAGCAGCGACGGGAACGCGAACAGCACGTCGAACACGCGCCCGAGCGCGGCGTCGATCCAGCCTCCGCGCCACCCGGCGAGCAGTCCCAGCAGGATCCCGAGCACCGTCGAGGCGACCACCACCAGCAGCGGTCCGAGCAGTGCGGTCTGGGCTCCGTAGATGAGGCGGCTCAGGGTGTCGCGGCCGAGACCGTCCGTGCCGAGCCAGTGCGCGGGGCTCGGACCGGCGTAGACGGCGGCGAAGTCGACGGCGTCGGGATCATACGGCGCGAGGAACGGGGCGAAGATCGCGGCCAGCGTCATCGCCGCGACGACGCCCAGGGCGATCGCGAAGCTGAGGGTCGTGCGCGGCAGCCGCGGCGCGCGCAGCACCTTGACGGCGAGCGTCGGGGTCGTGGTCATCAGCGGGCACCTGCTCCGGCGGCGGATCGCGGGTCGATCCAGGGTTCGAGGACGTCGATGACGGCGTTCACGACGACGAACGCGGTCACCACGAGGAGGACGATCGCCTGCACGACGGGGAAGTCGAGGCGGTCGACGGACTGCACGAGCAGCGACCCGATGCCGGCCAGGCCGAACGCGGCCTCGACGATCGAGCTCGCGACGAGGAGCCCGGCCACGAGCATGCCGCTCACCGTCAGGATGGGCCCCACGGCGTTGCGGAACACGTGGCGGCGGATCACGGTCCCTCGCCGGAGCCCTCGGCTGATCGCGACCTCGACGTGCTCGCGGCCCAGCTGGTCGATCATCGACGAGCGGGTGACCTTGCCGACGAGAACCACGAACACGATCGCCAGCGCTGTCGAAGGCAGCACGAGGTGATACACCGTGTCCCAGAACCCCTCGCCCGAGCCGAACGACGGGAACCAGCCGAGCTGCACCGCGAAGACCGCGATGAGCACGATCGAGCCGACGAACGACGGGATCGCCCCGAGCACCGTGAGGCCGATGAGGATGGCCCGGTCGCCCAGCCGCCCGCGGTTGAGCGCTGCGATCGCGCCGGCGACGAGACCGACGACGGCGATCATCGTTCCGGCGATGACGACGAGCCCGAGCGTGACCGGCAGCCGTTCGCCGAGGACCGCGGTGACGTCCTGCCGGTACTGCAGCGACCGGCCGAGGTCGCCGTGGAGGATGCCGCCGACCCAGTTCAGGTACTGCTGCCAGGGGGGCAGGTCGAGTCCGTACTGCGCAGTGACCTGGGCGACGGCTTCAGGGCTGGGCTTGCGTCCCCGCAGCAGGAACGCGACGGGGTCGCCCGGCACGAGGAACCGCGAGAAGAAGACGAGGAGGGATGCCAGGAACAGCGTCAGCAGCAGCCCGCCGAGCTTGCCGGCGATCCGGCGCAGAGCGATCATCGTCGCTCCCTTCGTGGGGAGGGCGCGGGGCCGGGCCCGAAGGCCCGGCCCCGCGCGAGGTCACCGTGCGCCAATGGTGGCCGCCCACGGGTAGTAGAGCATCGCGACGGACGGGGCCACGCCGGTCACGCGGTCGCCGAGGAACACCGTCATCGGCCCCTCGAACAGGGGCAGCCACGGCAGCTGCTCGTTCGTGATGCGCTGGGCCTTCGCCGTCACGTCGCTGCGCGCGGCGGGGTCGTCGATGGCGACGGCCTCGTTGACGAGCGCATCGAAGTCGGGGTCGCTCCAGTTGCCGTAGTTGCTGAACTCGCCGGTACGCAGCACGCTGTACATCTCCAGCGGGTCGGGGCTGGACAGGTACCACGAGGTGTAGAAGAGGTCGGTCCCCTCGCGGGCGCTCGGGTCGGAGAACAGCGCCGTGTACGCGCTGGGGCTGACGGTCTCGATCTTCGCCTTCAGCCCGATCGACTGTGCGGCGGCGGCCGCGCCCTGCGAGATCACGGCGAAGTCGTTGCCGATCGGCGCGGTCGTGATGACGATCTCTTCACCGGCCGCCCCGGCCTCGTCGACGAGCTTCTTCGCGGCATCCAGGTCGTGGTCGTACTCCTGCAGTCCGTCGAACGCCGCGGTCATCGCGGCGTCGCTCGCGCCCACCCACACCGACTCGGTGGTGAGGGCGTTGGTGACCTCGCCGTAGCCCTTGGCGGCAGTATCCAGCATCCCCTGCCGGTCCATCGCCATCATGAGGGCCTGACGGACGCGCAGATCGCCCAGCGGACCTTCGAGGTCGCTCACGATCAGGCTGCCGACCGCGGTGTTGAGTCCGAAGTAGACCTCGCCCTTGCCGGAGTCCTGCAGCTGCGCGATCGCGTCGGTGGGGATCATCCAGCCGCCGTCGACCTCGCCGGACTTCAGCGCGTTGACGCGTGCGTTCGAGTCGGTCATGAAGAGGATGTCGACCTCGCCCGCCTTCGCGCGCAGGGTGTCGTCCCAGTAGCCGTCGTAGCGCTTCAGGGTGACGGATTCGCCGGACTTCCACGCAGTGAGCTCGAACGGGCCGGTGCAGTTGACGAGCCCCGTCGAGTTGCCGTAGTCGGCGCCCTTCTCGGCGAGCGTCGCGGCCGATTCGATCACGCCGGCCGAGCCGCCCATCGCGAGGTTGAACTGCGAGTTCGGCTGCGTCATCGTGACGGTCACCTGGCGATCGCCGGTCTTCTCGATCGACGCGACGTTCTGATACACCGAGTACCACGACGACCCGACCTCGGGATCGAGGTGGCGGCTCATCGACGCGACGACGTCGTCGGCGGTGAGCGGCGTGCCGTCATGGAAGGTGACGCCCTGACGGATCATGTAGACCCAGGTGTCGGGCGTCGGGTGCTCGTACGCCTCGGCGAGTCCCGGCGTCAGCGTGTAGTCGGGGTTCAGCCGCAGCAGCGACTCGCACACGTTCGACAGCACCTGGTTGTCGGAGTAGTCGAACGCGTACGCGTAGTCCAGCGAGTAGGGCTCGGAGTAGCTGACCCATGTGAACGAGTCGATGTCGCCCGACGGTGCGTCGGTCTGGGCGGTGAGCTCCCACTCGGGGGCGGGGGTCTTCTCGTCGTCGGCGGCGGGGGCGCTGCAGGCGGCGAGGGCGAGCGCGCCGGCGACGGCGATGCCCGCGGCGGCGCTCAGGCGACGTGCGGTGCGTCGGGTGGTGGACATGGTTCCTCGGCTCTGAAGGTGATCGGGTGCGGGAAGTCAGAGACGAGTGGATGCCGGGCCCCCGGCATCCACCGTCTCCACGGTGCGGGCGTACACGCGTTCGCCGTCGATCCACGTCGAGGCGACGCGGCACGTGTACAGCTGGTCGGCCGGCACGTCGAACGGGTTGGGTTCGACGACGACGAGGTTCGCGAGATATCCCTCGCGGACGAGGCCAGTGTCGTGGTCGCGGTGGTTCACGAACGCGGTGCCGGACGTGTAGGCGGCGAGCGCGGTCGCCAGGTCGAGACGCTGCGCCGGCCCGCCGAGCGGTTCGGCGTCTTCGAGCGGCGCCACGCGGTTGACCGCGATGTGGATGCCGGCCAGCGGGTCGGCGGTCGACACCGGCCAGTCGCTCCCGCCCGCCAGACGCACCCCGGCACGGTGCAGGTCGCCGAAGGGGTACTGCCGGTCGGCGGCCGAGGCGGCGAGGAACGGCAGCGTCAGCTCGTCCATCTGGTCCTCGTGGCACGCCCACAGCGGCTGCATGTTCGCGACCGCGCCCAGCTCCGCGAAGCGCGGCACGTCGGCCTCGGCGACGACCTGGATGTGGGCGAGGTGGTGGCGGCCGTCGGTGTCGCCGTTGACCTCGCGGGCGTCCTGCAGCGCGTCGAGCGCCTCGCGCACCGCACGGTCTCCGAGTGCGTGGAAGTGCAGCTGGAACCCCGCCGCATCCGCCGCGACGGCGTAGTCGCGCAGCCTCTCGGGAGCGATGAACGACAGTCCGCGGTTGTGCGTGTCGTGGCCGTGCGTGTCGCGGTAGGGCTCGAGCATCGCGGCGGTCTGGTTCTCGGCGACGCCGTCGACCATGAACTTGATGGAGCCGAGCGAGAAGCGGTCGGACTGCCCGAGGGCCGCGATCTCGTCGCGCAGCCGGATCATCTCGTCGAGCTGCTCAGCGCCCTCGGCGCGTTCCCACCACTGGGCGCCGACGACGTGCGCCTTGAGCGTGCCGTCGGCGAGGGCGCGCCGGTAGGTGGCCAGGCCACCTGTGATTCCGGGGAAGTTGCCGACGAGGGCGTCCTGCCACCCGGTGATGCCCAGCGCGAGCAGCTCGTCCTGAGCGCGCAGCAGGCCGGCGTACGCGGTGTCGGCCGAGACCGCCGGACGCACCTCGGCGAACAGGTCGCCGGCGCCCTCGTGGAACGTGCCCGCGGGGAATCCGTCGGCTTCGCGCTCGATGCGACCGTCGACGGGATCGAGGGTCGCGGCGTCCACTCCCGCGAGGCGCATCGCCGCGGTGTTGGCCCATGCGCTGTGGTGGTCGCGGCTCGCCAGCAGCACCGGCCGGTCGGGCACGATCTCGTCGAGAAGGCCTCGCAGCGGCGCCCCGCCCGGGAAGTGGTCCATCGACCAGCCGCCGCCCACGATCCAGTCGACCTCGGGGTTCTCGGCGGCGTAGCGGGCGATCCTCGCGAGCGTGTCTGCGGCGTCCTCGGACTCGGTGAGGTTGCACTGCAGCAGCTCGACGCCGCCCGACACCGGGTGGATGTGCGCGTCCTGGAACCCGGGCGCCAGCAGGGCCCCGTCCAGGTCGACGACGACCGTGTCGGGACCGATGAGAGCGGATGCCTCGTCGTCGGCGCACACCGCGACGATGCGGCCGTCGCGCACGGCGACGGTGCGACCGGTGAGCGCCTGCGTGCTGCCGGCGGGCACCGCGTCGGAGGTGAACACGGCACCGCCGGTGAAGACGGTGTCGGCGAACGCGCACTCGACCGCGCGGGTGCTGCTGGGGGTGGCGTCGGTGCCCACGGGACCTCTCCTTCGTCATCGAACGGGTCGACTGACGATAGATCGACGTCACCACCGATGTCAACACTGTTGACAGCCGTGTTGATCAGACCGTTATGATCGAGCCGTCACAGCCGGCGTCGCGAGGCGTGGCACGATGAGACGGCGACGGAGGCGGAACATGGCGGGACGAACGGCGACCGAGAAGTCGGGCGGAAAGCGGCTGGACCGTGCCACGATCGTCGCCGCAGGGCTCGAGCTCGCCGCCGCGCCGGGTGTGGCATCCCTCTCGATCCGCGATCTCGGCGCGAAGCTCGGCACCGACCCGACGGCCATCTACCGCCATTTCCGCAGCAAGGACGATCTGATGGCCGCCCTGCTCGACGAGCTGACGCTGCAGGGCCTCGCCGCCGTCACCGCCGCCCCCGACGAGTGGCGCGAGCGACTGCGCCAGCTCGCGTCCGCGACGCTGTCGCTGTTCTACCGGCATCCGGCCGTCGGCCAGGAGGCCGTCGTGCTCACGACACACGGCCCTGGCGAGCTGGCGGCGATCGAATTCATGCTCGACGCGTTCTCGCGCGCGGGACTGACCGGCGACGTCCTGGTGCAGCATTACGCCCTGATGGCCTCGCAGATGCTGTCGAGCGCCGCCGGCGTCGCCCGCGCCCGCGCCGAGCGGGGTGGCGACGAGGCCGACGGAGCGAGCCCCTGGTTCGAGGGACCGCTCCTGGTCGACCCGCGCACGCACCCGCACATCGCGGCGGTGTCGGCGCAGCTGCTCGACCTCGAGGACCGCGAGCTGTTCGCGCTGGGCGTCGAGGCCGTCATCCGCTCCGCCGAGCGCGCGGCCGGAGCGAACTGACACGCAGCTCGCGTCGCATCCGGAGCGGATCGGGAGGAATGGTTGACGTCCGTCAACCATGGGCGTATCGTTGACTTTCTTCAACTGTTGACATTCGTCAAACAATTCTTGCGTCACCGTCGCCGCAGCACCCTTCCCCCTCCCTCACGAAGGACTCCTATGGCCACGTCCACCCCGGCGACCGGGTCGGTCGCCACCGCAACCGCCGGCACCCCCACCGATGCCGACGAGAAGCGACGCCACCGCAGAGTGCTGCAGGCGCTGAGCGGCCTGCTGCTCGGCATGTTCGTCTCGATGCTCGCGTCGACCGTCGTGTCGACGTCGCTCCCCGTCATCGTCCACGACCTCGGCGGCGACCAGGCCGCGTTCACCTGGGTCGTCACGGCGACGCTGCTGACGACAGCGATCTCTACCCCCATCTGGGGAAAGCTCGCCGACCTCTTCAACCGCAAGCTTCTCATCCAGCTCGCCATCGTGATCTTCGTGCTCGCGACCGCGGCCGCCGGGTTCTCGCAGGAGCCGGGCACCCTCATCGCTTTCCGCGCCGTGCAGGGCATCGGCGCCGGCGGTCTGGCGGCACTCAGCCAGGTCATCATGGCCGACATCATCAGCCCCCGCGAGCGCGGCCGGTACATGGGCCTGTTCGGGGCCGTCATGGCCGTCGCCACCGTCGGCGGACCGCTCCTGGGCGGCTTCATCACCGACACGTTCGACTGGCGCTGGAACTTCTTCATCGCGCTGCCGTTCGCCGTGGCCGCGCTCATCATCCAGCAGCGCACGCTTCATCTGCCGCCGCGCGCCAAGACGAAGGCGCGCATCGACTACTTCGGCATCGTGCTGCTGTCCACCGCCGTGTCGCTCCTGCTCATCTGGGTCACCAACGCGGGCAAGGACTACGACTGGTGGAGCACCGAGACCATCCTCATGGTCGGCGGGGCGCTGGTCGCCGCGATCCTGTTCGTCGTCGTCGAGCTGCGCTCCAAGGAGCCGCTGGTCCCCCTGACGATGTTCCGCAACCGCACCTTCACCCTGGCGGTCATCGCGTCGATCTCGATCGGCATCGCGATGTTCGGCACCTCGGTGTTCCTCAGCCAGTACATGCAGCTCGCACGCGGCGCGACCCCGACCGAGGCCGGCCTCATGACGATCCCCATGATCGCGGGCCTGCTGCTGGCGTCGATCATCATCGGCGGTCTGGTCACCCGCACCGGACACTGGAAGCCGTACCTCATCGTGGGCGGCGTGCTGCTGATCGCCGGCTCGTACCTCCTGTCGACCATCCACTACGACACGAACTTCGTGCTGGTGTCGGTGTACATGTTCGTGCTCGGCGCGGGTGTCGGCATGACGATGCAGAACCTGGTGCTGATCGTGCAGAACACGGCGAAGCCGAGCGAGATCGGCGTCGCGAGCTCGGGCGTCACGTTCTTCCGCAGCCTCGGCGGCACGATCGGCGTCTCGGTGATGGGCGCCGCCCTGGCCACCTCGGCGACGAACCTGTTCACCGAGCGCAAGGACGACATCGTCGCCGCGATCATGACGCTCGGCGAGAAGGGCGCCGCGATCGGCGAACAGCTCCAGTCGGGCACGATCCCGCAGGTGTCGTCGCTGCCTGAGGCGATCCGCGTGATCGTCGAGGACATCTACGCGCAGGCCATCGCGCACTCGTTCCTCATCGCCGTGCCGCTCGCGGTCGTGAGCCTCATCGCGATCATCTTCCTGCCCAACAAGCCGCTCACGCGCATGACCACGAGCGAGCGCGTGCAGGCGAGCGAGGCCGACCTCGCCACGGTGTCGACCGCCGAGGCGATGGAGACGCTGGCGCCGGTCGGCACCGACGAGATCGAGAAGGATGCCGCACCCGCCGCCGACACGGCGGACGAGGCATCCCGGCGCTAGTGTCGAACACGATGATCCCCGACGACACTCGAGCGGCGCGCACCGAAGCGGTGCGCGCCCTCGAGGCGGAGTTCGGGGAGCTCATCAACCGGTTCCGCCGCATCATCACCGAGAACGCGAACCGCGTGAGTCCCGGCATGCTGCCCGGCGCCTACAAGGTCTTCACGACGATCGTGCGCCGCGAGAGCGTCACGCTGTCGGGACTCGCGGAGTCCTTGATGGCAGACAAGGGCCAGATCAGCCGCACCGTGCGCGAATTGGAGGGCCTCGGCCTGATCCAGCGCACCCCCGACCCGGCGGACGGACGCTCCAGCCTGCTCTCGCCCACGCCGTTCGGCCTGGAGCGGCTTGAGCAGGCTCGGTCGCCGCAAGAGAGCCTGCTGGTCGACGCCCTCGAGGAGTGGCCGCTCGACGACATCCTCAACCTGACGCGCCTGCTTCACGCCCTGACGGCCGAAGAGCTGCCGTAGCGGGGGACGGCGCCCGCTCAGACTTCGAGCGACGTCCAGACGCTGCCGGCGGCCGAGCTGCGCTCCACCGCGTCGAGCACGCGCTGCACATGCAGCCCGTCGGCGAACGAGGGACGCGGCGCCACGCCCTCATCGACGGCCACCACGAAATCGCGCACCTGATGCGAGAAGCCGTGCTCGTATCCGAGCATGTGCCCCGGCGGCCACCACGGCGCGAGATAGGGATGGTCGTGCTCGGTGACGAGGATCCGGCGGAACCCCTGCTCGAGCGCCGGCTGCGACGCGTCGTAGAACTCCAGTTCGTTCAGCCGCTCGAGGTCGAACGCCAGCGCCCCCTGCGATCCAGAGATCTCGACGCGCAGCGCGTTCTTCCGCCCGGTGCGGAAGCGGCTCGCCTCGAATGAGGCGAGCGCTCCGGAATCCAGGCGACCGGTGAAGAACGCGACGTCGTCGACAGTGACCCGGCCGCGCTCAGCGGCGGCGGTGCCCGAGAGCCCCACGCCCTTGCCCAGCAGTGGTCGCTCGTCGACGAGCGTCTCCATCACGCCCGAGACCGAAGTCACCCGCTGGCCCGTGATGAACTCGGCGAGATCGACGGCGTGGGCGCCGATGTCGCCGAGCGCACCGGACCCGGCACGCTCTCTCTCGAGGCGCCACGTGAGCGGCGCCTCGGCATCCATCAGCCAGTCCTGTAGGTACTCGGCGCGCACCTGGCGGATCTGCCCCAGCCTCCCCGCTGCCACCAGATCCCGGGCGAAGGCCGCCGCCGGCACGCGCCGGTACGTGAAGCCGACCATCGATGCGACACCGCGCTCGGCTGCCGCTGCCGCGGCCCGCTCCATCGCCTGCGCCTCTTCGACGGAGTTCGCAAGAGGCTTCTCGCACAGCACGTGCTTGCCCGCCTCCAGCGCCGCGATCGCGATCACGGCGTGCGTGTCGCCCGGCGTCACGATGTCGACGACGTCGATGTCGTCGCGTGCGACGACAGCACGCCAGTCGGTCGCGCTCTCCTGCCATCCCCACGCGCCGGCCGCTGCCGCGACGGCGTCGGCGTCGCGACCGACGACCACGGCCATCTCCGGCTGCCGGGGAAGATCGAAGAACCGAGGGGCGACCCGCCACCCCTGGGAGTGTGCGGCGCCCATGAAGCCGTAGCCGATCATGGCGACCCGAAGCGTGTCGGTCACGCGGTGTCCTCTCGGTGAAGGGATGGGCCCGGGGCGTCCACGGTCGGCGGGCGCCCCGGGCACGACATCGGTCTACTCGAACGACAGGTCGATGTACTGGTCGACGTTCTCCTTCGTGACGACCGGGGCGTCCAGGACGATCCGGTTCGGGATGCCGGGCGTCACGAGGTCGCTCATCGTCTTGCCCTGCGCGATGAGGCGGGCGAGCGCCACACCGTCCGCGGCCTGCGTCGAGGGGTAGATCACAGTGGCCTTGAGCACGGTGTCGTCGGCCTGGATCGCCTCCATCGCGCTGCGGCTTCCCGCGCCGCCCATCATGAAGAACTCATCGCGTCCCGCCGAGTCGATCGCGGCGAGGACGCCGATGCCCTGGTCGTCGTCGTGGTTCCAGATCGCATCGATGTGGGGGTTGGCGGCGAGGAGCTGGGAGGCCGCCTCCTCACCCCCGGCCACGGTGAAGTCGGCAGCGACGCGGGCCGACACCTCCAGGCCACAGTCGTCCAGCGCATCCGCAAAGCCCTGGGAGCGGTCCTGAGTCAGCGGCAGCGAGTCGATCCCCGCGATCTCGGCGACGATCGCGTCCGTCTTGCCGTTCAGCTGCTCGCAGATGTACGTTCCCGCACTCACACCCATGCCGTAGTTGTCACCCAGGACGGTGGTGCGCGCGGCGAACGGACTTGAGAACTCGCGGTCGACATTGATGACGGGGACGCCTGCCTCCATCGCGGCGATGGCCGCCTCGGTCAGTGCGGCGCCGTCAGACGGGAGCAGCACGATCGCGTCGACGCCGTCGTTGACGAAGGTCTCGACGGCTGCGATCTGGGCGATCGGGTCGTCGGTGCCCTCCGCGACGCGGAGTTCGACATCGTCGTAGCTGTCTGCTGCCGCCTGGGCACCGGAGTTGATGGCGCCGAGCCAGCCGTGGTCTGCGGCAGGTCCGGAGAAGCCGATGACGACGGTGTCGCCGCTCTCCGCATTCTCTTCCGCCGATGTCCCCTGGTCGACGACATCGCCCTCATCCGCACCGGAGCCGGTGCAGCCCGCGAGCAGACCGATCGCTGCGATGATTGCGGTGCCGGTGAGCGCGAGCCGGGTGCGCGCTTTCAGGTGTGAGCGCATGATTCCTCCTTGAATGTGATGCAGCTGTGACAGCGCGCCACCCGGGCGCCTGATGTGCCCGCACTCGAGGAGTCCACGCTGACGAGCCTCACCGTAGCAGAAGCAATGTCTGCACCGACAGCTTTTGCCTCTGCTCTGGCAGAAGTCGGGAATCACCGGAATGACGGGCGTCTGTATTCGGTCCGGTCCTGCCGGCTGACCTGAACGACGCCGCGAACTGCCCCCTCGGCAGCAGCGCGAACGCGTGTTATGTTCATCGCGTGATCAAAGATGACCATGCGGCGGCATTACTGCGCGTCGCCGGCGTGACGAAGTCGTTCGCCGGGGTGCGTGCCCTGCGAGGCGTGGACCTCGAGGTCCTTCCCGGAGAGGTGCACTGCATCCTCGGCCAGAACGGCGCGGGCAAGTCGACGCTGATCAAGACGCTGGCCGGAGTGCATCTTCCCGACGAGGGCGCCATCACGTGGCAGGGCGAACCGGTCGAGATCGGCGCCCCCGAGGCCGCGATCGAGTTGGGGATCGCCACGATGTACCAAGAGCTCGATGTGGTCGACGGCCTCACGGTCGCCGAGAACATCTTCCTCGGACATGAGCTCTCTCGCGGAGGGTTCACGAAGCGCTCGGAGGCGGCCCGCCGCACCAGAGAGATCCTGCGGCGCCTCGGCCACAGCGGCATGTCCCCCCACATGGAGGTGGGACGACTGAGCGCGGCCGGCAAGCAGATCGTGAGCATGGCGCGCGCCCTCTCGCACGACATCAAGCTCATCATCATGGACGAGCCGTCCGCGGTGCTCGACAGCGAGGAGGTCAAGAACCTCTTCCACGTGGTGCGCGAGCTCACCGCTCAGGGGATCGCCGTCGTCTACATCACCCACCGACTGGAAGAGATCCGTCAGATCGGCGATCGCATCACCGTCCTGAAGGACGGCCGGTCGATGGCGAGCGGGCTGCGTGCTACCGAGACCCCGACCCCCGAACTCATCCGCCTCATGACCGGCAGGTCGGTCGAGAACGTCTTTCCGCCCTCACAGCCAGTGCCAGACGGCGCACCGGTGGTGCTGGAGGTCGACGGCCTGTCCTGCGCAGGCTCCTTCGAGGACGTGTCGTTCTCGGTGCGCGCCGGCGAAGTGGTGGGCCTGGCCGGCCTCGTCGGCTCGGGACGGTCCGAGATCCTCGAGACGGTGTACGGCGCGCGACGCGCCACCGCCGGCACGGTGAGGGTGGGGGGCAAGCGGCTCCCCCGCGGATCGGTCGTCGCCGCCGTCCGCGCCGGAGTCGGGCTCTCGCCCGAAGAGCGCAAGAGTCAGGGGCTGGTCCTCGACGAGCCCATCTATGTCAACGTGACACTGCCGTCCATGTCGCGGTTCGCCACGGCGGGATTCTTGAACGAGCGCGCGGAGCGCACCGCCACCAAAGAGCAGATCGATGCGCTGGAGCTGCGTCCGGCCGACCCTGACCGAGAGACGATCACCCTCTCGGGCGGCAATCAGCAGAAGATCCTGCTCGCGCGCTGGCTCGTCCACGGCACCCGGGTGCTGCTGCTGGACGAACCCACCCGCGGCGTGGACGTCGGCGCGCGCGCTGAGATCTACGCCCTGATCCGGCGCCTTGCCGCCGCGGGAAACGCGATCGTGGTCGTCTCCAGCGAGATCGAGGAGGTGCTCGGACTCGCCGACACCGTCCTGGTGATCGCGGACGGACGGCTTCTCGACACGCGTCCCGCTTCGCAGATCGACGAGCACGGAGTGCTCGATCTCGTCATGAAAGGAACCGCCGCGTGAGCGAGCAGACAACTCCGGGCGCCGAGGTCGCCGCCCCGAACGGCGACCTGGTCGCGCCGGCCGACGACAGCGCACCGCGCAATTCCGGCGTGCAGCGCTTCTTCTCAGGATCCATCGGCAGAAACCTGGGGCTCGTCCTTGCTCTGATCGTGCTGGTGGTCGTGGGCGCGGTCACCGCGCCCGACACGTTCCTCAGCGTGAGCAACGTCCTGACGATCCTGCGGGCGGCGTCCATCGTCGGTGTGATCAGCATCGGCATGACCCTCGTGATCATCGCGGGTGGAATCGACCTCTCAGTGGGGTCGGTGATGGGCCTGGCATCCGTCGTCGCCGCGCTGGCCGTTGTTCAGGACCTGGCCGACCAGCTCCACTGGATCGTGATGGTCGTGATCGCACTGGCGGTCGGGCTCGCCGCAGGCCTCGTCAACGGCGTCGTCATCGCCTACGGCAAGGTGGTCGCGTTCATGGCGACCCTCGCCATGCTCGTCGCCGCGCGAGGGCTCGCCGAGATCCTGGCCGAACGGCGCACCCTCCAGATCGGGGATCGCGACTTCATCACGTTCATGAACCTCGACATCATCGGCATCGACATGCTGATCTGGATCTTCGCCATCGTGGCGGCGCTGGGCTGGGTCATCCTCAACCGGACGACCTTCGGACGCCGTACTGTTGCGATCGGCGGCAACCGGGAGGCTGCGCGGCTGGCCGGTATCAACGTCAAGCGCCACACGATGTGGCTGTACGCCATCGCGGGTCTGTGCGCCGGCATCGCCGCCGTCATGATCCTCGGACGCACGACGGCCGGCACGTCCACCCATGGAACCCTGCTCGAGCTCGATGCGATCGCCGCCGTCGTCGTCGGCGGCACGCTGCTCGCCGGCGGCCGCGGGACGATCACAGGCACGGTGCTGGGCGTCCTCATCTTCCAGACGCTGACGAACGTGTTCGTGCAGAACAATCTCTCTTCGTCCGTTCAGGCGGTGGTGAAGGGTGTCATCATCGTGGTGGCCGTACTCCTGCAGCAGCGCTTCGCCAAGCCGACCGGTCGATCGGCCTGACCGGGCGCGCAGCGGTGGATCGGGGCCCACTCGCCCGCCGATAGTCTGGGAGACGAAGATGAGCGGCGAAACGACGACCACCTCTGCAGGCGTGAACGAGCTGTTCCAGCTGCTGCGCGATGGCGTGCCCCGCACCCGGGCGGAACTGGCGAAGTCCACGGGGCTGGCGCGCTCGACGGTGGCCGCACGCGTCGACCAGCTGATGCGCATGGGTCTCATCACGCCGGTCGCCGAAGCCGCGTCGACGGGTGGCCGGCCGCCGTCGCTCTTCGCTCTCAACCCGGCCGCCAGGGTCGTCATCGCCGCGGACGTCGGCGCGTCGCACGCGACGGTCGCCGTGACCGATCTGACCGGCAGCATCCTGGCCGAACACTCCGAGTCCCTGGACATCGCCCTCGGTCCGGAGCCGGTGCTGACCTGGCTCGTCGACGGCGCCACGATGCTGCTCGATCGGCTCGGCCGCGATCGCTCTCATGTCGCCGCCGTCGGCATCGGCGTCCCGGGACCCGTGGAACACTCCACCGGGCAGCCCGTGAACCCGCCGATCATGCCGGGATGGAACCGGTTCGACATCCCCGGCTGGCTCAACCAGCACCTCGAGGTGCCGGTGCTCGTCGACAATGACGTGAACATCATGGCGCTCGGCGAGCGCTCGGTCGCGTGGCCCGGCGTCGAGCACCTGATGTTCGTGAAGGTGGCCACAGGCATCGGGGCCGGCCTGATCTCGGGCGGCACGCTGCAGCGCGGCGCACAGGGCGTGGCCGGCGACATCGGGCACGTCCAGGTCGCCCGCGCCGCCGACGTCGCCTGCCGCTGCGGCAACCGAGGCTGCCTCGAGGCGATCGCGTCGGGCCCCGCGATCGCGCGCACGCTGCGCGAGGCCGGCATCGACGCCCACAGCGGCTCCGACGTCGTCGACCTCGTCGAGCGGGGCAGCATCGAAGCGGTCCAGGCGGTGCGCCAGGCCGGGCGCGACATCGGCGAGGTGCTGACCACCTGCGTCAGCCTCGTGAACCCGTCCGTCATCGCGATCGGCGGCTCGATGGCGCGCGTCGGCGAGCATCTCATCGCCGGCGTACGCGAGATCGTCTACAGCCGCTCCATCCCGCTGGCCACCGAGCATCTGTCGATCGTCCAGTCCTCGGCTGCGGGGCACGCCGCGGTCATCGGCGCGAGCATGCTGGCGATCGAGCATGTGCTGTCGCCGCAGTCACTCGCCGTCGGCTTCCGGTGATCGACGCGGTTCGCGGCGTTCGCGCAGCGGTAGCGCCCGCGTAACACGGGCGAGACGAACGCAGGGTTGACTGGGGTCACCGGGTTTCGTCCGTGCCGACGACGGCACGCCCGCGAAGGGAGTCCGCGATGAGGATCAGGTCGCTGCGATCGACGTCGGCACCGGCGCTCGAACCGGTCACCGCGCCGCCCGCGCAGATGCGGGCGATGCTCGTGGACGCCCCGGGCGGTCCCGACTCGCTGGGTGCGGCATCCCTCTCCGTCCCGACGCCGGTCCTCAGCGAACTGCTCGTGCGGGTGGTCGCGGCGGGCATCAACCCGATCGACGCGAAGACCCGCAGTGGGGCCGGGGTGTCGGCGTCGACGTCCTTCCCGACGACGCTGGGGTACGACTTCAGCGGCGTCGTGGTGAAGAGCCCGTACGAGGCGCATCCCCTGCCGCCGGGCACCCCGGTGTTCGGAATGGCGTCATTCCCGCGCACCGGCGGCACCTACGCCGAGTACGTCGTGGCGCCGACGCTGTCGGTGGCCCGCAAGCCGGCGGCGCTGTCGCACGTCGAAGCCGCCGGAGTGCCGCTGGCGGCGCTGACGGCGTGGGGACTCGTCGTCGAGACCGCCCACGCGCACGAGGGGCAGCGGATCCTGATCCACGCGGCGAGCGGCGGCGTCGGGCACTTCGCCGTGCAGTTCGCCGCGTACTTCGGCGCGCACGTGACCGCGACCGCATCGGGTCGCAACGCCGCCTGGGTGCGCGAGCTCGGCGCGGCCGTCGTGATCGATCACACCACGACGCGGTTCGAGGACGTCGTGGGCGACGTCGACGTCGTGATCGACCTCGTCGGCAATGTGCACGACGACACCGGCACCCGTTCGCTGACGGTGCTGCGCCCCGGCGGCCTGTACGTGCTCGTGCCGACGGGCTCATGGCCGGGCTTCGCCGAGGCGGCCGCCGAAGCCGGCGTGCGCGCCACCTCGTACAAGGTCGTGCCCGACGGCGGCGCCCTCGCGACCATCGCCCGGCTGCTCGACTCGGGGGCCGTGCAGGTTTACATCGACCGCGTGTTCGACCTCGACGACGCGGCAGCCGCCCATCGCGAGCTCGAGCTCGGACACACGCGCGGCAAGATCGTGCTGCAGGTCGCCGCCGGCTGACCGCCCGGCACCCGAGCCGTCGGCCGGTGCCGACCGAGTTCACTTGCGCTGAACGTACGCCCCGCCCGCGTGCGGCCGTACATTCAGCGCAAGTGAACCGATTCAGCGGCCGGGGTGAGCACGCGGCGTCCTTCGGCGACGACCTCGTCGGCGATGGCATCGAGCAGCGGCGAGCGCAGGTTCCACTGCTGCCAATGCAGCACGACATCGGACGCCGGGCCACCCAGCAGCACCAGCTCTCCACGCTCGAGCGCGTCCTGCGACTGGAACCGGGGAAGCATCGCCCACCCGAGGCCCAGCCGCACCGCGGATGCGAAGTCGCTCGACGCCGGCACGTAATGCCGCGGCGGCCGCGCGGGGTCGACACCCTGCCGCGCCAGCCACTCGTTCTGCAGGTCGTCGCGTCTGTCGAAGTCCACGAGCGGCGCCTGCCCGAGCGCCGCGGCACGGTCGCCGCCGAGCCAGCGCTCGACATACCCGGGCGTCGCGACCGCCTCGTACCGCATCGCCCCGAGCACCGCCGAGCGGCACCCGGCCACGGGGGTGGCGCGCGACGTGACGGCGCCCATCACGGTGCCGGATTCGAGCAGGCCCGCGGTGAAGTCCTGGTCGTCGCGGTGCAGGTCGAAGACGACGGGATGCCGCACCGCCAGCCGCGCGAGCGGTTCGAGGAACCACGTCGCCAGCGAATCGGCGTTCACCGCCAGCGGGACGCTCGTGAGCACCGACTCGTCCTCGCCGCCCGCGCCGAGTTCGGCGAGCGCATCGTGCTCGAGCAGCGCGAGCTGCCGCGCGAGTCGGATCACCGCCGCGCCGGCCTCGGTGGCGCGCACCGGCTTCGACCGCACCAGCAGCAGGCGTCCGAGATGCTCCTCGAGCGTCTTGATCCGCTGGCTGACAGCGGACGGGGTGACATGCAGGCGGCGCGCGGCCGCGTCGAGCGTTCTCTCGTCGACGGCGACGGCGAGGGTCTCGGCCAGCTCGAACGGGATGCGCAGCATAAGCACTGCTAATGGTACTGAAGAACCATGAGCTGGACGACGGATCTTCGGGCTCGTAGCGTCGAGGAGTGCTCACCCCGATCGTCTCCGGCCTCGGCCTCGGCTTCTCGCTCATCGTCGCCATCGGCGCGCAGAACCTGTTCGTGCTGCGTCAGGGGCTGCGCCGCGAGCACGTGCTGCCGGTCGCGGCGATCTGCGCCGCCTCGGATGCGGTGCTCATCGCGCTCGGCGTCTCGGGCATCGGGTTCGTGCTGCAGGCGGTGCCGTGGCTCGTCGACGTCGTGCGCTGGGCGGGAGCGGTCTTCCTCGTCGGCTACGGACTGCTGGCTGCGCGGCGCGCGTGGCGACCGTCGGGCGCGGCACTGGGCTCCGGTGAACCGGTGGAGGAGGCATCCGGACCCCGCCCCTCGGGGATCGCGACACGCACCCGGCTCGCCCCGGTGCTGCTCACCTGCCTCGCGCTGACATGGCTGAACCCCCACGTCTACCTCGACACCGTGTTCCTGCTCGGCACCGTCGCGAACACGCACGGCGACGGCAGGTGGCTGTTCGCCGCGGGGGCGATGGCGGCCAGCGTGATCTGGTTCTTCGGCCTCGCGTTCGGCGCCCGCCTGCTCGGGCGGTGGCTCTCGTCGCCGCGATCCTGGCGCATCCTCGACGCCGTGATCGCGGTCGTCATGATCGCACTCGGCGTCTCGCTGGTGCTGCCCGGCTGACGCCGCGCAGCTCAGCGCTTGCGCAGCGTCGGGTCCTCGATCTCGGCGACCCGCGCCGCCACGATCGCGCGGATGGTCGCGTCGGGCAGCGGGCGGTCCGGCTGGAACCGGATCGTGCCCTTGTCGTGCTCGAACGTCGCGCGTTCGGCGTCGGGCAGCCCGTCGGCGACCACTTCGGGCACCCGCCCGCTGAACGGGTACACGCCGATGTGCTTCTTCGTGCGCATCACGGCGATCAGCGCCTTGCCGCGGTACAGCAGAGCGGGCATGCCGTAGCTCTTGCCCTGCTCGACGTCGGGCAGCTCGCTGCGCACCACGTCGAACACGTGCGAGACGACCGCGCGGTCGTCGGGATCGAGGCTCTCGAGGTACTCGTCGACGGTTCCCATACCGGCATCCTGGTCCGCGCCGACCTGGCGCGGCAAGATGGCGGCATGAGACGCGTGCACGTGATCGTCGACGGCGAGGTGCAGGGTGTCGGCTATCGGTACACGATGCAGCTGGTGGCGCGCGAGGCCGGCGCCGCAGGCTGGGTGCGCAACCGGCGCGACGGCACCGTCGAGGCCGAGGTCGAGGGCACACCGGGTCAGGTGGACGAAGTGCTCGCCTGGATGGCCTCCGGCCCGCCCGGCGCACAGGTCTCGTCGGCGGCCGTGACCGACACCGAGCCCACCGGTGCGCGCGGCTTCGAGGTGCGCGGCACGGCGTGACCGTCCGCTCCGGCTCAGGCCGGCAAGCCGGCCGCGAGTTCGGCGAAGACCTCTGCCGCGTCGTCGCTCGGCGCGAGCCCGGCCGCCTGCCCGGCCCACAGCGACACCAGATCGCCGTCGCCGCGCCGACCCGCCTCGGCCCGGAACTGCCCCGTGAGCCAGTTCTGCGCCGGGAACGGTGCGATGACACCCGCGGTCTCGATCGCGCGCATCGCGCGATTCGGGATGCCGCGGGCCAGACGTCCGCTCATCGCCCGGGTGAGAACCGTCGTGATGTCGCCCGCCGCCGCGATCGCCTGCCTGTGCGCCTCGGTCGCGGCGGACTGCCGCGTGCGCAGGAACGCCGTGCCGATCTGAACCCCCGACGCGCCCAGCGCGAAGGCTGCGGCCACACCGCGCCGGTCCGAGATTCCGCCCGCGGCGATGACCGGCACCCTCACGGCATCGACCACCTGCGGTACCAGCGCGAACGTGCCCACGAGCGAGGCCTCGGCCGGCTGCAGGAACGACACCCTGTGACCGGCCGCCTCGGCGCCGGTCGCGACGATCGCATCGACGCCGGCGGCATCCAGTTCGACCGCCTCGGCGACAGTCGTCGCCGTCCCGAAGATCCGGATGCCGCGGCTGTGCGCCGCCTCCACCAGGCGGTGGTCGGGCACACCGTAGACCAGGCTCAGGACCGCGGGTGCGGCATCCATCACGGCGGTCAGCTGCGAGGCGATGTCGGGCAGGAAGGTCGACGGCGGGTGCGGCACGGTCAGACCGACCGCCTCGTACAGCGGCGCGACCGCTGCGAGAGCGGGCGCCAGGTCCACGTCCGCGGGTGCGACCTCGTCGCCCGTCGGCAGCCACAGGTTCACCGCGAAGGGGCGCGACGTGGCCGAGCGCAGCGCCGCCACCGTGTCGCTGATGCGGTCGGCGTCGTAGCCGTACAGGCCGTACGAGCCGAGGCCGCCCTGGTCGCTGACCGTCGCGGTGAGCTCGATGGACGACAGTCCGCCGAAGGGGCCGAGCACGATCGGCGCGACGATTCCGAGAAGCTGCTGGAGGGTGTCGGCCATGCCTCGACGCTACTCCCGGGCGCGCCGGCGCGAGCCCGTGTGACGGTGGGAACGACGAAGCCCCCGACCGGCGGACCGGGCGGGGGCTTCGTACGGCGTCATGCGTGTCAGACGAGCGCGTTGACGTCCAGCGGGATGCCGGGGCCGAACGTGGTCGACACGGCGCCCTTCTGGATGTAACGGCCCTTCGAGCTCGAGGGCTTCAGGCGCACGATCTCTTCGAGCGCGGCCTTCAGGTTCTCGTCGAGCTGGTCGGCCGAGAACGACGCCTTGCCGACGACGAAGTGCACGTTGGCGTGCTTGTCGACGCGGAACTCGATCTTGCCGCCCTTGATCTCCTCCACGGCCTTGGCCGGGTTGGGGGTCACGGTGCCGGTCTTGGGGTTGGGCATGAGGCCGCGGGGGCCGAGCACCTTACCCAGACGACCGACCTGGCCCATGAGCTCGGGCGTCGAGACGGCCGCGTCGAACGCGGTCCAGCCGCCGGCGACCTTCTCGATGAGCTCGGCGCCGCCGACCTCGTCCGCACCCGCGGCGATCGCGGCCTCAGCGGCCGGACCCGTCGCGAACACGATGACGCGGGCGGTCTTGCCGGTGCCGTGCGGGAGGATGACGGTGCCGCGCACCATCTGGTCCGCCTTGCGGGGGTCGACCGAGAGCTTCAGCGCGACCTCGACGGTCGAGTCGAACTTCGCCGAACCGGTCTCCTTCGCGAGGGCGACAGCCTCGGTCGGAGTGTAGAACTTGTCCGCCTCGATCTTGGCGGCAGCAGCCTGGAAGGCCTTGGACTTGGTAGCCATAGTCGTTATTCCCCTCAGTCCTCGACCGTGATGCCCATGGAACGGGCGGTGCCGGCGATGATCAGCGAGGCGGCCTCGATGTCGTTCGCGTTCAGGTCGGGCATCTTCGTCTCGGCGATCTGGCGCACCTGCTCCTTGGTGAGCTTGGCGACCTTGACCGTGTGAGGCGTCTTCGAGCCCTTCTGGACGCCCGCAGCCTTCTTGATGAGCTCAGCGGCCGGCGGGGTCTTCAGGATGAACGTGAAGCTGCGGTCCTCGTAGACGGTGATCTCCACGGGGATGACGTTGCCGCGCTGCGACTCGGTCGCGGCGTTGTACGCCTTGCAGAACTCCATGATGTTGACGCCATGCTGACCGAGCGCGGGGCCGATCGGCGGCGCCGGGTTGGCTGCACCGGCGTTGATCTGAAGCTTGATCAGGCCGGTCACCTTCTTCTTCGGTGCCATTCTTGTTTCCTTTCATCGAACGGATGCCAGGGGCATCCCTTCTCCCGCACGTCCGGCATCTCCGGACAGCGGTTCCCCCGGGACGATACCCGGGAAGTCTGTGTCAGAGCTTGGTGACCTGGTCGAACGACAGCTCGACCGGGGTCTCGCGCTCGAAGAGCGAGACGAGGACCGTGAGCTTGCCGCTCTCGGGCTTGATCTCGCTGATCGTGCCGGGCAGGCCCGCGAACGAGCCCTCCTTGATCGTGATGGTCTCGCCGACCTCGAAGTCGACCTCGGCGATGACGCGCGCGGCCGCGGGCTGGCCCTTCTTGGCGGCGCCGCCCTTCGCGGAGGCGACCTCCTTGACCTCGACGAGGCTCTTCAGCATGTTGAAGGCCTCTTCGAAGCGCAGCGGGGTCGGGTTGTGCGCGTTGCCCACGAAACCGGTGACGCCGGGCGTGTGACGCACGACCGACCAGGTGTCTTCGTTGAGCTCCATGCGCACGAGCACGTAGCCGGGGATCCGGACGCGCGTGACCATCTTGCGCTGACCGTTCTTGATCTCGACGACGTCCTCCATCGGGACCTCGATCTGGTAGATGTCCTCCTCGACCTCGAGCGTCGACTTGCGCTGCTCGATGTTGGCCTTCACCTTGCGCTCGAACCCGGCGTAGGAGTGGATGACGTACCACTTGCCCGGAAGACTGCGCAGCTCGGTGCGGAACGCCTCGTAGGGGTCCTCGTCCTCGTCGGCCTCGCCGGCCTCTTCATCGGCCTCGACCTCGTCCACGACGGCGGCTGCGGCATCCACCTCGGCGACGAACTCGTCGTCGAGGACGGGCTCGTCCTCGTCGCCGTTGACGTCGGGGCCGTCGTAGGGAGCGACCTCGGTGGCCTCTTCGGCCTCACGCTCGGCCACCTCTTCGGCGATGGAGTCGTTGATCACTTCGGCGGCGGCCTCGGTCTCGGCCGCTTCGTCCAGGTTCAGTGCGTCGTTCACGATCGCGTCAGCCTCCGGGTCGTCGATGTCGATGTCGTCCAGGTCGGAGTCGTCCTCGGCTTCGTCGTCCACCACGTGGATCGCGAGGTGCTCTGCGGCCTCGACCGAGTGCTCCTCCGCCGCCAGGACGTTGCCCTCCTGGGCCTCGTCGTCCTCAGACGACTGCTCGGCAGCCGTCGCCCAATCCGCGTCGTCCGAATATCTTTCCGTCACGTGAGTTCTCTTCCGTTCCGTCCGCTGCCGGACCTGCGGTCCGCCCGTGTCATGGCCCCGGCGTGCGCAGGGCCCTCGGGATCAGGAGCCGGGCACCCCGAAGACGTTCGCCGTGATCCACACGAACAGCACGTCGAGGCCGTAGACGATGAGCATCATCACCACGACGAAGCCGAGCACCACCAGCGTGTACTTCAAGAGCTCCTGGCGCGTCGGCGTGACGACCTTGCGGAGCTCGGCGAAGACCTGACGGATGAACAGGGCGATGCGAGCGAAGACGTTGGGCTTCTTCTCGCGAGGCGTGGTCGTTCCCGCAGCGGGGACGACTTCGCCCTTCGGCTCGTCCTGAACCATCGATGCCACCTGATTACCTTCCGTGAGCCGACACGGATCGGCACACTGTGTTTGTCAACCACCGGACGCTGCCGGTGTTGCGCTGAGCGCAGGGCGGACAGGAATCGAACCTGCAACCTGCGGTTTTGGAGACCGCTGCTCTGCCAATTGAGCTACCGCCCTAGAGACCCGGAGGTCTCGCTGAACCCCGCACTCCTCCCCCATCTTTCGACCGGGGAGCGCTGTTCCTGCCTGGCAGGCACAGCGAAAGAATGCAGACTTCAACTGCATGATCAAGTGTACGGCATGCCCGAGGGCCCCGCGAACCGGCCCGCGTCAGATCCGGCGGACCAGCCGCGCGAGGAGGTTCCGGATGCCGAGGGCCACGGCGCCGGCCGGCACGAGGAACGCCGCACCGAGCGCCGCCCCGCTCTGCGCCCGTTCCACTGCGGGACGATGCCGGGCCTCATAGGTGGCGAGGGCGGTCGCAAGGTCGGGCGCGCCGCGCAGCGCCGCGTCGAGCCGCGCGGCACCGAGGAGCGCCATGCTCGACCCCTCGCCGAGGATCGTGAGGCTCGACGCGGCATCGCCCAGCAGCACCACCCGCCCCCGCGACCACGAGTCCGCGGTCACCCGACGAACGCGGTCGAAGTACAGGTCGGGCGCGTCGTCCACGGCGGCGAGGAACTCTGCGGCACGCCACCCGGAACCGCCGTACACGTCGCGCAGCAGGGCGATCTGCGCCTCGCGCCCGACAGGCGCGACGTCCGTGCGGAAGATGAACGCGGCACCCGGCCGCCCGCCCCCAGGATGCACGGTGAGCGAGCGCCCCGGCTCGTTGTACATCTCGATGCGGCTCGGATCGTCGATCCGCAGCGGCAGCGGTGCGGTGGCGATCGCCAGCCGCGGCGCGCGCCGGACTCCGGCTCGCGCGCCGCCGTCGCCCCACAGCGCACGGCGGGTCGCGGAGTTCTGCCCGTCGGCGCCGATCACGAGGTCGAACCGCTCTTGCGCGCCCGACGCGAAGCGCACGTCGACTCCGGCCGCATCGGCCGAGAGCGTGTCGAACGTGTCGTCGTAGCGCACCTCTGCAACGTCGCGGGCTGCCGTGGTGAGCACCGCCGCGAGGTCGGTGCGCGGGATCTCGATGTCGGCGGCATCCATACGCATTTCGATCGTCGTGAACGCGCGACCGTCGCGACCGATGAAGGCGATCGTGCGGGCACCGGTGTCGTGCGCGCGGACCGCGGCTTCGAGACCCAGTCCGCGCACGACGCCGAGGGCCTCGCCGCGGATGTCGACCGGGCTGCCGCTCGAGCGCACACCCGCGCTGCGCTCCACGACCGTCACCCGGTGCCCGGAACGACCGAGGAACGCCCCCGCCGCGGCGCCCGCGATGCCGGCGCCGACGATGAGGATCCGATATTTCTGCATGCACTGCAAGTTAGCACTCAATGTAGTTCTGCACCATATGCAGTTTTTCGGCTAGTCTCGTCGCATGGCAGGACTGCGCGAAGTCAAGCGCGAGCGCACGCGTCAGCTGCTCGTCGCCGCGGCCGATCGACTGTTCCGCGAACGCGGGTATGCGCAGACGACGGTCGCCGACATCGCCGCGGCCGCGGGAGTCTCCACGCGCACCGCGTTCACGTACTTCCCCACCAAGGACGACCTGCTCTTCCCCGACGCCGACGAGCGCGTCCGCACGGCCGTCGAGGCGCTCGAGCAGCGGGCGGCCGACGATGAACCCGTCGACGCCCTGCTGCGCGCCCTGCGCAGCGCCGATATCGCGGCCACCGACCTGCTCGGCGACCGCGCCGCGCTTCGCACGTCGCTGATCGAGAGCGAGCCGTCGGTGCGCGGGCATGCGCTGCGACGGCTCGCGGATGCGCAGTCGACGATCGCAGCCGCCCTGCATCGCGCCTACCCCGACCGCTACAGCTCCGTCCAGGCGGCCGCACTCGTCGGCGCGTTCGTGGGTGCGGCGTCCGCCGCGGCGGCGGTCGTGTCGCGCGACCACGCCGGCGCCTCGGACGACGAACGACGCGCGGCCCTGAGCGACGCCGTCGGCGAGGCGCTCGCGCCGTGGACGACCGCTCCCTCCTGACGGCGCTGCCCTCGCCTGGCCGGGCTCAGTACTGCTGCACCCCGTACCGGTCCGGCTCCGGCGCCCGCTCGAACGCGCGGCCGGAGATCACGATCGGCTCGACCCTCACATAGGTGTACTTGAGCGTCGGGATCCACGGGCGCAGCCCCAGCCCGTCGGCCCGCTCGACATCGGCGGAGCGGTCCAGCGGGTGCGCGCGGCCGCGCACGATGACGCTCCACGCGTCGGTGTCGGTGTGGTCGTCGACCTCGAACAGCACTTCGTCGTTGACCGTCAGCTCGAACAGCTTGCTCCCCTGCGCGGTCCGGAACAGCACGCTCTCGCCGTCGACCACGTAGTTGACCGGAAAGATGTCGAGCACCTCTCCGACGTGGGTCACGAGCCGTCCGAGCTCCTGCGTGTGCAGTCTCTCCCAGCACTGCTCGTCCGACAGGGCGACGACGGGGTCGGATGTGTCAGCCATGGCTCCATCCTCGCCCTCCGCGGCGTCGCGCGACACCCCCGGACGGCGGGTCTAGCATTCCGCCATGACTCTCTCGCAGCAGCTGCTCGACGAGCTCTGGGACTTCGCCGATCCGGTCGCGTCCGAGGCCCGACTGCGGCGGGCCGCCGGCGAGGCGGTGGATGCCGGCGGCCGGGCCGAGCTGCAGACGCAGGTCGCGCGCGCCCTGGGTCTGCAGGTCAGGTTCGACGAGGCGGACGCCGTGCTCGACGCCGTGTCGATCGAGGACTCCGCCGTCGCCGCCCGCGCCGCACTCGAGCGTGGACGCGTGCGCAACTCGGCCGGCGACCCGCAGGCCGCGATCCCCTACTTCACGGCGGCGCTGGACGCGGCCTCGCCGCCCGAGCTGGTGTTCGTGCGGGTCGACGCGCTGCACATGCTCGCGATCGCAGACGCCGACCAGGCAGACGAGTGGACCGGGGCCGCGCTTGCGGCGCTCGAGACCGTCGACGATCCGCGCACGCTGCGCTGGCGCGTCGCACTGCACAACAACACCGGGTGGCGGCACCTGGACGCCGGACGCGTCGCGGACGCCGTCACGTCGTTCGAGGCGGCGAGGGATGCCGCCGTCCGGTGGGGCACGCCGCAGCAGGTGCAGTGGGCCGACGAGGCCCTTGTCGAGGCGCGGTTCCGGCTCTGAACCCTCGGCCCCGGCCTCGCCTGCACAACATCGGATCCGCAGGTGAGGATCTCGACGACGACACGCCGGTTCGAGGCATCCCGAACCGGCGTGTCGGCCGCGAACTCCGCAGGTGCGGATCCGATTCCGTGCAGAGCCGCGCGATGGCGGCAGAGGTCGGCGTCAGACCCCGACGCGGATCAGCTTCTTGTTGACGAACTCGTCGGCGGCCAGGAAGCCCATCTCGCGGGCCGTGCCCGAGCGCTTCACGCCGCCGAAGGGCAGCGCGGGCTCGTCGGCCAGCACGACGTTGACGTAGACCATGCCGGCGTCGATCTTGTCGGCGATGCGCGCGGCCTGCTCCTCATCGGTGGTGAACACGTACGAGCCGAGGCCGAAGCTGGTGTCGTTCGCGAGTGCGACCGCGGCGTCCTCGTCGGCCACCTTGTACACGACGCCGACCGGGCCGAAGAACTCCTCGCGGTACGCGTCCATGTCGCTCGTCACGCCGGTGAGCACAGTGCCCGGGTAGTACGCGCCGTCACGGTTGCCGCCGGCCACGAGCGTCGCGCCCTGCGCGACCGCCTTGTCGACCTGCGCGGCGAGGCGCTCCGCGGCCGTCAGCGACGACAGCGGTCCCAGCACGGTGTCGTCGGCGAACGGGTCGCCGACCTTCGCTCCCGCCATCGCGGCCGTGAACTTCTCGAGGAACGCGTCGTAGAGGCCCTCGACCACGATGAAGCGCTTGGCGGCGTTGCACGACTGGCCGTTGTTGTCCAGCCGCGCGGCCACGGCCGCCTCGACGGTCGCATCGAGGTCGTCCGTCGACAGCAGGATGAACGGGTCGGATCCGCCGAGCTCGAGCGCCACCTTCTTGAGGTTGCGGCCCGCGATCTCGGCGACGGCCGCACCGGCGCGCTCCGAGCCCGTCACCGACACGCCCTGCACGCGGCGGTCGGCGATCACGGCGGCCGCCTGGTCGTTCGTCGCGTAGATGTTCGTGTACTCGGCGCCCAGGCCCGCGTCCGCGTAGAGCTGCTCGATGGCCGCGGCCGACTCAGGGCACTGCGGGGCGTGCTTCAGGAGGATGGTGTTGCCCACCACCAGGTTCGGCGCCGCGAAGCGGGCGACCTGGTAGTACGGGAAGTTCCACGGCATGATGCCCAGCAGCACGCCCAGCGGCGAGCGGCGGATCACCGCGGTGCCCTCGCCGTCGATCTCCAGCGGCTGGTCGCCGGTGATGCGATCGGCGTGGTCGGCGTAGTACTGCGTGATGTCGGCGGCGAAGTCGACCTCGCCGAGCGCGGCCTCCAGCGGCTTGCCCATCTCGCGCACGATGATCGCGGCCAGCTCGTCGCGGCGCTCGCGGTGCAGGTCGGCGACCTTGCGGATGCGCGCCGCCCGCTCGGCGACCGAGGTCGTCCGCCACGTGCGGTAGGCGGCATCCGCTCCCGCGATGGCGGCCTCGAGGGCCTCGTCGGTGATGGTCGGATAGGTGGCCAGGGTCTCGCCCGTGGCCGGGTTGACGACGGCGTAGTCGCTCATGGGTGCTTCTCCGATCGAAGGGATGGGGTCAGTCTGCCGGTCAGGGGCGAGCGCGTCGAAGGCTTTCGGGCGCGTCGATACTGAGTGTCTCACCGCGGAAGAACGCCGGACGCTTGATCGCCTGCCAGATCATGATCACGATGCCGACGACGATGATGCCGACGCCGAGCACGAACACCAGGCCCACGCCGCCGATGCTCGACCCGCTGCCGTAGGCCGGGTCCATCGAATCGATGAGCGTGGTGACGAACAGGACCGCGAGGATCGCGCCGCCGACCAGCGGGAACAGGAACGTGAAGAAGAAGCTCCGCGCCGAGTCGAACCACTGCTTGCGGAAGTACCACACGCACGCGAACGCGGTGAGCCCGTAGTAGAAGCAGATCATCATGCCGAGCGAGAGGATCGTGTCGGTGAGGACGTTCTCGCTCACGATGCGCATCACCGCGTAGAACACCGACGCGACGATCGCCGAGACGACGGTGGCGTAGCCGGGCGTGAAGAACCGCGGGCTCACCTTGGCGAACTTCTGCGGCAGCGCGCCGTAGTGGCCCATCGCGAGCAGCGTGCGGGCCGGGCCGACGGCCGTCGACTGCAGCGAGGCCGCCGAGCTCGACAGCACCGCGAGCGACACCAGGAACGCCAGCGGGCCGAGGATCGGGTCCGACAGCGCGAAGAACACGTTCGCCGAGATCTCTTCGTTGGCCAGGCCCAGGCCCTCCGAGCCGACGCCCGCGAACATGATGAGACCGATCGAGAGCAGGAGGTACAGCGAGACCACCACGACGACCGTGACCATGGCGGCGCGGCCGGGAGTCTTGGCCGGGTTCTTCGTCTCTTCGTTCATGGTCAGGACGACGTCCCAGCCCCAGAAGATGAAGATCGACAGCGACAGGCCGGCGGCGAAGGCGCTGAACGACGACACCTCGAACGGGTTGAACCACGTCCACGAGAACGCGGTGGGATCCGGTGCCTCGCCGTCCACGGCCTTCACGATCGCGACGACCGCGAACAGCACGAGCACCACGACCTGGAAGCCGACCAGCACGTACTGGAACTTCTGCGTCGTCTGCATATCGCGGTACGAGATGAGCGTGGCACCCAGCATGAACAGCAGGCACACGACCACGTTGATGATCGGGTTGAACGCCAGTTCGGCGATGTCGGGGTTGCCGCTCAGCTGCGCGATCAGCAGGAAGAGGAACTCCACAGCGATCCCGGCGAGGTTCGACAGCACGATGACGGTGGCGGCGATCAGGCCCCACCCCGTCATCCAGCCGATCCACGGGCCGAACGCGCGCACGCCCCACGTGAACGACGTGCCGGAGTCGGGCATGGCACGGTTGAGCTCGCGGTAGCCGAACGCGGTCAGCAGCATGGGGATGAAGCCGACCAGGATGATCGCGGGCACCTGGGTGCCCACGACTGCGACGGTCGGGCCGAGCGACGCGGTGAGCGTGTACGCCGGGGCGATCGTCGAGACGCCGATGACGACGGCGCCGAGAACGCCCACGGCGCCGGCGCTCAGGCCCTTCTTCGACAGCTCGCCGGCGTGGGCGCCGGAAGAGGGGGCGAGCGGCGCCGCGGCGCCGGTGTCTTGAGCGCTCATCGTGACGCGCCTTCCTGGCGGGTGCGGGGCACCACGACCATCGGTACGGGCAGCTCGTGCAGCATCTTCGCCGCGGTCGAGCCGAGGAACAGGCGCCGGGGCTGGGCCAGCCGGCTGGAGCCGACGACGGCGATCTCGCCCGGCTCCCACCCGAGGTGCGCGACAGCGTCCTCGATGCTGTCCCCGCGGGCGACCACCACGTCGGCCTCGACGCCGTCGGGAAGGGCGTCCAGCGCCTTGCCGAGCACGTCGTCGGCATGGGCGGCGCCCGCGATGCGGATCACGCCGGTGTCGACGCTCGCCGGCAGATCCACCGACACGAGCGACAGCAGCCGCAGCTCGGCGCCGGTCGCCACCGCGAGCGCGATGCTCGCGTCGAGGAGCGCCTCGGCGCCCGGCCGGGTGCCGATCGCGGCGGTGACGCGGGTGACGCCGGTGGCCTCCATGCGGCGCGACCCCTCGGGGGCGAGCACGACCGGCACATCCGACGAGTGCAGCAGCTCGTTCGCCACGGTGCCCAGGCGGTGGCGCCCGCGCAGGCCTCCGTTGGCGGCGCCGACGACGATGAGGGATGCTTCCAGCTCGTGTGCTGCGGCGACCAGGCCCTCGGCGAACGAATCGGCGAAGCGGACGTGCGACCGCGACGTGACGGCATCCGGGATCTTCGCCGTCGCCTCGGCGAGCCAGGTCTCGGCCTGACCCTGCAGGTAGCGGTCGTAGCTCGCGTCGGGCGGCGTGATGACGCTGCGGTCCTCGCCGGGGAGCACGAGCACGAGGTCGAGCTCTGCTCGCGCTGCCGCCGCGAGCCGCGTGCCGAGCGCGACCGCGTCGGCGCCGGCATCCGTCGCGGTGTACCCGACGACGATGCGCGCGGTCATCGACGCGCCGCTTCGAGGACGTTGGCCGCGGCGAAGCGGCCCATGCGGATGGCGCCGTCGACGTGCTGGTAGCCGGCGCCGGCCATGTCGCTGCACGCGAAGTGGATCGGGCCGACGGCGGCGCGCAGGTCTGCGCCGTAGCGGTGCAGGCCGCCCATGTCGAAGCTCGCGGCGTAGGCGCCGCGCGTCCACTCCTCTGAGCCCCAGTCGCTCTCGTAGTACACGACGGGGTTCTTCGCCTCGGGACCGTAGTAGTGCGACAGCGATTCGAGGATGCGCTCCTTGCGCTCCTCGGCCGAGAGGGTGAAGAGGTCGTCGGCGTTCTGGTCGCTGACGAAGCCCACCAGGGTGCCGCGCTCGTCGCCGTGGTTGGTGTTGTCGTAGGCCTCGTGCGACAGCTCGTAGGGGCTGAACGCCGTGCCCGACAGTCCCTGCTCACGCCAGAACGGGCGGTCGTAGACGGCGTGCACCTTGATGACGAAGCCCATCGACAGGTGCTGGTGCAGCTGGTGCTGACGGCGCGGAAGCGCCGGGACGAACGAGATGCGGTCGTAGAGCACGGGCGCGTGGGCGAGGATCGCGTACCGCGCGTTGACGTGCAGGTCTCCGTCGGCGTGGGCGACCACGCCGTCCTCCGACCATTCGAGGGTGCGCACCGCGTGGCCGAGCAGCACGTCGTCGCCGAGGCGCTCGGCGAGCAGGATCGGCACCTGCTGCAGGCCGCCGACCACGCGCTTGTCGAGGATGAAGTCGGCGTCGACGAGGTTGGAGTACGAGCCCGCCGAGGCCGCCATCAGCAGCGACTGCAGCAGCGAGAAGGCGTGGGTGGGCTTGGTCAGCATCGCCGAGCCGGTCGCGAACGCGAGATTGCGGACGGCCTCGTCGTCGTCGGTCTGCGCGCGCAGCCAGGCGTCCCACGTGATGGAGTCCCACTCGGCGGCGTTCGGGTGCTCCCACGGGCGGTCGGGGTCGATCTCGTCGACCATCGCGTCCAGGCGCTCGGTGATCTCGGCGATGACCTTCTCGGTCTCGGGCGAGACCGGGAACATCTCACCGGTGAAGCGGTGCAGCGTGCCGTCGGGGCCGACGTAGACGCTGTCGCCCTCGCGGTAGCGGCTGAAGGTCTCCAGGCCCAGCTCGGCGATGGTCTCTTTCAGCGCGTCCTGGTCGGGCGAGACCCACTGGCCGCCGATCTCGAGCATGGCGCCGTCGATGACGTCGGTCCACAGGCGCCCGCCCACGCGGTCGCGCGCCTCGAGCACGACGACCGAGAGGCCTGCCTTCTTCAGTTCGTTGGCTGCGGTCGTGCCGGCGGCGCCGGCGCCGATGATGACGACGTCACGGGTCAGCTCGGTCATTCGGACTCCTTTGTCGGGCGCGCCGGCGGGCGCGCGTCTTGCGGTTCTTTACGTCTGCGGGTGGATGCCGCGACCGCCGTGCTGCAGCGGTCGCGGCATCCCGGATCAGTTGTCGGCCAGCGCGGCCGCGACGACGTCCAGGCCCTCGTGGAGCAGGTCGTCGGTGATCGAGAGCGGCGGCAGGAAACGGATCACGTTCCCGTAGGTGCCGCACGTGAGCACGATGACGCCCTGTGCGATGGACGCCTTCGCGACCGCGGCGGTGAGCGCGGCATCCGGCTCTCCCGTCGCGGGGTCGACGAACTCGGCGGCGATCATTGCGCCGTGGCCGCGCACGTCGCCGACGCGCGGGTCGGCGGACTGCAGCGCTCCGAGCCGGGTCTTGAGGATCGCGCCGATCTCGCGGGCGCGCTCGACCATGCCGTCGTTCTCGAACACGTCGATCGCGGCCACCGCGGCCGCGCACGCGATCGGGTTGCCGCCGTAGGTGCCGCCGAGGCCGCCCGCGTGGGAGGCATCCATGATCTCGGCCCGGCCCGTCACGGCCGCCAGGGGCAGGCCCCCCGCGATGCCCTTGGCGGTCGTGATGAGGTCCGGCACGATGCCGAACACCTCGCTCGCGAACATCTCCCCCGTGCGAGCGAAGCCGGTCTGGATCTCGTCGGCGATGAACACCACGCCGTTGGCGCGACACCAGTCGACGAGCGCCGGCAGGAACCCGTCCGCCGGGACGATGAAGCCGCCCTCCCCCTGGATCGGCTCGATGATGACGGCGGCCAGGTTGTCGGCGCCGACCTGCTTCTCGATCATCGAGATGGCCTTCTTGGCGGCCAGTCCCCCGTCCAGGCCGTCGCGGTACGGGTACGACAGCGGCGCGCGGTAGATCTCCGACGCGAACGGACCGAAGCCGCTCTTGTACGGCATCGCCTTCGCGGTGAGCGCCATCGTGAGGTTCGTGCGGCCGTGGTAGCCGTGGTCGAAGGCGACGACGGCCTGCTTGCCCGTGTACTTGCGGGCGATCTTGACGGCGTTCTCGACCGCCTCGGCACCCGAGTTGAACAGCGCGCTCTTCTTGGCGTGGTCGCCCGGGGTGATGCGGTTGAGCGCCTCGGCGACGGTCACGTACGAGTCGTACGGCGAGATCATGAAGCACGTGTGGGTGAACTGCGCCACCTGCTCCTGCACGGCCTTGACGACCTTCGGGTGCGCGTTGCCGATCGTGGTGACCGCGATGCCCGAACCCAGGTCGATGAGCGAGTTGCCGTCGGCGTCGACGACGACTCCGCCACCGGCTGCCACGGCGTGCACGGGCGCGGTGTGCCCGACGCCGGCGGCGACGGCGTCGGCCTTGCGGTCCAGCAGCTCCTGCGAACGAGGACCGGGGATGCTGGTGACCAGGCGACGCTCCTGCGGAAGGGTCGGACCGCCGAGCGGGGTTTCGATGATGGTGTCGGCTGCGCTGCTCATGGTGGGGAGCGTATGTCGCCGCCTCCCGGGGCCGCACCCGCCGCCACGTATATTCTGCATCGCGTGCTGTACGGGTCGTACAGCACGGCACGTACACTCGCAGCATGGACGCCGACGACGCCCCCACGCTGCGCGCACTCCTGGCGCGCCGCGACCTGAGCCTCTCGCTGGCGGTCGACGACGTCGACCCGGCGGCGCTGGACCGCGCGATCCGCTGGGTGCACAGCTCGGACCTCGCCGACCCGACGCCGTTCCTGTCGGAAGGGCTCGTGCTGCTCACGACGGGCACGCAGTTCCCGGACGGGTCCGCCGACGATGCAGGGACGAGCGACGCGGCGGAGGTGTACCGCGCGTACGTGCACCGGCTGGCGGCTCGAGGCGTCGTCGGCCTGGGGTTCGGCACGGAAGTCGTGCGTGACGGCATCCCTCCCGCCCTCGTCGACGCGTGCCGCGACGAACGGATGCCCCTGTTCGAGGTTCCTTATCGCACCCCGTTCATCGCCGTCGCGCGGGCGAACGCCGAGGCGATCGCGGCCGAGGCCTACGCCCGGCGCAGCTGGGCGCTCGCGGCGCAGCGGGCGATCGCCCTCGCGGCGCTGCGGCCCGACGGCCTCGGCGCCACCGTCGCCGAGCTCGCCAAGCAGCTCGACACGTGGGTGGGAATGTTCGACGCGGCGGGCGAGCCGGCGCGCGAGCATCCGCTCGGCGGACTCGCCCCCGAGACCGCGGCGGCGCTGCAGCGCGAGGTCACCGCGGTGCTGCACCGAGGCGCCCGCGCCGGTTCGTCGCTGCGCATCGGCGACACCCCCTTCACGCTGCAGACGCTCGGCCGCGGCGGGCATCTGCGCGGCGTGATCGCGATCGCCGCGGGCGACCTCGACCAGGAGGGACGCGTCGTCGTGACCTCGGTCATCGCCATGGCCGGCCTCGCGCTGGAGCAGCAGCAGGGTCTCGTGCGAGCGCGCAGCGCGCTGCGCGCAGGGCTCGTGCAGTCGCTCCTGACCGGCGATCCGGCGCTCGCGCGGCGCACCTCGCGTGAGCTGTGGGGTCCGCTCCCGGCCGCGCCGGTGACCGTCGGATTGACGGATGCCGCGTCCGCCCGCGTCGACGGCATCGCCGAGCTGCTCGAGCTGTGGGCCGACGAGCGCCGCGGCGCCCTGTTCTTCGGGCGCGCCGACGACGGACTCGTTCTGGTCGTTCCCGCCGGCGACCTGTCGGCGCTGCGCGACCTCGCCGACCGGTTCGACCTGAGGATCGGCCTCTCCGACCCGACCGGGTACGACGGCTTCGCCGCGGCCGTCGGCCAGGCCCGCGTCGCCCGCGACCGCGGGATCGGCCCCCTCACCGCGTTCGCCGACGTGTCGCGCGCCGGCGTGCTGTCCGCCTTCACCGACGAGGCGCGCTCGCTCGCGCGCGCCGAACTCGCACCGCTGTACGAGCACGACGCTGGACAGGGCACGCACCTCGTCGACACCCTGCAGGTGTGGCTCGACGAGGACTGCTCCCACGAGGCCACCGCCCAGGCGCTGGGCGTGCACCGCCATACCGTGCGCACCCGGCTGGCGCTCGTCGAGCGCGTGCTGGGCCGCGACCTGTCGTCGTTCGCGACCCGCGCCGAGCTGTGGGCCGCGCTGCGCGCGCTCGACGCCTGACGATCCGCACGCACCCGTGCGCACTGGCGGCTGAGCGCATTCGGTCGCCTCGCCGGTGCCGGGCATGCCGAAAACCCAGATGAACTTCCCGTTCACAGAGCCCGAATGAACTTCCGTTCACACAGCCCTGGGCCGCTCTCAGGGCGTTCAGGTGGCGCAGATAGCTGCGTCCCGCCCGCCCAAGCGACCATCCGCGCCACCCGAACGCGAGACCCCCTCACGCCCCGAGGCTCAGGTGCCGCAAAGTGCGGCATCGAGGCCTCTGGTCATCGGCCAGACCCTGTGTGAACGGGAAGTTCACCGCCGACAGAGAGGGGGCGCGCACGGAGGGTCCGGCCGCGCCGACATTCGCAACACTCCGTGTCAGCGACCGCGCGAGCCGGCGCGGCAGGATGAGCGCATGACCGAAAGCACGGTGCCCAACGGCGACGTGTCGTGGTGGTGGCGCAGCCTCGGCGGCACGCCCGCGCCGCGCGACCCGCTGCCGGGTGACCTGGATGCGGACGTCGCGGTCGTCGGTGCGGGCTACACCGGACTGTGGACGGCGTACTACCTGAAGCGCGCACAGCCTGACCTGCGCGTCGTCGTGCTCGAGCAGCGCTTCGCAGGCTTCGGCGCCTCGGGACGCAACGGCGGCTGGCTCACCAACTCGGTCACCGGCGGACGCGAGGGGTACGCGGCCTCGCACGGCCGTGACGCGGCGATCGCGCAGCAGCGGGCGCTCAACGACGCCGTCGACGAGGTGATCGCCGTCGCCGCGCGCGAGGGCATCGACGCCGACATCGTGAAGGGCGGCGAGCTCGAGGTCGCGCGCAGGCCCGCACAGCTCGCGCGGCTGCAGGCCTTCGCTGCTGCCGAGCGGGCCTGGCCGCACACCGATGTGGAGACGATGGATGCCGGGGCCACCGCATCCAGGATCCGCATCGCCGGCGCACTCGGCGCCGTGTGGCACCCGCATTGCGCGCGGGTGCACCCGGCGAAGCTCGTACAGGGGCTCGCCCATGCGGTCGAGCGGATGGGCGTCACGATCCACGAGCAGACCCGGGTGATCGGGATCGCACCGGGGCGCGCGGTGACCGACCGCGGCACCGTGCACGCGACGCACGTGCTGCGCGCCACCGAGGGCTTCACCGCCGACCTGCGCGGCGAGCACCGCACGTGGCTGCCGATGAACTCGTCGATGATCGTCACCGAGCCGCTGCCCTCGGGATTCTGGGATGCCGTCGGCTGGGGCGCGCACGACACCCTGGGCGACTTCGCCCACGTGTACATGTACGCGCAGCGCACCGCCGACGACCGCATCGCCTTCGGCGGCCGCGGCGTGCCGTATCGCTACGGCTCGCACGTCGACACCGACGGCGCGACCCAGCAGCGCACGATCGCCTCGCTCACCGGGCTGCTGCGGGAGTTCTTTCCGGATGCCGCGGACGTGGCGATCGCCCATGCCTGGGCCGGCGTGCTCGGAGTGCCGCGCGACTGGTCCGCTGCCGTCGTCCACGACCGCGCGTCCGGACTCGGCTGGGCGGGCGGCTACGTCGGCACCGGCGTCACGGCGACGAACCTCGCCGGGCGCACGCTCGCCGACCTCGTCCTGGAGCGTGACACGGAGCTCACCCGCCTTCCCTGGGTCGGCCATCGCGCGAAGCGCTGGGAGGTCGAACCACTGCGGTGGACTGCCGTGAACGCGATCTACGCGGCGTACCGGATGGCCGACCGGGCCGAGGCATCCACCCGCTCCTCACGCACCGCGTGGCCCGCCCACATCGCCGACTGGGTCGCGGGGCGCCACTGAGGGTCGCACCCCGCCGAGACCAGGAGATCTGGGCGCGGTGCGCCACGGCGCGGTCCCGGGCGACGGGGCCTCACTCGCGGACGAGCGCCTCGATGAGTCCGGGGAACCGCTCGTCCAGCTCGGCCCGACGCAGCTGGATCGCGTGGGTGCGGCCGTTCACGATCGTCCGGGTGAGGCCCGCTTCGCGGAGTGTCTTGAAGTGGTGCGAGAGCGTCGACTTCTGGATGTCGAGACCCCAGACGTCGTAGCCCTTCGAGTGTGGCTCGCCGTCGGCGAGCACGCGCACGATGGCCAGGCGCGCCGGATCGGCGAGCGCTCGCAGCACTCCGACGAGGTCGACGTCGGCGATGTCGGGTGCCGGATACGGGTCGACAGCGGCGGCGGGCGGCTCGGCGGGCACTGCATCCTCCCACAATTGTTTGACGGTCATCGAACGATGCTCTACGGTGACCGTATGACCACGATCGAACAATCGTACCGCGGGGCCGTCGGCAGGCTCATCGTGCTCGCCGGCGCGACCTTCCTGGTGGGCACCAACGCCTTCGTCATCGCCGGACTGCTCCCCCGCATCGCCGGCTCGCTTCACACCACCGAGGGCGCGGTGAGCTACACCGTGACCGCCTACGCCCTCGTCGTCGCACTCGCCGCACCGGCTATCGCGATTCTGCTGCCCCGAGCCCCGCAGCGGGTGCTCATGGCGTGCGGTGCGCTGCTGTTCGCGGCGGGTGCCGCCATCACCGCCGTCGCCACGGGTATCGAGTGGTTCACCCTCGGGCGCATCGTCGCCGCGCTCGGCGGAGCGGCGCTCGTCCCGACCGCCACGGCCGTCGCCGCCCAGCTCGGGCCGGCGCAGCGCCGCGGCCGCTCGCTCGCGATCGTGGGTGCGGGCTTCACGCTCGCCACCGCGCTCGGCGCCCCGCTCGGCACAGCACTGGGCAGCGCCGTCGGGTGGCGCGCGCCCCTCGGGATCCTCGCCGCGGCCGGTCTGGTGTGGACGGCGCCCCTGTTCACGGCGTTCCGCCTGCCTGCCCGCGGCACGGCCGGAACCCTGCGCGAGCGCGTGGCGCCGCTCGCGGACTCCCGCGTCGTGCTCACGCTCGGCGCGGTGGTGCTCACCGTCGCCGCCTTCAACATCGTGTACATCTTCAGCGCCGCCGTCTCGGCGCCCGCCACCGGCGGCTCGGGCACGCAGCTGGCGACCCTTCTTCTCGTCTACGGCGCGGCAGGCGTGGTCGGCAACGCGCTCGCGGGCGGACTGACCGACCGGCTGGGCAGCCGCACGGGGGCGCTCGCCGCGCTGGCCGTGCAGCTCGTCTGCCTCATCGCGATCGCTCCGCTGGAGGGCTCGTACGTCGGGCTGCTCGTCGCCTTCGCCGTGTGGGGAGCCGCGGCCTTCGCCATCACGATCCCGATCCAGCACCGCCTGGTGTCGCTCGCGCCCGCGTCCGCCGGATTCACGATGTCGTGGTTCTCGACGGCGATGTACCTCGGCATCGCGATCGCGCCGCCGCTCGGCAACGCCGCGGACGCGGTGGGCGGCGCGGTGCTCATCCCCCTCGCCGGCGCACTCGCCACAGTCGCCGCGATCATCCTGTTCCTCGTGGCCTACCGCCGTCGCGCGACGCGCCCGGTGACCGCCGACGTGTCGCGCTCGGCGGCCTGACGCCGGCGCCCCGCTGACCGGGCCGGCGAACGGCCCGGGCCGCCGGTATCCGTCCCGAACGCCGGGCCGCTCGTTCGCCAGATCAGGAGATCTCGCGCACACAGGACGATCCCCGCGAAATCGTCCTGTGGTCGCGGGATCTCCTGTTCTCGGTGGCGGGCGAAGGCGATGGGCGCGGGCGGGGCCGCGAGGCTCAGCGGGGGGCGTGCGCCTCGAGGAACTCGTACAGGTCGGTCGTGTCGACGCCGGGGAACGAGCCGGTCGGCAGCGTCGCCAGCAGCGTGCGCGGCGTGCGGACGTTGGGCCACGACTGGTCGCGCCACGAGGATTCCAGGTCGGCGGGAGCGCGGCGGCAGCAGACCTCGACGGAGTGCTTGGAGACCCCGCGGTTCTGGGTGTCGCGGCCGAGGAACCACTTCGTGTCGTCGAAGCGCACGCCCACCGAGACCGAATGCGCGCCCTCGCTCGACATCTCGACGCGGGCGGTGCACCAGTACGTGCCGTTCCCGGTGTCGGTGTACTGGTAGTACGGGTTGAAGTGGTCGTCGACGTCGAACACGACCCGTGAGGTCCACTTGCGGCAGCACATCTGCCCCTCGATCGAGCCGAGGCGGTCGGTCGGGAAGTTCACGTCGTCGTTCTCGTAGACCTTCGTGATGACGCCCGACTCGTGCACCTTGAGGAAGTGCACCGGCAGCCCCAGGTGCACCGTCGCGAGGTTCGTGAACCGGTGCGCGGCGCTCTCGTACGACACGGAGTACGCGTCGCGCAGGTCCTCGATCGAGATGGCGCGGTCGTTCTTGGCGTCCTGGAGGAACGGCACCGCGTGCGCCTCGGGGATGAGCAGCGCGCCGGTCAGGTAGTTGGTCTCGACGCGCTGACGCAGGAAGTCGGCGTACGACGTCGGCTCGCGGTGCCCGAGGATGCGGCTCGACAGCGCCTGCAGCACGGCCGTGCGCGGGTCGCCCTTGGCGGTGAGCCGGCTGGACAGATAGAGGCGTCCGTTCTTGATGTCGGCGACCGACCGGGTCGTCTGCGGCAGATCGGGCACGTAGTGCAGCGTGAAGCCGAGATGGGCGGCGATGTCGGATGCCGTGCGCTGGGTGAGCGGTCCGCCCGGGTGATCCACGGCGTCCAGGATGCGGCGGGCCTGCTCCTCCAGCTCGGGGAAGTAGTTGTTCTGCGTGCGCATGAGCTTGCGCAGCGCCACGTTCGCCCGCCGCGCCTCTTCGGGGGTCGCCGCGCGCTCGTCGCGCAGCCGCTCGATCTCTCCCTGCAGCGCGATCATCGCCTTGAGCGCCTCGGTCGGCACGGTCTTGCCGATGCGGAACGGCGGGATGCCGAGCGCCTGGAACGTCTGCCCGCGCATCGCGCGCTCGAGCGAGATCTCCAGAGTCGCCCGCTCGTCCAGGGGCTCGGACTCGAGGATCGCCTCGATCGAGGAGCCGAGGGCGCGGGCGATGGCCTGCAGCAGCGAGAGCTTCGGCTCGCGACGGCCGTTCTCGATCATCGACAGCTGGCTGGGGGCACGATCGACGGCCGCCGCGAGCTCTTCGAGAGTCATGCCGCGGTCGGTGCGCAGCTGCCGGATGCGGCGGCCGATGGTGAGGGGGTCCACCTCTCCATCGTCGGGTTCTTCCGCTCGGCGATCCGCGGTCAACGTCGTCGTCATGGGTCGATTCTGTCACGAAAACAGAAATCTGCCGAAACTTCACAGTCCATTTGGCCAGTCGAGCCCCCGAACTTCACCGGATAGTGGACACACGAACAACCCCGATCGATCCAGAAACGCGGATCACGGGGATGCCAGGACCCGGACCACACGCCGGGACGAGGCATCCCTCCCCACTCGCAAAAGCAGTCGCTCACAGGAAGGCAGGGACATGACACCTGCAACCGCCACCCCGATGCGCATCCGCACCGGACCGATCCCCACCCAGACCCACCAGCCGATGCTCGAGATCGCCGGCCACCTGGGCCCGCGCTACGACGAGATCCTCACTCCTGAGGCCATCGTCTTCCTCACCGAGCTGCACCAGCGCTTCGGCGCCCGCCGCCACGACCGTCTCGCCGACCGCATGCGCCGTCGCTTCGAGATCGGCAACGGCCACGACCCGCAGTTCCGCGATGACACCCGCCACATCCGCGAGGACGCCACCTGGCAGGTCGCCGGCGCCGGTCCCGGCCTGGAAGACCGCCGCGTCGAGATCACCGGTCCGACGGACCCCAAGATGACGATCAACGCGCTGAACTCCGGCGCGAAGGTGTGGCTGGCCGACCAAGAGGACGCCACCAGCCCGACCTGGAAGAACGTCATCGAGGGCCAGCTGTCGCTGCGTGACGCGATCCGCGCCGAGCTCGAGTACACCAGCCCCGAAGGCAAGCGCTACGAGGTCACCGCGACCGAGACGCCCACGATCGTCATGCGCCCGCGCGGCTGGCACCTGCCCGAGCAGCACCTGCGGTTCACCGACCGCACCGGCCGGACGCTGGCCGCGTCGGGCTCGCTCGTGGACTTCGGGCTGTACTTCTTCCACAACGCCGAGCAGCTCATCGCGAACGGCCGCGGCCCCTACTTCTACATCGCCAAGCTCGAGTCCAGCGAAGAGGCGAAGCTGTGGGACGACGTCTTCACGTTCAGCGAGCAGTACATCGGCATCCCGCACGGCACCATCCGCGCGACCGTGCTCATCGAGACGCTGCCTGCCGCGTTCGAGATGGAGGAGATCCTCTTCGAGCTGCGCGATCACGCGGCGGGCCTGAACGCCGGCCGCTGGGACTACATCTTCTCGATCATCAAGAACTACCGCGGCCGCGGTGCCCGCTTCGTACTGCCGGACCGCAGCGAGGTGACGATGACAGTGCCGTTCATGCGGGCCTACACCGAGCTGCTCGTGCAGACCTGCCACAAGCGCGGCGCGTTCGCGATCGGCGGCATGAGCGCGTTCATCCCGAACCGCCGCGACCCCGAGGTGACCGCGCGGGCGTTCGAGAAGGTCGCCGCAGACAAGAAGCGCGAGGCCGGCGACGGCTTCGACGGCACCTGGGTGGCGCACCCCGACCTGATCCCCACCGCGCGCGCCGAGTTCGACGCCGTGCTGGGCGACCGCCCGAACCAGCTCGACCGCCAGCGACCCGAGGTGTCGGTGACGGCGGCCGACCTGATCGACGTGCACATCGGGCGCCCGATCACGGCGGCGGGCGTGCACGCCAACGTGTCGGTGGCGATCCGCTACCTCGAGGCGTGGCTGCGTGGCCTCGGCGCCGTCGCGATCGACAACCTCATGGAGGATGCCGCGACCGCCGAGATATCGCGGTCGCAGGTGTGGCAGTGGATCCACCAGGACCGCACCACAGACGACGGCACCCCGATCACCCGCGACTACGTCGAGGGCCTGATCGGCCAGGTGCTCGGCGAGGTCGAGCGCAACGACGGCGACCGGTTCGACGACGCGGCCGAGATCTTCCGCGAAGTCGCACTGGGCCAGGAGTTCCCGGCGTTCCTGACGCTCCCCGCATACACCCGCTACCTGGCCGAGTCCGAGTGACCGACCGCACGAGACTGCACCGACGCAACGAGCAAGGAAGAGACATGACCTCCTACCACGACGACATCGAAGCCATCCGCGACCTCAAGGAGCAGAACGGCCCGAGCTGGGATGCCATCGACCCCGAGTCGGTCGCTCGCATGCGCGCGCAGAACCGGTTCCGCACGGGACTGGAGATCGCCCAGTACACCGCCGACATCATGCGGGCTGACATGGCCGAGTACGACGCCGACTCGTCGGTCTACACCCAGTCGCTCGGCGTGTGGCACGGCTTCATCGGCCAGCAGAAGCTGATCTCGATCAAGAAGCACCTGAAGTCGACGAACAAGCGGTACCTGTACCTGTCGGGCTGGATGGTCGCCGCGCTCCGCTCGGAGTTCGGGCCGCTGCCCGACCAGTCGATGCACGAGAAGACCGCGGTGCCGGCGCTGATCGAAGAGCTCTACACCTTCCTGCGTCAGGCCGACGCCCGCGAGCTCGACCTGCTGTTCACGAAGCTCGATGCCGCCCGGGCCGCGGGCGACGAGACGGCGGTCGAGTTCATCCAGTCGCAGATCGACAACCACGAGACCCACGTGGTGCCGATCATCGCCGACATCGACGCCGGCTTCGGCAACCCCGAGGCCACGTACCTGCTCGCCAAGAAGATGATCGAGGCGGGCGCCTGCGCCATCCAGATCGAGAACCAGGTGTCGGACGAGAAGCAGTGCGGCCACCAGGACGGCAAGGTCACCGTCCCGCACGAGGACTTCATCGCCAAGCTGAACGCCGTCCGCTATGCCTTCCTCGAGCTCGGCATCGACAACGGCGTCATCGTGGCCCGCACCGACTCGCTCGGCGCCGGGCTCACGCAGAAGCTGGCCGTCACGCGCGAACCGGGCGACCTCGGCGATCAGTACAACGCCTTCCTCGACACCGAGGAGATCGACGGCGCCGACCTCGGCAACGGCGATGTCGTCATCAAGCGCGACGGCAAGCTGCTGCGCCCGAAGCGCCTGGCCAGCAACCTGTACCAGTTCCGTGCCGGGACCGGCGAGGAGCGTGTGGTGCTCGACTGCATCACCTCGCTGCGCAACGGCGCCGACCTGCTGTGGATCGAGACCGAGAAGCCGCACGTCGAGCAGATCGCGGGCATGGTCGACAGGATCCGGGAAGAGATCCCGAACGCCAAGCTGGTGTACAACAACAGCCCGTCGTTCAACTGGACGCTCAACTTCCGCCAGCAGGCGTACGACCAGCTGGTCGCGCAGGGCGAGGACGTCTCGGCCTACGACCGCGCCGACCTCATGAGCATCGCGTACGACGGCACCGAGCTGGCGAAGCTGGCCGACGAGAAGATCCGCACGTTCCAGCGCGACGGTTCGGCGCGGGCAGGCATCTTCCACCACCTCATCACCCTGCCGACCTATCACACGGCAGCGCTTTCGACCGATGACCTCGCCAAGGGCTACTTCGGCGACGAGGGCATGCTGGCGTACGTCAAGGGCGTGCAGCGCCGCGAGATCCGCGAGGGCATCGCCACCGTCAAGCACCAGAACATGGCAGGCAGCGACATCGGCGACAACCACAAGGAGTACTTCGCCGGTGAGGCCGCCCTCAAGGCCGGCGGTCAGCACAACACGATGAACCAGTTCTGAGGATGAGGTGGATGCCGGGGCCACAAGCCCCGGCATCCACTCGTCCTCACCCCAGCCGGGCCAGCGCCCAAGACCAGTCGATGCGTTCCTGCTCCAGACGCACCGACGGGCCGAACCGGTCCGTGACGAGGTCGTCGTAGACCGCCTGGTCGCCGGCATCCAGCCGCGACAGCGCGGCGTTCGTCGGCGTGCCCTCGACAACCCACCGCTCGCGGTGGGCGAGCAGGGTCTCGCGATCCATCAGCACCGACTCGACCTGCGGCAGCCACGCCTTGACACGGTTGAGGATGCCGAAACCGTGCGTGTCGAGGTCGCCCCAGTAGCTCACCGGCACGTCGGCCAGCCATTCCAGCGACGCCGGCTGATCGGCGTCGTAGCCCTTGCCCCACAGCACCACGCCACCGGGCGGCACGGGCACGCTGAGATAGGTGATCTCGTTCTCGACGACGAGCGCGCGCGACGGTCTTACACGCAGCGTCCGCAGTTCGTCGACGCGGAAGGATGCCTCACTGAGCACCGACGGAAAGCCGAACACCGCAGGGTCGAACCGCAGCCGCACCGTCTGCGGCTTGGCCGCGAGCCCGAGATCCCGCACGAACCTCGGCGCGGCGCTCGATACGCCGAGCATCTCGGCGAGCGGCTTGCGGTGACGCTCCACGAACTTGGTGTCGACGGACCGTGCGGTGATCTGCCGCAGGTACAGGCCCGATCCGCGGTGCGCATCCAGCCACCGGAACGCCGACAGCATCCGACCCCAGTCGTCCGCGAGCGCGATCGTCGCGGTCGGATGCGCGAGCGCCCAGGCGCGTGGAGCTTCGTCATCGTCCGACGCCTCCACGACCCGTCGAAACGTCTGTGCCTCCTGCGCGGCGCCCAGCAGCTCCCACGCCTGGTCGTGACTCTCCACGACGGCGCGAGCCGGGACCTCGGTGGCTCCGCTGATCCGTCCGCCGATCCGGTCCCGCTGTAGGCGGTAGGCGCGGCCGCCGCGCGAACCTCGGACGACGGCATCCACCCACGCCCTCGCCGCGTCGAAGTGCTCGGCCAGATCCGCAGCGGAGGGATGCCGCAACGCCACGTCGATCGGCGTGAACTCTTCACGCAGCGCGAACGCCCGCAGCAGCGACCCGTCGTCCCAACGGCGGCGCACCACGGCACGGACACCCTCGACACCGGTCCACCGGGACGGATCAGTCATGTCCGGGCCGCCGCTGCGACCGCGGCCGCTCGCTGCTGCTCGCGGAACTCCTCGATCGTGAGCGTCCGGACGCGGGACGCCGCACCGGTCGGGTTGTCGACGAACCCGATCGCGCTCACGTATGGCTCGATGACGTGCACCTTCTGCAGCGGCGTGACGATGAGCAGCTGCAGCCCGAGCTTCGCGAACAGCTCGAGCGCATACCGGGTCGAGGCGTCGGAGCCGCGGCCGAACGCCTCGTCGATCACGACGAAGCGGAAATCGCGCGACGCCGCGGCACCCCACTGCAGCTTGAACTGGTACGCGAGCGAGGCGGCCAGGATCGTGTACGCGAGCTTCTCCTTCTGCCCGCCGGACTTGCCGTCCGAGTCGGTGTAGTGCTCGAACTCTTCGCCGGTCTCGCGGTCCTGCTCGCTGGCGGCGAAGGTGAACCAGGTGCGCACGTCGGTGACGCGGCGCGTCCACACCCGGTCGCTGTCGGCGTGCCCGTCGCGGCCCTTGAAGCGTTCGATGATCGCGCGGATCTGCGCGAACTGCCGCTCGGGATCACCGCCGTCGGTCGCCAGCGCGTCCGAAGTCGCCTCCCGCAGATCGGAGCGGAACTGCCGCACCTCTTGGTTGACGGTCGGCTCGGCGTCGAGCACGATGATGCGGCCCGGGTTGTAGTCGATCGCCTGCAGCGCCTGGTTGATGGTCTCGATGCGCAGCTTGATCTCGTCGGCCTGCTTGCGCAGCCAGGCGTGGAAGCCGACCAGCTCGCGCACCGCGTTGGTGTTGAGCTGATGCCGGAACTCGCTCTCGAATCGCGGCAGGTCGTCGCGCTGCACCCGGTCGTGCAGGGCCCGGAACTCGCCGACCGCCCGGATGTCGGCATCCATCTCATCGCGCAGCGCCGGCCATTGCCGCAGGAAGTCGGCCATCTTGTTCTGGATGCTCGTGGTGTAGCCGAGCATCTCGCGCTGCGCCGCGTCGATGGCGCTGGTGAGCCCCGAGATGAGGGTCTGCGACAGCCGGTCACAGCCGTCGATGGTGCGCAGGTCACGGCGTCCGGCACGCTCAGACAGACTCGGGTACAGCGCGCGGGCGCGCGTCAGCACGTGTTCGTCGAGCGATGCCAGTGTCTCGGTCTCGCGCCGACGGCGGGCGTCGAGTCCGTCGCGGGTCGTGCGCAGGGCGCCGATGGCGCCGATCGTGTCGTCGTATTCGTCACGCAGGCGGGCGTCCTCGGCGTCGAGCCCGGCCAGCCGCTCGTCGATCGCCGCGAGCCGGCTGGAGCCGGCGATGAGCGTGCGGCGCTCTTCTTCGAGGCCGCCCAACAGTGCGGCTGCCGCGGTCACATCGAGCGCCTGCCAGCTCGGGTACTGCCCGAGCGCGGCCAGCGCCTGACCTCGCGCGGCAAGCGCCCCGGCATCCGTATCGATCGCCGCGAGCGCGCGCTCGATCTCGACGAGGGCATCGTCGTGACCGGCGACCTCGGCTTCGAGCGCGGCGACCTTGTCGGCCCGGCTGCCGCCGAGAACCCATGAACGCGGGTCGGTGACGGCGCGGCGGTCGTCCTTCTCGTGCCGGTCGCGGTCGCGGATCAGCCCCTGCACGGTGACGGCGCGGTCCTCGCGCTCAAGCTGATCGACGGATGATGCCAGCACATGATCTGCGCGGCGTTCGAGCTCGGCGCGCAAGAACTCTTCGAACGCACCGCGCTCGACGGCGACGGCATCCATCAGCCGCGGTTCGGAATGCGACACAGGGAGTGTCCGCACCCGGCGCTCGGGAACCCGCAGGTACACGAGGCGGGCGTTGAGCCGGTTGTCGTTGATCCATCGCGAGGCTGCCGCATAGTGTTCCTGCGGCACGAGCAGCGACAGTGCGAACCCGCGCAGCACGCGTTCGGCGGCGCCCCGCCACGGTGCGAACTCGTCACGGACGTCAAGCAGCTCGGCCGCGAACGGCAGGTCGGTCTCGTCGAGGCCGAGCGCTTCGCCGACCGCCCGGCGGACGCGGTCGAGGTCGGCGGGCAGGCTGTTGCGCCGCGTCGCGAGCGACTCGAGCTCGTTCGCGACGACACGGCGGGCGTGGCGCACCTCGGCGCGGCGGTCGAACAGCGGATCCTGCCGCTCGCGCAGGGCGGTGCGCTCGTCGTCGAGCCGAGCACGCAGCGCGCTCGCAGCTTCGGCGCGGGCGCGGAAGTCGATCTCGGTCTCGACGGGGTCGAGGCCGAGCACCTCGAGTTGCGCGCTGTACGCCCGGAACCGTTCGACGCGGTCGTCACGCGTCGACCGCGCTTGCGGGATCTCGACCTCGAGAGCCGCAAGGCGGTCGCCGCCCACGCCGGCGCGCTCGAGCACCAGGCGGTCGCGCTCGGGCACGAGCGCCTGCCGCGCGTCGGCGAGCTGCTGCTTGCGGGTCTCGGCTGCCCCCAGCTGTGCCTCGGCATCGTCGATCGCCGCCACGGCCAGCTCGGCCACGCGCTCGGCGATGAACGGCACGACGGCCGAGCGCTCATCGCCCAGTTCGGTATGGCGCGTGGCGGCAAGGCCGTACTTGTCGGCGGCCGCCACGAGAGGCCCGAGCACGGCCAGCTGCTCGGTCGCGGTACGAACGGCCTCGTGCGCGGTGACGAGGTTGTCGTAGTGATCGACGATCGCGCGCACCTTGCCCGAGGCGTCCATGGGCTCGAGCATGTGGTCGCGCACGAAATCGTTGAGATTGCCGACCGACTTCATCGACACGGTCTGGTGGAACAGCTCCATCGCCTGCTCGGAGGGGATGCCGAGCAGGCGGCGGAGGCGCCGGTGGTACTCGGGGAACGTGTTGTCGATGTCGGCCCCGCGCGAGCGCAGCTGCGCGCGAAGCGCCTTCAGGTCGGACCCGAAGCGGCTGAAATCGGGATCGATCTTCAGCGGCACGGAGGCGGTCACGAAGAAGCGCTCGGGCTGCCCCGTCCGGTCCTTCTGGTGGAACACCTGCGCGACGGTGACGGTCTCGCCGAACCCGACGTTCGTGAAGCGCCCGAGGATCACTGAGTACGCCGTGTGGTCGCGCAGACCCACGGGCCGCGACGCACCCGTCGCTTCGTTGCGCTCGGACTTGTAGTGCCCCTCGACGTAGCTGCGCAGTGTCCGCTCCTTGGCGTCGGCGCCGGCCGCCTTGTTGTACGCGATGCGGTGCGCGGGCAGCAGCAGCGTCGTGATCGCGTCGACGAGGGTCGACTTGCCGCTGCCGATGTCGCCGGTGAGCAGTGCGGTCTGTCCGTCGGGAGTGAGTGACCACACGCTGCGGTCGAAGGTGCCCCAGTTGTACACCTCGACCTGACTGAGGCGATAGCCGGCCCGCGCGATGGCAGGACCGTCCACCTCGAGGGCCGAGAACAGGGCGTCGCTCATGAGTCGCCCTCCGATTCAGAGGTGTCGGGTACGGTCGGGACGAGGGATGCCTCGGCCTGGCCGTTCGGGGGCGCCCCGGCGTACGCCGCCAGCCGCGACGCGAAGTCGGCGAGCGTCTGCGCGTCGACGTACGCCTTGAGGATTCGGCGCACCTCCCACGCGCCGCGCTGACCGCGGAGTTCCCGCAGGAAGCCCAGATCGGCGACCTGCGCGATGGTGCGATCGGCCTGCTCGACGATGCGCGCCTCGTTCGTCGACGACGCCTGGAAGACGCGCAGCAGCTCGACGATCTGGTCTCGCGTGAGCACGAGTTTGCCGGCCTCGCCCGACGCCTCGAACTCGACCATACGACGGCGCAGCAGCACGAGCAGCAGGCTCACGTTGTAGGTGAGGCTGCGGCGGCGCACGAGCCGCGGCAGCGCATCGTCCCCCTCTTCGGGCTCACGGGTGCGCAAGAACGCGTATCCCTCGTTCTCGTCGACGATGACGTCCACGCCGATGGCGGCGAAGTGGTCGGCGACGGCGGCGCGATGGCGGCCCAGCGCCTCCCACACCGGCTCGTGGGCTGGGGTGTCGCGGTACACGACCTCGCGCATCAGCGCGATGATCGCCGTGGCGACGGCCTGTTCGTCGGGGCTTCTCATCGGCGCGTCACCGTCACCTGGGGCATCCTCACCCGGCGCGGCGTCCCCGCCGCGTCGACATAGTCGATCGTCGTCTCAGGACCGTTCTCGGCGACCGCGATCGACAGCTCTTCGTCGTCGAGGGTCAGATAGCCGAGGATCTCGGCCGCCCCCTCCTGCACCGGGTACAGCGCGACGATGTCGTCGAGGGTGACCGTCGCGCGCGGCGGCACGATGGCGCGGATGTTGCCGATGAGGCGCGCGGTGTCGATGACGTGCTGCGCGAACAGGCTGTCGAACTCGACTTCGTCGACCGCCTGCGGCGCCGGCATGCTGTCGACCACGACATCAGGCTGCGGGTCGTAGAGGGGCCGCTCGAACACCAGCGCGATCGGCAGCCCCGGCTCGTCGACCTGCACGCCGATATCGGCGGGCGGCCGGTCACGCACGGCCAGCGCCGACGCTTCGACGGCGCGGACGAGATCGAGCACTCGCCGGTTCTCGACCCACACCTGGTCGTCGAGGAAGCGCCGCAGCTGCTCGGAGAGTCCGCGGACCGTCTGCTGCGTGCGCTCGGCGGCGTCGGCCCAGTCGTGGTGCACGCGCCGCACGCGACGGTCGGCGCCGAGCTGCGGCATCCCGATCACGGCGTCGAGCAGGTCGGACAGTTCATCCTGCCGCCCCTCCGAGAGCAGGAAGTCGTAGAACGCCTGAAAGCTGCGGCCCTGGTCGGACGAGGCGATGTCGGTGCGGCTGCTGACGAGCTCTTCGAGGAGCGCGCCCTTGCCGCCGTCCCAGCCGGCGATCTTCTCGCGCGCCGACCGGTCGAGGGCGCGGAAGTTGTCTTCGACCTCGCGGAAGTCGCCCAGCAGCTCGCGCGCCGTGCCCGCGAACTGCTGATACCGCTCGCGCAGGGCGGTGTCGTCGAGCACGGCGACCCGGCCCTCCCGGGCATCGGCGAGCTCGCGCTCGATCGCGTCGCGGCGGCGTTCGAGCTCGGCGACGCGCTCGGCCGGGTCGGCCTGCGCGCCGTGGACGATCTGCCGCAGCAGCTCGACGAGGGTCTGCAGCCGCGACTCGGTTCCGACGAACGAGCGCGAGCGCAAGCCCTCGACCCAGCGGTACGCCTTCTCCAGCGCGGGCGTCGCCTCGACGTGCACCTCTTCGGAGCCCGCAGGGTAGAACCGGCGCAGCAGCCCGGCCTTCGGATCGGACCAGTCGTCGACATAGGCCGCCGCATCCTGCGGATACCGGTCGGGCGTCGCGCGATGCACCGCGAACAGTTCGTCATCGAGCGCGGACACGAGCTCGCCGAGCGGCACGGCCCCGCGGTTGTCGTCGATGAACCGCCGCCCGAGGAACGACAGGATCAGCGGCGCATTGTGCGCGCGCAGCACCCGCCACGCGGGATGCCGCTCCCAGAGCCGGTCAAGTTCGTCGAGGTCCATCGCGTCCCAGGGTACGAGAGTGCGCCGACAGCGGCGAACCGGAGATATGAGCGCGCGCAGGGGCGGGTTCTCGAGAGCTTCTCGCGACGTTTCGTCTTCGCTCATGCCTCGCTCCGCGGGGCGACCAGATGTCGGGAGCTCAGCGAACCAGGAGGATCTCGCAGTCCGTGGCGTCGCGCACACCGCGCGCGAGCTTCTCGTCGGCGGTGATGAGCTGTGCACCGAGCGCTTCGGCCAGTGCGACATACGTCGCGTCGTAAGCCGTCGCCACGTGTCGCAGGTCCCAGATCCGTTCGAACAGCATGTCGGCGGGCCAGCGACGGGCGGGAAAGTCGCGGAGATCGACGAGCGCCTGCGCGCCCCGGTCCGGGGTGAGGATGCTGCCGGCCACAAGCCCGCGAACGACAGACAGCGTCTCGACATCTGCGAGATGCGGCACGTGGAGGTCGCCCGCGGACACCGCTACCGCATCGACTGCGCGCTGTCCGCGCGGGCTCATCGTCAGGAGCTCGACGAGCACCGACGCGTCGACGACCGCCGTCACGCGGCGTCGCGTTCTGCCCGGAGGATCTTCTGCGCCGCATCCCCGAGATCGACCGACCCACGCACGCGCACGCGGTCGAGCAGCTCATCGAGCGTCGGCCGCTCGGCCTCGCGCTGGATGATCTCGAGCACGTACTCCGAAAGGCTGCGTCCCGACGCGGCGGCGCGTGCCTTCAGCACACGGTGCACGTCCTCGGGAACATCCCGCACCTGCAGATTCGACATGCACTCAGGTTACTCCCATGCATAACGCATGCAAGGGCTCAGGCGTCGCTGCGATAGCGACGGGGCTTGCCCTCACCGAGGTCGGCCAGCCGCTCGACGCGCTCGACGTCGAGCGGCTGATCCAGCAGCGCCGCGAGCGCCCGGCGCACGGCATCCAGATCTCCCCCGGCGATGCGCGCGCGCACCGCACCCGTGGCATCCTGCTCGACGCTCCAGCCGCGCGCCCCGTGCGTCTGAAGCTGCTGCGTGAGGTCCACGCACGGCACGCGCGTGCTGTCGCCGCGGACGAACACGGTGTGCTCGCGCCCCTCCAGGTCGGCGATGCCGATACCCCCGTCGGGCAGCGTCACCAGCCGGCCGAAGTCGCCGGTGCGGTAGCGCACGAGGGGCAGCAACGGGTTCTCACCCGCGGTCACGGTGATCTCGCCCACCTCGCCGGCAACGACCGGCAGTCCGTCTGCGCCGAGCGTCTCGACGAGCACCCGCCGGTCGAGCACGCGGAACGGCCCGTCGTCGGTGCGCACCGCGATCGGGCGTGTCTCGTGCAGGCCGTAGACGTCGAACACCGGGCAGGCGAACGCGTCTTCGAGGTCAGCGCGCAGCGGCGCCGACAGCGCCATCGCGCCCGAGAACAGCGCGAGCGGCTTCACGACGGCACGCAAGTCGGGCGCGAGCAGCTCGGCGAGGCTCGTCGGGTTGCCCGAGATCGCCTGCGGTGCGGCATCCCGCAGGAAATCGGAGCGATCGGATGCCGCAGCCCACGCGCTCCCGTGCAGATTCACCCGCGCCATCGCGCGCTGCGCGAACGAGCTGACGAGCGACACGTACGTGAACGCCTGTCGCTGGTGCACGACGTTGACGAGCGCGAGCCGCTCGCCGTCGGGACGCCAGTCGACCGCCGCCTCTCGGGCGAGCGATACGAGCAGGTGGAAGCCGCGCGCGACCTCTTCCACGTCGTCGGGGATGAGCAGGGCGGCGCCGGTCGATCCCGAGCTGGAGCCGCGCAGCATCCGGTCGAGATCGGCGTCGAGCGGCACGAACCCGGCGAGATCATCGACGAGGTCCGCGCGGCTGATCGGCGGGAAGTCGTGCAGCCGGTCCAGTCCCGGCATGCGGCGGTAGCGCAGCAGCCGGCGCGCGGTGTCGAGGTGCGCGTCCAGCCAACCGTCCGTCGGCAGCGGCTCGCGCACGCGATCGACGGCGTCGGCCGTGAGGCGGTCCCCCGTCTCGTGGACCCAGCGCGGGGCGGAGGGATGCCTCCGCCACCGCTGCAGGCGGGCCGCGCCCTCGGCATCCATCGTGGGCCAGCGCTCGGCATCCGTCAGGACCGCGGCGTCGCCGGGCACGTACTCGGCGAGCGCGAGCGGATCGTCCGGGTCACTCACTCGAATACCTCGCCGCGGCCTCGCGGGCGCGGGCCTCGGCGAGCCGGCGCGCGATCTCGGCCCGATGCGCGTGCTCGGCGTACGCCTCGGCGAGGGCCGCGTTGCGGCGCAGCGAGTCGCGGGCGTCGAGCAGCGAACGCGCCGTGTGGGCGTCCTCGCCGGCAGGCAGCAGGCCGCACCACAGCAGGAACGTGCGCGCAGCCTCTTCGCGGCGCTCGTCGTCCGACAGCCACTCCAGCGGAGCGGCCACCGGCGCGAGCCGCAACGCGAGGGCGTCGACGGCGAGCGCACGCCCGGCCGTGGCCGGTGGCGGGTCGAACGGCTCAATGACGTCCTCGCTCGCGATCAGCCACAGGGCGATCGCGGCACCCTGCCGCACCCGCTCGTCGTCGGCGTGCGCCGTCGCCGTGACGCCGCGGCCGAGGATGTCGCCGGCCAGGGCCGCGATCGACACGTGCTCATCGAGGAACGGCTTCGGAACGCTCGACAGACGCGCCGCGACGGCGGCGAGCGAGGGACCGGGCTGCGCACCCGCCCACTGCGCGTCGACGGAGGGAGCGGATGCCGCCCACACCCCGAGGACCTCTTGCGCCTCAGCCATGCAGCACCTCCGCGAGTCGCGCGCACGCGGCGGGCGCGTCGTCCATCTTCGTCACGTAGAGCATCGCGTACCCGGCAGCGGTGGCGAGCGCCTCGACCCGCCGTGCCGAGTCGAGGACGACCAGCGAGCCGGTCGTGAGCTTGCTGCGCACCCGGGCGGCGACATCGGCGTACGGCTCGTTGCCCACGCCGAACATCGAGGTGAGCCCGTCGTCCGACAGCACGACGAGATGGCGACGGATGCCGGGGTCCGAGGCGCCCTCTGGACCCGACACTGCGGGCAGCGGGTCGTAGCGGCGCGCGAGCAGATCGAGCGGGAACGATGTGCCGCCGCCGAAGTACAGGGCCAGGTCGCCCACGATGCGGACGTGGTCGCGGCTGAAGCCGTCCGACCCTGCCGCCTGTCCGGGACCAGAGAAGCTGGTGACGCGCACGCGGCCGCCGCCGCGCAGCACCGAGAGCGCGAGGATCGTGCCGGCGAGCACGGCGGCCGAGCCCCGCGACGGATGCGGCATCGAGCCGGACGAGTCGATGTACAGATCGAGCTCGATGCCGGTCTCGGTCGGCGTGGGCTCGTCGTCGAGGTACGACCGCCGCCGCGTCGTGACGCCGGGCACGACGACCGGCGCCGCCTGCAGGGTCGCCGACCAGTCGAGGTCGGCGAGGTCGTCCCCCACCCCCCACGCCTCGAGCGGTCCGGGCAGCTCGGCGACGGGCAGCGCGGGGCTGCGCTGGGTGAAGGGGCGCACCCACCGGGCCGCCTCGGCGCGGTACCACGCCGCGAGCACGGCGGCGGCATCCGACCCCTCGTACAGCGCGAGGGTCTGGGCGACGCCGAAGCCCTGGCCGCCGCCCTCCGCTGCGGCGTCGGCGTCCGACGGCGCGGTGCCGCCGGCGGCGCCCGGATCGCCCGCCTGTACACGTGAGGGCACCTCACCGTGCAGACGGCGGTCGGCGAGCACGCGACCGAGCTCGTCGGGCGTCGCCGGCGCCGAGTCGGCCGCGCACGCTCCGGCGCCGCCGGGCAGACCCGACCCTCCCGGCCGGCTCGATCCGCCCGGGCTGCCGGCGCCGCCGGCCCCGACGCGGGCCGAGCCCGCGCCCGCCGACGTCCGCTGCCGGGCGCGCTCCTCCGCGACGACGTACGGGGCCATGATCACGCCGAAGCGCAGCGCGCCCGAGACGGCGTCGCTCGCGAAGGCGCGCACGAGGCGCGCGACGTCGTCGGCGTCGACCGCGGGATGCGTGGTGACGGCGGCTTCGAGTTCCGCGGCCACGCGCTCGGCGGCGCGGCGGGCTTCGCGAAGGGCGGCCTCGCGCTCACGGAAGCGCTCCGGCACCTGGTCGAGCGGCCGCTCGCGGGCGGCTTCCGACTCGGACGGCGCCTGCGGCGCCACCGCCACGGCCGGGGCCGTGAGTGCGCACAGCTCACCCGCCGGCAGGTTCCACAGCAGCTCGTACGCCCGCAGGTACACCCACCACAGCGGCCGCGTCGTCTCGTGTCCGCCGCGGTACATCAGCCGCGAGGTGCGGATGATCCCCGCCTCGCCACCGGTGGCACCGACGCCGCGCGCGGCATCCCGCCGGCGCTGCAGCAGCGCGACCCGGGTGTTGACCAGCAGGTCGGTCCACAGGTTCGACAGCAGCGAGACGTCGTCCTCGCGCAGGGTCTTCACGCCGGCGGCGACCAGTGCCCGCGCGAGCTGGTGCCGGATCTTGAGCTGATCGATGCGAGTGCTGGGCGCGAGGGCGTGGTGGCCGAGCTCGTGCGCGAACACGCTCTCCAGCTCGCCGTCGGCGCCGAGCTCGTGAAGCATCGCCGGATCGACCGCAATCGCCGGCGGAAACGTGAACCACGCCGCCGCACCGCGCTCGGCGCCGGCGCCGGGCAGCAGCTGCGCATCGCCCATGTGCACGCCCCACAGATCCTGGGCGCGCACCCACGCCTCGCGCGCCGGTCCCTCCAGCACGGCGTGCGCCGGCGCCGTCGCCGTCCGCGGCGAGCTCATGCGGCATCCTTCACGTGCACCCATGCCAGGTACGAGTCTTCGAGACACACGATCGACGTTCGGGAATCGGATGCCGCCGCCCGCGGCTGCTCGTCGAGTCTGACGAGCCGCGACCCGAACACGTCGGCATCCAGCCGCCACCAGTCGGCTCCGGAGCGGATAGCGAAGACGCCGTCGTCGCCGAGAGACCGGCCGGCGTCGGGCGGGGCCGTCCATGCGCCGCCCAGTCCGCGGAACCCGCCGACCGCGCACACATAGCCGCGCGCCTCCGCACGCCCCGGCCACCAGAAGCGATCCGACGCCTGGCGCTCGGCGAACTCGTCGACCGCGTCCTCGGCGAGGAACAGCGCGGCCGCGACGGCGCGCCGCCCTGCCGCGTCCGCGCGCAGCACGTCGAGCCGCGCGAGCGCGTCGTCGCGCAGGGCCAGCGCGCCGGCGCGCCAGGCCGCGATGCCCGCGAGCGAGACAGCGTGCTCGGGTGCGGCATCCAGCCGCTGCGCAGCCGCGAGCGACGCGCCGAACCGCCCCGCGTCGCCGCCGGCCGCTCGCACGTTGTGCGCCGCGAGCGCGAGATCCACGCCCGGCACCTGCTCGGGGGCACCCGAGGCCGGCACGTCGCGATTCGCGAGGTGCCCGGGCCGGCGGATCATGCCCGGCGCTCCGCCCAGCGCAGATACGCCGTGTAGCGCTGGTGCAGGTACTTCAGGCTCGTGAGGTCGTCGAAGTCGCGTCCGTAGAGCTTGCCGGTGGCCGAGATCGTGCGCACGCGCGCCTCGATCTCGGTGAGCCGGCGGGATGCCTCCACCGCCGTCACGCCGTCCAGCCCCGCATCCAGCTGTGCGAGCAGCTCGCGCACCGGGTCGTCCTGATCCCGGCCGAGGGCGTCGTACTGGCGGCAGGACTCGGCGAACAGGTCGGCGAGCCAGCTCACGACATCGGTCGCGAGCTCGTGCTCGGCGCCGATGTCGAACCGCGGGTGCGTGGGGTTGGGCAGCAGCTTGCCGCGCAGCACGAACGGCAGCATGGCCGCGACATCGTCGATGCCCACGGCGGGCCGCCCGCGGAACCACGCCACGGCCTTGGCGTACACGATGAGGGTCTGCAGCGCCCGGACCGACAGCCCGTTGAGGGTCTGCGCACCGAGGTCGGCCGTGAGATCGGCGCCGGAGTTGCCGTCGATGACTTCGGCGACGCGTCCGCCGGCCGTGGTGACGGTGTCCTTCGTGCGGTACTCGAACCGGCGCCCGCCGCCCTGCACGAACTCGAAGTGGCTGAGGAAGAACTCCAGCCGACGACGCACGTCCGGCGGCATCGGCACCGCGCGGATCTCGTCGCGCATGCGTGCGTGCTCGTCGGGCGCGAACACCAGCTCGGCGGGAACGTGCTCCTCGGGCTTCTCGCCGGCTTCGACGCGGGTGACCAGCTCGTCGAGGAAGCGGCTATTGAAGCTCGCGGCCTGTACCGTCACGTCCATGCGGTCGCGCAGCGCCTGGATCACGGGGAACGTGCCGCCGCCGGCATCGTCGTTGGCCGTGAAGAACCAGCTCTCGACGCCGCGATCGGGGTTGGTGCGGTGCATCTGGTCGTGGCTCTCGACGTAGCCTTCGGCGACCATCGTCAGCAGCGCGGACTGCGTCTTGGTGGGGATGCGGTTGTACTCGTCGACGATCTTGACCGGACGCGTCAGCCATCCCCGCCACGCGATGCCGATGTCGGTGAGGCTCGACGCGTTGATGAGGTCGCGCGGCAGCGGGATGCCGACGAGGTCGCTGATCGTCAGCTGCGGCTGCCCCTGCTGCACGCCGCGGCGCACCTCTTCGGCCGACGAGCCCGACAGCACGCCCATGATGACCGCGACGGTCGTCTTGCCGCGGCCTGGGCCGCCGATCAGCAGGCACTTGCCGCCGACCGCGAACGAGAGCAGCGGCAGCAGCACGTTCGACGAGAACGACGCGTCGGTCGGCACCGTCAGCACGGCCCCCGCGTCGCCCAGCGGAAAGCTCACCGGGGCGCCGTGCGAGAACTCGATGTCGTAGTACGGCGAGATGACGGCGCGGTTGACGATCCAGTAGTAGGTGCGGCGCAGCTTCTCGTCGAGCGGCACGTGCGCCTCACCGGGAGCCGCGACGCGGAACAGGTCCTCGGCGGTGAGCGGCTCGATGCCCTCCGCGGCCGCCAGCGTGGTGGGTGACTCCGAGACCTTGTGCCAGCGATCCGCCATCGCGCCAGCCTAACCGCGACCCGCGACAGCGCCCGCCGCGGCGGCCTGCAGCGCGAGCTGCTCGTCATGCGGACGGCCCTCCAGCGGGGCTGCGAACGAGAGCCGGCGTGCGATCGCGGCGTCGATGAGCGGGAGGGATGCCGCCACCCGCGCCGCGACGTCGCCTCGGACCTCTGCCCACGGCGCCGGCTGCGCCGCGAGTTCGTCGCGGAAGCGCTGCTGCATGTCATGGCGGATGTGCTCACCGTCGCGCGTGCCGTCCTGCACGAACGGGATCTCGTCGCCGGTGAGCAGGTAGAGGTCGGGGCGGTGCGTCCGCGCACGAGCCAGCAGCCGCTCGGTCATCGCCGGGGCATCGGTCGCGTCGACGTATCGCTCGTGCCACAGCGCCGTCGCGAGCACATCGGTGTCGCACACCAGCAGCGGCACGGGGACGCGACGCAGGGCAGCATCCTCCAACGCGATCTGGCGATCCACGATCAGGTCGAACTCGTCGCTGCGCCACGGCGCTTCCATGCCGCCCTCGCGGGTGAGCGACAGCTCGCGCCCGTACTCCGGCACCCACGCGGTGCGGTAGGCCTCGGCGAGTGCCTCGGCCAGCGTCGTCGACCCCGTCGACTCGGCGCCGAGCACCACGATGCGGGCGGCGAGCGACGCCCGCACCGCCGGCGACAGCTCGTGCCAGTGCGCGGCGGGGTCGGCGCGGATCGCGGTGCCCGACACCGGGTTGCGTTCACGGCCGGGGTCGACCTGCACCCACTGCACGCCGAGGCGACCGGCGAGCTCCGCGCCGTACGCGTCGGACGTGAACACCGCATCGACGGGGCGGTCGAGCAGCCCCGCGATGACCGCCGTGTGCGCGTCCCATGCGTCGGCGCTGTCGAAATCCACGGGTGCATCGTCTATCGCCGCGACCACGTGCGCGGTCGGGTGCTCCTCGCGGATCCAGTCGGCGCGCGTGGCCAGCGGGATCGATTCGACGGATGCTGCCAGCACCTGCACCGTCACACGGTCGCTGGCGCGCAGCGCCTCCCGGATCAGGTGCGAATGACCGGCGTGCAGCGGATAGAACTTGCCGATCACGAGCCCATGGCGGAAACGGCGCTCACGCACGGGCGGCCTCAGGTGCGGCATCCATCCCGCTCTTCTCCCCCTCGACCCCCGCGCGCTCGACCGCGCGCCACGACCGCCAGCCGTACACGCACAGGCCGATGAACAGGGCGTAGAGGGCGGCGATGATCCACAGGCCGGTCACGATCGCCAGTGCGACGAACGCGATGTCGACCCCGATCCAGACGAACCAGTTCTCGATCCACTTGCGATTCAGCATGTACTGCGCGACGAGGCTCGCAGACGTCGTCGCGGCGTCCGCGAGCGCGACCTGCGAATCGGTGAACGTCGCGAGCACCCAGGTCAGCACAGCCGCGCCGACGACGCCCGCGGCGATCAGCCAGCCGATCGCGCGGCGCGGCGTGCGGGCGATGTAGCCCTTGTCGTGCTCTTCGCCCCTGGTCCAGCGCACCCAGCCGTGCACGCCCAGCGCCAGGTACACCAGCTGGAGTCCCGCGGCGGCGTACAGGCCCGCCGGGACGAACACCACGAGGAACACGATGTTGTTCGCGATGCCGAGGGGGTACGTCCACACGTTGCGACGGCCGGCGAGCAGCACGCACGCGGCGCCGGTCGCGAAGCCGAGGATCTGCGTCCACTCGGCGAGAATCCAGTCGATCACCCTGCGAGCCTACGGAACGTCCGGTGGTCCGAACGCGTCAGCCTGCGGCGCCGTCCGCGCGACCCGTGCGACCGGTGCGACCCGTGCGACCCGTGCGACCGGCGACGACGCCGGCGGCGATGAGCCAGACGGCCGCCCACGCCACGCCGAGCAGCAGCATCCCCAGCGGCAGCACCAGGACCATGTACCCCATGTCGCCCTGCAGCACCGCGCCCAGCAGCACGGCGCCACAGGCGATCACCCCGGCGCCCGCGACGATGCGCAGCACCCCCGGAGTGCGCACGGGCCGAAGCGTGCGCGCTCCCCACACCACCAGCGCGATCCCACCCGCTGCGAGCAGCACGATCGGCAGCAGCAGCATGATCATCGCGAGCACCATGCCGCCAGGCTAGCCGCGGCGCGGGCCCGCGCCCATGGTGAGAATTCCCCATCTGCGTCGCGTCAGGCGCGCCGTCTCACGTCAGCAGGCCGCGCTCCATCGCGAGGGTCGCCGCGTGGGTGCGGTCGGCGGCCCCGAGCTTGTCGAACACCTTGAGCAGGTGCGTCTTGACGGTCGACTCGCCGATCCCGAGGCGCGCGGCGATCTGCTTGTTGCCGTGGCCCGTCGCGACCAGGCGCAGCACGTCGAGCTCGCGGGCGGTGAGCACCGTCTCGGGCTCGGGCCGCCGCATCCGCTCGACGAGGCGCACCGCGACCTGCGGCGACAGCGCGGACTGCCCCGCGGCGACCGAGCGGATGCCCGCGACGATCTCGGCCTGCGGGGCCGCTTTGAGCAGGTACCCCGCCGCGCCCGCCTCGATCGCGGCGAGGATCTGGTCGTCCGACTCGTACGTCGTGAGGATCAGCACGCGCGGGGGCGGATCGCCCGCCTCTCCGCGCGCGATCCGCGCCGTCGCGGTCACGCCGTCCACGAGCGGCATCCGCAGGTCCATCAGCACGACGTCCGGACGCGTCGCGGCGGCGAGGCGCACGGCTTCGTCTCCGTCGGATGCCTCGGCCACGACCTCGAAGCCGGGCTCGTCCGACAGCATCCCTGCGAGTCCCGCACGCACGACGGGGTGGTCGTCCGCGATCAGCAGGCGGATCATTCCGCGCTCCTCTCGGCGGGGACCGGAGCGGGCAGCCGCACGCGCAGCGTCGTGCCGGCGCCGAGCAGGGACGACACATCGAGATCGCCGCCGGCGAGGGCGACGCGGTCGCGCATGCCCTCCAGCCCGAATCCCGCCGCGGTCGCGGCGGGATCGAACCCGTGGCCGTCGTCGGCGACGGTGAGCGCTGCGCCGCCGTCGGCGTCGGACGCGATCCGCACCTCGACGCGCGATGCCGCCGCGTGCTGCGCCGCGTTCGACAGCGCCTCCTGCAGGCAGCGCAGCAGCACGACCTGCCCCTCGCGGTCGAGGGCGGGCTCGCCGTCGACGACCAGCACGATCCCTGCGGCGGCATGCGCACGGAACCGCTCGATCAGACGTTCCACGGCGGCGTCGAACGCCGGCTCGGCGGGAACCGCGGCGGTGCGGGCGACGAGCGCCCGCGCCTCGGCGAGCGCCTCGCGTGCCACCTGCTCGACCGTCGCGATCGTCGCGTCGGCGGCATCCCGCTGCCCGTTCCTCGACTGCCGACCTGCGCGCTCCGCGAAGATCACGAGGCCCGCCAGGGTCTGGGCGAGGGTGTCGTGGATGTCGCGGGCGAGCCGCTCGCGCTCGGCCGAGGCGCCGCGCTCGCGGCTCAGCGCCTCGATCTGGCCCTGCGCCGCGGTGAGCTCCGCGAGCAGGCGCGCCCGCTCGTCGCCCCACGCCGCGATGCGCGTGACCCACAGGCCGAGTGCCGCAGAGAGCGCGAGCGAGAAGACCGCCGTCGTGGCACCCGCGACCGCGGAGTCGGCGTTCGCGCCGTACCCGATCCACACGCCGGCGAACAGACCCGCGGCGATCACGGCCGAACCCCACAGACCGCGACGGCGGGAATCGCCGATGATCCACACGACGGGGTAGGCGAGCGTCTGCAGGATCGCGACGAACGGTGCGGCGCCGGCACCCACCCCGACGGCCACGGTCGCCACGGCGAGCATCGCCGGGTAGCGCCAGGCGTCGCGAGGCGGCTCCATCGCCGCGCGTCCGATCAGCAGGTAGCCGACGGCGAAGAGCGCGATCGCGCCGAGGGCGACCGCCATGCGCACCGCATCGACCGGCGGGAAGAACAGGGCGAGCGCGCCGGCGATCACGACCGACACCACCGTGACGACGACGTCCCATCCGCGCGTGCTCAGCATGAGTCTCCTGTGCGTCAGGCTACGCGCCGAGCCGCGTCCACCGGAACGTCGCCCGTGCCAGCACCGCGCCGACGACGAGCCACACCGCGAGCGCGATCGCGACGCCGGCGAGGTTCCACTGGCCGTTCTGCTCCAGCGCGGCGTAGGAGTCGGGCAGGAAGGCGGCGCGCATGCCCTGTGCCATCCACTTGAGCGGGAAGAGGCCGGCGACGTTCTGCAGCCACTCCGGCAGCTGCCAGAACGTCAGGTAGACGCCCGACACGAACTGCAGGATCAGCGCGATCGGCACCACCACCGCCGTGGCGCTCTTGGCGCTGCGCGGCAGCGACGAGAGGGCGACGCCCAGAAGCGCCGAGGTGGCGATGCCGAGGACGAACACCCACGCGAACGTCAGCCAGGCGACGGCGTCCGTCGGCAGCGCGACGCGCAGCACCGTGCCCGCGAACACCAGCAGCAGCGCGGTCTGGATGACGCCGGTCACCGCGACCTGCCCGAACTTGCCCGCGAAGTACCCGGCCGGCGAGAGCGGCGTTCCGCCGTAGCGCTTCAGCATGCCCTCCGAGCGCTCCACCGCGATATCGAGCGCGAGGTTCTGGAACCCCGACAGCAGCATGCCCGACGCCAGCATGCCGGGCAGGAACACGGCCGCGACCGAGAGTGGCGGCATCCCCGGTCCTGGTTCGACGTCGCCCGACGCGCCGAACGCGACGGCGAACAGGCCCAGCATGAACACCGGGAACAGGAACGTGAAGAACATCGTGTCGCCCGCGCGCACGTACTGCAGCAGCTCGAAACCGGCCTGACGGACACCGACGGCGAGGAGGCCGCGACGCGGAGCACGGGCGCGACGCGAGGGCGCCACGGCGGCGGCGGTGCTCATCGCACTGCTCCTTCCGTTTCCGTGACGACGGGGCTGGCGGCGATGTCGTCGGCAGCCTCGCCGGCCGCATCGCCCACGAGGTCGAGATAGATGTCCTCCAGGCGGGGCCTCACGATCTCGATCTCGTCGGGCGAACCGCCCAGGCGCTGCGCGACCGAGTCCGCGAGGGCGAACGGGTGGCGCGTGCGCTCCTCGCGCGTCCGGCCGCCCTCGTGCCACCGTACGATCGGCAGGTGCGCCTCGGGACCGCCGAAACCCGATACCGGGCCGATCGCCCTGAGCCGACCCGCGGCGATCACCGCGACCCGATCGGCGAGCTGTGCGGCCTCGTCGAGCTGGTGAGTGGTGAGAAGGATCGTGGTGCCGCAGTCCTTCAGGCACCGGATGAGGTCCCAGAACTCCCGTCGCGCGTGCGGGTCGAACCCGGTGGTGGGCTCGTCGAGGAACAGCAGCTCGGGTTGCCCGACGATGCCGAGGGCGACGTCGACCCGCCGCTGCAGGCCGCCCGACAGCTTCGCCATCCGCCGACGCGCGTGCGGGGCGAGGCCGACCGCGGCGATCAGCTCGTCAGCGTCGCGCGGATGCGGGAAGAGGCCGGCGAACTGCCTGATCAGTTCGCGCACCGTGAGCGGACCGGTGCGACCCGTCGACTGGGCCACGACGCCGACACGCCCTCGAAGGGCGGTGTCGGCCGTCTCGGGGTCGGCGCCGAGCACCTCGACAGTCCCCCCGGTGCGTCGCCGGAACCCCGCGAGGATCTCGACCGTCGTGGACTTGCCCGCCCCGTTGGGCCCGAGCAGGGCCAGCGTCTCGCCGCGGGCGATGTCGAACGACACTCCGTCCACGACCGTCCGGTCGCCATACGTCTTGTGCAGGCCCTCGACCCGCACCGCTTGTGTGTCCATGCCTCCAGCGTCGCGAGGGAGGGATTCCGCTCCCAGCCGTCATCCGCAGGACCGGGCATCCCCCATCCGGTGGATGCGGCATCCACCTCTTCGAACGTTCCTGGGGATAAGGACATGCGAACCGTCCTTATCCCCAGGAACGACCGACACTCATCGGTCCAGAGAATCCGGATCGGCGCCTGACCCGCGCCCGCGCGCCGACTACGCTCGAGGCGTGACCGAACGCGCACCGCTCTCCCGCAAGCCCAAGCTTTCCGACAAGCTCAGTGCCATCGCCGAGTCCGCGACCCTGAAGGTCGATGCCAAGGCGAAGGCGCTGCAGGCCGCCGGCCGCCCCGTCATCTCGTATGCCGCCGGCGAGCCCGACTTCGCAACGCCCCAGTTCATCGTGGATGCCGCCGCCGAGGCGCTGCAGAACCCGGCGAACTTCCGCTACACCCCCGCCGCGGGCCTTCCCGCGCTGCGCGAGGCGATCGCGGCCAAGACGCTGCGCGACTCGGGGCTGGAGATCGACCCCTCGCAGGTCATCGTCACCAACGGCGGCAAGCAGGCCGTGTACCAGGCCTTCCAGACCGTGGTGAACCCGGGTGACGAGGTGCTGCTGCCTGCGCCGTACTGGACGACCTACCCCGAGGCGATCGCGCTGGCCGACGGCACGCCCGTCGAGGTCTTCGCCGGCGCCGACCAGGACTACAAGGTCACCGTCGAGCAGCTCGAGGCCGCCCGCACCGACCGCACGGTCGCCCTCGTGTTCGTCTCGCCTTCGAACCCGACGGGCTCCGTCTACACGCTCGAGGAGACCAAGGCGATCGGCGAGTGGGCCGTCGAGCACGGCATCTGGATCATCTCGGACGAGATCTACCAGAACCTCGTCTACGAAGGGACCAAGGCCGTCTCGATCGTCGAGGCCGTGCCTGCCGCGGCCGACCAGACCATCCTCGTCAACGGCGTCGCGAAGACCTACGCGATGACCGGCTGGCGCCTGGGCTGGATGCTCGGCCCCAAGGACGCCATCAAGATCGCCGGCAACCTGCAGTCGCACCTGTGCTCGAACGTCAACAACATCGCGCAGCGCGCGGCGCTCGCGGCGCTCACCGGCCCGCAGGACGAGGTCGAGCAGATGCGCCAGGCCTTCGACCGCCGCCGTCGCACGATCGTCGCCGAGCTGTCGAAGATCGACGGCGTCGAGGTGCCCACGCCGCTCGGCGCGTTCTATGCGTACCCCGACGTGCGCGGCCTGCTCGGCCGGGAGTGGGCGGGCGTCACCCCGACGACCTCGCTCGAGCTCGCCGACCTGATCCTCGAGAAGGCCGAGGTCGCGGTCGTCCCGGGCGAGGCCTTCGGCCCGTCCGGCTACCTGCGCCTGTCGTACGCCCTCGGCGACGACGCGCTCCTGGAGGGCGTGCAGCGCCTGCAGCGCCTGTTCGCCTCCTGACGCGCGACCCTTTCGGAACGTGGATGCCTCGGCCCGAGGCATCCACGTCTCTCTTTGTGCGGGGACTACAGCTCGACGTTCACCAGGACGGGCTCGGGCTGCAGGATCAGACCGAACTCGGACTGCACGCGCCCCTGGATGAACCGGGCGAGCTCGGCGAGCTCGGCGGCGGTGGCGTTGCCGCGGTTGGTGAGCGCCAGCGCGTGCTTCGTCGACAGACCGGCCCGCGACCGCGGCAGCTTGAAGCCCTTGCGGACGCCGGCGTGCTCGATGAGCCAGCCGGCGCTGACCTTGACGTCGGACTCGACGGGCTGGGGCGCGGGCACGTAGCCGTCGAAGCTCTCCAGGGGGATCACGAGCACCGGGTCGAGATCGGGGTGCACCGGCCAGCGCGGGCATTCGTCCGGCAGCGTGCGGGCGAAGGATGCCGACACGACGGCGTTCTGGAAGAACGATCCGGCGCTGTACGTGTCGGGGTCGTCCGCGTCGAGCACCATGCCCTTGCTGCGGCGGGTCTCGAGGATGCGGTCACGCACCCACGCGAGGGTGACCTCGTCGTCGGGTCCGAGCCGCAGCGCCGTGCGCAGCTGGTCGCCCGCGATGCGGCGGGCACCCGACCCTACCTCGGGCAGGTCGAGCGTGACCGAGAGGATCACCGCACGCCGCGCCGGCACCGAGCCGTAGTGCTGCTTGAGCACAGAGGTGCGGAACCCCAGGCCGAGCTCGGGCGCCGGCACCCGCGACACGTCGCCGGTGGACTCGTCGAGCAGCTCCACTTCGCTGAGCGTCTGCACGATCTCCTGGCCGTACGCGCCGATGTTCTGCACCGGCGCGGCACCCACGGTCCCGGGGATTCCCGACATCGCCTCGATGCCGCCGAGTCCCTCCGCGACCGCGTACGCGACGACCGCGTCCCAGTCGTGGCCGGCCTGCACGCGGAGGCGGGCACGGCCGGGGATGGGCGACGGCATCCGTTCGATGCCGTTCGTGAGCACCCGCACGACGGTCCCCTCGAACGGGTCGTCGCCGACGAAGAGGTTGGAGCCGCCACCGAGCACGAGCCACTCGTCGCCGGACGCCCACACGTCACGCAGGGCGGCGACGAGCTCGTCGGTCGTGTGCGCGTCGATCATGCGCTCGGGCACGCCGCCGGTGCGCAGCGTCGTGAGCCGCGACAGCGGGATGGGTTCAACGTCGGGCATGCGTCAGCTGGTCCGGACGCGCACCTGCGCCTTGACGAGCACCGTCGTGCCGTCGAACGACACGGTGAGGTCGATGCGCGCGGAGTCGTCGTCGACGGCGCCGACCTTGGCCACGACCGTGACGTCAGCACCCGTCTCGGGGTCGACGACGACGGGCTTGGTGAATCGCACCCCGTAGTCGAGGATGCGGCCGCTGTCGCCCTCGCCCCAGGAACGCAGCCAGGGCTCGATCGTCCCGATCGCGAGGCCCATCGTGAGCATGCCGTGCGCCAGCACACCGGGAAGACCCACGGCGGCGGCGACGTCGTCACGGTAGTGGATCGGATTGAAGTCGCCGGACGCCCCGGCATAGCGCACCAGGGACTCTCGGGTGAGGTGGACGGTGCGCTCGGCGACGACGTCGCCCACGGTCAGGCCGCTCATGCCTCGCCCTCCCCCACGAGCAGCACCGACGTCGTGGTGACGACGTGGTCTCCGGCGGCGTCGGTGATCTCGGACTCGCTCGTCACCATCGCAGCGGCGCCCATGGCGCGGATGCCGGTCACCGACAGCTTCGCCGTGAGTTCGTCGCCCGCGACGATCGGCCGCGAGTAGCGGAACTTCTGCTCGGCGTGCAGCACGTTCTTGAGCACGATGCCGGAGTCGGGCTCCGACAGCAGCTGCTGCAGCGTGGCATCCGTCACGACGATCGCGAACGTCGGCGGCGCGACCACGTCGGCATAGCCGAGAGCCTGGGCGGCGGTGAGGTCGGTGTGCTGCGGGTCATCGGCGAAGACGGCGCGCGCGAACTCGCGCACCTTCTCACGACCCACGAGGTAGGGGGTCGTCGGCGGGAAGTCGCGGCCGACGAGCTCGGGGTTCACTGGCACCCTGCCATCCTACCGAGCGCCCGCGCCGCCCCTCCGGCGAGGTTCAGGCCGGGCGACGGCGTCCTCGCCAGGCGCGCAGCCCCATCTGCACCGCGATGAACGCCAGGTACAGCGCGAACAGCACGTTGCCGACGAACGGGTCGATGAGCGTCGCGATCCAGGCGCCGAGCGCGGTCGTGGTGCAGGCCGCGACACCGACGACGGCCGCGGCCACGAGGTCGACGTTGCCGCGGCGGATGTTGCCGACCGTGCCCGAGATCGCCGCCGGGATCATCATGAGCAGCGATGTGCCCTTGGCGACGAGGTCACTGGTGCCGAACAGCACCATGAGCACCGGAACCACGATGATCCCGCCGCCGACGCCGATGAGACCCGAGAGGATGCCGGTCCCCACACCCACCACGACCAGGGCGAGTCCGCTCCACCACGTGAGGATCAGCTCGGCGTCGCGCGACGGGATGACGAGGAACAGGCTCACGATCACCGCGGCGAGGAACCCGACGAACGCCCACCTCAGCACGGTGAGCGACAGGCGCGGCAGCAGCCACGTCCCGATCTGCGCGCCGACGACCGCGCCGGCGGCGAGCAGCAGGGCGGGGATCCACGCGACCGACCCGGTCACCGCGTACGAGATCACCCCGACCGTCGCGGTCGGCACGATCGCCGCGAGAGAGGTTCCCGCCGCGAGCCTCTGATCGAAGTGCAGGAACAGCACGAGGAAGGGCACGATCACGGTGCCGCCGCCGACGCCGAACAGGCCCGACAGCACGCCCGCGACCAGGCCGATCCCGACGCAGGTCAGGAAGAAGCGCGCGTCACGTGGGCGGCGCTGCGTGCCGGAAGCGCTCATTCGTCTTCGTACGAGAGGTAGTCGATCGCCCAGGCGCCGTCGGACTCCACCACCGTGTAGTGCACGACCGCCGCGCCCTGCGACGGATCGGCGGGCTCGCCGTTCTCATCGACGAGGAGCGTGTACGTCTCGTTCGTCGTGATCTCGATGCCCTCGTCGGTCGTGTCGATCGCGGTGACGGCGAGCGTGTAATCGTCGAACGTGTCGTCGAAGGCGGCGGCGTCGCTCTGGAACCCTTCGCAGTCCGTGTAGTCACTGAGCTCGCGGAACTCCTCGGTCGTGGCCGAGACGAGCTCGTCGCAGTCGCCGGTCTGCCACGCGTGGTCGTACGTCTGGACCGCGGTGACGGCGGCCTTCTCGTCGTCCGTCTGTGCGCCGCCCGGCGCCGAGAGGTTGAGGATCAGCAGCGGCACGAGCACCGCCACGGCGATGACGATGCCGAGCAGCACGACACCGAGCACGACCCACACGATCCAGAGCTTCGACCTGCGCGGCTCGGTGGCAGCGGTGAACGCACCGCCCGCCGGCGCGCCCGGGTAGACCGCCGGAGCATACGCCGGCTCGGCGACCGGCTGGGCGGCGACGATCTGGGCCTCGGTCGGGGCCGGCGACGGCTCCGGATCGGGCTGCGCGACGTGCTCGGTCCACTGGGCGCCGTCCCACCAGCGCAGCGCGCCGTGTCCGTCGTCGTACCAGCCGGGAGGAGTCGTCGTCATCCTCAAACCCTATCCCCGCAGGTGGACGGGAATGGATGCCGCAAGCCGCGGCCCGGGGAGCGCCCGGGCCGCGGCATCCATCGCTCCGATCAGCGGTCGAGCACTGCCCGGACGCTCGCCTCCGGCGTCAGGTCCAGGCGGCGCAGCAGCTGCGCGTTGAGCGCGACCACGACCGTCGACAGCGACATCAGGATGGCGCCGACCGACATCGGCAGGACGAACCCGATCGGCGCGAGCACGCCCGCGGCGAGGGGGACCGAGATGAGGTTGTAGCCGGCGGCCCACCACAGGTTCTGCGTCATCTTGCGGTAGCTCGCGCGCGACAGCTCGATGACCGACAGCACCGACCGCGGGTCGCTCGAGGCGAGGATCACCCCGGCCGAGCCGATGGCGACGTCGGTGCCGGCGCCGATCGCGATGCCGACGTCCGCACGGGCGAGCGCGGGGGCGTCGTTCACGCCGTCGCCGACCATCGCGACCTTCAGCCCCTCGGCCTGCAGCGCGGCGACCTTGGCCGCCTTGTCTTCGGGACGCACGCCGGCGAACACCCGGTCGATGCCGAGCGCGGCGGCGACGGAGCGGGCGACGGGCTCGGCATCACCCGTGATCATGACGACCTCGACGCCGAGCCTGTGCAGCGCGTCGACGGCCTCGCGGGACTCGGGGCGGATCTCGTCGGCGAGCGCGAGACCGCCGATCACCTGCCCGTCGCGCACGACGTGGAGCACGATCGATCCCTGCTCGCGCCAGGCCCCGGACTCGACGACGTCCGCGCCGCCGACCTCTTCGAGCAGACGCGGTCCGCCGACGCGGATCACGGCGCCCGAGACGGTCGCCGTCACGCCCACCGCGGGCGAGGACTGGAATCCGGTCGCGGGGGCGATCGAGAGGCCGCGCTCCTGTGCCGCCCGCACGATCGCACGAGCCAGCGGGTGCTCGCTGTCGGCTTCGGCGGATGCCGCCAGCGCGAGGATCTGGTGGGCGTCCAGGTCCGCGACGGCAGCGATGTCGACGACGGTCGGCTCGCCCTTGGTGAGCGTGCCGGTCTTGTCGAAGAGCACGGCGCCGATCGTGCGCATGCTCTCCAGCGCGAGGCGATCCTTGACGAGCACGCCGCCGCGCGCCGCACGCTCGGTCGCGATCGAGACGACCAGCGGGATCGCGAGGCCCAGCGCGTGGGGGCAGGCGATCACGAGCACCGTGATCGTCCGGATGACCGCTTCGTCCGGCATCCCGATCGCCGACCACACGACCGCCGTGACCGCGGCCGCGCCCAGCGCGAACCAGAACAGCCAGCCGGCGGCGCGATCCGCCAGGCGCTGCGCGCGGGACGTCGAGCTCTGCGCGTCGGCGACGAGGCGACGGATGCCGGCGAGCGTGGTGTCGTCGCCGGTCGCGGTGACCTGCACGCGCAGGCCGGAATCGGTCGCTACCGTGCCCGCGGTGACCTGGTCACCCACGGCGCGGGTGACGGGGCGCGACTCGCCGGTCACCATCGACTCGTCCATGTCGGCGCCGCCGTCGACGATGCGACCGTCTGCGGGCACGCTGCCGCCGGGGCGGACGACGACCACGTCGCCGACGCGCAGGTCGGACGGACTCACCGTCTCCACGCCGGCTGACGTCACCCGCTCGGCCTCGTCAGGCAGCAGCGCGGCCAGCGAGTCCAGCGCGGAGGTGGTCTGCGCCAGCGACCGCATCTCGATCCAGTGGCCGAGCAGCATGATGACGATCAGCAGCGCCAGCTCCCACCAGAACTCCAGCTCGTGGTGCAGCAGGCCCAGGCTCGCACCCCACGAGGCGAAGAACGCCACCGTGATCGCGAGGCCGATGAGCAGCATCATGCCGGGCTTGCGGGAGCGCAGCTCCGAGACGGCACCGGTGAGGAACGGCCAGCCGCCCCAGAAGTACATGACCGTGCCGATGACCGGCGCGACCCACGGCACCCACGGCAGATCGGGGAGCGTGTAGCCCAGCACCATCGCGAACATGCCCGAGAACGCGACGACGGGCACTGCAAGGATGAGGTTGATCCAGAACAGCCGGCGGAACCGGGCGACGTGATCGGCGCCGTGGCCGGCGTGGCCCGCATGGCCGGCGTGGCCGGCGTGCTCGGTTCCCCGAGCGGCATGCGAGGCGTGCGGGCCGTGCGCCGACGCCTCGTCGTGGGCGGAATGGTCGTGGGCGGAGTGGTCGTGGGCGGAGTGGTCGTGCTCGCTGTGGCCGGCCGGATGCGCGTGCGCGGCGTGATCGTGGCCCGCGTGCTCATGGCCGGCGTGCGTCGCGGTCGACGGGCGGGCGCCTGCGCCATGGTCGTGGTGGTCGGGGTGCGGGTCGGTCACAATGGCTCCTCGTCGACGGTACGTTCTCCGTTATACCCCCTAGGGGTATCAGGGTCAATGCGCATTCGGGGCGTCGTATTCCCGCTCGGAGCCCCTCTTCCCCGATGTCGGAGGCCCGCGCCACACTGGCGTCATCCCGACACGTCGAAGGAGCCGAAATGGACATCATCCTGGTCGCGGGTCTCTGGATGGGCGGATGGGCGTGGTACGAGGTCGCGCCCGCCCTCGAGGCCGCGGGGCATCGCCCGGTCCCCGTGACGCTCCCGGGGATGGGATCGGTGGATGCCGATCGCTCGACGATCTCGCTGGCCGACCATGTGGCCGCCGTCGTCGAGGCGATCGATTCCGCACCCGGCGAGCAGGTCGTGCTGGTCGGACACTCCGCGGCCGCCGGCATCGTCTATGCGGCCGCCGACGCCCGGCCCGACCGGGTCGCGCGGCTGATCCTGGTGGGGGGCTTTCCGACGGCCGACGGCGACCCGCTGCTGCGCGGTTACGAGCCGGTCGGCGCCGAGCTGCCGCTTCCCGACTGGAGCGAGTTCGACGACGCGGATCTGCGCGACCTCGGCGAGGGGGGAATGGCGGCATTCGGCGCGTACGCCGTGCCGTCGCCCGCGGGCGTGGTCACCGGCATCCAGCAGCTCCGCGATGAGAGAAGGCTCGACATCCCGGTCACCGCGGTGTCGACGGAGTACTCCAGCGACGATCTGCGCGAGTGGATCGCCGCGGGCGAGGCGCCCGTGCAGGAGTTCACGCGCCTGCGCGACGTCACCTACGTCGACCTGCCCACGGGGCACTGGCCGATGCTCACGCGCCCGCAGCAGCTCGCCCGCATCATCGTGGCACAGCCTCCGATCGGGGACGGCACGATCGCGCCCGAGATCGAGATCATCAGCTCGAAGGCGTTCCATGCGGCCGAGGGTGTCGAGGACTGGCGCGTGCTCTACGGCGGCGCCCACGCGTTCTTCCGCACCGAGTCCCTCGGCGACGGCGCACGGCTGGTGGCCGAGGTCGTCGCCATCGCCGAGGAGCAGGGACACTTCCCCGACGTCGACCTGCGCCCTGAGGGCGTGTTCGTCAAGACGTTCAGCCACCGGAGCGGATCACTGAGCGCAGCCGATGCGCGGCTCGCCGCGGCGGTCTCGGCTGCCGCGCGACGGCTCGGCCTCGAACCCGACCCCTCGGTGCTGCGGGTGCTGGGGATCGCCGTGGTGCAAGGCCCCGACGCCCACGTGCGCCCGTTCTGGACCGCTGCGCTGGGGTACGAGCCGATGGGCGCCGACGACGCCGTCGATCCGCTGCGCCGCAGTCCTCATCTGTGGTTCCAGACGATGGAGCCGCCGAAGTCCGGCCGAGGCCGCACGCACATCGACGTGTCGGTGCCCCGCGACCGCGTCGACGCCTACGTCGCGGCTGCGCTCGAGGCCGGCGGGCGCCTCGCCGACGACTCGCACGCGCCCGAGTGGTGGACGCTCGCGTCGCCCGACAACCACGGCGTCGACCTCGCCGCGTGGAGCGACGACACAGATCAGGCGTACTGATGCCGGGTCAGCGCACCATGCGGGCGTCGGTGATGGACGGCGCGCCCTCGTCGACCACCTCGACACCGTCGAACTCGAAGCCGTTGCGCCGGTAGAACGCGATGGCCCGCGGGTTCTGCTTCGCCACCCACAGCATGGCGGGGCCGTCCCCGAGCACGCCGTCGATGAGCGCCTGCCCTGCTCCCCCGCCGTGCGCGGCGGCCGCGAGGTACAGCATGTACAGGTGGCGGTCGCGCGGCGCCTCGTCGGCGAACGGCCCGATCGGACGCCCCGACACCGCGAATCCGATGATGTGCCCGTCCTCTTCCGCGACGCGGACGATCACGTCGTCTCGCGGCGCTTCGACCAACCGGGTCCACATCCGGCGGCGCCCGTCGAGGAACGCCTCGTCGAAGAACCCGTCGGGAAGCAGCTCGGTGTACGTCTCCTGCCACGTCGACACGTGCAGCGCCGCGAGCTCCTCGACGTCCGCGGGCGCCGGACCGCGCAGGGTGAAGGTCATCCCGTCATCCTGCCAGCCGCCGAGGCATGTCACTGCGGCATGTCGAAGGCGGCCAGGAACCGATCCCTGACGGCATCCATCCGCCACACCGGCGCCGCATCGCCGGGGCGCAGCCCGCTCTGCCACCCCCAGTCCCCGATCGCGGCGGCCACGGCCGGGTCGCGGGCGATGAGTGTGACGGGCACGTCTCGCGACGCCGACTCTCCGCTCACGATGGACGCCGGCTGGTGGTCGCCGAGCACGAGCACGACGAGGTCAGGATCGTCGATGTTCCCCAGGAACGACAGCAGCGCGCCGAGCGAATACTGCACGGAGAGTCCGTAGTACTTCTGCACCGCGCGCGGACTCTGCCAGACATCGCTCGCCGAGTCGCTCCGCGCGGGCTGGCCGTCGAAGACCGAGCCGTCGCCGAGTTCGTCCCACGACACGAGCTGCGGCAGCGGCGCCCACGGCGTGTGCGACGACACCAGGTCGATCTCTGCCATCACCGGGTCATGCGGACCGGCGAGCTCGGTGTCGGCGAAGTGCTTGAGCGTGTACTGGTCGGGCACGCGCGCGTACCCGAACTTCGGGCCGCGGTAGCCGACATCGTCGGCGCCGAGAAGAGTGTCGTAGCCGTAGAACGAGGTGCCGACGTCCCACTCTCGGATGTTCGAGGGCACGTCGGCCACGGTGCGCCACCCGGCGCGGCCGAAGGCCCCGGTCAGTGTGAGCCGATCGCTGTCGACGAGCTGCTCGTAGTCCGCCTGGGTGTCGATCCAGACGCCGCTCTGCAGCGTCGAGTGCGCGAGCCAGCTGCGTCCTCCGAAGGTCGGCGAGGTCAGCCACGCGCTGCGGGCGATGTAGCCGTCCGCCGCGAGCTGAGCGTCGCCGCCCTGCAGCACGTCGATCACGCCCGGCGAGACGGCAGGATCCTCCAGCGCGACGCGCCCGTAGCTCTCGACGAACACGATGAGCACGTCCTTGCCGCGCAGCGCGGTGAGCAGCCGGTGCGCCGGCACTCCGGCGAACGGGTCGCCGGCGATGTCACGCGCGACCGCGGCCTGCTGCTCGAGCGCCGACACCGTGCGCGTGACCGCCGTGCCGACGGAACCGACGGAGGCCGCCGCCGCGACGGGGTCCGTCGTCCGCAGCGGCGGCGCCACCGCGGCGGCGGCGATCCACACGCCGGCCACCGCGGCGAGCGCCACCCGTCCGTCGGCACGCCGCCGCACGAGACCGCCGATCCGCAGCGCGGCCCAGGCGAGCCCGACGACGCAGGCCCCGATCACCGCCACGACCCCCGCGGCCATGAGATTCGCAAGACCGGGGCCGGCGGCATCCACCACCACGCCGTAGGCGTCGCCGAGCTGCGGCCAGTCCAGCGGGATGAAGTGGATGCCGAGCACGGACTGGTAGCCGCGGTCGATGCCCGCGAGCACCAGAGCGAGGGTGACGAACGCCCCGAACACCGCGGCGAGCGCGACCCGCACCGGACGCCACGGCACGATCGCGAGCAGCAGGACGGCCGCGAGCGACTCGACCGGGATCCGTACGCCGCCGGCCCCGTCCGCCGCGGCGAGCGGTCCGGGTATGAGCGGCACCACGACCAGCACGGCGATCGCGGCGGCGGTGGTCGCGATCGCCGACGGCCGCCGACGGCTCGAGGGCGGGAGGCCGGTCATGTCACGTCCCGGTGTCGGGCCGGCCCGCCGCGTCAGTGGTCCGAGGCGCGGGCGCCGCAGCGGAACGCACCGCCGCGACGGCGGATGGCTCCGGCTCAGCAGCCGTCGCATCCGCTGCGGACTCCGGCGCCGCGCCGTCGAGGGCGTCGCAGCGCGCCGACAGCGAGTACCGCAGCAGCACGACGTCGCCGATGCGGCGCGTCTCGGCCAGACGGGCGCGCCGCGCCGCGGTCCACGGAAAGCAGCCCGGCCCGACGACCCGCGGCGCACCCGCCTCGCCCACGAAGAACGGCGCCACGACGAGCTGCAGCTCGTCGACCAGATCGGCCTCGAGGAACTGCGTCAGCACGCGCCCGCCGCCCTCGACCATGAGCCGCCGCACGCCGCGCGCGCCGAGGTCGTCGAGCAGCGCCGCCATCGTGACGCATTCGCCGAGTCCGACCACCGTCGCCAGGCCGCCCAGCCGCGCACGCAGCGCGGGCGCGACGGCTGCGGGCGTGTAGACCAGCCGCGGCGCCTCACCCGTCGTGAAGAACGCGGCATCAGGCGACAGCTCGCCCGAGGCGGTGACGGTGACCTTGGTCGGCGACTCGGGCCGCCCGTACGACAGCCGGCGAGCGCGGCGCACGGTGTCGCGCACGAGCAGCCGTGGGTCGTCGCGCCGCACCGTCGAGGCGCCGACCATGATCGCATCGCTGCGGGCGCGCACCTCGTCGACGCGGTCGAGGTCCTCTGCGTTCGACATCGCGAGTCGCTGCGGTTCGGCGCTGTCGAGGTAGCCGTCGATCGACATCGCGCAGCTGAGCGTCACGTACGGCCGCTCACTCATCTCTGCTCTCCCGCCGCGTGCGCGGGCGACGCCCCGCCAGCAGCAGCAGCGCCCCGGGGGCGACCGCGATCAGTGCCAGCACCCCGAAGGCGGTCGACACCGCCACACCTGAGGCGGCCCCGGCGCCCGCCAGCGCGAACGCGACGCCCGCGACCGCCTCGCGCGGACCCCATCCGCCCACATTGACCGGAAGAGTGGATGCCGCCAGCACGACCGTCCCGGCCGACACGAGTCCGAGGAGCGAGGCGTGGATGCCGACGGCGACCCCCGCCACGACGAACAGCGCGACGAGCGCGGCGACGAAGACCACCGACGACACCACGATCGCGACGACCGCAAGCGGACGAGCGAGGACGGGGCGCAGCATCCGCCATTCCCGCTGCAGCGCGCGACGCGAGCGCGGCACGATCGCCGCGACGGCGGTGGCGGCGACGACCGCCGCCGCCACCACCCCGGCGCCCCACGCGACCGGCGCCAGTGAGGTCCCGAACCCGAGGGAGAGCACGACGACGAGCGTCAGCGCGAGCTGCACCACCTGACCGAGGACGCGTTCCGCAACGACGGCACGGGCCGCGAGCCCGACGCGGGCGTGCGCGCGGCCGTGCGCGTAGGCGCGATGCACGTCGCCGACGACCCCGCCGGGCAGCACCGCGTTGAGGAACTGCGACCGGTAGTACGCCCCGAACGCCTCGCGCCACGGCAGGTCGAGACCGAATCCCGTGGCGACGACGCGCCACCGCCACGCGGCGGCTGCCGTGGCTGCCGCGATGAGGCCGAACGCGGCGAGCACCGCCGGCGGCGACACGGCAGTGAGGCCGTGCAGAAAAGGCCCGAGCCCGACCACGACCGCCGTCGCGACGACGACCGCCACGCCGGCTGAGATCCGCACCACGGCACCGGCTCGTGGGCGGCGCGCTCCCGCTGCGCCCGGGGCGAGTCGCCCCGCCGCGGCCGCTGAGCCCGCCGCATCGGTCAGCGCGGCCATGCCAGCACATCCTCGTGACCGACGTCGACGCGCAGCGTGCCGTCCGCGATCTGAGCCTGACGCCGCGCGACATACGCGCCGGCGATTGCGCCGAGTTCGGGGCGCTGCGCCACGGCGGCTGTCACCCAGCCGTCGAGCCACTCCGCGATGAGCGCTGCATCCGACGGCCCGAGCCGCCACGGCGTCGGCTCACGGCGCACGTGCCAGCCGGCGTCGGCGAAGAGCAGGCCGAGCACCGGCACGGCCTCGGGGCCCAGCATCCGTCGTCCGTCCGCGTCGCGACGCTGGTGGTCGTTGAAGGCGGCTCCGAGACGGGCGTCGTCGCCGTCCGGCGGGTCGAGCGTCACCCGTCCGGTCACCGACAGGCTGAACAGGGCGGGAGCGCGGGCCTCGATGCACGCCGCGACGATGCGGGCGGCTTCATCGCGCGTGAGCACGTCCAGCAGGGCGGATGCCGTCACGCCGGCCGCACCGCGGAACGCTCCAAGCGGCAGGCGGTCGAGGTCTTCGAGCAGGGTGCCGACGATGACCGGTCGGCCGGCATCGTCGACGACCGACCGGAGATCGAGGTGTTCGAGGATGCGCGCGTCGCCGTCGTGCAGCACCCAGCGCTGAGGTCCCGCCAGCCGCGGGGCGAGCCAGCGGGTCATACCGCCGGTGCCTGCGCCGAGGTCGTGCAGCTCGACAGGGCCTGCGGGCAGCAGCTCGGCCAGCGCCGTGGCGAGCGGGCGGGAGCGTGCCGCGTCGTCGGCGACCGCGCGCAGATCGAGCCATGAGGGTGATGCCGTCGAGATCACGTCCGTGCCTCTTCCAGGACCCGCGCGATCGCCGCCGCCGTGTCGTTCCAGCTCGGCAGGCTCTGACGCGCCGCACGGGCCTCGCGGCGCAGGCGCTGTCGCAGCGACGGCTCACTCATCCACGCGTGGAGCGCCGCGGCGAGCACCCCGGCGTCGTCCGGACGCACGAGGATCGCTCCCCCGCCCGCGACCGTATCGGGGATGCCGCCGACATCGGCAGCCACGACCGGGATGCCGCGCGCCCGCGCCTCGGCGATCGCCATGCCCGCGCTCTCGACCCGCGAGGGCGCGACGAGCAATCCGCCGCGTCCGTACTCCGCGGCGAGTGCGGCGCGTCCGAGCACGCCGGTGAGCCGGACCCGGCCGTGGAATCGTGTCGCGTCCCGCCGCACCGCCGCGGCGAACCTCGGCGCAGCGTCAGGCGACCCGACGATCGCGCAGGTCCAGTCCTGTTCGGGCAGCTGCGCGAGCGCCGCAAGCAGCACATCCTGTCCCTTGTGCGGCGCGACCACGCCCACGCACAGCAGGTGCCTCCCGTCGCGGTCCTGACGCATTCCCCCCGCTCCCCCCGCCACGGGAGAAGGGACCTCCGGCACGGGAGAGGGGGCCGCCGCACCGGGCGACGCGATGCTCACACGGGAGGCATCCACGAGTCCGCGGCGCCCGAGCTCGCGGGCCGTCCACGCGCTCGTCACGACCACACGATGCGCCGCGGCCAGCACCGCCCGCTCGGACGCGACCTCGCCCGCGGTCACGTCCGGAAAGGCGGCCGCCACCATGTGCGCGAGCACCACCACGCGCACCCGCTCGGCAGCGTCCTCGACCGCCGCGGGCGCCCACCCGGCGACGAGACCGTCGATGAGCACCGTGGCGCCTGGCGGCGGCTGTCGCAGGGCGCGGGCGGCTGAGGCGGCATCCCTCACCTCCACGGTCGACACGTCCCACCCCGCAGCCCGCAGGCCCTCGCCCACCCGGCGGTCGTACACGTTGCCCCCGCTCACGCGCAGCGGGTCGTCGATACCGTCGGGCACGACGAAGGTCACGGTGCGTTCCGTGGCACGGTTGTCGGTGTCCCGCCGCGCACGCACCGACGGGCCGCTCACAGCGACACCTCGTAGCTCGCCGACGCGATGTGCGACTCGTGCAGGGTCACCGCGATGGCGGTGAGCCGCGAGCCGCCGAGGTCCGGCGCCCGTGCGGCGAGCCGGTCGCCGATGATCTGACACAGTCGCTCGGTTGTGGTGTTGACGCCTCGCAAGTCGGGCTCGTCGTCGAGGTTGCGGTACGACAGCGCCCCGACGATCTCACGCAGTCCGTCGGACGCTCGGCCGATGTCGACGACCACGCCGTCCTCGTCGAGCTCGTCGGCGCGGAAGGTGGCGTCGACGATGTAGGTGGCCCCGTGCAGCTGCTGCGCGGGGCCGAAGACCTCGCCGCGCAGGCTGTGGGCGATCATGAGGTGGTCGCGCACCGTGACGCCGAAGCCCATCACGCGCTCCAGTCGATCGTCTCGCACAGCTCGCCTGCGGTGCCGTCGGCGAGGGCGGCATAGACCTGCGGCAGCCGTCGCCACGACGAGGTGGCGCCCAGCAGCAGGTCGAACGTCGGATCCTCGAGCAGCCGCAGCGCCAGGGTCAGTCGCTCGCGCGTCGTACGCCGCGAGCGACGGTTCGACGCCACCGCGCCCACCTGGCTGGAGCGGATGGACAGTCGCCGCGAGTGGAAGTCCCCGCCGAGCTCGAGCGGCACCGCCTTCGCGCCGTACCAGCTGGCGACGACGACCTCGCCGTCCATCGGCGCGACACGCAGCGCCTGCTGCAGCCCCGCGCCGCTGCCACTCGCCTCGATCACGACGTCAGCGTCGATGTCGGCCTCGGCGAGCGTCTCCGAGGCGAGCGCGAACCGCACCCCCAGGCCTTCGGCCACGCGCCGCTTCGCGGGGTCGATGTCGACGATGGTGACGTCGGATCCCGGGATGCCGGCGGCCAGGCGTGCGATGGCGCAGCCGATCATTCCCGCGCCGACGACCACGACCCGGTCGCCGATCGCCGGGGCCGCGTCCCAGAGCACGTTGACCGCTGTCTCGACCGCGCCCGCGAGAACCGCCCGTCGCGCCGGCACTCCGTCGGGCACCGGCACGAGCGCGTCGGCCGGGGCGACGAACCGGGACTGGTGCGGGAACAGCGAGAACACCGTGCGCCCCTGCAGCGCGGTCGGCCCGCTCTCGACGACACCGACGTTCAGGTAGCCGTACTTGACCGGGAACGGGAAGTCCCCGTCCTGGAACGGGGCCCGCATGCGCTCGCGCTCCGACGTGGGCACCGATCCCCTCGCGATGAGCGACTCGGTGCCGCGGCTGATCCCGGTCCACAGCGTCCGCACCGACGCCTCTCCGTCACGCACCTCGGGCAGCGCCTCCGTGCGGAACTCGCCCCAGCCCGGGCCGACGGTCCACCACGCGGCGGCGGCATCCATTCTCTGGATCTGAACCGAATCGGGCACTCGCGACGTGTCACTCATGACGGCCATGAAGGGAACACGGAGCCCGCATGCGAAAAGTTCAGTGGACGCCCTGGTGGTGGGCCGGCGCCGGCAGCGTGGCCGTCCTCGGCGTCGCGGCGGTCGTGCCGATGCCGCCGGCGGGGTGGGCGGCGGGCCTGGCCTACCTCTTCGTCTCGTCGCTGCTGCTGTCGCGCGGACTCCGCCGCCGGGGCGCGACACGCTTCGGCGCGGCCAACGCCGTGACCGCGACCCGCTCGGCGCTGGTCGGGGTGGCGACGGCTCTCGTCGTCGCGAGTGTCGTGGGCGAGGCATCCCGCGCTCCGCTTCTCGTCACGATCGTGGCGGTCGCCCTCGCGCTGGACGGCGTCGACGGCTGGGTCGCGCGGCGCACCGGCACTGTGAGCGAGCTCGGCGCGCGGTTCGACATGGAGGTCGACGCGTTCCTGCTGCTCGTGCTGAGCGTGTACGACGTGCAATTCGTCGGGTGGTGGGTGCTCGCGATCGGGCTCATGCGGTACGCGTTCGTGGCGGCGGCGTGGCTGCTGCCCTTCCTCGGCCGCACGCTGCCGCACCGGTACTGGCGCAAGGTCGTGACGGCGGTCTGCGGCATCGCGCTCACGACCGTCGCCGCGCAGCTGCTGCCGCCGTTCGCGAACGTGCTCGTCGCCGCGGCCGCGCTCGCGCTGCTGCTGGAATCGTTCGGTCGCGACATCATCTGGCTCGTGCGGATGAACCGTGCGGGCGCGGAACTCGTGTCACCCGAGAAGGCCTCGGCTCGAGACGAAAGCAGGTAGGACGATGGCATCTTCGACCCCCGTGCTCCGGGTCATGCGGATCCTCAGCGCGCTCGCACTGCTCGCGGCAGGCGGCATCCACCTGTTCCTCGTGTTCGACGGCGTGGGCGGCATCCTCGGCGTGATGTTCGTGCTGAACGCCGTCGGCGCGCTCGTGCTCGCGGTCGGGATGCTGCTGCTGCGAGGCCGCTGGCTGCAGCTGGCGACAGTGCTCAGCCTGCTGTTCCTCATCGCGACGCTGCTGGCGCTGATCCTCGCCCTCACCGTCGGACTGTTCGGGATCACCGAGACGTGGGACTTCACGCTCGTGCCCGAGACGGTCATCGTCGAGTCGATCGGCATCGTGATCCTGGCCATCACGACCGTGCTGGCGCTGCGTCCGCAGCCCGTGGCGGCCGGTTAGCACCAGCTCGCAGACACTTCAACCCCCGGGCCCACGCCGGGGTCGGCGGTTAGCGTGAAGGCCTACGAAGGGGGCGAACGCTATGACCGAACGAGTGGATGCCGCCGACACCGGCCGCTACATCCCCACGACCACGCACAGCGAATGGGGCGCGGGGCATCCGCGGCTCATCGTGTCGGGCGCGGACCATTTCGAGTTCCCGCTGGAGGGTGATCGCATCACGATCGGCTCGGGAGCGGACGCCGATCTGCTGGTGGCGGGCACCGAGAAGGCGCACGCCGAGATCCGCCACGACGACCGCGACGAGTACCTCCTGCTGCTGTTCGCCGACGCAGAGACCAACACGACGCCAGAGCCTCGCGACTCCCTCGACGGCGCCGAGGCCATCGTGCTGCGCTCCGGCGCGCAGTTCCGCATGGGCGAGTGGCGTTTCACGTTCGCTCGCGACGAGTACGCCGACCACGGGCGCCCGTCCGGGGGTCGCGAAGGCGGCGAGCTCGCGGACCAGCCGCTCCAGCCGCCGCGCCCCGACTACGCCGAGAACAGCGAGAGAGGGCACGACAGCGAGGCCCGCCGCGACACGACGCCGAGCCCGGGCGACACCGGCGACGCCCGCGACATCAAGCCCGACCGCGCCTGAGGCCTGGGCGTCTCGTCACTCCCCCCGGGCTTCGTCCGCGGCGTCATCGGGGTCGAGCAGCATCTCGTCGACGAGCAGGATCCCGCCGGACGTGTTGGCGGAGTGCGCGAGCTTCTCGATCCACGCGCGGCTCAGTTCGGGAGGGTCGACGTCCTCGAAGACGAACATGAGCGGGATCGATGGATGCAGCCAGATCGTCGAGCGCCCACCGGGACCCTCATCGGGGTGCTGCCACGACAGCGTGAAGCTCTCATTCCGGCGGAGCTTGGTGGCGATCACCACCTTCAGATGCGCGAGCGTCCGATCCTCGATGTGGATCGGCATGTCCTGCGCGCCGTAGTACAGGGTTCCCATACGAGGGACGCTACCCCTCCCCGGACTCGCGGCGTCATGGGTTGTCGCTCTCGGGCGGCTCGCTCGTCGCGCCGGTCGATGGTTCGAACGGCGTCCGGGTGGCGGGTTCGACTCCTCGCGCACGGGCGTCGTCCTGTTCTTCCCCGCCAGCGAGTTCCTGCTCATCGGGCGCGGGGTCCGGTGGAGCATCCTTGGCGCGCGGCGAGCGGCCACTGGCGTGCTCCACGTAGGTGGGCAGCGAGCCCTGATCGTCCACGTCGCTCATGGCACCTCCTGTGCGGCGTCCTGACTGTCCTCCCCTGGACGATACGCACCGCCCGTGCTCACGGCCGAGGGCCTTGACAGCTCGGGCCGACCGCTCCCCGCTAGTCGTCGCGCGGCGTCGAGTGCTGCACCACGATGTCGCGCTGCGGGCCGTAGTGCAGCGGCGAGGCCACGAAGGCGACCGTGGCGACGACAGCGAGCGCCGCGACGAGTACGCAAACGCGGGTCATGACGGTCGGTGTGCGCTCGCCCGCGCCGTGACGCACAGCGAGGAAGATCGCCCACCCGGCGAGAGCGCCCGCTGTGTTGACGATGAGGTCGGTGGTGTCGAAGCTGCCGGTCGAGATGAGGTGCTGCACGGTCTCGAGCGCCAGGCTGGCTCCGAGCGCGGTCGCCCCCGCTCTCCACCATGACCAGGTCGGCGCGAGCGCCCCGATGAAGAGGCCGAACGGGACGAAGAGCACGAGGTTGATCACCAGCTCCGCCAGCATGCTGGCGCCCGCGTCGCCGTTCGCGATGAACGGCACCAGCTTGATCGGCCGGGCCATCCCGGCGGCGTCGCCGATCCACGGCACCTCGAGCTTCCACAGCACCACCCACGCCAGCAGTGCGAGATACACCGCGAACGCGAGGATCAGGATGCCGCGACGGCGGCGTGAGGGAGGGCTTGCAGGCGAGGTCACAGGGCATTCTCCCGTGGGGCGCTGGGAACGACGTGCACGAGCCGAGGCGTCGGCGGGCGGCTTGCTAGGCTCACCGGCGACGCGAGGCCGCTGCCGATGCCTCGCGGTCTTGCTTGCGTCGGAGGTCGTTCCATGTCCCATCCCTCGATCCGCGCCGTGCTCTGGGATGCGGACGGCGTCCTCCAGGACACGCCGTCAGACGTGTGGGGCTTGGCCACCTCGGTCGTGGCGCAGTTTCCGGGTGCGCTCACCGGCGCCCCGATCGATGAGGCGAGCATCCGCCGGGCCGCCGAGACGATGGGCCTCGGCGATCGGGCTGATGACGTCCTGTCGGTGTGGTGGACCTTCGATGTGCTGGCGCCGTCGCTGGCTGCCGTCGCGCGCGTGCGTGCGTCCGGTGTCCGGTGCTACCTCGCTACGAACCAGGACGCCTACCGCGCGGCGTGCATGCGTGAGAAGGCTCCGTACGACGAGGTGTTCGACGGCGCCTACTACTCGTGCCACGTCGGCGCCGCGAAGCCGGCCGCCGCGTTCTTCGAGCACATCGCGACAGACCTGGACCTCGCACCGGAGCAGCTGCTCTTCCTCGACGATCAACCGGCGAACATCGACGGTGCGCGGGGCGCCGGCCTGCACGCGGAGTGCTGGACGCACCGCGAAGGGATCCCGCAGCTGATCGACATTCTCGGTGCCCACGGCATCCGTGTCTGAGGGGGCACGCACATCGGCACCCGTTCGGTGACGGCGCGCGAGACGTGACATCAGCTAATCGGATTCCTCGGGCGGCCCGATGATCGCCTCCGGGGTGATCGCCCGTGTCCGACGGATCCTTCCCGCAGCCCATGCGGCCGTGACGAAGGAGACGATCGCGACAGCGACCGCGATGAGGACCACGGGACCATTCGCGGTGACGGCGAGCCACAGTGCTGCGACGAGAGTCGCGGAAGCGACTCCGAGGACGATCGCAGGAATCGTGTTTCGCACAGCTCACACTCTGCCGTGACATCCGGGTCCGGGCAACGGCGACCGTGCTCGCGAGCCGGCGGCCAACGGGCCCACCTCGGGCATGACGCGTGCATCCACCTCGAACCGGCCGGGCACAGCCGCCGATCCGTCGGGCACCACGGGGCGATTGCTCGTGGCAGCCGCCATCGGCTCCCATCAACGACAAAACCCCCGGAAATCCGGGGGTTTCTGTCTGTAGCAGGAGCGGGGCTTGAACCCGCGACCTCACGATTATGAGTCGTGCGCTCTCACCAACTGAGCTACCCTGCCGCACGCATCCGCGGTCGAAGAGAACGGATGTTGCGAGCCCCGAGTCAGGATTGAACTGACGACCCCTTCCTTACCATGGAAGTGCTCTGCCACTGAGCTATCGGGGCGTGCTGCCTGCCAACAGGCAACTAGAAGAGGATACCAGAGCCGCGGCCCCCTTCCGAACCGAGTCAACCCACGGTGTGGGTTCCGTCTGTGTACGTCTGCAGCCACGGCCACGGGTCGATCGGCGTGGTGCCGTTCTTCCAGATCTCGAAGTGCGTGTGGGCGCCGAACGAGCGCCCGGTGTTGCCCGTGCGGCCGATGATGGTCCCCACGGTGACGTGCTGGCCGGCGACGACCTGGAGCGAGCCGTACTGCATGTGCGCGTAGTGGCTCGACACGAGCTGACCGTCGACGATGTGGTCGATCACGACGTGCACGCCGTAGGCGCCGCCTGACTCCGACGCGATGCGCACGGTGCCGTCGGCGATCGCCTGGACGGGCGAACCGGCGCCCGGCGTGAAGTCGATGCCCTCGTGCATCCGGCCCGACCGCATTCCGAAGCCGTACGACATCGTCACGCCGACCGAGAACGGCCATTGGATGTTCGAGTTCGGGTCGTTGTGGAACAGGTTCGAGAAGTTGCGGATGCCGGCCTCGGATGCCAGCTGCGCGGTGGTGGTCGTGCCGTAGTTCTCGGTGCGGTTGAGCAGATCGCTCTGCACGTCGCCCGGCGCGACATAGGCCTGGATCTCGGACGCATCGAGCGCACCGCCCACGTCGCCCGGCGCGATCACCGAGAGCGTCGACTCGGTGCCGTTGACCGCGGCGACCGCCTCGACCGGCGTGGTCATGCCGACCGCGATCAGGCCGACGACGCCGAACACGCCGACCGAGAACGATGCGGTCGCGACGCGCCGGAAGGCGGAGCCGCGGCGCGTCTGCACGACGCGCGGCGCGGTGTGCTGCGCCTCGGGCTCAGGGGTCGCTTCGGAGGCAGGAGCGTCCGGCGCCGACTGGGTCGGCGTCTCGCCCGTGAACGAGAACAGGCGGGCCGCCGCGGCGAATTCGTCTACGCCGTCAGCCGCGGGTGCCGGAATCGGGCCGGTCAGGGGCTCGACGCGCTCGGTGCGCGGGCGCTCCGAGCGGGTGCTCTCCGCGGCGGGCTGAGGGGCTGCGACAGGCTCGGCGGTCGGTTCCGCGGCACGCACCGCCTCTGCGGCGGAAGATGCCGGCCGCACCGGCTCCGCCGCCGGAGCGACCGCAGGCTCGGATGTCCGCACCGGCTCGGGCGCACGAACCGGCTCGGGCACGGGAACTGCCGCCGCAGGCTCGGGACGCGCGGCCTGCACCGGAGCGACGGGCTCGATGACGACGGGGGCAGGGGCCGGCACCGCCGCCGCTTCGGCCGCCATGAGCTTCGCGAGCGTCTCAGCCATCCAGTCCGACGAGGTCGCGGTTGCCACAGCGCCGGCGACCGGCCGATCCTCCGCCGGGGCAGGCGCCGTGTCGACGATGGGAGCGATGAGTTCGAAGGGCTCCGCGGGCGCGAGCACGGTGTCGCGCACCGCGGGCGACTCGTCGCGCGCCATGACCTCGGCCTCGAACGCGGCGGCCGGACGCACGGGCTCGGCCGGAGCGGCCGGCGGCACCGCGACGACCGCCTGCGCGCCAGTCTGCACGCGACGCGCGCGGCGACTCAGCTGCGTTGGCGCCGGGGACGGAGAAGCGGATGACGCAGACGCTGGGGAGGTGGATGCCGCAGCCGCCGCCTGCGCCGGCGCCACAGGTGCGACGGGCTCGATGACGGGGCTCGATCCCCCGGGCAGCGAGAACGGCGCGGGCGCAGGCGTCGCGGGAGCGGAGGGAACAGAGGCCACAGGCGCGACCGGAGCCACCGGCTCCGCGGGGACGACGGGTGTGACCGCCGTGCCGCCGGCCGGCGTGGCCTCGGGCTTCGGCACCGCAGCATCCGCTCTCTTGAGCTCTGCCGCACGACCCCACACGACCGCGGGACGCTCGGGAGCAGTACCGGCTGCCTGGCGCCGCGCGGTGGCGCGGCTCGCACCCGGGGTCTCCGGCGTCGCCTGGGCAGGCGTGGCGGCGGAGCGACTGGAACGGCGCGTAGGCGCAGAGTCAGCCTGGGGAGCGTCGAAAGGCAAAGCGGCGGGGGGCTCTCGGGTCGTGCCGCGAGGGGGGTGTACGCGGCAAGGCGGTCGTTCGGGCTATGACCACCCTCGCCTTTCGGGAGGCGAAGGTAACGATCGGGTAAACGCTACACCGGAGGCCCTGGGAATGCCATGTACGGCTCGGATTTTGTTCGTGCCTTTTCGTGAGGATTCGATGAGATGCCGGTCACTGAAGTCCCGCGGCGGCGGCGAGTCGGTCGAAGATCGCCGGCGTGGCCGCGACGATGAGCGGCGAGCGTCCCGACCCGTCCGGCTGGTTGCGGCCGTAGCGCCCGCCCGCCTCGGTCACGAGCAGCGACCCTGCAGCGAGATCCCACGGCGCGAGTCCGCGCTCGAAGTAGCCGTCCAGTCGACCGGCGGCGACGTACGCGTGATCGAGCGCGGCCGACCCGCCCCGCCGCAGATCGCGCGCGACGAGCGGCATGACGTGCGCGATGAGTTCGAGGTCGCCGGGGCGCGTGGCGGGGTCGTAGCCGAACCCTGTCGCGAGCAGGGCCCCGGCGGGCCCGACCTCCGCGTTGACCGCCAGCCGCCGGTCGCCGAGCCATGCGCCCTCCCCACGCGCAGCACGGAACATCTCCCCCGCGACCGGCGCGTAGACCGCTCCGGCGACGACCTGCCAGGTCTCCGGCGCCGGCTCGCCGGTCACGGCCGCGATGCTCACGGAGTACTGGGGGATGCCGTACGCATAGTTCACCGTCCCGTCGATCGGGTCGACCACCCACGTGATGCCTGACGTGCCGCGCTCGGCCCCGGTTTCTTCGCCGACGAATCCGTCATCGGGACGCTCGGTCGCGAGGCGCGCGCGGATCAACGCCTCGACCTCACGATCGGCCTCGGTGACGATGTCGGCGAGCGCGGACTTGGTCGCCGCGATCGCGACACCGGCCTCGCGACGCGTGCGGGCGAGGTGGCCCGCCTCGTAGGCGATGTCGACGGCGAGGGGTTCGAGCTCAGAGGCGAGGGTCATGCCTCCACGCTATTGGCCCTGGTGCCCGCTGCGGGTCACGGCTGGTGCGGCGGGAGCGGAGGCGGAGGCGGGTACCCCTCGTATCCGGATGCCGCACCGTGCGTCTGCGGTCCGACCGGCGCCTGCGACGCCACAGGCGCCGACGGCGCAACGGGCGACGGAGCCGGAGCATCCACGACCGAGGGGCCCGGCTGCGCCGGCGCGGGCCACTGCGGAGCGGCCGGGGCGGCTTCGACCTGCGGCGCGTGCTGCGCCGCGGGCACCTGCGGCGCGAGCGGAGCGAACACGTGGGCGCCCGGCGTCGGGTGACCGGTGTAGTACGCGTTCCAGTCGGGCGAGCCGTCCGGCAGCATCGGCAGCGGGGTGACGGCGTCGATGTAGGTCGGCCAGGGCAGCAGCTCGGCGTGGCCCGCGGGCTGCACACCGTATGCGGGCGCATGCACGCGCGGCTTCTTCGGCGCGAACAGCACGTTGACCAGGGGCACGAGGGCCGTTCCCACGGCGGCGAGGATCGCCACCGCGACCGTGATGCGCCAGTACAGCTCGGCCAGGTTCAGCCACTCTCCGAAGGCGAGCGGGATGATCAGCAGCGCGGCGAGCGCGACGACGAGCGAGATCGTGGCGATCGTCACGACGCGGGTGAAGGTCGTCTCGTAGCGGCGGAAGGCCTTGAGGAACAGCCGCACGTGCAGCAGCACGAGCTGCAGGATGAGGACGATCAGCAGGAACTGGATGAACCGCGAGAACCCGAGCCACGGATAGCGGTCCGGCATCCAGATCATGATCGCGCCGAGCAGAAGCGCGATGATCCAGCTGCCGAGGCTCGCCAACGCGTACCAGGCGGGGCGCGACGGAGCCAGATGCGCGTCGAGGATCGCGACGCCGGCGAAGGCGACGAGCAGAAGGATCGTCAGGAATGCGCGGCCGATGATGCCGTTCTGCGAACCGACGAGCACCCACACCACGCACACCAGGGCGGCGGCGATGAGGGCGCCGATGGCGACCCAGATGGCGGCACGCAGCAGCGGCGAGATCGAAGACTCCGGGCGGGCGGGCGGCGCCGGCGCGTAGGGAGACGACGCGTACGGGTCGGGCACGGTCATGGCGTTCCTCTCGTGTCGCGGGCCGACGACCCGCTTCCCCAATCCTGACACGCCCACGGTGCGCGTGCAGAGGCGATCCCGCCCGCCATGGCGACGGCATCCGTCCCTCCGTCCACGCGATGCGCGCGGCTAGCATGAGCCGATGCAGAGCGCACGGTCGCGCGACGTCGATGTCGCCATCGTCGGCGGCGGCCACAACGCCCTCGTCGCCGCCGCCTATCTCGCCCGCGCCGGGTACCGCGTGGCCGTGCTGGAACGGCTGGAGCACGTCGGCGGAGCCGCGGTGTCCGAGCGCCCGTGGACCGGCGTCGACGCGCGGGTGTCGCGCTACTCGTACCTCGTGAGCCTGCTGCCTCGTCGCATCATCGACGACCTCGGGCTCGACGTCCGGCTGCGCCGACGACGGATCTCGTCGTACACCCCCGACCCGGATGCACCCGAGCACGGACTGCTCGTCGACACCGCCGATCCGACGGCAACGGCAGAGTCGTTCGCCCGTGCGACCGGCGACGAGCGCGAGGCCGGGCGGTTCGCGGCCTTCTACGAGCGGCTCGCTCCCCTCGCGCGCACGCTGTTCCCGACGATGACCGAACCGCTGCCGCGCGCGGCCGACGTGCGCGCGGCCGTGGGCGACGACGCCCTGTGGAGCGCCGTCGTCGAGCAACCGCTCGGCGTGCACCTGCGCGCGTCGCTGCGCACGGAGCTGGCACGCGGGGTCGCGCTGACCGACGCGCTCATCGGGACGTTCGCGACCGCCGACGACCCGTCGCTGCGGCAGAACCGGTGCTTCCTGTACCACGTCATCGGCGGCGGAACCGGCGACTGGGACGTTCCGATCGGCGGCATGGGCCAGGTGTCGGGTGCCCTGCGCGATGCCGCGCTGTGCGCGGGCGCCGAGCTCGTGACCGGCGCCGAGGTCACGGCGGTCAGCCCCGACGGCGAGGTGTCGATCGGCGACGGCGAGTCGGTCGTGCGTGCCCGGCTGGTGCTCAGCGGCGTCGGCGAGGCGGTGCTGAAGAGACTGATGGATGCCGCCGGCACCGGCTCCTCGGCGGATGCGGCCGCGGCGCCCGAGGGCGCCCAGCTCAAGGTCAACATGCTGCTCTCGCGGCTGCCGCGGCTGCGCGACACCTCCGTGGATGCCGCTGCGGCGTTCTCGGGAACCTTCCACATCAACGAGACGATGACCCAGCTCGACCGCGCCCACGACGATGCCACCGCCGGTCGCGTGCCGTCCCCGCTTCCGGCGGAGGTGTACTGCCACTCGCTGACCGACCCGTCGATCCTCGGCGGCGCGCTGCGCGCCTCCGGCGCGCAGACGCTCACGCTCTTCGGCCTGCAGGTGCCGCACCGGCTGATTGCGGGTGCCGCCCCCGACGCGCGCCGCGCCGAGCTGCTCGCTGCGGCGGAGGCAAGTCTCGACTCGGTGCTCGCGGAGCCGCTGCGCGACGTGCTGTTCCGCGCACCCGACGGCGAGCCGTGCCTCGAGGCGCGCACGACCCTCGACCTCGAGCGGTCTCTCGGCATGGTCGGCGGCGACATCTTCCACGGCGGGCTGGACTGGCCGTGGGCCGGCGACGACGAACCGCTCGACTCCCCCGCTCGCGCGTGGGGCGTCGCGACCGCGCACGAGCGCGTCCTGCTGTGCGGTTCCAGTGCCCGTCGCGGCGGCGCCGTCAGCGGCATCGGCGGCCACAACGCCGCGATGGCGGCGCTGGCCCTGCTGGCGCGCTGACTCGGATCCAGCCCGGAGACCACGAAACGCCCCACGAGGGGGCGTTCACGTTGGTGGCGAGTGAGGGATTCGAACCCCCGAAGTCTAAGACGGCTGATTTACAGTCAGATCCCTTTGGCCGCTTGGGTAACTCGCCAGGTGCGCACCCGCCCGGCTTTTCCAGTCGATCGGAGGCGCGATCCACAATCTTACGCGTAGATCGGCGAGGTCAGAAATCGAGCCCTCTCACGTGCCCAGCAGGTCCAGATCCATACCGCTCAGCGCGCTCGGCGTGCGCAGCAGGGCGCCTTCGAACCGGCACGTCGCGGCGGCGGCATCCATCGCGGTCTGCAGCACCGCCTCCCACGCCTCGTCGTCCGCGGGAGCACCGGCGACCAGGGCGGCGACGGTCGCCGCGAACGCGGCGTCGCCGGCCCCCATCGTGTCGACGATGCGCCCGGGCAGGTTCGAGATCGGACGGGTGACCACGACCTCACCTGCTTCGAGGGTGGCGCCGGCGGCGCCCTCGGTCGCGAGCACCGACTTCGCCCCGAGGTCGATCAGTCGGGCCCGCAGCACGTCGAGGCGATCGCCGTAGAGCAGGTCGGCGTCGTCCTCGCCGACCTTCACCAGCGCCGCCCCGGCGGCGAGCGCCTCGAATCCCCGGACGAACTGCGCCCTGTCGTGCATCATTCCCGAGCGCGGATTGGGGTCGAGGGCGAGTCGTGCGCCGGATTCGGCGATGGCGTCGGCGAGTTCGGCCGTCTGCTCGTCGTCGTCGAGCGCGACGCAGCTGACGACCACGAAGTCGGCAGTCGACATCGCCGCACGCTCGGCCTCGCCGAACCGGATGCGACGCCTCTGCGCGGCCTCGTTGAAGACGTAGCTCGGCTCGCCGCGTCCGGTGCGGGTCGACACGGCGCGGGCTGTGCCGAACAGCGAGGGCGTCGCGATGAGGCTCACGCCGTAGTCGTCGAGGTAGCGACGCACGCGCGACGCCGGCTCGTCGTCGCCGAGCATCGCGATGAGCGTCGCCGGGATGCCGAGCCGCGACAGGCCGACCGCGACGTTGAGCGCTGCACCGCCGACGAACTCGCGCACGCCGTGGTCGTCGCGCAGCTCGTCGATGAGCGCATCGCCGACGACCACGACGGTCATCGGCGGACGCCCGCCGTCTCGAGCACGCGGCCCACGAACGCCTCGGTGCGCCGCCTCGTGCCGTCGATCTTGAGGTCGACGCTCGCCCGCACCTCGTTGGGCGCGAGCGGGGCGGCCAGCCGCACGTTCTCGTGGCACGACAGGTCGGCGCAGATGTACGTGCCGACGCTGTCGCCGTGGGCTCCGGCATCCCCGGCCCTGCGCGCCGTGTACATCACGACCTGATCGGCGGGCTGCATCGTGTGGCACAGGTTGCACATCGCGGCACGCGCATGCGACGACCCCTCGGCGGCGCGCATCACGATGCCGGCAGGGCGACCGTCGATCTCAGCCACGACGTAGCCGCGGCCGCGCGTGCGCGGATCCCGCCACGCCAGGAAGTCGAGGTGATCCCAATCCGTCAGGACGAAATCGGCCGGCAGGGCGACGAGTCTCAGCTCGTCGGGTGAGGCGTTCACGAACGACGAACGCACGTCTTCTTCGGTCAGCGGGCGCATGGCACCTCCTCGCCGCCCCAGTCTACGAACAGCGATCCTCGCCGCCACCTTTTTGCGCCGGCTCGCGAGACCGGGGTCAGGCTCCGGGCACCACCACGCCGGGCAGCGCCCACACCGCGAACGCCGGGCCCTCGGCTGACAGCACGACCGATCCGTCGTCGCCGACGCCGAGCGTCGCGTCCCCGTACACGGCCTCGGCCGCCACGGCACCGGGCAGCGCGCCCGCGGGGACGACGGCATCCACATCGCCCTTCGCCGCCAGCACGAGCAGCGTCTCGTCGGCGGACTCGCGCACGAACACGACGCTGTCGTCGTCGACGTGCACCCACCGCAGGCCGCCGGTCGACAGCGTCGGATGGGCGCGGCGCAGCGCGATCAGGTCGCGGTACAGCGCGATCCGCTCCGCCACCGCCGGAGCAGACTCGGTACCCCACGGCATGGGTGTGCGGCTGGCTTCCCCGTCGACGCCGACGAGGCCGAACTCGTCACCGGCGAACACGACGGGCAGACCCGGCAGCGTCATCATGAGCCCCGCCGCGACCGGCACCGCGCCGGGTGCCGCGTTGGTCGCGAAGCGGCCGGTGTCGTGCGTGTCGAGCGGCTGCATGTTGCCCAGGCGCACGCGCCACGGGATGCCGGCGGTGAATCGCACGACGGCATCCACGAACTGACGCGCGGTATAGCGAGGGATGCCGCCGATCGGCTGGGTGAAGAACCAGGGTTCGGTCTGCGTGGAACCGTCCCATGCGACGTAAGGCGCGTGCGTGGGCTCGGACAGCCAGCCCCACACCGGGCGCGTGAACGACGGATAGGTCATCGCGCCGTGCCAGCCGTCGCCCTGCAGATCGCTCGCGGCGTCGTTCGTCGACTCGCCGAGCAGGATCGCGTCGGGGTTGATCTCGTGCATGCGCCGGCGCAGCAGGTCGCGCACCTGCGCGTTCAGGTCGACCGCTCCCAGGCGCCCGGTCATGTTGGCGACGTCGATGCGCCAGCCGTCGATCGAGAACGGCGGCTGCAGCCACTTCGCGACCACCGAGTCGGGCGCCTCGACGAACCGGCGGCGCAGCTCCTGCGACGACCAGTCGAACTTGGGGAGCGTGTCATGGCCGAGCCACGACTCGTACGCGGTGTTGTCGTCGTTGGTGAAGTAGTAGAACTCCTGCTCGGGCGCCCCCGGGTTCCCGTACGCGGCGCGGAACCACTCGTGACGATCGCCGGAGTGGTTGCTGGTCAGATCGCCGATGACGCGGATGCCGCGAGCATGCGCCGCCTCGATCAGCCTCAGATACGCCTCGTCGCCGCCCAGCAGCTCGTCGACGCGGTCGAAGCTCGACGCGTCGTAGCGGTGGTTCGAGGCCGCAGGGAAGATCGGGGTGAGGTACAGCAGGTCGACGCCGAGCGCGACGAGATGGTCGAGCTTCTCGACGACGCCGTCGAGGTCGCCGCCGTAGAACTGGTGGGAGCGGGCCGGCACGACCGGGTTCACCGGCTCGTCCCACGCGGCAGGCATCGCCCAGTCCGGGGTCGGCCGGTCGTCGGCCTGCGCGGACCGCGCGAACCGGTCGGGGAACACCTGGTACATCACCGACGAGGTGAGCCAGGCCGGCGGGGCCGGGGTCGCGACCAGCGCGAAGTCCTCGGCGTCGAGCGTCTCGATGCCGTGCAGGCCGGTCTGGTTCAGCCACTCGACACGGCCGTCCTCATGAAGAAGCACCCAGCGGTAGCCGTGCCTGGGGTTGCGCACCGTGACCGGCGCCTGCCACCAGTCCCAGGCGCCGTCCGAGCCGAGCAGGACGGCATCCGTCCACTCCGGCTCGTGATCGGGGTTCGACCGCGTCCGCACGGCGGCGAGCGGGCCGTAGCCTGCCGGCACGCGCAGGCGCACCTGCACCACGTCGCCGAGAGCGGGCGCCGCGTCCGACACATACAGCGGGGATCCGTCGTGGTGGGGCTGCAGACTCGTCATGCGCCGACCTTTCGTGAGGGTGTCATGATCGCACGCACCTGCGACACGCGGATGAACGCGGATGCCGCATCCCGGGCATGCCGGATGCGGCATCCGATCGATCAGCCCTTGGTCGCCCCGGCCGTCAGGCCGCCGACGATGTACTTCTGCAGGAACAGGAACAGCACGACGACCGGGATGGCCGCCATCACGGCACCAGCCGAGAACGCCGCCCAGTCCGAATAGCGGGGGTTCGACACCAGCTTGGTGAGACCCACGACAAGCGTCTGCTTGTCGGAGTCGATCAGCATGACGCTCGCGATCATGAACTCGTTCACGATGCCGATGAACGCCAGCAGGCCCACGACCGCGAGGATCGGCGCGACCAGACGCAGGATGATCGTGAAGAAGATGCGGGCGTGACCGGCGCCGTCGATCTTGGCGGCCTCGTCGAGCTCTTTGGGGATCGTGTTGAAGAAGCCGTACATGAGGTAGGTGTTCACGCCCAGCGCGCCACCCAGGTAGATCAGGATCAGTCCGCTCAGTGTGTTCAGGCCGATCGCGGGGAACCAGTCGCCGATCGCGCTGAACATGAGGAAGATCGCGACGACGGCCAGCAGCTGCGGGAACATCTGCACGACGACGATCGTGACGAGGCCGACGCGCCGTCCGGTGAAGCGCATCCGCGAGAACGCGTATGCGGCCAAGGCGCCGATGAACACCATCGTGAATCCGGTGACGAGCGCCACGATCATAGTGTTCAGGAACCAGGTCGGGTACGGCACCGACGGATCGGTCAGGATGCGCACGTAGGCGTCGAACCCGACCTGCGAGAACAGCGCATTGCTGCCGATCAGGGTTCCGTTCGGGTTGAGCGACGCCGACAGCACATACAACAGCGGGAAGATCGCGAACACCGATACGACGATCGCGACGACGTGGCGCCAGCCGGTGTCGGCGAACCACCGGCCGAACGACCGGCGACGAGCCGGGCGCTCTGCGGGAGCGGACGGCGTCATCCCCGCCGTGGCCGTCTCGAACTGTTCGGCGGTGCCGCCTGCGAAGACGGCGAGCGTGGCGTTCTGCGCCACCGTCTTGTCCGGGTGCGGGAGTCGGTCCTGTTCGTCAGCCATGTCAGTTCAGCTCCTCAAGGGCCTTGGTCTTACGGAAACTGAGGATCGCGATCGCCGCGACCACGATGAAGATCAAGATCGTGAACGCCGACGCGAGTCCGTAGTCGCGGTTCTGACCGGTGAACGCCACCTTGTAGACCATCGAGATCAGCAAGTCCGTATGTCCGACCGGAATCGACACGTCTTCGAACCGCGGTCCGCCGCCGGTGAGCATGTAGATCAGGTTGAAGTTGTTGAAGTTGAACGCGAAGGATGCGATCAGCAGCGGCGTGACCGTCACCAGCAGCAGCGGCAGCTTGATGCGACGGAAGATCTGCCACGGGTTCGCCCCATCCATCACCCCGGCTTCGTTGACCTCTTCGGGGATGGCCTGCAGCGCACCCATGCACACCAGGAACATGTAGGGGAAGCCGAGCCAGAGGTTCACGATCAACACCGACACCTTGGCCAGCACCGGGTCGGTCAGCCAGGGGATCTCGGCTCCCCCGAGCAGCACCTGGTTGATGAAGCCGAAGCTCTTGTTCATCATGCCGGCCCAGATCAGCGCGGAAAGGAACGCGGGGAACGCGTAGGGCAGGATCATCATGATTCGGTAGCCGTTCTTGAACCGCATGCGCTTGTTCTGGAACACCAGCGCGAGCAGCAGTCCGAGGAAGAACGTGGTTGCGACCGACAGTGCGGCGAACACGAAGGTCCATGCAGTGACGGCCAGCAGCGGACCTCGGATCGAGGCATCCGTCACCGCACGCACGAAGTTGTCGAAGCCGACGAACACCTGCCAGCCGGGCATCAGCTGCTCACCGGTCTCGGAGGTGAACGCACCTTCGCCGGTGTCGGCGTAGACCGTGCCGGTGGTCAGATCGGTCATCGTGTCGGCGTCGGCGTCGTACGCGAGAGTCGACGTGTACAGGTAGCCCTTCTGTCCGTCCTGTGTGCGGATCGCCCCGTCGTTGGGGTCGTCGCTGAACGGAACCGCGAGCTGTTCCACTTCGCTGCTGCGCCGCAGCACGTCGGCGAAGGTCAGCGTGGCCCATCCGTCGACCGTGTCGTCTGCGGTCACATCGACCGGCTCGAGCGGCTGAGTGTTCGTCCCGAGGGACACTTCGCCGTCGGTCGGGTCGGTGACGAGCAGGCCGAGCTCGTTGAAGCGCTCGACCACGCTCACGTCGTAGGTGGGTGAATCCTCGACCCGGACCAGCGACGAGCGCATGAGCGACGCGATCGCCTGGTCTTTCGACCCGTTGTGGCCGGTGCCGTAGTTGGTGAAGCCGATGTAAGACGTGTAGACGAGAGTGAAGATCTGGAATGCGACGAGCAGGATGATGCCGGGCGCAAGGTACTTGGCGGGAATCCGCTTGCGTGAGAAGTAGATCCAGTTGACGACGATCGTGACTGCCGCCACGACGGCGAGCACGAGCCACTCGTTGTGCAGGAAGAGCACGAAGACGGCGTAAAGGGCGACGGCGTCGACGATCGCGAGCAGCGCGATCTTCAGCACGAGCCAGCGGGTCTTGCCGCTCGCGGCGTCGGCGATGCGTGCGGCGCTGCGCTCACGCGGCGTCTGTGGCGGCGTCTTCTCGCCAGTCTCAGAGGCGACGGTGTCGGTCATGGGGCGTCCTCATCATCGGGACCGGGACGGATGCCGGCGGCATCCGTCCCGGTCGCGTTCGCGGTCGATGCGACCGCAGTGACTTACTTGTTGATTGCGGCCGTGACGTCGTCCGTGAGCTTCTGCCACGTCGTCGTCGGGTCCGCGCCGTTGATGATGGCGGCCTCGGCGATGCCCCAGTACTGCCACACCGAACCCATGGCCGGGATCGCGGGCATCGGGACCGCGTCGGCACCGACCTTCTGGAAGCCGGCGACGATCGGGTCGGCAGCAGCGGTGTCGGCGGCAGCCTTCAGCGCCGGAAGGACGTTGCCAGCCTTGAACAGGTCGAGCTGGACGTCCTCGGTGCCGATGTAGTTGACGAGGAAGTCGTTCGCTGCGACCTTGTTCTTCGACTCCGAGCTCACGAAGAAGCCCTTGACGCCGGCGAACGGCGAGGCGACCTCACCGGTCGGGCTGGGGATCTGGTCGATAGCGACGTTGACGCCGGCGTCGGTGGCCGCGCTGACGTTCCACGGGCCGGTCAGCCAGAAGGCAGCCTCGCCGCCGAGGAACTTGGTCTTGGCGATGTCGGCGTCGACGTCGGTGTTGAGCGTGCCTGCGGCACCCTGCGCACCCAGCCAGTTGGCGAACTCGAAGCCACCCTCGTTGCCGATCTGCAGGTCGGTCGGGTCGTAGTTGCCCTCGGCGTCGGTGCCGAACACCGGTGCGCCGAACGCGGTCTGGAACGGGTACAGGTGGTACGGGTTGCCCTCGACACCCTGCTCGACCACGAACGGCGTGGCGAGGCCTGCGGCGGTGCCCTTGGCGATCATGTCATCGAAGCTGGTCGCAGGCTCGGGGATGAGGTCCGCGTTGCGCAGGATCGCGATGTTCTCGACCGCGTACGGAAGCATGTAGGTCGTGCCTTCGTAGGTCGACGCCTGCAGCGCGACGGGCAGGTAGTCCTCGGCCGAGTCGCCGAGTTCGATCGGCGCGACGATGCCGTTGGTCGTCAGCTCGCCGAGCCAGTCGTGCGCACCCATGACGACATCCGGCCCCTTGCCCGTGGGCACCTGCTGGATGAAGTCGTCCTTGATGTCGGCGTTGTCCTTGCCGACGAGCTTGACCGTGACACCGGTCTTGTCTTCGTAGGCCGCGACGGCGCCCTTCATGGCGTCGACGCGCTCGGTGTCGACCCAGACGGTCAGCGTCGTCGTGTCGGAGTCGTCCTTGCTGCTGTCGTCCGACGCGTTGCTGCTCGAGCAGCCCGCGAGGATGATCGACGCGACGGCGATGCCGCCGATCGCGAGCCAGCTCTTCTTGTTCACCTTCATCGGTGCAGTGCCTCTCTGGAGTACTGAGTGAGTCCGGCCGCACTGCCGGGGCGCGACAGTGCGGGGTTCGACTCGTTTCGCTGCGATTGCAAGCGCTTACATTCTGCATCGACAGGCGATATATGGCAACACCGGCCCTCGATCGATATCTCGCCGTGACTTTGCGCACGCTCATGGAACCGCTTGCATGCCCATGTCTGCGTGGAACCGCTTGCAGCGGCATCCACCTCTCCCCCACTTCCCGCGCACGGTCCGACGCCCGCGGATAGAATTCCCGGCATGGCTGACAGCTCCTTTGACATCGTCTCGAAAGTCGACCACCAGGAGGCCGACAACGCTCTGAACCAGGCCCGCAAGGAGGTCGAGCAGCGCTACGACTTCAAGGGCACGAACGCCTCGATCGAGTGGAGCGGCGAGGCTGTGCTCATCAAGGCCAGCACCGAGGAACGCGCGAAGGCTGTGCTCGACGTCTTCCAGTCGAAGCTCATCAAGCGCGGCATCTCACTGAAGAGCCTCGAGTCCGGCGATCCGGTCGCCGGCAGCAAGGAGTACCGCATCACCTCGACGATCAAGGACGGCATCTCGTCCGAGAACGCGAAGAAGATCTCCAAGATCATCCGCGACGAAGGCCCGAAGTCCGTGAAGTCGCAGATCCAGGGCGACGAGCTGCGCGTGCAGTCCAAGTCGCGCGACGACCTGCAGGAGGTCCAGCGCCTGCTCAAGGCGGCCGACCTGGACGTCGATCTGCAATTCGTCAACTACCGCTGACGGAGACCGCGAGGGAGTGGATGCCGCGAGCCGCGGCATCCACTCCCTCGGTCATCTGCGGTGAACGAGCCGTCAGCACCACAACTCAGCTGTCGCTTGAGGGCTCGATGTCGCCGGGCTTCCAGCTGCCGTCGAACCAGGGCTCCAGGGGCCCGTATAGCCGCAGCAGCACGAACCATCCCTTGCCCGGCACGGTCTGCACCCAGTTGTCGCCCGCCCCTTCGGGCGCCTGCGGCGCGAACACGATGTCGACCGAGCCGTCGTCGTTGTACGTGAGCGCATCGCGCTTGCTGTTGCGACTCGGCAGCGCCTGACCTGTCTGCAGCTCGGAGCGCGTCTGCGGGTCGTACACGACGACCGACCAGAAGTCCGCGGCCGGCGCATTCGCCGGAATGCGCAGGCGGTACGTCTTGGCGCCGTCCAGCGGATCGTCGTTCACGTCGAGCGTCGCGAGCGCGTACTGGGAGCCTTTGCCCACCATCTTCAGCGCCATCGCCGGCGTGTTCACCGTCGCGAGGTAGAAGAACGTGGTGCGCGCGTCGAGGAAACGGCCGTCCTCGCCTCCGTTGCGCAAGAAACGGTAGTCGCCGCCGGGGAAGGGGTTGACCCACCGTCGGTCGTCGTAGATGAAGAAGTCCGCCTCGCGCGAGCGGAACCCCATGGCTCGAGCGGTGCCGTTGCCGACGGCGGCCGCGTCGGTCAGGATCCGGCGCATCCGGTCATCCGGCGCGAAGGCCCCGCCCTTGGTGATCCCGATCGCTGCCAGCAAGCCGCGGGTCTCAGGATCGATGAGATCGACCGGCTCCTTCGCGATGACGTGCGCGACCTCTTCGAAGAAGCTGAAGTCGTTGGAATGCACCGTGTTGACGACCTCGCCCGAGATGGAGGTCCACTGCATCGGGGGCTGATCGTCGCGTGCCGAGAACGGATACACCTTGACGCCGTTCTCGAACAGCTGCACGGCGGTGTCAGGCTTGCCGTCGACGAGGAACCCGCGCAGGATCACCAGGTTGACGGCGCTCGGCGATTCTGCGACGAACCAGCCGTCGGGACGTTCCCCGTCGTAGCCCGGCGGGACGATGAGGTACGTGCCGCCCGCACCGCGGTCAGGACCGGGGGCGCCGAGGTCGACCACGAAGCGGAACCACGCGTCGTCGACGGTGCCGGGGCCGCTTCCCGGCGGCACCTCGATGACGGTGGGTCCGTCACGCTCGATGTCGAGCATCAGGATCGCGTACACCGTGTCGGTGTTGCCGGTGAGGAACAGCGGGTTGGAGTCCAGCATCCGATCCGTGATGGCGCCCTTGTGACAGGCGTCACCGGCCGAGGCGACCACACCACGCCGGAGAGCCTCCAGCGACGCCGCGGGGATGCAGTTGAGGAAGACCTCGACTCCGCGCAGGAAGTCCAGGTGGTCGAACAGCCTCGTCGTGGTCTCAGGCGTCGGCACGCCGTCGGCGAAGTCGAGGTCGCCGATCCGGGTCGAGACCCGATCCGGGGTCGTGATCTGCGCAGGTACGGGCGTGTTGTAACCAGGCTCGATGCCGGTGCTCATGGGGTCTCCTCGATCGGCTCGCCGGGCTCGGCCACGACGAAGAATGCCCCGGGCGAGGAGCAGGCGCCGTGCAACGGCATCGCGTTCCTCGCCCGGGCTTTGCTGTGTCAGCGGCGCTCGCGCCGATCCTGTCTGCGATCCTGACGGCGGTCGACGCCGTTCGACACGACCTTCGCCGTCCCGACGACGGCTGCTGTGCGCGCCACCGGCCGGCCGATCATGCCGACGCGGCCCACGCGTCCGATTCCGATGGGCATGTCATTCTCCTTCGTTCGTCATCGATGCGATGAGCGCCTGGGTCGGGATGCGGCCCGAAGCGATCAGCTGTCCGCCGTTGCGACGCACCGCCACGGCGAACGGCGCGGCCCAGGTGTTCTCCCACACCAGAACAGCGGCGGCGCTCCCGGGATCCATCGCGGCGGCGATGTCGATCAGGTCCTGTTCCGCGAGCACCTCCGCCAGCGTGGCCTCGATCTGAGCGAGTTCGCCGAGGTCGTCGATGTCTTCGACCTCGTCGACTTCGATCGAGCCGTCCTCGGCCTTGTACACGATCATCAGATCGAGCACGCGAATGGTGTTGCTCGCGGCGAGAGCAGCAAGCTCTGCGGCAGCCTCACCGGTCAGGCGGGTCTGCCCGGCAGGAAACTCCACCACGATGTAGTCGATCGGGCCGAGCTCGTCGCCCAGCTGGTCATCCAGATCAGTCATGTCTCGGTCCGTTCAGGCGTTGTGACGGGCGCGGAGTTCGCGTCCATGGACGGTAAGGGCGTAGATCACGAGGATGTCGAGCACGAGCACCGTGATCGACAGCCACGGCTGCACGGCCATCAGCGTGAGCTGGCCGATCGCATTGAGGATCACGAGGATGATCGCGACGACGCGCGCCCACGTGGCGCCGGCGAGCAGCGCGATGCCCACGAGGATCAGCAGCAGACCCGAGATGAGGTGCCACCAGCCCCAGCTCTGGACGTCGATCGAGAACAGGCCGGACTCTCCGAGGAAGTACGCGGTGTCGGGACCGATGAGGGCCTGAAGGCCGTGCAAGAAGTCGAAGAAGCCGGCGATCAGCAGGACGATGGCGGCGAAGACGCCCCAGCCCACCCAGCCGGTCACCGTGGTGTCGTTGTTGCTCACTTTTCTTTCCTCTCGTAGCGCTGATGCGTCAGCCCGAAGCCCACGAAGTCACGACGGCCCGCTGCCGTCGTCCGTCACGGTAGCGACGGCCGCTCCGGGGCCGCATCACTCGATTCGTGTGAACGACCGACATGCCGGCCGGTGCCGGATCACTCAGTCTGTGTGGTGCGGGATCCGGGGTTCCGCCGTGGAATGGCACGGACAAGAACACACCTGCGACCGGAAGAGACACGAGCGAATGGACGCACCAGAGCTGCTGCGGCGCTATTGCATCAACGATCCACGTCTGGCGCGGAACGATCCGGTCCCGCCGACGATGCAGCTCGACTCGCGGACGGCCGCGCTGGTGCGGATCGCCGCGCTGATCGCCGTCGCCGCCCCCGATGCCTCGATGCACGCCGCTGTCGACGACGCCGTGGCGGCAGGCGTCAGTCCGGATGAGATCATCGCCGTCCTCGACGGACTCGTCGGCATCGTCGGCATGCCCCGCGTGGTCGGGCAGGCACCGCGGATCGCCGTCGCCCTCGGCTACGGCGACGACCTCAGCGTCGACGACAGCTGACGTCGACGCTCAGTCGCCCAGCAGCCCCAGCGCGTCGGCCCTCTCGACGGCCTGGCTGCGGGACGTCGCGGAGAGCTTCCGGTAGATCGAGCCCAGCTGCGAGCTGACGGTGTTCCGCGAGACGAAGAGCCGATTGCCGATCTCAGCGATCGTGAGGTGCGTCTGCAGGTAGGGCAGGAGCCGCAGCTCCGCGGGAGTGAGCGGAATGGATCCGCCCTTCATCGGCTCGACGGCCAGCCGCACGCGCAGCTCCTCGACCTGCGCACCGGCCGTCCCCAGGTCGGGCCGCATCCGGAGGATGTCGTCGCTCTCCCGCAGCAGGTGCGCCGCCGCGGCGCGATCGCCCAGCATAAGGTGCACCCTCGCGAGCTGGACCCGCACCCGGACCGACACGTAGGGCATCAGGTGGGTGCATCCGATCCGAGCGCGCATCCCTCGTGCCAGCAGGCGCACACCCGCGGCGCGGTCGCCGCCGTGCAGCGCGACCCGGGCGGCGACCGCGAGAGCCAGCGCCGTCGTGGGGTAGCCCTCCATGTGACTCGCGTCGATCGCATCGAGGCCTCGCTGTGCATGGTCTGCGGCGACGCTCCAGCGCCCCGCGTCGATCGCGATCAGCGCGAGCTCGGGCTCGCTGAGGATGACGGTATCGGGGTTGCCCATCGCCGTCGCGAGCGGCACGGCGTGCTCGAACGCGACGCGCGCCGTCTGCTCGTCACCGGCGAGGAGGGCCGCCATGCCGTACAGGTGGAGCGCCTGATCCCGCCATGGGCTCTTCACTGGCTCGTGTTCGAAGGCGAATGCGGCGTCCACGCCCACCTTCTTGTAGCCATGCTCGCACATGGCCGCCCGGACCATCGCCCGTGCGGACTCGAACAGCAGCCGGTCGTCGTCGGGAAGGTCTTCCGCGCGGACGTCGTCGAGGGCTCCCGCCCATCGCTCGCCCGCGCGGACGTCGCCCAGCAGGATCGCCGTCCAGGTCATCGAGATGATCAGCGCGGGATGCGCCAGCAGGACGTCGTCACCGAGCTCGTGCAGCCATCGGCGCACCGTGGCGACCTGCCCGGTCCCGTACAGGCCCAGGCCCAGATCGGCCACCAGACCGCTTGCGCGCTCGTGCTCGCCGGCTCGGATCCAGTGCTCGACGGCGAGGATCGGCGCCTGATGCGCTTCATGCCACGACGCCGCACGTCGGTGCAGCTCCGCGACTGCTGCGGCGCCCTCGGCGCGTTCCAGCTCCGCGAGGAGGAACTCGCGGAACAGCGCGTGGAATCTGAACCACTCCCCGTTCCGGTCCGCGCGGCCGAGAAACAGGTTCGCCGTCTCGACCCGATGGATCAGTGCGCGCGCGTTCTCGACGCCGAGCACGGCGTTGCAGACCTCGGGTGAGAGCTGATCGAGTACCGAGCTGCGACGGAGGAACGCCTGCAGTTCCTCCGGAAGCCGGGCCAGGCACTCGCGGTAGAGGTAGTCGGCGACGTATCGATCGCTTCCCGCGGCCGATACCGGTCCCGCCGACGACCGCGAGACCAGGGCGCACAGGAACAGGCCGGTCGGCCAGCCCTCGCACCGTTCCACGACCTCGGCCAGGGCGTCGTCCTCGACGTCGGTGACGCCGGCGGCCGTGAAGACGGCTCGAGCCTCCGCCTGATCGAACACGAGGTCGGCGGCGGACACGTCCCATGCGTCGCCGGTGCCGCGCAGCCGGGCGATGAGCGGCGGCTCCTGCCGACTGGCGAGGACGACTTGCGACCCGGGCACGATACGTGAAAGCACCACCTCGAGCGCATCCTGGCATTCTTCTGAGGCGACCAGGTGCGCGTCGTCGATGAACAGCACGAAGCTCACCGGGGTCGAGGCGAGGGCTGCCGCCAGCATCGGCGCCGAGCGCCCGAGCGCGCCCGCGCCGACCCCGCGCATGTCCGCCACGACCGCCTCCGCCAGCGGCGAGAACGGCGAGCAGGCTGCGGCGATGAGCGGCAGCAGCAGCGCAGGGTCGTCGTCAGTGCGGTCCAGTGAGACCCATGCGACCTGACGGCTCTCCGTCGCGGCCCACTCGGTGAGCATCGTCGACTTGCCGTAGCCCGCAGGAGCGGCCACCGACACGACGCGCGCACCGCTGTCACGCGCCGCGCTGATCTGGCGTGTTCGCGTGACAGCACTCGACGTGGGATGTGGGATTTCGGTCTTGCTCTCGAGCAGAACCGTTTGCAGATCGCGTCCCCCCAGGACCGATTCGCGGAGCGTCTCCGGCACTCACCGCATCGTAGGGGGTCGTCGTGAACTCCGACAACCGCCCTCGCCGTTCGACGAGCGATCCGCACCCTAAGCTCGGGTTCATGCGCTTTCTCCGGGCCGTGCTCTCGGCCGCCGCCGCGACCCTGCCGGTGCTGGTCCTGCTGCTGATCCCGCAGTTCGTGCACGGCGGCGCGGGTGATCCTGGGCTCGCCGCACTCGGAGGTCCGTGGCTCAACGCCCTGTTCCTCGCGGCCATCATCCTGATCCCGAAGATCAACGGGGCGCTCGACCCCCAGGTGCCGGACTGGACCTCGTCCACGGCCATGGCGTCGACCGGTCGCGTCTGGCGCACCCGCATCTGGTTCGCGATCCTGGCGGCGCTCGCCCTGCTGGCGGTCTTCGCAGCAGGCCAGACGGCCGCCTACTTCGTGGGCGTCGCCTCACCGGCAGTCGTGGACGGCGCGCTCGACTACAGCCGCTTCCTGGTGCAGGAAGTCGTGGTGTACGTGTTCGGCTACGTCCTGTCGCTCACCGTCTACACGCTGATCATCCGCGCGCTCGTCCGACCCGAGCCCGACGCGCGCAAACGCTGAGCGGAGTGGATGCCGGGCGCCCGGCATCCACTCCCCTGCTCTGAGCGCAACGTAGAAGGCCCCGGGTGCTGGGGACACCCGGGGCCTGGCGTCGCGGGCAATCACGCTCGTCCACCCCCCGGCGAACGGCACCACGCGACGGTGGGAAGGTTTCTTGGGGAGGTCCCTTCCCTGAGGCGCTGGGGACGCCTCGCGACAAGCTTAACCCGATTGGTACAACCAAGTCTGTCCCCTCTTCGGGGGACAAGACTGCACGCTTCAGTGGTGCGCGATATAGCCGTCGGACCAGCGACGCAGGGCCGCGAAGGCGTCCGCCCGAGGCTTCGGACGCGACAGGAACACGTCGTGGATCGCGCCGTCGATGCGCGCGATCGTGACGCCGCGGCCGATGAGGGTGGCCGCGCGGGCGATGTCGTCCACCCACAGCACGGAGTCGGTGGACGTCATCGACTCCTTCCACGAGATCGGGGTCGTGTAGTGCGCTGACAGCAGCACGAACGCCGGGCACGCGACGTCGATGCCGGCCGCGATCCGGCGGTGGCCGTCCATCACGGCTGCGAGCCAGCCGGGCGCCGTCGGGAAGCCGCGATCGGGACGCCAGATCGCGCGCTGAGGGTCCGTCGGCAGCGACCCGATCTCTTCCTGCGCACGGGTGTAGAACCCGAAGTCGACCTCGGGCTGGGCTCCGCGGGGGTCGATCTTCGCGCGCATCTCGACGAGCGGCGCCAGCGCGTGCCGGCCGATCGCGCCGAGCTGCAGCTCCAGCCACGGGCTGTTGAGCACGAGCGCAGCCGCGCGACCGGGGTGTCGTGAGGCCCACAGCGTGAGCGTCAGGCCGCCCGTGGAGTGCCCCATGAGCACGAGGCGACGCGCGGATGGCGCATCCGGCGTCCCCTGGCCCATCGCGGCGAGCGCGGCCTCGATGTCGACGTCGTAGTCCTCGAGGGCGTCGATGTAGCCGGGCGTCATGCCCTCGCGGAGGCTCCGTCCGTAGCGGCGCAGGTCGAGAGCGTAGAAGCGGGCGCCCCGGCTCGTCCAGAACTGCGCGACATCGCGCTGGAAGAAGTAGTCCGACCAGCCGTGGATGTACAGCACGTCGACATCGCGCAGCGGCGCGAACAGCGACAGGAGCGGATTCGGGATGCTGCGCACCAGTGTCGCGACCAGCTCGCCCTGTGCCCCCTGGACGCCGAGGGGCATCGTGAGCTGCTCGAACGGCTTCCCCAGGATGTCGGGGACCCATGCGTGTGAGGGCCCTGCCATGGCCTCAGCCTAGGTGCCGGGATGCGCGTGCGACGAGAGGCTCAGCGACCGGCCGCCGGAGCGGTCACTCCCCGCGCGAGATCGTCACCATCTCGTCACGCGGCACGACCTTGATGCGCGCCCGCTCGTGCGGGGCGCCCAACGCGATCTCGTGCTCGTCGAGGCGGTGCCAGCCGTCGAGGTCCGTCCACTTCACACCCCGCTCGGCGAGGAGGGCGGGGATCGCCTCTTCGGACGGATCGGCCGGCTGCCACCACGTGCCCTGATCGTTGATCAGGTGACGGACCGTCTCCATCGCGTCCGACTTGGTGTGGCCGATGAGTCCGACGGGGCCGCGCTTGATCCAGCCGGTCGCGTAGACGCCGTTGACGCGCTGGTTCGAGTCCTTGCTGAGCACCTGGCCCTCGCGGTTGGGGATCACGCCGTGCTTCTTGTCGAACGGCACGCCCGGCAGCGGCGAGCCGAAGTAGCCGACCGCACGGTACAGCGACTGGATGGGCACCTCGCGCAGCTCGCCCGTGCCGACCACGCCGCCCTCGCCGTCCGGGCGCGTGCGCTCGTAGACGAAGCCCGACACGCGGCCGTCGGCATCGGTCTTGACCTCGACCGGCTTCGCGTAGAAGTGCAGGTGAAGGCGACGTGATGCCGTCCCGCCGGCGTTGTTGACCGAGTCCCGCTTGCGCCACGACTGCAGCACGCGGTCGATCACCATGACCTGCTTGTTGCTCGCGATCGCCGCCTGCGAGGCCTCGTCGTAGTCGAAGTCCTCGTCGTAGACGACCATGTCGACGTCGCGCAGCTCGCCGAGCTCGCGCAGTTCGAGCGGCGTGAACTTGACGTTCGCCGGCCCGCGGCGTCCGAAGACGTGGACGTCGGTGACCTGCGAGGCGGCGAGGCCGGCGTGGACGTTGTCGGGGATCTCGGTGGGCAGCAGGTCTTCGGCATGCTTGGCGAGCATGCGGGCGACGTCGAGCGCGACGTTGCCGTTGCCGATGACGCCGACGGATGCCGCGTCCAGCGGCCACTCGCGCGGCACATCGGGGTGGCCGTCGAACCAGCTGACGAAGTCCGCGGCACCGTACGACCCGACGGCGTCGATCCCGGGGATGTCGAGGGCGGTGTCATGGATCGCGCCGGTCGCGAAGATCACGGCGTTGTAGTGGTGCTTGAGGTCGTCGAGCGTGATGTCCTCACCGAACCGCACGTTGCCGAAGATGCGGATGTCACCGCGGTCGAGCACCTCGCGCAGGGCCGTGATGATGCCCTTGATGCGGGGGTGGTCGGGAGCCACGCCGTAGCGGACCAGCCCATAGGGGGCGGGCAGCTGCTCGAACAGGTCGATCGAGACGTCGAACTTGCGCTCGGCCTTGAGCAGGATGTCGGCGGCGTAGATGCCCGCCGGGCCCGCGCCGACGATCGCCAGTCGGAGCTTGGTCATGGGGGTTCCTTTCACGTACCGGTCCGCCCGGGCGCCCCGGTCCTTGAGCGAGCGAAGCGGGACGAAACGCAGAGAGAGCTAGCTGGAGCGGTCGGCGACGGCCTGCGCGAACCGTGTCAGGGCCTCGCGCACGGCGCCGTCCGGCAGGGGCGCGAGGGCGTCGATCGCCTCGTGCGACCAGGTGTTCGCAAGGTCGAGGGTGGCTTGGGTCGCGTCATGGTCGCGCAGCTGCGCGAGCGGTTCGTCGAGAAGGGCCGGATCGGCGCCGTCGGCGATCTGCGCGACGCCTTCGTCGATGCGGGTGCGCAGCGCGACAGCCTCGGAGTCCGTTCGCTGCGCGAGCACGAGGTACGGCATCGTGGGCACGCCGGCGCGCAGGTCCGTACCGGGCACCTTGCCGGTCTCACCGGGATCGGCCGACAGGTCGATCACGTCGTCGAGCAGCTGGAAGGCGACGCCGGCCTTCTCGCCGAAGGTCACCATCGGCTGCTCGAACTCCTCGGGACCGTTCGAGAAGATCACGCCCGCCTGGGCCGCCGCCGCGATGAGCGAACCCGTCTTGTCGGACAGCACCTGCAGGTAGAACGCGACGGGGTCGTCGTCGTCGGACGGGCCGACGGTCTCGTGCATCTGACCGAGCACGAGGCGCTCGAAGGTATCGGCCTGCAGGCGGATGGCGCGGTCGCCGTTGCGGGCCATGATCTGGCTGGCCCGCGAGAACAGCAGGTCGCCGGTGAGGATCGCGATGCTGTTGCCCCAGACCGCGTGGGCACTGGGCACGCCGCGGCGTTTGTCGGCGGCATCCATCACATCGTCGTGGTACAGCGAGCCGAGATGCGTGATCTCCAGCGCCGTGGCGCCCTGGATGACCTCGTCGGTCGCGCCGTCGCCGAGCTGGGCGGTCAGCAGCGCCAGCATGGGGCGCACACGCTTGCCGCCGGCGTCGTACAGGTAGCGGCTGGTGGCATCGGCCAGGGCGTCCGTGGCGTGCAGTTCGTTCTCGAGGGCGAGGTCGACGCGCTCGAGGCCCGCCTCGACGGTCTTGCGCAGGCCGCGCGAACGCGCGCCCGCGAAGACGCGGTCGGTCAAGCCCAGCTTGCCCGCGATGCGCGAGCCCGGCACGGTCGGTGTCACCCTGCCAGCCTACCGGGGCCCGCCGCCGGGCTTCACGGCGCGGTGCAGGGCCACGATGCCGAGCGTCAGGTTGCGGTACGCGACCTCGGTCCACCCCGCCTCGCGGATCCACGCCGACAGCCGGCGCTGGTCGGGCCAGTCGCGGATCGACTCGTTGAGGTAGTCGTACGCCTCGGCGTTGGAGCTGACCGCCCGCGCCGCCACCGGCAGCACGCGGTCGTTGTAGAAGCGGTACAGGCCGTGGAAGAGCTTCGACGGCGGCTGCGAGAACTCGCACACGACCAGCCGACCACCGGGCTTGGTGACGCGCAGCATCTCGCGCAGCGCCTTCTTCGGGTCGTCGACGTTGCGCAGCCCGTACGAGATCGTGACGGCGTCGAACTCGTCGTCGGCGAACGGCAGGGCCGTCGCGTTCGCCTCGACGAAGGAGAGATTCGGGATGCCGCCACCCGGCGCCTTCGGACCGTAGCGCTTCTCGCCCTCGGCGAGCATGCCGGGCGAGAAGTCGGCGGCCACCACCTCGGCGCCGCGACCGGCGAGCGCCGCACTCGACATCGCGGTTCCGGCGGCCAGATCGAGGACGCGCTCGCCCCGCCGCGGGTCGACGGCCCGCACCATGGCGGCCCGCCAGAACCTGTCGTTGCCGAGGCTGAGGACGGTGTTCGTGCGGTCGTAGCCGGCCGCGACCTGGTCGAACATGCCGCTGACGCGCGACGGGTCCTTGTGCAGGTCGGCGCGGTTGGCGTCGTGATCGGAGGGGTGCGCTGCCACGGTTCGAGTCTAGGCGGCGGGGTCGGCGGGGTCGGCGGCGGTGGAGTCGTCGTGCACGGGCGCGGTGTCGGGGAACGTCACGCGTTCCGGCGACTCGACCGGAGGCAGAGCGGCGAGCGCGGCCAGCCAACCGGCGGCGGTCGCGTCGTCGAACGGCGGCTCGGCGGCGCGGACGCGGCGTTCGAGGTCGACGGCGACGGCCTCGAGCCTGTCGACCAGGTCGAGCGGGTAGCCGTAGGCGACACGGTGCTCGTCCCACTCGTCGCGGTCCTCGATGTAGACATCGCCGGGGTTGCGCAGCACGCCCTCCCTGTCGACGTAAGGCTCTGCCGGCTCGCGCCGCACGACGTCGAGGTCCATGTCGATGCCCGTCGGGACGCCGGCATCCCATCTGACATCCCACGCGACGTCGATGTACACGCGGGTCGGGTGCGGAGCGGCGTTGTGCGTATAGGCGTACTCGCCGCTCGGCGGCATCAGCGTGACGCTGTCGTGCTCGGCGGGGAACTCGCGGCCGGGGCGCACGTTGCGCCACCCCGCCGGCTGACCGAGCCAGTCCCCCCAGCGGTCGCTGCCCAGGTAGATCTCATCGCCGACCCAGTGGGGTCCGCCGTCCCACTTGCGCCACCGGAACTGCAGCGGCGTGCCCACCGCGGGCCGATCGGAGCGGGGCGGGCGGGGCTGTGCGTCGGCGGCGTCGGTCACCCGGCGAGTCTAGGGTGGAGGGGTGACATCTGCGCGCCGCCCGCCCCAGCTGGTGGTCGAGACCCGCGAGATCGAGCACGTCGACGACCTGCTCGCCTACGCCTCGCCCGATGAGCCGCTGGCATGGCTGCGCCGCGGCGACGGCATCGTCGGCATCGGGTCTGTCGGCGGGTATGAGAACGGACCTCATCTGCCCCCCGGCATCGACCGCGACGGGATGCCGTCACCCGCGGACGCATGGCGCCACATCGCCGCGACCGCCGAAGTGGACGATCCGGTGGGGCTGCCCGGGTCGGGCCTGGTCGCGTTCGGGACGCTCGTCTTCGACGAGCGATCCTCGGGCACGAGCCGCCTGATCGTGCCGCAGGCCGTCGTCGGCCGCCATCGCGGACGCTCCTGGATCACCCGCATCCGCTCCTCCTTCGACCTGCCGGAGCCCTCGGTCGAGCCGACGCCGTACGGTCCCCACTGGTCGGCGACGCTCGGCCCGGGCACGATGGATCCCGCCGCGTATCAGACGGCGGTGCGCGCGGCCGTCGACGCGATCCGCGCCGGCGAGCTCGAGAAGGTGGTGCTCGCGCGCGACCTCGTCGGCACGATCCCGGCGGGCGCCGACCTGCGGCGCCTGGTCCGTGCCCTCGCCCACGACTACCCCGACACCTGGACCTTCGCCGTCGACGGGATGATCGGCGCGAGCCCCGAGACGCTCGTCACCGCGTCGCGCGGAGTCGTGACGGCCCGCGTGCTCGCCGGGACCATCCCGCGCGGGACCGACGCGCACGACGACGCCGCGGCATCCACTTCCCTCTCCCACAGCGACAAGGACCTCGGCGAGCACCGCTTCGCCGTGCAGAGCGTGCTCGACGCGCTCGGCCCGCACACGAGCCACCTGCGCGCCGACCCCGAGCCGTTCACGCTCAAGCTCCCCAACCTGTGGCATCTCGCGACCGACGTGGCCGGCGACCTCGCCGACCACGCCTCGTCGCTCGACCTGGTCGCGGCGCTGCACCCCACCGCAGCGGTGGCGGGCACCCCGACCGCGGCCGCCCTGGACGCGATCCGCCGGCTCGAGCCCTTCGACCGCGGACGCTACGCGGGCCCGGTCGGCTGGGTGGACGGCGACGGCAACGGCGAATGGGCGATCGCGCTGCGCTGCGCACAGGTCGGCGCGGCGCCTGCCCGGCGGTATGCGGAGTACTCCGACACGATCCCCGTCGTCGCGCACGCCGGGGCGGGAATCGTCGCGGCGAGCGACCCCGAGACCGAGCTGCTCGAGACGCGCGTGAAGTTCCGCCCCATCGTCGACGCGCTCGCCTGAGCCCCGGGCGAGCGGATGCCGGGCGCCCGGCATCCGTCCCGTCAGCGGGCGAGCAGGGCGCGCAGCGGCTCGAGGCCCATCGGGCCGAGAGCGAGCGCGTCGCGATGGAACTCGCGCAGCGAGAACGCCTCGCCGAGCCGCTCGCGGTGCTCCGCGCGGGCGTCGTTCCACAGGCGGGCGCCGACCTTGAAGGCGAGCGCCTGGCCCGGCCAGCCGAGGTAGCGGTCGACCTCGAAGCCGGCGAGCGCGGGCTCGACGAGCGCCAGGTCGACCAGCAGGTCGCGGGCGAGCTCGGGGGTCCACTCCCCCGCAGGAACCAGCGCGTTCGGTGGGACAGGGCGCCCGGTGTGCAGCCCGATGTCGGCGACGATGCGCACCGACCGCCAGATCTGGCCGAGGATCAGCCCGAGCCGTTCCGCCGGGTCGCGGATCAGGCCGAGCTCGTCGGCCAGCTGTTCGGCGTAGTGCGCCCACCCCTCGGCGTAGCCGTGGATGTGGCACAGGTGCCGCTGCCACGGGTGCAGCTGCGGGTACGAGGCGGTGAGCGCGAACTGCAGGTGATGCCCCGGCACGCCCTCGTGGTGCACGCTCGTGACCTCTTGCCAGCTCGCCGCGACGGGAACGCCGCTCGGGATCGTCCACACCACCTTGCCCGGCGTCGACCCGTCGGGTGCTCCCGGCGTGTAGTACACCACCCCCGTCGCCGCCTCCGAGACCAGGCATTCGACGGCGCGCACGGCTGCGGGCAGATCGAAGGCGGCCGCGACGGCGTCGATCGTCTCGTCCACGCGCTGCGTGAGCCATGCCTCGATGGCCGCGACGCCGTCCAGCCGGTAGCGCGGATCGGCGTCGAGAAGGGATGCCGCCGCCCGCACGGGTTCTTCTCCCGAGCCGCCGAGCTCTCGGGCGAGGTCGCGGGCCTCGCCGACGAGGCGCTCGAGCTCTGCCCAGCCGTACGCATAGGTGTCGTCGAGGTCGATGCGGGCGCCCAGCATGCCGGCGGCGAGGTCCGCGTACACGGCCTCGCCGACGCCGTCGACGACGGGTGCGACGGGTCGAAGCTCGTCGCGCAGGACGGCGACCAGCTCGGCGAGCGCGACCGCGGTCTCGTCGGCCGCGGCCCTCGCGCGGGCGCGGGTGGCGGCATCCACATCGTCCGCGACCGGCAGTCGGCCGAACCAGTCCGCGTCGATCCACATCGCGACCTGCGCGGCCAGGGTGTCGAGCTGGCGCACGGGGACGACGCCGCCGCCGGTGAAGCGACCGCCGTGGTCGCGCGCCCACCGCAGCGCGCGGCTGTACTCGCGCACGGCGTTCGGCGCGGCCTGCAGCTTCGCCAGCACGGCCATGCCCGCGGCATCGCTCGTCAGGACCGTGCCTTCGAGCGCATACCGCACGAGGTGCACGGGTGTCGCGAGCCCGGCGACCAGGCGGGGCGTGAACCCCGTGTCGAACAGCAGCCGCTCGCTCTCGAGGCGCTCGCGGAGCGCGGCGCGCAGCACCTCGTCGCCCGCACCGGCCGCGTCGAGCTCCGCGAGGACCGCTCCCTGCAGCTCGTACTTGGCGACGAGCCATTCGGGCGACAGATCGGGCAGCGCACGCGCGACGAGCCCGAGCGCCAGGGCGGCGTCGGGCTCGTGGGCGGCGAGTTCGCGGACGTAGGCGTCCGCGATGTCACGGACCGGGTCAGAGCTCACCGGTCCACCCTAGAGTCGCTCACTCACACTGAGCGCTGGTAGGCGCGGATCGAGCGCACCGCCCAGAAGAACGCGAGCGCCGCGAGCACCACCAGGCCCGCGGTCTGCCACCAGCCGTTGTCGGGGTACGTGCCGGAGAGGCCCCCGCGGCCGAGCTCGACGGCCCACGTCATCGGGTTCCAGCGCGAGACGTCCTGCACCCACTGCGGCATGAGATCCGCGGGCATCATCGTCGTCGACAGGAACGTCGCCGGCAGCACGATGAGCTGCGACAGGCTGATGAGCGCGATCTGACTGCGCGCGGTGAGCGCGACCGCCGTCGACGCGCAGCAGAAGATCGTCGCGAGCAGGGTCGCCACCGCGAGCGCCACGAGCATCCCGCCGATGCCGCCCGGGTAGCGGGCGCCGGCCAGCCAGCCGATGCCCAGCACCACGAGCGACTGCGCGAGGTTGATGATGAGCTGCTGCACGAGCTGCCCCGTGATGATGGCCGACCGCGACACCGGCGAGGTCAGGTACTGGTCCATGACGCCGGAGTTGATGTCGTCGATGTAGCCGGTGCCGGCCCACGCGCCCGAGTACAGCACCGTCATCATGAGGATGCCGGGCACGAGGTAGTCGATGTACCCCTCGCCGCCGAACTGCGGCAGCGCGCCCAGCGAGTGGAACACCTGTCCGAACAGCACGATCCAGATGACCGGCTGGATGAGCGACATCACCGGCCCCCACACCTGGCGCACGGTGGCGATGAGCCACCGGCGCAGCACCTGCCCGGTCTGGGTGAACCAGCCGGCGCGCGACGGCGCGGCGATACCGGGGGTGAGAGCGAGAGAGGTCATGCTGCGACTCCGTCCGGAGCTGCGTCCGCGGTCGCGTCGCCGAAGGTGTGACCGACGAAGTGCAGGTACACGTCGTCGAGGGTGGGGTGGGATGCCGCGACCTGGCCGAAGCGGATGCCGGCGGCATCCAGCGCCCCGATGACGGCGCCGACGGCCGCAGAGGCGTCGTCGGTGCGGGCGGCGAGGACGCCGTCGACGCCGGACGCCTCGATGACGACATCGCGCAGGCCCGGCACGCGGCCTATCGCGGCGCGGACGGCCGCGGGGTCGGGCTCGACGAGCGAGACGCGCAGCGAGTCGCCGTGCAGCGCGGCCTTGAGCTCGTCGGGCGTGCCCTGCACGACCGCGCGGCCCTTGTTGACCAGCAGCAGCTCGTCGGCGAGGCGGTCGGCCTCTTCCATGTAGTGCGTGGTCAGCACGACGGTGAGCGGCTCTCTTCCTTCCTGGGCTGAGGGCTCCTCGCCCGACAGCCGGCGGATCTCGGCCCACATCGCGGCGCGCGCCTCGGGGTCGAGCCCGGTGGTCGGCTCGTCGAGGAACAGTACACGCGGCCGGTGCACGAGCGCCGCCGCGACATCGAGCCGGCGCCGCATGCCGCCCGAGAACGATCCGACGGGACGAGTGGATGCCTCGGCCAGCCCGAACTCGTCGAGCAGCCGGTTCGCGCGGCTACGGGCGTCCCCCGCGCTCACCCCGCGCAGGCGCGCGGCGATCTCGAGGTTCTCGCGGGCGGTGAGGAGCGGATCGGTGCTCGCGCCCTGCGACACGAAGCCGATCGAGGCGCGGACGGCTGCAGGGTCCGCGGCGACGTCGTGGCCCGCGACCGTCGCACTGCCGCTCGTGGGACGCGACAGCGTCGTGAGGATCTTGGTGGTGGTGGACTTTCCGGCGCCGTTGGGGCCGAGAAGGCCGAACACGCGGCCCGCGGGGACCTCGAACCCGAGGCCGTCCAGCGCCCGCACGGCGGGCCGGCGGCCGCGGCCCGGGTAGACCTTCACGAGCTCGCGGGCGACGATGGCGCTGGCTTCAGCAGAGTTTTCAGGCATGGCGAAGCATCCCTTCCTTCGAATGGGTGAGTATGCGCCGAGGGGCCGATGCGCGGCCCCTCGGGTCAGGACTTGTTGTCGGATTTCTCGGGCGCGAACAGCATCCGAGCCAGGAGCAGCATCATGAGCGCGAATCCACCCACGAAGGCGACCGGCGCCCACCACCAGCCGACCGTGAACACCAGCACCGCGATGACGGCGAAGGTGACGAGCCAGATGGCGGCGGTGTAGACGCCGAATCGTGCGGCGGTGTCGGGCTCGCGCTCGAACCGGTTGGGCGGGGTGGCCGCGGCGAGCTGACGAGTCCAGGCCTTGTGGCGGTTGGTCTGCGTCGCGCCGAGGAACGAGAACAGGATGATGGATGCGATCACGCCCAGCGCCGCGAACACGATGCCCCACATCGGCATCGACCCGAATGCGACGAGGGCGACGAAGCCCAGACCGAAGGCGCCGAGCAGCGTCGCGAGGAAGTACCCGGCCGCCCGGTTCTGCGGCATCGGGTGGTTCGTGGTGGTCTCTTGCGAGAGCGAGTCGCCGACGAGGAGTGCGAGGCCCGTCGACGCCATGCCGAACAGCCCGATCTGGGTGCCGAGCGGGAGCGGGAGGACGCCGCTCGCGCCGAGGATCGCCAGCGTGATCCCGACGACCGCCGCGATCGACCACACCACGGCCCGCACCACGAAGCCGGGCTTCGGGCGCACGCGATGGCGTTGCATGAGCGCGACATACGGGTCGGTGGGGCGGCGGGATGCGGCATCCCCCACTCGATCGTCTGCCGTCTCTTCGAGAAGCGCACGGACGTCGCCGAGCTCGGCGATCGCCTGCTGCGCGGCGTCGCCCGGCGCGACGCCGGCCGCCTCGAGCTCGTCGGCGCGGGCCATCAGATTGGCACGGACCTCTTCTTTCAGATCCTGGGCGTCGGGCGTCATGTCGACGCCGTGAAAGGCCTCGTCGAGAAGGCGATGGATGTCGGTGTTCACTTCTGGCTCTCTTTCACGTCGAGCAGTTCGTCGATGATGCGGCGCGTCGCGGTCCACGCCGCGACGTTGCCGCGGAAGACCGCACGGCCGGCGTCGGTGATCCGGTAGTACTTGCGGCGGCCGCCCTGGGACTCGTCGCCCCAGTAGGACTCGACCAGTCCGTCCTTCTCGAGGCGGCGGTAGGTGGCGTACAGCGTCGCCTCTTTGATCTCGTAGTCGCCGCCGGTCGCGTCGCGGATCGCCTTGTAGATCTCGAAGCCGTACGCGTCGCCGCGCCGCAGCACGCCGAGCACGATCGTGTCGGTGTGCCCGCGCAGCAGGTCGGCCGCGAACGCGTCGTCTTGTGTCATGTCAAGTACTGTATCACATCAAGTACTCGTCGGTATCAAGTACTTTGCCAGACCGATATCATCCGATCGGCTATCGACGTCGAGCCGACCCGGCGATGCGGCGGGCACGCACGCCGCGCAGAATCGAAGGACTCCCGACTCGAAGGACCGTCATGCGCCGCTCCCCGCTCCTGCTCGCCATCGCCGCCGGCCTCACCGTCGCGTTGGCAGCGTGCACGGCGCAGAATCCGGATGCCGGCGGTCCCGCCCCGTCCGGCGGCGCGAGTTCTCCGGCGCCCGAGCCCGAGCTCGCGCCGCTCGATGACGACCTGATCGACGCCGCCTGGGCGAACGACGTCCCCCGGGCGGCCGAGCTCATCGCCGCAGGCGCCGATGTCGACGCCCAGGACCGCACGCAGCAGTCGGCGTACCTCATCGCGACGAGCGAGGGCTACCTCGACCTGCTGCGCCTCACGCTCGACCACGGCGCGAGCATCGACGACAAGGACAGCTGGAACGGCACCGGGCTCATCCGGGCGGCCGAGCGCGGGCACGGCTACGTCGTGGGCGCGCTGCTGCAGGCGGGGATCGACCGCGACCACGTCAACCGCATCGGCTACCAGGCGATCCACGAGTCGATCTGGCTGGGCGACGACACGCTGGAGTATCACACGACGGTGCGGGCGCTGGTCGCCGGCGGGGTCGAACTCGACCGGCCGTCGGGCTCCGAGGGCCTCACACCGCTGCAGATGGCTGGGGAGCGCGAGTTCCCGACGGCGGTGCAGACGCTCACCACCGCGCTGTCATCGGCCGCGCCGGCCGATCCCGATGAGGCCCTGCTCGCCGCCGCGCAGAGCGGAGACGCGGATGCCGCGGCCCTCGCGCTCCGCGCCGGCGCCGACCTGGAGGTGCGCGACGCCGAGTTGCAGCGCACGCCCCTCATGCACGCGGTGATGGAGGACCACGTCTCGGTCGCGCAGCTGCTGGTCGCGATGGGCGCCGATCCCGACGCGTTCGACTACCGTCAGGACACCCCGTGGGTCATGACCGGTGTCACCGGCAGCGTCGCGATGCTCGAGGCGCTCCTGCCCGGGCAGCCCGACCTGTCGATCCCCAATCGCCGCGGCGGCACGCCGGCCCATCCCGCCGCCGAGCGCGGACACGTCGAGTACATCCGTCGCGTCGTCCAGGTACCGGGCGTCGACCTCGACCGCGTCAACCTCAACGGCTGGACCGCCCTCTTGGAGGCAGTCGTCTTCGGCGACGGCGGGGCGGACCAGCAGGAGATCGTGCGACTGCTGCTCGCCGCGGGCGCAGACCCCGGCATCCGTGACGCCGCCGGCCTGACGGCGCGCGAAGAGGCCGAGCGCCGCGGCTTCCCCGAGCTGGCCACCCTGCTGCCCGACTGACGGGCTGACGGCGAAACCGGTCAGCTCGCCGCGAGCCGCGCCTTCTCGGCGGCGACGTCGAACGTCGCCGCGGGCCAGTGCGGGTCGATGGACTCCAGCGCCTCCAGCAGCAGGTGCTGCACCGCCAGGCGCGCGTACCACTTGCGGTCGGCGGGCACCACGTACCACGGCGCGTGATCGGTCGAGGTGCGCTCGAACACCGTCTGGTACGCGGCCATGTACGACGGCCACAGCTCGCGCTCGTCGACGTCGCCGGGGTTGTACTTCCAGTGCTTGTCGGCGCGGTCGAGCCGCTCCATGAGCCGCTCCTTCTGCTCGTCCGGCGAGATGTGCAGCATGACCTTGACGATGCGCGTCCCCGACTCCGACACGCGCTTCTCGAACTCGTTGATCGCCCCGTAGCGGCGCTCGATCTCTTCGGCCGGCGCGAGCGAGCGCACCCGCCCGATCAGCACGTCCTCGTAGTGCGAGCGATCGAACACGCCGATGAGCCCCGGCTCGGGCAGGCGCTTCTCGATGCGCCACAGGAAGTCGTGCTCCAGCTCTTCGGGCGTCGGCTTCTTGAAGGCGGCGAGCGCGATGCCCTGCGGGTCGGTCGACCCGACGACGTGTCGGATGATGCCGCCCTTGCCCGCGGAGTCCATGGCCTGCAGCACCAGCAGCACCGAGGCATCCGTCGCGTCGACGCGGCTCTGCGCGAACAGGCGCTCCTGATACTCGTCGAGCTGCGCGGCGCCGGATTTCAGGTCCTCGGCGGCCGCGTGCTTGTCGTGCTCGTATCCGGGGGTGGAACGGGGGTCGACGTCGGCGAGGACGAATCCTCCACCGACGCGCAGGAGCTCGGCGACGTCGCCGCTCCAGTGCTTCTGACTCAAGGCGATCATGCGCCCATCATGGCGTGCTTCGGGATGCTGCACGCGCAACGGCTCCAGTTCGGTGTTGCGGCGCACCAGATCTGTGGCGCCTCGACAGCGAAGTGCAGCCCTTCGCCAGGAGGTGGTGGATGCCGGCGCTCAGCGCTCGAGCGGAACCTCGATGAGCTGGCGGCCGCCCACGGGCGACGTGAGCGCCTGGTCGAGCGCGGATCGGGTCGTGACGCGACGGTACTCCCACCCGTAGGCGAGAGCGAGCTGCTCCAGCCGCACCGTGTGCGGCGTGTAGAGCACGCGGTCCATCGCCTCGGCACCCGCAACGGCGGCCACCTCGAGCCCGTCGAAGATCGTGCCGCCGCCGTCGTTCCCCACGATGAGCTGGAGGCGGGGCTCATCCTCGTGCGGCGGCAGCAGCAGCGCGCCGACATCATGCAGCACCGCCAGGTCGCCGAGCAGCACGCGGGTGACGCCTGCCCCGGCGCCGGACTGGCTCGCCAGGGCGATGCCGGTCGCGGTGGCGATGGTGCCGTCGATCCCCGCCAGGCCGCGGTTGGAGTGCACCGGCACCTTCTTGCCGGGCAGCACCTCGTCGGCCACGCGCACGAGCCGCGACGACCCGAACACGAGCCGGTCGTGCGGCCACGTCGCGCGCCACACCGCATCCACCAGTGCGACACGATCCAGCGGCGCGCGGATCACCTGCAGCTCGGCGGCGATCGCCCCGAGCCGTTCGGCGGGTTCGGCCGACGACAGGCCGTCGGCGTCGGGCGCCGGCGGCGTGAGGTCGACGGCCGCGGCACGGGAGGCCAGCATCCATTCGCCGAGCCAGGCGCGGTCGGGGTCGCCGGTGGCGACGGCGATGCGGTCGACGGCGATCGTGGCACCGTTGAGGTTGAGCGGCTCGCCCGGACCCCGCACCGCGATCACCTCGACGTCGGGGGCGGTCAGCAGCCGTGCGGCCTCGCGGCTGAGCGTCGGGTGTCCCAGCACGATGACCCGCTCGATCCGGCCGCCCAGGCCGGGCTCGCGCAGCAGGGTGCGGTAGCCGTGGACGAGCTGCCTGCCGAAGCGCGCGCCGCTGACGATCTCGGCGATGAGCGGCCACCCGCCGGCGTGCGCCAGCTCCTCTGCGTCGGGGCCGGCGTCGGCGCCCGCGAGCACGACGGTGCACGGGCCGCGTTCGAGCACGAACGGTGCGTCCTCGGGCTCGGTCGGGACGTCGGACTCGCCGATCCCTCCCCCGCCCTGGTACAGGGCTCCGGACGGCTCGTCCTCGGGCTCGGCGTCGGCCGGCGGCCCGTCGGGGTCGGGCGCCGTGTACAGCTCGGCCGCCGGAACCCCGAGCCACGACGGCAGGGAGCCGGCCAGCGGCTCGCGGTACGGCAGGTTCAGGTGCACGGGCCCGGGCGACCAGGTTCCCTCGCCGAGAGCCGCCGCGAAGGCCGCCTCCGCCACCGAGCGCAGCATCGCGCTCTGCTCGTGCGCGCCGTCCGGGTCGACCGCCTCGGGCACGGGCAGGTCGGCCTCGAATCGCACGGTGGGGGCGAACATCCCCGGCTGGCGAGTGGTCTGGTTGGCGCCGACGCCCCGCAGCTCGGGCGGACGGTCCGCGGTCAGCAGCAGCAGAGGCACTCCCGCGTGATGGGCCTCGAGCGCGGCCGGCAGCAGGTTGGCGACCGCCGTGCCGGACGTGCACACCACGGCCGCCGGCATCCCCGACTCCCGTCCGATGCCGAGCGCGGTGAAGCCGGCGACGCGCTCATCGAGCCGCACATGCAGGCCGATCGCGCCGCGACGTTCGAACTCCGCGGCGACCAGAGCGAGGGCCTGCGAGCGCGACCCGGGACTCACCACGACGTGGCGCACGCCGAGCTCGACGAGGCGGCCCAGCAGCGCCGCCGCCGCATCGGTCGCGGGCGCGGCTCTTCTCGCGCGCTCGGCGCTGTGCGGGTCGGTCACGTCAGCCGATGGCTCCGCGCTGACCACGGGCGTCGTCGTCGCCGTCGGCGGGGCGGGCAGGCGGCGTCGCCGGCGGAGTGCCGCCCGTCGCGGCGGCACCAGGGGTGGCACCGGCTGCGGGATCCTCGGATGCCGCCGGCCGGGCCGGACGGTTCCACTTCGGGTCGTCGTCCTCGGAGTCCAGCGCCGCGAGCTCTTCCTCCAGGCGACGGATGCGCTCATCCTGGTCGCTGATGGGGCCCAGCGTGCCGAGGAACTCGGGGTCGTCGTCAGGAGCACGACGCAGCACCGCGACCGAGCCGCGAGCGCGACCCACCGCCAGCCACAGGATGCCGCCCAGCACAGGCAGCAGCACGACGATGAGCACCCAGACGGGCTTGCTCACACCGCGGTGACGGATCGGAGGCTGGATGGCACAGTCGACGATGGTGAAGACCCAGAACACTGTCGCCACCAGGGCCAGAATGAGCAGCCCACGAGCCATGGCTCCATCCTAGGCTGGCGCGGCCGATCACGGGCGCCGGAGGGCCGCTCCGTGACGCAAACGTAGGATGGACGGGTGAAAGCACGCTCCGCCATCGTCTACTCGGTTCTGCGACTGCTGGCGTTCCTCGTGCCTTTCGGCATCATGATGCTGTTCCCGATCATGCGCGAGTACTACTGGCTCTCGGCGATCTTCGCGGCCCTCATCGGGCTGAGCCTGTCGATGCTGTTCCTGCGCAAGCCGCTCGACGACGTCACGACCGGCCTCGCCGACCGCCGCGCCAAGTCTCGCGCGGCGGCGAGCGACGAAGAGGCTGAGGACGCGGCCGCCGACGCCGCCGGCACCGACTCTCCCGAGGCTCCCAAGGCCTGAGGCCCCGGACGGGTCTTCGGGGCGAGTGGATACCGGGCCCGGCATCCACTCGCGCCTTCTTCGCGACTCCGAATATCGGACGATCGCGCCGTTTCCGGAGTCTTGGCGCCCGCGAGCTCCGGAAAACGCGCAGAACTCCGATATTCGGAGCGCCGTGAGCGGCGTGCGAACGGTGCGACGACGGGATGCCGGGCGCCCGGCATCCCGATCACGCAGGTGTCAGCCGATGAAGGCCCACATGAGGAAGGCGCCGTAGGCGACGGACGTCAGCGACGTGAGGCCGAGGGCGACGACGAGCTCGCGAGGATCGCGGTAGGTCCAGACGATGAGCATCGCCGGAAGGCCCGCGAGCAGTGCGAGGAGGGTCAGCCACGCGATCGGGTAGCCGATCCAGGCGAGGAACACCGCGATGAGGAACGCGATCACGAGGAACACCGTGAACAGCACCTGCGTCGCACGGCGGCCGATCAGCACCGTGAGGGTCTTCTTGCCGGCCTTGCGGTCCTGGTCGATGTCGCGCAGGTTGTTCGCGAGCAGCACGGCGCACGCGATGAGGCCCGCGCCGACCGCGCCGAACCAGGCCTCCTGGGGCAGGGCGAGCGCCTGCACCCACGTGGTGCCGAGGGTTGCGACCAGGCCGAAGAACACGAAGACGAAGAGCTCGCCGAGGCCGTAGTACCCGTAGGGGCGCTTGCCGCCGGTGTAGAACCAGGCCGCGATGATGCACACCGCGCCGACGGCGATGAGCCACCACTGCTGCGTGCGGATCGTGATGGCGAGCCCCGCCAGCGCCGCGATCGCGAAGAACGCCAGCGCGACGATCAGCACCGTGCGCGGCTTGGCGCGGCGGCTGGCGGTCAGCCGCGACGGGCCGACCCGGAAGTCGTCGGTGCCGCGGATGCCGTCGCTGTAGTCGTTCGCGTAGTTGACGCCGATCTGCAGCGACACCGACACGATGAGGCAGAACAGCGCGATCACCCAGTGGAACACGTCCGCCACGATGATCGCGGCACCCGTGCCGATCAGGATCGGGGTGATCGCGAGCGGCAGCGTGCGCAGGCGCGCAGCGCCGATCCAGTCGCGCGCCGTCGCCTTCTCGACGTGCGCGGGGTCGCGCGAGACGTGCGACTTCTGCGGGTTGCCGCGCGGGTGCTGCTTCTTCGGGCCCGCGGTCTTGCGCTTCTTGCTCGGGGTTCCTGCCACGAGAGCACATCATAGGGCTCCGGTTTGTGTCAGCCGCGGCATCCACTCCTCTCGTTCCTCGATTGAGGACGTGGGCCGGGATGCGGACTGTGGGGCGGTGTGTCGGCCCTCAGCCCGGCAATCCTCCTCAATTGAGGAGCGCCGCCGCTCCGCCCCCTGCGAGCGTCAACCCCCTGGCCGGCCAGGCGGCGCGCGTCGCAGGATGGTCGGCATGCTGAGCATCGGATCCATCGTCCTGACCGTCGAAGACATCGGCCGCGCCGGCGACTTCTGGCGAGAGGCTCTCGGGTACGTCAACAGGAGTGAGCCGAGCGAGGACTGGGTGATCCTCGACCCGCCGGGCAAGGCGCACTGGGCGGCGCCGGGCGCCAGCCTCGCCTTGTCGGTCACGGGCTATCCGCAGCACTATCCGCCCCGCATCCACCTCGACCTCTATGCCGAGGATCAGGCGGCCGAGATCGAGCGCCTGCTCGCGCTCGGCGCCCGCGAGGTCGACTGGGACCATTACCCCGAGGGCGCGGACTGGGTCGTGCTCGAAGACACCGAGGGCAACCGGTTCTGCGTGGTGCAGACAGGCCCGTACCCGCAGCCCTGAGCCCCGAGGGACACGGGCCGCGTGCGCTGAGCGCTGACGGGCGCACTGCGGTGTCGGCGATGGGTGAGACGCCGCAGAGATGCACGAGCCGCCGCACGATGGTGTCGGCTTTGCGGCGTCTCGTGACGCACTGCGGCATCTCAGCGAAGCGCGGGCCCGGACGCGAGTCAGCGTGCGGCGTCTCGCGCCGGCGGGCGGCGCCTCGCACGCGCGACCGGGGCGCGTCAGTGCAGGGCGGCGACCGCGCGGCGGATGGCCTCGCGGTCGGGCTTGCCCGAAGGCAGGGTCGCGAGCTCGTCCACCAGCACCAGGCGAGCGGGCCGCGCGTGCGGTCCGATCTCGGCCTGCACCGCCGCCCGCGCCTCGTCGAGCTGCACGGCCTCGCTCCGGCGCAGCGCCTCGCCGCGCGACGCGACGATGACGGATGCCTCACCCCAGCGCTCGTCCGGAACACCCACGACGACGGCGGTGTCGAGGCCGGGCACCGACCGCACGATGCGCTCGACCCGGTCCAGCGAGATGTTGACCCCGCCTGAGACGATCACGTTGTCGATGCGGCCACGGATGCGCAGCACGCCGTCCTCGAACAGGCCGGCATCGCCCGTGCGGTACCACCTGCGACCGTCGGGCTCGCGGAGGAAGACCGCGTCGGTGAGCTCGCGGTCCCCCAGGTAGCCGTCGGCGAGCGTCGGCCCCGACACCTGGACCTCCCCGCGCTCGATGCGCACCTGGACGCCCCGCAGCGGCACCCCGTCGTACACACATCCGCCGCTGGTCTCGGTGGACCCGTACGTCCGGGCGATGCGGACTCCCGCCGCCTCTGCGCGTTCGAATGTCGCAGCGGGCAACGCCTGACCCCCGATGAGGATGCGCTCGAACGAACGCAGTGCGGCGAGGGTCCGCGCGTCGTGGTCCGCGGCATCGAGGAGCTTCGACAGCTGCGCCGGTACCAGAGAGGTGTACGTCGGCACACGTTCGCCGCCCACGGACGACGCCATCGTGAGCGCCGCCGCGGTGAAGCTCTGCGGGGTGAACGCGCCCGAGAGGATCGCGGGCTCGCGGTCGGCGACCAGCGAGCGGACGAGCACCTGGAGTCCCGCGACGTAGCTCGCCGGCAGGGCCAGCAGCCACGCGCCGTCGCCGATGCGGTCGGCCGTCGACAGCGCGCTCGCTGTGAGCGCGTCACGGCTGAGCACCACGCTCTTGGGCACGCCCGTCGAGCCCGAGGTGGTGACCACGACCGCCGTGCCCGGCCGCACCTCCGGCGGGAACCCGTCGACCATGCCGAGGCCCAGCGCGGGGCCGGCGCCGTGCAGTGCGCCGCGGAGCGCCCGCAGGATCTCACGCGGGTCGTCGCCGACGACGGGTTCGAGCTTCATCGCACCTTCCCGGTCAATAGTGCCAGGGGTAGGGCGACCAGTCGGGATCGCGCTTCTCGAGGAACGAGTCCCGCCCCTCGACCGCCTCGTCGGTGCCGTACGCCAACCGGGTCGCCTCGCCCGCGAACACCTGCTGCCCGACCATGCCGTCGTCCACCGCGTTGAAGGCGAACTTCAGCATGCGGATCGCGGTCGGCGACTTCGTGAGGATCGTCCGGGCCATCGCCACCGCCTCCGCCTCCAGCGAGGCGTGCGGCACGACCCGGTTGACGGCGCCCATCTCGTACGCGCGGTGCGCCGAGTACTCCTCGGCGAGGAAGAACACCTCACGCGCGAACTTCTGCCCGATCTGCCGCGCGAAGTAGGCGGAGCCGTAGCCGGCGTCGAACGAGCCCACATCGGCGTCGGTCTGCTTGAAGCGGCCGTGCTCGGCCGAGGCGATCGACAGGTCGCACACGACGTGCAGCGAGTGCCCGCCGCCGGCAGCCCAGCCCGGGATCACGGCGATCACGACCTTCGGCATGAACCGGATGAGCCGCTGCACCTCGAGGATGTGCAGGCGCCCGGCGCGGGCCTGGGCGTCGGCGCCGGGCGACGCCTCGGAGTCCGAGTACTTGTACCCGTCGCGGCCGCGGATGCGCTGGTCGCCGCCCGAGCAGAACGCCCAGCCGCCGTCCTTGGGACTGGGGCCGTTGCCGGTGAGCAGCACGACGCCGATGCGGGGGTCCTGTCGTGCGATGTCGAGCGCACGGTAGAGCTCGTCGACGGTATGCGGCCGGAACGCGTTGCGCACCTCGGGCCGGTCGAACGCGATGCGTGCGATGCGGCCGTCGCTCGAAACATGGGACGTGATGTCGGTGTAGCCGCCGTCGGGAGCACCGGCCGCCGGCATCCACAGATCTTCGTCGAACAGTTCCGAAACGCTCACCGCCCCAGCCTACGGCGGGCCGACGGCGCACGTCATACGGGCGTCATGCGGAACCGGACAGTGGATACCGCCGACTACCCTTGATCGGTGACCTCGACTCTTCGCACCCTGGCCATGGCCGCGGCGTCCGCCGCACTGCTGCTCACCCTCGCCGCCTGCTCGACTCCGGCGCCCGACCCGACGCCGACCGACGCCGCGACCGGCGACCAGAACGCGGTCGTCGCCGTGAAGACCCCGTGCGAAGGCGACGAGGGTGTCACCGTCGTCGTCGACGCGAGCGCACTCGGCGACGCGGACGACGTGTCGGCCACCTGGTGCGTCAGCACGGACGAGGCGATCGTCGCGGCGGACGCGTTCCTCGCCGCGGACGTCACCACCGAGGGCACCGACCAGTACGGCGACCAGGTCGTGTGCCGCGTCAACGGCGTCCCCGCCGAGGACGAGGCGCTCCCCGCCGAGGACGGCTCGGACTACTTCGAGAAGTGCGAGTCGATGCCCGCCGCGTTCGCGTACTGGTCGCTGTGGGTGAAGCCCGCCGACGGCGAGTGGGCGTATGCGCAGGAGGGCCCGGCCACCCAGCAGCTCGAGCCCGGCGAGTCCGTCGAGCTGCTGTTCACCCTCAACGGCGAACCCGCCGCGCCCGCGTCATGATCCTCCGGCCCGGGCCCCTGCGGGCGGCGGCGGTTCTCGCCGCCGGCTTCGTGGGCGCCCGGGTCGTGTACCGAGTCCTGTTCCACGGAGCCGACGGCTCCGGACAGGTCCTGCTGCCACTGCCCGAGGTGCGCCTCGCGCCGCCGTTCGCCCACGTCGTGCTGCTCGGTCCCGTCACGACGGACGGACTCGTGGATGCCGCGGCCAGCGCACTCCCGATCGCCCTGGCGATCCTCGCCTTCGGGGTGCTGAACTCTCTCGTCGACCTGCACCGGGTGTTCGCGCGGGCGTCACGGCGCGGACCGCTGCGCGGTGTCGCGCGAGCCCTGGCGATCGCGTGGGCGACGCTCCCCTCCCTCGCGGACGGCGCGCGCGCCGTGCGGTTCGCGCAGCGGCTGCGCGGCGAGCGCGGGGGCGTGCGGCTGCTGCTTCCCGTGCTGCAGCGCACGCTCGAGCGGGCCGGGCACGTCGCCGCCGCCCTCGAGCTGCGCGGCTTCGCCGGGCGCGGGCTCGACGGCGACTGCCTCGCACCGGTCGAGGCGCACGGCGTGTCGGCCGGCTTCGGGACGGACGCCGCGCCCTCTCCCTCACAGGGCTCCATGCAGCGCGGGGCGATGCCGGCAGAGGACGCGAGCGGCATCCGCCTTCCGTCCTTCTTCGCCCTCGAGGCCGGGACGCTCACCCTCGTGTCCGGCGCCACCGGGTCGGGCAAGTCGACACTCCTGCGGGCGATCGCGGGGCTCCACACGCACACCGACGGCGGCTGGATGACGGGATCCCTGCGGGTCGTCGGGCACGACCGCGCGGAGGTGCCCCCGCGAGACCTCTCGCAGCGCGTCGGGGTCGTGCTGCAGCATCCGCGCGAGGCGTTCGCGACCGAACGCGTGCGCGACGAGATCGGCCTGACGCTCGAGCTGCGCGGCGTCGCCCGCGTGATCGTCGAGGCCCGGGTCGCCGAGGTCGCCGAACGCGTCGGCATCACGCGCCTGCTCGATCGCCCGACGCGCGGGCTGTCCGCCGGCGAGGCGACGCTCGTGGCGATCGCCGCGGCCATCGTCGAGCAGCCGATCCTGCTGCTCGTCGACGAGCCCCTCGCCGACCTCGACGCCGCCGCCCGGGTGCGGATCTCGGACCTGCTGGGCGCGCTCGCGCACGAGGCCGGCATGTGCGTGGTCGTGGCCGAGCACCGGGTTGATGCCCTCGCGGCCGTCGCCGACGAGGTGCTGCGGATCGACGGCGGGGTGGTGGCCCGGGTTGCAGTGGCTGTGGCCGGTGCGCATGCCGAGGCTGGGGCATCCGTCCCCTCCGCCGTTGGGCCGAAACCGCAAGACAGCACCGTGGCCGGGGCCGTCTCGGTGCGGTCGTGCGGTCTCGGCGCCCCGGCCGACGCCGCGCGCCCCACGGTGCTGCGGGCACGCGGCGTGACGGTGCGGCACGGCGAGGTCACCGCCGTCGCGGGCGCCGACCTCGAACTGCGGGCCGGTGAGATCGTCGCGCTCACCGGTCCCAACGGCGCGGGCAAGTCGAGTCTGCTCGCCGCGCTGGCGCTGCCCGCGCGCGGCATGGAAATCTGGGCGGCCGGGCGGGTGGCGCTGGTTCCGGATGCCTCGGACGACCTGTTCGTGTACGACACCGTCGCCGCCGAGTGCGCGCGGGCCGATCGCCGCGCCCGCCGCGCCGCTCATGGCATCGCCGCGCCCTCGGCGGTGCCGGCACCCCCACCCCGGGTTCATCCGTCACAGATGTACGCGGTTCCTGAGGTTTCACGTACATCTGTGACGGATGAACCGGGAGGAGGAGGCGGTCGACGGGACGGCGCGGCGGTGGAGGCGACGGCAACGGACGGAGCACCGACGGCGATGGGAGCGACGGGGGTGACGGCGGCGCGCTTCGCGGGGTTCCTCGGCCTCGACCCCGGCGGTCCGGTGTTCGCGGCGCGGCTGGCGCGGCATCCCCTCGACCTCTCCGCCGGCGAGCGGCGGTGCCTCGTGCTCGCGATCCAGCTCGCGACCAGCCCTGCCGTGGTGCTCGTCGACGAGCCGACGCGCGGCCTCGACCCCGCAGCCCGCGCCGTCGTGTGGACGGCGCTGATGTCGCTCGCCGACGAGGGCACCGCCGTGCTCGTCGCGTCGCACGAGCCCGAGATCGCCGCCCACGCCGACCGCGTGCTCGAGATGCGGGACGGGATGCCGGCGGCCCCGGCCCGGGCTGTGCCTCTGCCTGATGGCCCCGCGGCGGCGTTCATGCCTCAGTCCCCCGGATCACCGGACGCGCACGCACCGCGTCGATCCGGGGCTTACGGCACGCCCCCACAAGCGGGGCCTGAATTCCGGACGCCGCCGGCGACGGACGGCTCCGCGGCGGCACCTCCGGCCCCGGAGTCCTGGACGCCCGCGCCCCGGACGCCCGCGCCCCGCACACCGGCACTGCGGACACCACGGCCCCCTCGCACGGCGCGGCCGCCGGCATCCCGTCGTCCGCTGCTCCCGGTCGCGGCGCTCGTCCCGGCGAACCTCGTCGCCATCGGTGCTTTCTGCTGGCCGCTCGTCGCGACGGCCGTACCCGCGCAGGCGTACGCCGCCGTGCCGGTCGCGGCCCTCGCGCTCGCCCCGCTGGCGGTGCTCGTCGTGATCGCGACGCTGGACGGCACGGTGAGGTCGGCCCACATGCTGGCGCTTCTCGGCACGCTCGCCGCGATCGGCGCAGCGGTGCGCATCGCGAGTACCGGCGTCGGGGGCGTCGAGGCGGTGTTCGTGCTGCTGATCCTCGCCGGTCGCGCCTTCGGCGCACGGTTCGGGATGCTGCTCGGCATGGCGGCGATCGCCCTGTCGACCCTCGTGACCGGCACGTTCGGCCCCTGGACGCCGTTCCAGATGTTCGCCTGCGCGTGGGTGGGTGCGGGCGCGGGGCTCCTCCCCCGGCTCCGCTCGCACGCGGCCGAGATCGCGATGCTCGCGGTCTACGGTGTCGTCGCCTCGTACGCCTTCGGGCTCATCATGAACCTCTGGTACTGGCCGTTCGCCGTGGGCTACGGCACCGGCATCTCGTACGACGGCTCGGCGCCGCTGGGCGTCAACCTGTCGAGCTTCCTGCTGTACTCGCTGGTCACCTCGACGCTCAGCTGGGACACCCTGCGGGCGGTCACCACGGTCATCGGCCTGGTCGTCATCGGGCGTCCGGTGCTCGCCGCGCTCCGTCGCGCCAAGCCCCTGCAGCAGCCGCCGTGGACGGGCACGCCCGTCGGGCGCCGTGTCGCGGCGACGGCGCCTGCTCGCCGCTGAGACCGGGCTCGGTCCGCGCTGTCGAAATCGGCATCCGCGCCAGAACACAGCGACAGCGCATGACGGTTTCGACAGCGCGAAAGGCCAGGTCGGCGCAGAAGCTGCAGCGCGTGCCGATCTCGGCAGCGCAGGCGTGCCGCCAGCGGCGCTCACAGCCTGGGAAGAGTGGATGCCTGGGGTCCTGGCATCCACTCCCCCACGCGCCGGCTCAGACCGAGAAGTACTTCGCCTCGGGGTGGTGGAAGACGAACGCGTCGGTGGACTGCTCGGGGTGCAGCTGCAGCTCGTCGCTGAGCTCGACGCCCATGCGCTCGGGGCGCAGCAGCTCGACGACCTTGCGGCGGTCCTCCATGTCGGGGCATGCGGGGTAGCCGAGAGAGAAGCGGGCGCCGCGGTACTCGAGCTTGAACAGGCCCGCGGTGTCGGTCGGGTCCTCGGCCGAGAAGCCGAGCTCGGAGCGGATGCGGGCGTGCCAGAACTCGGCGAGCGCCTCCGTCAGCTGCATCACGAGGCCGTTGAGCTCGTAGTAGTCGCGGTACTTGTCCTCGGCGAAGAGCTTCGCGGTGACGCTGTCGATCGCGGCTCCCGCGGTCACCAGCTGCACCGGCAGCACGTCGACTTGCCCGGACTCGCGCGAGCGCACGAAGTCCGCGAGGTTCAGGTGGCGGTCGCGGCGCTGGCGCGGGAAGTGGAAACGCAGGCGGTCGGTGCCGATCGGGCCGCCGCTGCCGCCGTCGGGCGCAAGCAGGCCGGGCACGCCCAGCACGCCGGTCGGATCGTCGGCGTGATGCAGCACGACGACGTCGTCGCCCTCCGACACCACCGGGAAGTACCCGTATGCAACCGACGCGTCGAGCATGCCCTCGGCGAGGATGCGGTCGAGCCAGTACCGCAGCCGCGGGCGTCCCTCGGTCTCGACGAGCTGCTCGTACGACAGGCCGTCCTCGCAGCGGCCGGGCTTCAGCCCCCACTGCCCCATGAACGTCGCCCGCTCGTCGAGGAATGCGGCGTAGTCGTGCAGCGCGATGCCGCGGACGATGCGGGTTCCCCAGAACGGCGGCGCCGGGACCGGGTTGTCGGAGGCCACGTCCGACCTCGCGGGCATGGCTTCGGGCTCGGTCAGCGTGAGCTTGGAGCCGGCGGCGTGGCGGCGCTTCTTGAGCTCGGGCAGGCCGACCGATGCCGGGTCCGCACCGCGCGCGATCTTGACGAGCGGCTCCATGAGCGCGAGGCCCTCGAACGCGTCGCGCGCATAGCGGACCTCGCCGTCGAACAGGCCGGCGAGGTCGTCTTCGACGTAGGCGCGGGTCAGCGCCGCACCGCCCAGGATCACCGGCCACTTCTTGCCGAGACCCCGGGAGTTCAGCTCTTCGAGGTTCTCCTTCATCACGACGGTCGACTTCACGAGCAGTCCCGACATGCCGATGACGTCGGCGTCGTGCTCCTCGGCGGCGGCGATGATGTCGGCGATCGGCTGCTTGATGCCGAGGTTGATCACGTCGTAGCCGTTGTTCGTCAGGATGATGTCGACGAGGTTCTTGCCGATGTCGTGCACGTCGCCGCGCACGGTCGCCAGCACGATGCGGCCCTTGCCCGAGGCATCCGATTTCTCCATATGGGGCTCGAGCAGCGCGACGGCGTTCTTCATGACCTCGGCGGACTGCAGCACGAACGGCAGCTGCATCTCTCCGGCGCCGAACCGCTCGCCGACGACCTTCATGCCCTCCAGCAGGTGGTCGTTGATGATCGCGAGCGGCGCCATGCCTTCGGCGCGCGCGAGGTCCAGGTCGGCCTCGAGCCCCTTGCCCTCGCCGTCGATGATGCGGCGCTGCAGGCGCTCCCCCGTCGGCAGCGCGGCGAGCTCGGCCGCCCGCTGGTTGCGCAGCGCGGCCGTATCGACGCCCGCGAACAGGTCGAGCATGCGCGCCAGCGGGTCGTACGTGACGTTGCCGTCGGCGTCGTACTCGCGACGGTCCCAGACCAGGTCGAGCGCGACCTTGCGCTGCTCGTCCGAGATCGAGGCGAGCGGCACGATCTTGGCGGCGTCGATGATGCCGCTCGTGAGGCCCGCCTGCACCGCTTCGTGAAGGAACGCCGAGTTCAGCACGCTGCGCGCGGCCGGGTTGAGGCCGAACGACACGTTCGAGACGCCGAGGGTCGTGTTGATGCCCGGATACTTCGCGGTGATGCGGCGGATCGCCTCGATCGTCTCGATGGCGTCGCGGCGGGTCTCTTCCTGTCCCGTCGCGATCGGGAAGGTCAGGCAGTCGACGATGATGTCGCTGACCCGCATCCCCCAGTCGCCCACGAGCTCGTCCACGAGGCGCGACGCGATGCGCTCCTTGTCGTCGGCAGTGCGGGCCTGGCCGTGCTCATCGATCGTGAGGGCGATGACGGCGGTGCCATGCTCTTTGACGAGCGGCATGATGCGACCGAATCGGGATGCCGCACCCGCCCCGTCCTCGTAGTTCACCGAGTTCACGACCGGGCGGCCGCCGATGAGCTCCAGGCCCGCGCGGATCACGGCGGGCTCCGTCGAGTCGACGACCAGCGGCAGCGTGGAGGCCGACGCGAAGCGCGAGACGATCTCGCGGATATCGGCGACGCCGTCGCGGCCCACGTAATCCACGCACACGTCGAGCAGGTGCGCGCCGACGCGGATCTGGTCGCGGGCGATGTCGACACAGTCGTCCCAGCGGCCCTCGAGCATCGCCTCGCGGAACGCCTTCGAGCCGTTCGCGTTGGTCCGCTCGCCGATCGCGAGGTACGAGGCATCCTGATGGAACGACACGTGCTGGTACAGCGACGCGACACCGGGCTCGATCGCGGGATGCCGCTCGCCCTCGGCGCGCAGCGGGCGCAGCCGCTCCACGACCGCCGCGAGGTGCTCGGGGGTCGTGCCGCAGCATCCGCCGATCAGGCCCAGGCCGAACTCGCGCACGAACTGCTCGTGCGCGGTCGCGAGCTCGGCGGGCGTCAGCGGGTAGTGGGCGCCGTTCGCGCCGAGCACGGGAAGGCCGGCGTTCGGCATGCACGCGATCGGCACGGTGGCGTGCTTCGAGAGGTGGCGCAGGTGCTCGCTCATCTCGGTCGGGCCGGTGGCGCAGTTGAGGCCGATGGCGTCGACGCCGAGCGGCTCGATCGCGGTGAGCGCGGCGCCGATCTCGGAGCCCATGAGCATGGTGCCGGTGGTCTCGACGGTCACCTCGACGAAGATCGGAAGCCGGATGCCGCGGCTCACGATCGCCTGACGACAGCCGTTGATGGCGGCCTTGGTCTGCAACAGGTCCTGGCTCGTCTCGACGAGGAACGCGTCGGCGCCGCCGTCGATGAGGCCCTCGGCCTGCAGCGCGAACGTCTGCTTCAGGTTGTCGTAGGTGGTGTGACCGAGGCTCGGCAGCTTCGTACCGGGTCCCATCGACCCGAGCACCCAGCGCTCCCGTCCGTCGGCGGCCTCAGCCGCCTCGACCCGCTCCCGCGCGATGCGGGCGCCGACCTCGGCCAGCTCCGAGATGCGGTCGACGATGCCGTAGTCGTCGAGGTTGGACCAGTTCGCCCCGAACGTGTTCGTCTCGACGGCATCCACCCCCACCTCGAGGTACGCGTCGTGGATCGCGCCGACGACGTCGGGCCGCGAGACGTTGAGGATCTCGTTGCAGCCCTCGAGCCCCTGGAAGTCGCCCTCGATCGTGAGGTCGTACCGCTGGAGCATCGTGCCCATGGCGCCGTCCGCGATGACGACCCGGTGACGCACCGCGTCGAGCAGGCGCTCGGCGCGCTCGGGGCGCGGGACGCCGTCGATGTCGAGGGCGAAGCGGGGCGCGGAGGTAACGGCAGTCACCCCGCGATTTTAGTCGCGGCGCGCCGCCCCGGCCCCGTTCGTGACGAGGCGCCGCGGTCGGCCTGGGCCCCCGGCATCCCGTCGATAACGCGGTTTCTCGCCGAACGACCACGTCGATGACGGCGACAACGTGGTGTCTCGGCGAGAAACCGCGTTGCGGACAAGAAGGGGTGCGAGCACATGCAGGCGGCCGCAGGCGGCCGCGGGATCAGGCGTTCTTGGCGTCGCGCCAGCGCAGCCACTCCTCGACGAGCTCGAAGTCGAAGTCGGGGCCCTTGAAGGCGAACGTGATCAGACGCGCGCCCGCCGCGTACAGGGCGTCGGCGTGCTCGACGCCGTGCCCATAGACCTCGTTCGAGATGACGAGGTGCGAGGTGTCGCGCTCTTCGCGCTCGGCCCAGCGCTCGATGACCTCGACCTTGCGGGCGATCTCGTCGGGGGCCACGAAGCTGTGCCAGATGTCGGCGTGGCGGGCGACGAGGCGCAGCGTCTTCTGCTCGCCCTTGCCGCCGATCATGACCGGGATCCTGCGGGTGGGCGCCGGGTTGAGCTTCGCCCAGCGGGCCTCGATGCGCTCAAGCCCTGCGGCGAGGTCGTCCAGGCGCGAGCCCGGGGTGCCGAACTCGTAGCCGTACTCGTCGTAGTCGCGCTGGAACCAGCCCGCGCCGGTGCCGAAGATGAAGCGACCGGTGTCGCCGCCCTTGGCCGAGATGTGGTCGATGGTGCGGGCCATGTCGGCCTGCAGATCGGCGTTGCGGTAGCTGTTGCAGTTGACGAGGGCGCCGAACTCGACCCGCTCGGTCTGCTCGGCCCACGCGCCGAGCATCGTCCACGACTCGAAATGCAGTCCGTCGGGCTCGCCGGACAGCGGGAAGAAGTGGTCCCAGTTGAAGAGGATGTCGACGCCGAGGTCTTCGAGCCGGCGGACGGCGTCGCGGATCCCGTCGTACGGGGTGTGCTGGGGCTGGATCTGCACGCCGAAGCGCACGGGGGTATCGAGGAGGGGCATGGGGAAAGACTAGGGCCGTGCCGAGGGGTGCTTCCTCGATTGAGGGGATCTGCCGGACTGCGGACCCGATCACGCGATCGGGTCCGCAGCTCGGCTGCGATCCTCAGCTGAGGACACGGGTCAGGCCTGGCGCGACCGCACCGCCTTCAGTGCGGCATCCGTCGTGTCCCAGATCGCGACCGCGACGATCACGAACCCGACGATGGTCGCGACGATGTTCTGCACCGTCTCACCGTCGGCGCCGTCGATGATCGACGGGAAGAAGTCCGGGTTGATCAGGCGACCCTGTGCCAGCAGCCACAGCGCCGGCACCGCGATGATGAGATTCAGGATGCCGTCGGCCACGGCCAGCGGCACGGTCCAGCGCCCGACGCCGTACACGGCGATGGCCAGCACGGCCTCCAGGGCCATCACCAGGAACAGCGCCATGATCCACCACGGCCACAGCCCGTCGTCGAGGAACGACAGCCCGGGCTCGGTCGGCACGAGACCGATGAAGTGGTCCCAGAGCACGACGCCCGCCATGATCAGCAGGAACCCGATCGACGCGATCATGTCGCCGAGGCCCGCACCGCGCTGCCGCGGTTCGGGAAGCCGGTCGGGCGTCCAGGGACCGGCATCCATCGTCTCGTGGCCGGTGCGCTCCAGCACGACGAACACGAGCGTGGTCCAGAAGGCGATGTGCAGCGCGGCCGTCAGCACGGCGACGACTGCCGACCCGATCGTCTCGCCCACTGTCGCACCGCTCAGCACCTGCCCGAGCGCGACGCCGAACGCGACGCACGGCAGTACGATCCACAGCAGCAGCTTCAGCAGGCGCCACCAGTCGAGGTAGTAGCGCGGACCGATGAGGTGCAGCTGCCGGCCGGTGTACCCGGCCGCGAGCACATCGGGGTCGCCGAGGTCGGTGAGAACGGCGCGTTCGGCGGACTCGGCATCGGCACCGTCGGCGATCCGCGCCTCGATCTGGTCGTCGATGGATCCGCGCAGCTCGGCGGCGAGGTCGGAGCGCTGGTCTTCGGGGACGGTCCGCATCGCGGCGTCGACGTAGCGGTCGGTGAGGCTTTCTGTGATGGTCATGGCGTTCTCCGTGTGTCAGAGGTCGTTGTCGAGTCCGTCGATCGCCGTGGCGATCGCCCGGAAGTCGTCGGTGAGGGCGCGGGCCAGGCGCTGCCCGGCATCGCTGGTGCGGTAGAACTTGCGGGGCCGCGCCTCGTCGGTGTTCCACTCGCTCGTGAGGTACCCCTGCTTCTCGAGCCGGCGCAGCAATGGGTACAGGGTGTTGGCATCGGTGGGGAACCCGTGGTCCCCCAGCTCTTCGAGCAGCCCGTAGCCGTACCCCGGCGTCTCGAGCAGGCGCAGGCAGGCGAGCACGACGGTGCCGCGCCGCAGCTCCTGCAGGTGCGTCTCGAGGATCTCGGTTTCGCTCATGTCTCACACTTTACTGTGCGTCACACACTATCGTCAAGGACACATTGTTCTGAGGTTCACTTGCGCTGTTCGTACGCCGAAACGCGGATTCTGCGTACAAACAGCGCAAGTGAACGGGGGTGGGAGGCAGGATGGACGCGTGAGCACCGACACGCCGCTGCCCCCGCTGGACGACATCCTCGGGTCTGCCCGCGTGGTGGCATTGCCGCTCGCGACGCGGTTCCGCGGCATCGACGTGCGCGAAGCCCTCGTCTTCGAAGGCCCCGAGGGCTGGTCCGAGTTCTCGCCGTTCACCGAATACGACGACGACGAGGCGTCGACCTGGCTGGCGGCGGCGATCGAAGACGCGTGGATGCCGCGGCCCGCTGCCGTCCGCGACACCGTCGGCGTCAACGCGACCGTGCCCGCCGTGCAGGCATCGGCGGTGCCGGGCGTGCTCGCGAGGTACGACGGATGCCGCACCGCCAAGGTCAAGGTCGCCGAGGCCGGCCAGCGCCTCGCCGACGACATCGCACGCGTGCGGGCCGTGCGCGAGAGTCTCGGCCCCGAGGGCCGCGTGCGCATCGACGCCAACGGCGGCTGGAACGTCGACGAGGCCGAACGCGCCCTGCACACCCTGGCCGAGTTCGACCTGGAGTACGCCGAGCAGCCGTGCGCGAGCGTGGACGAGCTCGCCGAACTGCGCCGTCGCGTGAAGTACATGGACATCCCGATCGCGGCCGACGAGAGCGTGCGCAAGGCCGCCGACCCGCTCGCGGTCGCCCGCGCCGGCGCCGCGGACCTGCTCGTGATCAAGGTGCAGCCCCTCGGTGGCGTGCGCCGCGCGCTCGAGATCGTGGCCGAGGCAGGACTGCCCGCCGTCGTGTCGAGTGCGCTCGACACCTCGATCGGCCTGTCGATGGGAGTCGCGCTGGCAGCATCCCTCCCCCACCTCGACTACGACTGCGGACTCGGCACGGCGTCGCTGTTCCTCGCGGACGTCGCCGACCCGCCGCTCGTGCCGAGGGAAGGGATGCTGGCGGCCGGGCGCGTGACGCCCTCGCCGTCGCTGCTGGCCGGGCATGCGGCGCCGGCGGACCGGCGGCAGTGGTGGCTGGACCGGGTGGCGCGGTGCTACGAGGTTCTCAGCGCGGCGGCGTGAAGCCGGGGCGTCAGACGGGGTCGACGAGCGCCGTGGCCAGGCGTGCGGTGCGCTCGTTGACCAGCGTGTGGGTCTCTTCCGGCCCGAGGCCGCTCATCACGGCGAACGCCGCGGTGTCCTCCCACGTCTGCAGGATGAGCCCGGCGAATTCGGCCGCCGGCACACGCAGACGGAACCCGTAGGTCTGCGCGAGGTTCTCGATGAAGGAGCCGACGCGCTCGACCAGGCCCGTCTGCCATTCGATGTACGTCTTGGCCAGCCGAGGGTCGCGCATGGCCCGGGTGCGGATCTCGCTCGTGAGGAGGATGCCCTCCTTCTTGTCGAACGCCACGTCCAGCAGGCGCCGCACCAGGTCACCCGGCTCAAGCTCCTCGCCGCGCGCCTGCAGCGCCGCGACACGTTCGGCGACCTCGTCGATCTTCTCGCCGGCGACCCGTTCGGTGAGGGCGAGCATCAGCTCGTCCTTCGTCTCGAAGTTGGAGTAGAACGCGCCGCGCGTGAAGCCGGCCCGCTCGCAGATCGCCTCGACGGAGGCGGCATCCACCCCGACCTCGGCGAAGACGAGCGCCGCGGCATCCAGCAGCTTCTGCCGGGTCGCCTCACGACGGGGGGACGTGACGGCGGTGTCTGCCGTCTGGGTGTCGGTCATCGGTTCTCCTCTCCGCCAGTCTCACACGGACTACTCAGGTTCGGGCGGCGAACCCGCCTTACGATACACTCATGTATCCGATACAGCGCTGTATCGACAGTTCCCGAACCTCTCACACCTAGTCCCGGAGGAAGCGCTGTGTCGACTGTCCTGTATGCGCTCGGCCGCTGGTCGTATCGTCACCCGTGGCGCGTGCTCGTCTCCTGGCTGCTGCTGCTCGCTCTCGCCGGCGGCGGCGCCCTGGTGTTCATGAAGGGCACCGACAACGCGTTCACGATCCCCGGCACCGAGGCCCAGGAGGGCATCGAGCTGCTGGACCGCAGCTTTCCGCAGGCGAGCGGCACGAGCGCGCAGATGGTCGTGGTCGTCGCGGACGGCGACGACGTCACGGCCGACCCGTACAAGACCGAGATCGGCGACGCCGTGTCGCAGTTCGAAGACATCGACGGCGTCATCGCGGTGACCGACCCGTATGACGAGATGGTCAGCGGCATGGTGGCCGAGGACGACTCGGCCGCGATCGTGCGCCTGCAGTTCGACGGGCAGTCCACCGATGTCTCGGACGAGACCAAATCTCAGCTCGAAGACGTCGCGGCGGACCTGCGCGACACCCTCCCCGCCGGGTCGCAGGTCGCGATGGGCGGCGACCTGTTCTCGATGTCGGTGCCCGCACTGTCGATCATCGAAGCGGTCGGCGTGCTCATCGCCCTCTTCGTGCTCATCGTGACGTTCCGCTCGTTCGCGGTCGCGTGGTTCCCGCTGGTGTCGGCGCTCATCGGCGTGGGCCTGGCGATCGCCCTCATCTACGTCTCGACGGCGTTCGCGTCGATCTCGTCGACCACCCCGATGCTCGCGATCATGCTCGGGCTCGCCGTCGGCATCGACTACGCGCTCTTCATCGTCGCGCGACATCAGGACCAGGTGCGCGCCGGCGAAGAGCCCGAGGAATCCGCCGCGCGCGCCACCGGCACCGCGGGATCCGCCGTCGTCTTCGCGGGCGTGACGGTGCTGATCGCGCTCATCGGCCTCGGCTTCGCCAACATCCCGTTCCTCACCACGATGGGCATCGCCGCCGCCGTCGCCGTCGCGATCGCCGTCGTCGTCGCCATCACGCTGACCCCGGCGCTGCTCGGGTTCGCCAAGGGGCGCGTCGCGGGGTGGGGGCACGGCCGGAAGCGCCTCGGGATGCCGCTCCCCAGCCGTCGCCGGAGGGCCGCCGTCGACGCGGCCGAGACCGCGAACGGGGATGCCGCGGATGACGCGGATGACGTGGCGCACGACGGGCCGCCGGCGCCGGCCGCCAAGACGCCCAACCGCTGGGTGATGCTCGTGACGAAGCATCCCCTCATCACCACGCTCGCGGTCATCATCACGCTCGGCGTCGTGGCCGTCCCCGCGGCGAGCCTCGCCCTCGCGCTGCCCAACGCCGGCCAGCAGCCGGAGTCGAGCCAGGCGCGGCAGGCTTACGACCTCACCGCCGAGCACTTCGGGCCCGGCGCGAACGGCCCGCTCATCATGACCGGGACGATCGTCACCTCGACCGACCCGCTCGGCCTCATGGCCGACCTGAAGGCCGAGATCGAGAAGGTGCCGGGCGTCAAGGAGGTCGCGCTGGCGACCCCGAACGAGACGGCCGACACCGGGCTCATCCAGATCGTGCCCGAGACCGCGCCGGACGACCCGGCGACCGCCGACCTCGTGCGCGCGCTGCGCGACCTCGCGCCGGAGCTCAAGGACGAGTACGGCGTCGATCTGCTCGTCACCGGCTTCACCGCCGTCGGCATCGACATCTCGGATCTGCTGGGCGCGGCGCTGCTGCCCTTCGGCATCTTCGTCGTCGGGCTGTCGCTCATCCTGCTCATGATCGTGTTCCGCTCGATCTGGGTGCCGCTCACGGCGGCACTCGGGTACCTGCTGTCGGTGCTCGCCGCGTTCGGCGTCGTCGCCGCGGTGTTCGAGTGGGGCTGGGGTGCCGACCTGCTGCACGTCGACAAGACGGGCCCGGTCATCAGCTTCATGCCGATCATCCTGATGGGCGTGCTGTTCGGCCTGGCGATGGACTACCAGGTCTTCCTCGTCAGCCGCATGCGCGAGGACTATGTCCACGCGCGCCGGGGAGCGGCCGGTCACGCCACGCGCAGCAACCGCGACATCGCGATCGGCGCCGTCCGCTCGGGCTTCACCGCCTCGGCCCGCGTCGTCACCGCCGCAGCCGTCATCATGTTCGCGGTCTTCGCCGCGTTCGTCCCCGAGGGCGACTCGTCGATCAAGCCGATCGCACTGGGACTGGCCGCCGGCATCGCGATCGACGCGTTCCTCGTGCGCATGACGCTCGTGCCCGCGGTCATGGCCCTGCTCGGCGACAAGGCGTGGTGGATCCCCCGCTGGCTGGACCGCGTCCTGCCCCACTTCGACATCGAGGGCGAAGCGGTCGAGCGCGAACTCTCGCTCGCGGAGTGGCCCGAGCCGGACACGACCGCGGTCGTCGTCGGCGAGCTTGTCGGCGTGCAGGCAGATGGCGGACGCGCACTCGGCGACGTCGCGCTCTTCGACCGCGCGACCTTCCGGGTCGAACCGGGCGGCACGCTCATCGCGACCGGCGATCCTCGCGCGACCCGGGCCTTCGCCCTGGTGGCCGCCGGCCGCCTCTCCCCGACCGATGGACGGCTGCGCGTCGCCGGGCACCTGCTGCCCGAACGCGCCGCCTGGGTGCGCGCGCACGTCGGCCTCGCGCTGCTGGGCGACGCAGAGGACCGCATCGACGGTCTGCGCCGCGCACTGGCAGGACGCGCCGAACTCGTCGTGATCGACGGGGTCGACGCACTGGACGCGGCCGAGCGCGACCAGGCCGCCGCGCTGCTGCGCGACCACACAGCCGCCCTCGCGGCGCGGGCCACCGCCGCGCGCACGCCGGCGCTCACGCTGGTGCTGACCTCGCGCACCGACAGCGCCGCCCTGGCGCTGCTCGCCGACGCCCACCGCTCCGATCTGACGACGCTGCCGCTGCAGGCAGGCGCTGCCCTCACCACCACTCCCGCAGAGGTGAACGCATGACCCCGAACTGGATCACCACGACCACCGAGCGCGCGCGCTCCCGTCGACCCGTCACCTGGCTGACGCTCATCGGCGTGCTGCTGCTTCCGGTCGTCATCGGCGGAATCCTCGTCGCCGCGCTCTACAATCCGACCGAACGACTCGACAGCCTGACTGCCGCCGTTGTGAACGAGGACGAGCCCGTCACGATCGACGGCCAGATGGTGCCGCTGGGCCGGCAGCTCACCGCGGGCCTCGTCGAGGGGTCGGACGACGTCGACAGCAACCTGACGTGGACGATCTCGAACGCCGACGACGCGGCAGCCGGCCTCGCCGACGGCACGTACGCCGCCGTCATCACGATCCCCGAGAACTTCTCGGCCGCCGCGACCTCGACGCAGCCGGGCGAGACGCCCGAACAGGCGACCATCAAGGTCACGACCCCTCCCGACAGCCTCATCGTCGACGACGCCATCACGTCGCAGGTCGCGTCCGTCGCGGCATCCAGCATGGGAACCCAGCTGTCGCAGGTCTACCTCGAGAACGTGTTCCTCGGGTTCACGACGCTGGGCGACCAGCTCGGCACCGCTGCCGATGGCGCGACCCAGCTCGCCGACGGCGCGACCCAGGCCGCCGACGGCGCCGCGCAGCTGCCCGCGGGCATCACACAGCTCGCCGACGGCAACACGCAGCTCTCCAGTGGTGCGACGCAGCTCGCCGACGGCGCCGCGCAGCTGTCGGGCGGCGCCACGTCGCTCGCCGACGGCGCGGGTCAGGTCGCCGGCGGGGCGACCTCGCTCCAGTCCGGGCTGACCACGATCGCGGGCAAGACGCGGGATGCCGCCGGCGGAGCGCAGCAGCTCGCGGACGGCGTGAACGCCGGCGCGACACAGCTCGAGCAGACCGGTCTCGTGCCCGACGAGCTGTCGGGCGCCGCCGGCGCCAGCGCTCAGGCCGCCGCGGGAGTCCTGGCGATCGCGCAGAACTGCGCCGCCAGCGGCGCCGCCCAGGCGTACTGCGACACGCTCCTGACTGCGGCGCAGGGTGTGGATGCCGCGGCCTCCGGCACGTCGGCAGGCCTCACCCAGTTCGACACCGAGGCGACCGCCCAGATCGCCGGACAGTTCCGTGAGATCGGCACGAACGTGTCGACCCTCAGCGGCGGCCTCACCCAGCTCGCCGGCGGCATCGACCAGTCGGCCGACGGCGCCGGCCGGCTCGCGACCGGAGCCACCGGCATCCAGGACGGCGCGGGTCAGCTCGCGACCGGAGCGACGGGCATCCAGGACGGCGCGAACGGTCTCGCCAGCGGAGCCACGCAGCTCGCCGACGGTGCGACGCAGGCCGCGAGCGGCGCAACGACCCTCGCCGACGGCGTGGCGCAGCTGGCCGACGGCACCGCCACGCTCGCGACGGGGCTGCACACGGCTGCCGACTCGCTGCCGTCGTACACCGACCAGCAGGCCACCGACCTCGCGACCGTCGTCGCCGACCCGGTCGACGCCGACGGTGCGGGGTCGTCGCTGTTCGGGGCCTCGGCCATCCCGCTCCTCGCCACGCTCGCGCTGTGGTTCGGCGGACTCGGCACGTTCATCGCTCTGCAGGCCGTATCGCGTCGCGCGCTGACCTCGCGCAAGCCGTCTGCGCTGCTCGCGCTGCGCTCGTACGCGCCCGCTGCCGGCATCGGCGCCCTCCAAGGCCTGCTGGTGGCCGGGGTCGTGCAGATCGCCGCGTCGTACTCGTGGAGCGAGTGGTGGGTGTTCGCGGGGGTGAGCATCGTCGCGGGCATCGCGTTCGCCGCGGTCAACCAGGCGCTGGTGGCGGTGTTCGGCGGTGCGGGCCGCTGGATCTCGGCCCTGGTCGGAGTGCTCACCGTCGCGACCGGCATCGTCTCGACCGTGCCCGGCGTGCTGTCGAGCGTCGCCGCCCTCATGCCCACGTCGGCCGCCTACCAGGGGATGGTCGCCGCCCTCACCTCGGCCGGAGGACTGGGTGCCGCGTTCGCGGGCCTGGTGATCTGGACGCTCGTGTCGCTCGCGGTCACGATGCTCGTGGTCGCCCGCCGTCGGACGACGTCGGCGCGCGCGCTGCTGAAGGCGACGCCCATCACCGCCTGATTCCGCTGTTGCCCCGAGCCGGTCTGCAGGCCAGGATCGAGGCGTGAGCTCCCCCGACGACACTGCCTCGCACGGCAGCGCGAAGCTTCCGCCACGGTGGTTCATCCGCACCGCGTGGGTCGTCCACCGCGGGCTCTATCGCGTGTCCGGCGGGCGCCTGGGGCTGCGCGAGCCCACCCCCGCCGTCTGGGGCATGATGCGGCTGCACACGGTCGGACGCCGATCGGGCACGCCGCGCGTGGCGATCCTCGCCTACTTCGAGGACGGCGACGACCTCGTCACGCTCGCGATGAACGGCTGGGGCGACCCGCCTCCGGCATGGTGGCTCAACCTGCAGGCGATGCCGACGGCCGAGGTCGATCTGCCCGGCGGGCGGCGCACCGTGGTCGCCCACACCGCGGCCGGGGCCGAGCGCGAACGGCTCTGGGCCGTCTACCGCACGCTCAACGGCGGCGACGACCTCGACGCGCACGCGGCGCTGCGCAGCCGCGAGACGCCGGTCGTCGTACTGTCACCCGCGAACTGACAACTGACGCGGACGGTTCCGGCGGGTCGGGGTCGTCGGGGGAGAGTCGGCCCGACCCGCCGGAGTCTGTGGGACGGGCTAGCCGTCGTCGTTCTTGACCGTGACGAGGCCCTGCGCGTCCGCGAGGTTCGCGCCGGGTGCGGGGTGCAGCGTCACGGTGAACGCCTCGTCGGGCTCCTTCGCGGAGTCGCCGACGATCGTGAAGGTGATCGTCGCGGTCGTCTCACCGGCGGCGAAGACGACCGTGCCCGACGTCGCGCCCGTGACATCGGATCCCCATGTCGCACCGTTCGCGATGACGGTGTCGACGCTCCAGCCGACCGACAGGGCTGCGCCCGCCTGGTCGCGCGTGACGGTGAGGGTGACGGTCCTCGTGGTCCCCGCGGCGCGCTCGATCACGGTCGCGTCGGAGATCCGCACGGCCTGCGCCGCGGCAGCGGAGCCCGCGTAGGCATCGTCGTCGGTGCGCAGCCGGTAGTCGGCGGCCGATGCCGTCACGCCGGTGCCGAACGCGAAGAGCCCCTGCGCGCCGTCGGCGAGCGGCGAGTTGAAGGCGTACGACGCCAGCACCTGCCCCGCGAGGGTCACGGTCACCACCGTGGCCTTGAGCGTCACGTCGAGGACGTAGTCGACGCCGGCCGCGAGCGCCCGCGAGATCACGAGGTCGATCGTGCGCACGCCCTTGGCGACGTGGCCGACGACCACTCGCTGCCCGGCCACGTCGATGCCGACGAACTTGTAGTCCGTCGCCGAGTACCAGTCGAAGAGGATGCCCGTGAACCCCGCGGCCCGCAGCGTCGCGGTCAGCTGCAGGTAGGCGGTCGGTTCGAGGTGCGGCACACCGTCGTACGGCGGCAGTCCGGGAGCGGTCGCGGACGTCGCGATGCCCAGCAGCGTCGTAGCCGTGCCGCCGGCATCCGTCACACCCTGCAGCCGACCGTCCGTCATCGTCCAGGTCCCCGTCACGTCCTTGCGAACGGCGACGGCGCTCCCCTCGAAGAACTCGGTGCGGTCGATCGTGATCTCGGGTGAGATCACCGTGAGCGCGATGTTGTCGAACTGCCCCTTCGCCTGATTCGATCCGAACCCGGTGAGGCCGCGGTTGAGCGCCACCTTCTGACCGCCGATGGTGCGCGGTGCGAAGGTGTAGCGGAACGCGTTCCTTCCGTTCGCGGTCACCGTGACGATCAGTCCGTTCACGACGACGACGAGGTCGTAGAACGTGCCGGCCTTGACGCCGCCCGGAACGCTCCCCTGCGCACGCACCCACCAGCCTGTGGCGGTGCGCTCGCCGATCACCATCTTGTTGACCGACTGGTCGATCCCTGCGAACTTGAAGTCGGTCGGCCCGAAGTAGTCGAAGACGATGTAGGCGTTGGCCTTCCAGCCGCCCGTCGGCTTCTGCATCGAGATCTTGGCCGACACCTCGTAGTACACCGTCTGGTACGCGTCGGAGTACCAGACCGCGACCGCGTCGCCCTGCGAGTCGGCGGCGGTCACCGTCAGAATGCCCTGCGTCACCGTGAAGGTGCCCGAGTCGGTGAGGAAGCCCTGCAGCGTGCCGTCGTTGAAGTCGGCCCCCCGCACGCTGTCGCGCTTGCCGCCGGGGATGTTGCCCGCCTGCGGGTCGGTCGGCCCGCCGGTCTGGGTCTGCCAGTAGCCGTGGTCCTCCTGGCGGATCAGGCCGAGCTCGCCGAAGGGCTCGCCGTTGCGCTGCGGGTCGCTGCCCTCGTCGCTCCAGCGGGTCGGGTCGGCGCCCTGGCTGCGGCTCAGCGCGTACAGGAACTCCGGCAGCGCCGGGTTGTTCTGGCGGCTGACGGTCGCCATTCCGAACGGGGCGAACGGCACCAGGTAGGTGTTGAACTCGCCGACCCAGTCGATCAGGCGGTCGCCGGCGGTGTTCGCGATCAGGATGTCGAGCCCGGCGCCGCCGTAGGCGCGGTCCTGGTAGCTGGAGTTGACGCCGTCGGGCGTGTTGTTCAGCCAGGTGTCACCGGGCTGCGTGCACGTTCCGTTCGGCGCGGTGGCGAGGCATCCGGAGTGCAGGTCGTCGTCGACGTTCAGCAGATCGTTGCCCCAGCCGCCCCACAGCGTGTCCATGCCGGTGCCGCCGACCATCCAGTCGTTGCCGAGGTCGCCGAAGATGGCGTCGTCGCCGTCGGTCGGCTGCGTGTTGTACACGTACTGCAGGCAGCCGCCCTGGTTGTCGACTGCGACGCACACCTTGGCGAGGATGTCGCCGAACGTGTCTTCGTTGTTGAGGAAGTACTGGTTCGGGAACAGCGCGCGGTCGGTGCTGCCGGTGCAGGTGTGGCCGCTCGGCGACCAGGACGTGCAGCCCCACGTGTCGCCGGCCGCGTTGAACAGGATCGTGCGCAGCGGGTCGTACTCGTCGTAGAGCAGGAACTCGCCGAGCCGCATCTCGTTGTGGTTGTTGGCGTGCCACGGGTTGGTGTCGGCGCCGAAGTGCAGGACGTCGCCGGGGTTGTACGGGTGGGCGAAGTCGATGTACTCGAGGCCCGCGAGCGTGCCGTCCGCGGTGTAATGCTGGGTGAATCCGGATGCCGCCGGCAGCGGCCCGTTCGTGCCGCCGGAGCCGGTCAGGTCGTCGGGGTCGGTGCCGATCGCCTCGGCGCCAGAGATGGCGTCGTCACCCGCGCCGCCGTGGATCCAGTCGGAGCCCCAGCCGCCGAAGATGATGTCGTCGGAGTTGTTGGCGTCGTACAGCGGCGAATCGGCGACGTGATGCTGGCTGGCGTTCACATCCGGGCCGAGGTTGTACACGGTGAGGTCGGCGGCCTTGTTGAGCGCGCCCGTGCGGTTGATCGTCGCGGTCTGGCCCTGCCCCGGCGTGTAGATGAACTCGTCGAGCACGTTGCCGTTGGAGTACTTCGTGTCGGGATCGGCGGCCAGCAGTGCGGTGATGCCGAAGAGGCGCTCGCTGTAGCAGGCGGTGACCGCGCCGGGCGCAAGCCCGTCGGCGGTGCAGACCGCGCCGCTGGCGGTGAGCCCGGTCGAGCCGTTGCGGCTCGTGAAGATGCGGCCGTCGTCGCCCAGGATGCCGTCCTGGCCGGTGCCGCCCGAGATCCAGTCGTTGCCCCAGCCGCCGATGAGGTCGTCGCTCTGCGCATCGCCGTAGAGGATGTCGTGATCGGCGCCGCCGTACACGGTGTCGTCACCGGTCTCGCCGTGCACCTCGTCGCGCCCGCCGGTCTGCCACGGCGTGGCGCTGCCGCCCGCACCGGGGAACGTCGTGTTGCGCCAGGCGCCGGCATCGGTGTCGAGGACGTTCGAGCAGACGGGCTGGGTCGGCGAGCCGTTGGTGCAGTCGCCGCCGACGCCCAGGCCGAAGTTCTCGGGCTGGAAGTCGGGGCCGCCCACCGTGTAGTCCAGCAGCGTGACGCCGCGCACGATGAGCCGTTGCGCACCGGTGCCCTGGTCGTACTGGAAGGTCACATAGTTGTTCGGCGCCTGCGCGGCGGTGGTCTGCCCGGTGCCGATCCCGGCGATGCGGTCCGTGCCGCCTGTGCCGACGATGCGGATGATGCGGCCGTTGTCGCCGATGATGGCGTCGGCGTCGCGGGCGTCCATGTCGGCGGCGGTCGTGTGATCGGCGAGCGAGCCGCCGGTGGCCGGGGTGCTCGGCTGGGAGCCTCCCGCCGTCTCGTCGTTGATGCCGACACGCGATCCTGCGCCGCCGAAGACGATGTCGGCGCCGCGGTCGTCGCCGCGGCCGTAGCCGACGGCGTACCAGTCGGACGGGCCGATCAGTCCGTCGGGGCGCATGTCGGGCGTGGTCAGGCTGAAGAAGTCGCTCGATCCGCCGATGAGGTCGTCCTGGCCGAGCCCCCCGAAGATGCGGTCGTTGCCGCCGCCGCCCTCGATGTAGTCCTCACCGTCGGTCGCTGCCTCGGTCGACGCGATCACGGTGAGCACACCGGTGAAGTCGCATTCGATGCCACGCGGTCCGGCGCCGTCCGGGTCGATGCAGCCGAGCGGGGTGCGGCTCGCGCCGACGTGCCGCGTGACCTTCGGGTCGTCGGTGATTCGGGCGAACGCCTCTTCGGCGTCGCCGTCACCAACCAGCACATCGTTGCCGAGCTGCCCGAAGATCAGATCGTGCGCGGCGCCGCCCACCAGGTGGTCGTTGCCGAGGCTGCCGGTGCCCACCGCTCCCGCGTCGATCGCGAGGGTGTGCCACTGCTCGGTGACGTCGTATTCCGCCCACCACGGCGCTCCGTCGGGGTCGCGGTATGCCCGCTCCACGCCGTCGGTCAGCAGGGCGCCGGAGTCGTTCGCGCTGGGCGCCGGCATGCCGGCGCACACCTGCGCGGGCATATCGCTGCGCGAGTACAGCAGCGTGCCGCACAGCGTCTGGAACCGGCCGTTCTCCCAGTGGCCGGGCGTGCGGTCCAGGATCACGTTGTCGCCGAACAGCAGGTCGTCGGACTGGTCGCCGTCGGCGAGGTCGTGCCCGGGTCCCCCGACGATCACGTCGTGGCCGAGCCCGCCGAAGATCGCGTCGTCGCCCCCACGCTGCACGTTGCGGCTCTCGATCGACAGCACGGTCGAGATCGCCGTGGTCTGGATGGCCTGCAGGCGGGTGTCGGGCAGGTTGGTGTCGGCCGTGTTCCACGTCGCGCCGCCGTTCTGCACCACGATGCCGAAGTCACCGAAGATGATGTCGTCGTACGCGTCGACGGGCCCGCCGGTGACGGTGCCGGGACCGTCACCCCAGATGAGGTCGCTGCCGGGCACGAGCAGGTCGTCGCGCACGAGCGCCTTGTACGGCTGGATCGTGGTGCCGTTGTTGACGTACCCGGCACCGGTCACGCTCGGCGCCGGCGACCGGTCGGCGACCGCGACGTCGAGGATGCGCGTGAAGATGTCGACGTTGATCCCGTCGTCGCCGTAGAGGTGGTCGGCGCCGCGCAGGCCGCGCAGCTCGTCGTCGCCCGATCCGCCCGCGAGGCGGTCGCCGGCCTGACTGCCGATCAGCAGGTCGTCGCCGAGCCCGCCATAGGCCGTGATGCCGATCGACGGCAGGTTGGCGCACGTCGCGTCGCACACGATGCCGGCGAACAGCCCGCTCGCATCGATGATGTCGTTGCCGGCGTGGTCGTACGGGTCGGCGAGCCCGAAGACCCACTCGTCGTCCTCGTTGTCGGAGTCGGGGATGTGCGTGAACGGGTCGAACGGCTTGGGCCCGAACTCCATGCCCAGCACGTCGCCCGGGCGGCCGCTGTACCAGACCCCGTCCTGCGACGTGTCGCCGTAGACCACGAGCGGCGAGTCGGGTCCAGCCGTGTTCTGCTGATCGCACGGCACCGGGTCCCCGTTGGCGGGGTCGATCGGCGGGGTCGCGTCGCACACGGTGATGATGTCGCCGCCGATGCGCTGCCCGCCCGCACGACCCTCGTCGTGACCGGTGACCGTGAGGGAGGTCGAGAACCAGGTCGCGACCCCGCCGACGAGCTTGACGGTCGGCTGCAGCGCGGTGCCGGCGAGCACCAGCACACCGCGAGCGACGCCGTTCACGAGCTCCGTCGTGGTGCTCTGGATGGTGTAGACACCCGGCAGTCCGCTGATGCGCACCTGCATGCCGGCACGGAAGCCGCTCAGGTCGCTCTGGCTGCCCAGGTACACCAGGCGGTCCTTGCGGATGAGGAATCGACCGGATGCCGCGACCGTGAGCGGATCGACCACCGAGACGGTCGTGGGGCCGGTGCCGCCGCCCAGCGCCGTGCCCGCGACGAGCTGCGGGCCGAGGATCATCACGGCGCCGACGCCGCAGCCCGGGAACGGGTCGACGATGCCGATCGCCAGGCAGTCGACGTTGCCGAACCCGACGATCTTGCGGGTCGAGCTCTCGCCCGCCAGCAGCACGTGCTGCGGCAGCGTGCCGTAGGGGGTGCCCGCGACGTAGCCGCTCCCGGCGAACTGGCCGGTGTACGACCACGGCATGCCGTCCAGGCGCGTGATCGTGCGTCCGAGTCCGTTCGCCCCGCTGCCCGCCGCCGTCATCTCGAACTCGTTGCCGATCGGCCGGTTGCCGCCGCCGTGGACGACCGTGAGGCCGCCGTGTGGGCCGGGCACGTAGACCGTGCGCGCGCCGCTCATCGCGGTCGTCATGACATCGCCGCGCGCGAGAGTGAGCACCGTGGCGGTGACGCCGACGAGCCGCCACTGCCCGTCGATGCCCTGGATGCGCACCAGCTGCCCGACGGCGAAGCCGTCCGCCGCCCAGTCGCCGCCGACCCGCGTGATCGTGCCGCCGTCGCCGTCGAGGTTCGGGGTCACCGTGATCGATCCGGTCCGGGTCACCGGCACGTCCTGCGCGATGACGACGGTCTTCGCGCTCACGGGGAGCGATCCGGGCGCGCCGCCGCTGATCAGTGCCAGGTACATCACCGTGTTGTCGGTGGTGTCGCCCGTGAACGAGTCGGCGAAGCCCATGACGCGGAACAGCCTGCCCGGCTGGCTCGCCAGGGTGACCGGCTGCCCGATCAGGAAGCCCTGCGCCTTCCAGTCGAACGGCGCTTCGCGCGTCAGCTCGTACCAGCCGGCGCCCGGCGGCGGGAAGCCGGCATAGGCGTGCGCCGTGCCGAGCGTGACGGTTCCGGTGAGCTTGACGGGCACATCGGGCTGCAGCGTGCCCTGGATGTCGAGCCGGTCGTTCCCCGTGCCGAGGAGCAGGTTCACGACCTCGATGGTCGAGACCGTGCCCGCCGTCTGGTACTCGCCGTCGACGTACTGGACGCTGCCGAAGCTGATGCCGCCGCGGAAGATCTGGCTCTCGCCGAAGCTCTCGGCCCCCGGCGCACTGTACGACGGCCCGAAGTCGAGGTCCTTCGCCATGCCGAAGCCGGTGAGCGTGGTGGCCGTCATGACGCCGAGGCCGTCGGCCTTGGACCCGTCGTTGTACACGGTCAGCACGTCGATCTGCTTCGACTCGGGCGCCTGTGTCGCGATCGCGAACAGCGGACCGTCCTTCTCGCCCGGCAGCTTGAGACCGAGCTCCAGCGACCGGTCGGCGCCGGTCACGCCGCCTTCGACCGCGACCGGGCCGCGCAGCTTCGAGAGCCGGTGCGTCGACGCCGGGAAGACCTTGACGCCCTGCCGCTGGATCGGCTGGTCGAACCACACGTCCGCCCGCAGCACGATGTCCTTGTCGTGGAACCAGTCCAGCGCTCCGAAGTCGACGAACGCCGCGATCCGGCGCACCGTGAACGTGCCGCCCGAAGTGAAGCCCGCGAGCGAGTCGCCGCTTCCCACGGCGCGCAGCTCGAGCACGTTGTCCTTGCCCTTGTTGGTGCCGCGGATCACGGCGATCTTGGCGCGCACCTTCGTCGCGCCCTGGCTGATCTCTACCCACTGGCCTTCGAGGAACCCGTCGGCGAGCCACGCGTTGTCGGCGCCGGTGTCGCGCACCAGCTGCCAGGACCCGTCGGGGTTCTGGGTGGTCGCCGTGCCGTCCCACGCGCCGATGCGCGTGAGCACGTTGATGCTGTCCTTCGTGACCTCGGTCGCGGTGGATGCCGCCACGCACCCGCCGACCGTCTTGTCGAGGGTCATCGCCTTGCCGTCGGCGGTGATCGACACGATCGTGAACACGGTGGCGCCGCAGCCCGAGATGGTGATGCGCTGACCGACCGTGAATCCCTCGTCGCGGAAGCTGCCGAGGTCGCTGCCGTTGGCGCGGGTCACGGTGGCGCCCGAGAAGCGCAGCCGGCCGAGGAACGCCCGCGTCGGCACGTCGCCGCCGATGATCCGGTACTGGCTCGGGCTGATCGCCACGCCGTCGACCATCACGACGTCGACCATGCCGTCAGGCAGCAGCGACACGGTCACGGTGCCGCTCGCCGGCTTCGTGGTGAGGCGGATCGTGTAGTCGTCGGTCGCGCCGGGGATGGTGCAGTCGGTGTCGAGGCAGCGCACCACGACCGTGTCGGTGCCCGACGGGATCGCGACGATCTCGGGGGTCTCGTCGTCGTACACCAGCACGTCGGTGCGCTGCAGTCCGCTGCGGAGGTTGGGGAACGGGTAGGCGGCCGCTGCCGCGGGCGCGGTGTGCGCGGCATCGAGCTCGTAGTGCAGGACGGCGACGGTCGGGTCGTCGGGGGTGTTGTTGACGCGGGCGCGCACCACCACGCGCAGCGGGGTGTTCCAGTTCGTCGCGTCGAACCAGACGCGGTACCAGGTGCCGGTGCCGTCGACGACCCGGAACCACCGCGAGCCCTCACCCGGGATGCCGCTCAGGTCGATCTGCAGCGGGCGCTGGCTGTCGGCATCCATCCAGATCTTCACCCAGATCCGGTCCGTGCCCGCCGGAGCCTTCGCGAGCGAGAGCAGCACGACGTCGGTGCGCTCGTGCGTCGAGTCGCCCTCGATGACGATGCCGCGGCCGTCCGGCTCGCACGTCGCGACGTTCGCCGCGCAGGAGGCCGTGGGCTCGACGTCGACGGCGTACACGCCGGGGGTGTCGTCGTCGTAGACGAGTGCGTTCACCTGCCGCACCGCCGCGCCGTGATACCGGGCGTCGGCGCTGATCACCGAGTGCTGCAGCACGACGATGCGATCACCCTCGGCGCGCTGGTCGAACCGCCCGGGCACGTCGTCGTCGACGGCCCACACGTAGACCCGCTTCTTCGCCGTGTCGTGGGCGTTCCAGGTGAGCACGACCGCGCGCCCGGCCTCGTCGACGATGGCGCCGTTGCGGATGTAGTGCCGCTGGAACTCGGATGCCTGGTCGCAGTCGGCATCGGTCACGCCGACGCACAGCCACACGGTGTCGCCGAACCCGTCGCCGAGCGGGTCGGGGTTGAGGTCTGCACCGTTCGCCTCTTGCGACGGCGAGCCTGCGGCCGACACCGTGACGTACACGGGGGCGGTGTGGTCGGCCGCGAGCGAGATCTCGTAGTAGGTGTAGCTCTTGATCGCGCCCGTCGATCCGGCGCCTTCGCGCACGACCGTGCCGCCGGTCTTCTCGGTGATGATGACGATGCCCTGCTGGTCGGTGGCGAGGTTGTACGGCATTCCGTCGGTCGGCAGGCCGTCGTAGCCGGGATCGCCGGGCGCCGTCACGATGTGGTCGACGGCGCCCGACAGACCCTCGAGCTCGCGGGTCACGATGTCGGCCGTGACGTCGCCCGTGACGTTGATGCGATCAGAGCCCAGGCCGCCGATGATCCGGTAGGCGACGCCATAGGCCGTGGACTGCACGAAGAACTCGTCGTCGCCCTCGAGTCCGTCGATCTCGAGCACCTCGATGGTCGTGTACCTGACGTTGAGGCCGGCACCGTAGATCGCCTTGTCGGTGATGGCGAAGTCGTCGGCGAACTCGGTGCCGAGCACGACGAGCTTGTCGAACCCGGTGCCGCCGTCGACGTTGACTGGTGCGTTGACGTTGTACTGCACCTCGTCCTCGCCGCCGCCGGCGCGGATGTCGAGGGGCCGGCTCGTCGAGAACCCGAGGCCGATGATCGGCACCGCGACGCCGTTCGCGTCGAGCGGGATGGTGTCGTCGAGCCACTTCGTGTGGTCGAGGTCGACGTTGGAGCCGGCGATGTGGTTGTAGGTGGAGTGGGCGTCGGCGTTGTTGCAGACCTTGTCGCCGTTGCGGTCGTAGCGCGTGTAGCCGGGCACGGCCAGACCGGTCACGCGCGACACGTAGCCGCTGATCATGCACGAGCCGAACGCGGTCGTCGTCGGGAACACGCCCTTCGCCGGGCGGAAGTCGACGTCGTCGAGGTCGCAGCCGGCGATGCTGTCGGCGCTGAGATCGCACACCGCGGCGAGCGCGAAGGCCCGCACGATGAACAGGTCGTTGTCGTCGTCGCCGTTCAGCTGGATCTCGGCCTGGTTCGAGTAGACGACGAACCGGTCGTTGCCGGTGCCGCCGGTCGCGAGCAGCGGCGCGTGCGTACCGGGACTCAGCCAGCCGCGCGTGGTGGCCACGAGCGCGGGGAACGTGTCGGCCGGCAGCAGCGCGCCGTCTTCGGGGTCGCGCTGGGTGCCGAAGATCTGGCCGATCTGGAACGCGTCGTCGCCCGCACCGCCGTCGAGGGTGACGGTCGCCTGCGTGTCGTCGACGTAGAACGCGTCGTTGCCGCCCTGGCCGTAGACCGTGATGCGGCCGTTCAGCGCGCGGTCGTAGGTGATCCGCTGGACGCGCGGGTCGGGCTCGTTGTTCTGGACGCGGTCGCGGTAGAGGCCGAGGCCGGCGTCGTCGTTCCCGTTGCCCGCCAGCAGCGCGATGTAGGCCGGGTGGTCTGCGGGCGCCGTGGCGCTCGCGCACGCGGCCTGCCCGCCGGCGACCGTGATGCCGTAGGGCGCTTCGCTGTCGATGCAGGTGAGCGCTCGCAGCAGCCACATGTCGTCGACGCGGGTGCCGGTGTTGTGCGTCGAGTCGCGGTCGTCGAACCCGTAGACGGCGAGCTCGTCGACGCCCTGGTTCGCAGGTCCGGAGTCCAGCACCTCGATGTCGTAGTTGCGGATGCTGCCACGGCTGCCGTTCGTGTACACCGCGTAGTGGTCGGTCTCGCCCTGCCCGTCGAGCACGAGCACGTGTCCGGCGCCGGCACCCGACTGGGCGGGGCTCGTGATGACGTCCATCGACTGCAGGTAGTAGACCGTGATGACGTCTTCGCCGTCGGCGGTGGCCGAGTCCGCGGCCGAGGCGGCTGCGAGATTGCCGTGCACCGTGGTCTTCGAGCCGAGGAAGATGTAGCCCGCGCTCCCCCACGTGATCTTGCTGTCGTCGCGGTCGAGGCCGGATCGATCGCCGAACTGGATGACGTCGACGTCGGAGCCGCCCCAGATCTCGGTGTCGGCGGCCGGGTGCGGCTGGGTCGACGGGGCGCACGTGCCCATCGGGTCGGCACCGGCGACACCGAGGGAGAGGACGCAGTCGGCGATGATGCGGCCGCGGAGGATCATCGACGTGCCGTACTCGGAGGCGACCGTGCCGGTGTCGGCGTTGCCGTGGTCGCCGCGGATGTCGATCGACAGGTCGGCGAGGATCTGGCTGTTCTGGTGCAGCGTGATGTCGTCGCCCACTCGCAGCTCGACCGCGCCGCGCTCGGCGAAGATCGTGCCGTGCGCGATGTCGCGCGGGGCGTCGTCGTCGGAGTGGGGAAGCCGCAGGTGGGACTCCGCGAAGCGGGCGCTGCCCTCGGCGACGAGGTAGAGGTCCTCATCGAGAGCCGAGGTCTCGCGCACCGTGAGGCGGACGGTGCCGTTGAAGGAGTGGGCGAGCACGAGACGCAGGTAGGCGTCCGTCTCGGTGTAGTAGATGCCGCTCGTCGCTTCGAGCCCGACATCGTCGCCGGTGTTCGCTCCGACGTTCGACAGGCGCGGGTCGGAGAGGTACGGGTCGGCGGGGGCGTTGCCGCAGTTGAGGTACGTGCACGCGAACGGGGGCGCGCGGTTCGAGTCGACCATGACGTCCTTCGACGAGAGCCCGATCGAGCCGCCGTTGGCATCCATGTCGACGGTGTCGCCGTGCACGTTGTCTGCGGTGGCGTCGAGCTTCGCGTTCAGGATGCTGCCCGCCGTGGTGCGCAGGCCGACGTCGCCCGTCGCGAGCGCCGAGCTGCCGCCGGTGAAGATCTCCCAGATCGGCATGTCGCCGACGATCTCGTCGAGGAAGATGCCGCGAGTCGTGCCGTTGCCGGCGATGTCGTGCGCCGTCAGCACTCCGCCCGAGATGCCGCTCGGCTGCTTCACGGCGGTGTTGACCTCCAGCCAGTCGCCCGGCATCCCGATTCCGCCGAGTCCGCCGGCCTCGGCGGCGAACATCGAGACGTTGACGCCCGTGACGTCGATGGTGGCCTGGCCGTCGGCATCCAGGATCCGACGCGGCGAGTGCAGCTCGACGTCGCCGTCCGTGGAGTGGATGTGGCCGACCAGCATGTCGCCCACGAGCTCGGTGGCGGTGATGTCGCCGTTGGTCGACAGGAAGATCTGCGCCACATCGGCGCCGATGCCGTCATCGTCGTCGTCCACGGGCGCCGGGTAGGGCAGCGCGGCGTCCTCATCGAGGAAGGCCACGATGTTGATGCGCGCGGACGCCGGCGCCGGCGCGTAGGCGAGCGTGCTGGGGTCGCGTGTCGGGCACGGGTGCGCGTGCGCCGTCGCCTGATCGGCGGCGCTCGTGTAGTCGCGGCTGGCCACGTGGCAGACGTTGATGTCGTCGCCCGCGCGGAGGTCGCCGTACAGCGTGCCGGCGTCGCCGAAGGTGTACGTGCTCATGACGGCGGACCGCACCCCCACGCCGAAGGCGCGCAGGATCGTGGCGTAGTCGACGGCCGGCGTGTCAGGACGGAAGTGGTACTGGAACGTCTGCGGCCACCCCGCGCGCGGCGCGCCGGCGAGAGGCTCGCCCTGCCCGTTGTCGGGTGTGTAGACGAACACCTGGAGTCCGTTGACGCTCGGCGCGTCGGTGCCCTGGATGCTGTCGTTGAGCACCACGTCGACGTCGTCGCCCGCGATGATCCGGTCGATCTGCCACGAGACCGCCGAGGCCGCGGACGCGAGCGACCGCTCGTTCCCGGTGATGTCGAGCACGGCGTCCTTCGCGGCATCCGCCTGCAGCTCGATGTCGAACAGGCAGCTCGACGCGCCGCCGCAGAACTCGGGGTCGATGTGGCGGAAGCGGATCAGCTCGACCGCGACGGGCACGCGCGTGACACCCGCACCGGCCTGTCGTCCGATGCTGCCGGTGTCGGAGTCGATCCGCAGCCGGTTCGTGCGGATCAGCTCGTAGTCGGTGTCGGCGCCGGGCCGCGCGAAGATCGCGACGCGGTTGCCGTCGACGCCCGTCGACTCGATGCCGTCGAGGTCGGAGGAGTCGTCCGAGAGGATCGAGCCGCGTGCGTTGCGGATCTCGGTGAGGCCGATCGGGTTCTCGATGTCGCCGTCGAGCCAGATGTCGGAGGCCCCTGCACCGGCGAGCCCCAGGATCTGGACCTGCGTCGGCGCGAACTTGTGCACGATGTCGAACTCGAAGGTCTGCGGCGTCGCGGCGCCGTCGATGGGCGTCCGTGTCCAGCCTCTGCCGGTGGCGGCCACCACGACGACCGCGTTCACGGCCGGCTCGTCGATCGAGACCGGGAACTGGCCGGCGACCGGGTCGGGCACATCGCCGATCGAGAGCTCAAGGATCGGGTTGGTCTCCAGCAGCACGACGTCGATGTCGTTCACGACGAGGCGGCGGTCCGACGCGTTCTGGATCAGCACCGAGTCCCACGTGTGCTTGATCTGCACCTCGCCGGCGTTGCCGCGGATGAGGCTGTCGGGACCGAGCCCGCCGACGCTGTTCGCCTGGAAGTGGATGCGTCCGCCCTCATCGAACAGCAGGTCGCCGACGACGATCCACCGGCCCTGGGCGATCTGGTCGCCCACCGCGAGCAGGCCGGAGTACGTGTGCGTGCCGGGGTCGTACGCCTTCACCTGGACGTTGCGCGTCTTGGCGACGATCGTGCCGGTGGCGTCCACCGTCAGCATCGGGTTGGGCTCGCCGAGCAGGATCGTCGTCGCCTCCCAGAAGAACGTGCGTCCGGCGCTCGTGGTTCCGGGCGTCGATTCGCTGCCGCCGTCGAAGAGTCCGCCGTCGGAGTCGGCGTCGCGGCGGTAGGCGGCGCCGTCGGCCACCTGGAACGCCTCGATCCATACGAAGGCCGCGCGGATGATGCTCTCGTCCTCGGCCGAGACCCGCGCGCTGGAGCGATAGTCGAGGGATGCCGTCGAGTCGGTGTCGCCGCCGCCGCACGAGCAGTCGGCCCGGGCGACGGCGTCGAGGTCGGTGGCGAAGTGGCGGGCGCGCAGATCGGCGCGGTCCGACGTGGTGAACTGCGCGTGCGAGCGCAGCAGCACTTCGGTGAGGTCGTCGATCGTGACGGTCGCTCCGGCGTCGCTGTCGGCGCCGAGCGCCGTCGCGTCGGCGTCGGACCGTGCGTACGCGCGGTACTTGGTCACGACGGTCGCGTCGGGGACGATCGTGCCGTCGGCCGCGGACACCTGGTGCGCCGCGCCCTGCGTGGCCCACAGGTAGCCGTTGGCCGAGAACATGCGGGCGGTGCCGAGCAGTTCGACCGCGACGGCGCTGATGAGATGGATGCCGCGCGCGGTGTCGTCGTTCGCGTCGGCGTCGGCGCCGAGCCCGCCGGTGTCGGCGTTCGCGGTCACGATGATCTCGAACCCGTGACGCGCCTCGGCCAGGAGCGTGCGGAACGCGTACACGCGCCCGCCGACCTGGACGAGGCTCAGTACCGCGACGGTGGCCTTGGCGTCTCCGGTGGCGACGCTCACGAAGCCCATGCCGTCGGTCGACGACCGGCCGTTCATGTACTCGACGGCGGTGCTCAGCAGCGACACATCGCGCCCTGCCACCAGATCGGCGCCGCTGCTCACCGTCGTCATGGCGGTGCTCGAGGTGATGCCGTACGCCTTGGCGATGCCGACGTCGATGAATCCGCCGCCCGAGTTCGCCGAGACGAACGACGTGTTCACGACCGAGGTGCTGTCGACGACGATGTCGCGGGCCCTGAGCGTGCCGCCCTGGATCTGCGCACGGACGTCGGCAGTGGCATCCGAATACGAATACGACTCGCGCACCGCGATCGCACCGACGCCGAACCCGGTGCTCGAGGCGGTCGAGACCTCGTCGCTGCCCGACCCGATGAGGGATGCCGGTCCCCCGACGCCCACCATGGCGCCGTTGCCGCCGCCGGTCAGATCGACCACGAGCTGGTGGATGCCGCCGGTGATGGCGCCGGTGAGGCCGGCCACGACGGTCAGCTTGTGCGTGCCGGTGCGGGCGGCGGTGCCGCCGCCGGGCCAGGTGATGGTCGACGACAGACCGACGAGCGAACCGCTCGCGTCCCAGGACGGCCGCGTGCGCAGCTTGATGTGATCGGCGTCGACCAGGACGACCCAGTACGTGTCGTTCGATGTGGCCAGCGGCTCGTCGGTCGCGAGGTACACCCGCTGGTCGCCGGTGGCGCCCGAGCCGCTGACGTCGATCACGTGCAGGGAGTCGGCCGCGCTGCCGAGGTCGACGAGCATCACGGCCTGCGAGCTCGTGATGTACACCTTGTACCATCCGCCGCTGACGAGGTGTCCGCTGCGGCAGCCGGTGTACACGTTGCTCGAGACTCCGGAGCACGACAGCGCGCCGCCGTCGGCCCAGTAGCGCACGATGTCTCCGGTGTGAAGGCCGTGGGTGCCGGTGTAGATCTGGTTGCTGTTCGAGGGCAGCGGGTTGCCGTCGCCGTCGCGCGCGATGACGTCGACGCCGTTCTTGGGCGTCAGCACGACGTCGACGCCGTCGGGCCGGAACGTCTGCTGGGCCGGAGCCTCGTAGTGCACCGCGGTGTCGTCGCCGAGGCCGTGCCCGGGCAGGTAGATGGTGTCGTCGCCCGAGTCGACGGCCGATCCGGGGTGGACCTCGAACGAGGCGCTGCCGATCGGACGCAGCTTGATGCGCAGCGCGTCGATGCGGATGACCTCGTAGAGCGTGCCCTCCACGAGGCCGGGCACGTCCGCGCCCGTCGAGGTGTAGCGCACGCGGTCGCCGGTCTGCAGGTTGTGCGCCGACCGGAACACGATCGTGCCCTGATCCAGGTCGACGGCGGCCTCGCCGGGTTCGGTGTTCGCGTCGCCGTCGTCGGCGATGAACTGCGCGCCCAGCTGGAGTCCGTTCGGACCCGTGACGATGACGCTGTAGGTGTGCTTGGTCACCAGCCCGTTGATGAGGTCGCTGCCCGCTTCGTAGACGACGGTGTCGCCGGTGCGCAGTCCGTGGGGCTTCTCGAACGACACCGTGTCGGTGTTCGTGTCGACGCCGTCGACGGATCCGTCGTCGAGCTGCGGCGCGAGCTTTCCGTACCGGGCGAAGACGCGCAGCGTGCCGCCGGCCTGGACGAGGCCGCCGGTGACGACGGCGCGCACCGTCGGGTTCGTGTACGAGTGCGACTCGAGGTTGTTGACGGTGACGACGCCGCCGGACTGCGAGTCGGTGTTCGAGTCGGCGTCGGTGTGCGCTTCGGCCGTCAGGGTCACGTCGCCGCTCGCGGTGACGTGACCTCCGCCGAACCGCGCCGTGGTCAGGGGCTGCACGACCGCTTCGGCCGTCGACGGCGACAGCGAGACGAGGCCGAACGACGACGACGCCACGCGCGCACGGGCCTTGTCGACGGATGCCGCGCCCACCGTGATGGTGGTGGCTCCGGGTGTTCCGAGGGTTCCGGTGACGCCGTCGGCACCCGGACCCGTGGTCGTGCCGCCGACCGAGCCGTCGATGGCCGCCGTCGTCGTGCCGGCCGAGATCGCCGTCGGGCTGCTGATGGCCACGGACACCGCGCCGAGTGCGTGCGCCTCGACGGCCGCATCGGCGGTGTTGGTCGATTGCGCGTCGACGATGACGGCGCCGCTCACCGTCACCTGGGCCGGGCCGCCGATGATCGCCGAGGTCTCGGCGCCGGTCTCGGTGGCCGACGTCGACGGGTTGTCGCCGATGTGCGCGCCCGGCAGGCTGTCGTTGACCGCGCCGATCCCGATCGACAGCGCGGCCGACGACGCGATGGCCGTGCGGTGCGCGATCGCGGTGACGGTGAGGGATGCCGCAAGCGCGACGTCACCGTCGAAGCGGGCCCTGACCGCGCCCTGGATCTGCGCGATCGGCGCTGCCGCGCCGATCGCGACGATGCCGCCCGATCCGACGTCGCTCGACGAGGTCGCCGTCATCGTGCCGTTCGCCGTGACCGAGATGGCGCCCGTCGCGCCGATCGTGCCGGTGCCGACGGTCGCGACGATGTCGGCGCCGCCCATGATGCCGGCGTCGCTGATCGACCCTGCGCCGGCGAATCCGATGCCCACCGCCACCACGTCGGTGATGGCGGTCGCGGCGATCGTCCCGACGGCGTTCACGAGCAGGTCTCCGGCGCTCGTGATGCCGCCCTCGAAGCTCGCGGTCACGCCGCCGCGGGCCGTGCCCACGGCTCCCGCGATCGCCACGGTCCCGAAGATCGCACCGGACGCGATCTCGCTCTTGGCGTCGGCGAAGTCGTGCTGGCCGAAGGTCTTCGCCTCGACGGTGACGGTGCCCGAGCTCGCGAGCTGTGCGCCCGACCCCACGGCGGCGACGATGTCGGCGTCGCCCGACAGCGTGGCGGTCGAGACCGCGCCGGCGGCGCTGCCGACCGACAGGGATGCGACGAAAGCACGTGCCTTGGCGTGGTTCTCGCCCTCAGCGCGGACCGTGATCGCCGTCGACGAGGTCACGTCGCCGTCGATCCTGGCGGTCGTGTGCCCGTCGAGGTCTGCGAACGCCAGCATGACCGCGATGGCGATGAGGCCGACGTTGACGCCGGGCGAGTTCGCATCTGCCGTGTTGCTGACGTGCGCGGTGATCTTCACCGCCCCGCCGGCCGAGACCGAGGCCGCGGAGCCCAGGAGGGCTTCGGCGTGGCGGCTGCTGTCGGCGCGCGCGACACTGATGCCCACGGCGAGTCCGCCGATGGTGACGTTCACGGTGTGCGCCTTGACGACCCGGGTTCCCGTCAGGGTGGCAGTGACGTCGCCCGCCACCGTGCCGACCGGGGCGACGGCGGCCCGCGCGGTGCCGCCGAGGCTCACGACCGCGACGACGCCGCCGATGGCGCCGACGCCGACGCCGATCGCGACGCCCAGGTCGTCGACGGTGATGTCGTCGGTGGTGGTCGCGGTGAAGCCGGCGACCGCCCCGTCTGCGGCGACCTGCACGCCGCCGGTCTCGGCGATGTTGCTGCCGCCCACGTTGACCACCGACACCGAGATGCCGGCGCCGACGAACCCTGCGGCGAAGCCGATCGAGTAGCTGTTCAGCGTGCGGTCGGCCATGGACGAGATCGCGACCCCTCCACCGGCCTTGCGCACCTGCGCGCCGGTGTCGAGGTGCACGTGCTGCGAGCCGGTGTCGTTGATCACGACGACCTGGCCGGCGATGCCGACAAGGCCGCCGCCGCCCGCGACGCCGATGCCGAGGGTGTCCTCGTCCATCTTCGCGGCGAGCGTCATGGCCCCGCCCGACGAGAGCCGTGCCGTCCCGCCCACTGCGACCTCGGTGTTGCTCTCGATGTTGAGCACAAGCACCGAGATGCCGATGCCGACCGCGCCGACGGCGGCGGCTCCCGCGACGCCGAGGATGCGCAGCCAGTCGGTCGCGCGTCCCGTGAGCGCGCCGCCCGCCGAGAGCACGCCGTTGATCGTGACGACGGTGCCGCCGGTCGGAGTCGACCCGAGCGCGTCGCCCGCGATGTTCGATGACGGCGCGGCGGCCCCGATGCTGGTCTTGGCGGCGCCCAGCTGCGTCTTCATGCGCTCGCGGGTCATCATCGCCGCACCCGACACCTCGCGCCACTGGCCGGCCGCGCTTCCCGGAGCATCGGCGACGCCGCTCGCGATGTCGGCGCGTGCGGCCCACGTCTTGCCGCCGTACGTGACGAGGTCGCCTTCGTGCCACGCCTGGCCGCTGGTCCATGCGACGGCGTCGTCCGAGGTCGCGCCGTCGAACGCGCCGCTGTAGCTGCCGCCCTTCGCCGCCTCGCCGCCGCCGGTGGCGCTGCCCAGCACGCCGCCCGGACGCCAGTCGGGGCTCTCGTAGTCGTTGCAGTCGTCCAGCGGCTCGTCGCCGTCTTCGCGGCAGTTCGGCAGGAACGTGTCGTGCTCGGTCACCGGGTTCGAGGTGACCCCGTCCTTCTTGGCGGTGTAGTAGTTGCCGTCCGAACCGCGGACCTCGTCGCCCTTGTTGTAGTACTGGCCACTCACCCAGTCTCCGCGGCCGAATGCCGAGTTCTGACCGAGCCACTGCTTCGGGTTCGATGCGGGGTTCACTCCGACGGTCGGGCTGTCGACCTTGGCCGAGTAGCGCTTGCCGTTGTAGGTCACGATGTCGCTCTGGCGGTACGTCGTGGTGCCGTTCCACGCGCCGCGGTCGGTGCCGCCGTCGGCCGCGTCGTATGTTCCGGTGACCGCGGTGCCGATGGTCCACACCGATACGGCCGCCGCGACGCCCACGAAGCCGCCGGCGAAGCTGAAGGCGACGGTCGAGATGTCCTTCGAGGTCAGCGCGAGCACGTCGATCGCACCTCGTGCGCGCACGTCGGCGTTCTGACCCACGGATGCCTGCACCGCCGCGTTGAGGACGCCCACGTCGACGCCGCCCGACACGCCCACGAGACCCGCCGCGACACCGCCCGCGATCGTCAGCGAGCGGAATCGGTCCGTCGCGGCGATGCTCACGCCCTGCGCCGCATTCGCGCCGGCCGCGTTGTTCACGTGCGCGCCGCCGCCGATCAGCGCTTCGACCTTGATCGTGAGGAGCGTCACCGCGACACCGCCGGCGACCCCCACCGCGCCGACGCCGATCGCCGGCGCGAGGCCGAACAGCTGCTCGGTCGAGTCGGCACGCACCACGACGCCGCGCACGGTCTTGCCGTGCCCGGCAGCGCCCGCGCCCACGCTGCCGTCCGCGACGCCGGTGATCCCGCTGCCGGCGGCTGCGGCATCCACCGTTCCGTTCGCGCCGAGCGACGCGCGCACCTGCTTGTCGACGCTCGCGATGCCCACGGCGGCGCCGACGCCGACGTAGCCGCCCGCCGCCGCGATCGTCAGCAGGAGGAGCCTGCTGTCGTCGCTCGCCGACACCAGCACGCTGTCACCGGCGGTGAGCGTCGCGCCGTCGCCGTTGCACAGGTAGGCCTGGCCGCCGAGCGGCGTGCCGGTGCACGCGACGGTGTGGATCTTGACGACGGTGACCGAGATGGTGCCCGCGACGCCCACGGTTCCGGCGCCGGCCCCGGCCGCGACCGACACGATCGTGTCGCGGCCGTTGGCGCTCACGATGATGTCGTCAGTGGCCTTCACCACGGCGCCGGTGCCGATGTACGCGAAGGTGTCGAGCGTGACCACCCGCACTCCGACCGGTACGGCGACGCCGGCGGTGCCGCCGATCCCGACGGCCGCGGCGATGCCGAGCTCGTAGAACTGGTTCGCCGCGGCGACCTTGACGCCCTGCGCACCGGCGACAGCGCCGGCGACGTTGCCGGTGCAGGCGGCGTTGCAGTTGATCTTCGCGTTCGCGGCGATGAACGCGGCCGTCGTCGCGGTGTGCACCGCGATCGAGCCCGCGACCTGCACGCCCGCCGTCCCGCCGATGCCCACCCCGACGCCGAAGGTGCCGATGTCGTCGGAGTTCGACGCGGAGACCGCGACGCCGGAGAACTGCGGGGCGGTCTGCACGATCGAGCGCGGCCCCATGGCCGACGCGTCGCCCGAGGGCAGGTTGCCCGCCTTGGCGATGCTGTGCGAGCGACCGCTCGTGCCCGAGAGGCCGATGTGCACGGCCGTGCCGCCGTCCGACGACTTCTTGTCGTACAGCTGGAAGACGCCGGGGCTGACCAGGTGGTAGTAGTACGTGGCGCCGTCGACCAGCCCCGCGATCGGCGCTCCGCCGCCCGACGAGTACACCACCGCGTCGTCGTTGCTCGCCGTGAACGTGTAGGGCAGCGTGATGGTGTCGGCGCCGTCGTTCACAGCCGAGGCCGGGTCGAAACGGTCGGAGAAGTCCTCTTGCACGTTCGCCCGGTCGGCGCGGAACACGCGCTGATTGTTGCTGACGCCTTTCGAGCTGAAGGTGATCGCGGGGCCGCCCTTGGTCTGCGACAGCCGGAAGGTGTCGGTCGTGGCACCGACGATGTAGTAGAGGCCCTTGTGCGTGAGCCCGCCGATCCCGACGCATCCCGCCGTCGAGGTGTCGCAGCCGACGTCGTACTGCACCCGGTCCCCGTCGAGGAATCCGTGGCCTGCGACGTGGATGGTGCCAGTGCCCGTCGTCACGTCGCCCGGGGCGAAGCGCAGGTCGACGGTGCTGACGCCGTACGAGCCCGACGCGACCGCCACGCCCTGCTGCGCCTTGGCCGCCACCGCCGCGCCCGAGCCGATCCAGGCGCGCGTGGTCTTGGTGGTGACGGGCACCGAGACCGACGCCCCGACGCCGGCGCTGCCGCCGACCGAGATGTTGCCGGCGATCACGTTGAGGGTGAGGCGCTCGTCCGCCGAGACCCGCACGCTGCCGTCGACGATGACGTCGGCGTTCGCGCCGATGTGCGCCTCTGTGGTGACGGTGATCGCCGAGACGGCCGCGTTGACGTTCACCGCGGCCGAGCCGCCGAACCCGCCGCCCACCGAGAGCGATGTGATGGTCTCGGCCGAGACGGCGTCCACGGTGAGGTGCCCGCTCGCGCGCACCGTGACGCCGTCGCCGAGCCACGCCCGCGTGGTCTTGCCGATCACCTCGACGTCGACGCCTGCGCCGACGCCGGCCGTGCCGCCGACGGTCAGCATGCCGGCGAGCGCGAACACCGTCGTGGTGTCGCTCGCGAGGACCGCCACCGTCGTGGTCGGGGACTGGATGTCGGCGCCCGCGTCGATGTGCGCCGTGGTCGTGTGGTTCAGCACGTCGACGAGGGCCGCGCCGGCGATGCCCGCCGAGCTGCCGCCGGAGCCGGCGACGGCGACGAAGGTGACGCCGAGGGTCTGCGTGGCGTTGACCTCGAGCCCGGCGCCGCCGGCCTGGATGACCGCGTTCGTTCCGACGTACGCGTCGACCACGCTGCCCCGCACGACGACGACGATCGCCGCGCCGATGCCCGCGCCGCTGCCACTGATGGCGATGTTGCCGCTGGATGCCGCCAGCGTCGCGGTGCGCGAGGCCGACACCGTCACGCCGCCCGCGGCCAGCACGTGCGCCCCGGAGCCGATCGAGGCGCGCACCCGCGGGTCGGAGCCGCCCTGGTTCGACACGAACACCAGGACGGATCCGGCGACGGCGGCCGAGCCGCCCGAGCCGGAACCCGCGACCGAGAGCAGCAGCCAGTCCTCGGCCGAAGCAGCGGTGACCGAGACGGCACCGCCGGCCCGCACGTCGGCGCCGGTACCGATCCAGGCCTCGACGTTCTGGTTGGTGATCTGCACGAGCGCGGTGAGGCCGACGCTCGCGCTCTCGAGCGAGATCGAGATGGCGCCGGCGACATCCACGACGGCGATCGTGTCGGATGCCTGCACCGTGACGTCCTGGGCGGACCCCGCTGTGCCCTGCGTCTGGTTGATCTGCGCGTCGTCACCGATCCACGCGCTCGTGTCGAACGAGTACACGTCGATGACGAACGCGCCCGACACCGCGGCGCCGCTGTTGCCTGCGCCACCGGCGACGGCCACTGCGGTGAGTTTCAGCCAGTCGATCTTGTCTTGCAGCGGCGTCTCGGGTCGGAACGGGGTCAGCGTCGTGCGCGCGCTCACGTCGAGGGCGCGCGGCGAATCGAACGAGGCTGCCGTCTCGAGGTGCGCGTAGGTCGTGATCTCGAGCCAGTCGACGGCGATCGCACCGCCGACCGCCGTTCCGCTGCCGGTCGAGAAGGCGGCGGCCGCAGCGATGGTCTGGATGCCGAAGTCGTGCACGGCGCGCACGGCGCTGTCGCCGGTGACGGCGGTGAGGTGCGCACCGGCACCCACGACCGCCTCGGTGTGCAGCAGGAGGATCTGGATGCCGGCGGACGCCGCGACGCCCGCAGTGTTCTTGCCGCCGCCGGCGGCGATGCCCCACGCGATGAAGTCGTTGCGGGCGCCCGCGGGGGTGCGCGCTTCGACCACGATCCCGCCGTGGCCGGTGACCGCCGCGCCCGCTCCGATCTCGGCCCGGATCGTCAGGTCGGCGACGTTCAGGCCGATGGCGGCCGCGATGCCGGTGTCGTTCTGGAGGTCGATCGCCGATCCCATGGCGCGCGCGTTCGCGTCGGCGTCGAGGATGCTGCGGACGACGACCTGGCCGGTGGTCGCCGTCACGGTGCGGCCTCCGGCGATCCGCGCCGTGCTCACCGCGACGAACCAGTTGACGCCGACGGCCGCCGCGATGCCGGTGCCGCCGCCGGACGAACCGGACTCGGAGCCCGACTTGGTGTTGGCGCCGCCGGTGCCGTTGCCCCCCGTGCCGCCATCGGTGCCGCCGTTGGAGGTCGGCATCCCGGCGGTGTCGCCCTTCGTGCCCGCGGTGTTCGGGTTGTCGCCGTTGACGGCGCCGGTGGACTCCTGGTCGCCGGTCTTGCCGCTGTCGCCGGCGCCCTTCGCGCTCGCGACCGCCTTCGCCTCCGACCGGACGGTCGACAGCGCCTCCACCGTGACGGCGGTCCCCTGCGCGTTGCGGGCGATCTCGGCGAGCGTGTCCCACCCGACCACGGCGTTGACGACGACCGTCGCGCCGACCGCGGTGCTCTTGCCGGCGGCATCGGCGTTGCCCTCGGTCGCCACCCACGTGACGTGCGTCGCCCGTACGACGATCGCCCCGGTCTGGATCATCGCCGTGCCCGACGTGCCGATGCGTGCGGTGACGTCGTCGTCGACGCCCACCACGAGCGATACCACCGGTGTGATTCCGGTCTTGCCTGCCGTGCCGCCCTCTGCCTTCGTGGCGAGATCCCGGAACCCGATGGCGGCGACGGTGAGACCGGCGCCTCCCGACACCGCGGCGCCGTCGGCGATCGCCGCCGTGACGTCGCTGCCGTCGATCACCTGCAGCGCGACCGATGCGCCGACGCCGGTGGCCGAGCCGACGCTCGCCTTGCTCGTCGCGGTCGCGGCGTCGCGCTCGTTGCTGTGGGCGCGGACCGTGGATGCCGCCGACGAGAGCGTCACGACGGCACCTGCCGGGATGAGCGCCTCGGTGGTGTTGCCGAGCACGTTGATGGCGACGGCACCGGCGACGCCGACGCTCGACGACTTGCTCGCCCCGGCGCGGGCGATGGAGGTGATCTCGTGCTCGTACAGCCGGAAGAGCGTGTCGTTCAGGGCGCCGGTGGGCAGGGCGACGCCCTCGCCGACGGTCACGTTCTGCTTCACCCAGGCATGGCTGCCGTTGCGCTTGTAGAAGCCGGGGGTGTTCGCGCCGTCGCCCGTGGTCAGCTGGAACCACGTGTTCTCGGCGATCTGATCCTTCGCCAGCTGCGACTTCTCGGTGACGGCGAACTTGGTGACGAACACCCATGCGCCGCCTTCGCCCTTCCACACGCTGCCGGCCGGGTGTCCGTCCTTCTCGGCGTCGAGGATGTACCAGTTGCCGTTGACGACCGAAGCGGGCAGCTCGTCGACGGTGCCGGTGAGGGTCTTGTCGGTGTCGAGCGTCCACGACCCGCCGGAGAACTTGTACAGGCCGTCGTTGCCGCCCGACGCGTTGTCGCCGTCCGCGTTCGTCTTCACGAACACGAGGTCGCCCTCGCTCGGCCCCGGCAGCTGCTCGCCCGACTCGACCGTCTCCCAGCGGTGGGCGGTGTCGTTCCAGCGGCGCACGATGTCGTCGTCATCGCCCTGCAGCATCTCGGCGAGCACCGTGAGCCCGGTCGCCGTGATCGTCGACGCGCCGGTGGTGGCGCGCACCGTGATCTCGACGGCCTGCACCGCGACACCGGCGCCGACCCCTACCGAGCCCTTCGTCGAGGTGTCGCCCCGCGCGTCTGCGAGGGAGTCGGTGTCGCCCCGGGCGATCAGCGAGACCGTGCCGCCGGCATCCACCACGATGCCCGAGGCCAAGCGCGCCGTCACCGTTCCCGAGACGACGGCGATCGCGATCGCTCCGGCGATCGAGACCGAGTTGCCGCTGGAGCTGCCGCCCGCACCCTGACCGGTCGCCGCCTTCGGCGTGGCCGACGTGCTGGTCGAGCCGCCGCCGTTCTGCTGCTTGGTGGCGCTCGCCTGGCCGAGGTTCGCGTCCGCCTTCTGGTTGACGTCCTTGCCGGTGGGCTGGTCGCCGCCCTCGCTGGGGCTCGCGCCCTGGGCCGCCGCCTTCGCCGTCGTCTTCGCGTCGATGCGCTGCGTGGCCGTGAACGAGACGGCGCCGGCCGTGGTGAGGCTGCGGTCGCTGCCCGAGGTCGACGTGATGTCGTCGAGGATCGCGAGGGCCAGCGAGACGCCGATCCCTGCGGTGCTGCCGGCGGTGGTGGAGCCCTTGGCCGTGGTGTCGGCCGTCACGGTCTGCGTGGCGGTGGCGGTGATGCTCGACGCGGTGAGCGGAGCGGAGCCTCGGCCGATGGATGCTGCGGTGTGGACCGTCGCGATGACGATCGCGACCGACGGGGTGATGGTGACGGAGCCGCCTGCGGCGCCTGCTTCTGCCTCAGTGGTGAGCGTGACGTCGTGGGTGGCGGTGATGGTCAGTGCGCCGGCACCCGTGACGGGAGGGCCGCGGGTGCCGTTGGCGGCGGGTGCGATGCCCGCGTACACCTCGTGCGTCACGAGGTTGAGCGCGAATGCGGCGCCGATGCCGACCGTCCCGTCACCGGACTGACCGGCCTTGGCGGACGACTTGTCGGTCGTCTTCGACCCGGCGGTGAAGCTGGCCGTGCCACCGGTGAGCACGACTCCCGGCAGCGGCGGTGCGGGCTGCGGCGAGGGGTCGCTGCTCGCGTCGAGCAGCGCGCGGGTGTCTTCGTCGACGAGGTTGATGGCGAAGGCGCCAGCCACGCCCAGCGTGCCGCCGGTGCCGGTGGCGCCGGCCTGCGCGACGGCCTCGAAGGCGTGGACGACGTCGGGACCGACCGCCTTCACGGTTGCCGACACCGTGAGCGACGCGGCGTGCACCGACGCGCCGACGCCGAGCCCCGCCTCGTTGATGAGCCGCACCTTGTTGACGGCGACGGCGGCTCCGATGCCCGCCGTCGTCGAGTTCACCGCGGTGCCTTCGGCCGTCGCCGAGGCATCGGTGTTGTTGGTGGCGGTCAGCGTGACAGCCCCCGGCGTCGAGACCGACGCGCCCGCGAGAAGCATGGCCCGTGCGACCGAGGTGACCAGGTTGACGGCGATGGCCGCGGCCACCGACACCGACGTGCCGTCCTCGTTCTTCTGGTCGGGCGTCGACGTGCCACCGCCTGCGCCGCCCGTGGTCCTGCCACCGGCGCTGCCGAGCTTGGCATCGGACTTGGTCTTCACGTTGTCGTTCGTCGAGTTGCCGCCCGCACCTTCTCCCGGTGCGCCCTGCGCGGTCGCCTCGGCGGTCGTGGTGGTCTTCGACACGTTCTCGGCGGCGAGCGACACGGGACCGGTGGCGGTCACGGTGCGACCGATGGATGCCTCGGCCTCGTGGTCGATGCTCGCCAGCGCGAACGAGATCGTGAGCCCGAGCGTCGCACCGTTGCCCGAGTTCGTCGCTCCGGTCGCCGACGTCGTCGCCTTCGCCGCCTGCGTGGCGGCGGCGGCGAGCGAGGCCAGCGCGAGGGCGGGGCCGGACATCACGCCGGCGAACGTGCGGACGTTGTGGATCGTGATGCTCGCGACGCCGGTGAGGGTGGCGCTGGTGCCGCCGTCGGCGCCGCCGACAGTCGTGGTGGTCGCGTCGTCGGCGCCGTTCGCGGTGAGGGTCAGGGCGCCGATCGCGCTCGGCGCCGCCCCCGCGGCCACCGCGGCGACGATGTCGTCTCGGATCAGCGTCAGAGCGACAGATGCGCCGGCGCCGACGGGGCTGCCGTTCGTGCCGCCCATCTGCTGCTTCGCGGTCGCCTGCGCGGTGCTCTTGCTGCTGCCTCGCGCCGTGACGGCGACCGCGCGGCCGGCGAACGACGTCGCGCCGTTCAGCGTCGCCGACGTGAGGGTGTCGATCTTGGCCAGTGCGAACGAGCCGGCGAACGCGACCGAGCCCGAAGCGGGCTTGGCGCCGGAGACGGCCGTCGCGGTGAACGACGAGTTGCCGGCATCCGGTCCCGCCGCTCGCACCGTCACGCCGCTCGGGGCGTCGATCGCGCCGCCCGAGATGTAGGCACGGGTCGCGAAGTCGAGGATCAGCAGGCCGACGCCGATGCCCACGCCCGCGCCGCTGGCGCCGCCCGAGCCGTCGGCGGTGCCGCCGTTGCCGGTGACGGCGACGGTGTTCTTGGCGTGCGCCCGATACGCCTGGGCCCCGGTCGTGACGACCTTGGCCCCGACGGCGCGGCCCCGCGTGTCGGTCTTCACGTGCGCGAGTCCGAAGGCCGCCGCGATGCTGATGTCGCCGCCGCCGCTGGCGCTGCTTCCGGTGTTGGACTGGCCGTTCGCGCGGCTCGCGCTGTTCTGGTTCTTGTTGGAGTCCTTGGCGCCGCCCTTGCTCGCGACGGCCGTGGCCGTCACGTTCGCGGTCTGGTCGGCGAGCACGTCGACCGATGCTGCGGACACCCCGATCGCGCTGGTGGTGTCGATGGCGGCATCCGTCGTCTGCGACAGGTGGACGACGGCGACGCCCGCGCCGCTCGTCGCCTGGTGCGCGTCGCCCGTGGCGGTGAGGGTCGCGGCGTTCGCCGCGGTGATGCCGAGAGCCCCCGCCACGGCGACCCTTGCCGTGCCGGTGATCTTGGCGATGACGTTCGCCGTGGTCCACAGGACGGCGACCGCGGCGTCGAAGCTGCCCGCCGTCTCGTGCTTCGAGCTGTCGCTCGTGGGCACCGCCGATGCGGTGACCGTCGAGGTCGCATCCATCGTCGCGGCACCCGTGACGGTGACCGCCGAGGATCCGCCGATCATGACGGCGGCGTTCGAGGTGATGATCGCCGCGTCGCCGTACTGCTTGCCGAGTGTGAACGGGCCGACGGTGGACGTGGCGGTGGCCGTGAGGTCTCCGTTCGCCACGATCGTCGCGCCGCCCGTGATCGCGACGTTCGCGTTCGCGTTCGCGATCACGGCGTACGCATGGTCGGCGTCCGTGTCGGGGGTAACGGTCGAGGTGGCGGTCATCGTCAGATCGCCCGTCGTGATCGAGCCGCCGTCGACGACCACCGACGTGTTCGCGTCGTGGTCGAGGCAGTCGACGATCGAGAAGTCATCGAAGTCGGTGCAGTCGGCGGCGCCGATCCCCTGGGTCGCGGTCTCGTCGGCGATGACCTTCACCGACGACGCGGTGACGGTGGCGCCCTGGAACATCACCGACTCGAAGTACGCCTCGAACGCGGCGTTCAGGAGGTTGATCGCCCCGAGGACCGTGAGGGTGTCGTGCCCGGTGCCGCCCGAGATCTTCAGGACGGTGCCCGTTCCGACCGGAGCATCGAACACCGTCGTCTCGAACGAGGCGTTCGCGCTGCGCAGCTGCAGTTGGCCGGTGGCCGGGCCCTGCTCGAGCACCGCGTCGTCGTCGCCGCTTCCGAGTGCGAAGTCGGCGCTGCCGGTGCCGCCGGTGTTGGCGACGATCGGCTCGATGCCCGCGTAGTGCACGACGGTCGAGCCGAACGTCATGGTCCCGCTGGACCCGTCGGTCGGCTGCGAGGCGAACCCGCCGCCGCCGTTCGTGACCAGCGTGTCGAAGCCGGCCGCGCCGTCGAAGGAGACCGGGATGCCGGGGTCCGTGCCGCCGAAGTCGATGGTGAACGTGTCGTCGCCCGACGTGCCGGTCACGCGGATCCCGGAGATCTCGGCCAACGGCCGTGTGACGCCTTGGAAGGTGACGGTGCCGTCGGCGTGGAAGACCAGCGACGAGGCTGTGCCCGACATCGTCAGCACCCACGGCGCGGGTGCGGCGGGGGCGGCCGGAGCCTGGTCGACGGGTGCCGCCGGTACCGGGTCGACCGGTGCCTCGGGCGCCGGTTCGGCCGGCACCGCGGGCTCGGTCGGCGCCGGAGCGGTCGGCGCCGGGTCGGCGACCACGGGCTCGGTCGGCGCGGGCGCGGGATCCGGCACAGGAGCCGGGGCCGGGGCCGGAGCGGGATCCGGGGCCGGAGCGGGATCCGCGGCCGGATCCGGGGCCGGAGCGGGATCCGGGGCCGGAGCGGGATCCGCGGCCGGATCCGGGGCCGGAGCGGGCGCGGGATCCGGCGCAGGCGCCGTGTCGGTCGGAGCGGCGACGTCTGCGGCGTCGAACGGCCGCACGTTCAGCGCAGCGACCGAGCCGACCATCTCGTCCGCTGCGGCGTCGGCGGATGCGCCCACCACGGTCGCGGCGAGCGCTGCGGGCGCCGGTGCCGACGCGGGTGCGGGTGCCGACGCGGGCGCGGGTGCGGGTGCGGGTGCCGACGCGGCGACTGCTACCGGGCTGGTCAGGGGCGCGCTGTACGGCAGGGTGATGCCCACGGCGACGGCGATCGCCGTCGCGTACGCGAGCACGCCGAACGCCGCGCTGCGGTAGCGCCCCGTTCCCGATCCCCAAACCATGACGCGCCTGTCGCTCGTTCGACGAAACTGACAACGCGCCGGTGCACTCGATCCGCTGCGCGGCTCCCCCGAACCCCGGCGATGACACCTGAGTGTCTCTCGTGTAACTCAACCCCAACCGGCTCGAGGACCGCACGCACACGGTGTGGATGCGGTCGGCGAACCGGACACGCGCCAAAGTAGACCCGAGTCGCGAGATCCGTCAAGAGCGTGTCGCAAATTCCCGACGCCGGGCACGAGAGCACGCGGCATTCCCGGAGCGGCATGACGCGGACGCGACGGGTCAGTTCAGACCCGAGTAGGCGTGCAGGCCCTTGAAGAACATGTTCACGATCGTGAAGTTGAACAGCACCGCGGTGAACCCGATGATCGACAGCCAGGCCGAGCGAGAGCCGCGCCAGCCGCGCGTCGCGCGCGCGTGGATGTACCCGGCGTAGAGCACCCAGATGACGAAGGTCCAGACTTCCTTCGTGTCGAAGCCCCAGTAGCGGCCCCACGCGTCGTTGGCCCAGATCGAGCCGGCGATCAGCGTGAAGGTCCAGAAGATGAAGCCGATGATCGCGAACCGGTATGCGAGCGACTCGAGGGCGTCGGCGCTCGGCAGCGTCCGCAGGAACCCCGGCCCCGTCTTGACGGGAGTGGATGCCGCACCGCCGGCCGACGTCATCGCCTCGGCCGCCGCGACCTTGCTCTCGCGCCGGGACTGCATGAGCTGCAGCACCGACAACCCGAATGCGAGGGCGAAGATGGCGGTCGACAACGACGCGACGAAGACGTGGATGACGAGCCAGACCGACTTCAGCGGCTCGGCGAGCGGCACGACTTCGGTGTAGAACCAGATCGCGGTGCCGCCGAGCAGCACCACCACCAGGCCCGTGATGAACGTGCCGAGGAACCGCAGGTCGTAGCGGAAGAGCACGCCCAGGTACACCGCGATGATCAGCATCGTGCCGGTGAGGGCGAACTCGTACATGTTCGACCACGGCACTCGTCCGGCCGCGATCCCGCGCGTCACGTCGGCGCCGACGTGGAACAGGAAGCCGAGCACGGTCAGCGACGTGCCGATACGCGCCCATACGAGTCGTTCGCGCCGCCCGACGGGCGCGTTGATCGCCGCCTCGGATGCCGTCTCCTGCGCGCGCATCGCCTCGACGATCCCGCCGCGGGAGCTGCCGGCGGCCACGAGCTCGCGCTCGCGCGCGGTCGCCGCATCCTTCGCGGCTGCGTCCTTCGCGTCGGCGGCGACGACCCCGCGCCGCGAGAGGTCGACAGTGTATGCGATGAACGCGAGCGCGTAGATCGCGATGGCCGTCCAGACCAGCAGCCGCGAGATCGAGTCGAGGTCGAAAGGCATGGCGTCGGGCATGATCCTCAGTCTACGTCGGGGGTGGTTTCAGGCTTCGAGTCGGTGAGCGACGCGAGGTGCTGCACCGCGAACTGGTCGACGGCGCCGGCGAGGGTGGGATCCTCGCCTCGGGCGAGGCCCGCGTACTCCAGGTGCACGGTGTGGCCCTGGACGACGGCCTTGACCCACATGCGTCGGCGCGGCACGAACAGCGCCGCGAGCAGCCCGGCGAGCGCCAGGATGGCGAACACGAGCACCCAGGTCGCGGCGGCGTCGCGGTGGATCGACAGCGACACATAGCGCTTGACGGAGCCGTCGTACCCGTGTGCGCCTGCGGGCGCCTCGTTCTCGAACGTGACCGTGCCGCGACCCCCGGGAAGGTCCGCGGTGTCGCCTGGCGCCAACTCGAGGGAGGTCACGTCGGTGCCCGCGCCGGTGAGCTTCTTCATGTCGCTCGTGTCGAGCGTGTACACCGACTTCGGCACGCCGCCGTCGATGCCGAGATCGCCGACGTAGACGTCGAGGGTCACGACAGGGCTGATGAGCGCCGGGTAGGCCGAGGTGTACGCCCCGCTGTCGAGCTTGACCTGCGTCGGGTAGAAGAAGCCGACGAGGCCGAGCTGGTCGCTGAGGCCGTCGGGCACCTTGATCACGCCGAGCGAGGTCATGTTGGTGTCCTGGGGCAGGAACGGCACCGCCTCTGAGAACACGACATCGCCGTCGGGGTCGCGGATCGTGAGGGTCGGGGCGTAGCCGTTGCCCATGAGGTACACGCGGTCGCCCGCCATGTCGAGCGGGTGGTTGACGCGCACCTCGCCCTTCTCGGCGTCGCCGCCCGCGTACTGCGTCGTGAGATTGGCGACGAAGTCGCCGGCCATGCCCGCGCCCTTCGAACCGCTCGGCTGGTATGTCACGTCGAACCGGTCGAGCGTCAGCGCGTACGGCGTCAGGGCGTCCTCGTCGACGAAGCGTCCCGGGTTGAACGACGTGTAGTCCAGCATCGCGTTCACCCACGTGCGGCCCTCGATGATGACCGTCTGGCCGGTGTACGTGAACCCGCCGCCGATGCCGACGGCGAGCAGCACGCCGACCAGCGCGGCGTGGAACACCAGGTTGCCGGTCTCGCGCAGATACCCGCGCTCCGCCGACACCGACAGCGCCCTGGCGGAGTCGTAGCGCTCGACGCGGTAGCCGGACTTGCGCAGCTGATGCTGGGCGGCCTCGATCGCGGTCGCTGCTGCGGCGGCGGCATCCGCGTCATCGGCATACTCGAGGATCTCGGAGCGGTGGGCGTCCAGACGCGACAGCCGCGCCGGGGTGCGCGGCGGCTTGGCGCGCATGGCCTTGAAGTGGTGCTTCGTGCGCGGGATCACGCAGCCGACGAGCGAGATGAACAGCAGGATGTAGATCGCCGAGAACCACGGCGAGGTGTACACGTCGAACAGGCTCAGCTTGTCGAGCACCGGTGCGAGGTCGGGGTTGTCGACGAAGTACTGCCGCACGCCGTTCGGGTCGGCGCTGCGCTGCGGCACGAGCGAGCCAGGGACCGCCGCGATGGCCAGCAGCAGCAGCAGCACGAGGGCGGTGCGCATCGAGGTGAGCTGGCGCCACCCCCACCTGAGCCAGCCGACGACGCCCAGCGACGGCTGGGTGATGTCGTCGGATGCCTCTGCGGCCGGGGTGGCGCTGTCGGCGTGGTCGGCGGGCCGGAGCGGGTCCACCGACGTCTCGGAGTCAGAGCGGGGCCGGGACACTGGAGAACACCCCCTGGAACTGGGCCATCACGGCGGTCCACACGCCGGTCACCATAAGGAGACCGAGCACGATGAGCAGACCGCCGCCGATGAGGTTGACGACACGGATGTGGCGGCGCACGAAGGTCACCGAGCGCGTCGCCCAGCCGAATCCGAGCGTGATGAGAAGGAACGGGATGCCGAGGCCCAGCGAGTACGCGACGCCGAGGAGCGCCGCACGACCGATCGACCCCGAGTCGAACGACATCGTGAGGATCACGGCGAGGGTCGGGCCGATGCAGGGCGCCCACCCGATCGCCAGCGCGATGCCCAGCAGCGGCGCGCCGATGAGCCCGAGGTTGCCGCGCACCTGCGGCCGCGCGATGCGCTGCGCCAGCCCGAACCAGCCGATGAACACGAGCCCCATCGCGATGATGAGCACGCCCAGCACGCGGGTGATGACGTCGGCGTACTCGAGCAGGAACCGCCCGACAGTGCCGCCGAGCATCGCCATGCTGACGAACACCACCGTGAAGCCGGCGATGAACAGCAGCACGCCGAGCACGAGGCGGCCGCGGGCCGGCGCCTCCACCCCATCGGTCGTCGAGCGAGCGACGGAGGAGCGAGTCGGAACGCCTTCGCCGTCGGTCGACCCCGGCGTGACGGCATCCCCCGCCGCATTCACGGCGACCGGCGCCGGACGCGGCGCCACCGCGCCCCCGATGAAGCCGAGGTAGCCCGGCACGAGCGGCAGCACGCACGGCGACAGGAACGAGATCGCGCCCGCGAGAACGGCGATGGGGATGGCGATGAGCAGCGAGCCGTCGGCGACGAGCTCGCCCAGGCTCACGATTCCTCCAGCGTCTCGCGCACGATGGTCTCGAGGATCGACGCCTCTTCGATCTGCCCGATCAGGCGTGCGGCGACGCGCCCCTCCTTATCGAGCACGAGCGTGACCGGCACGGCGTTGAGGGGCGACGAGCCGGCGAACGCGAGCTTCATCGAGCCGTCGACAGTCATGAGCGCGCTCGGGTAGTCGATGCCGAACTTCTTCGCGAACGCCTGCGAGGCCTCGGCACCGTCGTAGAGGTTGACGCCGAGGAACTTCACGTCCTTGCCCTCGAACGAGTCGTGCACCTTCGCGAGCTCCGGCGCCTCCACGCGGCAGGGTGCGCAGCTGGCGTACCAGAAGTTCACGACGGTGACGTCGCCGGCGTAGTCCTCGCTCGTCGTCGTCTCACCGGTGTCGAGCACGCCCTCGAACTCGACGGGCTCGGTGCGGTCGGCGGCCTCGATCTCGACGACCTCGAACCCGTTGGCCGCCGAGACGAAGCCCTTGTTGTCGCCCTCGCGGTACTGCTCGGCGAGCGGGTCGGCGCTGCACGCCGCCAGTCCGGCGATGAGCACCGTGCTGAGAAGGAGGGATGCCGCCACGCGGACCTTCCCGAAGCCGCGAGTCATACTGCTCCCACATCCACCGCGCCCGCCGTCGACGCCGGTTCGGCGTAGGCGGTCTCGGTCCATTTGCCGTCGACCATCTCGAAGCTCGTCACACTCGACAGCGTGCAGCGTCGCGCGCGCGGGTCGTGCCGCAGGGGCTGCCCGGTGACGGCCAGGTGGGTGATCCAGATGGGGAGCTGGTGCGAGACGATCACGACGTCGCCCGCGTCCACCGACTCCCACGCCTCGGTCATGGCCTTGTTCATGCGGCCCACGACGTCCGCGTACGGCTCGCCCCAGCTGGGCAGGGCCGGCTTGCGCAGGTGGCGCCAGTTCCACGGGTTGACCAGTGCGCGCGCCATGCGCTTGCCCTCGAACACGTTGGTGGGCTCGATCACGCGCTCGTCGATGACCGGCTCGATGCCGAAGAGCTCGGTGAACGGCTCGGCCGATTCCTGCGTGCGCTGCAGCGGCGAGCTGATGAGCACCGAGACCGGCCGCTCCAGCGCCTTCACATACTCGGCGGCCTGCCGCGCCATGCGCCGGCCGTCCGCGCTGAGCCGGTACCCCGGGAGTCGCCCATAGAGCACGCGGGCAGGGTTGTGGACCTCCCCGTGGCGCACGAGATGAAGGCGAGCGGCGGGCACCGCACCAGTCTACGTGGGCGTCTTCTGTGGGCCGGCTGAGCGTTCGCCCTACGGCCGCGCGCTCGCGCGAGAAGAACCCCGTGACCTGCCACGTAGACTTGTCGCTCGTGAGTGAACGCGTTCTCGTCAGTCAGTTGAAGGGTCTCCCCGACGGACCCGTCTCGGTGTCGGGCTGGGTGGAGACCGTCCGCGATCAGAAGAAGGTGCAGTTCGTCATCCTTCGCGACGAGACCGGGGCGGTGCAGCTGGTCAACCCGGCCACGCGCCCGGCAGAGGACGGCAGTGAGCAGGATGCCGCGGCCCTCGCGCTCACCGACGTCATCTCGAACCTCGCCACGGGCACCTTCCTGACGGTGCGGGGCGAGCTCAAGCACGACGAGCGCGTCAAGCTCGGCGGCGTCGAGATCAAGATCGGCTCTCTCGACATCGCCGCCGCGGCGCTCCCCGAGACGCCCATCGCCGCCGACTCCGGTCTCGACAAGCGCATGGACTGGCGCTTCCTCGACCTGCGTCAGCGCCGCAACAACCTCATCTTCCGCGTGCAGACGACGCTCGAGCACGCGTTCCGCTCGTACTGGATCGAGCGCGACTACATCGAGGTGCACTCCCCCAAGCTCATGGCGAGCGCGTCGGAGTCCAACGCCGAGCTGTTCTCGCTCGACTACTTCGAGGACAAGACGGCGTACCTCGCGCAGTCGCCGCAGTTCTTCAAGCAGATGGCGCAGGTCGCAGGCTTCGGCAAGATCTTCGAGATCGCGCCGGCCTTCCGCGCCGACCCCTCGTTCACCTCGCGTCACGCGACCGAGTTCACCTCCGTGGACGCCGAGATCAGCTGGATCGACTCCCACGAGGACGTCGCCACGATGCAGGAGGAGCTGCTGCAGGCCGGCTTCCAGGCGGTGAAAGACAAGCACGGCGCCGAGATCGAAGAGCTCTTCGGTCTCGAAGTGCAGGTGCCCAGCATCCCCTTCCCGCGCATCCCGCTCGCCGAGGCGCGCCAGATCGTGAAGGGCCGCGGCTACGACATCCCCCGTACCGACGGCGACCTCGACCCCGAGGGCGAGCGTCAGATCTCGGCCTACGTCGAAGAGACCTATGGCCACCAGTTCGTGTTCATCACGGACTACCACCCCGAGATCCGCGCGTTCTACCACATGCGCGACGAAGAGACCGGGCTCACCAAGTCGTACGACCTGCTCTTCAAGGGCGTCGAGATCACGACCGGCGCGCAGCGCGAGCACCGCGTCGACGTGCTGATCGAGCAGGCGAAGGAGAAGGGCCTGGGCGCCGAGCACCTCGACTTCTACTTCGACTTCTTCCGCTACGGCGCCCCGCCGCACGGCGGCTTCGGCATGGGCCTCGCGCGCGTGCTGATGCTGCTGCTCGGCCAGGACTCGATCCGCGAGGTCACCTACCTCTTCCGCGGTCCGACGCGCCTCGCGCCGTAAGCACGACCGCACGGAGCCCCGTGAGCGCCTCGCCGCTCACGGGGCTCCGTGCGTGTGCATGCGCTCCCCCGACGCGCTGAAGATGCTCAGCACCTCGGCCGGGCCATCGGCGGTCGCGCTCAGGCTGTGCGGCAGGCGCGTGTCGAACTCGGCGGCCTCGCCCCGCTCGATGACGTGCTCGTGGTCGTCCAGCGCCAGGCGCAGCCGGCCGCTGAGCACGTACAGCCATTCGTAACCGTCGTGCACGCGGGGTTCGGGCGCCTGCGCGACCGCCGGGAAGGTGATCTTGTACGTCTGCACCGGCGAGTGGTCGAGGGTGAGGGGCGCGATCACCATGCCCTCGCGCCGTTGGACCGGCCGGTGCACGCGGGGGTCGGCGGGCGCCTCGGGCAGCAGGTCGTCGATCCGGATGCCGAGCTGTCGGGTGAGCGGGAGCAGGAGCTCCAGCGATGCCTGGCGCTTGCCGGCCTCCAGGCGCGAGAGCGTGCTGGGCGACATGCCGGCACGGGTCGCGAGGTCGTCGAGCGTCCAGCCACGGTCTTTGCGCGCGGCGCGCAGCCGCGGGCCGACCTGATCCAGTGCATCCATGGGTTCATCTTGCCATTTCTGCAAACCTGTTTGCCAATGTGGCCGCGTGCGTCGAAGCTGGAGTCATGGAGAACGAGTGGGATGCCGTCGTCATCGGCGGCGGTACGGCCGGGCTGAGCGCCGCGCAGATGCTGGGCCGCTCCCGGCGCCGCACCTTGGTGATCGACAGCGGGATGCCGCGCAACCGGTTCGCGGAGCACATGCACGGCGTGCTCGGCCACGACGGCTCATCCCCGACCGGGTTGCTGGCCACGGGCCGCGACGAGGCTCGGGCCTACGGGGTCGAATTCGCCGCCGGCGTGGTGATCGACCTCGCCGACGAGGGCGCCGTGCTTCGCGTGACCCGCGAGGACGGGTCGGTCGACACCGCACGCGCCGTCGTCATCACGACGGGCATCCGCGACGAGCTTCCCGATGTGCCCGGTCTGCGCGAGGAGTGGGGCCGCACAGTGCTGCACTGCCCGTACTGCCACGGCTGGGAAGTGGCCGGGCGCCGCCTCGCCGTCCTCGCCACCTCGGCGGCGAGCCTGCACCAGGTCGAGCTCGTGCGCCAGCTCTCGGACGACGTCACGGTGTTCACGGGCGAGCCCTGGGACGAATCGGCGATCGTCCGGCTGAGCGCCCGCGACATCCGGATCGTGGCCGCTCCCGTGCGAGCCGTCACCGGCCGCGACGGCGCGCTCGCGATCGAGACCGAGGCCGGCGAAGAGGTGGTGGTCGACGCGCTGTTCACCGGCGGGACGCCCGTTCTCGATCTGGGGTACGCCGACGGCCTGCGGCTCGCCCGCGCCGAAGCGCCCGGCAGCCCGCTGGTCGCCGACCTGCGCGGGGCGACCAGCCACCCCCGCGTCTTCGCCGCAGGCAATGTGACAGGGCCGTTCGGCAACGTGCCGCTGTCGATGGGGGCCGGATCGATGGCCGGGGCCGGCGCGAACGCGATGCTCGCCGCCGAGGACTTCGACCGGGCGGTCGAGGAGCGCACCGCGCTGCGCAACGCCGGCTGGGAGCAGCGCTACGCCGCCGAAGAACGCTTCTGGTCGGGACGCGTCAACGCGACGATGGCGGCCATCGTCTCCGGGCTCGAACCCGGGACGGCGCTCGATCTCGGCTCGGGCGAAGGCGGAGACGTCGTCTGGCTCGCCGAGCGCGGCTGGCGCGCGACCGGGGTCGACGTCTCGGCGACCGCGGCGCGACGTGCCGCCGACCTCGCCGCGTCGCACCGAGTCGACGCCGACTTCCGTGTCGGGGACGGGGCGGCATCCGTTCCCGGCGAGTTCGACCTCGTGCTCGCGAGCTTCCTGCACTCCTGGGAGCCGGACTTCCCCCGCCTGCGCATGCTGCGCGAAGCGGCGGACCGCGTGGCACCCGGCGGCAGGCTGCTGATCGTGTCGCATGCCGCCCCGCCGCCGTGGGCTCGTGAGGTCCCCGTGCACGCCCCCGTCATGCGCACGCCCGAAGAGGAGCTCACGCTGCTCGATCTCGACCCCACCCGGTGGCAGCCCGAGCTGGTCGAGGTGCGCCGCCGCGAGGCGACGGCGCCCGACGGCACGCCGGCGCACCTCGACGACGGCGTGCTGCTGCTGCGCCGCGTCAGCTGAGACGGCCTCCGCCCCCATAGTGTGGACCGGTGATCACGATCGACGGGCTGCAGAACTTCCGCGACACGGGCGGCACGCCGCTCACGACGGGCGGTGCGACGCGTTCCGGAGTGCTCTACCGGTCGGAGGCGCTGAGCACGCTCACGCCGACCGGTGTCGAACAGCTCGCGGCGTCGGGCATCGGCGTGATCGCCGACTTCCGGACCGACCTGGAACGGGGCATGTCGCCCGACGTGCTGCCAGCGTCGCGACCCTTCGAGGTCGTCGCCCTGCCGTTGCTCGAGGGCGCGATGACCGGCTTCGCGCAGGCGGCGACGCAGGCGGCGGATCCGGATGCCGCCGGCCAGGCGATCGCGTCCGCGCTGGCGCAGCTGCCCGGGCTCGGCGAGCTGTACGTCTCGATGCTCGAGCACGGCGCGGCCGCCTTCGCCGAGGCCGCGCGCCTCGTCGCGGCCTCGCGGGACGACTCCCCCACCGCCGTCCTGGTGCACTGCACGGCAGGCAAGGATCGCACCGGCGTCTCGGTCGCCCTGATCCTGGACACGGTCGGCGCCGATCGCGCGGCCGTCGTCGCCGACTACGCCGTGTCTGCCGAGCGTCTCTCGGGGCCGTGGGCGGAACGGATGCGGGGCATGGTCCGCTCGATGGGTGTGCCGCTCACTCCCGAGCTCGATGAACTGATCACCGCGACGCCGCCGTCGGCGATCGAGCACGCGCTCACGTGGGTCGACGCGCAGGGCGGCTCGGCGGCCTACTTGCGGTCCGGCGGCCTGACCGACACCGAGCTCGACGCGCTGCGGTCGCGGCTGACCTCCTGAGCCCGCAGCATCCCCTTCCTTCCACCTTCGTGCGCCGCTAGCGTGAAGCCGGCGCGAGGCGCCGGGTGCACGGCGTCCGCCCTGCATCAACTTCTCTCGAGGGGGTTCCGATGGCGGGCAAGTTCGAACTATGGGTCGACAAGGGCGGAGACTGGCGTTTCAACCTGAAGGCGTCCAACGGGCAGGTGATCGCGAGCAGTCAGGGGTACTCGTCGAAGGCGAGCGCGCTGGGCGGCATCGAGTCGATCAAGACGAACGCGCCCGGCGCGGAGGTCGTCGAGATCGAGAAGTGACGATGGTCAGCGTGCGGCGTCCAGCGCCGCGCGCAGACGATCGGGCGACACGCGCCAGTGACCGTGCAGCTCGCCGTCGATGAGGACGACCGGGATCTTCTCCCACCACGTGGCGTAGAGCGCGGGGTCGTCGGCGATCGACAGCTCCTCGACCTCCACCGCATCCTCGGGCAGCTCGGCGACCACGGTCTCGACGACCTCGCGCGCGACGTCGCACAGGTGGCAGTCGGGCTTGCCGATCAGGGTGAGCGTGGCCATGCCGTGCCCGGCCCCGCTCAGGCCTCGACCGGGAAGCCGGCCGCGATCCACTCGTTCGTGCCACCGTCGACGTTGGTCACGTCGTAGCCGCGCGCCTCGAGCGCCTCGACCACCCGGCCCGAACGTCCGCCGACGGCGCAGATGACGTCGAACGCGCCGTCGGGAAGCTCATCGAGGCGGCCGCCGATGACCGACATCGGGATGTTGACGGCGCCGGGCACGTGGCCGGCCGCGTACTCGTCGATCTCGCGCACGTCGATGAGCGGGGTATCGACGCGCTCGCGAAGCTGCTGGACGGTGATGGACTTCATGACGGCCTTTCGGGGTCCTGCGGAAGATACACGAAGCGCCCGTCCGGAGACAGGCGCTAGGTGCGGATGCCGCTTACTTCTTGTTGCGGCGCTGGTGGCGAGTCTTGCGAAGCAGCTTGCGGTGCTTCTTCTTCGCCATGCGCTTGCGGCGCTTCTTGATGACAGAACCCACGGAAAACCTCACTATGTCGGGGTCTGGGCGCGGCGTGTGCGGCGCCCGGGAACGGGCAGATACGGAAAATGCCTCGGAACAGTCTAGCCGACGTCGGCGATGGGCCGTTGCAGGGCCTCGGTGACCGCGGATTCCGGCACACGATAGCTGCGCCCGAAGCGCACGGCGGGAAGTTCCCCCGAGTGCACAAGGCGGTACACCGTCATCTTCGAGACACGCATCAGCTCGGCGACCTCGGCGACCGTGAGAAAGCGCACGTCCGGCAGCTCAGCCATGTCATTCACCTTCCCCAGATCTGTGACCGACTGTCAAAGCCCTGATCGGGCTTGGGATCACTCTAGAGCTCCCGCGGGACGCGTGTAAACCCGTGTGGCCCGTGGTGTTGCCGGGAACTCGCTGTCAGCCCGTCGGGTTCAGCTTCGCGCGGCGATCGCGCGCCGCGCGCGCCTCCTGGCGCTCGGCCTTGCGCGCAGCGCGCAGCACCTTCTCGGCGTCGCGCACCGCCTTGCGCGCCTCGCGGAACCGCTTGTCGTCGGCGATGTCGGCGTCGTCCGGGACCGCCCACGGGATGCCGGGGTCATGGCGTCCCTCGGCCGCCGCGGCGATGTAGTCGCCGATGCCGTCGAGGCCCCGCTCGAGGGCGAACGCGAACGGGTCGGAGTCATCGAGGAACGCCCCGGCGTCGATCGCGGCGCGCAGGTGCGGGTACGCGTCGCCCGTGATGAGCGCGCGGAACATCGCGTCCTCGGTGCGGGTGATCGCCGGACCGTCGAGGCCCTGCTCGCGGGCCAGCCGCGCGTAACCCGCCAGGATGCTGCCCGCCCACCGCGCCGCACCGCTCACGAACAGCATCACCGCGAGCCGCTCCTCGTGGGTGAGCTGCGTCTCGGCGAGCGCACCGATTCCGGCATCCATCCACGCGGCCATGTTCGGGGTGACCGGCACGCCGGAGATCGGGATGTCGAGCACCCAGGGGTGGGCGAGGTGGTTCTGCACCTGCTCGCGGTACAGCGCCTCGAGCTGCTCGCGCCATCCGCCCGCCTCGCGCACGGCGTCGGACGGGATGCCGGTCGCCTCCTCCTGCATGAGCAGGATGAGGTCCTCCTTGGCGCTGACATATCGGTACAGCGACATCGGCGTGAAGCCCATCCGCGCCGCGACCGCCGCCATCGACACCGCCCCCAGCCCGTCGGCATCGGCGATCTCGACCGCGGCCTCGACGATGCGCTCGACGCTCATCTCGCGCTTGGGACCGCGCTGCGGGTTGGCGGCCACGCCCCAGGCGAGGGCGATGCCGCGCGGAAGCTCCGGCTCGAGGTCTTCGGTCATGTCGTCATCCTAGGACTGTTTATTACGTAAACAGTGTGTTACCGTCATAAACAGTTGCGGCAGTAACCAGTTTTCCTGATACACGGAAGGATGCCTCACTCATGATCCCCACACCTCCCGCCATCGACGTCCGCGGGCTCGGCAAGAGCTTCGGGCACTCCGTCGTCCTCGACGGGCTCGACCTCACCGTCCCCCGCGGCGAGATCTTCGCTCTGCTCGGCGCGAACGGCGCCGGCAAGACGACGACGATCTCGATCCTCACGACGCTGCAGCGACCCGATCGCGGCTCCGCCGCAGTGGCGGGCTTCGACGTCGCCGCCGCGCCCGACGCGGTGCGTCAGCGCATCGCGCTCACCGGCCAGTCGGCAGCTGTCGACGACACGCTCACCGGCACCGAGAACCTCGTGATGCTCGGTCGCCTGTCCGGCCTGTCCCCTCGCCGTGCGCGCGCCCGAGCGGCCGAGCTGCTCGAGCGCTTCGCGCTGAGGGATGCCGCCACCCGCCGGGTCGGGACCTACTCGGGCGGCATGCGCCGCCGGCTCGACCTCGCGCTGAGCTTCGTCGTGGTGCCCGAGGTGCTGTTCCTCGACGAGCCCACGACGGGCGTCGACCCGCGCAGCCGACGCGACCTGTGGGAGGTCATCCGCTCGCTGTCGGACGCGGGAACCACCGTCTTCCTCACGACGCAGTACCTGGAAGAGGCCGATCAGCTCGCCGACCGCGTCGCGGTGCTCGACGGCGGACGGATCGTCGCGACCGGAACCCCCGCCGAGCTCAAATCGCTCGTCGGCAGCGACACGGTCGTGCTGACGGGCGCCGACGGCGCTGTCGTGCGCGAGATCGCCACGGACGGATCGGTCGCCGGCCTGCGCGCCGCCATCGCGGAGCTCGGCGCGGACGAGGTCCCCGACGCCGAGGTCACCCTGCGTCGGCCCACGCTCGACGACGTCTTCCTGTCGCTCACCGGTTCCCCGGATGCCGCGGCACCCGCGCCCGCCCTCGACACCGCCAAGGAGCTCGCATGACCACGATGACCGCCCCCGTCTCCGCCGCACCCGCCCCACGGCCCCGACTGCGCGGATTCACCGCCGAAGCGGTGTTCGTGCGACGCAGCATGATCCAGTCGCTGCGCGACGGCGAGTCGCTCAGCATGTCCATCATGCTGCCCGTGATGCTCATGCTGCTGTTCACGTTCGTGTTCGGCGGGGCGCTCGACCCCTCCGGCTCGTACGTCGACTACGTCGTGCCGGGCATCATCCTGCTGTGCGCCGGCTTCGGCGCGGCGACCACCGCGACCTACGTGGCGCGCGACATGTCCAGCGGCATCATCGACCGGTTCCGCACCATGCCGCTGCGCAGCGGAGCGGTGCTCACCGGGCATGTGATCTCGAGCCTCGCGCGCAATCTGCTGGCCACCGCGGTCGTGATCGGCGTGGCGCTCCTGCTCGGGTTCAGCCCGACCGGCGACGTCGCGGCGTGGGTGGGTGCCGCCGCCCTCATCGCGCTGTACATCCTCGCGATCACCTACCTGTTCGCCGCGATCGGCCTGGCCGCCGGCAGCCCTGAGGCGGCATCGGGCTACGGCTTCATCCTGCTGTTCCTGCCGTACCTGTCGAGCGCCTTCGTGCCGGTGGACACCATGCCCGCGTGGCTGCAGTGGTTCGCCGACAACCAGCCCATCACGCCGATCATCGAGACGATCCGCGGCCTGCTCATGGGCACCGAGCTCGGCACCGAGCCGCTGTGGGCCATCGGCTGGTGCGTCCTGATCGTCGCGGTCTCGGCGGTGTGGGGGGCGTGGCTGTTCCGCCGCAGGAGCGGCCGCCGCTGACGCCGAAGCGACGGTGGATGCCGGCGGCCGCGGCCGCCGGCATCCACCGTCTTCGTTTCAGCGACCCGGAAGCCTCTTGAGCGCCGTCTCGAACGCGTGCTTGGCGGACGCCGCCGCCCGGCCGACCACCTCGGCGGCGTGCGCCGCGGAGTCGGTGAGCGTCGCGGCCGGCAGGTCTGCGGCATCCGCACCGTCGTCGTCGAGGAAGGGGACGAGCCAGTCGTCGACCTCGTCCAGCGGCGCGGCCGACAGGCTGTAATAGCGGTGCTGGCCCTCTTCGCGCACCGACACGAGGTGCGCGTCGCGCAGCACCTTCAGGTGCTTCGACACGGTCGGCTGGCTGGCACCGAGCTCGGTGACGATGTGCGACACGCTGGTGCCGCGTTCCCCGGCGGATGAGCGATCGAGCAGCAGTCGCAGGATGTCGCGACGCGTTCCGTCCGCGATCACGTCGAAGATGTCCGCCATAGGCTCAGAGTAGTCGGGACCCCTGCCGAGTACCATGAGCACGACCGCTCGGCGTCCGATGACCGGCGCCCGGGACACGTGCGCCGATTCGCTCAGGAAGGACTCCGCATGACGGATGGCAGGCGCACCGCTCCTGTCGTCGGCAGGAGGCCTGTCACCGCGATGGGCTGGGTGCGAGCCGTCGGCCACGGGTTCATGGAGTTCTTCCGCGACCTGACGCAGCGCTCCCCGGCGCGCTTCGCGATCATCATCTTCCTGTCGCTGATCCTCGTCTTCACGGCGCTGTTCTCGCTGCCGATCGCCGCGGCGGACGGGATGAGGACGCCGTTCGCCGACGCCTTCTTCACCGCAGTGTCCACGATCTGCGTCACGGGTCTCGCGACCGTCGACATGGCGACCCACTGGTCGCCGTTCGGCCATGTGCTGGTGTTCATCGGCGTCCAGATCGGCGCTCTCGGCGTGCTGACGCTGGCATCGATCCTGGGCCTCGTGATCTCGCGGAGGCTGGGCCTGCGCGCCAAGCTCATCGCGGCCAGCGACACCAACCCGCTGCGCACGCACGGCGGCCCGGTCAACGAGAGCCAGACGGTGCAGCTCGGCCAGATCGGCAGTCTGCTGGCGACGGTCGCGCTGTCGACGCTCGTGATCGAGGCCGTCATCGCGATCCTGCTCTATCCGGGCCTGCTCGTGGCCGGCGTGCCGTGGAACGTCGCCCTCTGGGAGGCGCCGTTCTACGCCGCGATGTCGTTCACCAACACCGGCTTCACCCCGAACGCCGACGGTCTGGAGCCGTTCCGGCACGACTACTTCTTCCTCACGGTGCTGATGGCGGGCGTGTTCATGGGCTCTATCGGGTTCCCCGTGATCTACACGCTGCGCCGGCAGCTGTGGCACGTGCGGCGCTGGTCGCTGCATGCGAAGCTCACGATCATCACGACGGTGACGCTCTTCTTCCTGGGGGGCGTCGTGTTCCTCGTGCTGGAGTACGACAACCTGCTGACCCTCGGCACGAAGGACGCGTGGGACACCACGTTCCAGGCATTCTTCCTGTCGGCGATGACGAGATCCGGCGGGTTCGCGGTGCTCGACATCGGCGAGCTGAACCAGTCCAGCCTGCTGGTCGCCTGCATGCTCATGTTCGTCGGCGGCGGCTCGGCGTCGACGGCCGGCGGCATCAAGGTCACGACGCTCGCTGTCATCGCGCTCGCGGTCGTCTCCGAGGCCAAGGGCCGCGCCTCGAACCAGGTGTTCGGGCGCCGCATCCCGAGCGACGTCCTGCGGGTCGCTCTGTCCGTCGTGGCGTGGGGGTCGACGATCGTCGCCCTGTCGACGATCACGATCACCCAGATCACGAAGGCCGACCTCGGCGATGTGCTGTTCGACGTGATCTCGGGCTTCGCGACGGTGGGACTGTCGACCGGCCTCACCGAGACGCTGCCCGATCCCGCCGTCTACGTCCTCGCCATCACGATCGTCATGGGTCGCGTTGGTACAGTGACTCTCGCCGCGGCCGTGGCTGCGACGAACCGTTCGCAGCTCTACTCGCTGCCTGTCGAAAGGCCGATCGTTGGTTGAGCGGATGAGGGGCGACGCGCCCGTCCTGGTCATCGGACTGGGCCGTTTCGGCGCCGCGTGCGCCGGTGAGCTCGATCGGCTCGATCGCGAGGTGCTCGCGATCGACGAGAACCTCGACCTGGTGCAGAAGTGGTCCGAGCGGGTCACCCACACGGTGCAGGCCGATGCGAAGAACATCGACGCGCTGAAGCAGATCGGCGCCCAGGACTTCCAGGTGGCGGTCGTGGCCGTCGGCTCCTCGATCGAGGCGTCGGTGCTGATCACCGCGAACCTCGTCGACCTCAAGGTGCCGCAGATCTGGGCGAAGGCGGTGTCGCAGTCGCACGGCAAGATCCTCGCCCGCGTCGGCGCCAACCACGTCATCTACCCCGAGCGCGAGGCGGGCGAGCGCGTCGCGCACCTCGTCAGCGGGCGCATGCTCGACTTCATCCGCTTCGACGACGACTTCGCCCTCGCCAAGCTCTACCCGCCGAAGTTCATCCGCGGCAAGGGCCTCAACGAGTCGGGCGTGCGTACGAAGTACAACGTCACGGTCGTCGGCGTGAAGAGCCCGGGCAAGCCGTTCCGCTACGCCGAGGCCAACACGGTCGTGACGAACCACGACCTCATCATCGTGTCGGGCACGAACTCCGACATCGAGCGCTTCGCGTCGCTCGAGCGCTGAGCCTCACGCGCCGGCGGCCAGCTCCTTCGCCCGGGCGAGGGCGGCATCCGTGGCGCGTGCGAACACGTCGTCGAGGCGCGCGTCCTGCAGCACGGCCACGGCACGCTCGGTGGTGCCCTTGGGACTCGTCACCTGCCGGCGCAGCTCGGCGGGATCGTGAGGGGATGCCTCCAGCAGAGCGGCCGCGCCGACGAAGGTCTGCTCGGCCATGAGCCGGGCCTCGCGCTCGGCGAAGCCCTTGCCGATCGCCGCCTTGGTGAACTCCTCGACCACGAGGAAGAAGTACGCCGGACCCGAGCCCGAGATCGTCGACAGCGCGTCGATCTGCGATTCGGGCACCTCGACCACGGTCCCGACGGTCTCGAACAGCCGCCGGGCGGTGGCGAGGGCCGCGGCGTCCGCGCGCGTGCCCGCAGCGAGGCCGGTGACGCCGCGTCCCACCAGGGCAGGCGTGTTCGGCATCGAGCGCAGCACGACGACGTCGCCGCCGAGGATCTGCTCGAACGTCGCGACCGTGACGCCGGCGGCGAGGCTCACCACGATCGTGCCCGGCCGCAGTGCGGGGGCGATCTCACGCAGCAGCTCGGGCACCATGGCGGGCTTCACGCCCACGAGCACGATTCCGGCGGCGGCTGCGGCGTCCGTGTTGCCCGTCGGCCGGTTCTCGAGCGCGATGCTCGTGACGTCCGCCAGTCCGTCCAGCTCCGCGGCGCTCGCCAGCGACCGGTTGGTGGCCGTCACTCCCCCCGCCGCCAGACCCGAGCGCGACAGACCGCGCGCGATCGCGCCGCCCATCGAGCCTGCGCCGAGGATCGCGATGGGCGGAAGGGCTTCGGGGTTGTGAGGCATGCCGTCATCCTACGAGCGGGCGTGGCGGCATCCATTCAATCGGTCTTGACTTATATAAGCAACCGCGCAATCATGGACGCATGCACGCGCTCGACATCCTCGGCGACCCGGTGCGACGGCGCATCCTCGAACTCCTCGCGGAGGGCGAGCTCAGCGCCGGCGAGATCGGCGACGAGGTGCAGCGCGAGTTCGGCATCTCGCAGCCGGCGGTGTCCCAGCACCTGCGGGTGCTGCGCGAGTCGGGGTTCGCGACCGTGCGCCCCGAGGGCACGCGACGCCTCTACGCGATCGCGCCCGAGCCGCTCGCCGACGCAGCCGCGTGGTTCGATCCGTTCCGGCGGTTCTGGCAGCCTCACCTCGACGCGCTGGCCACCGAGCTCGCACGCGGCCGTCGCCGACGCCGACTCGCCGCCGAACGCGATGCCGAGACCGACGAACCGGACACGACCGAACCCCAGGAGGACTGACATGGTCGACGTACAGGGCCAGCTCGACGCGGTGACGCGCGGGATCGCCGACGAAGACATCGACGGGTACGCGTCGCGCGTGCAGACGCTCGCGCAGACCTACCCGTCACCCCTCGACGACGTCTGGGACGCCGTCACGACGGCGCCCCGGATCGCCCGGTGGTTCCAGCCGATCTCCGGCGACCTGCGACGGGGCGGTCGGTACCAGATCGAGAACAACGCGGGCGGCGAGATCCAGGAGTGCGTGCCGCCCGCCGGCGGGGCGGCGCACTTCAGTGCCACCTGGGAGTACGGCGGCGGCGTGACCTGGCTGACCGTGCGGCTGACCGCGGAGGGCGAGAACGCGACGCGGCTCGAGTTGGAGCACGTCGCCCGCACCGACGACGTGCCCCCGGGGTTCTGGGAGACCTACGGCCCCGGCGCCACCGGCGTCGGCTGGGACGGCGGGCTGCTGGGCCTCGCCCTGCACCTGACGAACGCATCGGGGCCCTCGCCCGAAGAGGCCGAGGCCTGGGCGTTCACCTCCGAGGGCCGCGCCTTCTACCGCGGCGCCGCTGACGCATGGGGCGCCGCCCAGCAGGCCTCGGGTGCCGACGCCGAGACTGCGGCACGCGCGGCCGACAACACCTACGCCTTCTACACGGGTCAGTCGTCCGCGGAAGGATGACCGATGGATGCCGCACCGCCGGCGGTGCGGCATCCACTCTCCCCCGTCCGCGCCCGCACGCAACCTGAAAGCTGATTCACAAAGCGCGCGCCCCGGTCTATTCTCGGAAGGGCCGGGGCGCAGGGGCCCCGTCAAGGATGTGGGAGAACCCGATATGACCCTCTTCGACGGCATCACCGCGCGCACCGTGGAGACGCCCCGCCTGACCGTCAACGTGCTGGAGCGCGCGGGCGACGATCCCGCAACACCTGCCGAGCGCACCGTGGTCCTCATCCACGGCAACGTCTCGTCCGCGCTGTTCTGGCAGGAGACGATGCAGGACCTCCCCTCCGACCTGCGGGTCATCGCGATCGACCTGCGCGGCTTCGGCGACACCGAGAACACCCCCGTCGACGCCACCCGCGGCGTCCGCGACTTCAGCGACGACGTCCACGCCACCCTCGAGGCCCTGGGCATCGAGACGGCACACCTCGTCGGATGGTCGATGGGCGGAGGGGTCGTGATGCAGTACGCCCTCGACCACCCGGTGCTGAGCATGACGCTGCAGGCACCGGTATCGCCCTACGGCTTCGGCGGCACGCGCCGCGACGGCACCCGACTCACCGACGACGACGCGGGCTGCGGCGGAGGCGGCGCGAACCCCGACTTCGTGCAGCGCCTGAACGACCGCGACGCCACCGACGAAGCCCCCACCTCGCCGCGCAGCGTGTTCCGCTCGGGCTACGTCGCCACCGGCTACACCACCGAGCACGAGGACGTCTGGGTCGAGTCCATGCTGACCACCTCGACCGCGACCGGCAACTACCCCGGAGACTCCGTCGCGAGCGAGAACTGGCCGGGCTTCGGCGCGGGCGCGCTCGGCGTGCTCAACACGATGGCCCCCCGCTACTTCGATGTGTCGGCCATCGTCGACCTCGCCCCCAAGCCGCCGGTCCTGTGGATCCACGGCACGGCGGACGCCATCGTCTCGGACATGTCGTTCTACGACCTCAACAACCTCGGCAGGCTCGGGGTGATCCCCGGGTGGCCGGGCGACGACGTCGCGCCCGCGCAGGAGATGGTCTCGCAGACGCGCGACGTGCTCGGCCGCTATGCCGCAGCAGGCGGCGCCGTGACCGAGGTGAACCTCGAGGGCGTCGGCCACTCGCCGCACCTCGAGCGCCCGGCAGAGTTCCGCCACGCGCTGCTCGAGGTGATCGGGTACGTCGGCCGGGCGCACGACCCCGCGCCGCCGACCGAGGCCATCATCCTGCGCTCGTCGGATTGATCACGGCGCGGCGCCGGGCCGGACTGCGTCGTCACGCGTACAGGCCGGCGCCGCGGCATCCGTAGACTCGTCGGCATGAGTGCTTCCGGCGGCGGCAAGGCGATCCTCGCGGCGTTCCTGGCGAACATGGGCATCGCCCTGGCGAAGTTCATCGCGTGGTTCCTCTCGGGGTCGGCGTCGATGCTCGCCGAGGCGATCCACTCGGTCGCCGATTCGTGCAACCAGCTGCTGCTCATGCTGGGCGGGCGCCGCGCCAAGAAGGCCGCCGACCGTGAGCACCCGTTCGGCTACGGCCGCGAGCGCTACGTGTACGCCTTCGTGGTGTCGATCATCCTGTTCTCGGTCGGCGGCCTGTTCGCGATCTACGAGGGCGTCGAGAAGATCACCCACCCGCACGCGCTGGACGAGAAGTGGTGGTGGCTGCCCATCGTGGTGCTGCTCGTCTCGATCGTCCTCGAAGGGTTCTCGCTGCGCACCGCCGTCCGCGAGAGCAACCACGTGCGCGCCAAGGGCCAGTCCTGGGTGGCGTTCGTCCGTCGCGCCAAGGCCCCGGAGCTGCCCGTCGTGCTGCTCGAAGACGTCGGCGCCCTCACGGGTCTGTGCTTCGCCCTGCTCGGCGTGGGCCTCACGGTCATCACCGGCAACTCGCTGTTCGACGCGCTCGGCACCCTCATGATCGGCACGCTGCTCATCGTCATCGCCATCATCCTCGGCGTCGAGACGAAGAGCCTCCTCGTCGGCGAGGGGGCGACGGATGCCGACCACCAGCGCATCGTCGACGCCATCGAGGACGGCCCCGAGGTCGAGAAGCTCATCCACATCAAGACGCTGTACCTCGGTCCCGACGAACTGCTCGTCGCGGCGAAGCTCGGCTTCGCCTCGGACGCGCCGCTCGCGCATGTCGCCGCCGATATCGACCGCGTCGAGGCGCGCGTGCGCGAGGCCGTGCCGGCCGCCCGCGTCATCTACTTCGAGCCCGACATCTACCGCCCGGGCGACGACCCGACGCCGCCGACGTCGGAATTCGTGATCACCTCCTCCAACTGACGCTTCGACAAGCTCAGCGACCGACGGGTTAGGGATCGACATGGAGTACTGCGTCTTCACCGAGCCGCAGCAGGGCGCGAGCTACGACGACCAGCTCGCCTTCGCGCAGACCGCCGAGCGATACGGATTCGACGGATTCTTCCGCTCGGACCACTACCTGCATATGGGCGACGGATCAGGGCTGCCCGGCCCGACGGATGCGTGGACGACCCTGGCCGGTCTCGCACGTGAGACCTCCCGCATCCGCCTCGGCACGCTCGTGTCATCGGTCACCTACCGCGTCCCCGGCCTGCTGGCGATCCAGGTCGCACAGGTGGACGCGATGTCAGGCGGACGCACAGAGCTCGGACTCGGGACCGGCTGGTTCGAGCGTGAGCACCACGCCTACGGCATCCCGTTCCCCGCCAAGCGGTTCGACCTGCTCGAGGAGCAGCTGCAGATCATCACCGGCCTGTGGTCGACCCCGGTAGGCGAGACCTACAGCTTCGCCGGCGCGCACTACGAGCTGACGGACGCCCCCGCGCTGCCGAAGCCCGTCCAGAGCCGCGTGCCCGTCATCGTGGGCGGCGGCGGCCCGAAGCGCACGCCCGAGCTCGCGGCGCGGTTCGCAACCGAGTTCAACATCGGATTCCAGTCCGAGGCGGTCATCGCCGAGAAGTTCGCGGGCGTCCGCGCCGCGTGCGAGCGGATCGGGCGCGACCCCGGGTCGCTGAAGCTCTCGGTCGCCCTGCCGACGCTGGCTGCGGCATCCATGTCCGAACTCGACCGACGCGCCGCGAACATCGGCCGGACCGTCGACGAGCTGCGCGGAGACGTCAACATCGTCGGCGGACGCGACGAGATCGTCGCCAAGGTCGAGCGGCTCGCGGCCCTCGGCGCGCAGCGCGTGCACTTCCAGCTGATGGACCTGCAGGACCCGGCCCACGTCGAGTACCTCGGCGCCGAGGTGCTGCCGCACCTCCCCCGCTGACCCTCCCCCTCTCCCTCCCTCCCTCCCTCCCTCGCTCCCTCGCCCGCCCGGCGACCCGTCTGAACGTGTTCACTTGCGCTGTTCGTACGCCCGGAGGCACTTTCGGCGTACATTCAGCGCAAGTGAACACGTTCAGTTGGGGGGAAGAGAGTGAGACGTGGATGCCGGGCGCCCGGCATCCACTCGCTCACACCGGCAGGCGGTACGAGGGCAGCCCGCGCCGGCGGATGAGCCACTCCGCGAACACGAGATTCGGCAGCCAGCACAGGAACGGCACCGCCGCGTAGGCGTTCGCGAAGGCGGCGTCGAGCTCCCACGGCTGTCCGAGCATGAGCGGGGCGAGGAGCAGCAGCGGCAGCCAGATGCGCAGCGTCACCCCGGCGTAGGTGAGCGCGTAATTGCGGATCATCCACGCCTGGTGGCTCGGGACGTCGCCGCGCCGGATGGCCCGGTACGCGCGCCACGCCGTGACGAACCACAGCACGGCGAGCGCGCCGAAGCCGAAGAACCCGACGTAGCCGGCCCGGCTCCACGGCGCGATGACGAGGCCGGCGACGGCGCCGACCGCGACGGCGACGAGGTAGACGCGCCCGGTCCAGCGATGCACGCGCGGGGCGCGGGACCGCAGACCCCGCCAGAACTGCAGCGGTCCGGCGAGGAGCGCCACCGCTCCCCCGACGATGTGCACGTAGAACGCACCCTGGACGAACGAGGGCGCGGCCGCATACGTCGAGGCGAGGCCGACCTCCTGGCCGGCGAGCTCGGCGAGCGACGCGGTGAAGTACGGGACGGCCGAGTACGCGACGACCGCGAGGGCCGTGAGCAGGACGAAGGTCCAGCCGATGCGCGAGCGGATGCCGCCCGGACGTGGGACCGCGGGCGCCGTGCGGACGGGTTCTATGAGGCGGGTCATGGCCGTCACGCTAGGCCCGGAGCACAGACGCCTAGCAGGGGGCTGTCCCCCGGATCGGCCGCGGCAGACCCCCGAGCCGCACCTGTTCATCCGTCACAGATGTACGCGTAACCGCGCTGCCGGCGTGCATCTGTGACGGATGAACGGGAGTGGGTCAGCGTCGCTCGTCGAAGAAGGCGCGAAGAAGAGCGGATGCCTCGTCCGCCCGCACCCCTGCCACGACCTCGGCCCGGTACGGCAGGCGCCGGTCGCGCACCACGTCGTACATCGAGCCCGCGGCACCGGCCTTCTCGTCCCACGCCCCGAACACCAGCCGCGAGACGCGGGACTGCAGCACGGCACCGGCGCACATGACGCAGGGCTCCAGGGTGACCACGAGCGTGCACCCCTCGAGGTTCCAGTCACCGTGGGCCGCGGCGGCCGCGCGCAGTGCCACCACCTCCGCGTGCGCCGTGGGGTCATGGTCGCGTTCGCGCAGGTTCAAGCCCTCGCCGATCACGGTGCCGGCGGCATCCATCACCACCGCGCCGACCGGGACGTCCCCGGAGGCGCCCGCCTGCGCGGCGAGCCGCAGTGCGCGGTCCATCGCCGCGAGATCGGCCGGGTCGACGTTCACGGGACGAGCGTATCCGGCGGTGCTCTCCCGCGCCCGCCCCGTGCCGGAACCCCGGCCTCCCGTACGCGAGATCAGGAGATCTCGCCGAGGCAGGACGTTCTGGGCGGCATCATCCTGCGTCCGCCAGATCTCCTGATCTGGGAGACGGAGCGCCCGCCCAGTAATCTGGGCTCATGCGCCTGCACGTCGCCGACCACCCCCTCATCACCCACAAGCTCACGGTGCTGCGCGACCAGCGCACCCCGTCGCCGGTGTTCCGTCAGCTCACCGAAGAGCTCGTGACGCTGCTCGCGTACGAGGCGACCCGCAACGTGCGCGTCGCACCGATCGAGATCCAGACGCCGGTCACCACGACGACCGGCGTGCGCATCGACGAGCCGCGGCCGCTCGTCGTGCCGATCCTGCGCGCGGGCCTCGGCATGCTCGAGGGAATGGTCAAGCTCATCCCGACCGCCGAAGTCGGCTTCCTCGGGATGGTGCGCGACCACGAGACCCTCGAGCCGTCCACGTACGCCGAGCGCCTGCCCGAGGACCTCAGCGACCGCCAGTGCTTCGTGCTCGACCCGATGCTCGCCACCGGCGGATCGCTCGGTGCGGCGATCGAGTTCCTGTTCCAGCGCGGCGCGCAGGACGTCACCGCGATCTGCATCCTCGGCGCCCCCGAGGGAGTGGCGGCGATCGAGAAGCAGGTCGCCGGTCGCGACGTGACCCTCGTGCTCGGCGCCATGGACGAGAGGCTCAACGAGAAGGGGTACATCGTGCCCGGCCTCGGCGACGCCGGCGACCGTCTCTACGGCACGGTCTGACGCGAGGGATGCCGCGGCCTTCAGCCGCGCGGATGCCCGGGTCGCAGCATCCCTCACTCTCACCGAGACCGGGGATCCTGCCCGAACCACAGGGCCACGCCCCCGGCCTGGGCCTGCACCCCCGGTCTCGACGACCACGCCCCCGGCCTCGGCCCGCACCCCCGGTCTCGACGACCACACCCCGGTGCCGACGCGGGCGGGCCGTCAGACGATCGGCACGCGCCGCACGTCGGCTGCGTCCTGCACGGCGTACTGCACGGCGGCATCGGTGGTCGCCGCGACGGGATCGAGCGCTGCGACGGGCGTGAGAGGGCGGCCGTTGAAGCGGGTCGCCGTCACCGTCGTGTACGCGCCCATCGTCGGGCTGACGAGCAGGTCGCCGACCCGCAGGTCCGGCAGCAGCACGTCGCGTGCGATGACGTCGGACGAGTCGCAGGTCGGCCCGCCGAGCGTCGCCCAGCGGTGATCGGCGGTGTCGCGCGCACCTGCGTGCAGGTCCCGCTCGGCGAACACGAGCGGATGCACATCCTCGGTGAGCACGTTCGAGTACGAGCCGTACAGCCCGTCGTCGACGTAGTACCAGCGGCCGTCGCCGCGTTCGGCGATGCCGACGACGCTCGTCACGAGGCTCATCGCATCGGCCACGAGGACGCGGCCGGGTTCGGCGATGATCCGCAGCCGTCCCGCGTGCGGTGCCAGCACCGGGCGCAGCAGCCGGGCGACATCCTCGATCTCAGCGGACTCGGTGTCGTACGAGGCCGGAAAGCCGCCCCCGATGTCGAGCGTGTCGAAGCGCACCTTCAGCCGCCGCTCCAGGATGCCCATGAGCTCGAGCGTGTCAGCGGCAGCCGCGGCGAATCGCGCCGGATCGTCGAGCTGGCTGCCCACGTGATAGCTGAAGCCCGCGACCCGCACGCCGGCCGCGACCGCGTGCGCGACGAGCCGGGCCGCCTCGAACGGGCCCACGCCGAACTTGCTCGACAGGTCGCTCTTCGCGTGCGGACTGCGGTACGCCAGCCGCACCAGCAGCCGGGTGTCGGGCGGCGCGTCGCGGAACTTGTCGATCTCGACGTCGTTGTCGACGACGAACGTGCGCACCCCGGCTGAGAGCGCCTCCGCGATCTCGGTGGGCTTCTTGATCGGGTGCGTGTGGATGATCCGGTCCGCCGCGACACCGCGGCGTGTCAGCATCCCGAGCTCTTCTCCGGTCGCGACGTCGAAGCCGCAGCCTGACTCGTCGAGCGCCGCGAGCACCGCGTCGTGCGCGAGCGCCTTCACGGCGTAATGGAACCCGACGAACGGCAGCGCACGGCGCAGCCGTTCGTACTGCCGCCGCACCCGGTCGGGTTCGAGCAGCAGCACCGGCGTGCCGTGCAGCGCGATCGCCGCGCGCGCCGCCACGGACGAGAGAAGAGTGGATGCCTCGGACCGCCGCCGATCGTCGAACGCGGATGCGGACGCGGACGCGAGGACGGATGCGCGCAGCGTGCCCTCGACGATGTGGGCGCTCACGGCGTCACCGCTTGTTCCGCCCCGACCCCGGCATCGGTCGTGCGACGGCGGGATCCGTCGCGCAGGCCCGCTCGCGCGGTCAGTGTGAACGCGCCCGCCGCGATCGCGTAGAAGATGATGTCTGCGGCGATCTTGCCGGCGAGCATGCCCCACACCGGGTCGGGAATGAGCCAGACGCCAAGCATGAGCGCGGCCGGGCGCACCAGCAGGGTGTCGAGCAGTTCGGCGGCGCCGAACTCGGCGACCAGCAGCATCGCGGTGCGAGCGATCGCGCGGCGACGCGTGGCGGCGACCTGCGACTGCTCGAGGTAGATCGTGATGGCGAGCACGGCGTAGAAGCCGATGATCTCGCCCACCAGCGCCGCCAGCGCGACGAGGGCGGGCGCATCGGTCCACGTGGTGACGACGAGTCCGGCGATCACCATCGCCGCCGTGCCGACCAGTTCCGCAGGCAGGTAGCGGACGATCCAGAAGACCAGGCCGCGGCGTCTGGGCGCCGCCTGCTCGTCGGTGGTGTGTGCGGGTGCTGCCGTCGTCGCCGACGCCTGCTCGATCGTGGTCATGTCGTTCCCCTCCGTGTCACAGAGGAGGGGCGATGCCGATCGGTGATACCGCCGAACCCGCGGCGACGGGCTCAGTCGCCCAGTTGCGGCTCCTGCGGGTTGCGGCGACCGGTCTCGCGCTCCCAGAACTCGAGCTGCTGCGTGAGCGCCTTCGCGAGCTCGAACACCTGCTCAGGAGGGATGCGGATGCGGCTCACGACGCGCGCCGGAACTACGGTGTGGCGCTGCCCGGTCTCTGCGTCGGTGTCTTCGCGAGGCGGCTGAGCGAGCGTGAGGAAGTCCATGACGAACACCGTGGGCGTGTGCCACACGTTGGCGAAATCGGCGTAGGCCCCGCCGATGAGCTCGGGCGGCAGGTCGATCTCGAACTGGCGGGGTGCGTCCTCGGCCATGCGGGCTCCTTCTGCGGGTGTGCGCGAGTCTAGCGGGTGCTCGGTGCGGTCAGCCGCGTCCGACGAGGCGAGCGAAGCCGCTCAGCCGCGCCACCCCCTCGGGCGTGTACGGAAGGTCGTCGAGCAGTCCGGGCGAGTACACCACGTACGCGGTGTGCATGGCGCGCGAGATCGCCACGTTGAGCCGGTTGCGCAGCAGCAGGAACTCGAGGCCGCGCGGCGCGTCGCGCCCGCTCGAAGCCGCGAGCGACACGATCGCGACCGCGGCCTCCTTGCCCTGGAACTTGTCGACGGTGCCCACCGGCACGTCCGGGAACCCGGCGGCGGCGAGCGCCTCTTCGACGGCGACCTGCTGAGCGTTGTACGGCGTCACGACGATGAGATCGCGCTGTCCGAGCGGCCTCGGCGGCACAGCGGTCGAGACGCCCTCGTCGTCTGTGCGGGCATCGGTCCACTGGCGCCCGATGAGATCGGCGACCAGCCGCGCCACCTCGGCCGCTTCTTCCCGCGACTGCGTGGCGTTGCCGTGGTGGCGCATCGGGACGGGGATGAGACCAGGATGGATGCCGTCGAGCCGGCGCAGCGCCGTCGACGGATGTGCCTCGAGCCTGCCGCGGTACGACAGCGTCGACACCGGCTCGGCGACCTCGGGGCGCATGCGCCGCGTCTGCGCCAGGAAGTAGCCGTACTCCACCGGGATGACGTCGGCGCCGTCCATGACCCACCCGAGCGCGGACGTGTCGACGGGCGCCGGATGCGTGCCCTGGCTGACCTGCGGAAGCTGCTGCGGGTCGCCGAGCAGCAGCAGCCGCGGGGCGGCGAGCGACACCGCGATCGTCGACGCGAGCGAGAACTGACCGGCCTCGTCGACGACGAGCAGGTCCAGGCTGCCGCGGGGCACGCGACCCTCGTGGCTGAAGTCCCATGCGGTGCCGCCGATGACGTAGCCGTCCGTCTGGTGCTCGCCGGTGAACGCGGCGATCCCGTTCTTGGGCAGGACCGTGAACGAGTGCGGCGCCGACGCATCCTTCGGCGCCTTGCCGACCTGCGCCGCGGGCACTCCCGCCGCGATGACGCGCTCGAGCAGCTGCTCGACGGTCGCGTGCCCCTGGGCGACCACCCCCACCTTGTAGCCGTGATCGCGCACCAGCCGCGCGATCACGTGCGAGCCCACGTAGGTCTTGCCCGTCCCGGGGGGACCCTGCACGGCGAGGTAGCTGCGATCAAGATCGCGGACGGCGCGGGCGATCGCGTCGACGATGTCGTCGCCCGCCTGCGGCAGTGTTCCCGTGAGGGTGCGCGGCGCTTGGCGACGCAGGATGTCGGTGGCCGGGTCCGCGGGCAGTTCGGGCGATGCGTCGATGACGGCATCCGCCCAGGCGTCGATCGCGGACTGCTGGTTGCCGGCGCTCGGCGGCGCCGGCGGCGTCAGCGCGAGCGGAAGCTCGCTCCAGGTGATGCCGTCGACGGCGGTCTCTTCGATCACCGCGCCGTCGTCGAGCACCTCGACGACCGTCACCGAGCGGTACGAGTGCATCCACCGCGCCCGCGGCTCGAACGGGTAGGGCGCCGGCAGCTCGTACAGCGCGAACGGGTTCGTCCCCTCGCTGAGGCGCGTCCCGGGCGCGAGATCGCCGTGGATCTCGACGAGGCGCCGCTCGCCGCCGCGCCCGCTCTCGGCGAAGTGCCAGTCCTCGCGCACGGTGCTGCGCGCGTGGTCGACGACCACGACATCGCGGTTCTCGTCCCATAGCGAGACGGGCTCCCGCAATCGCAGGAAGTGCGTCGCCCAGAACGATTTCGACTCACGGGGGTAGTAGTCGATGGCCGCTGCGCCCAGTCGGAGCGCCCGCGCCGTCACCGAGTCCTCGGGCTGCTGCTGAGCGAGCCCGTCGAGCATCGTCGCGCGCGGCGACGGCTCGTAGGCGCGCTCGTCGGGCTCGGGGTCGGTCGACGGCCGCAGATCGGCCTCACGCGCGCGATCGACCAGCCAGTCGCGGAGCCGGCGCGTCGAGACGCAGTCGTAGCGGTTGTAGTCGGCGAGATCGTCGAGCACCAGACCTGCCGCAGCTTCGTCGCCGTCGGCCTGCAGCGCCCGTGCCTCGACGTAGCGCACGATGGAGTCGTCGCCCTTCTGCACGTCGCTCGTGCGCACCTCGTCGCCCATGTACAGCGGCTCGAGCTTCTTGATCGAGTACGACCGAGATCCGACACGCAGCGCCCGACGCACGATCGGGTACAGGTCGACGAATACGCCGTCCCGCAGCAGCCGGTCGACGTCCGCCTCGCGGACGCCGTGGCGGGCGGCCATCGCGAGCAGGTGTGTCGGCTCGTACGGCGCGTAGTGGTAGATGTGCATGCCGGGGAACTGCTGCCGGCGCAGATTGACGAGGTCGAGGAACACCTCGAGCGCCCGCTTCTCCTCCGCGAAGCTGTGCGCCCACAGCGGCGTGTACTGCTCGCGGTTGTCGACCCAGCCGAAGAGGTAGTCGATGCCCCACTGCGTCGGCTCCCCCGGCACCGGCGGCTCGGTGTACAGCGGGTCGCCCTCGAAGTCGAAGAACAGGTCGCCGTGGTCGGGGCGGGGCAGCGCGGCGAGCGCCTTCGGCGCCACCACCTCGTAGACCGGCATCGGCGGCGCGGCGGGCGCCTCTTCGGCCACCGCGACGACGACACCGCCCTCGCCGCCGAGCACCGCCGCCTCGACCGGAGGCTTCGGCGCCACGAGCGGCGGCGTGCCCGCCGGGCTCAGCAGCTGCAGTCGTGCCTGCGTCCGCAGGGACGCGAAGACGTCGGGGTTCATCCCCGCGGGGGCCGCGGCCGCCTCGGCGAGCTGCTCGATGGTTGCGACGCCGGCGTCGCGCAGACGCTCGCGCTGCACGGGACGCATGCCCGCCACGAGCAGCAGATCGCGGGATGCCACGACCTCGGCGTCACACGTCGCGCACCGGCCGCACGCCATCACGCCGAGCTCGCCGCGGGCGTCGCCCCACGCGATCGGCTCGCCCGCGGCGCCGAGGTCGAGCCGGCGGTCGGCCACGAGCGCGGCCAGGCGCTCGCGCCGGAGCTCGAACACCGGGAGCAGGTCGTCGACCTCGTGCTCGCTGACGCTGCCGTCGCCGAGGAGCAGCTGGACGCGGTCCGACCGCGGCACACCCAGCCGATCGAGCTGGTGCACGTAGGCGGCGAGCTGCATCAGGGCGGTGACACGTGCGTGGCGGGCGAGCTTGGTGTCCTGCACGAGCCAGCGCCGCGCGTCGTCGCGCACGAGGAAGTCGGCGAAGCCGACGAACGACTCCGTCGCGAAGGCCGCCTGGTAGACGACCTCGGCGTCCGAGGCCAGCGCCGCGTTCGTCCGGGCCACCGCATCGGCGAGGGCGGCGGCATCCGTCGACCGGGTCTCGGGGATCTCGACTACCTGATCGCCGAACCGCGCGACGTAATCGTCCAGCACCCGCCGCTCGTGCACGGTGCCGAGCCGGCCCGCACGCTCCAGCGTGAGGTCCTCGGGCTCTTCGACGGCCGCCACGCGACCCAGCCGCGCGTCGATCGCGCGCAGCCATGCGAACTCGCACTCGGCCGCGGCCTTGAGGTCGCTCGCACTCCAGACGATCCGGCCTTCGCCTTCGATGTATCGCATGCCCTCCCCTTCTTGTTCGACCCTAACCGCGCCCACCGACACCCCGACGCTCGGCCGCCCGCCTGTCACGATCGGTTCCGGCGGCGCCCCGATGGCGACAGGGGAACGGGAGCGATGGATGCCGCAAGCCCGGACCCACCTGCCAGACTGGAGCGCATGAGCCTGCCCTTCGAGAGCGCGTACCGGCACGGGTTCGCCCGCGTGGCCGCGTGCACGATCCCGGTCGCGATCGCCGACCCGGCGGCCAACGCCGAAGCCGTGCTCGAGAGCGCCCGCGTGTGCGATGCGGACGCCGTCGCCGTCGCCGTCTTCCCCGAGCTGTGCCTCACCGGCTACGCGATCGACGACCTGGTGATGCAGGACCCGGTGCTCGACGCCGTCGAGCGCGCGATCGAGGGCCTGGTGGCGGCATCCATCGATCTTCTTCCGGTGCTCGTCGTCGGCGCGCCGTTGCGCCATCGCAACCGCCTCTACAACTGCGCCGTGGTGATCCACCGCGGCGAGCTGCTCGGCGTCGCCCCCAAGTCGTACCTTCCGACGTACCGCGAGTTCTACGAGCGCCGCTGGTACGCGCCGGGCGACGACCAGTCCGGGCAGGACATCCGCGTCGGCGAGCTCGAGGCGCCGTTCGGCCCCGATCTGCTGTTCGAGGCGCTCGACGTCCCCGGCCTCGTGGTGCACGCGGAGATCTGCGAGGACGTCTGGGTGCCGATCCCGCCGTCGTCGCGGGCGGCGCTGGCCGGCGCGACCGTGCTGCTCAACCTCAGCGGCAGCCCCATCACGATCGCCCGCGCCGAGGACCGCAAGGACCTGGTGCAGTCGCAGTCGCTGCGGTGCCTCGCCGCATACGCGTACGCCGCCGCGGGGACCGGGGAGTCCACGAACGACGTCTCGTGGGACGGCCAGACGATGATCTACGAGGGCGGCAGCCTGCTCGACGAGACCGAGCGCTTCCCCGACGGGCCGCGCCGCTCGATCGCGGACGTCGACCTCGACCGGCTGCGCCAGGACCGGCTGCGCCAGGGCACGTTCGACGACAACCGCCGCACCGTCGGCGCGGACTCCGGGTTCCGCACCGTCCACTTCCGGCTCGACCCGCCGCGGGCCGATGTGGGGCTGCGCCGCGCCCTCGACCGCTTCCCCTTCGTGCCCGACGACCCCGCACGCCTCGCGCAGGACTGCTACGAGGCCTTCAACATCCAGGTGTCGGGGCTCGTGCAGCGCCTGCGCGCGATCGGGGGCCCGAAGCCCGTGATCGGCGTGAGCGGCGGCCTCGACTCGACGCACGCGCTGCTGGTCGTCGCCCGGGCGATGGACCGGATGGGACGCCCGCGCAGCGACATCCTCGCGTACACCATGCCCGGCTTCGCGACGAGCGAGCACACCAAGTCGAACGCGATCGCGCTGGCGGAATCTGTCGGCGCGTCGATCGAGACCATCGACATCCGCCCGGCCGCGACCGAGATGCTGCAGCGCCTCGGTCACCCGTTCGCCGACGGCGAGCCGGTGCACGACGTGACGTTCGAGAACGTGCAGGCGGGGCTGCGCACCGACTACCTGTTCCGCCTCGCGAACCACCACGGCGGCATGGTCATCGGCACCTCCGATCTGTCCGAGCTCGCACTCGGCTGGGCGACCTACGGCGTCGGCGACCACATGAGCCACTACGCCGTGAACGCCGGGGTGCCGAAGACTCTCATCCAGCACGTCATCCGCTGGGTGATCGCGCACGGCGAGGGCGTCGACGCCGCCGAGGCTGCGGTGCTGCAGTCCGTCCTCGACACCGAGATCTCGCCCGAACTCGTGCCGGCGGGCCAGGACGGCAGGATGCAGTCCACCGAGGACCGCATCGGACCGTACGCGCTGCACGACTTCGCGCTGTTCCACATCCTGCGCTACGGGTTCCGGCCGTCGAAGATCGCGTTCCTCGCCGAGCACGCCTGGCGCGACGCCGGCGCCGGGGCGTGGCCCCCGGGATTCCCCGACGAGGACCGGTACGCCTACGACCTGCCCACCGTCGCGAAATGGCTGCAGGTGTTCCTCACGCGCTACTTCGCCTTCGCGCAGTTCAAGCGCTCCGCGATCCCCAACGGCCCGAAGGTGTCACCGGCGGGCTCGCTGTCGCCGCGCGGCGACTGGCGTGCACCTTCCGACGGCAACGCGCGCGCGTGGCTGGCCGAGCTCGCAGCGGCGCTGCCGGATCTCGTGAACGACTGATTCGGTGGATGCCGGGCGCCCGGGCCGTCCGTGCGGCCGGGGCGTTTCGTCTTCGCTCCTTCGTCGCTCCGCTCAACGAGCGGGAGGGTCGCTCCGCTCAACGACCGGATGCGACGTCCGGCGCGTACGCGAGCGTGATGATCCAGCTGTCGCGCGAAGCGTCGGCGAGCCGGTACTGCACCTTGCGGTCGGGCAGCCAGCCCTTGGTGAGCGAGCTGTCCAGTCGCACGTGGTCGGCGGCGACGCGGGCGCCGCGTCCGTCGGCGTCGCGAACCGCCTCGACCCGCGTCCAGTGCGCGAGCAGCTTCGGCAGGTCGTGCTCGTCGAAGAGGTGCGAGTGGCGCTGCATGACGTGCAGGTCGCTCTCGTCGGGGTGGGCGTCGCGCAGGTCGAGGCCGAGCGGCAAGGCCGGATCGGTGAGCGCGACGACCGTTGCGGCGCGGAAGTTCGCGTTGCGGATCTTCAGCGGCACCTCTTCGCCGCCGACCTCGACGATCAGCTGCGTGTGGAAGCCGAAGGTGCGGGGCGCCTCGCGCTCGACGCGGACGTCCTTCGGCTCGACGCCGAGTCGCGCCGCGACGAGCTCCTTCGCGAGCTGACGCTTGCGGTCGTGCTCGGGCATCTTGGGGTCCCACCCGAGCCGCGCCGTGATCCCCGCCGGAGTGTCGAGAAGCACCGATTGCATGATCCACCTCATCCCCTGCGGACCGTCCGCACCACCATCCTGTCCCCGGCGCGAGCGGGGAGGAAGAGCGCCACGCCCACACGATGCGTCCGGGCGCAAGGGCCGCCGTCACGGTGGCTGCCCGGTGGGAGGATGGAGCCATGGCCAGGCGTGCGACGGTGGTCGGAAGCGGACCCAACGGGCTCGCCGCCGCCGTGTCGCTCGCCCGCGCGGGGTACGAGGTGCGGGTGCTGGAAGCGTCGTCGACGGTCGGCGGCGGCGTCCGCACGGCCTCGCTGACCCTTCCCGGATTCCACCACGACGTGTGCTCGGCGGTGCACCCCGCGGCGCTGTCGTCCCCCTTCTTCCGCGCGTTCGGACTCGGCGAGCGGATCGAGTGGGTGCACCCGCGCGCGTCGTACGCACAGCCGCTCGACGGCGGCCGGGCGGCGATCGCGTGGCGCGACCTCGAGCGCACCGCCGATGCGCTGGGCACCGACGCGCGGGCCTGGCGGGCCGTCGTCCGACCGCTCACCCGCCACCTCGGCGATGTGGTGGACTTCGCCGGGTCTCAGCTGCTGCGGTGGCCGCGGCATCCACTCACCACCGTCCGTTTCGGGCTCCGCGCCCTGCAGCTGGGCTCGACGCTCGGACGCGGCACGTTCGCGACCGAGGAGGCGAACGCTCTGATCGCCGGCGTGCTCGCACACGCCAACACGCGCATGCCGTCGCTCGGCGCCGCCGCATCGGGACTGTTCCTCGCGGCGCACGCTCACTCCGCCGACGGCTGGGCGTTCCCGCGCGGCGGCGCGCAGATGATCGCCGACGCGCTGGTGGCCGACCTCTACGAGCACGGCGGCACGGTCGAGACGCGGCGCCACGTCACCTCGCTCGGCGAGCTCGACTGGGGCGACGCCGCTGCCGGCGACCTGTTGCTGCTCGACACCACGCCACGGCTGCTGCTGACGCATCCCGGACTGCCGCCCAGGTATGCCGCGGCGATCCGCCGCTACCGCTACGGCGCCGCCGCCGCGAAGGTCGACTTCGCACTGGACGCGCCGGTGCCGTGGGCTCACCCGGACGTCGCGCTCTCCCCCACGGTGCACCTCGGCGGCACGCGCGAGGAGATCGAGGCGAGCGAGAACGCCGTCGCCCGCGGCGGGATGTCCGAGCACCCGTACGTGCTGGCGGTGCAGCCGACGATCCTGGACTCGTCGCGCGCTCCCGCCGGCAAGCACGTGCTGTGGGCGTACATCCATGTGCCGGCGGCGTCGACGCTCGATCCCACCGAACTCGTGGTGCGCCAGGTGGAGCGATTCGCACCGGGCTTCCGCCACCACATCCTTGCCAGCCACGCGATGACCGCAGCTCAGCGGGCGGTGTTCAATCCGGCCGACGTCGGCGGCGACGTCCTGGGCGGCGCTTTCACCTTCGCTCAGGCGTTCCGCCGCCCCGTCGTGTCGACCAGGCCGTGGCGCACGCCCCTGCGGGGCGTCTATCTCGCCTCGGCGTCGACGCCGCCCGGGCCCGGAGTGACCGGCATGCCGGGCTGGTACGCGGCCCGTCAGGCGCTGCGCGACGCCGCCCGCCACGGGTACGGCGAGCGCCTCGAGCTCGAGGACCTGTTCGGGACGTGAGCCGATGGACGGGTGGGCGGCAGTCGACTTCGAGTTCGCGCGGCAGGTGCTGCAGCGGGGCATCGCGGCTCTGTACGTCGTGGCCTTCGTCTCGACGCTGAACCAGTTCCGCCCGCTCCTCGGCGAGCACGGGCTGCTGCCCGCGCCGGAGTTGCTCACGTGGGCGCACGGCGGTGTCGCGAAGGGACGCAAGTGGTCCCCACGCCTTCTCCACGCGCCGCTGACGCGTCGCGCGGAGCCTCGCGGCGCGTGGGCCCAGCTTCACCCCACCGTGTTCCGGTACCTCCGGTACACCGACCGGCGCCTGGTGGCGCTGTGCGTGGGCGGCGTGGCCGTAGCCGGAGCGCTGGCCGCCGGCATCCCTCAACTCGGTCCGCCGTGGGTGCCGATGCTGTGCTTCCTCGCACTGTGGCTGGGGTACATGTCGATCACGTCGATCGGCCAGACGTTCTACGGGTTCGGGTGGGAGATGCTGCTGCTGGAGGCCGGGTTCCTCGCGGCGTTCCTCGGCTCGGACGACCAGCCGCCGCCGACCGTCGTGATCGTGCTGTTCTGGTGGCTGGTGTTCCGGCTCGAATTCGGCGCGGGGATGATCAAGATCCGCGGCGGGCGAGAGTGGCGCGACCTCACCGCGCTGACCTATCACCACGAGACCCAGCCGATGCCCGGCCCGCTCAGCCGCCAGGCGCATCTGCTGCCCCGCTGGTTCCACAAGGGCGAGGTGCTGGGCAACCACTTCGCGCAGCTGGTGGTGCCGTGGTTCCTGTTCGCGCCGCTGGCCGGGCTCGGGGTCCCCGGTCCCGTGCCGGCGATCGTCGGCGCGGTCGCCGCGGCGATCGTGATCGCGACGCAGCTGTGGCTCGTGCTCACGGGCAACTTCGCGTGGCTCAACTGGATGACGATCGTGCTCGCGTTCTCGGCGATCGGCGTGCCGGGAGTGGGACGGGTGGATGCCGGCGGTGGGGCATCCGCTCTCCCGGTGTACTGGGTCGTGGTGACGTGCGCGATCGGGCTGCTGTACGCATGGCTCAGCTGGGCGCCGCTGCGCAACCTGTTCGCCCGCCGCCAGCTCATGAACGCGAGCTTCAATCGCTGGCAGCTGGCGAACGCCTACGGCGCGTTCGGCACGGTGACGAGGGAGCGCATCGAGATCGTCGTGGAGGGCACTCTCGACGACGACCCGCACACGGCTACGTGGCACGAGTACGGGTTCAAGGGCAAGCCCGGCGACCTGCGCCGCATCCCCCGGCAGTTCGCGCCGTACCATCTGCGGCTGGACTGGCTGATGTGGTTCCTGCCGCTCGGCCGGTCGCTCGACGACTGGTTCACAGCGTTCCTGGTGAAGCTCCTCGAAGCGGATGCCGCCACCCTGCGCCTGCTCGACGACGACCCGTTCGCGGGTCAGCGGCCCCGCTATGTGCGGGCGGTGTCGTACCGGTACCGGTTCACGACCCGCGCGGAGTTCCGCGAGAGCCGCGCCCGCTGGAAGCGGGACCGGCGGCGGCCGGTGATGGGCCCGGTGTCGCTGCGCGGGTGAGGGATGCCGGCGCCCGCGGTCGGCGGCATCCCGCTGTCCTCCGCTCCCGGCCCGTCTGTCTCGTCTCCGCCTCTTCCGCGAGACCGCGCGATAGCACCGTCTGTCGAACCGGGCCGGTGCTGTCACGCGGTCTCGCCCCGCGGCCCGGCCAGAAGGGCGGGTCAGGGCATCGGGCCGCCGGTGTCGGCCGACGACCGGCGGGTGCGACGGCGGGCGGTGAGGTCGACGATGGCCACGAGGAACGCGAGCGCCAGGAACACCCCGACCGACAGCATCCCGAACGCGTACGCATCGTGGAACACGACCAGGTCGTCGTGCGAGCCGGACTCGCGATAGATGGCCGCGTAGAACATCGACAGCGCGACCGCCGTGCCGACGGCGGCGCCGATGCGCTGACCGAGCTGGCCGACGGAGCCCGCCAGGCCGCCCTGCTTCACCGGGATGTCGGCGAGAGTGAGCGTCTGGTTCGGGGCGATGACCAGACCGCCGCCGGCGCCGCCGATCGTCATGACGACGGCGGCGATATAGGGCACCCACGCCGGATCCGAGTACAGCGCCGTGAGCACGAGGCCGGCCACGCAGAGCATCATGCCGACGAGGCCCCACACCACGACCACGCGGCCATGCGTGTTGACCAGGTTGCCGCCGACCCACGACGTGATCGCGCTCGCGAGCGCGAAGCCGATCGACACCATGCCGGCGTACACCGGCGCGAGCCCGAGCCCCAGTTGGAGGAACAGGGTGGTCACCAGGAACATCGCGGGCGTCGCGGTGAAGTACGCCGTCTGCAGCAGCGTGCCGTTGCGGAACGACTCCACCCCGAACAGGCTCAGCGGCAGCAGCGGGCTGCGACCGCGGGACGCGTAGCGGCGCTCCCACGCGATGAACGCCGACACGAACAGTGCGAAGGCCGCCAGCATCCACCAGCGTGCCGGGTTGTCGGTCGGCGCGCCGGTCGTGAACAGGAACGGCCACATGAGCGAGACGACGCTCAGGCCGAACAGCAGTACGCCCACCGGGTCCAGCTGGACCGGACGCTGCGACCGGGTGCGGGTGTCGGGCAGCAGCCACAGCGCGAACGCGATCGCGATCAGGCACAGCGGCACGTTCATCCAGAAGATGAGCCGCCAGCCGTCGGTCGGGCCACCCAGCGCGATCAGCAGGCCGCCGAGGGTGGGTCCGAACGCGGTGGCCACGCCGATCGTCGCTCCGAACAGTCCGAAGGCGCGGCCCCGCTCCTTGCCCTGGAAGAGCTCCTGGGTCATGCCGATCACCTGCGGCATCTGCACGCCGGCGGCCGCACCCTGCAGCAGCCGCGCCACCAGCAGGAACCCGGCCGTCGGGGCGAGAGCGCAGGCGATGCTGGTCAGCGTGTACAGCGACAGGCCCACGACGAACAGCGTGCGGCGCGAGCGCTGGTCGCCCAGTCGCCCCATGGGCACGAGCGTGAGCCCGAACGTCAGCACGAAGCCCGACACGATCAGCTGCAGCTCGGTCGACCCGGCTCCCAGCACCTCGCCGATGGACGGCAGCGCGACGTTGACCTTCGTCATGTCGAGGATCGTGATCGCCGCCACCGAGGCGCACACCCAGAAGGCGCGCCATCGCGCACCTGAGCTGAGCGGGATGACCGCCGTGTGTGCGGGCACCGGCGCCGCACCCGAGCGAGGCTGATCGGTCTTCGACATCAGGTTCAGGCTATCCCCGCACGATGCGGCGGCAGTCGCTCGGGGGCGAGAATGGTCGGATGAGACTGCTCGTCGCCGCCCTCGAATCAGAGCTCGTCGCCTTCGAAGCGGAGCTGCCCGGCTTCACGAGGCTCGTCACGGGCCCGGGCAAGCTGCAGGCCACCTACGCGCTCACGCGCGCGCTGGATGCCGCGCCCTACGACGAGATCGTGGTGGTCGGCACCGCGGGCGCGATCGATGCCCGGCTGGAGGCATCCGTCTACGAGATCTCGGCGGCGATCCAGCACGACGTGACCGACATCGACGGCATCGTTGGTCAGCACGTCTCGCTGCCGAGCCGTATCGAGATCGCCGGCGAGGGTGTCACCATCGCCACCGGCGACCACTTCGTCGACGACGCCGAGGCGGTGGCCGTCATCCGGCCCCTCGGCGCGGGACTCGTCGACATGGAGACGTACGCGTACATCTGGGTGGCCGAGCGTTTCGGCGTGCCGATCCGCGTGCTCAAGGCCGTATCGGATCGTGCCCAGGACGGCGCGATCACCGACTGGCACGCCGCCGTCGCCGCCTGCAGCCACCAGCTGCGCGACCGCATCCGCGACGACTACGGCGTCTGATCCCGCCCTGCACTGCGGGACCAGACGCCGGCGAGTGGATGCCGCCCCTCAGGGCGTCATGACACCCACTGCGTCTTCGGCCAGGTGAGGGCGGCGAGCGCCGCCTGTCCTGACAGCGAAGGGTGGAAGTAGTCCCGCGTCGAGATCTCGGACTTCACGAAGGCGTAGTTCGCGACCGCGCCGCCGTCGTAGCGGCACTTCGCCGTCGCCGCGCACGCCTCAGACAGCGCCTGGTTGAACTCGTTCACCCGCTGCTGCACGGCCGCGCGACGCTGCACATCGGCCGTCGCGGTGCTCGTCGGGTTCGCGAGCATCGACTTGCAGGTTCCCAGGATCGCCCAGATGAACCGCGCGGTGCTGCTGCCCTTGTTGAGGTCGTACATCCGCTGGAGGTTCGGGATGCTGGCGACGAAGATCTCGGGCGACGATGGGCCGGCTGCGAGCGAGGCGAGGGCCGCCAGCACGTTGGCCTTGAACGTCGCGGTCGCCGTCATGCCGGCGACCGTGGTGGTGCACGCGTCGTTCGCTCCGATCTCGATCGTGACGTACTGCGCCCCTTGTGCGACGGCCTTCTGCGCCTGTGCGGGCAGCGCCGCTGAGGCGGCGCCCGAGACCGCGTCGTTGTACGGCACCAGTGCGGTCGCGCCGGCGGCTCGCAGCCGCAGATAGTGGGAATTGACCGTGGTCGTCGAGCCGGTGGACCAGCTGTTGGCGGGACAGGCGGTCAGGCTCGAGCACGTCATCGCCGCCTGTGAGATCGAGTCGCCGAGGGCTGCCATGCGGACGATCTGCGCCGGCGGCGGTGCAGCGTTCGCGGCGGAGGCCGAGGCGAGCGTCCCGGCGAGGAGAAGCGCGGATGCCGCGAACGCGGCGAGGGCGCGGCGCGCCCGGGTGGAAGTGTGCACAGTCGACTCCGTACGTCGTCGTGACGGGTGAAGGCGCGGCAGGCGGCCGCGGCCGGAGTGTGACCGGCGGTTCGGGCGGGATCGCGTGTCCCCCAGGATGCGATCTGCCGCGTACAATACACCCGCGTATCCGGCCCGCAACAGTGGGAGTTCTCCCGGTGGCGGTCGGCCGGCCGATGTGCTGAGTGGCCGCTCAGCCGGGGACGACCGCGCCCTGGCTGATCACACTCGGTCCCTGCGGGGTCGCCTCGACGACGAGCTGGGCCGGCAGCTGCTCCTTCATGGCCGCGACGTGGCTGATCAGCCCCACCGTGCGTCCGCCCTGACGCAATTCATCCAGCGTGCGCATCGCCAGGTCGAGCGTCTCGTCGTCGAGCGAGCCGAAGCCCTCGTCGACGAACAGCGTGTCGAGGCGAACACCGCCGGCCCGCGCGGTGACGACCTCGGCGAGTCCGAGTGCCAGCGCGAGCGACGCGAGGAACGTCTCGCCGCCCGACAGCGACTGCGCGGGGCGCGCCTGACCGGTGAAGGCGTCGAGGATCTCGAGGCCGAGTCCCGACGCGGCGCCTCGTGCCGCACGTGCGTCGGTGTGCTGCAGTCGGTAGCGCCCCGACGACATGTCGGACAGCCGGTTGTTGGCCGCCGCGACGATCTCTTCGAGTTCGGCCGCGAGGACGAAGGTCTCGAGATCCATCTTCATCGTGTTGGGCGCGCGTCCCGCCAGCGTGTCGGCCAGGCGAGTGATCGCGGCCGCGTCGTCTGCGCGTGCGCCGATTCCCGCGCAGGCATCGTCGATCTGCAGCCCGAGGTCGCGCAGTCCTGACACCAGGGTCCGCGCGCGGTGTTCGACATCGAGGGCGGCTGTGCGAGCCTCGTCGGCTGCCGTGAGCGCAGCCTGCGACTGCGCCGTGTCGATCGGCTCGTCCGGCGCGCCGGCGAGCTCCAGTTCGAGCTCGAGCACGCGGGCCCGTGTCGCGGTGAGCTGCGCTTCATGCGCGGCGACGCGGTCGGCGATCGCGGTCACGACCTCGGGCGGGCGCAGCGCTGCCGTAGCGGCATCGACGCCGGCGAACGGCGAGGCGTCCACACGCAGATCGAGATCGACGCGGGCGGTCTCGTACGACGCGGCGGCGCGCGCCGCCTCGTCGCGGGCGCGGAGCGCCGCGCGCGCGGCCTCGCGCACCGCCGTGGCGTGCGCGACACGTTCCGCCACCGTCGAGTACGGCCCACGGGCGTCGTCGACCGCGCGTCGCATCGCCTCGATCGTGACGCCGAGCGCGGCGACCCTGGTGCGCGCGGCCGCGAGCGCCTCGGCGAGCACGGTGCGCGATGCCTCGGCCTCGGCGTCCAGCTCTGCCAGCTGTGCACGCTGCACCGCGATGGCGTCGCGACGGGCGGCGGCCTGCTCAGCGGCCGCGACCTCGTCCGCCGCTGTCTGCAGCTGCGCCTGCAGCGCCTCGACGGTCTCACCGCCTGCCCGCGCGGCGGCATCGGCGTGGCTCTCGCGCGCGATGCGCGCCGCATCGGACGCGGTGCGCTCGGCAGCGGACGCGGAGTCGCGCTCGGCCTCGGCCTCGGCCAGGAGCTCGTCGGTGACGGGCTCGTCCGACGGGGCTGCGGGACTCGGGTGTTCGAGGGCGCCGCATACGGCGCACGCCTGTCCGTCGACCAGATGGGTGGCGAGCTCGCCCGCGTAGCCGTCGAGGCGGCGCTGCAGGAGCGCGGCGACGCGGGCCGCCGTGCTCGCCGCGACGCCGGCGGCGTCGCGATGCGCCTGCTCGGCAGCCTGTCGTGCCACAGCCAGACGCACGGCGTCTTCGGCGGCGACGAGACGCCCTGCGATCTCGGCCTGGCGCGCACGGGCCGGCTCGAGGAGGGCCGCCTGCTCACGCGCCGCCGCGAGTTCTGCGTCGAGTCGGTCGAGCTCTGCGGGCACCGCCTCGCGCTGGGCGTCGAGCGCGACCACATCGCCTTCCAGGCGCACGACGTCGGATGACGCCCGGGTGTGCTCGGCCACGTGCGCGGCCAGCTCGCTCTCTTGTGCGGCGGCCGCCGCCCAGATCGCGAGGTCGCCGGTGAGCTGCTCGACGAGTGCGGCGAGCCCGGCGTCGGATTCGCGCGCCGAGCCGGCCACGCCGTCGGAGCCGGTGGGGTCATGGGACCCGGCCACACCATCGGACGCGGTGACGCCGTCCGGATCTGCGCCGCTGTCCGAATCGGCGCTGTGCGCCGTGCGGCGCCACGCGGCGTCCGCGGCTGCCTGTGCGGCGGCGGCGGTCGCCGCGAGTTCGCCGGCTCGACGCGCGGCGTCGAGCGGAGCGCGCAGCGCCTCGGCGGCGCGCGCCTCGGCGAGGACGACGCGGTCGGTGCTGATGCTCGCGGCCGCGTCTTCGAGGGTCGACAGTGTCGCACGCGCCCGTGCGAGATCGCTCTGCGACTTGGCCAGTGCGACGAGCGCTGCATGTGCGGCCTCAGCCGCGCGTCGAGCGGTCTCGGCCGCGTCGCGATCGCGGGACGCGGTGTCGAGTCGGTACGCGGCCCGCTGCCCGGCCAGCTCGACAGCGGCGCGCCGACCGGCGAGATCGCGCGTGGACCCGGTCGCTGCGAGGTCGGCCGAAGCGGCCGTGCCGGGCGCCGCCGGATCGGAACTCGCTGCGCCGCCCGCGACTGCCGCCGCCGGCTCCCCCGGTGCCCCCTGCGTGGCCGGTGCGTCGTGCGTGGCCGGTGCGTCGTGCGTGTCCAGGCCGTTCGCCGAGATGAGCCGCTCGGCCTGGTCGAGCAGAGTCCGGGCGCGCTCGCCCAGAGCCTCGACCTCGTGCTGTGCCTGCTTGCTGCGCTCGGCCAGCGCGCGCGTGTACTCCTCATACCGGCGCGTGCCGAACAGCGCGCGCAGCAGCGACTGCCGCTCGCCGCCGGAGGCGAGCAGGAACCGCGAGAACTTGTTCTGCGCGAGCAGGATCACCTGCTGGAACTGCTGTGCGTTGAGGCCCAGCACCTCGTCGAGAAGCAGTCCGACGTCGCGGGGACGCGCCGCGCGGCCGATCCATTCCCCGTCGACGAGCTCCTCGAGTTCGGCCCGGGTGGGCTCGGCGGTGAGTCCGCCGCCACGCCGCGCGGGGCGCTGATACTCGGGCGCACGCGTGACGCGCCACCGACGATCGCCCACCGTGAATTCCAGGCGCACCTCGGTCGGGTCCTCGGGCTCGCAGTAGTCGCTGCGCAGCCGTTTGTCGCCGGAGTCGTAGCGCGGCACACTGCCGTACAGCGCGAAGCACACGCCGTCCAGGATGCTCGACTTGCCCGCGCCCGTGCGTCCCGTGATGAGGAAGATGCCGTCCCGCTCGAACGCGTCGAAGTCGACCGTCTGGGACTCCCGGAACGGACCGAAGCCGGTCAGCTCCAGCCGATGCAGTCTCATGCGGTCGCCTCCGCGCGGACCCGCTCGTCGAGCAACTCGCGCACGAGCTCGGTCTCACGGCGCGTCGCCCCCTCGCCGTCGCGCACATGGGCGAGGAAGGCGTCGACGAGCTCGGCGTCGCTGCCCGCGCTGCGCACCCTCTCGGCGTAGGTCCGCGGGGCGTCGACGCGGCTCACGGGCGGCGCGTGCCGCACCTCGGCGCAGAACGGGAATCGCGCCAGCAGGCGCCGCATCGGATCGCGCTGCGGCAGCGCATCCGTGTACTCGGCACGGACCCAGTCGCCCTCGTGCGCCGCGAACCGCTCGTCGGCGAGCAGCTCGTCCAGGGTCGCGGTCAGCGTCGTGAGGGCGCGCGGCACAGGCAGCGGCATCCATTCGACATCTCCGAGCCCGTCGGCCCCCAGCTCGACGAGCCACGAACCGCGGGGCTTGTGGCCCTCGTCGAAGCTGTAATGCAGCGGCGCCCCCGCGTATCGCACGTGCGGAGCGAGCTGCTGCCGGCCATGGATGTGCCCGAGCGCCATGTAGTCGACACCGTCGAACGTCGAAAGCGGCACGATGTCGAGCCCGCCCTGCTGGATGTCGCGCTCGAGGTGCGGCGTGGGCTCGACGCCGGCGGCGAAGCAGTGCGCGATCGCCACCGTGCGCCCGCCGCGCGCCGTGGCGTCGCCGCGCACGAGGCGCATCGCGTGCTCGAGGACATCGGCCTGCGAACGGACGCCCGGCCACTGCGCCCGCATCAGCACCGGCTCGAGGAAAGGGATGCCGTAGATGTGGACGGGTCCGTCCTCATCCGAGACCGTCACCGGGGTGCCGATGGACCCGGGGTCGGTGAGGACGTGCACGCCGTCACGCAGGAGTGCGGACTGGAATCCGAGGCGCGCCGCCGAGTCGTGGTTGCCGCTGGTCACCACGACCGTCGCACCGGCGTCGGCGATGCCGCGCAGCGCGTCCGAGAGCAGGGTGTACGCGCCCGCGGCGGGCGTGGCCGAGTCGAACACGTCGCCGGCGACGATCACGACGTCGACATCGCGATCGCGGACCTGCGCGATCAGCGCCTCGAGCACGCCACGCAGCGCATCGAGCGTGGCGTGGCCGTGGAACGACCGCCCGATGTGCCAGTCCGAGGTGTGCAGGATCCGCATGCAGCCACGGTACGTTCGGGCTCCGACATCCTCGCCGAGGCAGGCCGCGCAGACGCCGATCGCCCGCCGCCAGCGACACGACCGGCGGTGCGCGGCCCTGCGCGCGCACGACGGACGTATCGTGGAACATGGCGCTCACCCCGGAACCGGCCCCGCTGGCCACCGTCGTCGCCCTCGTCGGCGCCGACAGCGACGAGCTGCTGAGCGGCCTCGCGGATGTGCCGGCGCTCGTCGCCCTCTCGCTGCGCGACGCGCAGCCCGCCGCTGCCGCGCATGTGGTCGCATCCGTTTCACTGCCGTACGTCGTCCATGACGCCGATCCGCTCGTGCACGTCGCGGCGGCCTGGGTGGAGCTCTACGAGGAGCGTGCGACGCTCGGCTCTCTCGACGCCGAGGTCGAGGCCCTGCTGACGCTGTTCGCCGCCGGCGAGGCGGTCATGCCCGATTACTATCTCGTCGCCGGCCCCGAGGCGATCGAAGGGACCTGGCGGCACTGGTGGCTCGGCGCGCTGGCGCACCACGCACCCTCGCGCGTGCTGCCGGTCGAGGCGTCCGGTGCCGCCGTGCGCGCACGGCTGCGCGCGCTCCCTGCTTCGCGGCCCTGGCCCGCCCCGTCGTCGTGGCTGCCCGGCGTGCGTTTCGACATCCCCGATCGCGTCGGCCTGCGCGATCAGCCCGGCGCCGCCTGACATGGCGCCGGTGGAACGGTTCGCGCACGCGGGCGCCACGGTCGTCGTGGAGCGCACCGGGCACGGCACGCCGGTGTACGTCCTCGTCCACGGGATCGGCATGGGGCGCAGTGTGTTCGGCGACCTCATCCGGCACCTGCACGACGGTGAGGTCGTCGCGGTCGACCTGCCGGGGTACGGCGAGGCGCCGGAACCCGCGCGCGTGCTGACGATGGAGCGCACGGCCGACCTCCTGGCGGCGTTCCTGCGCGAGCGCGTGGGCCGCCCTGTCGTCGTCGTCGGACATTCCATGGGCGCGCAGGTCGCGCTCGAAGTGGCGGTGCGGCACGCCGCGACCGTCTCGCACCTGGTTCTCGTCGGGCCGACCGTCGATCCGTCCGCCCGGACCGCACCGCGTCAGCTGTGGCGGCTGCTGCGCGACATCGCCGTGGAGAGTCCCCGCGTGATCGGCCGCGGGACGCGGGAGTACGTGCGCGCGGGGCCCCGCCTGCGCGCGAAGTTCCGCGCGATGCTCGTGCACCGCCCCGAGAAGGTGCTGCACCGGGCGCAGGCCCCCGCGCTCGTGATCCGCGGCGAGGACGACCTGGTCGCGCCCCGCGCCTGGTGCCGGCGCGTGGCCGAGGGGCTGCCGCGCGGGCGCCTCGTCGAGATCGCGGGGCACGGTCACGAGACGATGATCAGGGATGCCGCACCCGCCGCGCGCCTGATCCGCGCGTTCGCGCACGACAGCGGGTGAGTGCCGCGGCGGCTGCCGGGTGGCGGCGGATTCCTGCCATCCCGGACCCTGCCGGCAATGTCGGAACCCCCTCGTAGGTTGGCACTGTCGAACCAACGGAGGAAACCATGTTCGCTGTATTCGCCGCCGAACAGCAGTACCACCACGACACCCGCACGAGGGAGCAGGAGCGCCTGATCCTGGCCGCCATCCGCGAGCGCTCCACCCCCGTGCCGGCGCTCGGCGGAACCATCGCCCCGAGCCGTCGGCACGGCGCGACGCCGGTCCGCCCGCAGCGCGCCGCGTGGCCGCGACCGATCGGGGTGCACGCGCACGACGACGCCGGCGCGAACTGCGTGCTCGCCTAAGCCGGCGCGTTCTCGTCGCGCTGCGGGGGCTCCGAGTTCTCGTCGGCGTCGCCCGCAGAGATCTGACGGGCGAGCTCATCGAGCTCCGCGCCCGACACGTCGACGCCCACCTGCCCCAACCGCTCGCGCAGGACATGCACGATGCGATCGGCGGGAGCGGTGCCGGTGTCCTGCCGCGTCTGCGCCACGACGCCGGTGATCGTCTCCAGCTCGGCCGGATCGTCGCGAGACAAGCCCGGAAGGCGGTCGTCTTGCGACGCGTCCAGAGGCTGCTCGCTCGTGCGCGCGTCGGCCGTGTCCATGCCGTCGCCCTCCGCCACGCCGTCGCCCTCCGCCGCGTCGGCGTGCGGCCGCGGGTCCCGGATGACACCGACCCCCACCGCCTCATGATCCGGCTGGTCGCCGCCCGGAGCAGAGCGTCCGGTCGTGCGTCCCTCCGCGTGGTCAGGGCTGCTGTCCGTCACCGTCACGGCTCTTCCCCTCTCTCGGCGGCCATGTCCGGGTCGGTGCCGCGTCGTGCCGCCTCGCCCTCGACCGGGTCGTCAGGCTGCAGCGCGGCATCCGTCAGCAGGTCCGCGTCCGCGTCCGCGTCTGCGGTGCGCTCGCGCGACTCCTGGTCGTCCACCCGTTCCCAGCCGCCTGCCGGAGCGGCGTCGACCACACCCTCGGGAAGGTCCTCGGATCGATCGCGTTGCATGACTGCTCCTCTCGTCGACCTCCAGGGTCGGGCCCGCAGGCGCGGGACGACACGGGGTTGACAAGAGCGGTCAGTGCCTCGTCAGAAGACGCGGTCAGGCGCGCGCGTTGAGGATGCCGCGGTGCGAGGGGTTCTCGTCGAACCAATCGGCGACGTACCAGCAGACCGGGATCACCTTGCGGTCGCCACTGCTCTCCAGCTCGGCGACCGCCCGTCCGACCAGCTCGCCGGCGTAGCCGTGCCCGCGGAAGGTGGGGACGGTGTACGCGCGGGTCATGGCGACGGTCCGGCCGTCGTCGCGGTAGTCGAGGATGCTCACGAGGTCGTCGCCGCGGTGCAAGGTGTACCGCGAGGCGTCCGGCTCGTTCGCGAAACGCAGCTCGTTCACCCGCACAGGGTACGCCCGGGCGGGCACAGCAGGGCGCACCACGACGGATGTCGCGGTGATCACTCAGGCGCCCCCGCCCCGGGTTGAGCAAACTGTCACATTCCGACACGATCGAGCCGCGGCATCCGGGCGATTTGACGTATTCCGACAAAGTCGGTCATAATCGGCCTCATGACTGACAACGCGCATTCTCTGTCCGCCCGGGAGGCGAACAGGACTGCCGGCATGATGATGGCCGGCCGCGCTGTCATGTGTTGTCGAATGTGCCACTAGCACGGTGACCCCCGTCGGACTCCTTCTCCGCTTCTGAACACGGATCGCATGGAGTCCCCCGAAGCACCGGTCATGTGCGTCGATCACGCGCACCCGGATCCGCTTCGCACACCGCCCAACGTCGGGCACCAGCCCTCTTCGGGCTCCCGGCCGATCAGGGCCGCAGCACATCCGAACCCGGCACCGTCATCCGGGTTCCTTCCGCAAGGACCATCATCATGTCGACCACCGCACTCCTCGACCGCCCCGCCACCGCTCCCGTCCGTCACCTCCGCGCCGTGAACCACCCCGCCCGCGTCGAGACCCCCGCTGCGCCTGAGGCGCAGCCGGCCGGCCGCACTCTTCCCGCCGGCACCGCGCCGCGCGGCTTCGCGCTGTACGTCGGCATCGACGAGGCCAAGGCCGCGGCGAACGGCGTCAGCCTCGGCGTCCTCGTCGACGCGCTGCGCCGCACTCTCGCCGACCTCGCCCCGACCGCCGAGACCTACGCCACCGTCGCGCTGGCCCCGGTCGGCTCCGGCGGTCGCGACGTCGACGTCGTGCGCCTGGCGCTGCACGAGCCCTCGGCGATCGCCCGCACCAAGCAGGAGGAGCCTGAGGACGAGGAGCACGCCGCCGGCGGTGTCGTCGTCGACATCTCGCGCAAGCGCGTGCTCATCGACGGCGAGTCCGCTGCGTTCACGTTCAAGGAGTTCGAGCTGCTGCAGTACCTCGTGCTGCGCGAAGGTCGCACGATCGAGCGCACCGAGCTCGTGACCTCGCTGTGGCAGGGCACCTCCGACGAGGACGCGCCGGGCGAGCGCACCATCGATGTGCACGTCCGCCGCCTGCGCGCCAAGCTCGGCCGCTACGAGGACATCGTGCGCACCGTGCGCGGTGTCGGCTACCGCTTCGACCGCCACGCCGATGTCGTGATCCGCTACGGCCACGGCACGCCTTCGCCCGACCGCTTCTGACGGCTTCCGCCTCGAGGCGAGGGGAGCGGATGCCGGTCCCCGGCCGCTCTCGCAGCTCGATGTCGGTGGTCCCGGCGTAGGGTGGGCGGCATGACGACGTCGCTCTCGCGCATCCCTCGCACGAGGGACGCCGAGCGATTCCAGGCGCGCAACGGCGCGACTCGCGATCCGCGGCCGACATTCGAGCGTCCGCTCGAGACCGAGTACCGCCCGCGGCACGCGCTGGATCTTCGTCGCACCGTGCTGTACCAGCGACACGGCGCGGGCGACCCGACCATGACGGTGTCGGGCACGGTGATCTGGCGGGCCAGTCGCACGCCCGCGGGTGTCGCGACACTCGCGATCCGCGAGACCCACCCTGGCGTGGTGCGGGGCGCCGCGTGGGGTCCCGGCCGCGAGTGGGCTCTGGGGCAGCTGCCGGCACTGTGCGGCTCCGATGACGATCCGTCGGGATTCGACGCCTCGCAGCATCCCGTCATCGCCGACGCCCATCGCCGCAACCCCGGCCTGCGTCTCTCGCGCACCGACCTCGTCTTCGACGCCCTCGCCAGCGCGATCTTCGAGCAGAAGGTCACCGGGATGCAGGCGTTCGGCGCGTGGCGCCGTGTCGTCACATGGTGCGGGGAACGCGCACCAGGTCCCACGCCGCAGCCGATGTTCGCGCCGCCGTCGATCGAGGGCTGGCAGCACGTGCCGTCGTGGGTGTGGCACCGAGCCGGACTCGAGCCGCCGCAGTCGAAGGCCCTCGTGCGCGCCGCGAGACGCGGCGACGCGATCGAGCGTGCGGTGCTCGCCGCCGAGGACGGCGAGGCCGTCGACCGCGTGCTCGTCAGCCAGCCCGGGATCGGCCCGTGGACCTCGGCCGAGACCCGCATCCGCGCTCTCGGCGATGCCGACGCGGTGAGCGTCGGCGACTTCCACCTCGCCCACCATGTCGGCTATGCGCTGGCCGGCGAGCGCACGGACGACGACGGGATGCTGCGGCTCCTGGCCGCATGGCCCGGCCACCGCCAGCGCGTCATCCGGCTGATCGGCGCGAGCGGAGTCGTCGAACCGCGACGCGCTCCGCGACTGCACCCTGAGGACCACCGCGACCGCTGAGGCGCGCTCCGGCAGGCTCGGCGAGCGCACTCCCCTTGTCGATGTCGGAGGGGGCGAGCACACTGGGACGCGCCACGCGGCCGGGCGCGGCATCCATTGATCCGATTCAGGAGTTCGACATGCCCAGCCTCAACCCGTATCTCTCGTTCCGCGACCAGGCCCGCGAAGCGATGACCTTCTACCAGAGCGTGTTCGGCGGCGATCTCGACATCTCGACGTTCGGCCAGTTCGACGGCATGGTGCAGGATCCCGCCGAGAACGACCTCGTCATGCACGCGCAGCTGACGAGCCCCGACGGATTCGTGCTGATGGGTTCCGACACGCCCAGCGGAATGACCTACGAGAAGCCGGCGGGCATCTCGGTGTCGGTGAGCGGCGACGACGAAGCGTCGCTGCAGGGCTTCTGGGACAAGCTCGCCGATGGCGGCACGGTCACGATGCCGTTCGACACGCCGCCGTGGGGCGGCAGGTTCGGCATGCTGACCGACCGGTTCGGAATCGACTGGATGGTCGCCCTCAACGCCTCGCAGCCCTGAGTCCGGGCAGCGTCAGAGGTACGCGCTGTCGTCGATCGCCGACGGGGCGGGGCCGAGTTCGTCGAGCTCTGCCCACACTCCGTCGGGGATCGGCGCCGCCGCCAGCTCGTCGAGCTGAGCCAGACGCGCGGCCGACGACACCCCCACCACGGTCGTGTCGACCAGCGGCGAGCGCAGCGAGAAATGCAGAGCGACGCCGGGCAGCGTGACGCCGTACGACGCGCACACCCGCTGCAGCTGCGACACCCACTCCTGCAGCTGCGGCGATGCCGGACGGTACGCGTACATCGCGCCTTCGCGCGGACCCGTGGCGAGGATGCCGGCACCGAACGGCGCGGCATTGAACACGGTCATGCCGCGCGCTCGAGCATCCGCGAACACCGGTTCGGCGGAGCGGTCGACGACGGTGAGGCGATTGTGGATGAGCACGGCGTCGAAGACGCCGGTCGCGACATAGCGAGCCATGAGCGGCACGGGCCCGGCGGCGACGCCGATCGCATCGACGCGACCGGATTCACGCAGCTCGATGAGCCCTTCGACGGCGCCGCCGCGACCCATCGCCTCGTCGAAGGTCACCGAGTACGGATCGTGCAGATGCAGCAGCGGGAGCCGCTCGACGCCCAGCCGCGCAGTCGTCTCGTCGAACGAGCGCAGCACCCGGTCGCGATCGAACACACCGGTGCCGGGTTCGCTGTCGACCTTCGAGATCACGCGCGTCGCCGCGTCGGCGCCGATCCGGGCGATCGCACGCCCGAGCACGGCTTCCGAGCGGCCTCCGGCGTAGTTGTTCGAAGTGTCGACGAAGGCGTGGGTGCTCGCGAACAGGCGCTCGGCGAACGCCACCGCCGCTTCTTCTTCTGCGGATCCGGGTTCGGTGTCGCGGCCGAGGCCCGAGGTGCCGATGGTGAGCGGGCTGACGTTCAGGGTCATGCCTCCAACCTATCGACGCCGTCCGCTGCGTCCGTCGCGGCCCTAGGCTGGGCGACATGACCACGACACGCAAGGGCTGGACCCGCGGCCACTCCGGCTGGGCCTTCGGCACGGTCCTGATGTTCACCCTGGGGATCGTGTTCGGACTCATCTGGGGCAACGTGCTGCTGGGCATCGTGCTCGCGGCGGCCGTGTCGATCGGGTGGCTCATGGCGTACGAGTCGTGGCGCGGCCGCAACGTCGGGCTGGAGAACCGCGACGACGACGGGGCTCAGCTCTAGCGACAGGCTTCGCTCTACCCCTGGCGGCCGCCGCGACGTATCGTGAGCGCCAGGAGGTGGTCCTCATGCAAGCCAAGGTCGGCGATCGCGTGATCATCCATGGCCGGGTCGTCGGGGCGACGGAGCGCGCCGGAGACGTCGTCGAGATCCGCGGCAGCGACGAGAATCCGCTCCTCGTGGTCCGCTACGACGACGGTCACGAGGCGATCCTCTCCCCCGGCAGCGACTGCGAAGTCCGTCACGCGCCGTGACCGCTCAGCCGTCCGCACGGGCGGCCGGGCGTCAGCCGAGCAGCTCCGGACGCGACGGCTCCTCACCCCGCACGTGCTCGGCGAGGAACGCGAACACCGTCTCGTACCAGACCACGGCGTGCTGGGGCTTCAGCACCCAGTGATTCTCGTCGGGGAAATACAGGAACCGGTGCGGCATGCGCCCTTCGGCGTCGGCGTGGTGCTCGGCTAATTCCGACCACAGGCGCAGCCCTTCGCCGAGCGGCACGCGGTAGTCCTTGTCGCCGTGCACGACGAGCAGGGGCGTGCGGATGTCGGCGACGAACCGGTGCGGCGAGTGCTCGAGCATCGCCTCGGGCGTGAAGATGCGCTGCCAGTACTCCGAGCTGTCTGTCGTGCCGGCGAACTGGTCCAGCGCCCACAGGCTCGCGTGCGTCACGATCGCACGGAAGCGGTCGGTGTGCCCGGCGACCCAGTTCGCCATGTACCCGCCGAACGACCCGCCCATCGCGGCGGTGCGGCTCTCGTCGATGTCGTCGCGGGCCTCGACGGCGTCGGTGATGGCCAGCAGATCGGTGTAGGGCTTCGCGCCCCAGCTGTTCCAGCCGCGCGCGATGAACTCCAGGCCGTAGCCGGTCGACAGGGCGGGGTCTGGGAGCAGTACGGCGTAACCCCGGGCGACGGCCAGCAGCGGCGCCCAGCGCCAGCTCCACGCGTTCCAGCTGTTGAGCGGGCCGCCGTGGATCCACAGCAGCAGCGGCGCCGGAGCATCCGCCGACGCCCCCTCGGGAAGCAGCAGCCAGCCGCGCACGCGAGCGCCGTCCTCGGCCTTCGTCTCGACCTCGGTGATCGTCCCCGGCGCGGTCGGCGCGGGCGCAGGCGTGGCCAGCGGAGTGACCGCGCCGTCGCGGTCGATGCGCACCGGGTGCGGCGGCACGACCCACGACGAGCGCAGGGCGACCACTCCGCCGCCGCTGCGGTCCACCGCGACGTGCGTGTAGGTGAAGTCGTCGCGCGTCAGCTGCACCGGCGCGGCACTCCCCTCGTGTCCGCTCCCGAGCGGCAGGCGGAACACCGGCCCGCGTCCGTCGTCGTCGGCCGTCGCGATGAGCGACTCGTCGTCGCTGTCGAAGGCGAGAGATGACGCCCAGCGGTCCCACTCCGCCGCGATGCGACGGGGCGCTGCGCCGTCGATGCCGGCGACCCAGACCTCGTAGTCGGTGGGTCCCGAGGGAGTGCTCTTCACCGTTCGCAGGTACGCGATGCGTGTGCCGTCGTGGCTGACCGCGGGCATCTCGAAGTCGACGTCGACCTCGTCGAAGAGGTCCGTGCGTGCGCCCGTCGCCGTGTCGATCGACACCAGCACGCGGCGTCCTCCGCGCTGCTCGCGGCGCTCGAGCGACACGATGAGCACCGAGCCGTCCGGGGTCAGCGCCGCCTCGGCGTGGTCGAGCGACCGCCCGGGCTTCGGGGTGAGGTCACGCGGGCGCGGCAGCGTCGCCGGGTACGGATTCGGGTCGGCAGCGGGTGCCGCGTCGTCGGTCGCCGCATCGGCAGAGGCTGCGGCATCCATCGACTCCTCGACGACGACAGCAGCGATCGAGTCGGCGAGACCATCGATGTCGAGCGCGAACAGGTGCGGCTGGGCGGGCCCGAGGTCGTGGTCCCAGTAGCGCACCGGATAGGTGTCGTGCAGGATGGCCGAGACCTTCTTCTCCTTGCGCTTCGCGCGCAGCGCAGCGTCGGCCTCGATCGTCTCGGACGAGGGAAGAAGGGATGCCGCCAGCACGAGCCGGGCGCTCCCCGCGGCCGTCGCCGCGATGCCGTCGACGCCGCCCGCGAGCCGCGTCACGGCGCGCGCCTCGCCGCCGGCGGCCGGCAGCAGCCAGAGCTGGCCGGACTCGTCGTCGGCGTCGCCCTCGGCGTCGGGGCGGGCCGAGACGAACAGGATGTCGCCGTTCGCGGTGAACGCGGCGCCCGCCTCGCCCTTCGCAGAACGCGTGAGCCGGCGCGGTGTGCCGCTGCCGTCCGCCGGGACGGCCCACAGCGCACGCTCGTAGCCCGTCCCGTCCTTCTTGAGCACGGCGACGGTGAGGACCGCGGTCTGCCCGTCCGGCGAGAGCGCCAGCGCCTCCACACGGGGAAGAGCGAAGTAGTCGGTGAGCGAGTCGAACGGGGTGGGGGACGCCATGCGTCCACCGTACCCGCGGAGCCAGGAGCATGATGGGGAGCGGAGGCAGGAGAGGAGTCGGTCATGAGGATCGCGGTGGCCGGAGGAACGGGCGTCGTCGGACGCCACGTCGTCGAGGCGGTGCGCGCGAACGGCGATGAGCCGGTCGTGCTGAGCCGCGGCACGGGCGTCGACCTGTCGACCGGAGCAGGGCTCGACGCCGCGCTGGCGGGCGTCGACACCGTCGTCGACACCTCGAACATCGAGACACTCTCGGCCAAGAAGGCGACGAGATTCTTCGAGAGTGCGACCGGCAACCTCGCCGCGGCCTCGGTGCGGGCGGGCGTCCGCCACCTCGTCACCCTGTCGATCGTGGGGATCGATCGGATGCCGCACGACTACTACGCCGGAAAGCTCGCGCAGGAGCGGGTCGTGGAGTCGTCGCCCGTTCCGTGGACGATCCTGCGGGCCACGCAGTTCCACGAGTTCGCCGGTCAGATGTTCGCGCGGGGCAGGATCGGGCCGCTGCACGTCGCCGTGCGCGCACGCGTTCAGCCGGTCGCCGCACGGGAGGTGGGCGCGCGGCTCGCGGCGCTCGCCCAGGGCGCACCCCAGGGCCGCGCCGCAGACCTCGCCGGGCCGCGCGAGGAGCGCCTCGAGGACATGATCACGCGATATGCGCGGCACACCGGCCACCGCGGCTGGATCCCTTCGGTGAGCCTGCCCGGACCGCAGCTCAAGGCCATGCGCGCCGGGCTCGCGCTGCCCGGCGCGGGAGCCGTGCTCGGCACGCAGACGTTCGAGGAGTGGCTCGCCGAACTCACATGACGTCGTCCGTTTGCGCGGGTGCGCGGGCTTCGCCACGATGGGGGCACGACACAGGGAGCCATCATGAGATTCGCGATCGCCGGCGGCACGGGCATGACAGGGACGCACGTCGAGGCGGTCGCGCGCGGCCGCGGTCACGAGGTCGTGCTGCTCTCGCGGGGCGGCGGGGTCGACCTGGTGAGCGGCGCCGGTCTGGACGGGCGCCTGGACGGCGTCGACACGGTGATCGACGTCTCGAACATCACGACGCCGAAGCCCGAGGTGTCGGTGTCGTTCTTCGCGGGGGCGACGACGCACCTGCTGGCCGCCGAGCGCGCCGCCGGGGTCTCACACCACCTCGCCCTCACGATCGTGAACGCCGACGCCGCACCCGACGGCTACTACGCCGGCAAGCTGGCGCAGGAGCGGCTCATCGCCGAGGGCGACGTGCCCTGGACGATCCAGCGCACCACGCAGTTCCACGAGTACGCCGCGATGATGTACCACCGCACGCACGCCGGCGCGCACGTCGCACCGACCGGCCGCGTGCAGCCGGTGTCGCTTCACGAGGTCGCGACGCTGCTGGTCGACCTCGCCGAGGGCGAGCCCGTGGGCCGCGCGACCGACTTCGGCGGGCCTCGCGAAGAGAGCCTCGCCGACATCGTGCGGCGCTACGCGCGCGCCATCGGCCATCACGGTCCGCTGCCGGCGATCGACATGCCCGGCACCCTCGGCCGCGCCTTCCGCTCGGGTGCCCTGCTGCCCGGCCCCGAGGCCCGGCTCGGCACGCAGACTTTCACGCAATGGCTGGACGCCCTGCCCGACGCCTGAGCCGGCCGCGACGGGCGTCTCGTTCGCGCTGTGGAAATCGGCATCCGCGCCCGGAACCTTCGACAGCGGATGCCGATTCCGACAGCGCGAAGGAGGAGATCGCGCCAGAACGACAGCGGATGCCGATTCCGACAGCGGGGAAGGAAGTGTGAGGGATGCCGCACCCGGCGGGTGCGGCATCCCTCACATCTCTTCGTGCGTGAGAGGATCGCCGTCCCACAGCCGCCCGCGCTCGAGCGCGCTGATCGCCGCCATCTGGTCGTCGGTGAGGGTGAAGCCGAAGACGTCTGCGTTCTCGCGCTGACGGTCGGGATCGGACGACTTCGGGATCGGCGTGCTGCCCAGCTGCGTGTGCCAGCGCAGCACCACCTGTGTCGGTGTGACGTCGTGCACGACCGCGAGCTCCTGCAGGATCTGCTCGTTCAGCAGCTCGGTGCGTCGGGCGAGCGGGCTCCAGCTCTCGGTGCGGATGCCGTGCGTGGCATGGAACGCCCGCAGCGCCTGCTGCGGGAAGTACGGGTGCAGCTCGACCTGGTTGACCGCCGGCACCACGCCGGTCTCTTCGATGAGCTCGTCGATCATCTGCTCGGTGAAGTTCGACACGCCGATGGAGCGGACGAGCCCCTCCTGCTGCGCGTCGATCAGGCCGCGCCACGTCTCGACGTACTTGCCGACGCTGGGGTTGGGCCAGTGGATCAGGTGCAGGTCGATGCGATCGAGGCCCAGCATCCCAAGCGATCCGCGGATGCTGTCGACGGCCTCTTGCCGTCCGTGATGACGACCCGGGATCTTGGAGGCCACGAGCAGCGAGTCGCGGGCGGCGCCGCTGCGGCGCACCGCCTCGCCGACCTCGCGCTCGTTCTCGTAGTTGACCGCGGTGTCGAGCAGCCGGTAGCCCGCCTCGATCGCGGCCACCATGGCCGCGATCCCCTCCTCGCCACGCAGGTTGTAGGTGCCGAGGCCGAGTTCGGGTAACCAGGCGCCGTCGTTCAGGGTCACGGTCGGGATCGCGCTCATGGTTCCATCCTGGCCCGGTTCCGCGTGCGCGGGGCCGTGCAGCGTGGCCTGCGCTCCCCGGTCACGAGGTGCGGCATGCGCCGCCGACCGTGACCGGGGAGCAGGCTCTCGGGTCGGTCAGGGCAGGTCCGCGACGTCGATGGTGCCCTCGGTGGCGGCGCGCTCGTCGGCCGCGGCGCTGTCGATCTGGTCGTCGTTGCGGTCGGGGTCGAGCGGACGGTCGTCGTCGAGACCGAGCAGATCGGCATCGGCATCGCCGGCGGCGCCGTCGTTCAGCACCTCTTCGTCCTCGTCGCCGACGGGGCCCTCGTACGGGAGCGGGTTGGTCATGGCGATCTCCTTTCGCTGCCCCGAACGTACGATCCGCTCCCCCCGACCGGAGGGGGCTTGCGGAGGGCCGCACAAGGCGGTAGCGCTAGGGGGTCGCGGCGCCGACGAAGCGGATCCGCTCACGAGAACCGGGGATGCCGCGCTCCACGCGCCGCCACGTGCCGTCGTCACCGCGCACCTCGTAGGCGGCGAACGCGCAGGCGATGCCCCGCGCCGCCACCAGGTCGGCGGAGTCCATGAGCTGGAAGTGCAGGTGCGGAGACATCGAGTTGCCGGTGTGCCCGACCCGGCCGATGACGTCGCCCGCCCGCACGGTGTCGCCCGCGCGCACCGTCACGCTGTCAGGACGCAGATGTGCGAAGCCCGCATACACGCCGCCGGCACGCAGCAGGACGTGGTTGCCCAGGATCTGCGGGATCTTCGCCGGACGGAACGTGAGCCCGTTCCACGTCATGCGCGCGAACTCGCGCACGGGGTGGATCCACCGCCGCTCGCGCATGCCGTCGGCGGCGGCGATCACCTCGGCGTCGAACGGCGCGTGCACCTCGGCACCCCACGCGTAGCAGCCGTCGCTGCGGCAGCCGATCGTCGCCGTGCGCAGCCGCGACCCCGGGTGCACGGTCGCCCCCGGCCGGTCGTCGACCTTCACGAAGTCGTACGCGTACCGCTGCCCCAGCAGATCGACGCCGTGGCTCGGGATGCGGGCGGCCGGTGTCGTGACCGCCATCCAGCCCTCGCCGCGCAGGGGGAACTCCACGACCACCGGATCATCGAGCTCGCCCATGCGTCACCCCTGCCAGCGCTCGCGGACCAGTTCGAGGGTGACGACGGCCTGGTCGCGCTGAAAGGTGCGCAGCGTCGGCATGCGGGGCGGATCGGGTTGCAGCGACGACGCCAGGAACATGCCCGCGAAGCCGGCGAGCACGTTCGTCGCGGCATCGGCGGGCATGCCCTCGAACACGGGATGCCGGACGATCAAGGCGTCGACGTCGGTATCGGGCTCGTAGTACCGCACGTTGATCAGCAGGCTCAGCGCATCGAACCACCCTGCGCCGCGCGCGGCCCACGGCCAGTCCACCAGCACGACCGAGCCGTCGGGGCGCAGCAGGATGTTGTCGGCCCTCGTGTCATAGTGCACGAGCCGGTCGCCGCGGGCGTCCGAGACACCGCGGGTGGCGGCATCCACGAGTCCCTCGAAATGCGTGCGCGTCCACGCGTCGAGACCGCGCGGCAGCGGCGGGACGACCTCGGGCGTGATGACCTGCCACCGGTCGACGGCGAAGCCCGCGAGCGCCTCGCCCGCGTCCACCACGGGCACGTCGGCCGGCAGTTCGACCGCTGCGACCTGCTGCAGTGCGTCGAGTACGGCGTCGAGCTCGCGGGGTTGCCAGGGAGTGGCGGGATGCCGCCCCTCGACGTCTTCGAGCACGAGGGCGATCCAGTCGCCGTCGTCGACGGCGCCGATGAGCGCCGGCGCGGGGACCTGCGGCGGGAGCTTCGCGGTGATCGCGGCCTCGCGGCGGTGGATGGTCGGGGTGTCCAGGTTGACGGCGGGGCTCGCGGCCTTGACGAAGGCACGACGGCCCGACGCGGTCACGACGCGGTCGGCCGAGCCCGGGGAGTACCCGCCGGGCTGCGACACCGCCTCGACGACAGGGCTGCCGAGCACGTCCTCGATCTGGGCGCGCACGGACGCGGGGATGTCGTGCCACTCGAGCCGGCTCATGAGCGGGCCACCGGGATGGTGCCGGATGCGGCGCCCACGAGAGCCTCGGCGGCGCGGGCGGTGCGGTGGGCGAAGCGGGTCGTGTCGGTCCCGCGCGCGAGCGACTGGGCGTTGAGGCCGTCGATCATGCCGATGAGCTCCCACGCGACCTCACCCGGCTCGGTCGTCGAGAACGCTCCGGTGCGGCATCCTTCCGCGACGATGCCCTCGACGAGCGTCTGCCATCGCTGCATCTGCGCGCGGACGGCCTCGGCGAGCGCGTCGCTGCGCCGGGCCATCGCCCAGCCTTCGACCCACACGACGGTGAGCTCGTCGCGTGCGCCGTCCATGAGCGTGTCGATGAGGGCGCCGAGGCGCCGCGCGGGGTCGGCGGCGGCCTCGACCACGCGTTCGACGTCACGCACCTCCTCCTCCACGAGGTCGGTGTACACGCGGGCGACGAGGTCGTCCATGGACGGCTGGTAGTGCGCGACGAGGCCCGAGGTGATGCCGGCGCGCTCGGCGACCGCGCGCAGCGTCAGCGCGCTGAGCCCCTGCTCGCGAGCGAGGGCGGTGGCCGCCGTGACGATCTCGGCGGCGCGTTCGGCGGGGGCCTTGCGGGTGCGGGGTCGGGGCACTGTGCTTGACATGGTCTCGCCAGCATAGATACTGTCTCTATTGATCGCTAGATCAATTACTTCCGGCGCAGGACGCCGGCCGAAAGCGAAGGGGCTGACGATGGCCTGGAGGATGCCGCACGAGGGCGACCCGCACGAGCGCACCTGGATGGCGTTCCCGAACGAGGGGCCGACGCTCGGCGACGACCCCGCCGAGCAGGAGCGCTTCTACGCCGCGTGGAGCGCCGTCGCGAACGCCGTCGCCGAGTTCGAGCCCGTCACGATGCTCGTCGACCCGGTTCAGGCGGCCCGGGCGCGCACGATGCTCGACGGCGCGATCGACCTCGTCGAGACGCCGGTCGACGAGTTCTGGTTCCGCGATCACGGCCCGACCTTCGTGGTCGACGACGAGCGCCCCGGTGCTCTGGGCGCGGTCGACTGGATCTTCAACGGCTGGGGCGCCCCGGAATGGGCATCGTGGACGAAGGCCGCCGCGCACGCCCGCTTCACGGCCGGGCTCGTCGGAGCCGAGGTCGTCAGCTCGCTGCTCGTCAACGAAGGAGGCGGCATCCACGTCGACGGCGAGGGAACCGTGCTCGTCACCGAGACCGTGCAGCTCGACCCGCGCCGCAACCGGTTCGCCGACAAGGAGCGCGTCGAGGCCGAACTCGCGCGCACGATCGGCGCGACCAAGGTGATCTGGCTCCCCCGCGGCCTCACGCGCGACTACGACGAGTTCGGCACGAACGGCCACGTCGACATCGTGGCGACCATTCCGACACCGGGGCGCGTCCTGCTGCACGCCCAGCAGAACCCCGAGCATCCCGACTTCGAGGTGTCGCACACCTTGCGCGCGTTCTTGCAGGAGCAGACGGATGCCGCCGGCCGAGCCTTCGAGATCGTCGACCTGCCCGCACCCGAGACGCTGCGCGACCACGAGGGCTTCGTCGACTACAGCTATGTCAACCACCTCGTCGTGAACGGCGGCGTCATCGCGTGCGGCTTCGGCGAGGAGCGCGCCGACGCACAGGCGCGCGAGATCCTCGAAGCCGCCTACCCGGGGCGCCGCGCGGTCACGGTCGACGCCCGTCAGATCTTCGCGGGTGGCGGCGGCATCCACTGCATCACCCAGCAGCAGCCGGCGCTGACGAGTGCGGAGGCGACCCGATGAGCCACTATCCCGTCGTCGAGAAGACGATCGCGCAGCTGCGCGCCTCGCTCGAGGCCGGCGAGGTCACTGCCGTCGAACTGCTCGACGCCTACGAGGCCCGGATCGCCGCGTACGACGCGCCCGGAACGTCGACCGCGCTCAACGCCGTCGTCGTACCCAATCCGGACGCGCGGGCGGAGGCCGAGGCATCCGATCGGCGCCGCGCGGAAGGCCGCACGCTCGGTCCGCTCGACGGCATCCCGTACACCGCGAAGGACTCGTTCATGGCGAAGGGGCTCACGGTCGCCGCCGGGTCGCCCGCCTTCGAGGACCTCGTGGCGCAGCGCGACGCGTTCTCGATCGAGCGTCTGCGCGGCGCCGGAGCCGTGCTGATCGGCCTGACCAACATGCCGCCGATGGCCAACGGCGGCATGCAGCGCGGTGTGTACGGCCGCGCCGAGAGCCCCTACAACGCCGCCTACCTGACGAGCGCCTTCGGCAGCGGCTCGTCGAACGGCTCGGGCACCGCGACCGCGGCGAGCTTCGCGGCGTTCGGGCTCGGCGAAGAGACCTGGTCGAGCGGCCGGGCGCCGGCATCCTGCAACGCCCTCTGCGCCTACACGCCCAGCCGCGGCGTCATCTCGGTGCGCGGCAACTGGCCGCTCGTGCCCACCATGGACGTCGTCGTGCCGCACACCCGCACGATGGCCGACCTGCTCGAGATCCTCGACGTGATGGTCGCCGACGACCCCGAGACCCGCGGCGACTTCTGGCGGGCGCAGCCGTGGATCGAGATCCCGGATGCCTCGGCCACGCGCCCGGCGTCGTACCCGTCGCTCGGGGCGGCAGGCGTGGACGGCGCCCGCGCCACGCTCGCCGGACGCCGGTTCGGCGTGCCGCGGATGTACATCAACGCCGACCCGGAGGCCGGGACCAACCCCGACGGCGGCATCGGCGGCCCGACCGCCACGCGCATCGAGACGCGCGCGTCGGTGCTCGACCTGTGGGAGCAGGCACGGCGTGATCTGGAGGCGGCCGGCGCCGAGGTCGTCGAGGTCGACTTCCCCGCGGTGACGAACTACGAGGGCGACCGGCCCGGCGCGCCGACGATCAAGATCCGCGGGCTCGTCACCGAGGCGTTCCTGCAGCGCGAGATCGTCGACCTTTCGGCGTGGGCGTGGGAGGACTTCCTCGCCGCCAACGGCGACCCCGCGCTGCACTCGCTGTCGGACATCGACGGCGCGCGGATCTTCCCGCACCCCGAGGGCGCGCTGCCCGACCGGTACACCGGCTTCGACGACGACATCGCCGAGTACCCGGCGCAGGTGCGCGAGCACCCGTACGGCTCGTTCGCCGACATCCCGTCGCTCGAAGAAGGAGTGCGGGGACTCGAAGAGACCCGTCGCGTCGACCTTGAAGAATGGATGCTGCGCCTCGGCCTTGACGCGGTCGTCTTTCCCGCGGTGGCCGATGTCGGGCCGGCCGACATGGATGTCGACGAGGCGTCCGCCGACCTCGGCTGGCGCAACGGCGTCTGGGTCGCCAACGGCAACCTCGCGATCCGCCACCTCGGGATCCCGACGGTGACGGTGCCGATGGGCACGATGTCCGACATCGGGATGCCGGTCGGCCTGACGATCGCCGGCCGTGCGTACTCCGATGCCGACCTGCTCGCCTGGGCCGCCGCCTTCGAGGCGCTGCGTCCGCGTCGCACCGCTCCCCCGCGGACCCCGGAGCTCTGACCGTGAATCGGTTCACTTGCGCTGTTTGTACGCCAGATCCCGCCTTTCGCGTACGTTCAGCGCAAGTGAACTGATTCAGCGGTGACGCGGGTCAGCGGACGCTGGATCTGACGTCTTCGCCCGCATCGCCGATCGCTGCCGCGGCGCCGGGTGCGGCATCCACCTCCCCGTCCTCGGAGGGAGGAGCCGCGGCGGCGTACGCGTCGCTGAGCTCGCGGTAGGGCTTCGACACGAACGCGAGCAGCACGACGAGCAGCAGGACCAGGCTCGCCCCCACGAAGGCGAGCGCGATGCCCCGAGCCTCGCCGTCGCCGAGCAGCCAGCCGAACCTGTTCTGCCCCTCGGGCGATTCCATGAACGGAATGAGCCAGAACTGCGCGAGCGGCCCGATGATGAAGGCCGACACCGGCGCCGCGGCCGACTCGACGCTCGCGGCGAAGCCGAACACGCGCCCCTGCTTGTCGAACGGCACGACCCGCTGCACGATCGTCTGCTCAGAGGCCTCGGCGATGGGCATGAGGCACATGAAGATGAGGATGCCGAGCGCGTAGATCCACCACTGCTCGCGGATCGCGAAGGTCATGCCGAGCACCGCGATGCCGATGTTCACGAGCAGCATCGTGCGCACCGGGTTCCTGCCGAGGCCGAACTTCGCCACGAGCGCCCCGCCGATGATGAAGCCGAAGCTGGTGACTCCCAGGACGATGCCCCACATCTCGACCGAGAACAGCGTCAGGCCGTACGGATCCATGAGTGCCATGAAGACGCCGCCGACGAGGTTGTTGAAGGTCGAGAACAGCACGAGGGCGAGGAGGCCCGGCACGGCCAGCACAGCCGGGATCACTCCGCGGAACCCGAAGCCGGTGGGCGCCGCACCCTCGACGTGTGCCACGCCTCGCTCGGGGATCGGCACGAACAGCAGGTGGATCAGTGCGATGCCGGTCGCGGCGGTCGCGATGGCGATCGTCCATCCCATGCCGAGCAGGCCGATCGACAGGCCCGAGAACACGCTCGTCACCATGAACGCGATGCCCTGCACCGCACCGACGAGACCGTTGGCGCGGTCGCGGCGCTCCGCCGGCACGAGCAGCGTCACCGTCGTCGACAGCGCGATGTTGCGCAGATTCTCGACGACGCCGCCCACGAGGATGACGCCCGCGAACGCCCAGAACCACGGACCGCCCCAGTCCAGCAGCGTGCTCTCGGGGAAGGCGAGGAACATCGCCCCCGCCACGAGGTACGCGGCGGTCGTGACGATGCTCGAGAGCATCATGACGGCCTTCTTCTTCATGCGGTCGACGATCACGCCGAACACCACGCCGAAGACCGCGACGAGCAGCATGTACGAGCCGCCGATGATCGCGGTGGCCAGCACCGATTCCGTCTCGAGATAGACCCAGAAGGTCAGCGCGAACCACAGGTAGCTGCTGGCGACGTTCGCGAGCGCGGTGTTGACGAGCACCTGGTGGAAGGCGCGCAGGGTGCGGGGGCCAGGGGTCGGCTGACTCATGGGGCTGCTCCGGCGTGTTCGGCGTCGATGGTGGTCGTGCGGGGGCCTACACTGAATGTGGACACTGTGCACATTGCAGATGTTCACACCGTACACACCAGACAGGGAGCGCGCAATGACCTCACCCGCGGTGCGCACCTATCACCACGGCGATCTGCGCCGCGCCCTGATCGACGAAGGAGTGCAGCTGGCCCGCACGGGCGGCCCGTCCGCCGTGACGCTGCGCGAGGTCACCCGCGCGGTCGGGGTCTCGCCGAACGCCGCGTATCGCCACTTCGCCGACCGCGACGCCCTCGTCCACGCGGTCGCGCACGAGGCCCAGCTCGCCCTCGCCGACGCGATCCTCACCCGCGTCGCCGCGACACCCGGCGACCTGCCGCCGCGCGATGCCTCGATCGAGCGCCTGCGCCGCGTCGGGTTCGCGTACATCGCTTTCGCCCGCGCCGAACGCGGCTGGTTCGAGACCGCGTTCTTCACGCACGACGCGCAGGTGAGCGAGGGCATCGTGACCCTCGACGACCAGATCGTCGCGCCGTTCCGGCTGCTCATGGACACGCTCGATGGGATGGTGGATGCCGGCGCCCTCGCTGCCGACAGGCGACCGTTCGCGGAATGGGCGTGCTGGTCCGCCGTCCACGGCTTCGCCGACATCGCCGTCCACGGGCCGGTGAGGTGGCAGCCGGCCGAGGTCGTGGACGCCCTCGCGGCGGCCGTCGTGGACTCGGCGATCACCGGCGTGATCGGCGCACCCGCTCCCGCGCCGTCGACCTCCTAGACTGACGCGCATGTCACACGCGTCGGCCGCGCGCCCGTCGGTGGCGCGCCGCGGGCTGTGGTGGGCGGCCGACTACGTGTACGCCGTCCGGCGGCAGCTCGCGGTGTTCTCGTTCCCGTGGTCGATCGGCCGGCCGCGACCGACACCGGACGCCTGGCGCCGTGGCGACGCCGGCCTTGCCGAGATCTACCTCATCCCGGGCGTGTACGAGCACTGGACCTTCCTGCGTCCGCTCGGCGATGCGCTGGCCGCGTCCGGTCATCGTGTCCGCGTCGTACACGGGCTCGGCGTGAACCGTCGCAGCATCGCCGACACCGCCGACCGCCTGGCACGACTGCTCGCCGAGCGTCCCCCGCCGCCCGCCGGCCGCGTCCTCGTCGCACACAGCAAGGGCGGGCTCATCGGCAAGCACCTGCTCGTCTCATCGGGCGCGGCGCACCGGGCCGCCGCAGAGGCCGCAGACGGCGGTGACCCCGCCGCTGCGGCAGCGACGGCAGCCGAGCACGGCCGCGCCCTGGGGGTGCTCGGACTGGTCGCCGTGGCGACGCCGTTCGGCGGCTCACGGCTCGCGAGTCTGTTCGTCGTGCCCAGCATCCGCGCGTTCCGCCCGAAGGACGACACCATCGTGACCCTGGGGCGAGAGACATCGGTCAACGGCCGGATCGTGTCGGTCTTCGGTCCGTGGGATCCGCACATCCCCGAGGGCAGCGCGCTGGACGGAGCGACGAACGTGGCCGTGCCGACGGCCGGCCACTTCCGCGTGCTCGGCTCGCCGGCCACGCACCGTGCGGTGCTCGACGGCATCGCCCTGCTCGCGGGCGAGCGGTAGCCGCGAGCGCAAGACCCGGCCCGACGCATACGTCGCTGAGGTGGCCGTCCGATGGGCGGCTTGCGGCGTTTCGTCTCGCGGAGACCCGCACTGAGCGAGCGGAGCGAGTCGAAGTGTCGCTCAACGACCAGCGGGGTCGATACCCCGCCACGCGGCGAGCACCTCGACATGCCGCAGCAGGAAGGCGCGCTCGTCGAGCCGTTTGCGCCGGAGCCACCCGGTCACCTCGTCGTTGCTCTTGCTCGCGTTGCACGAACGGCACGCCGGGACGACGTTCTCGAAGGTGTAGCGCCCGCCCCGCGAGATGGGCAGCACGCAGTCCTTCTGCAGGGCGACGCCGTCTGCGCCGCAGTACGCGCAGGCGCCCCATGCCTCGAGCAGCGCCTGCCATTCGTCGAGCGTGAGGTCGTTGTCGGCCGCCGCGACGCGACGGGCGCGACGGCGCGATGCGCGCGCCCGACGGGTCTGACTGACGGCCATGTCCACACCCTACGGTGCAGGTGCCGCTTCCTCGGGGAGGCCGTCCAGCAGCTTCTCGATCGTCGTGATCACGCCGTGGTCGAGGTTCGACGGCGCCCGGAACCTCGCGCGCTCGGCCACGAGCGGGTGGGCGTTGGCCATCGCGAACGACAGGGCCGAGGCATCCATCATCTCCAGGTCGTTCAGGTAGTCGCCGAACACCGCCGTCTGGGCGCGGGTGATCCCGGTCGCCGCCTGCAGCCGCTCCAGCGCGGCTCCCTTGTTGACGCCGAGGTTCATGACGTCGATCCAGTGCTCGCCCGAGACGATGACCTGGTGTGCGGCACGCAGATCGTCGAGCGCCGGCGCGGTGGTCGCGGCATCCTCGAAATCGAAGATCGCGACCTTGAAGATCTGGTCGTCGACGGACAGCAGATCGGGAACGATCTGCAGGCGGGCGTAGTACTTGTCGGCCTCGGCGTGGAAGGCGTCGTCGGCGCGCTCGATGTACGCCGAGCGCTTGCCGCACACCACGACGCCAAGATCGCGTCCCTCGATCGCACGGACCCGCCGGACGAGGGATGCCACGAACGCTGCATCCATCGCGTCCGAGCTGATCTCGACTCCGCCCTCGACGACGTACGCACCGTTCTCGGCGAGGAACACCATGTGGTCGAGGTGGTCGGCGAACGCGCGCTGGAGCGTCGCGAGCTGACGACCGCTCGCAGGCGCGAAGCGGATGCCGCGCTCGTGCAGCCGGTCCAGCAGCGGCCACAGCGCGTCGGGGATGCGACCGTCGCCGTCCAGCAGCGTGCCGTCCATGTCGACGGCGATCAGGCGCAGGTCTGGGCTGGGAAAAGGCATCGCCTCGAGCCTACGCGGCTCACTTCGCCGCCGACCCGGCGGTGAGAAACACGAAACCATCGCCGCCACGGGCGCGGGTACCTTAGGGTGCGTGACCGCTCCCGTCGATGCCACCACCACGCCCGCCTGGTCCGAGCTCAGCTCGATCAGGGATTCCTTCGCCCCCGACCTGCGCCGCTGGTTCGAGGCCGACCCGCAGCGCGCCGCGCGGCTGAGCTTCGAGCTCGCCGACCTGCACGTCGACCTGTCGAAGAACCTCGTGACCGACGAGATCCTCGCCGCCCTCGTGCGCCTCGCCGAGCAGACCGGCGTCGCCGAGCGCTACGCGGCGATGCTCGCCGGCGAGCACATCAACACCACCGAGGACCGGGCGGTGCTGCACACGGCGCTGCGGCGCCCCGCGGGCGCCGAACCCGCCCTGATCGTCGACGGACAGGACATCGACGACGACGTGCAGTCGGTGCTCTCCGCGATGACCGTGTTCGCCGACCGCGTGCGCTCGGGCGAGTGGACCGGCGTGACCGGCAAGAAGGTCACGCACATCGTCAACATCGGCATCGGCGGCTCAGACCTCGGCCCCGTCATGATCTCGGCGGCATTGGAGCCGTACGCGACCGCCGGGATCCAGGCGCGCTTCGTGTCGAACATCGACCCGTTCGACATCGCGAACAAGACGAAGGACCTCGACCCCGAGACGACGCTGTTCATCGTCGCGTCGAAGACCTTCACGACCCTCGAGACGCTGACCAACGCACGCCTGGCGCGCGACTGGCTGTGGGCGGGGCTGGAGGCGGCGGGCGCGATCGACGGCGGCGAGGCGGCGAAGACCGACTCCGTCGCCCACCACTTCGTCGCGGTGTCGACCGCACTCGACAAGGTCGCCGCGTTCGGCATCGACCCCGTCAACGCCTTCGGGTTCTGGGACTGGGTCGGCGGCCGCTATTCGGTCGACTCGGCCATCGGCCTCTCGCTCATGATCGAGCTCGGCCCCGATGCGTTCCGCGAGCTGCTCGCCGGCTTCCACGCCGTCGACGAGCACGTGCGCACGACCCCGCTCGAGCGCAACGTGCCCGTGCTCATGGGTCTGCTCAACGTCTGGTACTCGAACTTCCTCGGCGCGCAGTCGCACGCGGTGCTGCCGTACGCCCAGCAGCTCAGCCGCTTCGCCGCCTACCTGCAGCAGCTCACGATGGAGTCCAACGGCAAGTCCGTGCGCTGGGACGGGTCGCCGGTCACCACCCACACCGGCGAGGTGTTCTGGGGCGAGCCCGGCACCAACGGCCAGCACGCTTTCTACCAGCTGATCCACCAGGGCACGCGGCTCATCCCCGCGGACTTCATCGCGTTCGCGAATCCGGCGTACCCGCTGGAGGACGGCGGGCGCGACGTGCACGGCCTGTTCCTGTCGAACTTCCTCGCGCAGACCAAGGCGCTGGCCTTCGGCAAGACCGCCGCCGAGGTCGAGGCCGAGGGCACCACTGGCCCGCTCGTGGCCGCACGCACCTTCGCCGGCAACAAGCCGACGACGTCGATCTTCGCGCCGGCGCTCACGCCCGCGGTGCTCGGTCAGCTCGTGGCGCTGTACGAGCACATCACGTTCACGCAGGGCGTCATCTGGGGTGTCAACTCGTTCGACCAGTGGGGTGTCGAGCTCGGCAAGCAGCTGGCGCTGCAGATCGCGCCGGCGATCGAGGGCGACGCCGACGCGATCGCCGCGCAGGACGCCTCGACCCAGGCGCTGCTCGCGTACTACGCCGCCCACCGCAAGGCTTGAGTGACGGGATGCCGGGCGCCCGGCATCCACGTCTCCCCTGGTTCGCGCTGTCGAAATCGGCATCCGCTGCCCGACTGGCCCCCTCCCTCCTTCGCGCTGTCGAAATCGGCATCCGCGCCCCGAAGAAACGGGCGCGGATGCCGTTTTCTCTAGCGCGAACGAAGGGCGCGAGCACCGCACGCCGGACCGGATCGAGCCTGGGATCAGGCCTTTCGCGGGAAACCGCTCCCACGGTTCTTCCAGGAAAACGCCAGAAGTCGTCCAGAAGCGATGAGGCAGACTCGGGGACTTGATGCGTCCGACCCGAGGACGCGGCGCGCTGCACCCGACGGCGCGGAACCCCCGAAGGATCGTACGTTCGTCATGCATTCAGACCAGATCGCCCCTGCCCGCCGACCCCGTCGCCGCTTCACCGCCGCGGCCGTCGTCGCCGGAACCGCTCTCGGAATCGTCGTCACGACCGGCCTCACCCTCGCCTCTCCGAGCCTCGCCGCCGCCGCCCCGATGGCCGCCACCGCCATCGCGTCGGTCGCCGCCCCGGACGCCACCGTCCACACCCTGCGCGACATCCGCGCCGACGCGAAGAGCACGCTGCTCGCCGCCCGCGTGGCCGAGACCGCGGCCGACAGCATCACCGCCGACATCGCCGCCACCGGCCTCGACATCGGCATGACCGACACCTCGGTCGACACCGACGACCTCACCGAGACCACCGACCGCCTCGCACAGCTCGACATCGTGCCGGCGCTGCTGCTGCCCGGCCTCGCCGCCGATGCCTCGGCGGCGACCGAGAAGGTCACCGCCCGCGTCGCCGACCTGCGCGAGCACCTCGATGCCGCGAAGGCGCAGAAGGCCGCCGAAGAGGCGGCTGCCGCCGCGGCCGCCGCGGCCGCCGAGGCGCAGCGCCAGGCCGAGGCCGCTGCCGCCGCCCTCGCCGCCGCGAACACCCCCGATGGCGCCAAGGCCACCGCACGTCAGATGGCGGCGGATCGCTACGGCTGGGGCGACGGCCAGTTCTCGTGCCTGCTGTCGCTGTGGACCAAGGAGTCGGGCTGGAACTACCAGGCCTACAACAACAACGGCGGCGCGACCGGCATCCCCCAGGCGCTCCCCGGCAACAAGATGGCCAGCGCCGGCGCCGACTGGCAGACCAACGCGGCCACCCAGATCGCGTGGGGACTCGACTACATCTCGCGCTCGTACGGTTCGCCGTGCGCCGCGTGGGGCCACTCGCAGGCGGTCAACTGGTACTGACCGTCAGTCGAGCTGCGACAGGATCGTCTCGCTCGCCCAGACCGAGGTCCGGACGGTGAAGGTGTCGGTGTCCACGCTGACGAAACGGTCGTCGTAGTAGTCGTCGGTGGAGCCGGTCAGCTCGTGTGATGCCTCCGTGATGTCGGCGCACACCGTCGCATCGACACCCCAGGCATCCGAGATGTCCTCTTCGTAGCACTGCGCCGACACGGTCAGGTCGAGGTGCGCATCGGTCGCCACCGGCATCCCGGCCTCGAGGATCGCCGTGAGCTCCGCCGACGACACCGGCAGGTCGACCCACCTGGCGAGCGCCTCCTCCTCGGGCAGCGCGGCGACCGCGGACTCGGCGACGTCTCGCGCCGGTGAGATGTCGACGCCGAGGTGGAGGTTGCACGCGCCCTCGCAGTTGTGGCTCGCGACGACCGCCTTCGCCACCCAGTCGCCGTCCGAGAGCGCCTCGTCGAGCGCATCCTGCAGCGCGGGGAGCTGCGCGCGCACCGTGCGGAAGCCGGGGCCGAAAGGGTCGTCGAACGGGGAGCGCCCGTCGGCCAGCGGGATCACGAAGCATCCCGCCAGCGCCACGGTCGTCGCGGCCGCCGACGCGATCGCCGCGGTCGCGCGCAGTGCGCGACCGACCCGTCGCCCGCGTGCCGCCATAGGCACGAGTCTGTCATGAAACGTCTGGCGAACCCGCCGGACCGTACAGCTCGGCGACCTTCTGCGACGACAGCCAGCCGTCGTACGCGTCGGTCTGCGGCCACCCCTCTGGCGAATCCTGCCAGGACTCCTGCCGCCCGTAGGGAAGCACGTCGATGAGCGGGAACGTGTAGCTCAGCTGCTCGGTGCCGCGGCCGTTGGTGTGCCACGTGCGGTAGACGGTGTCGCCGTCGCGCAGGAAGACGTTGACCGCGAAGCCGCCCTCCGGCGGCGCGTCGACGTCGGCGCCGAACGGGCTGTCGGCCGTCGAGTACCACTCCATGCGGTTGCCGACCCGGTCGCGGTACTCCAGCGCTTCGCCGATCGGTCCCTGCGTGACGATGACGAACCGGGCGTCATAGGGCTCCAGAAAGCCCAGCCGGGCGAACTGCGAGGTGTAGCCGGTGCAGCCGGGGCAGTGCCATTGCTTCCCCGGGAACCACATGTGGTGGTACGTGATCAGCTGCGAACGCCCTTCGAAGACGTCGACCAGACGGATCGGCCCGTCCTTGCCGACGAGGGTGTAGTCGGGCAGCTCGACCATGGGCAGGCGCCGCCGCCGCGCGGCGATCGCGTCGAGCTCTCGGGTGGCCGCCTTCTCGCGGACGCGCAGCTCGGCGAGCTCGCGGCGCCAGGCCTCGGCGTCGACGACGGGCGGGAGGGCGTTCTGGGTCGTGCGCTGCATCGGTACCTCCGGATGGGCGAGTGCGTATGTTCACACCGTACACATCCGGATGCCGACGTCAAGGGCGATCGCGGAGAAATAGTGCTCGACACGCTCGAAGCGCTTCGATAATCTCGCGATGGATCGAGCTCGGGAATCGGTCTCGTCTCGATCGGGTCGAAGAAGACCCGTCACCCGAACACGACAGGAGTGTTTCATCGTGAGATTCAGACGTTCAGCGGCCGGACTCGTCGTCGCGGCCGGCGTCGTCCTCCCCCTCGCCGTCGTCGCGCCCGCGGCAGCGGCTCAGGCAGCACCACCACCTGTGCCGGCGGCATCCACTCCGTCCTACGAATGGTCGAACGCGGCCATCGCAGGCGGCGGCTACGTGCCGGGCATCGTCTACAACCAGAGCGAGCCGGGGCTCGTGTACGCACGCACCGACATCGGCGGCGCGTACCGTCTGGACCGCACCACCGACCGATGGGTTCCGCTGCTCGACCACGTCGGCTGGGACGACTGGAACCGGCTCGGCGTGCTGAGCCTGGCCACCGACCCCGTCGACACCAGCCGGGTGTATGTCGCGGCGGGCATGTACACGAACGAGTGGGATCCGGGCAACGGCGCCATCCTGCGGTCGGAAGACTACGGTGCGACATGGCAGGCCGCCCCGTTGCCCTTCAAGGTCGGTGGCAACATGCCCGGCCGCGGGATCGGCGAGCGGCTGCAGATCGACCCGAGCGACGACGACGTGCTCTACTTCGGCGCCGAGTCGGGCCAGGGGCTGTGGCGTTCGACCGACGCCGGCGTCACGTTCACCAAGGTGGACTCGTTCCCCAACGCGGGCGACTTCGTGCCCGACGCGGGCTCGGGCAACTCATACCTGATGCAGAACCTCGGTGTGCTCTGGACCGCGTTCGACCCCGCCGGCACCTCCCCGGGCGAGCCGACGCGCACGATCCTCACGGCCGTGGCCGACACCGACGACATCCTGTACCGCTCAGACGACGCCGGCGCGACGTGGGCGCCGGTGACCGGCGCGCCGAAGGGCTTCCTGCCGCACCACGGCGTGATAGACGAGGACGGCCGGTTCCTCTACCTCACGACGAGCAACACCTCGGGGCCGTACGACGGCTCGGACGGCGAGGTGTGGCGCTACGGCCTCGACGATGGCGTGTGGACGAACATCACCCCGGATTACCGGCCGGTGGGCGTGGACTTCGGCTTCGGCGGGCTCACTGTCGACAAGAGCGACCCCGACACGATCATGGTCGCCTCGCAGATCCAGTGGTGGCCCGACATCCTGATCTTCCGCTCGACCGACCGCGGTGCGACGTGGAGCCCGATCTGGGAGTACGCCTACGGCGCCGACGGCAGCACGACGCTCGACACCCGCTACGTGCAGTCGGTGGACGAGGTGCCGTGGCTGACCTTCGGCAAGGACGCGGCGCCGCCCGTGCCGTGGTCCGAGCCCGCGCCGAAGCTCGGCTGGATGGTGTCGGCGCTCGAGATCGACCCGTTCGACTCCGACGAGCTCATGTACGGCACCGGTGCGACGATCTACCGCAGCGACGACCTCACCGCGTGGGACGAGCCCGGCGGCACGATCCACCTGACGCCCGAGGCGTTCGGCATCGAAGAGACTGCCATCCAGGATCTCGTCGCGCCTGCCGGTGACATCGAACTCGTCTCGGCCATGCTCGATCTCGGCGGCTTCGTCCACGACGACCTCGGCACGGTGCCACAGAGCTTCCGCAGTCCCTACTTCGGCGGCGGGACGAGCGTGGATGCCGCGGGCCTGGCCGCCTCGACGCTCGTGCGTGCCGGCACCGACGGCAACGGCGCGCGGGTGGTGGCGGCATCCACCGATTCCGGCACGACGTGGACGACCTCGCCCGCCGCCGACGGCGCAACCGGGCCGGGCACGGTCACGGTGAACGCGGACGGCTCGGGGATCGTGTGGGCGCCCGACGGAGCGGCCGTGCGCCACTCGTCGGACGGCGGCGTGACGTTCGCAGAGGTCGGCGGGCTGCCCGTGGGCGCCCGCGTCGAGAGCGACCGCGTCGACCCGACCCGCGTGTACGCCTTCGCGGGCGGGACGTTCTACCGCTCGGTCGACGCCGGTGCGACGTTCGCGGCGGTGTCGTCGGGGATACTCCCCGCCGAGGGTCCCGTGCGGTTCGGCGCGGCGCCGGGGGCGATCGGCGACGTGTGGCTCGCCGGCGGCTCCGACGATGGCGGCGTCTACGGGCTGTGGCACTCGACCGACGGCGGCACGACCTGGACCGCGACGGCCGGCTTCGACGAGGCCGACACGGTCGGCTTCGGCAAGGCGGCGCCCGGCGCGACGAGTCCGGCGATCTACACCGCGGCCTCGCGCGACGGCGTGCGCGGTGTCTACCGCTCGACAGACGGCGGCGCCACGTGGGTGCGCATCAACGACGACCAGCACCAGTACGGCTGGATCGGCGCCGACATCGAGGGCGACCCCGACGTGTTCGGCCGCGTGTACCTCGCGACCAACGGCCGTGGGATCGTCGTCGGCGACGACGCGTCCGCCTCGGCGCCCGCGGCGTGGTCGGCGAGGGCCGTGTACGACGAGGGCGACATCGTGACCTCGGACGGCGCCGTGTGGGTCGCGACCTGGTGGACGCAGAACCAGCGGCCAGGCGCGAAGAAGAACGGCCCGTGGCAAGAGGTCGCCGCGACCCCGACCGGCGTCGCCGTCTGGACGGCTTCGCGCATCTTCGACACCGGCGACGTGGTGTCGTCCGGGGGCAGCCTGTGGCGCGCGTCCTGGTGGACCCGCGGCGACGAGCCCGGCGCGAAGAAGAACGGTCCGTGGGAACGCCTCGGGTGATGTGAGGGGTGGATGCCGGCTGCCGCGGCCGCCGGCATCCACCGTTCCTTCAGCCAGTCCGGCCGTCGACGGCGCGCATCCCCGCCGGGCCCGCATCGCGCCTCGCACCGGTGCCAGGATGGAGTGGTGACCGTGGATCTCGACGCTCCCCTCACCACGTGGGCTGCGGTGGGGTTCGACCTCGACGACACGCTGTTCGACCACCACGGCGCCGCCACCGCCGGAGCCGAAGGCTTCATCCGCGAGCTCGGCGGCGAGCCCCACGCAGAGCTCCTCGCAGCATGGTTCGATCTCGAAGCCGAGCACTTCGAGTCGTGGCGCACCGGCAAGGTGTCGTTCCTCGAACAGCGGCGGCGACGCATCCGGGGATTCCTCCCGTTCCTCGAACGCGCCGCGCCCGACGAGGATGACGCGGTCGACGCGCTCTTCGGCCGCTACGTCGCCGCGTACCGCGCATCGTGGCGGGCGTTCGACGATGCCGTGCCGCTCTTGACCCGGCTGCGGGCGCAGGGCGTGCGCGTGGGCGTGCTCACCAACGGCAGCGAACCGCAGCAGCTCGACAAACTCGCGGCCATCGGGCTCCGGCCGCTCGTCGACGTCGTGTGCGCGTCCGAGCAGCTCGGCGTGTGGAAGCCGGACCCGCGGGCATTCGAGGCCCTTGCCGATCGCCTCGACGTGCCGATCGGGTCCATGGCGTTCGTCGGCGACAATCCCGAGCATGACGTCGCGGGCGCCCGGCAGGCGGGAATGGCCGCCGGGCTCGTCGACCGCACCGCGGCCTCTCCCCTGCGACTTCTCAACGCGCTCCGCTCGGCCCAGCGCGGCTGAGACAGGCGATCGGTGGATGCCGGCGGCCTCGGCCGCCGGCATCCACTTCCCGTCAGCGGGGTCCACTCGCGCGCTGCTCATCGAGGTCATGCGTCCTCAACGGAAGAGGCCCGCTCAGCCCGTCGATACGCTGGGGGCGTGCCTGACGACGACGCGCGGCGCCCGGAGTCGCCGGCCCAGCCTCGCGAGGTGCTGCGAATGCCGGCCTTCGCGCTGTTCTGGAGCGCCGCGACGCTGCGCGCGTTCGGCGGCAGCATCGCGGGGGTCGCCTTCCAGGTGCTCATCGTCTCGGTGATCGACGCGACCCCCCTGCAGATCAGCGTGCTGAGCGCGCTCGGGGTCGTGCCCTACCTGTTCCTCGGGCTGATCATCGGCGCGCTGATGGACCGGTGGCGGCGGCAGCGGACGCTCGTGCTGACGAGCATCGGGCGTGCCGTCGCGCTCGCGATCATCCCGGTGCTGCTGCTCACCGGAACCCTCGGATTCTGGTCGCTCGCCGCAATGGTGCTTGCACTGGGCGTGCTGACGCTGTTCGCGGACTCGGCCGCGCAGCCGCTCCTCCCCCGCATCGTGCCGCGGGGCACGCTGGTCATGGCCAATGCCCGCCTCGGTCAGAGCCAGACGGTCGCCGAGACGGCGGGTCCCGCACTCGGCGGCACGCTGCTGAACCTCGTCGGTGCGCCGCTGCTGTTCGCCTTTGACGCGGTCATCAACGCGGTCGCGGCGCTGCTGCAGTGGCGCATCGCCGTGGACGAGCCCCGAGCCGAGCCTCGCCCGCCGGGCCGGCGGCGCGCTGCTGACGGGCGCGCTCATGACGGCCTTCGGCTTTGCGGCCACGCTCGGCATCGGCGCCGTGGTGTTCGCCGTCGCCGCGGTGGTCGTGGTCGTATCGCCGCTGCGCAGCGCGCGGCACGACGACCCGCCGGACGCCTGACCCTGCGCGCCGCGGCTTCGGGATGACCGGATGCCGGGGGCCCGGCATCCCTCAGCCGGAGGTCGCGGGCCCGAGCAGGTGGTCCCGGGCGCGCTCGGCCCCTTCGACCGACAGCGACCACGACGGCCTGACGAACTGCTCGGCCGACACGCGCACACGGATCTCGTCCACGGGTTGGCCGGGACGCGGCTCGGCTCGGCTGACGCCGTTGCGCTCGTAGCCGAGACTCTGCGAGACGCCCAGGGATGCCTCGTTCCACGACGCCGCACTGGACTCCGCCCAGAGGGCGCCGAGGTGATCGAAGCCGAACAGCAGCAGGGCGGCGCGCATCTCTTTGCCGAGACCGGCACCTTGGCGCTCGGCGGTGAGCCACGACGCGGTGTCGATCGTGCGGCGCCCGGCGAAGTTGCGCGCGTGCATCTCCTGGATGCCGACGGGGACGCCCTCGTGCAGCACCGTGAAGCTGACACCCCAGTTCTCCACCGTGGCGTTCGCCCGCAGGCTCCAGTGGAACTGCGCCATCGATCGCGTGAGGCGCTCGGGCTCCCAGTCCGTCCACGGCACGCCGAACGGCATGCGGTCAGGCTCGTGGATTCCGCGCAGCGCCGCCTCGACGAGTCCCGGGAAGTCCTCGTCGCGGATCGGACGCATCACCAGGCGCGGCGTCTCCAGGCGCAGCGCGAACAGGGGCCAGACGTCCTCTATGTTCATGACGCCACGCTAGGGCTCGCGCGCGGCGCGTTACATCGGGCCGCCTTTCGAGGCCTCGCGCGCCCGTCGCCGTAACATCTCGCGCTGCCGAGACCTGCGTTCGCGCCCCGAGGTTTCGGCGCCGCCTGCCGCGCATCCACCGACGCAGGTGCGAGACGCCGCGGAGTCACGTGAGACGCCGCGCTTCGAATGCCGAAATGCGGCGCCTCATACAGCACCGCGGCGGCTCCTCCGGGACCGGGTGCCGAAGTGCGGCGTCTCCTGCCGGACCGCGGCGTTTCGGCCGTACGAGGGAACGATGGACGCCGCCATCCGGTGCCGGCCAGAGCGCCCGGGTGGCAGCATCCATTCTTCGGCTCAGGCCGTGATCAGCGTGCCCAGGTCCTCGCCCTCGCAGATGCGGCGCATGAGCCCGGGGCGGCCCACGTCGAAGACGTGCATCGTGAGGTCCTGCTCGCCCGCGAGCACGAAGGCGCTGGTGTCCATCACGCGGATGCCGAGGCGCACCGCCTCGTCGTAGCTGAGCCGGTCGAAGCGCACCGCGTCGTCGTGCTGGTTCGGGTCCTTGTCGTAGACGGCGTCGATGTCGCGCTTGGCGACCAGCAGCGCGTCGGCCTCGAGCTCGAGCGCCCGCTGCACGGACGGGTAGTCGGTGGTGACGTACGGCTGCCCGATGCCGCCCGCGAGGATCACGATCCGTCGCTGCGTCAGGTGCGAGATCGCCCGCAGCCGGATGAACGGCTCCGCGACCGACTGCATCGGGATCGCCGTCATCACGCGGATGTCGGCATCGGTGCGGCCGGTGAGCGCACCGCGCAGCATGAGCGCGTTCATCACGGTGCCGAGCATGCCGATGTTGTCGGCCTCGGCTCGTCCGATGCCCCAGCCGTCGGCCATGCGCCCGCGGAAGTAGTTGCCGCCGCCGACCACGACGGCGACCTCGACGCCCAGGTCGTGCACGGCGAGCACCTCGTCGCTCAGGTGCGCGAGCCGCTCCGGATCCACGCCCGAACCGGATGCGCCGGCGAGCGCCTCGCCGCTCAGCTTCAGGACCACTCGCCCGTATCTCGACATCGAACCCTCGTCTCTCGTCCGGCGCCGGCCGGCATCGCCCGGACGATGCTACCGGTGCGGTTCACCCGGGTCTGATCGCTCCCGGTTTCAGAACAATGGATGCCGCCACCCGGCGCGCCGGGAGCGCCCGGGTGGCGGCATCCACCGTTCCGGTTCAGGCGACGGCGGCCTCGGCCACGCGCCTGCGCTGCCGTGCGGCGGCGGCGAGGTCGCCGAGGAGCGCCTCGGTGGTGTCCCAGTCGATGCACGCGTCGGTGACCGATTGGCCGTAGACCAGGCGGTCACGGGTCTCGGCGGTGAGCTTCTGGTTGCCGCCCACGAGGAAGCTCTCGATCATGACGCCCGCGATGTCGTCGGTGGCGGCGAGCTGACCGGCGAGCTCGCGCACGACCTCGGCCTGCCGAACGTGATCCTTGCCGCTGTTGGCGTGGCTCGCGTCGACGACGAGGCGGCGCGGCATGCCCGCACGCTCCAGCAGGCCCGCGGACGCCTCGATGTCGGCGGGGCGGAAGTTCGGGCCGCCTCGCCCGCCGCGCAGCACGACGTGCGCGGCACGGTTGCCCGTGGTCGAGACGACGGCGGCGGCACCGGAGTCGTCGGTGCCGAAGAACACGTGCTGCTGCGACGCGACCGTGCAGCCGTCGACCGCGATCTGCACGTCGCCGTCCGTGGCGTTCTTGAAGCCGATCGGCATCGACAGCCCGGAGGCCAGCTGGCGGTGGATCTGGCTCTCGGTCGTGCGGGCGCCGATGGCGCCCCAGGCGACGGCATCCGCGATGAACTGCGGGCTGATCGGCTCCAGGAACTCGCACCCGATCGGCAGACCCAGGTCGAGCACGTCGAGCAGCAGGCGTCGCGCGACGCGCAGGCCGCGCACGACGTCGTGGGTGCCATCGAGGCCCGGGTCGTTGATGAGGCCCTTCCAGCCGCCCGTCGAACGCGGCTTCTCGAAGTAGACGCGCATCACGACGAGCAGATCGTCGCGGTGCCGCTCCGCCGCGACGGCGAGGCGGCGGGCGTAGTCCACAGCCGCCTCGGGATCGTGCACCGAGCACGGGCCGACGACCACCAGCAGGCGGTCGTCGTCACCGCGCAGGACGGCCTCGACCTCGGCGCGGGAGTCGGTGACCGCCGCCTCGTGGGCAGCCGTCATGGGCAGCTCCCGCCGCAGCTCGGCCGGCGAGGGCAGCGGGGTGAAAGAGGCGACACGGAGGTCGTGAGTGGCGTTCATGCGGGTTCCTGTTCCCGGCGGGACCCGGGACCAGGCCACCGCCGTGTTAACGACGAAGGCAGACCCTCGAACGAGTGTCTGCCTGTGGCTCTGGAGGTGCGGTGCGCTTATCGGCGGTCGGCTCCTCCAGAGCCACTCCGATACGCATACCAGCGGAAGTCCATGCCGCGACGGTACCGGTGACTCACCCCGATTCCAAATCGCGGCGCATAGTGTGGCGTCATGATCTGGCAGACGCTCGCCTCCCGCACCGTGTACGAGAACCGCTGGATCCGGGTGCGAGAGGACGACGTCATCGGGCCCGACGGCGCCGGCATCTACGGCGTGGTCGAGATGCGGCATCCCGCCGTCTTCGTCGTGGCGCTCGATCCCGACGATCGTGTGCTGCTCGTGTCGCTGTACCGGTACGCGACGAGCCGCGCATCGCTCGAGGTGCCTGCCGGAGGCTCCGACGGCGAGGACGCGCTGATCGCCGCCCGACGTGAGCTGGCCGAAGAGACCGGCTACGCGGCGTCGGAATGGACCGAGATCGGCCGCATGGACGCCCTGAACGGCCTCGCCGACGCGCCCGAGCACGTGTTCCTGGCGCGAGGCCTGCACCGCGTCGCCGACGCCGCCCACACGCAGCACGAGGAGGGCATCGACAGCGTCCGGTGGGTGCCGTTCGGCGAGGTTCTCTCGCTCATCGCGGGCGGCGAGATCACCGACGGCGAGACGATCGCCGCGCTCGCGTTCGCCGGCATCCAGCTGGGACGGTTCCGGTGAGGACCCCCGGCTAGCATTCGGTCATGGTTTCTCACGCCGACAAGCCCGAGCTGCACGTGGAGACGGCTGCGGAGTGGGAGAACTGGCTTGACTCGGCCCCGGACCCCGGCGGAGTGCGTCTGCGCCTGCGCAAGACGGCCTCGTCCCAGCCGGGCATCACGTACGCCGAGGCGCTCGATGTCGCGCTGTGCTTCGGGTGGATCGACGGGCAGAAGCAGTCGCTCGACGCCGACTACTTCCTGCAGGCGTTCACACCGCGACGCCCGCGAAGCATCTGGTCGAAGGTCAACATCGCGCATGCGGATCGGCTGATCGACGCGGGACGCATGCGTCCCGCGGGTCAGCACGAGATCGATCGGGCGAAGGCTGACGGACGATGGGCTGCCGCCTACCGTCAGCGCGACGGCGACATCCCGGTCGAGCTCAAGACCGCCCTCGATGCCGATCCTCAGCTCGCCGCGGCCTTCGCCGCGCAATCCGCGCAGAACCGGTTCGCGATGGCTTTCCGCGTCGCCAGCCTCAAGCGACCCGAATCACGCGCCGCGCGTGCCGCCGAGTTCATCGAGATGCTCAAGCGCGGCGAGACCCTGCACTGAACAACCGCGCGCGGGCGGAGAGTGGATGCTGCCGGCCGAGTGCGCTGTGATGCCCAGCGGCCACCGACACCGGTCCGCGGAGCGATACGCCGCCCAGCGCCCGACCGTCGAGCGTCAGCCGACGAGCCCGAGCACGGTGCCCAGTCGTTCGTCGCGGGGTCCCTGCAGGGGCGGCAGGAGCAGCGTGGTGATGCCGCACTCGACGGCGCCGCCGTCGGGTCGTGACCGATCGCCGACCATGAGGGTCTCGGCTGCGTCGACCGCAAGTGCATCCAGCGCGACAGCGAAGATCGCCGGATCGGGCTTCTGTGCGCCCACTTCGAACGACAGCGCATAGGCCTCGACGAGCGCGGCGAGGCCGACGTCGACGAACGCGGGACGGATGTCGAAGTGGATGTCGCTCACCACGCCGACCCGCACGCCCGAGGCGACCAGCGCCCGGATCGTGTCGGCCGCGTCAGAGGCGAACGGGTTGAACGCCGGGTCGGACTCCGATGCGTACAGCGCCTCGGAGAGCACAGCGTCGATGCCGGCGTCTGCGAGCACCTCGAGGTAGATGCGGCGATGGAGGGCGGCATCCGCATCGATCCCCGGCGTGTCGAACCGGTCCTCAGTGCCGTTGGCCTCGAGGATCCTGGCCACAAGCTCGCGGACGTCGCGCTCCGAGCGCGGACGGCTTGCGCGCCGCAGGCCATCGCCCGCCCACTGGTCCATCGTCGGCGGCACGACGAGCGTGCCTCGCCAGTCGAAGAGCACCGCGCGGAATGTCACGCCCCGAACATATCGACAGCGGCGCACGACCGCGTCCTCATCGGACTCTCATCGAACGAATCACAAAAAGATAACGGCAAACCCTTGCTGTCGTTATCTGGCCGTTATAGAGTGCTTGCACGGTAGTTGTTTTGCTGTGGCAGCTACCGGCATGTGATTGCAGGACACTCTTGGTGCAAGGGACAAGGGCCGGTCGGTAGCCTCTCCGACCGGCCCTTACTCTTGCCGTGTGGCAGAGACAGGAGTGGCCGGCAAGATCGACGTCACGAAGACGGTCGACAGCTACCGCGCGAAGCGCGGCGAGTTCCGGATCGTCGACGTGCCCGCCCGGCGGTATCTGATGATCGACGGACACGGCGACCCCAACACCGCCCCCGCCTACGCCGAGGCGCTCGCGGCGCTGTACCCGGTCGCGTACAAGCTGAAGTTCGCGAGCAAGCGCACGTTGGACCGCGACTACGTCGTGCCGCCGCTCGAAGGCCTCTGGACCGCCGCCGACGTGGACTCGTTCACCACCGCCCGCGACAAGTCGCAGTGGGACTGGACGATGATGATCCTCGTCCCGGCACCGCGCACCTTCGGGTGGCGCGTATGGTCGCTTCGACCCCCGGAAGGCCGCCGACTGCGCCACCTCAGCGCGACGGACTGCGGCTCAGGTGGCGCAACCGGCCACCTGAGTGAAATCGAAGCGACCACACGCGTCACCTGAACCGTCGCCGCCACCGCGGCGCTCGCTCGGCACCGCGCTCACGCCACATCCGCGACGACCTCCACCTTGAAGCCTGCGGCGTTCTCGAGCCACCCCGCATAGTGGTCGGGACCACCCGCATGCGGGTACCGGTCGTGGTACAGCGGACGCCAGCCATGTGCCGGAGCGTCGTGCATGACGGCATCCACCGCGGCACGGTCTCCCGCCGAGAACGCGAGGTGGTTCACCCCCGGACGCCGCCGATCGTGACCCCCCTCGGCCAGGTTCGGCGAGCCGGTGAGCGTCAGGTACGCGCCGCCGTCGCCCCAGGTCTCGCCACCCGGCCACACGCTCAGTCGCATGAGACCGAGGCGGCCGAGCAGCCACGCCCAGTCCTCGCGCACACTTTCGAGGTCGGCGATCCACAACTCGACGTGGTGGAGTCCCATGCGTCAGACTCCGCCGCCGCCACCGCCGCCGCCACCACCGCCTGCGGAGCCGCCGCCCGACGAGCCGCCGCTCGACGACGAGGACGACGCCGACGCGGACAGGTGCGAGATGCCGGACGAGAACGCCGCCGCATTGAAGCCCGACGTGCCGACATACCAGCCGGGGTTGCCGCGGTCTCCGTACAGCACGGCGAGCTCTTCGGCCCACTGCTTCTCTTGCCCGAACACGACCGCGTACGGCAACAGGGCCTCATAGAGCTTCAGCTTCACGGTCGGATCGGTGAGATCCACCGCCACCCGCTCGGCCCCCTGCGGCGACTGCAGCATGCGGATGCGATCCGCCTCGGCCCACTCGATGAACTCCTTGAGCCCGAGAAGGTGATCGCGGGCCTCCGCCCCGGCCGCGGTGAGCGGGTCCCGTGCCACGAGGAGCGTGGCGGTGAGCGCCAACCCGATCCCGCCGAAGAACAGCAGCAGCGGAACCAGCGGGTCCACGAACGACACGAGCGCGGCGACGCCGAACACGATCACGAGCGCGGCCGAGATCCACGCGATCGCGATCGGCCATGCCTTCGCCCCGATCGGCACGACACGTCGGAAGCCGCGCGCCTTCAGGTCGTCGGCGGCCGCCTTGAGCACGGCCTGCGCGGTCTTCGAGAACCTCGTGTCGGTGCCGCCGAACTCGAACTCCTCGCCCGGCACACCCGACGGGAAGAGCCCGGGCAGCAGCATCCGTCCGTCCGCGTCCGCGATCTGCGGATCCTGCAGCACCGCCTTCAGCCGCACGCCGCCGAAGAACTTGCGCGAGCCTTCTTCGATGCGGATGCTGCCCACGATCGCCTGCTCGAGCACCTCGGCCGGCACCGCCTTGGTCGGGCGGCCGAGCAGCACCGCGCTCTGCAGCGCGTCGAGACCGGGCGGCGGCGTGTACTCGGCGATGATCACTGAGCGGCCGGGCGCGTCGCGCAAGAACCTGCGACGCGCCACGAGCGCGGCCACGAACGATCCGCCGAGACCCAGCAGTGCGACGATCCCCTGCAGCCACCCCCACGGCGACGCGAGGTACGACGTGTCGAAAGCCGCGAACGTGCCCTTCTCGAAGGCGATCGCGAACGTCACGGTCTGATACGGTCCGACGTCGGTCGCCGACGCGACGATCCCATCACCCGAGTCCGAGATGGGACACGTCGCCTCGGACCCCTGACTGCCGACGTAGCAGGCCATCGCACCCGTGCGGGCGGCATCCACGTCATCGCTCATCGTGACGCGCGCCGTGATGCTGCCGAACGACTGCGGCCACGCCGTGCCGTTGACGTCCCAGTAGAACTCGTCGACGCCGGTGTCGGGGAAGTAGCGCGTCACGTTCTCAAGCGTGTACGTGAAGACGTACGTCTGACGGCCGTGGACGAAGCCGTCGGCGCGCGAGGTCATGGAGTAGAAGCCGTCGTCGGATTCGGTCTCGGACTCGCGCGGCGTGCCGTTCTCGTCGGTGATCGACACCAGCTGCGGGTGCAATGGTGCGCCCTGGTACGAGTCCGGGACGGCCCTGCGCATGCCGTGGTTCTGGTCGTACTCGGGAAAGAGCGCGACGAACGTCTCGACGACGGTCACGGTGCTCGTGCCGTCTTCGGCACGACCGAGCTGGTATTCGACGTCGAGGCTCTCGAACGAGAAGTCGTCCACGTCGGCGCGCGCCGGCGTCGGGGCTCCGGCCGCGAGCAGGACTCCGGCGAACAGCGCGATCAGCAGGCCGATGACGCCGAGGGGGCGCGGGCGCGACGCGCGCGCTGCAGGAGAGGCCATGCCGCAAGCCTACGGTCCGCGCCAGGCCCTACTCTTGACGATATGACCGACCGCCGCCTCGCCATCGACGCGTGGGAGAGCCTGTTCCGCGCCCAGCATGAGGTGTTCGGCGACATCAACGACGACTTCGACGACGACACGCTGAGCCAGGCCGAGTACGACGTGCTGCTGACCGTCACCCGCGCGGACGACCTCACCGCGCGGCTGCGCGACGTCACCGCCAACATGCTCATCAGCCAGCCGAGCGTGTCGCGCCTCGTCGACCGCATGGTCGCGCGCGGACTGATCACGAAATGCGCGGATCCCGAGGACGGACGCGGCTCGCTGGTTCACGCGACGGATGCCGGAGCCTCGCTGTTCCGCCGCATCGCGAGTGCGCACGGCCGCGCCATCGCCGAGCGGATGTCGATCCTGAGCGACGACGAGCTCTCGCAGCTGCGCGACCTCACCGCGAAGCTGCGCAAGAAGCAGCCCGGCTGCTGACGACCGTCTACGGCGTCCGGCGGCGCAGCGTGAGCGACGCCAGGATCAGCGAGCCCACCGCGAAGGCCACGACGACGAGCAGCGGCCCGAACACGTCCCATCCCTCGTCGCCTGCCGTGACGGCGTTGATGGTGTCGATCGCGTAGCTCAGCGGCAGGATCTTCGAGAACTGGTACAGCGCTTCGGGCATGTCTTCACGCGGCATGAAGAGTCCGCCGAGGATGATCTGCGGGAACACCAGGATCGGCATGAACTGCACCGCCTGGAACTCGGTGCGGGCGAACGCGCTGGCCAGCAGCCCGAGCGCCGTGCCGAGGATCGCGTCGACCACGGCCACCAGTCCGAGCTGCCACAGCTCCCCGTCGACCTGCAGGTCGCACACCCACACGGCGAAGGTCACGGTGATCACCGCCTGCAGCGTCGCCATCAGCCCGAACGCGAGCCCGTAGCCGACGATGAAGTCAGCCTTGCCGATGGATGTCGTCATCAGGCGCTCGAGCGTGCCCGACCGCCGCTCGCGGAGCGTCGTGATCGACGTGATGAGGAACATCACGATGAACGGGAACAGCGCGAGGATCGGGCCGCCGAACTGGTCGAAGACCCCCTCCTGGTCGCTGAACAGCCAGGCGAACAGTCCCACGAGCAGGCTCGGGGCGACGAGCATCAGCGCGATGGAGCGCGGGTCGTGGCTCAGCTGCCGCAGCACGCGGCCCGCCGTCGCGAAGGTGCGCACGCCGTTCATGACGCGTCCTGCCCCGACGGCGGCCCCGGCTCGGGATGCTGCGCATGCTCGCGGGCCTCGCGGCGGGTGAGGGGATGATCGGATGCCGCAGCCCGGTCGCCGCCGTGCGCATCGTGCTCGATGAGCGCCAGGAAGGCGGCATCCGGATCGGTCGTCCCGGTGTCGGCGAGCAGTCCGTCCGGGGTGGTGTCCGCGATGATGCGGCCGGCCCGCATGAGCAGGAGCCGGTCGCAGCGCAGCGCCTCGTCCATGACGTGGCTCGACACGATGAGGGTCGTTCCGGCATCCGAGAGCCCTCGGAACACGTCCCACAGCTCGGACCGCAGCAGCGGGTCCAGGCCCACGGTCGGTTCGTCGAGCACGATGAGCTCGGGGGTGCCGAGCATCGCCACCGCGAGCGAGACCCGATTCTCCTGTCCGCCGCTCAGCGACCCGATGGTCTGGTCGCGCTGGTCGGCGAGCCCGACCTGCTCGATCACCCGGTCGACGTCGCTCCGCGGCGCTCCGCCCAGCCGCGCGAAGTAGCGCAGGTTCTGGCGGATCGTGAGGTCGGAGTAGACCGAGGCGGCCTGGGTGTCATAGGCCACGCGGTGCCGCAGGCCCCGCGACCCTGCCGGTTCACCGAGGACCGTGACCGTTCCTCCGGCGACTTTCTGCACCCCGACGATGGAGCGCATGAGCGTCGTCTTGCCGCACCCGGACGGCCCGAGCAGCCCCGTGATCTGCCCGCGCGGAATGACGAGATCGAGCCCGGCGAACACCTCGGTAGCGCCGCGCCGGACCCGCAGTCCACGCACCTGGACGGCATCCATGCGCTCAGAGTAGACCCGCATCACCAGCGGTTGTGGACCTCTTCCGCCCAGCCCAGGATTCCGTCGAACGCGACCGCTTCGCCACCGGGGATCTGGAAAGAACCCGACCAGTGCCCGAAGCACTGATCGGTGCGCGACGACAGCACCGCGAGGTTCGTGCGGGTCGTCTTGTCGTAGAAGGGCGCGAAGGATGCCGCCAGCCCGCCGCCGGTGATCCGCCAGGGCTTGCGCCAGTCGGCGATGTCGTAGTCCCACGTGAGCTCGTCGTGGATCTTGTGCAGGCGGCCGTCGACGAAGAACGCGTTCTCGGTGGACCCGGTGCCCTCGGTCCAGCGGCCGCCGACTTGGATGCCGATCGTGCGGCCATGCGAGACGCCCGAGCCGGCGCCCCAGTTCCACGCGATGTCGTACGGCCAGCGGCCCCGGCCGTGGTCGAGCACCGCCCACGACTCCCCCGCAGGGACCTCGTGGGTGACGCCGTCGACGGTGACGGTGCCCGAGGCCGGGCGCGCGACGTCCTTGACCGTGTACTGGAACCGCGTGCGGCTCCACGGCACCACGACCGCGAGCCGCTCGTGGCCTTCGGGAAGCTCGGCGAACACGTCGAACGACGCGCCGGGGATCCGGGCGCGCAGCCGGGTGCCTCTTGCGCCGGTCCCTGAGCCTGTCGAAGGGATCACCTCGATCTCGAGGTCCTTCGCCCGCGCACGCGCGGGCCCGCTCTCGACTCCCGCCGGAAGCTCGGCGCCCCGCGCGGGGATGACGGTCGCGCCCTTGCCCCACGTGCGCTCGGTGGCGCGATCGAACACCCACACCTCGTGCACCGCCGCGTAGTCGATCGATGGCACGGTGAGCGCGAGGATGTGCGTCGGCGTCGTGACGTTCCAGTACTCCCAGCGCTTGTTGCGGCCGAACCCCCGGCCGATGCCCGACGTGTCGACGAGCGGCTGACGCGCCCAGCCGATCGCGTCGGGGTTCACCCTCCCGTTCGCGAGCGTCAGCGACACGGGGGCGGTGAGCTCGCGCTCCGTCATGCGGGGTCCTTCCTGAGGCGCGGGGATGCGGCATCCCTCAGTCGATCGTTGATCGCGCGCATCACGTCCTCGGGAACCTTCACGAACCGCCGATCGTACGTCACGAGCCCGTTGACCTCTTCTTCGACGTCGGCGAGCTGCGTGTACACCGTGACGGCGAGGCCGCGGGCGATCGCCGGCGCGATCTCGCGGTCGTGCAGGCGTTCGAGGGCCGCGACGAGCTGATCGCGCGAGCGGTACTTCTTGTAGCCGAACGTCGTCGGGCTCCAGGTGTGCTGCGGCACGGCGAGGCTGTAGCCGCCGTACTCGGTGAGCGCGATGACGCGCCCGTCGCCGCGCGGCGCCTTCACCGGGCGGAAGTAGATGTGAAGGCTGCGCAGGTCGCCGGCACCCTGGTCGTGCCAGCCGCTCGCGTGGTCGACGGGGCGCGTGGGGTCGAGCTCGCGCACGACGCCCGCGATGCGCGCCGCGTCGAACTGCCCCCAGCCCTCGTTGAACGGCACCCACAGCGACAGCGACGGCACGCTGCGCAGGTGCTCGATCATGTCGCGCAGCTCGCGCTCGAACGCGACACGGCCGGTCTCGTCGGCCCGCCCGAATCGCGCGTGCCTGCGATCGTCGAGCGTCGGCGAGGCGATCGCCGGCGCCGACACCACGAGCGGGTTGTAGCTCGTGCCGCCACTGACGGCGTCCTGCCACACCAGCATGCCGAGCCGGTCGCAGTGGTGGTACCAGCGCAGCGGCTCGACCTTGATGTGCTTGCGCAGCATCGTGAACCCGAGGCGCTTCGCCAGGCGGACGTCGTACTCCAGCGCCGCGTCCGACGCCGGCGTGTACCCGCCGTCCGGCCAGTAGCCCTGGTCGAGCAGGCCGACCGGCAGGTGCGGCCGCCCGTTCAGCAGCAGCCGTGCGAAGCCGCGGTCGTCCACGCCGACGCCGAACGACCGCATGCCGACGTACGACTCGACGACATCGTCGCCGAGCGTCACCCGCACGTCGTACAGGAACGGGTCGTCCGGGCTCCATGTGCGCACCATCCCGTCGAGCACGACCGCCGTCGGCTCGCCGACCGGAAGATCGATGGATGCCGCCACCCGCTCGCCGTCGTGCACCTCGACCCGTGCGGTCTCGGAGCCCGCCGCATGCTCGCTGTGCACGGTGACCACGACGGCTCCGGCGTCGAGGTCGGGCGTGAGCACGAGGCGATCCACCGCGAGGCGAGGCACGATCTCGAGCCACACCGTCTGCCAGATTCCCGACTGCGGCGTGTACCAGATGCCGCCCGGACGGCTCGTCTGCTTGCCGCGTGAGAGCCACGAGGCATCGGTGACATCCCGCACCGCGACGACGAGCTCGTGCTCGTCGGGGTCTCGGTCTGCGGCGAGCGCCGCCGTGATGTCGAGGGCGAACGGCAGGTACCCGCCGCTATGGGCGTGAGCGCCGTCGCCGCCGACCTCGACGCCGTCGACGGCGACGCGGCACGACTGGTCGACGGCGCCGAAGTGCAGGATCGCGCGCTCGCCGTCGCGGAGGCCGCGAGGCAGCGCGAAGGAGCGCCGGTACCAGAGCGTCTGGTCGGCGCGGAGGGTGCGGCCGACACCCGACAGCGCGGTCTCAGGAGAGAACGGCACGACGATGCGACCGTCCCAGGTGCCGGGCGGCGCGGTCGGGTCATCCACGGCCACCGGGTCGGCGCCCTCGGCTCCTGGTCCCTGAGCCTGTCGAAGGGGCGTGATGGCGTGGTCCCACCGCCCGTTGAGGTTCGTCCACGCCCCGCGCACGAGCTGGGGGCGCGGATACTCCGGCAGCGGGGCGTCGGGATCGAGCGTCTCGGCCCACGGGGTCAGCAGCGTCATGCCTGGGCCTCCGTGACCGCCGGGCCGGCGGCATCCTGACGTCTCCTGTCGTGACGACGCAGCAGCAGCACGGGCACGACCACGAGCACGGCGACCACGGCCGCGGCGGGGAAGATCCAGGGCGTGGGCACCTGCTTGACCACGCCGAGGTCGACGTACGTCTCGGCCGCGCCGACGATGACCGCGGCGCCGATGAAGGGGCCGGCGACCATCGGGATCAGCACCGCAGCGATCATCCGCAGCCCCTGCACCATGCCGACACGGTCGGTCGGCGTGGCGTCGCGGACGCTCGCCGAGATCGCGGCGACCGACAGCATGAAGCCGGCCATCATGACTGTGCCCGCGACGATCACCGCGACCATGTCGCGCACGAAGAACATCGCGACCAGGCCCGCGACGAGGATCGCGACGGCGGGCAGGATGGTGCGGACCTTTCCTTCTGCGTGCCGCTGGCCCACCCGGTCGATCACCCGGCCGCCCAGGACGCTCGCGATCGAGGCGAGGATCAGCACGCTCGCGAGCACGATCGCGTATCCGTCGATGCGCAGATAGCGCTGGATGTAGATGATCAGGTAAGGGATGAACACCTGGGTGCTGGTGCCGACGACGGCGTACGCGAGCAGCAGCAGGTACAGGCGAGGGTTCGCGCGGATCGTGCTCGGGCGCAGCCCGTAGACCACCGTGGCGAGGTAGGCGCCCTGCGCCGACTCGATGCGCTCGGGGTCGCGCACCAGGAACCACGCGACGACGCCGACGGCCGCGGTCACGAGCCCGACGATGCCGAAGAACAGCGTCCATTGCCCGGCCTGCGTGAGTCCGTCGAGCGCGCCGAAGACGACCAGCATGCCGATGAGCGGCATGATCGCGAGCACGCCGTCCACGCGGCCGCGGTTGGACGGGTCGGTCGACTCCGTCACCCACGCATTGAACGCGGCGTCGTTGGCGCCCGAGCCGAAGAACGACATGACGCAGTCCAGCGCCACGATCGCCACCACCGCCGTGCCGACAGCGAGTGCGGCATCCGCTCCCGTCGACGGCTGCACGAAGCCGAACGTCGCCGTCGTGAGGCCCCACAGCACGTAGCCGACCGCGATGAACGGACGGCGGGTGCGGGCGCGGTCCGACCAGGCGCCCACCAGCATCGTCGCAAGCGTGGCCGCGACGGCGGAGGCCGCCACCAGCGTCGCGATCACGGTGGGGTCGGTCGTGATCGTGTCGTACACGAACACGTTGAGGTACATGTTCTCGACCGTCCAGGCGAGCTGGCCGACCAGGCCCAGCACCACGACGGTCACCCACGTGCGGGCGGCGAGTCGGTGGGCGCGAGGGGTCTGCGCGCGCGGCGGCGCGGGCGCAGGAGATTCTGCGGGCATCGGCATCCTTGCTGACGGTCCGGGTACGGGTGTTCCAGGGGGTGGAGCGCTTCGATCCTAAGCCGACATAGTCTGACGCCATGCGCACTCCTGACCTCGCCCGCCTGCAGGTGGTCACCGGGCCGATGTTCGCCGGCAAGTCCGAAGAGCTGATGCGCCGCGTCCGCCGCGCGCGCATCGCAGGGCTCTCGGTCGAGCTCGTCAGCCACGCGTTGGACGACCGGCGCGGCGCCGGACAGGTGAGCTCGCACTCGGGTCTGAGCGTGCCCTCGCGCACCGTCCCGGACGCCGCTGCCCTGGCGACCGAGACGCGCGGCCGCGAGCTCGACATCGTGGCGATCGACGAGGCGCAGTTCTTCGGTACGTCGCTCGTCGACGCGGTCGACGAGCTGCTCGCGGACGGCATCACCGTGATCGTCGCCGGTCTGTGCGTGACGTTCGACGGGCGACCGTTCGAGCCGCTGCCCGCGCTCATGGCCACGGCCGAGGACGTCCTGAAGCTCACGGCCGTGTGCGCCGTGTGCGGCGCCGACGCGGCGTTCCACCAACGCCTCGCGCCCGGCGACGTCGCCGACGCCCGCGTGCCCACGGCCGAGCAGGTCGGCGGCATCGAGTCGTATCAAGCGCGCTGCCGCCGTCACTTCACCGGCGGTGCGCTCAGCACTCGATGACGTTGACGGCGAGGCCTCCCTCGCTGGTCTCCTTGTACTTCGTCGACATGTCGATGCCGGTCTGGCGCATCGTCTCGACCACGGCATCCAGCGAGACGTAGTGCGAGCCGTCACCGCGCAGCGCCAGGCGCGCGGCGGTCACCGCGGTCGACGCGGCGATCGCGTTGCGCTCGATGCACGGGATCTGCACGAGGCCGCCCACGGGGTCGCACGTGAGCCCGAGATGGTGTTCCATCGCGATCTCGGCGGCGTTCTCGATCTGCCGGTTCGTGCCGCCCATGACCGCGGTCAGCCCGCCGGCCGCCATCGCGCACGCCGAGCCGACCTCGGCCTGGCAGCCGCCCTCGGCCCCCGAGATGGACGCGTTGGCCTTGAACAGCGAGCCGAGGGCCGCTGCGGTGAGCAGATAGCGACGGATGCCGCGCCGCCGGTTCGCATCGGCCACCTGGTCGTCGTCCCAGGCGCCGGATTCCTCAGGCTGCGCGACATGGCCGTCGTATCCGAGCAGCGCGCTGCCGACGAGCTCGCCGTACGGAGTCACCGCGTTGCCCGAGCCGAGCCCGGAGTCGGCGAGGAAGCGCCACCAGTACATCGCGACGGCAGGCACGATGCCTGCCGCGCCGTTGGTCGGCGCCGTGACGACCCGGCCGCCGGCCGCGTTCTCCTCGTTGACGGCGAGCGCGAACGCGCCCAGCCACTCGCCGGGCAGCTCGCGCCGTCCGTCGGCCTCTGCGGTCTCCAGCTGCGCGCGGATCGCCGCCGCCCGCCGCTTGACCCCGAGCATGCCCGGCAGCACGCCGTCGGCGCGCAGGCCCGCCTCGACGCAGCCAGCCATCGCGTCCCAGATCGCGTCGAGACCTGCGGCGACCTCCTCCTCGCCCCGCAGCGCGGACTCGTTCAGCCGTGCCGCCTCGGCGATGGTGAGCCCCTGCTCGTCGCACAGGTGCAGCAGCTGCTCGGCGCTCGAGAAGTCGAGCGGATAGGCGTGCGCCCGCACCTGCGGCGGCTCTCCCTCGCGGCGGATGAAGCCCCCGCCCACGGAGTAGTACGTCTCTCGGGCGAGCAGTCCGTCTTCCGGGACCGGCTGGGCGTCCTGGACGACGGCCGTCCCGGTCGAACGGATGCCGCCGGCCGAGGCGAGCGCGCGGTCCGGGCCGTCGTCCGGCCCGGCCCAGGCCTCGAGCGTCATCGCGTTCGGGTGCGCGGGCAGCCGGGTCCGAGGCGCGAACACGACATCGCCGCGGTCGAACGGCACGGCGTGCACGCCGGCGACGTCGAGGTGCCGCCCGTCGGGCCAGCCCGTCCACGCCGCGCGGACGGCATCCGGATCCACCGTCTCAGGCTCCAGACCCTGCAGTCCCGCCACGACGGCGTCGGGAGTGCCGTGGCCGATGCCGGTGGCGCCGAGCGAGCCGTAGAGCGTGCAGGTGACGCGGCCGACGCGCGGCAGCACACCGGACTCGCGCAGGCGGACGGCGAAGTCGTGGGCGGCCCGCATGGGTCCGACCGTGTGGGAGCTCGAGGGTCCTACGCCGATGGAGAACAGCTCGAACGCCGAGACGTAGGCGCTCATCCCGACCAGGCTACGCCGCTCGGGAGCGCACTCTGCCCACCGTAATGGATTCGAGAGCGACAGGATGCCGCATCCCCAGCCGATCCGGCCGCGCACTGTGCACGCCACCGAGCATCACACGCGCGGTTGGAACGCGATCAGACCGACGGTGTTGCCCTCGGAGTCCTTCACGAACGCCTGCCACTCCTCGTGACCCGCGGGGCCGAGCGTGTCGTCGTCGTGCGTGAAGATCACGTGCGGCGCCGACACGACCTCGACGCCCTCGCCGAGCCGATCGAGCGCGGCCTGGACGTCCTCGACGCGCAGATACAGGAGTGCGGACGGCGCATTGCGATCCAGCAGCAGCCGGACCCCGTCGAGGTCGAAGAACAGCAGCCCCGGCGGATCGAACCGCGCTCTCGGCGGAGCGCCGAGGAGCGTCTGGTAGAACTCCGCCGCACGGTCGAGGTCGTCGGCACGCTGCGCGATCTGCATGAGTCTCATGGCGACATTCTCGTGCGCGCTCGTCCCCGCACACACGTGCCGCGATGCGCCGCCTTGCTCACGAGCGGCGGGTGCGGTAGGCAGAGAGGGCAACGGCTAACGAGTCAGGGGGCTGCCACATGCTTTTCGTGCTCTACCTCATCCTGCTGATCGGCGGAATGGTGCTGCTGGGGATCTCGTTCGCTTCGCCGCTGCCCGCATTGCTGTTCGTCGTCGGACTGCTGTGCATCGTGCTGGCCGTCGCTCTGCCGATCTCTGCCGGCGCCTTCGAGCAGCGCAAATAGCCTGATCGCGCCGTCGACGCGACAAACCGGCTAGGCTCGGGAACTTCATCTGTCCCGGCCGAGGAGGTTGCCGTGTCTGTTGTGGAGGAGCCGATCTGGCTCACGCAGGACGCTCTGCGTCAACTGCAGGACGAGCTCGACGCGATCGTGGGCGACAGTGCCGCCGACGACCAGTCGCTGGCGCGTGCCGTCGAGCTGCGCAGCATCATCCGGCGCGCGCAGGTCGGCGCGCGCCCCGATGACGGCATCGTCGAGCCCGGCATGCGGGTCACCGTCGAGTTCGCCGCAGACGGCTCGCAGGACACCTTCCTGCTCGGTTCGCGGGCGCTGCTCGGCGCCGACGGGGACGTCGCGGTGTACTCCCCCGAGTCGCCGCTCGGCCAGGCGATCGCCGGGCTGCTCCCCGGCGACCGCTTCGAGTACCGCGCCCCGAGCGGAGCGACCGTTGCGGGCGCGATCGTGAGCGCCGTCCCGCACGCGTGATGCGTCTCGGCGGCCACCGCGAGGACGATCCGCGCTCTTCGGAGTGATCACCGATGCTCGTGTAGCGCCTGCTCGTCGACTGTCGTAGCTTCGTGCGAAGCTCCGGGTGTGAGGACACCGACGGGAGGCGGCATGCGGGGTGAGGCGACCGTGCTGCACGCGGATTTGGACGCGTTCTACGCGTCCGTCGAACAGCGAGACGCCCCTGCGTTGCGCGGCCGCCCGGTCATCGTCGGCGGGGGCGTGGTGCTCGCTGCGAGCTATGAGGCGAAGGCGCGCGGCGTCCGCACGGCGATGGGCGGACGGATGGCGCGCGAGCTCTGTCCGGATGCCGTCGTCGTGCCGCCGCGCATGGAGGCGTACTCGGCGGCCAGCAAGGCCGTCTTCGCGATCTTCCGCGACACCACGCCGCTCGTCGAGGGACTGTCGATCGACGAGGCGTTCCTCGAAGTGGGCGGGCTGCGGCGCATCGCCGGAAGCCCCGAGCAGATCGCGGTGCAGCTGCGCCGGCGCGTGCGCGCGGAGGTGGGACTCGCCATCTCGGTGGGGGTCGCGCGCACCAAGTTCCTCGCCAAGGTCGCGAGCGCCGTCAGCAAGCCCGACGGCCTGCTCGTGGTCGAGCCCGACCGTGAGAGCGAGTTCCTGCTGCCGCTGCCGGTCGAAAGGCTCTGGGGTGTCGGAGCGGTGACCGCCGAGAAGCTGCACCGGCTCGGCATCCGCACCGTCGGGCAACTCGCGGAGCTCGAAGAGGCGACCACCGCGAGGCTGCTGGGCCGGGCGGCCGGCGCCCACCTCCACGCGCTCGCGCGGCTGCGCGATCCGCGTCCGGTGGACACCACCCGTCGGCGGGGATCGATCGGCTCGCAGCGCGCCCTCGGCAACCGGCCGCGCTCATCCGGCGAGCTGGAGGTCATCCTCACGCAGATCGTCGATCGGCTCAGCCGCCGCCTGCGTGACGGCGACCGCGTATGCCGCACGGTGGTGCTGCGCCTGCGGTTCGGTGACTACACGAAGGCCACGCGCTCCCGGTCGTTCCGTTCGCCGACCGATCGCACGGCACTCATCCTCGCTGTCGCGCAGGGTCTCCTCGCCGCCGCCCAGCCTGAGATCGCGGACCGCGGCGTCACGCTGATCGGCGTCTCGCTGTCGCAGCTGGGGCGTGTCGACGGCGTTCCACCCGAACTGCCGATCGACTGGGACGACGGCGTGCGCCTCGACTCGGTGCTCGATGCCGTCCGCGACCGCTTCGGCGCGGCGTCGGTGTCGCGGGCCGCGCAGCTCGGACGAGACCCTGGATGGTCGACGCCGCTGCTGCCCGAGCACGAGTGACCGTCGCGGAGCGGCAGCCGTCGATGTCGGCGGCCGCGCCTACTCTGCCTGCATGCCCGAACGCGTCGAACTGTGGTGGGCCCGCCGCCAGTTCTCCAAGGGCGCCGAGGTCCCGTACCCGGTCGGCACCTATCGCGAGGCCTGGGCGTCGTACCCCGCCGTGATCCGTCAGTACCATCCCGAACTCAATGCGGGCATCGTGCTCAGCCAGGTTCCGCCGGCCGCCGACGTGCTGCTGCTGTGGCAGTGCGAGGCCGGGCACAAGTTCGCGGCCACGCCGGACGAGCAGCGCAACCGACCCGGCCGAGAGCGACGGCGCTCCGCCTGGTGCCCCGAGTGCTCCGACCTCGCGCGCCCCGCCCGCGCGCTGCCGATGCGCGACGTGGTGACCCTGCCGGGTTCGCCGGTGCCCGCCGCGGTCGCCGCCCCGGTCGGTCGCACCGTGCTCCGGCCGCGCCGACCTCCGCGCACCGTGCAGCTGTGCCCGAAGACGCCCGATCTTCCCACCGGCTCGGCATTCCTCTCGGCCTGCGCACCGAAGCCCGCATCAGCCGTGGAGGCGCGGCTGCGCGCGGACCTGTTCGCCCGGCTCGCACTGACCCCCGGGCTCAACGCCGTCCGCGTGGCGCGGCCCTTCTTCGACCACCTCGAGGTGTGGCCCGACATCGTGCTGCCCGAGCTGCGCGTGGCGATCGAGTACGACAGCACCGGCCGCCATGGGCTGGAGCACGTCGGCAAGAAGGAGGACGCCGACCGGCGCAAGGACCGGGCGCTGCGGGCGGCGAAGTGGGAGGTGGTGAGGGTCCGCACCGGCAGGCTTCAGCCCCTCGGCCCGCACGACCTGCAGGTGGCCGCCTGGAACGCCAAGACTCTGGACCGCCTCATCGATGCTCTCCGCGAGATCCGCGGGCCGCTCCTCGTCGACCCCTACCTCGTGTGAGGCTCGTACGTCCGTCACGGTGCGGCGAATCCGCCGGTCATCCGAATCATCTGCGGGGATAGTGTCGTATTCGAGCGTCGCCGTTCGTGGATGAGGTGTGCGACCCTTCCGGGTCGCCGCGACAGGGAGCCACGACACGGCTCTCGTCCTTGAGAGGAGACGGCAATGCCGAAGTATCTGATCGCGTTCAATGACGAGTGGGTTCCCCCGCACACCGCCGAGGAGCTGCAGCGCAAGAGCGAGGCCTCGCGGGCTGTGCTGGAAGACATGACCGCCGCCGGCGTCTTCCTCTACGCAGACGGCGGGATCGACGCATCGACCGCCGTGTTCAGCGTCGTGAACAAGGGCGGCGAGCCGGTCTTCACGGACGGACCGTTCGTCGAGACCAAGGAGCACCTCGGCGGGTTCACAGTCATCGAGGTGCCCGACGACGAAGCCGCTCGCTACTGGGCGGGCCGGCTGGCCGTGTCGCTGGACTGGCCGCAAGAGGTGCACCGCTTCCCGTCCGACATGGCCGAGATCGTCGAGAAGCATGCGACCACGAGCGCGTGAGATGACCCGGGAGTCGTGACGCGCCCGGCTGTCGACGAGGCCATCGCCCGCGCCCACCGCGAGGAGTGGGCGCGGCTGGTGGCGGGCCTGACCCGCCGCTTCGGCGACGTCGGGCTGGCGGAGGATGCCGCGGCCGAGGCGTATGTCGCCGCGATGGAGCGCTGGCCGGATGACGGCGTCCCGCCCAATCCGGGTGCGTGGCTCACCACCACCGCGACGAGGAAGGCGATCGACCGGCTGCGCCGCGAGTCCCTGCGCGATGCCAAGCACCAGGCCGCCCACATGCTGTCCGACGACACGCCGCCCGAACCCGTCGGTCCGGTCGAGGACGACCGGCTGCGGCTGGTCTTCACCTGCTGCCATCCGGCGCTGTCGATGGAGGCGAGGGTCGCGCTGACGCTGCGCCTGCTCGGAGGCCTCACCGTCGCAGAGATCGCGCATGCCTTCTTCGTGGCCGAGACCACCATGGCGCAGCGGATCACGCGCGCGAAGGCCAAGATCAAGGCGGCACGGGTGCCCTTCCGCGTTCCCCAGGCAGCCGACCTGCGGGAACGGCTCTCGGGTGTGCTCGCCGTCGTCTATCTGATCTTCAATGAGGGCTACCTCGCCAGCGCCGGCGGCGACCCGCTCCGAGCCGATCTCGTCGACGAGGCGATCCGGTTGGGGCGCCTGCTGCATACCCTGCTCCCCCGTGAGGGCGAAGTGACGGGGCTGCTTGCGCTCATGCTCCTCGTCGATGCGCGACGGCCGGCGCGCGTCTCGCGCACCGGCGAACTGCTGACGCTCGACGAGCAGGACCGCGGTGCGTGGAATCAAGGCCTGATCGCGGAGGGTCACGCCCTGGTGCGTGAGAGGATCGCCGCCGTCGCCGCCGGCGCCGGACAGCCCGGCCGCTATCAGCTTCTGGCGGCGATCAACGCGGTGCACACCGACGCCCCGTCGGCGCGTGACACCGACTGGTCTCAGATCGTCGCCCTGTACGACCGCCTGCTCAGGGTCGACGCCTCGCCGATCGTCCATCTCAACCGCGCGATCGCGGTCGCCGAAGTCGACGGGCCTGACGTGGCGCTCGCCGAGATCGAACGGCTCGCCGAACCCCTCGACGGGTATCACGCGTATCACGCTGCTCGCGCCGACCTCCTGCGCCGAGTCGGTCGCAGCCGCGAGGCCCGTCGTACGTATGACCGGGCGCTCGGCCTCGCGGGGAATCCCGCAGAACGGGCTTATCTGACCCGTCGCCGCGACCAGCTGGTGTCGTGATCCACGGACGCGGGCGACGCGACTCCTGACCCCGCCCCGCCCGGCGAGTACCGTGAGGTGCACGCACGCCGCGAAGGGGGTTGCTCATGGGCGAGTCGACGACCGGATCCACAGGCATCAGTCCGGCCGCGTTCCAGCGTGCGCCGGGCGTCGCGGACTGGCGGGTGACGGCGACAGGGCCTCAGGCGGTGTTCATCGCCGAGTCGCTCGCCGACGCCGCGGGGCTCGTCGCCCCGGTCGTGGCGGCAGCCGAACGCTGCGGCATCCTTCCCGACATCGATGTGCGACCGGAGGGCGTGATCGTACGGGTCCCGCCTCGGGATCCGCAGGGCATTCCGGCGCGTGCACCGGAGTTCGCCGCGCTGGTATCTCAGGCGGCCAGCGAACGGCACCTGGCGGCCGACCCCTCGCGCATCCAGTCGATCGGCGTCTACGTCGCCGAGCACTCGCGCGCGGATGCCCGCCCCTTCTTCCTGGCCGCGCTGGGTTACGACGCGCTCGGCGACACCGACGCGGCCGATCCGCTGCGCAGCGGCCCGCAGCTCGCCTTCAATCCGATCTCCGGCGACGTCGCCGGGCGGGGCCGCACGCACTTCGACGTCTTCGTGCCCGCTGACCAGGCGCGCAGTCGAGTGGATGCCGCACTCTCTGCCGGCGGACGCCTGGCCGACGACTCGCATGCGCCGATGTGGTGGTCACTCGCCTCGCCCGACAACCACGGCGTCGACATCGCCTCCTGGACGGACACGTACGACGGCTGAGGCGGGCGCAGGCGCCTCGACCCGAGCGCAGATACAGAAAAAGCCCCGAACGGGGCTTCTTCCGGTTACTGTCTCAACACAGTGCGCGCCTCGAGGGACTCGAACCCCCAACCTTCTGATCCGTAGTCAGATGCTCTATCCATTGAGCTAGAGGCGCCCGTTGCACACTCTCGCGCACAACGTCGTCAAGAATACCTGACGGATCGACTGCGCGCGAATCGAGAGCGGATGCCGGATTCCCGGGCGTGTCCGTCGACTCACGGATCGATCACGTCGAGCGCACGAAGCTGGCGCTGCAGCGCCACACGCCGGTACGAGGTGTCGATGAGCTCGCCCAGGAGCGCCCAGTCGCCGGCATCCTCGTCCACACGCAGCGCGAGCCAGCCGGAGGCTCCCTCGTACGGCGGGACGAAGACATCATCGCGCTCGAGCAGCGCCGGACGTTCGAGCTCGTCGGGGATGAACAGCACCGCGGGTTCGGGGCCGACGCCGACGATCGCGAACTGACGCTTGCCGGCACGGAACGTGCAGCGGCCGTGCGCGATGGCCTCGACGGCCTCGGGATACGGCAGGCAGATCGCGCGCACCCGCACCGCGAGCGGATGCCCGGGCGGGAACCACATCGGGTGCGCTGCCGGCGCAGGGGCCTCGTCCACGAGGGCGAGCGTACGCCCCGCGGGCGACAGGCGTCAGCCCTCGAGCTCGCTCACGTCGATGCCCGACACGCGCGGAGACGGTGTCACCACGGGCGCCGGGGTGTCCGCGTCGTCCGCGTCGGCCTCGTCGGCGCGCCGCTTGTGCGCCGCCAGGCGCGGCAGGTCGACGAGGCGGATCGACTGCATGCGTGCGGCGCGCATGCGCTCGTAGTCGGGGTCGAGGTCGGCGCGCATGCCCTCGACCTGCAGACGGCGCTGCAGGTTCGCCTCGACGTCGCCCCAGGCGGCGTCGCGCGACTGCTCGATGAGCGTGCGGACGACGTGCGGGTCGTCGGCCATGCGGCGCAGCGCCTGTGCGACCCCCGCGTACTGGCGTCCGCGCTTGCGCAGGTTGCGGGTGTCGCGGTCGCGGTAGTCGTGAGTGCCGTCGGGGTCGGTGAACTTGCCCCAGGCCTTCTTGCGCTGCCTCTTCACGAGCTCTGCGGCGGCGTCCTGCTCGTCGGCGAGCGCGATCAGCGTCTCATGCGCGAACGGCGCGAAGCGTGTCACCTCGAAGGGCTCGTCGTTCGCGATCGTGTCGACGAGGATGCGGTTGCGGATCGAGAGGCGCGCGGCGGCGGACGCGATGGACACCCCTTCGGCGATCGCCTCTGCGGTCTTGCCCATCACACCTCCCATGAAGAGGCTAGCGTCCGCGAGGGCTTCGTGAGTCGGCGAGAATCGTAGGCGCGATCGTCGACGAGGACGATCCCGAGCGAGAGGCTGCACATGACGAGACGGCGACCCCTTCAGGTGCGCGGGCGCGCGACGGTCATCACCGGAGCCGCAGCCGGAATGGGCGCCGACGTCGCCCGGCAGCTGGCGGCGAAGGGCGCACGCGTGGCGCTCGTGGATCGCAACGCCGAGGGCCTGGACGCGGTCGCGTCCACTCTCGAAGGGACCGGCCACACGACACACGCCGTCGACCTCACCGACGACGCGGCGGTGACCGACGCCGTCGCCGAGGTGGAGGCATCCCATCCCCGCATCCAGGCGCTCATCACGTGCGCCGGGTCGTCCATGCTCGGCGACCTCGGCCAGCTCACGATGGCCGAGATGCGGTGGCTCATGGACGTGAACCTGTGGGGCACCGTCAACATCACGCAGGCGCTCCTGCCCGCGATGCTGCGCGAGCCCGCCGCACACATCACGCACCTCGTGTCGATCTACGGGCTGGCCGCTCCCGCCGGGCGGATCCCGTACGCGATGAGCAAGTTCGCGGTGCGCGGCTTCACCGAGGCACTGCGGCACGAGCTGGAGCGCACGACCGTGAGCGTCGGCGCCGTCTACCCGGCGGGCGTCAAGACGGGCATCATCCTGCGCGGCCGGTACGCCGCGGCGATCGACCCCGAGGTCGCCCAGCGCGCCGCCGAGGCTCAGGCCGCGATGTACCACACCGAGCCGGAGGACGCGGCGGCGCGCATCGTGGACGCCACCATCGCGCGCCGTCCGCGCATCATGATCGGGCGCGAGGCGCGGCTGGTCGACGTGCTGACGCGCATCACTCCCGTGCACTACTGGGCGCCGATGCGCCGCCCGCTGCGCGACGCGATCGACACGCGCACGCCCGTGCGCTAGCAAGCCCGCGGCCTCGGCGCAAGCCCCGTCGTCCCGGTCGACTGTCGCCGTACGGTGGAAAGACCACCCCACGAGAGGAGCGACCGATGGGATTCATGGACGACGCCAAAGAGACCGCGGAAGCCGTCGGCGAAAAGCTGAAGGACGCGTGGGAGGACACCGCTGATCGGATCGACGACAAGGTCGACGAGATGAAGGCGGATGCTGACGTCAAGAAGGCCGAGGCCGAGCGCGACTCGGTCAAGGCCCGCAACGACATCAAGGAAGACCTGCGCGACCACTGATCCGCAGACGACGAAGGCGGAGCCGACCGGGGGGCCGGCTCCGCCTTCATCATGCGGGGCCCGATGCGAGCGGCGCCGCGGAGATCAGCCGATCGCCGCGATGCGCCACGATGCGGTGGTGGATGCTTCCGGCTCGAGCACGATCAGACCGGCGTCGTAGTCGTACGAGGCCGCATTGAACGCGTCGGGCGCACACGTCATCGGCTCGACGGCGAGGCCCAGACGGCTCTCCGCCGGGTCGGGCTTGTCGGCCGTGTGCACCTGGACCCACGGGCACGCGGCATCCCACGTCATCTCGACGCCCTGGCCGGAGGCATCCGTCAGCCGCACCGTCGCGAAGCCCTCGGCGTCGCGGATGAGTCCGGTGTACGCGTGGTCGATCTCGGCAGACCCGATGGGACGCGCCGTGCGGAAGTCGAAGCGCTCCGGGTCGTCGCCGTCGACCGGGCCGAGCGCGACAGGGCTCAGGCGGTCGGGCGTGACCGACAGCACCTCGGCGGCGGGCAGCTCCAGCGTCCAGCCGTCGACGTGTCCCTCGCCGCCCACGAGGTACGGGTGCGGGCCGGTGCCCCACGGCGCGGGCGCGTCGCCCTCGTTTCGCGCGCTGACGGACTGGGTCAGACCGTCAGGGCCGAGCGAGAACGTCGTGCTCACGACGAGGCGCCAGGGGTAGAACGTGGACGGCTGGATGACGGCGGCCAGGGTCACATGGTCGGGGCCCTTGTCGATCGCCTCGAAGTCGAGCCACGTCGCGAGGCCGTGCAGCGCGTGCGAGCGGGCAGGCTCGGTCAGCGGCAGCTGGAAGTCGCTCCCGCCGAACGAGTACCGCCCGTCGACCACGCGGTTCGGCCACGGCGCGAGGGTCGCGCCGCGGTGCGCCGGGCGCACCTCGTCGGCCTCGAACGGGACGACGAGGTCGCGACCGCGATAGGTGAGGGAACGGAGCGTCGCACCCACGCTCGCGACGACGGCTTCGTAGTCGCCGGCGCGGAGCGCGTGCTGGGTTCCGGATGCGGGGGGACGTGCCATGAGGGCTCCTTGGGGGAACGGATGGATGCCGCTGACCAGAGTAGCGGCGAGCTCAGAGGCCCTGCGCCAGCCGGTAGTACGCCTGGTTCCAGCGCAGCTCGCGCTGGAACCCGCGCACCGTGGTGTCCTCGTCGATGACGACCAGCTCGGTGGCGGCGATCTCGGCGAAGTCGCGGAACACCTCGATGCCCACCGCCGTCGTCATGACGGTGTGGTGAGCGGCACCGGCGGCGAGCCAGCACGCGGCGCTCGTGGCGAAGTCGGGCGCGGGCTTCCACACCGCACGGCCGACGGGCAGCTTCGGCAGGTCGGGCGCGTCGACGTTCTCGACCACGTTGGCGACCAGGCGGAAGCGGTCGCGCATGTCGCTCATCGCCACGACGAGCGCCGGACCGGGGTCGGCGGTGAAGACGAGGCGCACCGGGTCGTCCTTGCCGCCGATGCCGAGTTCGTGCACCTCGAGGCGTGGCTTCGCGGAGGTGAGCGACGGCGAGACCTCGAGCATGTGCGCGCCGAGGATCTTCTCGTCGCCCGCGACGAGGTCGTAGGTGTAGTCCTCCATGAGGCTCGCGCCGCCGGGCAGCCCCGAGCCCATGACGTTCGCGATGCGCACGAGGATCGCGGTCTTCCAGTCGCCCTCGGCGCCGAAGCCGTAGCCCTCGGCCATCAGTCGCTGCACGGCGAGGCCGGGCAGCTGCTTCAGCGCGCCGAGGTCCTCGAACGAGGTCGTGAAGGCGCCGAAGCCGCCCTCCTCCAGGAACGAGCGCAGACCCAGCTCGATCGCCGCGCCGTCGCGCAGCGACTGGTGGCGTTCGCCGCCGGGCAGCAGCTCGTCGGCCACGTCGTACTCCGCCAGGTACACCTCGACCAGGGCGTCGACGTCGGCATCGGACTGCGCTTCGACGGCCTCGACGAGCTCGTTCACGCCCCACGTGTTCACCTGCACGCCGAAGCGCAGCTCGGCCTCGGTCTTGTCGCCCTCGGTGACCGCGACGTACCGCATGTTGTCGCCGAAGCGGGCCAGCTTGAGGGAGCGGGATGCCGCCCACCCGGCCGCCGCACGCTGCCAGTCCTCGACCTGCTGACGCACCGCCGGGTTCGACACGTGGCCGACGACGGTCTTGCGGGCGACCCCGAGGCGGGTCTGGATGTACCCGAACTCGCGGTCGCCGTGCGCGGCCTGGTTGAGGTTCATGAAATCGAAATCGATGTCGGCCCACGGCAGCTCGACATTGGCCTGCGTGTGCAGGTGCAGCAGCGGCTTGCGCAGCGCGTCGAGACCGGCGATCCACATCTTGGCGGGGCTGAAGGTGTGCATCCACGCGATCACGCCGATCACCTCGTCGCGCGCGTTGACGTCGAGCGCGAGGCGGCGGATCGAGTCGGAGTCCTTCAGCACCGGCTTCCACACCACCTTGACCGGAAGCCCGTCGAGGCCGGCGGCGACCGCCTGGGACTGCTCGGCGACCTGACGCAGGGTCTCGTCGCCGTAGAGGGTCTGGCTGCCGGTGACGAACCAGATCTCGTACGCGTCGAGGCTGGTCGAGAGGGGGGTACGGGTCATAGTGGGGGTTCCTTCCGTGGGTTCCCGGTCGTTGAGCGAGCGAAGCGAGACGAAACGCGGTGAGCCGAGCTCTGGACGTTTCGACTTCGCTCCTTCGTCGCTCCGCTCAACGACCGGGGAGTGCGGTGACGGCGGCGGCTTCGACGGCGAGGCCGGCGCGATAGCGGTCGAGGTAGGCGGTGAAGCCGGCGACGTCCGCCGGCTCGGGGTCGGCGACGTCGATGGCGGCGCCGGCGAACACGGTGCGGTCGAGATACTCGGGGAGACCGGATGCCGGGCGCCCGGCATCCTGAATCGCCCTCGTGTAGGCGGCCAGCACGGCGATCCCCCATGCGCCGCCCTCGCTCGCGGTGTCGCCCACCGCGACGGGGGCGTCCAGCGCCGCGGCGAGGAACCGCTGGGCGACGCCGGCGGTGCGGAACAGGCCGCCGTGCGCGAACATGCGGTCCAGCCCCACGCCCTCGGCGTCGAGCACGCGCATGCCGAGGGCGAGCGTGCCGAACACGCCGTACAGCTGGGCGCGGGCGAAGTTGCCCAGCGTGAAGGCGCTATCGGGAGTCCGGACGAACAGCGGGCGCCCCTCGTCGAGACCGGCGATCGGCTCACCGGCGAGGTGGTTGTAGGCGAGCAGGCCGCCCGCGTCGGCGTCGCCCGAGAGCGCCTCGCGGAACAGCGCATCGAACACGGCGTCGCTGTCGACGGGCACACCCGCCGCGGCGGCGAAGCGCCCGAACAGGGCCGCCCAGGCGCCCAGCTCGCTCGCTCCGTTGTTGCAGTGGACCATCGCCACCGCGTCGCCCGACGGCGTCGTGACGAGGTCCAGCTCGTGGTGCACGCTCTGAAGCGGCCGCTCGAGCACGACCATCGCGAAGATGCTCGTGCCGGCGCTGACGTTGCCGGTGCGCGGTGCCACCGCGTTGGTGGCGACCATGCCGGTTCCGGCGTCGCCCTCGGGAGCGCAGAACGGGATGCCGGCGGCCACGGTCCCCGTCGGGTCGAGCAGCGCGGCGCCTTCGGCCGTCAGCTCCCCCGCAGCCTCGCCGGCGACGAGCACGCGCGGCAGCAGGTCGGCGAGAGCGGGGATGCGCCCGGCAGCGAGCGTGTCGTAGCGCGACACCAGTTCGGCGTCGTAGTCGCGGGTCGCGGAGTCGATCGGGAACATGCCCGACGCGTCTCCCACACCGAGCACCTTCTCGCCGGTGAGGCGCCAGTGCACGTAGCCGGCGAGCGTCGTAACGGACCGGACGTCGGGCACGTGCGCCTCGGCGTCGATCACCGCCTGATGCAGGTGCGCGATCGACCAGCGCAGCGGGATGTTGACGCCGAGCAGCTCGGTGAGCTCGGCGGCGGCCGGCCCGGTGTTGGTGTTGCGCCACGTGCGGAACGGCACGAGCAGCTCGCCGGCCTCGTCGAACGCCAGATAGCCGTGCATCATCGCCGAGACGCCGATGGCGCCGAACGTCGTGGGGCGCACGCCGTGACGACGCTCGGCGTCGGCGACGAGATCGGCGAACGCCGTCTGCAGCCCCGTCCACACGTCGTCGAGAGCATATGTCCAGAGCTTGTCGCGGTACTGGTTCTCCCACTCGTACCCGCCGACGGCGAGAACCGTCGACGGGTCGTCGGCGTCGACCAGGCACGCCTTGATGCGCGTGGAGCCGAACTCGATGCCGAGTGCGGTGCGGCCGTCGAGGATCGCCTGGCCGCTGGCATCCTGGGTCATCGCTCGCCCTCGCGACGCTCGTCGGACGACTGCCCGTAGATGTTCTGGTACCGGTTGTAGAGGCTGTCGATCGCCTCCTGCGAGATCGGGATCAGCGGGCCGGCCTCGCGCGCGTAGTGCACGGTGCGCGCGACGTCCTCGACCATGACGGCGGCCTTCACGGCGTCTTTGGCCGACACCCCGATCGTGAACGGGCCGTGGTTCTGCATGAGCACGGCGCGGCTGCGGTGGCCGGTCAGCGTCTGCACGATGCCGCGGCCGATCGAGTCGTCGCCGATGATCGCGAACGGGCCGATCGGGATGGGGCCGCCGAACTCGTCGGCCATCGCCGTGATCACGCACGGGATCTCTTCGCCACGTGCGGCCCACGCGACGGCGAAGGTCGAGTGCGTGTGCACCACTCCCCCGACCTCGGGCATGTTCCGGTACACGTAGGCGTGCGCGGCCGTGTCGCTCGAGGGGCTTCTCTCGCTGCCCTCGGAGCCGGGAACCACGTTGCCGTCGAGGTCGCACAGGATCATGTTCTCGGGCGCGAGGTCGTCGTAGCTCACGCCCGACGGCTTGATCACGAAGAGGTCGGCGCCGGGCACGCGCCCCGACACGTTGCCGCCGGTCCACACGATGAGGCCGTAGCGCACGAGCTCGCCGTGCAGCTTCGCGACGTCGGCGCGGACGGCGGCGATGGATGCCTCCACCTGTGCATCGGTCATGAACTCGTCCCTCTTCGGGCCAGTGCGCGTTGCAGCAGCACGAAGACGAGCAGCACGGCGCCGGTGATGATGGTCAGGTATTCGGGGTTGATCGTGCCGTCCTTCGTGATGATCAGGCGCAGAGCCGCGATCACGAAGACGCCGACGACGGATCCGAGGATGTAGCCGTATCCGCCGGTGAGCAGCGTGCCGCCGATCACCACGGCGGCGATCGCGTCGAGCTCCCAGCCGATGCCCGTCACGTTCTGCGCCTTGCCGCCGACTTCTGCGGTGTAGACGATCGCCGCCAGACCCGACAGGGCGCCCGAGACGATGTAGATCCACACGCGCGTCCGGCTGACGGGAAGGCCCATCAGCTGGGCGGAGGACTCGTTGCCGCCGATCGCGTACACGGTGCGGCCCATGCGGGTGCGGTGCATGAAGAACATGCCGCCGAGGACGACGATCACCGCGATGAGCAGGCCCGGCGTGACCGTGAAGTCGTTGACCTTCGGCCCGTCGATGATCTTCCAGTCCGTGGCCAGCAGCAGGATCGGCGAGCCGTCCGGTGCGATCACCGGGGTCGTCGACAGGATCGAGGCGAGCCCGCGGGCGAGGAACATCATGGCCAGCGTGGCGATGAACGGCTGCACGTTGAAGTACTGGATCATCACACCGGCGATGAGGCCGAACACCGCTCCGAAGACGATCATGAGCAGCATCGACAGCCAGCCGTTGACGCCGATGTTCATGAGCATCACACCGGCCACCGAGCTGAAGGCCACCACCGCTCCGACCGACAGGTCGATGCCGCCCGAGACGATGACGATGGTCATGCCGACCGCAAGGATGATCGTAGGCGCGAAGCTGACGAGCAGGCTCGACATCGTGCCGGCGTGGAACACGCGGCCGTAGGCGATCTCGGCGTAGATCAGCATGCCGAACAGCAGGACGAGCGCTGCGAGCGTGGGGATCAGCGACTGGCTGCGCTCCCACAGACCTGAGATGCGGCTCACCTGGTTCGGCTGCTTGCTCTCGGCCAGATCGGCGACGGGCGGAACGGACTCCGCGAGACTGCGCGCGTTCACGCGACGACCTCCTTCGTGGCGGGCGAGTCCTGACCGGCCGCGGCGGGCGAGGAGCCGCCCGGGCTGGGCGTGCCCAGGCTCGGCGTGCCCCCGGACTTCGATCGCCCGAGGGCGAACGAGCGCACCCGCTCCGACTGCACGAGCACCAGGACGATGATGACGAGAGCCTTGAACGCGGGGGTGGCCGCGGCGGGGATGCCGAGGAACAGCACCGTCTTGTTCAAGGTCGCGATGAGGAGGGCGCCGATCGTCGAGCCCAGAATGGAGAACTTGCCGCCGGCGAGCGAGGTGCCGCCGATGACCACCGCGAGGATGGCGTCCAGCTCCATCAGGTTGCCGGTTCCCGAGACGCTCACCGTCATCACCTCGGACACGCTGAACAGACCGCCGACCGCGGCGAGCGCCGCCGACAGGATATATACCCCCAGCAGGATCGGACGGGGACGGATGCCGGCCAGTCGGCTGGCCTTGGGGTTGATGCCGATCGACTCGATCATGAGACCCAGCGCGGTGCGGCGCATGAACAGGGCGACGATGACGACGATCGCGATGGCGATCACGAAGCTCGTCGGCAGGCCGAGGATCTGCCCGTTCGACAGCTGCCGGAACGGCTCGTTGGTCGCGTTGGTGTTCTGGCCGTCCGTGATGACGCGGGCGAGGCCGCGCGCCGCCATCATCATGATCAGGGTGCTGATGAACGGCTGCAGTCCGACGACGGCCACCAGAAAGCCGTTGACGGCGCCGAGAAGGATCGCCAGCGCCAGCGCCAGGCCGATCGCTGCCAGCATCGCGCCGACCGACGTGGGGTCGTCGAGCGTGGCGAGCGTCTGCATCGCGACCGCGCCGCCGACGGCCATCATCGAGCCGACGGACAGGTCGATGCCCTCCGTCGCGATGACGAACGTCATGCCGAGCGCGATCATGATGATCGGCGCCGACACGCGAAGGATGTCGAGCAGGTTGCCGGTGAGCAGGCCCGTGGTGGGGTTCACGCTGAGCGCGAGGTAGGCGGGGTTCTTGATCGAGTTGATCAACAGCAGCACCGCGATGCCCACGATCGCCCAGAACCATGGGGTTCTGAGTGCGGTCTTGACACGACTCATGACGCGTCCCCTTCCTTTGCTTCCGTTGCGGTGGGGCCTTCGCCCTCGGCGACGTCCTCGGCGAGCGCGTCGGCGTGGGCTTCGGCCTCGGATCCTGATTCGGTGGCGATGACGGCCACGATGCTCTCGGCCGTCACTTCGGGGCCGTTGATCACTTCGCCGACCTTCTGGTGGTCCTTGAGGATGACGATGCGCTCCGAGAGGCGCACGACCTCTTCGAGTTCGGACGAGATGAACACGACACCCATGCCGCCTTCGGCGAGCTCGGCGACGGTCTCTTGGATGTCTGCCTTCGCCCCGACGTCGATGCCGCGGGTGGGCTCGTCCAGGAGCAGCAGGTCAGGATTGGTGGCGAGCCACCGACCCAGCAGCACCTTCTGCTGGTTGCCGCCGGAGAGCAGGCGGATCGGACGGTTCGGGTCGTTGGGGCGTACGCTGAAGCGCTCCATATAGGTGTTGACGAGCTGGTCGACCTCACGGCCGGGCACGCGCCGGAACCAGCCGCGCCGTGCCTGGACGGCGAGCATGATGTTCTCGCGGATGCTGAGGTCGCCGACGATGCCGTCGTCGCGTCGACTCTCGGTCGAGTAGGCGATGCCGTGCGAGAGCCCCGCGACGGGCGAGTTCAGTGAGACCTTGTTCCCGTTGATGCGGACCGTGCCTGAGTCGGCTTTGTCTGCGCCGGCGATGAGCCGCGCGAGCTCGGTGCGGCCGGCGCCCAGCAGCCCGGCGAAGCCGACGACCTCGCCGGCGTGGATCTCGACAGCGGTAGGCTCGATCGCCCCCTTGCGTCCGAGTTCCTCGGCGGCGAAGAGCGGTGTGCGGGTGCGATCACGCAGCTCGGTCTGCCGGTTGGAGCCGAGTGCGCGGAGCGACTCGAAGTCCTTGCCGATCATCTTGGAGATCAGTTGGGTGCGATCGAGGTCGCGCGTGAGGTACTCGCCGACGAACCCCCCGTTGCGCAGCACCGTAATGCGGTCGCTGATCGCGTAGACCTGGTCGAGGAAGTGTGAGACGAAGAGAATCGCGACGCCCTGGTCGCGCAGTCGCCGGATGACGCCGAAGAGCACCTCGACCTCGTTCGCGTCGAGGCTCGAGGTCGGCTCGTCGAGGATGAGCACCTTCGAGTCGGTGACCATGGCGCGGCTGATCGCGACGAGCTGCTGCATCGCGATCGAGATGGACGACAGCGGAGCACGCGGGTCGAGGTCGCCCAGGCCCATGCGCGCGAGCGCCTCGCGAGCCTTCGCGTGGGTCTTGCGCCAGTTGACGCCGCCGAGGCCGCGCACCTCGTGGCCCAGCATGACGTTCTCGCCGATGCTGAGGTTCGTGCACAGGTTGACCTCCTGATACACGGTGGAGATGCGTGCCGCCTGCGCAGAGGCGGTGCCGGTGAAGCGGCGCACCTCGCCGTTGACCACGATCTCGCCGGAATCGAGCTGATAGACCCCGGTCAGTGCCTTGATGAGGGTGGATTTTCCGGCGCCGTTCTCGCCCATGAGCGTGTGGACCTCACCGGGGAGCAGCCGGAAGCTGACCTCATCGAGGGCTTTCACGCCGGGAAACGAGATGGACGCGCCTCGGACCTCGACGATCGGGAGCGGTTCAATCATCGCTGGGTGACTCCTTAGTGCAGCAATGCAGACATACGGACGGAGACGAACACGAGCGGGGGCTGCCGCGTACGGCTTGCCCCCGCTCGCACTTCTCTTCTCTAGCCGACGGAATGTCGGATCAGAAGCCCTTGCCCGCGTCGATCGCGGCCTGGCCGGCCTCCGGCGAGTCGAAGGTCTCACCCGGGACGACGATGGTCTTCTCGACCGTCTCGCCCGCGAGCGTGTCGTTGACAGCGTCCACGGCGAGGTCGCCGAAGAACGGGTTGTACTGGGCGACGAAGCTCAGGTCGCCGGCGGCGAGCGCCTCGAGGGCCGGAGTGGTGCCGTCGATCGTGGCGATCTTGACGTCGGTGCCCGGGACCAGGCCGGCGGCGGTCACCGCAGCAGCGGCGCCGATGCCCATCTCGTCGTTCTGAGCGAAGATGAACTGCAGGTCGGGGTTCTCCTTCAGGACGGTCTCGATGACCGACTTGCCCTCGTCAGCCGTCCAGTTCGCCGTCTGAGCGCCGATCTTGTTCCAGCCGTCGTGGCCTTCGATCGCGGCGTCGAAGCCCTCGTTGCGCTCGTTGACGACCGACAGGCCGGGCACACCCTCGAGCGTGTAGTAGTTGGCGCCCTCGGGGAAGGTCTCGACGGCCCAGTCGCCGACGGAGCCCGCGACCTTCACGTTGTCGGGGGCGATGCGGGTGACATAGAGGTCGTCGCTCGAGTCGACGCCGCGGTCGAGCAGGATGACGGGGATCTCTGCCTCTTCAGCCAGCTTGAGCGAGTCGTCCCAACCCGATGCCTCGGTGGCGGTGAGCAGGATCACATCGACCTCGTCGTTGACGAACGTCGCGAAGGCGTCGAGCTGCGACTTCTGGTCGGTCGGGCTCGCGGCGGGAGCGTACTTCAGGTCGAAGCCGGCGTCCTCCGAGAACGCGTCCTTGATCGCCTGCTCGTTGGCGTTGCGCCAGCCGCCCTCGGGTCCGACGGCCACGAAGCCGACGGTCGTGAGCTCGCTGTCGCTGCCGCCGTCGCTGCCGCTGTCGGCGTTGTCGGCTGCGCCCGAGCAGCCCGCGAGGCTGAGCGCGAGCACGCCCGCGCCCACGAAGCCCAGCATCCCCAGCATGCGCTTCTTGTGTGCCATGTTCTCCTCCTTGAGAGACCGATCGGCGCCCTTCGCCGGCCGGAGAGTTGTGTGTCCCGCGGGACACTCTCGGTATGTGCGGTACCCATTGTGCGCGCTAACATCTCCTAATGCAAGCGCGAGACGGGTATCTGTTACGTTTCCGTTACCGCGAACATCGCGGAGTGCGTTCCGCTGCTCGGTCGAGGCGTCCGTTCTGTCCGGCGTGTCTCAGATCCGTGCGCGCGCCGTTGACGACCGCACCACCAGCTGCGGCTCGATCATGTGGTGCTGAATGCCCTCTTCGCCTTCGATCGCGGCGATGATCTGGTCGAGCGCGAGCTCGCCGAGCGAGGCGAAGTCCTGCCGGACCGTGGTGAGCGGCGGAAGGAAGTGTCGCGCATCGGGCAGGTCGTCGAAGCCCACGACGCTGACGTCCTGCGGCACGCGCAGACCCCGTTCCGACAGCCCGTGCACGAGCCCCAAGGCCATCTGGTCATTCGCGGCGAAGATCGCGGTGACGTCGCCGGGGGTGAAGCCGCGGCCGAACTCGTAGCCGCAGTCCGAGGTCCAGTCGCCGGCGATCACCGGCCCGATCGGCAGGCCGGCCAGAGCGAGAGCGTCGCGCCAGCCGCCGTCGCGTTCTCGGGCGTCATACCAATCCAGCGGGCCGGCAAGGTGCAGGATCGAGCGGTGGCCGCGCTCGATGAGATGGTTGACTGCGAGCGTCGCGCCCGCGCGCTGGTCGACGGCCACCGTGTGCCAGGCTGCGTCTTGTTCGGCCTTGACCACGATCGTGGGCAGACCGGTCGTCTGCTTGCGCAGCAGGTCCAGCGATGAGGCGCGGGGGGCGATCACGCAGAGCGCGTCCACGCCGTGCGTGACGAGCTCCACCACACCGACATCGATCTGGGAGTCCTCTTCGTCCGAGATCGAGAACGCGCTGATCGCGTATCCCACATTGCGCGCGGCTGACTCGAGAGCGCGGAGTGTGCTGTTCGGCCCATACTGCACGGGACTGTCGACCAGCACCCCGATTCGCATCGCACGGCGCGTCGCCAGGGCACGAGCGATCGAGCTGCGGGTGTAGTTCATCTCTTCGATGGCCTGCAGCACACGCTCGCGAGTCGACGCCCGGATGTTCGGGTGCCCGTTGAGCACCCGCGAGACGGTCATGTGCGACACGCCGGCACGCTTCGCGACATCGTAGATACTCGGTCGCTGCCACCCCGGTCGCGTGGTGTTCTCCGCCATCGACCTACATCCATTCGTCTTTCACGTCTTGCCGCCCGAAGGGGCATCCAGCCGAGTCACTCAGCGAGGCGAGGCGAGCTGACCGGCCGGAGTCCTCGGCTCCTTCGAGCCGCCGTCCGCCTTCGGACCCTTCGCGCCCTGTCCGCATACTAAGGGGTTCACTCCCCCCAGCCAGGGGTCCACGCCGCACAGCGGAATGCGCGGGCCCTTGCACCCGGGCTTGTCCGGCCGCCCGGGCCGCGGCTTCACACCTGACTCCGGGACCTCGCGCCCTCGGCATCGATCGTCCAGTGGCGTGATGGTGACAGAGATGCTCACGGTGCCGTCCGACTGCGCGCCCGGATCCGGTTCGGCGGCGCGCGAAGCACCCGGCGTCAGCAGTGCCGACGTCAGCACCAGCGCGAGGACGGGCGCCAGCAGCCGCACTCCCGGAGTCACGGAAGCCTCGACTCCGCGACCTCGCGGCGGCCGGCCTCGCGCGCCTCTTCGAGCAGGGCGTCCAAACGGCCGCGGGAACGACCTCGGCGCCACACGAGCGCTGCCGCCAGCATCCCGACTCCCAAGACCACGAGCAGCTGCGGCCAGGGCATCGCCCACGCGGTCGCATCGGCTCGCATCGCGGCAAGGGTCGGAGCCTCACCGCTGACGACGATGACCTCCGGCTCGAGGTCGATCGCGACGGGAACGACGAACTGCGGCCAGACACCGTCGATCTCGACGGTGAAGTGCCGCGCGTCGCCCGAGAGCAGCTCCTGTGGCTCATCCTGCGGAGGGAAGTCGACCTGGCGTCCATCCGCCGTCACGACGCCGGCGATGCGCAGTCGGGTGTTCCCCGTGTTCACGACGTCGAATTCGACGCGAAGCCGTCCCGGCGCGACGGGATTCCAGGCCGTCAGATAGGCGGTCTCGATCTTGTCGACGACAGCGCTCGGCGAGAGCTCACCGGTCACCCTCGTCATCACCCTGAAGCCGACGCGACTCTCGACGCCGACGGTGGCCCCCGCGTCGTCGGCGCCTGTCGAAGAGATCGACGCGGCGACACCGGCGGCGTGGTCGCCGGGCTCGGCGTCATCGGGAACGCGGATCATGAGAGCGACCACGGCCGTCTCGCCGGCAGCAACCGTGACCGACTCGGGCAATTGGATCCACCTGCCGGCCGCAGTGGACTCCTGGCCTGCGGGGAGGATGTTGAAGCGACCGTTCTCGTTGAAGTATCCATCCGCGGCGGTGAGCCGGAACGTCACGTCATGATCGCTGAAGTTTCGCACGGCGAGATGCTCCTGCGCACTCTCGCCAGGGTCGAGGGTCTGCTCGATCCAGGGCCGCCCGTCGGGCCCGTTCTCGTCGGCGGGCTGCACCGACCAGGTCACCGAGCCGTCGTCGGCGGCTGCCGCCGCGCCCGCCGACAACTGCAGCGGGAGCACGACACCGGCGATCGCCGCGATCGCCGCTGTCAGCGCGGAGGCCCGAAGCACGGATGCCCGAAGGGCGGATGATGCACGATGGATCACGGCGGATGTCCTCGGTGAAATGTCGACGGGGCCGTGGGTCACCCCCACGGCCCCGTCCGCACAGACTATTCGAACAGCGAGAGGGTCAGCACGGAGGTGTACGCACCGGGTGCCGTGTCGACCGGGACCTTGAGGAACAGGTCCGCGTCAGCCGCCCACGAGTCGGACACGGCCTGTGCCGAGCCCGAGCCGTTCAGCGTCATCGCGAGAAGCTCGGGACCCGCGACGCCTTCGAGACCCACGTTGTTCGGGCCGTCATCGAGGACCGTGTCCACGGTGTCACCCGCCAGGACTTCATAGGTCTCACCGGGATCGACGACGCGGGGCACCCAGCCGAGATACCCGGCGGAGATGTCGGGCTGGCCGCCGCCGTCGGTCGAGACGAACGCGCTGGCCTGGCCGAGCACTGCCCACGCCGCACCCTCAGGGATCGAGGTGCGCGTGTCGGACACGGTCACCGACGGAAGGGTGCCCGTGAACTTCCGCTCGGTCGGATCGTCGGAATCGACCTCGGCGAGCGTGGTCGCGTCATCGGCCACGGTCATCGCCAGCGTGCCCGGTCCGGTCAGCTCCTCGATCACGACATTCACGTCGACGTCGTCGGTCTGCTGCTCTTCATCGGCGAAGGCCGCGCCCGCGACCCCCGCCAGGAGGATGCCCCCGAGCGTCGCCACCGCGACGCGGGAAGTGACCGCCTTCCTCATCTTCATCGCTTTCTCCATTTCTCCGGCCGGCCTCCATGCCTCCGGATATGCGTTCGGCTGATCTCATGTTAGCGAGAACAGTTACCGAGAACAAGACTTCTCGGCGCTCTATGGACACCATCCGGGGGGACGCGCGTTCGTCCCCCCGGATGGTGGTCTCGCGTGGCTAGCCGCAGGTGGCCGCCGGGTACTCCACCGAGACGGGGCTGCCCGTCGCGGGCGTCACCGTGACCTGTCCGGCGGGGATGCCGGCGGCCCGGGTGGTGAACGCCTGAGCCACCGACTTGCCCGCCGCGACCACGACGTTCTGCTTCGATCCGTAGGGCGTGGTCACCGCGACCGAGACGGCCTCGTCCGTCGGGTTCGCGATGGTGGCGACCAGCACGACCTTTCCGGCGACGCACCGTGTCGATGTGGTGACCTGCACCGCAGGCGTGGCGGCACCCTGGACGAACGACCAGTTGTCGACCTGAACCAGACGCTGGCCCTCGGGCCCGTGGAACACGAAGAACACATCGTGCACTCCGCTCGCACCGGTCACCTCGGCGGACACCTCGCCCCATTCGCCGACCGCGGTGTCCACCGGGATCGTGGCCACCGCGGGGCCGGTCTCGGAGTCCAGCCGGACTTCGATCGAGCCACCTTCGACCAGCGGCTTGACCCGGGCCGTCACCGTGGCAGCGCCGTCCGCGAAGTCGGCCTGCGAGATGCCGGTGAAGTCGCCGTCGTCGATGTTGGTGAGGACCGTGTTCCCGCCGCCGTTGTGCTCGGGGAACTCGACCGCGGGCGCATCGACGCCCTCAGTGCGAACACCGAGCTGCCAGGCGAGCGTCTCAGCCTCGAACGTCCGGTATGGATCGAAGTTCTGGATCTGGTCGACCCCGGCGTTCGTGCCCACGACCTCCTTGATGGTGCCGTCCTCGTTGAACTCGAGCTCGTCGAGGTGCACGCTGCGGTAGTTCACGACGCGTCCGCCGTTGAGCTCGCGACCCCACTCCAGACCGGCGACCTGGGTGTGGTACGCGAAGTACGTCTTGCCCTTGTACTCGAACATGTCGGAGTGGTTGTTGCCACCCGACCCCGGGAACCACTTGCCGTGGGACGCGAACGCCGTGCCGGCGAACTTGTCGCGCGTCAGGTTCATCGGGTCGTCGGTCACCATATACGCGATCTCACCCTGCCCGGGATACAGCTGGCCCGGGAGCTTGAAGCCGGCGTATGTGGGGTTGTTCACCGCGAAGTTCGACGAGTAGGAGTAGTAGTACTTGCCGTCGTGCTTGAACATCGACGACGCCTCGAACATGCCCGGCCCGTCGATGACGGTGATGCCCGACCCGGTCGGGTCCGCCAGCTTGGTCGGGTCGTTCTCGTCGAGCTTGACCACGCGCGTCGACTTGGGGTGAGCCGGGTCTCTGGGGCCGAAATCCCAGTTGCCGCCGAAGTAGAGGTACGGCTGCTCATCATCGTCGATGAAGATCTCCGGGTCGAACAGCCACATCCCCGACGGGAACTGGACCGGGTTGCCCTGCGAGATCAGCATCTTGCCGTTCGGATCCGTCCAGCCGCTCACCGGCGAGTCGCCGACGATCACACCGGTGCCGGCACCGCCGTTGCAGAAATAGAGGTAGACCTCTTCGTGACCGTCGCCGTCGAAGTCCGCCGAGACGGCCGCCGGGGCCCACGAGTTGCCCGCCCACTTCGCGACGCCGTCCAGCCCCGCGACGGGAACCTCACCGTGGTCGACCCAGTTCACCATGTCGTCGGTCGAGATGACGTTCAGGTGGGTGATGCGGTCGTACCCGCCGTCCTGGACAGGCAGACCGTTCGCCTGCTTCGTCGCCGTACGGTACTGCTGGTCGTCGCTCGTGGAGTAGATGTACAGGCGGCCGTTGAACACCACGTGGTGCGGGTCGGCGCCGAACTTGTGACCCATCAGCGGGTTGTGGTCGCCCACGGGCTTGGTCTGGATCTGTTCGACCGCCAGTTCGCCGTCGGGGGCAGGCTCTTCGAGGTCGCCCGGGTTCAGCATCTCGAGACTCACATCGTCGATGAGGAACGGCACCGTCGACGACCACGGCGTCTCGAACTGGAAGTAGCTGAACACCGCGGACACGCTGTCTGCCGTGTAGTACGAAGACTGCTCCGGAATGAAGTCGAGGGTGTAGGTCTGCCAGCCGCCCTGCGGCAGGGACTTGATGGCGTTCGCCGCAGCCACGCACGCGCCCGAAGCGGGGCAGAACGCGAACCCGAACGGCTCGGTCGCCGCACCGTCGGTGTGCTTCACCTTGGCGGTGACGCGGTACTCGGCATCGTGGTCCAGCGGCTCAGTCAGGCTGCCGCGCAGGCCGTTCCAGAAATTGGCGCGACCTGACAGCGAGCCACTGGCTGCGCCGGATGCCGCATCGGTGCTCAGCGTGAATGTCGCGCCGCTGGTGGACCAGCCGGTGGTGCCCGACTCGAATCCGGGGTTCGCGACGATGTTGGTGCCCGCCGCCGCCGACGGCAGCCCCGGAAGTGCGACGAGCGCCGATACCGTCAGCGCCGCAGCGCCCACCGCCGCCAGGATGCGACTTCGGGGCCTTCTGCGTGCACGAGCCACTTGTGATGACATCTTCATCTCCTTCGTTCATCGGTTGTCCACTGCTTCGCCGGTCGCAGACACGCCGCGACCGGCGGGGCGCCGACGACGTCGGCGCCCCGCCAGGTCACCCGCAGGTGCGGGCCGCGTACTCGGCCGCGGCGACGGTCGTCACCGTTGCGCCGTCGACCTGGGCCGTCGCGGTCGCCGAGGCGGAACCGTCCGGCACGCTCGCCGCGCGCGTCGTGAACACCTGCGTCACGCTCTTGCCCGGTGCCACCGCGGCGAACGACTTCGTGCCGTACGCGGTGCCGAGCTCGATCGCGACGGGGATGTCCTCGCCGTTCGTCGCCTGAACCGTCACGAACACCTTGCCTGCGACGCAACGTGTGTCTGCGGTGGCGGCGACATCGAGAGCCGACGCCGCCTCGACGAGCGTGTCGAGGCGGGCGAGCCGGTAGCTGAGGGTCCGTTCGGGCGCGTCGATCTGGTTCTGCGTGCCGGGGTCCGCGGCCTTCACGGACTGCGCGTCCCGCAGGGCGTCCTGCATCTCGTCCCACGCGTCGGCCGGGTAGTCGCCGGCGTGGAGCGTCCCCGCATAGGCGATCGCCGCGTCGAGCGCGTCCTCATCGAGCGGCAGGTTCTGTGCGGTCAGGGTGTCGCTCAGCAGATAGTCGTCGAAGTCGACGTGCCCGCCTGCCTCTTGGGTCGCGTACGCGAACAGCCCGATCCGGTGCCCCATGAAGTGGGTCAGCCCGCCGTCCAGTCGGAGCGGACCGACTTGGTTGCCGAGCCGCGTCCACGTCTTGCCGTCGAGGCTGTAGTAGAACGTGGTGTACAGCTCCCCCGACGTGCGTGCGAAGTCGAGATCCGCCTTGAGATGGACGACGGTGGAGGCGCCGAGTGACGCCGTCGCGCCGGGAAGGAAGCCCTCGATCGCGGCCTGATCGATCGAGTTCGCGAACGGCTGCCCGCGATACACGACGCCGACCGTGTTCTGCCCGTCGACACGTTTCACGGCGACATACGAGAAGTCCCGGTTGTAGGCGGCGAGGCCTGCGACGTCGCCGTCGTTCATGCCCGAGACGTCCAGCGTCGTCTCGACCGACTGCCGTGGCCCGAATGTCCGCTGCGAAAGGGTGTTGCGAGCCTCCTCGAGATAGGTCATCTCACCGCCGTTGCGGTGCACGTAGGTCCCCGTGACGCTCTTTCCCGTGGTCAGCCGGAGCCAGCCGTCACGATCGGTCAGAGACCAGTACCGGTTGTCCGGGGCGTGGTTCCACTCCCACGCCAGATCGAGGTTGGAGCCGTTCGGGGCGATCTCGTCGGAATGCGGCAGCTCGGTCGTCATCGGGCGACCCCGGAGCGACGCGTCATCGACTGTGAAGTCCATCAGATGAGTGTTCGGGTCGGTTGACGGAGAGCTCGTCCACGGCGTCTCGATGAACAACCGGACATCTGACAGCGCCTGCGCGGCGGGTACGGTGAACGTCCCCGACACCTTGCCCCACGTGCCCCTCGGAATGGACGTCGCCGACGTCAGATTGGTGAAGGTCGTGCCGGCGCCGCCGTACCGCGCGGTGATGTAGAACTGCTTGGTCGCGGGACTCGCCGGGTTGTCGTACTTGACCCATGCCGACACGTCGTACGTCACGCCGTGCTGCAGCTTGCCGGTGACGTTCTGCGCCGGCCCCGACCCCGTGGTGACGCGCCCGGTCACCGCAAGGGCGCCGGCGCCGCTGCGAGCATCGGCGGTGGCCGAGAGGACAGCGGTGTCGTTGACGATCCAGCCGTCCGTGCCGCCGGACTCGAGCCCGGGATTGCTGAACAGCTCGACGCCGAGCAGGCTCTCGTCGATGTCGGGCCCCGAGGGGATCGTCCACTGCTCGTCCTGGAAGGCGCGATGAGGGGCGTCGTTGTCGAAGTCGTCGGATGCGACGATGCTCTTCTGCTGCTCGAAGCGCTCCTGTGCCGGAGTGAGCGTGATCGGCTTGTCGAACGTTCCGTTCACCGGCACTGCCCCGGCATTGCCGAACACGGGCCACCCGGCGCTCCACGCGGCAGGGATCAGCGCGGGGCTGCGGCCGATCGGAAAGTTGTCGCGGAAGAAGAACCCGTACCAGTCGTCTGCGCCATCGCCGTTCGCGATCGGGACGAGGCTGCCCTGAGCGAACCCGTTCGAGTTGAGCACGCCCTTCGACTCGTACGGAGCCGGAGTCGGCGCCAGCTTTCCCAGCAGCTGCGTCGAACGGAACATCGCGACCTGACGACCACTGCTCGGCCACGTGATCATGACAACGTAGTAATAGCCGTCGATGTAGAACGCCTGCGCCCCCTCGAAGAGGCCGCTGGTGCCGACGTAGGGCTGGCTGGCATAGTCGGCGCGCGGGATGAAGTTCGGAAAGTCCTGCTCGATGGCGGTCAGGTCGGCATTGAGACGTACGGCGCTCACACCCCCGTAGATGATGTACGGAGTTCCGCCGTCGGCGTCGTCGAAGAACAGCGAGGGGTCGTGCAGACTCCGCCCGAGCGCCGTGCGGCTCCATGAGCCGTTCTCGATGTCATCAGTGCGGTAGATGAAGGCGCCGCCGAGATTGAGCGAATTGATCAGGACGTAATACGTGCCGTCGTGGTAGCGCAGCGACGAAGCCCACTGCCCCTGGCCGTACGAGCTCGCCCCGTTGCGCAGCGACGCCGCGTCGCTGATGTTCAGCCGATCGAACACGTAATTGACGATCTGCCAGTTCACCAGGTCGTACGACTTCATGATCGGGGAACCCGGGCTCAGCTGCATCGTGGTGCTGATCATGTAATAGATGTCGCGGCCCTCGTCGTTCTGCGACGCGGGAACGCGCTCCACGCTCACGTCGGGCACGTCGGCGTTCAGCATCGGCACGGAGTAGGTGCCGTCGCCACGATCAGTCGATGTGTAGGACACGCCCGGGTCCCATCCCTCCGCAGCGGTCGCCTGCTGCCCGGCCCACAGCCCCGCGCCGGCGACCGCAACCGCCGTCGCCAGGGCGATCGATCGCCGCAGGTGCCCGGGCCGTCGTCCTTGTCTCGCCGCCATCGAGTCGTCGTGGCTCATCGTTCTCCTTTTCGCAATGCGGTGATCAGTTGCAGGATGCGGATCCGTAAGACGCCTCGACGCGCGTCGAGACCGGCTGCCCGTCGACGGCGGCCGCGGCATCCACGGATACCTCTCCCGGCTCGAGCTGCGCGAGACGGGTCGAGAACGAGTACGACGCGCTCTTGCCGCCGCCGAGCGCCTCGACGTGCTTCGCGCCGTACGGGGTCTGCACATCGAGCGCGACCGCGCTCTGCTCGGCGTTGCGCACCTGGACGACGAGCGTGACCTTGCCGGCGACGCACCGCGTCGTCACCGACGCCGTGACCTTCAGGGGTGCCGTGTGCTGCTCCTGGATGAGGACGGTGTAGCTCGTCGAGGTCGTGTGGTCCTGCGCGAACGACGTGATCGTCAGCGCCGTCGGAGACCCGGGCGTCACGGCAACCCGGCGCGGCTGCGTGTCGTCGATGAGGATGTCACCGACTTTCACCAGGCCGCTTTCGAACTGCGGATCGGCGTCGAAGTCGACCTCGGTCACGCCCGCCGGCACCGACAGGACGTACGACGTGGTGGCCGGCGCGAACGGCGTGTCGAGCGTTCCCACGTCGAACGTGAGCGCCTTCAGCGCGGGATTCGAGTCGTAGACCAGCGGCCGCGTCGTCGCGATCCCGAAGACCCCGCCGGCGAACCCTCCGGTCGACTGGAACCTGACCGTCACGACGGGGATCGGATTCCCCTCCGCGTCGAGTACGAGGTTGCCCAGCGCGTCGACCTTGTGACGTACGCCGGGGCCGTCGATGTACGTCCTCGAAATCTCGTCGACGACGTCATAGAAGACGTTCGTGCCCGCGGAATTCGTGATCGTCTGCGTCTTCAGCTTCACGTCGTCGAGGTACACATCGAAGCTGCGCCCGGAATCCCCGGAGTAATACGTGACCGCGAGCAGATTCTTCTCGGCTGCGGGATCCACCTCGAGGTCCCAGCTGAACCATCCGCCCGAGTTCGCGTCGCGATATTGACGCCCGTTGAACGTTCCGACGGTCGAGTTCGCCGACGCCTTCTTGTTCTTCTCCGCCTCGAAGTTGTTGTTGTCGAAATTGGTGAGCGAGTCGATGTACAACTCGGTCGTGCGCTGCGCCAGCTTGGAGTCCAAGATCCGCTGCTGCGCCGCCTGCGAGTCGGGCGACTCGATGGTGACGTACATCGCATACCGCTCCTGGCTGCGCAGGTAATGCGGGGTGAAGCGCGTGCCATCGGCGTTGCTCGTGCCTCGCACCTCGAACTGCACCTCACCGTCGGCGGAATCCTCGATGCGCACCAGGTTCTCCGACAGGGATGCCAGCCACGTGGCCGATGTACCCTGCGCGACGACCAGCGACGAGAGCGCGTCGGGGTCGAGCTTGGGCACGCGCACGCCGATGCCGACCGGGGTGTACGCACCGAGGTCTTTCGTGCCCGCTCCGGCACTGAGCACCGTCGGGCCGTACCTGAAGGCGACGAAGTCAGGATTGTCGGGCGCCGCGATCGCGACGAGCTTCATCGGCATCCGGTAGGTCACGACGTCGCCCGCGTCCAGACCGCGTAGCACGACATAGCCTTCGTCGATCGTCGGCTGGACCGCCTCAGCGTTGACGGCCACCGTGGGCTCTCCGTCGATCCAGTCCGGGACCCGCAGCCGCAACTCGGCGTCTTCTGCCACAGCCCCGCCGTCGGCCGCGCCGATCTCGAATGTCACCGTGTCACTCGTGGGGAGATCGGCCGTCTGCGTGACGCGCATGTTGGCGCCGGCGTATGAGAACGCCGAGCTGAAGAACATGTTCACCCAGACCGACGAGCGCCCCGTGAAGTAGATGGAGTCGCCCAGCTTGGAGAAGTTCTCCATGCCCGAGCCGGTGCAGCACCAGAAGTCGGTGAACGGCATCGAATAGAGCTTGTTGTACCCAGGCGCCATCGCCTGGAAGTACGTCGTCATCCCGGTGTCGGGATTCTGCGACGACAGGATGTCGTTGATGTACGCCGTCTCGTAGAAGTCGGCATACCGCACATCCTGCGTGAGCTTGAAGAGCTCACGCGAGAGCTTCAGCATGTTGTAGACGTTGCAGGTCTCAGCCGTCTGCGGGTTGCCCGTCTCGCCCATCTCGGCGGCGTACCGGTACAGCTCATCGGCACCGTGGAAGTGCTCGGCCTGGCTGTTCGCGCCCGTGACGTATGTGTGATGCTCTGCGACGATCTGCCAGAAGTTCTGCGCCGCGGTCAGATACATCCCGAGGTCCTGCTTCTCAGCGGGCGTGAGCATCGCCAGGTATTCCGGGTTCTGCGTGAACACCGTGTACCGCTTGAGAGCGCCGATGACCTTGGGGATCATCGTGTTGGCGTGCTTGCCGTTGAGCACGTCCTGCCCCGCCGCGAGGCTCCGGAACAGGCTCGTCTCGTCGAATGCCTCGGCCGCCGTCTTGATGTGCGGATTGCCGGTGAGGCGGAACAGCTCGTACAGCGCCTCGTTGGTGCCGCCGTACTCGGTGCGCAGCATCTGCGACTTGTCGGCGAGCGTGGACATGCGCCCGTAGAGGTACTCGCCCCAGCCTTCGGCGACGGCCAGCGCCCGATCGCCGAGCGCGGCGGGCGCGTAGCGCTTGATGTCGAGAAGCCCCGCCAGCACCTTGTGCATGTTGTAGTAGGGGACGATCACGGGGTCATCCGAGGCGCCACGCCCTTCGACCTGGTTGAACGCAGTCGGCCGGAACGGAGCGATGTAGCCCTGCTGCGCGGACCCCGCGTAGGAGTTCTGGACCTCTTCGAGCCCGCTCACGGCGTTGGTCAGCTGGGTGGCCAACGCCGCCTTGGTGGCCGTGTCGTCGCTCGCCGCGTACGACATCGCGAGGGCCGACATGTAATGACCGAAGGCGTGACCGCGGAAATTGGCCGAGGCGTTGCCGTTCTCCCAGCCTCCGTAGCCGCTTGCCGTCCGAGGCGTCAGACCCGCCGTCCGGGAGAACCAGTAGAGGAACGTGTCATAGCTGAGCGACAGCAGGTACTCCTGCTCCTTCTCCATGCCGTTCTTGAGGTAGTCGTCCGACAGCAGCACGTCCAGACCGGAGTCCTGCAGGCTCTCGGTCGGCGCCTGGACGGTCACCTCGAAGGTCCGCGTCGACGCCGGTCCCCCGGCGTAACGGACCGACGCCGTCAGGGTGACCACCGCGTCCTCCGCTCCGGCGTCCGGGAGGTGCACCGTGCCGTCGTCCTCGATGACCGCCGGGTCGGATGACGCCCACGAGATGGCCGACCCGCTGGAGCCGGTGGTCGGCAGCGACAGATCGACGAGCGTGGACGACGGCACCACCAGAGCCGCAGCGTCCTGAGCAGCGATGGCGGCCTTGTCGATGACCCCGCCTCCTTCTTCGTACAGGGCGGCCACATCGGCCACCGTCGTGACACCGGCATAGAGGCGGTACTGGTCGAGAGCCGCCTTCAGGAATGCGCCGTTGTAGTTCGGCCCGTTGTAGCCGATGGTCTTCGGCACATCGGCGTCGGGTGCGATGATGCCCGTCGCGTCGCCGGCGATCGCCGAAGCGACGGTCGAGGGCACGCGCACGCCGTTGCGGTAGAAGACGACGTTCTTGGACGGCCCGTCATACGTCACGACGATGTGCGTCCACGCGCCCGCGGGGAAGAACGCGTTGCGATCGCTCTGCTGCACCCGCACCTTGTAGGGCTGACCGGATGCCGGGCCGATCGAGATCACGAGAGGGCTGCTGCTGCTCTCGGACGAGACATAGAAGCCGTCGCTGTTGAACGCCTTCTTGTTCCACGTGATGATCTCTTCGCCAGACATCGGCGCAGCGGGCTTCAGCCAGAACGACAATGAGAGGCTCGTGGGCAGCAGGTCGGTGCTGGTGCCCAGGTCGAGGTACGAGGAGCTGAGCGCGATCGCACTGGAACCCGGTGCGACGCCTGGGACGTACGTCGCTGTCGGCGCGGCGCCACCGGGCTTCATGAGCTGGACGGGGTGGGCCGACGGGCCGGTGTCGGTCACCGTGTTCTCGAACGTCAGTTCCAGAACGGGCGGGCCGACCGTCAGCTCATCCGCGGCGTGCGCCGGCGTGGTACCGGCGGCGAGGATGAGCGCGATCGCCGAAACGACTGCAGCGGGCGCCCAGCGGCGTGATCGGTGGTGCGTCATCACAGGTTCCTCGCATCGTCGCGCGTGAATGTTACCGAGAACACGCTGATGTTAGCGATAACGGGTCCGGCAGGTCAAGTGTGGGATTCCAAAGCGCTGGCAGGCTGGTGGCATGCGCATCGCCCTCACCGGCTCGTCCGGAAAGCTCGGCACCGTCGTCGCCCGCGAACTGCGCGCGGCCGGCCACGACGTCATCGGCCTCGACATGGTCGGGGCCCGCGGTCCCGGCTTCGTGCAGGTAGACCTCACCGACTACGGCCAGGTCGTCGACGCCCTCACCGCCGTCAACGACCGCCACAACGGGTTCGACGCGGTCGTGCATCTCGGCGCGATCCCGGCCCCCGGCATCCGCTCCGACGTCGCGACATTCCACAACAACATGAACGCGACGTTCAACGTGTTCTGGGCCGCCGTGCGGCTGGGGATCCGCAAGATCGTGTACGCGTCGAGCGAGACCGTGTTGGGCCTGCCGTTCGACGTGCCTCCGCCGTACATCCCCGTCGACGAGGAGTACCCGCCCCGGCCCGAGTCGGTGTACTCGCTCGTGAAGACCCTCGAAGAGCGCATGGCCGTCGAGCTCGTGCGCTGGCACCCCGACCTGTCGATCACGGGACTGCGGTTCTCGAACGTCATGGTCCCAGAGGACTACGCGGCGTTCCCGTCGTACGACGACGACGCGACCACGCGCAAGTGGAACCTGTGGGGCTACATCGACGCACGCGACGGCGCTCAGGCCGTCGAACGCGCGCTGCAGGTCGCGCCGCCCGGTTTCGAGACGTACATCATCGCCGCCGCCGACACCGTGATGTCGCGCCCGAACGCCGAGCTCGTGGCCGAGGTGTTCCCCGGCGTCGAGACCCGGGAACTCGGGGAGCACGACACGCTCCTGTCGATCGACAAGGCCCGCCGCCTGCTGGGGTACCACCCGCAGCACTCGTGGCGGGACCACGTCTCCGGATCATGAGCGAAGACCCGCGCCTCGCCGCCGCCCGGTATCGCGCCGCCCACGAGGGCGACGGCAGCGGTGACGCGGATGCCGGCGAGTCGCGGTCGCAGGCCGCACAGGCCTACTCGGCACTCGATCGCGCCGCGGTCGTCGAGACCGCGATCCAGCAGGCGATCCGCCGGGGCGAGTTCGACGACCTGCCAGGGGCAGGCAAGCCCATCCCCGGGCTCGGAGAGACGCACGACCCGGACTGGTGGATACGCCGCAAGATCGAGACCGAGAACCTCACCGGCCTCGGCCCGCCCGCACTCATGCTGCGCGTCGAGGCGGAGCAGCTCGACGCACGCCTGGACGAGTTCACGCGGGAATCCGAGGTGCGCATCGAGCTGGAGGACTTCAACCGCCGCGTCATCGAGGCCCGGCGTCAGCTGCTCGGCGGCCCACCGGTCGTCACGCCGACGCGCGACATCGAAGCCGACGTCGCCGCATGGAGTCTCCGTCGCGCAGCTCTCGCCGCCGCCGAGACGGAGGCGAGGGATGCCGCACCGCCGACGCGCCGGCCGTGGTGGCGACGGCGGGCATAGGCCGCCGGCATCCACCCTCTCGATCAGGGGTTCGGGTTCGTCGCCTTGCCGTCGAGCCACAGGACGTTGGTCACGTCGGAGTGCGTGCCGTCGGTGCCGACGTGCTTCTCGCTGATCTGCGGGCCCTTGGTGATGACGTGCACGAGCGCCATCGCGTGACCGCGGCCGAGGCCGTAGTCCGCGGCGAGCCACTCGATGATGGGGGTGGCCTTGGTCTTCTCGTCGAAGCCCTTGGCGTGCGCCTCGTCGACGAGCTGGCGCGGTGTGCGTCCGGTCTTCGTCTCGATGTTGTCGAGGTATGCCTGGAACGACATGGGTCTCTCCTGTGCTCAGTCTTCGGTGGGAAGGTCGCCGGGGATGTCGAGGATACCGGGGGCGTCCTGCCACTCCTGGATGATGCGGTCGGACGCGTGGATGCACAGCACGCGCAGACGCCCGGTGCCGCTGTTCTTGAAACCGTGCCACACGTCTGCGGGGCCGGTGGCGGTGTCGCCGGCGACCGCGTGCAGCACGACGTCGCCGATCGTGATGCGCGCCTCGCCTTCGAGCACCACCCAGGTCTCGGCGTACGGGTGGCGGTGCAGGTCCGGACCTTGTCCGGGCTCGTTGTCGACGAAGAAGTACGACACGGCGGCGTCGTGCTCGGCACCGATGAAGCGGCGGGTGCGGCCGGTGCCGATGCCGAGCCCGGCCGCAGGGACGATGGTGGGAGTCGCGGTGTTCATGACTTCAGCCTCGTCGTGCGGCATCCCCCGCCCTATAGTTTCGATGTGGATCGAAAGTTCGTCGATTTCCAGCTCGCGCCCGACGATCTCACCGCGATCCGGTTCGGGATCTCGCCGGGCCACGAACTGTGTCATGCGGTGCGCGCCCTGCTGCGCCCCGACGAGTACCCGCTGCAGTGGGGGTGGATGAGGGCGTACCGCGACCGCATCCCGCGCGAGGACTTCGAGGTGCTCGCGCTGCTGATCCGCGAGGAGGGGTACTTCCCCGACTTCCTCACCACCACACCGACCTGGGAGCTCACCCCCGAGGCCGAGGCGGAGCGCCTGCGCGACATCGACGACGAGCGCTTCGAGGTCGACATGACGAAGGTGCTGGTGCGGTCGGCGGGCGCCCGTCGCGTCGCCGTCCAGCACATGCTCGATCAGCCCGACCGAGCCCGCGCGATGATCGCCGGCGCATGGCTGTCGGTCTGGAGCACCGCGGTCGCCCCGGTGTGGGCGCCGCTGGAGCGACTGCTGCGCGCCGACATCGCCGTGCGCACGCGACGCATCGCCGAGAGCGGCATCGGCGACATGATCCAGACGCTGCACGACCGCGTGCAGTGGTCGGACGGCGCTGTGCGCGTCACGATGCGCATCTGGAGCGAGGTGGTCGACTGTCGCGGCAGCGGTCTCGTGCTCGTGCCGTCGGTCATGGGGACGACGGGATGCTTCGTGCTCACCGAGCCGCCGGCCCAGCCCACCCTCTTCTACCCCGCCCACGGCGTCACCGCGACCTGGGCGCGCGACGCGGCCGACGCGGCCGCGGCCCTCGGCGCCCTGCTCGGCCCGGCGCGGGCCCGCATCCTGCGGGACGCGCACGAGCCGCGCACGACGTCGCAGGTGGCGAGCGACACCGGCCTCGCGATCTCGACCGCCTCGCACCATCTCGCGGTGCTGCGCGACGCCGGGCTCGTGGCCAGCACCCGTGACGGCGCGCGCGTGCTGCACCGCCGCAGTCCACTGGGCGAGGCGATGGTCGGCGCCGTGCTCTGACGCCCAGCACGAGAGCGGATGCCGCCGCCCGGCCGCCGTCCAGGCTCCGCCGGTAGACTGGCACTGCCATCCACGATGTGCATCACCTGCCCGCGCCGTCTGCGCGGGGCAAGGCGGCACGATCAGCCGCCCCCGCGGCCAGAGAGCCAGGAGCCAGATGCACACCGCCATGTCACCCGCCGACACCGCCACGATTCGCGCCGAGCGCAGTCCCAGCCTCATCCGCGAAGCAGGCTACTCGTACTTCCCGATTGCCCTGATCGCCCGCCTGCCGTTCGCGATGATGGTCGTCGGCATCCTCACCCTCGTCGTCTCGGCGCGAGGCTCGCTCGCCCTCGGCGGCGCGACGAGCGCCATGACCGGCCTCGGCACGGCTCTCGTCGGGCCCCTGCTCGGGGCCGCGGCCGACCGGTTCGGCCAGCGCCGCGTGCTGCTGATCGCGGGCACCGCGAACAGCCTGCTGCTCGTCGCGATGGCCTGGCTCGCGTTCGCTCCGGTGATGGATGCCGCCCTGCTGGGTGTCGCGTTCCTCATCGGCGCGACGATGCCCCAGGTGGCGCCGCTCTCGCGCAGTCGCCTGGTGGGCATCATCGGCCGCGCGTTCCCCGCCTCTCGTCGGACGAAGGTCGTGAACGGCGCCATGGCGTACGAGTCCGCCGCCGACGAGATCGTCTTCGTGTTCGGTCCGGTGATCGTCGGGCTGCTCGCGACCACGCTGAACCCGGCCGCCCCGGTCATCGGCGCGGCGATCCTCGCCCTCGTCTTCGTGAGCGCGTTCGCACTGCATCCCACCGCCCGCACGGTCGCCGCGCACGGCGACGCCGGTCCGGCCCAGGCGCCCGCCCGCGAACTGTTCCGCGCGGGCGTGCTCGCACCCGCCGCCGGGGCGCTCGGCATGGGGCTCTTCTTCGGCTCGATGCTCACCTCGCTCACGGCGTTCATGGCAGAGCGCGGCGTGCCCGAACAGGCCGGGCTCGTCTACGGGGCGATGGGCATCGGCTCGGCGGCGCTGGCCCTGGGCGTCGCCCTCTTCCCGGCACGGTTCACGCTGCCCGCCCGCTGGCTGACCTTCGCCGCCGTGCTCGTGGCGGGCACGTTCGCGCTGCCGTTCGTCGACAGCGTCGCAGGGATCGCCGTGGCCCTGCTCGTCATCGGCGTCGGCATCGGGCCGACGCTCGTGACCCAGTACAGCCTCGCCGCCGGCTACAGCCCGCAGGGCCGGTCGGCCACGGTCATGACGATGCTGGGCTCGGCCGTCGTGGTGGGACAGTCGGCAGCATCCGCTCTTGTGGGCCTCATCGCCGACGGCGCGGGTGCACGCGCCGCGCTGGTCGCGCCCGTGGTCGCCGCCGCGGTCGTGCTCGCCGCGGGCGTCTGGAACCTGCTGGCCACCCGGCGCCGCAGCCGCGCGCAGCACTGAGCTCGGTTTCGCGCGTGTTCACGTGCCGGAGCGGGCGAGCAGCCTGCGGATCTCGGCGTTGGTGGCCTCGGACTGCTCCAGCAGGGCCCGCAGCCGCGCGGCATCGACATCCGCGGGCACAGCCGCCGCGCGGTCGGGCGCGGCATCGACGCCCTTGCCGACAGCCCCCGCAGCAGCGCCGGCGGCGACACCCCGCGAGGCGGCGTCCGCGAGCGACGAGCCCGCAGCGTCGTCGCCGGCATCGACCGCCGACACGGTGTCGTCGTCGGGGGCGGCGGTGGCGGCATCCTCTTCGTCCTCCGCCGAGGGGTCGGACTTCGACGGCCCGAGGAACACGTTGGCGAGATAGCCCGTGAACGTGCCGAAGATGCCGATGCCGACCACGATGATCACTGCGCCCAGGATGCGACCCAGGTTCGTCACCGGGTAGGTGTCGCCGTAGCCGACGGTCGCGATCGTGACGATCGTGTACCAGATGGCGTCCGAGGCGTTCGTGATGTTGGCGCCTTCGGCGTTCTCTTCGATGGCGAGCATCGAGATGCTGCCGAACTCGAGCACCAGGATGCCCATGAGCAGCAGGGTCATCAGCGCACTGTTCGCACGGTCTTTGACGAGCGTCCGCACGAGGGTGCGCACGCCGAGCTTGCGCAGCAGCCGGTACACGCGCACCAGGCGGAAGACGCGCAGGACCTTCAGCTCCGCGAACGGCAGGCTGGCCAGCAGGTCCGCCCAGCCGAAGTCCCGGAAGAAGTAGCGGGTCGCCGAGGGCGCCGTGAAGATCCGGTAGACGAAGTCGATCAGGAAGATGACGCTGAACAGGCCGTTCATGACGCTCAGCACCGTCTGCAGCGACGGATCGCTGCGGAAGACGTACACGAGCACGAGATTGAGGATCGACAGGATCGACAGGACCCCGATGAAGATCTCGTACGCCGTGTTCTTCAGTTCTGAGCGAACCTTCTTCGGTTTCGCGCTCTTGGCCATCATCGCCGCCCTCCGACAGGATCACGGCCGGAGTGCCGCCCGCGGGCACCATTGTGGCGCACCGCGGCGCGGCGGCGCGTCAGGCGCGGTCGGCGATGCGCTCCCCCGCCTCGACGCGGGCGGCGAGACGGTTGTTCAGGGGCGGCAGCGGGCACACGTAGTGGTCGCTGAACGCGCACGGCGGCAGGTAGGCGCGGTTGAAGTCGACGGTGACGGAGCCGTCTGCGGCGGGGACGTCGATCGGCAGGAAGCGGAACCGGTACGCGTCCACGTTGCTGGTGCCGTCGGCGATCACGGCCTCGAGCTCGTCGTCGAGGTCGCCCCACACCGTCAGCTCGACCGGCTCGCCGGCCACCTGGAGCGAGATCGTGCCGACGGCCGGTTCCTCACGCTCGTAGCCGTCGACGCTCTCGATGACGATCGACTGCCCCTCGGCGGCCGCATGGAAGACCCCCGGGAGCGCCCAGGCGTCGTCGTGCGGGAAGGAGAGGATGCCTCGCAGCGACGTGCGTCCGGGCGTCTCGGGGTCGAACACGCGCAGTGCGGGGGCGCCGCCGCGGTTGATGGCCTTCAGGCGCAGCGACCCGATGTCGAGGTGCTCGCCGGCCGACAGTGCGACCTCGGGCGTCTCGCCCGGCAGCCCGGTGCCGACGACCCGGCCGTCTTCGCCGTGCCACAGTCCGGGCGCGCCTTCGTACGCGCGATGCTCGGCGTCGAGCCAGTGCGTGAAGCGCAGCGCCGCGGTGCCGTGCGGGGCGGAGACGGCGGCGAAGCGGGCGTCTGCGGCAGTGTCGGGGGTGCTCACGGGCGAAGTCATACTCCATCCCAACACGTCCACGGGGCCGGAATTCCCCCGCACAGGCCCGCTCGTCATGCGGGGTCACCGTTGATACCTTGCACTTCTAGGTGACTTGTACTTCTATGTACCTAGATGTTCTAGGCATGAACGCGGGAGGCACGATGAAGATCGGCAAAGACCTGGTCGCCGCGGCGGCGACGCCGATGGTGCTCGGCATCCTCGCCGAGGGAGAGTCCTACGGGTACGCGATCCTGCAGCGCGTCGGCGAGCTGTCGGGCGGCGAGCTCGAGTGGAGCGACGGCATGCTGTATCCGCTGCTGCACCGCCTGGAGCGCCTCGGCCATGTCGAGTCGTCGTGGGGCGCCTCGCCGAGCGGCCGCCCGCGCAAGCACTACCGGCTGAGTTCCGAGGGGCGCGCCGCGTTCGCAGAGCAGCGCCGCCAGTGGACCGTCGTCAGCAAGGCGCTGCAGCAGGTGTGGCCGGGCCGGGACGGCGGCACCGACTTCTTCGGCGCTCCGGCGCTCGGGGGTGCGTGACATGAGCGACGATCCCGGCAAGGTCGACGACCTCGACGCGGGCACCGAGCAGCAGATCGCGGCCTGGCGCACGTACGTGTCGCGCCGCGAGGCCATCCACGGCCGCGACGTCGACGAACTCGAAGACCATCTGCGCGGCGAGATCGGCCGGCTGGCGGCATCCGGTCTCGACGCCGACGAGGCGTTCCTCGTCGGCGTGAAGCGCCTCGGCGCGCTTGACGAGCTCTCGCGCGAATACGCCCGCGAACACTCGGAACGGCTGTGGAAGCAGCTCATGTTCGGCGACGAGCCGACGGCGCCACGCAACGGGGGGCTGCTGCTCGCGGTGGGGCTCGCGCTCGGCGCCGCGATCGCGATCAAGCTGTCGGCGCTGTTCGGCGTGGACTTCGCGGCGCCCGGCGACTTCTACCCGCGGTTCCTGCCGCTGTTGATCCTGCCGTTCGTGGCGGCCTACTTCCTGGTGCGTCGCCGGGCTTCGCTCGCGACGATCGGCATCGTCGCGGCGCCGTTCGCCCTGGCCGCGGTGCCGATGGCGGTGTATCCGTTCCACAACGACGCAGCGACCCTCGTGCTCGCGACCACCCACTGCGCGGTCGCGCTGTGGCTCGTGATCGGCATCGCCTACGTCGACGGACGCGTGCGCTCCAGCCGCGCCCGCATGGACTTCATCCGCTTCACCGGCGAGTGGGTCGTGTACCTCGCGCTCATCGCGCTCGGCGGCGGCGTGCTCATCGCCCTCACGATGGGCGTGTTCGCCGCGATCGGGGTCGACGCGGCGATGTTCGTGCAGGACTGGATGCTGCCCTGCGGGGTCGCCGGCGCCGTCGTCATCGCGGCATGGCTCGTCGAGGCGAAGCAGAGCGTCATCGAGAACATCGCGCCGGTGCTGACGAAGCTGTTCACACCGCTGTTCACCCTGCTGCTGCTGGCGTTCATCGCGGCCGGCATCGTGCAGGGCGTCAGCACCGCGATCGGTGTCGAGGTGTTCGGCCAGCGCGATCTGCTCATCCTGTTCGATGTCGTGCTGGTCGTCGTGGTCGGGCTGCTGCTGTACGCGCAATCGGCGCGCGACCCGCTGGCGCCGCCGTCGTGGTTCGACCGGCTGCAGCTCGTGCTCGTGGCGGCGGCGATCGTCGTGGACGCGATGGTGCTGGTCGCGATGATCGGCCGCATCGCCGAGTGGGGCGCGAGCCCCAACAAGCTCGCCTCGCTGGGCCTCAACGTCATCCTGCTCGCGAACCTCGCCGGGGCGGCGTGGCTGCAGGTACGGTTCGTCATGCATCGCGCGCCGCTGGAGCGTCTGGAGCGCTGGCAGACCGGCTTCCTGCCGGTGTACCTGGCGTGGGCGGCGGTCGTCGTGGTGGTGTTCCCCCCGGTGTTCGGCTTCGTTTGACGGGACGGGATGCCGCGGCCGGCGGCATCCCGTCTCGAGCGTGTCGGGGGCGCGGCCTACGCTCGGGGCATGCACACGTGGGTGCTGCACGTCGACCTCGACCAGTTCATCGCGGCGGTCGAGATCCTGCGGCGGCCGGAGCTCGCCGGCAAGCCGGTGATCGTCGGCGGCCGCGGCGACCCCACCGAGCGCGCCGTCGTGTCGACGGCGTCTTACGAGGCGCGCGCGTTCGGCGTCGGGTCGGGGATGCCGCTGCGCATCGCCGCGCGGAAGATCCCGGATGCCGTCATCCTGCCGGTCGACGCGCCCACCTACCTCGCGGCGTCGGAAGAGGTGATGGCGACGCTGCGAGGCCAGCCCGGCGCCGTCGTGCAGGTGCTCGGCTGGGACGAGGCGTTCGTCGGGGTCTCGACGGATGATCCGGAGGCGTACGCGCGACGGCTGCAGGCGGAGGTGCTCCAGCGGACTCGGCTGCACTGCAGCATCGGCATCGGCGACACGCTCGTGCGCGCCAAGGTGGCGACGGGGTTCGGCAAGCCGCGGGGCGTCTTCCGCCTGACCGCCGAGAACTGGCTCGACGTCATGGGAGCACGCCCTGTCGCAGACCTGTGGGGCGTCGGGTCGAAGATCTCGAAGCGGCTCGGGCTGCTCGGCATTCGCACGGTCGCCGAGCTCGCGGCGGGCGACGAAGCCGCGCTCGTCGCCGAGTTCGGCCCCAAGATGGGGCTCTGGTACCGACAGCTGGGTCGCGGCGACGGCGCTTCGGTCGTCGACGACACGCCCTGGGTCGCGCGGGGGCACAGCAAGGAGACGACGTTCCAGGCCGACATCGTCGACCCGGCCGATATCGAGCGCGAGGCTCGGCGACTGCTCGACGCGGTGCTCGCCGAGGTGGCCGCCGACGAACGCCCCGTCGTCGGCCTCGGGCTCAAGGTGCGCTACGCGCCGTTCCTCACCAAGACCTTCACCAAGAAGGTCGCCTCGACCTTCGACCGGTCCGACGTCGTCGAGAAGGCGATGGAGCTCGTGGCGAAGATCGAGCCCGGCCGTCCGATCCGTCTGCTCGGCGTGCGCGCCGAGATGGCGATGCCCGACGACGTCCGCGAGGGCCACACCCCGACCCGCAGCGGGTGGTGACGACGCCGGTGACCTCGATCCCGTAATTGACAGCATCCTGTCAATCTGCCACCATGCGAGATGTGGACGACGACGCGATGTTCGACTTCTCGCTCGCGGTGTTCCGGGTCAACGGACTGCTCACCCGCAACGGCGAGCGTCTCACGGCTCCCGCCGGTCAGAGCAGCGCGCGGTGGCAGGTGCTGGGCCGCGCCGCCGACTCACCGCGGACCGTCGCGGCGATGGCACGAGAACTCGGCCACGCGCGGCAGAGCGTGCAGCGGGTCGCCGACGTCCTCGCCGCGGAGGGACTCGTCGTGTACATCGACGACCCCGCGGATCGGCGCGCGCGTCGCGTGGCGATCACCCCCGACGGCGAGCGCGCCCTCGCGCACATCATGACGCGGTACGCGCACTGGGCGTCACGCATGCGCACGCTCACCGATCCTGCCGTCGTCGCCCAGGCGACCGCGGTGCTCACTGCCGTGGGCGACGCGATCGAGTCGGATCTGGAGAAGGAGGAGACATGACCAAGCGCTACGTCGTGCTGTACCGGGCGCCCCGCTCGGTGGCCGAGCGGTTCGCGCAGGCCACGCCCGAAGAGGCGCAGCAAGGCCTCACACTGTGGCACGACTGGGCGGCACGCCTCGGCCCCGCACTCGTCGACGTGGGTCGGCCGCTCGGGGCGAAGGTCGACGTCACCCCCGACGGCGTCGTCGACAGCGGGAGCGACGTCATCGGGATGTCGCTCATCGAAGCGGAGTCGATGGATGCCGCTCTCGCCCTCGTCCGCGACCACCACCACCTGCACTGGGCCGAGGACTGCTCGATCACGCTGATCGAGGAGGCCCCGATCCCCGAGCTGCAGGGCTGAGCGCCCCGGTGCAGCCGCTCGGCAGCGCCTGACCCGCTCTGTCGACGAGCACTGGCAGTGCCTGTCACCGCGCCCGGCCCGGACGTAGCGTGGAGGCATGACCGACATCCGTGCCGAGGCGAAGGAGTTCCTGAGCTCGCGGCGAGCGCGCATCACCCCCGAGCAGGCGGGGCTTCCCGCGTACGGCGGCAACCGCCGGGTGGCGGGCCTGCGGCGCGAAGAGGTCGCGATGCTCGCCGGGGTGTCGGTCGACTACTACGTGCGTCTCGAGCGCGGCAATCTGTCGGGCGCCTCCGATGCAGTGCTGGATGCTGTCGCCCGGACCCTGCAGCTCGACGAGGCCGAGCGTGAGTACCTCTTCGACCTCGCCCGCGCGGCAGGGACGGTGCGCCGCGGCGAGCGCCGCGCGCCGTCGACGGTCCGCCCCGCCGTGCTGCAGGTGCTCGACGCGATCACCGAGGCGCCCGCGTGGGTGCGCAACGGCCGCCACGACATCCTCGCCGCGAATCTGCTCGCCCGCGCGCTGTACTCCCCCGTGTTCGATGACCCCCGCCGGCCCGTGAACACCACCCGCTTCGCGTATCTGAACCCCGCCGCGCGCGAGTTCTGGCGCGACTGGGACAGCATCACGCACGACTCCGCAGCGATGCTCCGGCTCGAAGCCGGCCGCAACCCGCACGACCCCGAGCTCATCCGGCTCATCGGCGAGCTGTCCACCCAGAGCGAGCTGTTCCGCGAACGCTGGGCGTCCCGCGACGTGAAGTTCCACCGCAGCGGCGTCAAGCGCCTCCATCACCCGGTCGTGGGCGACCTCGAGCTGAACTACGAGTCGATGGAACTGCCGAGCGAGCCCGGCCTCGTGCTCAACGTGTACACGGCGCCGGCGGGGTCGCCGTCGTCCGACGCGCTCAAGCTGCTCGCGTCGTGGGCGGCGACCCAGGCCGCCGAGTTCGCGGCGACGGATGCGAAGGCCTCGGGGGCGATCACTCGGGCATGACGACGAGCGTCGTGCGTGCGGCATCCACTCCGGTGATCACAGCCCCACCATCGCCATGCCGGCATCGTCGTAGCGATTGCCTGCGACGTTCGCCCCGAGGGCGTCGAGCGACGCGAGGTCGTCGGCCGACAGCGCGACGGCGGTCGATCCGGCGTTCTCGTCGACGCGCTCGCGCCGACGCGTTCCCGGGATCGGGACGATGAAGGGATGCCGCGACAGCAGCCAGGCCAGCGCCACCTGTGCGGGAGTCGCACCCCGCACCTGCGCCACCGCGCGCACGCCGTCGACGATCGCCTGGTTGGCTCGCAGGTTGTCGGGCTGGAAGCGGGGCACGCGCCCGCGGATCTCTCCCGCACCGAACGTGGCGTCGGCCGCGACCGTGCCGGTGAGGAACCCCTTGCCGAGCGGGCTGAACGGCACGAACCCGATGCCGAGCTCGGCGAGCGTGGGCAGCACCTCGGCCTCGGGGTCGCGGGTCCACAGCGAGTACTCGCTCTGCACCGCCGTCACCGGGTACACGGCGTGCGCTCGGCGGATGGTCTGAGCGCCGGCCTCCGACAGCCCGAAATGCTTGACCTTGCCCTCACGGACGAGTTCCGCCACGGCGCCGGCGACCTCTTCGATCGGCACGTCGGGGTCGACGCGATGCTGGTAGAACAGATCGATCGCGTCGACTCCCAGCCGCTGCAGCGACGCGTCCGCGACACGGCGAATCTGCTCGGGCCGCGAATCGGTCCCCTGCATCCTGCCGTCGACGATGTTCCAGCCGAACTTGGTGGCCACCACGACCTGATCGCGGATCGGGGCGATCGCCTCGCCCACCAGCACCTCGTTGTCATACGGCCCGTACACCTCGGCGGTGTCGATGAAGCTGATGCCCTGCTCGACGGCGTATCTCAGCACGCCGATCATGTCGTCGCGATCCCCCGGATTGGGGCCGTAACTCATCGACATGCCCATCGCGCCGATGCCGACGGCCGAGACCGCGAGTCCCTGACCGAGCCTCCTGGTGTGCATGGATCCTCCTCGCGCCGCCGGGGTCGCTCCCCCGCGGCATCCCCATTCCATCCCTTTCGGACCGCCCGCGGGAGTGCCTGCCGTGACAGGTACCGCCAGACCCTGTCCCGATCTCTTCGCGAGGAACAACACCCATCGTGCACCTGCCAGGATGAACGGGTGCGTGAGCTGATCGAGGTCGCGGACGGCGTCTCCGTCGCGACGAGCGCCATCATGTCTACGACGTCCACGGTGCTCGCCCGCGACGGCGCGGCGCTGCTGATCGACCCGTCCTGGCTGCCGAGCGAACTCGAGGGGCTCGCCGACGTCCTCGACGCCCGCGCGCTGAACGTCGTCGGCGGGTTCGCGACGCACGCCCACCACGACCATCTGCTGTGGCACGAGCGGTTCGGCGCGGCGCCGCGGTGGGCGTCGGCGGCGACGGCCGCGCTCGCCCGTGACGAGCGAGCTGCGCTGCTCGAGTTCCTCGGCGCCGAGTTCCCGCGCCCGCTTGCGGACCTCATGGGCCGTGTCGAAGGAGTGGATGCCGTCATTCCCGCCGACTCCGTCCCCTCCGGGTTCGCGCCCGAACTCGTCGTGCACGACGGGCATGCCCCTGGTCACACGGCGGTCTGGCTGCCCGACCAGCGGGTGCTGATCGCCGGCGACATGCTCAGCGATCTCGAGTTGCCGCTCCCGTTCTGGCCCGACGATCTCGACTCGTACGTCGCGGCGCTCGACCTGCTCGCCCCGTACGCCGCACGAGCGGCCATCGTGATCCCGGGGCACGGCACGCCAGGGGGCGACGCCGTCGCGCGCCTCGACGCCGACCGCCGCTACCTCGACGACGTCGTCGCCGGGCGCGTACCGGCCGACCCGCGGATGGCGCATCCGGGCATGGACGAGGAGTACGAGCACCTGAAGCGGCTGGTCGCGGGCTCCTAGCGCAGGTCGGCGAGCGCGCGGTGCACCGACGCGACCGCGCTGGACCCCTCGCCCACCGCGGCAGCGACGCGCTTCATCGACCCGCGCCGCACGTCGCCGGCGGCGAAGATGCGCGGCACCGAGGTCTCGAACGGCAGCGGCTCACGGCCGAGACCCTGCCAGCGTTCGAGCGACTGCAGCGACACGTCCGTGCCGGTGCGGAGGAAGCCGTCGGCATCCCGGTCCAGCTCGCCGAGCCACGAGGTGGCGGGCTCCGCGCCGATGAAGCAGAACAGTCCGCGCGCCGCGACGTCGCCGAACGAGTCGATGCTCACGCGCTCGAGCGTCGAACCGCCGTCGAGTCCGACGACACGCGACTGCGTGTGCACCTCGATGCGCCGGTCCTCGAGCAGGCGATCGACGAGGTACGACGACATGCGCGTGCCGAGGTCGGAGCCGCGGACGACGAGGTGCACGGGGCATCCGTTCGCCGCCAGGAAGAGCGATGCCTGCCCTGCCGAGTTCGCCCCGCCCACGACGACCACCGGCGACTCGTGCACCTGGCGCAGCTCGAGCGGAGTGGCGGCGTAGAAGATGCCGGCGCCTTCGAAATCGTTCCAGCGTTCGAGGTCCAAGGTGCGGTACGCGGCGCCGGAGGTGACGATCGCGGTGCGGGCTCGGATCACACGGCCGTCGGTGAGCGTGATGTCGAGCGTGTCGCCCGCCGAACGCAGTTCACGCGCCTCGCACGGCGCGTAGACCCGCACCCCGAACTTCAGGGCCTGGAGGGAGGCCTGCCCGATGAGGTCGCCGCCGCTCACGCCGAACGGGAAGCCGAGGAAGTTCTCGATGCGCGATGTCGCAACCGCCTGCCCGCCCGGCGCGACGGCATCCAGCAGCACCGTGCTGAGCCCCTCGGACGCTCCGTAGATCGCGGCCGCGAGGCCAGCGGGTCCCCCGCCGACCACGACGAGGTCGACCACCTCGTCGGCATGCGCCTGATAGCTGAGGCCGAGCCGTTCGGCGACCATGCCGGGTGTCGCGCGCCGCAGCGGCTCACCCTGGATGAATGCGACCGGCAGGTCCTCAGCGGTGATGCCGTGGTCGGCGAGCACGTCGAGGCCGCCCGGCGCGAGCTCCATCGCGGTGTGGACGAGGTCGAGGCGCTCGGCGAAGCGCCGCAGCGACAGGAAGTCGCGCGAGGAGCGGGCGCCGACGAGCTTGAGGGTGAGCGCCGCCGGTCCGCGGCGCAGCATCTCGCGGCGCGCCCACAGCGCGTGCAGGACGAGGTCGCACAGCTCGTCGTCCTCGGCCATGAGCAGTCGCAGGTTCGCGCGACTGACCCGCAGCATGCGCCCCGCCTGGGACGCGCGCGCCGACAGGAACGCGCCCTGGCCGTTGAGCAGCCCGAGCTCGCCGACGAACGAGCGCGGACCCATCGTGCCGATCACGGTCTCGGCCACCCACGACAGCGCGTCGCGGACGATCTGGACCTCACCTGTCTCGACCAGGATCAGGTCGTAGTCGAGGTCGCCCGCCCGGAACAGGTACTCGCCCTCGGCGACGTCGTGCTCCTCGCCGAACGTCTTCAGCCGCGTCCACTGCGCATCGGTCAGCGGCGGCTTCGACAGCCGGAGCATGTCGGGCTGCTTCATCGTCGTCCCTCTCCGCGTTCACTCACCGGTGGATCAGCCGGCGCCAGTCGTCGGGCACACGGCCCTCTGGACCGGGCGACGGCCATGCCTCGGGACGCGAGTCCGGGGGCGCCAGCGCGGGACCGTCGACGTACTCCTCGGCGACGTAGTCCCAGAACCACTCCTCCCCCGGCTCGAAGCTGCGGATGTACCGGTGGCCGGTGCCGCGGAAGTGGGCGGTGGCGTGCTGGGCCGGCGAGGTGTCGCAGCAGCCGATGTGCCCGCATTCGGCGCAGCGGCGCAGATGCACCCACCACCCGCCCACCGCTTCGCACTCCTCGCAGCCCTGCCCCGACGGCGCCGCACTGGGATCGATCCGGTCCAGACTCATGATCGCGATGCTAGCCCCCGTCGGCGACGCGCCGGTCAGAATGCGGGATCGTGACGGTCCCCTCAATCGAACCGCGCGGCGGTCTCGCGGGGATAGACGCCGCCCTTGAGCTTGACGAGCTGCGCGTGGGCGTACTCGCACACGAGAGCATGGCGATAGACCATGCGGGGCACGTCGACGTTGGAGTCCATCCAGAGGCTCATGCCGGCGAGCTTCCAGTGCCGGAACGTGTCGTCGCCGGTGACGAGGGCGAGGATCTCGAGGAACGAGTCGTCGAACCGGATCGAGTGCACCGCGCGGCGGTACTCCTCGACGGTCAGCGCCATCGAGAACGGGATGTTCATGAAGCACAGCGCGGTCTGGATGTCGAGCCGCAGGTAGCGTCGGCGCCAGCGCTCCGCGTCCAGGCGCGGCACGTCCAGCTGCGAGAAGTCGAGCGTCTCGGGTCGCGTCAGCGGCACCCGGTCGAGCGCGATGAGCACGTCGTAGACGTTCACGTCGTGCTCGACGACGGCATTGTCGCCCAGCCCCGAGAGCGTCTCGGGGCGCAGCGTGACCGGGGCCATCGCGACCGGGGTGTTGCGGATGATGAAGTTCACGAGGTTCGTCTCGACCACGAAGTGCCGGATCAGCAGCTCCACGGCGTCGGGCGACACGAACCGGCGGAGGAACCACACGCACAGCGCGTCCATGGTCCCCAGCGGCATCCAGCGGAACGGCAGCACCCGCTTGACGATCGAGATCAGCGCGACGAGGACGCGTGAGAGCACCCGCGCGATCGGGTACAGCCATCGCCGCGACAGGCGCCGCTGGTCGTCGATGATCTGCCGCACCAGCGCGCGGTCGAGCGGCACCGACGGGTCGGCGTAGATCGCCTCCCACATGCTCGGGTCCGACTTCACGTACTCCGGCATCGACCGCCGCGGCGCCGCCACGTCAGCGGTCCAGCTCTTCGAGCTGCAGGGCGTAGAGGCGCGCCACGACCTGCGCGCAGCGGACGATGTCGTCGGCCGCCGCGTCGTCGATGATGCCCGAGGCGAGGATCGCGTCGAGATCGCCCGTGTGCGCGCTGTCGGCCTGCTCGTGATAGCGCATGAAGTGCACCTGGCTGTCCGCGAGGCCGAGCACCTCCTGGAAGCGCACCGCCCATCCGGCGGCGCGCTGCGCGCCGAGCCCCTCGATGATGAACATCGCGCCCAGCAGCCCGACCGGGTTCGGCCGATCCGCGTAGTGGAACATGTACCCCGACAGCGCCTCGGAGCCGATGTTCTTGCGCCCCGCACGCAGTTCTTCGAGCGACCCGCCGACGGCCACGTAGTCCCGCTCGAGCATCAGGAAGTCACGGTGCTCCTCTTCGGCGTGCTTGATGGCCGCCGCGCGCAGCTCGAAGTGGGCGACGTCGAAGTTCGAGGCCGCCCGCGAGATCCACAGCGACCCGTCGACCACCTGCTGGCGCAGGTTGAACAGCAGGCGCAAATAGTCGTCGAGCGTGACGGTGCCCTCGTCGAGCCGCTGCAGGATCGGCACCCGCGCGAGGTGCAGCTCCAACTCGGCCCACACCTCGGCGAGGCGCTCGGCGAGGGTGTCGGTGGTGGTGGCGGTCACGTGCTCACTCCTTCATGTGGATGCCGCGGGCCGGCCGGGCGGGGCGACCACGGTGAGGTGGGCGAAGGCGAACGAGAAGCGGCCCGACTCGGGCACGGCCAGCAGCACGGTGTCGCCCACTGCGAACCGGCCCGTGCGCCAGGCCTCTTCGAGCGCGATGAAGATGCTCGCCGAGCCCGTGTTGCCGCGCGTCTCGAGGTTCGAGAACCACCGGTCGGTGTCGAGGGTCGGCACTCTGCGCCGCAGGGCGTCGAACGCGACGTCGCGGAACGCGTTGGTGCTGTAATGGCACACGACGTGGTCGAGGTGACCGACGTCGACGAGCCCGATGTCCACGAGCTCCTCGAACTGCGCGATGCCCGCACCGGCGAGGTCATCGAGCATGCTCACGTCCTGCCGCAGCAGGAACATGCCCGCCGCCTCGGCCTCGGCGATGCCGACGTCCTGCCACGTGCGGCCCACCGTCGCCTCGTGGCCGCTCATGCCGGCACGCATGCACACCTCGTGCTCGTGTGCGAGCGACACCTGGCGCACCCAGTCCACGCGCAGCGACGGACGGTCGGGGTGGGGCTGGAACTCCACGACGACGGCGCCGGCGCCGTCCGACAGCATCCATCTCAAGAAATGGGCGTCCATCCCGGATCGGATGCCGTCATACCGGCGCTGTCGCAGGCTGCGGCTGGCGAGCTCCGAAGCGACGACCGCGGCACGGGGGTGGTCGCCGAGCCGCACCTTGCTCACGACGGCGTCGAGCGCCGAGAGACTGGATGCGCACACGCCAGCGACCGACAGCAGCTGCTGGGGTCCGCCACCCAGGCGCCCGTGCACCATCGACGCGAAGCCCGGCACGAGCACGTCGCCCATCGTGGTCGCGCACGCCAGCATGCGGATGTCGGCCGCCCCGATGCCCCGGTCCGCGAACGCCGCCTGCAGCGCCTTCACCGCAAGCTGCTCGTTCAGCTCGGTCGGCTCGCCGTGCTCGTCGAGCGCGTAATGGCGCTGCCGGATGCCGTTGGCGTCGAGCACGCGCCGGCGGATCCGCTCGGTCACCGCGTCGTCGCCGCCCAGGCGCGCGGCGATGCCGTCGTTGTCGACCGGGTCGCCCGGAAGGTAGCTGCCGAACCCGGTCAGATAGGCGTTCGCCGTCACGGTGCACCGAGTTCGCCGGGGTGCGTGAGCCGCCACCACTCGGTGGGCTGCTCGATCGAGCCCTGCAGCACGACGTCGCTCGACACCGTGTTCGGGCCCGCGGTCCACGTGATGCTGCCGACGACCTCGCCGTCGGCATAGGTCTTCGGCGTCGTCGTCTTCATGTCGACGGTGATCGGGGTGTCGGACCACGTGAGGATCGACGTGTTGTCGGCGATCGCCAGCTTCGCGGTCGCGCCCCACGGGGTCGCGAGCGAGCCGACCTGCTGGTCGCGCTCGGCCACCGGGACGTCGCGGAACCCCTCGCCGATGCCCGTGAGCAGCGCGCGCACGTCGTTGTCGACGGCGGCGCGGGTCGTCTCGCCGAGCACGACGCCCACGATGCCGAGCGGCTGCCCGATCCCGACGTCCATGGTCGCCGTGTACAGCAGGTTGTAGGTGCCCTCGCCGAGGTTGCCCGTCTTCAGTCCGGTGATGCCGTTCACCCCGAGCAGGTCGTTCGTGTTGGCCATCGAGCCGGGGCCGGGCAGCGACAGCGAGCGGGTCGCCGCGATCGACGCGATCACGGGGTTCGCCGCTGCCAGCCGCCCCAGAGCGACGAGGTCGGTCGGCGTGCTCGTGTTGCGCGCGCTCATGCCGGTCGGCTCGACGAGGGTCGTCGACGTCAGCCCGTTGGCTGCGAGCCAGCGTCGGGCCGCCGAGACGAACGCTCCCTGCGACCCGTAGGCCCATGTCGACACCGCTTCGGCGTAGTTGCTCGCGGACGGGATGAGCATCGTCGCCAGCGCGTCGCGCTCCGACATCGAGCTGCCGATCGGCATCGCGGCGATCGTCGCACCCATGACGTAGTACTTGTCGTAGAGGTCGTGGTCGGCCTTGCTGAACGTGATCGTCGGACCGGGGTCGTTCGCATCGGCGAGCGGCTTCGCGTCGAGGATCACGAGGGCGGTGATCAGCTTGCTGAGGCTCGCCATGGGCCGCGGGTCGTTCGTCCCCGTCGTCGCCCACATGGTGCTCGCCGTCGGACCGAGGTAGGCGTCGGCGCCCGAGATCGCGATCGCGGAGGCCGCGCCTGCGGGGAGGACGACCGGCGCGGGAGAGGATGCCGGAGCCGCCGGTGCCTGCGACGTCATCGCCGGAGCACTCAGCGGTGCGGTGAGCGCCCAGCCGACATAGCCGCCGACGCTGCCGAGGATGACGACCAGCACGATCGCGGTGATGAGCAGGCCGCGTCGACCGCGTCTGCGTCGGGCCTCCGGATCCCTCTCGGTGAGTCCCTCGGTCAGCTCCTGCTCTTCGCGCATGAGCTCCGCGAGATCCGCGAACTCATCGGTCACCTCGTCGTGCGTCGCGATCGCTGGCCTCCGTCCGAAATTCTGCTCTAATCATGCATTATCGCCAGGCCCGCCGTTGCTCGGAATCCGCCGCGAGCCCGGTGGCGCACGATCAGGCCAACCCGAGCGCGCGCAGCTCGCGGATCCCCTCCTCGACGAGCTCCGGCAGTTCACGGGTCTCGGCCTCGTCGAGCCAGGCCGCGAAGGCCGCGCCGAGCACGGCGATGCCCGCCCAGGCGGCGATGGTGGCCGCCGGTTCGGTCACGCCGCGTGCGCGCAGTGCCGCCGCCATGGCGTCGGAGACCCCCGCCATCTTGAGCAGCTCCCGCTCCTGCAGGCCGGGGTTCGCCGTGATGACGGAGGCACGCACACGCGCACCCTGCCGGTTCTCGGGTGCGAAGAATCCGATGCCCTTCCGCAGGCCGTCCGCGACGGCATCCAGCGGCGACGCCCCGGCGGGAGCAGTCTCGACACCGATCACGAACCCCGAGGCGAACTGGCCCTGGTCGCTGAACAGCACCTCGCGCTTGTCGGTGAAGTAGCGGAAGAAGGTGCGCTCGGTCACGCCCGCCCGCTCGGCGATCGCCGCTACGGTCGTCGACTCGACACCGCGTTCCGCGAACAGCTCGACGGCGGCCCTGCGCAATCGCCCGGCCGCATCGGGCTCCCATCTCGCCATGCTCCGATCGTAGTCGATGACAGTCACTGACATCAGTGCTATTGTCGACGATGTCAGTTCCTGACATCACTCATCTAGGAGGACAACATGCGGTACTTCGTCACGGGCGCATCGGGCTGGATCGGCTCGGCGGTCACGCGGGAGCTCCTCTCGACCGGACACAGCGTCTCGGGCCTGGCCCGGTCCGATGCCTCGGCGGCCGCGATCGCGGCGCTGGGCGCCGACGTCGTGCGCGGCTCGCTCACGGACCTGGACGTGCTGAGGGATGCCGCGGCCGCGACCGATGCCGTCGTGCATCTCGCCTTCATCCACGACTTCAGCGACTTCCTCACCTCGGTGCGCGTGGATCGCGAAGCCATCGAGACCTTCGCGTCGGCCCTGGAGGGCAGCGGCAAGAGCCTCGCCATCGCCTCGGGAGTCGCCGGGCTCACCGAAGGACGACCTGCGACCGAGGACGACCGGGTCGTGGGTCCGAACCCGCGTGGAGACAACGCGACATACGTGCTGACGCTCGCCGAGCGCGGCATCAAGCCATTGATCCTGCGTTTCGCCCCGAGCGTGCACGGCACCGCGGGTGACCACGGATTCGTGCGCACCATTGCCGAGATCGCCCGCGCGCGTGGCGTCTCGGGCTACGTCGGCGACGGCACGACGCGGTGGGCGGCCGTGCATCGTGACGACGCTGCGCCCATCGTCCGTCTGGCGCTGGAGTCACCGGACCGCGGCAGTGTGGTGCACGCCGTCGCCCAGGAAGGGGTGCGCGCGCGAGACATCGCGGAAGCCCTCGGCGCACGACTCGGCCTGCCGACGGTCTCGATCGCCCCGGAAGACGCGGTCGACCACTTCGGCTGGGTGGGTCCGTTCTTCGGCGCGGACCTCACCGCCACCAGCACGATCACGCGCGAGCGGTGGGGATGGCAGCCGACGCACCCGACGCTCCTCGCCGACATCGCCGAGGGCGGCTACGACGTGCCGGAGCGGCTGAGCGCGTGAACCCGACGGCCCGGTCCGGGATTCCGGGCCGGGCCGGCCCCGCGTGCGCCCGCGCCGGCTCCGGCTGACACACTGGGCGGATGAGCACTCTTCGCGAACGACTGCGGGTCGAGGCATCCATCGTCGGAGAGGCTCCCCCGTTCGACCCGTCGGCCGCGCCCGACGACCCGCAGACGCTGTTCCGCGACTGGCTCGACGCGGCGCTCGCAGCGGGCATCCCGGAGCCTCACGCGGTCACGCTGTCGACGGTCGACGCGGACGGCCGCCCCGACGCCCGCGTGCTTGTGCTGAAGGACGTGACCGACGAGGGCGCCTTCGAGATCGCCACGGGAAGCGAGTCGGCCAAGGGCGCGCAGCTGCACGCGAATCCGAACGTGGCGCTGACGTTCTACTGGTCGCCGCTCGCGCGCTCCGTGCGCATCCGCGGAGTCGCCGCCGCCGCGAGCGCCGAGGAGTCGGCCGCCGACTTCCGCGCCCGCAATCCCGCCGCGAAGGCGATCGCCCTCGCCGGCAGGCAGAGTGCTCCGCTCACCGATCTGGTCGAGCGCGACCGCCTCATCGCCGAGAACCTCGCGACCCTCGAGGCTGATCCGGGACGCGTGTCACCGGGGTGGGCGCTGTGGCGCATCCGTCCGATCAGCGTCGAATTCTGGCAGGGCGAATCCACCCGCAACCACGTGCGACTGCAGTACATCCGCACCGACGACGGGTGGCGGCACGGGAAACTCTGGGCCTAGACACGCTCCGCGACGATGGTCGCCTGCAGCCGCACGCCGGGGTCCGCGCGAACTCCAGCGCAGGCGATGAGCACCCGGTCGGCGGCGTGTGCGGCATCCACCGTTCCCAATCGGAGCGATGGGCGAGATGCAGGATCTCCACCGCTTCAACCTCGTGCGGCTAGCATTCGAGGATGACCGACCCGGCTGCGATCGACGACGTCTCCATCGGCGGCGAGGGCATCCGGCTCGGACAGTTCCTCAAGTTCGCCGGGCTCCTCGACTCGGGCGGCGACGTGAAAGAGGCCATCATCGACGGTTACGTCACGGTGAACGGCGACGTGGACCGCCGACGAGGCCGCCAGCTGCAACTCGGCGACATCGTCGCCTACGAGGGGCGCATCGTCCGCGTCTGCGCCTGAGCACCCGACATCGCCGCGACGGTAACGAGTACCTGTGCACCGTCGATAGGATGACGCACATCGCGGGCGTGCTCGTGATGTGACCCGGTGCGGGGCGGGGTCGTGACGACGTGTGAGGCGGGGGGCGGATGACGCTCGCGGGTGAGGATCTGGGGGCTCTGCTCCTGGAGAGCAAGACGACTGCGCCGATCTTCAACCCCGCGTACGTCCGTCGCACCGGTCTCATCGACACCCTGCGCACAGGCGACTCCCGTCTCGTCACGGTGACGGCGCCGGCCGGCTACGGCAAGTCGTCGTTGCTGACCGAGTGGTGGCAGACCGAGGATCGTGCCACCGGCTGGCTCACGCTCCGCGTGGAGGACGATGATCCTGCCTCCCTCATCCGCCTCCTCGCACACGTATGCGAGCGACTCGCGTCGACGGCGGACTCCGTCTTCAGCCGGATGGCGACCACCAACGACAGCGTGCTGAGCCGCATGGCTCCCGCGCTTGCGCTCGCCCTCTCCCGGTGCGAGCAGTCGTTCGTGCTGTTCATCGATGACGTGCACGTCCTGGAGCACCCGGAGTGCATGGACGTGCTGGAAGTCGTCCTCACCGGCGTGCCCGACGGATCGCAGGTCGTGCTGGCAAGCCGCCGCCACCCGACGAGGCTCGCGCGCGGCAGGGTGGCGACCTCGGCAGCCGAGATCGGCGCCGCCGACCTGCGGATCGATGTCGACGGGGCCGTCAGGATCGCCGAGCAGGCCGGGGCCCACGTCGAGCCCGAGACGCTCCGGGAGTGGGTGGAGCGCTGCGACGGCTGGGCCGCCGGGCTCCACATGTGCGCGCTCCTGTCCCAGCGCGGACCGTTCGCCCCGTTCGGCGATGACCTGCTTTCGGACTACCTGTATCAGGAGTGCGTGCGCGACCTTCCCGAGGACACACGGCTGTTCCTTCTCCAGACCTCGATCCTGGCCACGCACATTCCGGATCTGTGCGACGCGGTGCTCGAGCGCACCGACTCCTCGCGCGTGCTCCGCGATCTCGAAGCCCGCCAGCTCTTCGTCACGGCTGACCGCGAACACCGCACGTACCGGCTGCATCCGCTGTTCCGCGAGTACCTGCAGGGCGCGCTGCAGGACGAGCGTGCTGCGTCGATGCGCGAGCTGCACGGCCGTGCATCGGGGTGGTTCGCACAGCATGGCCAGCTGCCGGCCGCGATCGACCACGCGATCGCCGCCGAGGACTTCCCCACGGCGACGGCACTCGTCACCGCCGCCGCGCTGCCGGCGTACGAAGCGGGCCAGAGCGCGACGCTCGGCCGATGGATCAGCGAGATCGGCGACGCCAACCTTCTCCGCAATCCTTCGGCGGTCGTCGTCATCACGTGGTTCGCCGTGCTCGCCGGCACCGACGACGACGCCCGCAAGTGGAGCACGCTGCTCGGCCGGGTGGACGACGACGCCGAGGCGGTCGGTGTCACGGTCTCGTCGGCGAAGGCGATGATCCGCGCCATCATGATGGAGGACGGCATCGAATCGGCACTCGGGGATGCCGCGTTCGCCGTCGAGGTCGAGCCGCTCGACAGCCCGTGGCGCGACCCCGCCGTCCAGATCCTCGGCAGCACCCTGTTGCATGCCGGCAACGAGGAACGCGCGGTCACGGTGCTCACCGAAGCCATCCACATGGCCGACGCGCACGGCAACCCGGCCACGGTCGTGATCTGCGAATCCGAGCTCGCGCTCCTCGCCATCGAACGCGGCGCGTGGGAGTCCGCGGAAGAGCATGTCGAGCGTGCCCTGCAGACGATCCGCACCGGCGACATCGACGGCTACGTCATGACCGCGTACGCGCACGCCGCCGCCGCGTGCGTCGAACTGGCCGCGGGACGACGCACGACAGGACTTCGCCATCTCGCGACGGCGATGTCTGGGCGCCATCGCGCCGGAAGGTCCGTGCCCCTCCTCGGCGTTCCCACACGCCTGCTGCTCGTGCGCGCACAGCTCCGCATCGGCGACGGCGACGCCGCCGCGCTGCTGCTCAGCGAGATCGAAGAGATGCTCCCGCCGGGCCGGCACCGCATGGCCTTGGACGACCGCGTCGACGACGCGCGCAGGCTGATCCGGACCCACGTCAGAACCGTCGACCTGAGATCCCACTCAATCGCACTGACCGGCGCCGAGCAGCGGGTGCTGCCCTTCCTTCAGACGCACCTGACCCGTGTGGAGATCGCACAGCGCCTGTACGTCTCGCCGAACACCATCAGCACGCAGATGGCCTCGATCTTCCGCAAGCTCGGCGCCTCCACGCGCTCGGAGGTCGTCGAGCGCGCCTACGAGCTCGAGCTTCTGGGCGCGCCTTCCGGCATCGCCGCCGCGCGTTGATCGCGACCGGCGTTCTCGGGTTGCGGGCGGACACCCTGGGTGCGCTCTGCCGTGATCACAGCCTGCAGCCGCACGCCCGGGTCGGCGCGCGAGCTCGTGGCGAGCACTCGGAAGTCCGCCTCGACCAGAAGGCGACTGAGCTCTTCGACCGGCCAGTAGTACGCGGTGACCACGGCATGGGGGAACGCCTCGAGCCGCTCCCCGGTGAAGAACCCGACCAGTAGCCCGCCGCCAGGCCGGATCACCCGGGCAAGCTCGGCGAGGGCGGTCGGCATCTCGTCGGGGGTGAGATGGATGAGCGAGAACCACGACAGGATGCCGGCGGCCGAGGCGTCGGGAATGTCGAGGTCGGGCAGGCGCCCGGCCCGGAACGACACGTCGGGAAAACGCGTGCGGGCATGGTCGAGGAACTCCGGCACCATCTCGATGCCCTCCGCAGCGACGCCGTTGCGCATGAGGAAGTCCGTCCAGTGACCCGGGCCGCTTCCGATGTCGAGCACCGGGCCGCCCACACCCCGAGCCCAGTCGAGGATCAGCCGACGGTCGGCGGCGGTTGCGGCATCCACTGTTCCGAAGAGCTCGATGTACTCAGCGGAACGCGCACCATAGGCGGCGCGCACCTCGGCGCTCCTGACTCCGACGTGCTCGCTCTCCACCGTGTCAACGTAGCGCTACGGTGGCTGAATGCGATGCCGCTCAGCTCTGGTCGTAGGTTCGCTGCTGCTCTCCGTCACGCTGAGCGGGTGTGCCACTGCCACAGCCGCAGGGAGCGCAGCAGACGGGAGCGCCACCTCGCCGGCCGTACTCAGCGAGCCGACCCCGACCGAGGCCTCCCCCACGCCGGTGGACCCGGAAGCCGCGGCGGCGCACGCGAAGGCGCAGGCCTGGCTGGATGCCGCCGCTCTGCCGCCCGGTGCCGTCCGCTCCGAGAAGCCCGTCGGCAGCTACCTGTCGTACACCGGATGGCCCTGCGGTCCGATCGAAGAGATCGAGGCGTACTGGACGGTCCCCGACATCACCGTCGCGGACACCGCCATCTGGCTGCGCGACCACCCGACCGCCGATCTCATCACCTCCACGCCGTGGAGCTTCGACGATCCGACGATCGACTCGGCCATAGTGGGCTACATCCCCGCCCCGAACGCTCAGGAGGGCGTCGTGTACACCCTCGCGACGTACCGCGACGGTGTCGCCGTGCGGGCCGAGATCGCGGCCCTCACGGCTTCGGGCAGTTGTCCGCCGCTCCCCGACGGGGCGCAGTACGGAGCACCGGGGCAGGGATAGCCTGCCCACCTTGTCGCGCGGGCCGGGTGTGCGGTAATACTTGCCCATGACGGCGACTGCAGGTGGTCACCGGCCGAGCCGGATCCCGATCATCGGCCAGCTCCGGTCCTACCGGCGCGGGTGGCTGCGGGGCGACCTGATCGCCGGGGTCACCGTCGCCGCCCTCATCGTGCCGAAGAACCTGGGGTACGCGGGGATCGCCGGTGTACCCCTGCAGAACGGCCTGTACGCCGCCGCCGCCGGCGCGATCCTCTACGCGATCTTCGGCACGAGCCGGCAGATCTCGATGGGTCCGAGCTCGGGGCTCGCGGCCGTCGCCGCAAGCGCCGTGCTCGCCGCGGCCATCATCGGCGAGCAGGACGTCGCCTCGTTCGTCGCCGGGATCACCCTGGCCTCCGGCATCCTGTTCCTCCTGCTCGCCGTCTTCCGGATGGGCTGGATCGCACAGTTCCTCTCGCGCGCGGTCGTAACGGGATTTCTCTTCGGCGCGGCGATCGATGTCGTGATCGGCGAGCTGCCCAAGCTCACGGGGACCGAGACCGAAGGCGCGAACCCGCTCCAGGAGCTGTGGTCGTGGTTCGGGACGCTGGGAGCGACGCACCAGGCGACGGTGCTGGTCGGGGCCGTCTCGCTGGTGGTGGTCTTCGGCCTTCGGGTGGTCGCGCCGCGGGTCCCCGGCGCTCTGGTGCTCGTGGTGGGCGGATTGCTGGCGTCGGCGCTCCTCGATCTCAGCGCCAAGGGCGTGGCGGTGGTCGGCGATGTGCCCCGCGGCCTTCCCGCGCTGCAGGTGCCCGACATGGAGCTGATGTGGGAACATGCGGGCACCGTCGCTCTGGCTGCGGTCGCGCTGGTCATGATCGGCTTCTCGCAGACCGCGGGCGACGCGCGCACGTTCGCCGCCAAGCACCGCTATCAGATCGACATCAACCAGGAGTCCGTCGCCCAGTCGATGGCCAACATCGGCTCGGGGCTGTTCCAGGGGATGCCGGTGTCGACCAGCCTGTCGGCGAGCTCACTCAACGACCGGTCGGGCGCCAAGACCGGGGTCGCGTCGCTGACCTCCGGCGTCACGGTCCTGCTCACGCTGCTCGTCCTGGCACCGCTGTTCTCGGATCTGCCCAAGGCGGTCCTCGGCGCACTCATCATCGAGGCGGTCGTGAGCGGCATGATGGATCTTCCGGAGATGAGGCGACTGTTCCGGGTCAAGAAGGTCGACTTCTGGATCGCGATCATCGCGCTGCTGGGCACTCTGGTGTTCGGCGTGCTCGCGGGCGTGATCATCGGGATCGGTCTCTCGCTGGTGTGGCTGGTCGCGGTCGCCACGCATCCCGAGATGCCGGCCCTCGGGCGCGAGCGGGGCACGCAGGTCTTCCGCGAGGTCGCAGACCATCCGGACGACGAGATCGTGGCGGATGTCGCGGTGGTGCGGTTCGACGGCGGGCTGTTCTTCGCGACCGCGGACGCACTCGAGGATCGACTTCGCGAGGTGATCCAGGCGAACCCGGGTCTCACCGGGATCGTCCTGGACTGCGGCGGCATCAACTTCATCGACTCTCAGGGCGCGGCGTCGATGGCCGACGTCGTGGCCCTCGCCCGCGACGCGGGCGTGCAGCTGCGCCTGACCCGGCTGAAGCCCGGCCCCCGCACCGTCCTCGACCGCGAGGGCGTCATCGACATCCTCGGCAAGGACCATATTCACGGCAACATCCACCGCGCCGTCGAGGCGGGGCAGAGGGATGCCGCGAGCCGGCGCGATGACACCGACCCGGCGGGTTAGGGCGTCGCGGCCGACTCCCCTTCGCTCCCGCTCGTCATCGGCTCGTGACGATCGCGTTCACGAGGGCCTCGATGGGCGCGCGGGCCGCGCGCGGGTTGTCGAGCAGCACGAAGTCGACTTCGCTGAGCTGCGGCAGCCCCCACGCCGCAGGGGCGAGATCGAGCGTCTCGGGCACCATCGTCCGCGGGAAGACCGCGACGCCGAGCCCTGCCCGCGCGGCGGCGGTCGCCCCGTTCACCTCGCGCACGTTGCAGGTGATCCGCCAGCTGCGCCCGGCGCTCTCGAGCGCGTCGATGGCCGCTGCGCGAGAGATGCTGGGCGGCTGATAGACGATCAGCGGGACGGGTCCGTCCGGGTCCATGGTGAACGAGCGGTGTGCCACCCAGAGGTGCCGCTCTCGGCGGACCAGGCGCCCCTCGGGCGCGCCGGATTCCTGCTTGACGTAGACGAGGTCGAGCTGCCCCGCGCGCAGGCGCCGTGCCAATGAGCCGCTCTGCGCGACCGTGAGCTCGAGGTTGATCTGGGGGTAGAGCTGACGGAAGTTGCGCAGGATCTTCGGCAGCTGGGTGAGCGCGAGATCGTCGGCCGACCCGAAGCGGATCCGTCCGCGCATGGCCGAGCCGGTGAAGTACGAGGCGGCCTCGTCGTGGGCGGAGAGGATGCTGCGCGCGAAGCCGAGCATCGCCTGCCCGTTGTCGGTCAGCGCGACCCTTCGGGTGTCGCGCACCAGCAGCTGCCTGCCGGCCGCCGTCTCGAGCTTGCGCACCTGCTGGCTCACTGTCGGCTGGCTGAGGCGAAGGATCTCGGCGGCTCGCGTGAAGCTCAGTGTGTCGGCGACGGCGACGAAGCTGCGCAGCAGCTGCGGATCGAACACATGACCTCCTTGACTCGGACCAGCCTATTGAAGAATGCAATGACATTGATAGGTGAGATTCCTCTTCGCAATCTGTCGCCCCTGGCTACCGTCGAAGAGGTGAGCACCACGCGCGTCCCCGTCCCACCCTCGTCCATCGATCTGATGACGCAGACGGCGACGGCGCCGATCCCGGTCCTGCATGGCCGGCGCGGGTGGCGCGAGACGTTCAGCGCGCTGAGCGCGCACAACTACCGGCTGTACGTCTCGTCGATGCTGCTCGCCAACGTCGGCGGCTGGATGGCGAGGATCGCGATCGACTGGCTCGTGTTCGAGCTGACGGGCGACGTCGCGATGGTCGGCCTGGTGGTCGCGCTCCAGTTCGCCCCGACGCTCCTTCTCGGGCCGTGGGCGGGCGTCATCGCCGACCGCTTCTCCCGGCGCAGGACGCTGATGATCACGCAATCGATCGGAACGATCGCGAATGCCGTGCTCGCCGTGCTCGTGCTCACCGGGCAGTGCCGGCTCTGGCAGGTGCTGGCGGTCGCCCTCATCACCGGCACCTCCATGGCGGTCGACGGCCCGAGCCGCTCCGCGTTCGTCTCCGAGATGGTGGGCACGCATCGCCTGCGCAACGCGATCAGCCTCAACGCGGCGGTGTTCCACTTCTCCGGGCTGGTCGGGCCGGCTCTGAGCGGCATGCTGATCGTCGTCGTCGGCTCGGGCTGGTCGATCGCGGTCAACGCGACGGCATCCTTCATCGCGGTCCTCGCGCTCGCCTTCATGCGCCCGGGCGAACTCGTCCGCGCCCCGGGTGCACCCCGCGGCAGAGGCCAGATCCGTGAGGCGCTGCGCTACGCGATCGGCAAGCCGACGATCCTCTGGCCGCTTCTCATGCTGGCCGTCGTCGCCGTGTTCGGGATGAATCTGCCGGTGCTCTTCACAGCCTCTGCCGACGAGACCTACGACACGGGCGCGACGGGCTACGGCCTGTACAGCTCGCTCGCCGCCCTGGGCGCGCTCATCGGCGCGGTGCTGTCGACGCGTCGACGGGTGCTGCGGCTTCGCACGATCGTGCTGGCGACGATGCTGTACGGCGCGGTCACCGCCTTCGCCGGGCTCGCTCCGAGCTACGGGCTGTTCCTCGGCGCGGTCGTGGGCATCGGCATCACACGCCTCACCTTCGCCACCGCGGCGGAGTCGCTGACCCAGCTCTCGACGAATCTGGCGATCCGCGGTCGCGTGATGTCGTTCTACCTGATGACGGTGACGGGCGGTCAGGCGCTCGGCGGCATCATCATCGGCTCGATCGCCGAATCGGCGGGAGTGACGACGGCGTTCGTGGTGGCGGGCGGCGCCCCTCTGATCGCCGGAGCCGTCGCCTGCGTCGTGCTCGCGCGATCGAGGCGGCTCCGGCTCGTCGTGCGTTCGAGACGCGTGCGGATCGTCCAGCTCGCCTAGCCGGTCGCGACCGTCCCGGTCGCGATCGGCCCGATCGCGCTCGGCGGTCGACGCCGCCCCGGCGTGACGGCATCCATCCGGTTCACACCCGGGCGCGGTCGGGGTCGTCCACCGTCTCGGGGTCGACGGGGATCTCGCCCGGGCGATAGCGCGGCAGACGCGAGGCCGGGATGGCGGCGATCAGGCTGATGCCGGCGAGGATGAGGAACCCGAGCTTGAGCGTGCGCAGGCGCTCCTCTTCGTTGAGCGCCACGGCGGCGTCGATCTGCGCCTGGTCGGCGTCGGTGCGCTCCAGCACGGCACGCAGGTCGTCGTTGCTCACGAAGTTGACCTGGTCGAGGTCGACCTGCGCGACCAGCTCGGGAGGAAGCTCGGGGTGATCGGCGACGGCGTTGCCGATCCCGATGCTCAGCGTCGTGACCAGCACGGCGCCCATCACAGCGGTGCCCACGGCCGAGGCGAGGTTCTGCGTCGTGCCGCGGATCGACCCGACGTCGCCCGCCAGCGTCTTGGGCGCCGAGGTCACCAGCACGTTGAACACCAGCGTCACCAGCGCACCCTGGCCGATGCCGAACACGATGAGCCCGAGGATGGTCGGCAGCGTCTCCCAGTTGTTGGTCACCACGACCGACAGCCACACCAGCGCCAGCGTCGTCAGCCCGAACGAGAACAGGCCGATCGTGCGCGGCGAGTAGCGACGGTAGAACCGCACGATGAGCGTCGCGGTGACGAACACCGTGAGGTTGAACGGCATCATCGCCAAGGACGTGTCGAACGGTGTGCGGCCCTGCACCACCTGGATGTAGGTCGGCACGGTGAAGTTCACCGCCGCCTCCATCGCCACGATGATGAACATGGCGTACACCGCCGCGCGCTCACGGCCATGACCCAGCACCGACAGATCGACCAGCGGCTGCAGTCCGCGCCGCATTCGGCGCCGCGTCCACACGAAGAACAGCTGCCCGAACACGATGCCGAACACCACCAGGATCGGCGCGGGCGACATGCCCACCACCGAGAACGGGGCGCCCTCGCGCGCCTCGAGGATGCCCCACGCGTTCAGGTTGTTGAAGCCGACGGTGAGCAGCACGATCGCCACGCCGATCAGCACCGACGCGACGAGATCGATCTTGACCGCCGGGTTGCCGCGATCCGAGCGCAGCCGGAAGCTCAGGATGAGGACGACCACCGCCAGCCCCAGCGTGATGCCGAACACCGGCCGCCAGCCGACGAGCGTGCCCAGCGTTCCGCCGATGAGGAACGCGCTCACGCCCGAGAAGGCGCGCGCCGACCCCAGCGAGCCGACGGCGGTCGCCTGCTGCGCGCCCCGGTAGTTCTCGGCGATGAGCGCGACCAGCGAGGGCACGATGATCGCCGCCGCCGCGCCCGCGAGCACCTGCCCGGCGATCGCCCACGCCATCGACTGCGCGAGGATCATCATGAGCGACGACGCGCCGAACACCACGATCACGACCCGGAAGATGCGCACCCAGCCGACCCGCTGACCGAGCTTCGCGCCCGTCATCACCAGCGCCGCCACCGCGAGACCGTAGACCACGATCGTCGTGCTCGCCACCGTCGGCGGCACCCCGAAGTCCTCGACGAAGCCGCCCAGCGAGATCGGCAGCGCAGCCACGTTGAACGACATCAGCACCTGGGCCAGGAACAGCCCGACCATCGGGACCCAGGACCGCCGCTCGGCATCGGCCTGCGGCATCCGCTCGTCCATCGTCATGACGCGACTCCATCCAGATCGGACGCCCACCGTGCGGAGGCGAAGAGATTGAGGCCGAGCGCGCGCGACAGGTAGGCGCATGCGCGCTGGCCGCGGACGCTGTTGCCCGCCGCATCGAGGCGGGGCGAGAAGGCGCCCACGGCGCCCTTGCCGGGAGCGACCGCGACGATGCCGCCCGAGACGCCCGACTTCGCCGGCAGCCCGATCTCGAACAGCCACTCCCCCGAACGCTCGTAGAGACCGCACGAGGCGAGCACCGACAGCGTGTCGCGACAGACCTCGGCCGAGACGACCTGCTCCCCGGTGACCGGGTTCACGCCGCCGTCGGCGAGTGTCGCCCCCATGACGGCGAGGTCGTGGGCGTCGACGGCGAGGGAGCACTGCCGCGTGTACACGTCGACGGCCTCGTCGGCGTCGGCGGCGAGACGGCCGTAGCTGTGCAGCAGCTGCGCGATCGCGCGGTTGCGGTGGTTCGTCTCGGTCTCGGAGCGATACACCTCTTCGTCGAGATCGAGCGGACGCCCGGCGAAGCGCGACAAGCCGTCGCGCACGACGGCCCACCGCTCCTCGGCGTCCGATGTGGGCAGCAGCGCCGTCGTCGCGATCGCGCCGGCGTTGACCATCGGGTTCATGGGGCTGCCGGCGTTGAGCTCGACCGCGATCACCGAGTTGAACGCGAGGCCCGTGTTGTTGACGCCGACGCGCTCGTGCACGCGCTCGTGGCCGATCGCCTCGCACGCGAGCGCGAACACGAACGCCTTCGAGATGGACTGGATGGTGAATCGGATGCCGGCGTCCCCGGCCTCATGGACGCCGCCGTCGACCCCCACGAGGCTGAGCCCGAACCAGTCGGGGTCGGCCTGCGCCAGCGCCGGGATGTAGTCCGCGACCGTGCCGTCGTCGGCCGCCGCGTAGCGCACGTGGGCGGCGTGCACCAGCTCGTCCACTCGCATACCCGGGGGCAGCGCCCCGTTCGACGATTGCTGTGCGACGTCGAGCACATCTGCTTCGAACACGGAGCCCCCTCGGATTTCGGCGCGCTCTCGCACCCTATCGGCACCGGCAGCGGCGGGGCGTCTGCCTCAGCGTGCGTCTGCCAGAGGACCGTCGGGCGAGGAGTCGACGTCCCGACGCGGGCGTCTCCGCGGCGAGATCCGCTCGCTCAAGCTCGACGGTAGCGACTGACCCAGAGGCCGGGAACCGGCTCGAAGTCGGATTGGTGCAGGAATCCCAGCGACTCGTACAGCGCGCGAGCGGGAGCGTTGTCGCGTCCGGTGGCCACCTCCGTCACGGGTGCGAGCTCCATGACCTCGGTCACGAGGGCGGTGCCAAGACCTTGTCGGTGGTGGCTGGGACTGATCATGAGGCGGTCGAGGTCGACGACATCGTGCTCGATCGCATATCCGGCCGCCCCCGCGATCTGCTGGTCGTCGTCGAAAGAGGCGATCCATTCCAGGCCAGCCGAGAGCAGGTCCGACTCCGTCTCATGGAGCGGCGGAATACGGTCGTCACCGATCAGCTCCGCCTCGACGGCGTAGGCCTTGTGCTGGAGGTCGAGCAGATGCGGGGCGTGAACCCCGACTTCTTCCGCGGTAAGTCTGCGCATCCGCACGGTCCGGCTCTCCTTCGTACGCGGACGAGAAAACCCTCGGATGACCGGGGGTTTCTTGGCGGAGACGGAGGGATTAGAACCCGGTCTGGGCCTGCACGATCGACATCACATCGACATCACATCGACAGCGTCTGAGGCTGTTTGCCTTGGTTTGTGGAGGTTCGGGACTAAGTCGGGGAGCGTTTGGTGGAGTTCGCGGGGATTCGGATTCGGTTGTTCGCAGATTCTTCGCACCCTTCGTTCGATCTCAATACCCGCGTTCCCGGGCAATCACGCGAGAGCCGAGGGGTCAGGACCCGCAATCATGTGCAAGAGATCTCTTCCGTTGTTGACACGTCTGTTCACGGCTGGGTGGGGCGAGCGTGGCGCCATGCGCCCGGTCGAGCATCGCCGCGGAGCCGGCTCCGGCCAGCCATCCAGCTATCACGCTGCAGGCGACGGCGGGAGCACGATCGGGTCGCGCAGGCTCTGTCCGATCGCAAGGTTCGCGACCAACGGGATTCCCATGAGGCCGATCACGACGTCACGCAGCAGCACCTGGGCTCGGTTTCGCGGGGCGAACGCAGACTTCATGCGGATTGCGGCCTCCTGTTTCGCACGCACGATTCCGTGCAGCTCACGGCGATAGGCGGCGAATGCGGAGCGGTGGTCGCCGGCGGCTTCGTGCAGCGCGCAGGCGAGGACGTACGCCTCAACCATCGCAAGCGCGGAGCCCTGCCCGGCCAGCAGTGACGGGGCCGCACCGGCGTCGCCGATCAGCGCGACGCGGCCACGCGACCATGACGGCAGGAGGATCTGGCTCGCACGGTCCATATAGAACGTGCGCGCGTGCGGCATCTGATCAAGGATCGCCGGCACCTCCCAGCCGACGTCCCGCAGCCGTTCGCGGAGCAACTGTTGCTGCGCGGCTGTGTCGCCTTGCGGCGGCGTGTCGCCGTCGTGGCGGAACATGAAGCAGATCATCGTCGAGTCGTCGCGCAGCCCGATCCGGAGAGTCAGGGCGCCCACGACGGTATGGGTGACCGCGATGAGCTCGTCGCGCGGACGGTATCCCTCCAGGTCGAACGCGGCGACGGTGATGCCGAGGTCGCGTTCGAACTCCGGCTCCGGCCCGAACACCAGCGTCCGCACCCGGGAATGCAGGCCATCCGCCCCGACCACGAGATCGAACTCGCGCCGCGCACCACCGCGGAACTCGACCTGCACCCGGTCGCCGTCATCGTGGAGCGATTGCACCGTGTCATCGAAGATCGTCTCCACGTCACCGTCGAGAGCGTCCCAGATTGCAGCAGCCAGATCAGATCGCAGGATCGTGACGTACCCGCCGCCGTAGCCGTCGATGACGCGGAGAGGATCGAAGTGAGCGATACGTCGGCCGCTGTCGGATACCTCACGCGCCTCTCGGAAGCGATAGCCCTCCTGACGGAGCCGCGGCGCAAGCCCCATACGATCCGCGACTTGGAACCCGGAGCCCCAGAAGTCGACCGCGTACCCCCCTCGCCGCAGCCCTGGAGCGTGTTCGACGATTGTGGGCTCGTGCCCCGTCCGTCGCAGCCAATAGGCGAGCGTGGGTCCAGCGATCCCCGCGCCGACGATGAGCACCTTCATGTCGACCTTCCTTCAGATCAGTGGTCGAACTGTTGGTCTCATTACTATGTCGCCCCGCTGCCTTGGCGGCGAGAGTATAGGCGTGATCCCGGATCACGCCTATATCGTGAACCCCGCGCCCGCGCCGAGCCGGCACGATCCGGCAGAAGTGCCGGATCTGGGAGGTCCCGGTGGCACGATGGGGCAATGACGATCACAGCGATGACTGACCTGCCTTCCGGCACGCTGGGTTTCCACGCGTCCGGCGTCGTGTCGGCCGAGGACTACCGGACAGCGCTCGATCCCGCCTTAAGGGCGGCGCTCGCCCAGCACCGGAAGGTCAACCTGGTCTACGTGCTCGGTGACGACTTCGACCGGTACACCGTCGGTGCCATGTGGCAGGATGTGATCCTCGAGCAGATGCCGCACGACATGTGGGGTCGCGTCGCCTTGGTGACCGACCATTCCGGGCTCGCCGAGACGATCCATCTGCTGGCGTTCCTGTTCCCCGGGGAACTCAGGATCTTCCCCCTGGCCAAGCAGTCGGACGCCGTGGACTGGGCGGCGGGCATCGCGACCGGACAGGGATCTGCGTCGTCCGACTGAACGAGCGGTGGCACCCAGTGGGCGGACCGTCGTCGCTCGGTGCTGAGATGACGATGGCGATATTGCGCCGTGCAGGCAGTCATAGGCCGAGGACGAGCAGGTCGGCCGGACTCGGTTCCCCGGCGGCGGACGCGAACACCTCCATGGCCTTCTGGACTTGGAGTCGCTCTTCGGAGGTCAGGTTCTGGAGGATCCGTGAGATCTCCGCGGCGCGACGTGCAGTGACGCCGTCCACCAACGCGCGGGCAGATGGCGTCAAGCGGAGCAGAGTCTCGCGACGACTGTCTTGGTTGATCTCTCGTTCCACCCATCCGGCGGCGACGAGTCGATCCACGGTTCGGCTGAAGGTCGAGGGGTGAGCCCCCATTCGGGCGGCAACGGAACCCATCCGCATCGGTCCCGACGCTGAGAGAAGTATCAAGACACGGAATTGGGGAAGAGTCACGTCGTGCAATGTGTCGGCCAGGCTCTTCGCGATGACTCCGAGGAGAGCGCGTGACGCGAGGATCAGAGCTTCGGCGCCGTCGCCCGACTGCGCCGAAGCGCGTGATGAGTCATTCATCGATCGGCCATTCGCACGTCAGGCACGATACATCCACAGCCTTGCCATCCGCTGGCCCTCGGGCATGAGTTCGGGTGCCTCAGTCCTCGCTCAGTCCGAACGTTCGTCCTGCTGGTGAAGATGGTCGCGGTGTTTTGCGGCTTGATGCTGCCGCGTGGGCAGGTCGAGTGGGCCTGTGACCGAGAGTTCGTCCTCCCAGCATTCGATGCCGGTGACGCCGGCGAGCCGGTCGCGAGTGAAGACCGGGTCTCGGCCTTGCCGGCGCTGGTGGGTGTAGTCGCTGAGGAGTTTGAAAGCGATGCCCGAGAGGAGCCCGATTGCGATGAGGTTCGTCAGGGCCATCAGGCCCATCACTCCGTCTGCGAAGTTCCACACCAGGTCGGCGCCCACGACCGAACCGGCGAGCACGGCGACGACGACGAGGATCCGGTAGGCATTGAGCACCCAGGGACGGGTCGTGATGAACTCGATGTTCGACTCGCCGTAGTAGTAGTTGCCGAGGATGGACGAGAAGGCGAGTAGGAAGACGATCACGCTCAGCGCGATGCTCGACCAGTCGCCGAGGGTGCTCACCAGCGCGCCCTGGGTGAGGCCGATGCCACGTGTCGCGCTGCCGAGGTCCGGCACTGACACCAGGATGATGAACGCTGTGATGGAGCACACCAGGAAGGTGTCGAAGTAGACCCCGAGCGTCTGCACGAGCCCCTGCTTCACCGGGTGGGTCACGGCGGCACTGGCCCCGGCGTTGGGGGCGGAGCCGAGCCCGGCCTCGTTGGAGAACATGCCGCGTTTGACGCCGGTGAGCACGATGTAGCCGAATGCCGCTCCGACGACCTCGTTGAAACCCCACGCCTGCGTGAAGATCTCAACGAAGACGGGACCGATGCGGTCGACATGCAGCGCCACCACCACGATGCCCAGCAGCAGGTAGGCCAGCGCCATGATCGGAACGAGGAACTGCGTGACCGACGCGATGCGGCGCACGCCGCCGAACACGACCAGCCCGGTGAGGACTGCGATGCCGAGCCCGACACCCCAGGGCAGCCACGCGGAATCGGCGCCGACGGTCGCGGTGACTGTCGCGGAGATGGTGTTGGCCTGCAGCGAGCTGAACGCGAACGGGAAGCAGACGATGAGGATGATCGCGAACCACACTCCGAGCCACCGCGCTTTCAGCCCCCGTTCCATGTAGTACGCCGGTCCCCCGCGGAAACTGTCCTTGTCACGGACTTTGAACAGCTGCGCGAGGGAGGATTCGATGAAGCTCGAAGCTCCGCCGATGAACGCCATCAGCCACATCCAGAACACTGCGCCCGGCCCGCCCACCGCGATCGCGGTCCCGACTCCGGCGATGTTCCCGACGCCGACCCGGGACGCGGCGGACATCGTGAACGCCTGGAATGCCGACACGGATTGCGGTTCGCCGGATTCGTTGCGGGGGGTCTTGTCGGTGAGGGTGCGGAACATCTCTGGGACCAGCCGGAACTGAACCACACCCGACCGCACCGTGAAGTAGATGCCCAGCAGCACCACCACCGGCAGCACGATCCATGTCCAGAGATTGTCACCCCAGGTCAGCAGCCATTCGTTCACGGCATCCATGCGCGCCAGTATGGCGGAGCCACACCAGAGAAGGTGGCATTTCCCGCACGCGGATCGTGTGCCGCGCCGACTCCGAGCCAGGCTGCCCGAGGCCGGTTACAGCTGATCGCTTGTGCGTTGTGCAACAGTTGCTGTTCTGCAAGTATGTTGGCGTTCGTCCCACCCGAAGAACGGAGGACGATGCTCACGCTCACCGACAACGCCGCCACCTTGATCTCAGGCTTCGTCCGCAGTCAGGGCCGAAACACCCGTTCCGGGATCCGCATCAGGATGGCCGGCGGCGACCACGCTCACGGCCTGAATGTCGAGTACGCGGCGGCGCCCTCACCCGCAGACGAGATCGTGGAACGAAACGGTGCGCGGGTGTTCCTCGATAGCAGCGCGGCGCTGTATCTGGCGTCCAAAGAACTCGATGCGACCTTCCGGAATGGAATGGTCGATCTGACGGTGCACGATCGCGGCTGACTCCTCCGGCGGTTCGCCGTCGGCCCCTCAGCTCGCGAAGATCATCCGCGGGAGGATGACGTCGAACTGGCAGCCGCCAGGGACGTTGCGAGCCGAGATGTCGCCCTCGTGCGCTTTGACGATGCCGTGGGCGATGGCCAGCCCCAGTCCTGCGCCGCCGGCGTGGGAGACGGGATCGGGTGTCCGCGACGAATCCGCTCGCCAGCCCGCGAGGAAGATCTTCGGCATGTCTGCCTCGGCGATTCCTCCCCCCGCGTCCACGACAGACAGCATGGCCGTTCCGTCTCCGACGTCGCGCGTGGCGACGGAGATCTCGCTACCCGGTGGCGAATGCTGGATCGCGTTCATCAGCAGGTTGCCGACGACTCTCGCGAGCTCCCGCGCATCGCCCACGACGGTCAGGTCGGGGCTCGGGGACTCCCGGATCGTGATCCGCCGCGTCTGAGCCAGCGTGCGCAGCTCGGCGACGGCGTCGCTGACCAGGTCATAGAGCGACACCGGCTCTCTCGACAGCGAGAGGCGTCCAGACTGGATCTTCGACAGCTCGAACAGCTCGTCCACCAGCGCGGACAGATGTCCTACCTGCGTCCGCATCTGCCGGTGGAATCGCTGCGGATCATCCGTCATGCCGTCTTCGAGCGCCTCTGCCATCGCTCGCAGTCCGGCGAGCGGGGTGCGCAGGTCGTGTGAGATCCAGGCCACGAGTTCACGCCGTGAGCTGTCCAGCGCTTCAACCTCAGCTCGTGCCTCCTCGAGTCGACGGCCGGTGCGCGCGAGCTCGGCCTGCAGGTTCGCGAGTTCGGAACGATCAAAGGATGCCGGCGGCTCGACGTGCTCGCCGTCGCCGAGGTCGCGCGCGTATCGGCGTAGTTGGGCGGCTTGCCGCGTGAAGGTGCGTCCGAGCACGACGGCCGCGGCCAGTGACACCATGGTCGCACTCCCGGCCACCCAGATGCCCACAAGCAGGTCGTGCGGTGACAGATACATCGCCTGGGCGACCGCGATCATCCCGATCGTGACCGACAGCATCGCCGTCAGCACCACGATGAGCAGTTGCACCATCAGCGGAGAGCGCCGCGCGAAGCGCAGACACAGCAGACCGATCGCGCCGACGACGACAGCGCACAGCAGCGCGATGCCGACGATGTCGAGCAGGTCGGGCAGTGGGATCATGTCCCCTCCCCGGGCTCGAACCGATACCCCACGCCCCAGACGGTGCACAGTCGCTGGGGTCGGGCAGGATCGTCCTCGGCCTTCTCGCGCAGGCGTCGCATCGTGACGGTGACGGTGGAGAGGTCTCCGAAGTCCCATCCCCAGACCGCGCGCAGCAGCTCCTCGCGGGTGAACGCACGCCGCGGGTGCTTGAGCAGGAACGCCAAGAGGTCGAACTCACGCGTCGACAGCGACAGCGCGACGCCGTCTCGCATGACGATACGCGCTGAGGGGTCGAGGTGGAACGGCCCGATGTCGAAGGGCGCTTCGGGCGCGAACTCGGTGAGGCTGCGGCGCATCACCGCCTGCACGCGCAGTACGAGCTCGCGTGGGGAGAACGGCTTGGTGACGTAGTCGTCGGCGCCCGCCTCGAGCCCGTCCACCCGGTCCTCCGGCGCCCCGAGCGCGGTGAGGAGGATGACGGGGATGTCTTCGGTGCGCCGGATCCGCCGGCACACCTCGGCGCCGTCGATGCCCGGGAGCATACGGTCGAGGACGACGAGGTCGGGGGTGCGCTGGGCGATCGCGTCGAGTGCCGCGAAGCCGTCGGTCGCGGTGTCGACCATGAAGCCGGCAGCGCCGAGGTACGACTCGACGACCTCGCGAACGGTGGCGTCGTCTTCCACGACGAGGACCCGGCGATCGGTCAGATCGGGGGTGGGCTGCGCCGTCCTCGCGGTGGACATGGGGACAGGATAGGACGACCGCCTCGGCCTATGCTCCGAATACCGGCACGACGGCGCCGTTGTCTGCGCTTCGTAATCCTTTCGGCAACCGGCGCAGATCGCCCCACGCCTACCGTCGGGAGCATGACCGCTGCCGTGGATGTCGTGTTCCCGTGTCTCGACGAGGCTCTCGCCCTCCCCACCGTGCTCGCAGACCTCCCCGAAGGCATGCGCGCCATCGTCGTCGACAACGGGTCGACAGACGGATCAGCCGAGGTCGCCGCAGCACACGGTGCGGTGGTCGTCAGCGAAGCTCGACGCGGATTCGGGTCGGCCGCCCACGCCGGCCTGCTCGCGGCGCAGGCGCCGATCGTCGCGTTCTGCGATGGCGACGGATCGTTCGTCTCGGCAGACCTCGCGATCGTCGTCGCTCCCGTCCAGGCAGGAACCGCGGACCTCGTCCTGGGACGCCGACGCGCAACCCCTGGCTCGTGGCCGCTGCATGCCCGCGTCGCCAACGCGTATCTCGCGTCCCGCCTGCGATCGCTGACCGGGGCTACCCTCCACGACCTGGGGCCGATGCGCGCAGCGAGACGCGAGATGCTGCTCGGCCTGGCGTTGACCGACCGACGCAGCGGGTATCCGCTGGAGATGGTGCTGCGCGCTGCCCGCGCGGGCTGGCGGATCTCCGAGACCGACGTCACGTATCGACCCCGGGTCGGCAGGTCTAAGGTCACCGGCACGGTACGCGGCACGGCGACCGCGATCGCCGACATGACGAAGGTGCTTCGCGAGGACGCCCGATGACCACGATCGTGGTGATGGCCAAAGAATGCCGACCGGGCCGCGTCAAGACACGTCTGCATCCGCCGTTCACCCTCCAGCAGGCGGCTCGCATCGCCGAGGCAAGCCTGCTCGACACGATCACGACCGTGTCCGAGCTGCCCGCACAGCGACGCGTGCTGTGCTTCGACGGCGACACGGCGCCTCCCCTCCCAATGGGCTGGGAGGTCGTCGCCCAGACCGACGGCACCCTCGACGAGCGGATCGCGTACGCCCTCAGCGGATGCGACGGACCGACCGTGCTGGTCGGGATGGACACGCCGCAGTTCTCGATCGGCGATGTCGCGGCAGCGCTGACGTGGCCGGCGGACATCGATGCGTGGCTCGGTCCGGCGACGGACGGCGGATTCTGGGCGCTCGCGCTGCGCCGGCCCGACAGCGGCCTGGTCCGGGGTGTCGCGATGTCGCGCGCCGACACCGGCGCGCGACAGAGACAACGCCTCGAAGAGGCGGGATTGCGTGTCGCCGAACTACCGACCCTCACCGACATCGACGACGCGGCCGCTCTCGACGAGGTCGCCGCGCAGCTGACCGACGGACACCTCGCACGGTTGCTGCAGGAGACGCGATGACCGATCTCGTCGCCGACGTCTTCAGCGCACACTACGAGCGCGCGCTGCACGCCGACACCGCGCCGGTCATGCTGCAGGACATGACCACGACCGAGGGCACCCGCCACGACCTCGTCCGCTACCTGGGAGAAGCGGATGCCGTCGAGCTGCGGATCGTGCGCGACCTGACCGGTCCTGTGCTCGACATCGGGTGCGGCCCGGGACGCATGGTGCGCGCCGCGCGCGCGGCGGGTCTCGCCGCTCTCGGCGTGGACGTCTCGGCCTCAGCCGCCCGGATCGCCCGACGTCGGGGCATCCCGGTATGGCACGGTTCGGTGTTCGATTCCCTCCCCGACGAGGGCACGTGGGGAGCGGCCCTGCTACTAGACGGCAATATCGGGATCGGCGGTGATCCCGCGGCGCTGCTGCGGCGCTGCCGTCAGCTGCTGCGGCCCGGGGGACGCCTGGTCGTCGAGACGCATCGCGACGGCCGCCGCGACGGCCGCTTCCGCGCGGTCCTGACGGACGCGACGGGCAGGGTGGGCGACGCGTTCCCGTGGGCCGAAGTGGGCAACCGGCCCCTGCGCGGCTACGCCCGGCGAACAGGGCTCCGACGCGTCCGTGAGTGGCGACGCGGTGACCGCGGCTTCGCCGAGTACGAGAAGCCGGCGCTCAACGGCGAGTCCGACGACGCGTGAGCCGCCACGTGACCAGCACGATCGCTGCAATCGTCGTCCACACCACCACCAGCCGCAGCGCGTAGTCACCGACGAGGATCGTGGGATTCGCCGACCCGCGGCCCTGCGCCCAGATCTCAGGAAGCACGAACAGCGACAGCGTCGCACCGACGACGAACCCGACCTGCGCGATGGCGGTCGCCGCGATCGGGCGGCCGCCGGCATCCCGCCACCACCGGGCGCGCAGCGCCGACGTCAACGGCGCGATGACGCCGTCGTGCACCGCCACCACCGCGACCAGCCACACCAGGAGGGCGAACAGCTGCGCGGGCGTGAGCGTCGTCACCAGCAGCACCGCCCCATAGGCCAACAATCCGGCCGCAGCGACGAGGAGGAGTGCCCGTGCGACGATCATCCGTCGACCTCCTCGAGGGATGCCAGCCATTTCGTCTGGAGCACACCCGGCCGGCCGGGTGCGATGATGCGGGCCGGGTAGCCGTGATCCAGACCCAGCGTCGCGCCGTTGAGCTCGAGCGCGATCAGCGTGAGCGGATCCCAGGCGTACTGGGCAGGCATCGTCGTGGTGCGGTAGGCGCCGCGTTGCTGCAAGCTGACCAGCCGGATCGTGCTCCGCCGATCACAGCCCGCCTCACCGAGCAGATCGCCGAGCCGCACGCCGCGCCAATGCGCCGAGGCGCTCCAGCCTTCGACGCACGCGATCGGCAGGACTGCCTCGTGCTGCACCATCGCGAGGAGCTCGTCACGGGTGTACGCGCGGTCGTCGCCACGCCGTGTACGCACCGTGAGCGTCCAGCCCGGCTCGCGCGCCGATGTCGTCACCCCGGCCTGCTTCGCGGTGCGGTTCACCGGCAGCGTCTGCGGGCCCTGCCCCTTCACGCGCGGCGCGAAGAGGTTCAACGGCGACAGCGCGTCGAAGGATTGCCCGGCCGTGAGCGCGACGAGCGCCGCAGCCGACGCGGCGACACCGGCGAGGAAGACCCGACGCCCTGTCTCGTCGGTCACGACTCCCCCTCGGCGTCGCCGGCCACGTCGGACGCGGCGTCGGGGGATGCCGCCTCCCGATGCCAATGGCGCACGATGATCGGCAGCTTCACCGCGAGGTGGACGACGATCGCACCGCTCACGACCCACGAGAGGGCCCAGTGGGTGCGGACGAATGAGAATGGCCACGGATACCACTGGAAGGTGTTGAGCGTTCCCATCACGAGCTGCAGCAACGCGGTCGACACGAGCAGTGCCACCGAGCCGCGCTCCAGCAGGTCCGCCACGGAGCGCACCGGCGGCCAGGCGAACAGCCGCGGGTAGACGACCCACAGCTTGGCGAGCACCAGCGGCAGCAGCGCAGTGCCGACGGCGACGTGCAGGCCCTGCGACCACGCGTAGAGCTCGATGGGCCGTGTCGGCAGTGGCAGCCAGGCGATCGGGTGCTGCTGCAGATGGCTGTAGATGCCCGTGAGAAAGCAGACAGCGAAGCCGACGCCGACGATCCGCCCCAGCACCACTGCCGTGCGCGGTGTGCGCTCCGGGGCATCCAGTGCACCGCGGATACGCGTCGCGGCACGCTCGAGCGACGACTCGAGACGTTGGGTGATTCCGCTCATGCCGCTCAGTGTCGCCTCGGCCCGGCACCCGCGTCCGCGGCATCCGGTTACGAAGCGCGGACAACCGCGGAAGACCGCCGGGCCGTCACCGAACCGTAAGGGTTCAGCGCGGTACGGCCAGGGCCGGTTTGCCAGGCTGGACGCGTGGTAAACACGAACGCATCTGAGACGCCGCGGGTCGGCGTGATCGGCGGATCGGGCCTGTACCGTCTGCTGGACCAGCCCCGGCTGGTCGAGGTCGCGACGCCGTACGGCCCACCGTCGTCTCACGTGGCGGTGGGCACGTTCGCAGACCGCACAGTCGCGTTCCTGGCGCGGCACGGCACCGGCCACACCGTCCCGCCGCAACGCATCAATTACCGCGCGAACCTGTGGGCGCTGGCATCCCTCGGTGTGCGGTCGGTGATCGGCTCGTCGGCGGTCGGCAGCATCACACCTGAGATGCCCGCCGACACCTTCGTCGTGCCGGACCAGCTCATCGATCGCACACGTGATCGGGCCGACACCTACTTCGACGGTGCCGACGTGCAGCACCTCGGATTCGCCGACCCTTTCGACCCCGTCGTGCGATCAGCATTGTGCGACGCGCTCCGTCGTCGCGGCGAGAGCTTCGTCCCGGTGGGGACGACCCTCGTGATCCCCGGACCGCGGTTCTCGACCCGGGCGGAGTCACGGGCCTGGCGGCTGCTGGGGGCCGACATCCTCAACATGACGCAGTACCCCGAATCGGCGCTGGCCGCCGAGCTCGGCATGGGGTACGCGAGTCTGTCGTTCGTGACGGACGCCGACGTGGGACGCGCACCGGACGACGAGGCGGTCTCGGCCGAGGTCGTGTTTCAGCGGCTGAGCGCCGCACAGGACCGCATCATCGGGACGATCGCCGATGCGATCCGGTTGCTGCCGGCCGAACCGGAACCCCGCGCGCTCGTCGACCCCGCCGCGACGGCGCGGGTGCTCACGCTCACGGTTGCGCCGTGACCGCTGCCGGCGGCCCCGCACCCGGAACCCTGTTGGTCACCGGCGGTGCCGGTTTCATCGGCACCCACGTCGTGGCGCAGGCCGCAGCGGCAGGGTGGGACGTGCGCGTGCTCGACAGCTTCCGCACCGATGTGCATGCGAGCGATGCCGCGACCCCCGCCGGTGTGCGCACCGTGCGCGCCGACATCACCGACAGGGCCGCGCTGCGGGAGTCACTGTCGGGTGTCGACGTCGTCTGCCACCAGGCGGCGAAGGTCGGGCTCGGCGTCGACCTCGGCGATGCCCCCGACTATGTGCGCTCGAACGACCTGGGAACGGCGGTCCTCCTGGCCGAGGTGGCCAGCGCAGGCGTCGACCGCCTCGTGCTGGCGTCGTCGATGGTCGTCTACGGCGAAGGCCGCTACCGCGACGCGCGCGGCGTGATCGCCGCGCCGCCCCGACTGAGGCGCGACTTGGAGGCGGGACGGTTCGAGCCGGTGTCGCCCCGCACGCGCGAGCCGCTCGTGCCCGAGCTCATCGACGAGACCGCACCGCTGGACCCGCGCAACGTCTACGCCGCGACGAAGGTCTCCCAGGAGCACCTCGTGTCGGCGTGGGCGCGCGAGACCGGCGGACGGGCGGCGCTGCTGCGATACCACAACGTGTACGGGCCGGGTATGCCCCAGGCGACGCCCTACGCCGGGGTGGCCTCGCTGTTCCGTTCGGCCCTGGAGGTCGGACGGGCCCCCACCGTGCTGGAGGACGGTGCTCAGCGACGGGACTTCGTGCACGTGAGCGACGTCGCTGCGGCCAATGTCGCCGCGATCGAGGGAACGACGGCGATGTCACCGGGAACGGCGCGCGCCTACAACGTCGCCAGCGGCGAGGTGCACACCGTCGGCGAGATGGCCGCCGTGCTGTCGGACGCCTTCGGCGGCCCGGCCCCGGTCGTCGTGGGCGGGTACCGGCTGGGCGACGTCCGGCACATCACCGCATCAGCGCAACGGCTGCGCGAAGAACTCGGCTGGCGGCCCACGATCGGCTTCATGCAGGGGATGCGGGAGTTCGCGCACGCCCCGCTGCGACGACCCGCGGGCACATGACCGGGCAGGACCGATGAGCGCAAAGGACACGGCCGCCGGCATCCATCGTGAACTTCGCGTCCGCGCGGCGTCGATCGGGCTCGTCGCCACTGTCCTCCTGGTGGTGGCGGCGATAGCGATCCCGCTGCTGACGGGGTGGGACGTGCGAGCCGGATCCTTCGCCCCGCTGCACTCGATCCTCGTCCTGCGGGTAGGGCCGGGCACCCCCGCCGCCATCCTGCTCGCCGTGGCCGCCGTCGCGTTCGCCCCCCGGGTGGTGCGATGGCCGTGGCGGCGACTGCTGGTCGCCGTGTACGGCTACGGCGTCGCCTGGATGCTGGCACTGGCCACGGTGTACGGCCTGGACGGAGTGGGGGCGATCCTCGACCACCGCACCGAGTATCTCGAGACCGCGCGCACGGTGACCGACATCGGCGCGACCCTGCGCGACTACATCGCGCACATCCCGCTCGACAGCGAGGCGAACTGGCCGGTGCACCTGGCCGGCCATCCGCCCGGCGCGCTGCTGTTCTTCGTGGTGCTCGTCCGAATCGGGCTGGGCAGCGCGCTGGCAGCCGGGGTCGTGATCACCCTCATCGCGGGCTCTACCGCGCTTGCGGTCATGGCCACGGCCCTACGGCTGGGCGGCGAGACGTTCGCGCGACGGGCCGCGCCGTTCCTCGCCGTCGGGCCGGCGGCCATCTGGATGTGCGTCTCGGCGGACGCCATGTTCGCCGCTGTCGCCGCCTGGGCGACGTTGCTGCTGACCGTCGCCGCCACCTCACGCCGGACGACGGTCGTCGTGCTCGCCGGGGTGGGCTCGGGCATCCTCTACGGGTACTGCGTCATGCTCTCGTACGGCCTTCCGCTGCTCGGCATCCTCGCGATCACCGTGCTGGTGCTCACCCGCTCCTGGCGACCGCTGCCGTTCGCGGTGGTCGGCGCGATGACCGTCGTCGGCGTGTTCGCGTGGGCCGGATTCGCATGGTGGGAAGCGCTGCCCGTGCTGCGCGACCGCTACTGGGCGGGCATCGCGAGCGACCGACCCGGCGCGTACTGGACGTGGGCGAACCTCGCCGCCGTCGCGGTCTGCGCAGGGCCGTGGGTGGGCGCAGGGCTGGGAGTGGCCGTCGTCGACGCGCGGGCGCGGGGCGACGATCCACGCTCGCGCGCGCGTCGTCGCATCGCCTTCCTCGCGCTTGCGGGATTGGCGATGTGCGTGGCCGCCACGCTCTCGCAGATGAGCCGCGCGGAGGTGGAACGGATCTGGCTGCCGTTCGTGCCCTGGATGCTCTTGGCAACCGGGCTGCTGCCTGAACGCTGGCGACGGTCCGGTCTGATCGTGCAGGTCGCGTTCGCCATCGTGGTGCAGACGCTGCTGTACACGCGCTGGTGAGCCAGCCCGTCCCCGCGTCTGCGGTGCGCTACCTGTCCAACTGGAGGCGGTGCCAGGCGAGGAGCGTCAGCCCGCCGAAAACAACCGGGATGCTGGGGACAAGGGCGAGCTGAGCTGCGGTGACGCTGCCCGGGTCGATCGCCCACAGGGCGGGTGCGATGAGCGGGAACCAGGCGCCGCTGCCGGTGAAGGCCATCACCTGGGCGATCACCAGCAGGCCGATCGCGGTGGCGATCCCCGGCAGCAGACCGCGTCCGAGCGTCGCCGCCCAGGCCACCGGTGTCGCGACCAGTCCGACGAGGATCGTCAGGGGGATCTGCCGGGCCAGCGGGCCCCACGCGGCGGGGTCCGGCATCCCGAATCCGATCAGCATTCCGAGCAGCAGCATGGCCGCACAGAGTGCGGCCCCCACCAGCACCGTCCACACCAGATAGACCACCAGCTTGGCGAGCACGATGGTCCACCGCGGGACCGGCAGCGCGAACAGGCCCGTGATGGTGCCTTCGGCGAACTCGCGGCCAACGAGCCAGCTGAGCCCGATCCCCAGCGCGGGCATGACACCGGCGGCGGTGATCTGTGCGGCGACGGCCAGCAGCGCCGGCCACCCTTCGAGGTCGGCGACGGGGCCCAGCTTGGCGGTCAGCTGCGGGTCACCGAGATTCATCGCGGCGAGGATGCCGGCGACCAGCGCCGTGACGCTGACCACGAGAAGGCCGGTGGTCCAACGCAGCACGCGGGCGGAGATCGCCTTGCGTCCTTCGGTGGCCAGCGCGGCCCGCAACGCGCTCATGCCTGCCCCCGCCGCTCGTCATCGGCAAGAACCAGCGCGAAGAACGCCTGCTCGAGGTATGAACCGGCAGGATCGAGAGCGCCCACCACCCGACCCGCGTTGACGACGGTAATCCCGTCCGCCACGCGTGCGACCTCGTCCAGATGATGACTGGACACCAGCACGGCGCTGCCGACATCGCGCAGACGGCGCAACGCATCACGCAGGATCAGCACGCCTGCAGGATCGAGCGTGCTCGTCGGCTCGTCGAGCACGAGCACGCGGGGCTGATGCTGCATCGCGGCGGCGAGGCCGACACGCTGCCGATTTCCGGCTGAGAGACGACGAACCCGCACCGTCGCGTAGCGCTCAAGAGCGAACGCGTTGATGGCGGCATCGACGATGTCGGCGGCGACGGATGCCGGGACTCCGTGCAGCCGCGCGGCGAGCAGCAGATTCTCTCGTGCGGTGAGGTCGCCGTACGCCAGCGGCTGCTCGATGACGTGCCCGACGCGTGACCACGCTGATGCCGGCATCCTGTCCAGCAGGGTGCCGTCCATCCGGACCTCGCCGGAGGAAGGGCGCAGCATTCCCAGAAGAAGCTTCATCAGGGTCGTCTTGCCGGCGCCGTTCAACCCGGCCAAGGCCCGTATCTCGCCCGCGTGCACCCGCAGATCGATACCGTGCACCCCAGCGCCCCCGCGGAATGCACGGCTGACATCCGTCGCCGCGAGTGCGGCACTCATCGTGACTCCGCCCCGTCGAGCACGTCGAGGGCGAGCCGGATCACGTCGTCAAGAGGCGTCTCACCCGGACCGATGGCCCAGGCGGTCAGGGCCTCCATCAGCGCGGCCAGCGTCGCGGCAGCCGCGATCCGCGCGGTCAGCGGGTCAACTCCCGTACCGGCGAGCGCGGCGGCGATCGCCTCTTCGGTCACCCGAGTGTTTCCGCGAATCGCGGCCGCAAGGCCTGGGGACTGGGCGGCGATCCGCATGCGGCGACGCACCTCCTGCTCCGCCGGCTCCGGCACAGAACGCCATGCCGCCCGCACGCCGGCGATCACACGGTCCAGCGCAGGCCGGTCGGCCGGTTGATCGGCCACGGCGGCAGCGATCACCGGGTCGTAGGGGTCGTCCAGCAGCAGACGATCCTTCGAGGCGAAGTGCCGGAACAGGGTCATCTCGCTCACGCCCGCAGCGGAAGCGATCTGAGCTGTCGTCGTCCGGTCATAGCCGTGACGGTCGAACAGCTCCAACGCGGCCGCAAGGATCCTCTGCCGCGTCCGCTCGCGTTTCGTCAGTTGAGTGTCGCCCACACGTTTATGTTAGTAACTAACATTTCATGGCGATACGGCAACCGACATCTCGGCCGGATACCTGGCCTCCGCGACGGCCGCCTCAGCAGTATGGTCGGTGGTGGAGAGCCGGGAAGTCTGGTCGGCGCAGTGCTGCGTTGCAACGAAAGGCCCTCCCATGCACGCGTCGGATATCCAGGTGGAACTTCCCCTCGTCGACCGCAGCACGAACGCTGTCGAGGCCGCGCGTCTCATCGCCGAGAATCGCTTCGCCGCTCTCGTGGTCGCCGACCCCACTGGCCGCCCGGTCGCGGTGGTCTCGTCCGCGGACGTCCTCGGGCTGTTGATACCCAACTACGTACTCGATGACATGGCTCTCGCCGGGGTGATCGACGAGGCCGGCGCGGAGGAGATGTGGGCCCATGCCGCCGGCCGTACGATCGGCGAACTGCTGGATGACGACGAAGTCTCGGTACGGGAGCTGCTGCGGGTCGACTCCGACAGCACATTGTTGGAGATCGCCACGCTGATGGTGGATGCGCACGCACAGATAGCTGCGGTAAAGGGCACCCCTGGCGGATTCGTGACGCTGCCCGCGGTGATGGACGGCATCCTCTCCGCGTTCGATGCGCCCGGTGCGCCCGGTGCGGCAGCGTGACGATCCAGATCTGGCTCGCCCTCGCCATCTTCGTCGGCGCCTATCTCCTGATCGCCACCGAGAAGGTGCCGCGCGTCACCGTCGCACTCGTCGGCGCGGCACTGATGGTGATCATCGGCGCCACCGATGATCACGGCATCTTCTTCTCCGAAGACAGCGGCATCGACTGGAACGTCATCTTTCTGCTCCTCGGAATGATGATCATCGTCGGCATACTGCAGCACAGCGGTGTCTTCGAGTACCTCGCGATCTGGGCGGCGAAGCGGGCACACGGCCGGCCGTTCCTGATCCTGGTGATGCTGGTGCTGATCACCGCGGTGCTGTCCGCGTTCCTCGACAACGTCACGACGGTGCTGCTGGTCGCTCCCGTCACATTGCTCATCTGCGAACGGCTGGGCACCTCGCCGATCCCGTTCCTGATCGCCGAGGTGATGGCAAGCAGCATCGGCGGCACCGCGACTCTGATCGGCGATCCACCGAACATCATCATCGCCAGCCGCGGCGATCTCACCTTCAACGACTTCCTCGCCAACCTGACACCGATCATCGCGATCCTGCTGGCCGTGTTCATCGGGCTGTGCTGGCTGCTGTTCCGACGGCAGCTCCACCACGACGCCACCCGGGTGGCGCGGATCATGGCACTCGACGAGCGCGAGGCGATCCGCGACATTCCTCTTCTGATCAAGTCGCTGACCGTCCTCGGCCTCGTGCTCGCCGGGTTCGTGCTGCGCCCCGTCATCGGCCTGGAGCCCGCGGTCGTCGCCCTCCTCGGCGCCGGGCTGCTCGCCCTGATCGCACGATTGGAACCCCGCAAGATCTTCGCCGATGTCGAATGGCAGACGCTGCTCTTCTTCGCCGGACTGTTCATCATGGTCGGCTCGCTCGTGAATCTCGGCATCATCGACACCATCGGCGAAACTGCTGTGGCGATCGTGGGCGACAACTACTTCGGCGCCTCCGTCGGGCTGCTCGCAGGATCTGCCCTGCTGTCGGGGATCGTCGACAACATCCCCTACGTCGCGACACTCGCCCCGCTGACCGCAGACCTCGTAAACGCCGGCGGGGCGAGCGCGGAACCCCTGTGGTGGGCACTCGCGCTCGGCGCCGACCTGGGCGGCAACGCCACCGCGATCGGAGCCAGCGCGAACATCGTCGTGCTCGGCATCGCACTGCGCAACGGCCACCCCATATCGTTCTGGACCTTCACGAAGTACGGACTCATCGTCACCGCCGTCACCGTCGCGCTCTGCATCCCTTACCTGTGGCTGCGCTACTTCGCCTGACACGCCACTTCGGAGAAAGGATCGATCATGAGGATGCTGCTGGTCACCGCAGGATCACGCGGAGACGTCGAACCATTCGTCGCGCTCGCACGCCGAGCCACCGGATCCGGTCATATCGTGCGGCTTGCCGCACCCGACCGATCGGGTGTTGCAGCAGCAGGGGTGGACCTCACCAGTCTTGGCGTCGACTACTCCGCGATGATCCAGGCGCACGGCGTCTCGCTCGGTGCCGCGATGCGCAACTATCGCAACGTGGCCAGACCGGCGATGCGCGCCGTGATCGTCAACGCCGCGCGAGCGGCGCTCGACTTCCGGCCCGACGTCATCGTGTGGCATCCGAAAGTGCTCTCTGCCCCGCTGATCGCCGAATCACTGGGGATCCCGCATGTGCTCGTCGAACTGGTCCCGGCGATGACACCGACCCGTGCATTCCCGGCGGCCGGAACCGTCACGCGAAGCCTCGGCTTACTCAATCGCCTCACCTACAGCGCCGCTCCGGCCGCGCGCGCGATGTTCCGACGGGACCTCGACGAGGCTGCCGTATTGCTCGGCCCCACCGTTGCCCGGCCAGCTCCACCCGCGGCGACGTTGCTGCCGATCAGCCCCGCGATCCTGCCGCGCCCCGACGACTGGGCCGAGTCCGTTGTGCTCACCGGCCCGTGGCGCGACACGAGGCGCACCGTTGCGCCGGACATCGCCGGCGATGCTGCTCCGACCGAGCGCGAGGTCGACGAGTTCACGAGCGGAGGCCCGTTCATCTACGCGGGCTTCGGCTCGATGGTCGCGGGCGACCCCACCGAACGGGGCCGAGCACTCCTCAGTGCCGCGCGCGCACGAGGCCTGCGACTGCTGGTGGCTACGGGGCTCGGCGGCATCACCGTCCCGGAGGACGCTCGAGGAGACGACGTGCTCGCTGTCCCGACTGTCGATCATGAAACGGTGCTGCCCCATGCTGTCGCCGCGATCCATCACGGTGGCATCGGGACAGTCCATGCCGCCACCGCGGCCGGCACGGTATCCATCATCGTCCCCTTCATCGCCGACCAGCCGTTCTGGGGCAGCCTCCTGCACCGTCGCGGGCTCGCGCCCGCCCCGATCCCTCGGCGGCGCCTCGTGCCCGAACGAGTGGTTGCCGCCCTCGAACAGGCGCCCGGATTCGAGCCGGCTGTGGCATCCGTCGCCGCGCAGATGGCGCACGAGGACGGCACCGCCACGGCTGTGAAAGTGATCGAACAGCTCCGCTGAGGGTCAGCCACCGCAGCATCCGCACGGCGACGCCGTGAGCCGCCGGGCAGCAACCTGTTGATCTCCAACGTCGGAGACGACTAACCGCGATCCCTCCGTCTTTCTTCGCAGATCCTTCGCAGACCCGAGATCGGAGGCGTTCGAGACAGCGAACTGATTACCGAGGCACACCGCCGTCAGGCAATGTGCTCACTGTGGGGGCCGGGGCAAGAAACAGCAGGTCCGCGTGGGAAAGAATTGCGAACACCTGAACAGGACTGAATGTGGTTGAACGTCATCCTGAACGTCCGCGAGCACTGCTGAATGACCTTCAACGTTGCGGAGCATGTCTCAAACAACTGCGGAGACGGAGGGATTTGAACCCTCGGTCCCCTTGCGAGGACTCCACCTTAGCAGGGTGGTGCACTAGGCCTGACTATGCGACGTCTCCAGGCATCCTGAGCCCGAAAGCCAACCGGATGCGCCCAGCAATCATAACCGGTCCGCGACGCTCCGCCGAATCACCGTCATTTCCCCTCGCGCACGGTGCACGTGGTCTGATCGGCGGTCTGGCCGGCGATGTCGGACGGGAGCTCGACACGCTGCTGGGGATCGGTCGTCGCGTCGGTGCCGGGCGAAGCCCCCGGCGTCGGAGTCGCTTCCGTCGTCGGCTCCGGCTGCACGACTTCGCCGGTGACCTCGACGCCGCCGCCCTGGCTCGGATCGCCGGTGAGCGTGAGCGGCTCGTTGGCCTCGAGCGCGGCGAAGAGCTGATCCGCGGCCTCCGTCACCGGGTAGACCCGCAGCGCGTCATCCGAGTACCGCGTGGGGTACTGCACGAACACGATGTCCTCGAAGGGGACGTTCTTGACCGCCATCGCGATCTGCACCATCAGGGTGGGGTTGGCGAGACCCGAGCTGAGCTTCAGCTCGCCCTTCTGCATCTGGCCGATCGCCGTGGTCGCGAGGGTCAGCAGACGGGCCGGGTCCGCGAGCACGGCATCGGACTGCAGCTTGCGCACCATGGACGACATGAACTGCTGCTGGTTCGAGATGCGGCCGAGGTCGGACCCGTTGCCGATGCCGTGACGGATCCGCAGGAACTGCAGCGCCTCCCATCCCTGCAGCGTGTGCTCGCCCTCGCTGAGCGTGAGGCCGGTGTGCTCGGGGTCGCTGATGCCGCCCTCGCCGATGCAGACGTCGACGCCGCCGATGGCATCCGACATGGCGATGACGCCCGACCAGCGGATCGCGGCGGCGAAATCGATCTCCTGCTTCGTGATCGCTTCGATGGTCATCACCGTGCACGTCAGTCCGCCATAGGAGTACGACACATTGAGCTTCTGTGACGCCATCGCGGAATAGTTGCCGCTGCCGTCCTCTTTCGGGCACGACGGGATCGGCTCCAGCATGTCGCGCGGGAACGAGACGACCGTCACGCGTCGCGGCTCGTCCGAGATGTGCACCAGCATCGTGACGTCGTTGCGCTCGCCGTCGGTGTCGCCCGCCATGCAGGCGGTCGACAGCTTCGCGTTCTCGCCCTCGCACGAGTCGGTGCCGACCATGAGCAGGTTCACGCCGCCTTCGATCGCGTCGAGCGACGGCGGGAGCGGCTTGTCGGCGTCCAGTACGACGGCGTTGTCGACGACAGTCTGCGCCGCCGCCCACACGTTGTACGCCGTGATCCCGGTGGCGCTCACGGCCACAACACCGAGCACGACACCGAGCATCGCGAGGATGGAGACGAGCGGATGCCGCGTCTGCAGCACTCCGTGACGGGCAAGCGTGACCCGACCCCGACCCGGGGTCCGCCGCGCCGACGGCATCAGCCGTTGGCCCTGACGTTGCCGGCCGAGCACGTCTGCTGCGCGGCGTTCTGACCGGTGATGTTGTCGGGAAGGACGGCGGTGCCGTCGGTGGGCGTCGCGTTCGGGTCGACCGTCGCGTTCGGGTCGACCGTCGCGTTCGGGTCGACCGTCGCGTTCGGGTCGACGGTCGCGTTCGGGTCGACGATGACGCCCTGGGACTGCTGGGTCACGTCGAGCTGCTCGTTCGCGGCGAGCGCGGCCCAGAGCTGGGCCGCCGAGTCGTAGTCGGGCACGACCCGGTTGGCGTCGGCCGGGTCTTCGAGCACGGGGTACTGCACGAACACGATGTCTTCGAACGGCACGTTCTTCACGGCGAGCGCGATCTGCACGAGAGTCATCGGGTTCGCGAGGGACTTGCTCGGAGTGATGTTCTCGGATGCCGTCGTCGCGAGCTTGTAGAGCGTCGCGGGATTCGACAGCACCTCATCGCTCACGAGCTTGCGAGCGAGGCTCGACATGTACTGCTGCTGGTTCGAGATGCGCGAGAGGTCGCTGCCGCCGGTGAGCCCGTGGCGCGTGCGCAGGAACTGCAGCGCCTCGAGGCCCTCGATCGTGCGCGGCCCGGCCGGCCAGTCGATCCCGGTGTAGACGTCTTTGATGCCGCCGTTGCCGATGCAGACGTCGACGCCGCCGATCGCCCCGGTGATGTTGATGACGTTGCCGAAGCTGACCTTCGCCGCGAACGGGATGTTCTCGCCGCTGAGCTCCTTGACGGTCTTGGCGACGCACGACAGTCCGCCCATGCCCCACGCCTCGTTGAGCTGCGTCTTGCGGGTGGCCTCCGACACCGAGCCGTCCTCGCGCGTGCACGACGGGATGGGCACCATCAGGTCGCGCGGGAAAGAGACGACCGTGACCCGGCGCGGGTTGTCCGAGATGTGCACCAGCATGTTCACGTCGTTGAGCTGGCCCTCGGCGTCCGGCCCCGTGCAGCGGTCGCCGAAGATGTAGGCGTACTCGGGTTCGCATTCGTCGGTGCCGACGAGCAGCAGATCCACACCGCCCTCGATCGCGCCGATGTCGGGCGGGATCGTCCCCTGCCCCTCGAGATCGACGGCCTGCGACTGGAAGCTCCCCACGACGTCGGTCGCGGCGTACGCGGCGACGCCGGCGCCCGAGACGAGCACCACGGCGGCGACGATCCCGATGATCTTCATCAGGAACCCGACCGGGCTCGGAGAGCGCAGCTCACCGTGGCGCGCCACCGTACGGCGGCCGCGACGAGCGTGCTTAGTCGCCTGTGTCACTCGGTTCCTCTCGGGAATGCTTGCCTCACGGTTCGCCCCCCGGCACCCAATTCTGCGGAGGGTGTGGGATTCGAACCCACGGGACATTGCTGCCCACTGGTTTTCAAGACCAGGTCCATCGGCCGCTCGGACAACCCTCCCGACGGATCCCGCCGTCGGGCGGTATCTGTCGAACAGGCGTCGAGTCTAGCCGACTGCTCTGCCGACCTATTCTTCCAACGCCGGCTGGCAATCCTCTGAAGAGGCCGCGTCCCCGGCCGACCGTGCGGCAGACGCGTTTCGTCTCGCTCGTTCCTCGCTCGCTCAACGACCAGGCTGCGGGCTCACAGCAGTCGGAGCACGGCCGCGACCCCGCCGGCCTCGACCGACGTCGTGGTCTCGCCGGCGGCATCCCGAACCTCCTGAGGACCCTGCGCCATCGCGACGGCACGTCCGCCGTGATCGAGCGCCCAGCGGAACATGCCGACGTCGTTACGTCCGTCGCCCATGACCAGCACGTGCTCGGGGTCTATGCCGAGAGCGGTACGCACGCGCTCCAGACCGGTGCTCTTGTCGACGCCGAGCGGCGCGATGTCGAGCCACGCCGTCCAGCCCACCGCGTACGAGACGTGGTTGAGTCCGATGTGCGACACGAGGTCGACGAAGTCCTGCTCGCCCTTGTCGGGCGACACGACGACGACACGGCAGACCGGCCGCGCGCCGAGCTCCGCGAACGGCACGCGCCTCGCGTTGATGAGGTTCCAGTCCGCGAGCGGCTCGGTGTACAGGCGCTGCCCGTCGGCGAGCTCGACCATGTAGCGCGCGTCGGGCAGGTGGTCGCGCAGCTGCTGAAGCACCTCTCGCGGGTCGAACGTCTCGACGTGCCACCGCTCGTAGAGCAGCTCGTCGCCTTCGACGCGCTTGAGCACGACGGCGCCGTTCGAGCACACCGCGAACTCCGGGGCGATGCCGAGGACGCGGAGGATGCCGCGGGTGCCCTCCCAGCTGCGCCCGGTGGCGACCATCACCTCGTGGCCCGCGCGATGCGCGTGCTCGACGGCATCCACGACGCCGGGGCTCAGCGATTCGTCCTCGAGGATGACGGTGCCGTCGATGTCGAGGGCGATGAGCAGCCGCTCGGTGGCGACGCGCGGGTCTTCGGTGTCGCGTGCGACCTGCTCGACGAGCTTCGCGGCCTTCTTGGGCCCCACGACCTTGATGGACCCCGTCGCGGGCAGGTGCGCTTCCGTCACGCGATCGGCTCCAGGACCTCGAGTCCTCCGAGGAAGGGCCGCAGCACCTCGGGCACGGTGACGGAGCCGTCTTCGCGCTGGTGGGTCTCCAGCAGCGCGACGATCCAGCGGGTCGTCGCGAGGGTGCCGTTGAGGGTCGCGACCGGCTGCGTCTTGCCAGCGTCCTCAGGGCGGTAGCGGATGTCGAGACGGCGGGCCTGGTACGTGGTGCAGTTCGACGTCGACGTCAGTTCGCGGTAGGCGCCCTGCGTCGGCACCCACGCCTCGACGTCGTACTTGCGGGCGGCCGACGAGCCGAGGTCGCCGGCGGCGACGTCGATCACCCGGTACGACAGACCCAGATCCTGCAGCATGCCCTCCTGCAGCTCGACGAGGCGCAGGTGCTCGGCCTCGGCGTCCTCAGGCGTCGTGTAGACGAACATCTCGAGCTTGTTGAACTGGTGCACCCGGATGATGCCGCGGGTGTCCTTGCCGTACGAACCCGCCTCGCTGCGGTAACAGGTCGACCAGCCGGCGTAGCGCTTGGCGCCGCGCGACAGGTCGAGGATCTCGCCCATGTGGTAGCCGGCGAGCGGCACCTCGCTGGTGCCGACGAGATAGAGGTCCTGCTCTTCGAGGTGGTAGACCTCGGCCGAGTGCTTGCCGAGGAAGCCTGTGCCCTGCATGACCTCCGGCCGCACCAGCGTCGGCGGGATCATCGGGGTGAAGCCCGCCTGCAGCGCGCGGTCGAGGGCGAGGTTCATGAGCGCGATCTCGAGGCGCGCACCGACGCCGGTGAGGAAGTAGAAGCGGCTGCCCGACACCTTGGTGCCGCGCTCCATGTCGATGGCGCCGAGCTTCTCGCCGAGCTCCAGGTGGTCGCGCGGCTCGAACCCGAACGCGGGGATGTCGCCGTGCGTGCGCAGCGTGACGAAGTCGTCCTCGCCGCCGGCCGGCACGCCGTCGATCACGATGTTCTCGATGAGGGCGAATGCCTCGGTGGATGCCTCTTCCGCAGCGCTCACGGCGTGCTGGGCCTGCTTCACCCGCTCGCTGAGCTCCTTGGCCTCTGCGACCAGCGCCGCCTTCTCGTCCTTGGGAGCCTGCGCGACGCGCTTGCCGTGAGCGTTCTGCGCCGCACGGAGCTCTTCGAACGCCGTGATGGCCGCCCGGCGCTCACGGTCGGCGGCGATGGCCGCATCGACCGTGTCGGACGACTCGCCGCGCGCCAGCTGTGAGCGCTTGACCAGCTCAGGATTGTCGCGAAGCAGCACGGGATCGATCACCCTGCAAGCTTAGTCGGCGCCCGCGGAACAGCGTCCGGGGGGCCGCTGCTCCGTGGCTCGCGCGCGACGCCGGGTCTGGGTCCTAGGGTGGACGACATGGCGGCGGCATCCGGAGCGGGCGAGACGCGACCGCTGTCGGACGACGGACGCCCGTCGCCGAAGGCCGCGCTCGTCTACAACCCCATCAAGGCCGACGGCCCGGCCCTGCGCGACACCGTGAGCCGGCTGTCGGCTGAGGCCGGCTGGTCCGAGCCGCTGTTCTACGAGACGACGGTGGACGACCTCGGCGACGACGTCACCCGGCAGGCTCTCGCAGAGGACGTCGACGCCGTGCTGGTCGCCGGCGGCGACGGCACGGTGCGCGCGGTGTCCGAGGCGATGAGCGACAGCGGCGTTCCCCTGGCGATCGTGCCGAGCGGCACCGGCAACCTGCTCGCCCGCAACCTCAAGCTGCCGCTCACCGACCCGGCCGCCATGGTGCGGGCCGTGTTCGAGGGCACCACCCTCGCGATGGACGTCGGGTGGTTCCACCTCACCCGCCCGGGCGGCGAGAAGGCCGAGCACGCGTTCGTGGTGATGGCGGGGATGGGCCTCGACGCCGCGATGATCGCGAACACCCGGCCACAGCTGAAGAAGAAGTTCGGCTGGGTCGCCTACGTCGACGGCGCCGCACGGTCGCTGCCTGGCGCCAGGCCCTTCCGCGTGATGTACCAGCTCACCGGCCGCCGCATGCACTCCACGAGGGTGCAGAGTGTGCTGGTCGCCAACTGCGGGTCGCTGCCGGCGGGGCTGGAGCTCATCCCCGAGGCCTCCATCGCCGACGGCGATCTGGACGTCGTGGTGTTCCAGCCGAAGGGCCTGTTCGGCTGGCTGTTCGTATGGCGCCGCGTCGCGTGGGACAACAGCGTGCTGCGCCGGTTCCGCGCCGGCCGGCAGGTGCTGTCGCTGCGCACCAAAGACAACTCCGTGCTGTATGCCCGCGGCCCCGGCATCGATATCGCCGCGCAGGAGGCGCGACCGGTGCAGCTCGACGGCGACGAGTTCGGCGAGGCCGTCTCGGTGCGGGCCCGCGTCGCACCCGGCGCACTGCTCGTCGTGATCCCCGACGGCCACGTCACCGACGGCCTGTGACGAGTGGGTGCCGGGCGCCCGGCATCCACTCCTTCCGAGGTTCGTCAGCCCTTGACCGCGCCGCCGAGTCCGGCCGAGCGCAGGAACACGGACTGGAACAGCAGGAACATCGCAATGGGGATGAGGGTCGCGATCGCGAGCGCCGCGAGGAACACGTCGAGCTCGGTCTGGCTCGCCACGGCGGGAAGCCGCACCGACAGCGGCTGCACGCGCGGATCGGGCAGCACCAGCATCGGCCAGAGGTAGTCCTTCCACGCGGCGATGATCGCGAACACCGACACCACGCCGAGGATCGGCTTCGACATCGGCAGCACGATCGACCAGAACAGGCGGAACGGTCCGGCGCCGTCGGTCTTCGCGGCTTCGAAGACCTCGCGCGGCAGATTGTCGAAGAACCGCTTGACGAGCAGGATGTTGAACGCGTTCGCCGCCATCGGCAGCCACACCGCGAGGTAGCTGTTGAGCATGCTCGCATCGCGACCGAGGAACGGCGGCGACACGATCGTCAGGTACAGCGGCACCAGCAGCACGATGCCCGGGATGAACAGCGTCGCCAGCACCAGCGCGTTGAGCACGGGCGCGTACCTGGGGCGCAGCACCGACAGCGCGTAGCCGCCGGTCGTCGCGATGAACAGCTGCGCGAACCAGGCGCCGGCCGCGATCACGATGGTGTTCCAGAAGTACTGGTCGATGTGGATGTCGTTCCACGCCGTCGACAGGTTCGCCCAGTCGATGCCGTTGGGCCAGAGCGCGAAGGGCTGCTGGATGGTGTCCTGCGAGGGCGTCACCGCCGACTTCGCGAGCCACAGGATCGGGCCGAGGCCGGCGATCGCGAGCGTGACGAACAGGAAGACGTGCGTCACCGACATGCCGAACCGGGTGCCGGGGCGGCGGCGCTCGGACGCCGAGACGATGGTGCGCTCGGCCAGATCGTCGAGGGAGTCGCGCTTGCGGCCCCCGCCGGACCCCCGGCGCGACAACAGGCCCCTCATGCCTTCGCGGCGCTCGGCGTTGGTGATCGTCGTGGTCATGAGGTGCTCCAGCGGTTCGTGAGCTTGAAGTACAGCCAGGACAGGATGGCGAGCACGATCGCGAGCAGCACCGACACCGCGGTGGCCTCGCCGTAGTCGCCGCCCAGACTGTTGCGGAACGCCTTGTCGTAGATGTACAGCAGGATCGTCTTCGTCGCCCCCGCCGGCCCGCCGCCGGTGAACAGGAACGGCTCGAGGAACACCTGCGCGGTCGCGATGACCTGCAGGATCAGCATGATGAAGAGGATGCCGCGCAGCTGCGGCAGCGTGACGTGCCACACCTTGCGCCAGATGCCGGCACCGTCGACCTCGGCGGCGTCGTCCAGCTCCGGCGGCACCGACAGCAGGGCCGCCAGGTAGATGATGATGGACCCGCCCGCGGCAGCCCACGTCGCCTCGAGCACGAGCGAGGGCATGGCCTGCGCGGCCGACGACAGCCAGGGCTGCGGCGGGATCCCGAACCACCCCAGCGCCGTGTTGAAGACGCCGTTCGGCGACGAGTCGTAGAAGAACTTCCACAGCAGCACCGCCACGACCGGCGGGATCACGACGGGCAGGTAGGCGAGGGCCGAGTACAGCCCCTTGCCGCGGCGCACCTCGCTCATCAGCACCGCCATGAACAGCGGCAGCGGAAAGCCGAACAGCAGCGCCAGCACCGCGAAGTAGATCGTGTTGACGACCGCGCGCCCGAGCTGCGGGTCGCTCAGCACCGCGATGTAGTTGTCGAAGCCGACCCACTCAGAGACGAGCAGGTTGGTCTTCTGCAGGCTCATGATCACCGACTGGACGATCGGCGACCACGAGAAGAAGAAGAACACGAACACCATCGGCAGCACGAACAGCAGGTTCGCGAGGCCCCCGCCGCGGTACCAGGTGAGCGGGGTGCGACGGGTCTTGCGCTTCGCCGGCGGGGCGGGCGGCGGAGTGGCCGCGGCGGCCGCCGGGCGCTCCTGTGTCATGGTCATCATCGGCCTTTGCGGTGAAGGGTGTTCGTCGTGCGGGGCGTTTCGTCTCGCGGAGACCTGCATTGAGCGAGCGCCAGCGAGTCGAAGTGTCGCTCAACGAGCGGGGGTCGGGAGACGGAACGCGTCGGGATGCCGCACCCCGGGGCTTCGAGAAGCGCCGAGGTGCGGCATCCTCCACTCGCTGTTACTCGTCGAGCAGAGCCTGGGCGTCGGTCTGGGCCTGGGCGAGCAGCGCGTCGATGTCGGCGTTCTGATCGGTCAGCACCGTCTGGACGACGGTGTCGAGCAGAGCGTAGACCTCCTGCGTCGACTTCTTGGCCTCGCCGACGGGCGTCTGGTCCCAGATGTTGTCGGTGAACGGCTTCATCTGGTCGCGCGGCACGTTGATGTACGGCTCGATCCAGGTGAGGGACTCCTCGTACAGCTCACGGCTGAGCACGGGCAGCACCGGGGTGCCGACGGCCTGGTCGGAGTCCGCGAGCGCCTTGGCGTCCTGCACGGCGGCGTCCTCGTCCATCAGCTTCTGCATGTAGTACCAGTCGATCCACTCGACGGCGGCCTCCTTGGTGGGGTCGTCGACGGTGGGGCTGATGACGGCGATGTCGCCGCCGCCGAGCGTGCCCGGGTCGTCGCCCTCGATCGGCACGACACCGAGGCCGTAGACGTCGGGGTCGAGGCCGAAGTCACGCACCAGCGCGGTGTACACGTCGGACCCCGAGGTGTACATGCCGATGTTGCCGGCCGCGAACTCCTGGTTGATCGTGCCCCAGTCGAGGTCGACCTTCGAGCCGAACGAGTCGTCCTCCCACTTCAGGTCGTGCAGGAACTGCAGCGTCGCCTTGGTGGCGTCATTGTCGATCGTCGAGGTGGCGGTGCCGTCCTGGTTGTCGGTCTGGGTGCGACCGCCTCGCGCGACGGTCTGCGCGGTCAGCTGCCAGCCACCGGTGTTGTTGATCGCCATCTGCGCGTAGCCGGCCTTGCCGGTCGCGTCATGGATCTTCTTCGCGTACTCGCGGACCTCGTCCCACGTCGTCGGCGGCTGGTCGGGGTCCAGGCCCGCCTGCTCGAACAGGTCGCGGTTGTAGTGCAGGCCCATCGCGTAGGCCTGGCGCGGGAAGCCGTAGATCTTGCCGTCGTCGCCGGTCACGCCGTCGAGGATGATCGGGTTGAAGCTGTCCTGGTAGCCCAGGTCCTTCATCTCGGCCGTGACATCCATGAGCTGACCGTTCTCGAGCAGCGTCTTGGAGTCGGTGAACGGCACCGTGAACACGTCGGGAAGGCTGCCGCCGGCGAGCTGCACGGCGAACGTCGGCCCCTCCCACTCGTACTCGACACCGATGATGTCGATGTTCGGGTGCTCCTTCTCGAACTGCTTCTCCTGGGTGGCGAAGGCCTCATACGCCGCCGCATCCGCTCCCGGAGGGAACGTCGCGACGCGCAGCTCGACCTTGCCGTCGCTGCTGTCGCCGCCGTCGGCGGCCGCCGAGCAGCCGACGAGCGCGCCGACGGTCGCCACGGTGGCGACACCGGCGAGCAGGACCCTTGCTGGTGACTTCATCGTCTTTCCTTTCGTGTGGGGCGTTCCGCGTCAGCCTCTCGGCGCGGGCGTCCCGGGGGTGGTGTTGGTGGTGTGGGACTCGGGTCGCAGGCGCAGCCAGACGGCGGCGTCGCCCGGCAGGGCGCCGTCCTCGAGCGGCGAGCTCGACAGGAGCACGCTCGCGCCTGCGGGCAGGGCGACCGGGTCCTCGCCGGTGTTGACGAGGCATGCGAAGCGGTCGCCGCGACGGAAGGCGAGGACGTCGGCGCCGTGGCCGGTGCGTCCCGCGAGACCGGGCACGTCGTCCCACCACTCGAGCGGGCCGTCGCCGAGCTCGGGCAGCTGACGGCGCAGCCGCAGCGCGTCGCGGTACAGATTGAGCGTCGACGCCGGATCCGCCTGCTGCGCGGCGACGGTCAGCGCCGCCCAGGCCTCCGGCTGCGGCAGCCAGGTCTCTGCACCGTCGGGGCTGAACCCGAACGGAGCCCGGTCGCCGGCCCACGGCAGCGGCACCCGGCATCCATCCCTCCCCGGGTCCGTTCCGCCGGAGCGGAAGTGCATCGGGTCCTCGATGAGGTGCAGCGGCAGGTCCTCGACCTCGGGCAGGCCGAGCTCGTCGCCCTGGTAGATGTATAGGCTGCCGGGCAGCGCTGCGACCAGCAGGGCCGCCGCGCGGGCGCGGTGCAGACCGAGCTCGGGGTCGGTCGGCACGCCGAAGCGCTTCTTGAGGAACGCGAACGCCGTGTCTTCCCGCCCGTACCGCGTGACCGGGCGGGTGACGTCGTGGTTGCTCAGCACCCAGGTGCTGGGGGCGCCCACCGGGGCGTGCGCCTCGAGCGTCGACGAGATCGATTCGCGGAAGGATGCCGCCCCCCACGGCCGCGCCAGGAAGTCGAAGTTGAAGGCGGTGTGCATCTCATCGGGGCGCAGGTAGTTGGTGAACCGCACGATGTCGGGCACCCAGATCTCGCCGACCAGCACGCGGGTGCCGGGGTACGAGTCGGCGATCGCGCGCCACGAGCGGTAGACGTCGTGCAGCTCGTCGCGGTCCTCGGTGGGGTGCTGGCCGGCGCCCTGCTTCTCGCCGACCTCGGGCAGCTCGGGGTCCTTGACGAGCAGGGCCGCCGAGTCGATGCGCACGCCTGCGACACCGCGGTCGAACCAGAAGCGCAGGATGTCCTCGTGCTCGCGGCGCACGTCGGGGTGGTTCCAGTTGAGGTCGGGCTGCTCGGGGGTGAACATGTGCAGGTACCACTCCCCCGGCGTGCCGTCGGGGTTCGTCGTGCGCGTCCACGTCTCGCCCTGGAAGCTCGAAACCCAATGCGTCGGGATCTCGTCGCCGTTCGGGCCCTTGCCGGGGTGGAACCAGAACCGCTCGCGCTCGGGGCTGCCGGGGCCGGCGGCCAGCGCCGCCTGGAACCACGGGTGCTGGTCCGAGATGTGGTTGGGGACGACGTCGATGATGGTGCGGATGCCGAGGGCCAGCGCCTCCTGGATCAGCAGCTCGGCCTCTTCGAGGGTGCCGAAGCGGGGGTCGATGTCGCGGTAGTCCCGCACGTCGTAGCCGCCATCGGCCAGCGGGCTCGGGTACCAGGGGTTGAACCAGATCGCATCGACGCCGAGGTCCTTCAGGTAGCCGAGGTGGGCGCGCACGCCGGCGAGATCGCCCGTGCCGTCGCCGTTGCCGTCCGCGAAGCTGCGCACGTAGACCTGGTAGATGACGGCCGACCGCCACCACAGCGGATCGTCGCCGGCGGGCACGACACGTGCGCCGTGCGTCAGGACCTCGGTGTCCACAGAACTCCTCGTTCGTCGTTGAAAGTCTCGTTGGAGAGAATGTACGACGCCGGATCGGTTAACGCAACTCTTTGACAGATCCACGCAAGATCACGATGTGCAACTCCGCCGGGGCGTCGCCCCGTGTCCACCCCTTCGGCTCCGCAGTCAGGTTCTGTTGCGGCGGGCACAGCGGGCGCGCAGAAGGTGACTGCGGAGCAGCTCCTCCCCCTTGCTCCGCAGTCAGCTTCTGCTGCTGCGGACGGGACGGGCGCGCAGAAGGTGACTGCGGAGCATGGAAGCGTCGGGAGGCTCGGCGCGGGTGCGGCGCGGGCGAGGACGCGACGGGACGAAGCCGCGGATGAGATCGGGCACGGCGACGGCGCGGGCGGCGGGGTCAGCGGGCGGCGGGGTCAGCGGGCGGCGGGGTCAGCGGGCGGCGGGGTCAGCGGGCGGCGGGGCCCGTCGAGGCGCGCAGGACGAGCTCGGGCTCGAACAGCAGCTCGTCACCCGCCTCCGTGGTGCCGGCGATCTGCGACAGCAGCAGGTCGATCACGGTGCGACCCATCGATTCGATCGGCTGGCGCACCGTCGTCAGCGGCGGCTCGGTGCAGCTCATCAGGAACGAGTCGTCGTACCCGACCACGCTGACGTCGTCGGGCACGCTCAGGCCCGCCCGGCGGGCGGCGCGCACGGCGCCGAGGGCGAGCGGGTCGCTCGCGCACACGACGGCTGTCGCGCCGGCGGCGAAGAGACGGGATGCCCCGGCCTGGCCCGATTCCAGCGAGTACAGGCCGCGCACCACGAGTCCTTCGTCCAGCGGCGAGCCCAGTCGCTCCAGCAGGCGGCGGGCCGCCGCGAGCTTGCGCTGCGAGGGGATGTGGTCCAGCGGCCCCAGCAGCATGCCGATGCGGCGGTGGCCCAGCTGGTGCAGGTGCTGGATGGCCTGCTCGGCAGCCGCGGCGTCGTCGGTCGACACCGTCGCGAAGTCGAGCGCGCTGATGCGGGCGTTCACGAGCACGGTCGGCAGGTTCACCTGGCGGATGCGCTCGTAGTGCTCGTGCGCGGCGTCGGCCTGGCTGTAGTTGCCGCCGAGGAAGATCACGCCCGACACCTGCTGCTGCAGCAGGAGGTCGACGTAGTCGGATTCGGTGATGCCGCCGGCGTTCTGCGTGCACAGCAGCGGCGTGTAGCCGTTCTGGGTGAGCCCGCCGCCGATGATCTCGGCGAGCGCGGGGAAGATCGGGTTCTGCAGTTCGGGCAGCACGAGTCCGACCAGCCGCGCGCGTTCGCCGCGCAGCTTGGTGGGCCGCTCGTAGCCGAGCACGTCGAGCGCGGTGAGCACGGCCTGGCGCGTGGCGTCCGAGACGCCGGGCTTGTCGTTGAGCACGCGGCTGACGGTGGCCTCGCTGACACCCACCTTGCGCGCCACTTCGGCGAGACGCTTCGACATGCGCTCAGTGTACGCAAGAAATTGCAGGATCGCGCAAGTGGCTGCAAGCGGCGTCGGCGAGCTCGCCGGCTGCCGCCCAAGCCCCGCCCGGCACGCGGACGGCAGGATGGGGTCATGGTCCGACCGTCGATCGTGTGGTTCCGCGATGATCTGCGTCTCGCCGACAACCCCGCACTGCGCGCGGCGATCGATCGCGGCGAGCCGATCGTCGCGCTCTACGTCCTCGATGAGGAGTCGCCGGGGGTCCGCGCGCTCGGCGGCGCTGCGCGGTGGTGGCTGCACCATTCCCTCGCCTCGCTCGGCGATCGGCTGCGCGAGCGCGGGGCGACTCTCGTCCTGCGGCGTGGACCCGCCGAGCGGATCGTCCGGGAGCTGGCGGTGGATGCCTCCGCCGGCGCCGTCTTCTGGAACCGGCGCTACGGCGGCCCCGAGCGCGAGATCGACACCGTACTGAAGACGGGTCTGCGTGAGGAGGGCGTGGACGTCGCCTCGTTCACCGGCTCGCTGCTGTTCGAGCCGTGGACGGTGAAGACCGGCGCCGGAACCCACTTCTCGGTGTTCACGCCGTTCTGGCGCGCGTGCCTCGCCCTGCCTTCGCCGCGCGCACCTCTGCCGGAGCCGCGAGAGGTCGACGGGCTGCGCGGTGGTGTGGCATCCGCTTCCCTCGAGGACTGGGAGCTGCTCCCGCGGCATCCGGACTGGGCAGGCGGGCTGCGCGACACGTGGGAGCCCGGCGAGCCCGCCGCACGGCGGCGGCTGCGCGAATTCCTCGAGGACGACCTCGCCGCGTACGACCGGGCGCGCGACGAGCCTGCCGCGGGCGCGACGTCGCTGCTGTCACCCCGCCTGCGGTGGGGTGAGGTGAGCCCGTTCACCGTGTGGCACGAGACCGTCGAGGCCGGTCACGGCGGGCGCTTCCTGTCGGAGCTCGGATGGCGCGAATTCGCGTGGCACACGCTGTTCCACTTTCCGGAGCTCGCGACGAAGAACCTGCGGTCCGAGTTCGACACGTTCCCGTGGCCGCGGCTGAAGCGCGCGCACCTCGAGGCCTGGCAGCAGGGGCGCACCGGCGTCCCGCTCGTCGACGCCGGCATGAACGAGCTCTGGGCCACCGGCTACATGCACAACCGGGTGCGGATGGTGGCGGCATCCTTCCTCGTCAAGAACCTGCTCATCGACTGGCGACGCGGCGAGGAGTGGTTCTGGGACACCCTCGTCGACGCCGATGAGGCGAACAACCCGTTCAACTGGCAGTGGGTCGCAGGCTCCGGCGCGGACGCCGCACCGTACTTCCGGATCTTCAACCCGCAGGTGCAGGCGAAGAAGTTCGACGCGGACGGGCACTACGTGCGCGAATGGGCTCCCGCATCCCTGAGCGACGACGGGCCCGAGCCTCTCGTCGATCTCGGCGAGACCCGCGCGGCGGCGCTCGCGGCGTACGAGCACGTCAAGCGGGCCGCGCGCTCTTGAACGCGCGGCCCGCCCGGGCTTCACCAGGCGTAGGCCTCGGGAGCCTGGCCGCCGGGGCCCGGGAACAGCTCGTCGAGGGCGGTGAGGTCCTCGGTGCTCAGCCGGATGTCGAGCGCCGACACCGCCGACTCGAGCTGCGCCACGGTGCGCGGTCCGATGATCGGGCCGGTGACGCCGGGCTGGTGCAGCAGCCATGCCAGTCCCAGCGCCGACGGCGTCCATCCACGCTCCTGCGCGAACGCCTCGTACGCGGCGATCTGGTCACGGCGCTGCTCCCGCTGCGACATGATGCGCTCGGATCCGGACCGGGCCGAGGCATCCGAGGATCCCCCGCTGAGCAGGCCGCCCGCCAGCGGCGACCACGGCAGGATCCCGAGACCGTAGTTCTGCGCCGCCGGGATCACCTCGAGCTCGATCGAGCGCTGCGTGAGGTTGTACAGCGACTGCTCGCTCACCAGGCCGAGGAAGTGGCGCTGCGCGGCGATCTCGTTGGCCTGCGCGATGTTCCACGCCGCGAAGTTCGAGCTGCCCGCATAGACGACCTCGCCCTTCGTGACGAGCACCTCCATCGACTGCCACAGCTCCTGCCACGAGATGTGCCGGTCGATGTGGTGGAACTGGTACAGGTCGATGCGGTCGGTCTGCAGGCGCCGCAGCGACCCGATCGCCTCACGGCGCACCTGCCAGGCCGAGGCGCCCCGGGCGTTGACGACATCGCCGTCGGGCGTCGGATCGACCATCGGCGAGTGGACCTTGGTGGCCAGCACGACGTCGTCGCGCACGCCCGGCCGGGCGGCGAACCAGCGGCCGATGATCTCTTCGGTGGCGCCGCGGCCGCCCGCGCCGCCGTAGCCGTTGGCGGTGTCGATGAAGTTGATGCCGAGCTCCAGCGCGCGGTCGAGGATGGCGAACGAGTCCTCCTCCGAGGTGCGGTCGCCGAAGTTCATCGTCCCGAGCACGATCCGCGAGACGGAGGTGCCGGTTCGTCCGAGGTGGGTGTAGTCCATGCGGACATCGTCACACGGGGTCGCACGGTGGCGGGCCGAATCGCGAAAACGTTTCCCGCCTGTCCTTCCGTCGCGGTGTCGGAATGGGATGCCGCGCCCCGTGGTTGCGCCACGTCATGACGACAATCGGAATCATCGGTGCAGGACACATCGGCAGCGCGCTCGCCCGCGCCTTCTCGGAACTCGGCTACGACGTGGTGATCGCGAACTCGCGCGGCCCCGAGACGCTGACGGACGTGGTCGCCGGGCTCGGCCCGAAGGTCACCGCGGCCTCCGCCGCCGATGCCGCCGCGGCCGCCGACATCGCGGTCGTGACGGTTCCGCTGAAGGCGCTGAAGGACGTTCCGGTCGAGCCGCTCGCGGGCAAGTTCGTGATCGACACCAACAACTACTACTTCGAGCGCGACGGCCACATCGAGGCGCTCGACCGCGGCGAGACCACGACGTCGCAGCTTGTGCAGGATCACCTGCCGACCTCGAAGGTCGTGAAGGGGTTCAACCAGATCCTCGCGTCCGACATCAACACGACCGGGCTCCCGGCGGGCAGCGCCGACCGGCGCGCGCTCGGCACCGCGAGCGACCACGACGACGCGGTCGAGCTGATCACCGGCATCTACGACGCTCTCGGTTACGACACCGTCAGCGCCGGGCCGCTCAGCGAGTCGTGGCGCCTGGAGCGCGACCGCCCCGCCTACGTCACCCGTCAGAACGCGGACGAGCTGCGCGCCAACCTCGCGAAGGCGAACCGCCTGCCCTGACTCGGCGCCGGCGGCCGCCGTGCGCGCGGCCGCCGACGGATTCCGGCACGATCCGGAATGCGGATGCCGGGGCGGGAGGTTGCAGATGACGATGAGCACTGCAGCCCCCTCCCCGGCCACCCCCTCGACTCTCGCACTGTCGGTTCTCGACCTGGTTCCGGTTCGCACCGGGCAGACGAGCGCGCAGGCGGTCGCGGCATCCCTCTCGCTCGCCGATGCGGCGGATCGGCTGGGCTACCGCAGGTACTGGTTCGCCGAGCATCACAACATGCCCGCCGTGGCCTCGACCACGCCTCCCGTGCTGGCGGCGGCCGCCGCGGCCAGGACGTCGCACATCCGGCTCGGGTCGGGCGGCGTGATGCTGCCGAACCACTCGCCGCTGGTCGTCGCCGAGCAGTTCGCGGCGCTGGAGGCGCTCGCTCCCGGACGCATCGACCTGGGCCTCGGCCGCGCTCCCGGATCGGACCCCGTCATCACCCAGCTCCTCCGCCAGAGCGGCACCACGAGCGACGTCGAGCGGTTCCCCGACCACGTGCGCGACATCATCTCGCTCGTCGCGCCCGACGGGGCGTCCCTGCGCTTCACCTCGGGCGGCACCTACGATGTGCACGCGACGCCCGCGGCGACGACGACACCCGAGGTCTGGCTGCTCGGTTCGAGTGACTACTCGGCGCAGCTGGCAGCCTCTCTGGGCCTTCCGTACGTCTTCGCCAACCACTTCTCAGGCGAGGGCCTGGAGCGCGCGCTCGACCTGTACCGGTCGTCGTTCGTGCCGTCCGAGACGCTCTCTGCGCCGCGCACCTTCCTCACCGCGAACGTGCTGGTCGCGCCCACACCTGAAGAGGCCGAGGCGCGCGCCCTCCCGAACCTGCGCATGACCGCTCGCCTGCGCATGAACAAGCCGCTGGTCGCGCTCGAGACGGTCGAGCACTCGCTCGCGAATGCGGCCGAGTTCGCCGGACTCGGCGACACGTTCATGGCGTCGGCGCGATCGAAGTGGTTCGTCGGGACGGCCGAGGCCGTGGCATCCGAGCTGCGCTCCTTCGCCGCGCAGCACGGCGTGGACGAGGTGATGATCTCGCCGATCGCCGGATCGTACGAGAACGAGCCGATGGATGCCGCTCCCGGTCGCCTGCAGACCCTCGAGCTGCTGGCGGAGGAGCTCGTCGGCTGAGGGGGCGGCGTCGGGGTCAGTGCCCGGGCGCCATCCGCAACTGGAGCATCGCGGCGAATCGCGCCTCGGGATCGTCGAGATCCAGGCCCGAGACCGCCACGGCGCGGCGGAGCCGGTAGCGGAACGTGTTCGGATGCACGAACATCGCGGCGGCGGCGTTCGAGACGTCGCCGAAGCCGTCGAGCCACGCCGCGAGCGTGGGCAGCAGACTGGTCCCGTGCTCGGCGTCGTAGTGGCGAAGGCGCGCGACGGGACCGACGGGCTGCTCGCCGCGCGCGCTCACGATGTCGCGCAGCTCGATGAGGAGCGACTCGGTCTGCACGTCCGCCAGACGCGCGACGCGCCCGCCCGCATGCCCTTCGCGCAGCACCCGCAGCACCCGGTCGACGATCGCGCGTGACATCGCGACGCCGGTGAGCTCGCGCGCGGGCGAGCCGACGGCGACGAGCGCCGGCATCCGCGCCCCGACACGATCGAGGAAGTCCCGGGCGACACGGGCCGCGCGCTCCTCGGCGCCCGCCTCGTCGTCCGTCGCGGGAAGGATGCCGTAGACGACGTCGCCGACCAGCGCGGCGGCCGAGCCTGCCCGCACGGCCGACAGGTGCACGGCGAACGCGTCGGCGAGCCGCTGCCGCTCGCCGACCATGAGCTGATCGGACCGTGGTGGGCGCTCACCGCCGGGCGGGATCAGCGCCACGCCGAGCACGACCACCTGCTGTCCGGCGAGGCCGAGCCGGCGCAGGGCGCCCCGCGCCCCCGCACCGCCTTCGAGCGCCGTCGCGACGAGCTCGGTCGACAGGCGCCGCTGCACGTCCGCGCCGGCGCGCACACGCAGCAGGTGCAGCGCCACCAGCTTCGCCGAGTCGCGCAGGGCTGCGGTGCGCTCCGGGGTGAGGGGACCGTCCATCGCCGCCCACACGGATCCGAGCACCTCGTCGCCCGCCCGCACGCCGATCGCGACCCGCTGCGTCGTGAGCCCCTCCTCGCCGATCGCGAACGGATCCACGACGACCGGACGGTCGTAGCGGTACAGATCGCGGAAGACCCCGCGCTCGGTGAGCACACGGGCGAACCGGTCGGGCACCCGGCGGCCGATGATCGTCTCGGCCCGCGAGGCATCCGCCTCCTCCTGCCGGCCCGAGAACGCCAGCACGACCGACGAGCGATCCTCGATCGTGACCGGCGCGTCGAGGAGTGCGGCGATCGCGTTGGCCACGGCGAACAGGTCGCCCGAGGGCAGGCCGCCCAGCGACTCGTGCTCGGCCTGCCCGACGTCCCCCTCGGCGAGCAGCGAACGCAGCAGCGCGGCCAGCTGGCTCCAGGTGGCACCGCGCGCCAGCCCGAGGAGCATGACGCCGGACGCATCGGCCGCGGCGAGCGCGGCGTCGGTGAGCTCGATGCCCGAGCGCACCACGAGTGCGGCCGCATCGCGCGCCCCGACCTCCGTCACGACCTGCTCGACGTCGGCGGCCGAGACCAGGCCGATCCCCAGCACCAGCGCCCGCTCGGGGTAGACGGGTTCGTCGATCGGATCGTGGATCACGACCCCGCCGACATCGACGGAGGCGTCGACGTCCCCGTGCAGCGGCTCGAGGAGCGTCACGCCCAGGTCGTCGAGGATGCGACCGAGATTCGATCGTGGCCTCGGGCTCATGGTCGGGAGCATAACCCCCTACAGGGCCACCCACTCGATCGAGGTGGTGAGCTCGTCCAGCACCTCGGGGATGGGCTCGAGGCCCAGGCCCGGCCCCTGCGGCACGTCGAGGTGGCCGTCGCGCATCACGAACGGTGCCGTGATGTCGGTCGCGTAGAACCGGTCGCTCGCCGACACGTCGCCGGGCAGCGTGAACCCCGGCAGCGAGGCGAGCGCGACGTTCGCCGCCCGCCCGATGCCGGACTCGACCATTCCACCGCACCACACCGGGATGCCGTGGGCGACCGCGAGGTCGTGGATGCGCCTCGCCTCGAGGTACCCGCCGACACGGCCGGGCTTGATGTTGATGACCGAGGTCGCGCCGAGCCGGATCGCGGCGGCGGCGGTCTGGGCCGAGGTGATCGACTCGTCGAGGCAGATCGGGGTCTGCACGATCTTCGCGAGGTCGGCGTGGCCGAGCACATCCTCCTCTTCGAGCGGCTGCTCGATCAGCAGCAGATCGAAGGCGTCGAGCTTGGCGAGGTGGCGGGCATCCCGGAGCGTGTAGGCGGTGTTGGCGTCGACCTGCAGCTGCACGTCGTCGCCGAAGCGCTCGCGCACCTGTCGTACGGGCTCGACGTCCCAGCCGGGCTCGATCTTCAGCTTGATGCGCACGTACCCCGCGTCGAGATAGCCGCCGACCGCGTCGAGCAGCTGCGGGATCGACTCCATGATGCCCACCGACACTCCGCAGGGCACACGGTCGCGCACCGATCCCAGCTCACGCGCGAACGAGCGGCCCTCGGTGCGCAGTTCGGCATCGAGCACCGCCATCTCGAGCGCGGCCTTGGCCATCCGGTGACCCTTGAACTTCTTGAGCGCTTCGCCGACGGCGTTCGCATCGCGCACTTGCGCCGAGGCGAGCGCCGGGATGAGCCAGCGCTTCATCGCGTCGACGGCCCCCTCGGTGTACTCCGGGGAGTACACCGGATCGAGCAGCGTCACGCATTCGCCCCAGCCGGTCGCGGCATCCGTCACGACCTTCACCAGCAGGATGTCGCGCGCCGTCTGCGTTCCGAACGACGTGCGGAACGGCGAGACCAGCGGCATGGCGACGCGCCTGAGCTCGAACCCCTCGATGTTCATCGGGCGTTTCCCTGTCCCCTTCTCACGATGTACCCCTCTGCACGGTCGAAGCCGACGATGCGTCCGCCGCCGTCCAGCAGCCGGGCGAGCCGGTCACGCACATCCCGACGCCACTCCCCCGCCCGCGCGGGATCGGTGCGGCGCAGCCTCTCGATGTCGGCCGGCACCGCCACGGTGACGATGTCGGGCGCCGTGGCGTCGACGACGAGCGGATGAGCGGATGCCGCGGCCTCGACGTCCGCGTCGAGCAGGTCCCAGCGCACCAGCAGCCGATCGGTGTCGTCGCCGCCGTTGATCGCGTCCGTCATCGGGCCGTAGAAGTTGGCGAGGTACTCGGTCGGACGAGCACGCAGCTTCGCGATGTTGAAGTACGCGTTGCGCGCAACGAGGGGATCGAAAGTCCACTCCACCGCCTCAATGCCCCGCGCGAGCGCCCAGCCGCGCTGGTGCAGCTTGATCGCGAAGCCGACGGCGCGCCCGACGTGCGACGCGGCGACGCCCGCGATGTGGCTGTGCAGCGAATGACGGTCGGGAGTGGAGTGGAACGCGACGGCCGCCCCCACCAGCTCGCTGCCGTCGAAGGCTCCCGAGATGTAGTTGCCCGACTTCGCGAACGCCCGCAGCAGCTCCGGCGGGACCGGCGGGTTGTCGGCGCTGCGGCCCCAGATGCGCGACAGCAGCTCGATCACCGCCGCCTCCTCCTCGAGGCCGGCGACCTCGCGGACCTCCACGCCGGCGCGAGCGGCGACCTCCTCGGCTGCCGACACCGCCGTCGCCGCGGCATCGCGTGCGAACACGACCTCGGTCATGCGTCCTCCTCCCCCGACGCGTTCGCGACGAGATCCGCGACGAGCGCGGCGACCAGCCGCGTGCGCGGCTCGAGCTCGTCGATCAGCACGTGCTCATGCTCGGCATGCGCTCCGCCGCCGACTGCGCCGAGACCGTCCAGCGTCGGCACCCCGATGCCCGCGGTGTAGTTGCCGTCGCTCGCCCCGCCCACCGACACCCCGCTCAGCGGCTCGAGGCCGAGTGCGGCGGCGAGCACCTGCGCGCGGGCGAACAGCTCTGCGGATGCCGCGGCCTCCAGCGGCGGCCGGTTTACGCCGCCTCGCACCCGCACCCGGGCGCCTGGGGTGACGGGGGCGAGGGCGCGCAGCGCCGCATCGACCCGTTCCTGCTCGGCCGCGGTGCGTGCCCGGACGTCGACCGCGACGGAGCCGCGCGCCGGGACGGTGTTCGTGGTGGAACCGGACCCCGCGACGGTCGGGGTCACCGACGTGCCGATCGCGGGGTCCGCGAGCGCGGCCACCGCCAGCACCTCGTGGGCAAGCTCCACGGTGGCGTTCACGCCCTTCTCAGGCTCCAGTCCCGCATGCGCGGCGAGCCCGTCCACCACCACCTCGTAGAGCGAGACGCCCTTGCGCTCGAGCTTGAGGGCCCCGCCGTCGGCGGAGGCCTCGAGCACGAGCGCGGCGCGCGCTCCTCGGGCGGTGTCTTCGATGAGGGCGCAGGAGCTCGGCGAGCCGACCTCCTCGTCGCCCGTGACCAGCAGGGTCACACCGTCGCGATCGGTCAGCGACGCGATCGCGTGCACGGCCATCGCGAGCCCGGCCTTCATGTCGAAGCATCCGGGCCCCCGCAGCATCCCGTCCGAGACGACGAACGGCAGCCGTTCGATCGTGCCCAGCGGCCACACGGTGTCGTGGTGGGCCAGCACGACGACCCGCGTCGCCGCACCGAACCGCCAGCGCAGATGGGTCACCCCGTCGAGCACGATGCGCTCGGGTGCGACCCCCAGTGCCCGCTCGCCGAGCGCAGCGACGACGTCTGCGGAGCGGGCCACGGCGGCGAGGTCGGACGACGGCGACTCGCACTCGACGAGCGCGCGGATGGAGTCGACGATGGTGTCGACTCCGACGGACACGGTCGTCATGCCGGCACTGCGACCTTCTCTTCGTCCTCGATCGGCGACGTGCTGACGGCATCCGATACCTTCGGGGTCGCGCGCGCGCCGAAGTGCACGTACTCCTCGCCGGTCGGGAGCGCGTAGAACGTCACCGTGATCCAGGTCTGGGTGCCGGGCGCCCGCACCGCGAACAGCCTGTCGCCGAGCGCGACCATCGGCAGCTCCTCGGTCGGGTTCGGCTCGAGCTCGGCGAGGGGTCCGAGCACCGTCGAGCGCAGGATCGGTCCGTCGTCGCCGTTCAGGACCTCCATGCGGACGGACGCGCGCTCGTACGTGCCGACGAACGGGGCGATGTCGACCTCGACCGGCTCATCGGGCACGGCCACCGGAGCCTTCATGTCGATGCCCGCGAGCTCGGCGAAGATCTCGCGGTACAGCGACTCGTACAGGTCCCGCGTGTTGCCTCCGTTGGTCAGGAGCGTCACCGCCAGGCCCGACGGACCATGGATGCGCAGGAACGCGGCCTGCCCGATCGTGTTGCCGTCGTGTCCGTACAGGCGCTCGCCGTTCCAGTCGAAGCGGATCCAGCCCAGGCCCCACGAGTCGCCGAGCACGTGCTTGTCGGGCACCTCGGCCTGGAACGCCTGCATCAGCCCGACAGCGTCCTCCGACAGCAGCCGGGTGCCGTCGGCGGTGACGCCGCCCGCCACGTGCAGCCGCGCGAACGCGAGCACGTCCTCGGCGCGCGCGGTGATGAGCCCGGCCGGGCCGACTGAGCGCATCAGCCCCCATGCCGGCGTGACCACCTGCTCGCCGGCGACGTCGACGTGCCCGACGGCGGCGGCGTACCGGATGGCGTCGTCGGGCAGTGTGACCGTGTGCGTGAGCCCGAGCGGCTGGAAGAGCAGCTCCGCCATGGCGGCATCCCACGTCTTGCCGGTGATCTTCTCGATCACCCGGCCCAGCAACGAGAAGCCGGAGTTGCAGTACGACCACGTCGCGCCGAGCGGGTGATTCTGCCCCGCGGTCCTCAGCTCGGCCGTGTACTTCTCCAGCGCGTCGTCGCCCCTGCCCGTGTCGGTGAACACGTCGCCGTCGATGCCGCTCGTGTGGGTGAGCAGGTGCCAGATCGTGACGCCGCCGGTCAGCTCGTCGTCGATCAGCTCGAGCTCGGGCACGACGTCCTTCACCTTCGTGTCGAGCGACAGCTCGCCGCGCTCGATGAGGCGCATGACGACGGTCGCCGTCCACACCTTCGAGATGGAGCCGATCTGAAAGATCGAGTCCTTCGTCACCGGCGCACCCGTCGAGATGTTGCGGTTGAGGGTTCCGTGCGAGGCGGTCACGATCTCGTCGTCGCGCCGGTCGCCCACCCGCAGGATGCCGAGCTGGGCACCGGGCACCTTGTGCAGCTTCGCGAGCGCACCGAGCCGGCGCTGCCAGTGCGCGACGTCGATCGCGGCCGGGCGGGCGCCGGCGGCATCCCCCGCGTACTGCTCGACCCAGTCGACGATGCGCCGGTTGTAGTCCAGGCGGTGACTGGGCGTGCCGAGGATCGGGAAGATGTGGCTGCCGCCCGGGTAGATGACCAGGCGCGTGGGAACGCCGCTCTCGCGCAGCGCGTAGTGCCACTGCTCGGCCTGGCCGATCGGGCACCGCACGTCGTCGCCGCCGTGCAGCACGAGTGTCGGCGTGCTCACCCGCTCGACCTGCGCGTACGGCGACATCGCCGCGAGGCGCTCACGGTCGGCCGCTCGCCAGGGCATGGCGCCGACCTCGAACACGTTGAGCAGGTGTGCTTCGTCACTCGTCCCGCCCATGCTCGTGAGGTCGCTGACCACGCCGCCGGTGACCGCGGCCGCGAAGCGGTCGTCGCGGCTCGTGAGGTAGCAGGTCATGAACCCGCCGTAGCTGTAGCCGGCGATCGCCAGACGCCGCGGGTCGGCGATCCCGTCCGCGACGAGCCGGTCGATCGGCTCGAGGAAGTCGTTCGCATCGGCCTCGCCCCAGCCGCCGTCGACCGCGGTGAAGAACTCCTCGCCGTAGCCGTCGCTTCCGCGCGGATTGATCATGAGCACGCTCCAACCGCGCGCGACGAGCTCCTGGTGGTACAGGTGCATGTCGTCGACCGCGCCGTTCCACGCATTGTGCGGTCCGCCGTGCACGTCGACCAGCAGCGGAGTCGGACCGGATGCCTCGGGGTCGCGCAGCAGCCAGCCCTGCACGGTGGTGCCGTCGCCGATGAGGAACTCACGCGACTCGCGGACGAACAGCTCGACGCCGCCCGGAACCGCGCCCTGCTCCGACACGACGGTCTCGTCGCCCGACGCCAGGTCGACACGCACGATCTGGCCGAACGACGTCGGCGTCCCGAGCCCGACCGCTGCGACGCCGCCCTGCACCGACAGCCCCGAGACGACCCGTCCCTCGCCGCCGAGCACCAGCCGCGGCTCACCGCCGTCCAGCGGCACCGCATAGAGGTGGGAGCAGCCGCGGTCGCGCACCGCGAAGATGACCTCTCCCGCCGCCGAGACCTGCGGCAGCCCACCCGGGTACGCCGGGGCCCCCGGCATGACGTTGCGGTCGAGCGCGCCGGCGAGCTCGGTCGCCGCGCCGGTGGCGAGCGACACCGAGTAGAGCCGTGCGATGCCGGACGGATCCCCCGCCCAGCCGACCACGACGAGCCGTTCGCCGTCGGGTGCGTAGGCGACCGTCGCGGCGGCGCCGTCGGCGAAGGCGACGACCCGGGCCGCCGCCGCAGGGTCGCCGGGATCGATCACGTGCACCGCCGAGCGGTAGGTCAGGTCGTCGATACCCGCCGGCTTCGCCGCGAAGGCGATGCGCGTGCCGTCCGGAGACCACGAGGGACTGGTGGCATGCGCGTCGGCCGAGGTGAGCTGCCGGGTCTCGCCGCTGGCGACGTCGAGCACGTGCACCTGCATGCGCGCACCGCGCAGGTACCCGGTGCCGTCGGCCTGGTACCCGATGCCGTCGGCGACGATCGGCGCGCCCGCGCGCTTCGAGCGGTCATCGGCGGACTCGCCGTCGCTCGCCTCGAGGTCGACGGGCGCCGAGAACGCGATCTTCGCGCCGTCCGGGCTCCACACCGCTGCACCCGCCCCGAGCGCGAGGCTGGTGCGCTGGTCGGCTTCGCCGCCCGCGATCGGCAGGGTCCACAGCTGGCCGTCGCGCAGGAACGCGAGCGTCTGCCCGTCGGGCGAGAACACCGGTGCGGAATCGGCCGTGCCCCGCGTGAGGCGGCGGGCGGCGGCATCCGACTCCGCGATCCACAGCGAACTCGTCGCGCGATCGGCATCGCCGTCGACGCCGCCCAGCACGTAGGCGATGCGGGAGCCGTCAGGCGACAGTGCCGGCTGGCTCGGGACGGTGATCTCGAGCAGGTCGTCGATGCGCAGTCTGCGGGTCATGGGTTGCTCCTCAGGGTGTCGGGACGGATGGGATGCGGCCGGGGATGGCGGCCAGGAGTTCACGCGTGTAGGGGTCCTGCGGGGCGGCGAGCACGTCGGCGGTCGGCCCCTCCTCGACGATGCGGCCGCCGTGCATGACGGCCACCCGCGAGGCGACGTAACGCACCACGGCGAGGTTGTGCGAGATGAAGAGCATCGACAGGCCGAGCTCGGCCTGCAGCTCCCGCACGAGGTTGAGGATCGCTCCCTGGATCGAGACGTCGAGGGCCGACGTGATCTCGTCGGCGATGAGCACATCCGGCCGGCCCGCAAGGGCTCGCGCGATCGCGACGCGCTGGCGCTGGCCGCCCGACAGCTGCGCGGGGTACGCCCCCGCCCGCCCCGGGTCGATGTGCACCAGGTCGAGCAGCCGCGCCACCTCGTCACGGCGCGCGGACCGCGCCAGACGGTGCGGCAGGATCTCGGCCACGCTCTCGCCGATCGTCATGCGCGGGTCCAGCGACGAGTAGGGGTCTTGGAAGACCATCTGAAGCGGGCGGCGGCCATGTCGCACATCGACGGCCTCGCCGTCGATGAGGATGCGCCCGTCATGCACAGGAACGAGCCCGACCGCCGCCCGGGCAATGGTGGACTTGCCGGAACCCGACTCGCCCACAAGTCCGACAACCTCGCCGTCGGGCACAGTGAGGCTCACCCCGTCCACCGCGGTCATGCCGTTGCGGCCGGACCCGAAGCGGACTGTCACATTCTCGAAGCGCAGCTCGCTCACGCGACGACCTCCTCGACGTCGCGCGCGGTGGCCAGCGCCGCGAGCGGCTCGTCGGCGTGCCAGCACGCCACGCGGTCTCCCGTGGCGGTCGTCACCAGCTCGGGGTCGACCTTCTCGCAGTGCGCGTCGGCGAGGGGGCATCGGGCCGCGAAGGCGCACCCCGTGGGCACGTCCGCCGGATCCACCGGCCGGCCGGGGACGGTCGCGAGCGGCTGGGAGATGTCGGTGTGCATGTCGGGGACTGCCGCGAGCAGCGCCCGCGTGTACGGATGCCGCGCCCGTGCCAGTTGCGATGCCGGAAGGTCCTCCACGATCCGTCCCGCGTACATCACCAGCACGCGGTCGCAGATCTCGGCGACGACGGAGACGTCGTGGCTGATCAGCAGGATGGCGACGTCATCCTCGTCCCTGATCGACTTCAGCAGGTTGAGCACCTGCTGCTGCACCGTCACGTCGAGCGCCGTCGTGGGCTCGTCCGCGATGACGAGCCGCGGGTTGCCCATCAGGCCCATGCCGATCATGGCGCGCTGGCGCATGCCGCCGGAGAACTCGTGCGGGTACTGCCGCGCCCGCCGGTCGGGCTCGGCGATGCGGACGGCACTGAGCCGGTCGACGGCGCGGTCACGCGCCTGACGCCGGGTCAGCCCGTGGTGCTGCGACGAGACCTCGGCCAGCTGCGCCCCGACCCGCTTGGTCGGGTTGAAGCTCGTCATCGGGTCCTGGAACACCATCGCCAGGGACGTGCCGAGCAGACGGCGGTGATCGGCGGGATCGCCTTCCAGCAGGTCGGCGCCGACGAAGCGCAGCGTCCCGGCATCCACGACCCCCGGCTCCTCCACCAGCTGCGCGATCGAGAGTGCCGTGAGCGACTTTCCCGAACCGGACTCCCCGACGATGCCGACGACCTCTCCGCTCCGGAGCGAGAACGCCACCCCGCGAACGGGCTGCACCGGCCCGTGCACCCCGGGGAACGTCACGGTGAGGTCGCGCACCGCGAGGACCTCGTCGACGGGTGCGGGACCGGATGCCCCCGCCGCCCGTCGCGGTTGCACCGACGCCAGCCGGGCCACGATGCCGGTGGCTTCGACACCGAGCGCGCGTGCCGCCGCCTCGCCGACGAGGTTGAACGCGAGGCCGGCGATCACGACCGCGATCCCGGGTGCGAGCGCCGCGAGCGGGTTGAGGTAGATGCCCGACAGGCCCTCCATCATCAGACGGCCCCAGTCGTACTCCGGCGGCTGGATGCCCAGCCCCAGGAACGACAGGCCCGCGAAGGCGAGCAGCGCGCCGCCCGCGCCGATCGTCGCGTTGACGATGAGCGGCTCGCCGATGTTCGGGAGGATGTGCCGGAAGAGCACGCGGAAGCGGCCGATGCCGCCCACCCGCGCGGCCGCCACGAAGTCCCGCGAGGCGACTCCCGCGACGAGCGTGTGGCACAGCCGCGCGAAGCTCGGGGCACCGGCGAGTCCGATCGCGAGGGTCGCCCCCAGCCACCCCGTCCCGAAGATCACGGCGAAGAACAGGGCGAGCAGCAGTGCGGGGAAGGCGACCGCGATGCCGACGAGCCAGGTGATCGGCTTGCCGGCACGGCCCAGCAGCAGTGGTGCGACGCCGAGGACAAGTCCGACCGACACCGCGACGAGGGTGGCGACGAGCGCGAGGACGACCGAGAGCCGCGTCGCCACGAGAACGCGCAGCAGCAGGTCGCGCCCCAGTCCGTCGGTGCCGATGGGATGCTCCGGCGACGGGCCCGCCAGGATGTCGTCGGTGTCGACGGCGGCGGCCTGCTCGCCCCACAGGATCGGCGCGAGGATCGCGGTCAGCAGGACGATCGCGAGCAGGATCGCGGCCGCCGCGCCGAGCGGCGTGCGGAGGGTTCGGCTCACGGCGCCCACGTCAGCTGTCCGCCACGGTCGTACGAGGATCGAGGATCGCGAGGGTCGCGTCGACGATCGTGTTGATGATCAGCACGCCCGCGCCGTAGACGAGCACCGTCGCCTGAGCCATCGGGTAGTCCTTGGTCTGTATGGAGCTGACGATCGTCGAGCCGAGGCCGGGCCACGCGAACACGTTCTCGACGAGCACGGTGCCCACCACGAGCGAGCTGAGCAGGAGTCCTGCGAGGGTCAGTGTCGCGGTCACCGCGTTGGGCAGCGCATGGCTGAGGTAGACGCGCCACGCCGGCAGCCGCTTGGCGCGCGCGGTGCGCACGAAGTCCGCGCCGAGCACGGCGAGCATCTCGACCCGCACGATGCGCGCGAGAACGGCGGCCGGTCCGAGCGCGAGCGCGATCACGGGGAGGATGTACGACTCGGGGCCGCTGCGGCCGGCGATCGGCAGCCAGCCGAGCGCGACGCCGAACACCGACACGAGCGCGACGCCCAGCAGGAAGTCGGGGATCGCCGAGAGGAAGATGCTGCCCGACGCGAAGCCGAGTTCGAGCTTGCGGCCACGGCCCCGCCGGGTCGCCACGGCGATCGCGACGCCGACCGGGACCGACACGATGACGGCGAAGACGAACGCGAGCACCGCGAGGCTGAGCGTCGCCGGCAGGCGCTGGGCGATCGTCTGCGCGACCGGGAGCCCGGTCTGGATCGACGTGCCGAAGTCGCCCGTGAGCACGCCCTTGAGGTAGTCGAAGTACTGCACGATCAGCGGATCGTCCAGCCCGAGTGACGCACGCTTGGCCGCGACGAGTTCGGCCGACGCGGTCGGGCCGAGCGCGGCGCGCACGGGGTCGCCCGGGATGAGGTGGATCATCAGGAACGCCGCGGTCACCAGGACCCACAGCGACACCAGCAGCCGCCCGGTCCTGCGGGCGATGAACCGGGGCCAGCGATGGTCGCGGGCTCGGCGCTCCGTTCCCGTGGACAGGGCGGCTGCTGAAGTCATGAGTGCGTGTTCCTTCTCACGCCGGTCGCCCGGCGCTGCTCACTGGGAGGTGCGGGTCAGCCGGCGATCAGCCGGATGCTGGTCGGCACGATCTGGTCGAGCATGGTGAACTCGGCGCCCTTGGCATAGGTCTTGACGACGTTGTTGGCGAAGGGGACCACGTCGGCGGCCGTGAACAGCGCCGTCTCGGCTTCCTTCCACGTGTCGCAGCCCTCCGCCCCGACCATTCCCATCGCCGTGGCGACTCCCGCCTCGTAGTCGGCGTTGTGGATGCCTGCGAAGTTCGTGCCGTCGGGTGCCGATGCTCCCGAGACGAAGCCGACCACCTGGTCGGGGTTGCTGACGTTCAGCGGCACCCACGCGACATCCCACGCACCGCTGCCGAAGATCGTGCCGGTGAGGGTCGTCGAGTCGTTCTGGGTCGGCGTGGCCTTCACGCCGATCTCCTCCCATTGCTGGGTCGCGAGCTCCGCCGCCGAGGTACCGCCGGTGCCGAGGGTGTTCGCGTAGAGGAACGTCAGCTCGAGCTTCACGCCGTCCTTCTCGCGGATGCCGTCGGCGCCGGGAACCCAGCCCGCTTCGTCGAGCGCCGCGTTCGCGGCATCCACGTCGAACACGGGCACGTTGCCGCTGACCGCGTCGTAGTCGCACGTCGACGGCGGGAGCACCGTCAGGCGCGTCGCGGGCTCGCCGGCGTTGCTCGTGACGACCTTCTGCAGTTCCGCGAGGTCGAGTGCCTGCGTGAGCGCCATGCGGACGGCGGGGTCGCTGGTGGCGTGCCCGGCGTTCTGGTTGTACCACTGCTCGCCGACGAGGGCGGGAAGCCCTTGGGAGAACAGACCGGCGGCCTCCAGGCGCGCCGCGTCGGGACCCACGATCGAGGCGGCGTTGATCTCTCCGGACAGCACGAGATTCGCCGCTGTGGTCTCGTTGGGGATGATGCGGGCGACGATCTGTGCGGGCAGCCCCTCCTGGTCGGCGGTGACGCCGCCGGGTCCCCACGCGTAGTCCTCGTTGAGTTCGTAGGTGTAGTGGTCGTTGGGCACGGCATCTGTGAGGACGTACGGCCCGGTGCCGAGCGTGGCTGCGGTGAGCTGATCGCGGTCGTCGAGGCCAGCGGCGCAGACCATGGGGACGTTCGCGAGGCCCTCCAGGGCGAACGGCGCCGGTGCGGCGAGCTCGATCGTGATGGTGCTGCCGTCGGCCTCGGCGCTCGCGACGGGAGCGAGGAACGATCCGAGGAACGGGCTCTGGTTCTCGGGGTCGGCGATCCAGAGGATGTTCGCGACTGCGGTGTCGGCCGTGAAGTCCGAGCCGTCCGAGCAGGTGATGCCGTCGTTGAGCGTGAGCGTGATCGTCGTGCCGTCGATCGACCAGTCGCTCGCGAGCTGCGACTGCACCTTGCCGTCCTGGTCGATCGACACGAGCCGGTCATAGGCGAAGGCCGACAGCTGGAACAGCGTGCTCACCGCGGATGCCTGCGGATCGAGGGCGCCGGGGTCGGCGACCATCGAGATGGTGAACGTACCGCCGTCGACATAGCCGGATGACCCCCCGCCGTCGTCGCCTGCGCCGGAGCATCCGGCGAGTGCGGCGACGGCGACGGCGGTCACGGCGACGGCCACGGCAGACCTCGTGAAGGAGTGCATGCGATCTCATTCCTGATGCGGGGGATGGTGCGGCGGTGTGGCCGCGTGCTGTGGAGGAGTGGTTCAGTCGACGCGGCCGATGGCGCGTCCGTAGTGGATGTACTTGCTGCGGCCGGCGCCGTCGTCACCCAGGAAGGCGTAGATGACGTGCATCTCTTTCATGGTCGGCTCGACGGCGATCAGCGCGCCCTCGCTCAGCCCGACGAGCTCGACGTGCTCGGGCTTCTGCCCCATCTCGGCCATGATCCCCTTGGGGTTGCTGTCCAGCCAGATCCTGCCGTCGTCGTCGAGGCTGACGGTCATGTCGAAGGTCGAGTTCGAGTACGAGCCGAGGTACGGCGTCGCGTCGACCGGCTCGGGTTCGGCCGGAGGCTTGCGGAATCCGTGCAGCTCCACACCGGCGACCTCGCTCACGATCTTCTTCACGGTGCTGTCGAACAGCGCCATCACGTCGCCGCCGTTGGTCAGCATGGCCACGGCGAGCCCCGCCTCGGGGATCACCCGGAGGAACGCCGACTGACCGATCGTGCCGCCGTCGTGGCCGATGACGGACGGCCCTCCCTCCACGAAGATCTCCCAGCCGAGGCCCCACGCGTCACCCATGCCGGTGAGCGTCGGCAGCTTCACCTGCGTGCGCTGCATGTCGGCGACGGATGCCTCCGACAGCACGCGCGTGCCGTCTGCGGCGACTCCGCCCGCGAGGTGCATCTGCGCGAAGGCGACCAGATCGCGCGGCGTCATGGCGAGCATGGATCCGGCGGGCTCGTTCGACTTCGCGAGCGCCCACACGGGAGCGGGCGTCTCGGTGCCGTCCTCGCCGGGACCCATGTGGCCGACGGCGGCGCGGAACAGGATCGCCTCGTAGGCGCTGGGGGCGACGTGCGTGAGCCCGAGGGGAGCCACGAGGTGCTCGACGAGGACCGTCGACCACGGCTTCGCGCGCAGCACCTCGACGAGCCGCCCGAGCACGCTGAACCCGGCGTTGTTGTAGGCGAACAGCTCGCCCGGGGTGAAGACCTGCGGCAGCTCGCCGAGCGTGGCGAGGTACTTCTCGATCGCGTCATCGCCGCGTCCGGTGTCGGTGAAGACATCGCCCTCGAAACCGGCGCGGTGGCTCAGCAGCTGACGCGTCGTGATCGCGGCCGCCGCGCTCTCGTCGGCGATGCGGAACTCCGGGAGGTAACTGCGGATCGGGGCGTCGAGGTCGAGCAGCCCGTCGTCGACGAGCTGCATGACCAGCGTGGTCGTCCACACCTTCGTGATCGAGCCGATCTGGAACACGGAGTCCACGGTGGCCTCGACACCGGTCGCGGTGCTCAGCACCCCGGCGGCGGCCTCGACCACCTCGCCGTCCATGAGGACGGCGATCGAGGCGCCGGGGACGCCATGATCGCTCACCAGTCGGGCGAACTCGGTGGCGAGGAAGGCGGAGACGTCAGCGCGGGTGTCCATGCGGATACGATAAGGAGCGCTCGGCGGCGACCTTTCGTCTGATCCGACAAATCGAGTGCGCCCCGCTCATCGGATCGGACAACCGACGGGTGGGATCGACGTGAGCCGCGCGAACGCCTCGTTCGTCGGACCGGAGACGGACCGCGCGACGTCAGTCGGTCGCGGGCTCGCCCGAGAGGAGGCCGCGCAGCCAGTCGCGCGCCTCGACGAACACGTCGTCGGCGTAGCGCTCGGGGTAGTGCACCACGGCGCGATCGGCGCGCGGGTACGAGCCCAGGAACGTGACGCGCGGGCTGAACCGGCGCAGTCCCATGAGGGCGTCGGCCATGCGCTCGTCCTGCAGGTGCCCGTCGGCGTCGACGACGAACCGGTACCGGCCGAGCTCGTCGCCGATCGGCCGCGAGGCCAGTAGCGACAGGTTGATGCCGCGCGTCGCGAACTGCTCGAGCATCTCGAGCAGGGCACCGGGGTGGTCGTCGGGCAGCTCGACGATGAGCGAGGTCTTGTCGGCGCCGGTGGGCTCGGGCGGCACGACGGTCCGCGCGACGAGCACGAAGCGGGTCACCGCGTTCGGGTTGTCGCCGATGTTCGAGGCGAGCAGCTCGAGCTCGTGGTGCTCGAGGATGCCCGGAGGGGCGATCGCGGCATCCGCGTCGCTGGATCCGTCGAGCAGGCCCATGGCGCTGGCGACGTTGCTCGCGGCGGGCACGTGAGCATGCGCCGGCAGCGCGTGCGAGAGCCACTGCAGGCACTGCGCATAGGCCACGGGGTGCGCGGCGATCAGGGTGACGTCTTCGAGGCGCGCGCCCGGCCGGCCGACGAGCACGAACTCGACGGGCACGAGGTACTCCCCCACGATCCGCAGGCCCGGGATCGTCGCCAGCGCGTCCTGCGCCGTGGACACGCCACCGTCGACCGAGTTCTCGATCGCGATCATGGCGGCGTCCGAGCGGCCCTCGACAACGTCGGCGAGCGCTTCGCCGACGTTGCGCACCGGGCGCCATTCGTGGCCGCGAGCCTCGGGGACCTGGGCCAGCGCCGCCTCGGTGAAAGTCCCGGCGGGTCCCAGATAGCTGTACGTGCGACGCACGGGGGCGGGGTCCTGGGTACCGTCGAGCTCGGAAGTCACGCGTGCCAGCCTATTCCGGTCCGCCCGCGACACGAACCGTGCGCGCGGGCCGCGAGCCAGGCAGACTAGGCGCATGAGTCGCGCAGGACAGCCCGCCGAACCCTCCGACCTCATCGACATCGATGAGCTGATCGCCGCCTACTACGACATCTCGCCAGACCCCGCGGTCGCCGAGCAGCGCGTGGTCTTCGGCACGAGCGGCCATCGCGGCTCCTCGCTGTCGGGCAGCTTCAACGAGGCCCACATCCTCGCCACGACGCAGGCGATCGTCGACTACCGCCGCACGCAGGGCATCGAAGGGCCGCTGTTCCTCGGCCGCGACACGCACGGCCTGTCGCTGCCCGCCGAGCGCAGCGCGATCGAGGTGCTCGTCGCCAACGGCGTCGACGTGCGCGTCGATTCGCGTGACGCGTGGGTGCCGACCCCCGCTCTCAGCCACGCGATCCTCGCGTACAACCGCGGGAGGGATGCCGCCGACCCCGGCCGCGCCGACGGCATCGTCGTCACGCCCAGCCACAACCCGCCGCGCGACGGCGGCTTCAAGTACAACCCGCCGAACGGCGGACCGGCCGACACCGACGCCACCGGCTGGATCGCGGACCGCGCGAACGAGCTCATCGCCGGCGGCCTGCAGGACGTCCGGCGCACGCCGTACAAGGACATCGACGGCGACACGCTCGGCGACTACGACTTCCGCGACGCGTACGTGCGCGACCTCGCGAACATCATCGACGTCGAGGCGATCCGCCGGGCCGGGGTGCGCATCGGCGCCGACCCGCTCGGCGGCGCCTCGGTGGAGTACTGGGCGCTCATCGCCGAGGTGCACGGGCTCGACCTCACCGTCGTGAACCCCGACGTCGACCCGACGTGGCGCTTCATGACGCTGGACTGGGACGAGAAGATCCGCATGGATCCGTCGTCGCCGTCGGCGATGGCGGGCCTCATCGGCCGTCGCCACGAGTACGACGTGCTCACGGGCAACGACGCGGACGCCGACCGCCACGGGATCGTGACCCCCGACGCCGGCCTCATGAACCCGAACCACTACCTCGCCGTCGCGATCGACTACCTGTACTCGCACCGTCCCGAGTGGCCGGCGGATGCCGCCGTGGGCAAGACGCTGGTCAGCTCGATGATCATCGACCGCGTCGCCGAGTCGCTCGACCGGCCGCTGCTGGAGGTGCCGGTCGGCTTCAAGTGGTTCGTGCCCGGGCTGCTCGACGGCTCGGTCGCCTTCGGCGGCGAGGAGTCCGCGGGAGCATCGTTCCTGCGCTTCGACGGCAGCGTGTGGACCACCGACAAGGACGGCATCCTGCTGTGCCTGCTGGCCGCCGAGATCATCGCGGTGACGGGCAAGACGCCCTCGCAGCGCTACGCCGAACTCGAGGCCGAGTTCGGAGCCTCGGCCTACCAGCGGGTGGATGCTCCGGCATCCCCCGCCCAGAAGGCCGCCCTCGGCAAGCTCGCCCCGGAGGCCGTGACCGCGACCGAGCTCGCGGGCGAGCCCATCACGGCCAAGCTGTCGCACGCGCCGGGCAACGGCGCCGCGATCGGAGGGCTGAAGGTGCAGACCGAGCACGCGTGGTTCGCCGCGCGCCCCTCGGGAACCGAGGACGTCTACAAGCTGTACGCCGAGTCGCTGCGCGGCCCCGAGCACCTCGCGCAGGTGCAGGCCGAGGCGCGCGAAGTGGTGTCGCAGGCCCTCGCGGGCGCCTGAGCCACGGCGGCGCGCCGCACCTGCAGCCGCATGCAGCGATCAGGACCGCACGGCGCCGCGGCGGCGGGTGAACAGCACGTACAGGCCGAGCACGATGATCGACCCCAGGATCGATCCGATGATGCCCGACGGCTGCAGGAAGCCGCCGTTGGGGTCGCTGCCGAACAGCAGGTAGCCCAGGAAGCCGCCGACGAACGAGCCGACGATTCCGAGCACGATGGTCAGCAGGATCCCCATGCTCTGCTTGCCGGGGATGAGGGCGCGAGCGATGAGACCTGCGATCAGGCCGACGATGATCAGGCCGAGAATTGTCCAGAGCATGATTCCTCCTCCGTCTCTGGGCGCCTGCCGGGTGTGAGACGCCCGCTGCGAGATGCCCCTGACGCTAGCGCGCGGCGATCCGCGGGGATTGCCTCTACCAAAAACGGACGGAACGCGGTACATTCCCGCTCGCACTCAGGGATCAAAGTTGGGAATGCGTTTTCCGTTTCTGTCCGCGACAATGGACGCATGACCGATCTGACCCTCCGCCTGAACGACGCCGAGGGCGTCGTCACCACGTCGGGCGTCGACATCGCCCGCTACGCGTTCGACGGCGGCGGTGCGGTCTCAGAGGGACCGAAGCCGTTCCTGCATCCCCTCCGCACGCTCGACGGCGCTCCCCTCACCGCGTACCGGCCGTGGGACCACCGCTGGCACAAGGGGCTTCAGCTGACCTGGACGCACGTGTCGGGCGAGAACTTCTGGGGCGGGCCGACGTATCGCCGTGAGAGCGGGTACGTGCAGCTCGACAACGTCGGACGCATGCGTCACGACGCCTTCACGGAGGTGGTGGATGCCGGTCCCGCGGTGTCGTTCGTCGAGCAGCTGACCTGGATCACCCGGGCCGGTGCGTCGTGGATCGCAGAGACGCGGACCCACCGCTTCCACGGCGTCGACCCGAAGCGCGGACTGTGGATCCTGGACTTCGCCACGACGCTGCGCAACATCGCCGGACGCGACCTGGAGCTGGGAAGCCCCACCACGCAGGGGCGGCCGAACGCGGGCTACACCGGCTACGTGATCCGCATGCCGCGCGCGTGGACGGGCGGCCGCGTGCTCGCCGGCGGGCTCCCCGACGACGTGGGGCCGGACGCGATCATGGGCGCCGAATCGCCATGGGTGGCGTTCTCGGGCCAGCACGACGAGGTCGACGGCGGCGGCACGGTGCTCGCGTATGCGGGCACCTCGACGGGCGGGCCGGCGATCCGCTGGTTCGTGCGCAGCGAGCCCACGCCGATCCTCGCGCCGTCACCCTCGTTCGCCGAGCACATCGTGCTCGCTCCGGGCGACGAGCTGTCGCTCACCCACCGGCACGTGTTCGGCGACCGCGTCTGGACCCCGGATGAGACGCGGATGCTGGCGGCCGAGCTGGCGCCGTAGGCCGCAGGGGGGGCGGCCGGGTCCGATCGGCGGCTCGCGACGTTTCGTCTCGCTCCGCTCGCTCAACGACCGGAAAGTCCCTGTTCACCCCGCGGGAGCTCGCCGCGTGGCCGGGTCCGATGGGCGGCTCACCACGTTTCGTCTCGCTCCGCTCGCTCAACGACCAGTCCTGGTCGTTGAGCGAAGCGAGGAACGAGCGCAGACGAAACGTCGCAAGACGCTCTCGAGAACCGACCCGCGGAAGAGGTGGCGTCAGGCGGGGATGATCTCCAGGGTGCTCGAGACCGGCAGGTCCCACGCCGAAGGCCCCGCGGCCAGCGTGTACGTGCCGGGCTGCACGCGCAGTGCGCCCCGATGCAGCCAGTCGTCCACGGCCCCGGGAAGCCGCACCGCGTCGTCCCACACCGCGAGACGATCGACGCCGAACGACAGCTCGACATCGCGGGTCTCGCCCGGTGCGAGGCGCACGCGCGCGTACGCGACCAGCAGGCGCCGTGGCGTCGGCAGACCGAGATCCCTCGGCGGCAGCGCGTACAGCTGCACGAGCTCTTCGGCATCCCGCTCCCCCGTGTTGGCGACGCGCACCGTCGCCCGCACCGCGTCATCGCCCGCGCGCGGCGCGAAGCCCGCATGCCGGTGCGTCGGCGCAGGCGCCGGCACGACGGCATCCCGAACCGTCACGGACTCGTACGACACCGACGAGTACGTCAGGCCGTGGCCGAACGCGAAGGCGGGGGCGTCGGACTGGTGGCGGTAGGTGGCGCCCTGCCGCAGGGTGTCGTAGTCGAACAGGTCGCCGGGCTGCTGTTCGGTCGCGGGCCAGCTCTGTGACAGGCGTCCAGCGGGCTCGCGGTCGCCCGAGAGCACGTCGATCACGCCGTGGCCGAGTTCCTGCCCGCCGTGGCTCGACCACACGACGGTGTCGGCGGCGGCCGCGCCGTCGAGCACGTAGGGGTAGCTCGACACGATGGTCAGCACCGTGCGGGGGTTGGCCTCACGCGCCACGCGCCAGATCTCGGTCCACGCCGACGGCAGCCGCAGGTGCGGGCGATCCTCGGTCTCGCGGCCGTTCAGGTGCGGGTCGTTGCCGACCGCGACGATGACGGCGTCCGCCCGCGCGGCGGCCTCGGCGACGGCCTCGGCGCCCGAGCGCACGACGCGCACCCCGAAGCGCTCCGCCTTGTCGAGCGTGACGGCCTCTGCCGCCAGCAGGCCCGAGTCCCGGAACGTGCGCACCCAGCGCCCCGAGCCGAGGTGCAGCAGCGACACGGTGCCGTCCGCGTGATGGTGCGCGCGGAAGCTCTCCTGCACGACCCACTCCCCCACGCGCGTGGCGTCCGCCCGCATCGGCCAGTGCCCGCCCGTCAGCAGCAGCCCGCTGGCGTGCGAGCGGAGAGTGAGGATGCCGTCGCCCCAGTCGGTCATGTCGAACAGCGCGTCCTCGGCCACCGTCTCGCCCGAGGCCTCTACCGTCGACCCGTCCGCGGATGCCGTGACGTACCGCCCCGACGAGACCGCGCGCAGCGCGACGGTGTCGGCGCCGGTGACGACCTCGGCCTCGTCGTAGCGCTCGGCGGCGGCTGCGCCGATGCCGACGGCGTACGGCGGGGTGCCCGCGTACCAGTCGGTGAGCACGAGGTCGGCGAGAGGGCCGACGACGGCGACGCGCGAGCTGTCGGTCAGCGGCAGCACGCCCGCGTCGTTCCGCAGCACGACGACCGAGCGCACCACCGCCTCACGCGCGAGCTCGCGCGCCGCCGGCGCGTCGATCGCGTCGGCGGGGATGCCGCCGTACGGGTCGGCGTCGCCGTCGAACTCGCCTGTCCGGATCCGCAGCTCCAGCAGACGCAGGACTGCCTGGTCGACGTCGTCGGTGGTCATGAGGCCTGCGGCGAGCGCCTCGGTCACGAACTCGATCGTGGGCGCCGAGGTCGCGTCGTTGTCGGTGAACGAGTCGAGACCAGCGCGCACCAGCGCCGCCGCGGCATGGACGTGGTCGGGTTCCTGACGCTGCGTCGTCACGAGGAACGACGGGGCGCCGGCATCCGACACGACCGCGATCGACTCGTCGGACCATGACCGCGCCTCGGCGACGAGCTCGGGCTGCGTGTGGGCGGCCGTGCCGTTGACACGGTTGTAGGCGAGCATGATGCCGCCCGCGACGCCCGCCTCGATCGCACCGCGGAACGCCGGCAGCTCTTCTTCGTGCAGTGTGCGCAGCGACATCTCGGACGAGGTGACAGAGCGATCGGTCTCGTTGTTGTACGCGAGGAAGTGCTTGAGCGCCGGCACCGTGCGCCACACGCGATCGTGATCGCCGCGCAGGCCCCTCGAGTACGCGGTGCCGAACACCGCCGTCACGTGCGGGTCTTCGGAGTACCCCTCCTCGTTGCGCCCCCAGCCCGGGTGGCGCAGCGTGTTGACGACCGGCGCCCACACGTTGAGGCTCACGAGCGGGTTCTCGGCGTGCTTGGCGCGCACCTCGACGGCGGCGACCTCGCCGACGCGGCGCACGAGGTCCTCGTCCCACGTGGCGGCGAGCCCCACCGGCTGCGGGAACACCGTGGCGCGCCCGAGCCACGCGGCGCCGTGCAGCGCCTCGCAGCCGGTGTGCCATTCGGCCAGTCCCAGCCGCTCTATGGCCGGCGCGACCTGGTGCAGCATCGCGATGCGCTCCTCGGGCGTCAGCCGGTCGAGCAGGTCGCGCGAGCGCTCGGCGAGCGGCCGGTCGACCTGCCGGAACACCGGGACCCCGGTCTCGTCGGTCATCGTGCCGCCCCCTCGACCTCGAGCTGGAGGGAGAGGGTGGATGCCTCGCCCCTGACGATCCGGTCGCCCACCTGCAGCGCCCACGCCGAGCGCGCGTCGTCCGAGATCGCGGTGATCATGCCGCCCTCACGGAGGACACGGAACGACGTCGACGGCGAACCGTCGTGGCCCGGCACCGTGGTGACGGCGTCGTAGCCGTCCGGCAGCGCGAAGCACCGGAGCGTCACCCCGTCCGCCCAGTCGTAGTCCGGGCGGCTGTCGTCGGCGCCGAACGGCAGCACCGTCCCGGGGCGCACGCGCAGCGGCACCGAGTCGTAGCCGTGGGTCTCGGTGATCCAGCGGCGGCCGCCCACGACCGAGCCGTCGATCAGCGACGTCCACTCCCCCTCGGGCACGTAGTACTCGACCGTGCCGTCGGCGGTGAACACCGGCGCGACCAGCAGGGCGTCGCCGAGCATGTACTGCGTGTCGGCGTCGAAGCCGGACCGGTCGCCCGGGAACTCCAGCACCATCGGACGCATCATGGGCGTGCCGTCGGTGTGGGCCTGCTCGGCCGCCCCGGCGAGGTACGGCATCAGGCGCATCTTGAGCTTGGTGAACTCGCGGGCGACGTCGACCGCCTCATCGTCGAACGCCCACGGCACGCGCACCGTCGACGAGCCGTGCAGGCGCGAGTGCGACGACAGCAGGCCGAACGCCAGCCAGCGCTTGAACAGCCCTGGATCGGGTGTGCCCTCGAAGCCGCCGATGTCGTGGCTCCAGTAGCCGAAGCCCGACATCGCGAGCGACAGGCCGCCGCGCAGCGACTCGGCCATCGACAGGAACGTCGAGTCGCTGTCGCCGCCCCAGTGCACGGGGAACTGCTGCGAGCCGGCAGTCGCCGAGCGCGCGAACACGACCGCGTTGCCCACGCCCTTGTGCCGCTCCAGCGCCCGGAACACCACTTCGTTGTACAGCTTGGCGTAGTAGTTGTGCATGCGCTGCGGGTCGGATCCGTCGTGCCACACCACGCCGTCGACCGGGATCCGCTCGCCGAAGTCCGTCTTGAACGTGTCGACGCCCTGATCGAGCAGTCCCTCGAGCTTGCCGACGTACCAGTCCGCGGCCTGCGGGTTGGTGAAGTCGACGAGGCCCATGCCGGCCTGCCACATGTCCCACTGCCACACAGAGCCGGCGGTGTGCCCGGGGCCGTCGGTGCGCCTGAGCAGATAGCCGGCGTCGGCGGCCTCGCGGAACAGCGCCGAGCGCTGCGCGATGTACGGGTTGATCCACACCGACACGTGCACGTCGCGCTCGTGCATGCGCGCGATCTGGCCCACCGGGTCGTGGAAGGCGCGGGAGTCCCACTCGAAGTCGGTCCACTGGTACTCGCGCATCCAGAAGCAGTCGTAGTGGAACACCGACAGCGGGATGTCGCGCTCGGCCATGCCGTCCACGAACGCGCTCACGGTGTCTTCGTCGTAGCTGGCGGTGAACGACGTGGTCAACCAGAGCCCGAACGACCACGCGGGGACGCGGGCGGGACGGCCGGTCAGCTCGGTGTAGCGGCGCAGCACGTCCTTCGGCTCGGGACCGTCGATCACGTAGTAGTCCAGCGACTCGCCCTCGACCGAGAACTGCACGCGCGAGTTGACCTCGCTGCCGAGCTCGAACGACACGTTGCCGGGGTTGTCGACGAACACGCCGTATCCGCGGCTCGTGACGTAGAACGGCACGTTCTTGTACGACTGCTCGCTGGAGGTGCCGCCGTCGGCGTTCCACGTGTCGACGGTCTGGCCGTTCTTGACGAACGCGCCGAAGCGCTCGCCCAGACCGTAGACCCGCTCGCCCGGCTCGATCGTGAGCTGCTGGTGCACCCACGTCGGGTCGACCGGCGTACGGAGCTGTCCCGTCCCGGTGATGTGCCCGACCGAGCGCGGCAGCGACGTGGTGAGCACCCGGTCGCCGCTGACGAACTCGACGCGCCAGGGCCCGGTGCGAGCGACCCGCACGCTGAGCGATCCCGCCTCGAGCACGCCCCACTCGTCCTCGAGCCGCAGCGTCGGACGGAACCCGTCGGCGCCGCGGATCTCGAAGTCCGGTCCGCGGTGCACCTCTCCGGCGTGGCGCACGACGTGCACTTTGACGACCCCGGGTGCCGGCGCTGAGAAGACCACTGTCAGCATCGGCCGGTTGAGCGTGTCGCCGCGGTCGCGGATCGCCGCGGTCGGGGCGTACACGCTCATCGTGCCGGCTGCCCCGTCGAGGCGGATGTCGTCGACCTCGACGGCGTAGAGCGGGGTGAGCGAGGGCCTGGTGAGCCAGTAGCCGTCGGTGAACTTCACTGTGCGTGCCTTTCGATGAGCACCATGGCGGCGCCGGGTGCCAGGGCGACCTGGCCGTCGACGTCCGCGTCCGACAAGAGATCCCGCCGGGCTCCGGGCACCGTCACGCGCCCGGTCGTCCGACCGTGGTTGAGAAGAAAGAGGGCCTCGCCGCGCTGCACGGCCTCCACGCCGTCGGGCAGGACGCGATCAGGCGTCGCGCCCGCGATCCCGGCCGCGTCGAGCGCGTCGTCCAGGACCGCGCCGAGCGCGTCGTCCGACACGACCGCGCCCAGGTACCAGGCGGTGCCCGCGCCGGCGCGACGGCGCGTGATCGCGGGGGCGCCGTCGAGGTGTCCGCCGTCGAACCGTGCCAGCACCTCGGCGCCGTCGGCGCGGAGCCGCTCGCCCAGCACGCCGGCCTCCAGCGCGACCGCCGGCACCGTCGTCCACGCCGCCTCGGCGGTCAGCGCGGTGGGCTCGTCCGGCAGGCCCACCCACTCCTCACCGCTCACTCCGACGAGTTCGCGCAGCAGCACGGGCGAGCGGCCCTGCAGGATGGCGGCGTTGCGGTCGGCGACCCCGGAGAACGGGCCGACGACCAGGCTCGCACCGGCCTCGACGGCGGCACGGAGGGCGGTGGCGGCATCCACCTCCACGATGTACGAGTGCGGTACCAGCACGGCACGGTACGCGGAGAGGTCCACCCCCGGGCGCACGAGGTCGACCGCGATGCCCCGGCGCCACAGCGCGCGGTGCCAGCGGCGCACCTGGTCGAGCGTCTGCAGGCGGGTGGTGGGGCGTCCGGGCTCTTCGCCGGCCCACCACGATTCCCAGTCGAACAGGACGGCGACGGATGCTGCCACCCGCGCGCCGCTGACCGGCCGCAGCCTGCGCAGGTCGGCGCCGAGCGCCACCGCGGAGCGGAACACCTCGGTGTCGGCGCCGGCGTGCGGAAGCAGGGCGGAGTGGAAGCGCTCGGCGCCCGTGCGCGCCTGACGCCACTGGAAGAAGCAGATCGCGTCAGCTCCCCGGGCGACGGCCTGCAGCGAGTCCAGCCGGAGACGGTCGGGCGACTTGGGCAGGTTGTGCGGACGCCACGACGTGGCGCTCGCCGCCTGTTCCATGAGCACCCACGGCCGCCCGCCGCCGAGCGAGCGCATGAGGTCCTGGATCAGGGCGATGTCGCTCGACGCGGTCGGCTCCGCGTGGTCGGGGTACTGGTCGTCGGCGATGACATCGACATCTTCGGCCCACGACCACAGGTCGGTGAGCGGCTCGAAACCCATGAAGTTCGTGGTGACCGGCTGCGTCGCGCCGGCGGCCCGGATCGCGTCGCGCTGCTCGGTGAACACGCGCTGCAGCGCGAAGGACGTGTACCGCCGGAAGTCGAGCGACTGCGCCGGGTTCACGAGGTACGGCATGCGCCGCGGCGGCAGGATCTCGTCGAAGTCGCGATACCGCTGCGCCCACACGAGTGTGCCCCACGCGTCGTTGAGCGCCTCGATGGTGCCGTAGCGCTCGCGCAGCCACAGCCGGAATTCGCGCGCCGCCTCGGGCCCGAAGTCGATCTGCCCGAACTCGTTGCCGACGTGCCACATGCGCACGGCAGGGTGGTCGCGGTACCGCTGTGCGAGATCTGTCGCGATCGCGAGCGCGTAGTCACGATATACGCGGGATGCCGGCGTGAACTGGTTGCGCGAGCCCGCGACGAGCGCCACGCCGTCGGGGTTCAGCGGCAGTGTCTCGGGGTGCAGGACGCCCATCCACGGCGGCGGCGAGGCAGTCGGCGTCGCGAGGTCCACGGCGATGCCGTGCGCGTGCAGCAGGTCGAGAACCTCGTCGAGCCACGCGAAGTCGCGCTCGCCCGGGCTCGGCTCGATGCGCGCCCAGCTGAACACGCCGACCGTGACGAGGTTCACGCCCGCGCGGACCATGAGCTCGACGTCCTCGCGCCACACCTCGGGCGACCACTGCTCGGGGTTGTAGTCGCCGCCGAAGCAGATGCCGAGCTCGGCCGTGAGCGGAGCGAGCGCGTCGGAGCGACGCGGGATCGGTGTGCTGACCATGGAGCGGGGAACCTCTTCGCTGAGTTTCGGTCGAGGGCGGGGTCTTCTGAAGCGGATCGGAAGAGTCTGAGCTACTTTCGAAGCGCTTCAACACCGAGACGATATACTAAGGGTGTGACGATGTCCACGCGCCGCGATGATGCGGCCATGCCGGAGCCCTCCGAGGCACTGCACGAGCTTCGCGCGTCGTCGCCGGCAGCGCAGTGGCTCGACGCCTACCCGATCGGCAACGGCCGGCGCGGCGCCATGTGCGCGGGCCTCGCCGGCGGTGACCGCCTGTGGCTGAACGACATCGAGGCGTGGTCGGGACGCGCCGGCGCCGCCCCGCTCGACGGCGTCGCGGTTCGCGGCGCGGGTGCCCTGGATGCCGCACGCGAAGCACTCGACGCGGGCGATCTCGACGGCGCGGAAGCGCTTCTGCAACGCATGCAGGCCCCGTGGGTGCAGGCGTACCTTCCGCTCGGGTGGGTGGATGTGGACGTGGAGTCCCCGGTCGATCGCCCGGTCGTCTCACCGGTCGTTGAGCGACCAGAGGGAGGACCTGAGGTTTCGCGCCGCCTGGATCTGCGCACCGGAGTCGCCACGCACGAGTACCTGCTCGACGGGGTCGCGGTACGGCACCGCACATGGGCAGACCTCGTGACGGGCGCGATCATGCACGAGATCACCGCCGACGCACCGGTGCAGGCACGCGTGACCGTCGGTTCGCTGCTGCGCGCGAAGGCCGCGGCACACGCGCGCGACGGCGCCCTCGCGACCGAATGGTGGTTCCCTGTCGACGTCGCCCCCGGTCACGAGCAGCCCGACGAGCCGATCCGCTACGACGAGGCGTACGGGCGCCACGGCGCCGTGGTCGTGCGCGCGCTGGGCGTCGCCGACGTCGTCGGCGACGCCCTCGTGTCGGCACCGGCCTCCGCGCACCTGTTCGCCATCGCGACAGCCGCCGCCCCCTCGCTCCCCGGCGACGCCGACCCCGGCACGGGAGCGATCGAGCGCGCCGCGGCGCTGGCGGGAGGCATCCACTCATCCGATCCTGAGGAACTGCGCTCCGCACACGAAGCCGCGCACCGCGCACTCTACGATCGGTGCACGCTCGAGCTGCCCGGGCTCGACGGCGACCTCGACACGGCCGAGCGCGTGCAGCGCGCGCAGCTGCACGACGATCCGGCGCTCGCGGCGCTGGTGTTCCATTACGGCCGTTACCTGCTGATGGCATCGTCGCAGCCGGGCGGGCTCCCCGCGACGCTGCAGGGCCTGTGGAACGCCGAGCTGCCCGGCCCGTGGTCGAGCGCGTACACGACGAACATCAACCTGCAGATGGCCTACTGGCCCGCCGAGACGACAGGCCTCGCCGAATGCCACGAGCCGCTGCTGCGGTTCACGCGGCGGCTGTCCGAGACGACCGGCCCCGTCGTGGCCGGTGAGCTGTACGGCGCCGACGGCTGGGTGGCCCACCACAACTCCGATGCGTGGGCGTTCGCGGCTCCCGTCGGCGCCGGGCACGGCGACCCGGCGTGGGCGAACTGGGCGCTCGGCGGAGTGTGGCTCGCGCTGCACCTGTGGGATCACTACGCGTACGGGCGCGACCTCGCCTACCTGCGCGACGAGGCCTGGCCCGTGCTCGCGTCGACGGCGGCGTTCGCGCTGTCGTGGATCCAGGGCGATGACGAGGGCGCCTGGACCAGCCCGTCGACCTCGCCCGAGAACCACTACCTCGACGCCGACGGCCGCGAGCGCGGCGTCGCGGTGACGGCGACCATGGACGTCGCGCTGCTGCGCGAGCTCGCCGAGGTGTGCGGCCGCGCCGCCGAAGCGCTCGGCATCGACGTCGACCGCGACGAGCTGTGGGTCGCCGAGCTCGCGGCGCGCACCGCGGCGCTCCCCGACCCCCGCGTGTCGTCGCGCGGCGACCTGCTCGAGTGGGACCGCGAGCGCCCCGAGGCCGAGCCGCTGCACCGTCACCTTTCGCATCTGGTCGGACTGTTCCCGTACGCGCAGATCACGCCCGGGGCGACGCCCGAGCTCGCGCGTGCGGCATCCGAGTCCATCCGCCTGCGCGGTCCTGAATCCACCGGTTGGGCCCTCGCGTGGCGTGCGGCGATGCAGGCGCGGCTCGGCGACGGCGCCGCCGTGCACGAGCACGTGCGCATGGCGCTGCGTCCCGCCGAGGAGGCGGGCGGCGGGCACCGCGGCGGCCTCTACGCGAACCTCTTCAGCGCGCACCCGCCGTTCCAGATCGACGGCAACCTCGGGCTGACCGCGGCGATCGCCGAGGCGCTCGTGCAGTCCTTCGACGAGGATCCGGATGCCGGCGGCACCGGCGCCGTGCGCCTGCTGCTGCTGCCCGCACTGCCGCCGCAGTGGCCGGACGGATCGGTGCGCGGCATCCGCGCACGCGGCGATGTGTCGGTCGACCTGGAGTGGGCCGGCGGACGACTCGTGAGCGCCTGTCTTCGTACGGGCGCGCGAGCGGCGACAATGAATGTGTACGGGCCGGACGGTCCGCTCGGCACCTGCGATCTCGCGCCCGGCGCGACGCAGGTGCTCGACCTAGCAGGATGGGGAACCTCATGGTGACGATCGCGGACGTCGCGCAGGCAGCAGGGGTGTCGATCTCGACCGTGTCGTACGTCATGAGCGGCAAGCGCGCCATCTCGCAGGAGACGCGCGACCGCGTGGAGAAGGCGATCGACAACCTGGGGTTCAGCCCCCACGCGGGCGCCCGCTCGCTGGCTTCGCGCTCGACCAACGTCATCGGCCTGCAGGCGCCGCTGCGCACCGGCGTCGACGTCCACGTCGTGATGCAGATCGTCACCGGCGTCGTCACGCAGGCGCGCAAGCACGGCTACGACATCCTGCTGCTCGCGAGCGATGACTCCAAGGCACTGCAGCGCGCCGCGAAGGGCTCGATGGTGGACGCGCTGCTGGTCATGGACGTCGAATCCGACGACCCCCGCATCGACACCCTGTCGGGGCTCGACCATCCCAGCGTGCTGATCGGCCTGCCACAGGGGCGCCGCGCGATCCCGTGCGTCGACTTCGACTTCGAGGCCGCCGGCTGGCTGGCCGTCGACCGGCTGGTCGCGCTGGGCCACCGTCGCCTGGCCCTGATCGGCTCGCCGCTGGAGGTCATGGCCCGGCACACGTCGTACGCCGACCGGCTCGCACGCGGCTTCCTCGCCGCGTGCGAGGCGAACGGCGTCGTCGGCACAGTCCACGCGTGCCCGAGCACGGTCGAGGCCGTGTCGACGGTGGCCGACGTGATGACCGAGGACCCCACGATCACCGGATTCTTCGTCCACAACGAGGGCGCGCTCCCCCACGTCGCGGCGACGATCGCGCAGCGCGGCCGCCAGCGCGGCGACGAGCTCGCCATCCTCGCCCTGTGCCCCGACGACGTCGCACGCTCGGTGCCCGGTCTCGCCGACAGCATCGCCGTGCCCGCCGAGGCCATCGGCGCCGCGGCGACCGACATGATCTGCGAGATCCTCGCGAACGGCACGAAGCCCGCCGTCCGGCTGCTGCCGCCCGCCCTCACCGGGGACGCCACCGCCTCCTGACCCCCGACGGGAACCCGCCATGCGCATCGACCCCGAAAGCCGCGCGCTGAGCGGCCTCACGACGTTCCTGACGTTCGTCGCACTGAACCTGCTGTACCTCCTGCTGTGCATCCCGATCGCGACGATCGGGGCGGCCACGAGCGCGCTGTACGAAGTGACGATCCGCTACTCCGACGACGAGAGCGGGCACCCGCTCAAGGACTTCCTCCCGGCGTTCCGGGCGAACTTCGGGCGCGCGACCGTCGTCATGCTGTGCCTGCTGGCTCCGGCGGTGCTGCTCGGCTACAGCAGCGTGTTCTGGTTCGCGATGCCCACGATTCTCGGCGGCGTCGCCGGCATCGTGGCGGTCCTCGGCGCCGCGTACCTGTTCGCCGCGTTCCTGTACGGCATGGCGCAGGTCGCATACTTCCAGGGCAAGGTGCGCCAGACGGTCAAGAACGCCCTGCTGCTGCCCGCCGCCGAACCGGTGCGCACCCTCGGGGTGCTCCTCATCCCCGTGACGCTGATCGCGCTGACGATCCTCTTCCCGCCGTTCGGCTTCATCGTGCTGACGGTCGGCTTCTCGGTCGGCGCCTACGCGACGGCATTCCTCTTCCGCAGCGTCTTCGGCCGCCACGAGTCCTGATCCCCTCCGCGTCGGCTCGGGATGCCGCCACCCCGGGTCGGGCGGCGGTCGCGGCATCCCCCGCCCCACCGCCGGCCGGCGGTCGCAGCATCCCCCGCTCCACCGCCGGCCGGCGGTCGCAGCATCCCCCGCTCCACCGCCGTTCATCCGTCACAGATGTACGCAGAACCCGGGTAACCGCGTACATCTGTGACGGATGAACCTTGGGGCGGGGCGAGGAGCGTGGCGGGCGGGGTGCGCAGACGAACGGAAGGGCTCGGGATGCCTCATCCCGAGCCCTTCGTGTCAGACAGGTGTCAGTCGAACGCCTTCGTCACGGCGATGCGTGCGTCGTTCTGCGACTTGGCGTTGTCCATGTCGAAGTCGAGCACCTTGTCGTACCCGAGGCCGTCGGCCGTCGAGATGAGCTCGTCTCGGAGCGACTCGAACTGCGCCTCGTTCTCGGCGAAGACCATCTGCCACGAGTACTGCTTGATGATCTCCTTGACCTGGTTGCGCAGCGCCTCGATGTCGGACGGGTCGGCCGGCGCCGCATAGCTCGCACCCGGCGCGACCATCAGCTGGTCGTTCGCGGTCAGGTACTCCATCGTCGACGTGGCGTCGCCCATCTTCGACGACCAGTCCTCGGTCAGGGGGTTGGCGATCTTGGCCTGGTAGGTCGGCCAGAACGTGTAGCTGTACGGGTAGCCGGTCTCGGTGTCGACCTCCTTGGGGAGCACCGCGCTGAGGTTCAGCGCCGAGACGCCGTCCTCATACTTGCCGCCGCCCCATTCCTCGGGCACGGTCGCGCCGCCGCCGAGGAACTGCTGGTAGCCGAACTCGGTGAGCTCGGGCTCACCCGCGTCGTTGACGTCCCATGTCAGGCCCTGCGGCCCCGCCGTGCCGCCGGTCTGCGCGCTGCTCGCGTACGCGCCCTCGGGCGAGTACAGCCAGTCGACGAACGCGGCGATGCGCTCGGGGTCCTCGGCCTTGGAGCCGATCGCGAAGACCTGCTTGCCGCCGTACGCCTCGGCGCCGTACGAGAAGATGTCCTGATCCTTCAGCGGCACCATCTCGAAGCCCTTGCCGGCCTGCATGTTGGGGTCGGTGTTGAAGGCCGACTGCCCCAGCCACGGCCACCACGAGAACAGCACCTGACCGTTCTGCATCTTCGAGAACAGGGTGTCGTAGTTCTGCGTCGTCGACTCGGGGTCGACCAGGCCCAGCTGGTTCGCGTCGAAGTACAGCTTGAGGTTGCGCATGTACTCGCCGTCGGGGTCGAGGATGCTCTGGTAGTCCGAGCCGTCGGCCTTGGCCAGCACGAAGCCGATCTCGTCGTAGCCGTAGTAGGTCGCCGGCTGCTTCGCCGTGACCATCATGTTGCCGTCCCAGTCCTTGAACAGCGAGAAGCCGTAGGTGGGCTGCCCGTTGTCGGCCGTCGGGTGCGCGGTCTGCATCTGCTTGAGGATCGGAAGGAGATCCTCGAGGGTGCCGACCTCGGGGTAGCCGAGCTCTTTGTAGTAGTCCCAGCGCATGTAGGCGCCGAACGTGGGATCCAGTCCCTCCGACGGCTCGGTCGGCTTGAGCGTCGACAGCGCCGACGGGAACCCGTAGACGCCGTCCTTGCCGTCGTTGAGGTGCTGCACCGCGGTGTCGTAGGTCTCGAGGTTCTTCATCGCCGGGTAGTAGTCCGACGCGTCGGACACCAGACCGCCCTCGATGAGCTCGTCGAGCTTCTGGCCCTTGTCGGTGATGATCAGGTCGCCGAGGTCGCCGGCCGCGACGCGCGTGTTGTAGAGGGTGTCACCGCCGCCCGCGACGTTCGGCGCGATGATGTTCAGCTTCATGTTGAACTTGTCTTCGACGATCTTGGCGAACCAGCCCTGCTGGACGCCCATGTAGTTCGCCAGGCCGTCGAACACGTCGATCGTGATCTCTTTGTCCCACTTGTCGGGGAACTCCGAGATCGCACCCTTGGACCCGTTGCCGCCGCCGGCACTGCACGAGGCGAGCGATCCCGCGGCGAGCAGTGCCACGAGCGCCAGGGACACCTTCTTTCGCAGCTTCATTGCTTTCCTTTCTTGGTGGTGCGTGAGGCCGTCAACCCTTGACGGCGCCCAGCATGATGCCCTTCACGAAGAAGCGCTGGAACAGGGGGTAGATGAAGATGATGGGCAGCACCACGAGCACCGAGACGGTCATGCGTATCGATGTCGGCGTCTGGGTGGTGGCCACGTTCGCGATCTGCCCGAGGTTGCCGCCGGCGTTCTGGGCGGCCTGCGCGAGGCTCGACGCCTGGTTGATGAACATGTAGAGCAGGTACTGCAGCGTGTACAGGCTCTGGTCCGTGATGTAGATCAGGGTGTCCTGGAAGCTGTTCCACTGCGTCACGGCGCTGAAGATCGCGATCGTCGCGAGGATCGGCGTCATGTTCGGCAGGTAGACCTTGAAGAACACCTGCAGGATGTTGGCGCCGTCCATCTCGGCCGCCTCCTGCAGCTCTTTCGGCATCGACTCGACGTACGTCTTGGCGAGGATGACGTTGAACGGCTGCACCACGAACGGCAGCACGTAGACCCAGAAGTTGTTGGTGAGGCCCAGCGTCTTCATGATGATGAACACCGGGATCAGACCCGCGCTGAAGTACATCGTGATGATGAGGAAGCGGTACCAGAACTTGCGGCCCCACATCCGGGTCTGCGTGAACATGAAACCGAGGAACCCGGATGCCAGCACTGTCAGGGTCGTGCCGAGCACGGTGCGGCCGACGCTGACGACCGTCGCGAGCGGCAGCCCCGGCAGCTGGAACACCTGCGCGTAGTTCGACAGGTGGAACCCGATCGGCCACAGCCGCACGTCGCCCAGCGCCGAGATGTCGTTCGCGCTGACCGAGTTGATGATCAGGTAGTAGAAGGGGTACGCGCACAGCACCGCGAACACCGCGAACAGCAGGTAGTTCGCGCCCCGGAACACGGTGTCGCCGATCGAGCCGCGGTAGCGCGCAGAGGTGTCGCCGCGCTTGGCGGTCGTGAGGGTCTTCGTCATGGTCATGGCAGCAGCCCCTCAGACGATCGATTCGCCGCGGACGCGCTTGGAGACCGCGTTGACGGTGAGCAGGAGGGCGACCGAGATGATGCTCTTGAGCATGCCGATCGCGGTGGCCATCGACAGGCTGTTGCCCGTCATGCCGATGTTGTAGACGTACAGGTCGAGCACCTGGATCCACTGTTTGTTGAAGGCGTTCTGGAACACGTAGTACTGCTCCATGCCGTTGTTGAGGATGTTGGCGATCGACAGCAGCAGCAGCACGAGGTAGGTCGGCATGAGCTGCGGCAGCGTGATGTACCGCATCAGCTGGAAGCGCCCGGCCCCGTCGATGCGGGCGGACTCGTACAGCGACTGGTCGATGCCGGCGATCGCGGCGAGGTAGATGATCGCGCCCCAGCCGAGCCCCTTCCAGATGCTCCAGAGCGTCATGGTGATCCACACGTTCTGGTCGGTGTCGAGGAACTTGACGGGCGTCGTGATGAGACCCGAGTCCATCAGCACGTCGTTGACCAGACCCGAGCTGGAGAACAGCGAGAAGGCGATCATGTAGACGAGCACCCACGAGATGAAGTTCGGGAGCGACGTGAGCGTCTGCACCGAGTTGCGGAACCACGGTGCCTTGATCTCGTTGAGGAAGATCGCGAAGAACAGCGGCAGGATCGACGTCGCGATGCCGAGGAAGCTGATCGCGAGGGTGTTCATCAGCACCTGCCCGATCTGCGCCATCTGCGTCGGCGAGCTCACGAGCATCTCGAACCACTGCAGACCGACGAACTCGCTGCCTTCGAGGCCGAGCGCCGGCTTGTAGTCGTACAGCGAGTAGATCCAGCCGTACAGCGGCAGGTACGAGAAGAGGAACGCGAGGACGAGGAACGGAAGGATGCAGAGGAACAGGGTGAACGACGTCCGGCTGCCCGCTGGCTTCAGTCGTCGACCGCGCGGCTTTCTGCTGTTCTTCTCGAGGTTGCGGACCGCCGCCTCCTGGATGACGGTCTGCGACTGCGCCTGCGTCGTCATCGAACCGTGCCTCCGGCTGCGGCGAACGGCCGGGCGACCGGTGTGGCGACCGCGGGGATCACCGTCGGGTGAGCATGACGTCGTTCCATGTCACTCCTTCGTGTACGTGGCTGCCGCTCTCTCGATGCCCGTTGGGGGCCGAGCGGACTGCGAGATCAGTGTCGAACCGCTTCGATGTCGAACCGCTTCGATTGAAGAGTAGGGGCGCCGGGCTCATTTCGTCAAATGCTTTCTCGTAACGCGCGGATAACGATGGGAGCGCTCTCTGGGGCCGACTGCGCGAATGGAAAGCGCCTACCATGGCGACATGAAGCGCATCGGCATCCGCGATGTCGCCGAGCGGGCCGGCGTCTCGATCAGCACCGTGTCGAACGCCCTCAACCGACCCCATCTCGTCAGCGCACGACTGGTCGACCGCGTGCGCTCCGCCGCCGACCAGCTCGGGTACGTGCCGCTGCAGGCGGCCCAGCAGCTGCGCGCCGGGCGCTCGGGCCTGCTGGGCATGACCGTCATCAACATCGCCAACCCGTTCTTCGCCGACATGGTCGCCGGCGCCGAGGACGCCGCCTCCGCGGCGGGCCTGCGGATCCTCGTCGGCAACTCCAGCGACGACGTCGCCAAAGAGCGCGACCACCTCGAGCTCTTCGAGCGCGTGCAGGTCGAGGGGGCGCTGGTGAGCCCGTTCGGCCCCCTGGAGCCATGGCTGCAGCGACTGCGAGGCCGCGGCATCCCGGTCGTCCTCGTCGACGCGGTCGACGACACCGGCGAGCTGCCCTCGGTGTCGTTCGACGACGTCGCCGGCGGCCGGCTCGCCGCCGAGCATCTGATCTCGACCGGCCGTCGCCGGCTCGCTTTCGTGGGCGCCCGCGAAGAGGTGCGCCAGGTGCGTGAGCGTCTTCACGGCGCACAGCAGGCGGTCGCCGCCCACCCCGGCACGACGCTCGAGCCGATCTGGACGAGCCGCACGACCTCTGAGCTGGGCCTCGCCTTCGGCGCGCAGCTGGCCGCACGCTCCCCCGCCGACCGTCCCGACGGCATCGTCACCTCGAACGACCACCTCGCGATCGGCCTGGTGCACGGACTCATCTCGCGCGGGGTGCGCGTGCCGGACGACGTCGCGGTGGTCGGCTACGACGACATCGAGTTCGCCGCGATCGCCGGCGTGCCGCTGACCTCGGTCCGCCAGCCCGCACGCGAGATGGGCCGCACCGCCGCCGAGATCCTCCTCGCGCGCATCGCGGGGACGGCAGGCGCCGACCTCGGCAACGTGGTCTATCAGCCCGAGCTGGTCGTCCGGGCCTCGACCGGCGGCTGAACCCACGGCGGTGGCTCAGCTGACCAGCTGCGAGCCTCGGGCAGGCTGGTCGCCGTCGCGCCGCTCGATCGCTCGCAGCGAGCGCCCGACGAAGGCCGCGATGCGCCGCGCCCCCTCCTCGCGGAAGTGCGTGTCGTCCGTCAGCCCATCGGGCCACCCCGGATGCTCGCCGGGTGCGAAATGCGAGAGCAGAGAAGTGGATGCCGCGGGCCCGCGATCCTCGTAGAGCCAGGTCGTGAACACGGTGAGGTCGATGAGCGGCACGTCGAGCTCGTGCGCCAGGTCGCGCACCGCGTTGGGATAGTCGCCGTGGGTCGGCGTGACGCGGTCGCCCTCGAACCAGCGCCGTTCAGCTGAGGTGCACAGCACCGCCGTCGCGCCGCGCCCGCGGGCGTCTTCGACCATGCCGCGCAGTCGTGCAATGTAGCCGCCGCGCGCGTCGAGCTCCGGGCGCTTCTGGTCGTTGTGTCCGAACTGGATGACGACGGTGTCGCCGGGCTCGACTCCCTGCAGCAGGCGCTCCCAGGATCCGTCGGCGAGGAAGGACTCCGTCGTCGCACCGCCGTAGGCGAGGTTGCGCACCGGCGCCTCGACGACCGGCTCGATGTACGAGCCCCATCCGGTGAGGGGCAGCTCTTCGGGTTTCGCAGGGGCGACGGTCGAATCGCCTGCCAGGTGGTACGTCATGGGGAGACCTTTCACGCACGGGATGCGGCATCCCATAGCATTGACATCATGACGCAGAAAGCGTTTACCGGCGCCATTCGCGTCATCGGAATCGCTCAGAACCCCCGTCCCGGCCGCTCAGTGCTGAAGCTGCTGGCCCGTCGACCCGGTCGCATGATCCTCGCGGTGCTCGCGTTCGCGTGCAAAGAGATCCCGCTGTGGTTCCTGCCGGTCGTGACGGCGAAGATCATCGACCTCGTGGCCACCGGCGGCGAGGTGTCGACCGTGCTGATCTGGTTCGGCGTCGCGGCCGTGCTGCTGATCCAGAACTACCCGATGCACATGGTGTACATCCGCAACTTCATGCGGGTCGTGCGCGACACCGGCGCGGACCTGCGCAACGCGCTCGCGGCGCGGCTGCAGAGCCTGTCGATCGGCTACCACACCCGCGTGAGCTCGTCGATCGTGCAGACCAAGGTGGTCCGCGATGTCGAGAACGTCGAGCTGATGCTGCAGCAGGTGACCCACCCGCTGCTGTCGTCGACCATGGTGCTCGTCGGCGCGATCGTCATGACCGCGATCTCGGTGCCGCAGTTCCTGCCTGTGTACGCGCTGGCGGTGCCGATCGCCCTGGTGCTGCGCAGCAGCCTCAGCCGCCGCTCGCGCGCCCGCAACGAGGTGTTCCGCCGCGAAGTGGAGGGATTCGCCGCCCGCGTCGGCGAGATGGCCTCGCTGATCCCGGTGACCCGTGCGCACGGCCTGGAGCGCACCGCGGTCTCGCGGGTGCAGGCCGGCGCCGACGGCGTGCGCCGCGCCGGCTACGAGCTCGATCTGCTGAACGGCCACGTCGCATCGATCTCGTGGGTGGCGATGCAGCTGCTGGGGCTGTGCTGCCTCGTGCTCGCCGCCGTCTTCGCCCTCACCGGCATCCTCCCCATCACCCCCGGCGAGGTGGTCCTCCTGTCGTCGTACTTCACGCTGCTGACGCAGGGCCTGACGAATCTGCTCATGCTCATCCCGGTGGGTGCGCGCGGCCTGGAGTCGATGCGGTCGATCTCGGAGGTGCTGCAGGAGCCCGACCTCGAGCTCAACGAGGGCAAGCGGCCGGTCGCGCACGTGGGCGGACACCTCCAGCTGCAGCACGTGACCCAGCGGTACGCGGGCGCGGACCGCGATGCCGTGCACGATGTGTCGCTCGACATCGAGCCGGGCGAGACCGTCGCCTTCGTCGGCTCGTCGGGGTCGGGCAAGTCCACGATGCTCAACCTCGTGCTCGGGTTCGTGCGACCGACGTCGGGGCGCATCCTGCTCGACGGTGAAGACATGCAGGAGCTCGACCTGCGCACCGTGCGCCAGTCGGTGTCGGTCGTCCCGCAGGAGTCGGTGCTCTTCGAGGGCACGATCCGCGAGAACATCGCGTACGGTCTCGACGACGTGTCGGAGGAGCGGCTGCGCGCGGCGCTGAGCGACGCCAACGCGGCAGAGTTCGTCGACACGCTGCCCGACGGCTGGGACACCGTCGTCGGCGAGCGCGGCGCTCGCCTGTCGGGCGGTCAGCGCCAGCGTCTGGCGATCGCCCGCGCGCTCGTGCGCGACCCGCGCATCCTGCTGCTCGACGAGGCCACCTCGGCCCTCGACCCCGAGTCCGAAGAGCTGGTGAAAGAGGCGCTCAACCGCCTCATGAAGGGACGCACCACGCTCGTCGTCGCCCATCGGCTGTCGACGATCCGCCAGGCCGACCGCATCATCGTGCTCGAGCACGGCGAGGTCGTCGAGATCGGCAGCCACGATGCGCTGCTCGCCGCGAACGGACGCTACGCCCACCTGCACGCCACGCAGGCCGGGCTGCCGCGCTGACCGCGGCCGCCGGCATCCCTCCCTTCCCGCCAGGGACTTCGCGGGACGTCGAAGTCTGGTCGCGAATAGGGCAAATGCCCGATGCCGGGTGCGCGGAGCGGTCGTACCGTGTGCGCAGGCGCCGGACGAAGCGCCGCAGAAGGCGCGTCGCCCGCTCGACGAGCCCGATCGAGGAGGTCGTGCCATGCGATTGACAGCTCTGACGACAGTGGCGATCTCTGCGCTGCTGGTCATCGGGACCGCGGTGCCCGCTCATGCGGATTCGACCGTGCTCGAGAACACCCAGGCGAGCAACGCCCGCGCCTCGTGCACGCCGGCCGGCTGGGCCGACGGCCCCCGCAGGGGCCAGTCGTTCACGGCCCCGGTCTCGGGCCGGCTCACCGAGGTGGGCTTCCACGCGCAGAACGTGGCGCGGACCACGACGGTGTCGGTCGCCCAGGGCGTCGGCCCCGCCCGCGTAGAGCTCACATCCCAGCCGATCACGTTCCCCGGCACGCCGACTCCCGACCTGACCTCGATCACGCTCGCATCGCCCGTCGACGTCGTGGCGGGCCAGCAGTACTCCGTCATCGTCGCCGACATCTCGTGCGGCCCGGGGACGACGCTGGAGACCAGCTTCTACATCGCCCACGGCACGCCGTTCGCGGGCGGCGACATGCTCATCGGCGACGGAGTGCCCCTGAGCAGCGAGGACCTCTGGGTCCGGTTCGTGATCGAGTCGGTGATCGTCGATACGACCTCGCCGACCATCACCGCGACGACTTCGCCGGCCGCGAACGCCGCCGGCTGGAACAACACCCCCGTCCAGGTGACGTTCGCCTGCGAGGACGACACGGCCCTCGCTTCCTGTGGTCCGGATGCCACGCTGGGTGAGGGCGCCGGGCAGAGCGTCACCGGGATCGCGGTGGACGAGTCCGGCAACGCGGCGCAGCGCGTCGTGTCGGGCATCAACGTCGATCTGACGCCGCCCGTGGTCTCGCTCGCGGGTGGGCCCGCCGACGGGGTGACCTACGCGGCAGGCTCCGTCCCGCCGCCGCCCGACTGCATCGCCGAAGACGCCCTGTCGGGGGCCACGGAGTGCACGATCGCCGGCTATGCGACCACTTCCGGCACCCACACCGTCACGGCGACGGCCAGGGACGCGGCCGGCAACACGGCGACCGCCGCCGCGACGTACACCGTGACGTCGCTGACCGTCCGCGGGTTCTTCGCCCCCGTCGACATGAACGGCGTCGTCAACGTCGCGAAGGGCGGATCCACCGTTCCACTGAAGTTCGAGGTCTTCGACGGAGCCGTCGAACTGACCGATCCCGCCGTGGTGACGTCGTTCATCCAGACACCCGTCTCGTGCGAGGACTGGGGGGCGAGCACGGCGGACCCGATCGAGGTCACCACCACCGGAGGGACGAGCCTGCGCTACGACGCGGCGGCGGGACGTTTCGTGCAGAACTGGAAGACCCCCGCCGGACAGGTGGGGTGCTACCTGGTGACGATGACGGTCTGGGGCGGCTCGACGGTGACGGCGGTGTTCCGGTTGAAGTAGCGGCGGGATAGCGCTTTCCGCGCGAAACGCCTACGCTGGGGAGTGGATGCCGGGCGCCCGGCATCCACTTCCCACAACCCGACTCGCACCGGGAGCACCCGTGACCGACACCCTCCGCTGTGCCATCGTGGGCACCGGTTCGATCGCCCACTTGCACGCCGCGGCCGTCGCCGTCTACCCGCACGCGGAACTCATCGCCGCGACCGACCTGTCGCGCGCATCGGCCGACGCGTTCGCCGAGCGCCACGGCGTGCCGGCGGTCTACGACGACCTCGACAGCCTGCTCGCGGCCGAGCACCCCGACGTCGTGCTCATCTGCACCCCTCCCGGCGCGCATCCGGCGCAGACGCTCGCAGCCTTCGCGGCCGGCGCCCATGTCATCGTCGAGAAGCCCCCGGCACCGTCGCTGGACGAACTGCGGCAGATGACCGAGGCGGCCGCGGCGGCGGGGCGCGAACTGGCTGTGGTGTTCCAGCAGCGCACCGGCACCGCCGCCGCGCACGTCAAGCGCCTGCTGGACTCGCGCGCGCTGGGGCGGCCGCTCGTCGCCCAGTGCCAGACCCTCTGGTACCGCGGTGCGGATTACTTCGCCGTGCCGTGGCGCGGCAAGTGGGCGACGGAGGGCGGCGGCACGACGCTCGGGCACGCGATCCACCAGATCGACCTGCTGGCCTTCCTGCTCGGCGACTGGACCCGCGTCGAGGGACGCCTCTGGCGCCTGGACCGCGAGACCCAGACCGAGGACGTGTCGACGGCCACCATCGTGTTCGAGGGCGGCGTCGTGGCGCAGATGGTGTCGAGCACCCTGTCGCCGCGCGAGGTCAGCACCCTGCGCATCGACACCGAGAAGGCCACGATCACCGTCGACCACCTGTACGGCCACGGTCACGAGAACTGGCGCATCACGCCCGCCGCGCACGTAGACGCGGCCGAGGCCGCGTCGTGGGCGCTGCCCGAGGCCGAGGAGCCCAGCGGGCACGAGCCCCTGCTCCGCGACGTGTTCGACGCGCTGCGCAGCGGCGCGCCGCTGCCGCCGGTGGCGGACTCCCCCGCACGGTCGATCGAGATCGTCGCGGCGGTCTACGCGTCGGCGGATGCCGACGGCGCCGTCGTCACGCCCGCCGACCTCGCCACGCATCCGACGCATCGCAAGAGCTTCGCGAGCGCCGTCATCGACCTGCGCCCGCAGAGTTAGTCGCCCGCGCGCTCAGGTGGCGCATAGCGCGGCATCCACCCACGCGAAGCGACACTGTGCGCCACCCGAACACCGACGCGGACGCACCCTCCGCCTTCAGGTGGCGCATAGCGCGGCATCCACCCACACGAAGCGACACTCAGCGCCACCCGAACACCGATGACGGGCCGCACGTCACGCCCAGGTGGCGCAGAGCGCGGCATCCACCCACACGAAGCGACACTCAGCGCCACCCGAACACCGATGACGGGCCGCACGTCACGCCCAGGTGGCGCAGAGCGCGGCATCCACCCACGCGAAGCCGCACTCTGCGCCACCCGAAAACCGGCCGCGGGCGGCGCGGCGCTCACTCCGGCAGGCGGTGTCCCACCAGCGCGAGGTTCTGGATCGCCGCGAGCCCGTACTGCGCGACGTCGTTGGTGCCGACGCTCGGCGCCTCGTCGACGGGGTTCAGCACGTGAGGCCCCTCGATGCGTCGCAGCACGAAGTCGCGGCGGTGCACCAGCCACTCCCCGATGCCCTCGAACGCACGCCAGGCCGCGTCGGCCAGATCGTCGTCGCCGGTCGCGGCCGCCGCGTAGGCGGTGAGCCGGCTGTGCGCCTGTTCGAGATGGATGCCGGTGAGCACCTGCCCGACGGCATCCATCTGCTCCTCGGGTGAGGCGAGGTACAGCCGGCAGTATTCGAGCCACGCGTCGCGGAACCCGGGGACGTCGACCAGCGAGATGAGCTCGCTGGCGACCTCGACGAGCCCGAACACGGCGCTCAGGTGCGACACGGCGATACGGTCGCGCGTCGTGTCGAAGCGCCCCGCGTCGATGTCGTACAGGGCCTCGCCGGTGAGGAACCCGTGCGGCAGCGCGCCGATGTCGGCCATCGTGCCCAGCAGCCGGTCGCGCGAGCGCTCGTCGCCGGTGCGCTCCCAGTCCGCGAGCCACGTCGCGGCGAGCGCGCCCCAGTCGGTGCCGAGGCCGACGGCGAGCGCCGCGCGGTCGGGCCGGTAGGTCGCCGCGTCGGCGCGCACCTTGCGCGTCGGGTCGGTGTCGAGAAAGCGGGTGTCGCTGTCGCGCAGCTCGGTCAGCAGGTCGCCCACACGCTCGTCCGCCGTCAGGTAGTGGAAGATGCGGCGGTAGATCGGGCTCGAGATGCGCAGCTGCTTGGCGCTGCACCCCCAGTGCTGCACGTTGTGGCGCGACCCCAGACCCTGCCAGCGACCGAGATGGTAGACGTCGACCTCGCCGGTGTGGCGGGTCATCGCCTCGGCGAGGCGGAACACGTCGGCGCGGCCGCTGCGCAGGTACGAGTACCAGAGCCACAGGTCGGGCGAGAGCTCGCTGTTGTCCCACGCGTAGCCGCCGACGTCGTAGCGCCACACATGCCGGTCGAGGTCGTAGGCGTGCATGACGTCGCCGTGGTTCCAGAAGCCGTACCACCGCCGCTGGTCGATCTGACCCAGGTAGTAGTCCAGCAGGAAGTCCACACTGTCCTCGATCTCGGCACGGGCCGGCGTCGAGCGGTCGACCGGCGCCCAGTCGCCGAACACGCCGACCGCGTGCAGGTGCTCGGGCGTCGGCTGCAGCAGCGGCGGACGCTGCACGGCCTCGACGGATGCCGCCACCTCCTCGATCGCGGGGGTCGCGGCGTAGGCGAACAGCGTGAGCTCGTGCGTGCGGGCGACGCCATGGGCGTCGCCGAAGCCCGGCTCGTAGTCCTCGTACGTGATCTCCAGGCCCTCGAGCTGGGTGGCGAAGTCGTCCTGGCCAAGGCCGTCGTGGTAGAACCGCACGTCCATCGGGCGCGCCTCGGGCGCGTACAGCCAGGCGGTCAGCTCGGCCCGCTCCCCGGTCGCCCCGCGCAGGTCGAGCTGCCCCGGGTGGGACTGCCAGAACGAGCGGACACCGACGCCGAACCCGCCCGACGGGTCACTGATCGCGACATACCCCTCGGCGCGCGTGCCCGCCCCGGCATCGATCCAGGCATGGCCGGGAGCGGTCCGCTTGCGGATCCCGAAGCCGTCGGCGCTCAGCTGCGTGAGCGTGAGGTCGCCCCACGCCGGGATGAGCTCCAGGCGCTCCGACACCTGCGGGTTCCACTCCGTGGTCAGCGGGGTCGCCTCGCCGCGGATCTGCGCGGCGCGCACCTCGGCGCCCGGGTCGCGTCGCAGGCCGGTGAGCCCGCGGACGGCCTCGGCGAAGAACCCGCCGTCGGCGCCGGCCAGGCGCACGTGCCGGTCGTGGAGCGCCGCGCGCAGCGGCACATCGGCGCGCAGGCCCAGTCCCGCGAGGAAGTCGCGCTCGGCGTCGCCGTCCCACACCACCGTGTGCACGACGCGCACCTCGGCCGCCCCGTCGACGAGGACGAACCGCACGGTGAAGGGCAGCCACTCGCGCGACCCGTCCTCGGACCGGTGCATCCCCTCGACCCGCACGACGGCGCGTACGGGGCCCCGCTGCTCGACGACCACCGCACGCACGAGCGAGCGGAAGTGACGCCGCGGCGCGGACCCGCCGTCCTCGGGCACCTCGTCCTGCAACAGGCTCACCAGGCGGACGTCCTCGGCGACCGTGACGCCGTCGCGGCTCACGCGACGCACGAGGGCGTCGACCAATCCGCGCTCGGGCCGGGCGAAGACCAGTTCGACGAGACCGTTCGACACGACGACCTCGTCGGCGCCGTCGCGCACGGCCACGGACCCGGGGGATGCCGGCGGTGCGGCATCCACCTGCACCTCGTACTGCGCAGGAGACTCGAGCGCCCCCACGGCGCACCCGGCCCACTTGACCGAGCCGTCGGGCCACGTCGCGAGCGGCCAGAACTGTGCGGGCACGGCGTCGCCGCCGACCTCGCGCAGTCCCAGCCGCCCCACGGACGACACAGTGCCGCGCGGGAGCGGAACCCCCCACGTGGCGCCGCCACCGAGCCGGGCGGGCGGCGCATCGTCGAGCCAGCGGAGCGGGACGGGCGAAACGGTCACAGTGCGTGAACCTCCAGGTTGCGGTAGCGGGCGACCAGCGGCGACATCTGGCGGAAGCCGATCCGGCCGTCGCGCACGCGTGGTCCCGTGGACTCGTCGTCGGTCCACGAGAAGAGAGGCAGATCGTCGATCGCGAACGCCACGTGCGCGGCATCCTTCACGACCTCGATGCGGTAGAACGCGTCCTTCGCGTCCACGACGGGCGGAAGCGGGTCGGCTCCCTGCGCGACGAGGTGGAAGCCGGGCGACTTGCGCAGATTGCACGTGTGGAACGCGCGCTCGTCCTCCCACCGCCGCCGGAAGTACGACACGTGCAGCGTCCGGATGTCACCCGAGTGGTACTGCGGGTACTGCCCGGTGCGGTGCGCGACGCCGTCGTCGAAGATGCCGCCGCCGGCGACCGACGCGGCGCCGAAGAACAGCATCGCGAGCCCCGGCTCGGCGCGGGGCGAGAACTCCCACGTGATCCGCACGCGGTCGGGGAACGCCTCTGGGCACCACAGCGTCCAGTGGTCGTCGAAGCCCCCGGCCGCGTACAGCTCGAGACCGTCCTCGGCGTCGCGCGCGCCCGCCGGTCCCTCCCCTGCCCAGCCGTCGAGATCGGATGCCGCGCCCAGCGGGTTGCGGTACAGCAGCGTCATCCCTTCACCGATCCGATCAGCATCCCCTTCGCGAAGTGCTTCTGCAGGAACGGGTAGAACAGGATGATCGGCAGCGTAGCGACGATGATCACCGCGAACTTGATGCCCTGGGCCGGGGGCAGCTGCGTCGGATCCTGTTCGACGACCGAAAGGTCGGTGGCGACCGTGACCTGACGCAGGAACATCTGCAGCGTCCACATCGAGCTGTCGTTGAGGTACAGCAGCGGCGACATGAAGTCGTTCCAGATGCCGACGGCGTAGAACAGCGCGAACGTCGCCAGCACCGGCTTCGACAGCGGCAGCACGATGCTCCACAGCGTCTGCAGCTCGTTCGCGCCGTCGATCTTCGCCGACTCCTCCAGCTCGGCCGGAAGCTGCTGGAAGAAGTTCTTGATGATGATGAGGCTGAACGGGTTGATCGCCATGGGCAGGATGAGCGCCCAGTAGTTATTGAGCAGCCCGAGGTCCTTCACGACGAGGAACGTCGGGATCATGCCGCCGCCGAACACCATCGTGAACACGATCAGCGACAGGATCAGCTTGCCGCCGGGCAGGTTCGCCTTGCTCAGCGGGTAGGCCATCGCCGCCGTCAGCGTCAGCTGCACGAGTGTGCCCACCGCCGTCACGAGGATCGTCGTCACCAGGGCGCGCACGAACGCGGGACTGGTGAAGATCGCCTCGTACGCGTCGAGCGAGAACGTCTCGGGCCACAGGAAGAACGACCGCGTCGCCAGCTCTGCCTCGGTCGCGAACGACCCGGCCAGCACGAACACGAACGGGATGAGGGCGACGATGCCGATCGCCGCCATGAGGACGACGTTGAAGACGTCGAACACCCGCCCCGCGGGCGTGTTGAAGCGGTACTTCTCGCGAGCCATCAGAAGATCCCTGCCTGGTTGAAGCGCTTGGCGACCCAGTTGGCGCCGAAGATCAGCACGACGCCGACGACGGCCTTGAACAGGCCGACCGCGGTGCTGTAGCTGTAGGAGCCCTGCGTGATGCCCATGAAGTAGACGTACGTGTCGAACACGTCCGCCACGGACCGGTTCAGCGCGTTGGTCATGAGGTAGATCTGCTCGAAACCGGTGTTGAGGATCTGCCCCATCTGCAGCACGAGCATGACGATGACGGTCGGCATGATCGAGGGCAGCGTGATGTGCCACACCCGCTGGAAGCGGCCCGCGCCGTCGATGATCGCCGCCTCGTACTGCGCCTGGTCCACGCCGGCGAGGGCGGCCAGGAAGATGATCGTGCCCCAGCCGGTGTTCTTCCAGATGTCCTGCAGGACGATGATCGGGCGGAACCACGCCGGGTCGGCGAGGAAGTTGATGTCGGTGCCCAGGATGCCGTTGATCAGCTGGAACAGCGGTCCGATGTCGAGCGCGAACAGCAGGTACGTGAGCGAGGCCACGACCGTCCACGACAGGAAGTGCGGGATGTAGATGAGCGTCTGCGTCGTGCGCTTGAGGATCGTCAGGCGCATCTCGTTGAGCAGCAGCGCCACGATGATCGTGAGCGGGAACGCGATCAGCAGGCTCAGCAGCGCGAGGATCAGCGTGTTGCCGAGCAGCCGCGGGAAGTCCGGACTCGAGAAGAAGTCCTCGAAGTGCTCGAAGCCCACCCATGGGCTGTCGGCGATCCCGAGGAACGGGACGTACTCCTTGAACGCGATGATCGCGCCGTACATCGGCCAGTAGCGGAACAGGACGAAGTAGGCGATCCCGGGCAGCAGCAGCAGGTAGAGCCACTTGAACTGCGTGAAGTGCACGCGCACCCCGCGACGACGACGCGACTGCTTCGCGACGGTCAGCGTCTCGGTCTCGGTGATGGCGGTGTCGAGCATGGCCATGGCGGGAACCTCTCAGGCGCCGGGGCGACGGAGAACCCGTCGCCCCGGCATCCATCGATCACTTGTCGGCGTCGGCCAGTTCGTTGATCTCGTCGATGACGTCATCGCCACCGCTCGAGCGCCACAGTGCGATCGCGTCCTTCAGCCCGTCGAGGTCGATCTGCCCCGCGAGGAACTGGATGCGCGCGTCCGAGACGATCGTGTCGAGCTGTGCGCCCTTCGAGACGTACGTGTCGGAGACGTACGGTGCGGCGGGGTCGTACTGCGCGTGCTCGAGGTCGGCCGCCTCGATCTCTTTGCGCTTGTCGTACATCTGCTGCTCGTAGTCCGACGCCTGCTTCGGGTTGTAGCCCTGGAATCCGGTGACGTTCGTGCCGAGCTGGGCGAACGCGCCCACGGTGTCCTTCTCGACCTGCGAGACGTCGGGCACGGCCACCGCGAGGTCGTCCTCGACCGTGTAGTGGACGCCTTCGATGCCGTTGTTGAGGATCGGCCCGGCCTCTTCGGAGTTGAGCTTGTTCAGCACCTCGAGGACGCCGCGCAGGTCGGCCTCGGTGCGCACCGACGACTTCGGGATCGCGAGGAAGCCGGAGTAGCCCGCCGTCGGCAGCGCGTGCAGCTCGTCGCTGTCGGGGCCGAGCAGGTTGCCGGTGATGTCGACGTAGCTGTCGAAGCCCTCGGGGTCGGACTGCTTGAACAGGCTGATCAGCTGACCGGCGCGCGAGTGCACGTCGAGGATGATGCCGCCCTTGCCGGTGAGGAACGGCTCGTTCCACTTCGCGGAGTCGAACGTCGCGAAGTCGGCATTGACGACGCCGTCCTCGACGAGCGAGCGCTCGAACTCCACGGCGTCGAGCCACTCGTCGGTGGTGAAGTTCGGCACCAGCTCGCCGTCCTGCTCGGTCCACTTGTTGCCGGCGCCGTACCAGGTCTCGATGGCGTCCCACGGGCTGTTCGTGCCGATCGTTCCCGGCCACTTCGGCACGATGATGCCATAGGTGTCATCGACGCCGTTGCCGTCGGGGTCGTCCTCGGTGAACGCCTTGGCGACCTTCGCGAGATCCTCGGTGGTCTTGGGCAGATCGAGCCCGAGGTTCTCGAGCCAGTCCTTGCGGACGATGGCGGTCTCGCGCATGACGTCGCGGGCGCGGAAGACGCCGTAGACCTTGCCGTTGACGCTCGAGGCCTTCTGCACCTCGGGGAAGGTCGTCTTGAGGTTCGGGTAGTCCTTCAGGTAGTCGGTGAGATCCCAGAAGGCGCCCGCCTCGGCGTTGCGCACGAAGCCCGGGTCCTTGCCCTGGATCACCATGACCTGCGGCAGGTCGTCGCCCGCGAGGGTGATGTTGACCTTGTCGCCATACGAGGCGTTGGGCACCCACGTCATGTCGAGGTCGACGCCGATGACGTCTTCGAGCGCGGCCTCGATGTCGCTGTCGTCCTCGGGCGCGTTGGTGCTGAGGAACGGCGCCATGACCGTGAGCGTCTTGAGCTCGGTCGCGGCAGCGTCCTTGTCGGCGGTGGCGTCGCCGCCTCCGCCGGAACAGCTGGTGAGGGCGAGCGCGGCGACGACGGCGAGGCCGACGCCGATGAGCGGCTTGCTGTGCTTCATGGGGGAACTCCTTCGTTCTGTGTGGGGAGGGAGGGAGGGAGGGAGGGACGGAGGGAGGGAACGGCTCAGGGAGCGGTGGATGCCGCCGCCTCGCGCTCGGCGAGCGCGCGGTCGTTGGCGGTGAAGAACGCGATGCACAGGACGGTGCTGAGCGTCAGCCACGCACCGACCGCGAAGAAGGGGACGACGCCGGGAAGGATGCTGCCCACTCCGGCGACCGCGACAGCGCCGAGCAGCAGCAGCACGACGTGCAGGACGTTGCGTGCGGCCCAGCGACCGGCGGTGAAGAGGTAGGCACGCAGCGGCAGGTCGTAGTGGGCGTACATCGGCACTGCGACGGCGGTGATCGCGAACGCCGCGACGAGCGCCGCGACGCTGAGGATGCCGAGCGGCTCGGCGATCGCACCGGCGCCGAGCCGGCCGACGACGTTCACCGCGAGGAGCGCCGTCACCACGGCGCCCACGCCAACGGCCGCATTCGACCGCCACAGTTCGCGGCGCCATTCGGCCGCGAAGGTCCGGAGCACCGGGAACACCTCGCCGCGCAGGCGCCGTCGGATGAGCCCGGCTGCGGCGACGCTCGCCGGAACGACTCCGACCACGATGAGGCCCGCGACGGCGAAGACCCACCACAGCAGGTTCATCAGGGCGATCCACCAGATCCAGTCGAAGACGGCGTGAGCCCGAAGAGCCCACGTGGCCACCGGGGTCGCCGAGTCCGTCATGACATCTCCATCGTCGCAGGGCCGGGTCCGACGTGCGGGAATACGTTTTCCGCACGACGGCTCCGAGTACGGTAACCGCCCCGCGGCGCAGAGTCAACCCGCGAGGAGTCGCGGATTGAAACGTTCTCATGGGTCTCTCATCCGCCGAGTCGAAACGTTTTCGGCGCGAGGCCGGTGTACGAGAGACTGGGACCGTGCACAGTCCACGCTCCCCCTCGTTACTGAATCGTTCTAATTTCTCGAGGCGACGTCTTGCGAAACGTTTTTAGACGGGGTACCGTATCGGGCAAGCGCTTTCCAACCACCGCAGACCCGCACCGAGGGACGCGCCCACCCGCACACACAGACAACGGAACGTCTGCGCGGAACGAGAACACAGACGTTCAAGAGAGGACAAGGATGTTCAGCAAGAAGCGTGCATTCACCGCCGCCGCGGTCGCGGCAGGCGCCGCGCTGGTTCTGGCCGGCTGCGCCGGAGGCAGCGGTGGCGACAGCCCCGACGCGAACCCCACCCTGGACCCGGACGAGAAGGTCACCCTGAACATGTCGTTCTGGGGCAACGACGTCCGCGCCGACCTGTACAACCATGTCATCGACGCGTTCGAGGAGCAGTACCCGAACATCACGGTCAACACCTCGTTCCTGGACTTCCCCTCGTACTGGGAGAAGCGCCAGACCGAGGCTGCCGGCGGCGGCCTGCCCGACGTCATGCAGTTCGACTACTCGTACCTGCGCCAGTACTCCGAGAACGGGCTGCTGCTCGACCTCAACCCGTACCTCGGCAACATCATCGAGACCGACCCGCTGCCCGAGAACATCCTCAGCATCGGCGTCGTGAACGACCAGACGACGGCGATCCCGACCTCGACCAACGCGTGGGGCCTGTTCTCCAACCCGAAGCTCCTCGAGAGCGTCGGCGTGGAGGACTTCGCCGGCGGCAGCTGGGAGGACTACACCGACTGGATGAGCGAGGTCACCGATGCCGGTGCCGGCTCCATCTACGGCGGCACGGACTTCACCGGGCGCATCCAGAACTTCGAGGTCCAGCAGCGCGCGAAGGGCGAGGACCTGTTCACCGAGGACGGCGAGCCGAACTTCACCGAGAAGGACCTCAAGGCGTTCTGGGAGCAGGGCGACGCGATCCGCGACGGCATCGGCATCCCCCAGCAGACGCTGGAAGAGATCAAGCCGCTCTCGGGCTTCGACGCCGGCAAGACGGCGTCCGAGCTGACGTGGGACAACTTCGGCGCCGGGTACCTCGCGAACCTCGGCGAGGGCTACACCGAGCTGAACCTCACCGCCCCGCCGGTCACCAAGGAAGGCGCGAAGGACCTCTACCTGAAGCCCTCGATGCTCGAGGCCGTCTCGGCCAAGACCAAGCACCCCGAGGCTGCCGCGACGCTGGTGAACTTCCTCATCAACTCGCCCGAGTCCGGTGAGATCTTCGGCACCAACCGCGGCCTCCCGGCCTCCGAGACGGCGCTGGAGGCAGCGAACCTCGACCCGATCGCCCAGCAGATCAAGGACTACGAGGCCTCGATCACGGACCGCCTGGGCGACGCCCCGCCCGTCCCGATCAACGGCTACGGCACGCTCGAGCAGAAGTTCCTCGAGATCGGCCAGGAGCTCGGCTACGGCACCCTCACGATCGATGACGCCGTCTCGCAGTTCTTCTCCGAGATGGACCAGGTCGTCAACCAGTGACACCCTTGCCGCGGGGCCGGTACGCACCGGCCCCGCGGCACCCGACCCACCCGAACTGACGCAGCCGTCAGTCACAGAAAGGAGCCGAGGTGAGCACGACAGCGACGAGAGTCATCGTCACCGATCGTCCGGCCAAGCGCGCACTGCGACGCACCGGCCGCCCCGAGAACACCTTCCAGCGTCCCGGGCAGCGTTCGCGCTCGCGTCGCGAGACCGTGGCGGGCTACGCGTTCCTCAGCCCGTGGCTGATCGGCTTCTTCGGCCTGACCGCCATCCCGATGGTGTACTCGCTGTACCTGTCGTTCACGCGGTACAACATCTTCCAGCCGCCGAAGTGGATCGGGCTGGACAACTACATCCGGATGTTCACCGATGACCCGGTGTTCATCCAGTCGGCGCAGATCACGCTCGTGTACGTGTTCATCGGCACCCCGATCACGATGGCCGCGGCCCTCGCCGTGGCGATGCTGCTGAACTTCCGCGACCAGGGCGCCGGGTTCTTCCGCTCCGCGTTCTACGCGCCCTCGCTCATCGGCGGCTCGGTGTCCGTCGCCATCGTGTGGCGGGCCATGTTCTCCACTGACGGGCCGGTCGACAACTCGCTGTCGTTCTTCGGCATCGACATCGGCGGCTGGATCGGCAACCCGGCCATGATCCTGCCGATGATGATCCTGCTGCACGTGTGGCAGTTCGGCTCGACGATGGTGATCTTCCTCGCCGGTCTCAAGCAGATCCCGAAGGAGCTGTACGAGGCGGCCGAGATGGACGGCGCCGGTGCGTGGCGCCGGTTCACCGCCGTCACGATCCCGATGCTCTCGCCGGTGATCTTCTTCAACCTGCTGCTGGGCCTCATCGGCGCCTTCCAGGTGTTCACCTCGGCGTACATCATCTCCAACGGCACCGGCGGCCCCGCGGGCATGACCAACTTCATCACGGTCTACCTCTACAAGCGCGGCTTCTCCGACGGGCAGATGGGCTATGCGGCCGCGATCGCGTGGGTCCTCCTCATCGTGGTCGCCATCATCGCCTTCATCCTTTTCCGCACCCAGAAATCGTGGGTCCACTACGCAGGAGACGACCGATGACCTCCGCATCCTTCACCGACGGCACGATGGAGACCATCGAGCAGGAGATGATGCCGGCGACGCCGTCCGCGCCCCGGCGCCGCGTGAAGCGCAAGACGTGGCAGACGGTCATCTGGCTGGTCGTCCTGCTCGCCATCACGGCGGTCGTGCTCTATCCGCTCGTGTGGCTGTTCCTGTCGACGTTCAAGCCGAACTCCGAGTTCGGGCAGAACACCGGCCTGCTGCCCGAGAACTGGTACTTCGGCAACTACGCCAAGGTGATGGAGGGCATCGCCGGCGTGCCGATGTGGCGGTTCTTCCTGAACTCGCTGATCCTGTCGGTGGCCGCCGTCGTCGGCACGCTGCTGTCGTCGGCCCTCGCCGCGTACGCGTTCGCCCGGGTGCAGTTCAAGGGCCTCGGGATCTTCTTCGCCGCGATGATCGGCACGCTGCTGCTGCCGTTCCACGTCGTGATCATCCCGCAGTACATCATCTTCAACCAGCTCGGCTGGGTCGACACGTACATCCCGCTGATCCTGCCGAAGTTCCTCGCCACCGGCGCGTTCTTCGTGTTCCTGATGGTGCAGTTCATGCGGCAGATGCCCCGCGACATGGACGAAGCGGCCCGCATCGACGGTGCCGGCCACTTCCGGATCTTCTGGTCGATTATCCTGCCGCTGATCAAGCCCGCGCTGATCACGTGCGCGATCTTCGCGTTCATCTGGGAGTGGAACGACTTCCTCGGACCCCTGCTGTACCTCACGAGCCCCGAGAACTACCCGCTGCCGATCGCGCTGCGCCTGTACAACGACGCGTCCTCGGGCGGTGCCGACTACGGCGCCACCGTCACGGCGTCCTTCGTCGCCCTCGTCCCGGTGCTGCTGTTCTTCATCGTGTTCCAGCGGTTCCTCGTCGACGGCGTCGCCACGCAGGGCCTGAAGGGCTGACGACCATGGACCGCCGCCAGCTGCGTGCCGCACGACGGGCCGACGCGTCCGGGAGCGGGCCGACCCTCGCCGAACGCGAGCCTGCCCGCTACCCGGGAGCCAAGGGCGCCTTCGCCCTGTTCGGCGAAGTGCTGCTCACCGGACTGCTCATCGCCGCCGGCGGACTGCTCATCGTGACCCTGCCCGCGGCACTGGCCGCCGGCATCCGTCATCTGCGCCGCTACGTGAACGCCGAGCAGTCGCACGCCCGCACCTTCTGGGCGGACTGGCGCAAGGCCCTGCCCGGCGGCGTGGTCGTCGGCGTCGCCGCCGTGGTCATCGCGACCGTGCTGGCGGTGGACATCGTGCTCGCGAACACCGGCGCCCTGCCCGGCGGCGCGCTCATCGGCATCGTCGGCTGGGCCGGCCTCGTCGTCGGCGCGGTGGCTCTGCTGGCAGCGGCCGGCGCCTGGACCCCCGAGACCGGCTGGCGCACCGCCGTCCGCGGCATCCCCGCCGCGCTGGTGGCCGACCCCCTCGGCGCCGTCTACTACGCAGTCGCGGCCGTCCTCACCGGTGTCGTCACCTGGATGCTGGCACCCCTCATCATCGCCGGACTCGGCTGCTCCGCCTTCGCCGTCGTCGCCATCCCGGCGCGCCGCACCCGCCGCTGACGCGGCATCCCTCCCCCGTTCTCTCCGAAACACCGAAGGAGCTGCTCGACGTGCTGTACGGCGCCGACTACAACCCCGACCAGTGGCCGGAGGAGGTGTGGGATGAGGACGTCCGCCTCATGCAGGAGGCCGGCGTCAACATCGTGAGCCTCGGCATCTTCGCGTGGTCGCGCATCCAGCCCGCCGAGGACGTGTGGGACTTCGAGTGGCTCGACACGGTGATCGGCAAGCTGCACGCGGGCGGCATCGCGGTGAACCTCGCGACGGCGACCGCCTCGCCGCCGCCGTGGGTGAGCGCCACGTATCCCGAGACGCTGCCGGCCGACGAGTCGGGCGCCTCGTACTGGCCGGGCAGCCGGCAGCACTTCGCCCCGTCGTCGCCGACCTACCGGCGGCTGGCCGGCGAGCTGGTGCGACGCCTCGCCGAGCGCTACGCCCACCATCCCGCCGTCGTCATGTGGCATGTCGGCAACGAGTTCGGCTGCCACCTCTGGATGGACTTCTCGGATGCCGCGCGCGACGCGTACCGCGTATGGCTCGCGGATCGGTACACGACCATCGCGGCGCTCAACGATGCCTGGGGCACGAGCTTCTGGTCGCAGCGGTACGGCTCGTTCGACGAGATCTTCCCGCCGCGCCTCGCGCCGTACAGCCACAACCCGTCGTCGATGCTCGACTGGCGCCGGTTCACGAGCGACATGCTGCTGGAGTGCTACCTCATGGAGCGGACGATCCTGCTCGAGGCGGGCGCGACGCAGCCGATCACCACCAACTTCATGGGGCCCTTCAAGCCGGCGGACTACCGCAAGTGGGCGCCGCACATGGACGTCATCGCCGACGACTGCTACCCGGATCCGGCCAACCCGAACCGGGTGAGGGACGCCGCCTTCCAGCGCGACCTCATCCGTTCGCTGAAGCCCGGCGTGCCGTGGCTGCTGTGGGAGCAGGCGACCGATGCGGTCAACTGGCGGCCGGCCAACCCGGGCAAGAAGCCGGGCGCCCTGATGGCCGAGACCGCGCAGTCGGTCGCGCGCGGCGCCGACGGCATCATGTTCTTCCAGTGGCGGCAGTCTCGCGCGGGCAGCGAGAAGTTCCACTCGGCGATGCTCCCCCACGCCGGCACCGAGACCCGCACCTGGGATGCCGTCACCGAGCTCGGCTCCCGCCTGGCCGCCCTGCCCGAGCTGCCCGCGCCGGGCCGCGACGCGCACGTCGCGCTGGTGTTCGACTGGGAGAACTGGTGGGCGGTGGAGGAGCGCGACCACCCCACCGAGATCGACTACCTGGCGCTGACGCTGGAGTGGTACGGCGCCTTCCACGAGCGGGGCATCCAGGTCGACGTCATCGCGCCCGAAGAGGCCGGCCTCGGCTACGCCCTCGTCGTCGCCCCCGCTCTCTACCTGCTGCGCGGCGAGGGCGCCGACGCGCTCACGCGCTTCGTCGAGACCGGCGGGACGCTGCTCACCGGCCCCTTCACCGACCTCGTCGACGGTCACGACCAGTTCCGCGACGGTGGCTTCCTCACACAGCTCGCGCCTGTGCTCGGCGTGCGCTTCGAGGACTTCGGCGCGCTCGCGGGGACGGCCTCGAGCGCGGCCGGCGTGGGCGCGCTGAACTCCGACGCCGTGGCCGCGGCTCGTCACGCCGCAGCCTCGGGCACGATCGAATTCGCGCTCGACGGTGCCGTCCACCGGGGCAGGCTCGTCGCCGAGTCCGTCCACACGACGACCGCCACCACGGTCGCGACCTTCCGTTCCGGCCTGCAGGCCGGCTCCCCCGCGCTCACACGCCACTCCTTCGGCGACGGCGAGGCCTGGTACACGGCCACGCAGCCCGTGGGCGACGGACTCGGTGCCGTCGTCGACGCGGTGGTGGCGGCATCCGGCGTCCGCCCCGTGGTCGATTCACTGCCGGCCGGCGTCGAGGCCGCGCGCCGCGGCGACCTGGTGACCCTCATCAACCACGGCGACGCGCGCGCCGAGGTCGCGATCGAGGGGGTGGATGCCGAGACCGGCGCCGTCACCGCGCTCGTCGCGCTGGAGCCCCAGGCCGTCGCCTTCGTCCTCGCGCCCGAGCGCGCCCCCGCACCCGTGCCGGGACCGCGTGACGCGGTCGCGGCGCACTGATCCTTCACCCCCACAGAGAATCCGGAGTCCACGATGCCCTCACGCCGCACCCTGCTCGCCGTCGGCGCCCTGACCGCGAGCGCCGCCCTGATCCTGGCCGGATGCTCCGGCTCGGGCGAGTCCGCCGACCCCGGCAAGACCTTCGACCCCGACGAGAAGGTCACGATCGACTTCGCCTTCTGGGGGAACGACGACCGCGCCTCGCGCTACAACGACCTCATCGCCGCGTTCAACGAGGAGTACCCGAACATCACGGTCAACCCGTCGTTCAGCGACTACCCGAGCTTCTGGGAGAAGCGCCAGACCGAGGCCGCCGGGGGCAACCTGCCCGACGTGTTCCAGTTCTCCGACAGCTACCTGCGCCAGTACGCGCAGTCGAACAACCTGCTCGACCTCGACACCGTGTCGGACTACATCGACACCACCACGTTCGAGGACTCGCTGCTCGGCACCGGCGCGCTCGACGGCGTGCAGTACTCGCTGCCGACCGGCTACAGCCTGTGGGCGAACTTCGTGAACGACGACCTGCTCGCCGCGGCGGGCATCGAGGCGCCCGAGGGCGGCACGAGCGCTGAGGACTTCGACGACTGGATGGCCTCGGTCACCGAGGCCACGGGCGGCAAGCCCTACGGCGGCACCGACTACACGCAGCGCATCCAGAACTTCGAGCTCGTGCTGCGTGCGAAGGGCGAGAACCTGTACACCGACGACGGCGAGCTGGGCTTCACCGAGGATGAGCTGAGCGACTTCTGGCACTCGGGCGACGCGATCCGCGACGGCGTCGTGATCCCGCAGCAGAGCCTCGAAGAGCTCTCGCCCAAGTCCGGCTTCGGCGCCGGCGCGACGGCCAGCGAGATGAGCTGGAGCAACTTCCTGGGCGGCTACCTCGCCGACTCCGGCGCCTCGTCGATCTCGATGATCGCTCCCCCGATCGCCAAGAAGGGCGCGAAGGACCTCTACCGCCAAGCCGGCCTGCAGGTCGCGATCTCGGCCAACACCGAGCACCCCGAGGCCGCCGCCCTCTTCCTCGACTTCGTCGTCAACAGCGCCGAGGCGGGTGAGATCTTCGGCACCACCCTCGGCTACCCGGCATCGTCGTCGAAGCTCGCCGGCACCACGCTCGAAGGCGTCGACAAGCAGGTCGCCGACTACATCGACGCGCAGGCGGACCGCATCGGCGACGCCCCGCCCGTTCCCGTCGCAGGCTACGGCTCGCTCGAGCAGAAGTTCTGGGACCTCGGCAAGGAGCTCGGCCTCGGTACGCTCAGCGTCGACGACGCGGTGTCGCAGTTCTTCTCCGAGGCAGACACGGTGCTCGGCTGAGCCTGCCGAACCTGAGCCATGATCGGGTGGATGCCGCGGCCCTGGGCCGCGGCATCCACATTTCTCTTCACCTGGAGCCGCAATGCCCGACGCCACCGCGCGCCTCGACCCGCACCACGACATCGCCGACATCGACCGCCGCCTGTTCGGCGGGTTCGTCGAGCACCTGGGTCGCCACATCTACGACGGCATCTTCGAGCCCGGGCACCCCGCGGCCGACGACGAGGGATTCCGCACCGATGTCGTCGAGCTCGTGAAAGAGCTCGGCGTGAGCACGATCCGCTACCCCGGCGGCAACTTCGTGTCGGGCTACCGGTGGGAGGACGGCATCGGACCCAAGGACGAGCGCCCGCGCCGCCTCGACCTGGCGTGGCACTCGACCGAGACCAACGAGGTCGGGCTGCACGAGTTCCAGGCGTGGCTCGACCGGGTCGGCAGCGACCTGATGCTCGCCGTCAACCTCGGCACCCGCGGCACGCAAGAGGCGCTCGACCTGCTCGAGTACGCCAACGTCGACACTCCGACGCAGTGGACGGACCAGCGCGCCGCGAACGGGCGCGAGCGGCCGTTCGGCGTCAAGATGTGGTGCCTCGGAAACGAGATGGACGGCCCGTGGCAGGTCGGTCACCGCAATGCCGACGACTACGGCAAGCTCGCCATGCGCACCGCCAAAGCGATGCGCATGATCGATCCGGACGTGGAGCTCGTGGTGTGCGGGTCGTCCGGCCGGGGCATGCCCACGTTCGGCTCGTGGGAGCGGCAGGTGCTCGAGCACACCTTCGACGACGTCGACTACATCTCGTGCCACTCCTACTACCAGGAGCACGACGGGAACGCGCAGGAGTTCCTCGCCTCGGGAGTCGACATGGCGCGCTTCATCGAGTCGGTGGTCGCGATCGCCGACACGGTCGCCGCGACGAAGAAGAGCGACAAGCGCATCATGATCTCGTTCGACGAGTGGAACGTCTGGTACCTGCACCGCGAGGACGGCAGCGAGTCCGGGCACGAGTTCAAGGGCGGCGCCTGGCCGGTGGCACCGCGGCTGCTCGAAGACAAGTACAACGCGTTGGATGCCGTCGTGTTCGGCGATCTGCTGATCACGCTGCTGCAGCACGCCGACCGGGTGCGCTCGGCCTCGCTCGCGCAGCTCGTCAACGTGATCGCGCCGATCATGACCGAGCCCGGCGGGCCCGCGTGGCGACAGACGACGTTCTTCCCGTTCTCGATCACGTCGCGCCTGGCGCACGGGCGCGCGATGCGCGTGCCGGTGTCGTCGGGCTCATTCGTCTCGCAGAAGCTGGGCGAGGTGGCGAACCTGAACGCGGTCGCCACGATCGACGACGACGGCGTCTCGCTGTTCGTCGTCAACCGCTCGACGACGGTCCCCACCGCCCCTCCACACGGCGCTGGCGCGCCGCGCGGAGCCTCTGGCGGCGTGGGCCCAGCCGCAACACGCCTGCGCGTCGACCTCGCTCCGCTCGTGCGCGAGCTCGGCCGCGACGTCGCGATCGTCGAGACGCACCTGCTGCACGACGACGACCTGTACGCGGCGAACACGCTCGCCGATCAGACCCGTGTCGGCGTACGTGCCGCCGAGGCCCTGATCGACGGCGATGCGCTCACGGTCGAGCTGCCGGCGGTCTCGTGGGCCGCGATCCGGCTCGCCTGACCGGCATGCTGCACCTCGACGCCACGCACGCCGCGCGCGAGGCGCGTACGCCGCGCATGGCGAACGACGAGGACGCCCGCCCCGGGATCTCGCTCACCAGCAGCAGCCTCATGCGCGACGGGCGCCCGTGGCTGCCGGTGTCGGGCGAACTTCACTACACGAGGGTCCCGCGCGAGCGGTGGACCGAGCGTCTGCGCCTCATGCGGGCGGGCGGCATCACGGTGGTCTCGACGTATGTGCCGTGGCTGCATCACGAGCCGGTGCGCGGGCAGGCGCGCTTCGACGGCCGGTACGACGTCGGAGCGTTCGTCGACGCCGCGCGCGCCGAGGGCCTCGAGGTCGTGCTGCGCATCGGGCCGTGGGTTCACGGCGAGATGCGCAACGGCGGGTTCCCCGATTGGGTTCAGCACGCGCGGGTCGCGCATCGCACCGACGATCCCGCGTACCTGGCGCTCGTGGCCGAGTGGTTCGGGCGTCTCGCCCGCGCGCTGGGCGACCGCGGCAGGCCGGACGTGCTGCTCGGCATCCAGCTCGAGAACGAGCTGTACGACCAGTCGGGGCATCTCGTGACGCTCAAGCGCCTCGCCCGCGAGGCCGGGCTGTCGGCACCGCTGTGGACGGCCACCGCATGGGGCGGCGCACGGCTGCCCGATCCCGAGATGCTGCCGCTGTGGGGCGGGTACGGCGACGGGTTCTGGGTCGATCCAGGCCAGCCGTGGGATCCGACCTTCCGCGCGCACTTCTTCTTCTCCGACACGTGGGACGACCCCGGCATCGGCGCCGACGTGAGGGAAGCGGATGCCGCGGCCACCGGCTCCGGCCGTGCCCCGGCTGCCACGCGCAGCTCCGAACTGTCGGCCTGGTTCCCCGCCGCGACGTGCGAGCTCGGCGGCGGCATGGCGACCGCGTACCACCGGCGCCCGCGTCCCGAGGCCCTCGACATCGCCGCGGTCGCTCACGCGAAGCTCGGCAGTGGCTCTGCCTGGCAGGGCTACTACATGTATGCCGGCGGCACGAACCCCGGCCCCGACCTCGAAGAGACGCAGGCGACGGGCTACCCCAACGACATGACACCGCGCGGGTACGACTTCCACGCGCCGATCGGCGAGGCCGGGCGGACTGCCCCGAGCCATGCCGCGCTGCGGCAGCAGCACGCGTTCATCGCCGCGTTCGGCGATCGGCTCGCCCCGATGCGGTCCTACCTGCCCGAGCTGCGGCCGGCCGGGGTCGAGGACTCCACGACGCTGCGCTGGGCCGTGCGGGCCGAGGACGGCGCGGGGTTCGTCTTCATCGGATGGCATCAGCCGCACGTCGCGCTGCCGGTGTACCGCGGCGCGCGGTTCCGCATCGAGACGCCGCGCGGGCCGGTCGAGCTGCCGAGCGCTCCCGTCGACATCCCGCCCGGGACCCTCGCCCGGTGGCCCCTCGGGCTGGAGATCGGCGGCGTGACCATCGACTGGGCGACGGCCTCCGCGCTGACGGTGCTGCCCGGGTCGGTGCCCACCCTGGTACTGGCCGAGGACGCCGGCATCCCCGTCGAGATCGTGCACGACGGCGTCGTGCACCATGTCGAGCCCGGCGCCGACCCCCTGCGACTCGCCGGGGCGCTCGACGTGCTGGTGCTGACCGCCGCCGACGCGGCGGACGCCTGGGTCGTCGAGGCCGGCGAGCGCCGGCTGCTCGTCTCGCCGGACGAGGTGACCTGGGATGCTGCCGGCAGCGTTTCCGTGAGGTCGGGGGCGGCGCACCCCGAGGTGCGGGAGTACGCCGGCGGAGCCTGGCGCGCACTCGACCTCGTGCTCTCGGACGGCGCCAGGCTGGAGGCATCCTGCGCCGTCGGAACAGTGCGTGAACCATCGGTGCCGTCGGGCGACTACGGCAACCGTGACGGGCGCCAGGCGGCGCCGCGCGACGAGGTGCTCGACGCGCATGCGGCGGTGTTCGCCCTCGAGGTGCCGCCGCACACCGACGACGCCGTGCTGCGGGTACGGTGGGCCGGCGACGTCCTGCAGCTTCGAGTGGACGGCGAGACGGCGACCGACCGGTTCTGGGACGGTTCGGAGTTCATCGTCAGCCTGCGCGATGCCGGCGTCGGCCCGGCATCGCACGTTGAGCTGCGCATCCTGCCCCTGCGCGCCGACAGCGGTGTGCATCTTCCGGCCGACGCCGCCGCGCGCCTGGCCGCCGCGCGTGCCACGCTGTGCGCGCTCGACGACGTGACCATCGAACAGCGCGCCCTCTGGCGCGAGACAGCACCCCGACGAGAGCCGAAGGAGACCCTCCGATGACCCTGCGCAAGACCCCGACTCCCCCGATGGGCTGGAACAGCTGGGACTGCTACGGCACCACCGTCACCGAGGACGAGGTGATCGCCAACGCCGAGTTCATGGCCGAGCACCTGCTGGCCCATGGGTGGGACACGATCGTGATCGACGCCGACTGGGCCGACCCGCAGCCGCGGTCGCACGGCTACAACGAGGCCGCGCGACTCACGATCGACGCACACGGACGCCTGCATCCCGACCCCGTGCGCTTCCCGAGCTCTGCGGGCGGGGCGGGGTTCGGTCCGCTCGCCGCGCGCCTTCACGGGCTCGGCCTGAAGCTCGGCGTGCATGTGATGCGCGGCATCCCCCGCGTCGCCGTCGCCGCGGACACCCCCGTGCTGGGCACGGACTCGACGGCGTCGCAGATCACCGACCCGACCAACGTGTGCGAGTGGAACCCGCACTATGTGGGCCTGGATCACACGAACCCGGCCGCGCAGGCCTACTACGACTCGTGCGTCGCGCAGTTCGCCGAGTGGGGCCTCGACTTCGTGAAGGCCGACGACATGCTGTGGCCGTACCAGGTGCCCGACATCGAGGCGTACGCGCTCGCGGTCGAGCGCGCCGACCGCGAGATCGCCCTCTCGCTCTCGCCCGGGCGCGACCTGTCGGCCGCGCACCTCGACCACCTGCGTGCGAACGCGACCATGTGGCGCGTGTGCGACGACGTGTGGGACCGCTGGGACGACATCGAGCCCAACTTCGCCCGCCTCGCGCGGTGGGCGCCGTTCGCCGTTCCGGACGGCTGGCCCGACGCCGACATGCTGCCGCTCGGCCGCATCGGCATCCGGGCCGAGCGCGGCGAGCCCCGCGAAGGCGCGCTGACGCTCGCCGAGCGCCGCACGCTGGTGACTCTGTGGGTCATGGCCCGATCGCCGCTCATGATCGGCGGCGACCTGCCGACCAGCGCGGCCGAGACGATCGCGCTGTTCACGAACGACGACGTGCTGCGCGTGCTGAACGAATCGCACGGCAACCGGGAGCTGCTCCGCGAGCGCGGTCTCGTGGTGTGGGCGGCCCCAGGGCCGGACGGCGAGCGCTGGGTCGCCGTGTTCAACCTCGACGACGAGGCGCGGGTCGAGCCGTTCGACACGCGGTCCCTCGGGCTGGGTGCGGCGCCCGCGGGCGTCGTCGACGTATGGTCCGGCGAGTCCGTCACCGTCGAGGCCGTGCACGAGCAGTCGAACGCCGCGCGCAGCGTGGCTCCCGGCAGCTCGGTCGTGCGCATCGCCCTCGAGCCGCACGGCTGCGTGCTGCTGCGCGTCTGACGCGTCCTGTTCCGCAGTCATTTCTCGCGGCGCTCATGCTCTCAACCCGCACGAGCTGACTGCGGAGCGATCGTGGTAGCTCGCTCCGCAGTCAGCTTCTGCGGGTTACGTGTCCGCGCTGCGACCGAAGGTGACTGCGGAGCAAAGGGGACGGAGAAGGGGATGCCTCGGGAAAGCGCTTGCGAGGCATCCGCTCTCATGGCACACTATTGGAAAGCGTTTACCCAGTGAGCGGACAGCCGCCGGGTACCCAGAGCATTCAGAGAAGAAAGCAGGACCCCGTGACCGACACGACCCTCGCCCCCGCCGGCACCGAGGCGCTCTCCCCCGATGCACCAGCACAGGTGCGTGAGATCGGCATCATCATGAACGGCGTCTCGGGCCGCATGGGCTACCGCCAGCACCTCGTGCGCTCGATCCTGGCGATCCGCGAGCAGGGCGGCATCGAGCTGTCCGACGGCACGCGCGTGACCGTCAAGCCGCTGCTCGTCGGCCGCAGCGAGGCCAAGCTCGCCGAGCTCGCGGCGAAGCACGGCATCGAGGACTACACGACCGACCTCGACGCCGCCCTCGCCGACCCCCGCTGGGAGATCTACGCCGACTTCCTGGTCACCAAGGCCCGCGCCGCGGCACTGCGCAAGGCCATCGCCGCCGGCAAGACGATCTACACCGAGAAGCCCACCGCCGAGACGGTCGCCGAGGCGCTCGAGCTCGCGAAGCTGGCGCAGGATGCCGGCGTCAAGACCGGCGTCGTGCACGACAAGCTGTACCTGCCGGGCCTGCAGAAGCTCAAGCGCCTCATCGACTCCGGCTTCTTCGGCCGCATCCTGTCGGTGCGCGGCGAGTTCGGCTACTGGGTGTTCGAGGGCGACTGGCAGCCCGCCCAGCGCCCGTCGTGGAACTACCGCGCCGAGGACGGCGGCGGCATCATCGTCGACATGTTCCCGCACTGGAACTACGTGCTCGAGAACCTGTTCGGCGACGTCAAGACCGTCTACGCACAGGCCGCCGTGCACATCCAGGACCGCTGGGACGAGAAGGGCGAGCACTACACCGCCACCGCTGAGGACGCCGCGTACGGCATCTTCGAGCTCGAGGGCGACATCGTGGCGCAGATCAACTCGTCGTGGACCGTGCGCGTGAACCGCGACGAGCTCGTCGAGTTCCACGTCGACGGCACGCACGGTTCGGCCGTCGTGGGCCTGTTCGGCGCGAAGATCCAGCACCGCAACGCCACTCCCAAGCCGGTGTGGAACCCCGACCTGGCCGACGACCACGACTACGACGCCGACTGGGCCGAGGTGCCCGTCAACGACGTGTTCCAGAACGGCTTCCGCCAGCAGTGGGAGGAGTTCCTCGAGTCCTACGTGCTCGACACCCCCTACGCGTTCGACCTGCTCTCAGGCGCGCGCGGCGTGCTGCTCGCCGAGGCCGGCCTGCAGTCCAGCCGCGAAGGCCGCAAGGTCGAGCTGCCGGCGCTCACCCTGGAGTGATCGGGATGCCGCACCTCACCCTTCTCTCGGCAGACGGGGTCCTCACCGCCGCCGAGCTGAACGAAGCCCCGGGCTACACGCGCCCCGACGGGCCGCTTCGCTCGCGCGTGGCGTACGCCGCCGCGCACGTGGTGCCCCGGACGTGGGCCGACAACACCCCCGGTCAGCCGGCCGAGGTCGACTGGGATGCCACGCTCGACTTCCGTCGCGCCGTGTACTCGTGGGGCCTCGGCGTCGCCGATGCCATGGACACCGCGCAGCGCAACATGGGCCTCGACGCCGCGGCGACGCGCGACCTCATCGCGCGCTCGGCGCAGGTCGCGCGCGAAGAGGGCGGCTCGGTCGTCGTCGGGGTCAATACCGACCACGTCGACGAGGAGCGCATCTCGATCGACCAGGTGATCGATGCCTACAAGCAGCAGCTGCACTTCACCGAGGAGCAGGGCGCCGGCCCGGTGCTGATGGCCTCGCGCCACCTGGCGCGCGTGGCGGAGTCGGCCGCCGACTACCGCCGCGTGTACCGCGAGGTGCTGCATGCGGCGACCACGCCCGTCGTGCTGCACTGGCTCGGCACGGCGTTCGACCCGGTGCTCGACGGCTACTTCGGCTCGACCGACTGGCGTGAGGCATCCACCGTCCTTCTGGACATCATCGAAGAGAACGTCGACAAGATCGCGGGCGTCAAGATGAGCCTGCTGGATGCCGCCTCCGAGGTGTCGGTGCGCGAGAGGCTGCCGGAGTCCGTGCGCATGTTCACCGGCGACGACTTCAACTACGTCGGGCTCATCGGCGGGGCGGACGTGCCCGAGGCTCGTCAGCCGGAGCGGGACGCGGGGTCTTCCCGGCAGCACTCGGACGCCCTGCTCGGCGCGTTCGCGGCGATCACGCCGGTCGCGTCGGCGGCGATCCAGGCGCTCGACGCCGGCGACCCGGCCCGGTACCTCGAGATCCTCAGCCCGACCGAGGAGCTCAGCCGCCAGGTGTTCGCCGCGCCGACGTTCTACTACAAGACGGGTGTCGCGTTCCTGTCGTGGCTGAACGGTCACCAGCCCGCGTTCCAGATGGTGGGCGGGCTGCACTCGGCGCGCAGCCTCCCGCACCTGTCGCGCATCGTCGAGCTGGCGAACGCGTCGCTCGCGCTCGAGCAGCCGGAGCTCGCGGCGATCCGCTGGCACGGGATGCTGCGCCACAACGGCATCGACGTTCCCGGGGTGATCGCGTGACCGCCACCGTCGACCCACGTCTGTCGATCAACCAGGCGACCATCAAGTACGCCGACCTCGCCACCGCGCTGCGCGTGACGGCCGAGGCCGGGGTGCAGGGCATCGGGCTGTGGCGCGAACCGGTGAACGAGGTGGGACTCTCGACCGCCGCGTCGATGCTGGCCGACTCGGGGCTGCGTTTCACGACTCACTGCCGCGGCGGTTTCTTCACGGTGCCCGAGGGGCCCGCACGCCGCGCGTCGATCGACGACAACCGGGTCGCCATCGAAGAGACGGCGACGCTGGCCGCCGCCGGAGCGCCCGGGTCGACCGCGATCCTCGTGCTGGTCGCCGGCGGCCTGCCCGAGGGCTCGCGCGACGTCGCCGGTGCGCGGGAGCGCGTGCGCGACGCGATCGGCGAGCTCGCTCCGGATGCCGCCGCCGCGGGTGTCACCCTGGCGATCGAGCCGCTGCACCCGATGTACGCGTCGGATCGCTGCGTCGTCTCGACGCTCGGTCAGGCGCTCGACATCGCGGCGGACTTCGATCCCGCTGTCGTCGGCGCCACCGTCGACACGTTCCACATCTGGTGGGACCCGGACGTGCTCGCATCGATCGAGCGCGCGGGCCGCGAGGGACGCATCGCCACGTACCAGGTATGCGATTGGAAGAACCCGCTGGCCGCGGACGTGCTGCTGAGCCGCCACTACCCCGGCGACGGCGTCATCGACTTCGCGTCGCTGACCGCCGCCGTCGAGGCGACCGGCTACGACCGCGACATCGAGGTCGAGATCTTCAACCAGGAGATCTGGGACACCGACCCCCGCACCGTCGTGGAGCGCACGGCCGCCGGGTTCGCGGCATCCGTCTCGCCGCATCTGCGTGCCCGCGTCGCAAGCTGACGCCGCCCGAGTCTCGGAGCGCCCGCGGGGTTCTTGGCCCCCGCGGGCGCTTCGTCGTTCCGTGCAGGTCACGCCCCGGCACAGCCATCCGGTCGTTGAGCGAGCGGAGCGAGTCGAAACGCCGCAAGCCGCCCATCAGACGCAGCCGCTCGCGATGCGCACGCATCCGGGTTTCACGAGAACGTCCCACGACGTCTGGCCCTCGCTCGTTCGTCGCTTTGCCCAACGACCAGGTGAGCCCGAGTTGTCTGAGACAAGGCTCGCGGGGCGCCTCGGGCGACGAGAGAGTCGGCGCCTACTTCATTCCGGTCGTCGCGATGCCTTTGATGAGGAACCGCTGGCCGAAGAGGAAGGCCAGGAACACGGGCACGAGCGAGACTACCGACATCGCGAACATGCCCCCGAAGTTCGACGAGCCCTGAGACGACAGGAACTGGCGCAGCGCGAGTGGAACCGTGAAGAGCTGCGGGTTGTTCAGATAGATGAGGGCTCCGAAGAAGTCGTTCCACACCCACACGAACGTGAAGATCGCCGTTGTCGCCAAAGCAGGAGTCATCATCGGAATGAGGATCTGCAGGAAGATCCTCGCGTGACCGGCACCGTCGATGCGGGCCGCCTCGTCCAGCTCGCGCGGGATGCCGCGGATGAACTGCACCATCAAGAAGATGAAGAAGGAATCCGTCGCGAGCATCTTCGGCAGGATGAGGGGCCAGAAGGTGTTCACCAGGCCCATCTGACTGAACATGATGTACTGCGGCACGATGACGACATGCATGGGCAGCATGATCGTCACCAGCATGATCGCGAACATCGTGCGCTTGAAGCGGAAGTCAAGTCGAGCGAACGCGTATGCCGCCATCGCACACGAGACGAGGTTGCCGATGATGCTGCCCAGCACGACGATGACGGAGTTCACGAGGTATGTGCCGAACGACGGGGACAGCGCGTTCCATCCGTCGATGTAGTTCGACGTATCGAACGAGACCGGCCATAGGCCGGGCAGACGGAAGATCTCGTCGTTGGGACGAAGCGAACTGACAATCATCCAGAGCAGTGGATAGATGAGCAGCACCGACACCACGATCAGGAAAACGTGCCTCGCGAGCGCTCCCAAGGCGGTACGTCGCCGATATACGGAACGGCGCCTGGCATCGGCCCGCACAGCAGCCGGACGCCGGGTTGAGCCCGAGGTGACAAGCGTCTCAGTCGTCATAGAACACCCACAGCTTTGAGAGAGCGAAGTTCACGACCGTGAACCCGGCGATGATCGCGACCAGGAGCCAGGCCATGGCCGAGGCATACCCCATGTCGAAGGCGGTGAAGCCCTTCTGGTAGAGGTACAGCGTGTAGAACAGTGTCGAATCCGACGGGCCGCCCGAACCGTTCGAGATGATGAAGGCCTGCGTGAAGGCCTGAAATGCGCCAATCATCGACAGCACGAGGTTGAAGAAGATGATCGGGCTGAGCAGTGGCAGTGTGATCGAGAAGAACTGCCGCATCGCACTCGCGCCGTCGACGGACGCAGCCTCGTAGTACATCACCGGGATCTGACGAAGCCCGGCGAGGAAGATCACCATCGGCGCTCCGAAGCCCCAGACGCTCAGAAGGATCAGGGTGCCGAGGGCGGTGTCCGGATTGGAGATCCACCCCGGCCCGTCGATGCCGAACAGCGCGAGGAACTGATTCACGAGGCCATCGACTCCGAAGATCTGCTTCCAGAGGATGGCGACGGCCACAGATGATCCGAGCAGGGACGGCAGGTAGAACATCGAGCGGTAGAACGACAGGCCGCGCAGCCCCTTGTCAAGCATCAGCGCCACGCCCAGTGCGGCCCCCATCGCGAGCGGAACCCCGACGAGCACGTACGTGAACGTGACGCCGAGCGAGGCGAACAGACGCGGGTCCTGGAACATCCGCGTGAAATTGTCGAATCCGATGAACGTGGGCGGGTTGAACAGGTCGTACCGCGTGAACGAGAAGTAGAGCGAGGCGACGATCGGGATGAGCGTGATGAAGACGAGCCCGAGCAGCCACGGCAGCAGGAAGACCATCGCAGCCTTGGTATCGGGATGCTTCGCGCGCTGGCGACGGGTTCGTCGCGCGCCTCCGAGGTGCGTCAACTCGGTCATGACACTCATGGCATCACCGTCGATCCGGTCATCTCGGTCCTCCTCGATCTGGCAACAGAAAACGCTTTCTGAGACGATACAGTAACTTGCGCACGACGCAAGACCGCGCTCGATGACGAGGAAGACCCGATGACCAGACCCCCGCGGACGCTCAACATCTCGGACGTGGCCGAGCGCGCCGGCGTGTCACCCGCCACCGTTTCGCGTGTAATGAACGGCAACCCCACGGTCGATCCAGAACTCGCCCGACGAGTGCGCGAGACAGCGGCCGAGCTGGGCTACTCGGCGAATCCGCTCGCGCGCAGCCTCGTGCTCGGGCGGACGCAGACCATCGCCGTCGTCGTCCCGAACCTCGCCAATCCCACATTCCAAGAGATCCTCCGGGGCATCAGCCGCAGCGCCAGCCGCGACGGCTTCCACGTGCTCGTCGCCGACACGAACGAGACCGTCGCCGAGGAGCGGTCGCTGGCCACCGAGGCGCGACGACGCACGGACGGCCTCGTGCTGTGCGCGCCACGCATGGGCGAAGCCGAGCTGACCGCGCTGCTGCCCACTCTCACTCCGGTGGTCGTCGTCAATCGGGACGCTGGACATGACGTCCCGGTGATCGCGGCCGACTATCGGTCCGCGCTCCACGACGTCGCCCAGCACCTGTATGACCTGGGCCATCGCCGGATCGTCTACCTCGCGGGCGTCCGTGCGAGTGCGACGAACACCCAGCGCGCCGAGGCATTGGACGAGCTCCGCCGGCGCCACAACGATGTGTCCGTCATCGAGATCGACTGCGGAGTCAGCTTCCAGGACGGTGCCGGAGCCGTCGACACTGTGATCGCCACGAGAGCGACGGCGGCCATCGGATTCAACGACCTGGTGGCGCTGGGATTGGTGAACGGACTGCGTTCCCGCTCAGTCCGTGTGCCCGACGACATCTCGGTCGCGGGGCTCGACGACATCCCCTTCGCCCAGTTCGCGAGCCCACCGCTCACGTCGGCGACGGTGCCGACGAGCGAGATGGGCGAACACGCCTGGGCGGCCCTGCATAGGCTGATCGAAGGTCGAGAGGCGGCACCTGCGATGTTCTTCCGGCCACGGCTGCAGGTGCGCGAGAGCACGGCGAGGGCACCCCGATGATCACGGACCCGCTCGCCGGCTACGAGGACTGGCCACGATTCCTGCAGGAAGCTGAACCCGCCCCGGCGGGCGACGAGCTGCAGCGCCGTCTCGTCACCGCGCTCGGTGCCCGGGCTGCGTCGGCGTCCGGTGTCGAGGTCGAGCACGAGTGGACGTCAGGCGGTGTCCGCGGGCGGCGACTGCGTTGGCGTCTACCGTTCGGACCGCCCACCGTCGCCTACCTGCTCACCCCGGAAAGGGCGGGCGACGCGCCCCTCCCCGGCTTGCTGGCTCTGCATTGTCATGGCGGCGTCCGCTCCACCGGCGCTGAGCAGCTCGTGCGCACCGACCTCCCTCCGCACGAGTCCGCGGAGCGACTGCGCACCGCGGTCTACGACGGCAGATCGCCGGCGAACGACTTGGCTCGTGCCGGTTTCGCCGTCCTCTGCCACGACACGTTCTCGTGGGGCAGCCGGGCATTCGACCTGAGCGCGCCCACTCCAAGGCTGTCGGGCCTGATTGCCGCGCAGAACGCGCTGTGGCGCGAACAGGGCGTCGTCCCGTCTGAAGCCGAGCGATTCGACGCGGCGGCCTCGCTCCACGAAGACACCATCGCCAAGGCCGCCGGGATGCTGGGCACCACGCTCGCCGGAGCTGTCGTCACAGACGATCTCGCCGCTCTCGACGTACTCGCGTCGCAACCCGAGGTGGATTCGGGACGCATCGGCGTCTTCGGCCTATCCGGCGGCGGCGGGCGCGCCGCGCTGGTCGGCGCGCTAGACGGCCGAGTGCGCGCAGTGGTCATCACGTGCATGATGGCGACGTATGGGTCGATCGTGCCGAACTACCTCGACACCCACTCCTGGCTACTCAACTCCCCCGGACTGTGGCAGGTCTGCGACTGGCCGGAGGTGCCTGCAATCGGACGGGCACGGGCCACGCTCGTCCAGTACGGTGTCCGCGATCCGCTCTTCGCCCGCACCGGAATGGACGACGCACACCAGAAACTCCTTCGGCACCACGGTGACGGCTCGTATCGGGGGTCGTTCCACGACGCGGGTCACCTTTCGACGGCGGCGATGCAAGCCGAAGCAGCGGAATTCCTCGCTGATGCGCTGCGCACTTCCCCAGTCGGTTGACACTCGTGCACGGTCTTGCTACTTTTCGGGAAACGCTTTCTCATCCCGACGAGTCGAGTCACAGAACGTCATCGCAACGGCGCAGCGCTCTCTGACGCGGATACCCGCAGGAATCAGCCTCTCCTGCGAGCTCCCGGCTCAGAACGCCCGGCCCGTGACCGCACCCAGAGTCCCGGATGACGCGTTCTTCTCGGCCCGACGAGAAAACGATTTCTACCCGGCGCATCGTCGCCGCACCGAGATTGGAATCACACCATGACCACAGGCACACGCTCACGGCGAGTCCTCGCGATCATCGCAGCGGTCGGCGTCGCCGTCACCCTCGCCGGATGCTCCAGCAGCAGCGACGGCGCGGCGGACGGCACCGTGACACTTCGGTTCGCGTGGTGGGGCAGTGACGAGCTGAACTCGATCAAGGCCGAGCAGATCGCGCTCTTCGAGAAGAAGTACCCGAACATCAAGGTCGAGGGCGAGCCGAGCGAGTACAACGGCTACTACGACAAGCTCGCCACGCAGGTAGCGGGCGGCGGCGCACCCGACGCCATCCAGATCACGTACGACGCACTGCCCCAATACGTGAGCAAGAACGCGATCCACGATCTGTCGGATGACATCGACCAGTCGAAGTTCACCCCCGGATCGCTGGATTCGGGAATCATCGACGGGAAGCTGTACGCGATCCCGACTGGTGTCGGGTCGAGGGGCATCATCGTCAATCCCGCCGTGTTCGCGGCTGCCGGCGTCGAGATCCCCGACGACACCACGTGGACGTGGGACGACTACATCGACATCGCTGCGAAGATCTCGGCCAACTCGCCGGACGGCACGTACGGGTCGGCACAGATCACCAATGACCAGAGCCTCATGGCCTTCGCGCGTCAGGCTGGCGAGGACCTCTACACCGCCGATGGCGAGAACGGCGTGAGCGAAGACACCGCCACCTCGTTCTTCGCATTCTCCAAGGAGCTGCAGACCTCGGGAGGCTCGCCCGACGCGTCGACAGCAGCCGAAGACGCCGGTGCGTCTCTCGAGCAGAGCCTGATGGGTCAGGGCCGGATCGGCATGACATTCGCGCCGATCAACTTCGTGAGCATCTACGCGCAGTCCTCCGGCCAGGACCTGCAGATCCTGAACGTCCCCGGCGACTCGGGCGGCAAGGCCGGCCTGGTCCTGCAGCCGACGGTCCAGTACGCGGTCTATTCGAAGTCCGCGCACCCCAAGGAGGCCGCACAGCTGATCGACTTCCTCCTCAACAGCCCTGAGGCGGGGCCCCTCAACAAGCTGACGCTGGGGATCCCCGCCGTTCCTGAGGTCCTCGACACGATCAGCGACGACCTCAGCGCGACCGAGCAGGCACAGGTCGACTTCATCGCCCGCTTGTCCGAGGCGGGCGGCACGCCGCAGAACCCGATCGCACTGCCGACGTCGCAACTCGGGCCGATCATCACCAAGCTGTGGGACGACGTCTCGTTCGAGAAGACGACGCCTGAGAAGGCCGGTGCCGACTACGTCGATCAAGTCGACGTCGCGCTGCAGGCCGCGAACGGCTGATCCACCGCAAGCTCGACGAAGCGCTCCTTGGCTCCGCCGAGGAGCGCTTCGTCGATTCGATCTTCAGCGATCGGATGCCTCGGCCAGCAGCCGCAGCTCGTGCAGGCGCGGCGTCGCCCCGTCCACGGCTTCGAGGCGCACCGCTACCTCCACCGCACCCGGCTCGACGGCGATGTGGACCTCGCGCGTCAGCGCGGGCGAGCCGGCGGGCACGGATTCGTCAAGGACGACGGCATCCCCGACCGTCACGCGAAGCCGAGCCGCTTCGGAGGACGCCAGCCACGACACGCGCAGCGCATCCGCGGTGCCGCTCCAGTCGCGCAGCGTGAGCGAGATCCTGCCGCGCGTCCGGCGCCAGCGCGCGTCGCCATCGACGCCGATCTCCTCATCGGTCGCCGTCAGGCCGTGGTCGGACTCCGGCTGCTGGTCCCCGAAGGCCACGAGGTCACGCGTGCGCGCTTCAAGACCGAGGGATGCCTCATCGATCGCCTCGAGTGCGGCCCGACGCTCGGCGACCGATGTGGACACCACCGGCCACGACAGCGTGTACCGGGCATCGTGGATGCCCGCGAACGGCTCCAGCTCGACCGAACCGCCGTCGGCTGTCGGCACCCGCACCCGGCCGGGCGCGAGGCGCTGCGCGCCCTCGAGCGCATCCGGCGCGAGCACCGGCGTCTCGGCGATCGGCCGCAGCGGACCGACCGCGATGTGCCCCATGCGCGCACCGCTCCCCCGGTACGCCAGCCGGTCGTCCGCGATGCGCTGCGCGAGCACGTCCGGACCGTCGACGATCCACGCCCAGTCCGAGCCGTCGGCCGGGCGCTCCCAGTGCAAGGCCCGAGGCAACGCGAACCGCGCGACCGCCACCCCCGGCTCGACCTCGATCACCGCGCGCGTGCCCGCCGGGACCCGCCGGGTGGCGGCATCCCGAACCACCACAGCGGAACCGTCCACCCAGTCCGGGATCAGCACCGCAAGGCGAGCCGGCCGCGAAGCCCGCACCTCGAGCCTCGCATGCACGACGGCGGAATCGGAGTCCGCATCGACCGCCACGACCACCGAGACGCCGTCGACCTGCGCCCGCGACGGCACGAAGGCGTTGACCCGCAGCTCGTCCGCGCCCGCCGAGTACACCAGCGCCCCGTGCCGCGCCTGCGCCTCGAAACCCGACCCCATGCAGCACCAGAAGCCCTCGGCCTCCGGCGAGTACACCCGGTAGTGCGCGGGACGCTGCGGCGTGAAATACACCAGTCCGCCGTGCTCGGGATGCTGCGCCGAACGCAGATGGTTCGCCCGCGCGCGCTCCGCCCACAGCAGGTACGCGTCGTCGCCGGTGAGCTGGTGCAGCTCGGCGGCCAGCTTGACCATGTTGTGCGTGTTGCACGACTCCGGCCCCTCGCGCGCGATGAACATGCTCGCGAAGTCGGCCGGGAAGTGCTCGCGCACGCTGTCGCCGCCGATCGCGGCGCTGCGGTGCCGGGCCACGCGCTCGAAGAACCCCCGCGCCGCCGCACCCTCGCGCGGCTCGACCTCGGGCAGAAGCTCCGGCGCGACGACGCGCGCCGCGCGCTCGATGGTCGCGAAGCCCACGACCACCGGGATCTGCGTGTTCGCATGCAGGCCGTCGAGTTCGTCGCGCCCGGCGGCCAGCGGCTCGACGAGCCCCCGGCCGGCGAACCGGCGGGCGAGGCGCAGGAACGCGGCGTCCCCCGTCACGAGCGCGAGCCGCGCGAACGCCTCGGTCATGCCGCCGAACTCGCACTCCAGGATGCGGTCGAAGGCGGCATCGTCGAGGTCTGCCTGGATGCGCAGCCACCACCCGCCCAGGTCGTCGAGTGCCTCACGGGCGAGGGGATCCGCGGTCAGCTCGACCGCGTCGATGAGCCCCGCGAGGATCTTGTGCAGGTTGTACAGCGGCACCCAGCGCCCGTTGAGGTGGAAGGCGCCGACGTCGATCCGGCCGTCGCGCAGCTCGTCCCACAGCGCCTCGCCGTCCGGAACGCCGCCGACATAACCCGTTCCCGTCGCCCGCTGGCAGTCCCGGATGCCGCGCACCAGCGTCTGCGCGAGACCCGCGCCGACGACATCCCCTCCCGCAGCCAGCGTGCTCGCGGCCGACAGGACGTGGCCGGCGGTGTGCCCGTCGAGTCCGTCGGACTCCCATCCGGGGTACGGCTCGGCGTGCGGAAGGCCCGCCTCGCGACGGAAGGGAGCGAGGAGTCGGTCCGGGTCGAGACGCCCCAGCGTCGCCGCGACGGTGCGCTGCGCGTCGAGATCCGCACCCGGTTCGAGGCGCACGTCGGATGCCGGCACGAAGAGCAGCGGGGCGGACGACGCCGATCGGGGTGTCTCGGGCATGGTGCTCCTTCGCGGGGTCGATCCGGCTCGCGCTACACGGGAAACCGCTTGCCAATCTACCGCGCCAACCGGACACAGGCCCTAGACTCTGGCCTGTGAGCGACACATCCGCGCCCGCCCGGGGCGCTGCCACCCTGCACGACGTCGCACGCGAGGCAGGCGTCTCGCTGGCCACCGCGTCGCGCGTGCTCAACGGCTCGACCCGCAAGGTCGCCGACAGCTACCGCGAGCGCGTCGAGGCCGCCGCCGAGAAGCTCGGCTATACGGCGAACCTGTCGGCGCAGGCGACCGCGCGTGGCACCGCCGCGATCGTGGCGCTGCTGGTCGCCGACATCGCCGACCCGTACTTCGGTCAGCTCGCCGCCGGCGTCGCCCGCGGCGCCGACGAGGCCGGGCTCGTCGTCACGATCGCCATCACCGAGCGCGACCCGCAGCGCGAGGTGCGGCTCGTCCGGGCGCTGCGGGGTCAGCGTCCGCGCGGACTCATCCTCGCGGCATCGCGCACCGAGGGCACCGATGCGGCCGGCCTCGACGCAGAGCTCCAGGCGTTCACGAACATGGGCGGCCGCGTCGCAGTCGTCGGCCCCGGTGGCGGCTCCGCCCGTCACGTCGCCCTCGACAACCGCGGCGGCGCGGCGGCGCTCGGCGCCGAGCTCGCACGCCTCGGGTATCGCGAAGCGGTCGTGGTGGCGGCATCCGAGGGGATCCGCACGTCCGACGACCGCGTCGCCGGGTTCACGCAGGGCTTCGCCTCGGGCGGCGGCAGCGTCCGCGAGGTGCGGCGCGGCGGCTTCACCCGCGACGCCGGGTACGAGACCGCGCAGCAGCTGCTTGCCGACGGCCTGCCCGAAGGCACCGTGGTCTTCGGCATCAGCGACGTCGTCGCGATCGGCGTCATGTCGGCGATCCGGGATGCCGGGCGCCAGGTGGGCGCCGACATCGCCGTCGCCGGATTCGACGACATCGCGACCGGTCGCGACATCCGCCCCGGCCTCACGACCGTCCACGTGCCGCTCGAAGAGCTGGGCTACCGCGCCCTGCACGCCGCGACCGACCCGGAGTGGGACGCCACCGAGCCGCCCCTGCCCCTCGAGGTCGTGGTGCGCGGCTCGACCCCCGCACGCGCCTGAGCCGCCGCGGCCGCGGCCGCCGGCATCCGTTCCTCTTCGCCGCCTCGGCGCGCCCCTCTTCACGCGATCCGAATATCGGACAATCCGCCGTTTTCCGGATCGTAGGGCGCCAGCACTCCGGAAAGCGCCGCCAAGTCCGATTTTCGGATCGCCGGGTGGATGCCGGGCGCCCTGGCCGCAGGAAGCGTTTCCTGTCCCGTTAGGCTGAGCCGACCGGAAGGAGACGCATGACTCGTCGCAACGACGGCACGACCCGCGTCACGATCGCCGATGTCGCGGCCCGCGCGGGCGTGTCGCTGTCGACCGTCTCGCGGGCGCTGAACGGCAATCCGACCGTGGACCCCGCGCTCGCGGAACGCGTCAAGGATGCCGCGGCCGCCCTCGACTACACCGCGAGCCCGGTCGCACGCAGCCTGGTGCTCGGCCGCACGCAGACCGTCGCGGTCGTGGTGCCCGACCTCGGCAACCCGACCTTCCAGGAGGTGCTGCGGGGACTCAGCCGCGCGGCGGCGGCCGACGACTACCACGTGCTGGTGGCGGACTCGGCGGAGTCCGTCGACGAGGAGCGCGTGCTCGCGGGAACCACCCGGCGTCGCACCGATGGCGTGATCCTGTGCGCCCCGCGCCTGCCACAGGACGAGCTCGACCGCCTGGTGGGCGGGCTCCGCCCGGTGGTGCTCATCAACCGGACCGCCGGCGAGGCCCCATCCGTGCGCGCCGACTACCGCAGCGCCCTGACCGCCGAGCTGGAACTGCTGCACGAGCTCGGCCACCGCCGCATCGTGTACCTCGCCGGTGCACCGCGCAGTGTCGCGAACGCCGCGCGTCTCGCGGCGATCGCCGAGTTCGTCGCAGAGCATCCCGACACCGAGGTCGCCGAGATCCCGTGCGGCGTCGACTTCGAGTCCGGCGCCTCGGCCGGCGCCGCGGTGCTGGCCTCGGGCGCCACGGCAGCGCTCGCCTTCAACGACCTCGTCGCGATGGGCCTGCTCAGCGCGGTGCAGGAGAGTGGATGCCGCATCCCGGCCGACCTCTCGATCATCGGATTCGACGACATCCCCTTCGCCCGGTACACGACTCCCCCGCTGACGACGGCCGCGGTGCCGGCTGCGGAACTCGGTGCTCAGGCCTGGGCGCGCATGCGCGAGCTGCTCGAAGGCGCCGAGCCTGGGGAGCCCCTGACTCTCCTCCCCGAGCTGACGGTGCGCGGCTCGACCGGTCCGGCGGCCTGACCTCCGCCGGTCGTTGAGCAAGCGGAGCGAGGCGAAACGGGTGGACCGCCCGTCGGACCCGGCCACTCCCGCGACGTAGGCGTCGTCCCCGGGTTCTCGAGAGCGTCTCGCGACGTTTCGTCTTCGCTCGTTCCTCGCTTCGCTCAACGACCAGGAGGAGGGCGTCGGGAAGCGTTTCCGTGATAGTCTGAGAAAACGTTTCCTGAAGGAGTGAGATGAGCCACCGCCGGTATGCCCTCGTGGGTGCGGGACACCGCGCTCAGATGTACGTCGATGCGATCATCGGGCGGTACGCCGATGATGCCGCGCTGGTGGCGATCTGCGAGCCGAACCCGGTGCGTGCGCAGTACTACGTCGACCGCGTCGTCGCGGCCGGCCACCCGGCCCCGGCAGTGTACGGGCCGGACGAGCTGGAGGCGATGATCCGCGAGCAGCGGGTCGAGCGTGTCGTGATCTGCGCACGCGACGACCTGCACGCCCCGCTCATCGTGCGGTCGCTGGATGCGGGCGCCGACGTCGTGGTCGAGAAGCCGCTCACGATCGACGGGCCCTCGGCGGCGGCCATCGAGGACGCGATCGACCGCACCGGTCGTGAGGTGGTGATCACGTTCAACTACCGCTACTCGCCGCGCAACTCCGCGCTGCGGCAGGTGATCCAGGACGGCACGATCGGGCAGGTCACCAGTGTGGACTTCTCGTGGGTGCTGGACACCAAGCACGGGGCGGACTACTTCCGCCGCTGGCACCGCGAGAAGGAGCACTCCGGCGGCCTGCTGGTCCACAAGGCCAGCCACCACTTCGACCTCGTGAACTGGTGGATCCGCTCGGCCCCGCGCCGCGTGTACGCCTCGGGCGGGCTGCGCTTCTACGGTGCCGAGAACGCGGCGGCACGAGGCATCCACGATCGTCCTTCCCGCGGCACCCACGACGGAGCCGACGCGTTCGAGCTCGACCTGCGGAACGACGAGCGGCTGAAGTCGCTGTACCTCGACGCCGAGCAGCACGACGGCTACCTGCGCGACCGCGACGTGTTCGGCGAGGGCATCACGATCGAAGACAACCTCGCGCTCGTGGTCGACTACGCCTCGGGCGCGACGCTCAGCTACTCGCTCAACGCCCACTCCCCGTGGGAGGGCTACCGGGTCGCGGTCAACGGCACCCTCGGCCGCGCCGAGCTGGAGGTCGTCGAACGCGGTGCCGTGCTCGCCGACGAGGGCCTGCACCCCGTGCTCGACCCGTCCGCCGTCCACGCCGGCGACTCCGGTTCGCTGCGCCCCGAGGGCGAGCGGCTCATCGTGCAGCGCCACTGGGAGGCCGCCTACGAGGTCCCGATCCTCGCAGCCGGAGATGGCGGCCACGGCGGCGGCGACGCCCTGCTGCTGGCCGACGTGTTCGAAGGGCCCGGCGAGGACCCGCTGGCCCGCCCCGCCGACTGGCGCGACGGCGTCCGCTCCATCGCCGTCGGCATCGCCGGAAACCGGTCCCTCGCCACCGGCCTGCCGGTCCAGGTCGCCGACCTCGGCATCCGCTTCCTCGCGTCCGACGCCGCCACGGCGGTCCGGGTATGACCCGCATCGCCGTGACCGGGGGCGCCGGCCGCCTCGGCCGCAGCCTCGTCGCAGGGCTCGCGGCATCCGGGCACGAGCTGGTCTCGCTCGATCGCGCCGTGTCGGATGCCCCCGAACTCGACGGTGTCGAGCAGGTCGGGATCGACCTGAGCGACGCGGATGCCACAGCCGCCGCCCTCGCTGAGACCCGGGCCGACGCACTCATCCACCTCGCCGCGATCGCCGTGCCGTTCAGCGCCCCCGAGGACGTCATCATGCGCACCAACGCCGGCCTGGCGGTGTCGGTGCTGGGCGGCGCCGTGAAGGCCGGCATCAGCCGCATCGTCGCGGCGTCGAGCCCGACCGTCCTGGGCTACGGCGCGCCGACGGGCTGGGTGCCCGACCGCTTCCCGCTCGACGAGCGCACCCCGCCGCGCCCCTGGAACGCCTACGCGCTGTCGAAGCTGCTGATCGAGCAGACGATAGCGATGCTGGCCCGCCAGACCGGCGAGGCGACCCGGTTCGCCGCGTTCCGCCCCTGTTACGTCATCGCGCCCGAGGAGTGGGCCGGTGCGCTCACCCAGCAGGGCCACACCGTGCAGGAGCGACTCGACGACCCGGCGCTGTCGGCGCCCGCGATCTTCAACTACGTCGACGCGCGCGATGTCGCGGTGTTCGCCGACACGCTGCTGGCAGCCCTTCCCGAGATCCCGAACGGCGAGACGTTCTTCGTCGCCGCCGACGATGCCCTGGCCCGCGAACCGCTCGCCGACCTCGTGCCCCGCTTCTACCCGGGCACCGAAGAGGTCGCGGCGGTGCTCACCGGCACGACCCCTGCCTTCTCGAACGCGAAAGCCCGAGATGTGCTGGGGTGGCGCCCCGCGCACTCGTGGCGCGGCGAGCTCGGCGGCGCTTCGACAGGCTCAGTGACCGCGTCCCACCCTCTCCCCGACCCCGCCCGAAAGGACGTGCTGGCGTGAACTTCGACGGCATCCTCTTCTTCCCCGTGACCCCGTTCGACGCACAGGACCGCGTCGATGAGGACCTGCTGCGGCAGCACCTCGAGACGACGCTCGCGCACGCGCCGGGCGGGGTGTTCCCCGCATGCGGCACGGGTGAGTTCCACGCGCTGTCGACCGACGAGGCCACCCGCGTCGTGCAGGTCGCGACCGAGACCGTCGCGGGGCGCGTACCCGTCGTCGCGGGCACCGGCGGTCCGCTCGGTCACGCGAAGGCGCTCGCGCGCGCGGCGGCCGACGCCGGCGCCGACGCGCTGCTCGTGCTGCCGCCGTACCTCGTGGGCGGACCGCAGGCGGGACTCGTGGCCTACGTCGAGGCGGTGGCGGCGGCATCCGATCTTCCCGTCGTGATCTACCACCGCGCCAACGCGCAGTTCTCGGCCGATTCGGTGCGCCGCCTCGCTCAGAACCCGAAGGTCGTCGGCTTCAAGGACGGCGTCGGCGACGTCGGCCTCGCGCAGCAGATCGTGCGCGCGGTGGCGGCCGAGGGTCGCGAGGATTTCGCGTTCTTCAACGGCCTGCTCACCGCCGAGCTGACGCAGGGCGCGTACCGCGGCATCGGCATCCCGCTGTACTCGTCGGCGGCCTTCGCGATGATCCCCGAGGTGGCGAACGCGTACTACCGCGCCTATGTCGCGGACGACGAGGAACGCCGCACCGCACTGCTCGACGGCTTCTACTCGCCGCTCGTGCGCCTGCGCGACGAGACCCCGGGCTTCGGCGTCTCGCTCATCAAGACCGGTCTGCGCCTGGGCGGCCTGCCCGTCGGCTCGGTGCGTGCGCCGCTGGTCGACCCGACTCCGGCCCAGCAGGACCGCCTCGCCGAGATCCTGGCCGCCGGGCGGGCGCTGCTGTGACCGCCTTCCGCGGGGGCGCGGATGCCGGCGGCACGACCCGCGCGGCGGCCGACGTCCGGGTGGCAGAGGTTGCGGCATCCCCACGCTCGACGGCGCCATCCGCGCCACCAGAGGAGCCGAGCACGACGATCGCGTCGCTCGACGCGCGGCTGATCCGGGTGCCGCTGACGCGGCCGTGGGCCGCGGACGTGACCTCGGTCGGAGTGATCGCGACACACCTCGTGCGCTCGGACGGCGCGGAGGGCTGGGGCTTCTCGTGGACCCCGCAGATCGGCGCGGAGGCGGTCCACGCCCTGCTCTCGCATGACATCGCGTCCTTCGCCGCGGGGCGCACCGCCGATCCGACCGCACTGTGGACCGATGCCTGGCGCCACCTGCACGAGGCGGGCGGCGGCGGAGTCACGACGATCGCGCTCGCGGGGCTCGACCTCGCCCTGTGGGATGCGGCCGCCCGCGCCCGCGCGCTGCCCGTCTCGGAGCTCATCGGGCGGCGGCGCGAGTCCGTCCGCTCCTACGGCTCGGGGGTCAACCTGCACTACACACAGGACGAGCTGGTCGCCCAGGTCCAGCGGTGGGTGGACGCCGGATTCGACGCCGTCAAGATCAAGGTCGGAAAGCCCGACGTGCGCGAGGATGCCGACCGGCTCGCCGCCGTCCGCGAGGTGCTCGGTGCGGACCGCGCGCTCATGATCGACGCGAACCAGCGGTGGGACCTCGACCGGGCGACGGCATCGATGGAGGTGCTCGCGGCGTACGCGCCCTCGTGGATCGAGGAGCCGCTGCGCGCCGACGACCTCACCGGCCACGCCGAACTCGCGCGCCGCCTGGCCGCGACGAGCGGCATCCCCATCGCCCTCGGCGAGAACGTGCACACGGCGTACCGGTTCGCGGAGTTCCTGCGGGCCGGTGCCGTGCAGATCGTGCAGCCCAACATCGTCCGCGTCGGAGGCATCACGCCCTTCCTGCGCATCGCCGAGATCGCCGTCGAACGCGGCGCCACCCTGCACCCGCACCTGCTGCCCGAGCTGTCGGGCCAGCTCGCCCTGACCCTGCCGGTCGCGCCGGGCGCGATCGCGCCGATGGCCGAGGACGTCGAGGACGCCGGCTTCGGTGCGCTCGGCGCGCTCGACGGCCCGTCGCCGGTGCGCATCGCCGACGCCACCCTCACCGAGACGCCGCACGTCGGCCTCGGCATCCGCTTCCGCTGACCCCGCTCGCCCCTCCTCCCACCAGGTTCATCCGTCACAGATGTACGCGAAACACGCGATCCGGCGTACATCTGTGACGGATGAACAGAGAAAAGGAACCCCGATGACCACCACGACCGAACTCGATGCCCTCACCGCCGCCGCGGCCGCCGCCGCCCCGGTGTGGCGCGCCGCCGACGCCGCCACCCGCGCCGCTTGGCTGCGCGCCGCGGCCGACACGCTCGACGCGCACATCGACGAGCTGGTCGCGATCGCCGATGCGGAGACCCGCTTGGGCGAGACCCGGCTACGTGGCGAGGTCGGCCGCACCACGGGCCAGCTGCGACTGTTCGCCACGGTCGTCGAAGAAGGCTCTTACCTCGAGCTCACGGTCGACGACGCCGATCCCGCAGCCGCACGCCCCGAGCTGCGTCGCATGCTGACCGGTGTCGGCCCGGTCGCCGTGTTCTCGGCATCCAACTTCCCCTTCGCGTTCTCGGTCGCCGGCGGCGACACCGCCTCGGCGCTCGCGGCGGGCAACCCGGTGATCGTCAAGGCGCACTCCGGTCACCCGCGCCTGTCGAAGCACACCGCCGCGCTCGTCGCCGAGGCGCTCGTCGCCGCCGGGGCGCCCGAAGGCTCGCTCGCGCTGGTCGAAGGCCGCGAGGCCGGCAACGCGCTCGTGCAGCATCCCGTGATCCAGGCGGCGGGCTTCACCGGCTCGCTCGGCGGCGGCCGGGCGCTGTTCGACCTCGCGTCCGGTCGGCCCGACCCCATCCCGTTCTACGGCGAGCTCGGCTCGGTGAACCCCGTGGTGATCACGCCGGCCGCCGTCGCAGCGCGAGGCGAGGCGCTGGCGCAGGGCCTCGTGGGGTCGTTCACGCTCGGCGTCGGGCAGTTCTGCACCAAGCCCGGCGTGGTGTTCGTGCCCGCCGGCGCGGGATTCGAAGACCTCGTCGCACGCTTCGCGACGGGCGCGTCGGGTGGGCCGCTGCTCACCGAGCGCATCACCGAGGCCTTCCCGTCGGGGGTCGCCCACCTGGAGTCCGACCCGTCGGTGGCGATCGTCGCACAGGGCGTCGAGGCGGAGCCGGGAGCTGCGCAGCCGGTCGTGCTGTCGACGGCTGCCGCAGCCGTCGCCGCCCGTCCGTCGGTGCTGCTGGAGGAGTGCTTCGGGCCGGTGACGCTGCTCGTGCGGTACTCGTCGCAGGACGAGCTGCACGCGGCGCTGGAGGCGGTGCCGGGATCGCTCACCGCGACCCTGCACGCCGAGCCCTCGGACGACGTGTCGGACGTGCTGGAGGTGCTGACCCGCAAGGCCGGCCGAGTGCTGTTCGCGGGATGGCCGACCGGCGTGGCGGTCACCTGGTCGCAGCACCACGGTGGTCCGTGGCCGGCCACGACCTCGCTGCACACCTCGGTCGGCGCCACCGCGGTCCGCCGGTTCCTGCGCCCCGTGGTGTTCCAGGACGCCCCCGCGGCCCTGCTGCCCGAGGTGCTGCGCGACGAGTCGCTCGCCCGCCTGCCCCACCGCCGCAACGGCGTGCTGCAGGTCCCCTGAACGCCTCCGAACCCGGTCGTTGAGCGAGCGGGGCGGGTCCTCGAGAACGGCTCACCGCGTTTCGTCTTCGCTCGTTCCTCGCTCTGCGGGGCGACCAGGGTGGTCAGAGCCAGCGCTTGAGCTTGAAGACGCCGTACAGCCCGAACCCGAGGCCGACCATCATGAGGAGGGCGAGCGGGTAGCCGAAGGTCCAGTGCAGCTCGGGCATGTGGTCGAAGTTCATGCCGTAGACGGTGCCGATGAGGGTCGGCGCGAAGAGGATCGCCGCCCATGACGAGATGCGCTTGATCTCTTCGTTCTGAGCGAGCCCGGCCTCGCTCATGCGCCGCATCTCTTCGTTCTGGCGCTGCGCCACGAGCGTGGACTGCACGTTGAGCGCGTTCTCGAGGATCGAACGGAAGGCACCCGCCCGCTCCACGATGCGCAGCACGTGGTCGAGCACGTCACGCAGATAGCGCTGCAGCTCGAGGTCGACGGCGTACTTGTCGGAGCCGCGGCGCAGCGCCTCGAGCATCCCGGCGAGCGGCTGCGTCGCCCGCTGGAAGTCGATGACCTCGCGCGAGAGGTCGTAGATGCGGCGCGACACCGCCTCGACGTCCGCGTCGGCGTTGCCGAACAGCTGGTCCTCGATCTCGTCGATGTCGTTCTCGAGACCGGCGATCACCGGCCCGTACTCGTCGACGACCTCGTCGAGCACGGCGTACAGCACCGCCTCCGGCCCCATCGCGAGCAGTCCGGGGGCCGCTTCGAGCCGGCGGCGCACCTTGCCGAGATTCGGCGCCTCGGCGTGCCGGATGGTCACCACGAAGTCGGGCCCGACGAACACGTGCAGCTCGCCGAACTCGACCTGCTCCGCGGCGTCGAGATAGCGGGCAGGCCGCAGCACGACGAACAGCGTGTCGCCGTAGCGCTCCAGCTTGGACCGCTGGTGGCCGGTCAGCGCGTCTTCGACGGCGAGCGGATGCAGGTCGAACTCATCGGCGATCGAGCGCACCTCGTCGGCGCGCGGACGGTACAGGCCGATCCAGGCCATTCCGCCGCGGTCGCGCATGACCTCGTACGTCTCGTTCAGGTTCGCCGGGTCCTGTGTGCGTCGCCCCTGGACGTACACGGCGTTGTCGATCAGGGCCATCATGATTCACCTCGATTGCTCGCGTCGGCACGGCGCCGAGGCGCCGCGGATTCAGGCGCGCGCACAGCGCGCACCGGCGCCACCGCTCGCGACGAGGGATCAGTGCATCGAGATGCCGACCAGCGAAGACGAGACGGTGGCGCGGCTACTATCACTGGACATCGCGCATCACCTGCCTTCCTGGTCGATCGGCCGAAACGGCCTCCGCCACCTTAGGTGACCTCGCCCGAGAGGTCAACCGACGTCACCCGAGTGCGCGGGCGAGCTGCGCGCCGGCCGCGGTGAGCCATCGCACCGGTTCGCCCATCGCCCCCTCGCCCGATCCCGCGAGCGCCGTGAGAGAGGCGGTCGCGGCGAAGCCCGAGACATCGGCGTCAGACGCGATGCGGCCCGCGACGAGGGCGACCGGCACGCCCGCCGCGGCGGCGAGCGCGCCGACGTGAGCGGGCACCTTGCCCGCGGCCGACTGCCCGTCGTACGAGCCTTCGCCGGTGAGGACGATGGATGCCGCACCGATCGCGTCGCCCAGCCCCACCAGTTGCGCGACCGCCGCCGATCCGGGCACGAGCTGTGCGCCCCATGCCAGCAGCCCGAAGCCGGTGCCGCCGGCCGCGCCTGCGCCGGCGGCATCCCGGTCCGCTCCCGGTGCGGCCTCGGCGATCGCGTCAGCGAACCGTTCGAGGGCTGCGTCGAGCGCCGCGACGTCGGAGGGCGACGCCCCCTTCTGCGGGCCGAACACTGCGGCGGCACCGCGTGCCCCGAGCAGCGGGTTCGTCACGTCGCTCAGCACGGTCACTCCGCCGGCGGGCAGCGCGGCGAGCGCCGACAGGTCGACGGTCGCGACATCCGCGAGCCCCCGCGCGCCGTCGACGATCGGCTGCCCGGCCGCGTCGGCGAATCGCGCCCCGAGAGCCGTGAGCATGCCGGCGCCGCCATCTGTGGACGAGCTCGACCCGATGCCCAGCACGAGTCGCGACACCCCGTGGTCGAGGGCGGCGGCGATGGCCTGGCCGAAGCCGCGCGTGTGCGCATCGAAGGGACGCAGCCTCGGCGGCGTGCCGAGCATCTCGATGCCGCTCGTGCTCGCGAGTTCGACGACGCCGGTGCCGCCCGGAGTCCCGGGCGTCGGAGGCAGCAGCACCCACGAGGCCGCCACGTCGAGGCCTTCCGGGCCGGTGACGGTCACGGACATGCGGCGCGCGCCCGGCACGGCGGCGGCGAACGCGGCGACCGTGCCTTCGCCGCCGTCGGCCATGGGCAGCAGCCGCAGAGCATCGGACGGACGTTCAGTGCGCCAACCCGCCGCCAGGGCCTCGGCGACGGCTGCCGCGGCGACGGTGCCCTTGAACGAATCCGGGGCGATCACGACAGTGTGGGCCATGCGTATTCCTCCTGCGGCGGGAAAGCGTTATCCTGCAGAACATGGTACCCACGGATCGGTCTGCAACCGAGGCTCCCCGCGTCGTCATCGCCACCGGAACCGGTCGCTACGCCGACCCCTGGCATCCATTCTCGGCGACGTCCTCCCGGATCTCCGACATCCTGCGCGCCGACGGCTGGGAGGCCGTCATCGACGAGGACGTCGACCATGCGCTCGCCCATCTGGAGGGCGCGGACCTGCTCATCGTCAACGCCGGCGACCCCTGGCGGGACGGAGGCGCTCCGCACGCCGACGCCGCAGCCGAGGCCGGGCTCGCCGCGGCGATCGCGCGCGGCATCGGGCTGATCGGCGTCCACGCGGCGCTGTCGAGCCTGCGCGACCACCCCGCGTGGCGCAAGGCGATCGGGGGCGAGTGGGTTCCGGGTACCTCGTGGCACCCGCCGATCGGCGAGGCCCGCGTGCGCGTCGTCGACGCCGACCACGACATCACCGGCGACGCCGCACACCTCGACGTGTTCGACGAGCGCTACAGCGACCTGATCGTCGATCCGGGCGCCCGTGTGCTCGCCGTGCACGACGTCGACGGCGCCGAGCACGCCGCGGTATGGGTCCGCGAGCAGCCGACGCGCTGCGTCGTCTCGTCGCTCGGCCACGACGAACGCGCGTACGACTCCCCCGCCGTGGCCGCCCTGCTGCAGCGCGCCGCCCGCTGGGCCGCCCGCGTCTGAGCGGCCCCTGCGACAGGCAACAGCGCGGCCTCGGCGTGCCGCATCCATCGCATCCTCGACTGAGGACGTGAGCCGGATCGCGGGCCGTAGCGCCTGATCCGCTCCGCAGCCCGGCAGATCTCCTCAGCTGAGGGAGCACGAGGATGCCGCCGCCCGGGGCTCCCCGGCGCGGCCTCGGAATCGGCACGCAGACAGGCATCCGAACCGCCCCGGGACGAGGCATCCATCCGCACCCGGCACAATGGAACGCGAAACCCGCCCCCGACCCGACGGAGTGACATGTCCTGGCTCGTGACCGGAGGCGCCGGCTACATCGGCGCCCACATCGTCCGCGCGCTCGCCGATGCGGGCCTGGCGTCCGTCGTCGTCGACGACCTCTCCAGCGGACACGCCGAGTTCGTGCCCGAGGGCGTCCCGTTCGTGAACGGCTCGATCCTCGACACCGCGCTCGTCGAGAGCACGCTGCGCGAGCACGGCGTCGTGGGCGTCATCCACCTGGCCGGGTTCAAGTACGCCGGCGTCTCGGTGCAGCGCCCGCTGCACACGTACGCGCAGAACGTCGAGGGCACCCGCTCGCTGCTGGAGGCCATGCAGGCCGCCGCGGTGTCGAACCTCGTCTTCTCGTCATCGGCTGCGGTCTACGGGACCCCCGACGTGCCGCTCGTGACCGAGGACCTGCCCAAGCGCCCCGCCTCGCCCTACGGCGAGTCGAAGCTCATCGGCGAGTGGCTCATCCGCGACCAGGGCATCGCGACCGCCGACACGCAGCACCCGCTGCGCCACACCGCGCTGCGCTACTTCAACGTCGTCGGATCGGGCGACCCGTCGGTGTACGACACGAGCCCGCACAACCTGTTCCCGCTCGTGTTCGAGGCGCTGATCGAGGGCCGCACACCGCGGATCAACGGCGACGACTACAACACCCCCGACGGCACCAATGTGCGCGACTACGTGCACGTCGCCGACATCGCGGCCGCCCACGTGGCCGCGGCGAAGCGTCTGCTGGCCGGCGAGCCCCTCGAGCCGGCCTACAACCTCGGCTCGCAGAACGGTCTGAGCGTGCGCGAGATCATGGACGCCATGGCGCGCGTCACCGGCATCGACTTCACCCCCGAGATCGCGCCCCGCCGCCCCGGCGACCCCGACCGCATCGTCGCCACCGGCGAGCTCGCCGCGCGCGACCTGGACTGGAAGAACCGCTACACCGTCGACGAGATGGTCCGCACCGGCTGGGAGGCCCGCCGCAACGCCGGCTGACCCCTTCGTGCGATGACGGATGCCGGCGGCCGGGCGCCGGCATCCACTCCGCGTTCAGCCGTAGAGATTCGCCGGCACTTGTGGGCAGGTCGCCGTGAGGCGACCCAGATCGCTCTCAACGATCGCGATGTCTTCGTAAGGCGACCATTGCCCACCGCTCTGAAGGAACACCTGCTCACTCGGCGGCTCGGCCGAGCTCGTATACCCCTCGCGACGCAAGCATTCGAGAAGTTCGCCGGACCGGTAGTCATACAACGTTCGCAACTGTTCGATGGAGAGCGGCGTCATGTATTTCTGCTCGACCGGATACTGCATCTCACATGTGTAGATCGCGAGGTTCAGATTCTTCGCGACCGCGGCGTCGCCGGTTGGTGGGTACGAAAGCCCCTCGCCGTCGGCCGTGAACTCGACGTCGTACCCAGCCTCGCGCAGGCAGTCGCGTTGCGTCGGCGCCCACTCATCAAGCGCGATGAAGCGAACCAGGTCAACATCGGGCGGATCATCGATTCCATAGCTCGCCGCGAGTGCGCGCGCATTCTCTGCGAGGTATGCGGCGGAATCAGAGTCCTTCACCGCCGTCTGCTCGGCGGGCGCAGCGGCGCACGCCGAGCAGACGGAAACGAGGACAACACTCAACGCCGCCAAGCATCGCCATCTTACGTTCCGCAATACGCCGTCCCGATCTGGATGTCGCCACCGATTCCCGTCAAGAACGTCCTCCAGTCGGGGACGCTGGTGCCGTGATTAGTCCATCGGTAGGTGTACGTGGAACCATTGTTCCACGACCCGTAGACGGTGACGCCGGACTGATGGTTGACCTGACCTGTCGCCTTCGACTGAACGTTGACGTAGGGTTGCGGCGGGGTTCCGCATGTCTTCGCGCCGCCGCTGAAGCTCGTCGCGGCCGATGCCGTTGTGGCCGCCCCTCCCATTGCGAGCGCGGCCGCGAGCAGCAATGCTATGCCTGCGCGCGAATGCATCTTCTTCATTCGAACTCCCTCGAGATTTGGCCTGGTCGTGGTCACCATCCTTGGGGGGGCGTCGCCTTGGTTGTCAACGCCTGACAAGCAGAACATCTGCAAGAACATCCGCTCCTATTCCGAATAGCGCATGCGACCGCGCGCGGGCGCGGTGCTCTCGCGCACCACCAGCCTCGTCGGCACCGTATCGAACGCGGCCGCCGCGCCCGCCTCGATGCCGTCGACCAGCGCCGCGACCGCGCGGGCGCCGAGCGCGTCGAAGTCTTGGCGCACGGTCGTGAGCGGCGGACGGTAGTCGGCGGCATCCGCGACGTCGTCGAAGCCGACGACACTCACATCACCCGGCACGGCGCGGCCCACCTCGGCGACGCCCCGCAGCAGCCCGAGCGCCATCTGGTCGTTCGCGGCGAACACGGCTGTCGCGCCCGCCGCAAGAAGAAGGGATGCCGCACCGTGCCCCGACGCCGCCGTCCAGTCTCCGCGCACCAGGTCGGGCACGGGAACTCCGGCCGCGTCGAGGGCGGCCCGCCAGCCGCGTTCACGCTCGGCCGCCGCGAACGAGCCGGCGGGACCGGCGAGGTGATGCACGGTGCGGTGGCCGAGGTCGAGCAGGTGCCGGACGGCCGATTCGGCTCCCCCGGCGTGATCGGTGACGACGACACCGAAGCGCTCGTCGCGGGGCGAGTCGACGACCACGAGCCGCAGTCCGGCCGTCCGCAGGTCGGAATCACGCACGCGCCCGGTCGCCTCATTCAGCACGATCGCGCCATCGACGCCCTGGTCGGCGAGCCGTTCGAAGGCGCCGGCCACAGACGCTTCGGGGCCGAGCGTCACGACCGTGAGAGCGTAGCCGCGCGAGGCCGCGGCATCCGCCACCGCCTGCAGCATGCGCGAGTTCCCGACCGACGCGAGCGTCGACACGACCAGGCCGAGCGTCTGGGTGCGCCCGGTGCGCAGCGCGCGCGCAGCCCGGTGGGGGCGGTAGCCGAGCTCGGCCATCGCGGTCTCGACGCGGGCGCGGGTCTCGGGATCGACGCGCGGGCTGCCGTTGACGACGCGCGACACCGTCTGTCCCGAGACACCCGCGCGCTCGGCGACGTCGGCCATCGAGACGCGCCTGTCCACCATGTGCACCTTTCTGCCGGGGCAGTGCCGCTCAGCTCGGCCGGCGGCATCCACACCTCTCCGACGGCGGGCCGTTCCGAAGTCTGCGGGCGCCATCCGATGTTGACGCTAACATAGCGCCTTGATTAGCATGTTGACGTGAACACACCTGAGTCCGGGACGGATCCCGTCGTGCTCGGCGCCGGCGTCGTCAAGCGCCCGACGCGCCTGGCAGACGGGCGCGAGCTGATCTATTACGACGACCCCGACACGACGCTCGGGCCGGAGCGGGCGATCGATGCCCGCGAGCTCGGACCGCGACCCGAGACCGCCACGATGCGCCGCGACGTCCTCACCGGCGACTGGGTGTCGATCGCCGCGGCGCGCCAGAACCGCGCCTTCCTGCCGCCCGCCGAGCTCGACCCGCTCGCGCCGCAGACGCCCACCAACCCCTCCGAGATCCCCTCGCGCTACGACGTCGCGGTGTTCGAGAACAAGTCGCCGTCGTTCGGGCCCGCGCTCGCGGAGGCCCTCGGCGACGCGCCGGCCGCAGCCGATGCCCCGCACGGCCTCGACGACCTCGACGCGCCCGGCCTCGGCCGCACGCGTACGAGCGTCGGCCGCTGCGAGGTCGTGTGCTTCAGCCCCGAGCACTCCGGATCATTCGGATCGCTCACCCAGACCCGCGCGCGCACCGTCATCGAAGCGTGGGCCGATCGCACCGCGGCACTGTCGGCGCTGCCGGGCATCGAGCAGGTGTTCCCGTTCGAGAACCGCGGCGAGGCCATCGGCGTCACGCTCCCCCACCCGCACGGGCAGATCTACGCCTACCCGTACATCACGCCGCGCACGACGAGCCTGCTGGCCTCGATCGACCGCGAAGGCCCCGACCTTTTCGCGCGCATCCTCGACTTCGAGCGCGCGGGCGACCGCGTGATCCTCGCGGGCGAGCACTGGACGGCGTTCGTGCCGTTCGCCGCTCGGTGGCCGATCGAGATCCACCTGCTGCCGCACCGGCACGTCGCCGACTTCGCCGAGACCACGGGCGCCGAGCGCGACGAGCTCGCGCCCCTGTACCTGCGCCTGCTGCGCGGCGTCGACGCGCTCTACGACTCTCCGACGCCGTACATCGCGGCGTGGCACCAGGCGCCGGTGCACCGCGGCCGCGACACGGCCCGCCTGCACCTGCAGCTGACGTCGCCGCGCCGCGCCGCCGACAAGCTCAAGTTCCTCGCCGGATCCGAGGCCGCCATGGGCGCCTGGATCGGCGACATCCCGCCCGAGGCGGCCGCCGCGAAGCTGCGCGAGGCTGTCGAAACCATCCCCGAGGAGACCCTGTGACCGCCGCCATCGCCCGCAACACGATCGATGCCGCCCGCGCGCTGTTCGCCGAGCGCTTCGACGCCGAGCCCGTCGGCACATGGTCATCGCCCGGCCGCGTCAACCTGATCGGCGAGCACACCGACTACAACGACGGCTTCGTGCTGCCGTTCGCGATCCAGCACCGCACGCACGTGGCGCTCGCGCCGCGCACCGACGGCGTGTTCCGCGTGCGCGTGGCGTCGACGTTCGACGACACGACCGCCGAGGTCGCACTCGATGCGCTGGACGTCGTCTTCCCCGACCAGCGTGACGACGTGCCCGAATGGGCGCGGTACCCCCTGGGCGTCGCGTGGGCGCTGCTGGCGGCATCCGGAACCGATCCCGCCGACGTGACCGGCGTCGACCTCGCGTTCGCGTCCGATGTCCCGGTGGGCGCCGGGCTCTCGTCGTCGGCGGCGATCGAGGGCGCGACGGCCGTCGCGCTCGCCGACACGTGGGGCCTGGAGCTCGACCGCGTCGCCCTCGCGAAGATCGGTCGCCGCGCCGAGAACGAGGCCGTCGGAGCACCGACCGGCATCATGGACCAGATGGCGTCGCTGCTCGGCCGCCCCGACGCCGCGATCTTCCTCGACTGCCGGTCGCTGCAGGCCGAGGTGGTCGACCTGGGCTTCGCCGAGGCCGGGCTGGAGCTCGTCGTCATCGACACGAACGTCAAGCACTCCCACGCGACCGGCGGGTACGGCGAGCGCCGTGCCGCCTGCGAGCGCGGAGCTGCGGCGCTGGGGGTGCCGGCGCTGCGCGACGTGTCGGTCGACGACCTGCCGCGCCTGGCCGAGCTCGTCGACGACGTCACGTTCCGCCGTGTGCGCCACGTCGTGACCGAGAACCAGCGCGTGCTCGACACCGTCCGAACGCTGCGCGAGCAGGGCCCGACCGCGATCGGCGACCTGCTCGTCGCGTCGCACGCGTCGATGCGCGACGACTTCGAGATCTCGGTGCCCGAGCTCGACGCCGCCGTCGAGGCGGCGCTGTCGGCCGGCGCGATCGGCGCCCGCATGACCGGCGGCGGCTTCGGCGGCGCCGCGATCGCCCTCGTCGCGCACGACCGCGTCGACGCGGTGAGGGATGCCGCCACCGCCGCGTTCTCGGCGGCCGGCTTCGCGGCCCCGACGATCTTCACGGTCACGCCGTCGGTCGGGGCAGCGCGCGACTGAGCTCGTCGCCGTCGGGCCGGTTCTCGAGAGCGGCTCGCCACGTTTCGTCTCCGCTCGTTCCTCGCTCCGCTCAACGACCGAGATCCCGCTCGTTGAGCGAGCGGAGCGAGACGAAACGCCGCGAGCCACCCGTCGGAGCCAAGCACTCCGCCACCGCAGGCGAAGAACCGGCTTCTCCAGAGCGGCCCACCACGTTTCGTCTCCGCTCGTTCCTCGCTCCGCTCAACGACCGAGATCCCGCTCGTTGAGCGAGCGGAGCGAGACGAAACGCCGCACGCCGCTCATCGGACGCAGGCACCTGCGCGACCGATGCGCGGGGGCGGCTCCCCGAGAACGGCTCGCGACGTTTCGTCTTCGCTCGTTCCTCGCTCCGCTCAACGACCGCGTAGGGCTGAACGGGGCGTGAACGGTCGTCTCGCGGCGACACACGCACTGGCGGCGAGAGGTGCCGCGGCCTAGCGTCGGACGCAGGGCCGCGGCATCCCTCCCTCGCGGTCCGGAAGGAGCGATCGTGGCGTACATCACCGTCGGGACCGAGAACTCGGTGGACGTCGACCTCTACTACACCGACCAGGGACCGGCCGAGGCGCAGCCCGTGGTGCTGGTCCACGGGTTCCCGCTGAACGGCGAGTCCTGGGGCAAGCAGCAGGCGGCCCTGCTGGACGCCGGCTATCGAGTGATCGCGTACGACCGCCGCGGGTTCGGCGCCTCGACGAAGGCCGGCGACGGGTACGACTACGACACGTTCGCCGCCGACCTGCACGCGCTCATCGAGGACCTCGACCTGCACGACGCGGTCCTCGTGGGCTTCTCGATGGGAACCGGCGAGATCGCCCGCTACCTGTCGCGCTACGGCTCGGGGCGCGTCGCGAAGGCCGCATTCCTCGGCTCGCTCGAGCCGTTCCTACTGATCACCGACGACAACCCCGACGGCGCGGGGCCTCAGGACTTCTTCGACGGCATCGCTCAGTCGGTGCGCGAGGACCGCTACGCGTTCGTCGCCGGCTTCTTCAAGGACTTCTACAACCTCGACGACACGCTCAGCTCGCGCATCTCGCAGCAGGCGCTCGACGCGAGCGTGCAGGTCGCCAATCTCGCCGGGAACACCGCGATCGCCGCCGCGCCGCTCACGTGGCCCACCGACTTCCGGGCCGACATCCCCGCGATCGACGTGCCGACGCTCATCCTGCACGGCACGGCACGGCCGACAACATCCTGCCGATCGACAAGACGGCACGGCGCTTCCGCGAGCTGCTGCCGAACGCGGTCTACGTCGAGCTCGAGGGCGCGCCCCACGGCCTGCTGTGGACCCACGGCGCCGAGGTGAACGAGGCTCTGCTGGCCTTCCTCGCGCGCTGACCGGGACCGCGCCGCACGGCATTCCCAATGCATGCCCCGGCCGTAGTCCGGCCGTGGCGCAGTCGGCCTGTCGAAGGTGCGCACTCGTGTCGCGAACGAGCGGATGCCTCGACCCGGGCCTTCACGAAGGACGGGGTCGAGGCATCCACTGTTCCTGGGATCAGGCCTGCGCGGGCACCCCGCCCGCGTTCGCCATGGAGATGAGGCCGTCGATCATCTCGGGGCTCGCGCCAGCGCCGTCGCCGGCGAGGCTCGCCATCATGCCGATGCGACCGATGGGGAACGAGTCCATCATCTTCGACATGTCGACGCCCTCGGGCATGATCGACGCCGCGCTGTCGGCCATGCCGCCCATCGCCTGCGCGATCATCGACTGCACGATCGGCCCGGCGACCGGGTGGCGCAGCACCTCGCCCATCGACGACGAGCGCGTCAGCGGCAGGGTGAACGCATCGCCCTCGACCGCCACGTCGACGCTGGTCCGCAGGTCGCGGCTGGACGCCCCGACCGACACCGTGTACGAACCGCCCTCGACGACCCAGCGGTCAGCGCGGATGTCCCAGTACGCCAGGTCCTGGCGGCGCACCGTGAGCGTCACCGCCTGCGTCTCGCCCGGCTCCAGCGCGATCGACGCGAACGCCTTGAGTTCGCGCGGCGCGCGCTGCACCTGCGACGAGGCCAGGCCGGTGTAGACCTGCACGACCTCGCGGCCCGCGCGGTCGCCGGTGTTGGTGACCGCCACGGTCACCTCGACATCGCCCGATGCAGACACGGAAGCGGCAGCATCCCCGTACTCGAAGCTCGTGTACGAGAGGCCGTGGCCGAACGGGAACGCGACGTCCATGCGGCGCGCGTCGTACCAGCGGTAGCCGACGAACAGACCCTCGCCGTAGCGGACGTGCGAGAACTCGCCCGGGAAGTCGAGGTACGCCGGGGTGTCCTCCAGGCGCACCGGGATCGTCTCGGTGAGCTTGGCCGACGGGTTGACCTCGCCGAACAGCACGTCGGCGGTCGCGCCGCCGCCGGCCTGTCCGAGCAGCCAGCCCTCGAGGATCGCGGGCACCCGGCCGGCGAACGGCAGGGCGACGACGCCGCCGTTCGACAGCACGACGACGGTGTTCGGGTTCGCCGCGAGCACCGCGTCGAGCAGCTCCAGCTGCGCGGCGGGCAGGTCGATGTCCTCACGGTCGTACCCCTCGGACTCCAGGCGGGCCGGCAGGCCGAGGAACAGCACGACGACCTCGGCCGCCTCGGCGGCGACCACGGCTTCGGCACGCAGACCCTCGGCGTCGTCGTCCGACACCGAGAGGACGTTGCTGAACCCCTGCGCGTACGACACGTCGCCGGTCGCGAGCGCGCGGATCTCGTCGAGCGCGTTGTCCAGGCGCGTCGGGTTGATCATCGACGACCCGGCACCCTGGTAGCGGGGGGATGCCGCGAACTCGCCGATCACGGCGACCCGGGCGTCACGGGCCAGGGGCAGCACGCCGCCCTCGTTCTTCAGCAGCACGATCGATCTGCCGGCGGCCTCGCGCGCGAGCGCGTGGTGCGCGTCGACATCGAGCGGCCCCGCCACGGAGCCCGCGCCCTCGGTCGTCTTGCGCACGAGATCCAGCACGCGGCCCGCGGCGACGTCGACCACCGACTCGTCGAGCGTCCCGTCCTTCACCGCGGCGACGATCTGCGCGTCGGTGACGCCGCCCGACGACGGCATCTCGAGGTCCATGCCTGCGGCCAGCCCCGGGACGCGCTCGTTGACCGCGCCCCAGTCCGAGACCACCAGGCCCTCGTAGCCCCACTCGTCGCGCAGCACGTGCGTGAGCAGCCACGGGTCCTCCGACGCGTACACGCCGTTGATGCGGTTGTACGAGCACATGACCGTCCAGGGCTGGGCGTCCTCGACGACCCGCTGGAAGCCGCGCAGGTAGATCTCGCGCAGCGGCCGCGGGTCGACGTCGGACGACGCGCGCATGCGGTCGTTCTCCTGGTTGTTGGCAGCGAAGTGCTTGAGCGAGGTTCCCACGCCCTTCGACTGGATGCCCTTCACGATCGCCGCGCCGAGCACCCCCGAGACGATCGGGTCTTCCGAGAAGTACTCGAAGTTGCGGCCGCACAGAGGCGAGCGCTTGATGTTGATGCCCGGGCCCAGCAGCACGCCGACGTTCTCGATCGAGGTCTCGGTGCCGAGCGCCTCGCCCACGCGGTGGATGAGGTCCACGTCCCACGACGAGCCGAGCCCCACGGCGGGCGGGAAGCAGGTGGCGGGAACGCTGTCGCCGATGCCGAGGTGGTCGCCACCCTCGCGCTGCTTGCGCAGTCCGTGCGGTCCGTCGGTCACCATGATCGCCGGCACACCCACGCGCTCCACCGGCTTGGTGTACCAGAAGCTCGCGCCGCTGGTCAGCGACGCCTTCTCTTCGAGGGTCAGTTCCGTCACATCGGGGATGCTCATGGAGTTCCTTTCATCGGGGGTCGGTGAGGGGATGGTGGATGCCGCGGCCGCCGGCATCCCCCATCTTCGAGGTCGAGACGGCCGACGTCATCGCGTCGCCTTGATGGGCCAGATCGCAAATGCGCCGAGCAGGCCGAGCACGATGGCCACCGGGAACAGACCCGCGTAGCCGAAGATCAGCACGATCGCACCCGATACCGCGGGGGCGAGCGTCTGCGGCAGGGTCGCGGCGATGTTGACGACGCCGAGGTCCTTCGCGAACGACTTCGCCGACGGCAGCACCTCGCTCATGAGGGCGGTGTCGACGGCCTGGAACATGCCGAAGCCGAAGCCGGCGATGAAGGTCATGATCATCCAGGCGTTGAGGTCCTGCCAGAACCACGGCAGCAGGAACGCCAGGCTCACGACCGCGGCCGACGCGAAGACGAACGGCTTGCGGCGGCCGACCTTGTCGGACAGCGGGCCCGACACGACGGTCGAGATGATGATGCCGACGAGACTCAGCAGTCCCAGGACGGGGATGACGGTCTCGGGCGCATCGATGTGGAAGTAGTTCTGCAGCAGGTACAGCTGGTAGCCGGTCACGGCGAAGTAGCCCGTGTAGAGCAGCAGGCGGCCGGTGAAGGCCCAGAAGAAGTCGGGGTGCTTGACGGGGTTCACCCAGAACGTGCCGAGGAACTCCTTCATGCGGAACGGCTCGGGCTCGATCCTCGTGCTGGGGTAGTCCGGGTTGAGCACGACGAACAGGACGAGCACACCGACCGACACCACGGCGAACGTGACGTAGCCCACGGCGATGCTCTTGAAGAAGATCGAGCCGACGATCTGGCCGCCGATGGCGCCGAGCATGAGGCCGATGCCGGTCAGCGCGGCGAACGTGCCGCGGCGCTTGATCGGCACGCGGTCCGGCATGATCGCCGACAGCGGGCCCTGGGCGAAGTTGTAGCAGATCTGCACGAGGGTCCAGGCGATGATGAAGCCGACGAGGCTGCTCGCGAACGCGAGCCCGATGAGCGCCAGCGCGCCGGCAAGCGCGCCCAGCACGATCCACGGCGCACGACGGCCGAATCGAGAGCGCGTGCGGTCAGAGATCTGACCGGCGATCGGCTGCGCGATCATCGCCGCGAACGCACCGACCGTCGAGATGATCGCGAGGTTCACGACGTTGAGCTGGCCCTCGGTGCCGAACGCCAGCGTGACCTGCTGGGGCAGCAGGATGCCGGGCACCGCGCCCCACACCATGAAGATCGCGATGTTGGCGGGGATGATCGACCACATCAGCCGCCGCAGGCCCTTGATGGGCGCGGGCGGGTCGTCGATTCCTGAGGCGTTCTCGACGAACGTGTTCGTGGTCATCGGGGCGATGGGTTCAGACGGCGCTGTCATGGACGGGTCCTTGGTTCGGGTGGCAGGCGCTCCTCATCGAGCACCTCGAGAGAAAACCATATGTCACTAGGTTTTGAGAAATCAAGCAGTGTTCGGTTTACTTCTCGTATGGCAGAAAGCGGAACGGGGCGACGCGGCTCCTACGCGAAAGGCGTGGCGAAGCGCGAAGAGATCCTCACGCGCGCGCTGGATGTGATCGCCCGCGAGGGATATCGCGGTGCGTCCGTCAAAGAACTGGCGGATGCCGTGGGCCTCAGCCAGGCCGGACTCCTCCACTACTTCGACAGCAAGGAGGAGCTCTTCACCGAGATCCTCCGCAAGCGCGACGAGCTCGACGCGACCGGGCGCGGCCTGAGCGGTGACGTCGAGCACGGGCTCACCGCGGACGCGGAACTCGACCTCGCCGGGGTGCGCGACGGCTATCTCGGCGTCGTCCGGCACAACGCCGATGTGCCGGGGCTCGTGCACCTCTTCGCACGCCTGTCGGTCGACGCCGCCGACCCCGAGCACGCCGCCCACGACTACTTCGTCCAGCGCGGCATCGGCCTGCGCGAGTTCTTCGCCGCGACGATCGCGGCGGGTCAGGAGTCGGGCGAGATCGACGACCGCATCGATCCCGCCGTGCTCGCGCGGCTGTTCCAGGCCGTCGCCGACGGCATGCAGGTCCAGTGGATGCTGGAACCCGAGGTCGACATGGCGGCGACCGTCGACGCGCTCTTCGAGCTGATCACGCGACGTCGCTGACCGCCAACCGGGTCGTTGAGCGGAGGGCGCTCCGGCGCCCGGAGAAGAAACGCCCTCACGGTCGGCGCTCGTCAGATCGCCAGGGGGTCCGCCAGGAGCCGCGTCCGCGCGTCGCTCTGCGCGCCGTGCAGAGCAGCGTCTGCGCCGAGGATGCTCCCGACCACCGGGGGGACCGGCACCGCGGCCGACCGGGCGATGCCTGGCTGGATGCCTCGGAACACCGCGTCGACGTCCGCGGCCAGCGCCGCGAAGAAGCCGCCGAGCACGATGACGTCCGGCCCGAGGGTCAGGGCGACGATCTGCGCCGTGCGGGCGATCTCGCGCGCCGCGCCGCGCCACACCGACGCCGCGGGCTCCTCGCCGGCGCGAACCTGAGCGACGAACGTCTCCAGCGCGACCGTGAGCCCTTCACGGTCGGCGAGCGGGCCGAGCCCGGCCCGCGACAGCAGCACGTCCGGACCGGCCACGGTCACGAGGCAGCCGTGCTGCCCGCACGCACAGAGCTCGCCGTCGGGCACCACAGGCAGATGCCCCAGGGCGGCACCGATCACGCGGACACCCGCGTCCTGATCCGTGAGGACGATCGCACCGCCGATGCCCGAGTCGGACTTCAGGTACAGCAGGGTGTCACCCCCGACCGCGACGTGCTCGGCGAGCGCCGCCACCGAGGAGTCCGGCACCAGCCGGGAGCTGCCGCCCGTCGCCTCGAACGTGGCGAGTGCGGCCGAGCGATCGCGCAGCAGCCCCAAGAGGTCGACCTCTCCCCATCCCAGATCCGTGTCGGCGAGCACACGGGCGGGCGAGCCGTCGACAGGTGCCCAGACGACGACGCAGACGTCGGCGATCCGCCGGCCGGCGGCATCCAGCTCCCCCGCGACGTCGTCGATCGCACGCGCCAGCACGTCGGCGATCGCGCCCGGGTCGCCCATCGGGCGCCCGTGACGCAGCGAGACGCGAGCGAGCTCGTCTCCCGACAGCGTCGCCGCGACCGCGGTCGCGTGGTCGGCGTCGACCATCGCGGTCACGAGGCAGGGCGCCGACGCCGCGAGGGCGAGGGTGGTGCGAGGGCGACCCATGCCGGCCGGCGCGACGACGTCGCTCTCTTCTACGAGGCCTGCCTCGATGAGCTCGGCCACGAGCGAGGTCACCGAGCCGCGCGACAGGCCGGTCGCGGCGGCGATGTCAGCGCGCGCCTCGCCGGCGCCTTCGAGCACACGCCCGAGCACGAGGCCGAGGTTGTGTCGGCGGACGTCGGGGGTGGCGAGGGGCATGACCGCCATCGTAGGCCGGGGCGGAGGCGACGACGCACCCCCGCCCCGCCCGTTCACTGCTGCGTGGCGTAGTGGGTGTCGTTCACCGTCTCGACGGTCCAGGCGCCCGCCTTGTAGGTGAGCAGGTTGACGGCGCCGTTCGCGATCCCGGTCTCGGGCAGGCGGTCCTCCGCGCCGAGGTCGACGAGCAGGCACGAGATCGACAGCCCGCTCGAGACGACGAGCACCTTGTCGTCGCGGTGCTTGGCGGCGTCCGCGGCGATGGCGTCGAGCGAGTCCTGCATGCGGTCGGACACTTGATCGCAGTCCTCGGCAGGGAGCGCGGGCACGGGGTTGGTCGCCACGATGGCGTCGGTCATGCTCTCCAGTGTGAAGTCGAGCCCGTGCTCGCCGAAGTAGCCGAAGAGAGCGCCCTGCATCGTGCTCTGCTTCGCGCCCTCCCAACCGCCGAAGTTCAGCTCGCGCAGGCCCTCGTCGCGGACCGGCGCGAGCTTCGAACCGGCGGCCTGCAGCATGAGCGTCGCGGTCTCGTAGTGGCGCACCATGTCGGCCGAGTAGGCGGCATCCAGCTTACCGACCTCGGCCGCGAGGTTCTTGCCGACCCGCGTCGCGACGGCGACGCCCTCTTCGGTGAGCGGCGCGTCGGACCACCCCTGCACGAGCTTGAGCTTGTTGAGGATCGTCTCGCCGTGACGGGTCAGGTACACCTGCACGACAGCGTCGCGGTTCGAAGCCAGCGGATTCGCGGCGGCGGGCGCGGTCGCCGTGGGGGCGGCGCTCCAGCCGCCAAGCACCGTGGCACCGAGGACGGCGACGGTCGCGAGAGCGATGCGGGAAGTCAGTCGGTTCATGTCATCTCCTTCGATGGGACGGACTGAACGCTAGCGACATTCGGGATTCGCGGGACGCGGTCGTTGCGGGATCGTTACACATAGTTCAGGTCTTGAACTTTGTGCGTGCGTCCGGCACACTGATCCCGAATGCCGTTCGCATTTGGCACCCGACACACCTGAGACGTCTCGACGAAGAGGAGTCAGCATGACCGCACAGCCCGCGCCCGATCCCGCCCTCGACATCGCCCCCACCGGGCTCATCCGCAGCACACCGCCCGCGCCCGGCGAGCCGCCGGCGAGCCCGCCCGCCCGAAGGGCCCTGCTGCCCAGCATGCTGGTCGCCGCGCTCACCCTGTTCGCCACCTACGGCGGCCTGATCGCGATCCTGCTGCCGACGCAGGTCCAGATCCTGTTCGGCCAGGAGCACAGCGAGGCGAACCTTGCGATCGTCACGACGGTCTCGTTCGTCTTCACGCTCTTCGCCCAGCCGATCGCCGGCGCGCTCAGCGACCGCACCCGCTCGCGCTTCGGCCGCCGCGCACCGTGGATGGTCATCGGCGCGCTCGTGGGCGGCATCCTGCTCTTCGGCATGGGATCGCTCACCGACCTCTTCTGGATCACGGTGTTCTGGGTCGTGATCCAGGTCGCGCTCAACTTCCTGCAGGCGCCGCTCACCACGATCACCGCGGACCGGTTCCCGCGCTCGAAGCGCGGCGGCGCGAGCGCCATGATCGGCCTCGGGACGCAGCTGGGCATGACGATCGGCATCATGATCGCGAGCGCGCTGGCCGCCCAGTTCGGGGTCGCGTACGCGGTGTTCGGCGGCGCGGTCATCGTCGTCACGCTGCTGTTCGCGCTGATCAACCGTGACTGGTCGTCGAAGGACGCCGCCGTCGAGCCGTTCCGCTGGGGCGCGTTCTTCCGGGGCTTCTGGATCAACCCGCGCAAGCACCCGGACTTCTTCTGGGCGTTCACGGCACGGTTCCTGCTGATCCTCGGCTACTTCGTCGTCTCGACCTACCAGCTGTACCTGCTGCAGAAGTACATCGGACTGTCGCTGGGCGAGGCACAGGGCGCCGTGCTGACGCTCACGCTCGTCGCCTTCGTGCCGACCCTCATCGCCATCGGACTCTCGGGCTGGTGGAGCGACAAGGTCGGACGCCGCAAGGTCTTCATCTACGCGGCATCGGTGATCATGGTCATCGGCCTCGCGATGCCGCTCGTCATGCCCGACATGACAGGCATGATCCTCATGAGCGTCATCAACGGGGTCGGGTTCGGCCTCTACATGTCGGTCGACGCGGCGCTCATGACCGAGGTGCTGCCGAACCCCGAGGGTTCCGCGGCCAAGGACCTCGGCATCCTCAACGTCGCCACCAACATCCCGCAGGCCCTGAGCCCCTCGATCGCCCTGCTGATCATCTCGGCCCTGGGCGGCTACGCCATGCTGTTCGTGTTCGCGATCGTGTTCGTGATCCTCGCAGCGATCGCCACGGCGCCCATCAAGGGCGTCCGCTAGAGTCCGCACGAAGGGACCCTCCCCATGACAGACACCACGACGACCCTCCGCTACGCCGAGGCCGACACCGTCACCGGGCGCGTGCGCGGCTTCTGGCGGGGCGAGCCCGGCGACGGCGGCAGCGCCGCGTTCCTCGGCATCCCGTTCGCCCAGCCGCCCGTCGGCGAGCTGCGCTTCGCCGCCCCCGTGCCCGCCGAGCCGTGGCAGGGCGTGCGCGACGCGCTGGATTACGGCGCGACGGCGCAGCGCGGCGACCCCGGCGTGACGCTCATCCCCGAGCCCTCGGTGCCGGGTGAGGCGACGCTGAACGTCAACGTGTTCACGCCGGTGCCGGGTGAGACCGACGCCGCGCTGCCGGTGCTGGTGTGGATCCACGGCGGCGGGTACTTCGCGGGCTCCCCCGCGTCGCCCTGGTACGACGGCCGCGCGTTCAACCGGGACGGCGTGGTCACCGTGACGATCTCGTACCGCCTCGGCTTCGACGGGTTCGGCTGGATCGAGGACGCCCCCTCCAACCGCGGCATCCGCGACTGGCTGCTCGCCCTCGAGTGGGTGCAGGCGAACATCGCACAGTTCGGCGGCGACCCGTCGCGCGTCACGATCGCGGGGCAGTCCGCCGGCGGCGGGGCGGTGCTGACGCTGCTCGGGATGCCGGCGGCCCAGCATCTGTTCCACTCGGTGTGGGCGCTGTCCGCGGCCACGGCCGACGTCGCCCCTGCGACGTGCGAGCGCATCGGCCGCGACGTCGCCGCACGCCTCGATGTCGCCCCGACGCGGGCGGGACTGTCGACCGTCGGCGAGGAGAGGATCATCGCGGCGCAGAAGGCCGCGACCGAGGTGTCGGGGTCGGACGGCGTCACGCGGCTCCTCGAGGACGGGCTGACGCTCGGCCCGGCGATCGACGGCGACCTGATCACGCGTCCGACGCTCGAGTCGATCGCCGCCGGCGTCGGCGCCGACAAGCCGCTCGTGCTCGGAGCCACCGAGGACGAGTTCTCGATGGTCGTCTCAGGAGCCGCGAACAAGCTGCGCTGGATCCCGCTGTCGCTGCTGCTCGGCAAGTCGGGCCTCAAGGGCGCGCAGCGCAGGGCCTACCTCGCGGCGAACCAGGACGTCGTGGCCCGCGGCCATGCCGCTGTACTCGGCCGGTACATCACCGACCGCATGTTCCGCACCTTCGTCGTCAAGGCGGCTACCGCCCGCGGCGCCGCGCCGACCTGGGTGTACCGGTACGCCTTCCGCTCCACGCAGCCCGGCATGGTGCACGACGCGGCGGTGCACTGCATCGACGTGCCGTTCTGGTTCGACTGCCTCGACTCTCCGATCGGCATCGACGCGCTCACCGGCCCGAACCCGCCGCAGTCGCTGGCCGACCAGACCCACGGCGCCGCCGTGGCGCTGATCGCCGACGGCGAGCCCGGGTGGCCTGCGTGGTCTGGGGCGCCCGGCACGACCCGCGTCTTCGGCGGTGCCACCCCGGGCGTGGACCCCGACGGCTACGCCGCGGTGGCGTCCCTGCTCTGACCCGCGAACCTGTGAGGGGTGGATGCCGGGCGCCCGGCATCCACCCTTCCCCTCTTCGTTCCGCGGTCAGAACCTGCGGGTCGACCGACCTCGCCCGCGCGACTCCTGACTGCGGAGCAGATTCCCTGTGGCCCCCGCAGTCACATACCGCGGGTCACCTCTTGCTCGATGCGCAAAAGGTGACTGCGGAGCAGATCAAGGCTCCGCAGTCGCAAACCGCGGGTCGACCGCAGGCTCGACGCGCAGAAAGCGACTGCGGAGCAGGAGTCGAGATCAGGCCTCAGGCCAGCGCGGGGATGACCTCGCGCTCGAACAGCTCCACGCCCGACGTGTCGTACGCGGCCTCGGGGAAGTAGTGGATGCTGTAGCCCAGGCCGTGCTCGGCGCGCTCGGCGAGGCGCTCCGCGACCTGCTCGGGGGTGCCGAAGCCGGGCGAGGCGAGATAGTCCTGCTCGATGTGGGCGGCGCGCTCGTCGCCGACGTGTGGGCGCAGCCGCTCGACGACGGTGGCGAGCCGGTCGCGGGCCTCGGCCTCGGTGGCGCCGACGATGGTGTTGAAGTTCGACGAGCGTGTGATCGACGCGAAGTCGCGGCCGAGGGCGTCGCAGTGTCCGCGCAGCACGTCGCTCTTGTGGTCGAACTCCTCCAGCGAGCCCGCGAAGTTCGTGTACGACGCATACTGCGCCGCGATCTTGAGGGTGACCTTCTCGCCGCCGCCGGCGATCCAGAACGGGATGCCGCCGTCCTGCAGCGGGAGCGGCTGCACGATCGCGCCGTCGACCTGGAAGTGGCGGCCGTCGAGCGTCGCGCGGCCGGTCGTCCACGCCTGGTTCATGATGTCGACGCCTTCGCGCAGCATCCGCAGCCGGTCGGCGACGGGCGGGAAGCCGTAGCCGTACGCCTTCCACTCGTGCTCGTACCAGCCGCCGCCGATGCCCATCTCGGTGCGGCCGCCCGACACGATGTCGACGGTCGCGGCCACCTTGGCGAGGTAGGCGGGGTTGCGGTACCCCATGCACGTGCACATCTGGCCCAGGCGGATGTTCGATGTCGAGGCCGCGAAGGCCGCCATGAGCGTCCACGCCTCGTGGGTGGCCTCGTCGGAGTGCACCGGCGTCGTGTGGAAGTGGTCGTAGACCCACAGCGACTCCCACGGCCCGGCGTCGGCGCGCTGCGCGAGGGAGTTCATCACCGCCCAGTGCTGAGCGGGGTCGATGCCGACGAGATCGAATCGCCAGCCTTGGGGGATGAAGGTTCCGAAACGCATGAGCCTCAGCCTAGGGCGACGGGGGATGCCGGTGCCCACGCCCTGCGCAGGCTCGACGGCCACACGCCGGACGGGTATATTCCGCGGCGCGCGGGGGTCAGGAGCCGACGACGGTGGCGTGCGGCATCCGCTCCCGCATCACCGCGATCGCCGCCGGGTTGTGGTCCACCAGCACGGCGTCACGGCCGAGCGCCGATGCCACGGCACCCGTCGTGCCGCTGCCGGCGAAGAAGTCCAGCACCCTGTCGCCGGGCCGCGACGACGCCTGCACGATGCGGCGCAGGATGCCCTCGGGCTTCTGCGTCGGGTAGCCCGTCTTCTCGCGCCCGGTCGTGGGCACGATCGTGTGCCACCAGACGTCGGTGGGGAGCTTGCCGCGTTCAGCCTTCTCGGGCGTCACGAGCCCCGGGGCCATGTACGGCTCGCGGTCGACGGCATCCGAGTCGAACCAGTACGCCTTCGGATCCTTGACGTACACGAGGATCGTGTCGTGCTTGGTGGGCCAGCGCTTGCGCGTCTTGGCGCCGTAGTCGTACGCCCAGATGAGCTCGTTGAGAAAGCGGTCGCGGCCGACGAGCGCGTCCATCAGCACCTTGGCGTAATGCGCCTCGCGGTAGTCGAGGTGCAGGTACAGCGTGCCGTCGTCGGCGAGCAGCCGCCAGGCCTCTTCGAGCCGGGGCTCGAGAAAGCCCCAGTAGTCGTCGAAGCTGTCGTCGTACGCGCGCAGATCGCCCCGGATCCGCTCGTACTCCCGCCCGTGGAAGCCGCGCCGCACGACTCCCGCCCGCGCGGGCGCCTCCCCTTCCTGCGCGACCACGGCCCCCGCGCCGGCCCCCTCTCGGCGAGACCGGTGTGCAAGGACGAGACCGTGGGGTCCACCCTCGGTCTCGTCCCCCGGCATCGGTCTCACCGAGGACGGCGCGGCGAAGGACGGCGCGGACGGCGGGGCGGGGGACGGCGCGGCGAAGGACGGCGCGGACGGCGGGGCGGGGGATGGATGCCGCGACCGCGCGGTCTCGACGGCCCGTTCCTGCGGCCGGCCGGTGTTGAAGGGCGGGTCGAGGTAGATCAGGGTGAACGACCCGTCCGGCAGGGCCCGGATCACATCGAGGTTGTCGCCGTGGTGGATCCGGACCGAGCCGACGACCGGATCGATGGATGCCGCAGCCTCTGCCCCGTGGACATCTGCGGCCGCGCGGGCCTGGCCGCCGGCATCCCCCGATCCGGTCACGGAACCCGGCGCAGCCACGCGTCGGTCGAGAACTTCGACTCCACGAGCGCCTCGGCCTCGGCGTACTCGTCGGGAGTGATGTGGCCCGGCACCGCTCCGTACAGGTTCGTGAAGGTCTCTTCGAGCTTGGCGATGATCGCCTCGCGCGGCAGGCCGGTCTGCCGCCGCAGCGGGTCGACGCGCTTCGCGGCCGAGGTCGTGCCCTTGTCGCTGAGCTTCTCGCGCCCGATGCGCAGCACCTCGGTCATGACCTCGCCGTCCATGTCGTAGCTGAGGGTCGCGTGGTGCAGCACTCCGCCGTTGGCGAGCCGCTTCTGCGCGGCGCCGCCGATCTTGCCCTGCGGCGAGGCGATGTCATTGAGCGGCTGGTACGTCGCCTCGATGCCGAGCGCGCGCAGCGCCTGCAGCACCCAGTCGTCGAGGAACGCGTAGGAGTCCGCGAAAGTGAGGCCCTGGACGAGGGATGCCGGCACGTACAGCGAATACGTGACGATCGAGTTGGCGCCCATCATCATGGCGCCGCCGCCCGAGATGCGCCGCACGACGTCGTACCCGTGCTTGGCGGCGCCGTCGGGGTCGACCTCGTTGCGCAGGGACTGGAACGACCCGATCACGACCGCGTTCTCGTCCCACTCCCAGATGCGCATCGTCGGACGTCGGCGGCCGTCGCCCACGCGGCCGGTGAGCACCTCGTCGAGAGCGAGGTTCATGCGGGGCGACACCGGGCCGTCGTGGACGATCTCCCAGTCGAAGTCGCGCCATCCGGGCGCCGTGACGAGCGCCCGCCGGACGGCGGTGCCGACGGCCTCGGGCGTGAAGCCCAGCAGCTGCGCCCCCTCGGGGAGCGCGCCGCGCACGGCCGCCGCGATGGTCGCGACGTCGGCCTCGATCGGCAGGCCGTTCACGGCGGCGTCGATCTCGAGCAGCGCGTCGTCGGGTTCGAGGAAGAAGTCGCCCGCGAGGCGGAAGTCCGCGATGCGCCCGTCGCGCTCTTCGAGGTCGACCACCACGAGCTTGCCGCCGGGCACCTTGTATTCGCCGTGCATGGGATTCAGCCTATTGCGCGGGCACCTGCCCCGACGCAGACGTCACAGCGGAGGCAGATCCGATGAGCGGCTCACCGCGTTTCGTCTCGCTCCGCTCGCTCAACGACCAGGAGGCTTCCTGGTCGTTGAGCGGAGCGAGGAACGAGCGAAGACGAAACGTCGCAAGACGCCCTCGAGAGCCCGCCCCGGGACTACGACGTGCAGGCGCGCCCGTCGAGCAGGAACTGCCACGGCGTGCTGAGCGCACCCTTCGCGTGCACCACGGTGTCGGGAGCGTTGCCGGTGCGCTTGGGCGTCCCGCTGACCGTAGCGATCCCGTCGGCCTGTACGACCGTCGCGCGCGTCGCCTTCGCGATCGTCTGCCCCTCCGGCACGGCGAAGCTCAGCGAGAACCGGTCGCCCGTGTCACCCGCGAGCCGCACGACCGCGGAGGTGCCGTCGGCGTCCGGCGCCCAGTCGACGTGGCAGTCCAGCGGCGCGATCGCCGGGTTCGCCAGCTCGATCAGCTCACGCGCCTGCTGCACGAACCACTGGCCCGCCGCCGGGTCCTCGTATCCGCGCTCAGGATCGTTGGGCCCGCCGGTGCCGCGGTAGCACTTGCCGTCGGATTCGCCGGGCACCTTGATCCACAGGAACGCGTCGATCAGCGCGTCGCCGGTCTCGGTCGTCGGACGCTCGCCGAGCCCGCGTCCTGGCGGGTTGCACCAGTCCTCCGCGTCGGAGTACTTGCCGGCCGGAGCCGTCCAGGTGCCCTGACCGTTGCGGCTCGTGTCGATGACGAAGTGCGCCATCTCGGCGGGGTCGGCCGTGCGGCCGGTGTCGGCATACGCCTGGGCGAAGGCTGCGTCCGACAGCCCCCACGTCGAGAAGTCCGCCGGGTCGGCCGGGTAGTACTGGCTCGCGCACCACTGCGGCTGCCACCAGGTGTGCTGCGACAGGTCGAGGCACTGCGAGATCCACGAACCGTACTTCTGCAGCCGCTCGGTCGGCACGTAATTCGACGCGTTGAGGAAGAACCCGTCCGCGTCCGCAACACCTGCCTTCATCAGCCGGTCGGTGATGTCACCCACCCCGAGCCAGCCCGAGTGCGTGCCGTCGAGGTAGACCGACGTCGCGCCGTTCGCCTTGAGCGCCTGCACGGCGTAATTCAGCTGCGAGAAGCGGTCCGATGCGGCCGTCGCGGCGTCGGCCTCGGCCGGCTTGCACCACTCGCTGTCGCCGTTGATCGTCGTGTACCAGGGGATGATGCCGAGTCCGTCGGGCTCGAGGATCACGCTGGCGGCACGGTCGCCGATGCCGGCGACGACTCCGTCGATCCACGCCTCGTACTCGGCGGTGTTCGTCGCCCCGCCGGCGGAGTACTGCGCACAGTCACGGAACGGCAGGTTGTACGCGACGAGCACGGGCATGCTGCCCTGCGCCGCAGCCGCCGTCACGATGTCGTCCGTGGCGGCCTGCACCTCGGCGGGCGTTCCCGAGGTGAGCCACTCCGCCGACGGGATCGAGCCGAGCAGCTGCGCGTCGTCGCGCGCCTGGCCGCTGAGCGACTGCGCGGCTTCGAGCGTCGTGCTCCACGGGTTGACGTAGAGGTCCGAGCCTGCGAGGCCGGTGTCGTCGGCGGCGAGTGCCGCGGTCGCGGTGAGCGGCAGCGCGAACGCCGCCGCGAGGACCGCCGTCGCGCCGAGCGCGATCGCGCGTCGCCGCGGTGGCGTCGCCGGATGAATGGATGCCGGGGTCATGAGTTCTCCTGCGGTCGTCGTCGACCACCGGGCGTCGTCGCCCGGGGAGCGGACATCATGCGCGCGTGGGAGCGCTCCCACGATGCTCACTAGGCACAGGATGGCGCACCGGACCGGCCGGCGTCAACGGTCAGATTCTGGAGCGCCGCAGCGCGCAGCGATCAGGCGCGCTCGGGGAACCGCTGGTCGAGCCAGGCGAGCAGGTCGGCGCGGACGTCGGCCTGCATGACCTCGTTGAAGATCTCGTGCCGCGCACCCGGGTAGACGAGCGTCGTGACGTCGGTGAAGCGCGAGCGGGTGCGGTACGCCTCGGCGAGACGGTGCACGCTGCGCGGACCGCCGACGGTGTCGTCCCGACCGACCATGAGAAGCGTCGGGATGCCGCGACCCACGCGCTTGCGCGGGCGACCGTACATGCGCAGGCTGTCGACGATGCCGACGAGTGCGATCGGGTCCTTCGAGGTGGTGAGCGGGTCGTCGAGGAACGCCCGCCCGACGCTCAGATCGCTGGAGAGCCACTCCGTGCCCATCGCGCCGGGGCCGTCCCACGGCTTGTTCAGCCCGCTGGTGTGGATCGATCCCGGCATGCGCAGGGCCGAACCGCTCAGCACCAGCCCGTCGTACGCCTCAGGGTGGTCGTTGACGAGCATCTGCGCGAGCACCGAGCCCGCCGAATGCCCCAGCAGGATGAGCGGGACGCCCGGATTCTCGGCCCGGACCATGCCCGTGAACTGCCACATCGCCGCCAGCGCCGCGCGGAGTCCGCCCGGACCGGGGTGCCCCAGTCGGGACGTGTCGCCGTCGTACTGCTTGAGGCCGGTGCGGCCATGGCCGCGATGATCGGCCGCGTACACCGTGTACCCGTCCGCGACCAGCGCGTCGATCAGGGCACCGTAGCGCCCCGCGTGCTCGCCGATCCCGTGGAGCAGCTGCACCACCGCCCTCGGCGCGGTCTTCGCCGGATGGACGTCGTAGAAGATCGTGATGCCGTAGGCGTCGCTGAACTCGGGCATGCCGAGAAGTCTAGGGTGCGGCATCCCGCGAACTATCTTTAGCAAAGCTAATGAGCTAGGCTAAATATCCGAATGAGCAGCCACGTAACTTCCACGACACGCACCGAAACCGACGCCGACACCGATTCCGACCTCTCCGCCGCCGCCTCGCAGCTGCGGATCGCGACCTTCCGTCTCGCGCGCCGCATGCGGACGCAGCGAGCCGTCGACTCCATGAGCGACGGACAGTTCGCCGTGCTCGCAGCCCTCTGGAAGACCGGGCCCCACACGCTCGGCGAGCTCGCCGCCCGCGAGCGTGTCTCCGCCCCCTCGATGAACCGCACGGTGAACTGCCTGCAGGACTCCGGCTGGATCACGCGCGGCGCCGACGAGAACGACGGCCGCAAGGTCGTCATCTCGCTCACCGACCAGGGCCGCTCCGTCGTCGACGAGACCGCACGCCGCCGCGACGCGTGGGTCGAGTCGGCCCTCGCCGAACTCACCGAGGACGAACGCGCGACCATCGCTCAGGCCGCCGACATCATGGCACGGATGGTGACGCTGTGAAGGCCATGTTCCGCTCGCTGTCGCTCTACAACTTCCGCGTCTGGTTCATCGGTGCACTGATCTCGAACATCGGCGGCTGGATGCAGTCGACCGCCCAGGACTGGGTGGTGCTCACCGAACTGACCGACCACGACGCCACCGCGATGGGCGTCACCATGGCGCTGCAGTTCGGGCCGCCGCTCGTGCTCGTGGGCGTCACCGGGTGGGTCGCCGACCGGTTCGATCGCCGCAAGCTGCTCATGCTGACGCAATCCGCGCTCATGCTGCTCGCCGTCGCGGTCGGCATCCTGCTGCTCACCCACGTCATGACGCTGCCGCTGATGTGGCTGTTCGCCCTCGGTTTCGGCATCGCCAACGCGTTCGACGCCCCGGCCCGCCAGGCATTCGTATCCGACGTCGTGGCGAAGGAGAACACCTCGAACGCGGTCGCGCTCAACGCCGCCTCGTTCAACACCGCCCGGCTGATCGGGCCCGCCATCGGCGGCGTGATGATCGTGCTCGTCGGCACCGGGTGGATGTTCCTGGCGAACGCCGCGACCTTCCTCGCGATGCTGGTGGCGCTCTGGGTCATGCGCACGGACGAGCTGGTCCCCCGCGTCAGGGCTCCCGGCGCTGCGCGCCTGGCCGACGGCTTCCGCTACGTGTCGCGCCGGCCCGACCTCATCGTCACCTTCGTGATGGTGTTCCTGCTCGGCGCGTTCGGCATGAACTTCCCGATCTTCGCCTCGACGATGGCGCTGGAGTTCGGGCGCGATGCCGACGGTTACGGCCTGCTGAGCTCGGTGCTCGCGATCGGCTCGCTGGCCGGCGCCCTGCTGTCCGCGCGGCGCGACCGCGCCCGGCTGCGGGTCGTGATCTACGCGGCCGGCGGCTTCGGCGCGGTGTCGCTGGTGTCGTCCTTCATGCCCGAATACGCGTTGTATGCCGCAACGCTCATGTTCGTCGGCTTCTGCACGGTCACGATGCTGACGACCGCCAACGGCTACGTGCAGACCTCGACCGACCCCGCTCTGCGCGGACGGGTGCTCGCCCTCTACATGGCGGTCATCATGGGGTCCACCCCGATCGGCGCGCCCATCGCCGGGTGGGTGGCGACGACGTACGGACCGCGCGCGGCCATCCAGGTGGGCGCGGTCGCGGGCCTGCTCGCCTGCGCGATCGGCATGACGTGGATGCTGGCCTCCGGCCGCCTGCGCCGCCACGAGTCCCGCCGCTTCCTGCTGACCGTCGACGAGACGCGTCCCCTCACGGTCGTCGCCCCCGAGGAGTTCAGCGACGCGGTGGCCGCGACGACGCCGATCCGAACGATCGGCGACGACGCGCCGCGGGCCAAGGCGGGCTGAACCCGCCCCCTCTCCCTCCTTCGCCGCCAGTGGACACCTCCGCTCGGCGTGTCGCGTGCACGGCTGACGAGGGAACGGAGTGGATGCCGGCGGCCTCGGCCGCCGGCATCCACGGCCCCGCCGCGACGGGGCCGAGCGTCAGCGGGGCACGGCAAGGGCGATCGCGAGCACGACCGCGAGGCCGGTCGCGGCCACCGCGAAGATGAACAGCGCGAGGGCGAAGAGCACCCCTGCTCCGGGCATGCGGGCTTCGTGCCCCTCTCGGCCGAGAGCGAGGTTCACCTGACGGTAGCGGCGGCGGGCTCCCTGGTACAGGGCGGCGGTGACCAGGAGTCCGGCGACGCCGCCGAGCGTCCACCACGCACTGCCGAACGCGGCGGGCAGGAGCCGCAGCGCGACGAGCGAGCCGGCGGCCAGCGCCAGCGCGGTGCGTCGCCAGGCGAGTTCGGTGCGTTCAGGCTGCAGTCCCGGGTCGACCGGCTGCGATCCCCGATCGGGCAGGGCGGTCATCGCACCAGGATCGCGAGGATCACGAGGATCCCGGCCACGGTCACCGAGGCGCCGAGGAGCACGCCGAGGATCGAGGCGGGCAGCGGCCTGCTCTCTCGCAGCGCGATCTCGCTGCGCATCCATCCGATCCACGCGAGCGCCGGGGTGACGATGCCGACGGCGACCAGCACCAGCGATGCCGCGAGGCGCAGCCCGGCGTGAAGGTCGAGGCCGAGCACCTCCAGCGCGACACCGCCGGCGATCAGTGCGAGCGCGGTGCGGATCCACGCGAGGAACGTGCGCTCGTTCGCGAGCGAGAAGCGCGCATCGGGCTCCTTGCCGCGGGAGAAGACCGAGCGGGGGAAGCGGCGGTCGCTCATGCCGTCACCGTCCGCGCGCCTCGCGCACGCCGACGCGCTCGAGGTGCGCGTTCGTGAACCGGCCGTCGGGGTCCAGGCGCTCGAACACGGCGCGTGCGTCGGCCAGGCGAGGGTGCACACGCTCGATCGCGGCGCGGTCGAAGCCGTGCACCTTGCCCCAGTGCGGGCGCGCGCCGAAGGGCTCCAGCGCCGCCTCGATCCTGGCGACGGCGGCCGCGACGTCGTCGGGGTGGTTGCGCCAGGTGAAGTGGATGATCGCGGTGTCGCGGCCGTACGCGGGGCTCAGCCACAGCGTGTCGGCGGCGGCGGTACGCAGCTCGGTCCAGATGAGGTGCGGACGGATGCCGTCGCCCAGGGCCCGGACGGCGTCCAGGGCCGCGGCTGCATCGGCGCGGTCGACGAAGTACTCGGTCTGGATCTCATCGCCGAACGACGGCTGCGCGTCGAGACGGAAATGCGGGAGCCGCAGCATCCACGGTCCGGGCACGCCGCCGATCTCGGTGGCGTTGTCGCCGTCGTCGAACGGGGACACGTCGCCGCGGGTGCGGATGCCGTCCAGCAGCGTGTCGGCCACCAGCTGGTCGTCGGACTCGACCCGCGTCTTCACCCAGACGAAGCCGACGGACGGCTCCTCCCACCGCGAGAACACCGACACGCTGTACCCCGCGGCCGTGAGCTCGTCGTAGCGCGAGAGGGCGGCAGCCCACGACACACCGGTGTAGATGTCCTGCCGCAGCCGGAACGCGGGCACGACGTCGAGCGTCAGCGAGACCACGATGCCGTAGGCGCCGAGCCCCACCACGAGTGCGTCGAAGTCGGCGTCGCCGCGGCGCACCTCGTGGACCTCGGCATCCGCTCCGACGTAGCTGAGCGCCGACACGGCCGCCGAGAGCACCTGGTTGCCGTCGCCGGAGCCATGTGTGCCGGTGGCGGTCGCGCCGCCGACGTTGATGTGGGGCAGCGACCCCATGTTGCGCAGCGCCCAGCCGCGCTCGTGCAGCCACAGCGCGAGGACGCCGTAGCGGATGCCGGCGGGAACGGTCACGGTGCCGGCCGCCTCGTCGAGCGAGAACTCGGGCGCGAAGCCGGTGACGTCGACGAGCGTCCCGCTCGTGTCGGGCAGGTCGGTGAACGAGTGGCGCGTGCCGAGCGCGCGCACGCGGCCCGGCTCGGCGAGGACGCGGCGGACGTCGTCGACGGTGGCCGCCGTCACGATCCGAGGCGCCGTGTACTCGTAGGTTCCTGCCCAGTTGCGCGCCATCGCACGTCCTCTCGCATCTTGGATGCTTCCATCCTGCCTGCTGGGCAGCCCGGCATCCCGCTCCATGTCGGAGCCCCTTCCTAGTCTCGAACACGTCTTCGACGGCGTGCGCGTCATGTCGGATCCCGAGCGAGAAGGTGGGCGAGAATGAGTATCGTGCCGGAACTGCTGGAGCGAGCCGCCGACGATACGGCGGGTGCGCGAAAGGCGCGCGGTGCGTTCTTCACTCCCCCGGCGATCACGCGCTTCCTCGCGCAGTGGGCGATCCGCGAGGGGACGGATGCCGTCCTCGAGCCGTCTGCCGGCGACGCCGCGTTCCTCGTCGAGGCCGTGCGGCGCCTGCGCGATCTCGGCGCCGCAGAGCCGCCCGCGGTCAGCGGCATCGAGATCCACCCGCACAGCGCCGAGGTCGGTCGCGAGCGCATCCAGCGGATCGGCGGCGCGCCCGCGCTGATCGTGGACGACTTCTTCAACGTCCAGCCGACCGCGCGCTTCGACGCCGTCATCGGCAACCCTCCCTACATCCGGTATCAGCAGTTCACCGGCGAGGCCCGCGCCCGCGCCCGTGAGGCGGCCTTCCGCGCCGGTGTGGCGCTGACCGGCCTCGCCTCGAGCTGGGCGGCGTTCACCGTGCAGTCGGCGCTGCACCTGCGCCCGGGCGGGCGGCTGGGGCTCGTGCTTCCGGCCGAGCTGCTGAGCGTCAACTACGCCGCGCCGGTGCGGCGGTTCCTGTTCGAGCGGTTCGCCCGGCTGGAGCTCGTGCTCTTCACCGAGCAGGTCTTCGCCGAGGCCGAGGCCGACGTCGTGCTGCTCATGGCATCCGGCTTCGACGAGGGCTCGAGCCGCCACGCGACGGTGTACGAGACGACGAACGCGGCGGGGCTGACCGCGCTGCCCGACGGCCTCACGTTCACCCCGGCCGACCCGTCCGACAAGTGGAACAGCGCCCTCGTCGACCCCGACGCGATCGAGCCGCTGCACTCGCTGCGACAGGCGGGCGCCTTCGTGCCGCTCAAGGAGTGGGGCGAGACGACGCTGGGCATCGTGACCGGCAACAACGGCTACTTCACGCTGAGCCCGGCGCGCGCAGCAAAGCTGAAGCTCGACCCGTCGGAGCTCGTGCCGCTCTCGCCGCCGGGCAGCAGCCACCTGCGCGGACTCGCGCTGACGCCGGGTCAGCTCGACGCCCTCGGCGAGGCCGGGCGCGCCACACTGATGTTCCGGCCGACCGGCGACACCCTGTCGCCGGCGGCGAAGCGATATGTGCGCGCCGGTGAGCGCGACCGCGTGCACGAGGCGTACAAGTGCCGCACGCGCAGCCCGTGGTACCGCGTACCGCTCGTCGCCCCGGCCGATCTGCTGCTGACGTGTATGAACGCCGACACGCCGCGCCTGACCACGAACGAGGCCGGCGTCCACCACCTCAACTCGGTGCACGGCGTCTATCTCGATCCGGAGCTGCGCGACCTCGGGCGCGAGCTGCTGCCGCTCGCGAGCCTCAACTCGGTCACGGTGCTGAACGCCGAGATGGTGGGGCGCGCCTATGGCGGCGGCATCCTCAAGATCGAGCCCCGCGAGGCGGACCGCTGGGCCGTCCCCTCGGCCGGGCTCATCGCCGAGCGCGCCGCCGCGCTGCGCGCCGTGCGCGAGCCGGTCGCGGCCGATCTGGCGGCGGGCCGGCTGTGGCATGCCGTGCAGCGCGTCGATGACGCGCTCTTCGCCGACCGCGACCTGCCGACCGAGGCCGACCTGCACGCGGTCCGCGCCGCGCGCGCCCGGCTCATGGAGCGCCGCATCGCGCGGTCCCGCACGATCCGCTGACACGCGCGGACCGCCCGCGCCCCGCTCCCGCCCACCGACCCGAAGGACACCGCCCGCCGTGCCGATCAGGAAGCCGTCCATCGCCGAGCAGGGCTGGGCGCTGTTCGACCGCATCGTCGAGCGGGCGACCGTCGACGGTCACACCTCCCCGTGGACGGCGGAGGGCGCGGTCGTCACGTACCGGCCGGACTTCGAGACGCTCCGTCTGCTGCTCGGCGTGCCGCTGCACCTGGGCGCCAATTCCCAGTCCGGCGTCCCCGCCCTCGCCCTCGACGTGTGGATCGCGTACGAACTGCGCCGTGCCGGCTTCGACCCCGATGCGGTGTGGCCGCGCGAGTCCGATCCGCGCATCATGCCCGCGGCGCTCGCGGCCCTGCTCGAGGCGACGCCGGTGCGGGGCGGCGAGCGCGCACGGCTCGAGGAGCGCATCCGCATCAGCGGCTCCCGGTCGGGTCTGGTCGCGGGCAAGGCGAAGATCCTGGGCAAGAACTACGAGAAGCAGGTCGACGTCGTGCTGTCGGACTGGCGCACCGGGCCCGAGATGCTGATCAGCACCAAGCGGATGGACTCCTCGTTCGGCAAGAACGCCGCGAACCGGGTCGAGGAGTCCTACGGCGACGCGAAGAACCTGCGGCTGCGGCATCCCCTCGCCTCGCTCGGATTCGTCTTCGGCCTGCGCACGACGATCTACGAGAAAGAGGCGGCGAAGGCCGCGTGGCTGATCGACCTGCTCGGCAAGCTCGGCCAGGAGGACGATGCGTACGACGCCGTCGCGCTGGTGCTGATGGAGTATGCGCAGGACCCGCCTGCCGACGGTGACGATGTCAACGAGCCCGAGACCGGGCCGGACGCCGGATCGGACGCATCGGAGGATCTGCCCGACTCCACGGCCGGCGCGGCGCCGGCGACCGACGCGCTGGACGTGAGCGGCGACGACGATCAGCTCTTCGCCCTCGACGCGCCAGGTTCGGCGCCTGTCGCCGATCCGGCGGCGACGCAGGCCGCCGAGCGGGCCGAAGAGCGCGCGGCCGAACGCGCCGAGCTCGACGCGGCGATCGCCGCGCTGCCCCCGGTGTCGATCGTGCTCGACGACCGGGTGCCCGACGAGCTGCACCCGGCACGGTTCCTGCGCGCGATGGTCGAGCGCACGCTCGCGATCACGCCGGTGGATCACCACGAGCGGGCCCGCGCACTGCTCGACGCCGCGCGGCGCGAGGCGCGGCAGGCGGCGACACACGGCTGAGCCGACAACGCATACAAGCGCACCGCGGTGCAGCAGCCATCCGAGCCTCAGCCCCGACGTGGCGTAGCCGTCTGCGCTTCCATGACGCGTCAGGGCGGCAGGTCGACCACCTCGCGCCGTCGAGGCTCAGGTGTGGGCGCCCGAGAGCCGGGCGGCCAGGCGCTCCATGGCGAGCCGTGGGCTCGTCAGCACGGGCACCGCGACCGACACGGCGCCCGCCGCGGATGACATCGACGCCTGCGCCAGCACGATGACGTCGGCCTGCGCCGCACCGCGCTCGATGGCCTCCGCCACCAGGGCGTCGTGTGTGGCGCGGTCGCCCACGGCGACCGCCGCGAAAGCGCCGCCCACGACCTCGCTCGACAGCTCGGGCTCGACGCCGGCGAGCACGGCACGCTCCCTCAGCAGCGCGAGGGTCGGCCGACGGGTCGTCTCCAACGTGGCGAGCACGTGGATGCGGTCACCGGTCCGCACCGCGGCATCCGCCAGCGCCTCGTCCACCCGGAGCACCGGGACGCCGGCCTCGGCTCCCGCCGGGGCGGCGAGCGCCGAGATCGACGAGCAGGTCAGCATGACGGCATCCGCCCCTCCCGCCGCGGCGGCGCGGACCAGTTCGCCGACGCGCTCGGGAACGGACGCCGCCCGGTCCGCATCGGCCAGGTCGCGGATGATCGCGTCGTCGAGGTAGTTCACGACCGTCGCATCGGGCAGCAGTTCGGCGGCGAGCGCCGTGAAGGGCGCGATGTTGACGGCACCGGAGTGCACGAACGCGATGCGCGTCGCAGCGGAGGTCATGTGCTCAGTCTCGTCGATGCGCGAGGCGGTCGCGGTAGGGTCTCGTGAAGTGAGCCGCTTCAGCATCGTCCCCTCGTCGTACGTGTACCTCCGCCGAGGCTTGTCCGTGCTGCTGCAGCTGCGGCAGAACACGGGCTACATGGATGGATGCTGGGCCGCCGGCGCCGCAGGCCACGTCGAGCGCGGCGAGACGGCGACGGGCGCCGCGATCCGCGAGGCGCGCGAAGAGCTCGGCCTCGCGCTCGACCCGGCCGCGCTGTCGCCCATCGCCGTCATGCAGCGCACCGACGGCACCGACAACCCGATCGAGCAGCGCGTGGACTGGTTCTTCGCGTGCGACGCCTGGGACGGCGAGCCCCGGATCCTCGAGCCGCGCAAGTGCGCGGAGCTCGCCTGGTTCGACCTCGACGCTCTGCCCGAGCGCATGCCCGACTACGAGCGCACGGCACTCGCGGCCCTGCGCGAGGGAGGATCCGCGACCCTGCTGGCGGTGGGGTTCTGACACTCCGCCGACCGCCGACCGGATCGGGCACGGATCATCGGGCGGGACGCGTCCTCGATCGGGAGGGTTGAAGCGAAGGGAGAATCGTGATCGCGACGCTCAACCGGCTCACCGAGCACATCGAGGAGCATCTGACCGATGACCTCGATATCGCGGCGTTCGCCCGCCGCGAGGGCACCACCGAGTATCACCTGCGCCGGATGTTCTCGGCGCTGGCGGGAATGCCGCTGTCGGAGTACGTCCGTCGCCGGCGCATGACCGTCGCCGCGGCCGACGTTCTCGGCGACGAGGATCTGCTCGACATCGCGGTCCGTCACGGCTACGGCTCGACCGAGGCGTTCGCACGGGCGTTCCGCGCCGTGCACGGCATCGCGCCGGGCGAGCTGCGCCGCGGTCACGGCCCCCTTCGCACGCAAACCCAACTCAGGTTCCGCCTGACCGTCGAAGGAAGCATCCCCATGGACACCCGCATCACCGACCGCCCCGCGTTCCGCCTCATCGGCCACGCCGCCCGCGTGCCGCTCATCCACGAAGGCGTCAACCCGCACATCCAGGCGCACATCGCCGCACTGCCGGTCGAGGAGCACAGCCGGCTGAAGAGCCTCAGCACCACCGAGCCCGCAGGGCTCCTGCAGGTCTCGGCCGACGTCGATCCCGACTACACCGAAGGCACACCGCTCACCTACCTGCACGGCGTGGCCGTGGACGCCGACGCCTCCGTCCCGGGCGACCTCGACATCATCGACGTGCCCGCCGGGACGTGGGCCGTGTTCCGCACCACCGGCGACTATCCCGCGGCGCTTCAGCAGACGTGGGCCGCGACCGCGGCGGACTGGTTCCCCTCGAACCCGTGGCGGCTGCGGCCGGACCCGTCGATCGTGGCGATCCTCGACCGTTCCGCGGACTTCTCCACGGCGACGTGCGAGCTGTGGCTCCCGGTCGAGCGCGCCTGACCGCCGCCTGGCCCGCGAGGCACCGCGGCGTCGGCCCCGACCCTCGCCGCGGTGCCTTATTCGTCCGAGGCCGGCGCCGTGGACTCGCGCACCACGAGCTCGGGCCGGAAGCGCACGGTGCGCTCGTGCCCGCCGTCGGGTTCCTCCAGTTCGCGCAGCAGCAGGTCGACCGCGGTGTACCCGATGAGGTGTGCGGGCTGGCGCACCGAGCTGAGCGGCACGACGGTGGCCGAGGCGAAGTCGATGTCGTCGTAGCCGATCAGGGCGATGTCGTGGGGCACCCGCACGTCCGACATGAGCGAGAACGCCTGGAGTGCTCCGACCGCGAGCAGGTCGTTCGCCGCGAAGACCGCGTCCGGTCGCTCGCCCGGTTCCCGCGCCCGCAGACGCTCCCCCGCCTCGCGGCCTTGCAGCACCGTGAGCGCCGCCATCTCGATCGCCTCGAGCGTCGCGCCGTCGACCTCAGCCACGGCACGGCGTGCCCCCTCGAGGCGGTCGGCGACCTGGTGGATCGAACGCGGTCCGCCGAGGAACGCGATGCGCCGGCGACCCGTCGACAGCAGGTGCGCCACGGCGAGATACCCGCCCTCGACGTCGTCGACCGACACCGATGCGAGCGCGCTGGCGGCGTCCTCGTGATCGACGAGCACCACGGGCACTCCCCCGCGCTGCAGCCGCAGGAGCGCCGACAGATCGTCGCCGGTCGGCGTGACCAGCACGCCGTTGACGCGCTGCTCGCGGAACAGGTCGAGGTACGCGTCCTGGCGTTCGGAGCGCTCGTCGCTGTTGCCGAGCAGCACGCTCATGCCCGATTCGGCGGCACGGTCCTCGGCACCGCGCGCCACCTCGGCGAAGAACGGGTTGCCCGAATCGAGCACGATCAGCGCGATGCTGCGGCTGCGGCCGGCCCGCAGCTGACGGGCGGCATCGTTGCGCACGAACCCGAGCTGCTCGATCGCCTGCGTCACCCGCTCGACCGTCGCCGGCGACACCTTCTCGGGCCGATTGAGCACGTTCGACACGGTCCCCACCGACACGGATGCCGCCGCCGCGACATCGCGCACGCTCACTGCCATCGAGGCACCTCCTCGCGCGAAACGCTACCGCTTCCCGGCGCGAACCCGTCGACGCACGCCGGTAAGCGTTCTCCCGTTGCGTGCACCGCGCTCGACAGGTTATAGTTTGAAACGATTCATGAATGACCGCGATGGATGCCTCGGCCCGAGGCATCCAGGAACCACCAGGAGTCGACGATGACCAGCCCCACCGCGACGAAGCGCGTGTGCTTCCAGCTCGTGGTCCGCCCCGAGCTGCTGGACGAATACATCGCCCGCCACACGCCGGTCTGGCCCGAGATGCTCGCCGAGATCGCCGCGGCGGGCCGTCGCAACTACTCACTGTTCCTCGGTGAGGGCGGCCGGCTCATCGGGTACTACGAGACCGACGACGACGAGGCGGCCCAGGCGTACCTGGCGCACTCCGAGGTCGCCGCCCGCTGGGAGGCCGAGATGGCGCGCTTCTTCGTCGGTCTGGAGGGCCGGCCGGATCAGGCATCCACTCCCCTCACCGAGATCTTCCACCTGCACGACCAACTGGCAGCGGCGCAGGCTGCGGCCGCCGCATCCGAGAACCCGCACGAGAACGAGAGCACCGCATCATGACGACGCTGTCACCCGACATCCTGACCACGCTCGAGGGGCAGGGCATCGAACTGCCCAGCTGGGCATTCGGCAATTCCGGCACGCGCTTCCGCGTGTTCACCACGCCCGGCACGCCGCGCGACCCGTACGAGAAGATCGCCGACGCCGCGCAGGTCAACGCCTACACGAAGCTCGCCCCGAGCGTCGCACTGCACATCCCGTGGGACAAGGTCGAGGACTACTCCGACCTTCGCCGCCACGCGGAGGACCTCGGAGTGACCCTGGGCACGATCAACTCGAACACCTTCCAGGACGAGGACTACAAGTTCGGGGCGCTCACGCACCACGACGACCGCATCCGCCAGAAGGCCATCGACCACCACTTCGAGTGCATCGACATCATGCACGCGACCGGTTCGCGCGACCTCAAGATCTGGCTCGCCGAGGGCTCGAACTACCCCGGCCAGGCAGACATGCGCGCTCGTCAGGACCGCCTGCACGATTCGCTGCAGGAGATCTACGACCGTCTGTCGGATGAGCAGCGCCTCGTGCTGGAGTACAAGTTCTTCGAGCCGGCGTTCTACCACACCGACGTTCCGGACTGGGGCACCTCGTACGCCCAGGTGGCCGCTCTCGGCGACAAGGCGATGGTGTGCCTCGACACCGGCCACCACGCGCCGGGCACGAACATCGAGTTCATCGTCATGCAGCTGCTGCGTCTCGGCAAGCTCGGCTCGTTCGACTTCAACTCGCGCTTCTACGCCGACGACGACCTCATCGTGGGGGCGGCCGACCCGTTCCAGCTGTTCCGCATCATCTTCGAGGTCGTGCGCGGCGGCGGGCTCAACAACCCGGACGTGGCGTTCATGCTCGACCAGTGCCACAACATCGAAGACAAGATCCCCGGGCAGATCCGCTCGGTGCTCAACGTCCAGGAGATGACGGCGCGCGCGCTGCTCGTCGACCGCGACGCCCTCGCCGCCGCCCAGCAGGCGAACGACGTGCTGGCGGCCAACGCCGTCTTCATGGACGCGTTCTACACCGACGTGCGCCCGTCCCTGGCCGCGTGGCGCGAGTCGCGCGGACTCGCGGCCGACCCGATGGCCGCGTACGCGGCATCCGGCTACCAGTCGAAGATCGCTGCCGACCGCGTCGGCGGCACGCAGGCCGGCTGGGGCGCGTAAGCCCTGGCAGTCAGACCCACTCGGGGTGCGGGAAGCCGATCCCCGCGCCCCGGGTGCACCACTTCACTTCGATCCCGGCATCGCAGCCGGCCCGAACTCCGAAGGACCCACATGAGCGAGCCTTACTCCGCCGCCGACGGCCTCGTGCGCGTCTATCCCGCGCGCGAGCCGAACGGCACCGGCCTGCTGTGGGCCCACGGCGGCGCCTTCGCGTTCGGCGACCTCGACATGCCCGAGTCCGACTGGGTGGCTTCGCAGCTTGCCGCGCGCGGCACGACGGTCGTCTCGGTCGACTACCGTCTCGCCCCGGTTCCCGAGGGGTGGGATGCCGGCGGCCGCGCGCCCGGTGGCCACCACTACCCCGCGGCCTCCGACGACATGCTCTCGGCGTGGGCGTGGACCGTCGACAACGCCGACCGGCTGCGCATGGACCGCGCGCGCCTGGCGATCGGCGGGACGAGCGCGGGCGGCAACCTCGCCGCCGGCGCCGCGCTGCGGCTCATCGAGCGACGCGCCGAGGTGCGTCCCGCGCTGGCGCTGCTCGCCTACCCGACGCTCCTCGCGGTGCAGCCCGCTCCTGACACCGACCTGCGCGCCGCACTGGATGCGCAGCCCGAAGCCGACCGGTTCAAGCCCGACATGGTGCTCGCGATGTACGAGAACTACCTCGGCGGCCCGGTCGATCGTGCGCCGCTCGGTGCGATCCCGGGCCTCGCGCGCCCCGTCGACCTCGTGCAGTTCCCGCCGACGCTCATGGTCAACGGCGAGGTCGACGAGCTCCGGGTCTCGGGCGAGGCGTTCGCCGCGGCGCTGCTCGCCGCCGGCCGCCCCATCGAGGTGGTGACCGAGCCGGGCACCGAGCACGGCCATCTGAACCGTCCGCAGGAGCCGGCGGCATCCCTCACCCTCGCCCGCTTCGCGGAGCGCCTCGCCGCGCTGCCCGCGTCCGCCGCGGCCGCCGCGCCCACCGCACCCTCCGCGCACGCCACGCACGCTGCACACCCCGCGCCCACCGCCTCCTCCGCGCCCACTGCACACCCCGCGCCCGCCGCACACCCCGCGCCCGCCGCCCCCTCCGTGCCCGCCGCTTCGGCAACGCGCACGGCCACGGCTCCGCAGTCACCTTCTGCGGCCCCGACCACCGCTCTTGCGCAAGAAGTGACTGCGGAGCCCTAGACCCCTCCTGTTCCGCAGTCACCATCTGCGCATCCACCGTCCGCGAACCGCACGAAATGACCGCGGAGCACCACGAACCCGAAGGACATGACATGACGAACGAAGCCGTCGAGCAGCTGATCGCGCGGTCGAACCGCCTCGGCGCCGACCCGAAGAACACCAACTACGCCGGCGGCAACACCTCGGCCAAGGGCACCGAGACCGACCCGGTCACCGGCGAGCCGGTCGAGCTGCTGTGGGTGAAGGGCTCGGGCGGCGACCTCGGCACGCTGAAGCCCGAGGGGCTCGCGGTGCTGCGCCTGGACCGCATGCGCGCGCTGGTCGACGTGTACCCGGGCGTGGAGCGTGAGGACGAGATGGTCGCCGCGTTCGACTACTGCCTGCACGGCAAGGGCGGGGCCGCCCCGTCGATCGACACCGCGATGCACGGCCTCGTGGATGCCGCGCACGTCGATCACCTGCACCCCGACGCGGGCATCGCGATCGCGACCGCGGCCGACGGCGAAGAGCTCACCGCGAAGATCTTCGGCGACAAGGTCGTGTGGGTGCCGTGGCGCCGGCCCGGCTTCCAGCTCGGGCTGGACATCGCCGCGATCAAGGCGGCCAACCCGCAGGCGATCGGCACGATCCTCGGGGGTCACGGCATCACCGCGTGGGGCGACACGTCGGATGAGGCCGAGGCCAACTCGCTGTGGATCATCGAGACCGCGCAGGCCTACATCGACGCGAACGGCACGGCCGACCCGTTCGGAGGAGTTCGTGCCGGGTTCGAGGCGCTGCCCGAGGCCGAGCGCCGGGCGAAGGCCGCCGCGCTGGCCGCCACGATCCGCGGGCTCGCGTCGACCGACAAGCCGATGGTCGGCCACTTCACCGACGCGGCCGTCGTCACCGACTTCCTCGCGTCCGTGAAGGCGCCCGCCCTCGCGGCGCTCGGCACCAGCTGCCCTGACCACTTCCTGCGCACGAAGGTCAAGCCGCTGATCCTCGACCTTCCGGCCGACGCGACGGTCGAGGCATCCATCGCCCGCCTGGCCGAGCTGCACGAGGCCTACCGGGCCGACTACCAGGCGTACTACGACGCGCACGCGACCGCCGAGTCGCCCGCGATCCGCGGCGCCGACCCGCTCATCGTGCTGATCCCCGGTGTGGGCATGTTCTCGTACGGCGCGAACAAGCAGACCGCGCGCGTGGCCGGCGAGTTCTACGTCAACGCGATCAACGTGATGCGCGGCGCCGAGGCGCTGTCGACGTACGCGCCGATCACGGACGCCGAGAAGTTCCGCATCGAGTACTGGGCGCTGGAAGAGGCGAAGCTGCAGCGGATGCCCAAGCCCAAGACCCACCAGGGCCGCATCGCGTTCGTCACCGGCGCCGCGTCGGGCATCGGCAAGGCGATCGCGACCCGCCTGGCCGCCGAGGGCGCGTGCGTCGTGGTCGCCGACCTCGACCTCGAGAAGGCGCAGGCCGCGGCCGCCGAGCTCGGCGGCACCGACGTCGCGATCGGGGTGGCCGCGAACGTCGCCGATGCCGAGGGCGTGCAGGCCGCGATCGACGCGACGCTGCTCGCGTTCGGCGGCATCGACCTGGTCGTCAACAACGCCGGGCTGTCGCTGTCGAAGCCGCTGCTGGAGACCACCGAGAAGGACTGGGACCTGCAGCACGACGTCATGGCCAAGGGCTCGTTCCTCGTGTCGAAGGCGGCCGCGAAGGCCCTCATCGAGCAGCGGATGGGCGGCGACGTGATCTACATCTCGTCGAAGAACTCCGTCTTCGCCGGCCCGAACAACATCGCGTACTCCGCGACGAAGGCCGACCAGGCCCACCAGGTGCGGCTGCTCGCGGTCGAGCTCGGCGAGCACGGCGTGCGCGTCAACGGCATCAACCCCGACGGCGTCGTCCGCGGCTCCGGCATCTTCGCCGCCGGCTGGGGCGCCAACCGTGCCGCGACCTACGGCGTCAAGGAAGAGGACCTCGGCCAGTTCTACGCCAACCGCACGATCCTCAAGCGCGAGGTCGTGCCCGAGAACGTCGCCGACGCCGTCTACGTCCTGACGGGCCCCGAGCTCAGCCGCACCACGGGCCTGCACATCCCCGTCGACTCCGGCGTCGCCGCCGCCTTCCTGCGATGACCGGCGTGACCCTTCCCCGTCGAGAACCCGCGATCTCGGCGAGAGACCACGCTGTCGGCGTCGATACCGGGGTTGCTCGGCGAGAAACCGCGTTGTCGGCGAGGGATGCCGGCGGCAACAGCGGCAAGAGCGGCAACGGCGGCAAGCGCGGCAAGAGGAGCGTCCGGTGACCGCGCCCACGCCCACTTCGCAGGGTGCCGGCGCGCCGCGTGACGCCGCGGGGCGCGTGAGCCCAGGGGTCGTCGCGGCGGTCGACCTCGGTGCGACCAGCGGGCGCGTCATGCTCGGCTACGTCGGCGACGGCGTGCTGCGGCTCGAGCAGGTCGCGCGGTTCCCGAACGGACCCGTCGAGGGCCCCGACGGCGGACTGCACTGGGACTTCACGGCGCTGTACCGGCACATCGTCGAGGGCCTCGCCGAGGCGCTGCGGCGCGAGCCCGGCATCGCGAGCATCGGCATCGACTCGTGGGCGGTCGACTACGGCCTCGTCCACGGCGGCGAGGTGCTCGGCGAGCCGTTCCACTACCGTGACGAGCGCACGGCGCGGGGGGTGGATGCCGTCCACGCGACGGCCCCGTTCACCGAGCTGTACCGACGCAACGGTCTGCAGTTCCTCCCCTTCAACACGCTGTACCAGTACGCGGTCGAGGAGCGGCTGACCGACGCCGAGGTGTCGCTGCTCATCCCCGACCTGGTCGCGTTCCTGCTGACCGGCGCGCGGGTCGCCGAACGCACCAACGCGTCGACGACGGGGCTCGTCCACGTCGGCACCGGCCAGTGGGACCTGCAGCTGGCGGAGCGCCTCGGCATTCCGGCATCCGTCCTCCCGCCCCTGGTCGATCCGGGCGATGTGCTCGGCACGTTGCGCGGTGAGGCGCGCGAGCGCATCGGCGCGCCGCTCGAGGTGATCGCGGTCGGCTCGCACGACACCGCGTCGGCGGTCGTGGCCGTGCCGCTCAGCACCCCCGACGCCGCCTACATCTCGTGCGGCACCTGGGGACTCGTGGGCGTCGAACTCGACGCGCCTGTCGTCAGCGACGAGGCGCGCGAGGCGAACTTCACCAACGAGGGCGGCGTCGACGGGCGCGTGCGGTTCCTGCACAACGTGACGGGCCTGTGGCTGCTGAGCGAGGCGGTGCGCACGTGGGAGGCGGAGGACGGCGCCGCGATCGACCTTCCCGCCCTGCTGGCCGAGGCCGCTGCCGTGACAGGTGAGATCCCGCTCTTCGATGCGAACGATCCGCGGCTGTCGGCGCCCGGCGACATGCCGGCCCGCATCGCCGCGGTGATCGCCGAGTCCGGCGCAGCCGTGCCCGCCACGCGCGCGGCGTTCGCGCGCACGATCGTCGAGAGCATCGCACAGGCGTTCGCCGACGCCGTCGCGACGGCCGCGCGGCTGACCGGCCGCGACGTGGACGTCATCCACGTCGTCGGCGGCGGCGCGCTCAACCGCCTGCTGTGCCAGGCCACAGCCGACCGCTCGGGGCTGCCCGTGCTCGCCGGCCCCGTCGAGGCGACCGCCCTGGGCAACGTGCTGGTGCAGGCGCGCGCCCACGGCTGGTTCGGACCCGACGCGACCCTGGAAGACCTGCGGCGCGTGGTGGCGGCATCCACCTCTCCCGAGCGCTACGAGCCGCACGCGTGACCGGCTACGACGCTGCGTTCGACTGGGCGCGCCGGCATGTCGCAGCCGGGCGCCTGCCGACCGCGGTGCTGGGCGTCGCGACGGCGGACGGTGTCGTCGCGCTCGACGCGTTCGGCGCGACGGACGGGCGCCGCGCCCGGGCCGAGGATCCGTACTGGCTGTTCTCGATCACCAAGGTCCTGACCGGGATCACCGCTGCGCGCGCCGTCGAGCGCGGGTTCCTCACGTCCCAGACGCCGCTGACCGATGCGCTCCCCGCGTTCGGCGCCGGCCGCGACGCCGACGACGTCGTACGTCTCGCGCACCTCGTGAGTCACACCGCCGGCATCCCCGAGCCGACGCTGGATCCCGCAGACGGCCTGCGCGCCGCGCTGCTCGCGCCCGGACGCGACTTCGCGGCCGGCGCGGCCTCGCGCTACTCGACGGTGGCGTTCGACGGCATCGTCGAGCTCGTGCGGCACGCTGCCGGATGGGAGTGGGATGCCGACATCTCGGCGTGGTCCGGCGAGCTCGGTGCCGACGGGTTCACGCTCGACCCCGGCGCCGGCCCTCACACCGTCGTCGACGCCGAACGGCTCGGCCTCGACATGCGGGGCTTCGCGAGCCATCGCAATCCCGGCGCCGGCATGATCGGCACCGCGACAGACCTGCTCGCACTGGGCTCCGCCCTGCTGCGCATCGGCCGCGGCGAGCGCGACGGGGTCATCCAGCCCGCCACCCTCGCCATGATGCGGCGCCCTCTCACCGGCGACATCCCTCGGCTCGACCCGTATCCCGCCTCGGCAGGGCAGGACTGGGGCTTCACGCTGAACCTGCGCACGCGCGCACCGGGGCTCATCGACCGCGATGTGTACGGCCACGCGGGCTGGGCGGGCACCGAGTTCTGGGTGCACCCGACAGCGGGCGTCGTCTACGTGCTCCTGACGAACCAGGCCGAACGGCCCGGAGTCGACGCCGACCAGCTCGACAACGCGGTGGTGTCGGCGCTCTGACCGGCCTGAGCGCCGCGCTCCCGCAGGGCGCCGCGCCGCTCACCGCGTGAGCGCCTCCTGGGTGAGAGCGGACGACGCCTCACCGAGGTCGAGCTCATCCACCCGCACCGCCTGACCGGTGGCCAGCGAGCGGTTGCCGGCGAGGCCCACTGCGACCGATCGCACACCGTCGTGCCACGTCGCCGCGCGCCCCAGCGGATCGTTCCCGACACCGCGGAACAGCTCCGTCAGCAGCTGCGCGTCTCCCCCGCCGTGCGCGCCGGCCCCGTCGGGAATGACGAGGCGTCGGGCCGGCTCGAAGTGCTGCTGGACCACCAGATGCTCGGCGACCGGGCGCACTTCGTCGCCGCCGGCGGCGTCCGGGTGGGCGCTCGGGTCGACGATCGCCGTCGGGCGCCCGCTGGCCGCGAGGCGCACATCGCCCCGCTCGACGACCGTCAGCTCTGCCCGGCCGCGCGTGCCGTTGACACCGACGACATAGCCCTCCCACGGCGAATGGGCGTTGAGCGAGTACGACATCGAGGCGCCGCGCGCGTAGTCGACGACGAGCGACAGGTTGTCTTCGATCGTGATGCCGTCGCCGAACACGTCGCGATCGCGCAGGTAGCCGTCGTGACCCTCCTGCTCGAAGTACAGCCCTCGGAGTTCGGGATCATCGCGCAGGTCGAGGCTGAACGCGTCGCGCAGCGCGGAGTCCTCCGATCCCCGCGCCGGTCGGGGACCGAGTCCGCGGGCCGCCGCGTTGCCGGCGCCGTAGAAGCGCAGCCCGCCGCTCGCGAAGACGCGGGCGGGTGCGTCGTCCAGCCACCAGTTGACGAGATCGAAGTGGTGCGACGCCTTGTGGATCAGCAGGCCGCCGGACTTGTCCTTCTCGCGGTGCCAGCGGCGGAAGTAGTCGGCGCCGTGCGAGGTGTCGAGCAGCCATTCGAAGTGCACCGAGGTGACCTCGCCGATGCGCCCGGACTGAACCACCTCTTTGAGCGCCGAGTTGCGCGGCGAGTAGCGGTAGTTGAAGGCGACCGTGACCGACCGGCCCGTCCGAGCTGCGGCATCCGCGATGAGCCGGACGCCCTCCTCGCTCGTGGTGAGCGGCTTCTCGACGACGGCGTCGGCGCCGGCCTCGAGCGCTGTCACGACATGAGCGGCGTGGGTGAAGTCCGGTGAGGTCACGATGACGCGGTCGATGTCCCGGCGCGCGACCGTCTCCGCCAGCCGGTCGGGCGAGAAGCGCGCGGGCACCGCCGCGCCGCGTGCGCGCAGCCGCGCTTCGTGCCAATCGAGTCGCCCGGGGTTGGGGTCGGTCCACGCGACGAGCTCTGCCACATCGGCGTGCGGGCCGGCGATCGCGTCGATGTACATCTGGGCCCGACTGCCGGTGCCCACCAGCGCGTATCTCGTCCGTGCCACTGCGGCGCCCTTCACTTGATCCCCGATGTCGCGAACCCTTTGACCAGATACCGCTGGCCGAGCAGGAAGGCGAGGAACAGCGGGATGAGCGACACGACCGACATCGCGAACATCGCGCCGTAGTTCGACGACGACTGCGCGTCGATGAATCCCTTGAGCGCCACCGACACCGGGAAGTTCTCGCGGGTGCGCAGGTAGATCAGCGGGCCGAAGAAGTCGCCCCACGTCCAGATGAAGGTGAAGATCGCCGTCGTCGCGAGCGCAGGCACCATGAGCGGCAGCGTCACCTGGCCGAAGATGCGCAGGTGCCCTGCGCCGTCGATGCGGGCCGCCTCGAAGATCTCCTTCGGCAGGCCGCGGATGAACTGCACCATCAAGAAGATGAAGAAGGCGTCCACCGCGAGGAACTTCGGCACGATCAGCGGCAGGAAGGTCTCAAGCCACCCGAGCTGCCGGAAGATGATGAACTGCGGCACCAGCACGACGTGGAAGGGCAGCATGATGGTGCCGAGCATGATCGCGAAGTACGCGTTGCGACCCCAGAACTTCAGGCGTGCGAACGCATAGGCGGCGAGCGAGCACGAGACCAGGTTGCCGATGGTCGCGCCGATCACGAGGATCGTCGAGTTGATCAGGAAGTGGCTGAACGGCAGCTGCTGCGACGTCCACCCGTAGACGTAGTTGTCGAGCGTGAGGTTCGTCGTGAAGATCCCGAGGTCCGTGAAGATCTCGCTGTTGGGCTTGAGCGAGGACACCACGAGCCAGATGAGCGGGTAGATCATCAGGATCGACAGCGCGATCAGCGTGATGTGCTTGATCACCGACCGGACGTTGCTGCGACGTCGCAGCCGGCGTCGGCGCCGGTCGGAGGCATCCTGAGGCTCGACGGCGCGGGACGTCGCGACTTCCTGGAGGGTGGTCATGGGGGTTCGTGCTCCTCGGCGGACGGGCGGATTCTCGCTGACGGGCGGGGACTCGGTGACGGACGCGTCAGTCGTCATAGAAGACCCAGTACTTCGAGAACCAGAAGTTGATGGCAGTGAAGGCCGCGATCACCAGGAGCAGCAGCCAGGCCATCGCCGAGGCGTAGCCCATGTTCAGCTCGGTGAAGGCCTGCTTGTACAGGTACAGCGTGAAGAACATCGTCGAGTCCGACGGGCCGCCGGTCCCTCCCGAAACGATGTAGGCCTGCGTGAACGACTGGAACGCGAAGATGATCTGCAGCACCAGGTTGAAGAAGATGATGGGCGTCAGCAGCGGCAGCGTGATCGAGAAGAAGCGGCGGAACCGCCCGGCGCCGTCCATCTGGGCCGCCTCGTGGTACATCTCGGGGATCTGGCGCAGGCCCGCCAGGAAGATCACCATCGGCGACCCGAACGTCCACACGTGCAGGATGATGATCGTCGCCAGGGCGAAATCGGGATGTGAGATCCAGCCCGGACCCTCGATGCCGAACCACGACAGGAAGGCGTTGACGAGCCCCTCCTTGCCGAAGACCTGACGCCACAGGATCGCGATCGCGACGGAGCCGCCGAGCAGGCTGGGCAGGTAGAAGATCGACCGGTAGAAGGCGAGCCCGCGCATGCCGCGGTCGAGCACCACGGCCACCGCGAGCGCGAGCGCAAGCTGCAGCGGCACCGACACGATCACGTACACGAGCGTCACGCGCAGCGAGTTCCACAGCCGCGCATCGCCCATCATCTGAGCGAAGTTGTCGAGCCCCGCCCATGTCGGCGGCTGCAGCAGGTTGTAGTCCGTGAACGCCAGGAACAGGGATGCGATCATCGGGCCGATCGTGAAGACGATGAGCCCGATCAGCCAGGGCGCCAGGAACAGATGCCCGGCTTTGTTGTCGGGGTTCCTGCTCTTCGTCTTCGCGCCGCCGGATCTGCTGCGTCGCGCCTGCACCGCCATCTGGCGCAGCTCGCCGATGCTGCTCACGGGGACCTCCTCGTCGCCGGAAACCGAGAAAGCGGTTTCACCGTGGGCATCAGTATTACCCGATGCGTGCAGGAAGGTCAAACGTCGATCATCGTGAGTATTTCGCGGAATGGATGCCGCACCGCGACGCGCGGGATTCAATAGCGTGCCGGTCACAACAATTGACAGCCATGCCCGGCTTTGCTACTTTCCGGTGAAAGCGGTTTCTCCATGCCACCGGTGACGTCCCGCCACCGGCGCTGCCACCCGATGCCGGAGCCCACCGGCACGACGAAGAAATGAGACGCAATGACGCGTAACGCACGTCCCATCGCGACACGGGTCGCGATGGGAGCGACCCTCGCCGCCACCCTGGCACTCGTCGGCTGCTCCGGCACCGGCACGGGCGCGGAGGCGACACCCACCGGCGGGTTCGATCCCGACGAGAAGGTCGAGCTCCACATCGCCTGGTGGGGCAACGACGAGCGCGCGGCCATCATGGCCGAGGCGATCGACATGTTCGAAGAGGAGTACCCGAACATCACGGTCGTCGAAGAGCCCGTCGGCGCTCCCGACGACCTGTTCAACCGGCTCGCGACGGACTTCGCCTCGGGCACCGCGCCGGATGTGTTCGCACTCGGCGGCGCCAAGCCCCAGGAGTACGGCGACGCGGGCGCGCTGCTCGACCTCTCGACCGTGAGCGAACAGCTGCCCACCGATGCCTACCCGGACTTCACGCTCACCAACGCCACCGTGGACGACACGCTGTACGGCCTGCCGACCGGTGGCAACGCGATCGGCCTGCTGGTCAACAAGGCCGTGTTCGAGAAGGCCGGCGTCGACCTGCCCGACGGCACGTGGACGTGGGACGACTTCATCGATGCGGCCAACGAGATCACCGCGAACGCCGGCGACGGCGTCGTCGGACTCGATCTGCGCATCCAGGACATCCTCGGCACCTACGTCGCGCAGTACGTCGACACCGGCATCTACGACTGGGACGGAGACCTCGCCGTCGACGCCGACACCATCCAGGACTGGTACGAGATGGAGCAGCAGCTGGTCGCCGACGGCGGCCTGCCCGACCCGTCGGTCATCGTCGAGCATTGGAACGTGACACCCGACCAGACGCTCTTCGGCACCGGCAAGGCCGGCATGTCGTTCGCCTACAGCAACCAGATCGGCTCGTACGGGGGCGGAGCGGGCGGCGACGTCGAGATCGTCGCCCCGCCGACATCGACCAAGAGCTCGGGCGTGGCGGTGCTGCCCTCGCAGTTCTGGTCTATCGCGGCGAGCACGAAGCACCCGGAGGCATCGGCCCTGCTCGTCGACTGGCTGCTGAATCAGCCCGAGCCGGCGAAGGTGATCCTCGCCAACCGCGGTCTGCCGTTCAACCCCGAGACGCTCGCGGTCGTCAAGCCGCTGCTGGCCCCGGCCGACACGCAGGCGGCGGAGTACCTGGAATCCGTGCTCGACGTCGGCGTCGTCGCTCCCCCGCAGCCGGCGGGCGGGTCGATCCTCAACGAGCTGTCACAGCGCATCGAGTCCGACATCCTCTTCGGCAACACCTCTGCCGCCGACGGCGCACAGCAGTGGGTCGATGAGCTGACGGCGTCGCTCGCGAACGACTGACCCTTCAGGTGTGCGGGCGGCTTCTCCGCGGAGCCGCCCGCACGCCTCTTTCCCGGTCGCGATACGACCACGACCACGGAGGCGCAATGGCTGCAATCGACGACGCCCTGGCACGGCTGCGAGAGACCGACGCCGCCGGGCGTGCCGGCATCCCGAGTTCCAGTCCGCTGCACGCCGGACTGCAGCGGAGCGGAGTCGGGTTCGCCGCGCTCGGCGGCGGCATCGAAGAGCGCTGGCACCGTGCACTGGGCGAGCTTGCGGAGTGCATCGGGCCGCTGGCCGGCGTCGACGCCCTGTTCGAGGGCGGGGCATACCCGGGCGCGTGGCTGGAGAGCACCGCCACCATCAGCGCCGAGATCCTCGACCGGTTCGCACCGTCCGTCACCCGGGCCACGCACCTGCTCTTCGCCGACCTGGCGCGCGAGGACGGACTGCTGCCCTACAAGGTCACCGCGGATGGTGCGGCGTTCACGCAGATCCAGATGGTGACACCGCTCGCGCGCGGAGTCTGGCACCATTACCTGCGCTCCGGCCGGACGCCGGACGCCCGCGACTACCTGCGGCGCATGTACGACGCCATGTCGCTCCACGACGCGTGGCTCGCGCAGCATCGCGATACGCGCGGCACGGGTGCCGTCGAGGCGTTCTGCACCTTCGACACCGGCCACGACCTGTCGCCGCGCTTCTGGCACGTGCCCGAGCGCTGCTTCCGCGGGGATCCGGCGCGCTTCGACCCGGACGTCCCCGGGCTGCCCCGCATCGCGCCGGATCTCGCCGCGAACGTCGCGTGTCAGCGAGAGCACCTGGCGCTCATCGCGGCCGAGCTCGGCGAAGACGGGGCGCCGTGGCAGGAGCGGGCGGCAGCATCCGTCCGCGCATTGTTCGACCAGTGCTGGGACGAGTCCGACGGCATGTTCTACGACCGCACGCCTGACGGGCACGTGCGGATCGCGTCGGACGTGCTGCTGCGCGTGCTGGCGTGCGGGATCGGCGACGACGACTTCTTCGAGCGCGCGCTGGAGCGCCACCTCATGAACACCCGGCGATTCCTGTCGCAGGCAGGCTTCACCTCGATCGCGATGGACGACCCGCGCTTCGACGGCGATCACACCCGCAACTCGTGGGCGGGTCCCGTCAACCATCTGACACTGTTGCGCGCGCCGCAGGCATTCGCGGACCACGGCCGGCACGCCGAGCTCGGCCTCGTCCACCGTGCCGTCCTCGGAGCGGCCGCCGGGCACGACCGCTTCGCGCAGTGCCTCGACCCGTGGACCGGCGACGCCGGCTACACCAACGGCTACTCCCCCGCGATGCTGTGGCTGCTCGACGCCCTCGAGACCGACTGCGGCGTGCTGCCGCGCGCGGACGGCGAGGTGTGGCTGAGCGGGATGCCGCCCACGCGACTGGATCACGGTCAGTCTGCCGCCGCGACCGCGGCCGCCCGCACCGTCGGCGGAACGCGCTACGAGCTCGCCGCAGACGACGAAAGGGTCGAGGTGCATCGGGAGGGGCTCCTATGGCTGCGCTTCCCCCGCGGCTGGCGCGTGGTCGTGGGGCGCGACGGGCGCATCACCGGCGTCGTGGGGCTGTCGCCGGCGGTCGTCTCGGGAGAGCTGCGAATGGATGCTGCGCCCCCGCTGGCGCTCACACTCGGGCCGAACGACCACGTGTCGGTGGCCGACGGACAACCGACGGGCTGGCATCGCCCGGGATTCACACCGCCGCGCTTCTAGGATGAAGGCGCTGCGGCAGAGGGGGCCGGAGCGCCCGCGAGAGGAGACCTCCTTGGTCAGACGCACCCGAGCGACGACGATCGCCGAGGTCGCCCGGCACGCCGGGGTGTCGCCGGCGACGGTGTCGCGGGTCATGAACGACCGCTTCCTCGGCGAGCCCGAGATCGCGGACCGCGTGCGCGCGGCGGCACGCGAACTCGAATACTCGCCCAACCACCTCGCCCGGAGCTTCGCCCTCGGGCAGACGAACGCGATCGCGTTCCTGGTGCCCGACCTCGCCAACCCGTCGTTCCAGGCGGTGCTCTCCGGCCTCAGCAAGGCGGCGGGCGACGAGGGGTACCGCGTGCTCGTGGCCGACTCCGCCGAGATCCCCGAGGACGAGCCGCTGCTCGCCGCCGAGATCCGTCGTCGCTGCGACGCGCTGGTGCTGTGCGCACCGCGCATGGCCGAGGACGCTCTCGTGCGCACCACCGAGACGCTGGGCCCCGTCGTGCTGATGAACCGGTCGAGCCCGTCGGTCACCGCCCCGACGCTGTCGGTCGACTCGCGCAGCGGCTTCGAGGCGCTCGCCCGCCATCTCTACTCGCTCGGCCACCGGCGGCTCGTGTACGTCGAAGGGCCGCCAGGGGTGGCGAACGAGAAGCGGCTGCAGGGGCTCGACGACTTCCGCGCGTCGGTCAAGGGCGTCACGGTCGAGCGGGTCGCCGGCGGTCCTGGAAGCGAGAGCGGCCTCGACGCGGTCGAGGCGGTGGTGCGGTCGAAGGCGACAGCCGCGCTGGCCTTCAACGATCTCGTCGCGGTGGGTCTCGTGCATGGCCTCGTGGAGCGTGGCGTGCGGGTCCCCGACGACCTCTCGGTGACCGGGTTCGACGACATCCCGTTCGCCCGCTTCATGTCGCCATCGCTGACGACGGCGTCGGTGCCGCACGAGGTGCTCGGCGCGCTCGCGTGGAGCCGCATGCGCTCGCTCATCGAGGGCACGACGCCCGAGCACGACGTCGTCTTCCAGCCCCGTCTGGAGGTGCGCCGCTCGACGGCGGCGCCGCGAGGTTGAGCGTCACCGGGCGGGCGACCTCAGTGAGAATGGGAACATGCTGCGGGATCTCGGTCTGGAGAGTTCCGGCTCGGACGACGCCGTCTACCGGTTCCTCATCGCCCACGCCTCGGCGAGCGCGTCCGACCTCGCCAGGGCGCTCGCGATACCCGCGCCGATCGCGGACGGTGCGATCGCGCACCTGCGGGATCTCGGCCTGATCGTCCTCGAGCCCACGGGACCGGCATCCGCATCGCCGACCGAGTCGCGCTGGCGCGCCGTCGCGCCGGAGCTCGCGATCGGGCCCATGGTGGCGCGGTCGCGCGATCGGCTGCGTCGCGCCGAGGATGCGTTCCTCGAGCTGGTCGAAGCCTACCGGCGCGAGCACACGGCCGCCGCCGCGTCGGACCTCGTCGAGTTCGTCGACGGCCGGTCCGCGCAGGCCGCCTGGATCAGCAGGCTCGAGAGCGGCGCGCACCGATCGATCGACGTGTTCCAGACCGGACGCAACCTCGTGGTGCCCGTCGCCGACAGCATCTACGAGGATCCGCCCGAGCCCGACGCGGAACCCGAAGCCTCGACCGGCTTCGATCCCCTTGCGGAGCCCGCCGCCGCGCATCATGACGGGGTGCGCTACCGCGTCGTCGTCGACAGCGACTTCCTCACCGAGCCCGCCGCGATCCGCGCGCTGGACGAGCGGCTGGCGCTCGGCCACGAGGTCCGTATCGTCGATGACCCGCTCGCCAAGCTCGTGATCGTCGACGGCGAGCTGGGCATGATCCAGGTGAGCGGCACCGCGTCGGTCGTCCTGCGTGCGCCGCTGGTCGTGCTGGGCGCCCAGCTCTTCGAGACGACGTGGCGCCACGCACGCCCGTACTTCAGCGACGGTGCACAGCTGTCGACGGACGACCGGCGGGTGCTGCAGCTCATGCTGGCCGGGCTGACCGATGCCGCGGCCGCAAGTCAGCTCGGCACGTCGCCGCGCACCATCCAGCGGCGGCTGCGAGCGCTCATGAACCGCGCGCAGGTGACCTCGCGTGTGCAGTTGGGGTGGCACGCGATGCGCAACAACTGGATCTAGCGGAACAGCGAAGGGCGGCCGGCTCGCGACCGACCGCCCCTGCCTCGTACGACCGTCAGGGCATGGACGCGACGATCTTGTTGAGCGTCTGCCCCTTGTCCTTCGACACCGGCACCGGCACGTGCTCGGCCGTGACGTTGCGGGCGAACCAGTTGGTGATGACCCACTGCAGGTCGTCCGAATCGACCACGCCGTCGAGGTTGACGTCCGCCCCGCGGTCGGCCGTGCCCCGGGCGGCGTAGATCGCCGCCGCATCCTTGACGTCGATGACGTCATCGCCGTTCACGTCGCCGGCGAGCAGCGCGGGAATGGTACTGAACCGCTGACCCGCGAGCCCGAACTCGCCGTGCGTGGCGAGGTCGATGTCCTGATACCAGGCGAAGTGACCAGGGGTGCGGACGACGGCGGCGGCCTTCTCGTCGTCGTACGGCAGTCCATCCAGCGTGGCGCCGCCCTTCGCGTCGAACGTCCAGGTCTTGGCCGTGCCGTCGGGAAGCGTCAGCGTGCCGACGGTGCCCACGGTCGAGTAGTCGCGGTTCGCGTAGTCGAACGCGAACGACTGCGTGAGGAGCGCCTGCGGCGCGGGCTGGATGATGGCCGATGACACCGGGTTGAGGTAGCGGGTGCCCGGGTACACGACCTGGGGGGCCTTGCCACCGGTCAGCGACGTCGCGTAGACGCCGCCCGAGTACAACCCGGTCTGCTCGATGTAGCCGCCGTCGAGCACCTTGAAGGTCACACGGAACGTCGGCAGCTCGGCCGCGGTGACTCCCGCCGTGTCGTCCATCGCGACGCTGATCTTCTTGACGACCTGGCTCGACACCGTGCGCTCCGTCGTGGTCACCTCACCGGAAGCCACCGCAGCGAGTTCGTCGGTCTTCTCGATCGAGAGGATCTCGGTCGACGAAGGGCTGTAGCGCAGGTCCATGGCGTAGCTCGACCAGGCTTGGGTGTCGTGCGCTGTGAAGGTGTACGTCACGACGTCGCCCGGACGGGCCCAGGCCGCATCGGCTTCCCCGATGACGTATGGGTAGCCGTCTCGCAGCAGATAGACCTCCTGGCGGGTGCTCACGTTGCCGGCCGCGTCGGCGGCCCACATGCGCACGCTGGTCGCCGGGCCGGGGCTCAGTGTGACCTTGCCGTTGACCGCCCCGCTCGCATCCGGGTACCAGAGTCCCTCGGGGGCGCCGGTGAAACGCGTGAAGTACAGCCGGTTGTCGGACTGCGCGAGGTCGATGCCCGCGGCACGGATCTGGTCGAGCTCGCCGTCGACGAGTGACGCCCTCATCGTGTACTCGGTCGCGTCCGCCGGGACGCGGACGACCTTGGGGCGCGCCATGCTGTACGCCGCGAGTCCGTCGTCGTACACCGGGCTGGTCGTGTCGACGAACAGCGGCCGCGTGGTCTGGAACGTGTTGCCGTCGATGTCCACGCCGATGAGCTTCAGTGTGTACGCGCCCTGCGTCGCCCAGACCGGACGGTGGCTGACCGGCGCGGCCTCGTCACCTGTGAAGGGGTAGTACTGCCCCAGCAGGTTCACGTAGCCGTACCAGCGGTCCTCGAGCAGCGGCTGCGTGTCGACGGTACCGACCACGCCGAGGTCATTGCCGTCGGCATCGGCGAAGACGATGTCCATGTGGTCGATCTGCCCGGCCAGCTTGAAGCCGAAGACCGCTTGGCCATTCGTCGCCTCGCCGACGACCGACATGTCCTGGCCCTGCCGGTTCGTCACGACCGACTTGACCATGTCGACATCCGCGATGCCGCGATCAGCGACGCGCAGGCCGAACGGGATCTCGATCGGGTCCACCCCGGACGCGGTGAGGACGACATCCCCCTCGTAGTATCCCTTGGCCGCACTCGCGGGAACCTCGAGGTCGAACGTCACCTTGCCGCCGTTCTTCGACGCGGTCACCGTGCTCTTGGCAGCGGTGAGCCGCACACCGTTGGCGGCGGCATCCATCGACGTCCCGGAGCCCTGCGTGAACCGGACCGCGACCGCATATTTCGCGGGGGACGGGGCGGCCACCTCGACGGTCGCGGAGCGCGCGGCGCCGACACCGACGGCGACCAGCCCGAAGTCCAGGGCACCGGTGCGGTAGGGGTGATCGACCGTGGTCTGGTCGGGAAGCTCCAGTTCGGTCGTGGCATCCACCCACGCGGCGGTCTTCGCCGTGACGGCGGCGAGCGGGTCGACCTGACCGGCGCCGACCTCGTAGACGCTGCTGTCGACCGGCGGGGCGGCCGCGGTGTTCATGAGCGCGAGCTTGACCTGCTCCGGTGTCCGCGTGCGGTCGTACTGCAGAGCGAGCGCCGCGACGCCCGCGACGTATGGCGTCGCCATCGAGGTGCCGGACAGGTAGGCGTAGGCGTTCGTGTAGTCGGTGCCCTGCGGGTCGACGATGTCGAGAGGGATGCTGGACAGCACGCTGACACCGGGTGCCGTGATCTCGGGCTTGATCGCCATCGTGCCGTTGACCGGCCCGCGAGAGCTGAACGACGCGAGCGAGCCGTCGCCGAGTGTCAGCGTCCCATCGGGGGCGAAGGTCACCGCTGCCGAGCCGTCAGCGAGTGCCGCGTACAGCGCGGCACCCTGCTCGTCGGTGACCGAGAACGCCGGAACGAACTTCGTGCCCGACCCGAGGAATGCCGGGATGTGCCCCGTCGACCCGGCCTCGTTGACGACGATGACGGCCACGGCCCCGCGCTGCTTGGCATACTCGACCTTCGCGTTCAGCGTGATCTCGCCGCGGCGCACGAGCGCGACCTTGCCCTGCGGCACGTCTCCCGTGTAGCCGGCGCCGTTGCCGATCCCGCCGTCGAACATGTCGAACGTGCCGGCGAGCGGGCCGAACGGGTCGCTGTACGGCTGCGCGAGCAGGCGCCCCTGCACCTCGGCGCCGTCGGCGGTGATGGTGGCCGCCGGCAGGTCGAGCGGCGAGTCGTTCGCGCCGACCGTGATGGGCAGGGCGGCAGCCGCCGGCGCACCGATGGTGAACGCGTCGCTGCCGTCGTTGCCTGCCGCGACGACGGTCGTGATGCCGGCCAGCACGAGGTTGTTGGCTGCCATCGACTGCGGGCTGAGCGGGTCGTTGACAGACGCGCCGAGGGACATGTTGACGACGTCCATGCGATCGGTGAGCGCGCGGTCCATACCCGCGAGCACCGCGGTGGTGCTGCCCGAGCCGTACGGCCCGAGCACGCGGTACGAGTAGACGCGCGCGTCCGGAGCCACGCCCTGTGCGGATCCGGTCGTCGTACCGGTCCCGGCGATGATGCCGGCGACGTGCGTGCCGTGCTCGGTGTAGTACGTGCTGCCGTTCGACACCTCGGCCTTCTTCGAGGACTTCCAGTCCTCCCACGTGGTCTCCATCGGATCGTCGTCACCGTCGACGAAGTCGTAGCCGCCCGCATAGACGGCCTGCAGATCGGGGTGGTGGTAGTCGATGCCGGTGTCGATGATGCCGACCTTGATCCCGGTGCCGGTGACGCCGTCGGCGTGCAGCTTCGCCAGTCCGGCGGCGATCCCGTCCTGCACGTCGGCCGCTGTCGGCTCGGCCGCCGCGCTGCGACCGCCGAGAGCGGTCACCTCTGCATCGGGCCACACAGAGCTGACCTCTGCCGAGTCGAGGAGCTTCTCCACCTGGTCGCCGGGGAGCGTCAGGCTCACTCCGTTGAAGGCCTCGGTGTATTCGGCGGCGATCGTCGGCGCCGCTGCGGCCCCGTCCTCGCCCGTGAAGATCTGCGCCACGTCCTCTGCGAAGCGACGGTGCGAGTCGGCGACCTTCTTGCGAGCAGCGTCCTTCGGCAGGTCGACGCCGTCCTCGGCGGCGAGCAGGCGCTCGACGTCGGCGGGCTGCTGGGTGAACGACACGATCACCCCGACCGGGTCGGACGAAGCGAGCGTCTTCTCATCGAAGTTGAGCGGATCGACGTCGATCGCGCCGAGAGCATCGAGAGCGGCACGCTGGTCGTCGGTCAGCCCGGCGAGGATGGCTGCGGCATCCGACGCAGGATGAGGGGCGGCCACCGCCGCGACGGGGATGAGCCCGCCGACGACGACGGCGCCCGCTGCGACGGCAGCGAGCGCGCGAGGGAAGGTGGAGCGTTTCATGGGAATCTCCGGAAGGGCTTGTCACCCCGGCGACGAGTGCCGCGGGTCTGCCCTTCGACTCTCACACCGCGGCAGGCGGTTTCCCTAGCCGAGAGGCTGGCGAGACGACGACATGGCGCGAAGTCGACACCCGGGGTCAGTCGCGCGGCGGCCTCGTCGACGCGCGGGGCTTGAGCGAGGCCTCGAACACCTCGCGCACCGCGGTGCTGCGGCCCGCGATGCGCTCCAGCAGCATCTCGACGGCGCGGGCGCCCATGCGCTCGCCCGGCTGGTCGACGCTCGTGAGGCCGATCCCGGGGTGCGACGCCATCGCCACATCGTCGTAGCCGATCACCGACAGGTCGGCGCCGGTGTCGGAGAGCGCGCGCATCGCGCCGAAGGCCAGCTCGTCGTGTGCGGCGAAGACCGCCGTCGCCCGCGTGCCTCGGTCGATCGCCTCGCGCGTCGTCCGGTACGCGGCATCCGCACCGTCTTGGGTGCCCCACACCTCGGGTTCGAGTCCGCGCGCGGCCATCGCCGCGAGATACTCGCGCAGGCGCCCGCTGTGCGGGTACGGCGCATCCGGGTCCTCTCTCGGCAGCGTCAGGTGGGCGATGCGGGTGTGACCGAGATCGAACAGATGCTGCAGCGCCAGTCGCGCGCCGCCCAGATCGTCGCCGGCGACGACGTCGTACCTGTCCGACGTGTCGAGCCGCCCGAACATCACGAGGGGGACGGATGCCGCGATCCGTTCGAGCGCGTCCTCGTCGACCCGCGGCGACACCGCGATGAGCCCGTCGACCTGGCGGTCCACGAGGGCTTCGAGAGCACGGTAGCCGAGCCGGGACCCGGTCTCGGCCGGCGCCAGGATGATCTGGTACGGGGTGCCCTCGAGCGCCGAGGTGGCGCCGCGCACGATGCGCGTGAAGAACTGGTTGGCGAGGTCGGGCAGTTCGATGCCGATCGTGTACGTGCGCCCGCGCATGGCACGCGCGGCGATGCTGGGGCGATAGTTGAGCTCGGCCATCGCCGCCGTCACGCGCTCCCGCATCGAATCGCTCACGCCGTACGCGTCACGCAGCACCTTCGACACGGCGGCGCGCGACACGCCCGCCCGCGCCGCGACGTCCTCGATCGTCGCTCGCCGCGCCGGTGTGCCCGGGCCCATGCGCCCCGAGGCTCCGGACGCCGCATCTGCGGCGCCTGGCGAGGGCGTCGGACCCGTCATGCTTCTCCTTCGGACACCGGCTTCTGCAGTGCAAACGTACCCCGGCTCGGCGGGGCTGTTCGATGCAGAGTCCGTCGCGGCCGTCAAGTCCCTGTGACCGGGCTCGTGAAGGCGCCACGGTGGCTTCATGGATGCGCGACCCCACGGCGAAGACGACCCCGACCAGGACAATCCGATCGGGGGCGACGAGATCACCGAGCAGCAGCTCGAGGCCGACAACCCCGCGGAGGAAGAGACCCTCGAGACGCTGGACCCCGACAGCCCGCCGGCCTGACGAGCCGGCCCAGACGACTGATGATCACGCCTCGCGGGTGATCGTCACCTTGACGTGCAGGCTGCTCTTGAACGGTCCCGCGTAGACGCCGCGCAGCGGGGGCACGTCGTTGTAGTCGCGGCCGCGCCCGACGAGAACGTGGCGGTCGCCGATCTCGATGTTGTTGGTCGGGTCGAAGCCCTGCCACTCCCCCGCGAACCACTCGATCCACGCGTGCGACTCGCCCGTGACCGCGACGCCCACCTCGGCCGACGGCCGCGGGTGCAGGTACCCCGAGACGTAGCGCGCCGGGATCCCGACGACGCGCAGGGCGCCGAGGGTGATGTGCGCGATGTCCTGACAGACCCCCTTGCGGGCCTCCCAGGCTTCGGCGGCGGTGGAGTGCACTCCCGTCACCCCGTGCATGTACTCGACGGCATCCCCCACCGCCACCGCGATGGCGTGCGCGGCGCGGCCGGGATGGTCGTGCTGCGCCGCGATGGAGCGGGCGAGCTCGGCGACCTCGTCGTGCGGGCGGGTGCGGTTCGTCAGCGACAGCTGCTCGACGGTCTCGATCGAGCGGTTCGCTTCGCGGGCCAGTCCGTCCCACGTGACGTCGATGTGCTCGAGCGGGCGGGGGCGCACCTCGACGAGCGAGCGCGCCGTGATCGACAGCGCGGAGTGGGGCGACAGCACGTCGAACGCGGCGACGCGCGTGCCGAAGTAGTCGACATACTGATTGACCGACGTCGACGGTTCGATGTCGAGCGACGAGTTGAGCACGAACTGGCTGTCGGTCGAGACCGGCAGCATGCGCGCCTCGTTGTACGACGCCGTGACGTCGCCACCGTAGCTGAACCCGGTCTGGTGCTCGATGCGCAGCCGTTTCATGAGATCTCTCCGATCCAGCTCGGCTCGGCCTGCGTCGGGAAGAACCGGCCGCGGATCGCCTCGGACGCCTCGCGCGTGACCTGCTGCACGCGGTCCATGTGGGTGGGCAGCTCGCTCAGGATCTCGGAGATCGGCCGGTACTCCAGGTCGTTGCGGATCTGACCGAGGGCGCGCAGCACGGTGTTGGAGTGGCCGACGCGGTCGGCGCGCGGATCGATGGCGCTCATGCACTCCTCGGCGCGCTGGATCGAGTAGATGATCGACCGCGGGAAGAGGCGGTCCAGCAGCAGGAACTCCGCCGCGTTGCGCGCACTGGGCATGCCGCGATACGTGCGCAGGTACGCTTCGTACGCGCCGCACGAGCGCAGGATCGTGGTCCACGACGGGCCCGACGCCTCGGTCAGCGAGCGGGTGGCGAGCAGACGTGCCGTCATGTCGGTGCGCTCGATGCTGCGGCCGAGCGTGAAGAACTGCCAGGCCTCGTCGCGGCTCATGGAGGAGTCGTGGATGCCGACGGCCAGGGCCGCCCGTTCGCGCACCCACTGGAAGAACTCGTGCACGCGGTCGTTCTGCAGGCGCCGCGGCATCCGGGCGTTGGTGGTGTTGAGGGTCTCCCACAGCTCGGTCGAGACGATCTCGCGGGCGCGACGGGCGTTCTCGCGCGCGGCGGTGAGGGCGTAGGCGATGCTCGACGGGTTCATGCGGTCGACGGCCAGGCGCGACAGCACGTCCTCGCGGCGCACGTGCTCGACGCCCTCGGGCGGGAGCGACCCCATGACGCTCAGCAGCGACCGGCACGCGGTGTCTTCGTCGATCCACGGATCTTCGAGCAGCAGCTGCAGATGGACGTCGAGGATGCGGGCGGTGCCGTCGCTGCGCTCGATGTAGCGCCCGATCCAGAACAAGCTCTCGGCGATGCGGCTCAGCATGACGCCCCTCCGTCCTGCGCCTGCTGCTGCTGCTCGTGCTGCGCGTGGGTGCCGTTGCCGGGGTCCTGCGGAGAGTGCGTGGGCTCGCTCTGGGCGTCGTAGACGATCGGGATCGCAGCCGTCACGTTGGCCGCCTGGTCGGCGACGAGCTCGGGAACGCCGCGGCCGTGGCTGTACTCGACGGCTCCCGGGGCGGCGCCGCCGACGATCCAGGTGTCCTTCGACCCGCCGCCCTGGCTGGAGTTGACGACGAGCTGCCCTTCGGGGAGCGCGACGCGGGTCAGGCCGCCGGGCAGCACCCAGACGTCTTCGCCGTCATTGACGGCGAACGGACGCAGGTCGGCGTGGCGCGGGCGCATGCCGTCCTCGACGAGCGTCGGGATCGTCGAGAGCATCACGACCGGCTGGGCGATCCACCCGCGAGGGTCGGACTGCAGCTGCCGGCGCAAGCGGTCGAGTTCGGCGGGCGAGGCGTCGGGTCCGACCACGAGGCCCTTGCCGCCCGAGCCGTCAACGGGTTTCACGACGAGCTCGTCGAGCCGGTCGAGCACCTCTTCGAGCGCGCCCGGGTCTTCGAGACGCCACGTGTCGACGTTCTTGAGGATCGGCTCCTCCGCCAGGTAGTACCGGATGAGGTCGGGCACATAGGTGTACAGCAGCTTGTCGTCGGCGACGCCGTTGCCGACGGCGTTCGCGATCGTGACGTTGCCCAGGCGCGCCGCGAGCATGAGCCCGGGGGCGCCGAGCATCGAGTCCGCGCGGAACTGCAGCGGATCGAGGAAGTCGTCGTCGACGCGACGGTAGATGACGTCGACGCGCTGGGGCCCGCGCGTGGTGCGCATGAACACCTTGCCGCCCACGCACAGCAGGTCGCGCCCCTCGACGAGCTCGACGCCCATGAGGCGCGCGAGCAGAGTGTGCTCGAAGTACGCGGAGTTGTAGACGCCGGGCGTCAGCACGACGACGTTGGGGTCCTCGATACCCGCCGGCGCCGAAGCGCGCAGGGCCGCGAGCAGCTTGTTGGGGTAGTCGCCCACGGGCCGCACGCGCATCGAGACGAACAGCTCGGGCAGGGTCTGCGCCATGACCCGCCGGTTCGAGATGACGTAGCTGACGCCCGACGGCACGCGCACGTTGTCTTCGAGCACCCGCATCTCGCCGTGCTCGTCGCGGATGAGGTCGATGCCCGACACCTGGATCCGCACGCCGTTGGCGGGCTGGATGCCGGCGGCCTGGCGATAGAAGTACTGCGAGCTGGAGATCAGCCGGGCGGGGAGCACCTCGTCGCGCACGCAGTGCTGGTTGCCGTACGCGTCGGCGAGGAACGCCTCGAGCGCGCGCACACGCTGCTTGACCCCCGCCTCGATGCGCGACCACTCGTCGAACGCGATGATGCGCGGCACGGCGTCGAGCGGGAACGGCCGCTCCTCGCCCGCGAAGTCGAAGGTGACGCCCTGGGCGAGGTACGAGCTGGCGAGCGAATCGGTGCGTCCGCGCAGCTCTTCCTGCGTCATCTGGGCCAGCGCCTGGTACAGCTCTCGATAGGCCTCGCGCGACTCGGCCGGAGCGCCGGGGTGGGCCGGGCTCCCGAACATCTCGTCGAACGCGGGCACCCCCGAGGGCGTCTTGCGCGGCGCGAGCGTCGAGCCGTAGCCGTCGAACAGATCACCCATGCGAAGAGCCTAATGCGGCGCTGATTGCCGACATGTTTCGGAGCGCGCCTGCCCGACGAGTGGTGCGGATGCCGCGGCCCGAACGTACCCTGAGACCATGGCTCGTGCGTCCCGGCGGGACCGCGTCGCGGCGCCCCTGGCGTGGGCGGCCGGCGTCGCCGCCGTCGCGCTCGGAGCAGGGCTCGGCGAGCTCGTCGCCGCGGTGGTGTCACCCTCGTCGAGTCCGGTCGCCGCGATCGGCGGCGCGCTCATCGACCTGGCACCGCCGTGGGCGAAGGACGCCGCTATCGCCCTGTTCGGCACGGGCGACAAGGCCGCCCTGCTCACCGGCATCGCGATCGGGATGATCGTGCTCGCCGCCCTCGCCGGCTGGCTCGAGGCGCGCGTCCCGCCATGGGGCGTCGTGGTGGTCGCCGCGTTCGGCACGGGCGGCGCGATCATCGCCGTGACCCGACCCGGCGCGGGAGCGCTGGCGTGGCTGCCGGCCGTCGTCGCGGGCGCCGTCGGCGCCGTCGCGCTGGGGCTGCTGGTCAGGATGCTGCGGCCGCGACCCGCGGAGACGCCCGCTGCGCCCGCGGGCACAGAATCGGATCCGCAGGAGCGGACCGGCGCCGAGACACGCCGTCTCGTCCCCGCCCATGACGGCGTGTCGCATCCTCCATCCGCACCTGCGGATCCACGCGAACCCGCGGCATCGCCCCCGAGCCGCCGGGCGTTCTTCGCGTGGGCGGGGGCGGCGACCGCCGTCGGCGTGCTCGCGATCGCGATCGGCGGCCTGCGCACGACCGCGTCGGCCGGCGTCGCCGCGGCGCGGCGGGCACTGCGTCTTCCCGAGCCTCGGATGGCGGCATCCCCCGCTCCCGCCGGGGCGGAGCTCGACCTGCCGGGCCTTGCCCGCGTCGTGACGCCGAACGACCGGTTCTACCGCATCGACACGGCGCTCATCGTTCCCGAGCTCGACCCCGCCGACTGGCGACTGCGCATCCACGGCATGGTCGCGCACGAGGTCGAGCTCACGTGGGACGAACTGCTCGCGCTGCCGCTGCAGGAATCGTGGACGACGCTCACGTGCGTCTCGAACGAGGTGGGCGGCGACCTCATCGGCAATGCGCGGTGGCTCGGGTACCCGGTGCGCGAGCTGCTGGCGCGGGCAGTGCCGGACGCCGACGCCGACATGGTGCTGTCGCGCTCGATCGACGGGTTCACGGCATCCACTCCGCTCGAAGCGCTCACCGACGCGCGCGACGCGATCCTCGCAGTCGGCATGAACGGCGAGCCGCTGCCGCTGGAGCACGGCTTCCCGGTGCGGATGGTCGTGCCGGGGCTGTACGGGTATGTGTCGGCCACGAAGTGGGTCGTCGACCTGGAGGTGACCCGCTTCGACCGGGCGACGGCGTACTGGACGACCCGCGGCTGGTCGGCGCGCGGGCCCATCAAGCTCGAATCGCGCATCGACGTGCCACGCCGCGGACAGGGACTCAAAGCCGGCGAGGTGGTGATCGCGGGCGTCGCGTGGCAGCAGCAGGTGGGGATCGACGCCGTCGAGGTGCGCATCGACGAGGGCGAGTGGCGGCCCGCCACCCTGGCGGCCGCGATCTCGGACGACACCTGGGTGCAGTGGAGCATGCCCTGGGCGGCAGATAAGGGCGACCACGTCATCCAGTGCCGGGCCACCAGCAAGGCGGGCGAGGTGCAGACCGATGAGGTCGCGCCGCCGGCGCCGGACGGCGCCACCGGCTGGCACTGGCGGACGGTCTCGGTGTTCTGACGCGCGCCGACGGCACCCCGACCGCCCGGGGCGATATGTCCAGGTGTGCCCGGGTTTCGCGAACCGGACGCATCCGGCCGGTGCGCCCGATAGCATGCGAGGAGGACCGGCCGCTGGGGAGCGCCGGCACCGGGGAGGTATGGGTGCCTGATCCGTTGGAGCTGCTCGTCGCGCGCCTGATCGAGCTGGCGACGATCGACGAGACCACCGGCATGCGCCGGCTGCCTCCCGAGCGCGAGCTGTGCGACGCGCTCGGAATGAGCCGCGGCACGCTGCGCGAGCAGCTCGCGGTGCTCGAGCGCCTCGGCTTCCTCACGCGCACGCAGGGCCGCGGCACGTACCTCAGCAACCCGTCGTACGACTTCGTGCGCACGTTCTTCGCCATCGCGCGCGAGCTCGGGCATCTCACCGACGCCGAGTTCTCAGAATCCCGCGTGCTGCTCGAAGAGGCGCTGGCCGAGGCCGCCGCCCGCCGCGCGACCGCCGACGAGATCGCGCAGCTGCGCGCCGAGGTCGATCGCATGGTCGCCTCGCAGGCCGCCGGCGACCCCGACGAGGCGCGCGAGGCCGATGTCGCCTTCCACCGCCGCCTGCAGACGGTCGTCGACAACTCCGTGCTGCAGTTCCTGCACGAGGGCCTCAGCCACGTCCTGCGCGACGACATCGCCGCACGCCGGCTCGCCGTCGCCGAGACCGACGAGGATCGCCGGACCGACAGCATCCACTACGAGATCGTCGACGCGATCGCCGCCGGAGACCCGGCCGGCGCGCGCTCGGCGATGCGCCGCCACTTCGGCGACGTCGCCCCCGGAGTGCGGCCGGCCTGACCCGCCCGCGGGTCGGTGGCGGGTTCAGCCGGCGAGCACCGTCCGCAGCTGCTCGACCGCCCAGTCGAGCTCGGTCGCGCGAATGACGAGCGGCGGGGCGATCCGGATCGTCTGGCCGTGCGTGTCCTTCACGAGCACGCCACGAGCGATGAGGCGCTCGGCGACGTCGCGCCCGGTGCCGGCGGCTGGGTCGATGTCGACGCCCGCCCACAGGCCCGCGACGCGCACGGCGGTGACGCCGTGGCCGATGAGCTCCCCCAGTTTCGCCTCGAGGTGCTCGCCCAGCAGCTTCGCACGGTTCTGGAACTCTCCGGTCTGCAGCAGTTCGACCACGCGCAGTCCGACCGCCGCCGCGAGCGGGTTGCCGCCGAACGTCGAGCCGTGCTCGCCCGGGCGGATCACCCCGAGGACGTCACGATCCGCCACGACGGCAGAGACGGGAAGGATGCCGCCGCCCAGCGCCTTGCCGAGCAGATACACGTCGGGCACGACGCCCTCGCGATCGCAGGCGAACGTCTCGCCCACGCGGCCGAGACCGGACTGGATCTCGTCGGCGATGAACAGCACACCGTGCGCCGTGCAGATGTCGCGCACGGCACGCAGGTAGCCATCGGGCGGCAGGACGACGCCCGCCTCGCCCTGGATGGGCTCGATCAGCACGGCCACCGTCTCGGGCGTGATCGCGGCCTCGATCGCCGCGGCGTCGCCATACGGAACCGACACGAAGCCGGGCGCGAACGGGCCGAAGCCGTCGCGCGCCGAGGCATCGTCGCTGAAGCCTACGATCGTAGTGGTGCGGCCGTGGAAGTTGCCGTGGGCGACCACTATGGTCGCGGCATCCACCGGCACGCCCTTCACGCGGTACCCCCACGCGCGGGCGACCTTGATGCCCGTCTCGACGGCCTCGGCGCCGGTGTTCATCGGCAGCACGAGGTCCTTGCCGCAGAGCTCGGCGAGCGCCGCGGCGAAGGGACCGAGACGGTCGTTGTGGTAGGCACGGCTGGTGAGGGTGAGGCGGCCCAGCTGCTCCTGCGCGGCGGCGAGGATCGCGGGATGCCCGTGCCCGAAGTTCAGCGCCGAGTAGGCCGACAGCAGGTCGAGGTACCGCTTGCCCTCGACATCGGTCACCCATGCTCCCTCGCCGCCGGAGATGACGACGGGGAGCGGGTGGTAGTTGTGGGCGAGATGCTCGTCCTCACCGGCGATGATGCGGATCGTCGCGGTATCGGTGAAATGCTGGTCCCCGAGTTGGTCGAGGGGCGTGGTGGTCACGGGATTCCTCCGCTCAGCGCCGCAACTCGAGCGTGCAGCACTTGATGCCGCCGCCGCCGAGCAGCAGCTCGGACAGGTCGACGAGCACCGGGTTGTAGCCGCGCTCGCGCAGTTGCGCCTCGAAGCCGGTGGCGCGCGGCGAGATGATGACGTTCCGGCCGTCGCTGGCCGAGTTGAGGCCGAACACGGCGCCGTCGGCGTCGGCGACCTTGATCGCGTCGGGGAAGCGCGCGGCGAGCTCCTGCTGTGAGGCGGCGTCGAACGCGTGCTCGAGGTACGCGATGTTGGCCTTGTCGACGCCACCCGGGCCCTGGACGGGGTCGAGCACCGAGATCGCGGTGTCGAGGTGGTAGAAGCGCGGGTCCACCAGCGTGAGCGACACGACCTCTTTGCCGAACACGTCCGCCAGCTCGCGGTGGCTGTCGCCCGTGGAGCGGAACCCGGTGCCGGCGAGGATCGTGTCGCCGACGAGCAGGAAGTCGCCCTCGCCCTCGTTGACCTCGACCGGCTCGGCGACCTCGAAGCCGTTGTCACGGAACCAGTCCATGAACGCCGGGCCTTCGGGCACCCGCTCCTGGTATCGGAACTTCGCGCCGTACGCGACTCCGCCGATCACGAACCCGCCGTTGGCCGTGTAGACCATGTCGGGAAGCCCGGGGATCGGGTCGATCAGCTGCACGTCGTGCCCGAGCGCGATGTACGTGTCGTACAGCGTCTGCCACTGCCGCACCGCCAGAGCGGTGTCGGTGGGGTTCGCCGGCTCCATCCACGGGTTGATCGTGTAGCTCACCGTGAAGTGCTCGGGGCGGCACATCAGGTAGCTGCGGTGCTGCTGGATCCGGCCCTCGGCCCCTGAATCGGTGGGGGCCGCGGCGGTCTCGGCGGGTGCAGGCGCGATGTCGTTGGACATGTGTCTCCTTGCGAAGTACGGCGGACGCTGTCCACAGGCCCGGCGGCTCCGTCTCACTCGGTCCAGAGTGCGGCGAAGAGCAGTCCCGGGCACGCCGGTCCTATTCTCTCACGCCCCCTGCATGGGGCCTGGGAGTGAGGAGAGGGATGCCGCATCCTCACTCCGCGATCACCACGACCTTGCCCGCCACGTGGCCGTCGGCGACGTGCGCGAGCGCGTCGCGCGCGTCGGCGAACGCGAAGCGCCGCTCGATCACGGGATCGAGCTCGCCCGAGACGGCGAGCGCGACGAGGGCGGCCAGCACGCGGGGCTTCGGGGTCGCGGCGAGCGGCACGAGGGTACGCCGCGAGCCGATCGACAGCAGCCCGGCCCGCAGCAGACGCCCGATCGGTCCGAGCACGCGACCGCCCTCGCCCGAGACGAGCACGACGCGGCCGCCGTCGCGCACGAGGCGACGAAGCTCGCGCAGCGGCGCGGCGCCGGCGATGTCGATGACCGCGTCGAACTCGTGCTCGCCGAGCTCGGGCGACCCCGGCTGCACGCGGTGATAATCGAAGGTCCTTGACGCGCCGAGGGACTCGACGAGCGATCGGTTGCGCTCGCCGCACAGCGCCCACACGTCGGCACCGCGCAGGGCAGCCAGCTGCACCGCGAACGTGCCGACGCCGCCGGACGCGCCGATCACGAGCACCCGCGCATGGTCCGGGCCTGCGCCGTCGACGGATCCGAGCCGGGCGAGCTCGAGGGCCTGCCACGCCGTCCCGCCGGCGACCGGCAGCGTCGCCGCGAGCACGGCGTCGAGACCGGGCGGGCGCGCCACGAGCCGCGACGCCGGCGCGAGGGCGTACCCGGCGAGCGCGCCGCCGGCCAGCTCGCCGACGACCTCGTCGCCCACCGCGAGCCCCGTCACGCTGTCGCCGACGGCGACCACGGTGGCGGCGGCATCCATCCCCCGCACCGGCTGGCGCGGCCGACGCATGCCGAACGCGAGGCGCACGAGGAGCGGCTCACCGCGCATGACGCGGATGTCGCCGTTGTTGAGGCCGGTCGCACGCAGGCGCAGCAGCACCTGGCCGCGATCGGGAGAGGGCACGGCGACCGTCTCGAGCGAGACGGCGTCGGCGTCGCCGTAGCGATGCTGCCGCCAGGCGGGCATGGTGGCGGTGGTCGTCGGGGTGCGCATGTCAGCCCTCCGGGTAGTCGAAGAGGTCGTCGAGCCCGACGCCGAAGGCGCGGGCCAGCTGGAAGGCGAGTTCGAGGCTGGGCGAGTAGCGCCCCTGCTCGATCGCGATGAGGGTCTGCCGCGTCACACCCACGGCGCGGGCGAGATCGGCCTGCGTCATGCCGGCGGCCTCGCGCGTCGCGCGGATGGAGTTGGTGACCCGCGTGGGCTTGACCATCAGACGAGCCCGCGGCGGTAGGCGATGACGCTCGCGATGCCGCCGACGATCGACGACACCGCGAAGCCGAAGAACATCGTGTTGGCGATCCAGAACCAGTCCGCTTCGAACGCGCACAGCACGATCACGCCGAGTCCGGCGATCACGAGGAACGCCTGCCCCACCCTGGTCGACATGTGGGCGATGTCGCGGTCGCGCTGATCGCTCGTGCCGACGCCGTCAGGGTCCCGCATGCCGGCGACGATGCCCCAGGCGATGCTGACGACGATCGCCGCGACGATGCCGCCGCCGATGACCCACAGCATCAGCGGCACCCAATCGGTCTCCGCCAGCGGACCGCCGCCGGCCTGCTGAAGCACGAGCACGACGTAGACGATCACGCCGACGATGCTCACGATGAGACTCGCCCAGATGTTGCGCTCTTCGTAGACCATGACTCCACCCTCCGGCCATGTAAAGAATCTTTGACATGAGGTTAGGTCGACGCGAGTGTGATGTCAAGGATTCTTTACATTGCCTCGAGCGGCGCAGCTCGGCCACAATGAGGAACGGCGGGCGGAACGGTCCTTACAACGTTGTAGGCTCGGAGGGCGCCGACCGGGGAGCCGACGGCATCGAGGCGATCGGGGGTGGGCGATGGCGGCAACGCTGCACGACGTCGCGCGCCTGGCCGGCGTGTCGATCAAGACCGTGTCGAACGTCATCAACGACTACCCGCACATCCGCCCCACCACCAAGGAGCGCGTCGAAGCCGCGATCGCCGAGCTGGGCTACACCCCCAACCTCACCGCGCGCAGCCTGCGCTCCGGGCGCACCGGGTCGATCGCACTGGCCGTCCCCGACCTCGCGCTCGCCTATTTCGCCGAGCTGGCGGCATCCGTCATCGCCGCGGCCGAGGCCTCGGGTTTCGTCGTCACGATCGAGCAGACCGGCAGCGGCGGGCGGCAGCGCGAGCTCGACCTGCTCACGAGCCCGCGCCGCAAGATGAGTGACGGCCTGATCTTCAGCCCGCTCGAGATGAGCCAGGACGACGTCGCGCACCTGGACGTCGACTACCCGCTGGTGCTGCTCGGCGAGCGCATCTTCGAGGGGCCCACCGACCACCTCACGATGCGCAACGTCGAGGCCGCGCGCGCCGCCACCGAGTACCTGATCGACTCGGGCCGGCGCCGCATCGCCATCGTCGGCGCCCACGAGGGCGAGCTGATCGGCTCGGCCGCCCTGCGCCTGCAGGGCTATCGCGAGGCGCTCGAAGCGCGCGGCATCCCGTTCGACGGCCGCCTCATCGGCGGCTCCATCGAATGGCACCGCGCCAACGGCGCCCGGTCGATGCGCGAGATCATCGAGCGGGGCGTCGGCTTCGACGCCGTGTTCGCCCTGAACGACACGCTCGCCTTCGGTGCCATGCGCGCTCTGCAAGAGGCGGGGCTCCGCGTGCCCGACGACGTCGCCGTCATGGGCTTCGACGACATCGACGAGGCCCGGTACTCGATCCCCTCGCTCACAACCGTGGACCCCGGGCGCGCCTGGATCGCCCGCACCGCGGTGTCGGCCGTCATCGAGCGCATCGAGGGTCTCGGCGCTCCCCCGCGCCTGCTGCTCGCCGACTTCGAGATCGTGCAGCGCGAGTCGGCTCCAGCCGTCGCCCGCTGACGCTCGCGCCCCGCGCGCGCTCGTCACGTCTTCCGCCCCCCTCTCGTTCATCCGTCACAGATGTACGCGCGAGGGCCGGAATCGCGTACATCTGTGACGGCTGAACGGGAGGGGAGGGACGGATGCCGCGGCCCGCGGCCTACCGCAGCGCCCGGGACGCGGCATCCGGTCACTCCCCGGCTGGCCATTCCACGAGCGGCCAGCCGTCGCGCCACTGCAGGGGCAGCAGGCCGAGGCGGAACTGGCCGTCGAGGTTCGCGTCGTACCAGTGGAAGGCGAGCAGACCACCCGACGCCGACTGCCCGCCGGGACCCACGCGGCTGCCGTCGGTGGCGAGCACCGGGGTTCCGCCGTCTTCGAGCAACGACACGCCGTCGGCGTCGACGTACTGCCCGGTGACGTCCTTCGACCGCCCGACGGCGATGTTGTACGTGCTGTCGGCGCCCTTGCAGCAGGAGTCGCGCGAGACGAACAGATAGAAGTAGTCGTCGTGCCGCACGATGTACGGCGCCTCGACGGCGTTAGGCGGCGACTGCCGGTCGGCCAGCCGCAGCGGTTCGTCGTCCTCGGTGCCGGCGGCGCGCAGACCGCTCGGCCACTCGAGCGGCACCATGCGGATGCCGCTCCAGAACGAGCCGAAGGCCATGTAGGGGTTGCCGTCGGCGTCTTCGACGATGCCGGGATCGATCGCGTTGAAGTCGGTGCCGGTGGATTCGATCACGATGCCCTGGTCGACCCATTCGTAGTCGGGGTCGTCGGGATCGAGCGTCGTGTTCGTGGCCAGCGCGATGAGCGAGGTGTTCTTGCCGAACGTCGACGCCGAGTAGTACAGATACCACGTGCCGTCGTGCTCGTAGAGCTCGGGAGCCCAGAGGTTGTCGACGCCCGGCACGGCGTCGGATAGCCACTGGGGCTTCTCGTCCCACACCGTGCCGGCGTCCTCCCAGTCGGCGCCGTCGGCCGACCGCCGGATCTGGATGTTGCCGTCGCCGATCTGCCCGTTGCCCGTGGAGTAGATGAACGACGGCTCGCCGTCCGTGCCCGCGACGAACGCGGGGTCGTGCACGAATGTGTCGCCGGTCAACTCCGGCGCGGCGGGCGTGCCGGCGCACCCGGTCGCCGCGACGGCGACGGCAAGGAGGAGAGCCGCCACCGCCGCGAGTCTCGACCTCATGCGAGCGCGATCGCCGACCACGACACCGGGGGCAGGGTGACGGTCAGCGTGTCCGCCTCGAGCGCGACGCCCTCGAGCGTCTTGAGGCCCACGCGCTCCTGATCGGCGAGCGTGTTCTTCGCGTACACGTCGTCGTCCCACAGCGTGACGGCCTCGGTGACAGCGGCGACCCCGAGCTCCCACACGTCGACGGTGACCGTGATCGCCTCGGTCAGGCTGCGGTTCACGAGGAACACCGCCGCGGCGTCCTCGTCGACGGTGACCACCGAGTCGACGAGCGGCGCGTCGCCGTAGACCGCGGTCGGGTAGGTGGCGGCGTCGATGCGGGGCTTCAGCACCTCGCCGCGCGCGAGGCGCGAGGTCACCGAGAACGGGAAGAACGTCGTCTGGCGCCAGGCCGGCCCGCCGGGCTCGGTCATGATCGGCGCGATCACGTTCACGAGCTGCGCGAGCGAGGCCGAGGCCACCCGGTCGTGATTGTTCAGCAGCGTGATCATGAGGTTGCCCAGCACGACGGCATCCGCCACCGAATAGACGTCCTCGAGCTGACGCGGGGCGTAGCGCCACTCGTCGTTGACCTCGTCGGACTCGCGGTGCTCGTCGAGGTACCAGATGTTCCACTCGTCGAACGAGAGCTTGATCTTCTTCTTCGACTTGAGTTTGTTGCCCACGTGGTCGGCGGTCGATACGACGGTCTCGATGAAGTACTGCATGTCTAGCGACGATGCCAGGTACGAGCCGAGGTCGCCGCCGCGCTCCTGGTAGTACGCGTGGCACGAGATGAAGTCGACGTGGTCGTACGCGTGCTCGAGCACGGTGCGCTCCCAGTCGCCGAACGTCGGCATGGCCGAACCCGACGACCCGCACACGACGAGCTCCAGGGTGCGGTCGGCGGCCTTCATCGCCTGCGCCGTGCGGGCGGCCAGCTTGCCGTAGTCGTCGGCCGTCATGTAGCCGGTCTGCCAGGGGCCGTCCATCTCGTTGCCCAGGCACCACATCTTGATGCCGTGGGGCTCGGGCGTGCCGTTGGCGATGCGCTGGTCGCTGAGCGCCGTGCCCGACGGGTGGTTGCAGTACTCGAGCAGGTCGAGGGCGGCCTCGATCCCGCGGGTGCCGAGGTTGACGGCCATCATGAGCTCGGAACCCGTGAGCTCCAGCCACCGGGAGAACTCATCGACGCCGACCTGGTTGGTCTCCAGCGAGTGCCAGGCGAGGTCGCGCCGCACCGGACGCTGCTCGCGCGGGCCGACCGAGTCCTCCCAGCGGAAGCCCGAGACGAAGTTGCCGCCGGGGTAGCGGATGGTGGTCGAGCCGAGTTCGCGCACCAGGTCCACGACGTCGAGGCGGAAGCCGTCCTCGTTGGCGGTGGGGTGGCCGGGCTCGTAGATGCCGTCGTAGACGCAGCGGCCGAGGTGCTCGACGAACGAGCCGAAGATGCGGCGGTCGATCGGGGCGACGACCGCCTCGCGGTCGACCGAGATGCGGGCGGTGGCGGGTGACGTGGTCACGTTTCTCCTCCAGGGACGGGCCGGCTGCGGGCAGCACGGCATGGCGGTGCGGGACGAGCCCGCGAGTTCAGTGGTGTGGTCTCAGTGGCCGGATGCCGCGGCCGCGGGCAGGGGGTCGGCGCGGAGTTCTGCGGCGACAGGGTCGGCGGCATGGCGATCCGCGGCGCGGGGATGGTCAGGATCCAGCGCCGCCAGCCTGTGGTCGACGAACCACCCCGCGACGAACAGGACGATGGCGAACCCGACGAGCGGGATCAGCATGGGAAGAAGGCCCAGCGCGATGCCGACCACCGCGAGCGTGACGAGCAGCGCGAGGCTCATGACCGGCGAGGTGAACGGCAGCACGGCGGCGTAGCGCAGCACCGCTCCGGGGGTCTCGGCATAGCGGACCGCGACGGTCAGCGCGGCCGTGAACGCGAGCAGCGCACCGGCGCCGACCACCCACGTGAATCCTGCGAGGGCCGCCGACACCGCCCCGTCGAGCGCAGACAGCACGGCCGTGTCGAGGGCGAGCAGCACAGCGATGACGCCGAACGGCAGGCCGATGAGGTTGGCACACCAGAACCGGGAACGGTAGGTGCGGGCGAACGTCCGCACGAGCCCCGACTCGAGCTCGCCGTCCCGCATCAGCGTGAGGCATGTTGTGGCGGCGAGCGCAGCCGGAGCGAGGCCCAGCACCACGAGTCCGACGACGGTCCCCAGCACGAACAGCAGGTTCACCACGATGAGGGCGGCGACGACCCGCAGCCACGACATCACGCGGCCGGCCCACCCGGATTCGGCGATCATGCCGCCGCCTTCGAGCCGGTCCACACGACGCCCTCGGCATCGAGGCCCGCGAAGGCCAGCACCGGCCGCTCCGACACGGGGTCGAACGCGCCGAACACGACGGCATCCAGCACGACGTCGCCGTCCGCGGCCGCCACGATGAGCGGCGTCGTCAGCGGCTGCCCGTCGGTGTGGGCGGCGGCGACGATCCGAAGGCGGACGGATGCCACGACGCCCCGCTCGGCCGGGTCGAATCGCACGACGTCCCAGTCACCCGAGACCGACTCGGGCGCGGGCAGGCGCTCGGTGTCGTAGCCCGCGAACGGATGCGGCGACACGAGCGGCCACCCCGAAGCCGTGACGTGGACGCGACGGATCTGCGCCTCGTGGCGTGTCGGGTCGTCGGCGTGGCGCACGTGGTGGACGAGGAACAGCCGTTCGCCGTCGCGGAACACCGAGTTGTGGCCGGGCGCGATCCACGCCGTCCCGCCGGCGAAGCGATGGCCGCCGAGGATCTTCGTGCCGACGGCATCCGGGTCCTCATCCGTCACGTCGGTGAGCGCGCGGCCCTTCGCGTCGACGTACGGTCCGGTGACCTGGTGCGCCGACGCGACCCGCACGCTGTAGCTGTCGAACAGCGAGTCGTACGAGACGAACAGCACGAAGCGGTCCTCTTCGGGCCGGTACACGATGTACGCCCCCTCGACCGCGCCGTCGACGCTCGCCGGCCGTCGCGCGATGAGCGTGCCGATCTCGCCCGGGTTCTCGGCGAATCCCGTCTGCTCATCGAGCGGCAGGATGTGGATGCCGCCGAAGAACGAGCCGTACGTCAGCCACGGCCGCCCGCCCCGGTCGAAGACCACGGCGGCGTCGATGGCGTTGTGCCCGTCGAGCCGGTGCGTCGTCGTCACGACGGGACCGGCATCCGTCCAGGGTCCTGCCGGCGACGCTGCGGTCGCGAGCCCGATGACGGACGTGCGCGAGCCGAACGTCGACGCGGAGTAGTACATGTGCCACCGCGGGGTGCCGTCGGCCGTAGGCCAGCGCACCACCTCGGGTGCCCACAGCCCCTCGGCGCCGGTGTGCGCGAGTGCGGTGGCGGGCACGCCGTCCAGCGCCGTGCCGACGAAGGTCCACTCGACGAGGTCGGGCGATGTGCGCACGTGCACGCCGGCGGGGATCTCGTCCACGCCGACCGCCGCGTCGGTCGAGAACATGTACCACTGGCCGTCGTCGCCGCGCACCACGGTGGGGTCGTGGGCGTTCAGCGTTCCCCAGGTCGTGGGGTTGGTCGAAAAGCGGGACATGATCAGCCCTTCGCTCCGGTGAGGGCGACCGATTCGATGATCTGGCGCTGGAAGATGACGAACACCGCGAGCACCGGGATCAGCGCGATGAACGAGGCCGCCATGATGAGCGGGTAGTCGGTCTGGCTGGCGTACGTGGCGTTGAAGCTCGCGATGACGAGCTGCAGCGTCTGCTTCTCGGGAGAGTTCAGGTAGATGATCGGCGCGAGGTAGTCGTTCCACACCGCCATGAACCACAGGATGAACTGCGCCGCGATCGCGGGGCGGATCGCGGGGAAGATGAGCGTGAAGAAGATGCGCAGGTAGCCGGCGCCGTCGATCTTCGCGGCCTCGATGATCGAGTCCGGCACCGAGTCGAGGTACTGCCGGATGAAGAAGATCATCACGATGTTGCCGAACACGCCGGGCAGGATCAGCGGCCACAGGGTGTCGACCATGCCGAGGTCGGCGAACAGCTTGAACTGCGGGATCATGATCGTCGGGAACGGGATCATGATGGCGGCCAGCAGCATCAGGAACAGCACGTTCTTGCCCGGCAGGCGCAGCTTCGCGAATGCGAAGGCCGCGAGCATCGACGTGATGGTGCCGATGATCGTGACGGTCGCCGACACGATGACCGAGTTGACGATGCCCGACAACAGCGGGCCCGCCGACCAGACCCGCACGTAGTTCTCCCACATGACCGGGTCGGGGAGCCACTGCGGCGGCAGCGCGAAGACGGCTTCGCGGGTCTTGAGCGAGGTCGAGAACGTCCACACCAGCGGCGCGATCATCACGATGCCGCCGATCGACAGCACGATCGTGAGGATGACGTTGACGATGCCGTACGCGCCGTACCAGCGGCGGCGTCCGGCCGAGTTTCCGGTGGGTCGGCCGATGCGGCGCTTCGGGAGCTTGCGCCCCGGCGCGCCCTCGAGGTCGGAGTTCAGGGCCGACACGGCCCCGGGAGTGGTGAGCGTCATGATGTGCCTCAGTCGATCGAGAACTGGAAGCGGCGGTTGAGCCGGAACTGGATCGCGGTCACGACGAAGACGAGCAGGCCGAGGACCACCGACATCGCCGTCGCGTAGCCCATCTGCAGATAGTTGAACGCCTTCTGCCAGATGTACCAGACGATCGAGGCCGAGCTGAACTCGGGACCGCCTGTGGGGGTCATGATGTTGATCTCGATGAAGATCTGCGCGCCGCCGATGATGCTCGTGACGACGAGGAAGAACGTCACCGGGTTGAGCATCGGCACCGTGATGTGGCGGAACTGCTGGAACGCGCCTGCCCCGTCGAGGGCGGCCGCCTCGTACAGGTGCCGCGGCACCGACTGCAGGGCGGCCAGGTACAGCAGCATCGAATAGCCGAGGCCCTTCCACACCGCCATGATGATGATCGCGGGCTTGACGGTGTCGGGGTTCTGCAGCCAGTTGGGACCCTCGATGCCGAACAGCGCCAGCACCTGGTTCACGAGGCCGAAGTCGCCGTTGTAGGCCCACTGCCACAGGATCGCGACCGCCGCCAGCGACGAGATCACCGGAACGTAGTAGACCGTGCGGAAGAACGTGGTGCCGCGCATCTTGCGGTTGAGGGCGAGCGCCAGCAGCAGCGACAGCACGAGCCCGATCGGGATGCCGATCATGTAGAAGATCGTGTTGCCCATCGCCTGCCAGAAGTAGCGGTCGTTCGCCATCTCGACGAAGTTGGCGAGGCCGTTGAAGACCGGCTCGCTCAGACCGTTCCACTTCGTGAACGAGGCATACACCGAGAACACCAGCGGGTAGCCGGTGAACACCAGGAACCCGACGATGGGGATCGCGACCAGCGCGAGCGCGGCGCGGTGTTCGCGGCGGTGCAGCCGCGAACGACGGACGGGGGTCGTCGTCGACATGATCAGCCTCGTTTCGAGAGATTCAGGAGAAGTGGATGCCGCACCCCGGGCCCTCGGGGACGTCCGAGGTGCGGCATCCTGTCGATCTGCGGGGTCAGCCGCGTCAGGCTTCGACGAGCTCAGCCGATGCCGGCTTCGGCGTTCGCCTTGTCGAGCATCTCCTGCATGCGGGGCTGGACCTCCTTCAGGTAGTCGGCGGCCGTCTGCTTGCCGTCGAGCACCGTCTGGATGTTCTTGTACAGCTCGTCGTACCACTCGGCACTGTAGGTGGTGTTGGCGGGGAGCGCCCGGCCGTAGTCCTGCACGACGTCGAGGAACTCCTGCTTGTTCTCGGGCGGGAGCGTCGAGGAGGTGACCCACTCCTGGGCCATGTCGATGAGGTTGGGGATCTGCACGCCGGCGTCGACCAGCGACTGCTGAGCGGTGGGGTCGGTCGACAGGTAGATCGACAGCTTCGCCGCCATGTCGGGGTCCTTGGTGGTCTCGCTCACGGCGATGCCGAGCGTGCCCGTCCAGGTCGCGGTCTCACCGGTCGAGCCGACCGGCCAGGGGATGAGGTCCCAGTCGAAGTCGAGCTTCTCGTACGTGGGCACGTCCCACGGGCCGACGGGGAAGAAGCCGATCTGTCCCTGCATCCAGCGCTGGTAGGTGTCGAGGGTCTGCGCGTCGGTGGCCGACGGGGTCACGCCCTCGACGTTGGTGAGGTCGGCGAAGTACTGCAGCGCCTCGGCGAACTCGGGGGTGTCGACCGTGACCTTGGTGCGGTCCTTGTTCAGCCAGTCGCCGCCGTTGGACCACACGAACGCCTGGAGGTTCCACACGACATTGAGGCCGGTGCCCCACTGGTCGGGGGTGCCGTCGCCGTTGGTGTCCTGCGTGAGCTGCTTGGTCACGGCGGTGAACTCGTCCCAGGTGTAGGGCTTGTCCTTGTCGGGCAGCGGGATGCCGGCCTTCTCGAACATCGTCTTGTTGTAGCCGAACGAGAACGGGCCGACGTCCTTGGGCATCGCGTAGATCGCGCCCTGGCCCATGAGCTTGCCGTCGAAGCGGTAGCTGTCGACGCCGTACTGCCACACGTTGTCGAGGTCGAGGTCATCGTCGCCCTCGACGTACTCGGTGATGTCCTTGATGATGCCGGTCTTGACGTAGGCCTGCACGCTGCCCGGGTCGACGTAGAACACGTCGGGGACCTGCTTGCCGGTGATCGCGGCCTTGAGCTTGGTGTTGTACTCGTCGGCCGTCGTCATGATGATCTTGACGTCGACGTCGTTGTCTTTCTCGAACTGCTCGATCGCCGCGGTGTAGGCAGCCTTCTCGGCGTCGCTGCCGCGGAACATGAAGGTCAGCTGCTCGGTGCCGCTGTCGCCCGATCCGCCGCCTGCGCAGCCCGACAGCGACAGTGCGCCGACCGCCAGCATCGCCGCCGCGGCGATGACCGGCTTCCGTGACTTCGTCATCACGTTTCCTCTCGTAGTGCTGTGTGATCAGCCTGCGGGATCCCGAGGGGATCGATCGCCGCTGACCGGTGGTGTCCGTTGATTTACAACGTTGGAATGACTGGGTGGAGAACAGTGTGCGACGCGATCGGAGGCGCTGTCAAGCTGTCCGGGAGAAAAAGTTCCAACGTTGTAGAAGCGTAACCGACGCACGCGCGTCGTTCACCGAGCACTGTTCGGTTTATGATGCCTCAGCCCGTCATCGCCGACGGGCGCTCACAGCACCCCCGGAGTCCCACATGCGCAAGCGCTGGATCGCGCTCATCGTCGTCGCATCCGTCCTGGTCGTCGCCCTCGTCGGCGTGTACTGGGCCGGCCGCAGTCTGTTCCACATGCCGACCGCGAAGGGAGTCGACTCTGTGGTCGGCGAACTCGGCGGCACGCGGGTGCTCGGGGTCTTCGCGCACCCCGACGACGAGCAGACCGTCAACGGCCTGTTCTGGCGTGCCAAGACCCAGGACGGCGCCTACACCGCCATGATCACCGCCACGCAGGGCGAGGCCGGCCACCAGGTGCCCGTCGTCGCACGTCAGGAGGACCTCGGCGACATCCGCAAGGCGGAGGCGCTCAAGAACAGCTTCAACCTCGGCGTCGATGAGCACGAGGTGTGGGACTACCCCGACGGCGGCGTGCCCGAGGTGGACGAGCAGGAGCTCGTCGACCGCGTCGCCGACACCATGAAGCGCATCCAGCCCGACGTCGTCGTGGCGTTCTGGCCGGAATCCGGCGCGACCGGCCACAAGGACCACATGCGCATGGGCGAGGTCACCGAGAAGGCGATCGCCCAGCTCGAGGACGAGGACGGCTCGTACACCGGCCCCAAGCACATCGTCTACACGATCAGCCCCACCAAGGCCCTGGAGATGTTCGGCGGCGAGGCCGGCGCGTTCGTCGTGAAGAACCAGCCCGACCCCGAGTACGCGATGTCGGCCGAGACCGGCAAGAAGATGGAGGGCTGGAAGATCCACTCCTCGCAGGAGAACTACCTCCAGGAGGCGTACCACCTGCCCGCCTGGCTCGTGTATCTCCTGTGGGACCAGGAGTTCTACCACGTCCGCGATCTGCAGGCCGATCCCCTGGACTGACCCCGCGTGCGGCAGTCGACAGGTCGGGGCCCCATCGGCAGGGACGGAGTGGATGCCGGGCGCCCGGCATCCACTCGCTCACTGCGTCAGCGGTTCACGCCCGTCCCTGCGGGAGCCGGCTCGCGGGCGGGCCAGACGACGAGCAGGAAGGCGGCGATCGGCCCGAGGAAGAACGTCAGCAGGAACCACGTCCACGCCGAACGATTGCGCGTGCGTGCGAACCCTCCCGCCAGGATCGCGACGGTCAGCCACAGGGCCGAGACGATGGAGCTGAGAGCGGCGACATCCTGCATGCGCGCAACGCTAGCGCAGCCCGTCGACGCGAGCGTGCGCTTCGGCGGAGGAGCGCGTCGCCCTACCGGATCGACTTGACGAGAAGCTCGTCGGTCTCTGTGGCTTGACGCCTGGTGCCGCCGTCATCCACGTACTCGTACGTCGTCGTGCTGATCTCGCCCGTCGCCGAGTACCCCAACCGCTCATACAAGGCACGAGCACGCGGGTTGTCGAGCCCGACGCCGACCGCGAGCGAGCTCCCCGGCTGCATCCGGATCTCAGCCTCGCGGATGATCGACGTGCCGATTCCTGAACCCCTGTGGCGGGCATCGACGTGGAGGTTCTTCAGCTCGGGCGGAGTCGATCGCCAGTCGAGCTGGCCGGAGCCCACCGGATCGGCGCCCACCCAGGCAACGAGAAGAAGACTGAGCCCCTCCTGCTGAAGCCGCCACATCGCCTCGACGAAGCCCTTGCCCTCCGGCTCAGTGCGTGCGATCAGCTCGACGTCACGCTCTGCCAGCTCGCGTACGTCGACCCGATGCGTTGCGTCCATGCGCGCAACGCTAGTGGATGCCGGGAGCCCGGCATCCGCCCCCCCCTACGCGCTCGCGCTGCTCAAACCTTCATCCGCGCCCGAACCACACGAGCGCGAATGCAGGTTTCGACAGCGCTGGCGCCGCGAGCGACCTGCGGTCAGATCACCGACTCGCTCCACGGGTCGGGGTTGCCGAAGCGGTGCGCCGTGATCGTGACGGACTGCTCGTGCAGGAACGGGAGCAGCTCCAGACGGCCCGCTGTGGTGACCTCGTTGTCGTAGACGGCGAGGTCGGGGTCACCGCCGACAGCCTGCGACACGAGGGTGTGCAGCGCGGCGACCGACTCGGCCTGGCCGATCAGCCGCACGCGCGAGGGGCGCGGAGCAGGAGTCTCGTCAGCCACGGCGTCGAGCAGATCGTCGGGCGCCGTGATGCGCTGCAGCCATTCGGCGTCGTTCTCGACGTACACGGCGATGCCCTGGTCCGTCAGCACGCGGCGCACCGCGGCCGGCAGGCCGACCGGCGCGCTGAGCGTCAACGTCGACCCCGCCCGCAGACCCGCCACGACGACGCGCAGCACGGACTGCCATGACGCGTCGGCGGTGGCGCGCAGGGCGACGGAGCCGATCGGGCGATAGCGGAACAGGTTGCGCTCGACACCGAGCCCCGACACGTCCTTCACCTGGCCGAACTCGCGGTCCCACGCGATCGCGTCCGACAGCGCACCGCGGCGCAGCCACTCGAACGCCTCATAGTCCAAGGACGGCTGCGCGGCCTCGATGAGCGAGGCGATGCGCGTGTCGAGCCCCCGCAGATGAAGGGTGGTGGATGCCGGCGCCCCCGAGGTCGCACGCCACCGGCCGAGGCCGACAAGGTAGTTCGGGCCGCCCGCCTTCGCGCCGGCGCCGACCGAGGAGCGCTTCCAGCCGCCGAACGGCTGCCGCTGCACGATGGCGCCGGTGATGCCGCGGTTGACATAGAGGTTGCCGGCCTCGACGCGGTCGAGCCACAGCGCGAGGTCGTCGGGGTTCTGCGTGTACAGCCCCGCGGTGAGTCCGTAGGCGACGGCGTTCTGCAGCTCGATCGCGTGCGACAGCGAGGTCGCGTGCATGACGCCGAGCACGGGCCCGAAGAACTCCTCGTGGTGGAACCGCGAGCCGGGCTGCACGCCCACCCGGACGCCGGGCGTCCACAGCCGGCCGCGGTACTCGGGTGCGTCGTCGACACGGCGCGGCTCGACGAGCCACTGCTCCCCCTCATCGAGCGTCGTGAGCGCCCACTCCAGCTTGCCGCGGGGCGCCCCGACGACCGGCCCGACCTCGCTGAGCGGATCCGACGGCGGGCCCACCCGCAGCGAGTTCACCGCATCCACCAGCTGGCGCGCGAAGCGGCGCGAGTGCCCGACGGGGCCGACCAGGATCGCGATCGACGCGGCCGAGCACTTCTGGCCGGCGTGGCCGAACGCGCTCTTGACGAGATCGGATGCCGCGAGGTCCAGGTCGGCGGTCGGCGTGACGATCATCGCGTTCTTGCCGCTGGTCTCGGCCAGCAGGGGCAGGTCGGGCCGCCACGAGCGGAAGAGCGCCGCCGTCTCCCAGGACCCGGTGAGGATCACGCGATCCACCGCCGGGTGCGACACGAGCGTCCGCCCGAGGTCGCCCTCATCGATGTCGACGAGCGCGAGCACGTCGCGGGGCACCCCGGCCGCCCACAGCGCCTCTGCCACGACGGCCGCGCACCGCCGCGCCTGCGGCGCCGGCTTGAACACGACACCCGAGCCCGCGGCGAGCGCGGCGAGCACCCCGCCCGCGGGGATCGCGATCGGGAAGTTCCACGGCGGCGTCACGACGGTCAGGCGCGCCGGTTCGAACACGGCGCCGCTCACGCGGTCGAGCTCGCGCGCGGTCGCCGCGTAGTAGTTCGCGAAATCCACGGCTTCGCTGACCTCGACGTCCGCCTCGGCGAACACCTTGCCCGTCTCCGAGGCGGCGACCTCGATGAGCTCGCCGCGGCGTGCCTCCAGCGCGCGGGCCGCGGCCGTCAGCACGCCGGACCGGTCGGCCGCGGGCAGCGAACCCCATCGGCCGGCGGCATCCGTCACCCGCGCGATGATGGCCTGCAGCGTCTCGTCGTCGGTGACCCGCGCCGCCGCGATGGTCTCGTCGCCGGCGCGGGACGTCTCGATGCGGGAGAGGATGCCGCGGGCCCAGGCGCGATTGGCCGGCAGCGCGGGGTCGCTGTCGGGCGTGTTGCGGAACCCCGGTGCGCCGGCCGCGCGTGCGTCGGTCTGGCGCGGGGCGAACACCGCCGTCTCGATGAAGGCCTCGGCGCCGAACACCTGCTCGGGGACGGCGGGTTCGAGCGGGGCGGTGTCGGTGGATGCGGCCGAGCGCGCGATGCCCATGACGGCCTGGGTGAGGCCGGCCTCGTCGGCCCGTCGCAGGCGCGCGCGCAGACGCGGCGGCTGATCGCCGGTGGCTGCGTCACCGTCGGCGGCCGCCAGCTCGGCGGCCTCGGCGAGCCGGTCCTGGTCGCGCTTCGGTCCGAGCGCGAGGGCCGGGTCGTCGGCGCGGTCGAGCGACGCGAGGAAGCGGTCGCGCTCACGCTCGAACATCGCGGGGTCGTCGGCGAGGTCGAACGCGGCGGAGAGGAAGTTGTCGCTCGACGCGTTCTCTTCGAGCCGGCGCACCAGGTAGCTGATCGCGACGTCGAACTCGTCGGGCCGCACCACCGGCACGTACAGCAGCACGTGCCCGACCTCGCGCGCGACCGCGGCGACCTGGCCCTGCGCCATGCCGAGCAGCATCTCGAACTCGACATCGGGACGCACCCCGGCCGCCCCGGCCAGCAGCCACGAGTACGCGATGTCGAAGAGGTTGTGGCCGGCGACGCCGATCCGCACTCCGCGGGTGTGTGCCGGATCCAGCGCGTGCCGCAGGCACCGCACATAGTTGGCGTCCGAGTCGACCTTGGCGTCATAGGTGGCGAGCGTCCACCCGTGCATGACGGCATCCACCCGCTCCATCGCGAGGTTCGCGCCCTTGACGAGCCGCACCTTGATGCGCGCGCCGCCGGCGTCGACGCGCTCGAGCGCCCACGCCGTCAGCTCCTGCAGGGCGGGCAGCGCGTCGGGCAGGTAGGCCTGCAGCACGATGCCCGCCTCGAGCCCGCGCAGCCGCGGGTCTTCGAGCAGCCGGATGAACACCGCGATGGTGAGGTCGAGGTCGCGGTACTCCTCCATGTCGAGGTTGATGAAGGTGCCATCGGCCGCGGCCGTCAGGTACAGCGGCAGCAGGCGCTCGACGACGTTGTCGACGACCTCGTCGAACGCCCACATCGAGATGTGGCTCGCGATCGCCGACACCTTGACCGAGACGTAGTCGACGTCGGGGCGGCGGATGAGATCGTGGATGCCGTCCAGCCGGCGCCGCGCCTCGTCTTCGCCGAGCACCGCCTCGCCGAGCAGATTCAGATTGAGTCGCGCGCCGCCCGCGCGCAGCTGCTCGATGGCCGTGCCGAGCTTGTCGGGCCGGGCGTCGACCACGAGATGGCCCACCATCTCGCGCAGCACTCGCCGCGCGATCGGCACGACCGGCGTCGGCAGCACCGGTGCGACAGCGCCGCCGACGCGCACGGCCGAGCGCAGGTACCAGGGCAGGAACCCGGGCACGAGCGGTGCGACCCGGTGCAGGTGGGACGCCGCCGCCGACAGGCTCTCGGGACGCATCACGCCGTCCACGAACCCGATCGTGAACGGCAGGCCGTTCGGGTCTTTCAGCACTCCGGCCAGCCGTTCGGCCGCGGGATCCGCCTCGACCTCCGCGCTCTCGGCCGTCCACCGCTGCGCCAGCGCCACGGCATCCTCGACCAGATCCCGATGGGCTTGCGGTTCCATGCGCGCTCCGTCCGCCTCTGCGTTCACCTGAGTGACTCCAGCCTGCACCTCTTCGTGCGCGATCGGCTCGACATGTGCCATGCGTCCAGGGTGCGGCATCCATTCATTCATGAAAAGCGAGCATCTATGATCTGTATCGTTCGATTCTGTCGATGGGATGCCGGTGCTCGAACTTCGCCGTCTCAGGCTGCTGCACGAGCTCGCGCTGCGGGGAACGCTCGCCGCCGTCGCCGACGCCCTGTCGTACAGCCCGTCGACGATCTCGCAGCAGCTCGCGCTGCTGGAGAAGGAGGCGGGCGTCGCACTGCTCGTCCCGGACGGGCGACGGGTGCGCCTCACCGAGCACGGACGCGTGCTGGCCGCCCACGCGGCGCGCGCGCTCGACCTCGACGAGCAGGCCAGGGGCGAGCTCGAGTCGCTGACGCCGGGACTCGCTCCGGTCCGCGTCGCAGTGATGCAGACGGCGACGCTCGCCCTGCTGCCCGGGGCACTCGGACTGCTGAACGAGCGTGCGCCGTCGTTGCGCGTCGAACTCGTGCAGCTGCCGCCGGAGCAGGGCCTGTTCGAACTGACGGCGCGCGGCGTCGACCTCGTGATCGCCGAGCAGTACCCCGGGCACACTCGCGCGCACGTCGCCGGGCTCGAGCGTGAGGTGCTGGGCACGGACCCTCTTCACCTGGCGGTGGCACCCGCCGATCCCGCCGGTTCGCTCGATGATCTGCGACAGCGGGCGTGGGCGATGGAGCCCGCGGGCACCGCGGCCCGCCAGTGGGCGGTGCAGCAGTGCCGTGCCGCCGGGTTCGAGCCCGACGTGCGCTTCGAGCTGGCCGATCTCACCGCCCACGCACGGCTGGTCGCGGCGGGTCAGGCGGTGGCGGTGCTCCCCGACCTGCTGTGGACCGGCGCGCCGGCACCCGTCCGGCTGCTCGACCTTCCGGGGCGTCCCGCACGCGAGGTCTTCCTGGCGCAGCGGATCGCGTCACGCGACCGCGCGGGCATCGTCGAGGTGCGCCGTGCGCTGCGCGATGCTTTCGCCGCGAAATGACCCGCGCCCGGCCCTCTAGGCTGGGCAGGTGTCTGAGCAGCCTCCCGCAGCCCCCGCGCGGAAGAGCCGCTTCACCTGGGTGCGAGCGGCGACCGATCGCGTGCCCACGGCGTGGTTCGCGGCGATCGGCACGGGCGTGTTCCTGGCCGCGACGGCGGCGTTCGGCGGGCTGGCGGAGGCGACACCGCCACCGCTCGCCGAGCTGAAGCCGGGCGAGGCTCACGTCACCGACATGCGCACCCTCACGGTCGTCAAAGCCGTGCTGATCGACGAGCTTCCGGGATCGGGCACCTGGCCCGAGGACGGCGAGCGCGTGCTCGCGGTCGTGGTCGACGTCACGAACAACTGGGATCAACCCCTGCGCACGACGGGAGCGTGGAGCGTGGAGGAGTCGTTTTCGATCAAGGGCCTCGAGAGCGACCGCGACCTCGGCGATGACGAGAAGGACCCCGGGCCGAGCGTCGCCCGCTATGACGACACCACGCTCGGCCCGGCACTGCAGCCGGGAGTCCCTGCCAAGATCGTCTACTCCTGGGCGGTGGACGCCGACGACTATCAGGCTGGTGACGAGCTCGAGGTCGCCCTCGATGACATGACGCTGTACACGGCGTCGTTCGTCGCCCAGGGCAGCAACTGGCAGGATCCGGTGCCGACGGCGACCATGTCGCTGCCGATCGAGGACGTCGGCGCCGGCGTGGAGGAGGAGGGGTCCGGTGACGGCTGAATATGCGCCCGCGACCACGCCCATCGCCACGACGTCATCGTCCATGCTCCCGTCATGGGCCGCGTGGACCATCGGCCTTATTTTCATCGTCGCAGCCTGGTTCGTCTCGCTGGCGACGCCGGGCGACGTGCAGAAGAAGGCGCCGTTCGAGGTGCCCGCGACGATCGGTCAGGCCGCCACCGGGCGGAACATCGCTGTGACCTTCACCGACCTCCGTCGTGCCGACACGGTGAATGCGACGGCCTGGTCGGCCGAGGGGAACTGGCTGGTCGTGGATCTGGATGCGGAGGCCGTTCTCACCGAGACAGGAGCCTCGCTCCGCTCTGCACAGCTGCGGATCGACGGCAAGCAGTTCGACGCGAGCGAGCGGCCGAAGTCGTTCTACCGGGGAGCGCTGCACGTCGGCGTCCCGCAGTCAGGCAGCCTCGCGTTCGAGCTGCCCGCCGACCTCCGTGCCGGCGAGGGCCGGATCGAGCTGGCGCTCAACGGCGTCAACCCCGAGCTCGACTCGATGATCGTGCTGACAATCGACCTCGCCGACGTGCCTGCGGTCGACGAGACGGACCTGCTGACGACGGGATGGACCAACCCGTGACCGGATGGTGGCGTTCCAATGCGGTCGCGCTGGGCGCAGTCCTGGTGCTCGTGCCGGCGACCTACGCCGCGATGGCGTGGAACGAGTGGTCGGAGACGCTGCAGGGCACACCGACCCAGCCGATCCTCCTGCAGCCGGGTGAATCGACCGAGTACGTGGGTGCGACGATCGGCCCGGTCGCGGCGGAGTACGGCGAGTTCCCCGATGCCCCGCAAGGCGGCAAAGTGATCACGGTCGAGATCCAGATCGATCCCGCGGGCGCCGAGTTCGCGTGCTCCACGCCCGAACTGCACGAGACCGGCGGCCTGGAACGACAGTGGAGCTACACCACCGATCTGGGCCGGGAGTGGGACGACGACCTGCATACCGGGTGCGACTCCGAGCTGACCGAGCCCTATGCGATCACGGTCGACTACCTCGTCGCCGAGGACGTGTCGGGGCCGTTCACCGTCTGGCTCGCGTCCAAACCCGGGCTGCCGGAGTTCGTGAGCGCCGTCGTCGACCCCTGATCCGTGACCGCCTGCGGCGACGAAGAACCGGATGCCGCGGCATCCGTCTCTCCCCCCGCGAGGCGTCCGCGCAGTCGCCCGATGACGCCGTCGTAGCCGCCAGCCACGAGCGCGATGCGCACAGGCTCGATGAGGACCGGGGCGATCAGGAAGATCAACTGGTCGTTGATGAACCAGAAGCTCAGAGGCTGTGGGCCGAACGCACGCGGAATCGCCCATTCGAGCACCCCTTGCACCCAGAGCAGCAGGGTGTAGAGCAGCACGAATCCCCCGATGAGCACCGGCCCGGCGCGCCACATCAGCACCAGCGCGTTGCCGATCGGCGTGAACCGGCTGATGAGCTCGCTCCAGATGTCCGCCAGGCGTGAGCGGAGGCGTGCCGGCAGCGATGTGTATCGCGTGCGGATGCGGCGACCCACCTCGCCGCCGAGTTCCGTCGCGTCGATCGCCTGCGGCGCGACCGCCTGCCCGTACAGCACGCCCGCGATCGTCAGCCACGCGATCGGCAGCAGGATGATGCCGCCGGCCTCGCCGAGCAACCAGTCGGTCGCACCCCACAGCCAGCCGAGCGGCACGAACACCGACTCCATCAGCGACCGGATGTCGCCGAGCCACACCATGCCCTGCCGTGAGCCGACCCATGCCGTGACGGCTCCGACAACATCGGAGATGACGATCGCCGCGAAGTACACCCACACGGCTTCGAGGTAGGCCGCGATGAACCCGAACCCGCGCGGAAGACGATCGCGATGGCGCTTGAGCAGCCAGCGCAGCGCGAAGGCGACGACCACGATCGCGACGGTCAGGGGCGTGGCCGTGACCATCCCGCCCACCCCGTCCCCGCGAGCTTCGTCGGTCAGCAGTCGCCCGGTCGAGAGCTCCAGCGCACGGAGCGAATAGGCCACCGCGTCTTCGCGCAGGTACCCCCATGCCGCGTAGAACGCGAAGAACGGGAGGATGCCGACCATCAGGGCGTCGAAGAACTCGCGGCGTCGGGTCGGACCGTCGGTCGGCAGCGGGGCGATCGCCCGCAGCTGCCGCATGCCGTCGCGCAGCACCAGGAACATGGCGACCAGCGCGACGAGTCGCACGAGGATCGCGATCGGCAGCAGCAGCGATCCGGCGACGGCGTTGTACGAGCCGACCCATCCCGCCACCTCGATGACCCCGTACCGGACGAGGATCGCACCGAGATACAGCGCCAGCAGCACCGGCCAGTGCCGCCACAGCAGGCGGCCTGCGGTGCGCAGCACGGCGAGCAGATCGGTCACCCGCCTACGCTATCGGGCGTCGGAGTCCTGTTTCGCGCGCGAGAGGCGGCCGCGCCGCGTGGCCCCCGGCCGCGGCGCGGCCGCGGTCAGATGCGCTCCCTGCGCGTGGGCGGGGTGGCGGGATCGGTCGCGTCGTCGGCGGGCAGATCGTCGCGGCGGTCGTCGATGGTGGCGGCCGTTCGCGGGGCGGGGGTGTCGGCGGTGTCGGAGCGCCGCGGGCCGACGCCGTCCGTCTTCGGCGTGTCGTGCACGTCGTGTCCGTCGACCGTCCGATCGCGATCCTCGGTCGTCGCTGTCGCCCCGGCGTCCTCGCCCGCGTAAGGGTCGACCTCGTCGGCCTTGCGCAGCGTCTCAGCCTGCTTCTGCCGCAGCTGAGCGGCCTCGTCGCGGTGCTCGTCGATGGTTCCCGCACGCCGGTCGGCGTCGATCGCGGCTTCGGCCGCTCGAGCCTTCGCTGCCTCGGCAGCCGCTGCGGCGGCGGCCGCGTCGGCCTTCGCCTGCGCCGCCTGGGCTTCGTGCTCGCGGGCAGCGAGCTCGGTCTCGCGCGCGTCGGCGCGCATGCGCTCCGCCCTGTCGTGCTGATGCTCCTGGCGCCGCGTCCTGCGCCCTCGGGCCGTCAGCAGCAATGCCACGACGACGATCACGAGCACGATCGCGATGCCGACGATGATCCAGATGAGAGTCGTCGTGTCCACGGCTCCTTCTCCCTCCGGCGCTGAAGGGGGTCTCAGCGCCACCTCAGCCAGCGAATCGCCATCCGGTCGCGGCGTACAACCCGTTGCGCCTTCGTCCTCGTTGCGCTAGTCCGACGCCCGATCGTGCGCGCCGATTCGTCGCCTCGCCGGGGCGACCCGACCTCCCCACGCCGGAGCCCGGTGCGTAGGATGAAGATGCTCGCTGGCGCAACTCGCCCCCGTTCCCGGCGCTGAAGGGCATCGCCTTGACCGATATCTCCCGTTCGACCTTCGACGGCGACCCGTCCCGTGACGAAGCGGAGCTGCTGCGCCTGCGGGAGTGCTCGACCGAGCCCATCCGCCTGATCGGCCGCATCCAGTCGCACGGCGGGCTCTTCGGCGTCGACGAACTGACCGGGCAGGTCGTGGTCGCCAGCGAGAACCTCGAGCACTGGCTGGGTCGCGATCTGCGAGAGGCAGGGAGCGAGACGTTCCGGTGGGCCCTCGACCACGGACTCGCCGTCGACCCGGTGCGCGCCGAGTTCGAAGGCGTGAGCTACGACGTCATCCCGCATCCCGGGACGTCTCCGAAGCTGCTGGAGCTCGAGCCCGCCATTCCGGGAATGGATTACGTGCGCACCGGCGTCGTCGGTGCCATCCATCGGCTCTCGACCATCACCGACCCCGACGAGCTGCGTCAGCAGGCAGCGCGAGAGATCAAGGCCGTCACCGGATACGACCGCGTCATGTGCTACCGGTTCCACGACGACGGCCACGGTCAGATCGTCGCCGACGAGCACGAGCCCGACATGGAGTCGTACTTCGGCCTGCACTTCCCGGCCTCCGACATCCCCGTGCAGGCGCGGGCGCTGTACGTCGAGAAGCGCTCGCGGGTCATCGCCGACACCGAGGATCCCGGTGTCGCGCTGAAGAGCCTGCTGCCCGAGGATGCGGTCGTGGACCTCGGGCCGTCGGAGCTGCGCGCGGCGTCACCGCACCATCTGCAGTTCATGCGCAACATGGGCCAGGCATCGACGCTCTCGCTGAGCATCGTCGCGGGCGATCGGCTCGTCGGGATGTTCACGTGTGCGCACCGCACGACGCGGCGGGTTCCCGTGCTGCTCAGACGCGCGCTCGAGGTGCTGGCGACGCACGTGGCGACCCAGCTCGCCGCCGCCGAGCAGATCCGACGGCTGCGGCGCCAGCTCGACGTCCGCGAGCGCCGCATCGCCCTCACCGCGCCCATCTACGGCCGCTCCGACGTGGCGACGGTGCTCATGAGCGGCGACCGCACGGTGCTCGACGTCGTCCCCGCCGACGGAGCTCTCCTGCGCCTCGGCGACACGGTCGCGACGGTGGGCCTCGTCCCGGACCCGGATCGCCTGTTCGCCGTCGTGGACGAGCTCGGCGCCGGCCGCTTCGTCTGGGAGGCGCTGCCCTTGGACCACCCGGAGCTCGCCGTCGAGGTCCCCGGTGTCACGGGGCTGCTCGTCGTCCCGCTCGGCACGGACGGCGACGCGCTGGTGTTCGTCCGCAGTGAAGTGGCCCGGACGGTCGATTGGCTCGGCGACCAGCGTCCGGAGAACCGCGACACCGCTCTATCTCCCCGGCGCTCGTTCTCTCTCTGGCGCGAGAGTGTCACGGGACGGAGCCTGCCCTGGGGCGAGCACGCCCAGGATGCCTATGACCTCGGCGAGGACATCCGCGCCGCCATCGTGGCGCGGACGCAGGCCGAGCTGGCCGAGCTCGCGCTGCGCGACGCCCTCACGGGACTGCACAACCGGCGATTCCTCGACGACCGGCTCGAGGACGTGCTGCAAGGCTCTGAGAAGTCGGTCGCCGTGGTGTTCCTCGATCTCGACGACTTCAAGCTCGTGAACGACACCTACGGGCATGAGGTGGGCGATGCCGTGCTGGCCGCGGTGGGGCGTCGACTGAGCGGCGTCGCCCGCGCCGCCGATGTGGTGGCGCGGTTGGGCGGGGACGAGTTCGTCATCGTCTGCGTGGATGCCGAAGCCGACGACGCGGCGGCCGTGGCCGGACGCGCGCTCGGCGTCCTGCGCGAGCCGATCCTGGTGCGCGACACCGTCGTCAGGATCGATGCCTCGGCGGGCATCGTCGCCGGGCGCGGCCTCGCCCCGGGCGAGCTGCTGGACGCGGCGGACGCCGCGATGTACCGCGCGAAGCGCGACGGAGGCGGGCGACTCTCAGTGTGAGGGCAGTTCGGGCTCGGGGACGATCCGCAGTCCCCCGGACGAGTTCGCGGTGTCCACGAGCTCGTGCAGCCACAGCCGGTTGATCTCCGGCATCGGTCCGTCGTACTCGAATCGCAGCTGCGTCACGGGCGAGATCCACATCGACTGCCGGACGGAGGTCTTCTCGTCGACGAGTGCGAACGACAGGTTCTCGCGGCGACGCAGCTTCGCCATGATGACGAGTTCGATGTGCGCCAGCGTGCGGTCGTCGATGGCGAACGCCGCAGAGGGCGAGCCGTAGTGAAGTGTGCCCACGCTCTGATCCTACGTGTCCCGGGCCGCGCTACCCTGGACACCATGGCGATCGTGAACCGGCTCACCGTGGACGGACGAGACTATTTCCTCCCTGACCCGGTCACGGAGCTCAAGGCGAAGATCCTCGAGGCGATCAAGGCGGGCGGCGGCTACGTCAACGTCCCTCCCCTCCGCGGCGGTCCGGGCGTCGACATCCTCTTCTCGCCGGGCATGCCGGTGACGTGGTCGCAGTTCGAAGTCGGCGAAGCCGGCGGCGCAGCCGATGAGCCGGCCGACGACAACGTCGACTACGACCTCTGATCCGGACGCGGCGGCCGCTGTCGGCGGCTGCCGTATTCAGCGCCGACGGCGCAGGAGCTCGCCCATGTCGCTGACGGCCAGCGGGGCTCCCCACAGGTAGCCCTGGCCCCGTCGACACCGGCGGCTCACCGCACGGGCGAGGTCGGCGATCGTCTCGATCCCCTCGGCGACGACGCGCCAGCCGTGGCCTTCGCTCGTCTCCACCACTGCCGCGATCGCGTCATCCGCCGCCGCGTCGGTGCGCTGGGTCAGGGAACGGTCGAGCTTCACCTCGTCGATCGGCAGCAGCTCGAGCATCTCCACGGTCGTGTCGCCGGCCGCGAAGTCGTCGACCGAGATCGTGACGCCTATGGCCCGCAGCGACTCGATAGCCGACAGCATGGGCGGGCGCAGTTGCGGAGAAGGCGCCTCGGTGATCTCCACCGTCACCACTCGCGGGTCCAGGTCGAGCTCTTCCAGACGTGCCATGACGATGTCGGCGTACCCCGTCGAGAAGTGCGCCGGCGAGGCGTTGACGGCGAGTCCGACGTCGAAGCCCGCCTGACGCCACTGCGCGATGCTCTCCGCAGCGCGTGAGAACACGTGCGCATCCACCTGATCGAGGAACTCTCCACGCTCGGCGAGCGGGATGAAGACATCCGGCGCGATGGGGCCCAGGGTGGAGTGCTCCCAGCGGCAGAGCGCTTCGAGCACGACAGGACCACCGGCCGTGGGCACGTCGCGGACGTCCGGGGGCAGGTCGTACTGGCCTTGAAAGGCGATCGAGAGATCCCCGGCGGCGAGCGCTCCGCGCAGATCACGGGTGAGCTGGGCGGAACTGAGCATGGGACAACCCTTGATCAGAGCACGGTGCGCGCGCAAGCGCAGACAGCGGAAGCCTCGATGCGTATAATGCGTCGGATCGACGGCGAGACCGCTCCCGCTTTCGTCCGGACGCGGGCTACTGTAGAGCCGATGGGCACGCTCACTTATGACTCCCGCGTCACGGCCTCGTTCGACGACCGCATTCTCGCGCACCTGCAGTCCGTCATCTGGGCGAAGCTGCGGCGAGGTGAGTCGTTCCCGTTCACATGGACCGATCCCGCCCGCAGCGGCCTGGGGCGCACCTCGATCTGGCTCAGCCCGAGCGTCTCGCTGACCTTCGAGTACTTCGGTGGACGCCAGCCGCGGCTCAATCCGGCATGGGTGGAGGCGCTGACGAAGTCCGCGAACTCACCGGGCGGCCTGCTGCTCGTCCCCGAGCCGGAAGGGCCGGCTGCGCCCACGGGCGCGAAATAGCCGCCTCCCCCACCTACTGTCAAGGGCCGCCGTCAACGGGGACGGAGACCTAGCGTCGAGGCATGACGCAGCACGTTCACGACCTGGACACCGGCTTGGCCGTCCGCTGGACGAGCCCGGAGCGCGGCGAATGGACCGCCGACCTCAACGGCATGGTGGTCGGCGAGGTCCACCGCGACGAGGGCCGCTACGTGGCGAAGCGGGGCCGACGGACGCTCGGCCGGTACCGCTCTCTCGACGCCGCCCTCGAGGCAGTCGACCACCGCAGCCTGACGACGCTGGAGCCCAGCCGCGCCTGGGCGCTCGTGCTCGTCGGCATCAACGTCGGTATCGTGACCGCGATCTCGCTGGTGGCGACGGCGTTCCTCCGCTGATCCCACGGCAGCGGATGTCGCGGCAGCCTCAGTCCCAGAGACTCGGCGCCGCCTCACGCGTGGAGGGCAGCGCCGCACCGTCAGCCCAGTCCGACACCCAGTCCGGCAGCGGCGGCAGGTCGTCGGGACGGCCGAGAGCGGCGAACAGCTCGTCGGTGTTGACCACCCCGCCGGCCTTGCGGAGGAAGCGGGCGCGCACGATCATCTCGGCGTACACCTCGCCGTCCACAACGGCCCGGTGCATCTGATAGACGGCCTTGTCGTCGTGTCCGTAGAGACGGGACTCGACCGTGAAGCGCTGCCACAGCTGCAGCGACTTGCGGAACGTCACCGTCTCGCTCGCGACCACGGCATACCAGTCACGCTCGTTCATGGCATCCCACAGGCCGGTGCGCACCAGCAGATCGAACCGGCCGAGGTCGAACAGCGACGCATAGCGGCCGTTGTTCATGTGCATCAGCAGATCGATGTCGGTGGGCAGCGTCGTCAGCCGCACGCGCCCGACCGACCTCGGCGGGATGGGGCCGTTGAGGCGCAGCATCGCCTTGGCACGCATGATCGTCAGGAGGGTCCGCCACCACACATTCACGAGGTGCGATCGTAGCGATCGGCGACGCGGATGCCGATTCGATTGCCGATTCCCACAACGGCGGCCGCGGCATCCCTGCGACTTCGTCGACTGCGCGGTGGCGAGAGGCGCGTTTCTGGTAGCAATTGCTCGTGACCAACGCCCATGCCGACACCATGGCCCCGCTCACCGTCGACGACGCGGGTGAGCTGCTCACTCTTCAGCGCGCGGCCTATGCGACCGAGGCGCAGATCTATCGCGACCCCTTTCTGCCCGCCCTCACCCAGACGCTCGGCGAGCTCACGGACGAGCTTCGCGGTCCTGGCCTGGGCATGCGGTGGGGCGATCGGCTCGTGGGGGCGGTGCGGTGGAGCGTCGACGACGGCGTCGCGCATATCGGCAGGCTCACCGTCGCCCCCGACCTGCAGGGGCGCGGCATCGGCACGCGACTGCTTCGCGCGGCCGAAGAGGCCAGCGGGGCGGCGGCGTTCGAACTGTTCACCGGTCACCTCAGCGAGGCGAACATCCGCCTGTACGAGCGCGAGGGATACACGATCGACCGGCGGGAGCCGCTGCATCCCGGCGTCGACCTCGTCTACCTGGTGAAGAGCGCGCGCGGCTGACGACCGTCTCGCTGCCCGGGCAGCACGCGACGGCCGGGCTCGGGCTTCGATCGCACCTCGGCATCCATTCGTCATGCCGCGTTCACCGGACGTTCCCGCGATTTCTCGTCTCGCGGCGAGCCGCGTAGAGTCTCGCCCATGGAAGCCGAAACCCAGACCGACATCGTCGTCCGTCCGGTGCGCGACGTCGACGCCGAGGCCCTCGGGCGCGTCCACGCGACGTGCTGGCACGAGACTTACGACCACCTGATCAGCAAGGCGGCCCTCGAGGCCGTCTCACCCAAGCGCCTCGCAGAGCTGTGGACCCACTGGGCGGTTCAGGGTCCCGAGTTCAAGATGTTCGCCGCTCTGGTGAACGGCGAGATCGTCGGCTTCGCAGGCTCCGGCCCCGCGCGCGACAAGGACGCTCCCCGATTCCGCGAGCTGTACTTCATCTACCTGCTCGACGCGTATCACGGCACCGGCATCGGCCAGAAGCTCTTCGACGCCGTCGTCGAGCCCGCCGAGGGCCTGTACCTGTGGGTCGCCGACGACAACCCGCGCGCGCACCGTTTCTACGCGCGCAACGGCTTCACGCTGGACAGCGCCTCGCACACCGAGCCGTTCCTCGGCGAGACGCTGACCGAGGTGCGCTTCACGCGCTGACCCGTTCGTCACGAGGGGGCGTGTCCGGTTCGCCGGACCCGCCCCCTCGTCGTCACTGCCCTCTCGTCGTCCCTGCACGGCTTGCTTCGCGGAAGGGATGCCGCCGATCCGGCGTCCGCGACGCCGCCGATCCGCAAGACTGGTCGCATGCCCTCGCGCACCCCGCTCACCGTCTGGCCCCTCGAGGGCATCCCCGAGATCGAGGACGGCGCCGATCTCGTCTCTGTCATCGCCGAGGCCGCCGCCGGCCGGCTGCAGGACGGCGACATCCTCGTCGTGACGTCCAAGATCGTGTCGAAGGCCGAGGGGCGCTTCGTCGTCGCCGACGACCGTGAGGACGCGATCACGGCCGAGACGGTGCGGGTGGTGGCATCCCGTCGGACGCCGTCGGGCTTCACGACGCGGATCGTCGAGAACCGCCTCGGCATGGTCTCTGCCGCGGCAGGTGTCGACGCCTCGAACACCCCCGAGGGCACCGTGCTGCTGCTGCCGGTCGATCCGGACGCCTCGGCGCGGGCGATCGCGGGCGGCCTGCGCGAACGGCTCGGCGTCGACGTGGGCGTCATCGTCTCCGACACCCTGGGCCGCGCGTGGCGCGAGGGGCAGACCGACCACGCGATCGGCGCGGGCGGAGTGCTCGTGTTCGAAGACCTCCGCGGTGCGACCGACGCCGAGGGGCGCCCCCTCGTGGTCACCATGCCGTGCGTGGGCGACGAGCTCGCCGCCGCCGCCGACCTCGTCAAGGGCAAGGCCGCGCGCCTTCCGGTCGCGGTCGTGCGTGGCCGGGCCGACCTCGTCGGGCCCCTCGACCTTCCCGGCGCCCGATCGATCGTGCGGCCGCTGGAACGCGACATGTTCCGCCTCGGCGCGGATGAGGCCTATGCCGACGGGTTCGCGGCGGGTGCGGCATCCCTCTCCTCGTCCGAAGGCGGTGTCGGCTCCGCCGACTAGGGTGCAGGGGTGGCGATTCGCACCAAGAACACCCGTGGCAAGGCCGGCACGCAGGCGCCGGCGTTCGACTTCGACGAGGCGGTGGTGCTCGCCGATCTGACCCCGGGCGACGCCGAGGCGTTCGACGCGTTCGTCGGCGTCTCGTACGCGGGCGTCGCGCGCGATGCGTGGGATCTCGCCGTCGGTGACACCGTCGAGGCCTGCCGTATCGAGGGCCTCGAACTCGGCTCGTGGACGCTGCGCGGCACGCACCTGCTCGAGAGCGTCGTCGCCGGCGCGAACGTTCCCGCCGTGTCGGGCGCGCGCAGCGGCTGGCGCGACGTCGAGGTGCGCGACAGCCGGTTCGGCTCGGTCGAGCTCTACGACACCTCGTGGCGGGGCATCCGCTTCACCCGCTGCAAACTCGGGTACGTCAACCTTCGCGCCGCCGAACTGCTCGACATCGCGTTCGTCGACTGCACGATCGACGAGATCGATCTGATGGATGCCGCGGCCCGCCGTGTCTCGTTCGACGACTGCCGCATCGCCACGGTGAACTCCACCGGCGCGAGGCTCACCGACGTCGACCTGCGCGGCGCCGACCTCGGTCAGGTGGTCGGGATCGAGGGGCTGCGCGGCGCGACGATCTCGGCAGAGCAGCTGCAGCTGATGGCTCCCGCGTTCGCCGAACTGCTCGGCCTCAGAGTCGACGCCTGACCCGCGTCGACGCGCGGTCCCCGGTCGTCGAGCGAGCGAACCGAGACGAAACGCGCCCGCCCGTCGAACTGCTAGCGCCCCGACACCTTGCCGAACAGGCGAGCGATGGGGGCGAGCACGAGCGGGCGCGCGGCGACCCATGCGGCCGCGATCACGACAAGCGAGGCCGCGAAGATCCAGAACCCGGTCCAGTTGACCGCGTCCTGTGCGGCGTACATGTGGTTCAGGTTGCGCAGCGCCCCGGTCGCGAACACCAGCACCACATGCACGAAGATGAACAGCACGAAGTACAGCATCACCGGGAAGTGCACCGCTCGCGCCCACTCGACCGGGTAGGCCTTGTTGAGCCCGGCGGCGTTCTTCGGCCAGACGCCCGACATGCGCACACCCGTGAGCGCGGCCAGCGGAGCGGCGAGGAACACGGTCGTGAAGTACGCCAACTGCTGCAGCGAGTTGTAGTTCACCCAGCCGTTCTCGGTGGGCCAGTCCAGCGACGCGTACTGCAGCGCCGCCGACAGCGCATTCGGGAAGACCTCCCACGACGTCGGCACGATCCGCAGCCACTGCCCGGTGACGAACAGCAGCACCACGAAGATGACGCCGTTGACCAACCACAGGATGTCGAGCGATTGGTGGAACCACAGGTTCAGGCTGATCTTGCGGCGCCCGTTGCTGCGCGGCGACCAGAACACCGTCGGCCGCTTCTCGGTGCGTACCGTGAGCCCGGTGCGGATGATCAGCACCATCAGGAACACGTTGAAGAAGTGCTGCCACCCGAGCCACGCCGGGAACCCGACCGGCGCCCCCTCGGGCAGGTGGTACTCGCCCGGGAACGCGGCGAGGAAGTCGACGCCCCACGACGTCGACAGCAGCCACCGCACCGCGAGCACGATCATCGCCGCGGCGTACAGCAGTCCGGCGCCGCCCACGATCACCGCACCCGCCCACTGTCCGCGCGTGAACGGGCCGTAGCGCTTCGGCTCCGGCGCCGGCGCGGACCGAGTCCTGGCGGCCTGACCCGCCCAGACGGTGCGCGGGAACGGCAACGGCTGCGACAGCGGCACGCCCGACGGGGTCGCCCGCTCGACCGGAGTGGTGGATGCCGCGGCCTCCGGCGCGAGCACGGCCGGTGCATCCGCGGCCGCTGTGGCCGCCGCTGCCGCTGCGGGCGCGGCGGCGGGCGTCGCCGATGGCGCGAAGCCTTCCGGCGGCCACGGCTCGCCGCCGGGCACGCGGGGCAGTCCGCGACGCAGCGCCTTCGCACCGGCGGCGCCACCCGGCCGCTCCGCGGTCACAACCTGCGTCACGGCCGCACCCGAACCCGCAGATTCTGCCTGCGGAACGATGGACGCCGTCTGCTCCGCGGTCACTTCCTGCGCCGAACTTGCCGTGCTGGCGACCGAGACTGGCTGCGGAACGTCAGAAGCAGCAGCCGCGGCCGAGGCGGGCGGCCACGGTTCGCCGCCGGGAGTCCGGGGCAGGCCGCGCCGAATCGAGCGGCTACCGGAGGCAGCGACCGTTCCGGTCCGCGAGCTCGTCGAAGGGGCAACGAGCGAGGACGCTTCGACAGCCTCAGCGACCGAGGTGGGCTCAGCGACCGAGGTGGGCTCAGCGACCGTGGCCTCGGTCGCGACGGGAACCCCCGTCGCCGTGGCGGACTCGGCGGCCGCGGCCGCCGCCGCCGCGTCCGCGGCGCCCGGCGCGGCGCCGGC
>NZ_JACXZS010000010.1 GCF_014779795.1 Microbacterium helvum
GTCCCCCCCCCCCCCCCCCCCCCAGCGTTGGAGAAGGTAATCTGGTAAGAACGCCCGGACAGTTGCCCCCCGCCCGCGCAGTTGACCACCGAACTCCAGCCAAGTGCTGCCGCCCCCTGTGCGCTTCCGAGCATTGCTGCTCCAGCGAGTGCAATTACCGCCAAGACGCGCGGCGTCTTTCTGCGCTTGGATGTCATGCTGCAACTCAACTTCCTCGTTGACTCGTCTGACCGCGGTTTCGGCCGAAAATATCGATGGGACCTGGCATTTGTCAAGAGGGATCTGATCTAGAAACCTGCACGGCTGGCCAGCTCCCGACCCGCAGGCGCGAACGGGCGTGCGCCGATCGAGACGCACCGAGCACACTCGCGATCCCACCCGAGTCCGCGCGCCCCGAGCTCGATGCGCAGACCTTGGCCACGGCGAGAGATCCCACATGCGCTCCCGCTCAGAGACGGGTGTCGAAGCCACCGTTCGCGCCGTTCCTCTCCCGATGATGCGAACCGGACTGCGGACACCGCGGGGGTCAACACATCCTGGCCGGGTCGTCAGTCAAGGGCGCCTCAAAGGGATGGGCGCGCTCGCGGCGTCGGCGGTCCGCCCTAGGCTCGGAGAGTGACGAGCGCCCGCGACACCCTGAACCGCGACATCCTGCGGCTCGCCGTGCCGGCGCTCGGCGCGCTCATCGCCGAGCCGCTGTTCCTCATCGTCGATTCGGCGCTCGTCGGGCACCTGGGCGTCGTGCCGCTGGCCGGCCTCGGGATCGCCTCGGCGGTGCTGCAGACGATCGTCGGCCTCATGGTGTTCCTCGCGTACTCGACGACCCCCGCCGTCGCACGCCGGTTCGGCGCCGGCGACGCGTCGCGCGCGGTATCGGTGGGCATCGACGGCATGTGGCTCGCCCTCGGCCTCGGCGCGGTGCTCGCCGTGGTCGGCTATCTCGCGACACCGTTCGTCGTCACGCTGTTCGGCGCACCGGCCGCGGTCGCCGAACAGGCAGAGGTCTACCTCGGCGTCTCGATGTGGGGCCTGCCCGCGATGCTCGTCGTGTTCGCGGCGACGGGCCTGCTGCGCGGCATGCAGGACACGGTGACGCCGCTGTGGATCGCGGGCCTCGGCTTCGGCGCCAACGCGCTGCTCAACTGCCTGTTCATCTACGGCTTCGGCTGGGGCATCGCGGGCTCCGCGTTCGGCACGGTCGTGGCGCAGTGGGGCATGGTGGCCGCGTATGTGGTCGTCGTAGGCAGGCTCGCACGCCGGCATGAGGCATCCATCCGCCCCCAGCGCGACGGGGTGAGCGGGTCGGCGAGATCGGGCGGCTGGCTGTTCCTGCGCACGGTGTCGCTGCGCGTCGCGCTGCTCGCCACGGTGGCCGTGGCGACGGGGCTCGGCACCGAAGAGCTCGCCGGCTGGCAGGTGGCGTTCACGATCTTCTCGACCTCGGTGTTCGCGCTCGACGCCCTCGCGATCGCCGCGCAGGCACTCGTGGGCAAGGGCCTCGGCGCCGAGGACCCGCACACCGTGCGCCGCGTGCTCGGCCGCACCGTGGCCTGGGGCGCGTGGTTCGGCATCATCACCGGCGTCATCATCGGCGCGCTGTCGGGCGTCATCGGGCTGCTGTTCACGGGGGATGCCGTGCTCGCCGCGCTCGTGCAGCCCGCGCTCATCGTGCTCGCCGTCGCCCAGCCGGTGTGCGGCGTGGTGTTCGTGCTCGACGGAGTGCTGATCGGCGCCGGCGACGCTCGCTACCTCGCGATCGTCGGGGTGCTGAATCTCGTGCCGTTCGTGCCGGCGCTCGTGATCATCGCCGTGCTGCAGCCGACGGGGGCGGCCGGACTGGCGTGGCTCGCCGTCGCGTTCTTCGGCGTGTACATGCTGGCGCGCCTGTTCACCCTGGGCTGGCGTGTGCGCGGCTCGACATGGATGACGGTCGGCGCCTGACCCTTCCTCCCCAGCCGGCGCATCTGCGGCGGTCTCCACAGTCGCGGCGATGGCAGTCTGCAGCCCCGGCGCGCCGTGACAATCTGGGCGCGCCGGGCCAAGATGAAGGAGTGCTGACCATGACGGAACCGCAGGTGTGGACGTTGATCGGCGTCTTCGCGGCAGCGATGTTCGGCCTGATCACGATCGTGTCCACGCTGTTCATCAATGTCGTACGCAGCGAGATCCGCGGGCTCGACGCGAAGCTCACCGTCCGCATGGACAACCTCGACCGCGACGTGCAAGCGCTCATGCGGCATACCTTCGGCATCGACCGGGACTGACCCCCGTCCGGCCTCACGCCCAGCGGCGGCACCACTCGTACATGACGACGGCGGCGGCCGCGCTCGCGTTGATGGAGCGCGTCGAGCCGTACTGCTCGATCTCGACGGTGGCGGACGCCGCCGCCAGCGCCTCGGGCGAGAGCCCCGGCCCCTCCTGCCCGAACAGGAGCACGCACGCCTCGGGAAGGTCGGCCTCGGGGAGCCGCACCGAGCCCTCGACGTTGTCGATCGCGATGATCGGGAGGGATGCCGCAGCCGCCCAGTGGGCGAACGCCTCGACGGTCTCATGGTGTCGCACGTGCTGGTAGCGGTCGGTCACCATCGCGCCGCGGCGGTTCCAGCGGCGTTTGCCGATGATGTGCACCTCGGCAGCGAGGAACGCGTTGGCGCTGCGCACGATCGAGCCGATGTTCATGTCGTGCTGCCAGTTCTCGATCGCCACGTGGAAGCCGTGGCGGCGCTCGTCGAGGTCGGCGACGACGGCGTCCATCGTCCAGTAGCGGTAGCGGTCGACGACGTTGCGGGTGTCGCCGTTCGCGAGCAGCTCGGGATCGTAGCGCGGATCGTCCGGCCACGCGTCTGGGCCGCCGGGCCACGGCCCGACGCCCACCGGCAGCGTCGGCTCGACCGGTTCGGCGTGCGCCGCGGAGTCGGGTGAGGTCACCGGGACAGGTTATCCGCCGCTGTCGCGGCCGGCTCTTTTCGGTCACCCGAAAAGCGTGTACGTTTTCGGTATGCCGAAAACGGGGATGCTTCCGGATGCCGCCACCGCCGCGCGCCGTCCCCCGAGCCTGCCGCGCGCGGCGTGGCTGATCGGCCCCGCCCTCGTCGCCGGCGTCGCGTATCTCGATCCCGGCAACGTCGCGAGCAATATGACGGCAGGAGCCCGGTATGGGTACCTGCTGGTGTGGGTCGTCGTGCTCGGCAATGTCATGGCCTGGCTCATCCAGTACCTCTCGGCCAAGCTCGGGATCGTCACCGGCCGGAGCCTGCCCGAGACCCTGGGCGCCCGCATCCGCCGTCCGTGGGCGCGCCGCGCGTACTGGCTGCAGGCCGAGCTCGTGGCGATGGCGACCGACATCGCCGAGGTGATCGGCGGCGCCGTCGCCCTGGACCTGCTGTTCGGCGTGCCGCTGGTCTGGGGCGGCGCCATCACCGGCGCCGTGTCGATCGCGCTGCTGCTCATCCAGTCGCGGCGCCGCCCGCGCACGTTCGAGTTCGTGGTGATCGGACTGCTGGCGATCATCGCGCTGGGCTTCTCGTTCGGCGTGCTGGTCGCACCGCCCGATGCGGCCGGCGTGGTCAGCGGCCTCGCGCCCCGGTTCGAAGACACCGGCTCGGTGCTGCTGGCCGCCTCGATCCTCGGCGCGACGATCATGCCGCACGCGATCTACGCCCACAGCGCCCTCGCGCGCGACCGCTTCGCCCCCGGTGCCCGGCCACCGCGCGAGCACCCCGGCGGCCGTCCGGCGAGTGACCGCACCGCGCCCGACCCGACGCTCGACGAGCTGCGCGGCATCCCCACCCGGCGGCTGCTGCGCGCCACCAAGTGGGACGTCACGATCGCGATGCTGATCGCGGGCACGGTGAACCTGTGCATCCTGCTGCTCGCGGCGGCCAATCTCGCGGGCGTGCCCGGCACAGACTCGCTCGAGGGCGCCTACGCGGCGCTCTACGCCGGGCTCGGCCCCGTCGTCGCGACGCTGTTCGCGGTGGGTCTGCTCGCGAGCGGCCTGGCGAGCACCTCGGTCGGAGCGTACGCGGGCGCCGAGATCATGCACGGGCTGCTGCACATCCGCGTGCCGCTGCTCGCGCGTCGACTGGTCACCCTCATCCCCGCGCTCGTGATCCTCGCACTCGGGTTCGACCCGACTCTCGCTCTGGTGCTCAGCCAGGTGGTGCTGTCGTTCGGCATCCCGTTCGCGCTGGTGCCGCTGGTCGCGTTGACCGCGAACCGCGAAGTGCTCGGCGGGTACCGCAACCGGGTCTGGACGACGATCGCGGGGGTGGCGGCATCCATCTTCCTCATCGCGCTCAACGGGGTGCTGCTGTGGCTGGTGCTCACCGGGGCGTGAGCGGCGACCCACGCGCGACCGGGGGGTTGTGGCCCGGCGCCGAGGTGGGTAGCTTGACAGGCCCGCAGAGCAGAGGAGCCCCGTGCCCGATCCGCAGAGTGCCCTGCCGGCCGAGGTCGAACGGTGGGTGCGCGAGCGCGCCGGCGCCGCCCATGTCGTCCGTGTCGAGACCGAGCCGCTCACCGGGGGCGCAGTCTCGCCCGCCGTACGGCGGATCCGCGTGGCGCTCGACACCGGCGCCGGACTGGAGCTCGTGCTCAAGACGGCGACGCCCGCAGAGGTCGCCGGGCTCAGACATGCCCAGGCCGCGCGCGACGCCCGCGGGGTCATCCCCGAACTCGTCGCGTCCGGCGACGACTTCGTCGTCCTCCCCTACGCCGCAGGTGAGCCGCTCGGCGAGCGCCCGCTGCCGAACGATGCGGTCACGGCGCTCGCCGGGATGCACGCGGCCTTCGTCGGCGAGCGACCCGGCGGCGTCCCCGTCGTCGACGCGGACTGGTGGCACGCCTTGCTCGTCGACTGGGCGGTGCCACACGTGCTCGAGCATCGGGGCTCGCACGGACCGGAGCTCATCGAGCGGGCGGTGCGCGTGCTGCAGCACGCCGCCGGGCACCCGGGCGTCGGGCCGTTGCTCGCGCGCGTGCCCGCGACGCTGCTGCACGGCGATGTGCACGGCGGCAACGTGCTCGTCGGCCCCGAAGGGAGCAGGCTGATCGACTGGGGCAGCTCCCGTGTCGGTCCGGCGATGCTCGACCTCGCGAACACGCCAGATCCGGACGGCTCGGTGACGCGCCTGTACGCCCGCGCCCGCGCCCGGGCTTCGGCTCCGCTGGAGGCGCACGAAGAGGAGCTCGGACGCGCGTGGGCCGCCGTGCAGATCCCGCTGCAGTACCTGCCCTGGACGATCGCGCACGGCCCGATGCCCGCGGCAGCCGAGGCGCTCGACCGCGCCGAGGCGGCGCTGTCGGCTCTGCCGGCCCTCGACCGCTGAGACCCCGCGGGTACCCTTGGGGCCGTGCCCTCACCCGCGGTCGATGACTACCTGAAGACGATCTACCACCACACCGAGTGGCAGGACGACCGCATCACGCCGTCGCAGCTGGCCTCCGAGCTCGGGCTCGCGCCGTCGAGCGTCACCGAGATGGTGCAGAAGCTCGCCGCGCAGGGGCTCGTGACCCACCGCCCGTACGGGCCGGTGTCGCTGAGCGAGGCCGGCGAGCTGCGCGCCGCGGCGATCATCCGCCGCCACCGGCTCATCGAGACCTGGCTGGTGCGCGAGTTCGGCTACGCGTGGGACGAGGTGCACGACGAGGCCGAGGTCCTGGAGCACGCCATCAGCGACCGCCTGCTCGAGGGCATCGACGAGAGACTCGGACGCCCGCGCTTCGATCCGCACGGCGATGCGATCCCCGATGCCGCGGGTCACGTCCACCGCGAGCCGTTCGTGCTGCTCGGCGCGGCGCCGGCGGGTCACGTCGGCCGCGTGCTGCGCGTGAGCGACCGCGACCCCGACCTGCTGCGCGCCGTGGAGGCGTCCGGCGTGGCCGTCGGCACGACGGTGACGGTGGTGGATGCCGCATCTCTGCGCCTCGACGACGCCGAGGTCGTCCTGCCCGCAGCCGCCGCCGATGCCGTGTGGCTGAGCGCCTGACCGTCAGTGCGCGGCGGCCGGCGGCATCCCCCCGCACAGGCGCCTGACCATCGGCACTCCGGACGCCCAGGCCGGCGGCATCCCCCGCACAGAATCGGATCCGCAGGTGCGGAGCCGTCGGGCGACACGCCGTGCAGGGGACCGCGCATTCGGCGTGTCTCTCGCTCGCTCCGCAGGCGCGGATCCGATTCTGTGCCGGGACCCTGCGGGAGCGCGCAGCGGGCGGCGGAAGCGCGAGTGGCGAGCCGGAGAGGACAGGCCGAGGCGGGCGGGCGGACGGACCGGCGACGGTCAGCGCCGCGCGGCGACGGCCGCGGCCTGGGCGAACGGCCACGCCACGCCGGTCGCGGACTCGGCGAACGACCACAGGCGCGCGGCGATCTCGGGGTCGCGCGTGACCTTGGCGGCCGTCTGCCGACGGGGCTCGCCGCGCGAACCGGTGCGCGGACCCCAGAACTCGCCGCCCTCGATGTCGGCATCGACGATCGCGCGTACGAGCGGCCATGCGCCGTGCTCTTTGGACTGCGCGGCCACGGCCTGCAGGTTGTCGGCGAAACGCTTGGCACGGGACGGTTCGTTCACGCCGACGATGCCGGGCGTGCGGCCGCCCGTCGAATAGCCGGGGTGGGCGACGACGCTCTCGACCGGCACGCCCGCGTCGCGCAGGCGCCGGTCGGCCTCGAAGCCGAACGCGGTCGTCGCCACCTTCGACTGCACGTAGGCGCGCCACGCGGTGTACCCGTCTTTGAGCTGCGGGTCCACCGGGTCGTAGGGGGTGAGCGCTGTCGACATGCTGCCCACCCACACCATGCGCCCCGAGGCGCCGGCGAGCGCGGTCAGCAGCTCTCCGGCGAGCGCGAAGTGGCCGAGCGCGTTCGTGGCGAACACCACCTCGTGCCCGTCGATCGTGGTCTCACGGGTCTTCGGCGCATGGACGATCCCCGCGTTCAGCAGCACGCCGTCCAACGGCCCGCGACCGCGCACCGATGCCGCCGCGGAGCGCACCGAGCCCAGGTTGGACGTGTCCAGGATGAGCGGCTCGGTGGCGTCGGGTGCGGCATCCACTCTCCGCCGGATGGCGGCCCGCGCGGCCGACAGGCGGTTCGGATGACGTGCCGACATGATGACCCTCGCGCCCGCACGCACGAGCTGCTCGGACGCGAAGTACCCGAGGCCGGCATTGGAGCCGGTCACGAGGTACACGCGACCTGACAGGTCGGGAAGGCTGCGGGGGTCCCACGTCACGGCTTCGACCCTACGCCCGCGAGGCACCTAGTCTTTACGCATGCGCACCCGGTCCGACATCGAATGCTGGCTCACCGACATGGACGGCGTGCTGGTGCACGAGAACACGCCCATTCCGGGTGCCCCCGAGCTGCTCGAGCAGTGGCGCGAGCAGGGTGTCCCGTTCCTCGTCCTGACCAACAACTCGATCTTCACGCCGCGCGATCTGTCGGCCCGGCTGCGGGCCTCGGGGCTGATCGTGCCCGAGGAGTCGATCTGGACCTCGGCGCTGGCCACGGCCGATTTCCTGCGCTCGCAGATGCCGGGCGGATCGGCGTTCGTGATCGGTGAAGCCGGCCTGACGACGGCGCTGCACGAGGCGGGCTTCATCATGACCGAGACCGACCCGGACTACGTGGTCGTCGGCGAGACCCGCAACTACTCGTTCGAGGCGATCACCAAGGCGATCCGCTTCATCGGCGCCGGCGCCCGGTTCATCGCGACGAACCCCGATGCGACGGGACCCTCGACGGAGGGCGTGCTGCCGGCGACCGGTGCGATCTCGGCGCTCATCACGAAGGCGACCGGCATGGAGCCGTACGTCGTCGGCAAGCCGAACCCGATGATGTTCCGCTCGGCGCTCAACCGCATCGGCGCGCACTCCGAGAACACCGGCATGATCGGCGACCGCATGGACACCGACGTCGTCGCCGGCATCGAGGCGGGCCTGCACACGGTGCTCGTGCTCACCGGCATCAGCGACGCCGCAGAGATCGCCCGCTATCCGTTCCGCCCCGACGAGGTGCTCACCTCCGTGGCCGAGCTGCTCGACCCCGAGCCCGTCGAGTCCGAGGATCCTCAGCTGCTCTAGTCTCTGCCGCCGCGGCATGGGAAGAGTGGATGCCGGGCGCCCGGCATCCACTCCCCCAGCGTCTGTGCTGCCCCCACCCCGGCACGCCGGTGATGAATCGGTTCACTTGCGCTGTTCGTACACGAACAACGTCGATCGGCGTACAAACAGCGCAAGTGAACACGTTCAGCGACCACGGGGATGGCGCAACCCGACCGGGCGGCGGGCTCCGCAGGGCCGACCACCCGGACGGCATCGGTCAGGCTGCGACGGGCGCCCGCACGTCGAGGTCGGCCGTGTCGAGGCGTGCGCGCACGTCGTCGTCGAGCACGAGGTCGGCGGCACCGAGCAGTTCCTCCAGCTGCGCGACCGTCGACGGGCCGATCACCGGGATCACCGGCGCCTCGCCGCCCATCAGCCACGCCAGCGCGACCTGATTGGGAGTCGCGCCGAGCTCTGCGGCCACATCGTGCAGCACGCGCACGCGGTCGCGGTTCGAGGCGTGGCGCATGGCGGGCCACATCGGCTTGTCGTCGCGCGTGAACGCTCCCTGGTGCAGGGGCGAGTACGCGGTGATCGTGAGGGGCGGGCGACCGTCGACGCCGGCCGAGGCGACGTAATCCAGCAGATCTGCCGACACGTCGTTGGTGCGGCCGAACCCGGGGCTCGGGTACACGTAGCTGTACCCCTGCTGGATCACGCCGTACGGGTCGACGCCCTGGCGCAGCGCCTCTTCGCGCGCCTCGACCAGGCGCCACACGGCGATGTTCGAGATGCCCGAGATGCCGACGAGCCCCTCGCGCTGCAGCTCGCCGAAGGCGGCGACGGTCTCGGCGACCGGCGTCTCGCGGTCGTCGACGTGCCCGTACAGCACATCGAGGCGGTCGATGCCGAGGTGGCGCAGGCTCTCGCGGGCCTCCCACGCGACGACCTCGGCCGACAGGCCCTGGAAGTTGGTCGGCTCGACGTTCTGCAGCGGCAGCGCCGGATCCTTCTTGGCGGCGCCGAGCTTGGTGGCCAGGCGCACGTCTCCGAGTCCCCCGCGGCGGGCGATCCAGTCGCCGAGCACGTCCTCGCTGTCGCGGCCGTGTCCTCCCGCCCAGGCGCTGTAGTTGTTGGCGGTGTCGACGAACGTGCCGCCGGCCTCGACGAAGCGGTCGAGGATCTGCTGCGACGTCACGGCGTCGGTGATGGTGCCGAAGTTCATGGCGCCGAGGCACAGCGTCGAGACCTCGAATGAGGTGGTGCCGTTCGAGATGGTGCGGTACTGCATGGCGGTCCTTTCGGTGGGATGACTCCATGCTGGATTGCGAACGGTCTGGGAGTACGATCCGATTCCATGGCACAAACCCAGACCAATCCGGTGGCGTGGGAGACTCTGCTCGACCTCGCCGCCTACGACGGCCCGCGTCACGTGCGGCTCGAGCTGGCGGTGAGGGATGCTGTCGCCACCGGCCGCCTGCCGTCGGGGGCCGCCCTGCCCCCGAGCCGCCTGCTCGCGGCGTCGCTCGGCGTCTCGCGGTGGGTCGTCACCGAGGTGTACGGGCGGCTCACCGCCGAGGGGATCCTCGACGCCCGCACCGGATCGGCGACGCGCGTGGCGGCCTCGGTCGCCATCACCGCGCCGCGCCCGGATCCCGCGCCCGCGGCGCCGTTGCGCCGGCCGCGCTTCGACCTCGCCCCCGGCGTGCCCGACCTGCGTCACGCGCCGCGAGCACTGTGGCTGCGCGCCATGACCGAGACGCTCGCCGAGACGCCCGATGCCGAGCTGTTCCGGCTCGACCCGGATGTGCCCGCGGCGCGCGCCGCCGTCGCGGCCTATCTGACACGCTCACGCTTCGCCCGCGCCGACGCCGACGCCGTCCTCGTCACCCACGGCGCGACGGACGGCATGCGCAGGGTCGCGCGGACGCTGCGGCTGCTCGGTCACACGGCGCTCCTCGTCGAGGACCCCTCCTGGGCACGCATGCGCCAGGTCGCCGCCACCGAGGGCCTGGCCTCGGTGCCCGTCCGGGTCGATGAGCACGGGGTCGACGTCGCGGCGCTGGTGGCAGCATCCACCCGCACCGGAGCGCGCGCGGCGCTCGTGACGCCCGCGCACCAGTTCCCCGTCGGCGCCGCGCTGTCGCCCGAGCGTCGCGAGGGACTCCTGGAATGGGCACGGGCATGCGACGGCGTCGTCATCGAGGACGACTACGACGCCGAGTTCCGCTACGACCGCCGGCCGATCGGCGCGCTGCAGGGCATGGCGCCCGACCGCATCGTGCTGGCGGGAAGCCTCAGCAAGACGGCATCCCCCGCCCTCGGCCTGGGCTGGCTGGTGCTGCCGCCGTGGCTGCAAGGGACGGTGAGGGATGCCGGCGGCCCGGCGCCCTCGACGCTCGACCAGCTCGCGCTCGCGCGGTTCCTCACGACGGGCGGGCTCGACCGTCACCTGCGGGCCGCGCGCACACGCTACCGCCGTCGGCGTGAGGCGCTGCTCGACGCGCTCGGCCGGATGCTGCCGGACTGTCGGGTCTCCGGCCTCGCCGCCGGTCTGCACGTGGTGCTCGACCTGCCGCCCGGCGTGCGGGCGGTCGACGTCGTGCGCAAGGCGGAGCGCCACGATGTGGGCCTGACCGACATCCGCCGCTATCGGGTGTCGCCCGACGCACCCGCGGCCGAGCGCCTGGTTCTCGGCTACGGCGACCTCGCCGACCCGCTCGTCGACGAGGCGGTGCGGCTGCTGGCGGCGGTCGTGCGCGAGCAGGCTCCCGCAGTTCACTTGCGCTGAACGTACGCGATTCGACGGTCTGGGCGTACAAACAGCGCAAGTGAACTGATTCAGTGGCGGGCGATAGGGTCGCGGCATGATCTCGCAGAGCGACCAGACCATCCTGTTGTGGGTGTCGGCCCTCATCGTGCTGAGCACGCTGGTCGTGCTGGTGTGGCGGCTGTGGCGAGGGCGCGGCAAGGGCGGCGACTGACCCGGTCGCTTCGGCGGCGGTCAGCGCGCGACGACCGCCTCGGCATCGACCCACCCGAGCTTGTCGGGGTTCGCGATCGAGTAGATCTGCGTGACGCGGCCGTCCTCGACGGTCAGCGTGACGACGCCGGCCAGCACGCCGTCGAGCTCCATGCGGATGCTCGGCAGGCCGTTGATCCACGTCGGCGTGGCCACCAGCGTGCCGGTGACCTTCGCCATGCTCCCCACCAGGTAGCGCGCGAGCCGGTCGGATCCGACGATCGGACGCCGGGCGGCACCGCGCACCTTGCCGCCGCCGTCAGCGACCGACACCACATCGGGCGCGAGCACGTCCATGAGCCCCTGCAGGTCGCCCGTGTTCAGGGCCGCCACGAAGCGCTCGACGACCTCCTCGTGCTCGGCGGGCCGCACCGGCACGCGCGGCCGGCGCGCGGCCACGTGATCCTTGGCCCGGTGCGCGATCTGCCGCACCGCCGCGGGGCTCTTGCCGACCGCATCCGCGATCTCGTCGTAGGGCACGTCGAACACCTCGCGCAGCACGAACACGGCCCGCTCGGCCGGCGCGAGCGTCTCGAGCACGGTGAGCATCGCGATCGAGAGGCTCTCGGCGAGTTGGACGTCCTCGGCCACGTCGGGGCTGGTGAGCAGCGGCTCGGGCAGCCACTCGCCGACGTAGTCCTCGCGCCGGCGCGACACCGTGCGCAGCTGGTTGAGCGCCTGCCTCGTGACGATGCGCACGAGGTAGGCGCGCGGCTCCAGTCCCGCCAGCGCGGCACCTGGCGCACCTTCGTCTCGTCGAGGCCGTGGTTGTGCGCCACGAAGTAGTTGTAGTCCAGGCAGAAGCTGCAGCCGATGGTCGCAGCGGCGGCCATCACGGCGTACGACGCGAGGTTCGGGTCCAGCTCGTGCCAACCCTCGGTCTTGCGCCCGATGCTCATCGAGTCCATCATGACGCCCTGGTGGTGCCACAGCACACCCAGGGAGTCGGGGACCTTGCCGGCCATCTTCCGGGCCATCGCCTTGATGGCGGCGCCCTTCAGGCCGGTGATCTCTGCGGCGGGGATGCGGGTCGAGACGGTCATTTCTTCCTCCATGGCGTGGAACGGATCGTTCTGCACATGAAGACACCGGCCGCCGCCGGTGTGTGACAGGTTCGCGCGATTACTGCGGCGCGAGTCCCAGATCGTCGAGGTCGATCGCGGCGAGCCACTGCAGGCCCTCGGCCTCGACGGCCGCCTGCGCGCCGGTCTTGCGGTCGACGATGACGGCCACCGCGATGGGCTCGGCGCCCTCGCGCCGCAGCGCCTCGACCGCCTTCAGCGCCGACTGCCCGGTGGTCGAGGTGTCTTCGACGACGATCACGCGCTTGCCGACGATGTCGGCGCCCTCGACCTGGCGGCCGCGGCCGTGGTCCTTCGGCTCTTTGCGCACCACGAACGCGTCCAGCGGCGCGTCGGTGCGTGCCGACTCGTGCATGACCGCGTTGGCGATCGGGTCTGCGCCGAGGGTCAGTCCGCCGACGGCCACGATGCCGTCGACGTCACGGATGAGGTCGAGCATGATGCGGCCGATCGCGGGAGCCGCACGGTGGTCGAGGGTGAGCCGGCGCATGTCGACGTAGTACGTCGCCTTCTTGCCGCTGGAGAGCGTGAAGTCGCCGTGGAACACCGCCTCGTCCTTGATGAGGCCGATGAGGCGCTGGCGGTCGGCTTCGAGCTCGGACGTGGAGGCGGCGGTCATGCCGTCGATTCTACGGACGGACTGGATGCCTCGCCCCGGGGCGGCCGTGTCACAACGACAGGTGCAGTCGCAACGCGTCGTCCAGAGCACCGAGCAGTTCGGCCGGCACCCAGCCCACGACGCTCGATATGCGCGCGACCGCTATCGCGCGGACCTGCTCAGCCTGCGCCTTGGAGTCCCGGGGCAGTCCGGTCTGCGCGGCAGGCAGAAGCACCTGGAAGTCGTGCACACGCGCGGTGTTCGACGTGACCGGCACGACTGTGACCACGCCGTCCGCTCTCAACGCCGCCGCGTTCGAGGTGTTGTTGCTCACCACCACGACAGGACGAGTCCGCGCCGCTTCACTCCCCATCGTCGGATCGAGCGCCGCGAGCACGATCTGCCCTCGACGAAGGAAGGGAACCGCATCATTCATGCGATTCCGTCACCGCTTGCCACGCTCCATACGTCTTCTTCGCCGGATTCTCGCCACTCCCCGAAGGCCTCGGCGTAGGCGTCCGCCAGCCGGCTCTCGCGCAGCATCCTCACGGCCTCTTGCACAGCGGCGGACCGACTCTCGAACCTGCCGTCGAGCGCCTCACGATCAAGGAACGCGAGGTCGTTCTCGCTGAGGCTCACACTCACCTTCGTGAACGACATGCATCGATGCTACCTCGGTGGCAGCGATGATGCTACCGAGGTAGCGAACGGCGAGATGATCGGCGTCGGCGGCCCCGCATAGGCTTGATCCCATGCGTCTGGCCACCTGGAACGTCAACTCGATCCGCGCGCGGGTCGACCGCATCGTCGATTTCGCGGTGCGCGAGCACATCGACGTGCTCGCGATGCAGGAGATCAAGTGCAAGACCGAGCAGTTCCCCTTCGACAGGTTCGAAGAGGCCGGGTACCACGTCGAGGCCTACGGGTTCTCGCAGTGGAACGGCGTCGCGATCGCCAGCCGCGAGCCGATCACCGACGTGCGCACCGCGTTCCCCGGAATGCCCGGCTTCGAGAAGGGGCACAACGGCCCCGACGCGCCCCAAGAGGCGCGGGCGATGGGGGCGACCATCGGCGGCGTCGAGGTGTGGAGCCTGTACGTGCCCAACGGGCGCTCGCTGGGCGATCCCCACTACTTCTACAAGCTCGACTGGCTGTCGGCGCTCGAGCAGTACACGCGCGAGTCGCTCACGGCGAACCCAGACCTGCCCCTCGCGCTCGTCGGCGACTTCAACATCGCCCCGACCGATGCCGACAACGGCGACCCGACCGTCGTCCAGGGGTTCGCCACGCACGTGTCGCCGCCCGAGCGCGAGGCGTTCGCGGCGCTGGAGGCCGCCGGGCTGCAGGACGTGGTCCGCCCCCTCATCCCAACCGGCTACACCTACTGGGACTACAAGCAGCTGCGCTTCCCCCGCAACGAGGGCATGCGCATCGACTTCATCCTCGGCTCGCACGCGATCGCCGACGCCGTGACGGGCGCCACCATCCACCGCGACGAGCGCAAGGGCGAGGCGCCGAGCGACCACGTCCCCGTGGTCGTGGACCTCGACCTCGAGGGCCCGGATGACGACGACCGTCCGATGATCTTCTGACGATGCGGATGCCGTGACCGGCGGCATCCATCGTCCGAGGGAACTCCACGAGAACTTTTTTCTCGGGGTGCGTCATGATCGCGATCCACCTGCGTCTTGCTGTGTGTCCCCCCGTTGCGCGCGGGGCCGCTCACCAGCGGTTTCCCAGCGCGTGTCGTTAGCCTGGCGCCGATCTGCCGTCGCCGGCTGAACCCCCCGAGCGCCATCCGGCGAGGAGATACGTGACCACCCCCACCCCCGCCGTCGCCGGCGGTCCGCTGCGCGAGCGCTCCGACGACGAGCTCGTCGCCGCGACGCGTGCGGGCGACGACGCCGCGTATGCGGTGCTGTGGGAGCGTCACTCCGCGAGCGGGCGCAACGCGGCCCGCGCCGTGAGCCCGAACGTCGACCCGGACGACCTCGTCTCGGAGTCGTTCACCTCGATCCTGTCGACGATCCGCAAGGGCGGCGGCCCCCAGGACGGCTTCCGTCCCTACCTGTTCGCGACGATCCGCAACGTCGCCGCCTCGTGGGGGCGACGCACGAGCGAACTGCCGCTCGACGACCTCGACGAGCGGGCCGCGGACTCCGCCGTCGAGTTCGCCGAGCTCGTCGCCGACCGGTCGGTCCTGGCGCAGGCGTTCCGCGAGCTGCCGGAGCGCTGGCGGGAACTGCTCTGGTACGTCGAGGTCGAGGGCATGAAGCCGCGAGAGATCGCGCCGCTGCTCGGCATGAGCGCCAACGCGGTGTCGGCGCTCGCGTACCGCGCGCGCGAGGGGTTCAAGCAGGCGTGGCTGCAGGCGCACATCAGCGACCCCGCCCGCCCCGCCGAATGCCGCTGGGTGTGCGAACTGCTCGTGGCCAGCGAGAAGAAGCCCGTCAAGCGGGGAGATCGCCGTCGCCTCGACGCGCACCTGCACGACTGCCAGGCGTGCCGCATCGTCGCGGCCGACCTCGAACACGTGTCGCAGAAGCTCCGCGCGGTGCTGCTGCCACTTGTCCTCGGCGGGGCTGGGGCCCTCGCCTACACCTCCGATGCCGCCCCGGCCGCGGCATCGGTGGTCGCCGGATCGCCCACCGGGGGTGGCGGGGCATCCGGTTCCGGGGGACAGGCGCCGGGGGGCGCCTCCGGCGGGGGTGTCGGCGCGGGGGGCGCCGGCACCGCTGCCGTCCCGGTCGCGGCGATCGGCGTCGGCGTCGGCGTGCTCGCCGTCGCCGCGGTGGCGGCCGTCGCGCTGGCCCTCGCACCGTCGTGGAGCCCACCGGCCGAGCAACCCGCTGCCGCCGACGTCAAGACCGCCGATCGGGATGCCGCCGACACTGCCGACGCGGCGGCCGACGACACGGCGACCGAGGTCGAGGTCGCTGAGCCGGCGGATGCGCCGCGGGCTGCGGATGACGGTGTCGATGCGCCCGTGACGTCGCCGCGTACGCCGATGCCCGAGACGCCGGACACCCTCAGCCCGGCAGCACCGGAGCCTGCGCCGGCGCCGCGGCCGAGCGCGCCGGTTCCCCAGCCGCAGCCCAGTGCACCGGCTCCCCGTCCGGAGCCTTCGCCGAGCGTTCCCGCGCCGGAACCCACCACCCCCGCGCCGAAGCCGACCGCTCCTGCTCCGGAGCCGACCAGCCCCGCGCCGGAGCCGACGCCCACGCCCACGCCCACGCCGGATCCCACACCGACACCGACGCCGACTCCCACACCGACACCGACACCGACGCCCACGCCCACGCCAACGCCCACGCCGGATCCCGAGCCCGCGGTGACGCCCACCGCACGCCTCGACACACCGGACGACCTGTCAGCACCCGTCCCGGCGCCGATCACCGGGACCGGTGTCGCCGACGCGAGCGTCGTGCTGCTCGACGAGTCCGGGGCGACGCTGGCCCGCACGACCGCGGGCGCCGACGGTCGATTCTCGGCGACCATCCCGGGCGATCTGCTGCACGAGGGCATGACGGTGCGCGCCGTGCAGACGGGCCCGGATCTGCGCCCCTCAACTCCGAGCGCACCCGTGGGGCCGTTCACCCTGGCCGTGCCGACGGTGACCTCCAGTGATGGCACCCTCGACGCCCGCCTCGAGAACCTCGACTTCGACTTCCGTGCTGACGATCTGACACTGCTGCTGAGCGGTCAGCGCGGGCAGACCGTCGCGGTGTCGGTCGACGGGCGCTGGACCGGCAATCTGCACACGCTGACCGGCGCGCCACTACGCCGCGCCGTGTATGACGTCGCACCCGGCGATCACGTGATCGGCATCCGCTATGTCGACCCCGCGACCGGTGCCGAGGGCCGCGTCTCTTACGTCACGCTGCACGTCCGCGCCCGCTGAGTTCGTCACCACTTGCTCGCCCCGCGGAGCGAGGCACGAGCGACGACGAAACGCCGCAACCCGCCCATCGGACACGGCCACCTCGCCGACTCGTGCGCGTGGCCGGGTGTCGAGAGCGGCTCACGACGTTTCGTCTCCGCTCCTTCGTCGCTCCGCTCAACGACCGGGACTTGCTCAACCGCCCATAGTGCCGGTCTGCACCGGACCCGCGGCGGGGCCGTAGCGCAGCTGCACGACGCCGAGCGGGCCCGACGTCGCCGGTTCCAGCAGCGTCACGTTCGCCGGGGCGGCGCCGTCGGGGAAGACCTTCTTGCCCTGACCGAGCACGACCGGGTAGACCCACAGCGTCAGCACGTCGAACAGCTGCTCTCGCAGCAGGGTCTGCGCGAAGTCGATGCTGCCGATGACGTGGATGCTGTCGTGCCGGTCGCGCAGCGCGCCGACCTCGGCGGCGAGATCCGGGCCGAGCTGCGACGACCCCTGCCACGGGAGCGAGGGCGTGCCGCGCGACGCGACGTACTTCGGCACGGCGTCGAACTTGCGACCGATGCCTCCCTCGGGGCCGTCGGTGTGGTTCGGCCAGTACCCGGCGAAGATGTCGTACGTGCGGCGCCCGAGCAGGAGGGCGTCGAGGCCCTCGATGCCCTGCCAGATCGCCGCCCCGATCTGCTCGTCGGGGAACGGCGCCTGCCAGCCCCCGAACGGGAATCCGCCCGACGGGTCCTCTTCCGGACCGCCCGGCGCCTGCGCGACTCCGTCGAGCGTGGTGAACAGATCGATGTAGATGCGGCCGGTCATGACCGCCTCCTCTCCACAGTGGGAGCCGCCTCACGCGGCGAGCACGACCCCCGGTTCGATGCGGAACGTCTGCGCGAACCGCTCCAGCAGCGTCGCGTCTCCTGCGACGACGGCCAGCACCTCCTGGTCGATCGCCTCGGCCGGGGTGAGCTCTCCCGAGATGAGGCGACGGATGCCGGGGCCCGCGGCGAAGACCAGCTCGGGGTCGCCGGCGGTCGAGGCCTGGCCTCCGAGCTTCGGGTCGACCGGCCGTCCGGCCGGCTGCACCTGGGCGATGCGGAGTCCGTCGGCCGACACCTGCACCCGCAGCACTACATCGCCGACGTGGAGCTCATAGTCCGCCGGAGGGAGGGCGGTGGCGGCATCCATCCGAAAAGCGGTGCGCAGCGCCACCGTGAGCGAGTCCGCAGTCACGACGTCGTCGGGCTGCGGGTCGCCCATCTGCGCGAACCCCCACCGGCCGAGCGCGAGCACGATCGGCTCGAGCTCGCGGCCGTAGGGCGTCAGCTCGTAGACGAGGCCGCAGTGCAGCAGCGGAACGCGGCGCACCACTCCCCCCTCCTGCAGCTCTTTCAGCCGCGTCGAGAGGATGTTCGTCGGGATCTTGGGCAGTCCCTGCTTGAGGTCGGTGTAGCGCCGAGGGCCGACGAGCAGATCGCGGACGATGAGCAGCGCCCACCGCTCCCCGATCAGCTCGACGGCGGTCGTGACCCCGCAGTACTGCCCGTAGCTGCGGGAGGCCACTTACGCGCTCGCCTGCTCCGCCACATAGGCGTCGGGGCCCTGCTCGACGGCCTGCGGCTCCATGAAGAAGAACTCCACGCCGTTGCCGTCGGGATCGTCGAGGTCGCGGCTGTACATGAAGCCGTAGTCCTTCGGCGCGGTCGGCTCGACACCACCGGCCGCGACACCGGCGGCGATGGCCTTGTCGACATCCTCGCGAGAGTCGCGGCTGAGCGCGATGAGCACCTGGGCCTGCCCGCGTGAGGGGACGATCTGCTTGTCGGTGAAGGTCGCGAAGTAGGCCTCGGTGACTGCCATGAAGTAGACGTTGTCGTCCCACACGATGCAGGCGGCGTTCTCGTCGGTGAACTGCGGATTGATACTCGCTCCCAGCGCCGTGTAGAAGGCCTTCGACCGTTCGAGGTCGGTCGTCTGGATGTTGACGAAGATGTGCGTCATTGCCGTGCTCCTTGGCATCTGTACGGGCGCTCACCCGGTTGGTGGGCTTGCTCACCCGGTTGGTGAGCTCGTCGAACCATGGTTGCAAAAAACAAGCTTGCTTGTCAATAGCAAGCAACGCAGATTCCTCTCCCCCGTGAGGCGGATGCCACGACCCGCCCCGATCCGTACCGTTGAGACATGTCCGACCACTCGCCCGCTCGTCCGCTCCGGCGCACGCCGCCGACCTCGCGCGAGCTGCGGGGCGACGTCTGGCTCGCCGCCGCCCTCTTCGTCTCGGCCATCCTCAGCAGCGCGCTCGGCTCGGTCGCCGGCGTGTACGGCGGCGACGCCGCGGAGGGCATGCAATGGGCTCTGCTGTACGCGTTCGCCCTCACCGCCCCGCTCGCCGTCCGCCGCCGGTACCCCGAGGTAGTCGTCGTGGCCGTCGCGGTCGTGTTTTTCGTGGGGGTCACGTTCCGCATCCCCGACCTGTACGTCGGCAACGTCTCGATGTTCATCGCGATGTACACGGTCGGCGCCTGGGTCGACGATCGCCGCCGCGCGATGTGGGTGCGCGCGGGCGTCATCGTCGGCATGTTCGTGTGGCTGCTCGTCACGATGTTCCAGGCGGCGATCGACCCTTCCGACGACGCCCTCTCGAAGGCGGGGCTGTTCTCGCCGTTCGCGGCGATGCTGCTCATCCAGCTGCTCATCAACGCCGCGTTCTTCGGCGGCGCGTACTACATGGGCGATCGCGCGTACGGCGCCGCCTTGGAGAGAGCAGCGCTCGAAGAGCGCACGCACGAGCTCGAACGCGAGCGCGAGGTGACCGCCGCTCAGGCGGTCGCGCTGGACCGGGTGCGCATCGCACGCGAGCTGCACGATGTCGTCGCGCATCACGTGTCGGCGATGGGCGTGCAGGCGGGCGCGGCGAGGGCGGTGCTGGAGCGTGATCCGGATGCCGCCCGCACGGCGCTTCTCGGCGTCGAGGCGTCGGCGCGCTCGGCGCTGGTCGAGCTGCGACAGCTGCTCGAGACGCTGCGGACCTCTGCCGCCGACCCCGACGGCGGATCGACGGTGCATCTCTCGGCCCTGCCCGACCTCGTCGCGCACGCCAACGACAACGGCCTGCCCACCACCTTGACGATCGTCGGCGAGCCGGTGCCGCTGCCCGATCTCGTGCAGGTGAACGTGTACCGGATCGCACAGGAGGCCCTCACGAACGCGCGCCGCCATGGCGGACCGGACGCCACCGCCGACGTCCGCCTGCGTTACGGCGGCGAGGCCGTCGAGCTCGAGGTCGTCAACACCGGGCGCGCGGTGGCCGCGCCGATGCGTCCGGGACTCGGCCTGGTCGGCATGCGCGAGCGTGCCGCAGCCTCTGGCGGCGAGCTCGAGACCGGCTCGCGAACCCGCGGCGGTTTCCTGGTGCGCCTGCGGGTGCCGCTGGCCGCACACGCGGAGGCGGTCGCATGACCGCGCCGATCCGTGTGCTCCTCGTCGACGACCATGCCGTCATGCGAGCGGGCTTCCGCATGATCCTCGAATCCACCGGCGACATCGCCGTGGTCGGAGAAGCCGCTGACGGCGCTGCGGCGGTGGCTGCGGCATCCACTCTCCATCCCGACGTGATCTGCATGGACGTCCAGATGCCCGACATGGACGGGCTCGAGGCCACGCGCCGGATCGTCGGCGACGCGACGAGCGGGGCGGCGGTGGTCGTGGTGACGACGTTCGACCGTGACGACTACCTGTTCGACGCCCTCGCCGCGGGGGCGAGCGGGTTCCTGCTCAAGAACGCCGGCCCCGAGGAGCTCATCGCGGCCGTGCGCGTGGCAGCCGCCGGGGACGCGCTGCTCGCACCCGAGGTCACCCGGCGCGTGATCGCCCGGTTCGCCACGCCGCCCGCCCTTCGACAGGCTCAGGGAGCGAGCGCACCGAAGCCGGTCACGGAGCTCGTCGAAGCGCGCCCCGGCGTCGACCTCACCGACCGCGAGGCCGAGGTGCTGCAGCTCGTCGCACAGGCGATGAGCAACGCCGAGATCGCGCAGCGCCTGTACATCGGCGAGGCGACCGTCAAGACGCACGTGTCGAACGTGCTGCAGAAGCTCGGCGCGCGCGACCGCGTGGCCGCGGTGGTCTACGCGCACCGCCACGGCCTCGTCTGATCCCACGCTGCTCGGCAGTCACTTTGCACTGAGCCGCCGCCCGTCGGGCGCACGTTGTGACTGCGGAACAGTCGGCTCCGCAGTCACAACCTGCGCGCGATCCGCGTCGGGATAGCGAAAGGTGACTGCGGAGCCGGGGGACGATCCCCGCGCCCCGAGCCTACGAGGGGCTCAGGGCCGAGGCATCCACCCGAGATCGGTCAGGCCGCGACGGCGACCGGGGCGTAGCGCTCGATGAGGGCGGCGAAGGCCTCGAGGTAGGCGACCAGGAACTCGGCGGTCTGCTCGTTGGTGACCTCGCCGGTCTCGGTGAACAGACCCGGGGTGGTCTGCACGTACCCCTCGGGCTGACCCAGCGTCGGGGCGTTGAAGTGGCTGAGGATCGCCTTGAGGTGCTGCTGCGCGGCAGCGGTCGCGATCCCGCCGCCCGAGGTGCCGATGACGGCGGTGGGCTTGCCGTTGAACGAGCCCTGACCCCACGGGCGAGCGGCCCAGTCGAGGGCGTTCTTGAGCACGCCGGGGATGGAGCGGCTGTACTCGGGCGTGATGATGATGACGCCGTCGACGTCCTCGATGGCCTTCTTGAGGTCGCGCGCGACCTGCGGGTAGTCGGCGTCGAAATCGGGCGAGTAGAACGGGAGGTCCTTGATCGGGATCTCGACGAGCGTGGTGCCCTCGGGCGCGAGACGCTCGAGAGCCTTCGCGAGGCGGCGGTTGATCGAGGTCGACGAGATGCTGCCGACGATGTAGCCGATGGTCCGGTCGGTCATATGTCCTGCTCCTTGAAAACAAAAGGCGTCCCCGATGGGGATCCACCGTGGACGTTCCATCTCCATGCAAGCACATGGACCCGTGGTCTATTCCGACGTATGCAAAACGCCGACACACACCCTCGCCTCCGCCTGCGAACGCCCGTTCAACCCTGTTCACTTGCGCTGTTTGTACGTCAAATGCGCGTATCCGCGTACGTTCAGCGCAAGTGAAACCATTCAGGGTCCGCCGCGCGGCGGACGTGCGGGATCCCCCACAGGGGGGAGTCCGGGCGGGGTACGACTCCGTAGCCTCGAGTACGGGCAACCGAGAGGAGACAGGATGCTGCAGCTGAGCGGTGTCACCAAGAGCTACGGCGGACGCCGGGCGCTGGACGGAGTGTCGTTCGACGTGCGCCCGGGGCGGCTGACCGGCTTCGTCGGCGGCAACGGCGCCGGCAAGACCACGACCATGCGGATCGTGCTGGGGGTCCTCGCCAAGGACGCCGGCACCGTGACGCTCGACGACGCGGAGGTGACGGCATCCGATCGCCGCCGCTTCGGTTACATGCCCGAGGAGCGGGGGCTCTACCCGAAGATGAAGGTGCTCGAGCACATCGTCTACCTCGCGCGACTGCACGGCTTCTCGAAGGCGGATGCGACGACCCGCGCCCGCGCGCTGCTCGAGCGGCTGGGGCTCGGCGAGCGGCTGGACGACAACGTCGAGACGCTGTCGCTCGGCAACCAGCAGCGCGCTCAGATCGCCGCCGCGCTCGTGCACGACCCCGAGGTGCTGATCCTCGACGAGCCGTTCTCGGGCCTGGACCCGCTCGCGGTCGACGTCGTCGCCGGCGTGCTGCAGGAGCGCGCCCAGGCCGGCGCGGCGGTGCTGTTCTCGTCGCACCAGCTCGATGTCGTCGAGCGGCTGTGCGACGACCTCGTCATCATCGCCGGCGGCACGATCCGCGCGGCCGGCGCGCGTGACGCGCTGCGCGCCGAGCACTCCACGCGCCGCTTCGAGCTGGTGTCGGCGGGCGACGCCGGGTGGCTGCGCTCCGAGCCCGGGGTCGACGTCCTCGACTTCGACGGCGGGTACGCCGTGTTCGACGCCGACAGCGACGAGACCGCGCAGCGCGTGCTGCGCCGGGCGGTCGCACAGGGGGATGTCGCGAGCTTCTCGCCGCAGCATCCCTCTCTCGCACAGATCTTCAAGGAGGTCATCCAGTGAGCACAGCACCTCGCGCCGAGACTCAGGGTCTCGGTTACCCGCAGGCCATCTGGCTCGTCGCCGAGCGCGAGATCGCGTCGAAGCTGCGCAGCAAGGCGTTCGTGATCTCGACCGCCATCATGCTGCTGGTGGCGCTCGCGGGCGTCATCTGGGCCGGCTTCGCGGCGTCGAGCCAGACCGGCACGCCGGTCGCCGTGACCGCTGACGCGCAGCAGTACGTCGAGGGTCTTCCCGGCGTGGAGGTCACCGACGTCGCCGACAAGGCCGCCGCCGAGGCGCTCGTGAAGGACGGCACGGTCGACGCCGCGATCGTCGGGGACCCCGCTTCGCCGATGGGCTTCGCCGTGGTCGCCGACGACTCCGCGCCCACCCAGCTGCTGCTCACCCTGGCGCAGCTGCCCCCCGTCGAGCTGCTGAACCCCGAGGGCGGCGCCACGGCCGCGCTCGGCTACATCGCCGCGATCGGCTTCGGCATCGTGTTCCTGCTGGCCGCGTCGCTGTTCGGCAGCACGATCGCGCAGAGCGTCGTCGAAGAGAAGCAGACCCGCGTCGTCGAGCTGCTGATCTCGGCGATCCCGGTGCGGGCGCTGCTGGCCGGCAAGGTGATCGGCAACACCATCCTCGCGATGGGTCAGATCCTCGTGCTCGCCGCGATCGCGGTCATCGGCCTGACGGTCACGGACCAGACCGCGATGCTGCAGGGCCTCGGCGCGCCGATCGCCTGGTTCGCGATCTTCTTCCTGTTCGGGTTCATCCTGCTGGCGTCGCTGTTCGCCGCGGCGGCATCGATGGTCTCGCGTCAGGAAGACATCGGGTCGACCACGATGCCGATCACGATGCTGATCATGGCGCCGTACTTCCTGGTGATCTTCTTCAACGACAACCCGCTGGTGCTGACGATCATGTCGTACGTGCCGTTCTCGGCTCCCGTGGGCATGCCGATGCGCATCTTCCTCGGCCAGGCGCAGTGGTGGGAGCCGCTGGTGTCGCTCGTGATCCTGGTCGCGACGTGCATCGCCGCGATCCTCGTGGCCGCGCGGATCTACCAGAACTCGCTGCTGCGCATGGGCGGCCGCGTGAAGCTGTCCGAGGCGCTCGCCGGCTGACGCCGGTGGGGAGTGGATGCCGCAAGCTGTGCTTGCGGCATCCACCGTTCATACACTCCAGTCGACCACCTCGAGGCCGGGCACACGATCGAACTCGCGCCGGTTGTTCGTCACCACGGCGAGGCCGGCGGAACGCGCATGGCCGGCGATCAGTACGTCGTAGCCTCCGATCGGCGTACCCGTCATGGCCAGCTGCGCACGGATCTCTCCCGCGTGCTGCGCGGCCGCCGCATCGAAAGGGAGGATCCGAGCTAGCGCGAGGAACTGCTCCACCGCATGACGGTTCGCCGTCGGATCTGCCGACTTCTCAGCACCATAGGCGAGCTCGGACACGGTGATGGTCGAGACCGCCAGTCGGTCCGACTCGGCACGCAGGTGCGCGCGAAGGGGCCCATCTGTGCGGCGTAACGCGAAGATCACGATGTTCGTGTCGAGCAGGAATCGGTGCGTCACAGCGCACGCTCCTGCGGCTCGGGCTGCGCGCGCTCGTCGAGGAAGTCGGCCGTCACGCGCGCACCGTCGTCCCACCAGAAGTCGATGGCGCCCATCACGGGAGTGATCAGCCGCGCGTCACCGATCGCTGTGATCTCGACCTCTGCGATGTCGTCGGGCAGCGCCACCGGCTTCGGCAGCCGTACCGCCTGCGTCCGGTTCGACCGGAAGACCGTCGTTCGCACCATGGGAGCTCCTCGTATATCCGTTGCGTATATACAAGCTTATCCTCTCCGTCGGCGGCGGTGGGGACGATGCGGACCGCTGGGTCTGCCTTCGGACTGGGACCGCGCGAGTAGCCGCCCGCGCTCGCGGTGAACCTCACGCTGGGGCTGCGGGCGCCGACTCCTGCTGCCACCGCCGCGCCGACACGTCGACGGGACCGGCCACCGCGAGCGACCGCAGCCGTGCCGCGTAGACCGCGAGGCCCAGTGTGGTGACCAGGTAGATCACCGCCGCCTGGAGCGCGTACGCGGGGTAGTCGATGACCCACGGCGACGCGGTCGGGTCTGCGGGGAACGCAGGGTTGTCGTGCACGTACGGCACGGCCGAGCCGAGCGCATAGCCGGCGGTCTGGCCGGCGGCGTAGATGAGCATGAACAGCCCCAGGGCGAGCCATGCCTGAGCGCGCCGGCTGCGCCACACGCGGCGGGTCGCGCCGAGCGCCGTCCGCGGCTGCCACACGCCGGCGACCGGCGCCGCGAACGCGCTCATGACCGGGGCGAGTACCACCCCGGCGACGAGCATGACGAGCAGCGCGACGACTCCGATCATCAGCAGCGATTCGCTGCCGGCGCGGCTGCGCATCAGCTGGGGCACGAGCAGCAGCCCGAGCAGCGGCAGGCAGCCGACCAGGACTGCCGCCCAGATACGGGGGAACACGAGGCGTCGCATGAGGCCAGCCAACCGGCTCCCCCTGCCGGCCGGTATCGGGTGGACCCCCGTATCAGCGCTCGGGATCGCCGCGCCCGGCTGCGCTCACTCCCCCAGCATCTGCAGCGTCATCACGCCGACCGAGATCACGTTGCCCGCGGGGTCGCGGAACCACGCCATGTCGGGTCCGCCCATGAAGCCGCGCGAGATGCCCTTCTCGTCGGTGCCGTAGTCCGGATCGGTGTAGATCTTCGTGACGACGCCGCGCGCGTTGAGGTCGTCGACCGCCGCGTCGATGTCGTCGACCCCGAAGTTCAGGATCGTGAAGACCGCCGGCTCATGGTCTTCCTTCGGGTACACGAAGACGGTTCCCCCTGCGGGGAGCTTGAACGTGAACCCGCCGCCCATCTCCTCCCAGACGGTGACGTCGAGCCCCAGGGTGTCGCGATAGAAGGCCACGGCTTCGTCGATGTCGGGGACGGCGAAGCTCGAATACGCCTGTGCTGTGGTGAACATCTCATCCTCCCAGTGATCGTTCCCGACTCAACGATCCTCTTGCCCCGAGGGGCTGTCCAGAGGTGCCCGCGTGCTCCTTCGCAGCACCGGACACGCGGCGTAGACTCCCGGCATCCGCACGAACCATGACAGCGAAGCGACAGTCAACGGGCGGCAGGTTCCGCTCGCCGGCACGGTGCCGCACGCCACCGCGCTGGACTGGCTGCGGGCCGCAGGCTTCACCGGCGCCAAAGAGGGCTGCGCCGAGGGCGAGTGCGGCGCGTGCGCCGTGCTGCTGGCGACCGAGGGGCCTGACGGCCGCACCGCGTGGACTCCTGTGAACGCCTGTCTCGTGCCGGCGCACGCGCTCGACGGGCAAGAGGTCGTCACGGCGGAAGGCCTCGGCGCGCCCGATGCGCTGCACCCGGTGCAGCAGGCGCTCGCCGGAGCCGGCGGTTCGCAGTGCGGCTACTGCACGCCTGGCTTCGCGTGCGCCATGGCGGGCGAGTTCTACCGGCCCGGCCGAGAGCCCGCCGACCCCGCCGCGCCGGACGCTGCCGGCGCCTCGCCCGACACCGAGCACGGGCCGAACGGCTTCGACCTGCACGCGCTGAGCGGCAACCTGTGCCGGTGCACCGGGTACCGTCCGATCCGCGACGCCGCGTTCGCGCTCGGGATGCCGCAGCCCGGCGACCCCCTGAAGCGTCGTCTCGCCGGCGGCGCTCCGCCGCCCGCCGCCACCGACATCACGTCCGACGGCGCGCGCTTCGTGCGCCCCCGGACGCTCGCCGAGGCGCTGCGGCTGCTGCGCGACGAACCGGACGCCGTGCCCGTCGCGGGCTGCACCGACTGGGGCGTCGAGGTCAACCTGCGGGCCGCCCGTTCACCCCTCGTGCTCGCGATCGACCGGGTGCCCGAGCTGCGCGGCGTCACGGTCTCGGACGGAGTCGTCGAGATCGGCGCGGCCGTGACGCTCACCGACCTCGAACGGCAGCTCGCGGTCGACGTCCCGCTCGTCGGGCAGCTGCTCCCCCAGTTCGCCTCGCGTCTCATCCGCAACCGTGCCACGCTCGGCGGCAACCTCGGCACGGCGTCACCCATCGGCGACGCGGCACCGGCGCTGCTCGCCCTCGGCGCCACAGTGGTGCTCGCGTCCGCCGACGGCGGCGAGCGGGAGGTCGATCTCGCGGAGTACTTCACCGGCTACCGCACGACCGTCCGGCGTCCCGACGAGCTCATCAGGTCCATCCGCCTCCCCGCTGCGCCGGGCACGGACGCGAACCGTCGCGAACGGCTACAGGCGACCGAGAGGGTCAGCGGGTTCCACAAGGTCGCCAAGCGCCGATTCGACGACATCTCGTCGGTCGCCGTCGCGGTCGTGCTCGACCTCGAAGACGGCGTCGTCAGCGCGGCGCGCATCGGGCTCGGCGGCGTCGCGGCGACGCCGCTGCGGGCCCACGCCGCCGAGCAGGCGCTCATCGGACTCGCCTGGGACGCGCAGACGGCGGCGGCGGCATCCCTCGTCCTGCAGAGCGAGGGCACCCCGCTGAGCGATCATCGCGCGAGCGCCGAGTACCGCGCCCGCATGCTGGGCACCGCGCTGCTCGCACTGCAGGCGCGCAGCGCAGAGGGGGCACCGGCGTGAGCGGCCTGGCCGATCGCCCGCCCGATGCCGTGGTCGGGCGTCCGGTCGTGCACGAGAGCGCGGCGCTGCACGTCACCGGTGCCGCGCTGTACACCGACGACCTCGCCGCGCGCGCCCACGGCGTGCTGACGGCGTGGCCGGTCTCGTCGACATCGGCGCATGCCCTGGTGACACTCGACGTCGAACCGGCGTACGAGGTGCCCGGGGTGGTGCGGGTGCTGACGGCCGACGACGTCCCCGGCGTCAATGACGCCGGGGTGAAGCACGACGAGCCGCTGTTCCCGTCCGAGGCGATGTTCCACGGGCACGCGCTCGCGTGGGTGCTGGCCGAGACGATGGATGCCGCCCGCCAGGGCGCGGCGGCGGTGCGGGTGTCGTACGAGCAGCTGCCGTCGATCGTCACGGTGCGCGAGGCGATCGCCGCGGGTTCGTTCCAGGGAGCATCCCCGACCATCGAGCGCGGCGACGTGGACGCCGCTCTCGTGGACGCGGAGCACGTGTTCGAGGGTTCGATCGAGATCGGCGGGCAGGAGCACTTCTCGCTCGAGACGCACGCGGCCTTCGCGGTGCGCGAGCCGGACGGCCGGTACCTGATCGAGTGCTCGACGCAGCATCCGTCCGAGACGCAGGAGATCGTGGCGCACGTCCTCGGCATCCCCTCGAGCGAGGTGGCCGTGGAGTGCCTGCGCATGGGCGGCGGCTTCGGCGGGAAGGAGATGCAGCCGCACGGGTTCGCCGCGATCGCGGCGCTCGGGGCGAAGCTGACCGGCCGCCCGGTGCGGCTGCGGCTGAACCGCACGCAAGACATCACGATGACCGGCAAGCGCCACCCGTTCCTGCTGGAGTGGCGCGCGGGCTTCGACGCCGACGGCCGGCTGCAGGCGCTCGATACGACGCTGACCTCCGACGGCGGCTGGAGCCTCGACCTGTCGGAGCCGGTGCTCGGCCGCGCGCTCGCCCACGTCGACAACGCGTACGGGATCCCGAACGTCCGCGCCCACGGCCGCATCGCCAAGACCCACAAGCCGTCGAACACGGCCTTCCGCGGCTTCGGCGGCCCTCAGGGCGTGTTCGTGATCGAAGAGGTGCTCGGACGCGCGGCGCCGGCCCTCGGCATCCCTCCCCACGAGCTGCGGGCGCGCAACTTCTACCGTCCCGACGACACGACGCCGTACGGGCAGCCTGTGAAGGACGCCGAGCGCCTGCCCGCGATCTGGGCACAGCTGCGCGACGAGTGCGCATTCGATGCGCGCCAGGCCGAGGTCGACCGCTTCAACACCGCGCACGCCGACCGCAAGCGCGGGCTCGCGATGACACCGGTGAAATTCGGCATATCGTTCACCTTCACGTCGTTCAACCAGGGCGGCGCCCTCGTCATCGTCTACAAGGACGGCTCGGTGTTGATCACCCACGGCGGCACCGAGATGGGGCAGGGGCTGCACACCAAGATGATGCAGGTCGCCGCGACGGCACTCGGGGTTCCGCTCGAGGCGGTGCGGCTGGCGCCGACCCGCACCGACAAGGTGCCCAACACCTCTGCGACGGCGGCGTCGTCGAGCACCGACCTCAACGGCGGCGCGGTGAAGGCCGCGTGTGAAGAGATCCGCGACCGGCTCGCGGCGGTCGCCGGGCGGATGCTCGGGATCGACGAGCGCGACGTGCGGTTCTCGGGCGGAGTGGTGTCGGGGCTGGGCGACGGCCCGCGACTGACCTTCGCCGAGGTCGTCGGGGCCGCGTACCTGCAGCGCGTGCAGCTGTTCGCTGCCGGGTACTACCGCACCGACGGTCTGCACTGGGATGCCGCCCGCAACCAGGGCTCGCCGTTCAAGTACTTCGCGTACGGCGCCGCGGCCGCCGAGGTCGAGGTCGACGGCTTCACCGGCGCGCACCGGCTGCGCCGGGTCGACATCGTGCACGACGTCGGCGACTCGCTGTCGCCGCTGCTGGACATCGGCCAGATCGAGGGCGGCTTCGTGCAGGGCGTCGGCTGGCTCACGATGGAGGAGCTGCGGTGGGACGACGGCGACGGCCCCACCCGCGGCCGTTTGCAGACGCCGTCGGCGAGCACGTACAAGCTGCCGAGCTTCTCGGAGCTGCCGGACGAATTCCACGTGCGGCTGTTCGACGACGCCCGCGAGGACGGTGCCGTCTACGGCTCGAAGGCCGTCGGCGAGCCGCCGTTCCTGCTCGCCTTCAGCGCCCGCGAGGCCCTGCGCCAGGCCGTCGGGGCCTTCGGGCCGGAAGGGCGCACCGTCGAGCTCGGCTCGCCCGCGACCCCCGAGGCGGTGTTCTGGGCGATCGAGGCCGCGCGGGGCACACGTGAGGGAGAAGTGGATGCCGGCGGCCAGGGCATGAGGGAGACGACCGCGCCGGGGGCCGCCGAGCGACGGGAAGAAGCCACGCGGCCGGCGCGGCCTGCCGACGAGGGTGAGCCCGCGCGACCGACGGCTCCGCTCCCCGTCACGGAGTGAGGCCCGGCGTGGACTGGCTCGACGCGCTGCAGCGGCTGCGCGACGCCCGCACCCCGGCGGTCGTCGTGACGCTGGCGATGGTCCGCGGACATGCGCCGCGCAACGGCGGGGCCAAGCTGGTCGTCTCGCCCGACGCGGCGTTCGGGACGATCGGCGGCGGCAACCTCGAAGCCACCGCGGTGACTCGGGCGCGGACGATGCTCGACTCGGGAGCCGCCGAGCCGGAGCTGCTCACCCTCACACTGAGCGACAAGGCGGTGACCGAGTACGGCGTGCAATGCTGCGGCGGCGAGGTGACGCTGCTGCTCGAACCCGTGCGCGTCGTGCCGTCGGTCGCGGTGTTCGGGCTCGGCCATGTCGGGCTCGAGCTCGCCCGCATCCTGGCGCGTCAGCAGCTGTCGCTGCACCTCGTCGACTCGCGTGCCGAGATGCTCGCGCCCGAGCGGCTCGCGCCCCTCGCCGACGCGGTGGCGCAGGTGCACACGCATCTCGCGCCCGTGCCCGAGGCGGTGCTGCGCGAGGTGCCGGCCGGCACCCACGTGCTCGTCATGACCCACGACCACGCCGAAGACCTCGCGATCGTCGACCAGGCGCTGCGCACAGACGGCATCGGCTCGATCGGGCTGATCGGCTCGCGATCCAAGTGGGCCCGATTTCGGGTGCGGCTCCTGGATGCCGGACACCAAGAGGACGCGCTGGCCCGGGTGACGACGCCCATCGGGCTGCCCGGCCTCGCCGGCAAGCAGCCCGCGACCATTGCGGTGAGCGTGGCCGCCAGCATCCTCGAGCTCATCGAGCAGTCCGCCCCGGCCGGTCGTCCCCACCCGGTCGTCGAGCGAGCGGAGCGAGACGAAACGCCGTGAGCCGCCCGTCGGACCCGGCCCCGTCCGCGACGTAGCGAGGCGGCGGGTTCTCGAGAGCGGCCCACCGCGTTTCGTCTCCGCTCGTTCCTCGCTCCGCTCAACGACCAGGAATTGGTCGTTGAGCGAGCGGAGCGAGACGAAACGCCGTGAGCCGCCCGTCGGACCCGGCCCCGTCCGCGACGTACGCGTTCAGTACTCGATGCGGGTCGAGGTCCGGCGCCACTCCTCGAACGGGGCGACGCGCTGCATGCCGGGCAGCTCGATCGTCGTCACCGGCATGATCTCGGTATGACCGTCGAAGTAGCGGTAGAAGAGCGCGTCGTCGAAGCCCGCGGCGGCGGCATCCTCTCGGTCCGCGGCGAAGTAGACGCGCTCGATGCGCGCCCACAGCGCCGTGCCCAGGCACATCGGGCACGGCTCGCAGCTGGAGTAGAGCGTGGCGCCGCTCAGGTCGAAGGTGCCGAGGCCGCGGCACGCCCGACGGATCGCCGTGACCTCGGCATGCGCGGACGGGTCGAGGTCGGCCGTCACGCGGTTCACGCCCTCGAACACCTGGCCGTCGGCAGACACCACGAGGGCGCCGAACGGTCCGCCGTCATTGCGGACGTTCTCGGTCGCGATCTCGATGGCCCGCGCCAGGTGCTGCGCGGGCGCTCCGTCGGTGGAGGACATCAGGCCTCCACCCTACGAGCGCCGCCCCGCTCGCGCATCAACCGTCAGCGTTCGACGAGGATGCCGTCGGCATCCGCCCACACGTGACGCCCGGGTGCGAGCACGACACCCGCGATCGTCACGGGCACGTCCACCTCGCCGACGCCGGCCTTGGCGCTCTTGCGAGGGTTGGATCCCAGGGCCTTGACGCCGAGATCGAGATCCGCGATCGCCGCACGGTCGCGGATCGCACCGTGCACGATGAGACCCGCCCAGCCGTGCGCCACCGCGGACCCCGCGATGAGGTCGCCCACGAGCGCGGACTCCAGCGAGCCCCCGCCGTCGATCACGAGCACGGCACCGTCGCCCGGCGTGGCGAGCAGCTCCTTGACGAGCGCGTTGTCGCGGTGACACCGCACCGTGCGGATCGGGCCGTCGAAGGCGACGCGTCCACCGAGATCGTGGAACTGCAGCGCAACAGAGTCGAGCTCGTCGCCGCGCTCGTCGTACAGGTCTGCCGTGGCGATGGTCATGCGCCCAGGCTATGGCGGGATGCCGCCGACCGTTCGCGCGCCGGCGGCAGAAGTTCGCCCGGGATTCCGCGGCCGAGAAGTTCAGCGGGCCGCGGGCGGGTTGTCGTCGGGGTGGAACGCGCTGAAGAACGAGTACGTGTCGCCGTCGGCGTCGGGGCCGCGTTCCTTGAACTCGTTCACGAGCTCGTACAGCCGCCGCCCGAACTCCTCCTTGTGGGCGGCATTGACCTTGAGCCCCATCCACGTCACGTCGAGCTCGTCGTCGGGCACGCCCTGGATCTGCTGCAGGAACGTCTCGACGAGCACGGGCGAACCGCCGGGCATCGACGTGCGCCACGACAGTCCGGTCGCGCGGTATGGCACCTCGCGCGCGCCCTGCGCGCCGGTGCGTTCGGGCTCGGCGGCGAGATATCCGGTCTGCACGAGGGTGCGCACGTGGTGCAGCATCGTGCCCGGGTTCACGCCGAGCAGTTCGGCCAGCTCCTTGTTCGTGCGGGACTCGAAGGCGCACAGCCGCAGCACGCGCAACCGCAGCGGAGAGCTGAGCGCGCGCATGCGCGCCTCGGCCTCCGGGTCGCCGTAGTGCAGCTCGAGACGGTCCTCTGGTCCGGTCACGTGCCCAGCGTAGCGCCACTGATTGACAGAACTCAATCGGTGCCGCACACTGATTGGCATGTCCCAACCAGATGAGCCCCGCGCCGACGACGGCGCCCCCCAGGGGCTCGCGGCCGAAGCCCTCGCCGAAGCGCGGGCCGAGGCATCCAGCCCCATGGCCAGCCGGGTCGACGGCGCCGTCGAGGCGGATCAGGATGCCGCCGCCGGCGCGGCAGGCACCGACGTCGCGCAGCCCCACCACCCCAAGGGGTCGCTGTGGCGCGACCGCAACTTCCTCACGATGTGGACGGGTCAGGCGTTCAGCCAGTTCGGCTCGCAGATCACGACGGTGGCGCTGCCCGTCATCGCGGTCCTCCTGCTGGATGCCACCGAGTTCGAGATCGGCCTGCTCAATGCGGCCGAGGTCGCGGCATTCCTTCTCGTGGGGCTGCCCGCGGGTGCGTGGATCGACCGCATGCGCAAGCGGCACGTGATGATCTGGGCCGACGCGGTGCGTGCGGTCGCACTGGCGTCGATCCCCGTGCTGTGGGCGCTCGGCTGGCTGCATGTCTGGCAGCTGATGGCCGTCGGCCTCGTCATCGGCATCGCCACCGTGTTCTTCGATGTCTCGTACCAGAGCATCATCCCGTCGCTCGTCCGCCCCGATCAGATCGGCGAGGCGAACGGCAAGTTCGAGTCGACGCAGCAGATCGCCCACCTCGCCGGTCCGGCGATCGCGGGCTGGCTCGTCGCCGTCGTGACGGCTCCGATCGCGATCCTGGTCGACGCGGTGACGTACGCGATCTCGTTCCTCGCACTGCTGCGCACGCGCGACCACGAACAGCGTCGCGCTCCCGAGGACCACCAGCCGATCCTCACTGAGATCGGCGAGGGCCTGCGGTGGGTTTTCGGCAATCCGCTGCTGCGCCGGATCGTCGGCACCACGGCGGTGTCGAACTTCGCGAGCACGATGATGTTCACGATGCTGCCGATCTTCGTGCTGCGCCAGCTGGGATTCACACCCCAGGCCTACGGCATCATCTTCTCGCTGGGCGCCGTGGGCGGTCTGCTCGGCGCCATCGCCACACCCCGGATCGTCGCCCGCATCGGCGAGGCGCGCGCCATCCCGGTGAGTGCGATCGCGTTCAGCGTCTCGGGCGCCGCCGTGCCGCTCGCCGCGATCTTCCCCGCCGCGGCGTTCCCGCTGCTGGTGGTCCAGAGCTTCATCGCGAGCTTCACCGTGCTGCTCTACAACATCACGCAGGTCACGTTCCGCCAGCGCATCACCCCGCCCCGTCTGCTCGGACGCATGAACGCGTCGATCCGGTTCGTGGTGTGGGGCGTCATGCCGATCTCGGCCATCCTCGCGGGCATCCTCGGCCAGTCGCTGGGCGTCGTCCCGACCCTGTGGATCGCGGCGGTGATCGAACTCGCGTCCGCGCTGTTCGTCGTGGTCGGCCCGTTCTGGACCATGCGCGACCTGCCGGCCGCACCGTCGGAACCGGCGACCGCCTGACCGAGCCAGGATGCTCCCCACGCCCTCTCCACGCGTCGCTCCGCGCCGCGCGGAGCCTCGGGGCGCGTGGGCCCACGGCCCGCCGTGCAGGGGCGGGCCGAGGCATCCGCTTCTCCCGCACCGGCGGTAACCCACCATCCGACATCACGCAATCCCGGTGCGACGGCAGGCCACGGCGTGCTTAGGTTGCTCCATGACGGCCCGCATCGTGTCGATCGGAACGGCGGTTCCTCCCACCGAGCTCCGACAGGATGCGGTGCGCGACCTCTTCGGGGTGCAGCAGGGCATCGACCGGCTGGCGCAGCGACGCATCCGCGCGGTGTTCGACGCGGCCGACATCGAGCGGCGGCACACGGTGCTCGCGGAGCTGGCGGCGCCCGGCACCGCCCCCGCGCGCGGCCGCCCCCGGTTCGTCGACGCGAGCGGCACGATCCTCTCCCCCACGACCGGCGAACGGAACGACCTCTACATCGCGGTCGCGCCCGACCTGGCCGCCCGCGCAGCGCGCAACGCTTTCGCGGGCAGTGGGCTCGATCCCTCGGCCGTCACGCATGTCGTCACGGTGTCGTGCACGGGCCTGTTCGCCCCCGGCCTCGACCATCGACTGGTGCGCGACCTCGGCCTGGCGCCGACCGTCGAGCGCTGCCACCTCGGGTTCATCGGCTGCGCGGCGGCGCTGCCGGCGCTGCGGGTCGCGGCGGCGCTGGCGGGGACGCGTCCGGATGCCGTCGTCCTGGTCGTCTGCGTGGAGCTGTGCTCGCTGCACCTGCGGGCTTCGAGCGACCCGCAGCAGATCGTGGCGGCATCCGTCTTCGCGGACGGCGCCGCCGCCGCCGTCGTCACCGCCGATGCCGCGACGGGGCGGCCCGGCGGCCTCGAGCTGGGCCGCTCCGGCTCGGCGCTCACCAGCGAGGGCGAGACCGACATGGTCTGGACCATCGGCGATCACGGCTTCGAGATGGTGCTGTCGGCCGAGGTGCCGCGCATCATCGGGCGCGAGATCCGCGGGGCCGTCAGCCGGTTCCTCGGCGATGACGTCCCGGACGCATGGGCCGTGCACCCCGGCGGCCGCAGCGTGCTGGATCGGGTCGAGACCGGACTGGGCCTGCCGCCCGCGGCGCTCGCCGCATCGCGGCGCGTGCTGCGCGAGTACGGCAACATGTCGAGCGCGACGATCCTGTTCATCCTCGAGTCGCTGCTGCGCGACGACGGCGTGGGCGACGGGGCGCGGGTCGCCGCACTGGCCTTCGGACCGGGCCTCACCGTCGAGTCGGCGCTGCTCACCCGGCGGCGTCCGCAGGCGGCCCCGCCGATGCGCTCGAGTGTCGCGCTGGCGGCATCCGCGTGAGCCTCGCCGTCCGCGACGACGAGCTCGCGGAGATCATGGACGACCCGGCCTGCGACGGCCGGATGCTGGAGGCCACCCTGCGCCGGTTCGGAACGATCAACCGCCTGGTGTCGGGCTGGGGCGCGGTGTACCGCCTACGCCTGCGCCCGCACCTCGCGGAACTCGGCCGACCGGCGCGCGTGCTCGACATCGGATCGGGCGGCGGCGACCTGATCGCCCGGCTGGCCGCGGCTGCACAGCGTGACGGCCTCGACGTCGCGTGGACCGGCATCGACCCCGACCCCCGTGCGCACGCCGTCGCGGCGGCGCGCGGGCCCCTCCCCGGCGTGACCTTCCGCTGCACGGACGCCGCCGCACTGGTCCACGAGGGTGCGACATACGACGCGGTGGTGTCGAACCACGTGCTCCACCACCTGGGCGGCTCCCTGCCCGCCTTCGCCGACGAGTCGCTCGCGCTGTCGCGCGGCATCGTGCTGCACAGCGACATCGCCCGGTCCCGACGCGCGTACGCCCTGTATGCGGTGGGGATCACCCCGTTCGCGCCCGGAACGTTCCTGCGCACGGACGGACTGCGGTCGATCCGCCGCAGCTACACGCGCGCCGAGCTCGCCGAGACGCTGCAGCACGCACGGCCGGACGCGTGGACGGTCGAGTCTCCTGCTCCGTTCCGGGTCCTTGCGATCGGTCGCGGCCGTGCGTGACGTCACGGTCGTGGGCGCCGGTCCGGTCGGGATGCTGCTCGCCGGCGAACTGGCCCGCCGCGGCGTCGACGTCGAACTGCTGGAGCGCCGGCCGGTGGCCGGCGAGGCCACCCGGGCCATCGGCATCCACTCCCCCGTCCTGGCCGCCCTCGAGCCGTCGGGCGTCACCGAGCGCCTGCTCGCCGACGCGGTGCGGGTGCGACGCGGCGAGGCGCGCAGCCGCGGCCGCCTGCTGGGCACGGTGCGGTTCGACGCCCTCGCCGCACGGTTCCCGTTCGTGGCGACGCTGCCGCAGTCGCGCACCGAGGCCGTGCTCGCCGCGGGCGCACCCGAGCCCCTGCGCGGGGCCCACGTGACGGCGGTGATCCCCCGCCCTGACGCCGTCGTCGTGCGGTCGCAACTGCTCGGCCGGATCATCGAGTCCGAGAGCCGCCTGGTCGTGGTCGCCGCGGGAACCGGCGGGCGAGACCTCGTGTACCGCGGTGGCGCCGTGCGCCCGCACGAATACCGGGACCGGTATCTGATGACGGATGCCGTCACGCCGGGGCGCGACGACGACGCGGTCGCGGTGGTCCATCTCGATGCCGGCGGGGTGCTGGAATCCTTCCCGCTGCCCGGCGGCCGACGTCGGTTCGTGGCGTGGGACGCCCCCGGTGGCGACGACGACGCGGAGGCGCGCACGGATCGCCTGCGCGCCGCGCTCGCGCGCCGCGGCGAGGCGGAGGCAGCCGCCGCGGTGACAGGCGCGACATCGTTCGGCGTGCGCCGGGTCGTCGCGCCGAGCCTGCGCAACGGCCGCATCCTCGCGATCGGCGACATCGCGCACGAGGTCAGCCCGATCGGCGGGCAGGGCATGAACCTCGGGCTGCTGGATGCCGTCACCCTCGCGCCGCTCCTCGCGTCCTGGGTCGCCGCCCACCAGGCGCCCGATGCGGAGCTGGGGCGATGGGAGGCGCGCCGGGTCCGCTCCGCCCGGCGCGCAGCGGCACTGGCGTACGCGAACACGGCGCTGGGACGACCGACGGGCGCATTCGACGTCGTCCGCCGCGGCGTCGTCCGCACGATGCTGGCGCCGCCCACCGGCGGCCTCTTCGCCCGCGCGTACGCCATGGGCTTCGACGCCGACGCCTGACGCCCGCCCCGCCGCACGGCCGCGCGCTCCGTGATCACGACACGCGGCATCCACTCGCCCGAACCCGCACGACGTGACCAGCGAAGCCCGGGAGGCTCAGGCGACCAGAGCGCTGCCGGACGCCACGAGCTGCGCCGCGAGCAGCAGCGCGGCCAGCATCACGAGCCGGAACAGCGCGCGCGACGGCGGTCGCACGATCGCCCGCCACGCGGTCACGGCCGCCACCACGACGACCGCCGCGAAGAACACCCATGACACGGGCGACACGGCGGAGAGGTCACCGCCCGCCGCCCCGACCAGCACCGCGACGGCGCCGCCCACCACCGCGATCGCTGCGATCACCGCTGACGCGCGCGGCCCGAGCCGGTGCGGCAGCCCTCTCACGCCCGTCCGGGCGTCGTCGTCGAGGTCGGGCAGCACGTTCGTCAGATGCACGGCGGCACCGAGTGCCGCCCCGGCGACCCACGCCCACCACGACGCGAACGCGGGGTCGGGCGCCGACAGCGTCGCGAGCGACGGGAAGACACCGAAGCTCACGAGGAACGGCGCGATCGACCAGGGGGTCGACTTGAGCCCGGCGTTGTACGCGAGCGCCGAGCCGAGAGCCAGCGCATGGGCCGCCAGCATCCACCATCCCACCAGGCACGACAGCACCAGCGCCGCCGCCAGCAGGCCCGCCGCGGCAGCCCACGCGACGCCGAGCGGGGCATCGCCGCGCGCGAGCGGCTTGTCGGTGCGCCCGACCTCGCGGTCGCGGCCGGCGTCGAAGGCATCGTTCGAGACGCCCACCGACAGCTGCCCGCAGAACACCGCCGCCGTCAGCACCGTGAGGCGCCACGGCTCCAGACCGGTCGCGATGCCGAGCGCGAGCGCGAGCGCCGTGACGACGAGCGTCGGCCCCGGATGCGATGAGCCCCACAGGGCGCGGACGGTGCGCACGCGTCGATGCTCTCACGCGGCCCGGCGGGTGTTCAGGGCAGCACGATGTCGAAGTCCGGGTCGCCCGGGTCCAGCACGCCGACGAGGGTCGACAGGATGCTCCCGTCGCCGTCCATCACGACACCCGGAGAAGCGGTGTCTCCGCGGACGAGTCCGAGGAAGCGCCGGACCGTCAGACGGACGTGCAGCGGCGACTCCGGCGACGGCCGACGCTCGACGTAGATCAGCACCCCGTTGCGCAGCGTCACGTGCAGGGATCGTCCGAGTTCGGTGAAGGTGATGTCGAAGGCCAGGTCCAGATGCCATGCACGCGGCCCGTCGACGGTGATGGCGATCGCGTCGAGCAGCTGCTCCGGCGTGAGCTGCGCCATGACGGCCCCCGCGTTCGCGGAGACCGGGGTGCCGAAGCCGCCATCGCGCAGCTCTTTCGCCCCCGAGAGGAAGAAGTTGCGCCACGGTCCGTTCTCGGCGCCGTAGGCCAGCTGTTCGAACGTGGCGGCCAGCAGCTCGCGTGCCGCCGCGTCGTCGGGGTCGGCGAATACCGCATGGTCGAGGAGCGTCGCGGCCCAGCGGAGATCGCCCGCCTCGTAGGCCTGCCGCGCGAGCTCGACGACGCGGGCGGCGCCGCCGATCGCCTCGACGTACCGCGTCGCGAGCGCCTGCGGCGGATGCGGCCACAGTCGGGCGGGATTGCCGTCGAACCACCCCATGTACCGCTGGTAGATGCCCTTGACGTTGTGGCTCACCGAGCCGTAGTAGCCCCGCGTGCTCCACGAGTTCTCCAGCGCCGGCGGCAGCTCGATCGCTTCGGCGATCTCGGCGCCGTTCATGCCCTTGTTGAGCAGCCGGAGCGTCTGATCGTGCAGGTACGCGTACACGTCGCGCTGCACGGACAGGAACTCGCGGACCTCGTCCTGACCCCACGTCGGCCAGTGGTGCGACGCGAAGAGCACGTCGGTGCGGTCGCCGTACCGCTCGATCGCCTCGGTCAGGTACTGCGACCACACGTGCGGATCGCGGATGAGGGCGCCGCGAAGGGTGATCAGATTGTGCAGCGTGTGGGTGGCGTTCTCGGCCATGCACAGCGCGCGGAACTGCGGCAGGTGGAAGTGCATCTCGGCGGGGGCCTCGGTGCCCGGCGCCATCTGGAACTCGAACTCGACCCCGTCCAGGGTGAGCGTCTCGCCCGTCTCGCCCACCAGGATCGTCGGCACGACGATCCCGATCTGCCCCCGCGCCGTCGTCTGCCCGAGGCCCGCGCCCACCTGACCGTGCGGGCCGCGCTCGAGCGCGGCCCCGTACATGTAGCCCGATCGCCGCGACATCGCCGTTCCCGCGTACACGTTCTCCGAGACCGCGTGCTCGAGATACCCCTCCGGCGCGATGACCTGCACCTCGCCGGCGTCGACCTGCTCCTGCGAGACGATGCCCAGCACGCCCCCGAAGTGGTCGACGTGGCTGTGGGTGTGGATGACGGCGACGACCGGGCGGTCCCCGCGATGCCGGCGGTACAGCTCCCACGCGGCCCGCGCGGTCTCGGCGACCAGCAGCGGGTCGACGACGATCACGCCGGTGCGCCCTTCGATGAACGACACGACCGACAGGTCGAATCCGCGGACCTGGTAGATGCCCTCCACGACCTCGAACAGACCGTGCCGCGCGACCAGCTTCGACTGCCGCCACAGGCTCGGGTGCACCGTGCTCGGCGCATCGCCCTGGACGAAGTCGTAGGCCCCGGCGTCCCAGACGATCCCGCCGGCGTCGTCGCGGATCACCGGATCGTCCAGCGTGCCGAGGAAGCCGCGGTCGGCGGCGGCGAAATCGGTCTCGTCGTCGAAGGGCAGCTGACGGAGCGCCGCGGCGTGTGCGTCGAGGATGGATGCCTCGGCGTCGTGGTGGTGCATCGGTTCTCAGCTCTCTGGTCGGTGACGACGCTCGGGCGCGGCGACGTCGAACCAGGCGACGTACTGCAGCGCGAACGCCAGGGGGAAGATGTGGTCGGCGATGGGTGCGGGCAGATGGCGCTCCGCCCGTTCCAGCCGGTAGCGCACGGTGTTGCGGTGCACGACGAGCGCGGCCGCGGTGGCGTCGACGCTCATCCCGTGCTGCAGGTAGACCTGGACGCTCTCGCGCAGCACACGCCGGCTCGGCCCGCCGCCGGCGAGATCGCCGAGGGTGCGCCGCACGACCCGGTCGGCGGCATCCGTCCGCCCGCCGACCAGGCACAGCACGTCGACGTCCTCGTACCGGGTGAACGGGTGGTCGCCGCCCGCCGACTCGACGAGCGCCTGCACGGCACGGGCCTGCTCGTAGCCGATCCGGAAGCCGTCGACGCCGGGCACCGGCGAGCCGACGGCCGCGTTGATGGCGGCCGGGACGTCCAGGGCGGTCGCGGGCACAGCGTCGTGGCCGTTCGGCAGAGCGATCCAGCACCACACCTCGCGACTGCCGGCCACGACCGTCAACGGCGGCGGAGCGCCCAGCTGCTCGGCGACGCTGCGCGCGGCCTCGCGCAGCGTCGGAAGCGTGTGGGCCGTCGCCTCGGTGACCCAGAAGATGACGCACAGCTGAGTGCGCTCGATCTGGTGGCCGAGCACGCGGCCGGCCGCCTCGCGCTCGACGGGATCGCCGGCGAGGATGGCGTCGATCAGCTCACGACGGCGTGCCGCCGCGCCGTCGAAGAACTGGCCGCGCTCGGCATAGAACACCTCGATCAGGCGCTCGGTCATCTCTTCGACCCACGCGCTCGACAGTCCGTACAGGTGGACGAGGACCTCGTCGCGGGGCGGGTCGCCGGGGCCGAGGCCGGCCACGAAGCGGGTGAAGAAGTCCCACAGGGCCTGCGATGCGATGCGGTAGACGTTCAGCAGCACCGTGAGGTCGAGGCCGCGCCGGACGATCGACTGCGCGAGCGCGATGGCCTGCGGGGTCAGCGTGAACGTGTACCCGTCGCCTGAGAGTCCGCCGAGGAACCCGATCCACTGCGACCGGGTGCTCTGGTGAAGATCCTCCATGAGGGCCGGGTCGCGATGGATCTCGGGGATGCCCCCGCTGATGCGCTCGTCGACGAACGTCACGAACTCCTGGACATGCTCGGCCTCGCGCGCCGTCACCACATAGGCGGCGACCCAGTCCTTCACCGTCGTCGATCCGTCTTCCGGCACCGCGCCCGCGGGCGTCCCTTCGTCGGGCATCCCGACCCCCGATCCTGTCTCGCTCACCCTACGACCGGCGTGCGCCGCCGGTGCGTCGGCGGCGTCGACGATCGAGGGCCGGGACGCCGCCATCAGCCGGCCGTGGTCGCGGACGCCGTCAGTCGCGCGGCGTCGCGCACGGGTCGGGCGAGCAGCACGAGCACCAGCGCGCCGACCACGAAGAGCGCCGCGGCGATGAGGAACGCAGTGTTGTAGCCGCCGGGCGCGGCCACGCCGGCCGCGTCGACGAGCTTGCCGGTCAGCGCGGGGGCGATGATCCCCGCGAGGCCGATCACACCTGTGACGGTGGCGATGCTCGCCGCGCGCTGGCTGAGCGGCGTGATCTCGGCGATGAGCGTCATGCCGATCGCGATCTGCACGGTGGCGAACGAGAAGCCGACCGTCAGCAGCGCGACCTTCACCGGGACTGCCGGCGCGAGGATCATGCCGACGAGGCTCACTGCGGCGATGGTCATGAACACCGCCGAGAGCAGCACGCGAGCGCCCCGCGACGAGACGCCGCGCTGCATGAGCCGGTCGCTGACGACCCCCTGCACCGGGATGACGATCGCGCCCATCAGCCAGGGCAGGATGACGAGCAGCCCGGAGCCCGTGGTGCCCAGCTGCAGCGGCCCGCCCAGGTACAGCGGCACCCAGGCGACGAGCTGGGCCAGGCCCCAGTAGGCGGCGAAGCCGGCGATGAACACGGCGATGCCCGTCCCGCTGAGGAAGATCCTGCGGTACGGCACCCGCGTGATCGAGGCGACGAGCACCTCGCCCGAGTCCGCCGTCGTCGATGCGGCCGCGACACCGGCGTCGCCGTCGCGTCCCCAGATCATCCAGACCACGCACCAGGCGGCGCCGATGACGGCGAGCAGGACGAAGGCCGAACGCCACCCGTGGTTCGTGATCATCCACGTCAGCAGCGGCGCGAGTGTGACCACGCCCAGCGCTGCGCCGAGGTTGATGAGCGACGTCGGCAGGTTGCGCTTCTGGTCGGGGAACCAGCGCTGCACCGCGTTCACGGCCAGCGGGTTCGCCGGGCCTTCGGCGGCGCCCAGCACGATGCGGCTGACCAGGATCAGGCCGAGGCCCGACGCCATCACCACCGACACCTGGCTGAGGGCCCACACGGCGGCGAGGATCAGCAGGATCAGGCGGTTCGACACGCGGTTGGCCACGAACCCGACGACGATCGACGAGACGCTGAACAGCAGGTAGAACGCGCTGGACGCCAGCCCGTACTGCGTCGCCGTGAGATTCAGCTCCTCCATGATGGGCGCGGCGGCGAGGCCGAGGACGGCCTTGTCGCCGAAGTTGATCAGCATGAAGACGATCAGCAGGACGGTGATCGTCCAGGCTCGTCCTCTGCTGCCGACGCGCGTGGCGCGGTCGGTGGGCACGGTTGAGGTCATGTGCACTCCGTTGTGACTATCGGGGGGATGGATGCCGGCGGCCGATGCGGTCGCCGGCACGGGAACGCGGCACGTTCCACGTCGAGCGGGCCGCCGCCGCTGCGGCGACGGCCCCGGGTGCGGGTTTCAGCGCGCGGACGCCGACCGGCTGTCGTCGAGGATCAGGTCGGCCGCCTTCTCGCCGATCACGATCGCCGGGGCGTTCGTGTGGCCGCGGATGATGGTCGGCATGATCGACGCGTCGGCCACGCGCAGACCTGTCACGCCACGCACCCGCAGCCGCTCGTCGACGACCGACCCGGCGTCGGTGCCCATGCGGGCGGTGCCCACCGGGTGGTAGAGCGTGTGGGAGTGGCGCTCGAGCGCGACGACATCGCGCTGTTCGCGCGTGAGTGTCTCGCCGCCGGCCGGCTGGATGAACCTCTTCGACGACACGGCCCGCATCGCCTGCGAGTCGAGGATGTCTTCGCACACCCCGAGCCCGGCGAGCATGGCGGCGCGGTCCTTGCCTTCGGGATCGCTCAAGTAGTTGGGGTCGATCAGCGGCTTGTCGAACGGGTCGGCCGTCGCGAGCGTGATCGTCCCGGTGCTCTCGGGCTGCACCAGGATGGCCCCGACCGAGACGCCGTGGCCGTCGTGGCCGACCAGCCCCTCGCCGATGAAGGCGACGGGGCCGAAGATCAGCTCCACATCGGGCAGCTCCAGCTCGGGGTTCGAGCGGATGAACGCATACGCCTCGCCGACGTTGGACGTCAGCATCCCCTTCTTCTGCGTCAGGTACTTGACGAGCTCCCCGGGCTTCTCGGCCGTGAACAGCGTGTCGCCAGGCGCCTCGACGGCCAGCAGCGCGACGAGGTGGTCGCGCAGGTTCTTGCCCACCTCGGGCGAATGCGCCACGACCTCGATGCCGAGCGTCTCGAGCTCGTCGCGGTCGCCGATGCCCGAGAGCATCAGCAGCTGCGGCGTGTTGATCGCACCGCCCGAGAGGATCACCTCGCGCGCCGCGCGCACGCGCCGGGTGACGCCGTCCACCACGTACTCGACGCCGACCGCGCGGCCGTCTTCGAACAGCACGCGCGTCGCCTGGGCGCCGGCGCGCACGACGAGGTTGGGCCGCTTGCGCGCGGGGTGGAGGTAGCCGTTGACGGTGCTGAACCGCGAGCCCTTCGACTGCGACACCATGGTCTGGCAGGCGCCCTCCTGGTTCATGCCGTTCGCCGGGACGGTAGGGATGCCGACCTCGGCCGCACCCCGCAGGAATGCGGACGTCGCCGGGCGCGGGCTGCGCTGCGACTGGACCGAGATCGCCCCGGCCCGGCCGGTCGGGGCTGCCGCATCGGTCGGGGCCGAGGCATCCACGTTCTCCACACGAAGGAAGTACGGGACGAGTGCCTCCCACGACCAGCCCTCGCCGGCGGCTTCGCCCCACGCGTCGTAGTCCTCGCGGAAGCCGCGCACCCACATCATCGCGTTCATCGAGGACGACCCGCCGAGCATCTTTCCGCGCGGCCAGAACACCCGGCGATCGGCCAGCGCCGGCTGCGGCTCGGTGTCGTAATCCCAGTCGAGCTCGGTGCGGAAGAGCTTCGAGAACGCGGCCGGGATGTGGATCTCCATCTTCTTGTCGACGGGACCGGCCTCCAGCAGCAGCACGCGATGCGCGCCGCTCTCGCTCAGTCGCGCGGCCAGCGCGGCGCCGGCCGAACCGGCGCCGACGACCACGTAGTCGTGCGTCTCGGTGCGGGTCTGCGCGGGCGTCGACGACGCCGTGGCGGGGGCGGTCATGCGACGACCTCCAGCGCGCGCAGGTCCTTGCGGAGGATCTTGCCCGCCGCCGACTTCGGGATGCTGTCGATCATCGCGACCTCTCTGACCTTCTTGTGCGGCGCGACGCGCTCGGCGACGAACGCGATGACGTCGTCGCCGTCGAGCTCGGCCCCCGCCTGCAGCACGACGAACGCCTTGGGGATCTCCTCGCCTTCGGCATCGCGGCCGGCGATCACCGCGGCATCGGCGATCAGCGGGTGCGAGACGAGCACCGCCTCGAGCTCTGCCGGCGCGACCTGGTAGCCCTTGTACTTGATGAGCTCCTTGAGCCGGTCGACGACGGTGACGAGGCCGTCCGCGTCGACGGTCGCGATGTCGCCGGTGTGCAGGAACCCGTCGGCGTCGATGGTCGCGGCCGTCGCCTCGGGGTTGCCGAGGTAGCCGACCATGATGTTCGGGCCCTTGCAGAGCAGCTCGCCCGGCTCGCTGACGCCTTCGGCGGGCACCTCGATCTCTGCCCCGGTCAGGGTGTCGATCAGCTTGCACTCCACATTGGGGATGGTGATGCCGACACTGCTGAGGGCGATGTCGTCGCGGTCCAGCGGGATCACGTGCGAGACCGGGCTCATCTCGGTCATGCCGTAGCCCTGACGCATGCGGCATCCGATCCGCTCGGTGACAGCTGCGCCCACCTTGCCGTCGAGCGGCGCAGCGCCCGAGGTCATCGTGTGCACGCTCGACAGATCGTACGAGTCGACCAGCGGGTGCTTGGCGAGTGCCAGCGCGATCGGCGGGGCGATGAACACCAGGGTGCACTTCTCGTCCTGGATCGTGCGCAGGAACTCGGGCAGGTCGAACCGCGGCATGGTGACCAGGGCCGCCCGGCGCGCCAGCGCCATGTTCAGCAGCACCGTCATGCCGTAGATGTGGAACAGCGGCAGGACGGCGAGCACGCGGTCGTCGTCTTCGATGCCGACGAGGTCGCCGCACTGCACGACGTTCGCGACGAGGTTGCGGTGCGTGAGCATCACGCCCTTCGGCCGGGCGGTGGTCCCCGACGAGTACGGCAGCACCGCGAGGTGCGTCGCCGGGTCGATCGTGACGTCCGGCGCGGCGTGCTGCTCGGCGAGCAGTTCGTCGAGCGAAGGGTGCCCGTCGGCACCGTCGATCGCGATCACGCGTTCGTCCGGGATGCCGGCGGCCGCGGCCCCCTCGCGCGCCTGACCGAGCAGGGCCGAGGTCGTGAACAGCGTGGTCGCCCCCGAGTCGGTCAGCTGCGAGGCGAGGTCGGATGCCGTCGCCATGACGTTCACCGTCGTGGCCGTCGCTCCCGCGCGCAGGATGGCGTGGAACACCACGACGAATTCGACGGAGTTCGTGGCGTGGAGGCCTACCACGTCGCCCGGGGCGACACCGCGGGCGGCCAGCGCGCCGGCGACGGCGTCGATGCGCGCCTGCAGCTCGCGGTAGGTCGTCGCCGCGCCGCTCGGGCCGTCGACGAGCGCGCAGCGCTCGCGGTCGGCCTCGGCGAGGGAGCCGAAGAGGAAGTCGTACACGGTGACGTCGGGGATGACGACGTCGGGCAGGGGGCTGCGGAACATCGCAGAATCTCCTTCGATTCGGGTTCGGGGGGGTGGGATTCAGGCGCGGAAGGCGGCGGCGAAGACCGCCGGCATCCGCATCCATCCGGGGCTCGTCGCGTACTCGGTCAGACGGCGTCCGGTGGCGGCCGCCGAGCGCGCCGTGACGAACCACGGCGGCTTCGGGAAGAGCGTCATCTCGCCGTGTGCGACGGAGCGGGGGAAGGGGCGGAACGGACCGGTCACCACGGTGCGCTCGGGGTCCTCGATCAGCAGGGCATTGTGGACCACGCCGCGGCCGCTCTGGATGTCGTCGAGGGTGTGCCCGGGGAAGGCGCCCCACGGCGCCGTCGCGGTGAGGAATCCGACGCCGGTCCACGCGTTGACCGCGATCGTGCCGTAGCGCAGTGCGGCGACGGCTTCGCGGAATCCCTCGCCGAGCGCCTTGCGGTCACGGGGGGCGATCAGGATGTTCGCTCCGAGGGTGCCGACCAGCTTCTCGTTCGCGTGTGCCACCGCGCCGTCGAGGAAGGCCTGCCCCGAGCCCGGCACCTCCACGACCCCGAGCACGGGCGCGAAGCACTCGGTGTTCTCGATGACGTCGGGCGCGGCTGTGGCGCGCACGAGCAGGCGCCCGCCATCGGGTCCGAGTGTCGTCGCGGACGGGTACGCCGCCTTCGCGGCAGCCAGCCGCTGATCGCTGCCGGGGTACCAGGGCCGGCGTGCGGGGGCGCGATCGATCGCCCTGCTCAGCTCGGCGAGGAACGCCTCCTTCTGGGGCCAGTCCTCGCTCACGATCACGACCTGCCCGGCGATGCAGTTGTAGCCGCCGTTGTGCAGGCGCATGGTCGCGATGTGCTCGGCCTGGTACGTCAGATCCCGCGTCGTCCACCGCCCGGGAACGACGATGACCGGGGCGACGCCGCCGAGCTCGCTGGTGATGGGCTTGTCGAGCAGCGGGGTGCGGGCGGCCTTGCGGCGGCGCCCCTCGTCACCCGGACCGTAGACCACGACGTCGTGCGTGGCCGCACTGCCGGTGATGTGCACGTGGGCGATACCGGCGTGATGGGCGAGGTAGCCGCCGACGTCGCCGCCGCCCTGCACGATGCGCAGCACGCCGAGCTCGATCAGCGGCGCCAGCGCCCTGCGGTAGGGCCCCTCCATGTCGGCCATCACCGGGTTGAGCTTCAGCAGCACGACGCGGTTGTCGGCGATGAGCTGGTACAGCACGTCCAGCGGGGCGATCGAGGTGATGTTGCCCGCGCCGAGCACGAGCCCGACGCCCTGGGTGAGCGACGGCCGGCGCGAACCGAGGCCCGCACGAGACCGGACCGTGCTTGCGGCCACGCCCGGCGGCATCCAGACCTCCGCCGAGAAGCCGTTGAGCAGGGTCCACTCGTGCGCGTCCTGCGGGAGGATCTTGACCGTGGTGCGGTTGCCCGGTGCGGTGCCGAACGGGGTGCGGGCCAGCGGGCTCTCGCGCCGTGCGAGCGCGGCGAGGCTGTGCGCGAGCGTGCCGGCGCCGGCGAGCACCGGGTAGGGCCCCGAGATCCACTCCTCGCCCATGGCGGTGGCGTGCGGGTCGATTCCCTTGATGGTGCCCGCGACGGCGGCCCACTCCTCCGCCGCGTCGGCGACCGCGGCGTGCACCCTGCCGAGGAGCGCGGCTCGCTCGGCGAGCGAGGTGCGAGCCCACGCCTTCTCGCCCTGCTGCAGCTCGGCGATGACGGCGTCCAGCTCGCGTCGCCTCGTCTCGGTGAGCGACGACGTCTCGGCGGGAGCGGACGGCGCTGTCGACTCGATGATGGTCATGGGATCTCCTTCGATCCCGGATAGTCTGCGCACCGCCGCAGCGCGACGGAATGGCGGGAATTCCACACTTGCCGAGCAGCCTTGTGCGTGGTGCACAACCCTGGCACGGAGGCTCACCTGGCACGGAATACATCCAGTTCCATGCGGTTGCATAGACGTGGGCCGATGGCGTCCCGCCACATCGCACGACAGCAAGGAGACGCCACATGTCCGCCCTCAGCACCCGCACCGCCGAGACCGACGCCCCGATCATCGACGTCCTGGCCGAACGCTGGAGCACCCGCATCTTCGACCGCGACGCGGTCATCGACGAAGGGTCGCTCGCGAGCGCCCTGGAGGCGGCCCGCTGGGCGCCGACCGCCGCCAACACCCAGGCGTGGCGCGTCATCGTCGCCCGCCGCGGATCGGCCGCGCACGCGACCGTGCTCTCGTCGCTGGCCGGGTTCAACAGCGCGTGGGCAGGGGACGCCGCGGCCCTCGTCGTCTTCGTGGCCGAGACCGAGCGCGACGGCAAGCCGATGCTGTGGGCGCAGTACGACACCGGTCAGGTCGCCGCCCACTTCACGGTGCAGGCGCACGCGAACGGCCTCTCGACCCACCAGATGGGCGGCTTCGACCGCGAGGCGATCGCGGCCGGCTTCGGCCTCGGCGCGGAGTTCACTCCCGTCACCGTCATGGCGGTCGGCGAGCTCGGCGACATCCGTCAGGCGTCGGACGAGCTGCAGGCGCGCGAGAACGCGCCCCGCGTGCGTCGGCCCGTCGCCGAGTCAGTCCTCGTGGACGACTGACCCAGCCCCGGTTCGAGGAAGCGGATGCCGCCGTCCCAGGCTGGGACGGCGGCATCCGTTCTTCCGCAGGGCGCGCAGGGTCAGTCGTCGAGCAGCTCGGCCTCGATCACCTCGTCGGTGTCGTCAGCGGCGGCGGACTCGGGCGCTGCCGGGCCGTCGCTCGTGAGCACGAGCTGCGAGCCGTCGGCCGCGACGTCGACCCGCACGACGTCGCCGTCGCGCACGCCGCCCGACAGCAGCGCCATCGCGAGGCGGTCCTGGATCTCGGACTGGATCAGCCGGCGCAGCGGCCGGGCGCCGAACACCGGGTCGTAGCCGCGCTCGGCGAGCCACGCACGCGCGTCGGGGGTGACCGCGAGGGTCAGTCGACGGTCGTGCAGGCGACGCTGGAGCGCGTCCACCGTGAGCTCGACGATCTGCGCGAGGTCGTCCTCGCTCAGCGCCGAGAACATCACGACGTCGTCGAGGCGGTTGAGGAACTCGGGCTTGAACGCCTGCCGCACGATGGCCATGACGGACTCGCGCTTCTGCTCGGTCGACAGCGTCGGGTCGATGAGGATCGGCGAGCCGAGGTTCGACGTCAGGATGAGGATCACGTTCGAGAAGTCGACCGTGCGGCCCTGACCGTCGGTGAGACGACCGTCGTCCATGACCTGCAGCAGCACGTCGAACACCTCGGGGTGCGCCTTCTCGACCTCGTCGAGCAGCACGACCGAGTACGGCCGACGGCGCACGGCCTCGGTGAGCTGGCCGCCCTGCTCGTACCCGATGTACCCGGGAGGGGCGCCGACCAGGCGCGAGACCGAGTGCTTCTCGCCGTACTCCGACATGTCGATGCGCACCATGGCGTGCTCGTCGTCGAAGAGGAACTCGGCGAGAGCCTTGGCGAGCTCGGTCTTTCCCACACCGGTCGGGCCGAGGAACAGGAACGAACCGGTCGGCCGTCCCGGGTCGCTGATGCCCGCGCGGGAGCGCCGGACAGCGTCGGACACCGCCTTGACGGCATCCTTCTGCCCGATCAGCCGCTTGCCGAGCTCGGACTCGAGGTGCAGCAGCTTCTCGGTCTCGCCCTGCAGGAGGCGCCCGACCGGGATGCCCGTCCACGCGGCGATCACGGCCGCGATGTCTTCGTCGGTCACCTGGTCGTTGACCATCCGGTCGCCGGCGGGCTCTTCGCGCTCGGCCTCGACGAGCTGCCGCTCCAGCGCCGGGATCTCGGCGTACAGCAGACGCGACGCCTTCTCGAGGTTGCCCTCGCGCTGCGCGCGCTCGGCCTCCATGCGGGCGGCGTCGAGCTTGGTCTTGAGGTCGCCGACGCGGTTGAGCGACGACCGTTCGCGCTCCCACCGCGCCTGAAGCTCGTCGAGACGCTCCTGCTCCCCGCGCAGCGTCTCGCGCAGTGCGGCCAGGCGCTCCTTCGAGGCGTCGTCCTTCTCCTTCTTGAGCGCGAGCTCCTCCAGCTTGAGCCGGTCGACGTGGCGGCGCAGCTCGTCGATCTCCAGCGGGGCCGAGTCGATCTCCATGCGCAGCCGCGACGCGGCCTCGTCGATCAGGTCGATGGCCTTGTCGGGCAGCTGGCGGCTCGGGATGTAGCGGTGCGAGAGCGACGCGGCGGCCACGAGTGCGGCATCCGCGATGGCGACCTTGTGGTGCGCCTCGTACCGCTCCTTGAGTCCGCGCAGGATCGCGACGGTGTCTTCGACCGACGGCTCGCCCACGTACACCTGCTGGAAGCGGCGCTCGAGCGCGGCATCCTTCTCGATGAACTCTCGGTACTCGTTGAGCGTGGTCGCGCCGATGAGCCGCAGCTCGCCCCGCGCGAGCATGGGCTTGAGCATGTTGGATGCCGCGACCGAGCCCTCGCCGCCGCCTGCGCCCATGAGCACGTGCAGCTCGTCGATGAAGGTGATGATGCGCCCGTCGGACTCGGTGATCTCTTTGAGCACGCTCTTCAGGCGCTCCTCGAACTGGCCGCGGTACATGGCACCGGCGACGAGCGCCGAGATGTCGAGGGTGACGAGCTCTTTGTTCTTGAGCGACTCGGCGACGTCGCCCGCGACGATGCGCTGGGCGAGGCCCTCGACGACGGCGGTCTTGCCGACGCCGGGCTCGCCGATGAGCACGGGGTTGTTCTTGGTGCGGCGGGTCAGCACCTGGCTGACGCGCCGGATCTCGCTGTCGCGCCCGATGACGGGGTCGAGCTTGCCCTGCCGGGCGCGGTCGGTGAGGTTGATGCCGAACTGCTCGAGGGCGCTCTGCGCCTCCTCCTGTCCGGGCTGTTGCGTGGCGTTCATGTGTCTCCTGAAATCTGTGAGACTCAACGTGGCGATTCAAAGTTGAGTCGTGATGGCTCAAGTTTATCAAGAGAGGGATGCCGCGGCAAGACGCGTCAGCTTTCGCGGGGTCCTTCCCGCCTCTCTTCTCGGGGCTCGCGCGGTTCGTCCCGCAGCTCGTCGCGTGCGTCGTCATAGGCACGGCGGAGCGCGGCGCCGACCCACTCCGAGCCGCGATAGAGGTTCGCCTCGCCCATCTCGGCGCGCAGGCCGCCCGCCTCGAGCTGCCGGATGACGCGCGCCTCGCTGACCACGAGCTTGAGGCCGGACTCGGCCGCCCGCAGTTCGCGCGCGTAACGGCGCAGCACCTCTACGAACGCGAGACCGACCTCGTCGACGCCGCGCAGACGCACGATCACGATCGAGCGCGTCGACTCCACGGTGACCGCGGGCAGCTGCCTCTCGAACGTGGGTGCGCTGGCGAAGAAGAGGCTGCCGTAGGGCTGCAGCACGACGATCTCGTGCGGCGGGATGCGGCGCGGCGGATCGATCTCGCGCATGCGCCCGTCGTCGGCGAAGACCACGCGCCGCACCCGCACGCGGTTGGACTGCTGCGCGACGAACATGATGATGCCGAGGCCGACGCCCGCGAGCACGGCGAACTGCAGCGGGATGAGCAGGGTCAGCACGAACGTCACCGCCATCACGACCGTCGGCAGCGGGCCGCTCTTGATGACCGAGTAGACGCGGCTCGGCTTCACCGCGGTCACGCCGACGACGATCAGCAGGCCGGCGAGGGCGGGCATCGCGATGTAGGCGACAAGCCCCGAAGCCAGCAGGATGACCAGCGACATCACGGCACCGGCCACGAAGTACACGAGCCGCGTGCGCGCTCCGGCCGCGGCGACCAGGGTCGAGCCCGACGACGACCCGCCGACCGGCATCCCGCGGAAGATGCCCGAGACGATGTTGCCCGCGCCCTGCCCGATGAAGTCGCGCGACGTGTCGGCGGGCTTGCCCTGCACCGGGATGCCCGCCGAGACCCCGGCACCCTGCACCATCGCCACGAACGCGAGCGAGATCGCGGGAAGGATCAGGAACACGACGTCGTCGAGACTCGGCAGCACGGGCGCCGGCAGCGACCCCGGCACCGCGACGAGGTCGCGCAGCAGGACGACCGGCGTGCGCACCCACAGGTCGAGCATCACCGCCGAGATCGAGCCGACCACGACCGCGACGACCATGCCCAGCGCACCCACGCGGGTGTTCTGCAGCAGCACGATGATGAGCACCGTGATCGCGCCCACGACGAGGGCAGGGATGCTCCACTGCACGATGTGCAGTCCCAGGTCGATGGTCTTGGCGATGCGGTTGTCGCCCTGCGCCGCGTACCCGGTGAAGTTCGACAGCTGGCCCAGCACGATGTTGACGCCGACCGCGGTGACGAACCCCGTCATGACGGCGGTCGGCACGAACCGCACCAGCCTGCCCGCGCCCAGCAGACCCGCGACGACGAGGATGATCCCGCTCATGATCGTGAGCGTGTAGAGCGCTCGGTCGGGATCCGCGAGGGTCTGCAGTCCGGCGTCCGACACGATGAGCGCCATGGCACCGGTCACCTGGACGGTCATCAGGGCGCTGCTCGTGAACAGCGCCGCGCCCATCATGCCGAACAGGTGTCCGTAGAGGCCCGCGAGCGGGTTGAGCCCCGACAGCAGCCCCTGCGCCAGCCCGTCCGGCACGCTCTCGACGCCGAGCGTCAGACCCGCGACCAGGTCCTTGCGCAGCGTCTTGCGCGAGAACCACGTCCGCGGATTGAGCCCCACGCTGACACGCTAGCGAACAGGCGCCCGCCTGTCGCGGACGCGCCTCGCCGTGCGCTCCCTCGCCGTGCATTCCCTCGCCGAGCGCTCCCTCGCCGAGATCAGGAGATCTCGCGAAGACAGGCCGTTTCTGCAGAAGACGTCCTGCGCTGGCGAGATCTCCTGATCTGGGAGAACGGCCCGGGAGCCGTCAGGCGACGGATTCGAGAGTGGATGCCGCAGCCTCTGCCGCACCGGCATCCACCGGCTCCTCGCCGACGACCACGTCATCGGTGCAGGCGAACCGGGCGCGGTAGGCCGTCGGCGTCGTGCCGAGCACGCGCGCGAAGTTCTGGCGAAGCACGGCCGCCGATCCGAATCCGCTCTCGTAGGCGATGCGGTCGAGTCCGAGGTCGGTCTTCTCGAGCAGCCGCTGGGCGTGGATGATGCGCTGCCGCGCGAGCCACGCCGCGGGCGTCGCACCGTGGTCGGCCTTGAATCGGCGCGCGAACGTGCGCGGCGACATGTGCGCCTTCGCCGCGAGCTGGTCGACGGTGAGGTCGAGGCGCAGGTTGTCGAGCATCCAGTCGGTGACCGGGGCGAGCGACAGCGACGTGGTCGCGGGCAGCGGGCTGGCGATGAACTGGGCCTGGCCGCCGTCCCGCTGCGGCGGCACGACCATGCGGCGCGCGATCTTGTTGGTGAGCTCGGCGCCGAGCTCCTGCCGCAGCAGGTGCAGGCACGCGTCGATGCCGGCGGCGGTGCCGGCGCTCGTGATGATGCGGCCGTCCTGCACGTAGAGCACGTCGGGGTCGACATCGATCGAGGGGTACATCGAAGCCATGACGTTGGCATACATCCAGTGCGTCGTCGCCCTGCGTCCGTCGAGCACCCCGGCCTCGGCGAGGATGAACGACCCGCTGCACACGCTCAGCACCCAGGCGTCGCGCGCGGCCGCGGCGCGCACCGCGGACATGACACGCGGATCGGTGTGACCCCAGTACTCGCGCGGCGTGGGGCACACGACCACGAGATCGGCCTCGTACGCGAACGACAGGTCGTGCTCGACGTTGAGCGAGAAGCCGAGCTTCGAGCGGACCACGCCGGGGTCTGCCGTGACGACGCGGAAGTCGAAGTTCGGCACGCCGTCGTCCGACCTGTCGAGGCCGAAGGCCTCGCACGCGACCCCGAACTCGAACGGTGCGAACCCGTCGACGACGATGCAGGCGACGGTTCTCATGCAGACCTCCGATGCGGATTCGGACGAACTCCAGTGTGGCAGTTTTCGTGCGATGTGTGTCAATCCTGCCACTCGTGGCAGTCCTACCGCAAGCGTAGCGTTTCTGCCATGTTCCTGATCATCGTTCTCGCCGGCCTGGCGGCTTGGGCCCTCACGTCGACCGCCCTCGCACTCCGCACCGACGGCTACCGCCGCGTGCCCACCGACCGCACTCGTCTGCCCTGACTCTCCTCGGGCTCTCCGCCGCCCGAGCCGCCGCACTTCTGCACGATGCGCCGCACACCGGTGGCGCAAGTGTGGCAGATCACGCCGGAGCGCGGCGGCTCACCCGGCGGGACCCGTGCGAACGTCGCTGCGGCACCCTAAGCTCTGGCACGTGACGACTCCCCCGAGCACCCCCGAAACTCCCCACGACCAGCCGATCCCGGCCGACACGACGGCGTCGCAGCCGGGACCCGCCGCGACACCCGCGCCTGCTGCCGCGAGCCCCGCGCAGCCTGCGCCGCAGTCCGACCCCACCGCCTTTCCGGTCTACCCCAGCACACCGGACCCGAACGCGGCATACCCGAACGCGGCATACCCGAATGCGCAGACGTACCCGGCGCAGAGCTCCCCCGGCGCCGCGGCGACCGCGCCCGCACGGCCGAAGAACACCCTCGGTCTCGTCGCGCTGATCATCGCGATCGCGACGCTCGTGCTGTCCACCGTGACGCTCGTCACTCAGGCGGCGATGATGCTGCAGCCGAACTACAACTACGTGCTCGTCAACCTCGTGACCACCGTCTTCACGAGCATCGGCGGCCTGCTTGCGCTCGCTGCCGTCGTGCTGGGCGCCATCGGACTGGCGAAGAAGGGCGCGCCGAAGGGCGCTGCCGGCATCGGGCTGGGCATCGGCGTCGCGACGATCTGGGCGATCCTGGGCAACCTGATCTACAGCGGCATCCTCAGCATCGTCTACGGCTGACACGGGCCGTCGCGCCGGGCGGCCCCGTCAGGCGGTGACGCGCTCGTAGACGTCGACCATCGCCGCCGTGCGGGACGATTGGCGAAACCGCTCGCGGACCGTCGGGTCGGGCGTGCGCGGCGACCCCGCGGAGATGTCGGATGCCGCCGCCCGCAGCGCCTCGGCGAGCGCCGCGATCGACGGATCGGCGCCGGGACCGTCGCCCACCGGCCAGTACCCGCTGCCGAGCTCGGCGGCAAGGTCGGGATCGCTCACCACGGCGGGAGTGCCGAGCGAGGCCGCCTCGAAGATCGTCATGCCCTGCGTCTCGAAGCCGATCGAGGTCTGCACGACCGCATCCGCCGCGGCGATGCGCCGCAGCGTGTCGGCGTACGGCATCCGGCCGGCGAACGTGACGGCGGCGCGCGGCCTGAGCCTGCCGACCAGTCGCTGTGCCGCCCGCTGCTGACCGCCGCCGCCGATGATCTCGACCTCGGCGTCGACGCCCGACAGCGCGAGGGCTTCGAGGAACGGCAGCAGCCGCTTCTCGGGGCTCATCCGCCCGAGCCACACGAACCGCGGCGGGCCTGGTGCGCGCTCGGCCGGCGCCGCGAGGAGCGCCGCCTCGAGAAGGTCGTCGTCGATGCCGTTCCAGATGACGTCGACGGTCGGATCCGTCGGCGGCGCATCCAGATGGGGAGGGATGCCTCGTCGGCCCTGGGGCACCGCACCATGCGCCTCGAGACGCCGGGCGAAGTGCGTCGACGGCGCGGTGACGGCATCCGATCGGCCGGCGAACCGGCGCAGGTACGCCCAGCCGTCGCGCCCCACCGGCTTCGCCTCCATGAACACCCCCAGCGCCCGGCGCTGCCACGCGTTGAGCACGCGCAGCACGAGCCCCGGGAACGGCGCCGTGGCCTCGATGCCGACGTCGACGCGGTTGTGCATCGTGTGCACGACGGGCAGGGCGTGGCGCTTCGCGAACCGGTGGCCGATGAACGCGCCCCAGAAGTCGGCCTGCACGTGCACGACATCGACGAGCGGACGGCCGGTGTCTTCGAGCAGGCGCCGGAGGGCGGCATCCACTCGTCGATCCGTGCGCGCGCCCGGCCAGGTCATCGAGTACTCGCGGTCGAACGTGATCGGGATCGACGGCAGATCGAGATACGACGGATCGGCCGCTGCCCCCCGCGAGCGGGCGCGGCCATGACGGGCCGGCGCCACGATCGTCACCGTGTGCCCGGCCTTCTCGAGGAATCGCCGCTGCAGGCGCATCGACACCTGGGCCCCGCCCAGCGTCTCGGCATGCTGGTCGCCGAACATCAGGACGTGCACGGCGGCCTACTCGGGCAGCGGCTCGTCGCGATAGAGCGCCTCGAACGTGTCGAGGGTGCGCTGGATGTCGTGCACCTTGACGCCGTCGAGCGACGCCTGCTGCATGCGCACCCGCTCCTCGTGCGGCAGCGTGAGCACGGCCGTGAGCTTCGCCACGAGGTCGTCCACGTCGCCGGGGCGGAAGAGGTACCCGTTCTCGCCGTCGTGCACGAGGTGCGGCAGCGCGACGGCATCCGCCGCGACGATCGGCAGGCCGGAGGCCATCGCCTCCATCGTCGCGATCGACTGCAGCTCGGCGATCGAGGCGATCGCGAACACGCTCGCGTTCGTCAGCAGCGACCGGATCTCTTCGTCGCTCGTGTGCCCGTGGAAGTGCACGCGCTGCGACAGCCCGAGCTCCGCGGTGAGGTTCTCGAGGTTGCGGCGCTGGTCGCCGCTGCCCACGATGTCGAAGCGCACATCCAGCGCGGGGTCGAGCTTCGCGATCGCCCGCAGGATCACGTCGATCTGCTTCTCGGTGGTCAGACGGCCGACGAACACGATGCGGTTGCCGTCCCGCGGCTGCAGGTCGGGTGTGTAGTTGCCGGCGTCGATGCCGCAGCTGATCGGGATCACGCCATCGATGTCGATCGTCGACTCCAGGAAGTCGGCGGCCTTGCGCGTCGGCGTCGTCACGGCACGCGTGAGGTCGAACGTGCGCTTCGCGTCGGCCCAGGCGATCTTCACGAACACGCGGTCGAGGGCATCAGGCAGCGTCGTGAAGTCGAGGATGTTCTCGGCCATCACGTGGTTGGTCGCGATGATCGGGATCCCGCGCTTGTGCGCCTCGCGCGAGAGGCCGCGACCGATCACGATGTGGGACTGGATGTGGACGACGTCGGGCTTCACCTCGTCCAGCACGCGGCGGGCGTAGTGCTTCGACATCCACGGCAGCACGAAGGTCAGCCAGTCGTGCGGCAGGAAGCGCCACGCCGGCAGCCGGTACATCGTCATCGGCTGCCCCTCGATGACCTCCGTGAAGGTGCCGTGCTCGCGATGCGTCTTGCTGGGGGCCATGACGTTCACGTCGTGGCCGCGCGCGACGAGACCGGCCGCGAGGCGCTCCGCGAAGCGGGCCGCGCCGTTGACATGAGGCAGGAAGGTGTCGGCGCCGATGAGGATCTTCAGCGGGCGCTCGGAAGCGCCGGGGGTTTCGGGCGTCGCAGGATCGGTCACGGATCAGGGCCTTCTGTGCGGCGGATGCGCACCGAGGGCTGGTCGGGGCGCGGCATCCACCTTACTTCACGCGGTTCCGCGGACCCCCAGGAACGCGCCAGAGGCGGCACGTACCCTGGGGGCATGCCCCGACTGCAGGCCGACGCCGATCCGAACCTGTGGGTGCCGGTGACCGAGTCCCTCGGCTTCCGCGGACGCCGCCATCGCAAAGCGGCGATCCGGATGCTGCTCACCCAGGCCGGCGGCGCCGTCGGCGCTTCGACGAGCTCAGCGGCAGGAGGAGCCCGCCCGGGCAGCTCGGTGGCCGCGTGGGCGATGAGTCAGGCCGCCCCGTTCCTGATGCGACGCGCCGCGGGCCGCGTGTTGGTGTGGGTCTGGAAGGCGGACGCCGAGCTCGTCGTCGTCATGGCGCAGGTTCAGCAGGCCACGAACGACCTTCGCGCGGCACGGGCGATGATGCCGATGGAGTACGACGACACCGAGTCCTTCCGCAATCCGTACCTGGGCGTCGGCGAGAAACTCGAGATGGCGCTGCCGTCCGACCCGCGGACGCCACCCTTCGCCACGTACACCTGGGACACCGGCACGCACTTCGTGACCGTCACGGCGGTCTGCTCGGACCGCGAGCGCTTCGGCACCGTCATCGGCAGCGTCGACGACATCGCGCGCACCCTGCGGGTCATCGACGACGTCGCGATCGGCGAGACGCCCGGCGTGCTGCGGATCGACCCGAAGAACTGATCGACGCAACCGCCCGCGGCGGCCTCGCGCCGCTAGCCTGAGCACGTGAAGCGCGATACCCCGCCCGCCGTGCCCGCAGCACCCGTGCTGTCGCCGAGCCTGCGTGTGCTGCTCACGCTCGCCGCCGCCGCGGTCGTGCTCGCCGGGGTGTACTTCGCCCGCGGCGTGTTCGGCCCGCTCGCCCTCGCGATCGTGCTCGTGGTCATCTGCGAGCCGGCACGGCGTCCGCTGCAGCGCCTCGGCTGGCCGCGATGGGCCGGCACGACCGCCGTCATCGTCGTCGCGTACCTGGTGCTGCTGGGCATGGCGGCGCTGCTGTGGGTCGCCGGCACCCAGTTCGCGGGCCTGATCGCCGACTACGCCGACAAGCTGCGCTCGAGCGCGGATGACGTCGTCGCGTGGCTGCAGTCGCTCGGCCTCGACCAGCAGGCGGCGGACGCCACGGCTGCCGCCGTCGACCCGAAGACGATCCTCGGCCTGGTGTCGAGCCTCGGCGGTACCGTCGTCGGGATCGCGACGGCCCTGTTCTTCGTGTTCGCGTACGTCATCTTCATGGCGGCCGACGCCGCCCGCTACGGGGAGGCCGAGCGCGTCTTCGGCGCCGAGCGCCGGCCGGTCATCCAGCGCGCACGTCAGTTGAACACCGGCATCCGCCGCTACTACGTCGTCAACGCGAGCTTCGGGGCGATCGTGGCGATCATCGACGGCCTCGCCCTGTGGGCGCTCGGCGTGCCGGCCCCGGTGACCTGGGCGATCCTCGCGTTCGTCACGAACTTCATCCCCAACATCGGCTTCGTCATCGGCCTGATCCCGCCGGCGGTGCTGGCGTTCGTCGTCGGCGGGTGGCCGCTGTTCCTCGGCGTCATCGCGATCTACTGCGTCGTCAACGTCGTGCTGCAGGTGCTCGTGCAGCCCAAGTTCGTGAGCGACGCGGTCGACCTCAGCCTCACGCTGAGCTTCTTCTCGGTGATCTTCTGGACGTTCGTGATCGGCCCGCTCGGCGCGATCCTGTCGATCCCGCTCACCCTTTTCGTCCGCACGCTCGTGCTCGAGGGCGACCCGGGGGCAACCTGGCTGCGCTGGCTCTCGGGCGACCGCTCCGCGCGACCGCGCCCCGCATCCGACCACCAGACCGCAGGGAGGCGGCCATGACCCAGACCCCGATCGACGAGATGGATGCCGCCGACCCCGCGTCCTCGTCGGCCCCGCACGAGGCCACCCGCCGCGAGGCGGTCGCGGCGCGACTGCTCGACTCGTCCACGGAGCGCGGCCTCGAGTCGATGGCGCTCAGCGTCGGCGCGATCGCGTTCGTCGTCGCCGCGCTCGTGGCGCTCATCGTCTTCCGGTTGCAGTCGACGCCGATCTCGGGCCCTGGGTCGATCGGCGAGTACGCCGCTGTCGCCTCCGGCGTCTCGGCCCTGCTCGCGGTGATCGCCGGGCGGTTCGTGCTGCGCGAACGCGGCCGGCACGGCACCCGGCTGCGGTTCCTGGACTACGTCGACATCGCCGCGCTCGCCTTCGCGCACGGCGTGATCGCGGTGCTCGGCTGGACCCTGCTCGCCGTGATCCTCGAACAGTCGTTCCTCGGTGCCGAGGTGTTCGCGATCCCCGCCCTCGTCCTCGCGGGGGCGTCGTCGGCGCTCACGGCCTACATCGCGTTCTACTCGGCGACCCACATGGACCTGCAGCTGCTCGCCGTGGTGCTCGCCGTGTTCCTGGTGCTCGGCGTCGTCGCGAGCATGATGACCGCGAGCGACCCCGACTGGTGGAAAGACAACCTCAGCGCCCTCGGGATGTCGTCGAACACGTCCTCGTGGGCGTTCAACATCACGATCATCGTCGCGGGTGTGATCGTGACGACCCTCGCCCGCTACGCGACCCGCAACGTGCCTGCCACGAGTGCGAGCGCCCGGCGATGGGTCCGCGCGCTGCTGGTCATCGTCGGCATCTTCCTCGCGTGCGTGGGCATCTTCCACGTCGACGACTTCTTCCTGGTGCACAACACCGTCGCGACGGGCATGGTCGTCGCCTACGCCGCCCTCGTGGTCATGCTGCCGAAGTGGATCCCCGGGATGCCGCGCGCGTTCTATGCGGTCGGGTGGGTGTTCCTGGCGGTCACCGTCGTACTGGGCATCTTCTTCGGCATCGGGTACTACACCCTGACCGCCGTGGAGCTGGTCGCCGGCATCCTGATCTTCTCGTGGATCGTGCTGTTCATCCGCAACACGGCCGCCCTCGAACTGGATGCCCGCAGGGCCTGAGATGAACGAGCAGACGTGGCATCGGCGCACCGAGGTGCCGCTGATGGTCGCGGGCTTCGCGTACCTCGTCGCCTTCTCGTGGCGGGTGATCGCCGACCTGCAGGGTCCGGCGCGCGTCGCGGCCGACATCGTCATCCTCGTGACGTGGGCGATGTTCATCGCCGACTACCTCGTGCGGCTGTTCCTCGCCGAGCAGAGATGGCTCTGGTTCCGCACGCACCTGTTCGCACTGGCGTTCGCCGTCATCCCGGTGCTGCGACTCGTGCGGCTGCTGCAGGTGCTGACGAAGCTCCCCGGCATGAAGCCCACGCGTGGTGCTCTGCTGCGCACCCAGATCATCGTCTACGGCGCCGGCGCGTCGGTGCTGCTCGTCTTCGTCGCGTCGCTGGCGGTGCTCGACGCCGAGCGTCACTCGCCCGACGCCACGATCACGACCTTCGGGATCGCGCTGTGGTGGTCGTGCGTGACGGTGACGACGACCGGGTTCGGGGACTACACGCCGGTGACGTCGGCAGGCCGGTGGGTCGGCGTGGGGCTGATGCTCGGCGGCGTGGCGCTGGCCGGCGTGATCACGGCGACGCTGGCGTCGTGGGTGGTCGAGCGAGGGACCCGCAACAACGACGCCGAGGAGCCCGCCACCCGGGCGCAGGTGCGCGAGCTGATGGCGCGCATCGACGAGCTGACGGCCGCGCAGAACCCGGGTTCGAGGACGATCGACGAGGGCACGGATGCCGGCGGTACCGGCGTCGAGGACGCCACGTCGTCCGACCGCCAGGTGTGAGGCATCCTCTCCCCGCCCGGCTCACTGGACGGGGATCTCGACCCCCTGCCCGGCGTCGACCACGACGCCGATGAACGAGGGAACCGCATCGGCGAGCGCGCTGCGCAGCTCGTCGATCGGCGGAGTGATCCCGTCGTCGGTCACGACCTCGACGGTCGCCGTCGTACCCGACCAGTCGACGCCCGTCACCCGTGCCGTACCGTCGTCGGCGAGCCAGCCGGCCGTCGTCTGCTGGATCACCACCGACCAGCGTGCCAGCGCGATCGACACGATCGAGTTGAGCGCGAGCGGGATCGCGATCACGATCGTCAGCACGGTCACGATGATGTACGCGCGGCGACGGTTGGCGACCGGCGACGACCCGGGTTCGCGCGCAAAGCCGGCGAGCGTGAAGACGATGCTGCCCGCGATGATGAGCGCGAGGACGTTCGACAGGAACAGCCACAGGGCGCCCAGTGCCTGTGGCCACAGTCCCTGGCCCGCGCACACGCCGACAACCCCCAGCGGAGGCACCAGCGAGATCGCGATCGCGACGCCGGGAAGGATCGCGCTGAGGTCGCGGCGGCACATCGCGAAGGCCCCCGCGAACCCGGTGGCCAGAGCCGCGACCAGGTCGAGGAAGCTGGGCGACGTGCGTCCCAGCACCTGCGAGTTCGTCAAGAGGCTCTGCGGCGTGGCGACGAACGCCGAGAACAGCAGGCCCAGCGCGACCACGATCCCCAACCCGCTGAGGACCCACAGAATCGATCGGACCACCAGCCGAAGCTGCCCCCGCACGATGCCCAGGCCGATCCCCAGGATGGGGGTGCCCAGCGGCGCGATGATCATCGCGCCGATGACGGTCGCCGTCGAGTCGGTCAGCACGCCGGCGATCGCGATGATCGCAGCGAGGATGAGCATGATCAGGAACCCGCTGCGCTTGCCTGCCCGGTCGCCGGAGCCCAGGTCGAGCGCCTCGGTCACCTCGTCGGCGGTCTGCCGCTGCGTCAACGGAATGAGTGCCTTCATCGCACCGGAGAAGATCGCCATGCGCACATCATGGCGCACACTCCCACCGGCCATGCCCTTTCGTCGTCGAGCATGCCCGTGCCGTGTCGACCATGCCCGTCAAGGCCCCGCGAGCGCCCGTTCCGCGCGCCGCGTGCACCCGTCCTGAGCCGCTCGCATGGCGAAAGGCCGCACCCTTGCGGGTGCGGCCTTCGTCGCGGTTCGCGTGACGGAGTGTCAGGCGAGCAGCTTCGCCTTCGCGGCGGCGAACTCCTCGTCCGACAGGATGCCCTGCGCGTGCAGCTGGGCGAGCTGGTTGAGCTTGCCCATCAGGTCGTCACCGCCGCCGGCAGCGGGCGCTGCCGGAGCGGGGACGGGAGCGGCGGCCTGCGCGTTGGCGACGGCCTGTGCGGCGGCGGCATCCATCGCAGCCTGCTGCTGCTGCATCTCGTACGCCTGCTGCTCCTGGCGCTCGTACGCCTTCTGCTGCTGGTGACCGGCGACGGCGCCCGAGACGGCGGTCGCGGTGCCCGCGACGACGGCGGTGCGAGCGGCCATGCCGATCAGGCCGGGGCGGCCCATTCTTCCGAGTGGCATGTCTTCCTCCTTCAGTCGGCGTTCTCAGCGAGGAACGCGTTGACGATCGGTGCGGGAACACCCTCGCGCGCGATGACGGCGCCGCCGGCGTCGTACAGCGCGGATGCGAAGGCCTTGGCCCACAGCAGCTCGACGACGAGGATCGCCGCCGAGGTGCCCGGCTCGAGGCCCGCGGCGAGGGCGAGGATGTCCTCTTCGCCGGCGAGGCCTTCGAGGTCGAGGGTCGGCACGTCGCTCTCGATGGTGTCCGACAGCTCGAGGATCTCGAGCTCACCCTCGGGCGAGCGGCGGACGAACACCAGGTCGAGGACGTTCACGGTGCCGGCCGCAACGAGGTCGTCGACGGCCTGCAGCACGCCGGGACCCGGGCGGTCGCCCTCGAACCCGATCGCGTAGAACTCGATGGGGCCGTAGTCGAAGTCAGTCATGTCTTCTCCGTTTCCGATCAGGGCTCTCAGGCCGAGAGCGCCTTCGCCTTCAGTGAGTCGAACTCGGCCTGGGTGATCGTCCCGGCGTCGAGCAGCGCCTTGGCCTTCGCGACCTCGTCAGCGGGGCTGGCCGACGTGCCCGCGGTCTGACGGATGTAGTCCTGCTGCGCGGCCTGCAGTGCCTGCGCCTGTGCGATGGAGCGCTCCTGCATACCCTTGCCGCGTGCGATGAGGTAGACCAGCGCGGTGATGAAGGGGACGAAGATGAGGAACAGGATCCAGACCGCCTTGAGCCAGCCGTTCAGCTTCTCGTCGCGGAACAGGTCGCCGATGATCGAGAAGACGACCATCAGGTAGGCGACGAAGACGAAGACCCAGAAGATCCAAGCGAGAAGGTCCCAGAAGCCCATGTGCGGTTTGCCAATCTGTCGGACGGACGTCAGCCCGTCGCTGTAACGAAAGGAACAGCGCGGCGCGCCGTTCCTTTTCGCGACATTACTCCCAACCGTCCCTTCACGGCATCATGTGAAAATGACGATTCCCCCCGAGTCCTCGAACATCTCCGGACGCGACACCGAGGTCGCAGCATCCCACGACCCCGCGGTCGTCGCTGCGGCCACGGAGCGCCCGCGACGGGTGTGGGCGGTGGTCGCCGGGCTCGACCACCCGCTCGCGCTGGGCTTCCTCGTGACGATCGGGGTCCTCGCGGCGCTCGTGATGGGTCTCGCGGTGACCGTCATCTCGACGATCCTCGTGTACATCGTGCTCGCGATGTTCCTGGCGGTCGGGCTCGATCCGCTCGTGCGACGCCTGGAGGGCAAGGGTGTCAAACGCGGCGCGGGCATCGCGATCGTGTTCTGCGGCTTCGCGGTGGCGATGGCGGCGTTCCTGCTGTTCGTCTTCCCCCCGGTGCTCGCGCAGATCGGCGAGCTTGTCGCGGCGATCCCCGACGCGATCGCGGCCGTTCCCGAGTCCGCGTGGTTCGGCGCGCTCGAGCCCGGCGCGCAGCAGGCGGTGCTGGCGGGCATCGAGCAGGCGGGCGACTGGATCTCGTCGCCGTCGACCCTCGCCCATCTGGGCGGCGGACTGCTGTCGGCCGGCATCGGCTTCATCGGGGCCGTGTCGGCGACCTTCATCGTGGTCGCACTGACCCTGTACTTCCTCGCATCCCTCGCCGCGAGCAAGCGCGCGCTGTACGCCCTCGCCCCCGCGCGCAGCCGTGCCCGCATCGAGGACCTCACCGAGCGCATCACCGGCTCGGTGGGCTCGGCGCTGCTCGGATCGGTGACGCTGTCGCTCATCAACGCGGCCGTGGTGTTCGTGCTGCACCTGCTGATCGGCCTGCCGTTCCCGGCGCTCATGGCGGTGATCGCGTTCGTCATCACGCTGATCCCGCTGTTCGGCTCGGTGATCTTCCTCGTCCTCGGAGCTCTGGTCGCCCTGTTCACGAGCCCGCTGCAGGCCCTGATCTTCGCGGTCTGCTACCTCGTCTACATCCAGATCGAGTCATACGTGGTCAGCCCGCGCGTCATGAACAAGGCGATCTCGATCCCGCCGGCACTCGTGCTGATCGGAGCCCTCGCCGGCGGCGCCCTCATGGGCATCGTCGGCGTGCTGCTCGCCCTGCCGGTGATCGCGTCGCTGCTGCTGATCATCCGCGAGGTCGTGGTGCCCCGTCAGGACATCAAGGTCTGACGCCGGCTGCCGGTCTCGCACACCGCCCCCGCGCACACGCCCGCGGCAATCCCCGGTCTCGCCGAACCAAGGGATCCGCGCCGAGACCGAGGACCACACCCCCGGTCTCGCGAAGAGCCCCCTGCCTCGGCGCAGAGATCCCCGGTGTCGCGCTTCAGGGGCGATGGATGGATGCCCGGCGCCCGGCATCCACGCCCCCACCACCGCACGCCCCCACCACCGCACGCACGCCCCGGTCTCGCCGAACCAAGGGATCCGCGCCGAGACCGAGGACCACACCCCCGGTTTCGCGAAGAACCCCCTGCCTCGCCGCACGGCTCCCGCGGTCTCGCCCACGACGCCGCCGGCGGAGCGACCGAGTGCCCGAACCGTGGCGCCTCGCGATGCGGGTCAAGCGCGGGTGGCGGAGGCCTTCGTACTCCGGGAGGGGATGAGCGAGCGGGGGTTGCGCGCAAGCGTGGCGAGCATGCCGTCCTGACGTGCGTAGAGCGGGAGGAGCCCCGCGGACCGAAGCTTCTCGTCCAACGGTTCGTGGCTGATCGTGTCGGACCAGTCCCATCGCGCGAACCCGCCTTCGTGTCGGCGGAGACGGTCCTCCCGCTTCTTCTCCCGGACGAAGTGCGCCTTCATCCCCTCGGGATCGTCGGCGTCGTACTTGCCGTAACCGTCCGACTCGCCGATGATGCGAGCTCGCTTCCAGTAGAAGTCCGAACGGTCGTCGAAGCCCTCGTAGTGGAACTCGTGCTGCAGCTCGGGCGGCTCGTACCCGAGCCACTCGATCACAGCTCGGCTCACGGCTTCGCCCGCCGACTCCGACACCGGCGTGGCACGCGCCTGCACCCAGTCGAGCTGGCGCACTCCTCGCCGGTTCGCCCGCGCACGCCCTCGTTCGCTGACGTCGAGCGCCGCGCCGGACGCCTGGAGCAGCCGCGCCGCGGCATCGACGAGCGCAAGAGCGAACGCCGGTGGCAGCACCCGCGCAAGGTCGACTGCAGTATCGGCGAGCGCCGTCATGCCGTGGCCGCCGGCATCCACGATCTCTCTTTCGTCGACATGGCCGTGGACGATGACGTCGCCCTCGCTCCACGAACGGCCGTCCGCGCTCAGGAGGTGGATATGCGACGGCTCGCCGAAGATCGGAAGCCCCTGCAGCACCGCGGCTGACTCCAGGCAGAAGATCGGTGCGCTCCAGGTGCGCGCCACCGCCTGCACCCGGACGCGATACCGCTCCCACGGCGGGAGGGCGTCCCACACCTCGCGAAGGACGTACGCCCCGGCCCTGATTCGATGCAGTCGCCGGTCGCGGTCGAGCCGCGCCACCTCGAACGGCCGCTCGCGGCTGAGCAGCAGAGTGACTCGGGTCGGTGCGGCCATGAACCCACAATGCATCGCGGTCGCATCGCGCAGCCTCGCGCCGCCGCGGCCGGTGGACAACTCGTCGCAGCGGGCGTCTTGGGCACCTCTGTGGAGGAGGGCGCCGACGCTGGGGCCACGCCCGGATCCCCGGTTGCGCCGAGCCAAGGGATCCCTGCCGAAACCCAGGGCGACGTCCCCGGTCTCGCGGCGAATCCCCTGGCTCGGCCCACAGATACCCGACCTCGGGACGCCGCACCACAGCGGAGGACGGGATGCCGGGCGCCCGGCATCCCGTCCCGGCGGCTCAGTTCAGGGCCGAGGTCAGGCGCGCGACGCCGTCGAGGAAGGTCGCCTTGGCGGGCTCGCGGCGCCACTCGTCGAGGGTGAGCTCGCGACCGGCGTCGCGGTAGGCCTGCTCGACCTCGCGCATCTGCGCGACGAACGAGGAGCCCAGCACCATCATCGACACCTCCATGTTGAGGCTGAACGAGCGGATGTCCATGTTGCTCGAGCCGATGACGGCGATGTCGTCGTCGATCGAGAAGTGCTTCGAGTGCAGGATGAACGGTGCCGGGTACATGAAGATGCGCACGCCCGCCTCCAGCAGCGCGTCGTAGTACGAGCGCTGGGCGTGGTAGACCATGCCCTGGTCGCCGATCTCGGAGACGAACAGCTGCACCTCCAGGCCTCGCTGGCACGCCGTCGTGATCGCGTAGACCATCGCCTCGTCGGGCACGAAGTACGGGCTCGTGATGATGACGCGCTCGGTCGCCCCGTGGATCAGCGACAGGAAGAGCCGAAGGTTGTTCTCGGTCTCGTAGGCCGGGCCGCTGGGCACGAGCTGGCAGACGAGGTCGCCGGCGGGAGCGAGCGCCGTGGCGGGCACCCGCTCGTCGGTCAGCTCCACGCCGGTCTCGACGAGCCAGTCCGACTGGAACACGGCGTCGATCTCGGCGACCGCCGGACCCTCGACCCGCGACACGAGTTCCTGCCATTTGAGGCCCCGCTTGAGGTTCTTCGGGGTGTTGTAGCTGCGGTCGATGAGGTTCTGCGAGCCCACGAACGCGGTGCGGCCGTCGACCACGACGATCTTGCGGTGGTTGCGCAGATCCGGACGCTGGTACTTGCCCTTGAAGGGCTGCACCGGCAGCATCCACGACCAGATGACGCCGATGCGATCGAGTTCGGCGAACGTCTTCTTCTGGTCGACCGCCTTGCGGGAGGCGACGTGGTCGGCGAGCAGGCGCACCGTCACTCCGCGCTTGACGGCGTTCTCCATCGCCGTGAAGAAGACCTCCGTCGTCTTGTCCCACGAGACGATGAAGAACTCCACGTGGACGTACTTCTGCGCGGTGTCGATCGCTGCCGCCATGGCGGTGATGGATGCCTCGTAATCGGGAATCAGTTCGGCCCGGTTGCCGCCGACCGCCGGCAGGCTCGTGAGCTTCTCGTTCTGCGCCGCGACACGCCGGAACCAGATCGGCCAGGTGTCGGGGTCCGCTTCGCTGTCCTTCTCGGACTGCACGCGCTCGCGGATGATCCCGTCGATGCGGGCCTGCTCTGCACGGCGCTTCTTCGGGAGCTTGACGTTGCCGATCAGCAGGAACAGCGCGATGCCGAAGAGCGGCAGAAGGAAGATCAGCAGCAGCCATGCCATCGCCGCCGTGGGCTTGCGGCCCTTGGGGATCACGATGAGTGCGGCGATGTCGATGGCGAGCACCACGAGGAGGCCGATGCCCCAGCCGAGGTTCGCGAAGAGAGCGGAGTCCACGTGAGCAGTGTGCCGCATTCCGCGGCGATCCCGGTACATTCGCGAATGTGACCTCGACCGCCACCGTCTCCCGCCGACCCCGCTGGCTGCTTCCCACGTTCGCCGGGTACCGCCGCGAGTGGCTGCTGCCCGACATCGTCGGCGGCCTCTCGGCGGGCGCCGTGGTGGTGCCGCAGGCGATGGCCTACGCGACGATCGCGAACCTGCCGGTGCAGATCGGCCTCTACACGTGCATCCTGCCGATGCTGGTGTACGCGCTGCTCGGCGGCAGCCGGGCGATGAGCGTGTCGACGACCTCGACGATCGCGACGCTCACCGCGACGACGCTCGTGTCGGCCGGCGTCGCGGCGTCGGCCGACGACCCCGACGCCGCCCTCGGCTCGCTCATGACGCTGACGCTGCTGGTCGGCGCGATGCTGCTGCTCGCCTGGCTGCTCAAGCTCGGCTCGCTCGTCGAGAACATCAGCGGCGCGACCGTGCTGGGCCTCAAGATCGGCGTCGGCGCGACGGTCGCGGTCGGCCAGCTGCCGAAGCTGCTCGGTGAGACGGGCAATGTGTCGGGCGAGGGCTTCATCAGCTCGCTGGTCGCGGTCGGCAAGGCGTTCGACAGCGTCAACTGGCCGACGGTGGCACTGTCTGTCGGGTCGATCCTCGTCCTCGTGCTGCTGCAGCGCTTCGCGCCGCGCGTGCCGGGAACGCTCATCGTCGTCGCAGCCGGCATCCTGCTCGCCGCGTTCACGGGGCTGACCGCCGCAGGCGTGGCACTGATCGACCCGGTGCCGTCGGGCTTCCCGACGCCGTCGCTGCCCGATTTCACCCACTTCGCCGATCTGATCCCGGGTGCCCTGGCGATCGCGGTGATGGCGTTCCTGGAGTCCGCGGCCGTGGCACGCGGCATCCGCAAGGCGACCGAGCCGCAGATCGACAGCAACCAGGAGCTGTTCGCCACCGGCGCCGCCAACGTCGTCGGCTCGTTCTTCACGACCATGCCGTCGGCCGGCGGGTTCTCGCAGAGCGCCGTCAACCAGAACGCCGGCGCCAAGACGCAGCTGTCGACGCTCGTCACCGTGGTCCTCGCCATCCTGGTGGCGCTGTTCCTCGGGCCGGTGCTGAGCCTGCTGCCGCAAGCCACCCTGGCCGCGATGGTGTTCGTCGCCGTGATGGGGCTGATCAACATCCCCGAGCTCGTGCGCTGGGCGCACATCAGCAGGATCGACTTCTGGATCGCGCTGGTCGTGGCGCTCATCGGCCTCTCGGCAGGGCTCCTCCCGGCCGTCGCCATCGGCGTCGTCATGACCCTCGTCCTCGTCCTGCGCGAGGTGAACATCCCCCGGCTCGACATCACGGGCCGTGAGGGCGATGTCGTCGCCGTGCATCTCGGCCGCGGACTGTACACGGCCAATGCCGCCGAGAACGCCCGTGCGATCATCGCCCTCGCGACGAGTCAGACTCCGCCGGTCGACGCACTCGTGCTCGACGTCGAGCGGCTCGACATCATCACCGTCACGATCCTCGACGCGCTGGAGAGCCTCGACCGGGAGCTGGCCCAGCTCGGCATCGTGCTGCATCTGGCGCGCCTTCCCGAGAAGGCCACCGCCATCGCCCGCAAGACCCCGTGGTTCGCGAGCCTCGAACGGGACGGCCGCGTCCACGCGACCGTCCCGGAGGGACTCGCCGCAGCCTCGGTCTGAGGCCGCGGAGACAGCGCGAGGGGGTGGATGCCGCGGCATCCACCCCCTCGTCTGCCCGTGTCAGTCGCTCGCGAGCTTCGCGGCGAACTCCCTCTCGATATCGATGTAGTGATCGTCTGCGACGTCGTAGACCACCTCGTGGATCTCGCCGCCGGTGAAGGCGAACCGGTTGGGATAGGCGGTCGTCACGGTGTCGCCGGAGTCGTATCCGACGCTCAGGCCTTCGCCGGTCAGGGCGTAGCGGCCGAGCTGCGTGCGGATGTCGGCGGAATCCACCGCCTGGTCGTCCACGTAGAGCGTCAACGTGCCGAGGGCCTCGCCATGCTCGCCATGGCCCTTCTTCTCGAACCCGACGCCGACGACGTGGCGGCCCTCGGAGGGCGCGCCGGTGGTGACGCGCTGCTCGGGTGGGATGCCGAGGAAGTTGTACACGAACGACAGCTCGCCGTCCTTCACGTACAGGCTGTAGCCGCCGAAACGCGACCCCTGCGCGACGATGACACCCTCCGTATCGGAGGTGAAGTCGACGTCGGCGAGGATCTTGAACGACACCTGCTGCGTACGCGCGGCGAGCTGCTCCTGCACCTCGGTCGTGCCGGGGTAGTAGATGTAGCGGCCGTCGACGGGCACGGGCAGGTGGTACTCGAGCTTCACGAGCTCGGGGACGCTGAGGTCGTTCAGCGGGAGCACACCGTACTTGTGCGCCTCTTCGAGCCAGAGCGCGGTGAGCTCCTCGAGCTTCTCAGGATGCTCGGCGGCGAGGTCGTGCGCCTCTGAGCGGTCCTCGTCGACGTGGAACAGCTGCCAGCGGTCCTTGTCGAAGTTCCCGAGGCCGATGGGAATCGGCCCGTGTTCGGCGACGGCCTTCCACCCCTTGTGCCAGATACCTCGGGTGCCGGCGAGTTCGTAGTACTGGGTCTCCTTCTTCGTCGGCGCATCGCCGCTGTCGAAGGTGTAATTCATGGAGACACCGGGCATCGGTGTCTGCTCGACGCCGTCCACGACGGAAGGCGCCGTGACGCCGCAGGCCTCGAGGATCGTCGGCACGATGTCGGTGCAGTGGTGGTACTGATCGCGCACCTCGCCCTTCGCGGCGATGCCGGCCGGCCAGTGGATGATCAGCGGATCGGCCGAGCCACCCGCATACGAGTACCGCTTGAACATGCGGAACGGCGTCGAGAAGGCCACGGCCCACCCGGTCGGATAGTGGTTGTAGGCCTCGGGGCCGCCGAGCTTGTCGATCATCTCGAGGTTGTGCGCGACGTCGTCGGGGTAGCCGTTGAAGAAGAGGTTCTCGTTGACCGAGCCGCTGGGGCTTCCCTCACCCGAGGCGCCGTTGTCGGCCGCGTAGATGATGAGGGTGTTCTCGAGCTGTCCCGACTTCTCGAGATGGTCGATGACGCGGCCGACCTGGGCGTCGGTGTACTCGCTGTACCCCGCGAAGACCTCGGCCATGCGGCTGAACAGCCTCTTCTCTTCGTCGCTCAGCTCGGCCCAGGGTCGCACCGCGTCGCCGGGCGAGAACGTCCCCTCCGTCATCGGGTTGATCTCGGTGAGTTCGGTGCCCTCGGGCAGGATGCCGCGCTCGATCATGCGCGGCAGCACCCACTCGCGATAGGCCTCATAGCCGTCGTCGAAGACACCCTTGTACTTGTCGATGTACTCCTGAGGCGCGTGATGGGGGGCGTGGTTCGCGCCGGGGCAGAACCACAGGTACCAGGGCTTGTCGGGGTTTGACTGCTTGGTGTCGCGCAGCATCCGGATCGCCTGGTCGGCGAGGTCCTTCGACAGGTGGTAGCCGTCCTCGGGCATGTAGGGCTGATCGATGTAGTGGTTGTCGACGGCGAGGTCGGGGTACCACTGGTTCGTCTCGCCGCCGATGAACCCGTAGAACCGGTCGAACCCCTGACCGAGCGGCCACTCGCTCCGATCCGAGCCGCTGGAGAGGGCGTTGACCGGCACGTTGTGGTTCTTGCCCACCCAGTAGGTCGACCACCCCGCGTCGCGGAGGATGCGTGCGATCGACGCGTTCGACTTCGGGATGTGCCCGCTGTAGCCCGGGAAGCCGACCGCCGACTCGGAGATCGTCGCGAAACCGTTCTGGTGATGCGTGCGACCGGTGAGGAAGGTGGACCGCGTGGGCGAGCAGAGCGATGTCGTGTGCCACTGCGAGTACGTCAGACCGTTGTCGGCAAGGCGCTGAAGGGTCGGCATCTTGATCCGCCCGCCGTACGGCTCCCATGCCGCAAGGCCGGTGTCGTCGTAGAGGACGACGAGGACGTTCGGCGCATCCTTCGGCGCCTTCGTCAGCTCGTAGGCGCCCCAGTCAGGCGTCGAGTCGCGGATGTCGAGTTCGATCTTCCCCTGGAAATCGCGAGGCACAGGGCTCTCCTTCGTTCACGTGTCGAGGGCACCCGGAGCCCCCACCTCGGACCCTATTGGGGATGCCGGGACCGCGGGAGAGACTCACGGACGATTCACCGATCCGTCGCCGTGCGGCGTGGTCAGTGCGTGACGAACGCCTTCAGCAGGATGAGGATCACGCCGAACGACGCCGCGATGAGGGCGCCGAGCAGGCGCGCGGCGAACCTCGGCCGCCAGCGCCCGACCGCGATCCAGCCGAGCACCGCCAGCAGGATCGTGTTGACGATGAGCGCCGCCCAGTTGGCGACCACGTCGGGAATGACGTGAGAGGTGCCCAGGAACAGGATGACGACAGGCACGACGCTCGCCACGAGCAGCCCCGAGGACTCCCGGGCCGCGAATGCCAGACTCCCGGCGGGCGACGCCTTGCCGCGGGACTCGGCGAGGCGCGCCACGGCGCCGGCGTACACGTGCGCGGCGTAGAAGACCAGAACGGTGACGATGACCGTGACGAGCACTTCGAGCGACGCTCCTCTGCCGGCGACGACGATCATGCCCGAGACCAGGATGAGGCCGTAGATCGCCTCCTCCGTCATCAGGATCGGCAGCAGCGACGGGGAGGTGCCCGTCTCGTCGCCGAGATCCTCCTCGCTCATGAGGCCCCAGCCTGTCGCCGGTGCCGCGAGCGCCGCAGCAGCTTCTCGAGCTCGATGAACACCGGCACCAGCAGCGACAGGCCCAGGCAGATGAGCCACTCGTTCCCGGTCAGCGACGTCGTGCCGACGAGGCGCTGCAGGAAGCCGATCTCGACCGCCGCGACGGTCAGCGCCAGCGGGATCGCCAGCCACTTGACCGCGACCAGGATCGGCGCCGTCAGGCCCGACTCCGGGTCGCGACGCATCACCAGGCCGCCGAAGATCGAACCGAGCGCGGCGACCACGAAGGCCATCGTGACGGGCGCGTTCGGAGCGGTGGAGCTGAGCTGGTCGGGGTAGAGCAGCAGCGGGATGAGGGTCGTGATGAAGATGAGCCCGCCGTAGACGAACCACAGCACGACCGCCCCGCCGTTCGCGATGGTCTTCTTCGGGTCGCGCGGGGGCTTCTGCATGATGCCCTCGGGCGCAGGATCCAGCAGGATCACGATGACCGGGAAGATCGCGATGAAGAAGTTCAGGAACAGCACCATGATCGGCGTGAGCGGCACGCCGTGATTGATGTCGAAGAGGCTCGCGACGAGGAACAGCAGCACGAGCGAGAACAACTGCGACATCTGGAACCGCACGTAGCTGACGATCTTGTCGTAGATCGCCCGGCCGAGCCGCACCGCGGTGACGAGCGTGCCGAAGTTGTCGTCGACGAGGATCATCTTGCCGGCCTGCTTGGTGACGTCACTGCCGGAGCCCATTGCGACGCCGATGTCGGCCTGCTTGAGCGCCGCAGCGTCGTTCACGGCGTCACCCGTCATGGCGACGACGGCGCCGTCCTCCTGCATGAGGCGCGCGAGGCGCAGCTTGTCTTCGGGGGTGACGCGGCCGAAGACGTGCAGGTGCGGGAGCTTCGCCGTGAGCTCCTCGTCCGACATCGCCTGGATCTCGGCGCCGCTCGCCGCCCCATCGCCGAGCCCGAGCTGTGCGCCGATCGCCGCGGCGGTGATGGCGTGGTCGCCCGTGATCATGCGGACCTCGATGCCCGCCTCACGGGCGATCCGCACGGCCTCCTTCGACGACGGGCGCAGCGGGTCGATGATGCCGACGAGCCCTGCGAGGCTGAGGTCCTTCACCTCGGCCATGGGATCGGCGGGCGTCGGCGTACCGGGCGCGAAGCGCCGGACCGCGAACGCCAGCACGCGCAGGCCGCGCTCCGACAGCTCCCGGTTCGCGTCGAGGATCGCCTGCCGCTTCTCTTCGATGGGGGCGGCGCCGTCGACGGTGAGCACCGACGAGCAGCGCTCGAGCACGACGTCCGGACCGCCCTTGACGAGCTCGACGAGCTCCGTCCCGCCGCCGGCGGCGGGGCGCTCATGGAAGGTCGCCATGAACTTGTACGCCGAGTCGAACGGCACCTCCGCGGCCCGGGGGTACTCGACGCGGGTGAGGGCGGCATCCGCCCCCATCTTCGCGGCCAGCACGACGAGAGCGGCCTCGGTCGGATCGCCGATGACGTCGCCGTCGTCCGACACGGTCGCGTCGCTGCACAGGGTGAGCGCGAGGGCGAGCTGGGTGAAGTCGGGGACGGGCAGCCCCGCGGCGTGGCGGATGTCGCCCGTCTTCTCGTACCCGGTGCCGCTGACGGTGAACCACTCGCCGGCGTAGTACAGCGACTCCACCGTCATCTCGTTCATCGTGAGCGTGCCGGTCTTGTCGGAGTTGATGGCGCTGGTCGCCCCCAGCGTCTCGACGTCGGTGAGGTTCTTGACGACCGCCTTGTGCTCGGCGAGCTGCCGCGATCCGTACGAGAGCATGGCCTGCACGAACGACGGCATGCCGGTGGGGATCGCCGAGATCGCCATCGAGATGCCGAGCAGGATCACCGACGCGATCTCCTGCCCGCGCAGCAGTCCCGTGATGATGATGATCGCGACCGCGCCCCAGGCGATCCAGCCGAGCACGCCGGTCAGCGAGTCGAGCTCGCGCTGCAGGGGCGACTTCGACGGTTTCACGGCCGACAGCATCGAGGCGATCTGGCCCATCTGGGTGCCCATCCCCGTCGCCACCACGACGGCCGTGGCGGTGCCGCGCGTCACCTGCGTGTTCTGGAACACCATGTTCGCCCGATCGCCGAGGGTCGTCTCGGGGTCGGCGATGACGGCGGCGTCCTTCGCGATCGGCGCGCTCTCACCCGTGAGCGCCGCCTCCTGCGTCTCCAGCGTCGCCGAGCGGATGATGCGGCCGTCCGCCGGCACGATGTCGCCGGCTTCGAGCGTGATGATGTCGCCCGGGACGAGCGAGGTCGCATCGACCTGCACGAGCGCGCCGTCGCGGATGACCTTGGCCTTCGGGATCTGCATCTTCGCGAGGGCGTCGACGGACGCCTTCGCCTTCATCTCCTGCCGCGTGCCGAGGAACACGTTGAGGATCACGAGGGCGCCGACGAGGATGCCGACACTCACCTGGTTGATGAACAGACTGATGATCGCGACCGCGACGAGCATCACGTTCATCGGGTCGGCGAGCTGTCTGAGCGACACCTGCCACACCGACGGCGCGGGCTCGGCGGCGATCGCGTTCGGCCCGTGCTCGGCGAGCCTTCGCTCTGCCTCCGCGCTCGTCAGGCCGGCGTCCCGGTCGGTGGCGACGCTCGCGACGACGGCGTCCGCGTCCTGGGCGAACCAGGGCGTGTCGGTGGATCCTCCGGTGGCGGTGGTCATGTGTCCGACGCTACCGAGGGGGTGTTCACCCCTCGGGGGTGATCTTGAGGTCCTGCCGGGGCACCACGATCTCACGGATGATGAGCAGGATGGATGCCGTCACAGGCAAGGCCACGAGCACCCCGATGACCCCGCCCAGTGCGCCGCCGACCATCGCCGCGATGAGCACCAGGGCAGCCGGGATCGAGATGGCGCGGTTCATGATCCGCGGGCTCAGCACGTACGACTCGACCTGGATGTAGACGAGGTAGCAGATCAGGAAGATGAGCGCCTGCATCGGACTGGAGAAGAGCGCCACCGCCGTGCCGATCACGAGGAAGATGACCGAGCCGAACAGCGGGATGAGCGTGATGACGAACGCGATCACGGCCATCAGCGCCGCGAACGGCAGGCCGATGAGCAGGTGCAGCACGAACACGGTGCCCGCGTTCAGTGCCGAGAGCGTCACCGACCCCAGCAGGGCGCTGCCCACCGACGCGGTGATGCGCTCGGTGAGCTCCTGCAGCTTCGGGCGGCTGTGCGCCGGGGCGAGCAGGTAGAACGCCTGCTTCGTCGCGTCGAGCGATGCGAGGAAGTACAGGGTCAGGGCGACGACGACGAAGCTCGCCGAGATCGCGGCGACGAACCCGACGCCGGCCGCGACGATCCCGACGCCGATCGCCGCGTGCGTCGACGGGCTCGCGATCCAGTCGGCCAGTCCCTGCACCACGCCCGCGATGGCCGCCTGCATGTCGGGCGGCAGGGCTGCGAACCACGGCGTCTGATCGACCTCTTCGAGCGCCTCGGGAATCGCCTTGATGAATTCGCCGATCTGCGCGAGAAGCGGCGGCAGCACGAACACCAGGAACAGCACGAACAGCACCGCGAAGCAGCCGAACACGATGAGGATCGCCAGCGGCCGCTTGACCCGCTTGCGCTCGAGCAGCCGCACGATGGGGTCGAGACCGAGCGCGAGGAACATCGCGAGCACGATGTACAGCAGGATCGTGCCGATCGACATGAACGCGCTGCCGAGCAGGATCGCCCCGAGCACGCCGATCGTCGCGAGGAACCCCGACACCAGCGGGCGCTGGAACAGCGCCTCGACCGCCAGCGGCCCGCGTCGGCGCCGCGCCGCCGGCAGCGGCGCGACCGCCGTCTCGACCGCAGGCGCGACCTCGGCGCCATCCGTCGTGTCGCTCATGCCGCCATTCCTCCGGGGGTGTCGTCCTTGCGTCCCGCGACGCCGAGGAACCGGATGAAGACCGCGATCCAGCCGAAGATCAGCGCGAAGACGATGATCTCGAACGCGGTCAGCGAGAAGTACCCGACGATGAACAGCACGACCGAGGCGACCGTGGCCGCCAGGAACGCCGACGATGCGACGAAGTAGGCGCGCGGCATCCCGTTCAGATTCCGGTACCCGGCGATCAGCAGCACCAGGTAGGCGACCGCCATGCCCGAGGCCGACAGGTTGTGCACCCACAGGTTCACATCGACCGGGCAGATCCCGACGAACGCCAGCATGATGCCCATGACCACGAACGCCGTGCTCACGAAGCGGGCGACACCGCGATGCACGAGCGTCCCGGCCTCGACGAGGGCGCCGAGGTCCCGCGAGATGTGCACCGCGAACGTCGTGACGAGCAGGCCGCCCGCGATGAGGGTGCCGTTGAAGATCCAGCTCGACAGGTCGTCGAACGTGCCCAGCTGGCTGAAGTGCACCGTCCACCACTCCGGATCTGGCGTGGTGATCGTCGCCGTCAGCGTGCCGATCGCGATGAAGGCCATGAGCAGCGTCGACAGGCGCTGGGTCGTGATGCTCGACGACGACAGATAGACGAAGTACGCCGAGAGCCCGAGCGTCACCGCCATCAGCACGACCGCCCAGAACGTCACGACCGGCAGCCCGATGAAGCCGAGCGCCAGCAGCCGGTAGAGGCCGTAGGTGGCGAGGAACGCCAGGGCGACGTGCACGACGACGACCGAGATCGTGTTGACCGTGAACAGCCACGCCGGCAGGTCGCGCCGCCACCGCTGCTCGGGCTGGGCCCGCGACCGCCAGTAGCCCGCGGTCGACACCACCGCCGCGACCACGGCGGCACCGATCGCCGCCCACAGCGCGAACGGGTCGTCGCCGGCGAGCGACAGGGCCGCGGTGAACTGCGCGAGAACGAACCCGTACACGCCGCCGACGATCTGGGCACCGAACGACAGGTAGAGCGCCTCGCGTTCGGTGCGAGGAGTCTGCTCCGGCGTCGCCCCGGCCGGGGCGACGGCAGGTGTGGTCCGGGTCATGGCGTCAGTCTGTACCGAGGACCGTCACCCCAGGGGGGTGATTCCCGCAGCGCCGCGGCATGGTTCGCTGTGCGTCATGAGCAGCGGGCAAGACACGGGTCGCTTCAACGCGCGACTGGCCATCCTCATGGCGATGGCGATGTTCGTCCTCGTCGTCGACACGTCGCTGATGAACGTGTCGATCTCGGCGGTGGTCAAGGACCTCGGGGCGACGGCGAGCGGCGTGCAGGGGGCGATCGCGCTCGAAGCGCTGGTGTCGGCCGCCTTCATCCTCATCGGCGGCAAGACCGGCGACCTCATCGGCCGCAAGCTCGCCTACACGCTCGGGCTCCTCGGCTACGCGATCGGCGCCGTCGCGATGACGCTCGCGACGAGCCTCACCGCCGTCATCATCTTCTGGGCGATCATCGGCGGTCTCGGGGCATCCCTCCTCCTCCCCTCGATGCAGTCGCTCATCCACGGCAACTTCGAGGGCGCGCACCGCACCCGCGTGTATGCGACGGTCGGGGCGGCCGCCGCGATCGCCGCCGCCGTCGGGCCGCTGCTGGGCGGCGCGATCACCACCTTCCTGTCGTGGCGGGTCGGGTTCCTGCTCGAGGCCCTGACGATCGCGGTCGTGCTCATCGGCGTGCGGCTCGTGAAGGACGTGCCGTACACCGGCGACCGATCGGTCGACGTCGTCGGCTCGCTGCTGTCGGTCGTCGGCATGGGCGGCGTCGTGCTCGGCATCCTGCTGTGGCAGGAGGGGGCGGCGTACGTCGGCGCGACGATCCTGCTCGGACTCGTCGCGCTCGTCGGTCTCGGGTTCTGGCTGGTCCGTCGCAAGCGGCGCGGCAAGCCGACGCTGCTGGATCCGGCCCTGTTCAGCTCGAAGCCGTTCCGCACCGGCGCGACGGGGCAGCTGCTGCAGCAGATCACGCTCGGCGGCACGATGATCGTGCTGCCGCTGTACCTGCAGATGGTGCTGGAGTACAACGCCTTCCTGGCCGGCCTGTCGATCGCCCCTCTCTCGCTCAGCATGTTCGCGATCGCGCTGCTGGCCGGCCGGGGCATCAAGCGCCGCCCGGCGACCATCATCCTGTTCGGGTTCCTGCTGGCCGTGATCGGCCTGGTGGTGCTGGTGCCGCTGGTGCCGATCGCGACCAGCGGGTGGTACCTGGCGATCCCGCTGATCGTCGTCGGCTCGGGCCTGGGCATGCTGGTCTCGCAACTGAACAACTACACGCTCTCGCCGATCGCCGAGGAACGGGTGAGCGAGGCGGCGGGGGTCAACTCGGCGGCCGGCTCGTTCGGCCTGTCGTTCGGGCTCGCCTTCGCCGGCGCGATCCTGCTCGCCGCTCTGGCCAGCAGCTTCACCGCGCTCGCCGACCAGAGCACGGTGCTCACCGCCGACGAGAAGACCCACGTCTCGGCGGTGCTCGAAGAGGACGCCGAACTCATGTCGAACACCGGGCTCGAAGAGATGCTCGCCGACGAGCCGCCCGAGACCTCGGCCGAGATCGTCCGCATCAACAGCGAGGCGGGCCCGATCGCCCTGCAGATCGCCCTGTTCGTGCCGATCCTCGCCGCCGCCGCCGGCGCCCTCAATGCCCTGCGGATGCGCCGGCTCCCCGATCCCGCCCCGTCGAGCGGCGTCGACAGCGTGATCGGCGGCTGACGCCTGAGACAGGTGGATGCCGGCGGCCGCGCCCGTCGGCATCCACCTGCTCTACGCTGCCGCGCTCACGCGCGTGCCGACCTCGCGACCTCTTCGATGAACGCGACCTGCGCGGCGATCATGCGCGCGATCTCGGCCGGATCCACCGACTCGTCGGAGGCGTGGATGCGGGCCTTCGCGGTGTCTTCGGCGCCCCACAGCACGATCGCCGCGTCGGGGGCGATCTTCTGGAGCGAGGCCACGAGCGGGATCGACGCGCCGCTGCCGATCGATTCGACCTCGGCGCCGTACGCCGCCTTGAGGGCATCCTTGGCCGCCACGATCGCGGGATGCGTCTCATCGACCGCGAACGCGTGACCGGTCTTGACCTTCGCGACCTCGACCTCGCAGTTCCACGGGCGCTGGGCGCGCAGGTGCGCCATGAGCGCCTCGAGTTGGGCATCGGCGTCCGAGCCGGGAACGATGCGCATCGAGAGCTTCGCGGTCACCTCGGGCAGCAGCACATTGGACGCCTCGGCGGTGCTCGGCAGGTCCATGCCCAGCACCGTCACGGAGGGCTTCGCCCAGATGCGGTCCGACAGCGACCCGGTGCCGAGGTAGTCGACGCCGGGCAGGATCGCCGAGCCGTCGCGGTAGACCTCTTCCTCCATCGCGGCGCCTTTCCACGTCGACGTGTCGACGCCGGGGATGACCGTGTCGCCCGCCTCGTCGTGCAGCGAGTCGAGGATGCGGATCATCGCCGTCATGGCGTCGGGTGCCGCTCCGCCGAAGAGACCGGAGTGCACGGGGAACGCGAGCGTGCGCACCGTCACCGTGCAGGCCACGTCTCCGCGCAGAGCGGTCGTCAGCCCCGGCCGCCCGACGACCTGCCCGCCGATGTCGGCGATGACGAAGGCGTCGGCGGCGAACCGTTCGGGATTCGCCTCGACGAAGTCCTCCAGGTGCGAGATCGTCTCCTCCTCGCCCTCGACGAGCAGCTTGATGCGGCACGGCCGGTCTTCGCCGAGCAGACGCAGCGTGGCGTAATGGATCACGAGCCCCGACTTGTCGTCGGCGGCGCCGCGTCCGTAGATGCGCCCGTCCTCGCCGTCGGCCGGCTCGAACGGGTCGGCGATCGACCACCGCTGGCTCGCGGGCGCAGGCTGGACGTCGTAGTGCGCGTACAGCAGCACCGTCGGCGATCCTTCGGGCCCCGGCAGGTCGGCGTAGACGCACGGGTACCCTCCCGGGACGTCGAGCAGGGCGACGTCGGTGGCACCGGCCGCCTGGAACAGCTCGACGACCGCCTCGCCCATGCGGTGCACGGGCTCGGGGTCGAACCCCGGGAACGCCACGGACGGGATCCTCACCAGCGCGCGCAGGCGTTCCAGCACCTCCGGCATCAGCTGCTCGACCTCGGTTGCGCGATCAGACATGGTTCCTCTTCCTGTCGGACTGTCGGTCGTTCTCGGTGGGCGCGTCTCGGTTCCGTCAGGAGGGCACGACCAGCTGGATCAGCAGGCCCGAGGCGACGACCGCGACCCACGACACCAGCATCGGGATCGTGAACGAGTGCCAGACGGGGATCTGCGTCAGCTTGGTCGAGCCGGTGGCATCCGTCTCGACCGAGGCGATCTGCGAACCGTTCGCGGGGAACAGCCACACGCCGATGAGCGAGGGCCACATCGCCGTGATCACCCCGGGTGCGAGGCCCGCGGCGAGCGCGATGGGGATGAGCGTGTTCGTGGTGGCCGACTGGCTCGTGGTGAGGCCGGCGACGACGAACAGCGCCACCGCGAGCAGCAGCGGGTTCGCGACGATCATCTGGCCGAGCGGCTCGATGATGGTCTCTTCGTTGGCCGCGATGAAGGTGTCGGCCATCCACGCGATGCCGAACAGGGCGACGGCGGCCACGTATCCGGCCTTCAGCAGGGGCTGCTCGACCACCTGGCTGGGCTTCACCCGTCGCACCAGGATGATCACGAGAGCCGCGGTGAACATCACCATCTCGATCACGGTGGACATGCCGATTGGGACGAGCTCACCGTCCGCGTTCGGGAAGGCCGGCCGCAGGCTGGGGAAGAGCCCCAGCACCACCACCAGCAGCGTGCCCGCGATGAAGATGAGCGCGGCCGTCTGCCCGCCCGGCGGCACCGGGTGCTCGATGAAGGTGGATGCCGTCGCGCCGGCGGTCTTCGTGCGGCCTGTGCCGGCGGCATCCGAGCCCCCGCCTTCGGCGGTCCCCGCCATCTTGGCGTCGTACCGTGCGCGCAGGGCGGGCGACAGCTCCACGCGGCCGTCCGCGACGCGCCCCAGGAACTCCGGATCGTCGAGCAGATCCTTGCCGAGGCGCTGCTGCACGAACGACGTCGCGATGCACGCGACGATCGCCGACGGGATCGTGATGAGGAGGATCTGCGGCAGCTCGTACCCGGTGCCCGCCATCAGCACCAGGTACGCGGCCATGGCGGCCGACACCGGGCTGGCGGTGATGCCGAGGCCCGAGGTCACCGTCGAGGCGGCGAGCGCCCGCTCGGGCCGCTGCCCGTTGCGGTACGCGGTCTCGTAGATCACCGGGATCAGTGCGAAGAAGATGTTGGACGTGCCCGAGAGCACAGTGAACACGAACGCCACGAGCGGCGCGACGTAGGTGAGACGGCGCGGATTGCGCTGGATGATCTTCGACGCGATCGACACCAGGTAGTCGATGCCGCCGGCCGCCTGCATGGCCGAGGACGCGGTGATGACCGCGATGATGATGAAGAAGGCGTCGACGGGCGGTGATCCGGGTTCGAGCCGGAAGACGAACACCAGGATCGTGGTGCCGACGACGCCCCACAGGCCGAGGCCGAGGCCGCCGGTGCGGACGCCGAGCATGATGGCGCCGAGCACCACGCAGGCCTGCAGGATGATCAGGACGGTTTCCATGTCGCTCCTCTGCCACTGCGCGGCGACGACGCCGCATCATCGATGATGGCCCGGGACCGTGGTCCCGGGCCATCATCGAGCTAGTCCTGGATCGCCAATTCGCGGCCGTGCGCCGTGAGCGCGTAGATCACGAGGATGTCCACGGCGATGATCGCCAGCGCCCAGAAGGGCTGGGTCGGGATCAGCATCAGCTGCCCGATGGCGCTCAGCGCGGCGAGGATGATCGCGACGACCCGCGCCCAGGTCTGCCCCGCCAGCAGGGCGATGCCCGTCAGGATCAGCAGCACCCCGATGATGAGGTTCCACCACCCCCACCCCTGCACGTCGAAGAGGAAGAGGGAGCCGTCGACGACGGCGAAGTAGGCGTCGGGTCCGACGATGGCGACGAGTCCCTGAAGCCCGCCGAAGACCCCGCTGATCAGCAGGATCACCCCGGCGAAGACGCCCCAGCCCGCCCATCCGGTACGGCCGCTCGCTGTGCTGCTCATTGCGTTCTCCTGTTCTCTCATGCCCCGCACTCGCACGCTATGGTCGTGCGCCGGGTGTCACGTCACCCGGTGAGGGTGAGAATCCTCGTCGGCGATCGGGTTCACCGAGATCACGGCGATGTGCAGTCCGTCGAACATCGCGAGCAGCCCGATCAGCCGGGCCTGATCGGGCACCCGGCCGATCACGTGCGTGCGGCCGTCGTCGTCGGTCGTCACGGCGAAGCCCTCCAGCGCGGTGACGACCAGGTCGGGGCTCAGCGGTCCGCCGACCACGATCTCGACCGTCTGGTCGTGCATCGCGAACCCCCTTCGAGACGACGTGCCCGGTGCGTTCTGCTCGCCGCAGGCGCCAACTCTCCCGCACCCCTCTCGCCGCCACGTCACCCCTGTGGGATGATTTGGCCACCGCGCGCCCCCTCAGGGGAAGGGATGCCAGTGGTCGAACCTCGCAGGACACCGCCGCACGCTGTGGACCGCCCTGCGCTGCGGCGACAGCTCGATGCGGCCCTCTTCTCGCCGCTGGCGCTCGTGGTGGCGCCGGCCGGGGCGGGCAAGACGGTGCTCATCACGCAGTGGACGCAGAGCCGACCGCAGCTCGCCGTCGCGTGGTTCGACCTGGCGTCGGCCGATCGCGCCGTCGGTGCGTTCGCGCGTCGCCTGTGCGCGGGGATCGCCGCGGTCGCGCCGCGCTTCTCACCGCCGGAGCCGCCCGCCGTCACCGCCAGGGCGCGGCTCGGCGAGCCGTTCCTGGTCGACCTGGCCGAGCGGCTCGCCGATGCCGGCGAGCTCGTCCTGGTGTTCGACGACCTCGACCATCTGGCGAAGACGGCGGTGCTGACCGACCTGTGGCGGCTCATCGACCTGCTGCCCCCGAACGCCCACGCCGTCTTCTCATCGCGCGTGGACCTGAACCTCGGCTGGAGCCGGCACCGCCTGGAGCACGACCTCGTCGAGATCCGCCAGCGCGAGCTGGCGTTCGACGACGAGACCACCGGCAAGGTGCTGTCGGCCATCGCGGGCCGAGAGATCGCGCCCGCCACCGCGGCGGCGGTCACCGCGCAGACCGAGGGATGGGCGGCAGGAGTGCAGCTCACGGCCCTGCGGCTGCGGTTCGCCGACGACCCCGACCGCGTGGTCGACGAGCTCACCGACACCGACCAGCTGGTCATGAACTATCTCCGGGTCGAGGTGCTGGACGGGCTCAGGCCGGAGCGGCGCAACGCACTCATGAGGCTGGCGGTGCTCGACGAGGTGTCGGCAGGACTTGCCGAGGCCGTCGCCGCGGTCGCCGGCGGCGACGACTTCCTCACCCGACTCGAACGCGACTCGCTCTTCCTCGTGCGTGTGCCGGGGCGCCCCGGCTGGTTCCGCTTCCACCGCCTGTTCCGCGACCTGCTCATCTACCGGCTCCGCGCGACGCGCGCGGCCGATGAGGATGAAGCACTCGAGGCTGCAGCGGACTGGTTCCTCGCCGGGGGCGACGTCGACACGGCGGTCGAGTACCTTCTGCGCGCCCGGCGCTGGGCCCGCGCGATGGACGTGATCCTGCGCATCGGACCCGACCCGTACGAGGATGTGCGCATTGCCAAGATCATCCAGTGGCTCTCGCTCGTGCCCCCGGATGTCCGTGCGTCACGACCGGATGCGGAGCTGCTGCTCGCGATCGCGAACACGATGGGCGGCCACGCCATCTCGGCCGTCGATGCCCTCCAGCGTCTCGTCGCCGACCGAGGTCTCAGTGTCGGCCGGCGCCAGATCGCACTCGCCTACCTCGGCGCGGAAGTGCAGTTCAGCTCCCACCCCGAGGTGTTCGTCGGGATCGCCGACGAGGCGGTCGCGCTGCTGACGGCACATCCCGCGACGGAACCGCCCGACCTGATGGGCCTGACGTCGCGTCCGCTGCTGGAGCTGATCAGCCGGGTGTCGGCGGGCCGTGCCCGGCTGATGCTGGGACGGATCGACGAGGCGCGCGAGCAGTTCGCGGCCGCGCTCTCGCCGGCGGCGTTCGCCCACGCCCGGCACCGCGTTCACGCGCTCGGTGCGCTGGCGCTCGCGGAAGCGCTGTCCGGCCTACTGGGCGACGCCTCCGATCATGCGAACGAGGCGCTCGACCTCGCCCGCGAGGTGGGCCCGCACGGCCACCCCGCACCGGCCGACGCGCATCTCGCGCGTGCTCTCGTGTGCATCCAGCGCGGTGAGGCGGGGGCGGGCGCAGCCTCGCTCGCCGTCGCGGTCTCGGCCGCGGCATCCGACAACCGGACGCAACTGCTCTGGCTCGCGCACGCCGCCTCACAGGTCATCCATCCGCACGTCCAGCCCGACAGCGTCCATGCCGTCGGTCCGCCTCCGCCCCTCGTGCGTCAGACGCTCACTTCGCTGGCGCTGCGCGATGCCCGCATGAGGGGCCAGCCCGCCGCCCCGGTCCCGCAGGCCGGGGAGTGGTCGGCGGTCGCGTTCGAGGAGGTCGCGGGCCTCGTGGCCGCGGGGCGCGCGCCGCTGGCCCGTGAGCGCCTCGCCGAGCTGCGCGCCCGCGGTGTGCAGCCCCATCCGATCGCGCCGATCGAGGTCGACGCGCTCACCGCGTGGCTGTGCCTGGCCGAAGGACACCGCATGGCCGCGAGGGAGCACCTCGAGTCCGCACTGCAGCACGCGCAGGACGACCGCCTGTCGCGCCCGTTCCTGCGGGTCGGGCCCGCCCTGCTCGAACTGCTCGACGAGGTGCCGACCGGGCGCAGCGAGTTCGGCAGGGCGATCGCAGAGCGGTTGCGCAGCCAGGGATCGCCGCGCAGCGAGCGCCTCGTCGACGACCTGACGCCGCGCGAGCTCGAGCTGATCGGCTACCTGCCCACCCGCTACACGATCGCCGACATCGCCGAACGGTGCTTCCTGTCGACGAACACGATCAAGACCCACCTCGCCCACATCTACCGCAAGCTCGGCGTGGCCTCGCGGGATGCCGCGATCGAGCGCGCGACCGAGCTCGGACTGTTCGAGACGAGCGAAGACAGCCGCGTCGTCTGACGCGGGTGATGCGCGGCGGCTCCCGCAGGGCCACCATGAGCGCATGAGCACGATGTCGGATGCCGGCTGGGTCGGGCCGGTGAGCACCCAGGAACACGTCGAACGCGGACGGGAGGCCCGTCGGTTCACCCCGCGTCGATCGCTGTCCCGGCTCTCGACGACGGGCCGCGACCCGATGGCCATCCTCGCCGAGCAGAACAGCACGCGGGTCGCCGAACTCGTGCCGCTGCGCACCGAACGCATGTCGGCGAACCCGTTCGCGTTCTATCGCGCCACCGCCGCGCTGCAGGCCGCGGACCTCGCCCGCGATCCGCACAGCGGCATCCTCGTGGCGTCGTGCGGCGACGCACACGTCGCCAACTTCGGCTTCTACGCCTCACCGCAGCGCACGCTGGTGTTCGATCTGAACGACTTCGACGAGGCCGCGTGGGCGCCGTGGGAGTGGGATCTCAAGCGGCTCATCTCGAGCGTCGTGATCGCCGGGCAGGCGACCTCACGAGATGAGTCGGTGGTGGATGCCGCGTGCCGTGCGGCCGTGCTGGCCTATGCCCGCACCATCCGCACGACGGTGGAGTCCTCGCCACTGGAGCGGTTCTACCTGCACTCCGACGTGGATGCCGCGCTCTCGACGATGGACAAGCAGTCAGGCCGGGCGATGCGCGCCGCGATCCGCGAGGCGCAGAAGCGCACCGGCGACAAGGCCGCCCGCAAGCTGACGGTGCTCGATGAGTCGGGACGCCGCCAGTTCGTCGAACAGCCGCCGACCATGACCCACGTGTCGTCGGAATTCGCGGCACTTCTGCAGGACTACATCGAGGAGTACCTCGCCAGCGCCGATCTGAGCGTGCGCATGCTGCTGCAGAACTACACCTTCGCCGACATCGCGCGCCGGGTGGTCGGCGTCGGCAGCGTCGGCACCCGCTGCTGGGTGATGGCGTTCCAGGACGGCGACGCCCGCGCACTGCTGCTGCAGGTCAAAGAGGCGGGCCGCAGCGTGCTCGCCCAGTACGGCGGCATCGAGCAGCCGGCGCGAGCGGAGCGATTCATCGCCCGCGTCGGGCAGGGCGGTCGTGTCGTGGGCCTGCAGAAGACCCTGCAGGCGTTCTCGGACCCGTTCCTCGGTCACGCCAAAGGACCCGAGGGCCGAGACTTCTACGTGCGCCAGTTCCGCGACATGAAGGGGGGCATCACCGCCGAGACGCTCGAGGACGTGCCGTTCTCGACCTATGCCCAGGTGTGCGCGATCATCCTGGCCCGCGCCCACGCGCAGTCGCAGACGGCGGCGCAGGTGGCCGGCTACATCGGCAACGGGCGCGTCGCGGCCGAGGCGATCCTGGAATGGGCCCGCTCCTACGCCGCGGTGTCGAAGGGCGACTACGACACGTTCGTCGCGGCGAACTGACGCCTCGGACCGCCGCACCAACCCCGCTAGAGTCGCCACCATGAGCGACTCCCTGCCGTCGTGGCGCGACACCGCCACCCGCACCGCCATCCTCGACTTCGTCGCCGCCGTGACCGACGAGAACGGTCCGGACTACGTCGAACCGCAAGCGCGGGTCGCCGTGTTCGACAACGACGGGACGCTGTGGACCGAGAAGCCGATGCCCACGCAGCTGCACTACCTGCTGGAGCAGTGGAAGGCCGCGGCCGCCGCAGATCCGTCGCTCGCCGACACGCAGCCGTACAAGGCGGCCGCGGGCGGTGACATGTCGTGGCTCGGCGCGGCCATCGACAAGCACTACGCCGGTGACGACGCCGACCTCGGTCTGCTGATCGCCGCCGTCGCGAGCGCCTCCGGGGGTGTCAGCGTCGACGAGTACGCGGCATCCGTCGCCGACTTCTATCGCGACGCGCGCCACCTCACGCTCGGCACGCCGTACGCGCAGGTCGTCTACCAGCCGATGGTCGAGCTCATCCGGTTCCTCGAATCGAACGGCTTCACGACGTACATCGTGTCGGGCGGCGAGCGCGACTTCATGCGCCCGATGACCGAGGCGAACTACGGCATCCCCGCCGAGCGGGTGGTCGGCACCGGCATGGGCCTGACGTACGACGCCGACGCGAACGTCGTGCGCTATGCGCCGAAGCTCGCGTTCTTCGACGACGGCCCCGAGAAGCCGGTGCGCATCTGGATGCGCACCGGGCGCCGCCCGATCCTCGCAGCCGGCAACTCGAACGGCGACCTGCCGATGCTGCGCTTCGCGCAGGGCAGTCCGCGCAGCCTCGCGCTGCTCGTGCACCACGACGACGACACCGGCCGCGGCGACGCGCCGTACGACAAGGGGGCCGAGCAGGCGCTCGCCGCCGACGGCGTGACGGTCGTCAGCGTCCGCGACGACTGGTCGCAGGTCTTCCCGACCGCCTGACCGGAGAGTGGATGCCGGCGGCCCGCCTCGTCCGCCGGCCCGGTCTCCGGCCGTCGCAGCTGCGGCGGCGTGGCCTCGCGGCCACGGTCGCGGTCGCTACACAGTCGCGGTCGCGGTCGCGGTCGCTGCACAGTCGCGGTCGCGGTCGCGGTCGCGGTCGCGGTCGCGGCACAGTCGCGGTCGCGGTCGCGCTGTCGAAATCGGCAACCGCTGTCGTTCTCGCCTCGCCCAGATTGCTCGCGCTGCCGAAATCGGCAACCGCGCCTGTTTGTTTCATGCGCGGATGCCGATTTCGACAGCGCGAAGGATCCCGACACGCGAATGGACCGGGCCGTGGGGCGGGTCGGGCAGTCAGGCCGGGCCGGGCCGGGTCAGGCCGAACCGGAAGCGAGGTCAGCGGCCGCCGCCCGCGTCGGGATCAGGCCTCGCCGACGAGCCGGAATCCGATGTGCGACATGCCGGTGTCCTCGGCCTGCGGCGAGCGCGCCGCGGGACGGAAACGCAGGCAGTAGTCGGGCGAGCACAGGTGCGAGCCGCCCTTGAGCACGCGGCGCGGGATCGACGGGAAGCCGTCCTGCGCGCTCGCGGCCGCCAGCAGGTTGGCGCGCTTGCCGGCATCCACCGGCTTGTCCGACAGCCGGAGGTGGCGCGGGGTGTAGAAGTCGGTGGTCCACTCCCACACGTTGCCGGTCATGTCGTACAGCCCGAAACCGTTCGGAGGGTACGAGCCGACGGGGGCGGCATCCCCCACTCCCTGGTTGTCGTACGGAAAGCGGCCGAGCCACGAGTTCGCCTGCGCGACGCCGCCCGGGTAGGGCTCGTCGCCCCACGCGAACCGCTTGCCCTCGAGCCCGCCGCGGGCGGCGTACTCGTGCTCGACCTCGGTGGGCAGGCGCAGCCCCGCCCAGTCGGCGTACGCCTGGGCGTCCTCGAACGCGATGTGGACGACGGGATGCCGCAGCCGCTCATCGATCGACGACTCGGGTCCGAACGGCCGCCGCCAGTAGGCGCCCGGCTGCCACCGCCACCAATTGCGCCAGTCGCGCAGGTCGACGGGGCCGGCCGTCGGCGTGAACACCATCGCGCCGGGGACGAGGTCGGCCGGGTCTGCCCCCTCGAAGTTCGCCGGGTCGAGCTCGCGCTCGGCGACGGTGACGTAGCCGGTGTCGTCCACGAACGCGGCGTACTGCTCGTTCGTGACGGCATAGCGGTCGATGCGGAACGGTGCGACCTCGCGCTCGTGGACGGGCTGCTCGTCGGGGTAGAACTCGTCCGAGCCCATCGTGAACGTGCCGCCGGGGAGCAGCACCTGGTCGTGGATCGCTGAGGTCACCCGACCACCGTATCCGGCCTAGAAGCTGCCGATCCCCTTGCCGATCAGCGAGACGCCGATCACCAGCAGCAGGACCGCCATGATGATCGCGTTCTCTCTGCCGAGCCACACCCGCAGCGCGTCGAGCGGTCCACGCAGCCTGTCTGCCGCGATCAGATAGCCGACCACGGGAACGAGGACGGTGGATGCCGCGAGCAGCGTGAAGATCGCGATCACGAGCACGATCTCACCCGTGTTGAGACCGGCCGAGCCGATGTCGACACCGGCGCCCGCCGCCATGAGCAGGTTCTTTGGGTTGATCGCCGACAGCAGGAAGCCGAGACCGAACGCGACCGGGAAGGTCACCTTGTCGATCGCCTGCATCCACTTCGGCATCTTCGGCTCTTCGCCCGCCTTCGGGCGGCCGCGCCACTGCCGGACCGCGAGAAGCAGCAGCAGGGCGCCCAGCACTAGCTGGATCACGCCCTGGATCGGCTTGGAGGCATCCGCATCCTCATCGGGCAGCACCGACGAGAGCAGCGTGAACACCGTCACCGCCACGATGATGCCGATGACCCAGCCGAGCAGGAACCCGACGCTCGTGACGCGCGCCTTCGGCGACAGCAGCATGAGGATCGCCGCGATCACGGGGATGGGGCTGATCGCCACACCGAGGGCGAGGGGAAGGATGTCTCCGATGACGGCGCCCATGAGCGTGCCTCCTGGTCCGGAACGGTTCGGCTGTCGGACTCACCGTAGCGGCTGCCGAACCGGATGCATCGATGCATCCGGTTCGCGCCGTTCCTTTCGCCCGCTTGGAGGAACGGATAGCGTCGGAAGGGCGCCGCGCCCTCGCGGCGCACCGGGAACGACGTAGGAGAGAACATGGCCGCGGAATTCAAGGGGACCATCAAGCTGGATGTGCGGGACTCGGTTCCCGACTGGGACCCCTATCTGCTCCCGACGGCGCCGGAGGGCGCACCCAACGTGCTGGTGATCCTGTACGACGACACCGGCATGGCGTCGTGGTCGCCGTACGGCGGACGCATCAACATGCCGACCCTCGACCGGCTCGCCAAGAACGGCCTGACGTACACGCAGTGGCACACCACCGCGCTGTGCTCGCCGACGCGCTCGGTCTTCCTCACCGGCCGCAACCACACGCGCAACAGCATCGCCTCGCTGATGGAGTCCACCAACGGCTTCCCGGGCAACTCCGGCCGCATCCCGGACGACTGCGCGCCGATGGCCCACATCCTGCAGGACAACGGGTACTCGACGTTCTGGCTCGGCAAGGACCACAACGTGCCCGAGCAGGACAACGCCGCCGGCGGCAGCCGCAAGCAGTGGCCGCTGCAGATGGGCTACGACCGCTTCTACGGGTTCCTCGGCGGTGAGACCAATCAGTGGTACCCCGATCTCGCCGAAGACAACCACTTCATCGAGCAGCCCTACACCCCGGAAGAGGGCTACCACCTCTCGAAGGACCTCGCCGACCAGGCGCTGCAGATGCTGCGCGACAACCGCGCCTCGAACCCCTCCAAGCCCTGGTACATGTGGTTCTGCCCTGGCGCCAACCACGCACCTCACCAGGCTCCCCAGGAATACATCGACAAGTACAAGGGCGCGTTCGACGACGGCTACGACGCCTACCGCGAGTGGGTGCTCGGCCGCATGATCGAGCGCGGCATCCTGCCCGAAGACACCGATCTCACGCCGTTCAACCCGATCCCCGAGGACCAGGCGAACCCGGCGGACTACGTCAAGCCGTGGGACTCGCTGAGCGACGACGAGAAGACGCTCTTCCGCCGGATGGCCGAGGTGTTCGCGGGCTTCAGCGAGTACACGGACGCTCAGATCGGCCGCATCATCGACTTCCTCGAAGAGACGGGGCAGCTCGACAACACGATCATCTTCTACTGCGCCGACAACGGCGCGTCGGGCGAAGGATCGCCCGACGGTTCGGTGAACGAGAACAAGTTCTTCAACAACTACCCCGACGACCTCGCCGAGAACCTGACCCGCCTGAACGACCTCGGCGGGCCCGAGGCGTACAACCACTACCCGACGGGGTGGGCGGCGGCGTTCTCGACGCCGTTCCAGATGTTCAAGCGCTACAGCCAGTACTCGGGCGGCACGTGCGACCCGATGATCATCCACTGGCCGGCCGGCATCAGGGCCAAGGGCGAGATCCGTCACCAGTACCACCACGTCACCGACATCGTGCCGACGATCCTCGACGTCGCCGGGCTGCAGATGCCCGAGGTGTACCGCGGAGTGGAGCAGGCACCGCTGCCGGGTGTGTCGATGCGGTACTCGTTCGACGCGGCGCCCGACGCCCCGACGCAGAAGAAGCGTCAGTACTACAACATGATCGGAACCCGTGGTCTGTGGCAGGACGGCTGGAAGGTCGCCGCAACCCACGCGCCGATCACCGGGCACGGCCGCTTCGACGAAGACAAGTGGGAGCTGTACCACGTCGACGAGGACCGCTCCGAGTCGAAGAACCTCGCCGACCAGTACCCCGAGAAGGTCAAGGAGCTCGTCGACGCCTGGTTCGAAGAGGCTGATGCCAACTACGGCCTGCCGATCGACGACCGCACCGCGATGGAGCAGCTCACGATCGACCGCCCGTCGTCGGAGCCGCCGCGCAGCCGCTACGTGTACTACCCCGACAGCGGCGCTGTCCCGGAGGGCGTCGCCGTCAACGTTCGGGGCCGGTCGTACAAGATCATCGCCGACGTCGACATCGAGGAGGGCGCCGAGGGTGTCATCTTCGCCCACGGCTCCCGCTTCGGCGGGCACGCGCTGTTCATCCAGGACGGCAAGCTGCACTACGTCTACAACTTCCTCGGCATCCCGCCGGAGCAGACGTTCGTGTCCGAGAAGCTCACGCCGGGCAAGCACTCGCTCGGCATGGAGTTCGTCCGCGAGGGCGCCGGTCCGAACAAGGAGTCGGTCGGCACGACCACCCTGTACGTGGACGACCAGGCGGTGGCGTCCGGCCCGATGCGGGCGCAGGTCGGCAAGTTCACGCTGTGCGGCGACGGCCTCTGCATCGGCTACGACAGCGCCGACTCGGTGAGCCGCTCGTACAAGACGCCCTACCGGTTCACGGGAGGCAAGATCCTCGGCGTCGCGGTGGATGTGAGCGACGAGCAATATCTCGACCTCGAGCTCGAAGCGCAGGCGGCTTTCGCGCGCGAGTAGTCTCGCAGCATCGACGGCGATCGGCGCCGGGCCCGCAGGGGTCCGGCGCCGATCGGCGTTTCGGGCGAGGCATCCCATGGCACACTTTCGCCATGACGACCGAGGGGCGCGAATCGCCGCGCGAGGACTGGATCGCGCTCGAGCCCATGAAGGCGCAGTTCGCGCGCGGCGAGCGACTGCGCGAACGGCTGCCGCGGCGCATGCTCGCCGAGCCGCCATCGGGCGAGCGCGACCCGATGGCGGTGCTGGACGCACAGGATGCGACGCGCGTGCCCGAGCTCGTGCCGCTGCGCTCCGCACGGATGGCCGAGAGCGCTTTCGCCTTCTTCCGCGGCACCGCGGCGCTCATGGCCGCCGACCTCGCGAACTCTGCGGGCACCGATCTGCTCGTCGGCTCGTGCGGCGACGCGCACGTGTCGAACTTCGGACTGTACGCCTCGCCGCAGCGCACGCTGGTGTTCGACCTGAACGACTTCGACGAGGCGGCGTGGGCACCCTGGGAATGGGACGTCAAACGACTCGTCACGAGCATCGTGATCGCCGGACAGGCGAGTTCGCGCGACGAGATGGTCGTGAGGGATGCCGCACTCGCCGCGGTGCGGACCTACGCGCGCTCGCTGCGCGCCGGGGTGACGCGCAGCCCCCTCGACCGCTATTACGACCACTTCGACGCGCGCGCCGCCCAGGCCGCCCAGGCCGCCGCGGACGGCCACACCGCCAAGGCGCTGCGCGCGGCCATCAAGGACGCCACCAAGCGCACCGGGGCGCGCGCGGCGCGTCGGCTCACCGAGCGCCGGGGCGACGGCCGCGTCGGCTTCGTCGAGGCGCCGCCCACCATGACCCACGTGCGCCCCGAGCTCGTGACGCGCGTCGAGGAGGTGTTCGACGACTACCTGCGCAGCGCCAACACCGACATCCGCGTGCTGCTGTCGCACTACGCGGTCGTCGACGTGGTGCGCCGCGTCGTCGGAGTCGGCAGCGTCGGCACCCGGTGCTACCTGATCGCGATGCAGGACGCCGACGGCCACACGGTGCTGCTGCAGGCGAAGGAGGCGGGACCCAGCGTGCTCGCCCAGCACGGGCGCATCCGCCAGCCGCGTGCGGTGCAGCGATACATCGACAGCTACGCCGATGGCGCCAGGGTCGTCGCGATGCAGCGCGTGCTGCAGGCCGTGTCGGATCCGTTCCTCGGGCACGTCAGAGACGACCAGGCGCCTGGCGTGGACTTCCGCTCGTACTACGTGCGCCAGTTCCACGACATGAAGGGCGGCTTCGAGATGGACGCGCTCGAGGATCCCGCCTTCCACTGGTACGCCGAGGCGTGCGCGGCGACCCTCGCGCGCGCCCACGGGCAGTCCCCCGTCGCGGGGACGGTGTCGGGGTACCTGGGCAGCGGCCGCGCCGCGGGCGAAGCGATCCTGGAGTGGGCGCACGCGTACGCCGAGCAGTCACGCGCGGACTGGATGCTGTTCCGCGCGCACCGCGGCGTGTAGCGACGCGCGATGGCGGGTGGATGCCGGGCGCCCGGCATCCACGTCACTCGGGGGGATGCGCAGCCAGCCACTCGTTCGCGACGCGCTTCGGAACCTTGAGCAGCCACGCGTCGGTCACGACCTCGCGCAGCAGCGCCGGGTCGATCGCGTCCAGGCGGACGAGGACGGCGGGGTACCCGTCGAAGTGCGGGATCGTGAAGAACGCGCCGGGATAGGTCTCGATCAGCGCGAGCTTGCCCTGCTCGCCGTCGGTGCGCACGCCCACCACCTCGCCCGGCGGCCACTCGCGGCCGAGCGCAGCGAGCTGCTCGAGGTCCCGGCCGCTCGGCCCGCGTTGCCAGACGAACACGCCGGTCGCCGTGCGCCACGTGAGGGCCCCGCGAGTGCCGTCGACACGCTCGGCCACCCCCGGAAATGTGAGAGCGATCCCACGTATGTCATCGAGCGTCACCACGTCCCCATCATGCGCCTCGGCGGTCGCCGAGTCACGTGACGGCACGTCATCCGGTGTGGTGTACTGAGCACGACAGCACCCGACTGCGTCGCTCTGTGGTCCCCCGCGCAGAGCAAGAGGAGCACCGTTGTGAGCACTACGCATCGTCCCCGTCTGCGCCGGATCCTGGCTGCGACACTCTCCACCGCTCTGGCCGCCACCGGGGCCGTCGCCGTCACGGCCCTGCCGGCCGCGGCCGCGTACCCCGACTCGGTGAACCCGTTCGCCATCGCGGGCGGCTTCACGGTGTACGCCCGTGAGGACGCGCTGCTGCAGAACCAGGAGACCGAGGGCAGCATCGCGGTGGGCGGCACGGCGACGGTCCAGGGCAGCAGCGGGACGTACACGATCATCCATGTCGCAGCGGGCACCGGCGACTACGATCTGCCGACCGTCGACGGCGACCCCACTCGCCTGCTCGTCAACCAGTACAGCACCGACAGCACCGGCATCCTGCAGATCACCAGCGCCGGCACGACCGACCCGGATCTGTTCGGCGACCTGAAGATGGTCGAGCGCGACGGCCCGTGGCAGGCGTTCGCCCGTGCCGACTTCCTGCGACTCAACGAGAACCCGTCCAACCCCGACCAGACGCCGCTCATCGACACGACCCACCAGCAGTACCCGGCCGACGCCGAGCCGCCGACGGGGGCGACCGGCGACCACAGCATCTACACGGCGAACACGTCCGACACGGCCGTCGCCGACTACGTGGAGGCGAACCGCCAGGCGACGTGGGACCAGGCGGCCGCCTGCTTCGCCGACATCGCCGACCCGACGAACGGGATCGGGTACCCCGTGACGATCGCCGAGGACGCGGGCGACCGCGTGGTGCTCGGCCCGCTCAGCGCCGACCAGCCGAACGTGGTCGACTACGCCGACATCTCGGGCGCCTCGCTCATCCAGTTCTCGGCCGGGCCCACACCGGGCGTCGCCAATCCGCTCGTCATCCGGGTGGCGGCAGGCACGACTGATGTGGTGGGCGCGCGCGTCGACCCGCAGGGTGCGTATTCGCCCTACATCGTGTGGGACCTCTCGGCCCTCACCGGACCGGTCACCGTCACGGCCCCCGACGGCGGCCGCATGGACGGCTCGATCTACGCTCCCGACGCCTCGGTGACCGTCACCGCCGCACCGCTGAACGGCCAGGTCATCGGCCAGGACGTGACGCTGCGCGGCGGCGAGGTGCACTCCTATCTCTTCTCGAGCAACATTCCGTGCGCGGAATCGAACGGCACGTTCGCCGTGCGCAAGGCTCTCTCGGGCATCGAGGACTCCGACCTGCCCGAGGGGACGACGTTCACGGTCAATTACCGCGCCGTCGACCCCGACGGCGCGGTGACGGTCGGCACGCTCGAGGTCCCCGCTGACGGGACTCCGGTCGCCGCGGGAGAGCAGTTCCCGACGGGGACGGTCGTCACCTTCGACGAGATCGAACCCGAGAGCGTGCCCGGGTGGGAGTGGGTCGACGCGACGATCACGCCGAATCCCCTCACGGTAGGAGTCGGCACCGCGGACGTCGTCGTCTCGAACACGGCGACACAGCTCACGGGAACCTTCAGCGTCATGAAGACGATCGATGACCTGTCGGGCGGCCAGCCCGGGCCGCCGTCCGAGGCGACCGTTCCGGTGACGTGGACCGCCTTCTACGGCGGCGAGCAGATCGATCAGGGCACGCTCGACGTGCCGTTCGACGGCACCGTCGTGCCGGTCGGCCAGCAGTTCCCCGTCGGCACGCGGATCGTGCTGACGGAGGACCTCGACGGCATCGACGCACCCGACGGGTACGAGTGGGGAAGCGTCGGCTGGGATCCAGGCCGGACGTTCATCGTCGGCCCCGACGACACCGTGTCGGTCGAGCTCACCAACACGGTGACGCCGGATGAGTCCGCCCGCACGATCACGATCGTGAAGTCGGCGGTGGGGGATGCTGCCGACCCCGCCTACGGCTATGCCGTGAGCTACAACACCGACCCGCCCGGGACGCGCACGACCATGGACCTTCCCGTCGGCGAGCCTCAGCTCATCGATGACGTCGAAGCAGAGGCCGACACGCTCGAGCTCGCCGAACTCGTGCCGACGCTCGACGGCGACCCCGTCGACCCGTCCGCGTGGAAGCTGCCGGTGATCGCGGTGACCGTCGACGGCACCACGACGACCTATACGCCGGCCGCCTTCGACGAGGGCCAGGCCGACCTGAGCGATGCGATCGTCGACATCCCTCTGCCGGCGACCGGTGACATCGCGATCGACGTGACCAACGAGCTGCGTGAGGGCACCTTCACCCTCTCGAAGGCGTTCGAGGGCATTCCTGACGACCAGGTCCCGTCCGATCTCGAGTTCACGGTCGAATGGACAGCGACCCTGCCGACGGGCGAGGTGCGCACAGGGACGCTGCGCCTGCCCGGCGACGGCTCCGCCGTGGGGCCGGTCGACGACGCGGGCGACTCGATGCAGTTCCCCTACGGCACCGTCGTGAGCTACACCGAGGCCGTGCCGCCCGCCGTTCCCCATCTCTCGTGGGAACGCGCGCAGTTCGACCTGTCTCAGCTCGTCATCGGCCAGGACGACCAGGCCGTCGTGCATTCGACGCTGACGAATCACGTCCTGCCTCTGCGAGGCACGTTCCAGGTGCAGAAGGCGCTGTCGGGCATCGATCCCGATGAGCTGCTCACCGACTCGTTCACGATCGACTACGTGGCGCACGCCCCCGGCAGCGACGGCCCCATGCCGACCGCCGGACGTTTCGTCATCCCGGCCGACGGCACCCCTGCCGGTCCGGTCGACGAGGACGGCAACCCGATCACCTTCCCGAACGGAACGATCGTGTGGCTCTTCGAAGAGGCGCCCGATGCGGCCGCGCTCCCGCCGGGGTACGCGTGGGCGGGAGCGACCTGGAGTCCCGGCACCTCCGTCGAGATCGGCGTGGACGAGACGCCGGTGCTCGAAGTGACCAACTCGGTCGTCGCGCTGACGCGCTGGGCGGTCACGAAGGTCGTCGAGGGCGACGGGGCAGGCTCGCTCCCGGCGGGCACGACGTTCCCCGCGAACTGGTGGCTCGACGGCGAACCGCAGACCTCCGTCGAACTCGAGCCGAACGTGCAGATCGTCTCGCCGTACTTCCCGGTCGGCACCGTCATCGAGGCGCAGGAGGGTGACCTGCCCGATGTGCTGGGGGTCGACTGGGGCACGCCGACCTGGTCCGTCGATGGGCAGGTCCTGACTCCGAACGCCGACGGGCGCGTCACGCTGCCGATCTCTGAGACGTCGTCGCCGCAGACCGCAGAGCTGACGCTGACCAACACGGCGTCCACGCAGCCGACGCCGACGCCGACGCCCACTCCGACCCCGCTGCCGGCGACGGGTGGCGGCGCGGTGTCGCCGCTCGTGCCGCTCGGCGCACTCACGGCGATCGCGCTCGGTGCGTTCCTGACGATCCGGCACACGCGCCGCGCCCGCCGGATGTGATGAATGGATGCCTCGACCCGCCGGGTCGAGGCATCCATTCCCTCCGACGGTTCAGGCAGCGGCGGCGTCCGCGGCGGCGCGCAGTCCCGCCACGTCGATGCGGCTCATGCCCTGCAGCGCGATGCCGGCCGCGGCCGCGCGACGCGGATCGGGGTCGGTGAGCAGCTCGACGAGCGCGCGCGGCACCACCTGCCATGACAGCCCGAACCGGTCGGTCAGCCAGCCGCAGCGGCCCTCGGCGCCGCCGCCCGAGGTCAGTTCGTCCCAGTAGCGGTCGACCTCGGCCTGGTCGGCGCAGTCGATCACGAACGACACCGCTTCGGTGAACGTGAACTGGGGGCCGCCGTTGAGCCCGAGGAAGGGCTGCCCGTCGAGCTCGAACGAGACCGTGAGCACCGGTCCGTCCTCGCCCAGACGGCTCACGTCGGTGATGCGCGAGTCCGGGAAGACCGTCGCGTAGTACTCGGCCGCGTCGAGCGCCTGACCGTCGAACCAGAGGTTGGGGGTGATGCGAGGCATTTCGGTTCCTTCCGTCGTGGCCGCCCCGGTGGGCGGCTTCATCAGGGAGTCGGAGCCGATCCGCCCTTCTCGACATCTGCGCCGGACATTTCTCGAGAATCCTCGGCAGCCGCGGCGGCCAGCCGGGATGCCGCATCCGTCAGGTACCGCCGCTCTGCCTCGTTCGCCGTCCGCGCGGCCGCGGCACGGAACTCGGCCGCAGCCCGCTCGCGATCGCCGGCCAGTTCGTGCAGGTGCGCTCGCACGGCGTGCACGCGGTGGTGGTCGCCGAGGACGGCGGCTGCGGCATCCAGTCTCTCCAAGCCGGCCGGGATGCCGGCGGTCATCGCGACGGCGACGGCCGCGTTGAGGCTCACGACGGGGCTGTCGGTGAGCCGCGCGAGCGCGGAGTACAGCCCCGCGATGCGCGGCCAGTCGGTGTCGGCGTACGAGGGCGCCTGGTCGTGGACGGCGGCGATCGCAGCCTGCAGCTGGTACTCGCCCACCTCGCCGCGGCGCATCGCCTCGGTGAGGAGCAAAACGCCCTCGGCCACCAGCGCCCGGTTCCACCGGCTGCGGTCCTGGGCGGGCAGCGGCACGAGGCGGCCGGCCGTGTCGACCCGTGCGGCGCGGCGCGCCTCGGTGAGCAGCATCAGTGCGAGGAGTCCGCCGACCTCGGCGTCCGCGGGAAGCGATGCGTGCAGCATCCGGGTCAGCCGGATCGCCTCGGCCGCGAGGTCCGGGCGGGCGAGGTCGTCGCCCTCGCTCGCCACGTAGCCCTCGTTGAACATGAGGTACAGCACGTGCAGTGCCGAGCGCGCGCGCTCATGGCGGGCATCGGCCGGCGGCGGCTCGAACCGGCCGCCCGCTGCCCGGAGCGTCGCCTTGGCCCGACTGATGCGCTGTGCCATCGTCGCCTCGGGCACGAGGAACGCCGCCGCGATCTCGCGCGTGGTGAGCCCGCCGACCGCCCGCAGCGTGAGCGGGATCGCGGCACCGGGCGTGAGCGCCGGGTGGCAGCACAGCAGCACGAGGGTGAGCGAGTCGTCGGTGCCGCCGGTGTCGGGCTCATCGGCTGCGGGGACATCGCGGTCGTCCCACGCTTCGCGCTCGCGCCGGCGGCGTGCGTCGGCCGAACGGTAGGCGTCCACCAGCCGTCGCGACGCCACGGTGACGAGCCAGGCGCGGGGATCGTCCGGGATGCCGCCGGCCGGCCACTGCTCGGAGGCCGCGAGGAGCGCCTCCTGGACGGCATCCTCCGCCCCGTCGAAGTCGCGGTACCGGCTCGCGACGATCGCGAGGGCACGCGGACCCTGCTCGCGCAGCAGCCGCTCGAGCCGCCGGGAGTCGGGCGCTGTCGTCACAGCTCGTCGGTCGCCGGGGCGCCCATCACCTGACGCACCTCGATGGGCGCCTGCACCGGTGCGCCGCCCGGACCGGGGGCCGCCGACACGAGGGCGGCGATCTCGAGCGCGCGGTCCCACGAGTCGACGTCGACGAGCCGGTAGCCGGCGAGCAGCTCCTTCGTCTCAGGGAAGGGGCCGTCCGTGATCACCGGGGTGCGGCCGTCGCTCGTCACGACGCGCGCGGACTCGGGCCCCGCGAGCCCCACGGCGTCGATCAGCTCGCCGAGCTCGGCCAGACGTTCGTTCAGCTCCTGCTGGAACGCGATGTGGGCCTGGGCCTCGGCAGCCGTCCACTGCGTGATCGGCGGGGCGTCCGAGGCCGTCGGGCCATAGGTCTGCATCAGCATGAAGCGCATGCCGTCATCCTGACAGGGCGGCTCCCATCATGGAACCGGCACCAGCGGCTCGACCGAGAAGGTGAACGCGCGGCCCTGGCGGAACGGCTCGACGAGCTCGAAGTTCTCGAACGCGATGCCGCCGGGGATCGGCGCCTCGCTCATCCAGTACGTGTAGCGACCGTTGACCTGCGCCACGAGGGCGGGGTCGGGGTGGTCGGCGCGCCACGTCTGCAGGGCCGGGCGTCCGACGTACGACCAGTGCTCCGCGGTTCCCGGTGCGTGCACGGCGAGGTGCGGCTCTGTCTCGTCGGGCGCGGCCGAGACCGACACCATTCCTCTGTCGCCCACGAGCCGGTCGACCCCGAAGCGGGCATGCTCGGCGAAGTGCACGTCGGTGTAATGCGGCCACAGGTCGCCCGCGTGCGCCTCGCCGTCGGCCAGCCGGAGCGTGCGCAGCCGCGCCCAGTTGCCCATCGTCGCCGACAGCACGCAGGACTCCAGCTCCGCCGAGGACTCCCGCCGGTACGCGGCGACCGAGATCTCGTGGGGCCGGTCGGCGCGGAACACCGCCCGCACCCACACGTCGGCGCCGTTCGCGAACGGCTCCACGGCGACGTCCACGGTGAGCGTCTCGACGCCGTCGACGTCGGCCACCGTGCCGCGCACCGGATCGCGCGGGTCGCGCGGTGCCGCGTCGCCGGGGTCGCCTGTCGACCACATGCGCAGTCCGGGCACATCGTCGAGGCGGCTGCGCTCCAGCTCGGAGTAGCCGCGCTCCGCGGCGCCCGCCGGGATCGGCTCGACCGCGATGAAGTTCAGCAGCCGGTCCCGCGGCTGCCCGAGGTACGGCGTGTAGAGGCGCAGCAGGCCGCGCGGCCCCGACAGCGGATGCAGCCCGAGCTGCATCCCCTCGGGGTGTCCCCACCGTGGTTCACGCGGTCCTCCCACCAGCGCGGGACGCAGCCAGCGCCCGTCGGTCACGGCCTCGGCCCATTCCCGGCCCTCGCTGTCGTGCGGCATCCTCTCGCCCTCGCCCGTGTCGCTCACAGCCCGGCGACGCGGCCGACGAGGTGCACCCGGATGCCCATCCGGTCGAGCATCGCGGCCTTGGCGATCAGCGCCTTGTCGGCGGTCTCGGCGTCGGGCGCGTAGACGAGCTGCGCGTGGTTGGCCTTGTGGCGGGCCATGAACTGGTCGCGGGTGACGTCGTGCAGCACGACGTGCGCGATCGGCCACTCGGGGTTGGTGGCGTCCTTGCGTCGCTGCGTCTCTTCTGCGGGCAGCTCGACGACGGTGCCGCGGAAGATGTCGGCCTGCAGCACGCCGTCGGCGATGTACACCCGCGAGATCACCACTTCGCCGGGCTTCGAGACGCCGTTGATCGTCGACCCGCCTGCCGGGAAGAACACCGGCCCCTGCCGCCAGCCCTCGGCCTTGTCCCACCCACCGAGGTGCGAGGCGGGCACCGAGCCCGAGATCTCGTACACCCACACGAACTCGCCGTCGAAGTCCTCGCCCCACCGCACGTCGTGCAGCGTGTTGTCGGGCACGAGGCCCATCGCGGTCCACACCCGGTCGGTCACCAGCGCGTCGACCGCGACGCCCTCGTCGGCCTCGTTGAAGTGCGGGAACGCCCGCCCGGCGAACAGTTCTCGCGACCCGTCGCGCGAGAGCACCGGCGGGCGCTCGGTCGAATTGAGGATGCCTTCGGCGAGATCGGATGCCGGCACCAGGTCCTTCAGGCCCTGCTGGTACTGGATGCCCACGGCATCGAGCCCGAAGTCGTCGGCGATCCGCAGTGCCGCGATGTACATCTTCAGCTGCCAGCGCACCTGCGCCTCGGTGAGCTCAGTGGCCTCGTCGGTGCCGAAGCGGAACGTCATGCCGCGGTCGGTCAGCCAGTCGCGGGCGGCGTCGGCCTCGGCATCCGTCACGTTCAGCATCTCGGCGTACAGCGCCGACTGCGAGAGGCGCTCCTTGTAGATGCCGGTGCGGTTGAGCAGCTCGTCGTCGAAGATCGCGTTGTACATGCCCATGCAGCCCTCATCGAACACGCCGATGATCGCCTTATCCGCGAGCAGCTGGTCGCCGAGCGCGCGGCCGAGCCCGACCTCCGGGGTGTCGGGGAGCTCGGGCAGCGGGCGCACGTGCGACGCGTCGTGCGTGATGGCGCCGGTCTCGGTCCACTCCCGGATGCCGTTCTTGAACCAGTCGTCCGTGAAGTCGACCGACCAGATCGAGGCGTACTCCTTGCCCATCTTGGTGAGCCCGGCGTTGAGCCCCAGAAGGCCCACGAGCCCCGGCCAGTCGCCGGCGAAGTTGGCGACGGTGAGGATCGGCCCCTCGTGCGTGCGCAACCCGGCGAGCACGTGGTGCGAGTACTGCCAGACCGCCTCGGCGACGACGAGCGGCGCGTCGGGCGGGATGGTCTTGAAGACCTCGAGCCCCATCCGCTGGCTCGAGATGAAGCCGTGGCCGGTCGCCGGGTCGACGTCGTTGGCGCGGATCACCTGCCAGCCGAGGTCGTTCAGCACGCCGGTGACGCCGGCTTCGAGCTCGACCTGCGTGGGCCAGCCGGCGGCGTTCGCCGACTCGCGCAGGTCGCCCGACGCGATCAGGTAGGCGGTCTTCGGCGGCGCGGCCTGGTGCTCGCGGACGGTGGGAAGGGCGTAGCCGGTCATGGGGTCTCCTGAGGTGAGGGGTCTGCGACGGCGGCACCCGAGCGAGCGGTCACGCTCTCGCCGGCCGTCAGGGTGAAAGGAGGGGCGGCCGCGACGTGCACGGGCCGGCCGCGCAGTTCGAGACGCTCCAGGGTCAGTGAGCCGCCGTCGACGTGCAGGGTCAGCTCGTCTCCGTCGATCTCGATGCGCCCCCACGCGTCGCCCGTGGTGAACAGCGCGCGGAAGGGGCCGCCGACAGCGGGGTCGAACGAGAGTGTGCGGGCGGGGGCATCCCATTGCACGCCGCTGAACGCGAGCAGCAGCGCCCACGACGCGAGCGAGCGGGCGTAGTGGTTGCCGCACTCGATCTCGTTCCACGGGCTGCGGTACTCGCCGTCATAGCGGGCACGCAGCACGCGCTCGACGTCGAGGCCTTCGTCGACGAGACCCGCGTAGACGAGGGATGCGGCCACCTGGTGCTCGATACCGGTCCATACCTCGTCGGAGTAGACGAACGGGATCGAGGGCCGCCCGCCGCGCGGCCACGAGGCGAGCAGGAGCCCGCCCTCGTCGTTGAGCGCGTACACGCGCTGCGTGCTCTCATGGGCCGTCAGGTCCGCGCGGTGGTTGTGCGCGACGATCGCGCCGAGAGCACTGCGCAGGTGCTCGCGCGGCAGCAGGTCGCCGAGGCCGTTGATCCACGCGTGGAACTGGCCGAGCAGCTGATCGGAGAGGACGCCCTCGCCGTACTGGTAGCGGTGCGCGTCGACGTCGTCGATCACCTGCCGGTAGTACTCGCCGTTCCACAGCAGCGCGTCCATGCCTGCGGCGACCCGGTCGGCCCGGTCGAGCCAGTCTGCCGCCCGCGCGGTCTCGCCGAGGTGCGCCGCCATGCGGGCGCCCGCGCGCAGCGCCGCGGCGAACATGCCGTTGGCGAGCGGGTCGATCCCGTGGAACTCGATGTCGTACGTGTTGTGGAGCTCTCCGTCGATCAGGCCGTCGCCGTCGCGGTCCCACTCGCGGATCGCATGCTCGAGCGTGCGCACGGCCGCGGGCCACGACTCGCGCAGGAAGCCGTCGTCGCCCGAGAACCGCCACTCGCGGTGCAGGCGCAGGAAGGTGCCGAGCTGTCCGTCGACCGCGGGTCCCATGAACCACGGCTCACCGCCGAAGACGCGGTTGCTGCGGAACTTCTGCGCACCCGCGTCGTCGGTCTCGAGCAGGAACTCGACGCGGCGGGCGCTGCGCTCCAGCGCGGGGAACAACCAGGCCATCGTCTGCGCGTACGACCACACGTGCGTGCACGTGCCCTCGCACGAGCCGACGTGGGAGAACGAGCCCTCCCACGCGGCGAGCACCGGCCCGTCGCCGAGGTCGGCGTGCGGCGACTCCACCACGAACGCCGTGGTCGACCGCGTCGCCGCGATGTTCGCGCCCACCGCATCGGCGACGACGGGGTCGAGGGTGCCGCCGTAGAGCGCGTCGACGAAGGCGAGCGTGGTCGCCTCGAGCGCGGGCAGCTCACGATGAAGATGGGATGCCGCACCCCACGCGTCCGGCCACAGCACCGCGTACCGGTTGCGCACGGTGCCGGGGTCGGCGCGTTCGTCGGCGACGATGTTGCCGCGCCACGAGCGGACCCGGTTCGGGAAGCTCCACGCGAGAACGAACTCGAAGTCGCGACTCTCGCCCGGTGCCAGCTCGTGAACGATCCCGAGTGATCCGGTGCGCAGCCGCGGCAGGCGCTCGAACAGCTCCTCCTCGCTCATCGGCCCCGCCGCGGCAGAGTCGGCGAACAGGCCGCGCGGGCGGTCCTCGAGCGTCAGGCGGGGCTCGGGCTGCAGCATCCCGTCATCCGACAGGTCGCTCCAGAACAGGCGCGCGCCGTCGGGCCAGAACCCGGTGACCCACTGCGGCTTGGCGGTGGTCGACGCGTCGGTGGTCGTGAGGCTCAGCGTGCCGTAGCCGGGGTCGTCGTCGGGAAGGCCGATGCCGAAGTCGAGCCCCCGCACACCCTCCTCCTCGCGCCAGCGCACCGTCTGCTGCGCGCGCATGCCGAACGGACCCTCGCCGCGGCCGGCGGTGTGGCTGACGCTGCCGGCGACGGTGACGCGCACCGACCGGTCCGCGGGGTTCGTCACGCGGTAGCGCAGGACGGCGGCGGGGATGCCGGACGCGTCGGCGTCGAGCGGCACGAGAGGCGTGAACGCCCGCAGCGACACCTCGACGGGCAGCACGTCGTCGTCGAAGTCGATGTCGACGACGGGGTACTCGCCGTGCATCGTCGCCCCCCGCAGCCGTGGCAGGCCGGCCTGCCACTCGAACAGGAAGCCGGCGTCGATGTCGCGACGCCCCGTGATGCGCGCCTCGAGCACGCGCGTGACGGCGTCGCCGGCGTCGGCGCCGTCGTCGTCGAGCGGCGCCGCATGGATCGCGAAGAACGAGTACGGGTTGATCCGCCCCTTGTCGGGGGCGTTCTCGAGCTCCCAGTCGCGCAGCTCACCGCGCGCGCCGAGCGATACGTTGCCCGTGCCGATGCCGCCCAGCGGAAAGGCGGCCCGCTCGGCGGTGTGCGGGATGCCGCGGGCACGCCTGCGGGTCTCGGACGGGCCGGTCATGCCATCGCCTCCTGGGGCAGCGCCTGCCGCTGCTCGGCGGCGAGCTCGTGGACGAGCTCCTTCGTCGAGGCGTAGAGATGCAGGTAGCGCTCGAAGAGCTCGTCGTAATAGGTCGCCGCGTCGGGATCGGGGTGCACCGTGTGCGCGACGGGGTTCCAGTCGGCGATGCGCGGCGGTACATCGGCCGTCGCCGCGGCCGCCAGGAACGCGGCTCCGTAGCCGGCGCCGATGGTCGTGCGGGGCACCTCCTGCACGAGGCCGGTCGCATCCGACACGATCTGCAGCCACAGCCCGCCCTGGGTGCCCCCGCCGACGGCGACGATGCGGCGGATGTCGGCGCCCGCGGCGCGCATCGTCTCGACGTTGTGGCGGACCCCGAGCGCCGTGGCTTCGAGGGCGGCGCGGTACAGGTCGCCGCGCGTGTGGTCGAGGGTCAGCCCGGCGATGACGCCGCGCGCGTCGGGGTCCTGGATCGGCGTCCGCTCGCCCGCGAAGTACGGCAGCAGGACGAGCCCGCGCGCACCGCGCCCGGAGACCTCGGCCTCGGCGAGGAGTGCCGGGTAGTCGGCATCCGTGATCCCCTTCAGCCAGGCGGTGAGCGCGCCCGACGTCGCCAGGCCGCCGGCGAGGTTGCGGGTGCCGGGGAATGCGCCGACGGTCGTCCACATCGAGGGGGTGCGCAGCGTCTCGGTGCCCGTCGCGATGAGGAACATCGTGGTGCCGTACATGAGCATGAGGTCGCCGTCCTCGTGCGCGCCGACGCTCACCGCCTCGGTCCACGCGTCGATCGTGCCCGTGACGACGGGCGCTCCCGAAGGGATGCCCGTGGCCGCGGCCGCGGCATCCGTCACGGCGCCCGCCACCTCGCCCGCCCACGCCAGCCGTGGCCGCTGGATCCCGGACGCGTAGCGGTCCCACCAGGGCTCGTGCCAGGTCTCGGCCTCCACGTCGTACAGCGGCGAGCACTGGCTGGCGGACTGGTGATCGAGCACGTAGGCGCCGGTGAGCCGGCGGACGAGCCAGGACGCCGGCATGAACAGCAGACACGCCCGCGCGAACACCTCGGGCTCCTCATCGGCGATCCACGCGATCTTCGGACCGGCGGCCTGAGAGGTGAGCGTCGATCCGCCGATCCGGACGATCTCGTCGGCGCCGAGCTCGTCGGTCAGGCGCGCGATCTGAGCGCCCGCGCGCATGTCGACGCCGTAGAGGATGGCCGGGCGCACGGGCTCGTCCTGCTCGTCGGCCAGCAGGACGCAGGGGCCCATGCCGCTCACGCCGACGGCACTGATCTCGGGGTCGATCCCCTGCTCACGCGCCCGCTCGGGAAGCTCGCGGGCGAGCGAGACGAACTCGTCCCACCAGAGGTGGGCATCCATCTCCACCCACGAGGTGCGCGGACGCGAGACCTCGTGCACACGCGTCGCGACGGCGACGATGCGGCCCGTCTCGTCGACGAGCACGCCCTTGCTGCTGGACGTGCCGATGTCGACACCGAGCGTGCAGCGGACGGTCATCGGATCCTCCTCGATCGCGACAGCGCCTGAGACGCGGACGGCGTCGGGCGAATGCGTCCACTGTAGACGAAATCGATTTCATGATCAACCGCGCGAAATCGCATGCGGGCTGAAACAGCGGTTGCGGGATCAGCCGCGCAGCAGAGCGCGAGCCGGCTGGACCTCGTTGCGCAGGACGACCGTGCGCGCCGGCTGGTCGTCGCCGTTGATGCGCTCCAGCAGCATCTTGGCGGCCGTGACACCCATGTGCCGGGCCGGCAGGCGCACCACCGTGACGGCAGTCGGCGAGAGCGTCGTGAAGGGCAGCGAGCCCACGACGGCCACGCCGAGCTTCGGCGGCGTGAGGCCGTGCTCGGTCAGCACCTGGATCGCGCCGACTCCGAGCATGTTGTTGCACGCGACGACGGCATCCGGAGGTTCGGGGAGGGCGAGCAGTTCCTCCATCACCTCACGGCCGCCATCCACGCGGAACGTCGAGTACCGCAGCAGCTCGTCGGGCTCGCCGTCGGGGAAGTGGCGCGCCAGCACGGCGCGCCAGCCCTGAGCGCGCTCGTACGCAGTCTCGATGTGCTGGGGTCCGGTGATGCAGGCGATGCGGCGGTAGCCTGCCTGCACGAGATTCTCGGTCGCAGCCTGGCCCGCGGTGCGGTTCGCCATCACGACGCCGTCGATGTCGTATCCGGTTCCCCGGTCGACCGCGACCACGGGGCGGCCGGTCGCCATGAGCTCGTCGAGGTTGGTGTGATCCGAGGCTGCCGCGAGGATCACGCCGGCCATGTGCTCCGAGATCGCGATCTGGAGGTACGTGGCCTCCTTCTCGATCTGCGAGTCGGTGTTGCACAGCACGACGGAGTAGCCGGCCTGCGACGCGACATCCTCGACACCCCGCGCCATCTCGGTGAAGTACGGGTTCTCGATGTCGGGGATCACGAGGGCGATGACCTCGGACGCCTGGCGGCGGAGCGTGCGCGCCGTGCGGTTCGGGGTGAACTTGAGCTGCCGCGCCGCCTCGCGCACCGCCAGCGTCTTCTCGTCCGACACACCCATGCCGTTGAAGACGCGCGAGACCGTCGCCGGCGACACGCCAGCGAGCTTCGCGACCTCGTAGATCGTGGCCATGTCACCCGCTTCCCCGTGCTCCGGCGCGCGTTGACATGCCGGTCAGCCCACAATACAGTGTTGAAATCGATTCCAAAATATCCGACTTCTGATCGACTCTCCGCACCGTCACGGTGCGCCGGCACAAGGACGTACGGCCCGATGACCGCTCCCCAGCTCCCCTCCCCCGACCTCTCGTCGATCGCCTCGCTGCGGTCGCTGCAGACCCGGTCGATCTCTCCCGAGAACTTCGACGGCGCGGTCGGCGGCGGCGGTCGTGCGACCGAGGGAACGGGCGCCTCTTGCGCGCGCGACCTCGGCCCGGGCTGGAAGATCTCGCCCAGCGTCGACATCAAGGCCGGCGAGACCTTCGACCTCGCGAACATCCAGGGCGGCGGCAGGATCACGCACATCTGGATCACCACGCACACCGACAACTGGCGCACCCTCATTCTCCGCGCCTACTGGGACGGCGCCGACGAGCCCGCCGTCGAGGTGCCGTACGGCGACTTCTTCTGCAACGGCTGGGGCGTCTTCGCGCAGGTGAACTCGCAGGCCATCGCCGCGAACCCGCACGGCGGCTTCAACTCGTACTGGCCGATGCCGTTCCGCACCGGCGCGCGGCTCACGATCGAGAACACGTCGGTGGTCGACGTGCGCGTCTACTACCAGGTGACCTACGAGATCGGCGGCGACTACTCGAACGAGGGCTACTTCCACGCCCAGTGGCGCCGCTCGAACCCGCTCGAGGAGCTCGTGCCGCACACCATCCTCGAAGGCATCGAGGGGCGCGGACAGTACGTCGGCACGTACCTCGCCTGGGGTGTCAACTCCAACGGGTGGTGGGGCGAGGGCGAGATCAAGTTCTACCTCGACGACGACACCGACTACCCGACGATCTGCGGCACCGGCACCGAGGACTACTTCGGCGGCGCGTGGAACTTCGACATCCCCGGCAAGGGGTACACCGAGTTCTCGACCCCGTACCTCGGCATGCCGCAGGTGATCCGCCCCGACGGCCTGTACGTCAGCCAGCAGCGTTTCGGCATGTACCGCTGGCACCTGCTGGACCCGATCTTCTTCGGTTCCGGCATCCCGAAGGTCGACATCCAGGCGCTCGGGTGGCGCAGCGGCTGGCGATACCTGCCGCTGCGCGACGACATCGCCTCGACCGCGATGTTCTACCTCGACCGGCCGACGGCCCGGCGCCCCAAGTCGCCGAGCGCCGACGACATGGAGGTCCACCTAGGCACCGCCCCGGTCCCTGACATCGGCGCCACCCCGCCGCGCGCGCCGCAGGACTGACGCGCGCGCGGCGCGTCTCATCGGTCAGCGAGCGCGCGTCCGCGCACCGTGGTGCGCAGGACGTAGAGGCTCGTCGTGGCCGTGATGTACAGGATGTTGCGCCGCTGGCCGCCGAACTCGAGATTCGCCACGATCTGCGGCAGCGGGATGCGACCGATCAGCGTGCCGTCGGCGGCATGGCAGCGCACACCGTCGGCGGCGGCCACCCACAGCCTGCCGATGGCGTCGGTGCGGATGCCGTCGTAGACCACGTCGGCCTCGGCGATCCGGTCCGCGGCGCCGGCCGAGCCGTCGGCGCGGACCTCGGCGCGCCAGATGGCCGGCGTGCCGCTGTCGGTGACGTAGACGGACGTGCCGTCGGGGGCGAAGGCGATGCCGTTCGGCTGATCGAGCCCGCCGAAGCGCAGCGCGACCGAGCCGCCGGCATCCACGCGATACACGCCGCGCACCGCCTGCTGCGGGGTCGCGGCGACCCCTTCGTAATCGCTCAGGATGCCGTAGGTCGGGTCGGTGAACCAGACCGAGCCGTCGCGGTGGACCGCCACGTCGTTCGGGCTGTTCAGCGGCATGCCTTCGTACGCGTCGGCGACGACGCTCGTCGAGCCGTCGTGCTCCAGCCGCGCGACACGGCGGCCGCCGTGCTCGCACCAGACGAATCGTCCCTGCGCGTCGACGGTGCGGCCGTTCGCGAAGCCGGACGCCGCATCGAAGACGTCGACGCGGCGCGTGCGCTCGTCGAAACGAAGGACGCGCTCGTTCGGGATGTCGCTGAACAGCACGAACCGATGCGCCGGGTGGTAGGCGGGGCCCTCCAGCCAACGCCCGTCGTCGAACACGCACTCGATGAAGTGGTCTCCGCCGACATCGGCGAATCGCTCGTCGAACGATTCGTAGACCGCTGCCAGCCGCTCGGTCGCCATCGGCCCGCCTTCCTGCTCGCCCCTGCCCGGCATCCGGATACAGTGATCAGCCCATCCTAGGAAGCACCACGCGCTCGGCGCGGTCCCCGCTCTCCCGGGCCTTCACGCGGCCGAACGCTCGAGTGCCGCGCGCGCCCATGCGGCCACCTGTCCGGCGGCCTCGGTCGCGGTGAGCGCATCGGTGTCGATGACGTGCGCCGCCCACCGGGGATCGTCCTCGGTCCAGCCCTCCCAGCGATCCCAGCGCATCGGAGTCGGCGACGGGACGCGGATCACGTCGGGGCTGTGGGACGGGTCCAGCGTGTGCCGCAGGAACCACTCGCCGAACCGCACGTGGTGGATGAGGGCGTCCTCCGGCTCGCCGCGACGGCGCAGGCGGTCGCGCCGCACCTCGGGCGAGCAGTGCAGCAGGCACACCTCGAGGCCGTCAAGCCGCTCCGCCGAAGGGGCTGCCAGCAGCTCGCCGAGCGGCACCTGACCGCACAGCAGCAGGTGCACCCCCGACGACTGGAGGTCCACCGCGCGGTCGACCCAGTGCTCGACGGCAGAGTGCCGCCACGCGGTGTCGGCGCCCTCGGGCACGCCGACGGAGTCGAACTCCACGCAGCGGACGGCATGCCCCAGATCCTGGCGCGCCAGCTCGGCGAGAACGGTGGACTTGCCCGCGCCGCTGGCACCGGTCACCATCAGCAGCAAGAGTGACTCCCTGTCGTTCGTGCGGACGCACCGCCTCGCCGGTTCCGTTCCTGCGAGGCGGCGCGCGCGCTTCGTCTTACGGCTTGTCGGGCTTGCCGGGGTTCTCGGGCTTGCCGGGCTTGTCGGGGAACTCCGGCCGTGGCTTGCGCGGGTCGTAGTGCACCGCCGTCAACATCGTCACGCAGCCCTCGCACGAGGTGAGGATGGCCCGGTCGGCCATCGCCGACGTCGTCACGACGAGGCTCGAGTCGGTGCGGGACGCGTCTCGACGAACCGTGGCAGAGAACGTCACGTCCAGTGTCGCGCCCGACGGGATCGCACCTGCCCATCGCAACGTCGATCCGTCGAGCACCGGCGTACCGATCGATGAACGCAGCGATGCCGCGTCGAGGGTCGCGTCGTCGACGAGACCGGCGAGGTCGACGGCGAGCGTGACGCCCTCCGGGCCGGCGCTGTCGGTCGAGGCGCGCACCGTGTACGTCACGACGTCGTCGCGCACCACCTCGCTGCCCGCCGCGGGATCGGAGGTCACTGAGACCGTGAGGCCCGGGAGCTGCTCCTTCGCCTTGACGAGCGACAGGTCGTCGATCTGCACCCAGCGGTCGCCATTCAGGTGCGTGCCGACGTAGGCCTGCACGGCGGTGCGGTCGCCACTGTGGAAGGTGACCGAGTAGCGGGTGTACGCCCCCACCGCCTCGAAGGTCGTCTCACCGATCGTGGTGCCGCCGGCGCCCAGCTCGCGGACGCCGATCGAGCCCTCGGCGGGAGTGCCGCCGGTGACCACGAACCCGGTGAACGTGTACGTGGTGTTCGGCTCGACGGCGACGTCCTGATGCACATCGATCCATCCCGCGTTGAAGCGCATCCAGCCCTGCTTGGTGCCGCCATACGCCCACGTGTGGTTGATGTCGATGCCGCAGTTTCCGGTGCACGCCCACGGCGCGGGCATGGAGCCGTCGACGGCGCGCTCGAAGCCCGGATCCTCGATGAGGTTGGGGTTGACGACGGTTCCGTCGCGGTCGATCTCGGCGCGCAGCAGGTAGGTGTTGTAGGGCTCCCACTGCGAGAGCGAGAAGTACAGGTCACCGCCGTCGGACCATGGATGCATGTATCCGCCGTACAGCCCCGGGTAGTCGGCGAAGCTCGCCAGCCGCTGGCGGTCGCTCCACGGGCCCTCGGGCGACGGCGCGGTGCGCAGCACGAGGTCGAGGTTCTCGTCGAGGTACGTCATGAGCCACCCGCCGGTGTAGTCGCTGTACTGCACCGACAGCTCCGCGACGTTCGGCGGCACGATGGCGACCGCGGCCGTCTCGTCCGCGACCCAGGCCGCGCCGTCCCAGTAGGTGTACGCCGACTTGTCGAGCACCTGCGCCTCGGGCACGCGGGCGACGTGAGCGGCGCCGAAGCGCCCGTTGGGCGTGCCGAACATGTAGACCCAGCCGTCGTGACGCTCGAACGCGACCATCTGGAACGGGTCCTGCCCGTCGGCGGTGTTGGTCCACTGCGGTCCATCGGTCGAGTTCCACGTCTCGCCGTTGTCGTCGGAGTACGCGATGCGGCTGTAGTTCGTGTCCCACTTGCCGGGGTCGCCCCACTGACGCACCGACATGAACGCGAGGTACTGGCGTGAGCCCACCGCGATGCCGGCGGTCGGGATCGTGGTGATCTCCTGCCCGTTGATCTTCAGCGACGGGATGAGCTCGCCGGCGTGACCGGGTGCATCCTCGACGGCCGAATCGAACGTCATGCCGTCGGTGAGATCGGTGTCGCTGCTGCGCAGCAGCACATTCGATCGCCAGTCGCCGCCTCCGCCGCCCGGTCCGGTCCAGTCGCCGAACGTGTCGCCGAACGCCGTGAGGATCTCGCCCTGCCCGTTGTCCCACATGATGCCGAGGTCGGTGCCGGTGACGCGCCACTGCGTGTCGGTGGCGCTCGTCGACTTCGGTCCGGTCATCTTGCCGACGACGACCGCCGGAGAGTGATCGGGGGATGCCGCCGGCACGGCGTCCTCGCCGGTCGGCGCCGCCGCGGCTCCCATCGGGACGATCACCCCGATGGCGAGCGCGCCGACCGCCGCGAGGGCGGCAGTGGTCGTTCTGAATCGTCGCATCATTGCGCCTTTCCGTATCGTCCTCCCGCGCCTTTCGCGGAGGTCTGGATCACATCACTTGAGGCCGGCCATCTTGATGTTGCCGATGATCTGGCGCTGGAAGATCAGGAACAGGATCACGACCGGCGCCGCGGCGAGCACGGACCCGGCGATCAGCAGGCCGAGCTCCGTGCTCCGCTCGGAGCGGAACGTCGCCAGGTACTGCTGCACGACGAACTGGTCGGGGGTCGTGATGGTCATGATCGGCCACACGTACGAGTTCCAGTACGCCAGGAACGCCGTGATGCCCATCACGACGAACGGGGGCTTCGAGAGCGGCAGGAACAACTTCGTGAAGATGCGCAGGCGACCGCAGCCGTCGAGCATCGCGGCCTCTTCGAGGCTCGACGGGATGCTCAGGTAGAACTGCCGGATGAAGAAGATCATCCCCGCGCTCGCGGCGCCCGGGATCACCAGCACGGCGAGGGTATCGAGCATCTGGAGGTTCGTCACCACGATGAAGCTCGTGAGCAGGATGGTCATGCCGGGGATGAACATCGTCGTGATCACGATGACCCAGAGCGTCCTCTTGAAGCGGAAGTCCAGGCGCGCGAACGCGTACGCCGCGAGCGAGTTGACCGTGAGCGCGAGCAGCGTGAACAGCACCGCGCCGAGGAACGTCCACAGCATCGTGCGGGTGAACGTCGGATCAGCCAGGATCTGCGCGTAGTTCTCCCAGCGCCATACCTCGGGGAAGAACTGGAACGGGGTCTGGATCACCTCGGTCTTCGACTTGAAGCCGGCGATCACCATCCACGCGAGGGGGAAGAGCGCGGCCGCGACGAACACGATCCCGACGATCGTCTTGCCGATGGCGTACAGCCACCATGCGGTGTCGCGGTGCCGGCGGCGCGGGACGAGCGCCGTCGTGACGGGGGCATCCTGAACGGCGGTCACGTCAGTCCACCAGCCTCTCGGAGTTGACGAAGCGGAACACCAGCGCCGACACCGTGCCCAGCACGACGAACAGCAGCAGCGCGGCCGCGATCGAATAGCCGACGTTGATGTCGTTGCGGAAGTGGTTGAAGATGAACAGGTTCGGCAGCGTGGTCGCGTTGAGCGGACCGCCGCCGGTCATCACGAGGGGCAGCTCGAACTGCTGGATCGCGGCGACGAATCCCGTGATGAGCAGGTAGAGAAACACGTTCTTCATCTGCGGGATGGTGATGAAGCGGGTCTTCTCCCACCAGTTGGCGCCCTCCATGGCGGCCGCTTCGTAGTACTCGGCCGGGATGTCCACCATCGCCGCGACCATGATGAGCGAGGTGAGGCCCATGCCCAGCCAGATCGCGGGGATCGCGATCGCCAGGAGCGCCCACGCCGGGTCGCCGATCCACGCGATCGGGTCGATGCCGAAACCGCCGAGCATCGCGTTGAGGACTCCGCCGGAGTAGTTGTAGATGAGCACGAAGATGATCGACGTGATCACCGAGGAGATGATCGTGGGGATGTAGATGCTCACCTTGAGCACGCTCGCGAACCAGCGCGACACGCTCACCACCAGGCTCGAGAAGAAGAACGCGAGGATGAGCATCGGCGGCACGGTCATGGCGACGAACACGAAGCCGCGTCCGATCGCCTCCCAGAACAGCGGGTCGCTCAGCACGTTCGTGTAGTTGCGGAAGCCGACGAACTGCGGGTCCTTGTAGAAGCTCCAGTCCTGGAAGGACAGGTAGCCGGCGTACACCGCCGGCCAGATCACGAAGATCCCGAGCAGCACCACCGCGGGCAGGATCAACAGGTACGCGATCCTGCCGTCGCGGTACCGGAATCGGTCGTGCCTGCGCTTGTCGCGGCGGCCGCCGGGCAGCACCATCGTCTCGGTCTCGGTCATCATGGTCTGCGTCGCGGTCATTTCCTCACCTCACTGTGGGCCCGGGCACACGTCCGGGGGCCGATGCGATCGGCCCCCGGACCCCTTCCGTCCGTCAGGACTTGGGTGCCTTGCTGGGCAGGTCGTCGCGCTGGATCACCGTGTTGATGGCGTCCTCCGCGGTCTTGATGGCGTCGTCCGTCGAGGCGGCGCCCTTCATGACCGATTCCATCGCAGTGCCCACCGCGAGCGACACGTCCCACGGGTAGGTGGGCTCGGGGATGGCGGTCGGGGCGATGTCGTCGACGATGACGCTCGACCACGGCGCGTCCGCGGCCTTCGGGTCGGCGGCAACGGCCTCCTGCACCGAGGTGCGCACCGGCACCTTGGTGAACTGCGTGTTCACGAAGAAGGGCACGAGGTTCGCGGGGTCGCCCGCGATCGCCCACTCCAGGAACTCGCCGGCGGCCTCGGCGTTCTTCGACTTGGCGTCGACGACCCACTTGAAGTTGCCGAGCGTCGTGGCGGTGTCGCCTGCGGCGTCGTCCGCGTTCGGGAACGCGCCGATGCCGGTCTTGCTCAGCAGGTCGGCGTAGTCGGAGCCGATCTCGGACATCATCCACGAGCCCGAGACCTTGAAGGCCACCTTCTGCTCGCCGAAGTCCTTGCCCTCGACGTAGGCGGCGAGCGCCTGCTTGGGCATGTAGTCCTCGTCCCACAGCCGCTTGTAGCTCTCCATGAGCGACCGGTAGCCGTCGTTGTCGATGTCGGGAGCGCTCCAGTCGTCGGTCAGCGCGGTGTGGCCCGAGAAGTTGAACTGCTGGCCCACCGACGACCACGCGAACGTCACGGCGTCACCGGCCGGTGAGATGCAGTATTGCCCGTCCGAGAGCGTCGGCTGGATCTTGGCGCACATGTCGAGCAGTTCGCTCCATGTGGTGGGGCCGGTCTCAGGGTCGAGGCCCGCGGCCTGCAGCATGTCCTTGTTCCAGAACAGCACCGCCTGCGGCTCGAGCAGGAGGGGGTACGCGTAGTACTTGCCGTCGATCTCCGAGACGGGCTTCGCGGCGTCGATGATCTCGCCCAGCGCGTCGTCCGACACGATGCCGTTGAGCTCGTGCAGCTGACCGGCGTTGACGGCGTCCTGGATCTGGCCGGGGTGGGTGTAGATGTCGGGGGCCTTGCCGGCGGCCTGCGCCGACTTCATCTTCTGGTCCCACGCGTCGGCGGGCACCTCGGTGTCGACGACCTTGATCTCGTCCTGCGACGCGTTGAACTTCTTCACGATGTCGGCGTACCACTCGTTCTCGACGGGCGTGAACGTGCGGTGCCAGAACTGGACGGTGGTGACGCCGTCGGCGCTGGAGTCGTCGCCGCCGCCGGCGCTGCAACCCGCGAGCACGGTGCCCGCGGCCGCCGCTGCCGCGACGGCGAGCAAGAGCCTGCTGTTTCTCTTGTGCATTCGTCCCTCCTCAGGAACACGACTCTTCGGTGAGTCGGAGCTGTGGCCGGTCAGGGGAGCCCGGTCGACCTGATCGAGCGGCACCCGTCGTCCTGCACGGATCGCCTCTGACCTCGTCTCGGTCAGAGTAGACGAAATCGATTTCATGCGCAATGGCTCACAATGGCCGATTCGCTGCAATCGATGGCGTCAAGAGGAGTACAGAGCCCCTGAAACAGAGGCGATCGCACCGAAACCAGGCATCGAGGGCCGGGATGCGGCATCCATTCGCTCTGTATCGATTTCACAACGCGCCCCGCAGCGTCGGGATCAAGGCGTCTTCTCGAGGTCGGCGGAGAACCAGAACACGTTGTACGGCCCCCACAGCGACAGGGTGAAGTAGACCTTCCGACCCCCGTCGGCGACGTAGCGCGGGTTCAGGTACGGGGAGTACAGCCCAGGGTATTCCGACCCGGGGACGAGGAGCACGGGATCGTTCCACGGACCCCACGGCGTGACGCCCTCGCGGATGTACGCGCTGCCCGCATCCGAGTACGTCATGATCCAGCGGTCGAGGTAGTCCGACCACATCACCGACAGCTCGCCGATGGTCCCGTCGACGACGAGTTCGGCGTCGTCGAGGTCGTCCGACCAGTCCGGCACACAGCCGTCGACGCCTGCGAAGTACGTGTAGGCGCCCTGGTCCTCGACGGCCGCCTCGGTGGCGAGTACGCGCATGAGCGCGACTCCCCCGAACCGGCCGGACGGGATCGTCCAGAAGTAGACGTACTCGTCGCCGTCGTCCTCGACATGCACGGGAGCCACCTGGATGAAGTTCGAATCGCCCGGCCAGCGGGGCGAATCCAGTGCTTCCCACGTCTCGCCTCGGTCGGTCGACTTCGCCAGTCCCGCGTAGTTCGCATCCCACGCGCCGGGCTCGCCCCAGTACGAGACCGACATGTACGACACGTACAGCGTGTCGCCAATCGCGAACCCGTGCGTGGGGATCTTGGTCACCTCGCCCTGACCGTCGTTGGCATCGTGCTCCCCCTCGACGAGCGCCTCGGCCCACCCGAGGTCGTCGACCGGCGCCCAGCCGTCGAACGTGATGCCGTCCGACGGATCGTCGTCGGTCGTCCACGCCGAGACGTTCGAGCGCCAGATGCCGCCCTGCCCTCCGTACGAGTCGGGGTCGCGCTCACCGAACGTGTCGCCGAAGAAGAAGTACGTGCGGTCGCCGATGTTCGTCATCGAACCGAGGTCGGTGCCGGCGACGGCCGCCGCGGCGGTGTCGTTGATCGCATCCGGGCCGGTCAGCTGAGCGATCTGGGTGAGCCCCGTCACTCCCGACAGGACGAACGGCTTGTCAGGATCCGGGTCGACCGTCGGCGCCCCGCCCGCGGCACAGGCCACGAGGGCGACGGCGAGAGAAGTGGATGCCGCGACCGCGGCGATCCGCCGGGCTCGGGCTCCTGCTCGGGAACGCGGCAGAGACATGATCCTCCTCGATCGTCGCTGCCACCTTATGGCGAGAGGAGGGAATCACGAAATCGATTTCATGTCGCGGGAGGGCGATCGACCGCGCCGACGGCACCGCTCGGGCCGCGGCATCCCTCCGGCCGAGCGGTCGTCAGTCGCCGTCTTGCGGCGCGTCGGCCGGCGCCTCGATCGGGGTACGCGGACGCCACACGACGACCTCGGTGGCACGGCGCACGCGGGTGCCGTGCCGCAGCGTGACGACGGAACCCGTCGAGCCGGCGGCGAACACGCGGGCTCCCGGCCTCTTCTCCAGCTCGGCACGGACGCGGTCCTCGAGGTCGCGGACGCGGCCGTGCAGCTCGTGCACGCGGGCCTCGAGCTCGAGGATGCGCGTGATCGCCGGAAGACCGATGCCGTCCGATGACATGCGGGCGACCTCGCGCAGCTGTTCGACGTGCCGCAGCGAGTAGCGGCGCGATCCGCCCTGGGTGCGGGCCGGCACGACGAGACCCAGGCGGTCGTACTGCCGAAGGGTCTGGGGGTGCATGCCCGACAGCTCGGCGGCGACGGCGATCGCGAAGATCGGCGCGTCGGCGTCGATCTCTCGTTCTTCAGCCATCTGCCTCACCTCCTCCCGTTCGGGTCACGCGCGAGAACAGGAGATCTGGCGCAGACAGGACGCTTCACACGGAATCATCCTGTTCTCGCCAGATCTCCTGTTCTGAGCAAGCATGTCAGCCCCGGGCCTTCGCCATCATCTCGGCGCGCGGGTTCTCTTTCGGCTCCAGGCTCTGGAACCGCTCGAGCGCTTCGCGCGCCGCCTCGTCGAGGTGAGACGGCACGGCCACCTGCACCTCGGCGAGGAGGTCGCCGGTGCCCTTCGCCGTCTCGACACCGCGGCCCTTGACGCGCAGCACGCGCCCCGACGGGGTACCCGGCGCGACCCGCAGCTTGACGGGATCGCCGCCGAGCGTCGGCACCTCGATGGTGGCGCCGAGCGCGGCCTCGGTGAAGGTGACCGGCACCGTGACGCGCAGGTTCAGCCCGTCGCGCGTGAAGACGGGGTGCGGACGCACCGTGATCTGCACGACGATGTCGCCGGACTCGCCGCCGTCGGGCGAGGGACGCCCGCGGCCGCGCAGCCGGATCTTCTGCCCGTCGGCGACGCCGGCGGGGATCTTCACCTTGAACGGCTTGCCGTCCTCGCCCTGCAGCGTGATCGTCTCGCCCTTGGTCGCGGTGACGAAGTCGATCGTCGTGCGCGCCGTGACGTCGGCACCCCGGGTGGGGCCGCCGTAGCCGCGGAACCCGCCGGTCGACTGACCGAACCGTCCCGAGCCGAAGCTGCCGCCTTGCTGCTGGTTGAACATCGCGAAGATGTCGTCGAAGTCCTGTGCCTGCTGGCGGCCGCCGCGGCCCTGGTTGAACATCGAGAAGACGTCCTCGAAGCCGCCCTGACCGCCCTGGCCGCCAGCCGTGAAGCGCGCGCCCGAGCCCATGGCGCGGATCTGGTCGTACTCCTGACGCTGCTCGGCGTCCGAGAGCACCGAGTACGCCTCGCTGATCTCTTTGAACTTGGCCTCGGCGGCGGCATCGCCCTGATTGGAGTCCGGGTGATACTTGCGCGCGAGCTTGCGGTACGTCTTCTTGAGGTCCGCGTCGCTGACGTCCTTCGACACGCCCAGCACCGAGTAGAAGTCCTTGTCGAACCAGTCCTGACTGGCCATGGGTCCTCCTGGCTTACTCGGCGGGAACGGCGACGACGACCTTCGCCGGACGCAGCTCCACCGATCCCAGGCGGTAGCCGATCTCGACGACCTCGATGATCGTCTGCTCGGTCGCACCCGGGGTCGGCACCTGGAAGATCGCCTCGTGCTGCTGCGGGTCGAACGCCTCGCCGGCCGCGCCGTACGTGGTCAGCCCGATGCGCTCGGCCACGCCGCGCAGCTTCTCGGCGATGGCGGCGAACGCGGAGCCCGCCTCGAGGTCGCCGTGCTTCTCGGCGCGGTCGAGGTCGTCGAGGACCGGCAGCAGGCCCTTGGCGACCGCGCCCTGGGCGCGCTCGATCTCGACCTCGCGCTGCTCCTCGGTGCGGCGGCGGTAGTTGGCGTACTCGGCCTGCAGCCGCTTGAGGTCGGTCAGCAGCGCCGACTCGAGGTCGGCGAGCACGGCGTCCTCGGCTGCGGCGTCGGCGTTCTGCTCGGCGCCGAGGATGTCGTCGACGGTGAGCTCATCGGCTCCGGCCCCCTCCTGCGGGTCGGACCCGGAGGCGTTCGCCTCCGGGTCCTCGCCGCCGGGGACCTCGTTCTCGAAGTCCTTGGCCATGGTTACTTCGTCTCGTCCTCGTCGATGACCTCGGCGTCGACGACGTCCTCGTCGGGGTTCGACGAACCCTGACCGTCGGACGACCCCTCGGCACCGGCATCCGGAGCAGCCTGCGAAGCCTGGTTCGAGGCGTAGATGGCCTCGCCGAGCTTGCCCTGGCTCTGGCTGAGCTTGTCGAAGGCGGTCTTCACGGCCTCGTCGTCGTCGCCGGCGAGCGCCGTCTTGAGCGCGTCGACATCGCCCTGCACCTCGGACTTGACGTCCTCGGGCAGCTTGTCGTCGTTCTCTTTGATGAGCTTCTCGATCGAGTACGCGAGCGTCTCGGCCTGGTTGCGCACCTCGGCGGCCTCGCGGCGCTTCTTGTCGTCGGCGGCGTGCTCCTCGGCTTCGCGCACCATGCGCTCGATGTCGTCCTTCGCGAGCGACGAGCCGCCCGTGATGGTCATCGACTGCTCCTTGCCCGTGCCCTTGTCCTTGGCGGACACGTGCACGATGCCGTTCGCGTCGATGTCGAAGGTGACCTCGATCTGCGGGATGCCGCGCGGAGCCGGCGCGATGCCGGTCAGCTCGAAGGTGCCGAGCGGCTTGTTGTCGCGCGTGAACTCACGCTCGCCCTGGAAGACCTGGATCGCGACCGACGGCTGGTTGTCGTCGGCGGTCGTGAAGGTCTCGCTGCGCTTGGTCGGGATGGCGGTGTTGCGCTCGATGAGCTTCGTCATGATGCCGCCCTTGGTCTCGATGCCGAGGCTCAGGGGGGTCACGTCGATGAGGAGGACGTCCTTGCGCTCGCCCTTCAGCACACCGGCCTGCAGGGCGGCGCCGACGGCGACGACCTCGTCCGGGTTGACGCCCTTGTTGGCGTCCTTGCCGGTCTCGCGCTTGACGAGCTCGGCGACGGCGGGCATGCGGGTCGAGCCGCCGACGAGGACGACGTGGTCGATGTCGCCGACCTTGATGCCGGCCTCGCGGATGACGTCCTCGAAGGGCTTCTTGGTGCGGTCGAGCAGGTCCTTGGTGAGGTCCTCGAACTTCGCGCGCGTGATCGTCTCGGACAGCGACACGGGGCCCGAGTCGGTGAGCGACAGGTACGGGAGGTTCACGCTCGTCGAGGTCGACGACGACAGCTCCTTCTTCGCCTGCTCGGCGGCCTCCTTGAGGCGCTGCAGCGCGATCTTGTCGCCCGAGACGTCGACGCCCGTGGTGTCCTTGAACTGCTTGATCAGGTAGTCGACCAGGCGCTGGTCCCAGTCGTCGCCGCCGAGGCGGTTGTCGCCGGCGGTGGCGCGCACCTGGATGGTCGAGAAGTCGTCGTCCTTGCCCACTTCGAGCAGCGAGACGTCGAAGGTTCCGCCACCGAGGTCGAAGACGAGGATCAGCTCGTCCTCCTTGCCGCGGTCCAGGCCATAGGCCAGCGCAGCGGCGGTGGGCTCGTTGATGATGCGCAGGACGTTCAGGCCCGCGATCTCGCCGGCCTCTTTGGTGGCCTGACGCTCGGCGTCGTTGAAGTACGCGGGGACCGTGATGACGGCGTCGGTGACGGTGTCGCCGAGGTACTCCTCCGCGTCGCGCTTCAGCTTCTGCAGGATGCGGGCCGAGATCTCCTGCGGCGTCCACTTCTTGCCGTCGACGTCGAAGCTCCAGTCGGTGCCCATGTGGCGCTTGACCGACGAGACGGTGCGGTCGACGTTCGTGACGGCCTGGCGCTTGGCAGTCTCGCCGACGAGCACCTCGCCGTCCTTGGTGAACGCGACGACCGACGGGGTCGTGCGGAAGCCCTCGGCGTTGGCGATGACCTTGGGCTCGCCGCCCTCGAGGACGCTCACGACCGAGTTGGTCGTACCCAGGTCGATTCCCACAGCACGTGCCATGTTGTTCTCTCCTTCTGTTGGACGACGATGGATGCCGCCGCCCGGGGTTTGATCGGAAGTCTGCTCACGACCCGACCCCTGAGCTCGTCAAGGGTTGAGTCGCGATGACTCAACGATAAGCCCGGGGTGCGGCATCCGTCAAGTCAAACTTGATACGCGCCGGCTCAAGTTCGCCTGTGGCAGGCTGACGCGATGGCAGTCTTCGACCACCTGGGCATCACCGTCGATGACCTGGAGCACGGCATCGCGCGATACGACCCGATCATGCAGGCGCTCGGCTTCACCCGATCCGACGCCGATGCGAGCGTCTCCTGGTGGGCCGAGGGCGAGGTCGAGCTCATCCTCTTCCCCGCCCGCGAACCCGGCACCGGCCCGCATCGGCACGGGACGGTGGGCTGGCAGCACCTCGCGTTCGCGGTGGACTCGCGCGCCGACGTCGACCGGCTGCACGCGATCGCGGTGGCCGCCGGCTGGACCGTCGTGCGCGAGCCGAAGCTCTATCCCCGCTTCAACGACCTCTACTACGCGTCGTTCGTCGAGGACGTCGACGGCGTCCGCATCGAGTTCATGCACAATCCGCCGCGCGAGCAGGCGCCCGTCGCGGCCAGTATGGAGACATGACCCTCGACTGGGACTTCCACCCGCTGCGCGGCGAGCGTGTGACCCTGGATCTGCTGCGCCCCGACGACCTCGACGACCTGGCCGCGATGCAGGGCGACCCGGCGGTGTGCCGGTACCTGCTCTACGAGGCGAGGTCGCGCGAGAAGGTGGCCGAGATTCTGGAACGGGATGCCGCGGCCACACACCTGGCCGTCAAGGGCGACTATCTGCAGCCGGCGATCCGCTCAGCCGATGGCAGGTTCCTCGGCACGATGTACTTCGAGCTGCAGAGCGTCGAGGACCGCACCGCCGAGATCGGATGGATCCTCGCCCCGCACGCGCAGGGTCAGGGTTACGCGACCGAGGCCGCGCGTCTGCTGCTGACCCTGGCGTTCGACGAGCTGGGCCTGCATCGCGTGTACGCCGAGCTCGACCCCCGCAACACCGCGTCGGTGCGCACCTGCGAGAGGCTCGGGATGCGGCACGAGGGCCACTTCGTCGAGCACATGTGGCTCAAGGGCGAATGGACCGACACCGGGCACTACGCGCTGCTGGAACGGGAGTGGCAGGCCGCGATGCTGCCGCGCCAAGCGTGACGCGGACGGTTGTGAGGTGCGTTCCACACGGACGCGGTCAGAACGGAGCGTCGCCGGTGTGCTCGGCCGCGAGCAAACGCGCGAAGACGGACGAGGGCACGAACTGCACGGTCGACGGCGGCTTGTCGACATAGCGGCGGCCCGTGGGGCTGATCCACTCGAGCACACCGCCACCGCATTGACGGACGCGCCATGCGGACGCGTGTTTGAGGGTGTGATGCCGCGGGCAGAAATGAGCGAGATTCGCTTCACATGTGCGACCGCCCTTGGCATGGTCGCGGGTGTGGTCGACATCGCAGCGAGTCGGCGTGCGCGTGCAGCCCGGGAACCGGCACCGCTCGTCGCGTGCTCGGAGAAATCTACGAAGCTCAGCCGATGGGCGGTAGCGGTCGACTGCGAGCGGAAGCCCGCTATGCGGGTGATACATCACCCGGTCCCATCCGGTGGCGCCCGCCGCCAGTTCGCGGGCCATGGACGCGTCGACGGGACCGTAGCCGGCGAGCAGTGCGGGATCGTCACCCACCCCGGCCGCGGTGAGCACCGGCACGGTGATCTGCACCTCGGCTCGGATCGCGGCGAGCGCGTCGCCTTCGCCATGCGCGCCCGGCGCACCGGTGAGCACCAGGTCGGCGAAGATGTCGGCGCGCAGTTCATCGAGCGACCGTGACTCTCCGGCCGGCCCCGTCGACAGTTCGGGCTCGTCGCCGGGTCCGACGACGTCGGACGGGTCCGCCGCGGAGCGATCGAGTGTGGCATCGGCCTCGGCCGCATGCTCGACCTCGGCCATCTGGGTCAGCCGGTCGAGGATCGCGTGGGCGAGCACCGCGGGCAGATCGGCAAGCAGCCGCGCCATGCCGTCGTCGAGGTCGATCACCCGGATCCGCCGCTCGCCCGCGGCGCGGCGCCGCAGTTCTGCCGCCATCTCGGGGTCCAGGCGCGCGGCCACCACTCGGGCGATCGCCCGGAGCCGCGGCGGCGTCTCGAATCCGGCGGCCTCCAGCAGGATCCGCTCGTACTCACCCCGCACCACCGGATCCACGATGCCCACACCGCAATCCACGATCGCCGCCGCATGTGCCTGGTCGACCGTCCCCTCCGCGAGCGCGCGGTGGGTCTCGGCGAACCCGTCGACCAGGCTGCTCGCCGCCGACATGCGCGCCTGCACCGTGCGGTCGCTCAGGCGCATCGCCGCCCCCAGTTCGCTCGACACTTCACGCAGCGCCAGGTCGTGCACCGAGCTGCGCCCCTTCGCGCGGCGCTCGGTTTCGCGGTCGCTCACGATGCCGGCGGCATCAGCGAGCAGACGAGCCTCCATCGCCTGCAGTCGTGCGATCTGCACCCGCGTCGCCTGCACGTCGGAGACCACGCGTGCGAGTGCGCTCCACGACTCATCGCCGCTGCCGATCTGGTGCCCCACGGTGTCTCCTTGCCGAAACGCGCATCAGCGCGACGAAGGACCAAACGAAACGTGGGCACGAGTTCGATCTAGGTCCACTCTAGAACATAACTCTGAATCTGACAAGCATTTCCTCTCTCTGCCCTGGAGCCACCAGCCTCGTCCCGGGGTGGGAGGGACATGCGATGCGCTGCTCGCGTGCTAGGGGGCGGCATCCACGCCATCGAACTCGTCGACCAGCGACTCCCGCAGAAGCGCGCGGGCTTCGACCAGCCGCTTGCGCACGGTGGAGGGCGATGTCCCGATGAGCTGAGCGACTTCGTCGGACCGGAAGCCGTCCCAGTACGTGAGGCGGATGACTTCGCCGAGGTCGGGCGCCAGCGCGTCGATGGCTGCGCGCACCGCGACGGCTTCTTCGGGCTCGTCCGCGGTCGGCAGCGTCGACATATGATCGCGGAGTCGCCGTACAGCTGCCGACCTGCGCGCCGAGACGCGCCGGTCATTCCGCAGCACGTTGCGGCCGACCGTGAACAGCCACATCCGGGCCGCGGTCGGATCGCCCGGGATCTTCTGCCGCACCCGCCACGCGGTGAGCAGGGTCTCGCCATACCCGTCGGCGGCATCGGCGGTCGTCGCCGTCCGACGCCGCCAGTAGCGGAACACGTCGGCGCCGTGGTCGCGGACGCACTGCTCCAGGAGTGCACCGGAGTCGGTTCCGCTCATTGCAGACAGTCCGTGGTGTCGGCCGAGAGGGCGATCGGGCTCGGGTTCGCCTCATAGCCCCTCGCGGCGAGTTCCTCGAACAGCATCTCGGCGACGATGGCGCCGATCGCGCTCTGGCGGAGCCCCTCCTGAGTGAGCGGGTCGGAATTGTGTGCTGACCGCACCCCCTCGTACGCCAGCTCCTTCTCTTTCTCCGTCGTGTCGAGTGCCGCGACGTCGATGCCGCGAAGGATCTCCTTCGCGTCGAGCACGATCGGTGCATCGTCGGCGAGCCCCGGGTGGGCGATCCGCATGCCCTGGAAGCAGGTGGTCCCGTCGCCCTGGGCGAGGGAGAACGCATTGTCGGCGACCCATCCCCACGGCGTCATGAGGCCGTCGCCGGCGACCGCCATCGATCCGCCGCCGATCGTGACCATGACGACCGCCGTTCCGGCGATCCACCACGGCGTCCGACGGCGACGAGCGGCGGCTTCGCCGAGGATGCGGGCGTCGAACGACGCAAGATCGACCGGCACAGTGTCATCGGGCGCGCTGGAGCGCAGCAGCTGTTCGAGCCGTGAATCGGTCACATCGGCCTCCTCAATGTCCGCATACCCCAGACATGTATGGTCGGCCCGATTCTGCGCCGAGCCCGATCGAAGCGGACGGCGGTCAGATCGAGTGCGCGAGGGTCTGCAGCCCGACGACCGCGAATCCGAGGGCGATCAGCAGGCCGAGCACGAGGAGCCGCTGTGGTCCCGTGAGACGCGACCGGCGCACGGCCGCCCAGCCGATCACGCCGAGCGTGACGACGTAGATGATCCACGAGGCGCGGAGTGCGGCATCCAGCGGGATCACGTCCAGCCACGCCAGCAGGATCAGGATGCCGGGGGTGATCACCGTACTGAGCGCACCGCCCGCGACGCTCAAGAGGACGCGCAGATCGGACCCGACCGGGAACGTCTGATGCACGGCGAGGTGCGAGATGACGTCCGACACGAAGCCGGCCGCGGTGATGCCCAGCACGCCGAGCACCAGCGCGAACAGCGCGTGCTCGGGGTCGGCATGGCCGTTCGCGGCGACGACGAGCACGATGGCGAGGCCGGTGAACGTCGCGTAGACGCGCTCCTTGAAGTACATGACGTACGCCTCGGCGGTGCCGCCCTGCTCTTCGAGATGCGCACGCGCACGCGCCGACCGCCCGCGCGGACGGCGCGTCGCGCCTTCAGGCTCGACCTGGTCGGGCTCGTCCGACATGGCGCACCTCCTGTCTGCCGCGAGCCTAGCGCCGCAGCGCGGCGGCCGAACGGTCGCCGCGGCCCGTCCACCTGCCCGTAACCGCAGGTTCGCCGGCCGGCGGCACAGTGCGCGCATGAACACACGATTCCCTCTTGCGGCGGAGGGACGTCTACCAGCAGATGAACGCACGCTGGCAGGAGGTCGCCTTCACGATCCCGGTGCTCACGGAGTTCTATGTGAACTACGTCGGCGACGACGTGACGAACGTCAACGCCTCGGCCGCCAACCCGGTGATGCTTCCGGTCGGGCCCGAGCCCGAGTACAACTGGCAGCCCGCCGGCTGAGGCCGGCCGCGCGGGAGGAGGGTGGCGGGCCGGTCGGGCCGCCACCCTCTTCGTGCACAGCCTCGTCGTGCGCAGCCGCTTCGTGCGCAGCGCGGCCGATCGGCGGCATCCGCTCCGTCCCCGGCTCGTGCCGGAGCATGGATGCCGGGCGCAGCGGCCGACCGCGGGCGTGCGGGCGCCGCACCCGCGTGCTCAGTCCGCGGGGTCTTCCGCGCGGGCCGCGCGCAGGTGGGCCGCCGCCAGGCGCGACGGGATGTGCCGGGGGCGGATCGAGTTCGTCCGCTTGAGGATGGCGGCGGCCTCGGCGGCATCGTCGCCGAAGTAGCCGCCCGCGAGGATGCCGGCGGTCCGGTCGAGGATGCCGACGAGACTGTCGCCCAGCTCGTCACCGAGCGCGTCCACCAGCGCGACCTCATGCGCCCGCAGCTCGTGGCGGCAGAGGGCGAGCACGTCCCACCCCTGCTCGGTGAGCCGCACGAGCCGCACCCGCCGGTTCGTCGGGTGGTCGTGACGCTCCACGAGCCCGACCTCGATGAGCTCGTTCGACACCGTGTGCGCCGCCTGCGCGCTGACGAACGTGCGCCGGGCAAGGCCCGCGTTGGACAGCGGCACACCCTCGCCGAGCACCTGCAGCACGAAGAACTGGGACAGCGTCACGCCGTGGGCGAGCGCGATGTTCTCGGCGACCCGGTTGAAGGCACGCCCGAGCCGGTAGGCGGTGTAGTTCAGCCGCTCCGTCGCCGGCTCGCCCCGGGGGTCGCGTTCGATCTCGTCCACGCGGCCGAGACTACCTTGCAACACCCGGCATCAGGCGACGCGGACGACGTCGCCGTCCCAGCGGAACTCCGTCTCGAGGCCGGCCCGGCGGGTGATGTCCTCGATGTACGCCGCCACGCTGTCGCGTTCGCCTCGGGCGACGGGCACCGGTCGTGCATCGTCGTCGATCCAGCACGGCACGAACCCCGGGTGCAGCGTTCCGTCGTCGTCGACGTCGAGCACGGCGATCGCGGTGTTGCGGCTCTCGGGGTGGAACGGATACGCAGGCATGTTCGGGTCGGGGGCGAAGCCGTACATCTCGACGCGCCGGCGCATCCACGCCTTGAGCTCTTCGGAGTCGTCGTCCGCCGAGGGGGTCAGCGCTGTCGTGATGGTCACGAAGTTGCCCATGCCGTGGAAGATCGCCCTGCCGCGGTACATCTCCACGCCGCGCATGATGTGCGCGTGGTGTCCGATCACGAGATCGGCGCCCGCGTCGACGGCGGCGTGGGCGAGTTCGTACTCGTACGCGTCGATGCGGGCGGGCGTGTGCCCGTAGCCCTTGTGCAGCGCGACCACGACGATGTCGACCTCTGCCCGCAGACGCTCGATCGCATCCGTCATCCGGGTCAGCGTGACGCGATCGCAGAAGGTGTAGATCTGAGGCGGATTGCCGGGGTTGAGGTCGTCGAGGTCGAAGTGCGTCAGCACCTTGACGAAGGCCGAGCCGGCCTTGCGGCTCGTCGCCCACGATTCGCGGGGCCCCACGCAGTTGAAGCTCAGCACGCCCACCCGCCGGCCGCCGCGCTCGATGACCGACGGCCTCTCGGCCGCCTCGAGATCGGCTCCGGTGCCGCAGGTGAGCAGGCCGAACCGGTGGGCGTGAGCCAGGGTGTCGAGCACGCCCCGCTCGCCGAGGTCGAACGCATGGTTGCCGGCGACGGTGCCGATGTCGAATCCGGCCCGGGCCATCGCGCCGAGGTCGTCAGGCCTCGACGGCGGCGAGGGGACGGTGATCGCGGTGACGCCGGTCTCGGTCGTGTGAGGCACCTCGATCTGCCCGATCGCCACATCGGCGGCGCGGATCAGCTCCGTGGTCGGCCCGAAGTACGGATCGGGTGCGTCGTGCTGCAGAACGATGTCTCCCACGGCCATGATCCGCATCTGAACGGTCTCCTTCGTCGCAAACGTCCGCCGTCGGATGTCGACGACAGTTGGATAATATCATTCGGCATGATACTTTCGTCCCGCTGTATCACCCGATCGCCTGTTCACAACGATGTGGAGTTCTCATGATCCGTCGCAGTCTTGCTTTGACCGCACTCGTGAGTGCTGGACTGCTCGCGCTGACCGCCTGTGCCGCCCCGGCCGGCGGCAACGGCGCCACCGACGCCCCCGACGACGACGGCACCGCCGTCGACACCGACGCACCCCTCTACGATCAGCTGCCCGATTCTGTGAAGGAAGCCGGCAAGATCGTGATGGCCGGCGACACCCACCCGCCCTACCGCACGCTCGAAGAGGACGGCAGCATCACGGGCATCGACCCCGATCTGCAGGCGCTCCTGTCGAAGCAGCTCGGCGTGCCGTTCGAGATCCAGACGGTCTCGGGCATGGAAGCGATCCTCACCGGCATGAACTCGGGCCGCTACGACGCGTTCAACGGCCCGCTGCGCACGACTCCGGAGCGCGAGGCGGACTTCGACGCCATCGTGTGGATGACCACGATCACCTCGTACGTCTATCTCGCCGAGCGCGCAGACGAGCTGTCCGACCCTGAAGCGCTGTGCGGTTCGCGCGTCGCCGGCGTCTCGGGCTCCGTCACCGAGAGCCAGCTCGCCCGCTACGCGGACTGGTGCACGGCGGAGGGGCTCAGCACACCGGAGTTCGTCGGCCTCGAAGACACCAACTCGACCTTCCTCGCCGTCAACTCCGACCGCGCCGACTACGCGGGCACCACGCAGACGGCCGCGCTCGATCTGCAGGCGGCCGAGCCCGACCGGTACGAGTTCCTCGTGCAGTCCGAAGAGCAGGGCGCCGGCATCGACCAGCTCGCCTTGGTGACCCCCAAGGGCAACGGGCTGGCCGAACCGCTGTTCGCCGCCTTCGAGGCCATCTTCGAGAACGGCGAGTACGAGGACCTGATGAAGGAGTGGGACCTCACCCAGGTCGCCGTCGACGAGCCGCTGCTGAACCCGCTCACCAGCAAGTGATGATGCTGCTGCAAGCGCCCGCCATGACACATACCGTGGAGCAGACACCCGTGGACGTCGCCGACGCGCGCACGCGCGTCCGCCCGGTGCGCATCGTCGTCGCCGTGCTGCTGGGCGCGATCACGATCGGCATGCTGTGGTTCCTGATCGGCAACGAGCGGTTCGAATGGGACGTCGTGGCCGCCTACCTCTTCAACGGCAGCGTGCTGCTGGGGCTGGGCATGAGCATCATGCTCACCGTCGTCGGGATGGTGCTGGGGTCGCTCCTCGGCACCGTCCTGGCCGCGGGGCAGCTCAGCGACTTCGGACCGCTGCGCTGGGCGTCGATGACGTTCGTCGGCGTCTTCCGCGCCGTCCCGCCGCTCGTGCAGCTCATCTTCTGGTACAACCTGGCCTACCTGCTGCCGCGCATCACGATCGGCGTCCCGTTCGGGCCGGAGCTGTTCAGCTGGTCGACCAACGACCTGATCACCCCGCTGACTGCGGCGATCATCGGCCTGTCGCTCCACGAGGCCGCGTACATGGCCGAGATCATCCGCGCCGGCATCCTCTCAGTCGACCAGGGCCAGCGCGACGCGGCGGCCGCCATGGGCTTCAGCCGCTGGCACACCTTCACGCGCATCGTGCTGCCGCAGGCGATGCGGGTCATCATCCCGCCCACCGGCTCGCAGGTGATCGCGCTGCTGAAGGGCACGTCCCTGGTGAGCGTCATCGCCATGGGCGACCTGCTCCACGCCGTCCAGGTCATCTACAACCGCACCTACGAGGTCGTCCCGATGCTCATCGTCGCCGTCATCTGGTACCTCGTCGTGGTCACCGTGCTCACCCTGATCCAGCGCAGGGTCGAAGCCTACTTCGGGCGGGGAAGCAGCCGGGTCGCCGCCAGGCGCGCCGTGCGGCGCACGAAGGCGGTGGCGTCATGACCGGCGTGTCCTCGGGGCTGATCGTCCAGCCGCACACCGTCGAAGAGACGCCGGTGCTGCGGGTCACGGATGTGCGCAAGGCCTTCGGCGACCAGCTCGCCCTCGACGGCGCATCCCTCGACGTGTACGAGGGCGAGGTCGTCGCGATCCTCGGACCGTCGGGGTCGGGCAAGTCCACCCTGGTGCGGTGCATCGACCAGCTCGAGACGATCGACGGCGGGGCGATGTTCCTCGACGGCGAGCTGCTCGGGTACGAGGAGTTCCGTGGGCACCTGCGGCCGCGCACGGATGCCGGCGTGCAGCACCAGCGGCGGCGGATGAGCATGGTGTTCCAGCAGTTCAACCTCTTTCCGCACTGGACCGTGCTGCGCAACATCACCGAAGCGCCGGTGAAGGTCCACGGGCTGTCGCCGGCCGAGGCCCGGGCGCGCGCGCTCGAGCTGCTCGAGCAGGTCGGGCTGTCCGACAAGGCGGACGCCTACCCCCGCCATCTGTCCGGCGGGCAGCAGCAGCGCGTCGCGATCGCCCGGTCGGTCGCGGTCCAGCCGCGCATCCTGCTGTTCGACGAGCCGACCAGCGCCCTCGACCCTGAGCTGGTGGGCGAGGTGCTGCAGGCGATGAAGGCGCTCGCGGCCGTCGGCCACACGATGGTCGTCGTCACCCACGAGATGGCCTTCGCCCGTGAGGTCGCCGACCGCTGCGTGTTCATGGCCGAGGGTCGCGTCATCGAAGACCGGCCCGCCGACGACTTCTTCGCCGATCCGAGCTCCGAACGCCTCCGCGCGTTCCTGGCCCGCTCGGCGAGCGCGCGCAAGGACACCGAATGAAGACCCCGCACGACGAGGAGCTGGCATGAGCACCGGACCCCTGACGGGCAAGACCGTCATCGACCTGACCACCGCGCTGGCCGGTCCCTACGCGACCCTGCTGCTGGCGGGGCTCGGGGCGCGGGTCATCAAGGTGGAGAACCCGGCGCGCGGCGGCGACACGTCGCGCAACAACTCGCCCTATGTCACCGCGGACGGGCTGAGCATGCGACGCACCTCGGATGACGACATGTCGGTGTCGATGATGCTCCGCGGTCGCGGCAAGGAGAGCATCCTCCTTGATCTCAAGCGACCGGAGAGCCGGGAGGTGCTGCGGGATCTGGTCCGCGAAGCCGACATCGTCGTGGAGAACTACAGCGCCGGCGTGACCGCGCGGCTCGGCATCGACTACGCGTCGGTGCGCGATCTCAACCCGCGCCTGGTCTACACGTCCATCAGCGGATTCGGCGCGACCGGCGACCACGGCGACCGCAAGGCGATGGACACGATCATCCAGGCGCTCAGCGGCGTCATGATGACCGCCGGCGAGCCCGGCGACCCGCCGGTCCGCTTCGGCCTGCCGATCGGCGACCTGGTGGCCCCCCTCTTCGCGGTGATCGGCACGCTCTCGGCGGTCATGCACGCCGAGCGCACCGGCGAAGGCCAGCACGTCGACGTCTCGATGCTCGGTGCGCTCACCTCGCTCGTCGCCTGCGAGCCGTTCGACGCGCTCGAGTCGGTCGGATTCCCGCTGCGCACCGGCACCTATGTGCCGCGCCTGGCGCCGTTCGGCACGTTCCGTGCGGTGGACGGGTGGTTCGCCCTGTGCGGTCCGACCGATCAGTTCGCCGAGGGGGTCCTTCGTGCGATCGGCCGCGCCGACCTCATCGGCTCCGCCGACTTCGGCACGCGTGACGCACGCGTCGCCAACGCCGACCGGCTGCACGGGCTGATCGCCGGCTGGGCCGCCGAGCGGATGCTGGCAGAGGCCCTGGCCGCGCTGCACGCGAACGGTGCGCCGGCAGCGCCCGTGCGCTCGACCGCCGAGGCGGTCCGCGACCCGGACGTCACCGCACGCGGCGAGGTCGTGCCGCTCGTGCACCCGAAGTTCGGGCATTTCGACGGGCTCTACGGCTCGGGTCTGCCGGTCGTCTTCTCTCGCAGCCTCGTGGACATGTCGGCTCCGGCACCGCAGCTGGGCGAGCACACCGACGCGGTGCTGTCCGAGCTGCTCGGCTACGACGAGCAGCGCATCGCGTCGTTGCGGGGGGCGGGCGCGTTTTGAGCGGACTCGACGGCAGCGCGACGATCGGCGTCATCGGTGCGGACCTTCCGCGCCAGCTCGTCCTGGCCGCCGGCGCGGTCCCGCGCCGCCTGCTCGGGTCGTGGCGACCGGCGGTGACACCCGAGGCGGCGGAGCTGCTCGGTGCCGTCGACATCGTGGCGGCGGGTCTGCTGACCGAGCTGCTGGGCGGTCGCCATGACGATCTGGCCGGCCTCGTCGTGTGCAACGACTCGGCCGCGCACCTGCGCCTGTTCTACCTCCTGCGCGAGCTCGGCGACCGAGGAAGGCTTCCCTTCCCGGTGCAGCTGCTGGATGTGCCGCCCGGCGCCGACGGTCCGCGGGCGGCATTCGCCCGCGACCAGTACCGACGCGTGGCGGACTACTGCGCTGCGGCGACCGGCCGTGGGATCGACGAGGCCTCGCTGCGGAAGGCCGCAGCAGCCGAATCGCTGGTCGGTCTGGCGAGGGAGCGCATGCGGGCGCGCCGCCGCGCCGGCCGGTGCACAGGGGTCCAGGCGCTCAGCGCCTACCGTGCCTCCCTGACGGAGGCACCCGAGCAGGCGACCGCCGAACTGGATGCCGCGACGGTCGAGCAGGCGCACGACCGTCTCCCGGTGCTGGTCAGCGGCAGCTTCCACCCCGACGCCACGCTCTACGCGCTTCTGGAGGAGTCGGGCCTCACGGTGGTGGCCGACGACCACGACACGGGCGACGCCGCCTGGCTGGGCGACGCCGTCGAGGCGGACGCGGTCGATGACCTGATCGAAGGGATGCTGGTGCAGCAGCGCCGGCGTCCCCCGCTGTCACCGCGGGCCTTGGCCGCCGAGCGCGCCCAGGCGAGCGCTGCGGCCGCGGAGGCCGCGGGGGCGGTCGCGGTGCTCTCTCTCGCGCGCGAGCTCGACGACGCCCCGACGTGGGACGCGGCCGCGCTGCGCCGGACGCTGGAACCGCGGGGGATCCCCGTCGTGACCGCGTGGCGCCTGCAGCCGCAGGGTCTCACCGAAGCGGTTCGCGCGGCGGCGGTCGCGGTGAGGGCCGAGGCCGCCGCAGCGGGAGCCGGGCGATGAGCGGCCGCATGCGCTCGGCGACCGCGGCGACCGCGTTCCAGAAGCAGTGGTTCGCGGAGCTGACAGCGGGCGCCCGCGCGGGCGAACAGATCGCGGTCCTCAACGCGGACGCCCCGCACGAGATCTTCCGGGCCCTCGGCATCCCCTATGTCGTCAGCCAGTGGTGGGCGTCGATCATCTCGGCCAAGCAGGCCGGTCCCGCCGCGCTGACGCTGCTGGCCCGTGAGGGCCTGCCCGACTTCAGCCAGCAGTACGACGCGCTGCCGCTCGCCGAACAGCTGCTGCCCGGCTCCGAACGCCCATGGGGCGGACTGCCGGCACCGGCGTTCGCGGTCGCCGAGCGCAGCGGCGACGTCACCGCCAAGATCTTCGAGGAATGGGGCCGACGCCCCGGCACCGAGGCCTTCCTGCTGTCGCGCACCGGCGGCGACCCCGCACCCGACCGGTGGTGGGAGCGGGTCGCCCACGACTGGGAGGGCGTCTTCGGCACGCCTCGCCTCGATCTGCTGCAGGCCGAGATCGAAGAGCTCATCGGCTGGCTCGAACGCCGCACCGGGCGCCGGCTCGATCGCGATCGGCTCGCCGAGATCATGCGCCTGGGCAACGAGCAGGCCGAGTGGAACCGCCGCACCCGCGACCTCATCGCCGCTGCGCGGCCCACCCCGCTCATGGTGAGCGATTCCATCCCGGCTGTCATGGTGCCCCAGTGGCACCGAGGCACCGCGTGGGCTGTCGAGGCGGCACGCGCGCTGTATCACGAGGTCGCGGAACGAGTGGATGGCGGCGCCGCCATCTGCCCGCAGGAGCGTGTGCGTCTCATGTGGATCGGCCGCGGTCTGTGGTCGGACCTGGACCTGTATCGCCGGTTCCACGACGAGTTCGGCGCGGTGTTCGTCTGGTCGATGTACCTCGCGATCGCCGCGGACGGCTACGCGCGGTACGGCGACGACCCGGTGCGCGCCCTGGCCGCGCGCTTCGTCGGATTCACAGACCAGCTCTACATGCCGCCGTGGTCGTCGCAGTGGTACGTCAAAGAGGCGCTCGCTCACGGCGTCGACGGCGTCGTCCACCTCGTTGCCGACGACACCCCCGGTGCGGGCTTCATCAGCGAGGCGCTCGAGGCCGCCGGCATCCCCGTGCTCGAGATCCGCGCGAACAACGCCGACGCCCGCTCCAGCCGCGAGGCGGGCATCCCCGACCGCATCGCGACGTTCCTGCGCACCCGCGTCGCCGGAGCCTGACCCGGTGCCGCGCACCGCCACGGGCGGCGGCATCGTCGGGCCGTTCCGCGAGCGCAACTTCACCCTCTACTTCGTCGGTCAGACCGTCTCGCTGACGGGCACGTGGTTCCAGACCCTCGCCCTGTCGCTGGTGGTGCTCGAGGCGACGGGCAGCGCACGGGCGCTGAGCGGTGTGACCATCGCCCAGTTCCTGCCGATGATCGTGCTGAGCATCCCCGCAGGCAGGCTCGCCGACCGGTTCGCGCCGCGCACCGTCCTGATGTGCACGTCGCTCGTGTCGGCCGCGGTCGTCGGCATCCTGGCCCTCGTCGTGAGCGCCACCGAACCGGACCTTCGCGCGATCTATGCGCTCGTGGCCGTACTCGGCTGCGCACAGGCATTCGAGCGGGTCACCGCGCAGGCGATCATCTTCGAGCTCGCGGGACCCCGTGAGCTGACGACCGCGGTCGCCCTCAGCACGATCACCATCGGCGTCTCGCGCTCGATCGGGCCAGGTCTGGCGGGGGTGGTGTTCCAGGTCTACGGCCCCGTCACCGGCATGGTGATCAACTCCGCCTCGTTCATCGTGGTGTTCCTCTCACTTGTGCTGATCCGGCCGGGCCGGCTCTACGCACGCACGCCGGCGACGAAGACGCCCGGCGTCGCGCCGCCGCGCCTGTGGGCAGACCGCTCGATCGTGACTCTGCTGATCGTGAACGTCGTCATCGCCCTGCTGGCGATGAACTTCCTGGTGACGCTCACCACCGTGGTCACGATCGACTTCGGCGCGGATGCGGCAGCGGTCGGCGCCGCGCACGCGCTGAACGCGGTCGGCGGCATCATCGGCGGCGTGGTCGCTGCGGCGCTGCCGCACGTCTCCGTGCGATCGCCGGCGATGGCACTGACGGTGTTCGGCGGGTCCGTCCTGCTCAACGCGGCGGCCCCGACCCTCACCTGGTTCCTGCTCGCCGCCCCGCTGCTGGGGTTCGGCATCGGCTGCTACAACGGAGTGCTCAATGCGGCAGCGCAGGCATCGGTGCCTCCTGAGCGCATCGGCCGGCTCATGTCGCTGGTCAACATCGGCAGCTACGGCATGGTGCCCTTCGGCGCACTTCTGCTCGGCTGGATCATCGACCTCTCGTCGGGTCGCGTCGCGCTCGCGGTCGGCGGTGCGACGGCGCTGGCCGCCGCCGCGTTCGTGCGGTGGCGGCTGCGTCGCGACCCCGCCGTCGACGATCCCGCTGTCGCCGCCGACTCGTGACCCCGATCGGCCAGTCGCCGGTCGTCGCGCGGCCGGTCGAGGCGGGCCACGTCGTGTGGGAACACGACGGCGGCGGCTCCGAGCGAGCCGCCGCCGTCGATGGCGTGTACCCCAGGTCCACGTGACGGGCCTCGTCGCGAACGGCCTCGCCGACAGCCGCCCCAGATGGGCTGTCCCCACTCGCACGCTAGTGAAGCGGCGCCGCGAGGGCACGGGATCGGCCGGGATTGGCGACTTAAGTCCCCAAGAGGTCAGTCGCGGTTGAGGTAGCGCACCACGGCTTGCACGCGCCGGTGGCTGTCGGCGTCGGGCGGCATGCCGAGCGCGTCGTAGATGCGCGAGACGTGCTGCACGACGGCCTTCTCGGTGAGGAAGAGCTTCGCGGCGATCGCGGCGTTGCTGCGCCCCTCGGCGACGAGTGCGAGCACCTCCTGCTGTCGCGCGGTCAGCTCGCTGACCGCTGCCTCGGAATGACGGGCCCGACCGACCATCACGGCGACGACATCGGGGTCGAGCGCGGTGCCGCCGCCCTCGACCCGCTCCAGGTCCTCCAGGAACGTGTCGATGTCGGCGATCCGCTGCTTGAGCAGATACCCGACGCGGCCGGCCCCGCCGGCCAGCAGCTCCCGCGCGTAGCGGCGCTGCACGTGCTGCGACAGCACGACGACCGCCGTCCCCGCGTGGTCCCGACGGATCCGCAGGGCGGCCTCCAGACCCTCGACGGTGCGCGTCGGCGGCATCCTGATGTCGGTGACCACGAGGTCCGGACGGGTGCGGGCGACGGCATCCATCAGCTCCTCGGCGTCGCCGACGGCCGCGACCACGTCGTGACCGCCGTCGCGCAGCACCAGTTCGATGCCGCGGCGGATGAGCGCCTCGTCCTCGGCGATGACTACGCGCACGGCACCTCCGCCCGCACGTGCGTGCCATGACCCCGCCGGCTCGTCACGCTGATGGTGCCGCCGATGGCCTCGACACGGTCGGCGAGCCCGCGCAGGCCGGTTCCGGCATCCATCGACGCGCCGCCGACGCCGTCGTCCTCGACGTCGAGCCGCAGCAGTCCGTCGCGGCGGGCGAGTCGCACGCGGGCGACGGACGCCTTCGCGTGCTTGACGACGTTGGCGAGCGCCTCGGTGAGCACGAAGTACGTGGTGGCCTCGACCAGGTCGCCCAGCTCCGCGCCGGGCAGGTCCGCCTCGAAGTGCGTGGGAATGGGCATGCGGTCGGCGAGGTCCTCGGCCGCCGCCTCGAGACCTCTTTCGATCAGGGCCGCCGGCACCAGCGCGCTCACCAGCGCGCGCAGGTCGGCGGCGGCCGCATCGATCTCGACACGCAGACGGGTCGCGCGGTCGGGCACCGTCTCGGGGGCGGCGGCGGCGATCTGCTGCGCCTCCAGCGCCAGCAGCACGAGCTGCACCTGCAGGCCGTCGTGCAGGTCGCGCGCGACCCGTCGGCGCTCGCGGTCGCTCGCCTCGACCAGACGCTCGCGGGACTGCCTCAGTTCGCGCTGACTGGCGCGCAGCTCGGCGGTGAGGCGCTCGCGCTCGACCTCGATGGCCACGACACTGCCCGCGGCGCGGACGCGGCCCGGACCCGAGAAGAGCTCCGCGTCGTACTCGATCGCGCCGATCTCGCGACCGTCGAGCATGATCGGCTGCCACCCTCGGCGCGGATCTGAGCGCCGCACGTCGTCCGCCGGATGCCCCTCGACATCGACGAACCCGGCACGGTCAGCCGCACGGAAGTACAGCCGCAACGACGGATCGCCCAGCGCCCGCTGCAACGCCGCCCCGAGCGGCTCGCCCGACTCGCCGCGACCCCCGAGCCACGCGCCGAGCTCCTCCAGCTCGCCGGTGCGGGCGAAGCCGCCGCGGATCGTGCCGAGGGCGAACGCGATCGGGATGCCGGCGATCACGCCGAACTGCAGGAACCCGCGCAGGGTGGGGTCGAGGTGGAGCACCCGGTCCAGCACGATCGCGATGAGCGGCATGAACAGCACCGTGAAGATGCCGTACGAGAAGAGGGGCACGAGGACGCGCCGGTGGGCGGCATCCGCTCGGCGAAGCCTTCCCCACAGCACCCACGCGACCCACACCATCAGCGCCGAGGCGACGATCGTCTGCAGCAGGCTGAAGAACTCGGCGGCGCGCGGCAGGTCGGCCAGCGCGAACGGCGGAAACGGGCCGTCCGCATCGAACAGGTACAGCGGCGCCTGCATCACGAGGCACACCGCATAGGTCGCGACGACGAGGAACACCGAGAGTCGATCCGGCAGCCGTCCCGTCGGGAACGCCAGCAGCAGATGCACGATCGCGGCGACCATCAGCGTCGCGCACACCGAGCCGATCGCCACCAGTGCGGGCACCTCGGTGCTGAAGAGGCTGCCCGCGTAGACGGCCATGCCTGCGATGACGATCAGGAACCCGATGTCGCTGCGCGGCCGGCGGCGCCACGCCAGGCCGCCGGCGACCAGATAGATCACGAAGATGACGGGGAGCACGATCAGCGGCAGGCTGCCCGGTTCGTCGATGGGAAGCAGTGCGACGAGCAGGACCGTCAGCGCCACGCCCATCGTCGCCAGCATCCAGAGGGCGCGCTGCAGCGACCGCGCCATCTCTGAGCGCACGGGCACTGCCGTCGTCATACGGGCCTCACTTCACCGGTCCTGCCTTCATCATGCCCTCATCGCAGCGGTGAGTCGGCGTGCTCGGGACGGCCCCGCCGGTCAGAACCCGACGTTCAGAGCGTCCCCGAACGGAACCCGGCTGATCCTGATGAGCCAGACCGCGAGAGCGCAGAGGGGCACGGTCACCGCGAAGATGATCCAGGCCGGCTGCTGCCCGTTGATCAGCAGCCAGACGGCGGCGGCGGCGAACAGGAGCGTGGCGCTGGCCGCCAGCCAGAACAGCACTCCTCCGATCAGTGCGACCAGCGGGCGTTGCTTGCGGGACGTCACGAGGCGTTCCTTTCTCGTGTGGCGCGAACCGGCGGAAGGTCGGTCGTTCGGTCGACATCGGACCAGCCGCACAGCCTGCCGCCTCTGCGGCGATGACAGCGAGCAGCACAACTGCCGTCCCGCGTTGCACGACGCGGCCCTGCACACCGGTGCGCTGGCTGGTGATGTGCAGGGCCGCTGGATCTCAGCCTTCGCCGAACCACTGCATCGGATCCGGGCACAGCCGCCCGAGCCGATCCAGGTCGGCGGCCGACTGGGTCACCTCGGTGATCAGCGAGTGCCACGTCGAATACTGATCGCCAGCACGGAAGTTCTCGACGTACACCTTCTGCGAGGGGACCTCAGCGACCTCGAACCCGGCATCGAATAGGCATTGCCACGCCTCGTTCTCGCGTTCCCAAGCCTCGACCAGAACTTCGTCGGTGACGTCGAGACTCTCCGACGCGGCACCGTTCTCCGCCGCACACGCGTCAGAGTCGACTTGAAAGGACTTCGTCTCGGCATCTGATAGTGGATTGACGTTCGTGTATCCGGCACCTGGCACGATTCGCACTTGCCAACCCCGATCTGTCATGCAGGCTGCTCTTGCCTCGTTGATCAGCTGCGATTGACTCGGGTTCAACGCGTACGAAGGTATCGTCGGCTCCGCAAGCGTGGGCGCGGCGACCCCAGGTGCCGCGGCGTCCGCGCAGCCCGAGAGGCAAAGCCCTGCAATCAGGATCCCGCCGACGACGACCAGTGATCCGATGCGACGCGACATTCTCGCTTCACACGCCGCCGGCGCCGCAGACGGCATACGGCGCGGGCTTGAAGGCGTATGCGGCAGTCGCGCTCCATGAGGATGATCGGTAGCCTGCCGAACGACTGACCTTGTCTCCGAATCCGGTGAACGGTGTTGTGAAGTTGCCACCAGCGGTCGCATGCACGTGGGTGGTCTGCGTGGACGAGGTGGCACCGCTGGTGCCGCTGAGTGACGAGGTCAGCACCACCTGCTGCCCGGTGGCACAGGTCAGGCTGCCTGACGCTGCGGACGCGGGCGCAGCAACCCCCGCGACCGCCGGCACGAGAGCGAGAGCGGCAGCGGCGGTGATCTTGGATGACTTGTTCATGGAGCCCTTTCCGAGGGTCGCGACTCTGCGCCCTCACGTTGGTATGTCCGGGACCACTGAATCTGAGACACCGCGTGAAGAAGCGTTGTCGTTTCGTGATCTATTGCGCCGGACGGGCCCACGTCGTGCATAGTGTCCCCGTGAGTTCGGATGACGTGACGACAGACAATGGTGCGCGGTCGCCCACGGGCCGGCGTAGGCGTCGGTGGCCCGCGATCGTCCGGTGGTGCACCGCGATCGCGGTGACGGCGGTCGTCACCTGGTGGGCGACCAGCACAGCGCTCGCTCGCCCCGAGTCCGTTGCAGCCGTGGATGATCCGCAGACGACGACCGTCACCCAGGTGACCTTGGGAAGGACGGTCAGCACCGGGGTGACCGTAGCCCAGCCCACGGCACCGATCGCGGTGAACCTGCTCGCCGGCGTCGTCACGGTGACATCCACCGCGGCGACCATCGAAGAAGGCGCCTCACTATATGCCGTAAACGGCATACCCGTCATTGCCCTGCAGGCGGCGACGCCGTTCTACCGCGACTTTGCCGCATCGACACGCGGCAGCGACGTCGCCGAGTTGCAGCGCGCCCTCACGCGTCTCGGTTATTTCACGGCAGCCGCAGACGGCGTGTTCGGAGCCAGCACCGCGGCGGCCGTCAAGGCCTGGCAGCGTGTAGCAGGGGCGCCGGTCACCGGAGAGGTCCATCTTGGCGAAGCTGTCGGCGTCTCCGCGCTCCCCATCGCGTTGCGCCTCGGCGACGACATCCGACCCGGCGCGCTGCTCGCCGGCGGCGAAGATGCACTCATCGGCCCCGTCGGCGAACGAACCTTCAGCATTACGCTGTCACCTGACCGTGCACGACTGATCCCCACCGAGAGCGACTTCGTCGTGCACTCCGGCGCCAACTCGTGGCCGGCACGGGTGATCGACACCACCGTCGACGAGGGCGACAACCTCACCCTCGTGCTGCGGGGTCCCGACGGCGGCGCAGTGTGCGCGGACGCCTGCGCGAGCCTTCCCATGGGCGAGCGACTCATCCTCCGCGCCGAGGCGGTCGTGACGCCGGAGCAGACAGGCCCCGGGGTTGCGGCATCCGCGATTCGCACCGCCGCCGACGGGCACGCCTACGTGGTGCTCGAGTCTGGCGGCGACGTCGCCGTCACCGTGCTGCTCTCGCAAGGCGGCATCGCGATCGTCGACGGTCTGAACGTCGGCGATGTCGTCGTGCTCCCCGATGGCGCCACCGCCGACCAACAGGCCGAGCAGCATGCACCGACCTCGAGCAGCGAGCCGTGATCGCCGTCGAAGCCCTAGCGTTCCAGTACAGCTCTGACGGGGATGAACTGTTCCGCGACCTCGACCACGCGTTCACTCCCGGCAAGGTCACCGCCGTCACCGGCGCATCGGGGCGGGGCAAGAGCACGCTGCTGTACATCATGGGCCTGATGCTGCGGCCGACCCGGGGTCGCGTGTTGGTTGATGGGGTCGACACGACAGATCACACCGACACCGAGCTGTCGGCACTGCGCGCCCGCACAATCGGGTTCGTGTTCCAGGACGCCGCACTCGACCCCACCCGGTCGTTGCTGGACGCGGTGGTCGAGCCGGCACTCTACGCGGGGCGCGGCCGCGCCGACGCCGAGCCGCGCGCTCGAGAGCTGCTCGCCGAACTCGGTGTCGCCCACCGCATCGACGGGCGCCCGGGGCAGATCTCGGGCGGGCAGGCTCAGCGGGTCGCGGTGTGTCGCGCGCTGATCAATGACCCGCGGGTGATCCTCGCCGATGAGCCGACCGGAAACCTCGACCAGGACAACTCCCGCGAAGTGCTGCGGATGCTGCGCGCCGGCGCCGACCGCGCCGGCGTGGTGATCGCCACCCACGACCCCTTCGTCATCGACTGGGCCGACGAAGTGCTGCAGCTATGAGAGCGGGAGAGCTGATCCGCGAGGCGTGCAGTGCCGCCTCGCGTCGCCGCGTGCCCACGATGACCATCGCCCTGCTCGTGGCGGTCGCGTGCCTGGCCACACTGCTGACCGTGGGCCGTACCACTGCGGCGGAAGCACAGTTGCTCGCCCGCCTCGAGTCCTCGGGCGCCCGGCTGATCTCGGCACAGGACACCTCCGGTGCCGGTCTGATCCACCCCGCCACCGTCGCGATCATCGACGCCTCGTCAGTCGTCGAGCGTACGGTCGCCCTGTCGCTGCCGGTCGACGCGCGCCCGGCGGCACAGGGCGGGGGAGGGACCCGTGTCCCCCTCTGGGAAGCGCGGGGCGACCTCGGCTCCGCCGTCGAACTGGTCTCGGGGCGCATGCCGGGGCCGGGCGAGGCGATCATCTCCACCCATCAGGCCCATGCCGTCGGCCTCGACGCCGCGGTCGGCGCCCTCGAAGCGGGCGATCGGCAATGGGGTATCGTCGGTACCTTCCGCGCCCGGACTGCGTTCGACGAACTGGATGCCGGCGTCCTCGCCCCCGCGGCAGCGACAACCACCACGCCGCAGCTGTACGTGATCGCTCGCACCGCCGCCGACGTGCCTGCCGCCGCCGACCTGGTGCGCGAGGTCATCGCGCCCTCGGGGCCGGGCGACCTCGCCGTCGCAGCTCCGGACGCGCTAGCCGCACTTCAGGGCGCGTTGTCCCGAGATCTCGGTGGACTCGGGCACTCGCTGCTGCTGCTGATCCTCGGCGGGGGGCTGTGCTCGTCGCGCTCGTCACGTTCGCCGACACACTGGTGCGGCGCAACGACCTGGGCCGGCGCCGCGCCCTCGGCATGTCTCGCCACGCACTGGTCGCGTTCATCGTCGTTCGCACCGGCGTCGCCGCGCTCGCCGGCGGGCTGATCGGCGTGCTCGCCGGGACCGTGGCGCTGGCATTGCTCGGCACCGCCGTGCCACCGCTGTTCGTCGCCGCCATAGGGGTGCTCGCCGTGATCGCTGCGCTGGCAGCATCCATTCCGCCTGCCCTGGCCGCAGCCTACAGTGATCCCGTGCGCGTGCTGCGGACGCCCTGACTCACCCCCTCCGCTAGCCTGGCCACGCGCCACGCCGAGGTGGCGCGCTGCGGCGGCACCCGCCGTTCACCGAAGGGCCCTACCTTGAGCGACATGAGCTCTCCCGCGCCGGACTCCGAGAACCCGGCTGCCACCCGGCCGTCCGAACCCGTGCTGTCGACCGCGGCGCTGAACACCGGAGCACTGTCGGACGCACCCGTGCCGCGTCGCCGCGTGTTCGCGTGGGCGCTGTGGGACTGGGCGACGCAGCCGTTCAACACGGTGCTGCTGACGTTCGTGTGGGTGCCGAGCTTCTTGGTGTCGCCGTTCTTCCTCGACCCGGCCGTCGCCGCGTCGGGCATCGTCGACGGCGAGAAGATCGACTGCGACACCAGTGCGAACGCGGTCACCGCGTACTGCCACGCGCTCGGCGCGCTGGACGCGAACCTCGGCTGGGGCATCATGGCCGCCGGCATCCTGATCGCCCTGCTCGCGCCCGTGCTCGGCCAGCGCGCCGACGCGACCGGGCATCGCAAGCTGATGCTCGGCATCTTCACCGGCCTGCTGATCCTGTGCCAGCTCGGCATGGCGTTCGTCGGCGGCAGCGCCGACCTGTTCTGGTTCGGTGTGGCGATGATCGCATTCGGCAGCGTCGTGGGCGAGATCGCCGGCGCGAACTACAACGCGCTGCTCGTCTCGGTGTCGACGCAGAAGACCGTCGGACGCGTGTCGGGGCTCGGCTGGGGCTTCGGGTACCTGGGCGGCATCGTGGCGCTCGCGATCGTCGTCGGCCTCATCCTCGGCGGCGTGCTCGACGGCACGCAGGGCTCGACCTTCCAGTTCATCGCCGCGGGCGCGACGGTGTGGACGATCCTGTTCTCGATCCCGATCTTTCGCAGCGTCCCCGAGCCGCCGCCGAGCGCCGACACCAAGAAGGTCAACTTCTTCGAGGGCTACGTCGAACTGGTGCGCTCGGTCATCCGCCTGTGGCGCGAGAGCCGGCCGACCTTCTGGTTCCTGCTCGCCTCGGCGGTGTACCGCGACGGTCTCGCGGCCGTGTTCACGTTCGGCTCGGTGATCGCCGCGCGCGTGTTCGGCTTCGGGTTCACCGACCTCGTGATCTTCGGCATCGTGCTGAACCTCGTCGCCGGCGTCTCGACGATCTTCGCGGGACGCCTCGACGACCGCTTCGGACCCAAGCCCGTCATCCTCTCGGCGATCGGCGGCATCGTCGCGTGCTGCCTGGCCGTCTTCATCGGCGCGGGCGCCGGACGCGCGTTGTTCTGGGTCGCAGGAATCGTGCTGGCAGCCCTCGTCGGACCGGCGCAGGCCGCGTCACGGTCGTTCCTCGCGCGCGTGACCCCGGCCGGGCGCGAAGGCGAGATCTTCGGTCTGTACGCCACGACCGGTCGGGCGGCGAGCTGGATGGCGGCGCTGCTGTGGGGCGTGTTCATCGCCGCTGCGGGCAACCAGACGCTGTACGGCATCCTCGCGATCGCCCTCGTCCTGGCCGTCGGCTTCGTGCTGCTGGTCTTCGTGAAGGCGCCGCCGCGCGCCGTCGCCGAGGTCTGAGGCCCGCAGAACCGCGGCCGACGAGGCCGCAGGGGCTGCGGCATCCGATAATCTCCTTCTCGGGGATTCTTCACCGATGCGATTGGGGGCGGTCGCGCGTTTCCCTGCGCCGAGCCCACCCCCGAAAGGCACCGTGTCCGTCACGCTCACCGAGAACCGCCGCGCGGCGCGTCATCGGCGCGCACTCGGGTACTGGGCGGTCCTGCTGTCGCTCGCGCTGTCGCTGTGGGTCGGCGCGCAGATCGTCCCACACGACTGGGTGCACCGGCCCGCGCTGTTCGTGCACCTCGCATCGGTGATCGTCGGCCTCGGCTCGGCGGTGCTGCTGGAGATGAGCGGACTGCTGTGGATGCTGCGACGCACGCAGCTCGAAGACCTGCGCCGCGTCGAGCGCACCGTCAGCACGCTGGCGTGGCTGGGCATCGCGGGGCTGCTGTTCTCGGGCGCGTTCCTGCAGCCCGACCTCACCAATCCGCTCACCGACCTCAAGATGGCCGCGGTGCTCGTGGCCGCCATGAACGGCGTCGCGATGACGCGGCTGACCGACGAGCTGGCCCGGCTGCCCGCCCGGGTGCGGTTCTCGATGCTGCCCGCGCGACTGCGCGTGTGGTGCGTGTGGAGTGCCGTCGTGTCGCAGGTCGGCTGGTGGACCGCGGTGCTGATCGGGATGCTGAACACCGCCTCCGGGTGATCTCCCAGCTTGCTCTCACTCGCCTCCCGGCACGTTCCTCGTTAGGCTGTGGCTTTACCGGACAACCCGGCCGGTAACCCCCCGATCGGCCTCACGGCCTGACCGACCTCGAGGAAGCCTTCATGCGCGATCGCACGCGCGGCGACGAGGACGCGCCCGGACCTCGCCGCGGCCAGTCCTCCCCGCCCCCGACGGCAGCGTTGCCGACCCCTTCGACCGGTGGATCGGCGCCCGCGGCGCCGGCTGCCTCGGCGGTCGCGTCGGCGGCCTCGGTCGCGTCGGCGTCGAAGCCCGCCCGGCCCACCGCCATGGACGAGCGGCGCGAACGGCGCCGCAAGCGCCGCAAGCAGATCGTGCTGTGGACCACCGTCGCCGGCATCGTCGTACTCGTCGGGTCGATCGGCACCGTGTCGTACGCGATCGTCTCGAACCTCGCCGGATCCACTCCCGCATCGGCCGATCCGCCGCGGGCCGCGCCGGCGGTCGTCAAGCCCATCACCTTCGCGCAGGACGAGCCGGCCGCCACCGCCGGCGCCGAACCGTGCGTCACCGTCCGCGTGCTCGCCTCGTACGAGAACGCCGAGATGGTCGAGAACCTGGCCAACGCCTACAACGCACAGCCGCGCAACGTGGCCGGCTCCTGCGTGACGGTCACCTCGAGCAAAGAGAAGTCCGGCGCCGCCGCCGCCGTCGTGGCAGCCGGCTTCCCCAATTCGCCCGACGACCAGAAGCCCACCGTGTGGCTGCCGGACTCGTCGACGTGGGTCGACGTCGCCCAGTCCGAGGGGGCGACGTCGCTCGGCAACGACGGCACCAGCGTCGCCGTCTCGAACATCGTGCTCGCGATGCCGAAGCCTCTCGCCCAGGCCATCGGCTGGTCGTCCGAGGCGCCCAGCTGGTCCGAGGTGTTCGAATCCGCCGGCGACGCCGACCTGTGGAGCGGCCTCGGCCACCCCGAGTGGGGCGCGTTCAAGCTCGGCAAGACGAGCCCGCTGGTCGCGACCTCGGGTGAGGCCGCCATGTTCGCCTCGTACGGCACGGCCGCCGGATCCCTCGACGAGCTGACCGCGACCGAGGTCCAGGATCCCGCCGTGCAGGCCACCGTGCACGAGAACGAGACCTCGACGAGCCACTACATGGCCACGCCCGAGCACTTCCTGTGGCACGCGCGGCAGGCCGAGGCGTCCGGTTCGTCCGCCGACTTCCTCTCGGCGGTGATCGTGGACGAGAAGTCGGTGTGGGACTACAACCGCGGCATCACCAGCCGCGACGGCATCACCCGCACCCAGGCGGACCCGCCCACCGAGCAGCTGATCCCCATCTACCCGTCCGACGGCTACTACGCCGCCGACAACCCGGCGATGCGCCTGAAGGGTGCGTGGATCGACCCCGTCGAATCCGAGGCTGCGGCCGACTTCATCCGCTACGCGCTCACCGCGCAGGGTCAGTCCGTGGTGCGCTCCAGCGGCTACCGCGACCTCAACCGCGCGCTCGACGAGAGTGTGCAGAAGGTCGGGCAGCTCAGCGACGACCTGACCACGGCGCTCGCGTTCCCCGCCGCCGATGTCGTGACCGCCGTCCAGGCGTCGTTCCCCGAGGTCCGCAAGCGCGCGAACGTGCTCTTCCTGCTCGACGTGTCGGGATCGATGGACGAGCCGATCTCGCCGGCCGACACCAAGCTGACTCAGGCGCGCAAGGCGATCGAAGCGGCCCTCGGCCACTTCACGACCGGCGACGACGTCGGGCTCGCCGGGTTCGCCCAGGCGCCGGACGGTGCGATGGTCCCAGGGCTGGTGGCACCTGTGAGCGACATCGGCACATCGCGCGACGGGTTCCTCGGCGCCCTGGGCGGCATCACCTCGATGGGCGACACACCGCTGTACCAGGCGGTCGACGAGTTCGCGAAGCAGCAGGCGGCGTCGTGGTCGAGCGACCACATCAACGCCATCGTGCTGCTCAGCGACGGCAAGAACGACACACCGAACGCTCCGACCATCGGCGCCGACCAGATGATCGCCGATCTGAAGGATATGCACCACTCGACGCCGGTGCTGGTCTTCACACTGGCGTACGGCGCCGACGCCGATGTGCCGACGCTGCAGTCGATCTCGAGCGCGACGGGTGCGCACTACTACGACGCGACCGACCCGTCGAAGCTGGAGGCCGTGCTCGGCGACCTCGTCACGAGCTTCTGACGCGGGCAGCGGTCAGACGCCGGGCCAGGAGTCGGCGAGCTTCGTCAGCAGGCGGGCGAGCTCGGTGCGCTCGGCATCGGTGAAGGCGGCGAGCGCGGCGTCGATCGCGTCGCGCCGCTCACCCCGGAACCCTCGCACCAGCCGCGTGCCGGCATCCGTCAGCGCGACCCGCGTGCGGCGGGCATCGTCGGGGTCGGCCTCACGCCGCACGAGCCCCAGTTCGACGGACTGCTGCACGAGCCGCGACGCGCGGGGCTGATCCACTCCGACGGCCTCGGCGATCTCGCCCACTGAGAGGGGATGGGATGCCGCGGCCACCGCCTCGAGCAGCCGCATGCGTGCAGGGCCGCCGAAGCGTCCGCCGCCGGCCCACGGCGGGCCGCCGTGCCCGCCGGGCATGCCATGGCCGCCCGGGATTCCGCGGCCCCAGGGACCACGCCCGGGGAAGGCGTCGGCACCCTCGGCGTCGAACTCGCGCCCGCGGTGGTCGCCGTGGGGGCCGCCGCCATGGGTGCTGTGCGGACCGCCGTGCCCGTGTGCGTGCGGGCCGGCGCCGCGCGGCCCGGGCCCCTCGCCCCACGGTGGCCGAGGCATGCGTCGTCCGCGCAGCCGGGCGAGGGCTGCGGCGATGGCGTCGGAGGGATCGTCGGGTGCGGACGGCATGCGTCCAATTTACATGCGACTTGACATGGATCCAAAGTGCATGTCACACTGCATGTACATGCACTACGACATGCAATTCGCGGCCGGACCCGCCGGCCGCCACCGAAAGGACTTCTCATGGACGACATGAATCAGAACGAAGAGAGCACCGACATCCCCCGCGCCGAGCGTCCGCTCGGCTACTGGCTGCGCACCGTCGACGGGCTCATCACGCGGGCGTTCGCCGAGGCGCTGGACGCCGAAGGCGTCTCTCGCCGCGACTGGATGCTGCTGAACGTGCTGTCGGGCGACGTCGATGCCCCCGGCCTCGCCGAGCGCCTCGCCCGCAAGGGCAAGCGCCTGCGGTCGGTCGAAGACCGCGGCTGGGTCACCCAGCAGGGCGACGGCACCTGGACGCTCACCGACCTCGGCCGCGCCGAGAAGGAGCGCATCGGCACGATCGTCGACAGCATCCGCTCTCGCGTGGCCGACGCGATCGGCGACGACTCCTACACGCAGCTCACCGCCTCGCTCGAGGCGATCGCCCGCGAACTGGGCTGGGACGAGACCACGGCCGCCGAGCGCGGCTTCGGACGACCCGGCTTCGGCGGCCCCGGCTTCGGACGCCCGCCGTTCGGCGCGCCGGGCTTCGGCCCGGACTTCGCCCCCGGCGTCGGCCAGAAGTTCGGCGCGGGCTTCGACCCCGCGCTGCGCTACGGCTTCGGCCCGAACCGGCACCGCGGCTTCGGTCCGGGTCGCCCCGGGCGGCCCGCCGATCGCGACGACGAGCCGCTCCGCGGCCGCGGCCACGGCCACGGCCACAGCCACAGCCACGACCGAGCCGACGACGAGGGCCACGACCACCCGCACGCGGGGCATGGTCACCACGACCACCCGCATCACCGCGGCGACCACGGTCACCACGGCGGCGGTCGTCGTGCGCAGGAGGCGTACGAGCGCGGCTTCGACGCCGGCTTCGCCCGGGGTCGCGAGTCGCGCGACGCCTGAGCCCCGGCATCCGTCCGCCGTCGCTGCTCTGCAGTCACCTTCCGCGGGTGCGGGCCCGGCAGGATTCGCGAAAAGTGACTGCGGAGCCGTTCCGGCCGACTGCTCCGCAGTCACTTCTTCCGGCCGAGACTCCCGCGAGCCACGGAATGTGACTGCGGAGCATCGTGGGACGGATGAGTGGATGCCGCACCCGGCGTCACGCGCGCGACACATGCGCCGGGCATGATGGGGGCGTGACCCGACCCGCGCTGCTCGCGATCTCGCACGGCACGTCCTCGCCCGCCGGGCAGGCCGCCGTGGCCTCTCTCGTGGACGCCGTCGCCGCCCGCCTGCCTTATACGCTCGTGCGGCTCGGGCACGTGGACGTCCAGCAGCCGGATGTGGCGGCATCCCTCGACGCGATCCCGCAGGGCACGCCCGTCGTGATCGTTCCCTTGCTGCTCTCGGCCGGCTATCACGTGCGGGTGGACCTCATCAACCAGTCCGCGGGGCGCGGCGACGTCACGATCGCCCCGGCGTTGGGACCCGACGACCGGCTCGTCGACGCCCTCATCGCGCGACTGACGCCCCTCGCCCCCGCCCCCGAGGACGCGCTCGTGCTGGCCGTCGCCGGTTCGAGCGACGACCGCGCGAACGAGGACTGCCGCGTCACCGCCCGGATGCTGGGCGAACGGCTCGGCCGAGAGGTCGCCGTCGGATTCCTCGCCGCGGCCGACCCGCGGCTCGATGTCGCGGTGACCGCGGGCGGCGACCGCGTGGTCGTCGCGGACTATCTGCTGGCGCCCGGGTACTTCCACGACCTCGCCGTGACGCTGTCCGGCTCGGCCCCCGTCGCACCCCCGCTGCTCGGGAGCGATGAGCCGCCGGCATCCCTCGTCGACCTTGTCGTGGATCGCTACAAGGGTGCCGCCGGTTTGTCGGACTGAGTCCACAAAGGCGGCGCACTGCAACTGTGTGACGCCCGATTACGTCGGTTAACGCCGCTTGACGTCCAGGTAGGTCGACGGGCGGACCGCTTCTAGCCTCACGGAATGGGCTCGGTAGAGTCCGCCCGGGGCGCCCCGGGTTCCAGCCCGGAGGCACCGTGACCATCAGCGAGACCGAACCGCACAGCGCGGAGCGCCCGCGCGCCGCCGTGCGGCCGCCGCGGCCGTCGTCCAAGCCCAACGGGCAGTGGAAGATCGACGGCAAGACCCCCCTCAACGGCAACGAGGAGTGGAAGCAGGTCGACGACGGCCTGAGCGTGCGCGAGCGCATCGAGAACATCTACTCCGTCGGCGGCTTCCAGAGCATCGACCCGACCGACCTGCACGGCCGCTTCCGCGTGTGGGGACTGTACACGCAGCGCAAGCCCGGCATCGACGGCGGACGCACCGCCACTCTCACGCCCGAAGAGCTCGAGGACGAGTACTTCATGTTCCGCGTCCGCATCGACGGCGGACAGCTGACCACCGAGCAGCTTCGCGTCATCGGCGGCATCTCGACCGACTTCGCACGCGGCACCGCCGACATCACCGACCGGCAGAACATCCAGCTGCACTGGATCCGCGTCGAGGACGTGCCCGAGATCTGGCGCCGCCTCGAGGCCGTGGGCCTGCGCACCACCGAGGCGTGCGGCGACGTGCCGCGCGTCATCCTGGGCTCCCCCGTCGCCGGCATCTCGGCCGACGAGCTCATCGACCCGACGCCGCAGATCGAGGCGATCTCGCGGCGCTTCATCGGCGACCCGACGCTCTCGAACCTGCCGCGCAAGTTCAAGACCGCCATCACCGGTCACCCCAGCCAGGACGTCGTGCACGAGATCAACGACGTCGCCTTCGTCGCCGTCGAGCACCCCGAGCTGGGTGTCGGATACGACCTGTGGGTCGGCGGCGCGCTGTCGACCACCCCGCGCCTCGGCGAGCGCCTGGGAGCGTTCGTCCGTCCGGACCAGGTGGTGGATGCCTGGCACGGCGTGACCCAGATCTTCCGGGACTACGGCTACCGGCGGCTGCGCAACAAGGCGCGCCTGAAGTTCCTGCTGGCCGAGTGGGGCACCGAGAAGTTCCGCCAGGTGCTGCAGGACGAGTACCTCGGGTACGAGCTCGCGGACGGCCCCGCCGCGCGGAAGCCCGCGACGCCCGGCGACCACGTCGGCGTGCACAAGCAGAAGGACGGCCGCTTCTACGTGGGCGTCACCCCGATCGTCGGCCGGGTGAGCGGCGAGACGCTGACGAAGCTCGCCGACATCGCCGAGGCGCACGGCTCCGCGCGCCTGCGCACCACGCCGCACCAGAAGATCGTCATCCTCGACGTGCCCGAAGAGCACGTGGAGCCCCTCATCGCCGAGCTCGACGAGCTGGGCCTGCAGGCCCGCCCGAGCCTCATCCGCCGCGGCACCATCGCGTGCACCGGCATCGAGTTCTGCAAGCTCGCGATCGTCGAGACCAAGGTCAACGCGACGGCCGCGGTGCTCGATCTCGAAGAGCGCCTCAAGGGCTTCGAGCTGCCGCATCCGATCTCGCTCCACGTCAACGGCTGCCCCAACTCGTGCGCGCGCATCCAGACCGCCGACATCGGCCTCAAGGGCCAGCTCGTCACGATCGACGGCGAGCAGGTCCCCGGCTACCAGGTGCACCTGGGCGGCGGTCTCGCCTCGCAGGACCGCGACGAGCCCGGCCTCGGCCGCACCGTCCGCGGCCTGAAGGTGGCCGCCGACGGCATCGCGGACTACGTCGAGCGCGTCGTCACCCGCTTCCTCGCGGACCGGGACACGGCGGCGGATGAGACCTTCGCCCAGTGGGCCCACCGTGCCGAAGAGGAGGCGCTGCAGTGACCGTCAGCCTCGCGCCCCGCATCACGACCAAGCGCACGCCCGAAGAGCTCAAGGCCCTCGCCGAGCAGGGCAACCTCGAGCTCGGCAGCCTGACCGACCACGAGGCGTCGGCCGCCGAGGTCGTCGCGTGGGTCGCACGGAACTTCTCGGTGGATGCCGCGGCCGTCGCCTGCTCGATGGCCGACGCCGCGCTGCCGCACGTCGTGGCCGAGCAGCTGCCGGGCGTCGACGTGCTGTTCCTCGACACCGGGTACCACTTCACCGAGACGTACGCGACGCGCGACGAGGTGCAGCGGGCTCTCGACGTCCGGATCGTCGACATCACGCCCGATCAGACCGTCGCCGAGCAGGACGCCGAGTTCGGCGCGAAGCTGTTCGAGCGCGATCCGGGCCTGTGCTGCGCACGCCGCAAGGTGGCGCCGCTGCAGGACGCGCTCGGCGGTTACGAGGTGTGGTTCACCGGCGTGCGCCGCGACGAGGCGCCCACCCGCACGAACACGCCGCTGGTGACCTGGGACGAGCGCAACGGACTGGTCAAGGTCAACCCGGTCGCCGCGTGGAGCTTCGACGACGTGCTGGAGTACGCCGCCGCGCACAAGGCGCCCGTCAACCTGCTCGTCGGGTTCGGCTACCCCTCGATCGGCTGCGAGCCGTGCACCAAGCCGGTCGCCCCCGGTGAAGACCCCCGATCCGGTCGCTGGGCCGGATCCTCGAAGACGGAATGCGGGCTGCACGTATGACTCTCTCGACCACCGCCCCCGCGACGGTCCCTGAGCTTGTCGAAGGGCTGTCGACGCTCGACCTGCTCGAGGCCGAGGCGATCCACGTCATCCGCGAGGTCGTCGCCGAGTTCGAGCGGCCCGTGCTGCTGTTCTCGGGCGGCAAGGACTCCGTCGTGGTGCTGCACCTCGCGACCAAGGCGTTCGCTCCGGGCCGGGTCCCCTTCCCGGTGCTGCACGTCGACACCGGCCACAACTTCCCCGAGGTGCTGGCCTTCCGCGACGAGACCGTCGAGCGCCTCGGCATCCGCCTCGAGGTCGCCCGCGTGCAGGACTACATCGACGACGGCCGCCTGCAGGAGCGCGCCGACGGCACCCGCAACCCGCTGCAGACCGTGCCGCTGCTCGACGCCATCGCCGCAGGTCGCCACGACGCCGTGTTCGGCGGCGCCCGTCGCGACGAGGACAAGGCCCGTGCCAAGGAGCGCATCATCTCGCTGCGCGACGAGTTCGGCCAGTGGGATCCGCGCAACCAGCGCCCCGAGCTGTGGAGCCTGTACAACGGCCGCCACACCCCGGGTCAGCACGTGCGCGCGTTCCCGATCTCGAACTGGACCGAGCTGGACGTGTGGCGCTACATCGAGCGCGAGGGCATCGCGCTGCCGCCCCTGTACTTCGCCCATGAGCGCGAGGTCTACGAGCGCGACGGGATGTGGCGCCCGGTCGGCCCGTTCTCGCCGCCGCGCGAGGACGAGACCGTCCAGCTGCGTACCGTGCGCTACCGCACGGTCGGCGACATGAGCTGCACGGGAGCGGTGGAATCGGATGCCGCCGACCTGGCCGCGATCGTCGCCGAGGTCGCCGTCTCCACCCTCACCGAGCGCGGCGCAACCCGCGCCGACGACCGCCTCAGCGAGGCGGCCATGGAGGACCGCAAGAAGGACGGGTACTTCTGATGACCGCGACCACCCTGGCTCCGGCCGACACGCTGACCGCGACCCCCACGCTCTTCCGCTTCGCGACGGCGGGATCGGTCGACGACGGCAAGTCGACGCTCGTCGGCCGTCTGCTGCACGACTCGAAGGCGATCCTCGCCGATCAGCTCGAGCAGGTCGCCCGCACCTCGGCCGACCGCGGCTTCGCCCACGGCGCGTTCGACTTCGCGCTGCTGACCGACGGCCTGCGCGCCGAACGCGAGCAGGGCATCACGATCGACGTCGCGTACCGCTACTTCTCGACCGGGGCGCGGTCGTTCATCCTCGCCGACTGCCCGGGACACGTGCAGTACACGCGCAACATGGTCACCGGCGCGACGACGGCCGACGCCGTCGTCGTGCTCGTCGACGGCCGCAAGGGCGTGCTCGAGCAGACCAAGCGGCACCTCGCGGTCGTGGCGCTGCTGCGCGTGCCGCACGTCATCGTCGCGGTCAACAAGATCGACCTCATCGGGTTCTCGGCCGAGGCCTTCGCCGACGTCGCGGCGCAGGCAGAAGCCGTCGCGACCGAGCTGGGCATCGACGGACTGCATGTGCTGCCCGTGTCGGCGCTGGAGGGCGACAACATCGTCGAGCGCTCCGAGCGCACGCCCTGGTACGACGGTCCGGCGCTGCTCGAGCTGCTCGAGACCCTGCCGGCGACCGACGAGATCGAGCAGGAGCTCGAGCCGCTGCGCCTGCCGGTGCAGCTGGTGCTGCGTCCGCAGGGCGGCCTCGCACCCGACGTGACCCCGGACGAGGCGGAGCGTCTTCGCGACTACCGTGCCGTCGCCGGCCGCATCTCCAGCGGCGTCGTGCGCGTCGGCGACCGGGTCGAGATCTTCCCGGCGGGCACGGCGGCGACGGTGAGCGGCATCCGCTCGGCGGGCGTCGAGGTCGCCGCGGCCACTGCGCCGCAGTCCGTGTCGCTGGAGTTCGACGCCGACATCGACGCCGCGCGCGGCGCGCTCGTCGTCGCGGCGGGCACGCTCCCCGCCGCGCAGCGCGAGGTCGACGCCGAGCTGTTCCAGCTCGACGCGCGGGCGCTCACCCCCGGCATCCGCGTCCTCGTCAAGCACGGCACCGCGACGGTCCAGGCGATCGTCGCGCAGATCGAGTCGCGCTACGACCTCGACGCGCTCACGCACGAGCCCGCGCAGACCCTGCAGACCAACGACATCGGCCGGGTGCGGCTGCGCCTGGCGGCCGACCTGCCGCTGGAGCCGTACCGCGCCAGCCGCCACGGGGGCTCTTTCCTCGTGATCCATCCGTCCGACGGCGCGACGCTCGCCGCCGGCATCGTGCGCGACTGACCGGTCGCGCGCATCCCACACCCATTGAGCACCACCCGACCTAAGGAGGCGACACCGTGAACAAGATCATCCGCACCACGACAGCACTCACAACCCTGGGACTCGTAGCGGCCATGATGGCCGGCTGCGCCTCCGCGACCGCGGACGAGAAGCCCGCGGCCACGTCCGACGGTCCGTCGGTCAGCGAGATCCGCCTCGGCTACTTCGCCAACGTCACGCATGCCCCGGCGCTCGTGGGCCTCGAAGAGGGGCTGTTCGCCGACGCGCTCGGCGACGACGTGACCATCACGACGCAGGTCTTCAACGCCGGCCCCGCCGCGATCGAGGCGCTGTCGGCCGGCGCGATCGACGCGACGTACATCGGACCCAACCCGTCGATCAACACGTTCATCCAGTCCGGCGGCGAGTCCGCGCGGATCGTGGCGGGCGCGGCGATCGGCGGCGCGGCGCTCGTCGTGCGCGACGGCATCGACTCTTCCGACGACCTCAAGGGCACCACGCTCGCCTCGCCGCAGCTCGGCAACACGCAGGATGTGGCGCTGCGCAAGTGGCTCGGCGACGAGGGCTACAAGACCGACACCTCGGGCGGCGGCGACGTGCACGTCACCCCCACCGAGAACGCGCAGACGCTGACGCTCTTCCAGCAGGGCCAGCTCGACGGCGCCTGGCTGCCCGAGCCCTGGGTCTCGCGGCTGATCGTCGACGCCGGCGCGCACGTGCTGCAGGACGAGGCCGATCTGTGGGATGACGGCGCCTTCCCGACGACCGTGCTGCTCGTGCGCAAGCAGTTCCTCGACGAGCACCCCGACGTGGTGGCCGAGCTGCTGAAGGGCCACGAGGCGGCAGTCACCTGGATCGCCGACAACCCCGACGAGGCCCCCGGCGTGATCAACGGCGCCATCGAGAAGGAGACCGGCAAGCCGCTCGACGACGCCGTGATCGAGCGTGCCCTGGAGCACGTGACCTTCTCGGTGGACCCGGTCGCCGACACCTTCGAGACGCTGGTGCAGAACGGCGTGGACGCGGGCACGCAGAAGGAGGGCTCGATCGACGGCCTCTTCGACCTGCGCCTGCTCAACGAGCAGCTCAAGGCGGAGGGCGAAGACACCGTCTCGGCCGCCGGGCTGGGCGAGGACTGACGCATGAGCACCGCGCCGAGCCCACGGGCAGCTTCCGCCACGGCTTCCGCCTCCGGGTCCGCTTCTGCGGCCCCGGAGGCCGGCGCGCCTGCACCGGGCGACACGCCCGTGAACCTGCTCGGCCCGAGCTTCGACGGCGTCGCGCCGGTCGCGGCGGCGGCTCCGGCATCCGCTCCCGCCGTCCGCATCGAGGGCGTGTCCAAGCGGTTCGGCAACGGCCCCGTCGTTCTCGACGACGTGTCGCTCGACATCGCCCCCGGCGAATTCGTGTGCCTGCTGGGCGCCTCGGGATGCGGCAAGTCGACGCTGCTGAACCTCATCGCCGGGCTCGACAAGCCCACGGCAGGGCGCATCGAGACGCCCGCGGCCGGGTCGGCCGTCATGTTCCAGGAGTCGGCGCTCATGCCGTGGCTCACGGCGCGCCGCAACGTCGAGCTGGCGCTGCGGCTGCGTGGCGTCCCGCGTTCCGAGCGCGGCGAGAAGGCGCTGTCGCTGCTGGATGCCGTGAACCTGGCGGATGCCGCCGACAAGCGTCCGCACGAGCTCTCGGGCGGCATGCGCCAACGCGTCGCGCTGGCGCGCGCGCTCGCGCAGGACCGCCCGGTGCTGCTGATGGACGAGCCGTTCGCCGCGCTCGATGCCATCACCCGTGATCTGCTGCACGAGGAGCTGGAGCGCGTGTGGCGCGCGACCGGTCGCACCATCGTGTTCGTCACCCACAATGTGCGCGAGGCCGCCCGCCTGGGGCAGCGCGTCGTGCTCATGGGCAGCCGCCCCGGACGCATCGTCCAGCAGTGGCAGATCGCCAAGACGACCGGCCGGCGCATCGAGTCGCCCGAGGTCGCCGCCCTGTCGGTCGAGATCACCGACCAGCTGCGCAAGGAGATCCGCCGCAATGCCGCGTGAACTGACCCGGTCGTTGAGCGAGGAGCGCAGCGACGAGACGAAACGCCCTGAGCCGACGGACGACGTCTCGTCGCGCGTCGCCCGCTCGACGACCGAAGAGACCGACCTCCGCAGCCTCGCGTCCGGCCTCGACAAGCTGCAGACCGACGCCGACGCCGGCCCCGGCCGCTGGCGCCGCTTCGCGTCGAGCGTGCTGCCGCCGATCGTCTTCGTGATCCTGCTCATCGTCGCGTGGCAGCTGTACATCGTGATCGCGCACCCGCGCCCCGACCTCGCTCCCTCGCCCGCGGCCGTCGTGGCGGCACTGGGGGATGCGTGGGAGTCCGGGCGCCTGCAGCTGGCCGTCGCGACGAGCCTCGAGCGCGGCATCATCGGGTTCCTGATCGCGATCGTCGTGGGCACGCCCATCGGTCTGCTGCTCGCCGAGGTCCGCCCGATCCGGCGTGCCGTCGGCCCGATCATCTCGGGCCTGCAGGTGCTGCCCTCGGTGGCGTGGGTGCCCGCTGCCATCCTGTGGTTCGGGCTTTCGGACGCCACCGTGTACTTCGTCATCCTCATGGGCGCGATCCCGTCGATCGTCAACGGACTCATCGCCGGCATCGACCAGGTGCCGCCCCAGCTGCGCCGCGTCGGCACGGTGCTCGGGGCCTCGCGCTGGCAGCTCGCGACCGCCGTGATCCTTCCCGCCGCACTCCCCGGCTACCTCGCCGGGCTCAAGCAGGGCTGGGCGTTCTCGTGGCGGTCGCTCATGGCCGCCGAGATCATCGCGACCGGCGGCAGGATCGGCTTCGGCCTGGGCTCGCTGCTGGACCAGTCGCGCGAGCTCGCGGACCTGGCCGGCGTGCTGGCCACCATCATCCTGATCCTCGCGATCGGCATCCTCATCGAGCTGGTCTTCTTCGGCCCGCTCGAGCGCCGGATGCTGAAGCGCCGGGGACTCCTCGTCACGGGAGGCGCGCGATGACCGACCCGACCGCCCCCTCCCGCCGATCCGAATATCCGAGTTCCGCGCGCTTTCCGGAGTCTTCGGCCGCCGGCATCCGGAAACAGAGCGAATCACCGAATTCCGGATCGGTGGATGCCTCGTCCGCTGCGACCGGCAAGGTCTGGCTAGTCGGCGCCGGCCCCGGCGACGCCGGGCTGCTGACGCTCAAGGGGCTGCGCGCCCTGGAGTCCGCGGACGTGATCGTCGCTGACCGCCTCGGCGCCCGCGCCGTGCTCGACGGCCTCGCCGCCGACGGCGTGGACCTGCGCGCCGAAGTCGTCGACGTCGGCAAGCGTCCCGGCCACCACGCCGTGCCGCAGGACGCCATCAACGCGCTCCTCATCCAGCTCGCCCACGACGGCAAGACGGTCGTGCGCCTGAAGGGCGGCGACCCGTACGTGTTCGGCAGGGGCGGCGAAGAGCTCTTCGCCTGCCACGCCGCAGGCGTCGCCGTCGAGGTCGTGCCCGGAATCACCAGTGCCGTCTCGGTTCCCGCGGTCGCCGGCATCCCGCTCACCCACCGCGGCGTGGCGACGGCCTTCACCGTCGCCACCGCCCACGACCAGATCGAGGCGCTCGGCGGCGGCCGCGACCACACCGTCGTCCTGCTGATGGGCGTCGGCACGCTGGCGAACTCCGCCATCACGCTCGCCCGCGGCGCGCGCGGCGCGGACTGCCCGGTCGCCATCGTCGAAGACGGCTACGGCGAGCGCCAGCGCGTCACGATCGGCACGCTCTCGACCATCGCGCACCAGGCCGCCGCACGCGGTGTGCGCTCCCCCGCCGTCGTGGTCGTGGGCGACGTCGTGCGGCTGAGCCCCTACGCGCCGGCCGAACTCGCGACCCTCGAACTCGAAGACTTCGATCCCCTGATCCGGAAGGCCCCTCTCTCGTGACCTCGTCGACCCTCCAGAACCTCCGCGTCGCGATCGTCGGCGCCGGTCCCGCCGGCATCTACGCGGGCAACATCCTCACGAACGCCGTCGCCGAGGCCGGCGGTTCGGTCGCCATCGACTTGTTCGAGTCCCTTCCGGCACCGTACGGGCTGATCCGCTACGGCGTCGCGCCCGACCACCCCCGCATCAAGGGCATCGTGAACTCGCTGCACGAGATGCTGGATGCCGGCACCACCCGCTTCATCGGCAACGTCGAGGTCGGCCGCGACATCTCGATCGACGAGCTGCAGGAGCGCTACGACGCCGTGATCCTCGCGACCGGCGCGATCCGCGATGCCGCGCTCGACATCCCGGGCATCGACCTTCCCCGCTCGTTCGGCGCGGCGGACTTCGTGGCCTGGTACGACGGCCACCCCGACGTGCCCACCGAGTGGCCGCTCGACCAGCGCGAGGTCGCGGTCATCGGCAACGGCAACGTGGCGCTCGACGTAGCCCGTGTGCTCGCCAAGCACGCCGTGGACCTGCGCCCCACCGAGATCGCCGACAACGTGCTCGCAGGTCTCGAGGGCTCCGCCGTCACCGACGTGCACGTGTTCGGCCGCCGCGGGCCCGGCGACATCAAGTTCACGCCGATCGAGCTGCGCGAGCTCGGAGAGGTGCCGGACGTCGACATCGTCGTGCACGACGAGGACTTCGTCGACGCCGATCCTGCGAGCGCGACGAACAACCAGCTCAAGGTCATGCTGCGCATCCTGAACAGCTGGCGCACCCGCGAGTCGACGGGAGCCTCACGTCGACTGCACCTGCACTTCTACCACTCGCCCGTCGAGGTGCTCGGCTCGCCCGAGACCGGGGTGAGCGGCATCCGCTTCGAACGGAACGAGCCCATCGGCGACGGCCGCGTGCAGGGCACCGGCGAGTTCCGCGAGTTCGCGGTGCAGCAGGTCTACCGCGCCGTCGGCTACTACGGCACCCCGGTCATCGACGCGCCGTTCGACGTGCGCGCGGGCGTCGTCTCGAACGTCGAAGGACGGGTGAAGGATGCCGCGGCCACGGGCGACGACGACGCCCCGACGATCGCCGGGCTCTACGCGACCGGCTGGATCAAGCGCGGCCCCGTGGGCCTGATCGGCCACACCAAGTCGGACGCGATGGAGACGATCGCGCACCTCGTTGCCGACGTCGAGGCCGGACGCCTGTCGGCGCCGACCGTGGACGGCGACGTGCTGGCGCTGCTCGACGAGCGCGAGGTCGCCTTCACGACGTGGGACGGCTGGCTCGCCCTCGACGCGCACGAGCGCGAGCTGGGCGCGAACCACGAGCACACCCGCGAGCGCGTCAAGGTCGTGCCGCGAGACGAGCAGGTGCAGATCTCGCGCGGAGCTCTCGTCCCGTGACCTACGTCATCGCGCTGCCGTGCGTCGATGTGAAGGACCGCGCCTGCATCGACGAATGTCCGGTGGACTGCATCTACGAGGGCGACCGGTCGCTGTACATCCACCCCGACGAGTGCGTCGACTGCGGCGCCTGCGAACCGGTGTGCCCCGTCGAGGCGATCTACTACGAGGACGACCTGCCCGAGGAGTGGCAGGACTACTACAAGGCCAACGTCGAGTTCTTCGACGACATCGGCTCGCCCGGCGGCGCCGCCAAGACCGGGGTCATCCCCAAGGACCACCCCGTGATCGCTGCGCTCCCCCCGCAAGGAGACGGCCATGACTGACGCGTCCACGACCGAGGTCGACGTCGTCATCGTGGGCGGCGGCCCGGCAGGGCTGTCGGCCGCCCTCAACCTCGGCCGCGCCCGCGCCTCGGTGGTCCTCGTCGACGCCGGGCGCCCCCGCAACGCCGCGACGCTGCGTTCGCACGGCTTCCTCACGCGCGACGGTGTGCCCCCGCTCGAGCTGCGCAAGCTCGCGCGGGCCGAGCTGTCCGCGTACCCGAACGTCCGCATCCTCGACCGCGCCGTCGTGACGGCGCTGCAGGAGCGGGATTGCGGCGACGGCCGCCGGTTCATCGCGGCGCTCAGCGGCCGGGCCGCCGGCATCCCTCCCGCCGTCTCGGCGCGCTCGGTGCTCGTGGCGACCGGACTGCGCGAGACGCTGCCCGACATCCCGAGCCTGCGCGCCTTCTACGGCATGACGGTCTTCAGCTGCGCGGCGTGCGACGCGTGGGAGCTGCAGGACCGACCGCTCGCGCTCATCGGCGAGACTCCCGACCTCGCCGCCCGCGCGCGCCTGATCGCGCGGTGGACCGACCGCCTGACCGTGTTCACGAACGGGTCGGACGCGGTCGACACCGTCGAAGAGGCCGAGCTCGCGGCGTCCGGGATCGTCGTCGAGCGGCGCCGCATCGACGACCTGGAGGGCGACCGCGGCGATGTGTCGGCCGTCCGCCTCGTCGACGGCACGCGCATCGAGATCGAGGGCGGCTTCGTGCGCCCGCAGTGGCACCCCGCGCTCGACTTCCTCGGCGGCATCGACCTCGAGCGCGACGAGTTCGGCAACCTCGTGACCGACCGCTCGGGCCGCACGTCGGTCGCGGGTCTGTATTCCGCGGGGGATGCCGCCTCCCCCGGTCCCCAGCAGCTCATCGTCGCCGCGGGCCAGGGCGCCCGCGCCGCGGCCGTGCTCGTGCACGATCTGATCGGCGTCCGCACGGCCCACTGAGCCCACGGGGCCCCGGTCGTTGAAGGCGCCCGCCGGACCGGGCCACGCCCGCGACAATCGCGTATCGGGTTCTCGGGAGCGGCTCGCCGCGTTTCGACTTCGCTCGTTCCTCGCTCCGCTCAACGACCAGGAGGCTGGTCGTTGAGCGAGCGGAGCGAGACGAAACGCCGCAAACCCGCCCGTCGGACCCGGCCACCTCCGCGACAATCGCGTATCGGGTTCTCGGGAGCGGCTCGCCGCGTTTCGACTTCGCTCGTTCCTCGCTCCGCTCAACGACCAGGAGGCTGGTCGTTGAGCGAGCGGAGCGAGACGAAACGCCGCAACCCGCCCGCCGGACCCGGCCACCTCCGCGACAATCGCGTATCGGGTTCTCGGGAGCGGCTCGCCGCGTTTCGACTTCGCTCGTTCCTCGCTCCGCGGGGCGACCAGGAGGCTGGTCGTTGAGCGAGCGGAGCGAGACGAAACGCCGCAACCCGCCCGCCGGACCGGGCCACGCCCGCGACGTGTGCGTGGTGGGGTCTCGAATGACCGCCGCCGACGCCCGGGACCGGTCAGGCGTCGTCGGGGTGGTCGTGCTCCCAGACGCGACGGCCGGGCGTCAGCATGTCGCGCACCTGCGCCTCGTTCGTGGTGGCGGGGGTGACGGTGTCGGGCCAGCCGGCGATCTGCTGCTCGGCCCAGTCCGTCCAGGCCAGGATGTGGTCGTAGTGGCCGATCATGAACGTGTTCGCCAGCGCGAACAGGTGACGGCGCTCGGGGAACGTGCCGCCCGTGGCGCTGATGTAGGCCGCGTAGCGCGCGAACATGTCGCGGTTGGCCAGCGCCTTCTCTCGGGTCTGCTGGAGCGTCCCGCGCAGGTCGTCGAGCGAGCCCTGGTCGGCGAGCAGCACGCGCACCATGCCTTCGAACTCGACGCTGGGCGGACGCACCGGCGTGCTGAGCCACGCGGCGAGCGCGTCACGCCCGGGCCGGGTGATCGAGTAGATGGTCCGCGCGCGCTTGCCCGTGTGCTCCTGCCGGGTGTCGACGTAGCCCAGTTCGGCGAGCCTGCCCAGCACCGCATACCGTCCGCGGTCGGCCGACGGCCAGAGCTCGGCGACGCCTCGGCCGAGCTGCTCGGCGAGCTGATATGCCGACCAGTCGTGCGCCGCCAGCAGTCCGAGCGTCAGATATCCCGTCGTCGAGAGTTCGCGGTCGGGCAAAGCGTGTCCTCATTCCGTGGGGCGGACAAGAAACAGTAGCGCGGAAACGCCGTTTCGACTCTATACTGCAAACTGCAGTAAAAACGGCGAGCCCGGCTGTGGGGGCCCGGGATCGCCGCAGCGGCGGGCGTGTCTGGGGCCGCCCGCCGCTCATGGATCTTCGCTGGGGCAGGATGGATCCGATGTCAACGCCGACCGACCCTCCGCAGGACGAGCTCCGCGCCCTCCGTGCGCGCGCATACGGGCCCGACGCCGACATCCAGGACGACCCGGTCGCCCTCGCCCGGCTGCGCGAGCTCGAAGACGTGCGGCGCGCAGCGTCCGTCGAGCGGATCGCGTCGCCGGTCGCCGAGGAGTCGATGGATGCCGCCGCCCCGGCCGTCCCGTCCGGCTCCCTGCCCGTCGCACCGATCCCGACCCCGGACACGCCGGACGCGCCGGACACAGCGGACACACCGGCATCGGGCGACGCACCGGACGCGAACACCTCGACCGCCGCGCCGGCGCCGCCCGACGGCATCCCGGATCCCGAGCCGGCGACGCGACGGCCGTGGTGGCGACGGCGCATTCCGCTCCTGTGGGCGGCGTCGGTGGTCGCGGCACTGGTGGCCGGCGCGGGGCTGATGCTCTGGATGCAGGGGATCGACTCGGGCCACATCGCTGTGCTGCACGTCGACCCGGATGAGGACTGGCCGGAGACGTGGGGCGCGCCGACAGAGGGCGCGCTCACGTTCGAAGCCTTCCACGGGCTGACGGTGCTGTCGCAGCCCCAGCCCGCGTTCGGGGACGGGCTCGACACGGTGCCGTGCCTGACGGTCTTCAGCGCGATCGAGGGCACCATCACCTATGGCGGCGGCTCGTGCGGGGCGGGGCCCTTCCCCGCGACGGCGGCGTTCGTCATCGACACGCATTCTCCTGCCGAGCTGCGCGAGGCGTTCGGCATCGGCACGGCGCTGCAGTTCGTGCTGGACGGCGACCGGGTCCACGTGTACGCGAAGGGACCGGGCGCTCTGCAGAGCACGCCGTGATCCGGCCGTCGCGGTGAGGCAGGATGGGTTCGATGTCAACGCCGACCGATCCCTCGCACGACGACGAGCTGCGCCTGCTGCGGGCCCGCGCCTACGGCCCCGGGGCCGACATCCACGACGACCCCGAGGCGATGGCGCGTCTGCAGCAGCTGGAGGCGCGGGAGCGCCAGCCGTCGCAGCCCGTCGCCGAGCAGCCGGAACCGTCCGCGCCCGCCGACGACGAGGAGGTGGATGCCGCCGCCCCGACCGACGCGCAGGCTCCGGCTCACCCGCTGGACGCGTACCTCGCCGCCACCGACCCCACTCACGCGCATGAGGCGGTCGACGTGCACGAGACGGGCGATGCGGACACGGCACGGCAGGACGGCATCCCTCCCGCAGCGGCGCCGGGCGAGCCCGGCCCGCGCGCGACGCCGTGGTACCGGCGGACGCCGGTGCTGTGGGCGCTGTCGCTCGTCGCCGCGGTGCTGCTCGGGGTCGGCCTGACCCTCTCGGTGCAGTCCCTGACCTCGGGCAAAGTGGCGACGCTCGCCGTCGACGAGAAGGGCACGTGGCCGGCGAACATGGGCGACAAGCCGGCCGGCGGCGTGCTGTTCGACGAGTTCTACGGGATGTCGGTCGTCAGCTTCTCGCAGGGCTTCGCTCTCGAACCCACTGCGATCTGCCTGTACATCGTGGCGAGCTCCCCCGATGCCAGCATGATCGGCTCAGCCAGCTGCGGCTCCGGGCCCTTCCCGGCGACGGCGGCGCTGGCCGTGACCGCCAACTCCCCGAAAGAACTGCGCGACGAGTACGGCCTGGGCACCTCGCTGAAATTCGTGCTCGAAGGCGAGCAGGTGCAGGTCTTCGCGAAGGCGGCCGTCGTGCCGGTCCCGTCGGACACGCCGTAACAGCCCTTCGGCCTCGCACCGAGACGGCGGACGCCGCTCCGGCCCTCGTGAGGTCGGAGTGGCGTCCGCTGCTCAGCCGCCCCGATCAGGGCGCCGTGCGCGTCGGCGAGACCGACGGTGAAGGCTCCGGCGACACGCCGGTGGGAGTCGGAATGGGCGACGCGCTGCGTTCCGGCGCCGGCGCCGAGGGCGTGGGAGCCGGCGCCGTGGGCGTCGGGGTCAGGTACGGCGCAAGGTCTGGCGTGACCGCATCCTTCTTCGCTCCGCTCGTGACGAAGACGTTCGGAACGGATGCCGTCCGCCCGCCGCCCGCCGACTGCGCGACGACGATCCACGCGTACGCGGTGCCCCGCTTCAGTCCCGACCACTCCGCGGACGCCACCTCGCCCGACCCGACCGTCGACGTGCCGATGACGGCGACCGGGTCGTACAGCGCGAGCGAGTCGGTACGGAATCCCGTGGTGCGCGAGGTGAGGTCGACCGGCAGCACCATGTTGTCGGACGACGGGTCGTAGCGCATCGCCGGATCGTGCTCGTCCGCGCCGAAGTCGTCGAGGAACGGGGAGTACGTGTCGACGATCATCTCGCTGCGGTCCACGTCGAACTGCAGCAGGCGCAGGTAGCTCGCGCCGAACCGCAGCTGGTCGGTCGGAGCGTATCCGCCGACGTCGGTGAGGCCGAGGTCGCCGGCCGAGACCGTGTAGTTCTGATAGTCGGCGAGCAGCTCGACCACCCCGTGCGCGACCTGGCCCACTTCCGGCTTCACGTTCGTGCCCACGCCGTGGACGTGCCCGGCGAGCACCAGGAACACGTTCGGGTTGCCCTCGACGACCGTCTTGAACAGCATCGATCCGTCGATCGCGGCATACTGCGCATTGCGACCGTCGCGCTGCGCGCTGGCGGCGAGGTAGTCGTGCGACAGCAGGATGCCGTTGCGCTCCGGGTACCGCTTGAAGATCGAGTCGGCCCAGGCGGCTTCTTCCCGTGTGACACCGTACGAGAGCCCGACGGACACGAAGTCGAGGCCGCCCGCCGAGAACAGCGTGTAGTTGTTCTGGTTGTCCCCCTCGCGCCACGGCCCGCCGTACTCGGCGTTCACCCACTGCTCGTCGAGCGCCTCGTAGCGGTCCGGGCCGAAGTACTGGTTGTACAGCGCGCCCGGGCCGTCCTCGGTGCCCGACCGGTTGTCGTGGTTGCCCGCGATCACCTGGTTGGGCACGCCGGCGGCATCCAGGATCTGCTGCTGACGCGACGACACCTCGAACTCGCCGGTCACCTCGCGCATCATCGCGTCGTCGGCGGGTGTGCGGATGTTGTTCTCGATGATGTCGCCGGTGTGCGCGACGTACTCGATCCTGCGGTCGTCGGCGTTCGACGCGATCCACCGGGTGATGTCGCCGTACGCCTTCTCCCAGATGGCGCGCTCGGCCTCCGTCTCCTGCTCGGTCGCCCCCTCCGACAGGTACTGCGTGTCGGTGAAGTGGTCGACAGATCGACCACATGGGTGGCGTCCTTCCTCGTCTTCGATAGGAGGGCGCGCAGGTGAGTGGGGAGGCACGCCCACCGTCGACTGTGGAGGCGCTATGTGAACGCTATGCGAGCACGAGGCGACCATCGGAGGTCGGCCGGGAGACGCTCGCGGACCGCGGCGCGGTGGCGACGCTGCGTATGTCGGTGGTCGTCGGGGCTTTCAGTTGCCTCGGCTGCCGGCATCCAGGATCCCCACGTCGGTGCGGTGGAAATTCTGGAACGAACGGGATGCCGTCGGCCCGCGCTGACCCTGATACCGGTTGCCGTAGGGGCCCGAGCCGTACGGGTTCTCGGCCGGCGAAGAGAGGCGGAAGTAGCAGACCTGGCCGATCTTCATGCCCGGCCACAGCTTGATCGGCAGCGTCGCGACGTTCGACAGCTCGAGCGTGACGTGCCCGGTGAAGCCGGGGTCGATGAAGCCGGCGGTGGAGTGTGTCAGCAGGCCCAGGCGCCCGAGCGAGGACTTGCCCTCGAGGCGGGCGGCGACGTCGTCGGGCAGCGTGATCTGCTCGAACGTCGAGCCGAGCGCGAACTCGCCGGGATGCAGGATGAACGGCTCGTCCGGGTCGACCTCGATCAGGCGCGTCAGCTCGGGCTGGTCCTCGGCCGGGTCGATGAACGGGTACTTGTGGTTGTCGAACAGCCGGAAGTAGCGGTCGAGTCGCACGTCGACACTCGACGGCTGCACCATCGCGGGATCCCACGGGTCGAGCCCGATGCGCCCCGCGTCGATCTCGAGCCGGATGTCGCGGTCACTGAGCAGCACGGGGCCAGCCTATCGGGGCGGACGGAAGTGCCGGCGTCCGAGACGCGCGCCCCGACCGTCACGCGATCAGTCGGTCCACCAGTTCGAAACTGTCGTAGACCTGGTCGTAGTCCCCGAAGTGCCCCTCGTCGCGGACGATCTGCGTGCCGCCGAGGTGGTCGAACATCATCCGGCCCTGGGCGGCATCGCAGCCGTACGGATCGTGGACCGAGTTGATGAAGCAGATGTCGTCGACACGCGACCGGATGCGATCCCAGTCGTAGCTCGCCTGCAGGACGGGCTCGTCGGACTCGTTGGGGCGGGTGGCGTACCCGGCCACCAGAATCGCCTGCGAGACAGGCGCGTCGAGGTGCTCCAGCAACGCCAGCAGCAGAGCCGCACCGGCGGAGTGGCCGACCAGCACGGTCTCGGCATCGAAGGCGTGCGCGGCGAGCACCATCGGCAAGAAGTCGGCGATCGGCTCGACGTTGATCCCCGGATAGTACGGTCTCGCGACCCGATAGCCGCGCGCGGTCAGCCTGCGATCGAGCCAGGGATACCACGCCACGTCAGGATTCCCACCGGTGCCATGGAAGATGATCGCGTTCTTGGCCACCCGTCGATGCTAGCCACGACACACCGATCACGCAGGAGATCGCGCCCGGCCCGAGCCGGGGATCGCCCGACGACGGCACCCGGGTTGAGCGGATCTCGGCCGAGTCCTGGGTAGTATGGGTGCGCACATGCCGTTCAGTGCGCATCGGGGCTGTAGTTCAATGGCAGAACTTCTGCTTCCCAAGCAGACAGCGCGGGTTCGATTCCCGTCAGCCCCTCCACAGAAACCCCCTCCCTGAGGGGGTTTCTTCGTGTGCGGGCCGGGCTCGCGCTTCAGGTGGCGCAGGTGGCGGCATCCACTCGCCCGACACGACTATTCACGCCACCCGAATCGTCGCTGAGCGCGGCCCCCTCGGTTCGGGTGGCGCAGGTTGCGGCATCCCACCCCCCGAAGCGACCATCCACGCCACGCGAACCGATGCCGCGCCAACGTCGACCCGCAATCAATGGTTGCGCATTGAGTGAAGGCGCGCTAACCTGCAACCACTCATTGCAGATGGGAGTCGAGAGATGAGCAATCCGAACGAGTACGGAAGCATCGAGCAGTCGATCTTCATCGCCGCCTCGCCCGAGGTCGTGTACGACGTGGTGAGCCGGCCCGAGCACCTCAACCGATGGTGGACCGACGAGGCGGTCTACCAGCCGGTGCCGGGCGGTTCGGGCTACCTCGCGTGGGGCGATCGGGCGACGACGCGGCCGACCGAGGTCACGCTGACCGTCGTCGAAGCCGTGCCGGGCGAGCGGTTCTCGTTCCGGTGGATCTATCCGCGCGGTGAGACGCCCACGCCGGAGAACTCGATGCTCGTGACGTTCTCGCTGGTGCCGGACAGCGGCGGCACCCGACTGACGGTCACCGAAGAGGGCATGCGCGAGCAGGGGTGGGAGGCCGCGAAGCTCGAGGCGTACTACCTCGAGCACGTCGACGGGTGGATGCGTCACCTCGCGGATCTCGCGCGCTACGCGCCGGCGGTGGTCGAACGGGTCGACGGCTGATGCCCGCCGAGATCGACGACGAGCTCTGGACCGCGATCGGCGACCCCACGCGCCGACGTCTGCTCGACCTGCTCCTCTCGAACGGGCCGGGCACGGCGAGCGGGCTCAGCCGCGAGCTGCCCGTCTCGCGCCAGGCCGTCGCCAAGCAGCTGGCGGTACTGGAGCGGGCGGGGCTCGTCGTCGCCACGGCGTCGAGCAGGGAGGTGAGGTTCGGAGTGGATCCTGAGCAGTTCGCGCGGGCCGTCGACCAGCTCTCGGCCGTCGGGCAGGCGTGGGACCGGCGACTGCACCGGATCAAGGCCATCGCCGAGAGCGTTCAGAAGGAGCGGGACGCCGACCAGGCTCTTCCTCAGCGCGCCGATGAGGCATGAACTCCGCACCCTGACCGCGCGCCGGCCTGAGGCGTCGGCGGTCAGCCGACCCGGGTGTACGTGCCGCGCACCAGCGGCGCAAGGTCCGCGTCAGCGGGCACGGCGGTGTCGAGCTCGACGGCGAGGCCCTCCCCGTCGCGGCGGAGGCGCATCACCGTGCGGCCGCGGTCTGAGCTGCGGTCGAGGACGAGAGTGTCGCCGTCCCACGCTGCTGAACCGGGAGCCTGCGGCACGAAGCCGTAGGAGTCGAACCACCAGAATCCCGCGCCCGCGACGACACCGTGCGCGTCGAGCCGCCCGCCGTCACGGACCTCGACGTAGTCGAAATGGATGCCGTCGGGCCCTGGTCTCACGACGATCGAGCCCTGCGCAGCCCCGGCCGCCGTCCACGCGGTCGCGAAGAGTTCCTCCTCGCCGTTCCACTCGCCGAACAGGGACTCGAATCGCGGGGAGGATGCCACGCGCCGAACCTACCACCCGGCGCGGTTCGTCAGCGGGCGACACGGCGCCGATTCCCGCCCACGCCGGGGATCCACCCGCTGCACGGCGGCCGGGCCGAACCATACTGGGACATATGCCCGCCATCGCCGCCCACGAATACTCGCCCTGGGACTTCTGGCGCGAAGCCTCCGTCGACGACCGCGAGGCGCAGCTCGCGCTGCAGCGCACGCTGACCGAGGGGCGCTCCGACCATGAGCTCGGCGACGAGTGCTTCATCTCGGGGCTCGCGTCGATCGACAACGACGCGCTCCGACTCGGCGACCGCACCTACGTCGCGGCCGGCGCGTATCTGACCGGCGATCTCGTCACCGGCGCGGACTGCAGCATCAACCCGTACACCGTCATCCGCGGCAAGGTCACGATGGGCGACGCCGTGCGCATCGGTGCGCACACCTCGATCCTCGGGTTCAACCACTCGATGGAGTCTGGCACCCCCGTCTTCCGCCAGCCGCTCACCTCGAAGGGCATCGTGATCGGCGAGGACGTGTGGATCGGCTCGCACGTGGTGATCCTCGACGGCGTGCGCGTCGGATCGCACTCGGTGCTCGCGGCGAGCGCCGTCGTCACGAAGGATGTGCCCGAAGGCGCGGTGGTCGGGGGCAACCCCGCCCGGTTCATCCGCTGGCGCGTCGAGCCCGACGACACCGGCATCGACCCCGCCGCTGCCGCAGACGCCGCTGCCCGGGCAGAGCAAGAAGCCGTCGCACCTGAACCTGAAGAGGTGGATGCTCCGGCCCTCGGCCTCATGCCCGCCCTCGCCGGGAGGCACCCGGGGCGCGCGCTGGCGGCCGTCGACGAGGACTCCGACGTCGACCCCGACTCCCCCGTCGTCACCGGCGACACAGGGCACGGAACGGCCTCGCCCTACGCACCCGATGGCGGGCGCGACACCGTCGTCGACGAGGCGGACTCCGACCCCGAGACCGCCCCGACTGCGGACGAAAGCCCGACCGCGCCCGCGGACGTCGTTGCCGGCACGATCTCCGCCGCGCCCGAACCGGTCCTCGACCGCACCCCCGCTCCGTCGACTGCCTTCACCCTGGCCACCGGCGCGGCTCTGACGACGCCCGACGCGTACGACGGCCTCGGCGAGCGCGTCGCCTCGTTCGCCGCGCGGGTGCGGGGTGAAGCATCCACCGTCCTTGAACGCGCGTGGCGCGAAGACCTCGACCTCTTCGCCGACCGGCCGGGCGCGGCGCCCACGGTGCGCGCGCAGTGCGACGCGATCGAGATCGCCGACCTGCTGCTCGGCACGGCGCCCACGCAGGCGTCGGCGGCCGCGCAGATCCGTCGGCTGAAGGAGTGGCAGGACGCCACGACCGGTGCCGTCGCACCGCTTGACGCGGACGGTCGAGCCCAGGAGGGGCTCGGGTACTCGCACCCCGATGTGGCGTACCACGTGCTGAGCGTCGGGTACGCGCTGGATCTGCTGGGCTCGTCGTTCCCGGCTCCTCTCACATGGGTGACGGCGGCCACTCCCGAGCGGGCGGTCGCGTTCTGCGAGAGTCTGCCGTGGGCTACCGACACGTGGGGCGCCGGACACCACGTGGACGGCTTCGGCACGGCGATCCTGTGGACACGGCGTGCCGGCCACGCGATCGCGCCGGGTGTGGAGGAAGCGCTGTTCGGGTGGCTGCTGCTGCACACCGACCCGCACACCGGCATGTGGGGCGCACCCGCGCCGGACGGCGACCTGCTGCCGGTCGTCAACGGCTTCTACCGCGCCTCGCGCGGCACGTTCGCGCAGTTCGGCGTGCCTCTGCCCCGCCCCGAGCGCATCATCGACACCGTGCTGCGCCACGCGCGAACTCCGCGGTGGTTCGCGCCCGGCGCGCGCAGCGCGTGCAACGTGCTGGACGTCGCCCACCCGCTCTGGCTCACGCGCGGCACCGGGTACCGCGGCGACGAGGTGCGCGACCTCGCCGCCCGGCTGCTGTCGGACGCGCTGCAGACCTGGGCGCCGGGTGCCGGCTTCTCTTTTCGCGAGCCCTCGCCCGCCGCCCGCGGCCTCGCCGAGACCGAGCCCGGCCTGCAGGGCACCGAGATGTGGCTCGCCATCGTCTGGTACCTCGCCGACCTCGCCGGCGTCTCGGACGCACTCGGCTACCGCCCGCGCGGCGTGCACCGCCCCGAGCCCGCACTCACGCTGCCGTAGCCGCGTTCGCTGAGGTGGAGTGACGGATACCTCGACCGCCGGCCGCGACCCTACGGCGTGAACAGCACGTCCGCGCGCTCGCGCGGCGAGAAGCGTGCCGCGAAGTCGCGGTCGTTGGGAACCCAGACTTCGTTCCACAGTGAGACATGAGGGCGGCCGAGTGCGGCATCCCGAGCCATTCCCCGACGCTGAGCGGTCGCCGGGTCGACATCGCACCACACCGCGAGATCGAGGGCGTGCAGTGCATCCGGATGGAACAGCCCGATCTGATCGACCACGAGGATGCGACCGGCGGGCACCGGCTCGAGAGGGCCGAGGGCGCGCATCGCCCAGTCGTACCGCCGGAACTCCCCCGGCCGGCCGGACCGGAACGGCGCGAGCACCTCGGCGACCAGGCGCTCGCGTTCGACGCCGTCCCAGTCCGAGGACCGCCGATGCGACCGCGTCGGATCGAGGAAGTCGTCGCCCCGCATCCGCACGGCACCGTCGAGCCGCGCGACCAGTGCGCGGGCGAGCGTCGACTTTCCTGCGCCGGCGAAGCCCGACACCCCGACGACGATGGGATGGGATGCCTCAGCCGCCGTCTTCTCTGCGACCAGGGTGAGGGCGTCCAGATCCATCCGCCCACGCTAGCGCCGCGTGGAATGTCGGAGGCCCTCCGCATCTTTGTTCTATGAACTTCTCGGCGCCGGAGTCACCCGCAGCGCGGCTGACCGATGCCGCGGCGCGCGTCGCGGCGCGCCTGATTCCTGCTGCCGGCGTCGCAGACCTCGACGATGACGACCTGCTGAGACTGCTCGCTGACGCGGCGGACACCCGCAAGGCGCTCGAGCTGATCGTGGCGGCGGCGTCATCCGAGGTGTCGCGGCGGTCGGCGCGCGAGCTCGGTTATCGGGGGCTCGCGCAGCGCAAGGGACTGCGCACCGGAACCGCACTTGTGCAGCAGATCACGGGCCTCGGCCGCGCCGACGTGACCCGTGCCGTCGACACGGGAGCCGAGCTCTTCCCTGTCCTCCCGACCGCGGCGGAAGGGCATGCCGCACCCGGACTGGCGCCGGCCGTCGCCGAGTGGCTGCAGCTGCTGCGGCGCGCGCTCGCGGACGGGGAGCTGTCGCAGGCGCAGTTCCAGGCCATCCGCGCGGGTCTGGGCGATCCACCTGTCGAGCGGTATCCCCAGCTCGATCCGGATTTCCTGCCCCAGGCGTGGGCACGGGCAGTGGTGCTGCTGCTCGAAGAGGCCACGACGCAGCCTGTCGAAGAGCTTCGCAATCAAGCCCGTGTCGCACGCGACCGCCTCGATCCCGTGGGTGTGACGCTGCGGTTCGAGGAGCGGTTCGCCGCGCGGTCCTTCCGCACCTGGACCGATGCGCAGGGGCAGCGTCACGGGCACTTCGTGTTCGACGACGAAGCAGGCGCCTGGGTCGACGCACTGCTGCAAGCAGCGCTGCGGCCTCGCCGCGGGCCACGTTTCGTCGGGGCGGATGCCGCCGATCAGACACGCCCGATCGATTCCGATGAACGCACGAACGAGCAGCTCCAGTACGACACGGTTCTCGCGGTGCTGCGGACCGGCGCAGCGGCCGATCCGCACCAGGCGTTCGGTGATCGTCAGCCGGGTGTTCGCATCATCGTCGAAGCCTCCGCCATCGCGGGCGCGGCCGAACGGGGCGGGATGACGGTGACGGGCGTCGGCCATCTCGAAGACGGCGGTCTCGCCGTCGCCCCTGGAGTCGTCGAGGCGCGATTGTGCGATTCCGGGGCCATCCCCGTCCTGTGGGGCACCGATGAACGGCCCCTCGACGTCGGACGCAAGCTGCGGTTGTTCTCTCGAAAGCAGCGCATCGCCATCGCGGCGCGCGATGGGGGCTGCATGTGGCCGTCGTGCACCGCGCCGATCTCGCAGTGCGAATACCACCACCTCGACCATTGGTGGGAGGACCACGGTCGGACCGACGTCGACGACGGCATTCCACTGTGCCGCAACTGCCATCTGCGCCTGCACAATCAGCGCTGGCGCGTCGGCCGGTCGAGAGATCCCGCGACGGGTGCCGACAGCTATTGGCTCTATCCTCCACCGGGTCCGCTCACGGGTGAGGTCGATGAGCCGAGGCGACTCGTGTCGAGATCACCCCGTCGATTCGAGGCGGCGTGAGCGGGCGCACGGGCGACGTGCGTGCTCCGTGGATAGGCTCTCCGTGGATGTGGCGATGAGATGCTTACGGGCGTGGCCATAACCGTCGTCCCGTACTCCCCCGAGTGGCCGAAGCTGTTCGCCGGCGTCGCCGACGACCTGACGCGGGCGCTGCGCGGGGTTCCGGTCGTGGCGGTCGAGCACGTCGGCTCGACGTCGGTGCCCGGCCTCGCGGCGAAGCCCGTCATCGACATCGACGTGATCGTGGAGCGTGAAGACGTCAGGGCGGCCATCGCGGCACTCGTCAGGGCGGGATACACGCACCGGGGCGATCTGGGCGTCACCGACCGCGAGTCCATGGCTGAGCCGGACACCCCGCGCCGCAACGTGTACGTGTGCGTCGCGGGCACCCTGCACGTGCGCAATCATCTCGCGGTGCGCGACATCCTGCGCCGACGACCCGACCTGCGGGACCGCTACGCAGCGGTCAAGACCGCGCTCGCGCAGGATCCCGAGCTTGACATCGACGCGTATCTCGCCGGCAAGTCGCCCGTGCTGCAGGACGTGCTGGCCGAGTCCGACCTCACCGAGGACGAGAAGGATGCGATCTTCCGGTTGAACACCGGGGCCTGACAGGGGCGGTGGCGACCTAGGGAGTCGGTCATGGAGCGAGGAGCGCCGGTGAGGAGGTTCTGGTCGTTGAGCGAGCGGAGCGAGACGAAACGTCGTAAGCCGCGTGGCGGGCGCAGTCATCCGACGACGCTGCGCGGAGCTGTCAGGGGGTTGGGCTCGCTCAACGAGCGGGAGCGGCGGATGCGATCACGGGGTGCAGGTGCTCGCTCACGAGGGCGACCGTCGCCTGGCGGGCGCCGGCGGCGAGGCAGCCGGTCAGGTCGACGCCGGCGAGCGACGCCGCGAGGAAGCCGGCGAAGAAGGCGTCGCCCGCGCCGTTCGTGTCGACCACCTCGACCGGGACGGCAGGCACCTCGGACCGCTCCCCCGCCGCCGACAACGCGATCGCTCCCTGCGCACCCAGCGTGCACACCGCGAGCCGCGGACCTCGGTCGAGACAGCTCTGCATGAGCGCCCACGGGTCATCGGTGCCGTCGTCGTTCATGAACACGACATCGGCCGCACGCAGGAACGGCTCGTGGAACGCCGACGCTCCGTCGTAATCGTGCAGGTCGGTCCAGATCGGCGTCCCGACTGCTCCTGCCTGCCGGCGCTCCACGAGCGCCGCACCCATCTCGCTCAGGTCGACCACGGCGATCTCCGACCGGTCGAGCGCGGTCTCGATGCGGTCGAGGTCCGACGCCGTCGGCGACGACGGCGTCGACAGATAGAGGCTCACCCGCTCCCCCGCGTGCGTCATGAGGTTTGCGTGCCGCTCCGTGCGCTGCGAGTCGTATGCCTGTAGCGGAACATTCCCGGTGGCCAACGTGCGAGCGACCTGCTCACCCTCCTCGTCCTCGCCGATCAAGGCGTGCAGCGCCACGTCGACACCGAGGTCTGCGAGGTGCAGCACCTTGCCCGCTGACGTGCCGCCGAGGGTGTGCTGGTCGCCGAGCGCGAACTGCATGTGCGGCACCGGTTCGGGCAGTCGGTCGAGCACGATCAGATGGTTCCACGAGGCCGGGCCGCACACGGCGACCCGGGCCGTGTGCGGCTGGGCAGAGACAGATGCGGACGGCATCCGCTCAGTTAACCAGGTTTTCCATCGCTTGTGTAAGCGCTTGCAGGAGCTGACGTGCCTGATGCAGGATCGTGATGTCTGCCGTGGTCGTGACGGGCTTAGGTGTGACCTCGTGAAGCGAGAGTCGACCGGGCGAGCTCGGGCAGGCGTACGTCGACATCACCACGGTGGACGGGGTCGTCACGGCGATCACCGCCCCCGCGAACGACTACTCCGATCTCTGACCTCGCGGCGGTCTACTCCTCGCGCGGGCCCAGCTCGGGCGCGGCGACGAAACGGACGACCGGCTCGACGACGCGGTCGAGTTCGATGACCACGAGCGTGTTCTCACCGGCGCGCAGCGCCGCGGCGGGCACGTACAGCGTGCGCTGTGGCCCGTTCGACCAGTAGCGTCCGAGCACGAAGCCGTTGACGATCGCGTACCCCTTGCCCCATCCGCCGGTGTCGAGGAACAGATCGGTCACCTCGTCGAGGTCGAACGAGCCGCGCAGCACGAACGGCCCGATGTCGGCGGACCCCCCGGTCGGCGCCATGGCCGCGTCGCGTCCCAGCGCGGCCACATCGAGAGGCGTCGCTGTCCATCCCGCGAGCGGCGCACCGTCGAGAAATACTCCTCCGACCAGGCCTTTCACCTCGCCGAGCCGCACGTCGTAGTTGACGCGGCCCTGCTCTTCGACCAGCACGCGCAACCGCCCGGCCGGGACGACGATCGCATCCTCGCCGCGCGTGCGCGACAGCGTGCCGACCGCGGCGCCGTCGACCGACACCCAGGCGTGGTCGCGCACCTCGCCGAAGCGCAGCACGCCCGCGGCCGGCAGATCGGTCTCGTATGCCACGAGCGCGCTGAGGTGCTCGAGCTGTTCGAAGGTCGGCGGCATGTCATGACGTGCAGGGGATGCCGCGACCGCGACCTCGACCGCCCGCACCTCGACCTGGAACACAGGAGCCGGATCGCCGGCGGCCGGAACCTCGTCGGGCACCGGGGCGTACTTCGCGATCACGTCGCGGAAGGCGAAGAACTTGTCAGTCGGCCGGCCGGCTTCGTCGAGCGGCGCGTCGTAGTCGTACGACGTGACGATCGGCAGGTAGCGACCCTTGTGGTTCGCACCGTTGGTCAGGCCGAAGTTGGTGCCGCCATGGAACATGTAGAAGTTCACCGATGCCCCGGCCGCCAGCAGTGCGTCGAGTTCGGCCGCGGAGTCAGCGGCCGACGTGGTGTGGTGCGCGGCGCCCCACCAGTCGAACCAGCCGTCCCAGAACTCGGCGCACATGAGCGGCCCCGTGGGCTGGTGGCGGCGCAGCGTCGCCAGCCGTTCCGGCGCGCGGGAGCCGAACGAGCCCGTCAGGTGCGCACCCTCGACGCGTCCGTCGCTGAGCATCTGGTCGGTGGGCTGATCGATCGTGGTCAGCGGCACGGTGATGCCGGCATCCCTCGTCACCCGCACGAGGTGCTCGAGGTAGGCGGTGTCGGAGCCATACGCGCCGTACTCGTTCTCGATCTGCACGAGCACGACCGGACCGCCGCGGTCGATCTGGCGCGGCGCGACGATGTCGTAGACGCGCTGCAGGTACGTCGTGACCTCGGCGAGGTACGCCGGCTCGGAACGACGGAGTCCGATGCCCGGCATCCCGGTCAGCCACACCGGCAGACCTCCGTTATGCCATTCCGCGCATATGTAGGGCCCCGGGCGCACGATGGCATGCATCCCTTCAGCGGCGACGAGGTCGAGGAAGGCACCGAGGTCGTTCCAGCCGGTCGCGTCCCACTCGCCGCGGACGGGCTCGTGGGCGTTCCACGCGACATATGTCTCGATGGTGTTGAGGCCCATGAGCCGTGCTTTGCGGATGCGATCCGCCCACTGCCCGGGATGGACGCGGAAGTAGTGCAGTGCACCTGACAGGACCCGGAACGGCTCGCCGTCGAGCAGGAAGTCGGTCTCACCGATCGCGAACGAGCGCGGTGCGGGGGAGTCGGTCACTGCGCTGCGCCCTGGCGTGCCTGCAGCACCGCGGCGAGTCGCTCCAGCTGCGATGCGTCTTCGAGCGCCGAACCGACGGCGGCGACTCGCACGCCGGCCGCGAGATACTCCTCGACGTTCGACGCGTCGAGGCCGCCGGTGGCGACGAACCGCACCTGCGGGAAGGGGCCGCGGATGTGCGTGAACCAGCCGCTGCCGAGCCACGTGGCGGGGAACGCCTTGAGCCAGGTCAGCCCGAGCGACACCGCCAGCTGCACCTCGCTCGGCGTCGCGACGCCGGGAAGGATCGGGATGCCGGCGGCCTGTGCCGCGCGGACCACCACCGGGTCCAGGCCCGGCGAGACGAGATACTTCGCGCCGGCGTCGGCGGCCTGCGCGACCTGCGCGGGCGTGATGATCGTGCCGGCGCCGACGATCTTGCCGCGCTCATCGGCTGCGGCCACGACCGCGCGCAGCGCCTGCTCGTCCTCGTCGGTCTGCAGCGGCACCTCGACAGAGTCGATCCCGAGGTCCCACGCCGTCTGCGACAGCCGCACGGAGCGTTCCACGCCCATTCCGCGCAGGATCGCCATCAGCGGTGCGCCCGCGAAGGCGCTCTCGAACCAGTCGGCGGTGGTGTCGGTCATCGGTCTTCCTCTCATGACGGCGAAGATCCGGCATGCGCCACCACGGGCGGCATGCCGGTCAGTGTGCGGACGGCTCGTCGATCGAGTCCGTCGTGGTCTGCAGGGTGCGTGCGGCGCGGGCGTGGCCGGCGCGCAGGCTGTCGGCGAGCGAGTCGCCCGAGAGGCGACCGGCGAGGTAGCCGCCGGCGAAGGCGTCGCCGGCGCCCACGGCCTCGACGACCTCGACGACCAGCGCCGGTTCGAAGACGACCTCTCCGTCGGTGTACACGGTGGCGCCGGTCGAGCCGTCCTTGACGACGAGCTCGTCGACGTCCGGCAGCAGCGCCCGCACGTCCCCGGCTTCGACGGTGCCCCACAGCGTCTCGGCCTCGTCGCGACCGACGAGCACGATGTCAGCGCTGCGGGCGAGCTCGAGCAGCACAGGGGCGGCGGTGGCGGCATCCCACAGGGGAGCGCGGTGGTTGACGTCGAACGACACTCGCACGCCCTGCTCTCGCGCCCGGGCGATCACCCTGACGAGGAACGCCCGCGCGGTCGAAGAGATCGCGGCGGTGATGCCCGACACGTGCAGCAGGTCGACGCCGTCGAAGGCCACCGAGTCCGCATCGAGCTCGCACAATGCCGACGCGGCGGACCGGTCACGGTAGTAGAGCACGCCGTTGCCCGGGTCCTTCACGTACAGGCCCGTGCGGCGGGTGCCGTCGTAGACGACACGCGACACGTCCACGCCGCGCGCGGCGAGCTGCCGCGCGATGCGGCGGCCGAGCGCGTCGTCACCGAGACGGCTGAACCACACCGCCCGATGACCGAGCGCGGCGGCATGTGCGGCGACGTTCGACTCGGCACCGCCGGCATCCAGCAGGAAGTCCTCGGCGTCGGCGACGGGTGCCGCGATGACGGGCGCGACCATGGCCATCGTCTCGCCGATGGCGAGCAGAGTGCGGGGCATCGACCCAGCGTATCCAGCCGGCCCGGTCACCGGAGGTCGGTGACGGGGGCGGCGTCCATGTCGTCGAAGGCCTGGTTCTCGCCGGCCATCGCCCAGATGAACGTGTACGCCGAGGTGCCGACGCCCGAGTGCAGCGACCACGAGGGCGAGATGACGGCCTGGCGGTCGGCGATCACGAGGTGACGGGTCTCTTCGCGCTCGCCCATGAGGTGGATGACGCGGGCGTCCTCGGGAAGGTCGAAGTACAGGTAGCACTCGGTGCGGCGATCGTGCGTGTGCGCCGGCATGGTGTTCCACATCGAGCCGGGGTGCAGCTGGGTCACGCCCATCACGATCTGGCACGAGCGCACGCCGTTCTCGTGGATGTACTGGTTGAGCGTGCGGCGGTTCGAGGTGACCTGGTCGCCGAGCTCGCGCACGGTGCCCTCGCCGGGAGAGACGAGCGCGGCCGGGTACGCGGTGTGCGCCGGCGCCGAGAACAGGTAGAACTGCGCACCGGTCTCACCGTCGGCGGCGTCCGCGAATGCGACGGAACGGATGCCGCGACCCAGGTACAGGCATGCGCCCTTGACGAGCGTGTAGACCTCGCCGTCGGCGGTGACCGTGCCGGTGCCGCCGACGTTGACGATGCCGACCTCGCGGTGCTCGAGGAAGTAGTCGCTGCGGATCTCGGGGTAGCCGCCGAGCTCGAGCACGCCACCGGCGGGCACGGCACCACCCAGCACGATGCGGTCGTGGTGGGTGTAGGTCAGGCGGATCTCGCCCGGCACGAACACGTCGGGGATCAGGTAGGTGTCGCGCAGGTCCTGCGTGGTCATGCCCGGGATCTGGGCGGGGTTGGTCGCGTAGCGCTGCGGGATGTGCTGCTCGGTCACGAGTTCTCTCCTGGTTCTGCGTGTGTTCGGTTCGGGTGAGTGGATGCCGGCGGCCTAGCGGACCAGCCAGCCGCCGTCGACGGGGATCACGGCCCCGGTGACGTAGGCGGCGGCGTCGGACGCGAGGAAGACGAAGACGCCCTGCAGGTCGGACGCGTCGCCCCAGCGGCCGGCCGGGATGCGCGAGAGGATCGAGGCCGCGCGGTCCTCGTCGGCGCGCAGCGGTGCGGTGTTGTCTGTGGCCATGTAGCCCGGCGCGACCGCGTTGACGGTGACTCCGGCGGCGGCCCATTCGTTCGCGAGCGCCTTGGTGAGCCCGGCGACGGCGTGCTTGGAGGCGGTGTAGGCCGGGACGAGGATGCCGCCCTGGAACGACAGCATCGAGGCGACGTTGATGATGCGTCCGCCGCCCTGGGCGAGCATGTGGCGACCCGCGGACTGCGAGAGGTGGAACACGGCGTCGAGGTTGATCGACAGGACGTCGTCCCAGTCCGAGGCGGGATAGTCGACGGCGGGGGAGCGGCGGATGGTGCCGGCGTTGTTGACGAGGATGTCGAGCCCGCCGAGCTCGGCGATGACCTCGTCGACAGCCGAGGTCAGCTCGTCGGGCGTCGCCGACACCAGGTCGCGCTGCACGCGGTGCACGCGTCGCCCGGTCTGCTCGATGAGCGCGGCGGTCGCCGACGCGTCGCCGCGGTCCAGCAGCGCGACGTCGGCGCCGGCTTCGGCGAGGGCCAGGGCCGCGCCCTGACCGAGCCCACGGCTGGAGCCGGTGACGAGGGCCACCTTGCCGTCGAGTCGGAACGAGTCGAGGATCATGCGGTGGCCTCCTGGCTGGCGTCGGGTGCGGCGACGAAGGTGGTGGTGAGCTCGCCGATGCGCGAGATGCGGATGGTCACGGCGTCGCCGGGGGCGAGCGGCCGGTGCGCGTCCTGCGCGTCGGGGAGCTTCTGCGGGGTGCCGGTCGAGACGATGTCGCCCGGCTCGAGGGTGAGCACCTGGCTCAGGTGGTGGATGACGTACGCGACGCTGAAGATCGTGGTCGAGGTCGACTGCGACACCGTCACGACGCCGTCGCGCACGACCTCGACCAGCAGGTCCTCCGGGTCGCCGAGCTCGTCGGGGGTGACGATCCAGGGTCCGAGCGGTGCGAACCCGTCGGAGCACTTGCCGAGCGCCCACTGGCTCTGCCGCCGCTGCCAGGCGCGGTCCGACACGTCGTTGAGGATCGTGTATCCGCCGACGTGACCGAGGGCGTCTTCCAGCGACACGCGCTGCGCGCGGCGGCCGATCACGACCGCGACCTCGCCCTCGTAGTCCACGTCGGTCGCACCCGGCGGGATGACCACCGGATCGGCAGGGCCGGCGAGGGTGTTCGGGGTCTTGACGAACACGTCCGGGTACTCGGGGTCGTTCGCGGTGGGGTCCACGCCGTCCGGCACGTGTCCGCGGTAGTTGTACCCGAGGCACAGGATCTTTCCCGGCGTCACCGGCGCGAGCAGCGCACCCGCGTCGAGCGCCGGGAGCGCAGCGGGATCGGATGCCGCCACCGCGGCCGACGCGGCGCCCGGGGCGACGGCATCCGCCAGCAGTGCGGCGACCGATCCGGCGAACCCGCCGAGGTCGAGCAGCCGGTCGCCGACGACGGCGCCGGGCCGTGGCCCGGACGCGCCGGCGTACGTGACGAGTCTCACCAGTACTTCTTCCAGTCGGGGTTCGCGACCCGCATGAGCGCCTCGAGGTAGAAGTAGTCGCCCCAGAGGGTCCCCTCGTCCACGCCGTTCCCCTTCGGCAGGTCGTAGACGGAGTGCAGGATGAGGGCGTCCGAGTCCTCTGCGGCGGCGGGCGTGTAGTTCGCGATGAGCGAGGCCAGGATCGCGTGGGCCCGGGCGGTCCATTCGGCGGCACGTGCGGCATCCACCTCCACCGAGGCGAGCTCGAGCAGGCCGCACACCGCGATCGCGGCAGCCGAGCTGTCGCGCGGCGCGTCGCTGCCGTCGGTGTAGACGAGGTCCCAGAAGGGCACGTCGTCGGCGGGCAGGTGCCGCAGGAAGTACTCCGCGCAGCGACGGGATGCCTCCAGCAGGCGCTCGTCGCCGGTCACGGCGTAGTTCATGGCGAAGCCATAGATGCCCCACGCCTGGCCGCGTGCCCAGCACGACTCGTCGGCCGCGCCCTGCTCGGTGCCGCCGCGCAGCGGCTCGCCGGTCTCGGCATCCCAGTAGAACGTGTGGAACGTCGAGTCGTCCGCGCGCAGGATGTGCTCGCGCAGCTGTGCGGTGTGGCGGCGGACGACATCGTCGAAGCGAGGCTCGCCGGTCTGCTCGCCCGCCCAGGTGAGCAGCGGCATGTTCATGAGGCTGTCGATGATGGTGCGGCCGCGCTGCGCGGGGTCCGACAGATCGCCCCACGCCTGGATGATGCCGGCGGGCTCCAGGAAGCGGCGCATCAGGTGGTCGGCCGCGAGCAGCGACGCCTGGCGGGCCGCCTCGTCCGCGCCCAGCCGCCAGGAGGCGACGGTCGACAGCGTGTACAGGAAGCCGAGGTCGTGGGTGTCGAGATCCTCTTCGGCACGCACGCGGCGCTCGAAGTCGGCGACGTCGACAAGGGCCGCCTCGCGGTAGTCCTCGGCGCCGGTGAGCTCCCACGCGAGCCACAGCATGCCGGTGCGGAAGCTCGTGGTCCAGCCGCGGTTGCCGCCGAGCGGGATGCCGCCTTCCGCGGGACGCTGCTCGTACCGGTCGTCGACCGTGGTGTCGTCGGGGTACGCGGGGCCGAACTTCGCGATGTTGCGGCGGATCGTCGACAGGGCGTCGGCGATGGCGTCGTCGACCTGGGGGGCTTTCGTGCCCGGAGCAGGCGAGGTGGACGTCATGGAGGGAATCCTTCGGAGTTGGAGGAGGAGTGGATGCCGCGGCCTCAGGCGCGTGCGGCGGCCGTCTCGTCGAGGTCGAGCACAGGTCGGAGGGTGAACCGGGAGTTGGTCCACGCGAGGTAGAGCGCCGCGGATGCCGTCAGCCCGAGGCCGAGCGCCGGCGCGGTGGCGAACACCGCGGCCTGCACGCCGAACGCGACGAGCGACACCGCGGTCAGGTACCAGCGGCGCAGGCCGAGGTGCAGGCTCGCGCGCAGCACGTCGCGGAATCTGGCCTGCGGCACCTCCGCGAACGCGACCAGCGACAGCAGGCCGACGCCGATCGTGAGCAGGCCGAGGACGCCGAGCAGCGGCACCGTGAACACGGCCGCGGGCGAGGCCGCCAGCATCCGCACATCCGCCAGCAGCACGACGATCACCGCAGTGGCGGCCACACCGATGACGAGCGCGCGCCACCACGTGTCGCGCAGGCCCGCGACGAAAGCGCGGATCGGGCCGAGACCGCCTTCGCCGTGCTCGCGGAACGCGCGGAACGCGGCGGCCACACCCGGCGCGGCCAGCGGCGCGGCGAGCGCGAGCAGCGGCCACGAGTAGGCGGGGTCGGTCGTCACGAGCAGCGCCACGAGCGGCAGGCACGAGACGACGAGCAGCAGGTTCACGATCAGGCCGAGGTAGATCATCCCGATGAGGGACGCCCACGTGTCGTGCGAGACCAGGCCGTTGAGCTTGGACAGGAAGCCGTTCTTGCTCATGGCATCAGCCCTTCAGCCCGCTCGTCGCGATGCCCTCGACGAAGTACTTCTGACCGAGCAGGAAGATGACCGCGATCGGGATCACCGAGATCGTCAGGCCTGCGAACAGCAGCGCGTAGTTCGTGTCGAACAGGTTCGAGACGAAGCCCTTGAGACCCAGCTGGATCGTCCACAGGTCGGGGTTGCGCAGATAGATGAGCGGTCCGAGGTAGTCGTTCCAGGTGTTGACGAAGGTCAGCAGGGTGAGGCTCGCCAGCGCCGGGATCGACAGCGGCAGCATGATCTTGCGCCAGATGGCGTACTCGCTGAGGCCGTCCAGGCGCGCGGCCTCCGACAGCTCTTCGGGGATCGTCTCGTAGAACTGCTTCATCAGGAAGACGCCGAACGCGCCGAACGCCTGCAGCAGGATGATCGACCACAGGGTGTTCGACACCTTGAAGTTCGAGAGCATGATGAACTGCGGGATCATGTAGGACTGCCACGGCACGGCGATCGTGCCGACGTAGAGCAGGAACAGCACGTCGCGGCCGCGGAACTTCATGCGCGCGAACCCGTACGCCGCGAACGAGCCGGTGAGCACCTGCAGGAAGGTGACCACCACGGCCAGGAACAGCGTGTTGCGGATCCAGACCAGCATGTTCGACTGCGTCCAGATGTCGACGTAGTTCTGCCAGACCCACGTCTCGGGCAGCCACTTGATCGGCACCGAGAACACCTCGTTCGACGACTTGAACGAGCTGAGCACCATCCACACGAACGGGGTCAGCAGGCCGATCGCGAAGATGATCAGGGCGATGTACATCAGGATGCGGGCGATCCGGCGTCCCGGGGTCAGCTTCTCGCCGTCGGCGTCGCGCTTGACGGGCTTGCCGTCGGCGAGCTTGCGCAGGCTGCGCACGGCGGCCGTGGGCGGCGTGAAGTCCGAGACCAGACGGTCGGCGGCATCTTTCTCCAGCTGCTGCTCGGCCATCACTTGTTCCCCCTCTTGTTCCACAGGAACTGGATGATCGTCACGATGATGCACATGAAGAACAGCGCCACCGCGGCCGCCGACGCGTAGCCGAACTGGCTCTCTTCGAAGCCCTTGCGGTAGATGAACTGCGACATCACGAGGGTCGACTGACCGGGACCGCCGTCGGTCATGACGAGGATCAGATCGAAGATCTTGAACGAGTTGATCGTCAGCATCACGGTGACGAAGAACATCGTCGGGCGCAGGCTCGGCAGTGTCACGTTCGTGAACCGCTGCCACGTGTTCGCACCGTCCATGCGGGCGGCCTCGTGCAGTTCGCGCGGCACGGTCTGCAGGCCCGCGAGGAACAGGATCATGTAGTAGCCCATGTCGCGCCACGTCGACACGATCACGACGGCGGGCATCGCCCACTCGGGCGAGGTGAGCCAGCCGGGAGGGTTCTGGATGCCGATGAACTTCAGGAACTCGTTGATCGGGCCGTACTCGGGGCTGAAGAGCAGGTTCCACACGACGGCGATCGCGACGATCGAGGTGATGTAGGGGAAGAAGGCGGCGGTGCGGAAGAACGCGACACCGCGGAGCTTGTTGTTCAGCAGCAGCGCCAGGCCCAGCGAGACGACGATCGTCAGCGGGATGTGCATCACCGAGTAGTAGAGGGTGTTGACGACCGAGATGCGGAAGCTGCCGTCGCCCATGAGGCGCGTGAAGTTGGCGAGCCCGATGAAATCGGCCTTGCCGAAGACGTTCCAGTTCGTGAACGCCATGTAGAAGAGGATCACGATCGGCACGAGTGTGAGGACGCCGAAGCCGATGAAGTTGGGGAGGATGAAGCTCCACCCGATGAGGGTGTTGCGCAGGCGCAGCTTCGAGCGCCGGCGGCGCGCGGGCGGCGGCGCGGTGCCGGCCTCGGTGGCGGTGATGGTCGCCATGGCGGACCTCCAGAGGGGCCTGTCGGGAGTGGGTGCTGGTGCGGTGCCCGGCCCGCCCGCGGGGAGCGGACCGGGCACCGGGTTCAGGTCTTCGACGGGCTCGGGGCCGGAGCGGAGCTCGGGGTTCCGGGCCCGTCGAAGCGGGGATCAGTCGGTGCCGACCTCGTTGGCGACGCGGTCCTGCGCCTCCTTGATGGCGTCGGCCGGCGACTGCGAGCCCGACATGATCGCGGTGTGCATGTCGCCGAGGATGCCCTGGATCGCGGCCGTCTTGTCGGAGGTCGGGTTCTCAGGGTGGACCTCGTGCGTCGAGTACGCGAACTTCGACAGGTCGTCGCTCGGAGCGCCGTCGACCGAGAAGTACGTGTCGACGACCGCATCGGTCAGCAGCGCCGGAGTGATGCCGATGCCCGCGAGCACCTGGGCGCCTTCTTCACCGGCGGCGAAGGCGAGGAAGTCCTTCGCGGCGGCGATCTTGGACTTGTCGATCGCGGCGTTGATGCCGAGGCCGGTCGGGTCGCCGAAGGTGACCGGGGTGTTGTCGAGACCGGTGGTCTTGGACGACTCCTGCGGGATCGGCGCGATGCCCCAGTCGAACGTGTCGGCGTCGCCCGAGGCCTGCTGGGCGATCAGCGTCGCGACGAACCACGTGCCCATGGGCAGCATGGCCGCGTTCTGCTTGCCGAACTCGCCCTGGTAGGTGAGCTGGTTGGCCTTGGCGGTGTTGTAGTCGACCTGGTCGCCGGCGTCCTGCATGGCGAGCTGGCGCTCGTAGAAGGGCTCCATGTAGTCGTACTCGCCCTTGAGGATGTCGCTGTCGGTCTGCGCGTTGGCGAAGCCCTGGACGGTCGACTGCCAGTTGTGCAGGTACGCGCCCTTGGCGGCGCTGCCCGCGGCCGTCAGGCCCTTGGTCAGCGCGTCGGCGGCGTCGGCGTAGTCGTCCCACGTCCAGCTGCCGTCGGGGTACTCGACGCCCGCCTGGTCGAACAGCGCCTTGTTGTAGTAGAGCACCCACGAGTCGTTGCGGTAGGGAACCGCGTAAGCGGTGCCGTCGACCTCGTACGACTTCGCGCCGCTGATGCCGTCGGGCAGCTCGACATCCGACACGTCGAGCAGCTGGCCGCCGTTCACGAAGGTCGGGACGTACTTGACCTCCTTCTGCGTGATGATGTCGGGGGCCGAGCCTGCGGCGAGGTCGGCGGTCACGAGCGTGTTGTACTCGGCCGCGTCGTAGCCCTTGAGCTCGATCGTGACGTCGGGGTTCTTCTCGTGGTACGCGTCCGCGAGCTTCTGGAACTCGGGCGTCGTGTCGAGGCTCCAGCCCGACATCGTGAGCGTGACCGGACCCGACGACTCCTCGGGCGCGGCGGCGTCGTCGCCGCTGCTGCAGCCGGCGAGGGCGAGCGTGGCGACCACGGCGATGCCGGCCGCGGCAGCGTATGAGCGCTTCATACTGGGGGTACTCCTTTGTGATTGCGGACCCTTCCTCGGGCCCATCGGGTTCACCGGTCCGCGTCGGACGCTTCTCCGGGGTTCGCGAGGCGACTGGTGGTCGCCGTCCCGTCCGGCCAGGAGACCGTGACGGTGGTGTCGCCGGCGTCCGTGCGGACGTCGACGGTCGCATCGCCGGACGATGCGAGGTCTGCGGCGGTGAGCTCGACGAGCGTGGCGATCCACGCTCCGGGCTCGACCGGGTAGGTCACGACCGGCACGATCGCGACGGGCCCGAGCGGGCTGGCGTCGAAGCGCTCCTCGAATGAGGGCGCGCCCGCGCCCAGGAGCGGACGGATGCTGCTGCAGAGGCCCTCCGCGGCGACCGAGGCCGCGGCATCCCTTCCCTCCACCTCGTCCTCAACTGAGGACGAGAGCCGAGATGAGGAGGAGGAGTCGGCGTTTCGCTCCTCAGACGGGCGCAGCGCCTCAATTGAGGACCGCGGGGTCTCGGACGCGGCGAGCGCCCAGCCGCCGACGCGGAGGCGCAGCGCACCGGCGTCGACGCAGGGCTCGAGGGAGTCGACACGCGTGAGGCGGACCTCCCACGGGCCGCGCAGCAGCGAATGGACGGTCACGACGCCGGCGAGCTCGACGTCGCCGTCGAGGCCCGAGCCGTGACGGTGCGCGGCCGGGCGCGGGGTGAGCCAGTGGGCGCGGGAGCGGGATGCCGCGATCGCGACCCGTGCGTCCCCTTCGCCGTCGACGCGCACGTCGATGAGCTCCATGGCGGCGCGGTGCGTGGCGCGGCCGGCCTCGTCCACGAGCGCGACGGACTGCTCCAGCGGCTCGTGCCACGCCGCCTGGTTCGCGAGCGGGCTCGTCGCGGTCGAGTAGCCGATGCGGGCGTACAGCGGCGAGTCGCCGACGAGCGCGCCGTCGGCGGCGTGGTCGCTGCCGTGGTTCGCGATGCGCACGATGCCGTCGGCCGCGGTGCCCGAGACGGCCCAGCCGGCGGAGCGGACGACACGCACGTCGTCTGCCGCCTCGACAGGGAGCGGCTCGGACGCGGCGGCCCACACCGGGTGATCGGCGGGCAGAGAGATGCCGAGCAGGCCCTTGACGGCCCAGTACGGCGAACCGGGTCCCGAGTACGACTGGGCGAGCTCGCGCCACTCGTGGTGCCAGCCCATCGTGAGCACGCCGTCGTCGCCCGGCGCGGCGTGGTCGACGAAGTGCGCCACGACGGCGTTCGCCGCGCGGCGCAGCTGCCCGAGCGGCACCGAGGGCACCTGCGCGATCGCGCCGACCCAGAACGGGGCGGCCGCGGCGAAGCGGTAGATGAGGCTGCGGCCCTGGATGAGGGGCGAGCCGTCGGCGCCGACGAGGGCCACCGCGTCCTGCAGGAAGCGGTCCAGACGAACGATGTCGCCGGCGGTGCGGCCACCGGCGAGTTCGTCGGCGCCCTGCATGCGCGACCACAGCACGGGGTAGGTGTGCAGCGCCCAGCCGACGTAGTGGTCGTACGAGCGCTCGAAGCCGTCCGAGATCCAGCCGTCCTCACGCACCAGAGAGTCGTGCAGGGCGAGGTCGTCGGCGATGTCGCTCGCCGACCACGGCCCGCCGACCGAGCGCAGGAACGTCTGGACGACGACGCGGAACCACAGCCAGTTGGTCTTCGGGTAGGTGGTGTCGCCCACGACGGGAGCGAGGTAGTCGATGACCCGCTGCTGCGTGAGCGCGTCCAGGCGGTCCCAGATCCAGGGGCGCGTCATGTCGAGCACGAGCGCGAGCGATGCGGCCTCGACCTTGGCCTGCGCGTGCTCGTCGAGCCGCACCCAGCGGTCGGCGGCATCCGGGTCGACACCCGTGACGATGCCCTGCCGGTAGAAGTCGGCGAGCTCCTCGGTGCCCTCGCCGCGTGCGCCCGCGATGCGGAAGCCGGCGAGCAGGAAGGTGCGGGCGAACCCTTCGAGGCCGTCGACATCGTGGCCGTAGCCGCCCTCGGCTCCGGGGAAGTGGATGCGGCCGTGCCCGGGCGACGCGTACGAGCGGGCGGTGTCGAGCAGGCGGTCCGCGAAGGCGACCCATTCGTCCCGGGTCCAGTCGGATGCGATCCCGTCGGCATCCAGCGCAGTGCGTGCGGATGTGCCGTCGTGCTGGACCGTCACTGGGATCTCCCTTGATCGATTTGTCGCCGTCCGCCGTCCGTAATGGCGAACGTTTGGGACTGTATCAACCCATTTCGTTCATTGCAAGACTGTTTTGGATTCGTTATGATCGTTTATGATCGCTTTGCGAGTACGGTGAATCGATGAGGAGGAACCCTTTGTCCGACGTGGATGCCGCAGCCCGGCCGTTCGCCGGCCGCCTGGCCGAGACCTACCATCAGCAGGCGAGCACGGACGCGGACGGATTCGCCTCGGTCCTCGCCGGTCTGCTCGCCGATCCCGCGCAGGCACTGCCGGTGCCGTCGTCCGCTGACCGTGGGGTCTGGGGGCCGGGCGGCTCGGCCGATCCCGCCTCGGTCCGCGGCATCCTCGATCGGGCCCGGGCCGATCTCGACCAGCCGTGGCCGGTGCCGCTCGCCTCCGCTGCAGCGCGTCTCCACGACGACGGCAACCGCGACGGCTGGGAGTCCGTGCTCTACGAGCGCCAGCGCCGCCTGTCGCGCGCCGCCGTCGCCGCCGCCCACTATGCCGACTACCCCCTTGTTCGTTCGTCACAGATGTACGCGGATCCGGCGGTTTCGCGTACATCTGTGACGGATGAACCCCCGGTGCTGGGCGAGCGCTTCCTCGCCGAGGTGCTCGACGGCGTGTGGCTGTTCTGCGAGCAGAGCTCGTGGTGCTGGCCCGCGCACGACGACGCCTTCCGCGTCCACGGCTCGGTGCTCCCCGTCGTCACCTCGCCGTACCTCGACCTCGGCGCCGGCGAAGTGGTGAGCCTGCTGGCGTGGCTCGACCAGCTGATCGGCGACCGGCTCGAGGCCCGGTACCCCGGCATCCGGTCGCGCATCCGTCACGAAGCCCGCGTGCGCATCTTCGAGCCGTTCACGCAGCGCCGCGACTGGCACTGGCTGGGGCTCGACGGCGACGTGCACAACTGGAACCCGTGGATCCACGGCAACGTGATCGTGGCGGCGCTCCGGCTGCTGGACGATCCGGCCGAGGCGGACGAGCGGGCCGCGATCGTGGCGCTCGCGCTGGAGGGCATCGACCGTTACGTCTCGGTGCTGCCCGAGGACGGTGCGATCGACGAGGGCTACGCCTACTGGTGGAACGGCGCCTGCCGCGCTCTGGAGGCCCTCGACGTCGTGCGCCACGCCACCGGGGGAGTGCTCGACGCCTCGGGCATCACCGCCCTGCGCGAGACCGTCGCGTTCCCCCACCGCATGCATCTCGGCGCCGACTGGTACCTGAACCTCGCCGACGGCCAGGCGAGAGTCTCGGCCGCCCAGCCCTGGCACGCGCTGCACCGCGCTGCGCTGGCCGCGGGAGATCGGGATGCCGCGGCCCACGCCGCCTCGCACCGCTGGGCCGAATCGCCCGAGTTCGGCGGCACGCCGGCCGCGATCGAGCACCCCGGGTTCGGGCGTCTGCTGCGTGGGATCACCGATCGGGACTGGATCGCCGCCGAGCCCACCGCTTCACCGTTCCCGCGCGACGTGTGGCTGCCGTCGACCGAGGTGATGCTCGCGCGGACCCAGTCGGGCACGGCCCGCGGCCTGACTGTCGCCGCCAAGGGCGGCCACAACGGCGAGCACCACAACCACAACGACGTCGGGTCGTTCATCGTCGCGTCCGACGGGGTGCCCGTGGTGGTGGATGCCGGGCGCCCGACGTACACCCTGCAGACCTTCGGACCCGACCGCTACGACATCTGGACCATGCAGAGCGGCTGGCACAACGTGCCGGTGATCGACGGCCTGGAGCAGCCCCCGGGCGCCGAGTTCGCGGCATCCGGAATCTCGGTCTCGCTGGCCGAGGACGCCGAGTTCTCGGCCGAGCTGTCGGGCGCCTACCCCGGCGTCGGCCCGTGGCACCGCACGGTGCGGCTCGACCGGGCGGCGCGGTGCGTGGTCGTGTCCGACGCGTGGACGCCCTCCCTCGCAGAATCGGATCCGCACGTGCGGACCGACGAGGCGACACGCCGGGAAGGGGATGCCGCGACCCGGCGTGTCGCGTCGGACCTCCGTACCAGCGGATCCGATGTTGTGCATCCGCGCCGCACCGAGGTGCGCCTGCTGCTCGCGGGCGAGGTGCGCAGAGACGGGGATGCCGTCGTCGTGACGCCGCTGGAGGACGCGGCGCCGGTGCGCATCTCGTGGCCCGCGGGCGTCGAGGCGTCGTTCGTCGTGCGCGAGCTCGACGACCCTGTGCTGTCGAGCGTGTGGGGCGACCGGCTCACCCGCCTCGATCTCGACGTGACGGCGCGCGACGGGATCGAGGTCACGGTAGAACTGGACCAGACGAACGCGGAGGACGCCTGATGACCGATCAGACACCGGCACTGCTGGCCGCCGAGCGGCGGGCGCATGTGCTGGCCTCGCTCGAGCGCGACGGCGCGGTGCGGGTCGCCCAGCTCATGGACGAGCTCGGCGTCGCCCCCGTGACGCTGCGGCGCGACCTTGCCCAGATGGAGCGAGAGGGACTGCTGGTGCGCGTGCACGGCGGCGCCGTGCCGACGGCGGGCTCGCTGGACGAACTCGATGCCGCCGTCTCCGCCCCCGGCACCCGCGCCGGCTCGATCGCGATGCTCGTGCCGTCCCTGACGTTCTACTACCCGACCGTCGTGCGCGGCGCAGAGACCGAGGCAGCACGTCACGGCATGCGCGTGGTCGTGCGCGGCGCCTCGTACGAGCTGCAGGACGAGCGCCCGGTGCTGGAGCGCCTCGTCGACACCGAGGGGGTCCGCGGTCTCGTCCTGGCGCCCAACACGGACACTCCGCACGCGCAGGACGTGGTGCAGTGGCTCGCCGAGTGCGGCGTGCCGAACGTGCTGGTCGAGCGGGACGCCGTCGTGCAGCCCGAGGGGAGCCCGGTCGAGAACGTCACCACCGACCACGCCCTCGGCGCCATGCTCGCCGCACGCCACCTCGCCGCGCTCGGCCACCGCCGGGTCGGGCTCATCATCGCCCGCGACTCTCCGACCTCGCGCAAGATCGCCGCGGGGTGGCACGCCGCGTGCGCCGAGCTGGGGCTGACTCCGGCCGACCAGTTCGAGACCAGCCTGCCGCCGCGCACGAGCCCGGATTTCTCGGATGTCGTCGATTCCACGCTCGATGCCGCGCTGGCCAACGGCGTGACCGCGATTCTCGTGCACTCCGATCCCGAGGCGATGGCGTTCGTCGATCTCGCGCTCAACCGCGGTCTCTCGGTTCCCCGCGATCTGTCGGTCGTCGCCTACGACGACGAGGTGGCCGAGATCTTCACGCCGCCGCTCACGGCGGTCTGCCCGCCTCGCGTGGCGGTCGGCAGGGCTGCGGTCGACCTCGTCGTCCGCCGACTCGAAGACCCGACGCGTCCCGTACACCGGGTCGTGCTGAACCCCACGCTCAACGTGCGCGGCTCGACCGCGCCGCCGCGCAGCGCCTGACCGGCTAGTCTGCGAGCGCGGCGGCGCGCCAGTCCGTGAGCACGCGTGCCGTCGCGCGCGTGTGGGCCCACGGCATCTGCGGCACCTCGAGCCGCCCCTCGGCCAGGGCGAGCGAGAGCGCATCGGCCTCGGCCGCCATCGGCTGCACCGTGCCGACCTCGATCGTGCGCTCCCCGGTCCCGCGCCGCACGATCAGCGTCGACGGGCTCTGAACCCGGTTGCCCCAGGCCTTCGGAAGCACCACGTCAGCGTCCGTGAACCGCAGTACGACAGTGTCGGAGAGCCTCTGGATGACCGAGGTCGCGATCGTCGCACCGACCGCACCGAACCCGAGGTCGACCGACGCGGTGCCGTCGACCCCGGCGACGAGCTCGGACTCGAACCGGTGGTATTCCGGCGCATCGATCGGCTGGCCCGCGGCGGCGGCGAGGTCGATCGCGAGCGCGACGGGGTAGCAGCCGACGTCGAGGATCGCTCCGCCGGCGAGCGCAGGGTCGAACACGCGTCCCGTGCGCGAGGCCGCGGCCGAGCCCCGCGCCGCCTCGATCCGTTCGAGCGTGCCGAGCTCACCGCCGGCAGCGAGGTCGCGCAGCGCCTGGGCGAACGGCCCGAATCGCGTCTTGAACGCTTCGAGGAACGGCCGCTGCGTCGCCGCGGCGGCGGCGAGGATCCGTTCCACCTCGCCGAGGGTCGGGCTCGCGGGCTTCTCGCACAGCACGGCCTTCCCCGCCTCGAGCGCCCGGATCGCGAGATCGGCATGCGTGGTGTGCACCGTGGCCACGTAGACCGCGTCGACGTCGTCGCGCGAGAGGATCTCGTCGTACGTCCCGGCCGCCTCGGCGCCGTGTTCGCGGGCGAACGCGTCCGCGCGCTCCGCCGACGAGCTGCCGACCGCGTGGAGGACTCCGCGCTCGGACGCAGCCAGTCCCACGACGAAGTCCCGGCTGATCGCTCCGGGCCCGAGCACGGCCCATCTCGTCCGTGTCATGAGCCTGATGCTATCCAGCCGGAAGAGCCCGCCGCTCCGCACGGCGTCCGGTCGCGTGTCACGCGAGCGGCTCAGCCGCCTCACGCGCGGCGCGGGCCGACGAGCGCACGGCGCCGATGCTCGCGGCGATCACCAGCGCGATGCCGGCAAGCTCCAGCCACGTCATATGTTGGCCGAGGAATATGAAGCCGGCCAGCGACGCCGTGGCGGGCGCGAGGCTCATCAGGATGGCGAACGCGGCGGCCGGCAGCCGTCGGAGCGCGATCAGTTCGAAGGCGTACGGGATCGTCGACGACAGCACCGCGACCGCCGCGCCGAGAGCGACGATCTCGACCCGCAGCAGGGCGGTGCCGGCATCCACGATCCCCAGCGGCAGCGAGACCAGCGCACCGACCGTCATCGCCAGTGCCAGTCCGTCCAGCTTGGGGAACGCCCGCCCGACACGCGCCGAGGCGAGGATGTAGAACGCCCAGCTGCCGGCGGCGCCGAGGGCGAAGACCACGCCGAGCGGGTCGAGGCGGTCCCATCCGCCGCCGCCCAGAGCAACGACGCCGGCCAGAGCCAGCAGCGCCCACAGCCACGCCGACGCACGACGAGCCGCCACGATCGACAGCACGAGCGGTCCGAGCACCTCGATCGTCACCGTCACGCCGAGCGGCAGGCGCTCCAGCGCGAGGTAGAACAGGCTGTTCATCAGCACGAGCACCAGCCCGAACAGCGCCACCGCGGTCCAGTCGCGCCCGGTGTGCCCGCGCACCCGCGGTCGCGCGATGAGCAGCAGCACGATGGCCGAGAACACCAGGCGCAGCATCACCATGCCCAGCGGCCCGACAGCGGGGAACAGCAGCACCGCGAGCGAGGCGCCGACCTCCTGACATGCGAGGCCCGCGATCACGAGCAGGATGGCGGGCGCCGAGCCGCCTCGCGCGCTCTTCGGCGCGCTGCCCGCGCCGGTCGTCACTCGGAGGCCGGCGGCGTGCACACCGCGAGAGACGCGATGGCCTCGCCGAACTGCTCGGCCGTCCACGGCAGGCCCGCCTCGGGGGCCGTCTCGCCCTTGGCCGCGGGCGCCTTCGACGCGATCGCGGCCAGCTGCCAGGCCAGGTACTCGGCGACCACGCCGTCCCCGGCGGAGTTGTTGAGCACGACAGCCACGGTCAGCCCGGTCTTCGGGTCGGCGAAGGCCGCCGTCAGATACCCCGGCACCTTGCCGTACTGCCCGATCAGCGACCCGGCGAGCAGCGCTCCGCCGTCGGCGGTGTACCAGGACGGCGCGTCGGCCGCGACGGGCAGGCCGTGGGCGAACCGCTGCTCATCGTCGACGAGAGACCCGCTCGCGAGCGCCTGGACGTAGCGCCCGAGGTCGCGGATGTCGGTGACCACGCCCGAATCCGTGAACCCGCCGCTCGATGAGGCCCCGGTGAGGTCCACCGGCTTGGCGCAGTCGAGGGCGCCCTCGGCATTCGGCATCGACTGCCCGCCGTGCAGCACGGCCGACGAGGGCAGATCGCTCAGCGACGTGGCGGCGAGTCCGAGCGGATCGGTCACGTAGGTGCGCAGCAGGTCGGCCGCCGACAGACCGGTGGCTCGTTCGAGCGCCAGACCGAGCAGCACGTAGCCGGCGTCGGAGTCCTTGTACGCGTCGCCCGGGGTCGTGGTGCGCGGCTCGCCCAGGCCGAAGCTCGCGAGGTATCGCGGATCCCATGTGCGCGTCGGGTTCGACAGCCACGAGCCGTACAGCTGGTCGGCGTACGAGCCGATGCCCGAGGTGCCGTCGCACAGCTCCAGCAGCGTGACCGATTCGAGATCGGGGACGCCCGACACATAGTCCGAGACGGGGTCGTCGAGCTTCACCTTGCCGGCGTCAGCCGCCTGGAACAGCGCGTCGCACGTCATGGGACGCGTCACCTTGCCGGCGCGGAAGACCTGATCGGCCGTGACATCGCCGCCGCCGTCGGGCGTCTGGGTGCCGAGGCCGGCGACCCAGGTGCCGCTCCACGGCGCCCACACGCCGACGATCGCGCCGGACGAGCCCGACGATCCCATCGTCGCCGTCACCGCGCTCTTGAGCGCCGCGACGGTGTCGTCGGGGAACGCGTTGTCGACCTGAGCGGGGATGTCGGGGTCGGTGGCGGCTTCGCCGAACGAGCAGCCCGACAGCATCAGTGCCGACATGACGGCGCCCGCGACCACCGCGATGACGCGGCGACGGTTGGAGCGGGTCCGCATGCTCACCCCCCGATGATCGTGCAATGCATTCAAACACACCAGAGTCATCGGCGTCGCACGGCGGTCCGTAGGGTGTGAGTATGATCCACCGATTCGACGACGCGGCGCTCGCCGGTGTGCTCGACCACATGAACGGCGACCACGGCGACGACAACCTGCTGATCGCCCGCGCTTTCCTCCCCGAGAGCGGATCGGTGGATGCTGTCGTCACCGGTTCGACGATGACAGGCTTCGACGGCGCCGGGGGCGTGTGGCAGGCGACGCTCGCCGACGGCTCGACGGTGGACGTCGTGGTGCCGTGGCCGTCCGGGCCGATCTCCGAGCGTCCCGAGGTGCGTCGCGAGATCGTCGCGCTCTACGACGCGGCCTGCGCCCGCCTCGGGATCGAGCCCCGCCCCCACGCCTGACGGCGGCATCCGTCGAGATCTTGTTAGGTTCGCCTTATCTTCAGTTAGTATGAAGGTATGAGCGACCCGATCCCGTTCTCGACCGCGCTGCGTGAGCGCTCCAGCCGTTCTCACTCATCGAGCGAGCACGCCGGATTCATGGCCGACCTCATGAAGGGGGAGGGCACGCGCGAGGACTACGTCGCACTCGTCGTGCAGCACTGGTTCATCTACGAGGCGCTCGAGCGCACCGCGGGTCAGATGCGCAACGACCCGATCGCCGCCGTCTTCATCTCCGACAAGCTGACGCGCCTGCCCGCGCTCGAGGCAGACCTCGAATTCCTCGTCGGACCCGACTGGCGCGAGCGCATCGAGCCGCTGCCGACGACGCGGCGCTACGTCGACCGTATCAACGAGGTCGGTGCGACGTGGGCGGGCGGCTTCGTCGCCCACCACTACACGCGCTACCTCGGCGACCTGTCGGGCGGGCAGTTCATCGGGCGGCTCATGGCCCGCCGCTTCGGCTTCGAGACCAACGGCATCGGCTTCTACGTCTTCGACGACATCGCCGACCCCAAGGCGTTCAAGGACGTCTACCGTGAGCAGCTCGACGCCGCCCCGTGGGATGCCGCCGAGCAGGAACGCGTGATCGACGAGGTGCTGCTCGCCTACCGCTTCAACACCGAGCTCTTCGAGGATCTCGCCGCCGCCAAGGCGACGCAGGTCGCCTGAGACCCATCTCTGGTCGTTGAGCGAGCGGAGCGAGTCGAAACGCCGCACGCCGCCTGTCGGACCCGACCACGCCCGCGATCGACGCGATGGGAGTCGGGTTCTCGAGAGCGGCTCGCGACGTTTCGTCTTCGCTCGTTCCTCGCTCCGCTCAACGACCGGACGGCGCGGGGCCGCGCACCGCGTCGCGCATGAACCGCTGGACGTCGGGGTCGACCTGGATGTCGCGCGGGCGCAGCGGGCGCGACAGGTACAGACCGTCCAGCGACGTCAGCCGTGACAGCGCCACATACGTCTGGCCCGGCGCGAACGCCCCCGAGCCGAGGTCGATGATCGCCCGGTCGTACGTCTTGCCCTGTGACTTGTGGATCGTGACCGCCCACGCCAGGCGCAGCGGGAACTGCGTGAACTCGGCCACGATGTCGCGTGTGAGGGTCTTCGAACCGGGGTTGTACGAGTAGCGGTACTTCTCCCACACCGAGGGCTCCACGTCGAACTCCTCGCCCTCGACCTCGACGCGCACCGATTCGCCGGCGATGCGGGTCACTGTGCCGATCGTCCCGTTCACCCAGCGCGGCGGCTCGCCGAACGATGCCGTGTCGTTGCGCAGGAACATCACCTGGGCGCCGACCTTCAGCTTGAGCTCGAGGTCGGCCGGGTAGGCGGCATCCCCTCGTCCGAAGTCGCCGTTCACCTCGGCGACCGCGGTCTGCTCGCGGCCGATCAGCTCGTTCAGGTGACGGCGGTTGATGTTGTTGACGATGTCGTTGCGCGTGGCGAGCGTGATGATCGGGTGCTCGCCGTCGGACGGGTCCGGCGGCCGCCGCGCACCGGTGTCGTTGAGCACCTGTGCGATGTCGGCGGTCACGCGTCCGTACCGGACGGCGTTGAGCATCGCCTTGAACGCCGGATCGTTCTGGCGGTGGATGTCGATGAGCTCGCGGATGTTGAGCTCGGTGCCGTACGTGCCGACGTCGAGGATGCCGTCTGTCGCGGCCTCGCCGACCCACACCTTGGCGTCGAAGAACCAGAACGAGCGGTAGTGGTCCTGCACGTAGCGCAGCTCGTCGCCGCGGGGCGGCACCGGTGCGAGCTGGTACGGGTCGCCGAACATCACGATCTGCGTGCCGCCGAACGGCTCGGAGCGCCGCCCGCGAGCCTGCCGCAGGGCGCGGTCGATCGCGTCCATGAGGTCGGCGTTGACCATCGAGATCTCGTCGATCACGAGGGTGTCGATCGCGTTCAGCAGCTTGCGCGTCGCGTCGGACTGCGGCTCGTCATGGCCGCCGATGATGCCCAGCGGCAGCTTGAACAGCGAGTGGATCGTCTGCCCCTCGACGTTGAGCGCCGCCACGCCCGTCGGCGCGCACACCGCGATCTGCTTGTTCGTGTTCCAGGCCAGATGCTGCAGCAGCGTCGACTTGCCGGTGCCCGCGCGGCCCGTCACGAACACGTGCTCGCGCGTGTCTTCGATGAGCCGGAACAGCGCCTCCTGCTCGGCCGACAGCGCGAGGCCGGCAGACGAAGGAGGCGTGGTGGTCACCGATTCATGCTAACGACCGGATGCCGTCACCCGGCCGGTCCGGTGCGGTCTGTGCACAACACCGCAGCAGCCGTCGAGCTGTGGATGGCGTCTCAGGGGCGTGACGGCATCCCCGCGGCGTTTACGCTCGAGCCGTGACTTTCGCGCAGACGCCGCCGCCCCCGTACACCGCCGTCATCTTCACGTCTACGCGCTCGGCCGGCGACAACGGGTACGAAGTGATGTCGGCGCGAATGGTCGAGCTGGCCGCACAGCAGCCGGGCTTCCTAGGTGTGGAGTCGGCGCGAGACGGCCTCGGAATCACTGTGTCGTACTGGGCGGACGAGTCGGCCGCCGCGGCATGGAAACAGGTCACGCAGCACGTCATCGCGCAGAAGCGCGGGCGCGACGTCTGGTACGACGACTATCAGGTGCGTGTCGCAACGGTGGTCCGCTCGTACGGCCCCGATGGGCTCCGCTGACTCGCAACGCGACACACAGTGGCCTCCCGGCCTGGGGTTTCTAGACTGGTCGGGTGGATCGGGCGGACGTGGACGCGGCATCCGGAGGTGCGGGCGCCCCGGCCCCCGAGGCGACCCCTGGCGCCGCGCCGTCCACGGCGCAGGACGCCCCGTCCCCGACGCAGGCTGCGCCCCAGCTCGTGCAGCCGCCCGCCAGACGGCGGCGGCGCCGAAGTCTCGCGCTCGACCTCACGCTGCTCGGCGTCGTGGGCGCGGTGCTCGTCGCCGCGGTGTTCGCGGCGTGGGGTGTGATCGAGCGCGAGTTCTACAGTCCCTCGGCGTTCGTCGAACGCTACGTCGGGCTGCTCGCGGACGGCCGTGCCTCAGAGGCCCTCGCGATGCCGGGCGTGGCGGTGAACTCGTCCGAACTCGAGGCCGCCGGCCTGCCCGCGACGGCATCCGACGCGCTGCTGCGCAACGACGCGCTGGCCCCGCTCGGCGATGTGCAGGTCACGTCGGCCGTGACCGAGGGCGACATCACCCGCGTCACCGTCGCCTACACGGCCCGCGGCTACGAGGGCACCACGACGTTCTCCGTCGAGCGCGACGGCTCGGTGGGCCTCGCCCCGACATGGCGCTTCGCCAAGAGCCCCCTCGCGGTCATGAACCTCGCGGTCACCGGGTCGATGAGCTTCGACGTCAACGGCTTCCAGGTCGACAAGCGTCAGGTCTCGCCCGACGGGATGGATGCCGACCCCCTCGCCCCTGTGGCGCTGCTGGTGTTCTCGCCCGGCCTGTACTCGGTGTCGGTCGACACGGCGATCTCGGCGACGCCGGGCGTCGCGGTGCTGTCGGACAGCCCCTTCCACGCGATCCCGGTCGAGGTCCAGGCGCGCGCCACCGACGAGTTCGTGAACGTCGTGCAGCACAAGGTCGAGGAGTTCCTCACCGAGTGCGCGACGCAGCAGGTGCTGCAGCCGACGTCGTGCCCGTTCGGCTACTTCGTTCAGGACCGCATCAGCGACCTGCCCACGTGGTCGATCGTGACGCAGCCCACGGTCGCGGTCGAGCCCGACGGCGCCGGGTGGCGCATCCTCCCCGCCGAGGCGATGGCGCACATCGACGTCGACATCCGCTCGATCTTCGACGGCCGCGTGCGCCCGCTCAGCGAGGACGTGCCGTTCATCGTGAAGGGCACGATCACCGTGCAGCCCGACGGGTCGGCTTCGATCGTCGTCTCGGGGCCCGACACGCAGTAGCGTCAGACGCCGGTGCGCGCGTTGCGCTCTGCCCGCGCGTCGCGCTCGGCGAGAGCCGCCAGGCGGGCGTTGTACTCCTCGAGCTCGGCGTCCCCCGTACGATCCGCGTGACGGTCGCGGCGCTTCGTCTCGCGGTCGTCGCTGCGGCTCCACTGGATCGCCACGGTGATGGCGACGATGAGCGTCGGGATCTCGCCGATCGACCAGGCGATGCCGCCGCCGGTGTACTGGTCCTCCATGGGGGTGGCGCCCCACGTGCGCCCCATCGAGCCGAACCACTCGGCCACCATGAGCCCCTCCTGCATCATGATCGCGATGCCGAAGAACGCGTGCATCGCCATGACGCCGATGAGCAGCAGCAGCCGGCCCGGGTACGGCAGCCGGTAGGGCACCGGGTCGATGCCGATGAGCGTCATCACGAACAGGTAGCCCGTGATGAGGAAGTGCGCGATCATCCACTCGTGGCCGAGGTGGTCGTACAGCGACCAGCGGAACAGGTCGGTGAAGTAGAACACCCACAGCGATCCGACGAAGAGCCCCGCCGCGACGAAGGGATTCGTGAGGATGCGGGCGACCGGGGAATGCACGGCCCACAGGATCCACTCACGACCGCCGCGCGTGCCGTCGTCGCGCTTGTGGATCGCGCGGGCGGCGAGCGTGATCGGCGCCCCTGGGACGAGCAGCAGCGGGATCGCCATGGTGAGCAGCATGTGGCCGACCATGTGCATGCTGAACAGGTAGTCCTGGTAGACGTTGATGACGCCGCCGGTGACCCACACCAGCAGCAGCCAGCCGAGCACCCACATGATCGTGCGGTAGATCGGCCAGGCATCGCCGCGGCGGCGCAGCCGCCACACGCCGGCGAGGTAGAAGAAGATCGCGAATCCCGCGACGACCGCCCACAGCAGGTCGATGTTCCACGCCGTGAACCAGGCGTCGATCGTCAGTTCGGGCGGGAGCGGAGCATCCGTGAGGCGCTCGGCGGGCGTCGGGGTCGCCGGGATCAGCGGCGCCACCGGAGGGGGCGTGCGGGCGAGGGCGGTGGCCGCGCCGCTCGCGATGCCCATCAGCACGATCTCGAAGCCGATGAGCGTCCAGAACGAGCGGGTGGCAGCATCCTGACCGCGCATCTTTCCGATGAGGCGCGTGCGGTACCAGGCGCCGAAGAGGCCGAGCGCGATGAGGGCGACCACCTTGACCGCGAGGATCGCGCCGTACGGCGAGATGAGCGCCGACCACGTCTGCAGGCCGATGACCGCGCGCGCGACGCCCGAAACCGCGACGACGCAGAACGCGGCGATCGCGATGCTCGAGTACCTGCCGACGGTGTCGGCGCTGCGCTCGCGCGACTGCAGCGGCCGGACGATCACGATGAGCAGCAGCCCGCCCACCCACACCGCGGCGCCGATCATGTGCAGGATGAGGGCCGTCATGGCCTCGTGGTGGAAGGCCTCTTCGCCCGAGTGCCCCTGCGTGCCCATCGGGACGAGGGATGCCGCCGCCAGCAGCGCGACGAAGAACGTGGCCGTCCACGACCGGACCGCGAAGGTCAGCACCGTCAGCGCGGCGCCCGCGATCGTCGTGATGAGCCAGGTGCGCCCGGGCTCGGTCTCGACGATGTACCGGCCGAGTTGGGCGCCGAACTCGGGGCCGAGGCTGACGACGGGATTGAACGCGTCGACGAAGGTCAGGATGCCGGTAGCCGCGGCCGCGAGGGTGAACACGGCCGCCGAGATCGAGGCCACGTCCAGCGCGACGTCGAACTCGCGCTCGCCCGCGCGCAGCGCGAAGAGGGCCGTCACGAGGACGCCGACCATGCCCGCGGCCGACAGATTGACCAGCAGCGTCACGGTCGGCAGCATCCAGCGGACGAACGGTCCGGGATCGGCGATCGCGAGCGGCGCCGCCCCGCCGCCGAAGGCGAGCGCCCACACCATCGCCGCGAGCGCGGTCACGACGAGGAGCGCGGGCCCGACGGCCCGCAGCGCGCGGGGATTCACACGGTCAAGCCTACGTCGCGGACCAACGCGCCCAGACAGCGAGAGAGGGGATGCCGCGGATCGCGGCATCCCCTCTCTCGAGGACTGCGTCGGAATTACTTGACGGCAGCCTTGAGCTTCGAGCCCGCGGTGACCTTGACGCGCTTGCCCGCGGGGATCTTGATCTCTTCGCCGGTCTGCGGGTTGCGGCCCGTGCGAGCCGAGGTGGCGACCTGCTCGAACGCGAGCCAGCCCGGGATCGAGACCTTGTTGCCGGCCGCGACGGCGTCGGACACGGTCGAGAAGAGGGAGTCGAGCACGCCCGAGACGGCGGACTGGCTCTGGCCGGTCGCGCTCGCGATGCTCGCGACGAGCTCGGTCTTGGTGATGGTCTTGTCGGCCATGTGGTTGTCCTCCAAAGACGACGACTGCCGTCCTGTCATTGCTCGGTCCGGACGGCTGGCGCCCCCCGGCTGGTCGGATCGACCGGGACCGAATGTACCCGACACGGCCGACAGTTCCGCGTATTTCTGCGGATTTCTGCCGATTCAGGCCGCGTGTCCTGTGTTCAGAGTGACGAAAGTGGCTCTTGAGCCCGCCAGAGACCGTGGACATCGCTCGAGACCTGGCGATAGATTATCGATTACTCACCATCGATTGGAGCAAAGATGCTTCCTCCTCAACCGTCCCCACGGCGGAAGATCATGGCAGGAACGGCCCTCGGAATCGCGGCCGCACTCACCGTCGCCGGAGCTGCGGCGGCGGCCCCGACCGCGGAGCCACGCACGTTCTACGTGTCGGCCGCCGCGAGCGGAGGTGGGGACGGCACCTCGCCGGCCTCGGCCTTCCGCAGCATCCAGGAATGCGCCGACGTGCTCGACGCCGGAGACACCTGCGAGATCGGTTCGGGCACCTACCGCGAGACCGTCACGCCCGCCGCCTCGGGCACCGAGGACCGTCCGATCACGTATCGCGCAGCCCCCGGCGCGGACGTCGTGGTCAACGGCAGCGAGCGGCTCACCGGCTTCACGCCGGTACTGCCGAAGGATCTCGCCGCCATCACGGCTGCAGACCCGTTCGCGGCGGACTCGCTCTTCAGCGCCGCCGTCGCGCAGCGCAAGATCTACAGCGTCCCGGTCGACCTCGGCGCGAAGGGCGGCGAGGAGCAGGTGTTCATCGACGGCTCCATGTCGATCGAGGCGTCGTACCCGTACCCGGGCGCCGACCTGCTCGACCCCGAGATCCGCCGCGCCGCAGCCGGCTCGGCGGAGGCGACCATCGTCGACCCGCAGATGACACGTCCCGCCGGCTACTGGGACGGCGCCCGCGCCCTCACCGCGTACTGGTACATCACGACCACAGGCGCCGTCGCGAGCTCGGACGTCGGCTCGATCACCCTGCAGACCGCCCCGCTGTGCGTGCACAAGGTCGTCCCGACCGACACGTGGTACCGCCTATCGGGCAAAATCGGCGAACTCGGCTACAACGGCGCCCACTTCTACGACCCCGCCACGAAGCGTCTCTACCTCTACAGCGACGACAACCCCAACAGCCACTTCATCGAGGCGAAGAAGCGGCAGCTGGCATTCGATCTGAGCGCGGCCTCCGGCATCCATCTCGAAGGTCTCGGGCTGTTCGCCTCGTCGGTGCAGACGGGCACCTCGAGCACGGGCGTCGTCCTCGACGGCATCGACGCGAAGTACCTCAGCCACTACTGGGATGTCACCCGCGGCGCCACCAACTGCGGCGAGAACGTCACCCGCGGCGTCGGCGACACCGGCATCGTGCTGAACGGCACCGGCAACACGGTGAAGAACAGCACCATCCAGTACAGCGCCGGCAACGGCATCGCGCTGCGCGGCTGGGGCAACACCGCGATCGACAACGTCATCACCGACGTCGACTACGCCGGCACCTACGCCGCGCCCGTCGCGGTGCAGGGCCACAGCCAGACCGTCATGTACAACACGATGGCCCGCGTCGGCCGCAGCGGGGTCAACCTGCAGTGGAACGGCGTCGAGGGCACCGTCCCGGGCCCCGACCGCATCGCCTACAACGACATCTCGGGCTACGCGAGCCTCAGTGTCGACACGGCGGCGATCTACACCTGCTGCTCGTCGCACATGGAGGGGACGCAGATCGACCACAACGTGCTGCACGACCCGAACGCGCGCCCCGGCGGCGTGTACCCGTTCGGCATGTCGGGCATCTACGCCGACAACGGGCAGAGCGACCTGCGCATCCACAACAACGTCGGCTGGGGCAACCCCGAGGGCACCGTCGAGCTCAACGGCCTCGGCTCGGGCAGTCACGACAACCTCGTCTACAACAACACCGGAGGAATGACGCTGTTCTACGTCAAGGGGCCGGGGCAGTCGACGGGCAGCGTCGTGACGAACAACATCGGCCCGATCCGGGGTCTCGCCGGCGCGACCGACGGCGGGCTGGTGCTGTCGAACAACTTCACCGAGGGCGACCCGCTGTTCGTCGACCCGGCGAACCACGACTACCGTCTGCAGGCCGGTTCGCCGGCGCGCGGCGTCGCGACGCCGCTGCCGCCGTACACCGACGGCGGGGCCGACGCGGTGCCGAGCCTCGGCGCCTTCCAGTTCGGCGCCGAGCCCTGGACGGCCGGCGCCCGTCGCTGATCCTGTGGGGAGTGGATGCCGCAGACGCGGCATCCACTCCCCGCCCGAGGGGCCGGAACCCACGAGGTTCCGGCCCCTCGGCGCGTCAGGACCGGTGCGCGGCGATGAGATCGCGGGCGGTGCGGGCGAAGGCGGGGCCGACGCGGTCCTGCCCGTCGAGGTACCCGCCGACGAGTGCGGCGTCGCGCAGCAGGACGAGGGATGCCGCCACCCCGTCGGGATCGCGCAGCCCCGCCTGCTCGGCCAGCTGCCGCAGGGTCTCGCGGAACCACTCGCGGTGGTCGGCGATGAGCTCGCGCACGGGGCCCTCGTCGGGGTACTCCGCGGCGGCGTTGATGAAGGGGCAGCCGCGCGTGTGGCGGTCGCGGATGTCGCGCTCGATGCCGTCGACGACGAGGTCCAGCAGCACGGCAGGGTCGTCCGACACCTGGGCCGCCTGCGCGAACAGGCCGCGCAGCCCCTGGTCCTCGCCCTCGAGGTAGGCGAGGACCAGCCCCTCCTTGCCGGCGAACTGCTTGTACATCGTGGCGCGCGTGACGCCGGCCTCTTCGATGATGCGGTCGACGCCCACCGAGTGGATGCCCTCGTTGTAGAACAGCTCGGTGGCCGCGCCGAGCAGGCGCTCCCGGGCCGAGCCGGGACGTGTGGCCGTGGCATCCGTCGTCATCGTCATGAGCCTTTCTTCCTCTCCATCGTGCCATGTGGGAGTACTCTTGCGTAGATAGAACGTTCGGTCTACCATCAGGATACATCAGCCGAACCGCACCGGATCCGGAGCCCTCACACGCACGAGCACCACCTCACCCAAGGAGCACGACATGACCACCTCGACCAAGACCCCGATCGTCCTGATCCACGGACTGTGGATGACCCCCAAGAGCTGGGACACCTGGGCGGAGCGCTTCCGTGCCGCCGGCCACGAGGTCATCGTCCCGGGCTGGCCTGGCATCGACGACCGCACGGTCGCAGACATCCGCAGCAACCCCGAGGCGCTCAAGGGAGTGGGGCTGAAGCAGATCGCCGACAACTACGAGCGCATCATCCGCGCCCTGCCCGAGAAGCCGATCATCATGGGCCACTCGTTCGGCGGCGTGATCACACAGATGCTCGCCGACCGGGGCCTCGGCGTCGCGTATGTCGGCGTCGCACCGGGGCAGACGGCAGGCGTCACGACGCTGCCGCTGTCGACGCTGTGGACCGGCACGCCGATCCTCTCCAACCCGTTCGGGCGCAACGGCGCCAAGCCGTTCAGCAAGCGCCACTTCCACTTCACCTTCGGCAACGACCTGCCACGTGCGGAGTCCGACCAGCTGTGGGACGAGTACGCGGTCAACTCGTACAACCGCGTGTTCTTCGAGGGCGTCACCTCGGTGCTCAACGAGAAGAACGGCGTCACGCACGTCGACTACTCCCGCCCCGACCGCGCGCCGTTCCTCGTCATCACCGGCGAGATCGACCACGTCGTGCCGCCGGCGATCGGCAAGGCCATCGTGAAGAAGTACACCGCGACCGGCAGCCCCGCGATCGTGGAGTACAAGGAGTACGCCGGCCGCACCCACCGCCTGGTCAGCCAGGACGGCTGGGAAGAGATCGCCGACGACGCGCTCGACTGGGCCACGACGCACCAGGTCCGCGAGCCCGAGGCCGCGGTCTGACACGGCTCCGTCTGCGCCGCAGCACATCGCGGCGGCTCCGGAGTTCGGATAATCGCACGTTTTCCGGATGCTTCGGCCCGAGGCATCCGGAGAACGTGCGATTGTCCGATATTCGGATCGGCGTGCTGGAGCCGAGCAGACCGGAGCGGAGCCGAGCAGGCCGGTGAATCGCCCTGGGTTTCGTTCCGTTCTTGAAGTAAGGATGGAACACGATGAATCAGAAGTACTCGGCGGAGATGCGTGAGCGCGCGTTGCGGATGCTGGATGAGGCCAAGCCCGATCACGCGAACC
>NZ_JACXZS010000011.1 GCF_014779795.1 Microbacterium helvum
GAGGCGGGTGCCGGCGCCGGGGCCACGGGGGCGGCGGCCGGGGTCACGGGGGCGGCGGCCGGGGTCGTCGACGGAACGGCAGGAGCTGCCGGCTCGGCCGGCGCGGCGGCCGGAGCCGCCGCGGGAGGCGTGTACGCCGGCGGCGGCGCGAAGCCGCTCACGCTGGGGTCCGTCGCGACCGGGGCGGGGAACGCCGCAGGCGCACCCGAACGCGCGACAGGGGTCGGGAACGGGGGCAGCGGCGGCAGACCGGCCGCGGCCTCGGCGGCACGCCGGGATGCGGCATCCACTTCTCGTCCGACCCAGCGCGCACTCCCCCAGCCGATCACCGAGGCCCAGACCGGGAACGCCAGCACACCCAGCACGGTCATGCCGGTGCCGTAGCCGAAGGCGACGCTGACGCGGTAGACGGCGAACACGAACACCACGACCAGCGCGATCGCGCCGAGCACGGGGAAGAACGCGAGCAGCAGCCACCAGCCCGACATGCCCGCGAGCTGCAGCACGACGACGGCGTTCAGGATCGGCACCCAGGCCTTCCACGACTCGACGCCGGACTTGCGGAACACCGCGGACAGCGCGAGCGCGATCCAGACGTAGACGGCCGCGGACAGCAGCAGACTGATCAGCGACCCGACGAGGGCGGCGGTGGGATCGGTGGCGTTCATGGCGTGGGACGCACGGGCTCAGCCCGTCGTCTCCCCCTTTCGGCAAGTCGGGCCTTCTCGGCGAATCGGGTGCGCGAACCGGATTCGGACCTCAGCGGGCGGAGCAACGATCTCAACGATACGGTCGCACGGGCTCCGCGCCAGAACCCGTTCTCACGGCGCAGTTCTCGGCGCTCGGCGTCGATCGCGCGCCAGTAGGCCTCGGCGTCCTCGCCCGACATCGCCGCCGGCGAGAACACGGCCCGGTCCGCGTCGCGTGCGAGGTCCGCACCGGCGGGCGTCGCGAAGGCCGCGGCGAGCTCGCTGCGCGTGGCTGCCGGCACCGCCGTGCGGCCGGCATCCACCGCCGCGTCGACGTACTCGTCCCAGCCGCCGGCGACCCGGTCGGCCGGTGCACCCGCACGCCGGCGCCGGCGTCGCCGCCCCGCCTTCGTCCAGATGATGGCGAGGAACGGCCCGAACGCGAGCGCGAGCAGGAGCAGCGCGATGCCGCCGACGCGCAGGATCGGCCAGAGCCAGGCGAGGTCGACGGCCGCCTGCGGGTCATCGACCGCGTCCGAGCCGGAATCCTCCTGCGTCGGGTCGGGCGGCACGACCTCGTGCACCGAGTCCGGTCGCACCTCGGTCACGTTCTCGGGGTCGCGCTGCTCGGTCACGTCGAGGCTGGGGCTCTGCGTGTACTGGGGCGTGGCGTCGATCGCGACCCAGTCGCCGCCGGCGGACTGCACCTCGGTCCACGCGGTGAGATCCTCGGCGCGGCAGGCGCCGTCGTCGCACGTCGACAGGCCGGGGTCGGCGGTCGCCAGCCGCGCGCCGAGCACGACGCGCGACGGGAAGCCGATCTCGCGCGCCATCAGCGCCACCGCGACGGCGAACTGCTCATCGTCGCCGACGGCCGCCACATAGTTGCCGGATGCTTCCGCACGCGGATCGCTCTCGCGCTCCAGCAGCCGCGTGAACATCGTGTCGATGCGGGCCAGCGAGTGGCCGGACGCGCTGGGCTGGAAGGCGTAGTCGCCGAGGGACTCCGCCCACGCCGGCGTCGACTCGCCCTCGGTGAGCCCATGGCTGAGGTAGCCGCGCTCGCGCAGCAGCTTCACCAGGCCGGCAAGCTCCGCACCGCCGGACCCGGACGCGTGCGCGTCCATCCACGCACGCAGGCTGTCGGGTGCCGCCACGCCGCCCGTGCCCCCGGGCGCCTTGAGGTCCTCGAGGTCTCCGGACGCGGGCGCGACCGCGTGCACGACATACGAGTCGCCGGCCGCGAGGCCGCCTCCCGCGGTCTGCACACCGGCGGCCGCGGCGGCGTTGTAGTAGAAGCGATCGGCGAGCGAGGCCGACCGGTCGCCCGAGAAGTCGACCGACTGCAGGCGGCCGGCCGTCGGCATCCAGATCTCGTCCCACGTGCCGATCTCGACCCGCAGCGCGATCTCGTCGCCCGCACCCGCGTCGAGCGTCGACGGCACACGGACGAAGCGGCCGGCGTCGACGGCGCCCTCGCCGCCCGAGCGGAACACCTCGCCGTCGTACGCGTCGAGCGTTGCGATGCGCACGCGCTCGGGCAGCGTGCCCGACGCCGCCTCGACGGTGAAGAGCACATCGGCGGCGCGGTCGTCGGCGAACAGCGAACGATACTGGGCGAGCGGGCTCACCTCGGCCGACAGGTCGATGTCGGGCCCGACGGCCGAGCGCAGCACGTCGCGGTCCGCCCCACGGGCGGCGTACGGCACGACGGCGACGGCGATCACGAGGGCGCCCGCGACCATTCCGGTGCCGAGCACGGTGCGGCGCCGGTCGGCGCCGGTCGGCTTGCGCGAGATGCGGACCCCGCTGGATGCCGCCGCCCGCTGCAGTGCGCGGATGCGCTGGTCGTGGGTACGCCATGCCAGCCACAGCAGGCACGCGAGGAGCCCCGCGATGCCGATCGCGGTCTCGACCGGCGCGTACAGCGTGACCGGGCCGATGTGCCACGGCGCGCTCACCGACGTGCGTCCGAAGAAGAGGCCGAACGACACCATGACCAACGCCACCGGCACCGACAGGAGCGCCCCGGAGTCGTCGCGCCACGCGAGCAGCAGCACGAGGCACGTGCCGAGAAGGAACACCACGAGGGCGGGCACGAGCAGGTTGCGGTACGAGCCGACGGGCAGCTCGACGGTGATGAGGTCCTTCCAGCCGAACACGAGGCCGTTGCCGAGCTCGACCAGTCCGCGCAGCAGCTCGGGCACCGCCCCCAGCCGCGACGGCACCGCGAGCGGTACGCCGACCAGCAGCAGGGTCACGGCGATCGTGCCGGCGACGATCGCGGCGTTCCACCGCCGCCACCACGCGACCGCGGCGATGCCGCCGCCGAGGAGCGAGCCCGCCACGACGAGCACCAGGAAGCTCATGGATCGGTAGATCGGCCAGGCCGCCACCGCTGCCACCACGACGATCAGCACCGCGAAGGCGACCCCGGCGGCGATGCGCGGAACGAAGGGCCCGGGGCGCTCGGCCTTGACCGGACCTGTCGTCGGACGCCCGGCATCCACCGATCCGACCACCGGGATCGCGCCGCTCACGAGGTCGCCCCTCTCAGCAGCAGACCGGCCAGGTCTTCGAGCGTGCCGACGGTCAGGACGGTCATGCCCGACACCGGCTGCATGCGCGGGTGCGCGCGCTCGTCGCAGATGAGCCCGACGACCTCGGTGCCGGCCGGGAACGCGAGCGCCGCCTGCTGCAGGCGCGTGAGCGGCACGCGCGACCCCACCACGACGAACGCGATCGACAGACGCTCGCCCGACTCGGCCGTGAGGCGGCACACGTCGCCGACGGGCATCGTGCTCTCGAGCATGTCGACGCCGCTGAACCCGTCGAGCATGGGACGCGGCGCCGCCGACGGGATGTGACGGATGGCGCGCAGGCGGCCGCGCACCACCCGCGGGATCTCGGAGCCCACCACGATCTGCACGTCACGGGCGTCGTGCACGGCGCGCAGGCCGAGCGACGCGGCGCACGAGACGGCCAGTTCGAACTCGTCCGCGTCGGCGTACTCGGCCGTGGCCACGCCCAGCACCACGGCCATGCGCGAGCGGCGGGACTCCTCGTACTGGCGCACCATCAGCCGGCCGGTCTTGGCGGTCGACTTCCAGTGGATCTGCCGGCGCGAATCGCCCGGCGCGTACTCGCGGATCGCGTGGAAAGACATGTCGGCGTCGACGAGACGTCGCGTCGGGCTGCCTTCGAGGTCGCGGATGAGGCCCGCGCTCGTCGAGGGCAGCGACGTGGTGCGCGGATGCACGTACAGCTCGTGGATGTCTTCGAACGCACGCTCGCGGTGCAGCAGCCCGATCGGATCGCTGCGCACCGTCGTCGCCGGACCCACGGTCACGATCCCGCGGCGCAGGCCCGGGATCTCCAGCGGCTGCGCGATGTGGTGCCCCGGCCGCAGCAGCGGCACGCCGAACTCCACCAGTCCGTCACCCACGGGGATGTCGATGCGCCCCGGCAGCGACAGCCGGTGACCGTCGTTGCGCACCACGATCTCGCCGGCGACGTCATCACCGGCGACGACCCGCTCGTGCGTGAGCGTCAGGTCCACGTCGTACGAGCGCGCCCCGAACAGGAACGGGATCGCCGCCACGAGGAGGACGAGGGATGCCGCCCCCGCGACCATCCACTCCACCCAGCCGAACAGCATCCCCAGCACGAGGCCCACGGTCGCCGCGAACGCCACCAGCACGCCGGCGGGGCGGATCGTCTCGCTCGCCCATTCGGCCGCCGTGCGCACGCCCGAGCCGGCGGCACGCCACACACCCGTCCACCACACGGCGGCGCGCACGAACGCGCGCGACCGCCGCGACCGGCCGGTGCTGCCGAACGCGGTGCTCGTCGAGGTGACGTGCGTGCGCCCGGACGCGCCGGTGCGACCGGCGGTGCCGGTGGAGTGGACGGTGCGGGTGAGCCGCGACTCTTCGAGGGTCATGCGGTCTCGCGGCGTGAGGGCGGGGCGACGTCGAGCAGCACCTGGCCGACGACGGTCTCTTGCGTGACGCCGTCGAACTCGGCCTCGGGGTGCAGGATCAGGCGGTGCGAGAGCACCGGCACCGCGAGCGCCTTGACGTCGTCGGGTGTCGCGTAGGTGCGGCCCTGCGACGCGGCGCGCGTGCGGGCGGCGCGGGTGAGCGCGAGGGCGCCGCGGATGCTGACGCCCAGGCGCACCTCGTCGGCGGTGCGGGTGCTGTCGACCAGGCGCGCGATGTAGTCCAGAACGAGCGCGTCGACGTACACCTGCGCGCCGAGATCCGCCATGCCGACGAGGGCCTGCGGCGTGATGATCGGCGTGAGCTCGGCGGTCGCGACCGCGGCGCCGTCGAGGATCCGGACGGTCGCGGCGTGGTCGGGGTAGCCGAGCGAGGTGCGCATCATGAAGCGGTCCAGCTGCGCCTCGGGCAGCCGGTAGGTGCCGGCCTGCTCGACGGGGTTCTGCGTCGCCAGCACGAGGAACGGCACGCCGACCGGCCGCGAGACGCCGTCGATCGTGACGCGCCCCTCTTCCATGACCTCCAGGAGCGCGGACTGCGTCTTCGGGCTCGCACGGTTGATCTCGTCGGCCAACACGATGTTGGCGAAGATCGGGCCCGCGTGGAACTCGAACACGCCCTCCTTCTGGTCGTAGACGCTGAGGCCCGTGATGTCGGACGGCAGCAGGTCGGGCGTGAACTGGATGCGCGTGTTCGTCCCCTGCACCGACTGGCCCATGGCGCGGGCGAGCGACGTCTTGCCCGTTCCGGGGACGTCCTCCAGCAGCACGTGCCCGTCGCTCAGCATCGCGGTCAGCACGAGCTCGACGACGTGACGCTTGCCGAGCACCGCGCGCTCGACGTTGTCGGCGATCTGCCGGAACGTCTGCGCGAACCAGTCGGCCTGCTCCTGCGTGATGGTCATGTCGTGTGGTTCCTCTGGTGTGGGGGTTGTGCGGTGTTCGTGTGGGGAGGGTGGATGCCGGCGGCCGGGGTGCGGTGGGCCGGGTCAGGGGGTGGGGTCCGGCGTCGGCTCGGGGTCGGGGGCGCCGGGTGAGCGGCCTCGCACCCAGGCAGCGCCGTCCCAGTACGCGGTGTCCCAGTTGCCCAGCACCACGTACTCACCCTTGTCCCAGATCGTGGTCTGCCCGAGCGCGCCCATACCTCGTAACTGGTCGAGGTTGTCCGGGATCCGGTCGTAATCCGAGATGAAGTGTCCCGGTTTTCCGGCCACGACACCCGTCGGCAGCGGCTCGGGCGCTTCGCCGCGCTGCCACTCGCCACCGTCCCAGTACGCCTTGCTGTAGTTGCCGAGGTTCACATACTGTCCCGGTGTCCAGGCAGCGGTCTGGCCGAGCGAACCCATGCTGCGCAGTTCGTTGAGGTCGTAGGGAATCCGGTCGAAGTCCGAGACGAAGTGCCCCGGGTCGCCGGCGACGACGCCGGTCGGCAACGGCTCGACGGACGAGCACGACGCCTGCGCGAGTTCGGCGCTCCGGACCCGGGAGAGCCCCCAGTCCTGGCCACTCCAGTCCACGGTCACCCGCACGCCGGTGACGGAGGCCGCGCCGGCCGGAACCGTCGTGCGGTTCGCCGTGTCGGTGATGTCCTTGCCGCGCTTGCTGAAGTAGCGCGCCGCGGAGTAGTCGAACGTGATGTCCGCCTTCGAGTCGGTGGACTGTCCCGCCGCGGTGAGCGTGCCTCCGCCCACGCACGATGTGATGCCCCACGTCGCCTGCACCTGGTACGGCGCGCTGCCCGACTTCGGCGTCACGGCCGACCAGTCCGTCGCGATGGGCCACCGGTCGTGCACGTAGCGCACCTGGATGCCGGGATCGCTGCCGATCACGGTCGTGCTGCCGTTCCACCCCGAGAACTCGACGTGGTTGTTGTTCGGCACCTTCTCTTTCGACGTGGGGGCGCTGCGGATGATCCACTCGGCGTGACCCTCGCTCACGTTCGGCGTGCCGTCCACCACGAAAGTCCAGCCGGTCGGCGCATCGCCGGACTGACGCGCCTGCACGGTCTCGCTGTCTTCGGCACGGCCGTACGACCGTTCGCCCCACACCGACTCGACGCACATGCGGTACGAGTACTCGGTGCCGTCGTCGACGGTGAAGGTCTTCGACGGCCCGCTGTCGGCGACGCACCGCTGACCCTCCGGCACGAAGCCGTAGCGCAGCTTCGAGCCGTCGCCGTTGGCGACCGCCGTCCCGGTCGCGGTGATGGTGGACTTGCCGTCACCGCTCGATTTCGAGGTCAGCGTCAGGCTCGGCGACTGCGGCTCGCCGACGCCATTCGTCGTGACCGTGACCGTGCCGCCCGACGCGACACCGGCCAGCCCCGCCGGGATCTCGAAGCGCGAGTACGGCGTGATCGTGACGATCGTCGCCCGGTTCGTGCCGATGCGGTAGGAGGGCACGTCGACGGTGTTGCGGTTGCCGTTGACCGGCACCCGGACCGTCTCGCCGGTCTCGCTGCGGATCTCGAGGCTGCCGGTCGACGCCGTGTCGATGCCCTTGATCGAGAGGGAGACGACCTCGCCGCGGCCGTCGCCGGTGACGACGGGTGCCGCCGTCACGTCCGTGGGCGCCGGCGGCGTGTCGTATGCCCAGGCCACCGTGCGCACGCTGCCTTTGGACTCGCCGACCGAGTTCACCGCCCACGCCTCGTAGGTGCGCTGCTCGCCGTTGGGGGCCTCGATCGGCGGGCACGACCCATCGGCCTTGCACTCGGCGACGTCCTTGCCGTCGACGCGGATCACGAAGCCGGTCAGCGCCGGGTAGGCCAGCCGCGACTCTCCCGGGTCGACGCGCAGCGTGACGGTGCCGTTCGCGTACGAGGACTGCACGACGCTCGCCGGCGTCTTCGGGTAGCCCAGCAGGTCGAGCAGCACCCGGCCGTCGCGCTCCGAGCTCGTCACGCGTCCCTGCGCATCGCGCACCGAGAACGCCGCCGTGCAGGTCGCGCCCGGGGCGTCGCCCGTCCACGTCGCCGTGACGGCCGTCGCCGATGCCACCTGGAAGCCGACGCCCGCGCACGATCCGGTCGGGCGCACCTCGACGAGCTCGAGCGGCGTCTTCGGCAGCGGGTTGACCTCGTCGGCCAGGCCGATCACGGTGAAGGTGCACGACGAACCCGACGACTGCGTGCACTGCTGCGTCACCGAACCGCCCTGCGGCAGGGTCGACGGCGCCGCCCCCACGCGCAGGATCAGACGGGCGGGCGCCACGGCGGTGTGGCTCGTGACCGAGACGATGACGACCTCTTCCGAGCCCGGGACGGCACGATCGGTGCCCGTCACCGTCAGCGTGGAGCCGTCCTGCGAGACCTCGAAGGCGCCGCCGGCATACTCCGTCGTGTAGACGATGCCCTCCCAGTCGGCGCGCAGCTGCCACGTGGTCATCGTCTTCAGGTCGTACGTCGTCGTCTCGCCCGGGCCGACCGTGATCGACGCGGGGTGCAGTTCCGGCTGCGGGTCGCGCGGGGTGACGGTGACGGGGACCGACAGATATGTCCAGTCCGTCTTGCCCTCCAGGCGCACCGGCACCTGACAGGCGTCCACCCACGGCGCGCCCGTGCCCGCGTCGTAGCGCACCGTCGTGCCCGACTCCAGCGAGCACGTCGCTTCGGCACGCGCACCGGACGCCTTCAGATCCGCGCCGAGCTCGATGCTCGTGCCCTTCGGGCGCGCCACGAGGTCCGTCATGTCGAACGAGACCGATTCCTGCTCGGTCACCGTCGGGGTCGTGGCCTCCGCGCGCAGCGTCAGTGCCAGGTCGTCGTCTCCGGGCACGCGCAGGAAGCCGTAAGACGTCACCTCGTCGCCGGAGGCGTTGGTTCCCGTCACCGCGAACGGGATCAGCCTGGTCTTCGGCGGCAGTTCGCCACGCAGCTTCGAGCCCTCCACCGTCACGCCGTCGGGCTCACCCCACAGCGACAGCGTCAGATCGGCGACGTCACCGCCCGACCACGTCACCTTATCTTCGAGGACGTCGACGCCGCGCGGGAAGTCGTCTCGCGTCTCGACCGTGAGATTCGTGTCGGCGACCACCGGGAAGTCCGGCACGTTCTCGCGCACGACCCTCACCACGATGAGCCCGCGGCCGGTGTTGCCCGACGTCGATTCGACGTCGTACAGGAACGACATGGTGGTCGGCTCCGAACCCGCCGCGATGACGACGGTGGCGTCGTCGATGTCGAGCACCTGCTCGTTCAGCCGGGCGTAGTCGGGGTTCTCGCTGCCGTCCATCAGCGACGTCGGGACGTCCGGACGGATGTCGGTGATCTTCAGCGCACCCATCGTCGGATCGACGTCGTTCGACAGCGGGCTCACGCGGATCGTGCTGTCTTCACCGGCCTGCACCTGCACGTAGTCCGTGTACGTGATCGGGCTCGGGTTGGCCTCGCTGTCGAGCACGCCGACGCGGACCGTGCCCTCGGCGCTCTCGCCGAACGAGTCCACGACGCGGTAGCGGAACGAGACCTGCCCCTTGTCGCCCGGAACGCTCGAGTACAGGATGGATGCCCCGTCCGCGGCGATCGTGGCGGCACCACGCTGCGGCTGCTCGACGATGCTGTCCAGCGTCACGACATCGCCGTCCGGGTCCATGCCGAAGCCGTCGAAGTCGATCTGCGCGGACTGGCCGCTGAGCACGCGGCCCTCCATCGTGTCGGCGGTCGGGGCGCGGTTCGCGTCGTCGTCGATGACCTGCACGCGGACCGTCGCGGTGTCGGCGAGCGACGGGGAGCCCGTGGTGAACACGGAGTACTCGACGCCGTACTCGCCCGGCTCGCTGGGGGCGAGGTAGCGCAGCACCTCGCCGGAGGCGAAGGCCAGCGCGTCGGGCGTCGACGAGACCACCGACGCGGGGTTGAGCGTCGGACGCCCGCCGGCCGGCGAGATGTCGTTGTCGAGGACGGGGATGTCGATCTGGGCTCCGGCACGCACCACGATGGTGTCGTCGACCGCGATCGGCGCCAGCTCGGGTGCGGGCGGCAGCAGGTACACCGTGGCCTGCCCCTGGACACGGGAACCGGCATCCTCGGTGCCGTCGCTGACGAGGTAGGTGACCGTGCCGAGGCGGCCGGGACTGCCGTCGGCCGTGGTGCCCGACACGCGCAGGTGGTTCTGGCCCACGGCGTCGACCGACAGCGTCGCGCCCTCGTCGGCGCGGGCGATCACGTCGCTCAGCAGCAGCACGCGGCGGGTCGGGTTCGAGACCGCGTCGAACACCTCGAGCGTCACGTCCTCGCGCGGGTGGACGAACGCGACCACGGGCGACGTGGCCAGCTGAGCGGGGGCGTCGGCGGGCAGCAGCGTGATCCGCGCGGTGCCGTTGGCCTCGCTGGTGCCGTCGGTGACGGTGAAGTCGACCCGGTAGGTGCCGGGATCCTTCGCGGTGAAGTCGAACGAGGTCGAGCCGCCGACCACGGTCGCGGTCGCCGCCGCGTCGTCGAGCACGCGGACCGAGTCCAGCGACAGCGTGCCCGCCGTGCCGGTCACGTGCTCTGCGACATCGACGGTCAGGCTCGACGCGACCGTGTCGGTCACGGCGAACGACTGCACGGCGAGCTTCGGCTGCGACGAGACCTTCACCACGAGCGCCTTGACAGTCGTCTGACCCTGCGTGTCGGCGACCGTCACCGCCAGCTCGATCGTCTGATCGCCGGTCTGGCCGTCATCGCTGTGCTGGTACACGACATCGCCGCCCGGTGTCGATGCGACGCTGCCGACACCGGAGGGGTTGTCGACCGACAGCAGCAGCAGCGGGTCGCCCTCGGGGTCGACCCACCCGTTCAGCACCGGCACCGTGACCGTTCCGCCGAGGGCGACCTCGGGCTGCGGCCACTCCACGAGGCAGCGCTCGACGCCGCACCACTCCGGCGCGGACTCGGCACCGGGGCCGGCCACGTTCAGCGTCACCGTGGTGGGCTCGGAGTTCAATCCGCCCTCCGCGGTCCCGTCGGTCACCCCGTACGAGAAGGTCGCCGACCCGCTCGCGTCGGGCGCGACCTGCACGGCGAAGCGCTGACCGTCGTCGGTGACCGACACCGTGCCGAAGGCCGGGTCGAGCCCGTTCACGGATGCCGGGTCGATCGTCAGCACGTCCTCGTTCGGATCGTGGTCGTTGAGCAGCACCGGCAGCGTCGCCAGCGCGCCGGCGCGCACGCCGAACGCGTCCGGCTCGGCGATCGGAGGCTTCGGGTCGAGCACGACCTGCAGCTCTTCGTCGCTGCGCACCGCGTCGGGGTCGGTGCGGTCATCGAGGGTCCAGTCCTGGCTGGAGGGGATCAGCGCGCCGTCGGGGACCGACCAGGCCCACCCCGAACGGGTCTCGTTCAGGATGACGGCGGTGTTACTGGCGACGAACACCGGCCGTCGGGTGTCGCCGATGCTCTGGCCGTTGTAGTCGAGCGGCACGGTGCCGTCGTCGGAACGCCACAGCAGTCCGTCGGCGTCGCCCTCGCCGAGCCATGCGGCGTAGGTCACGCCGTCGTGGCTGACGGGCTGGGCGGGCGTGCCGACCACGGCGCCGGTGCCGCCGCCGACCTCGACCTGCATGTCCGATCCGTCCACGGGCACGCGCACGAGGGTCGTGTCGTCCGCCAGGTAGACGCTCGTGCCGCGCGCGTCAGGGGTGCCCACCACGACGGTGCTCGTCATCGGCGCCCGGGATGCGGCATCCTGCCCGCGCAGCCACACGTCGCCGTCCTCGGTGTCGACGACCGCCCAGGTGTCGCCGGCCGCCGTGATCGCCGGCGTCGCGAGGCCCTCGGGGTCGAGCGCGTCGCGACCGCGCACCTCGCCGTCGCGGACGCTGTAGCGCAGCACCGAGCCGTCGTCCCGCGAGTACGCGAAGAGCATGCCGCGCGCGTCGACCGCGATCGCATCCGCGGTGTACTGCGGTGCGTTCTCGTCGTCCGACGGGAACGGATCGAGCTTGCCGGCGGGACCGCCGGAGAGCCGACCCGCGTACACGGCGCCGGAGTCCGTGAGGTAGGCCGCGTAGTCCCCCGCCGTGACGACCTCCGTCGTGCCGGCCGGGGTCTTCTGCGAGGTCTCCAGCGCCTCTTCGTCGAGATCGGCGGGCATCGATTCGTCGATGCGCGTCACGGTGCTGTAGCTGTCGCTGAACAGGTAGGCGCCGTCGCCGGTCTGCACCACCTGGTCGGGGTTGCTGATGCTGCGGACGGTGTCGAGTTCGCCCACCGAGGTGTTCACGCGCGCGTAGCGGCGGCCTTCGCCGGTCTGCAGCGCCCACACCGCGGTGTCGACGTCAGGCGTCTCCTGCGCATCGAGCCCGGGCCAGACGACGCTCACGCCGATGACGGCGGCCACCACGGCGCCGGCAGCCACGAGTCCGAACAGGGTGCCCCGGCGCATGGGACCTCGCGAAGCGGCCATCACAGCACCCCTGCGGCCACGAGCGTGACGACGACCGCTCCGGCGCCGACGACGAGGCCCGCGCCGATGCCGATCACCCACGGCAGCACGCTGCGGCCGGCGGCGCGACGACGTGCGGGGGCCGAGATCTCGGTGTCTTCGTCACGGGCGAGACCGGCGACACCGGTGCCGGCGCGCGACTTGCGCGTGAGGTCGCGTTCGACCCGCGAGCGGGCGGGGCCGCGCAGACCCGAGTCGGCGAAGTCGACGGGAGCGGATGCCGGCGACCACTCCGCGTCGGGGATCTCCAGCGGCGTGGGCGACAGCCCGAGCTCGGCCTGCACCGATCGCAGCGCCTCGCCGAATGCGCGGGCGGAGTCGTAGCGCTGGGCGGGATCGCGGTTCATCGCGGTCGCGAGCACCGACTGCAGCGAGACAGGCACGTCGTGCCGCGGGATCTCGACGTACGCGGCGCGTGCGATGCGGCGCCGCAGCAGGTCTTTGGTGTTCTGGCCGCGCTCGCGCCGCTCGAACGGGCTGTGTCCCGCCAGCAGCGAGTACACGGTGGCCCCGAGGCTCCAGACCTCGCTCGCCACGGTGCCGCTGGTCTGCTCGGCGACGACCTCGGGCGCGCTCCACGGGATCGACATCGCCAGCACCTCGCCGCCGCTGCGGCGCTGCAGCGATGCAGAGATGCCGAAGTCGGCGAGCACCGGGGTGCCGAAGGTCGTGACCAGGATGTTGCTCGGCTTGACGTCGCGGTGGATCAGACCGGCACGGTGCGCGGACTCCAGCGCGCTGGCCATGCGCACGCCGATCGCCAGCACCTCGTCGACCGGCATCCGCTCCACGCGGTACCGCTGCGACAGCGAGCCGGGGCAGAACTCCATGACGATGTAGGGCCGTCCGTCGGCCGAGATGCTGGCCTGGTACACCGTGACGATCGAGGGGTGCGCCGATAGGTGCGCGAGCACATCGGCCTCGGCGTTGAACATGCGCCGCAGCTCGGGATCGCGCACGTCGCTCGGCATGACCTTGACCGCGACGTTGCGGCGGGGCATGTCCTGCTCGTAGAGGTAGACATCGGCGAAACCCCCGGATCCGAGCGGGCGGATGTAGGCGAGACCGGGAAGGATCGGGGGCGCCGAAGGAAGCCGTGTGGCCACCGCACCTCCCGTTCCGAACGACTGTGTCTTCGTGCGCGCCCCAGGCGCGGCAACAAACCTGGCTAGCCTAACAAAATCGACTCTGAGAACTCGCCACGGGGTACCCGGGTACCTCGTGGGCGCGCACGCTCACCCGCAGATTGCTGGACTCAGTCCAACTCTTCGGGCTCATGCGGGTCGAAGGGAGCGTCCAGCGACCGCGTCAGATCGGCGAGCATCGCCTCGATCTGCGGCTCGACGTACTCGGCGACGGCCGCCTGGATCCGCAGCCGATGGTGCAGCAGGATGGTGCAGACCTCGCGGCCGACCATGTTGGCATAGTCGTCGGCCAGCCCGACCTCCTGGCGCAGCGCGGCCTTGGCCTCTTCGCTCAGCGGCGGCAGCGCGGGCACACCGGCGTCGGCCTCTTCGGCGAGGCCGGCGATCGTGAACAGGAACGGCGCACCGGGTACCGGGTCCGGGTCCAGCGGCAGCCCCTCGAACTCCGGGTCGAGCCCCTCGGTCGGGCGATAGCTGCGGGCACGATTGCGGGTCGCCTGCTGATCGAGCTCCGCCTGCAGCATGGGAAGGTTCAGCGCCGTGTACTCGGCGACGGCGCGGTCGACGATCGTCTTCATGCGCGTCGACAGGCCGTGCTGCACGCCGTGCGGAACGTCGGCCCCCAGCCCGGCGGCCGACAGCACGGGCGAGCCGAAGCACCGTCGGCAGGGGGCCGTGCGGCCGCGGTGCGTGGCCGGCTCCCAGCGCGGCAGCCACACGAGCCAGGCGTCCACCGCCTGGCTGACCTGGGTCTCGAGCGACCGCTCCACGGGGTCAACGGTAGTACGCGGCATCCTCCCCCGCCCCCATTTCCCGCCCCGGAATCCCCCGCCCCATCCCCACCGACCATGCCCCTCCGTCGCCGACTATGCCCATCCGCCGCCGACCATGCCCGGCCCCGTGCCGGGCACGGTCGCGCACAGGAGGGCATGGTCGCGTGCGACAGGGCATGGTCGCGTACAAGAGGGCATGGTCGCGTGCGACGGGGCATGGTCGCGGGGGGGGGAGGGAGGGATGCCGGCGGCTGGGGCCGGAAGCAGCGGTCGGGCGACCGGGATCAGGGCTCGTCGGGGTTCTCCCACGGCCACCGCGGCCGACGTGCGCGCGTGCGCACCAGGGCGATCCCGGCCCACGCGCTCACGAATGCCGCGCCGGCGACGACCGCCCCGAACCACGAGGTCGCGAGGCGCCCGGCGACTCCGGTCGCGAGCGCCAGGTCGGTGCCGGTGGCGACCGCGGCGATCAACACCCCGCCGATGTAGGCGAGGAAGGCGGCGGCCGTCGTCCACACCACCCCCCAGAACGAGGGCTGCCACGTACGCACGATGCCCGTGGAAGCGCCGACGGCTTCGGAGTCCGCGGCGGTCTGCCGTGCGCCGGCTCCTGTCGTGCCGGCGGCATCCACTCTCTCCCCTGCTTTCGCGATCGCGGCCCACAGGCCGCCTGCGAACGCGAGCACCGCGAGGATCATGCCGACGACGCCCGGGATCTGGCCGAGACCCGGGGTGGCGATGACGTCCTCACCGGTCGCGAGGCTCACCATGCCGAGGCCGAAGATCGAGAGCGCAGCGAAGCCGATCGTCGCGAACGTGAGGGCGACCGCCGGGCGCACCGGCCCTCCTGTTGCACCTGCCGAACCCTGCGCGGCCATGCTTCCAGGGTACGTCGGCCGCCCCGCGCGGGGGCCGGCCGGTCGGGGCCGGCCGCCGGCATCCATGACTCGTCGGCGTCTGCGCGCGAGACAGGGGATCCTCGCCGAGCCCGAGGGCGACGCACCCCGTCTCGACACGAATCCCCGGTCTCGACGAGACCGGGGATTCGTCGGGCGCAAGACCCGAGCGACTACGGACGCACGAGCTGCGGACCCGCTTCGAGGGTGCGCTCGTACTCGCGCTGCGCCTCGATGTTGAGCTCGGTCACGCGCTTCGCGCGCGCCGCAGCCCAGGCGCCGAACCAGATCGTCAGCTCACGGCCGATCACGAAGGCGCCGAACGCGAGCGGGGTCAGCAGTTCGCTCTCGGCGAGGTCGGAGCCTTCGCTGGCGGTGAGCTCCCAGAACGGCGCCTGGAACAGTGCGCCGAGGATGTGACCGCCGTAGGCTGCGACGCCCACCAGCAGACCGAAGATCACCCAGGCTCCCCAGCGGCCGCGGTTGATGATCGCCCCGAGCAGCCAGAACGCGAGGAAGAACACCACGACCGGCACCCACAGCGACCATGTGCGAAGCGCGTCGACGACCGAGGTGCCGATGTTGTCGCCGGTCACATCACCCTCGATGGCGCGCACGCCCAGGCCGAGCGCGAGGTACAGCACAGCGAAGGCGAGCGCCGCGAGCAGGCCGATCGCTCCGGCCGCGGCGCGGTTGCCACGGGGACGCGGCGCCTCGGGCGCCTGGACGAAGATCGGCTGAGCCGCCGCGACGACCGCGGCCTCACCCACGACCGGCTCGCTCGGGGTGATGACAGGGGCGTCGGCGACCGGTGCCGCGACGACGGGTGCGTCGACGACCGTCGGCGCATCATCTGCCGGCGACGCGTACACGGCGGTGTCGGCCGGAGTCGCTGCGGGGATGTCGAGGGATGCCGCCTCCGCCGAATCCCAGGGGTCGGGCTCTGCGGCGTCAGGCGCCGCCGTCGTCCCGACCGCGGTCTCGGACGGGACGGACTCTGCGGGCGTCGCATCGGCCGGGGCCTCTGCCGACGCGTCGACGGGTTCCGCGGACGATCCGGCCGCGGAGTCGGGCTCGACGCTGGTGTCGGCATTCGCGACGGCGTCGGCGTCGCCCGCGCCGGCGTCGCTCGCGCCGGCGGCGTCCGCCGTCGCGTCACCGGCCGCGGCGTCCGGACCGGACGCGGCCGGCGCGTCGACACCGCGCCCCGCGGCCTCCGCCTCGGCGAGGCCTTCGTTCGCGCGGCCGACGACGTCGTCGACTCCACCGGGCTCTTCGACGGGCTCGCCGTAGGACGACTTGGGGTCACTCATCGTCAGCACTCCTCACGTCGGGGCCGGTGCCCCGCAGTGCGACAGTAGCCCGTGGGCTCGCGCATGCCACGCAGGCGTGCCGTGCGCGGCGTGGACGCCTCACGCCGCGCGGCGCAGTGCGCTCCGGCGGGGCGAGCGCCTAGCCTGGGGCGATGGCATCCCCAGCGACGCGACTGGGCCCCGCGACGGCCGGCCCCACGCACTCCCGCACGCCGAGACCCGCGGCGGCGCGATCTGCACTGATCGTGGGGACCATGGTGCTGGCGCTCACGGCGCTCACCGCGTGCGCGCCGGACGGCGAGCCCGACGGGGGCTTCACCTTCACCCCGACGCCGTCGACGGGCACCTCGGCGACGCCGACGCCCACCCCGACGGCGACCGCACGTGCCGAGATCCCGACCGACTGCCGCGCCATCCTGAACGCCGACGTGCTGGGTCAGCTCGAAGGCGTCCCGCTCAACGACCCCGCGTTCGGCGCCTCCGGCACGCAGCCGGACGGAAGCCTGATCTGCGTGTGGGGCGATCCCGCGGCCGACGCCACCAGCCTCGTCACCACGATCACGTACGTGTCGCGGGGCCCGGCGCTGGATCAGCTCAACGAGCTCGCCGACGAAGAAGGCTTCACCTGCTACACGCCCGACATCGGCACCCGCTGCGAGAAGGCCTGGCAGGACCCGAACTACCCCGTCACATCAGGTCGGACCCTGTACTGGCGCGACGGCGTGCTCATCGACACCAAGTACTCGAACCTCGCACCCACGGGGTACACGTCGGCCGTGGTCGACGCGATCTTCGGCTGAGACTCTCGAACCCTGAGGCCCTCGAACCCTGAGGCCCGCTATCCGAACACCTCGCGCTGCAGCCGCGCGCCGAACGCCTTCGGGTGCCACCCTGTCTCGACGCTGACGAGCCACAGTCCGTCGCGCAGCGTGTGGTCCTCGACGACGTCGCCCTGCGTGCGGGAGCAGTCCAGCGTCTCACCGGCGGGTGCGCACGCGAATCCGTCCGCTTCGAGGGACGCCTCGGCGATCGCCGAGGCGTCCGCGTCGATCCTGGCCAGCGTCGTCACGATGCCGCCCGTGTCGAACCGCCACGCGCACGTCACCACGACGTCGGCGCTCACCGCGTCGGCGAAGGCCCGCGCCTGCGTCGCCGGCTCTGCGTGGGTCTGGTTCAGAAGCGAGCCGGGGTGCCAGGTCAGCTCGTTCCACAGATCGTCCGAATAGAGCGACCGGCAGTCGACCTGCTCCCCCGCCGCGACATCCTGAGCGGGAGTCGGCGCCGCCGTCCGGGTCGGAGCCGGTGCCGTGGCGCTGCGCAGGGTGTCGCCGATCCAGGCGATCGACACCGGGACCATCGGCAGCGCCAGCCACACCAGCGCCGCCACGACGCCCGCGCACAGCATCCCGGCGGGCACCGCGATCCACGAGTTGCGCCCGCCGATCCGTGCCATGGTCCCCCCGACCGTCACCCCCACGGTAGATCGGAGAGGTGGATGCCGCACCACGGCGCGCGGCGGCCCCGGTCGTTCCCGTGCTCGCGGCCGCCGGCATCCCTCGTCCCCTGGTTGTTCATCCGTCACAGATGTACGCGAAACGCGGGCTCGCACGTACATCTGTGACGGATGAACGGCAGGAGGTTGGCGGCAGGGGCCGGTCGAGGCCCGGCGGGACGAGGCCCCGCGGGCGGCGACGGCGCCGGGAACGGCGGGCGGGAACGCCGAAGGGCCCCGGCAGTGTGAACTGCCGGGGCCCTTCGCTCGTCACGTCAGGTTCCGGTCGGTCGGACCGGAGGCGGGACTCAGTTGTAGTCGGTCGAGAAGCCGTCCGTCGAGAAGCTGTCGAAGTCGACGTAGCTCAGGTCGGCGTCGGTGTACGCGCCGTCCGAGGCGAAGATGCGGTTGGGGTACCGCTCGCTCTTGGCCTCTTCCGTCGCCTCGACCGTGACGTTGCGGTACTTCGCAAGTCCGGTTCCGGCGGGGATGAGCTTTCCGATGATGACGTTCTCCTTGAGGCCGACGAGCGGGTCGCTCTTGCCCTCCATGGCCGCCTGCGTGAGGACGCGGGTGGTCTCCTGGAACGACGCGGCCGACAGCCACGACTCGGTCGCGAGCGACGCCTTCGTGATACCCATCAGCTCGGGACGACCCGACGCGGGACGCTTGCCCTCGCCGACCGCCTCGCGGTTGATCTGCTGGTAGCGCTTGAAGTCGACCAGCTCACCCGGCAGCAGCGTGGTGTCGCCGTGGTCGACCACGGTGACCTTGCGCAGCATCTGACGGACGATGACCTCGATGTGCTTGTCGTGGATCGGCACACCCTGCGAGCGGTACACGCCCTGGACGCCGTTGACGAGGTACTTCTGCACCTCGCGGGCACCCTGCACGCGCATGACCTCCTTGGGGTCGAGCGTGCCGACCTGCAGGGGCTGACCGACCGTGACGCGCTGGCCGTCCTCGACCAGGAGCGTCGCGCGCTTCAGGACCGGGTAGACGTGCGGCTCGTCGCCGTTGTCGGGCGTGAGGATGACCTTCTTCGACTTCTCGGTCTCGTCGATCGTGATGCGACCGTCGGCCTCCGCGATCGGCGACGCGCCCTTGGGGGTGCGGGCCTCGAAGAGCTCCTGCACGCGGGGAAGACCCTGCGTGATGTCGTCGGCCGAGGCCGAACCACCGGTGTGGAAGGTGCGCATCGTCAGCTGCGTGCCGGGCTCACCGATCGACTGGGCCGCGATGATGCCGACGGCCTCGCCGATGTCGACGATCTTGCCGGTCGCGAGCGAACGGCCGTAGCACTTCGCGCAGACGCCGACCGCCGAGTCGCAGGTGAGCACCGAGCGCACCTTGATGGACTCGACACCCGCCTCGACCAGCTTGTCGATGAGCACGTCGCCGACGTCCTCACCGGCCGAGGCGACGACCTCGCCCGAGGGCGAGACCGCGTCGGCCGCGAGCGTGCGGGCGAACACCGAGTTCTCGACGTTCGCGTCGCGCACCAGCACGCCTTCGCTGTTCGGCGCTGCGATGACGAACTCCAGGCCCTTGGTGGTGCCGCAGTCCTCTTCGCGGATGATGACATCCTGCGAGACGTCGACGAGGCGACGCGTCAGGTAGCCCGAGTCGGCGGTACGCAGGGCCGTGTCGGCCAGACCCTTGCGGGCACCGTGCGTCGCGATGAAGTACTCCGCCACCGACAGACCCTCGCGGTACGAGGAGATGATCGGACGGGGGATGATCTCACCCTTCGGGTTGTTCACCAGGCCTCGCATACCCGCGATGTTGCGGATCTGCAGCCAGTTACCACGGGCGCCCGACGAGACCATGCGGTTGATGGTGTTGTCGGCCGGGAAGTGGTCGCGCATCGCCTTCTGGACCTCGTCGGTCGCCTCGGTCCAGATCTTGATGAGCTCCTGACGACGCTCGGCGTCGGTGGTGAGACCCTTCTCGAACTGCGCCTGGACCTTCGCGGCCTGCTTCTCGTAGCCCGCGACGATCTCGCCCTTGTTCGGGGGCGTGAGGATGTCGCTGAGCGCCACCGTGACACCCGAACGGGTGGCCCAGTAGAAGCCGGCGTCCTTGATGCGGTCGAGGGATGCCGCGACCTCCACCTTCGGGTACTCCTCGGCGAGCTTGTTCACGATCTGCGACAGCTTGCCCTTGTCGGCCTGCTCGCGCACGAACGGGTAGCCCTTGGGGAGCGTGTCGTTGAAGATCGCCTGGCCGAGCGACGCGTCCACGAGACCGTGGCGCTCGTAGCCCTCGGGAGCCTCGCCCTCGAGGAAGGCGAGACCGGGGATGCGGATGCGGACCTTGGCCTGCAGGTCGAGGGTGCCCTCGTCCTTGGCCAGGATCGCCTCGCCCACCGAGCCGAACACACGACCCTCACCGGCGGCGCCCTCCTTGACCGTGGTCAGGTGGTGCAGGCCGATGATCATGTCCTGCGAGGGCAGGGTCACCGGGCGGCCGTCCGACGGCTTCAGGATGTTGTTCGACGCCAGCATCAGGATGCGGGCCTCGGCCTGGGCCTCGACCGACAGCGGCAGGTGCACGGCCATCTGGTCACCGTCGAAGTCGGCGTTGAACGCCGCGCAGACGAGCGGGTGGAGCTGGATGGCCTTGCCCTCGACGAGCTGCGGCTCGAACGCCTGGATGCCGAGACGGTGCAGCGTGGGCGCACGGTTCAGCAGCACCGGACGCTCGCGGATGATCTCTTCGAGCACGTCCCAGACCTCGGGGCGCGTGCGCTCGACGGCGCGCTTGGCGGCCTTGATGTTCTGCGAGTGACCGAGGTCGATCAGGCGCTTGATGACGAACGGCTTGAAGAGCTCGAGCGCCATCTGCTTGGGCAGACCGCACTGGTGCAGCTTCAGCTGCGGACCGACGATGATGACCGAACGGCCCGAGTAGTCCACGCGCTTGCCGAGCAGGTTCTGGCGGAAGCGACCCTGCTTTCCCTTGAGCATGTCGCTCAGGGACTTCAGGGCGCGGTTGCCGGTACCCGTGACGGGGCGACCGCGGCGGCCGTTGTCGAACAGCGCGTCGACGGCCTCCTGCAGCATGCGCTTCTCGTTGTTGACGATGATCTCGGGGGCACCGAGGTCGATCAGGCGACGGAGGCGGTTGTTGCGGTTGATCACGCGACGGTACAGGTCGTTGAGGTCCGAGGTCGCGAAGCGGCCACCGTCCAGCTGCACCATCGGGCGCAGCTCCGGCGGGATCACCGGGACGACGTCGAGCACCATCGAGGCCGGGCTCATGCCGGTCGACAGGAACGAGTTGACGACCTTCAGACGCTTGATCGCACGGATCTTGCGCTGGCCCTTGCCCTCAGAGATCTGCAGGTGCAGGCTGTCGGCCTCGGCGGCCAGGTCGAAGCTCTCCAGGCGACGCTTGATCGACTCGGCGCCCATGTGGGCCTCGAAGTACTGACCGAAGCGGTCCTGCAGCTCGTGGAAGATCTCGTCCTCGCCCTTGAGCTGGCCGACCTCGAGGTTGCGGAAGTCCTCCCACACCTTCTCGAGGCGGGTGACCTGGTCGTCCGCGTTCTTGCGGATCGAGGCCATCTCCTTCTCGGCGGCGTCCTTGACCTTCTTCTTCTGGTCGGCCTTGGCACCCTCCTCCTCGAGCGCGGCGAGCTCCTCCTCCAGCTTCTGGAGGCGGGCGGCGACACGCGCGTCGCGGCGGTCGGCGAGCGTCTTCAGCTCGAGACGGATGTTGTTCTCCTGCGTCGAGAGGTCGCGGTGACGCGCCTCCTCGTCGACCGAGATCACCATGTAGGCGGCGAAGTAGATGACCTTCTCGAGGTCCTTCGGCGCCATGTCGAGCAGGTACCCGAGGCGCGAGGGCACGCCCTTGAAGTACCAGATGTGCGTGACGGGCGCGGCGAGCTCGATGTGGCCCATGCGCTCACGGCGGACCGAGGACTTGGTGACCTCGACGCCGCAGCGCTCGCAGACGATGCCCTTGAAGCGGACGCGCTTGTACTTGCCGCAGGCGCACTCCCAGTCGCGCGAGGGTCCGAAGATCTGCTCGCCGAACAGACCGTCCTTCTCGGGCTTCAGGGTGCGGTAGTTGATGGTCTCGGGCTTCTTGACCTCGCCGTAGGACCAACGACGGATGTCGTCAGCGGTGGCCAGGCCGATGCGAAGCTGATCGAAAGTGGTTGATTCGAGCACTGGTTCTCCTGTGTCGGAAATTCGTTCGTTACCTGGCGCGCTTAGATCTCGTCGATCGACGAGGACTCGAAGCGGCTGGAGATGTTGATGCCGAGCTCCTCCGCAGCGCGGAAGGCGTCGTCGTCGGTGTCACGCAGGTTGACAGCCGTGCCGTCGGCCGAGAGCACCTCGACGTTCAGGCAGAGCGACTGCATCTCTTTCATGAGCACCTTGAACGACTCGGGGATGCCGGGCTCCTGGATGTTCTCGCCCTTGACGATCGCCTCGTAGACCTTGACGCGGCCGAGGATGTCGTCGGACTTGATCGTGAGGAGCTCCTGGAGCGCATACGCGGCGCCGTAGGCCTCGAGGGCCCACACCTCCATCTCACCGAAACGCTGACCGCCGAACTGCGCCTTACCACCGAGCGGCTGCTGGGTGATCATCGAGTACGGGCCCGTCGAGCGCGCGTGGATCTTGTCGTCGACGAGGTGGTGCAGCTTCAGGATGTACATGTAGCCGACCGAGATCGGAGCCGGGAACGGCTCGCCGGAGCGGCCGTCGAACAGCTGCGTCTTGCCCGTCGAGTCGATCAGGCGCACGCCGTCGCGGTTCGGGGTCGTCGAGTCGAGCAGACCCGCGATCTCGTCCTCGAAGGCGCCGTCGAACACCGGCGTGGCGACCTTGGTGCCGGCCGGAGCCTCGAACGCCTGCTCGGGCAGGTGCGCGGCCCACTCCGGGGTGCCCTCGACCTTCCAGCCCTGCTTGGCGATCCAGCCCAGGTGCAGCTCGAGCACCTGGCCGAAGTTCATTCGACCGGGGATGCCGAGCGGGTTGAGGATCACGTCGACCGGCGTGCCGTCGGCGAGGAAGGGCATGTCTTCGACCGGAAGGATCTTCGCGATGACGCCCTTGTTGCCGTGACGGCCGGCGAGCTTGTCGCCCTCGGTGATCTTGCGCTTCTGGGCGATGTAGACCACCACGCGGCGGTTGACGCCCGAGCCCAGCTCGTCGTCGCCGTCCTCGGCGTTGAACTCCTTGACGGCGATGATCGTGCCCTGCTCACCGTGGGGCACCTTCAGCGACGTGTCGCGGACCTCGCGGCTCTTCTCGTTGAAGATCGCACGGAGCAGACGCTCCTCGGCCGACAGCTCGGTCTCGCCCTTGGGCGTGACCTTGCCGACCAGGATGTCGCCGGGACGCACCTCGGCGCCGATGCGGATGATGCCGCGCTCGTCGAGGTCCTTCAGCAGGTCGGGGCTGACGTTGGGGAGGTCACGGGTGATCTCCTCCTTGCCGAGCTTCGTGTCGCGCGCGTCGACCTCGTACTCCTCGATGTGGATCGACGAGAGGGTGTCGTCCTTCACCAGGTTCTGGCTCAGGATGATGGCGTCCTCGAAGTTGTGGCCCTCCCACGTCATGAACGCGACGAGGAGGTTCTTGCCGAGCGCGAGCTCGCCGTTCTCGGTGGCGGGGCCGTCGGCGATGACCTCGCCGGCCTCGACACGCTCGCCGGCCGAGACGACCACGCGCTGGTTGTACGAGGTGCCCTGGTTCGAGCGGTCGAACTTGCGCAGGAAGTAGTCCTGCGTGCCGCCCTCGTCCAGCTGCACGGTGACGACGTCGGCCGAGACCTCGACCACGACACCGGGCTTCTGGGCGGTGACCACGTCACCGGCGTCGATGGCCGCGAAGCCCTCCATGCCCGTGCCGACCACCGGCGACTCCGAGCGGAGGAGCGGGACGGCCTGGCGCTGCATGTTCGCACCCATGAGGGCGCGGTTGGCGTCGTCGTGCTCGAGGAACGGGATGAGCGAGGTCGCGACCGACACCATCTGGCGCGGCGAGACGTCCATGTAGCCGATCTCGTCCGAGTGGAAGAGGTCGACCTCACCGCCGTTTCCGCGGCGGGCCAGGACGCGGTCCTGGGCGAAGCTGCCGTCCGACTTCAGCTCGACACCGGCCTGCGCGACGATGTAGTCGCTCTCTTCCGAGGCGGTCAGGTAGTCGATCTGGTCGGTGACCTTGCCCTCGACCACGCGACGGTACGGCGTCTCGATGAAGCCGAACGCGTTGATGCGGGCGAACGAGGCGAGCGAGCCGATCAGACCGATGTTCGGGCCTTCCGGCGTCTCGATCGGGCACATGCGGCCGTAGTGCGACGGGTGGACGTCGCGGACCTCGACGCCGGCGCGCTCACGCGACAGACCGCCGGGGCCCAGGGCCGACAGGCGGCGCTTGTGGGTCAGACCCGCGAGCGGGTTGTTCTGGTCCATGAACTGCGACAGCTGCGACGTGCCGAAGAACTCCTTGATCGCCGCCACGACGGGACGGACGTTGATCAGGGTCTGCGGCGTGATCGCCTCGATGTCCTGCGTGGTCATGCGCTCGCGGACGACGCGCTCCATGCGCGAAAGGCCGGTGCGGACCTGGTTCTGGATGAGCTCGCCGACCGCGCGGATGCGGCGGTTGCCGAAGTTGTCGATGTCGTCGACGTCCAGGCGGATCTCGGCCGGCTTGCCGCCGCGCACGCCGTCGAAGACGACGTCGCCGCGGTGCAGGCGCACCAGGTACTTGATCGTGGCGACGATGTCGTCGACCGTCAGCACCGAGTCGGTGAGCGGCTTGTCGAGACCGAGCTTGTGGTTGATCTTGTAGCGGCCGACCTTGGCGAGGTCGTAGCGCTTCGGGTTGAAGTAGAAGTTGTCGAGGAGCGCGCGGGCGGCCTCGGCGGCGACCTGCTCGCCCGGACGGAGCTTGCGGTAGATGTCGCGGAGCGCGTCCTCCTTGGTGAGGATCGTGTCCTTCGACAGCGTCTCTTCGATCGACTCGAAGCCGGCGAACTCGTTGAGGATGTCTTCCGACGTGAGGCCGAGCGCCTTCAGGAAGACGGTGACGGACTGCTTGCGCTTGCGGTCGATGCGCACGCCGACCTGGTCGCGCTTGTCGATCTCGAACTCGAGCCACGCACCGCGCGAGGGGATGACGCGCGCCGACACGATGTCCTTGTCGGAGGTCTTGTCGGGGGTCTTGTCGAAGTAGACGCCGGGCGAACGGACGAGCTGCGACACGACGACGCGCTCGGTGCCGTTGATGATGAACGTGCCCTTGTCGGTCTGGAGCGGGAAGTCGCCCATGAAGACCGTCTGGGTCTTGATCTCACCGGTCTGGTGGTTCATGAACTCGGCCTCGACGTACAGCGGGGCCGCGTAGGTCTTGCCGCGCTCCTTGCACTCCTCGATGGAGTACTTCTCGGGCTCGAGGTACGGGTTCGTGAACGAGAGCTGCATGGTCTCGCTCAGGTCCTCGATGGGCGAGATCTCTTCGAAGATCTCCTCGAGGCCGGAGACCTCGGGCACGTCGGTGCGACCGGCGGCCTTCGCCTCGGCGACGCGGGCCTTCCAGGCCTCGTTGCCGACGAGCCAGTCGAACGACTCGGTCTGCAGCGCGAGAAGGTCGGGGACCGTCAGCGTGTCGGAGATCTTGGCGAACGAGAGGCGGGAAGCTCCGCGTCCGTTCTTGGGGGTGGTGGGGTTGGATGCGTTGCTCGCAGCAGCCAAGGGGATTACCTCCGTGGGCCCGTGGGGCTCGTTTCCTTGTCGTCAGGTGGAGTGCTCTTCCTCCCCGAAAGCCCGCGCACCACGCCTCGCGACGAACGAGGGGGCGCAGGCACAGCCGACCACCATATGAGGGCAGGGGGAATCCAAGAGCGCAAAGACCTACTATACGTCGGCCGACGCGCCGTGTCCAGTCGAAATGTTGACGACTTTCGGATGCTGCGGTATAAGCCCGATTCTCGCAGGCTCCTCACAGCGAAAGGGCCGCCGCGCGGTGCGCGCGACGGCCCCGACGAGTCGTGCGGTCTACTCCCCCATGTTGCCGCGGCACGCCATGCCGGGGTTGAACCCCTCGACGAACTGCTTGGCGATGGGGTCGCTCTTGAACATGCCGAAGTTCTGCACGCCGTGGTAGCGGTCCTTGCCTCCGGGGCTCTGGTTGCCGCGCTGCGCGAAGACGTCGTCGCCCAGGCCCTCCGGGCCGGTCCCCTCGATGCTGTCCGCCGTGTCGAGCCCCGAGAACACGCACTCCGACGACGCGTGGTCCGGCGCGTGGACCTCGCCCCCGTTGCCGTTCACCTCTCCCGCGTTCGCCACGCCGGCCCCCGCGAACACCAGCCCCACTGCGAGTGCACAGCCCGCGACCAATCGCTTCATGCTTCCCCTGCTTCCCAGAAACGGGGGCGCCCCACGCGCCCCTCCCCGGCGCACAAGCTACGCCTGTGCGGCCCCGGCCGGAAGACCCCTCACGTGCCGGCGACCGCGCGGGCGGCGGCATCCACCCGCTCCATCGCCCCGGGCGGGATACATCGGTGTACCGAAACCCGTGGCGTGACAGGCCCGGCAGGGCCATGATGTGCACATGACTGGGGGACGATCCCCCGTGATCCGCACGCCCGACCAGCGGATCCGGGTGTTCGTGAGCTCGACCCTGCGCGAGCTCGCGGAGGAGCGTGAGGCGGTGAAGGCCGCCGTGGAGCGGCTGAGACTCGCGCCGGTGATGTTCGAGCTGGGGGCGCGTCCCCATCCGCCGAGGGAGCTGTACCGGTCGTATCTCGCGCAGAGCGACGTGTTCGTCGGCATCTACGGTGCGAGCTACGGCTGGGTGGCTCCCGGCGAGGACGTGTCGGGGCTCGAGGACGAGTACAACCTCGCTCCGCCGGGGATGCCGAAGCTCATCTACGTCAAGGAGGGCGACGGGCGCGACGAGCGGCTCGGTGCGCTCATCGCGCGCATCCAGGCCGACGACACCGCCGCGTATCTGCACTTCCGCTCGGCGGCCGACCTCGAGGATCAGGTGGCGTCGGATCTCGCGATGCTGCTCGCGGAGCGGTTCGACGAGTCGCGGATGGATGCCGGTCCCGACGAGCCGACCGGCTCGCTGGCGGGCCGCGTACCGGTGCCGTACACCGCGACCATCGGCCGCGATCATGACATCGCCGCCGTGCGCACCCTGCTCGCGCGCGGCGCCGACCGGGTCGTGAGCCTGGTCGGACCCGGCGGGATCGGCAAGAGCCGCCTCGCGATCGAGACCGCGCGGGCATGCGAGGAGCTCTTTCCCGACGGCGTGTACTTCGTGCTGCTGGAGGGGGTGCTCGAGCCGGGGCTGCTGCTGCCGACGATCGCCTACCACCTGGGCATTCGCGACAACGGCGAGGCGGCGCTCGAAGAGCGCATCGCGCACGCGCTGCAGGATCGTCGCGTGCTGCTGGTGCTCGACAACTTCGAGCAGATCGTGGATGCCGCACCCGTCCTCGTGCGGCTGTACACGGTGGCGCCGGCCGCGACGTTCCTGGTGACGAGCCGGATCGTGCTGCGCATCCGCGGCGAGCGCGTGTACGAGGTGCCGCCGCTGCCGACACCGCGCGACGACCTGCCCGCGAGCCTCGACCCCGCGACGCGGACCGCCGCGGTGGCGCTGTTCGTGGATCGCGCCAAGGCGATCGACCCCGGCTTCGACGTGACCCCCGGCAACGCCGCCGACCTCGCCGAGATCTGCCGTGCACTGGAGGGACTGCCGCTGGCGATCGAGCTCGCCGCCGCGAAGGTGCGGATCCTCAGTCCGGCCGGCATCGCCGAGCGGCTGGGGCAGAGCCTGCCGCTGCTGACGGCGGCGGTGCGCGACCTTCCCGAGCGGCATCGGACGATGCGGGCGACCATCGACTGGAGCGTGAGCCTGCTGCCCGAGGTGCAGCGCGACCTGCTCGAAGACCTCGGCGTGTTCGCGACGCGGTTCACACTCGACGCGGTCGAGGCGCTCGGGCACGGGCGCTCCTGGGACGGTCAGGCGATCGACGCCCTCGCCGCGCTGGTGGACGGCTCGCTCGTCAAGCAGTACGAGCTCGGCGGCCGCCGCGTGTTCTCGCTGCTGGCGATCGTGCGCGAGTACGCGCTCGGCCGCCTCAAGGAGCGCGGCGAGGCCGTGCGCGTGCGGCGTGCCCACGCCGACTACTACTGCGCGCTGGTGCGCCGCATCGCGCCCGATCTCGACGGTCCCGGGCAGGCCGAGGCCGTCGCGCGGCTCGGACTGGAGCTGCCGAACCTGCGCGCCGCGGTGCGGCACCTGGTGCACACCGACCGGCTGGACGACGCCGGCGACTTCGCGTGGAGCCTCCTCATCTACTGGTGGATCTCGGGCTTCTTCGCCGAGGTGCGGGTGTGGATGCTGGAGCTCCTGGAGAAGCAGCACGATGTGCCGATCACGCCGCACACGCGGGCCATCGGGTGGTTCTTCGCACTGTGGGGCGAGATGTGGCAGCGCCCATCGGAGCAGGTGGTGGCGGGCCTGGGCGAGTGCGTGCGACTGTTCACGGAGTCGGGCGACCCGGATGCCGCGGCCATGGCGCTGGCGGCACGCGCGACGGCGCGCGTGCAGTTCTCGGACCTCGACTCCGACAAGGCCGAGACCGAGCTGCGCGAGGCGGTGGTGCGGCTGCGCGAGCAGGGCAATGCGTGGGCCGAGGCGATCACCGAGGTCTCGCTCGGACGCCTGGCGTGGGTGCGGGGCGCCACCGACGACGCCCTCACGCACTTCGACCGGGCGACGGCGGTCGCTCAGGAGCACGGCGACCTCTTCACGACGTCGGTCGCCGGCAATCTGCGCTCGCGCCTGAATTTTCAGCTCGGGCACCTCGAGACCGCCGAGGACGAGTTCGTGCGCACGCTCGTGATGTCGGTGCGCCTGCACTACGACGAGGGCATCGCCTACGGACTCGAGGGCGTATGCGCGGTCGCTGCCGCGCACGGCGAGGCGTGGCGGGCGGCGGCGCTCGCGGTGGCGGCGGGCGAGATCCGCCGGCGCATCGGCATCTTCGACGTCGAGGCCTTCACGGTGCACACGCCGTACCTCGAGATCCTGCGCGGCCGCGACCCGGCGAGCGTCGCCGCGGGCGAGGCCGCCGGTGCCGAACTGTCGCTCGCCGAGGCGGTGCGGCTCGCTCTCCCGGACCACGAGCACGATGCCGTGGCCGCGATCCTGCAGGCCTGGTAGCGGGCTCGGGACGATCGGGCGGCCGCTCCTGGCGCACGCTCAACAGGTCAACCGCGCCTCCACATGACCTGCAGCGTGGGATTTCCGGCGGAAGCGCGGTTGACCTGTTGGCGGGGTGGGCGGAATCCGCGGCGGCAGAGCCGACGATGACGAGGTCAGGCGTGGCGGAAGCGGATGCGGGTGCCCGGGCGAGCCTGCGCGACGAGGTCGAGCGAGGTGTCGGTCAGCACCGCGATGACCGGGTAGCCGCCGGTCACCGGACCGTCGGCGAGCAGGATCGTCGGGCGGCCGGACGGCGGCACCTGGAGGGCGCCGGGCACCATGCCCTCGCTCGGCAGCTCGTCGGTGCGCGTGCGGGCGAGCTCCGGACCGTCCAGGCGCGCACCGACGCGGTCGGCGGCCCCCGAGACCGTCCACACCGCGTCGAACAGCGCGGTGCTCGCGGCGAACCAGTCGGCGCGCGGTCCCGGAGCGAGGGCGAGCTCGAGCTCGTCGTCGTGCGGGGCGCCCCACGACTGCGGCGGTGCGACCGGGATGGGCGTCGGCGGCGCGTCGCCCACGAGGACGCGATCGCCCGCCCGCAGCGCCGCCGGGCCGAGGCCGGCGAGCAGGTCGGTCGCCTTCGAGCCCAGCGCGTCCGGGGCGTCGATGCCGCCGCGCACCGCGAGGTACGCGCGCGCGCCATGCGCGAACCAGTCGAGGTGCAGTTCGGCACCGGCCGGCCACGCGTGCGCCTCGTACGGGTCGACCGCGTGCCCGTCAAGGCGCAGCGGACCCCACGCCCCGGCAACCGCGAACCACAGGTCCGCCTCGGCGACGGCACGCAGTCCGCCCATCGTCACCTCGATCGCGGCCCAGCCCTCGGGGTTGCCCACGAGCCGGTTGGCCGTGCGCAGCGCGGTGCGGTCGAGCGCCCCCGACACGGCCACGCCGATCGAGGCGGCGCCCGGCCGCCCCAGGTCCTGCACCGTGGACAGCAGCCCGGGCTCGATGACGCGCAGGGCCGCCCGGCTCGTTGGCGTGACGGCATCCTGCACGTGATCGCCATCCCCCTCGCCGAGATCTCCTGATCTCGCGAAGGCAGGACGATCCTGCGCAGAACGTCCTGCGTCGGCGATATCTCCTGATCTCGGCGACGGCAGAGGTGCCGAGCGCCCAGCATCTGCAGAGGGGCGGAACCTCACGCGAGCGCCGGGCGCCAGGAGAGCGGGCCCCGCCGCGGCCGGATCGAAGAGGGTGGCCGATGTCGTGCCGATCAGCCGCCAGCCGCCCGGGGTGTCACGCGGGTACGCGCCCGAGAAGACACCCGCGAGGCCGACGGAGCCGGCCGGCACGCGCGTGCGCGGCGACTCCAGCCGCGGCACGTCGTACGGCCAGTCCTCGCTGATCAGGTAGCCGAAGCCCGGCGCGAAGCCGGTGAACGCGACGCGCCACTCGGCCTCGGCGTGACGACGCGCGAGCTCATCGGCCGTCACGCCGAGAAGCCGTGCGGTGTCATCCAGGTCGGCGCCGTCGTAGTCGATGTCGAGCTCGACGAGCGGTCCCGCGGCGGCGGTGCCGGGCTTCGCGTCTGCGGCGGCGCGCAGCGCCCACGAGCGCGCGGCGGCCAGCGGCAGCGCCCGAGGATCCACGCGCACCAGCACGGTCCGGGCCGCGGGCACGAGGTCGGTGACGCCGTCGGGCCGGGTGGCGTCGAGCGCCGCATGCGCCGCCAGCACCTCATCGAGCCCGTCGACCTCGACGAGGAACGCGCGTTCGCCCATCGGCAGTGCCCGCGCGGTCACCACGGCGCCCGCACCTCCACGCCGGCGGCGTCCAGCGCGGTGCGCACGGCGCGGGCCATGGCCACCGCCGACGGCGAGTCGCCGTGCACGCACAGCGACGCGGCTTCGGCCGCGACCACCGCCCCGTCGACGGCCTCGACCACGCCGTCCAGGGCCAGCCGCACCGCCCGCGCCGCGACGAGCTCCGGGTCGTCGAGCAGCGCCCCCGGCCGGGTGCGGGGTACGAGACCGCCCTCGGGCAGGTAGCCGCGATCGAGGAACGCCTCGCGCACGAACGGAAGACCCGTGGATGCCGCCGACCGCTCGATCTCGCCCGGCAGGCCGAGCACGGGAAGCGGCCGGCCGAGACGGTCGGCGAGCGCGGCGACGGCGGAGACCACCGCGTCCGCCTGGGTGCGGTCGGAGATCACCGCGTGGTAGAGCGCACCGTGTGGCTTGACGTAGCGGATGTCGGCGCCGGCGGCGAGGAGTGAGGCGAGCTGCGCGGCGACGGCGGCGCCGAGGTCGGCAGGGTCCATCGTCATCGCCACGCGACCGAAGTTCGCGGGATCGGGGTACGAGGGGTGGGCGCCGACCGCCACCCCGAACCGCGCGGCCCGGGCCACCGCGTCGCGCATGGATGCGGCATCCCCCGCGTGTCCGCCGCACGCGACGTTCGCACTCGAGATCACCGCGAACATCGCCTCGTCGTCGGCGGTCGGCACCCCGTCGACGGTCTCGCCCAGGTCCGCGTTGAGGTCGATCGACGCCATGCCTCCACGGTACTGCGGCCGCGCCCGCCCCAGTCGGCGCCCGGATCAGGCGGGCCGACGCCGCGCCGCCTATCGCCGCAGCCAGACCGAGTATTCGATGACGGAGTCCTTCGGCACGTCGATGCGGCCCGAGTCTCCTCGATAGACGATGTCGGCCGCGATGATCTCACGCGAGTCCGCATCGAGTACGACGGTCGCCGAGAAGTCCGGCCGGTCGGTCGACGCCACCTGCAGCGCGATCCCCTCGCGCCCGAAGCGGTCGGTGACGTGACCGAGGACGCGGAGTCCGCCGGCGTCCCTCAGCAGCTCGAGCGCGGCCGCCTGCTGCGCCGGCGACAGGCTCCACTCGTCGCGCAGTGCGCTCACCGCGCCCCAGACGGCGAGCGCGTCGGCGTCCGGCGCGAGCCCGGTGCGCTCCGCGAAGTACGCCCGCAGTGCAGCGGGGTCTGCGGGCGGCTCGTCGGGGAAGTACCCGTAGCGTCCCGCCTCCGAGCGGGGGCCGACGATCGGCTGCCCCTCGGTCGGCGCGTCGCCGGCGGGGGCGACGATCCGCCCGTCGCTCGTCACCGAGTACGGGGCGCCCGCGGTCGCCTCGAGCTGTCCCGTGCCGTCGGAGTTCCACACCCAGCGCTGCCACTCCGGCACGATGACCGGATCGTCCGAGCCGTCCTCGCGCAGCGCCCACCGCACCACTTCGGCGTCGCGACCGGCGACGCGCTCGGGGGCAGAGCGCAGGACCGAGATGGATGCCGCCAGCACGTCGTCGATGCTCTGATCGAGGTGCTCGACGACCAGCAGCGGGGGCGTCTGCGCATACGCGGGCGCGGCGGTGAGGGACGCGATCCCCAGCGCGCCGGCGACGACGATCGCCACGACGGCCAGCGCGCCGCTCCAGCGCAGCGCCGGGCGGGCGGACGTGCGACGGGCCGCAGCGAACGCGGCTCGGAGCCGGTCGACGGGGCCGGCGCTCGTCCTCTGCGGAGAGGCCGCCATGATGGCGTGCAGCCGAGCCCTGTCGGCGGGGCCGGGAGTCGTGTCGAGCGGGGTGCGCGCGGGGTCGGCCGACCGCAGCAGCGCGTCGAACTCATCGTCAGTCAAGGGCATACGACACCACCCCTCCGTGTCCGGCCGGACGTGCCTCCGGCGGGACGCGATCCTGCGAGCCTGTGGGTTCGGCAGGCTCCTCCAGCAGGGCCCGCAGCGCCGCGCGCGCACGGCTGAGACGCTTCCAGGCAGCGGCGGTGCGGCATCCGATCGCCTCGGCGATCTCGTCGGCCGACAGTCCGTCCCAGTAGAACAGCTCGAGCACCTCGCGGTCGTCGTCCTTCAGTGCGGTCATCGCGACGCGAAGCTCGACGTGCGCGAAGGACTCGTCGGAGCGGGGGATCGCCGCGAGGGCCGCGAGCCCCGTCCGCTCGGTGTCGCGGCGACGGTAGGTGTCGCCGACGAGGTTGCGTGCCGTCTGCAGCAGCCACGGACGCCGGTAGGGCGCGGTCGGATCGAACCGGCGCCACGCGATCTCGAAGCAGTCCATGGTCAGCTCACGCGCGCGTTCGCGATCGTCGACACGTCGCTCGACATACCGCAGCACGGCGGCGTGATGTTCGGTGAAGAGCGCCTCGAAGGCGGCACGACGATCGTCCACCCGCCTCCCTTCGTTCCGCGCAGCGCCCGCACCGGCGCCGTCGTGATCAAGGTTGGACGGCGACCGGAATCCTGACCGCGGGATGCCGTCATCTTCTCAGGACCTCACTGTCGCAGCGCGTCGACAGGACTCACCCGCGCCGCGCGGACCGCGCCGACCGCCGAGGCCGCCGCTCCGACCAGCACTCCGCCGAGGATCGCGAGCGGCGCGAGGCGGACGTCGAACACCGGCACCCAGCGCTGGACGATCGTGAACGCCAGAATGCCGATCATCCCCGCGAACAGTCCGAGGATGCCGCCCACGGCGCCGACGATCGTGGACTCGACGACGACGAGGCTCGCGAGCTGGCCGGATCGTGCCCCCAGCGCACGACGCAGGCCGAGCTCGGCACGGCGGGCGGTGACGGCCGACCCGACACCGTTCATGAGCGTCAGCACCGCGACCAGCGCTGACACGACCGTGAACGCGACCAGCGCCGTCTGCACGCCCGCTTCGATCTCGGCCCGCAGCCCTCGCGGGTCGGTCGGCGCCTGCACCGAGAACCGGTCGGGGGCGAACGGGTCGAGCGCGGGCGGCAGCTGTGCGGCGATCTGCTGCGCCGCGCCCGGCTGCGCCAGCACGAGCAGCGTGCGCCGTCCCGGCTCCAGCCCGCCGGGGACGGCGCCGACGACGACCTCGCCCAAGAGCATCGGCGCGCGGCCGGATGACTCCAGGATGCCGCGCACGAGGTACGACTCCCCCGCGACGGTGATCACCGGGCCCGCCGCGAGCGGTCCGAGCTGCAGCTGTCCGGCCAGCGCTCTTCCGACGATCGCTTCGCCGTGGCCGAGTGCGCCGGGGCGGAGGCTGCCTGTGATGTCGGAGCCGGCGGCGCGGTCGGAGCCGGCGGGGTCCCGGTCGCCGGCGCCCCGGATCACCGCGTCCGCGGCGTCGGCGAGCGCGCCCGTCGCCTCGTGCACCGTCACCGCCCTGGGCTGGTCTCGCAGGTTCCCGACGGGCTGATCGGGATAGTCCGTCAACACCGCCGCCGCATCCACACCGGCGAGGCCCCCGGCGGCGCGGAGCTCGTCGGCCGCCGAGGGGTCGCCCGCCGCCTCCCACGTCGCCGCCACCTCGCGGTTCGCGTGCGCGTCGAACGTGGAGCTCACCTGAGCGCTCGTCGCGAACGTGATCCCCAGCGTCGACACGAGCAGCGCGATCGCCACGCCGACCGTCGCGGCCAGTGCCAGCGTCTGCCTCGAGCGTGAGAGAAGGGATGCCGCGGCATCCCGTATCACGTCGGTCACGCGAACCCGTGCCCGCCCGCGCGCCGTCGCAGCGCCCTCACCCTCGCCCCGCTCGGCCCGCCCCGGTCCGGACTCTCGCGCCGTCGCGGAGGCGCCCGCTCCTGCCGGCGCGCTGTCGACCACGCGTCCGTCGACGATGCGGACCACACGGTCGGCGGTCGCGGCGAGTTCGAGGGAGTGGGTGACGACGACCACGGTGACTCCGGCCGCGTTCAACCGGCGCAGCTCGGCCATCACCTGCTCGCCCGTGGCCGAGTCCAGGTTGCCGGTGGGCTCGTCGGCCAGCAGCACCGGCGAGCGGGTGGCGATCGCCCGCGCGATGGCCAGGCGCTGCCGCTGCCCGCCCGACAGCGTCGCGGTGCGCTGCGCGAGCCGGTCGCCGAGGCCGACGCGCCGCGCGGCGTCGCCGGCGCGAGTCGTCCGTTCCGAAGCGGCGACACCCTGGTAGAGCATGCCCAGCGCCACGCTGTCGAGCGCCGGTCGCTGTTCGAGCAGGTGGAAGCCCTGGAACACGAAGCCGAAGACCCGGGACCGCAGCGCCGCCAGCTCGGGGCCCTCACGCGTCGGCACCGGCTCACCGTCGAACAGATACGCCCCGGACGTCGGCGCATCGAGGCCGCCGAGGATCGACAGCAGCGTCGTCTTGCCTCCGCCCGACGGTCCCACGATCGCCACGAACTCGCCGCGCCCGATGGACAGGTCGACCCCGCGAAGCGCATGCACCTCGGCCGCGCCGCCCGCGAACGAGCGCGAGACGCCGCGCAGTTCGATGAGACTCACCGATCGACTCGCAGCAGCGCTCCCGGGCGCACGTCCCCCGTGATCGCGATCGTGCCGTCCAGCGCCGCGACGACGCCGACCTCGACGGTGCGGAACGAGCCGTCCTCCGTCTGCCGCAGCACCGTTCCCCGCGTCTCGGTCTGCTGCGCGAGCGCGGATGCCGGCACGAGCAGTGCATCGGTCGCCAGCGTCGCGACGTCCACGGTCACGGTCGCGCGTTCGCCGAGCCGGGTCGCCTCGATCGTCCCCGACGCCGGCACGACATCGGCCCACGCCATGACGCCGTCGCCCTCGCCCACTCCCGCCGCCGTCGGCGTCGCGTCGAACACCCGCGTCACGCGGCAGGGGAACGGCTCGTCAGCGGCCACACGGCATTCGAGATCCGCGCCGACGACCAGGGTGCCCGCCAGATCCGGCTCCACCATCAGCCGCAGCACGGCGTCCGGCGCCGCGAACGCGATCTCACCGCCCGTCGCGAGGTCGGCACCGACCGCGGGAGCCCCCGCGAGCACGGCCGGAAGAGCCGGCACGGCGACGGTCGCCGACAACGGAAGGTAGGGATGGGATGCTTCCGCCTCTGCTTCCCCGTCGGCTGCGGTGGCGGCATCCATCCCCTTCGCGTCAGGTCCGGCGTCCCGCCCGGCCGCGGGCTCCGCGGCCGACGGCGGGACGGGGTCGGGGCGCGTCGGCGCTGTCGCGCGCGCCTCGCGGTACAGCTCGGCGACGGCCCTGGCGGTCGCCGCGCCGAAGTTGCCGTCGGCGGCACCGAGCAGCCCGAGGCCGACGAGGTTCTGCTGCAGAGCGGTCACGTCAGGCCCGGAATCCCCGACGCCCAGGTCGCGGTAGAAGGGGAACGCCGAGGCGAAGGCGAACACCGGCTGCCCGTTGACGCGCAGCAGCACGGTGCCCGTCGCGACCGGGGCGCCGGGGGTGACCGGAGCCTCGGTCACGATGCTGCGCGGCGCCTCTGCGGCGGGGAGCACGGCGGCGACGAGCTGCGAGCTCGGCACGATCGACGCGCCGAGCGTCCGCTCGTCGACGAGATCGCCACGTAGCACCTCGGCGAGCACGGGCTGCGGCTCGGGAGCGGACGCCTGCGCCTGCCACTGCTCAGGCGAGGTGAAGGCGCCGGCCGCGAGCCAACCTCCGCCGACCAGCACGGTCGCGGTGACCGCGGCACCCGCGATCCAGATGACGCGCCGCATGTCAGTGCGCCGGTGCGTGCTCGGCGACCAGCGCGAGCATGGCGTCGCGCTGCGTGATCCAATCGTCACGCGCACGCACCAGCTCGTCGGCGTGCTGCGCGACGAGCTCGACCTGCGCGTCCCACATCGCCTGGTAGAAAGCGTCCATCCACCCCGAGCTTGCGCGGCACTCCGCATCGGCGACGGCCAGGTCGACCTCGGCCTGTGAGAGCGGGTTCTCCGGCCCGCCGTCCCCGGGCTGCCAGCGGGCGGGGACCCCCGTCTTCGCGAGCAGCTCTTCGCTCGGCATCCACTCGTCCAAGGTGAGCGGGGCCGCCAGGTCCACGGGGTAGCCCCGGTCCTGCAGGCACTGCTGCCAGGCGGCGCCGGTCTGCTCGACCTCGGGAGCCCGCATGGCGGCCTCCATCGACTCGTAGTACCAGCCAGCGAGCCGGTTGCGCCAGTCGTTCAGCCGCAGCGACGGCACCTGTTCGCGGGCCTCGTCGAGGCACGCCCCGAACAGCGGCTCGAAGCCCGGCGTCGAGGCCGCGATCGCGTTGAGCTTTGTCATGGTCTCGGCGCCCTCGGGGTCGGACCGCCCGGTGTTGGCGGGAGCGCGATACCCGTACTCGCGCGCGACCTCGGGGGTGAGCACCTGCATCCCCGACATGTTCGCGGTGGGCGGCAGATAGCTCGCATCGTCCGTGGGCTGCCACGGGATCGGCCAGTCGATGCCCTCCTCACCCATGCACTCGGCGACGAGCAGGTTCTCGGTGTAGTTCGGCAGCGCGTCGATCGTCGGGGCCCAGAACTCGTCGAGCGGCATCACCCAGTGCGCGACATCCTGCTCCGGCAGCTCGGGCGTCGCGACGGGCTGCGAGGCGCAGGCCGCGAGCGGCAGCGCCAGTGCGGCCACGGCGGCCACCGTGAGGGGGCGGATGCGGGTCATGTCGGCTCTCTTCCCGAGCCGGCGGCGGCTCTCACCGTCAAGGTTGCCGGGCCGCCGGCATCCTGACATCCACTCTCGCATCCCGCACGAGGCAGCACCCCGTCCGGCTACCGTTGACCCATGGCACGTTCGCGCGACGAGGCACCGGCTCCCTCGGCGAGGCTGGCGGACGGCACCATCGCCCGCGTCATCCCCTCGCCGTTCGGCGGCGGGTGGGAGCTCGACGTCGACGGCACGCCCCAGTCGCACGTCGACCTCGACGACCCCACCCACCTGCACTTCGAGTACGTCGCCCGGATGGGCGCGGTGATCGACAGATTGCGGATGCCACGCCAGCCGCTGACCGCCATCCACCTGGGTGCGGGGGCCCTGACCATCCCACGGTACGTCGAGGCCACGCGCCCGGGATCGCGGCAGCAGGTCGTCGAGCTGGAGCCGGCGCTGTGGGACCTCGTGCGAGAGAACCTGCCGCTCCCCCGCGGCGCGCAGATCCGGGTGCGGATCGGCGATGCCCGCGAGGCGCTCGGGCGGCTGCCCGCCGGGCTCGTCGGGGCGGCGGACCTCGTCGTGTCGGACGTGTACTCCGGCGCACAGACGCCCGCCCACCTCACGACGGTCGAGTTCTTCACCGAGGCCGCGCGGTTCCTCGCGCCCGACGGCGTACTGCTCGTCAACGTCGCCGACGGCGCCGGGCTGGCCTTCGCCCGCCGCGAGGTCGCGACCGTGCAGGCCGTGCTCGAGCACGTGATCGTGCTCGCCGAGGTGCAGACGCTGAAGGGCCGGCGCTTCGGGAACCTCGTGATCGCGGCATCCCGTCAGCCGCTTCCGACCGAGTGGCTGCCGCGCCTCATGGCCGCCGGCCCTCATCCCGCGAAGGTCGCCGAGGGCCGCGAGGTCGACGACTTCGTGCGCGGCGCGCGCATCGCCACCGACGCCGACGCGACCCCGTCGCCCAAACCGTCCGCGTCGATCTTCACGCGCTGATCGGTCTCTCGGCCGTTCGGGGCCGTTCGCCCCCTCCTCTCCCCTCCCCCCGGTTCATCCGTCACAGATGCACGCGTCAGCCCCCGAACGGCGTACATCTGTGACGGATGAACCTGCTTGCCGGATGGTGGATGCCGCGATCCGGCGTGGCACGTCCGCCCGAGCCGCACAGACCGGGCACACTGGAACGAGCCGCATCGGGCGCAGCGAAGGGAGTCACACGTGAGCTACATCAGCGGGTACGACCCCGACACCCTCCGCGAGAAGGTGAGCCCGACGCAGTGCCGTGACCGCCTCGAAGAGATCGGCGAGCAGCGCAGCCTGCCGGCCCTTCTGGAGCGCGTGTGGCTGCTGAAGGTGCTCGACCGCCCCGACGAGGCGCTGAGCGTCTCGGAGCAGTCCGTGCGCGTCGCACGCATGGCAGGAACCCGCAAGGACCTGCTGCGCGCCCGCATCCTGCACGCTACGGTGCTGCAGGCGCTCGGCAAGTACCCGGCGGCCTGGCAAGAGCTCACCACGTGCGCCGAAGAGGCCGAGGGGCAGGGGTGGGCCGGCATCGGCGCCTTCGCCTACCTGCACCGCGGCAAGGTGAACTACGACGACGCCGACTTCGAGGCCGCGCGCAAGGACTTCAAGCGCGCCCTGTTCCTGCGCCAGGAGTCGGGGGCGACCGAAGACCAGCTCGAGTCCGTGCTGATGGCCATCGACGCCGCAGACCGGCGCCGGGCTGCCGCATCGGTCGCCAGCTGAGGGATGCCTCGGCTATGAGTGTCGGAGATATGTTCTAGCCTCGCGCACATGTCGGATTCACATCGCGTGCGGCAGTGGGCCGAGGCCCTGATCGCCGCCCACCTCGACCCGTCGTGGACGTTCGGCTTCGACAACGCCAAGCGCCGCGCCGGCCTGTGCGACTACACGCGCAAGCGCATCAGCGTGTCGCGCTACCTGTCGGCTCGCTACGACGACGACACCAACCACCAGACGCTGCTTCACGAAGTCGCGCACGCGCTTGCGGGCCCGCGCGCGGGCCACGGCCCGCGGTGGAAGGCGATCGCCCGCGACCTCGGCTACGTCGGCGGCACCACCCACCACGGCGAGACCGCGACCGAGCTCGCCCCGTGGATCGGGGTCTGCCCGGCCGGCCACACCGCCTACCGCCACCGCAAGGCGACGCGGCCCACGTCGTGCGCCAAATGCGCGCGCACGTTCGACGAGCGGTACCTGTTCACCTGGACCCGCCGCGAGATCACCCCGGCCGCGCGCCTGGCAGCGCTGACGCCACGGTCCTGAGCCCACTCGCTCACCGACCCCGGTAGGCGACGAAGACGCCGTCGCGCAGCACCGGGACGACGGATGCCGCATCCACCGCCGCGGCGTTCAGCACCTCGTCGCGGGCGTCGCGGGCGAGCAGCTCCTGCCCGGACCCGCTCGCGGTCAGCAGGTGGCGCAGCGCCCCGCGCAGCCCGTGGAACGCCTCCGCGGCGGCCGCGGCGTCGGGCGAGGTGTGGTCGATGCCGAGGGTTCCCAGGGCGTCGACGATGGCACCGGCGCCGAGCTGGTCTTCGACCGCGAAGCGCAGCGGCGCGCCGGGTTCGCGGCCGGAGAGCTCACCCGCAGCGATGACCGCGATCGACGTCCGGTCGCCTCGACGGTGCTGCACGTCGAGCACGGCGTCCGCGACGGCCCGTGCATTGCGCAGACAGCCGAGCAGCACCGTCGCGCCCGGCGCCGCGGCGGCCTGCGCGATCGCCGCGCCGTTGATCGACACCGCGTGCGCCGACGCGTCCAACGGCACGGACTCGCCTCGGGCGACGGCATCCGTCACCGTCGTCGAGAACCGCAGCACATCGACCACCACGACCACGTCGGCGGGCGCAAGCCTGGCGAGGCCCGCCGCACCCCATTCGTGGCGGACTTGGTAGCGGTGCTGGTCGAACGGGCTCTCGGGCATCCGTCCAGCGTAGGCGCGGCGGTGCGACACTGGAGCATGCGGATCCTGCTGAAGTTCGTGATCGACTGCGACCCCGACGCGGCGTGGCGGGCGCTGCACTCGCCGCGGGCCGTCGCCGAGCTGTACGGCCCGCTGCTCGACCTGGAGCCGCTCGTGCCGGACGGGCTGCCATCGAGCTGGAGTCCTGGCGACGACGTGCCGGTGCAGCTCGCCGCGTTCGGCGTCGTGCCGATGGGGCGGCAGCTGATCCACGCGAGCGAGCGGTTCGTCGACGAGCCGGGCGGGCAGGTGCGCATCTTCCGCGACAGCGGCATCCCGCTCACCGGCCCGCTGTCGAGCCTCGACGTCTGGGACCACCAGATGGCCGTCTCGCCCGCGCCCGACGAACCCGGCAAGACGCTGTGGCGCGACCGGCTGGTGTTCGCCGGCCCGACCGCCGCGATCCTGTGGCCGGTGCTGTGGAGCGCCTGGCAGTGGCGCGAAGCGCGCGTCAAGGCGCTCGCCCCCGGCTGGGCGCACGACCTCGCCGACGCCGCCGCCTGACCGCCCGGCCCCGCTCCACCCCAACCCCACAAAGTTCATCCGTCACAGATGTACGCGGAACCGCCGCTATCGCGTACATCTGTGACGAATGAACAGTGGAGGGGGACGGCGCGAGGAGGGGCGGGATGCCGGGGGCCCGGCATCCACCGACCGTCAGGCCTGCGGAATCACGGTCAGCACGCGGGCGATGTACTCCAGGAACTTCTCCATGAACATGCGGAGGAACTCCTCGGTCGCCGGCACCGTCACCTCGCCATCTGCCTCGATGAGACCGGGCGTGAAGTGGATGTACGCCTCGGGCGTGGTCATCTGACGCGCGTTGAGGAAGCTCAGCGTGCTGCGCAGCGACTGCTGCCCGACGGCCGTGCCGATCTGCCCCGCTGAGGCGCCGATCACGCCGACCGGCTTATCGGACCACGCGTTCTGACCCCAGGGCCGGCTGCCCCAGTCGATCGCGTTCTTGAGGGCGCCCGGCAGCGACCGGTTGTACTCGGGCGTGACGAACAGCAGGGCGTCCGCCGAGCGCACGGCCGCCTTGAAGTCGAGCGCGACCTGCGGGTAGTCGGCGTCGAGATCGCGGTTGTACAGCGGAAGGTCGGCGTACGAGATCTCGAAGAACTCGAGCTCGGGCGGCGCCAGCCGTTCCAGGGCGAGGGCGAGGCGGCGGTTGATGGACTCGCGCGACAGGCTGCCGATGATGACGCCGACGCGATAGGGCGGTTCGTGCTCAACGATCTCGATCTGCATTGGGCCAGCCTGCACCCGCGGAGCGCCGAGCGCACCCCCCGTCCGTCGACTGGCCGCGGCTCGGTATCACTCGGGCCGCCGGCATCCTCTCCCCTGCATGGAGACCGCCACGCAGCAGCCGGCCGCACGCACGCTCGTGCTGTGCCTGGACGGCACGGGCAGCGAGCCCGAGTCAGGTGTCACCAACGTCGCACGGCTGTATGCGCTGGCCGTCAAGGACGACGCGCAGCTCGTGTTCTACGACCCGGGGGTCGGCACGATGGGTGCGCGAGGCGCGGTCACGCCGTTCGGCGCGTGGCTCACCCGCACGGCCGGGCTGATCGTCGGGTACGGCATCCGCGACAACATCGCCGACGCCTACGTCTGGCTGATGAACCACTACCGGCCGGGCGATCGCATCATGCTGTTCGGCTTCAGTCGCGGCGCCTACACGGCCGTCGCGCTCGCCGGTGTGCTGCGCAGCGTCGGACTGCTGCGGCCGGGCGCCGAGAACCTCGTCCCGTACGCGCTCAAGATGGCGCTCGCCCAAGGCAAGAAGAAGCCCGACGAGAAGAGCGGAGGGGATGCCGCCGATCGCGCCTTCTGGAGCACCCGGTCGTCGTTCGACAACGGGTTCGGCAATCCCGACTTCGAGCGGTTCGCGAAGCCGGTGACGTTCCTCGGTGTGTGGGACACCGTCAAATCCGTCGGCTGGTTCAACCTGCGGGCTCGGTTCGAGCAGGTGCGCTGGCCGTTCACCCGCAACGTCGACGGCGTGCAGACAGGTCGTCTCGCGCTCGCGCTGGACGAGAACCGCCGCGCGTTCACGGAGTACCGCTTCGGCACCGACAAGGACGGCGCCAAGGTCGTGGACGACCCGCGCCGCGACCTCGAGGAGATGTGGTTCGCGGGCGTCCACAGCGATGTCGGCGGCACGTTCGAGGACGACCACGGGCTGTCGGACCTGTCGCTGGAGTGGATGACCGCCGAGGCGGTCGCCGCCGGCCTGCGGATCGACGGCCGCGTGTACGACAGGCTGCTCGGCGTCACCGACGGCGCAGCGGTACCGGTCGAGCGCGGCGAGGGGCGCATCCACTTCCACCAGTGGTACTGGGCGATCGCGGGGCTCGGCTGGCGCCGGCGCCATCCGGCCCGCACCGACCGCCTGCATCCTTCGGTGCAGCACCGCGTCGACGCCACCGCGGCGACCGCGAAGCCGTACCGCATCACGTGGGAGAGCTGATGTCCGAGATCACCGGGTACGAACCGCAGGATCAGCCGCGCACGCACGTCACGCTGCGCCTCATCGCACAGGACCCGGCGGTGAAGGGCGACGACAAGAGGATCCTGACCGCGAGGGTGAAGGTGCCGTGGTCGCGCATGGAGGACGGCCCGCGCGGCGCGCGGCTGCACGTGGTCGACTTCGACACCGCGACGGGCGAGTATCTGAAGCACCCCGGGATCGCCGACGACGACGTCTTCGCGGATGCCGACGACGACGAGCTGCTCGACGACAAGGCCTTCCACGCCCAGCACGTGTACGCCACCGCGGCGCGCACGCTCGCGACGTTCGAGTCGGCGCTCGGCCGCCGGCTGTCGTGGGGATTCGAGGGGCACCATCTCTATCTGGTGCCGCACGCCTTCGCCGAGGCGAACGCGTTCTACTCCGACGACGACCACGCGCTGCTGTTCGGCTACGTGCCCGCGAGCACGCCCGGCCGGCGTCCGGTGTACACCTGCCTCAGCCACGACGTCGTCGTGCATGAGACCACGCACGCCGTGCTCGACGGGCTGCGTCACCGGTTCCTCGAGCCGAGCCTGCCCGACCAGGCCGCGTTCCATGAGGGGTTCGCCGACATCGTCGCACTGCTGTCGGTGTTCTCGATGCGCCCGGTCGTCGAACAGGCTCTCGGCCGCGCCGACAAGGACGGCCGCATCCACCGCGACCGCGTCCAGCCCGACCGCCTGCGCCGCGGCGTGCTCACCGGCGTCGCCGAGCAGATCGGCCGGACGCTCACTCAGGGCCGCGGCGCGCTGCGCGCATCCGCGCTGAAGCCGCCGCCCGCGGACTGGACCGAGCTGCGGCTGTACGACGAGCCGCATCGCCGCGGCGAGGTGCTCGTGGCGGTCGTGCTCGACGTGCTCATCGACATCTGGTGGACCCGCCTGCAGGCGCTGTTCTCGCGGCCGGGGTCGAAGGCGAAGGACGTCACCGTCGACCGCACCCGCGCCGCCGAAGAGGGGGTCAAGGCGGCATCGCAGCTGCTCACGATGCTCATCCGCGGGCTCGACTACCTGCCGCCCGTCGAGTTCGAGTTCGAGGATCTGCTGGATGCCGTCCTCCTGGCCGACGCCGAGGTCGTGCCCGACGACGACCTGGGGTACCGCGATCTGCTGGCGACGAGATTCGAGGCCGCCGGCATCCATCGTCCCGAACGCGACGCCGACGTCCTCGAGGCGGAACTGATGCCCCGCTACCTCGGCATCAACTACGCGAGCCTGCGCAGCGACCGCGACGAGGTGTTCCGGTTCCTCTGGCAGAACGCGCCGCGGCTGGGCATCAGCACCCGGTTCTACACCGTCGTGGAGTCGGTGCTGCCGACGCAGCGCATCGGCCCCGACGGGCTGATCGTGCCCGAGTCCGTCGCCACCTACGTGCAGATGGCCGACATGACGGCCGGCGAGTTCGCCCGCGAGTCCGAGCTGCCGCTGCCGGACGGGATCGACCACGACACCCCCGTGCAGGTCTTCGGCGGCGGGACGCTCGTCTTCGACCAGTTCGGCCGCCTCAAGCTGCACGTCTACAAGCGCATCGACGACTGGCGTCGCCAGGTGCGGCGGCTGAGCTATCTCGACGAGACGGGCCGCCGTGACACCAAGGGCGGGCTCGGCTTCTCAGAGGGTCGCTCGCGCGGGCAGGCTTTCGCCGCGCTCCACAGCACCGATCTCAGCTCCGGGGAGGCATGGTGAGCACTCCGATCCGCGTCCGTGTGCGCATGTACCAGGTCGGCTTCGGCGACTGCCTGCTCGTCTCGGTCGAGTACGACGGCCCGCTCGACGACGGGCGCGCCGAGCGTCACATCCTGATCGACTACGGCACCAGTCATTCGCCGCGCAAGGGATTCGCGCGGGGGCGCATGGCCGACGTCGCCGCGCTCATCGACCAGCACACCCATGGCGTGCTCGACGTGCTCGCCGTCACCCACCGCCACCGCGACCACCTGCGCGGCTTCGAGGTCGATGCGGGCGCCGAGATCCTGCGCCGACTCGCCCCGAAGATCGTGCTGCGGTCGTGGACCGAAGACCCTCGCCTCGGACCGGATGCCGCCCGCCCGGCCGATGCGCCGGCCGCCGGTGCGGCGGCTCTGGCTGCGGGCCCGGCGCCCGCCGCGCCTGCGCCGTCGGACGGCGCCGTGGGACCGGCATCCCTCCGCTACGCACGCCTGCTCGGCGCGGCACAGGAGCACGCCGGGGCGCTCGCGGGCCTCGCCGCGCTCGACGCGAAGGTCGCGGCGGCCGCCGAAGAGCAGCTGAAGAACGCCGAGGCCGTCGCCCTGCTCGACGAGCTGTCGGCGGGCGATCGCGGGCGGTACCTGTACACCGGGGCGGACGCGGGGATCGCCGACATCGTGCCGGGGCTCGCGACCACGGTGCTCGGCCCGCCGACCCCCGACCAGGAGCCGGACGTCACCCGCCAGGCCGCCGACGACGACGAGTACTGGCTCACAGCGCTCGGCACGTCGCTGGCGCTGTCGACCACGGTCGCCGCCGCAGAGGCCGGCGGCGATCCATCCGCAGGCACGATACCGGTGGGGCCGAGCCCGGTGCGGTGGCTGATCGACAACCTCAAGGCACAGCGCACGCACTCGCTGCTGCGGCTGGTGCGCGGCCTCGACGACGCGCTCAACAACACGAGCCTGCTGCTGCTGTTCGAGATCGGCGGACTGTCGCTGCTCTTCCCCGGCGACGCGCAGATCGAGAACTGGCAGCACACCCTGAAGCGGTTCGCGAAGGAGCCCGAGCTGCGTGCCAGGCTCGCGGCCGTCGACCTGTACAAGGTCGGCCACCACGGCAGCCGCAACGCGACGCCCCGCACGCTGTGGGCGCTGTGGAAGGACCGCCCCGAGACGCTGCCCCGGCTCACGACGCTGATGTCGACGCGGAGCGGCGTGCACGGAAAGGCCGTCGACACCGCCGTTCCGCAGGATAACCTGGTCACCGCGCTGAAGCAGGTGTCAGAGCTGTACTCCAGCGACGACGACGCCCACGCCGACGCGGAATACCTCGAGGTCGAGGCCGATGTCGCGACGGGCGGCCCGTTCCGCCTCGTGCCTCCCGTCACCCCCTGAATCGGTTCACTTGCGCTGAACGTACGCAGTAGCGGCCTTCTCACGTACGAACAGCGCAAGTGAACGTGTTCAGCGAGGGCAGCCGCGTGGGCGCGCGACCGATGACGGGAAGGGATGCCGCGGCGCGAAGCCTGCGCCGCGGCATCCGTCTCCGGCGTCAGTCGGCGAGCGCCTCGACCGGAGCGACACGGGTGGCCAGGCGAGTGGGCACCACCGCAGCCACGAGCGTCAGCACGGCGGTCGCGACCACGATGATCGCGACGGGCAGCCACGGCACGGCGGGGGCGACGAACGTCGGCGCCGACCACGACGGCGGCACCGCCACCGAGCCGAGGAGCGACTGCGCGCCGGCCCAGCCGTACGCGATGCCGAGCACCAGACCCGTTGCGGTCGCGGCGATCGTGATGTGCGCGGCCTCCAGCAGCACCATGCGACGCACCTGACCGGTCGACACCCCGAGCGCGCGCAGCAGCCCGAGCTCACGGCGACGCTGAACGACGCCGATCGTGAGCAGGTTGACCAGGCCCACGGCCGCGATCACCGCCGACACCGCGACGAGGCCCATCATGATGGCGGCGAAGGTGTCGACGAGCGTCGTCATCTCGACCGGCGCCTCACCGCCGCCCGAGGCGATCATGACGGCCTTCACCGTCTCGAGCGCGACGGCGAACATCGTCACGAGCGTCACGCCCATGACCACGCCGATGGCCATGCGGCTCGACCGCTCGGGGTAGCGCAGCGCGTTCTCGGCCGCCAGGCGCGCAGTCGCCGAGCCGCCGAACAGTCGTCCGACGAGTCGCAGCACGGGAGGCATCACGAGCGTCGCCCCGAGAGCGAGCCCGGTGAACGAGAACACTCCCCCGAAGAACGCCACGATCACGCCGAGCGGCGACACCAGGCCGAACGCGATGCCGAGCGCCAGCAGCGCCGCGCCGATCACGAACAGCGTGATCGCGACACCGTTGCGCGCCCCGCGACGCACGAACGCGTCGTGCGTCGCCTCGACCGAGCCGCCGAGCGCCTGCAGCGGCGTGACGGTCAGCACGCGACGCGAGCCCGCCCATGCCGCCGCCCACGTGGTGAGTGCCACCACGACAGCGGGGATCAGCAGCACCGGCTGCAGCACGGCGTAGTCGACCTCCTCGAGCCCCAGCGCCGCAGAGGCGAGCTCGACACCGGCCCACGAGAGCAGCGTGCCGCCCACGAGCCCGACCCCCGCACCGATGACACCGACGACGAGCCCCTGCCGGGCGACCTCCTCGCGCTGCGACCTCGCCGACGCGCCGATCAGCCGCAGCAGCGCGATGCGGCGGGTGCGACCGGCGATGACGGTCGCGAACGTGTTCGCCGTCACGATCGCCGCGACGTACACGGCGACGCCGATCAGCAGGAAGCTCATGATCACCAGCACGACCGCGAGGGTCTCGCTGTCGCCGATGTACGGATTCGCCTTCAGCATCGCCGCGATGAATCCGGTGGCGCTCAGCAGGATCGCGCCGAACGCGCTCGAGATGCCCGCGACCAGGATGCTGCCGCCCATGCCCCGTTCGCGCAGCCACGACAGCCGCGCGCTGCGCTGGTGAAGCGCGGTCCCCACGCCCCCTCCAGGCGCCGCTGGCGCGTCGCCCGGAGCCTCCGGGCGCGTGGGCCCAGCCGCGGCCGGCGGCATCCCGTTCGCCCGAGTCTCGACGACGGCGGTCACGACGCCACCTGCCCGACAGGGACGGCCGTGGTCGGCGCTGCGGGCGCGGCCGTGCCGAGCTCGGACGCGAGCATGTAGGCCGAGATCTCTTCGGCGCTCTGCCGCGGCTTGTCGGCCACGATGCGGCCGTCGCCCAGGAAGAGCACGCGGTCGGCGTGCGAGGCGGCGACCGGATCGTGGGTGACCATGGCGATCGACTGGCCGTGCTCGCGCGTCGCAGCGGCGAGCAGGGCGAGCACCTCGCGGCCCGAACGGGAGTCGAGGTTGCCGGTCGGCTCGTCGGCGAACACCAGGTCGGGCGCCGTCGCGAGCGCCCGGGCGATCGCGACGCGCTGCTGCTGGCCGCCCGAGAGCTGGTGCGGGCGGTGGCCGAGGCGGGTCGTGAGGCCGAGTCGTTCGACGAGCCCGTCGATGCGCGCCCGCTCGAGCGCAGTGGGTCGACGGCCGTCGAGGTCGAAGGGCAGCATGATGTTGCCGAGCGCGTCCAGCGTCGGCACCAGGTTGAACGCCTGGAAGACGAAGCCGACGCGGCGCCGACGCAGGATCGTGAGCTCCAGGTCGGACAGACCCGTGATGTCGGTGTCGCCGATCCACGCGCGCCCCGATGTCGGCGCATCCAGTCCCGCCATGATGTGCATGAGCGTCGACTTGCCCGAGCCTGACGGCCCCATGATCGCGGTGAACTCGCCCCGGCGGATGCCGACGCTCACCCCGTCGAGCGCGTGGACGGTGCTCTCGCCTGCGCCGTACGTCTTGGTGAGCTGCTGCACCCGGGCGGCGAGGCCCAGGTCGGTCGATGAGAGTTCCATGCCTACGACGGTATGGATGCCGCACCCGGCGGCGCGTCGGCCCCGAGAGGCATCCCGCTACATCGCAAGGATGATCATGACTCCGGCGAGGCCGCCTCGTCCGAGGTCAGCAGGATGGCGTTGCCGTCGGGGTCCTCGACGATCGCCGCGTATGGTCCGACAGTCTGCGTGGGCGGCATCCGCCCGACATAGCCGGCGTCGACCAGTTCGTTCCAACGGCTGTCGACGACAGCATCCTCACCCACATAGAACTCGAGCATCTGCGAGTACCCGCGTCCTACGGGACGCGACCATGTCGGGTCGTACGTCGACGCGAACCCGGTGATGAGCAGCAGAGTCACCCCGCTGCCCATGCGATGCGCGACGACGGGCCGCCCGCCGGGCACCGCGTCAGGAAGGTCGAGGCCGAGCCGCCGGTAGAAGCGGACGGATGCCTCCAGGTCGGCGACTTCGAGGACGACCATGCTCAGCTGAAGTTCCATGGGCCGATCCTGGCCCATGCCGCCGACACGCGGCTAGGCCAGGTCGTGCTCGAACGCGAAGACCACCAGCTGCACGCGGTCGCGCAGGCCCAGCTTCGTCAGGATGCGGCTGATGTGCGTCTTGACGGTCGCCTCCGACAGGAATTCGCGCGCCGCGATCTCGGCATTGGACAGCCCCCGCGCGGCCAGCGCGAAGATCTCGCGCTCCCGCTCGGTCAGCTCGAGATAGGCGGGCGGGACCGGCCGCGCGACGGCATCCGTGAACCTCTCGAACAGCTCGCGAGTGGCGGATGCCGCGATCACCGCAGAGCCGGAGTGCACCGTCCGGATCGCCGCGAGCAGGAACTCGGGGTCGGCGTCCTTCAGCAGGAACCCGCTCGCACCCTGCCGGATCGCGCGCGCCGCCGCCTCGTCGAGGTCGAACGTCGTGAGCATCACGATGCGCGGCGACGGCGCCCCGTCATGACCCGGATCCGTCAGCAGCTCCGCGGTGGCCGCGAGGCCGTCCATGACGGGCATGCGGATGTCCATGAGCACGACGTCAGGCTTCGTCGCGCGCACCATCGTGACGCCCTCTCGCCCGTCGGAGGCCTCGCCCACGACCTCGAGGTCGGGCTGCGAGTCGACGAGCATGCGGATGCCGGCGCGGAAGAGCGCCTGGTCGTCGACGAGTGCGACGCGGATCATGCGGGCACTCCGATCGAGGCACCGTCGCAGAATCGGATCCGCGCATGCGGACGATCGCGCCGACACTCCGGAGGATGGATGCCGCAGCCCGGCGTGTCGCGGCTCGCCTCCGCTCGTGCGGATCCGATTCTGTGGAGTCGGGCGATCATGCGGGTCCTCCGATGGGGATGGCGGCGCGGACGACGAAATCGCCGTCCTCGGCTCCGGTGTCCAGGCGCCCGCCGGCGAGCTGTGCGCGTTCGCGCATGCCGATGAGGCCGTGCCCCGGTCGTGCTCCGGGCGCGGGCGGCGCAGCGGGGTTGCGCACCCACAGCTCCACGCGGTCGGGGAGCCATGACAGCCGGACGTCGACCGCCCCGCCCGGTATGCCGTGCCGCAGCGCGTTGGTGAGCGCCTCCTGCAGGATGCGGTAGACCGCGAGCTGTACGGCCGCCGGCGGCGAGCCGGGCGGCGCCGGGTCGACGTCGACGCGCAGCGGGACGCCCGCCGCACGCACCTGGGCGTACACCTCTTCGAGGTCGGCGATGGTCGGCTGGGGCCCGTCGCCCTGTCGGTGACGCAGCTGGCCGAGCAGCAGCCGCACGTCGGCCAGCGCCGACCGCGCGGTGGTCGAGATCGTCGCGAGCGCCTCGGTGGCGACGGCGGGGTCCGACGACGCGGCATAGCGGGCGCCATCGGCCTGGGCGATCACGACCGCCAGAGAGTGCGCCACGACGTCGTGCATGTCACGGGCGATCCGCACGCGCTCCTGCTCCGCCGCAGTCTCGGCCTCGGCGCGCTGCTGCGCCTCGCGGTTCTCGCGGGCGCGCACGGCGGTGCGCACCAGGGCGCCGGTCGTCCACGACAGCCCCAGCGCGAACGCGGCGGCGATGAGTGTCATGAGCGCCAGGGGAAGCGTCTGCCACGTCAGCCCGCCGCCCGCGAACGCGGGGCCGGCGAACAGGTAGACGGTGATCACGAGCGCGCCGATGAGCGTTGATGCGAAGCCGGCCCAGTAGACGACGCGCGTGCCGTAGGCGGCCGTCGCGTACAGCACGCCGAAGATCGCGACATCGCTGAAGCTCGGCGGGCGCCCGAGTCCCATCTGCACGAGCGCACCCACCCAGGCCAGCCCGAGCGCGAACGGCGGCGACAGCCGACGCAGCGCGAGCGCGAACGAGAACAGCGCGGCGATGATGCCGCCGAAGAGCAGCTGGCCGACCGAGGCGAGGTGGTACTCCACCCCGAACGCACCGACCACGAGGACCGACTCGATCGGCCACGCGATCAGGAAGAACACGACCGCGATGCCGACGTCGACGACGAGCTGATACGTCTTCAGGCGGCGGAACACCGTCTCACGGTACGGGAGGAACGGGTGGCCGGCATCCGTCGCGCGCTGTAATCGCCGGGATGCGGCATCCCTCGCTCGATGTACGCGCCGCGGCGACACGCCCCGCGGAAAGGTCTGCTGAGCCCACCATTGCGCCGCACCCGGTGAGGCTTTACTGTCGCGTCACAGGCCGAAACCGACGGGAAACGTCGAATCGACAGGATCGGGACGCAGGGGTGCTTCCCGGTCGGACCGTCGGTCCTTCACCCGGGGGTGAGCACGACTCGCCCGGAACGGAGAGACGAATGACGACGGTACGCGCTGCGATCTCGCAGACCACCTGGACGGGCGACAAGCAGTCGATGCTCGACAAGCACGAAGGCTTCGCGAGGGATGCCGCAAGCAAGGGCGCCCAGGTGGTGTGCTTCCAGGAGCTCTTCTACGGCCCGTACTTCGGGATCACTCAGGACAAGAAGTACTACCGCTTCGCGGAACCGGCCGACGGCCCCATCGTGCAGCGCTTCGCCGCGCTCGCGAAAGAGCTCGGCACTGTCATGGTGCTGCCGATCTACGAGGAGGCCGAGACCGGTGTGTACTACAACACCGCGGTGCTGGTCGACGCCGACGGCACGATCCTGGGGAAGTATCGCAAGCACCACCTGCCGCACCTCGACCGGTTCTGGGAGAAGTTCTACTTCCGCCCGGGCAACCTCGGCTACCCCGTCTTCGACACCGCCGTCGGGCGCGTCGGCATGTACATCTGCTACGACCGTCACTTCCCCGAGGGATGGCGCGAGCTGGGGCTGAACGACGCGCACATCGTCTTCAACCCGAACGCCACCAAGCCGGGGCTGTCGAACCGGCTCTGGGAGATCGAGGGCCCCGCCGCGGCGGTCGCCAACGGCTACTTCGTGCTGCAGCCCAACCGCGTCGGCCGCGAAGACAACGAGTACGGCGACCTCGCCGTCGACTTCTACGGCACGAGCCAGGTCATCGACCCGCGCGGCAATTTCGTCGGCGAGCGCGGCTCGGGCACTCACGAGGAGCTGCTGGTGCGCGACCTCGACCTCGACATGGTGCGCGAGATGCGCGACGACTGGCAGTTCTACCGCGACCGCCGTCCCGACTCGTACACGAAGATCGCGAAGCCGTGAGGGGGCTGACATGACGACGACACTCATCACCGGCGGCACCGTCGTCTCGGCGACCGGCCGCGGCGAGGCCGACGTGCTCATCGACGGCGAGACGATCGCGGCCGTGCTGGCTCCCGGCTCGCAGCTGCTCGGGACCGACATCGCGGCATCCGTCGACACCGTGATCGACGCCACAGGCAAGTACGTGATCCCGGGCGGCATCGACGCGCACACCCACATGCAGCTGCCGTTCGGCGGCACCGAGGCGTCCGACACGTTCGAGACCGGCACCCGCGCCGCGGCGTGGGGCGGCACGACGTCGATCATCGACTTCGCGGTGCAGCGCTACGGCGAGCGCGTGCAGGACGGCCTGGCCGCCTGGCACGAGAAGGCCGCGGGCAACTGCGCCATCGACTACGGGTTCCACCAGATCATCGGCGGCGTCGACGAGGACTCGCTCGCGGCGATGCGCGGGCTCGTCGACGAGGGCATCACGAGCTTCAAGCTCTTCATGGCCTACCCGGGCGTGTTCTACTCCGACGACGCGCAGGTGCTGAAGGCCATGCAGGTCTCGCACGAGACCGGCCTGCTCACGATGATGCACGCCGAGAACGGGCCCGCGATCGACGTGCTGGCGGCGCAGCTGGCCGAGGCGGGAAAGAAGGCGCCGTACTACCACGGCATCGCCCGGTCATGGCAGATGGAGGAAGAGGCCACGCATCGCGCCATCATGCTGGCCAACCTCACCGGGGCACCGCTGTACGTGGTGCACGTGTCGGCGAAGCAGGCCGTGGACCAGCTGGCGTGGGCGCGCGACCAGGGCTGGAACGTGTTCGGTGAGACCTGCCCGCAGTACCTGTATCTGTCGCTGGAGGAGCAGCTCGGCGGGTTCAGCGAGGAATGGGGCCAGTTCGAGGGCGCGAAGTGGGTGTGCTCGACGCCGCTCCGGTCGCGACAGGAGGGCCATCAGCACCACATGTGGCAGGCGCTGCGCACCAACGACATCCAGATGGTGTCGACCGACCACTGCCCGTTCTGCATGAAGGGCCAGAAGGACCTCGGCATCGACGACTTCCGCGCGATCCCGAACGGCATCGGCTCGGTCGAGCACCGCATGGACCTCATGTACCAGGGCGTCGTGACGGGCAAGATCACGCTGGAGCGCTGGGTCGAGCTCACCAGCACCACCCCGGCCCGGATGTTCGGGCTCTACGGCCGCAAGGGCGTCATCCAGCCCGGCGCCGACGGCGACGTCGTGGTCTACGACCCGAACGGCCACACCTCGATCGGCATCGGCGAGGGCCGCACGCATCACATGAACATGGACCACTCCGCGTGGGAGGGCTACGAGATCGACGGCCACGTCGACACCGTGATCTCGCGCGGCAAGGTCGTGGTCGACGGCGGCCAGTACCTCGGCGCGAAGGGCGACGGCCGCTTCCTCAAGCGCGGCCTGTCGCAGTACCTGGTGTGATCCCGATGCTGCGTTTCGTCTCGCTCGTTCCTCGCTCGCTCAACGACCGGAAGGTGTGAGCATGGACTTCGGCGTCGTCCTGCAGACCAACCCACCCGCGGCGCGCACCGTGCAGCTCGCCACGCTCGCCGAGGCGCACGGGTTCAGCCACGTGTGGACCTTCGACTCCCATCTGCTGTGGCAGGAGCCGTACGTCATCCACTCGGCGATCCTGGGCGCCACGAACCGGGTCGTCGTCGGCCCGTTCGTGACGAACCCGGCGACGCGCGACTGGACGGTCACGGCATCCGTGTTCGCGACCCTCAACGAGATGTACGGCAACCGCACGATCTGCGGCATCGGCCGCGGCGACTCGGCCGTGCGGGTCACCAACGGCAAGCCGACCACGATGGCAGAGCTGCGCGAGTCGATCCACGTGATCCGCGAGCTCGCCAACTCGCGGCCGGTCGACTACCACGGCGCGACGCTGCAGTTCCCGTGGAGCCGCGGGTCGGAGCTCGACGTGTGGGTGGCCGCCTACGGTCCGATGGCGCTGAAGCTCACCGGCGAGGTGGCCGACGGCTACATCCTGCAGCTGGCCGACCTCGACATCGCCGCGTGGATGATCAAGACGGTGAAGGATGCCGCAGCCGCCGCCGGCCGCGACCCCGAGTCGCTCGCGATCTGCGTGGCCGCCCCGATGTACATCGGCGACGACTGGGAGCACATGCGCGACCAGTGCCGCTGGTTCGGCGGCATGGTCGGCAACCATGTGGCCGACATCGTCGCCAAGTACGGGCACCACGGCGAGGGCGTGCCCGAGTCGCTCACCGACTACATCGAGCGCCGCAGCGGCTACGACTACAACACGCATGGGCGCGCCGAGAACGACCACGTCGACTTCGTGCCCGACGACATCGTGGACCGGTTCTGCGTCCTGGGAACGGCATCCGATCACATCGCCAAACTCGAGGCGCTGCGGGAGCTGGGCGTGACCCAGTTCGCCGGGTACCTGCAGCACGACAACAAGGAAGAGACCCTGCGCGTCTACGGCGAGACCGTGATCCCCGCCCTGCAGACCCACCTGACGGCGAAGGCCTGACCCGGTGACGGCGGCGCGCGCATGAGGGCGGTCGGCTGGTCGGCGAAGCGGCAGAGCGAGCTGCGCGGCTGGGTCGCGGCGGCCTGGGGCGCGGTAGGCGTGCTGGCCGTGCTCGCGCTGTGGGAGCTGTACAAGTTCCTCGGGCCGGCCGAGGGCGTCGTGGTCGGCGCCGTGCCGGGCCAGGCGGGGTCGGGCGTCATGATCCTGCCGCGCACGCACGACCGGGCCATGCCGCACGTCTGGGACATGGTGTCGCGCCTGTTCGCCCCGACGAGCGGCGGCGACACCCCGCCGCTGTGGGTATCGGTGGCCGGCGCCGCGCTGGTGACGCTCGGGATCGCCGCGATCGGGTGGCTCATCGGCGTCGCCGTCGGCGCGGCGCTCGGCCTCGTCATGCAGCGGTGGCAGCTGCTGGAGTGGGGGCTGCTCCCCTGGATCGTCGTCAGCCAGATCGTGCCCCTCATCGCCTTCGCCCCGGTCGTCAACGCGATCGGCAACCAGATCGACCGCGGAGGCGGGACCTGGCCGCAATGGCTGTCTGTGGCGGTCATCGCGTCGTACCTCGCCTTCTTCCCGGTGGCGATCGGCATGCTGCGCGGACTCGCTTCGCCCGACCGCATCCATCTCGATCTCATGCGCAGCTACGCGGCCGGCTACTGGCCGACCCTGGTGCGGCTGCGGCTGCCCGCCGCGGTGCCGCACCTGCTGCCCGCGCTGCGGCTCGCCGCCGCGAACGCCGTGCTCGGCGCCGTGGTCGCCGAGGTGTCGATCGGCATGCGGGGCGGCATCGGCCGCATGCTCATCCAACTCGCCGGACAGGCCTCCAGCGACCCCGCGGCGCCGTGGGGCCCGACCTTCGGCTCGATCGCGCTCGGACTGATCGCCGCCGGCTCGGTCGCCCTCATCGGGCTCGGGCTGGCCAACTACCGCAGAGGAGAGGCATGACCTCCGATACCCCGCATCAGGTCGAGCGAGTGGATGCCGTCCTCCCTGCCGCCTCGGACGCCCCGGCGGTGCGCGCCACCGCGGTGAGCAAGGTCTTCGCGACGAAGACCGGCGACGTGGCCGCACTGTCGGAGGTCGACCTGGAGGTCGCGGCCGGCGAGTTCGTGGCGCTCATCGGGCCGTCCGGCTGCGGCAAGTCGACGCTGCTGCGGCTCATCGCCGACCTCGACCAGGCGAGCGCGGGCACGCTGGAGATCTTCGGCAAGCCCGCCAAGAGGGCACGCGCCGATCAGGACTACGGCATCGCCTTCCAGCAGGCGGGGCTGCTCCCCTGGCGCACGGTGGGCGCCAACATGGCGCTGCCGCTCGAGCTGCACGGCACCGGCAAGGCCGAGCGCGGCGCGAGGGTGGCGGAGCTCGCCGAGCTGGTCGGCCTCACCGACTTCGTCGACCGCTACCCCGACCAGCTGTCGGGCGGCATGCAGCAGCGCGTCGCGATCGCTCGTGCGCTGGCGGCCCGGCCGAAGCTGCTGCTCATGGACGAGCCGTTCGGCGCGCTCGACGAGATGACGCGCGAGCGCCTGCAGACCGAGCTCACCCGCATCGCCGCTGAGACCTCTGCGGCCGTCGTGTTCGTCACGCACTCGATCCCCGAGGCGGTGTTCCTCTCCGACCGCGTCGTCGTCATGAGTCCGCGGCCCGGTCGCATCACCGACGTGATCGACATCGAACTGGGCGGTGCCCGCTCCGAGGCACTGCGCGAGTCGCCCGAGTTCTTCGACCGCGTCACCGCGGTGCGCGAAGCCCTGCACGGTGCGCCTGTCACGAGGGCGAGCGAGACATGACGGACACGGTCACCGCCGCACTGCCCGGCCCGAGCAGCGCCGGGCGTTCCGCCGACGCGGCTTCCGGCGAGCGCCGCCTGCCCGGGTGGCTGCGGTGGGTCGCACCGGTCGTCGTCGGCGCACTCATCGTGATCGTGTGGTGGTTCTGGGTGGACGTGCTCGGCACCGCGCCGCGGATGCTGCCGAGTCCTTTCGCGATCCTCGAGGAGTTCGTCAAGCGCTGGCCGATCATCGCGCAGGACATGGCGATCACCGCCACCAACGCCCTCATCGGCCTCGTGATCGGGTCGCTGCTGGCCATGCTCCTCGCCGGGCTCGCGGCTGCCGCACGTCCGATCGACGGGATGCTGGCACCGCTCGTGGCCGCCCTCGCCGTGATCCCGATCGTGGCGATCACGCCGATCCTCAACACCATGTTCGGGGCGTCGAGCCAATTCGGACGACAGGCGGTCGCCACCATCGCCGCGTTCATCCCCGTGTTCGTCAATGTCCTGCGTGGGCTCCGGCAGACACGCCCCGTCCACCGCGATGTGCTGCGCGCGTCGGCGGCGTCGGGCTGGCAGACCTTCCGGCTGCTGACGCTGCCGACCGCGCTGCCGTACCTGCTGACGGGTCTGCGCATCGCGAGCTCGCTGGCGGTCATCGCCGCACTCGTCGCCGAGTACTTCGGCGGCCCGGCCGACGGCATCGGCACCGCGATCGCCACGTACGCCAAGTCCGGCCGCGCCGCGCTCGCCTGGGCGTACGTGCTGGGCGGCATCCTCATCGGCCTCGTCTTCTACCTCGTGACCTCGCTCCTGGAGCGTCTGGCGACGCGGAGGTCGCCCGCCTGATCCACCGGCCAGATCGCGGTCGGCCCGTCGAACCCCACCACAGGAAGCAGCACCAACGAAAGGAACGCCATGTCACAGCAGCATCCGCTCCGCCCAGGCCTCCGTCGAGGTCTGGCGGCAGCATCCACGTTCACCGTCGCGGCCCTCGCACTCGCCGCGTGCGCCGGATCGCCCGACACCTCCGACACCGGTGACGGCGACGACTTCGAGCCGCTCACGTCGATCAAGCTGCAGCTTCAATGGCTGCCGCAGGCGCAGTTCGCGGGCTATTACGTCGCGCAGGAGAAGGGGTTCTTCAAGGAGGAGGGCTTCGACGACGTCGAGATCATCCCCTCGGGCGGCGACATCGTGCCGCAGGACGCCCTCGTCGACGGCGACGTCGACTTCGCCATCGCGTGGGTCCCGAAAGTGCTGGGCACGCTGGAGGCCACCGGCGTCGAGCTCACCGACATCGCGCAGGTGTTCCAGAAGTCGGGCACTCTGCAGGTGTCGTGGAAGGGCGACGGCATCACGTCGGTCGCCGACTTCGAGGGCAAGCGCATCGGCTCGTGGGGCTTCGGCAACGAGTGGGAGATCTTCGCCGCCATGGCGGCCGAGGGCCTCGACTCCACGACCGTGTCGATCACGACGCAGGACTTCTCGATGAACGCGCTGCTCGACCGCGACGTCGACGCTGCGCAGGCGATGACGTACAACGAGTGGGCGCAGATCCTCGAGGTGAAGAACCCCGACACGGGGCAGCTCTATCAGCCCGAGGACTTCGACGTCGTCTCGTACGAAGACACCGAGGGCGCCATGCTGCAGGACGCCGTGTGGGCCGACACCGAGCGGCTGGGCAACGACCCGGCCTACGCCGACGCGGCCGTCCGCTTCCTCAAGGCCATCACGAAGGGCTGGGTGTACGCGCGCGACAACGCCGAGGAGTCGGCGTCGATCGTCTACGACATCGCCTCGACAGCCGAGGCCGCCTTCCCGGTCGGACCGGTGCACCAGCAGTGGATGATGAACGAGGTCAACAAGCTCATCTGGACCGGCGCCGACTTCGGCCTCGTCGATGAGGATGCCTGGAACAAGACCGTCGACGGCGCCCTGTCTGCCAAGAACCAGGACGACCTCGAGCTCATCACCGAGAAGCCCGCAGAATCGGCCTACTCGAACGAGTACATCCAGAAGGCGCTCGACGCGCTCAAGGAAGAGGGCGTCGAGGTCAGCGGCGAGTACACGCCGATCGACGTCGTCCTGACCGAGGGCGGGCAGTAGCAGCTGGGTCCGCGTTTCGTCTCGCCCCGCTCGCTCAACGACCAGGTCTCTGCTCGTTGAGCGAGCGAGGCACGAGCGAGACGAAACGCGCCGGCCGCACGAACGACCCTTGACCCGACGACGCAGAACGGGGAACGTTGCGACATGACCGAAGACCTCGACGCCCTCGCGAAACAGCTCGACCGCGAGCACGTGTTCCACTCCTGGTCGGCCCAGGCCGGGCTCGACCTTCCCGTCATCGCCGGCGGGTCAGGCACCGTGGTGTGGGACCACGCCGGCCGCCGCATGCTCGACTTCTCCAGTCAGCTGGTGAACGTCAACATCGGGCACCAGCATCCCGCCGTCGTCGAGGCGATCCGCGCGCAGGCGGCCGAGCTCGCGACCATCGGCCCCGCGACGGCGAACCTCACACGCGGTCAGGCGGCCGAGCGCATCCTGTCGCACGCGCCCGAAGGCTTCACGAAGGTCTTCTTCACGAACGGCGGTGCCGACGCGATCGAGAATGCGATCCGCATGGCGCGCCTCCACACCGGCAGGGACACCATCCTGTCGACGTACCGCTCGTACCACGGCAACACCGGGGCGGCCATCGTCGCGACCGGCGACTGGCGGCGGATGCCGAATCAGTTCGCGCGCGGGCACGTGCACTTCTTCGGCCCGTACCTGTACCGCACCGAGTTCTGGGCGACGACACCCGAAGAGGAGTGCGAGCGCGCCCTGCACCACCTCGAGCGCGTGGTCCAGTCCGAGGGGCCGGCCACGATCGCGGCGCTGCTGCTGGAGTCGATTCCGGGCACCGCGGGGATCCTCGTGCCGCCGCCCGGCTACCTTGCGGGCGTCCGGGCGCTGGCTGACAAGTACGGTCTGCTGCTCATCCTCGACGAGGTGATGGCGGGCTTCGGACGCACCGGCCGCTGGTTCGCCTTCGACGGCCACGACGTCGTGCCCGACCTCATCACCTTCGCGAAAGGGGTGAACTCCGGCTACGTGCCGGTCGGCGGCGTGATCATCTCGGAGCCGATCGCGGCCACGTTCGACGAACGCGTGTTCCCGGGCGGGCTCACGTACTCCGGTCATCCGCTGGCCGCGGCATCCATCGTCGCCGCCCTCGACGCGATGCAGAGCGAGGGCATCGTCGAGAACGCCCGACGTGTGGGAGCGGATGCCATCGGCCCGGGCCTGCGGGCGCTCGAAGAGAAGCACCCGCTCATCGGCGAGGTGCGCGGCGAGGGCGTCTTCTGGGCGCTCGAGCTCGTCGCCGACCGCGAGACGCGCGAGCCGGTCGGCGCCGACGTGATCGGCCGGCTCAAGAAGGAGCTGGTGTCGCGCGGGCTCCTTCCCTTCACCGCCGACAACCGCATCCATGTCGTGCCGCCGTGCGTCGTCACCGATGCCGAGGTGGAACAGGCGATGGCGATCTACGATGAAGCACTGACGAGCGTCGAAGGCGACGGTCACTGAGTCCGTCGAAGTGCTGACGCGTGCATCCCGCCTCACGAGGGCGGTTCCAAAGGAGGAACACGATGACTGACACGATCTCGCGCACCGAAACCACGGTGCTGGACCACTGGGTGAACGGTGCGCCGTGGGCGGGAGCATCCGATCGCTCCGGCGATGTGTACAACCCGGCGCTCGGCACCGTGCAGAAGCACGTGCGGTTCGCCTCGGCTGACGACGTCGATGCGGTCGTCGGCGCAGCATCCGCCGCCTGGGCACAGTGGCGCGACGCCTCGATCGCCAAGCGGCAGTCGGTGCTGTTCGCGTTCCGCGAGCTGCTCAACGAGCGCAAGGAGGAGCTGGCCGAGATCCTCACCGCCGAGCACGGCAAGGTGCTCTCGGACGCGCGCGGCGAGATCGCCCGCGGCATGGAGGTCGTCGAGTTCGCGTGCGGCGTCGGGCACCTCACGAAGGGGGCGTACTCCGAGAACGTGTCGACCGGTATCGACGTCTACACACTGCGCCAGCCGCTCGGTGTCGTGGGCATCATCAGCCCGTTCAACTTCCCGGCGATGGTGCCGCTGTGGTTCTTCTCCATCGCCCTGGCCGCCGGCAACGCGGTCGTGCTGAAGCCCTCCGAGAAGGATCCGACGGCGGCCAACTGGCTCGCCGGGCTCCTCACCGAGGCGGGACTGCCCGACGGCGTCTTCAACGTCGTGCACGGCGACAAAGAGGCGGTGGACGCGCTGCTGGAGCACCCCGACGTGCGCGCCATCTCGTTCGTCGGATCCACCCCGATCGCGAAGTACGTGTACGAGAGGGCCACGAGCGCCGGCAAGCGCGTGCAGGCCCTCGGGGGTGCCAAGAACCACATGCTGGTGCTGCCCGACGCCGACCTCGACCTCGCCGCCGACGCCGCTGTCAACGCGGGCTTCGGGTCTGCGGGCGAGCGCTGCATGGCGATCTCGGTCGTGCTCGCGGTGGACTCGGTCGCCGACGCGTTCGTCGCAAAGGTGGCCGAGCGCATGGGCGGACTCAAGGTCGGCGACGGCCGCCGCGGCACCGATATGGGCCCGCTCATCACCGGCCAGCACCGCGACAAGGTGGCCTCGTACATCGACGTCGCCGGCTCCGACGGCGCCGCGGTCGTCGTCGACGGCCGCGGCATCGAGGTCGACGGCGATGCGAACGGGTTCTGGCTCGGCCCCACCCTCATCGACAAGGTCCCGACGTCGTCGTCGGTGTACGGCGACGAGATCTTCGGTCCCGTGCTGTCGGTCGTCCGGGTCTCGGGCTACGAAGAGGGCCTCGGCATCATCAACGCCAGCCGCTACGGCAACGGCACCGCGATCTTCACGAACGACGGCGGCGCGGCCCGGCGCTTCCAGCGCGAGGCGACGGTCGGCATGATCGGCATCAACGTGCCGATCCCGGTGCCCGTGGCCTATCACTCGTTCGGCGGCTGGAAGGCCTCGCTGTTCGGCGACGCCAAGGCGTACGGCCCGCACGGCTTCGACTTCTTCACCGCCGAGAAAGCCGTGACGTCGCGCTGGCTCGACCCGTCGCACGGCGGCATCAACCTGGGCTTCCCGCAGCACGACTGAACAGGTGGATGCCGCGGCCCTGTGCCGCGGCATCCCTCCCCCTACGGGCCGGAGGCGAAGACCGTGAGAGCGTCGGGGCGGGCGACGCACCGCAACCGGAACCCGCCCGGGTTGCGCTCTTCGAGCTCGCCGTCGTGGACGAAGACCGAGGGATGCCCCGGCTCGGGCCTGACCGAGATGTCGAACTCGCGCAGCACGAGGCGCTCGACGTCCTCGTCCCGCGGGTAGAGACGCAGCGCGCGCAGGGCCGCCGCGCTGCGCTCACCGAAGGCGAGTGAGGCGAAGGCGCGCACCTTGGAGCCGCGCGCATGGTGGATGCGGATGTCGAGCACCCCGGCCGCGGCCTCCTGTCGCTGCATGGTCGCGACGCGCTCGGGGTCGTTGCGGCCGACGCTCACGAACACCGACCACACGCGCGCCCGTCGCCCGTCGCGGACGATCGTCAGCGGTTCGGCCCGGCGCAGCGCCGCCGCTGTGGCCACGACGCCCCCGATCCACTTTCCGAGGCCGGTGCGCCGCTCCCGCTCCTCGATGAGCTCGGGGTACGCACCGACCGACACGACGTTGAGTACCGTGATCGGGTCGTCGTCGTCGGCCGTGACGTCCGCGACGCCCACCTCGACGGTCGAGTCCTGCTGCAGTGCGTCGATCGCGAGATCGACGCTGTCGAGGCCGAGGGCGCGCACGAAGTGGTTGAACGTCCCGCCCGGCATCGCGAGCAGCCGACGCTCGTGCCGGCGCGCCAGATGCGCCATGCGCGACACCGAGCCGTCGCCGCCGTAGATGCCCAGCACATCGGGTGCGGCATCCCTCCGCATCGCGGCGGCGACGACATCGTCCAGGTCCTCGCCCTCGGCGAGCTCATGCACGACCGCCTCGGGAAGGCGCTCGGCGAAAGTGGGCGCGGGATCGGGGCGGATCACTGCTGTGCCCGAGCGGGCGTTGCGCACGAGGAGAACTCCCCTGCCGGCGGAGTGCGGGTTGTTCGCGGGATCCATGCGGCCGAGGCTACCGATCCGGATGCCGCGAGGCCGGGGGTTGCGCTCGCCGGATCCATGCGCTTCACGACGGCAGAATCGGCCGGTTCTCGTAGAAGGTCTGCAGCACGACGGTCGTGCGCGTGTTGACCGACGCGGCCGACCGGATGTCGCGGATGAGGCTCTCAAGATGCCGCGGAGAGGCGACTCGCACAAGCAGCATGTAGGCGGCGTCGCCCGCGATCGAGTGGCATGCCTCGATCTCGGTCAGGTGCTCCAGCAGTTCGGGGGCGTTGTCAGGCTGCGCCGGATCGAGCGGCGTGATCTCGACGAACGCGGCGAGCGGCTTGCCGACGGCCTCGGCGTCGACGACGGCGCGATACCCCGAGATCACCCCGGTGCTCTCCAGCCGCTTCAGTCGTGCTTGCACGGCCGAGACCGAGAGCCCGGCCTTCTCGGACAGCTGGGCGAGAGTCGCGCGGCCGTCGCGCGAGACCTCTTCGATGATCCTCAAGTCGACAGCGTCTTCCACACATGGAAGAATATCCCTACGACACGGCATCTGCCGGAATATTTCCTGTCATCGACGGATCGGAGGTTCACATGTCCAGCACCGCTCTTCACCCCGCGAAGGCGATCGTCGGCGAACCCGAGGTCGTCGAAGACGCCTCGACCGCCGAGACGAGCGACGCCTGGCTGCGCCTCAAGGCCGCAGCGACCGCGATCCAGGACCTGCAGGTCAAGGACGGGTCGATTCCGGATGCCGCCGCCCACGCAGACGCCCACACCTACGTCGACGAGATCGTGGCAGGCATCCGCGCGCTCGCGCCCGCCTTTCCGCACGACGCGGCGTATCTCACGCAGAGCGTGCGCGACTTCGAGCGCTGGGCGGCCGAAGGCTTCGGCGTCCCCGACTTCCTCGACTCGCTGAACGCCTTCCAGCCGCAGCAGCACCGGGTCGACGGCATCCGTCATCTCGTCGTCTTCCCGATGTACACCCAGAACGGGTCGAGCGACCGTCACGTCGAGGCCGTGCTCATCGAGGTGATCTGGCCGGAGTTCATCGCACAGCTCGAGGCCGGCGACTACGGCAACAAGCTGTTCGTGTCGCTGCGCTTCGTGGACTTCACGCCCGGCTACGACACCAACTCCGCGGTACTGTTCCCCGAGACCGTCGCGATGCGCGAGATCCCGGCGTTCACGTGGGGCGCGATCTTCCAGGACCGCGAGGCCGCACGCTACCGTCGCGTCGTGCGGGCCGCCGCCGAGATCACGAAGCTGGAGCTGCCCGAGGATGCCGCGCGCATGCTCGACGATCAGCAGCTCACCGAGAAGACGTTCGTGATGTGGGACATCATCCACGACCGCACCCACATGCGCGGCGACCTGCCGTTCGACCCGTTCATGATCAAGCAGCGCATGCCGTACTTCCTGTACTCGCTGGAAGAGCTGCGCTGCGACCTCACCGCGTTCCGCGAGTGCGTTGCGATCGAGAAGCGTCTCACGGCGCGCGTCGAGAGCGGCGAGCAGCTGGATGCCGCCGAGGCCGAGATGCTCGAGCACGCGAAGCTCGTGCAGTACGCCGTCATCTTCGACCGCATCTTCCGGTTCGCGATCACCGGCACGCGCGTGCGCAACTACGACGGGCTCGGCGGCCAGCTGCTGTTCGCCTGGCTGCACCAGCGCGACGTGCTGCACTGGACCGACACCGCGCTCGCCTTCGACTGGGACGACGTGCCCGCCGCGGTCGTCGCGCTCGGCGACGCGATCGACGAGCTCTACTGGCGCTCGATCGACCGCCCCAAGACGGCGCACTGGCTCGCGGCGTACGACCTCGTGCGCGCCACGCTGACCCCGAACCCGGCGTCGGCCTGGGCCCGCGGGCTGCCCGACGAGATCCTCGCGGGCGCACCGAAGGGCTACACGGATGCCGTCATGGACGACGAGTTCCCGCTGTCGATGTTCTTCGAGGCCCTCGACAAGAAGATGAAGCCCGTCATCGAGTCCACCGCCGGGATCACGGGTGCCAGCTCCTGATCCCGGCGGCGCAGCGCCGATCACCGGCGCTGCAGAGCGGCTCGTGCTCGTCGCGGGGGCGACGAGTGCGAGCGGCCTCGCGGCGGCGCGCGTCCTGCGTGGGGCAGGCGCGCGCGTCGTCGCGGTCGGCCGTGACGCCGAGCGTCTCACTGCGCTCGGCGTCGCGGTCCCGGGGGTACGCACCGAGGTCTGCGATCTGACCGACGAGATCGCCGTCACGCGTCTCGCCGAACGCGTCCACGCCGCCGAGGGCGGCGTGGACGGCGTGCTGCACCTCGTGGGCGGCTGGCGCGGCGGCGGCGGGCTCGCCGGCCAGAGCGACGCCGACTACCGCTTCCTCGAAGGGTCGTTCACCGCCCTGCGGCACGTGAGCCGCGCATTCGACGCCGATCTGCGGGCCTCCGACGCCGGACGCCTCGCCGTCGTGTCGTCGACCGCGGTCGCCCGTCCCCTCGCCGGCGGCGCCAACTACGCCGCCGTCAAGGCCGCGACCGAGGCGTGGGCGCGCGCCGTCGCCCAGGGCTTCGCGAAGGACGCCCGCGATGCCGGACGACCGCTGTCGGCGGCATCCACCATCTTCCGCGTCAAGACGCTCGACGGCCTCGAGGACGCGCTCGCCCGCGCCTACGCCGGCCTGTGGGACGCGGACGCGGCGGACGTCAACGACCACATCATCGATCTCGAAAACTAGGCTGAACCTCTGTGACCACGATCCACGACCCGAACCTGCGCGGCTTCGCCAGTGACAACTACTCCGGCATCCACCCCGAGGTGCTCGCGGCCATCGCCGCCGCCAACGATGGCCACCAGGTCGCCTACGGCGACGACGTGTACACCGAGCGCCTGCAGTCGGTGATGGCGGGGCACTTCGGCGAAGGGGTCGAGGCGTACCCGGTGTTCAACGGCACCGGCGCGAACGTCGTCGGGCTGCAGTCGATGCTCCCCCGCTGGGGCGCCGTGATCTCGGCCGGCACCGCGCACATCAACGTCGACGAAGGCGGTGCCCCGGAGCGGGTCGCGGGCATCAAACTGCTCACCGTGCCCACGGACGACGGCAAGCTCACCCCCGAGCTCATCGACCGCGAGGCGTGGGGCTGGGGCGACGAGCACCGTGCGCAGCCGCTCGTCGTGTCGATCACGCAGTCGACCGAGCTCGGCACCCTGTACACGCCCGAAGAGATCAAGACCATCGCGGATCACGCGCACGGCCTCGGCATGAACGTGCACATGGACGGCTCGCGCCTCTCGAACGCGGCCGCGTCGCTCGGCGTGCCGTTCCGCGAATTCACCCGCGACGCCGGGGTCGACGTGCTCAGCTTCGGCGGCACCAAGAACGGCGCGATGCTCGGCGAGGCCGTCGTCGTGCTGAACCCCGAGGCGTCGACGGGCCTGAAGTTCCTGCGCAAGCTCGACATGCAGCTCGCATCGAAGATGCGCTTCGTCTCCGCCCAGCTGATCGCGCTGCTCGAGGGCGACCTCTGGCTGCGCAACGCCTCGCACTCGAACGCGATGGCGCAGCGCCTGCGCTCGGGCATCGAGGCGGGCCTCGCCGATGGGTCCATCCAAGGTGTCGCGTTCACGCAGCCCACGCAGGCCAACGGCGTGTTCGCGACGCTGCCCGACGGTGTCGCCGACCGGCTGCGCTCGACGTTCCGCTTCTACGACTGGGATGCCGCCAAGAACGAGGTGCGCTGGATGTGCTCGTTCGACACGTCCGAGAACGACATCGACGCCTTCCTCGCCGCCATCGCCCGCGAGACCACGGCAGGCTGAGCGCGGCCTCCGGGCCTCGCTGCGGACGCCGCTGCCGCGATCGTGGCTTCGCCGCCCGAGATGACGTGGATGCCGCACCCGGCCGGGTCCGTCACTCGCAGTTCGACCGATCGACGCGAACGCGCCTGACCTCGGGGCGAGGGCAGGCGCGTTCGCGTCTACAGGCACGGAAGACTCCGCGTGTGGGCCGATCAGTGCTTCTCGGCGGCCTCGGGCTTCTCAGCAGCGGCCTCGCCGTCCTCGGCGTGGCCGTCCTCGGCGTGGCCGTCCTCGGCCTCGCCGTCCTCGGCGTGGGCGTCCTCGGTGTCACTGCCCTCGATGCCGGCCCGGCCGGCATCGCCAGCTTCGTCCTGGTCCTCCTCGGCCTCTTCCACCTCGGCTTCGGACTCTTCCGCCCCGGCGTCCTGTCCCTGGGCTTCCTCCGGCTCGGCCTCGTCGACCTCGACCGTCTCGACAGCGGCGTCGGCGGCATCCACCGGCGATCCATCGACGGGATCCTGGGCGCCGGGCTCGGCGGCGTCCTCCGCCGGTGCGGCCGAGGCCAGCACGCCCTCGGGGCGGATGAGCTCCTTGACCTCGGCCATGAAGCTCATGAGCTGGTGCTGCTGCCAGCGCAGCTGGCGGGTGCGGTCCTCGGCATCGCGCAGCACGGAGTCGGAGTGCGTGGTCACGAGCGACATGATGCGCTCGGCCTTGAGGTGCGCCTGCTCGAGGTGCTCGCGGGCACGCAGCTGCGCGTCCGCCTCGATCTGCTGAGACTGCGCGCGCATGAGGCGCTCGAAGTCCTCGGCCTTCGCCGACACGCGCTGTGCGTGCTCGAGCGAGGCCGCGACCTGCTCGTTGGCGTCCTGCGTGATGCGCTCGGCGTGCGCGACGGCCTGGTTGTGCAGCACGAGGAACTCCTGGTGCGCGTCGTCCTGGCGGCGGGTGAGGGATGCCTCGAACTCGAGCGCGCGCAGCCGCAGCTCGCGGACCGCCTCTTCGGCCTCGGAACGGTCGCGGGCCGTCTCACGAGCGACCGTCGAACGCAGCACCGCCGCGCCCTTCTCGGCCTCGGAGCGGATGGCGGCCGCCTCGCGCTCGGCCTGCGAGACCTTCTCGGCGGCGTGCGCGGCCTCGCGCTCGATCCGCGCCTCGTGGGCCGTCAGCTCGGTGTCGATCTTGAGGCGCACCTGCTGGGCCTCGTGCTGCGCCTGCGAGACGATGCCCTCGGCCTCGGCGACCGCGCCGGCCCGGCGGGAGGCGTTCTCTTCGCGGGCGGCCTCGAGCAGTCGGTCGCCCTGGATCGATGCGTTGCGGATGAGCAGGCTCGCCTGGTCTTCGGCGACACGCAGCACCTCTTCGAACTTCTGACGGTTGGGCGATTCGGTGGTCGCGCCGACGAGCTCGTCGGTGAGCGCCTGGATGCGCTGCTCGGCGTCGTTGAGCTTGGTGGTGACGACCTCGAGCTCTGCGGCGAGGCGCACGGCCTCGCTGCCCTCGTCGGCACTCGCTGCGGCGGCGCGGTCGGCGGCCCGCTGCAGTTCTTCGCGGTGGCGCGACTCGGACTCGTCGAGCGCGGCCTGCAGCCGGTCGATCTCATCCTGTCGGGCCGCGATCGTCGCGTCGATCTCGGCCTGACGAGCGGCGATCGCCGCGTCGATCTCGGCCTGGCGGCGCTCGGTCGCCGCCTGCAGCTCGGCTTCGAGACGCTCCGCCTTCGCACGGCTCTGCGCCACGGCCGCGCCGGCGCGACGCTGGTGCTGCTTGAGCTGGGCGACCTCGTCGGATGCGGCGCGCACGCGCGCGTCGAGGCCGGCGATCGCGGCATCCACCTCTTCTTTGTCGTAGCCGCGGAACGTCGTCGTGAAGCCGGCTCCGAAAGAGGTGGACGCCTGCTCTGCGATCAGGCTGTCGAAGGGAGTGTGGTCATCCGAGCTGGAGCTCGAGGTGCCTACGGCGTTGTCGGACATCGTGTGTCTCCGCTTCTTTTCGCGATCGCTGTAAAGGTGTTTCGCGGCGTCGGCGAGCGTTCGGCGGAGGCGGTGCAGACTCCACCCTGCTCGCACGTCGGCGACCTCGTCGCCGACGTGCGAGCAGGCGAAGACCGCTTCGCCCTCGACGACACCGGGGGGATGTGTCGGCAGGGTGACTGCGCATCGGGTAGCTGAACACTACCCCGCCCGGCTGTGTCTGCGAAACGGGCGGACGGGTCAGTCGCCGGCAAGCCATTCCCGGTAGGCGTCGAAGGTCGAAGGACGCCCCAGGAAGGCCTCGACGAGGTCGTTCGCGTCGCGGGTTCCGCCGCGCTCGAGCACCTCGGTGCGGTATCTCAGCGCAGCCTCGGGATCCATGAGTCCGGCACCGAATCCGCTGAGCAGATCGCGCGCGATGACGAGGCTCCACTGGTACGTGTAGTAGCACGCGCCGTAGCCCGTGAGATGCCCGAACCCGGCGTACGGGTGCAGGCCGCGCAGCGGCTGGACGGGGCTCGTCTCCGAGTAAAGGCGCTCGGTCTCACCCTGCAGGTCGGCGGGGCGGTCGACATGCAGACGATACGAGACGTTCGCGTGCCCGAGCTGCCGCCGCACCTCCAGCCCCCGTCCGAACGCGTCGGCGGTGCGCATGCGCTCGACGAGGTCGGCCGGGATCGGCTCGCCGTCGGCGTCGACCGCGAACGAGGCCAGGACGCCGGCATCCCACGCCCACTCCTCGAGCAGCTGACTCGGCGCCTCGACGAAGTCCCATTCGGTCGCCACGCCGCTGAATCGTGCGAACCGGTGCCGGCCACCGAGGATGTCGTGCACGAGATGGCCGAACTCGTGGAAGAACGTGACCACCTGGTCGTGCTCGAGCAGTCCCCGCGAGAAGTTGCACAGCAGCGCCGCCTCGGGAAGCACGCGCCCCGTGACGCCGGGAGCGATCGGGAAGCACGCCGCATGGCTGAACTTGCCCTCCCGCGGGTGCAGGTCGAGGTGGATGCGACCGAGGCGGTCGCCGCCGCGCACCACGTCATAGGTGCGGACGTCTTCGTGCCATGCGGGCGCGTCGACGGGGACGTACTCGACGTCGAACAGGCGGCCCGTCACGTCGAGCACCCCCGCTGCCACGCGGTCGAACGACAGATACGAGCGCACCCGCTGGGCGTCCACGTCGTACCGCTCGCGCTTGAGGACGCTGAGGAGGTGCCAGAAGTCGGCGATCGTGACCTCGGTCGCGTCGGGGGCGTCCTCGCGCAGGCGCGCGAGCACCTCGCGGTACTCGCGCTCTGCGGCAGGGCGGGATGCCTCGTCCAGCCGCTCGAGGAACTGCGGAATCGCCGCGCCTGAGCCGATCATGCGGGTCTCGGTCTCGTAGTCGGCCCAGTCCGAGTATCCCAGCAGACGTGCCCGTTCGGCACGGACCTCGAGCAGCTCGGCCAGCACGGCGTCGTTCTCGGGCCACGCGAGGTCGTTGTACGCACCGACGAGCGCGAGCCTCGTGGCACGGTCGGTCGCATATTCGCGGATCGGCATGAGGTCGGGGTAGTCGGTCGACAGGGTCACCATGCCCTCGTCGTCGACCGGGTGGGCGTCCACGAAGTCCTGCGGCATGCCGGCGAGTCCGGCGACGGGGACGCGGATCTGGCGGCGTCCGTCACGGATGTTGCGCGAGAACGTCAGCGCGAGCTCGGTGTCGCGGTCGGCGAGCCGGCGCGCACGCTCACGGTCGGCATCGGCCAGTTCCACACCGCCGCGCCGGAAGTCGCGCAGCACATGCTCGAGCAGCCGGGCCTCGTCCGGATCGAGGCCCTCGGCGTCGGCGCCGGCGAAGCCCTGCCACAGACCGCGGTCCAGCAGCCTCGCCGCCGACAACGACTCGACAGCCTGAACCTGCTGCTCGGCGGCCTCGCGCACAGCGGCGTCGGGATGAGCCTCACTCACGAGATACGCCTCGTTCATCGCCTGGCGCAGCGCGATGTCGGCGTCGTTCCAGAGGTCGAGACGCTCGGCGGCGGTGAGCGCGGGCTCGGTGCGCAGGCGCTCGTCCAGCTCCTGGACGAGGGCGACGCGCGCGGCGGGGCGCTCGACGGCGAAGGCCGCCCACCCGGCGGCGTCGGCGGGGAAGGGGAGGGGTTCGGGGGTCACCCTGCGAGCCTATGGGGCGGCTCCGACACGTAGCGAGGATTCGGAGGATGGATGCCGCGAGCGCTGCCGCGCCACACGTCCGGACCGGTCAGCGCAGCGCGCCGACGCTCGCGAGCGCCAGCCGGATGAGCGTGCCGCGACCGCCCTCCATCTCCGCGGCGAGCGCGTCGGACGACGCCTCTTCGGGAGTGAGCCACGTCACTTCGAGCGCGTCCTGGCGCGGCTCGCAGGTGCCGGTCACCGGCACGACGAACGCGAGCGAGACCGCGTGCTGCCGGTCGTCGTGGTAGGCGCTCACCCCGGGCAGCGGGAAGTACTCGGCGACGGTGAAGGGCGTGGGCTGCGGCGGCAGCAGCGGGAAGGCCATCGGCCCGAGGTCGTTCTCGAGATGCCGGAACAGCGCGTCGCGCACCGTCTCGCCATAGCGGACGCGACCCGAGACGATCGTGCGGCTGATCTCGCCGAGCGGCGAGGCGCGCAGCAGCAGCCCGACCGACGTCACCTGCCCCATACCGTCGGTGCGCACCGGCACGCCCTCGACGTACAGCATCGGCAGCCGCCGGCGCGCCTCTTCGAGCTCGATGTCGCTCAGCCAGGCGGGGTTCGAGATGTTGCCCGCAGGCGGGCCGAACGGCTCGTCGCCCGCAGGTTCGGGGTCGGGAGTGCGCACGGACATGCCTCCTGTATACCCTCTCCCCCTCGTTCCCGCCGCGCCATCGACCCGCGTCCGGGCCGCTCGCTAGTCTGTGGTCAGCACGGAGGGACGACATGGCCGACGACTCACCCCACGACCGATGGAGCCGCGCACAAGAGATCGTCGCCGTCTTCGTGCTGTCGATCACGGCCGTGCTCACCGCGTGGGCGGGCTTCGAGGCATCCAAATGGGGCGGCGAGATGTCGATCGCGTTCAGCCAGGCGTCGTCGGCGCGCATCCAGGCCGCCAGCGCCGAGGGCCAGGCGCGCGCCTCCCAGCAGTTCGACCTCACCGTCTATGCGCAGTGGGTGCTCGCCGACGCCGACGGCGACACCGAGCTCGCGCAGTACATCGAAGACAGGTTCAGCCCCGCGCTGTCGACGGCCTTCGAAGGCTGGCAGGCCGACGGGATGTCTGAGAACGGCCCGTTCGCCCGAGACGATTACGTGCCGCCGGGGCAGGAAGAGGCCGAGAAGCTCAACGCCCGCGCCGACGAGAAGTTCGCACAGGCGCTCGAGAACAATCAGCGCGGCGACAACTACTCGCTGCTGACGGTGATGTTCGCCCTGGTGCTGTTCCTCACGGCGATGTCGCAGCGCGACGGCAAGACGTGGGTCGGCCGGACCCTGCTCGGGCTCGCGATCGTCGTCGGCGTGGTCGCGGTCGGGATCCTGCTCACCTTCCCGGTCAAGATCTGACTCCCGTCGCGGTGTCGGTCGCGGATGGGAGGATGTGGGCATGACGGAAGCGCTCGTGCTCGATGCCGACGCCGTCCTCTGGTCGGCCGATCGTGGTGCCCTCGCGGGGCGGCATCTGCTGCTCCTGCTGCACGGCTACGGCGCCGACGAGCACGACCTGTACCCGCTGCGCACCTATCTGCCGGAGCGGTTCGCCGTCGCGAGCCTCGCCGCTCCCCTGGTGCCGCCGTGGCCCGCGCCGGGGCGGTCCTGGTACCCCATCGAAGGACTCGACGGACGCGACCCGTCCCATGTGACGCGGGCGGCCGAGGCCGTCATCGCCTGGGCCGACGCGCACGCGGCGGGTGCGGCATCCATCGGTCTTCTCGGGTTCTCGCAAGGCGGGGCCGTGTCGCTGCAGGCGCTGCGGCTGCAGCCGCAGCGGTTCGCGTTCGCGGTGAACCTCTCGGGCTATGTCACGCCAGGCGAGCTGCCGATGGATGCCGCGCTCGCCGAGCTCCGTCCGCCCGTGTTCTGGGGGCGCGGGACGAACGACGACGTCATCCCCGGCTTCCTCGTCGAGCACACCACCCAGTGGCTCCCCGAGCGCGTGGACCTCAGCGGGCGCGTCTACCAGGGCCTCACCCACAGCGTCTCGGAGGCCGAGCTCGCCGACGTGCGCACGTTCCTCGACAAGAGGCTCGACGACCTCGACGCCTCAGCCGACGGTTGAGCCGTGGCGGATGGTTGAGCCGCCGCCGAGCGGTTCGTCGAACTAAGCCATGACGTCGCTGGCCCGCTACTACGAACCGCACCTCACCCAACGGAGCAATGCGACCGAGCTCATCGTCGGCGACGACCGCTACTGCCCATCGACCACCGTGAACGGGATGTCGTCGGCATACTCGGACGCCACAACTCGAATGATCGCGTCCCCGGGTTGAGCATCACTCGGAATTTGCACGTCAGTTCGAAAGCTACCCTCAACGGGTGCAGCCTCCCCTAACTCCGCGATCTCGCCATCCTGCTCCCAGAGCAGCGACACCTGGCTCCAGGGCTCAGGAGTACTGTCGTTCGGCGTATCGGCGCAGGGGAGCCAGCCAGAGCCTACAATTGCCACCGCAGCAGCCGGGGGCCCAGCGGACGGCGACACCTCGGTACGCGGTTCTTCACACACCTGATCAACATTTGTGCCTGGCGTCAGGGCAGGCTCTGGACTGGCCGAGCAACCTCCGATGCTCAGCGCCAACGAGAGCAATAGGGCACAACTGACCCTACGCACCGTGCTGGACATATATCCCTGTGAGGTCGCCCGCCCCCAGTGTGCGCTGCGAGAAACTGCAGTTCGCGATCTGGGGACTCATCGTCAGGTCATTCGCCCCGTTCTCGGCTGCGTGGTCGAGCCCCAGCACGTGACCGAGCTCGTGAGTCATGACTGAACGGACGTCATATTTCTCCCCGGTACAACCGGTGGATGTGGTCACCCACGTCCGTTCCGAAGTATCGATGCGAATGTCGGCTTGAACAGGTACTCCTGCCGCATACCAAGTGCAGGTCAGTCCGAGAGTAGTCCCCACAAGCGGTCCGAAGTCAACCACATTCAGACCGTCAGCGGTCGTGCACGCGTTCACTCCAGATGCGCTCGAAATGTTGGCATCGTACGTCCAATTGCCGTAGCTCACGCTGCCAGGAACATTGAGCGCTCGCGTCAGACCACACGAGTTCGTTCCGTTCTTCCACGTGTTCAGCGAGGCAACCGTCAATGATTCGAACGACGACTTAGATACACCGCTTGGAAGCCGCTCATTGCTGTTCAAATAGAGCGTGCCCGGGCGCCAATGTCCAGACAGGAGCTTGTATGACCAGTCGGAGCATCTCGAGTACGCCAAGGCACCCAGTGTGGCTTCCTCCCGAGTCAGTTCGCGAAGACCACCATCCGGAAGTAGCTTCGCGTATCGCAGCGGTGCTGGTGTCGTTGACACCAGCACCTGTGCGCCTTTGTCGACGGCAACTTGCAGCCATGGAGCTTCTCCCTCCGTCACGACGCCGACGGCGACGACGGACTGTCCAGGCTCGGGGATCGGAGCGCCGACACCGTTCGAAACAACCGTCTTCCCGACGAGCCCGCATGCTTCCGCGTTGAGACCTTGGACGTCGGCTGGGTGAACAACCGAACTGCCCGGCAGCGCACTCGCGCACGCTGTGATCGACGGGCCCTGTCCGCCCGCCAAACTCAGCGCCGGCGCGCCCCCAACGCTGACTGAAACAGCAATCGCGACAGCCGCCAATCCCCTCATACCGTTCCCCTTCGTTAGGAGTTGCAACGATCGTGCCTTAGCTCCGGAGCTAGCCGCGAACGCCTGCACGCTAGCAGTCGCATGCTCGTCACACAATGGTCGCCAGTACAGAAATGGCAGATGAAATGATGAAACGACACCGAACGGGCAGAAGGCTAACCCGCCGTTTTGCCCGATGTGCCTCCCTTGGCGTCGAGTGCTCTGTTCCTCCGAGTTGTCTTGATCGAGCCCCAACCCTTGGTCACCTCCTGGTCCGCGACATAGCGGACGACCATGCTCGATGGGAGTTCGATGGGCCGATCCTGGCCGATGGCGCCCCGCCCCCGTTACAAAAAAACGCGGGACCCCTTTGGGCGAACCGCTCAGAGTTGCCCATCCTCGCTCCGATCCGCCGATCGAGGTCATCGAGCTCGTCCATGAGATCGCTGGCCGCGGACATCCGATCACGACTGCGGCCCGTCAGCTCGTGGATGATGCCCGCGTCCTCAAGGCGCGGGATCGCACTGCACACCGGGGGCTCACTGGCGGCATCCAGTACCGTCCGCTATGGTGGCTGAGGCCTTGTCCCCTCGGTGAGGAAAACCATTGAAGAACTTCGACGTGACCGCGCGCTGATCGCGCTGATCCGTCGTTCCTCGACGCACCAGCGCTTGAACATTTCGCGCTGGCCCGTCGATCGGCCGCTTCTTCTTCGCTCCGGCATGCCCGGACGCACCGCGGCCCCCGGTGTCAGCGCTCGACTGACACAGGAGGCCTCATGCCTGCACACACTCTCACTCCTGCGATCGTCCTCGATCGCGTCGCCTTCACCTGGGCGGACGGCACCGTCGCCCTCTCGGACGTCTCGGGTTCGTTCGGCACCGGCCGCACGGGCCTGGTCGGACGCAACGGCTCCGGCAAGTCCACGCTGCTGCGGCTGATCGCCGGCGACCTCGCCCCATCGGCGGGGCATATCACCCGAACAGCGGATGCCGCCTACCTGCCCCAGCGGCTGACCCTCCAGGTGGACCGCCCCGTGGCCGATCTGCTGGGGGTCGGCGACACCCTTCGCGCACTGCGCGCGATCGAGTCCGGCGATGTCGACCCGCGTCACTTCGACACTGTCGGCGCGGACTGGGACGTCGAGGCGCGCGCCCACGCGGCGCTCGCCGAGGCGGGGCTCGCTCCCGCCATGCTCGACCGCAGCGTCGGGCAGCTGTCGGGCGGTGAGGCGGTGCTCACCGCGATCGCCGGCATCCGGCTGCGCGGCGCGCCAATCGCGCTGCTCGACGAGCCGACGAACAACCTCGACCGCGAGGCCCGTGCGCGCCTGCACGACATGGTCCGTTCGTGGCGCGGAGCGCTCGTCGTGGTCAGCCACGACACCGCGCTGCTGGAGCTCATGGACGACACCGCCGAGCTGTACGCGAACGAGCTGTCGGTCTTCGGCGGTCCGTACTCGGAATGGCGCGCCTGGCTGGATGCCGAGCAGAGCGCCGCCCGCGACGCCGAGCGCGCCGCGAAGCAGTCGCTCAAGCGCGAGAAGCGCCAGCGCATCGAGGCCGAGACGACGATCTCGCGCCGGAAGGCCATGGGCGATAAGGCCTACGCCGAGAAGCGGGAGCCGAAGATCGTCATGAACGGCCGCCGCATGGCCGCCGAGGTCTCGGCCGGCAAGCTGCGCGGCGAGAAGGCGGAGCGCGAGGCCTCCGCCCGCGAGGCGCTGGATGCCGCGGGGCGCCGTGTCCGCGACGACGCCATGATGAAGATCGACCTGCCCGATCCCGGTGTGCCCGCCGGGCGACGCATCGCCACCATCGGCGACGGGTCGCGGTCCTGGATCATCCAAGGACCCGAGCGGGTGGCCCTCATCGGCCCGAACGGCGCCGGCAAGACGACCCTGCTGGAGGGGTTGCTCACTACCGGCAGCTCCCCACGGCGCAGCTCAGTCTCGTGGGGCGCGCCCGGCCGGGACGACCCCGGGATTCCGCCGATCGCCGCCGCGCCTCACCCAGCCATGCTGAATGGCGCCGGGCAGCAGCTGCACACCGACCGCGCCGGCTACCTGCCGCAGCGCGTGGACGAGCTGGACGAAGCTGCCTCGGTGCTGGAGAACGTCGCAGCTGCGGCGCCGCAGGTGGGCACCGTCGAGCTGCGCAACCGGCTCGCCCGGTTCCTCATCCGAGGGGCCGCGGTGGAGCGGCCGGTCGCGACGCTGTCGGGTGGCGAACGGTTCCGGGTCGCTCTGGCGCGGCTCATGCTGGCCGATCCGGCGCCCCAGCTGCTCGTGTTCGACGAGCCGACGAACAACCTCGACCTCGACACGGTCGACCAGCTCGTCGACGCCATCGCCGCCTATCGCGGCGCGGTGCTCGTCGTGAGCCACGATGACGCGTTCCTCGAGCGCATCGGCGTGACGCTGACGCTCGAGCTCGACCGCGAGGGTCAGCTGACCGAGCGGTGACCCGGGTCGCGGCATCCATCGCGTGAAGAATGGATGCCGCGGCCTGCGCCCGGCGGAATCCGGGGGTTCTCCCCCATGCGCCGCGGACGCACGACGAGCAGGATGGAGAACATGAACGCACTCATGAGACCCCGCCAGGGCCGCCTGATCGCCGGTGTCTGCGCCGCCGTCGCGAACCGGTTCGGCTGGAACGTGACGCTGGTGCGCGTCCTCACCGTGATCGCCGTGGTCTTCTTCGGCCTGTCGCTGTGGGCCTACATCCTGCTGTGGATCCTGATCCCCAACGAGCTCTGAGCCCTTCGGGTCACGGCTTCTTCTTGTTGTGACCCGGCGCGTTGCCGCTGTTGCCGGGCGCCGTGGCGGTCGGTGTCGGGCCCGGCTCCGCCGTGGGGGCAGGCTCGGGATCGGGCGCGGCAGGGGGCGGCTGTTCGTCGCCGACGACGGGGGCGGCGGTGTCGTCGGCGTCGACCGCACCGCTGTCGGGCTCGTCGACGGGCACGGTCGTGGGATCCGCTCTCGGGGACAGCGATGGGGACGGGCTGCTGGGGCGCGGGGTCGGGAGGTGCTCCTCCGAGATCGGGGCGGGGTCGTTCCCGAGTGTCCCCGTGCCCTGCTGCGCCGTCACGGCGATCGTCGCGACGACGATCACCAGCGCCAGCCCCGCGGCGCCGCACAGCGCGCCGAGCCGGAGCCTCAGCACTCGCCGCGAGCGCGCGGCCGCGGCTGCTGCGGCACGGCGGGTGGGCGCGGGCGGCTCCGACCCGCTCGACGGCGTCGAATCCATCACGCTCCTCGGCGGCGAACACGTGCGGGGGAGAGCACGCAGGCGCGAGTTTACGCGACGGGCGTTCGTGACGCCCTGGCCCGATGTCGGCGGCGGCGACCAAGATGGAAGGGTGGGCGACGTCCTCGAGCGATTCGGTCCTGCCACGCAGGACTGGTTCCGTGGCGCCTTCCACGCGCCCACCGACGCCCAGAAGGGGGCCTGGCAGGCGATCTCCGCCGGCAAGCACGCTCTCGTCGTCGCGCCCACGGGCTCGGGCAAGACGCTGTCGGCGTTCCTGTGGGCGATCGACCGCGTGTTCCACGACAAGGCGGCGACGACGGCATCCACCGCTCCCTCAGGCAAGAAGCGAGCAGGCGCGCCGCCGGCCACCCGCATCCTCTACATCTCACCGCTCAAGGCGCTGGGCGTCGACGTCGAGCGCAACCTGCGGTCGCCGCTGGTCGGCATCGGGCAGTCGGCCCGGCGCCTCGGCCTGACCGTGCCGGATGTGACCGTCGGCGTGCGCTCGGGCGACACGCCCGCGGGCGACCGGCGCAAGCTCGTGCAGGCGCCGCCCGACATCCTCATCACGACGCCCGAGTCGCTCTACCTCATGCTCACGAGCCGCGCCGGCGAGACGCTGCGCGACGTGCACACGGTCATCGTCGACGAGGTGCACGCCGTCGCGGCAACCAAGCGCGGTGCGCACCTGGCCGTGAGTCTCGAGCGGCTGGATGCGCTGCGGCGCGCCTTCACGCCCGACGCGCCGCCCGCGCAGCGCATCGGGCTGTCGGCAACGGTCCGCCCCATCGACGAAGTCGCGCGGTTCCTGGGCGGCGCCGAGCCGGTCGAGATCGTGGCTCCGCGTGCGAGCAAGGCGTTCGACATGAAGGTCGTCGTGCCGATCGGCGACATGCTCAATCCGCCGCCCCCGCCGAGCCCGTTCACCTCGGACGGCGGGAATGCCGATTCCGCCGCCTCAGCTGGCGAGTCGATCGACGAGGACTGGTTCGCCGACGGATCGTCCGGTGCCGGCCGACGCGCTTCGGGTTCGGGCGAGACCGAGATGACCGGCTCGGTGTGGCCGCACGTCGAAGAGGCGATCGTCGACCGCATCCTGCAGCACCGGTCGACCATCGTCTTCTGCAACTCGCGGCGTCTCGCCGAGCGGCTGACGGGACGGCTCAACGAGATCTACTCAGAGCGGCTGGGGCTGGACGTTCCGGACGCGACCGTGCCCGCCGCCATGATGGCGCAGGCGGGCGCCACAGCCGGCGCCGACCCCGTGCTCGCGAAGGCGCACCACGGCTCGGTGTCGAAGGAGCAGCGCGCGCAGGTGGAAGAAGAGCTGAAGTCCGGCGTGCTGCGCTGCGTCGTGGCGACGTCGAGCCTCGAGCTCGGGATCGACATGGGCGCGGTCGATCTGGTGATCCAGGTCGAAGCGCCCCCGAGTGCGGCATCGGGCCTGCAGCGCATCGGACGCGCGGGTCACCAGGTGGGCGAGGTCAGCCGCGCCGCACTGTTCCCGAAGCACCGCAGCGACGTGCTGCACACCGCGATCGTGACGGAGCGGATGCTGGCGGGGCAGATCGAGGCCATCGCGATCCCGCAGAACCCGCTGGACATCCTTGCGCAGCACACCGTCGCCGCCGCCGCAGTCGGGCCGGTCGACGTCGAGGGCTGGTACGAGACGCTCAAGCGCAGCGCGCCGTTCCGCTCGCTCCCCCGCTCTGCCTACGAGGCGACGCTCGACCTCATCGCGGGCAAGTTCCCGTCCGACGAGTTCGCCGAGCTGCGCCCGCGCGTCGTGTGGGACCGCGATCTGGGCGTGCTGACCGGCCGGCCCGGAGCGCAGCACATCGCCGTGACCAGCGGCGGCACGATCCCCGACCGGGGTCTGTTCGGCGTGTTCGTGGCGGGCGAGTCGCAGAACGCGCGCGTCGGCGAGCTCGACGAAGAGATGGTCTACGAGTCGCGCGTCAACGACGTGTTCACGCTCGGCACGACGAGCTGGCGCATCGTCGAGATCACCCACGACCGCGTGAACGTGGTGCCCGCGTTCGGCCAGCCGGGCAAGGTGCCGTTCTGGCACGGCGACGGCATCGGGCGGCCCGCCGAGCTGGGCGAGGCGCTCGGCAGGTTCTCGCGCGAGGTGTCGACCGCGAAGCCCGACAAGGCCGAGGCACGGCTGCGCGAGGCGGGACTCGACGAGTACGCGCAGGACAACCTGCTCGCATACCTCGCCGAGCAGCGCGAGGCGACGGGCACGCTTCCCACCGACCGTCAGCTGACCGTCGAGCGCGGCCGTGACGAGGTCGGCGACTGGCGCGTGATCCTGCACTCCCCCTACGGCATGCAGGTGCATGCGCCGTGGGCGCTGGCCGTCAACGCACGCATCCGCGAACTGCTGGGCGTCGAGGGCTCGGCGGTCGCGAGCGACGACGGCATCATCGCCCGCATCCCGGACGCCACGGCCGAGCCTCCGGGCGCCGACCTGTTCGTCTTCGACCCCGACGAGCTCGACCAGATCGTGACAGAAGAGGTGGGCGGCTCCGCGCTGTTCGCGTCGAGGTTCCGCGAGTGCGCCGCACGTGCCCTGCTCATGCCCCGTCGCAATCCGGGCAAGCGCACCCCGCTGTGGCAGCAGCGGCAGCGCTCGGCGCAGCTGCTGGAGGTCGCGCGCCGGTATCCGACGTTCCCGATCATCCTCGAGACCCTGCGCGAGGTGCTGCAGGACGTCTACGACGTGCCGTCGCTGCTGCGCCTCATGCGCGGCATCGGCGAGCGCCGCATCCGTCTCGTCGAGACCGAGCCCGCGCAGCCGTCGCCGTTCGCGCGCGACCTGCTCTTCGGCTACGTCGGTGCGTTCATGTACGAGGGCGACTCGCCCCTCGCCGAGCGGCGCGCCGCCGCGCTGTCGGTCGACCCCGCGCTGCTGTCGGAGCTGCTCGGCAAGGTCGAGATGCGCGAACTGCTCGACCCCGACGTGATCGCGCAATTCGAACGCGAAGTGCAGCGACTCGACCCCGAGCGCCGGGCACGCGGGGTCGAGGGTGTCGCCGACCTGCTGCGCCAGCTCGGGCCGCTCGACGCCGCCGAGGTCGCGGCGCGGCTGGAGCCGACCACCGGTGCCGATGAGGCGCCCGCGGCAGAGGCATCCAGCCATCTCGACGCGCTCATCGCGGCGCGCCGAGCGATCCCCGTCACGATCGCCGGTGCCGGCCGTGTCGCCGCGATCGAAGACGCCGGGCGCCTGCGCGATGCGCTCGGGGTGGCGCTGCCGGTCGGCATCCCGACCGCGTTCCTCGAACCGGTCGCCGATCCGCTCGGCGACCTCATCGCGCGCTACGCCCGCACCCACGGGCCGTTCCGCGCGGATGCCGCGGCCGACCGCTTCGGCGTCGGCATCGCCGTCGCCCGGCTCACGCTGCAGCGGCTCGAATCGCAGGGCCGCGTCGCGTCCGGATTCTTCCTGCCCGAGCCTCCGACGGGCTCAGTGGCCGCGGGCGCCACGGCTTCCGACGAGGCGGAGTGGTGCGACAGCGAGGTGCTGCGACGGCTGCGCATGCGCTCGCTCGCGGCCATCCGCGGCAGCGTCGAACCGGTTCCGCAGCACGCATACGGGCGGTTCCTGCCGGTGTGGCAGCACGTGACGCGCCCGCTGGAGGGCATCGACGGTGTGGCCGCGGTCGTCGAGCAGCTCGCCGGCGTGCCCATTCCGGCCAGCGCGTGGGAGTCGCTCATCCTTCCGGCGCGCGTCGCGGACTACACGCCGGCGATGCTCGACGAACTGACGTCGACGGGCGAGGTGGTGTGGTCGGGTCACGGCGGGCTGCCGGGACGCGACGGATGGATCGCCCTGCACCCGGCGGATGCGCTGCCTCTCACCATCGCACTGCCCGACGACGCCGAGGCGCCCGCGCCCGGCTCGCTGGACGCCCAGCTGATCGCCGCGCTCGAGGGCGGCGGCGCGTACTTCGCCGCGCAGCTGCGACAGGCCACGGGCGCCGAGAACGAGCAGTCCGTGACCGAGGCGCTGTGGCGGCTGGCCTGGGCCGGACTCGTCACGAACGACACGTTCGCGCCGGTGCGATCGCTCGTGTCGGGCGGATCGCAGGCGCACCGCGTCAGCCGGCGCACGCCGCGGGCGCGCCTGTATCGCGGCACGCCGGGCAGCATGAGCGTGGCGATGCGGTCGGTGGCGGCATCCCTTCCCGCCCGCTCGCCGTCTGTCGGCGGCCGCTGGTCGCTGCTGCCGGCGCCCGAGGCCGACCCGGCGCTGCGGGCCACGGCGACGGCGAGCCTGCTGCTCGACCGCTACGGCGTGGTCACACGCGGCGCCGTGCAGTCCGAGGGGGTGCCCGGCGGGTTCGCCCAGACGTACCGCGTGCTGGCCGGATTCGAAGAGGCAGGCCACTGCCGACGCGGCTACGTGATCGAGAAGCTCGGAGCCGCGCAGTTCGCCGCATCCGCCACCGTCGACCGGCTGCGCGAGTTCGCCGGGCTCACCGATCCACCGCCGCTCACGGCGGTGACGCTCGCCGCCACCGATCCCGCCAACCCGTACGGAGCGGCGCTCGCGTGGCCGTCGCTCGAGGGCGTCGGGCACCGTCCGGGCCGCAAGGCCGGCGCGCTGGTCGTTCTCGTCGACGGCGCGCTCGCGCTGTATCTGGAGCGCGGCGGAAAGTCGGCGCTCGCCTTCACCGGCGACGAGGCCACGCTCGCGGCGGCGACCCGCGACCTCGCCGCGACCGCGCAGGCGCGCCGTCTCGACACTCTCACCATCGAGCAGGTCAACGGCGCGTTCATCCACGGGACGACCATGGGCCGCCTTCTGCGCGACGCCGGGTTCGTCGAATCGCCCCGGGGTCTGACGCTGCGCCGAGTGACGGCCGGCGCCCCTCGGCAGGCTCCGGGACCGGACGCGCGGGGTGCGCGTGCCTGAGGGCGACACGGTCTACCAGACCGCGCGCCGCCTGGACGCAGCGCTCGGAGGCGGCACCGTGACGCGATTCGAGCTGCGAGTGCCGCAGGCGGCCACAGCCGATCTGCGCGGCGAGACGGTGCACGGCGTCGCAAGCCGCGGCAAGCATCTGCTGCATCGGATCGGCACGTGGACGCTCCACTCGCACCTCAAGATGGAAGGCGAGTGGCACGTGTACCGGCGCGGCGAGCGGTGGCGCGCACCGGGGTTCCGCGCGCGTGCGGTCATCGGTGCGACGGCGCCCGACGGCACCGAGTACGAGACCGTCGGCTTCGACCTCGCCGAGATCAAACTGGTCCCGTCCGCGGCAGAGGAAGAGCTGGTCGGCTACCTCGGCCCCGATCCGCTGTCCGACGACTGGGATCCCGCCGAAGCCGTCCGGCGTCTTGCCGCGGATCCTCGCCCCGTCCACGTCGCACTGCAGGATCAGCGCAGCATCGCCGGCTTCGGCAACGAGTATGCGAACGAGATCCTGTTCGTGCGCGGCATCCTTCCCACGACGCCGGCGACGGACGTGGATGCCGCACCGCTCGTCGATCTCGGCGCGCGCATGATCCGCGCCAACCGAGACCGCGTCGACCGCACGTTCACCGGCGACGCGCGTCGCGGTTTCACGACGTGGGTCTACGGCCGCGAAGGCCGGCCGTGCCGTCGGTGTGGGACGCTCATCCGCCGCGGAGGTCTGGGCGCCGATCCGACGCGCGAGCGCATCGTGTTCTGGTGCCCGAACTGCCAGCGCTGAGCGCGCGAAACGGCTCCCCAGATCACGATGGTGCAACGGACGGTTTGTCGCCCTGCGGCAGCGTCGGCGGCATCCACGCGCTGACTTCTCGCGGAAACATCGCGGTTTCCGGGGGTTCACACCCACCCGGACGATCTGTCCCGCGGCACACATCCGGCGGCTCGGATCGTCCTGTTTCACGCAGCAGTGGATTGCACCTCGGCACCGCCCGATATTGAATACCTGCACACCCGATAGGCCGCGCACCGTCGCACGGCCCGCGACACGAAGGACCTCACGAGTGACGACGTCCACAGGCACGGCTCCCGCATCGACGGCCTCCCCGGCACACCAGGTTCCCACCGACGGCGACGGTTCGCGCGGCGCGGTACTGCTGTCGGGCATCACCAAGCACTACGGCGACCAGCTCGCCGTCGACGATCTGTCGCTGACCATCCAGCCCGGCGAGTTCATCTCGCTGCTCGGGCCGTCCGGCTGCGGCAAGACCACGACGCTGCGCATGATCGCAGGATTCGAGCAGCCGGATGCCGGCGACATCCGCATCTCGGGCCAGTCCGTGCTCGGCGAGCCCCCGTACCGGCGCAATGTCAACACTGTGTTCCAGGCGTACGCGCTGTTCCCGCACATGACGGTCGCCGAGAACGTCGCCTACGGCCTGCAGCAGCGCAAGACCCCCAAGGCCGAGATCCGCACGCGGGTGTCGGAGGCCCTCGATCTGGTGCAGATGCGGCAGTTCGCCGACCGCAAGCCGACGCAGCTGTCGGGCGGCCAGCAGCAGCGCATCGCGCTGTCGCGGGCGCTCGTCAACCGCCCGGCGGTGCTGCTGCTGGACGAGCCGCTGGGCGCCCTGGATCGTCAGCTGCGCGAAGAGATGCAGCTCGAACTCAAGCTGCTGCAGTCACGCCTGGGCATCACGTTCGTGTTCGTCACGCACGACCAGGGTGAGGCGCTGTCGATGAGCGACCGCATCGCGATCATGCGTCACGGCCGCATCGAGCAGATCGCCGACGCCGACACCGTGTACGCGCGGCCTGCCTCGGCCTATGTCGCCGCGTTCGTCGGGCAGCAGAACTTCTTCACCGGCCCGGTCGCCGAGAACGGCGCCGCGGTCGAGGCGCCCGAGGGACTGGTGCGCGGCGCGACGACCGAGCTCGCCGGCATCACGCACGGGCAGGCGGCGGTGCGTCCCGAGTTCGTGCGGATCGCGGCCGAGTCGGCCGCCGACGCGCGGACCGACGTCAACTCCGTCCGCGGGACGCTGCTCGGAGTGGCTCACCTGGGCGAGACCATGCAGTACCTCGTGCAGGTGTCGGACGACAAGAGCATCATCGTGCGCCGCCCCACTCCCGAGGCGCCCGCACTGTCGGTCGGCGACGCGGTGGTCTGCTCGTGGGATGCCGCGAACGTCCTCCTCTTCCCCGCCGACGACGCAGCCGTCGATGGCGGCTACGTCGCTCCCCCCGCCGTCTGATCCGCACCCGATCCCCTCACACCAATCAGGAGTCCTGAGATGCCCGAGTCCCCGATCCGCATCCTCGCCAGCGCCGACGCCGTGCCCACGATCCGTCGTGAACTGAGCCGCCGCGGCTTCCTCGGCATCGCCGCGGCCGCCGGCGCCGCCGCGATCCTCACCGCCTGCTCGCCCGGGGGCGGCACGTCCGCTGCTCCGAAGGCGACCGGCGGAGCGCTGGAGAACAAGCTGTCGATCTACACGTGGGGCGACTACGACAGCCCCGACGTGATCGACGCGTTCACGAAGGAGCAGGGGCCCACCGTCGAGCTCACCTCGTTCAACTCCAACGAGGAGATGATCGCCAAGCTCACCGCCGCGAAGGGCACCGGCGGCTACGACATCGTCGTGCCGACCGGCGTCTACATCCAGCAGATGGTGCAGAACGGCCTGCTGCAGAAGCTCAACCTCGAGCTGATCCCCAACTTCAAGAACCTCGACTCCGCCTTCGTCGGGCGGGCGTGGGACCCCGACAACGAGTACTCCATCTGCAAGGCGTGGGGCACGACCGGCTTCGTCTACGACAAGACCGTCATCACGCGCGAGCTCACCACCTGGGCCGACTTCCTCGACGCGGCGCAGAACGAGGCGAGCGGCAAGACGTCGATGCTCGACGACGCGAGCGAGCTGACCGGCGCCTACTTCTGGGCCAACGGCATCCCGTGGACGACGACCGACGAGGGCGACCTCGACGCCGCCGAGGACTTCCTGGTGAACACGCTGGCTCCCCACATCGAGGCCTTCGACTCCTACCCCGGCGGCGGCGCGATCCAGCAGGCGTCGCACGTGCTCATGCAGGCCTACAACGGCGACGTGCGCCTCGCGCTCATGGAGAGCACCGAACCCGACCGCTGGCAGTGGGTGCTCGCCGGGCCCAAGACCGAGATCTGGATGGACAACTGGTCGATCCCGGTGGGCGCGCCCCACCCCGAGGCCGCGCACGCCTTCATCAACTACGTGCTCGACCCCGAGGTCTCGCTGCAGGAGCTCGACTACATCGGCTACCACACCGGCGTCGCCGACATCGAAGAGGCCGCCGCCGACGCCGGCCTGGAGCTGCTCGACATGGTGTTCTTCACGCCGGAGCAGCTGGCGACCATGGAGGAGGGCGAGGTCAACGACTCCCTCGCGCGCGTCGTCGACATCTACAACAAGGTGAAGGCGGCAGCGGGTGCGTAAGAAGGCGGGCATCGCCCTCGCGTTCCCCGCGTGGGCATGGCTGCTCTTCTTCTTCGTCATCCCCGTCGGGTACGTCGTCTGGTTCAGCTTCGGCTACAAGCCGGGCATCTTCGGCACCCACGCGAACGACGTGCTGTCATTCGACCGGTACCTCGAGGTGCTCACGCCGACGTTCTTCGCCACGTTCCAGAACACGCTGTGGATCGGGATCCTGGGCACGCTCGCGTGCCTCGCGATCGGTGCGCCCGTCGCGTACTGGATGGCGGTCAAGGCGCCGCCGTCCAAGCGCGGCCTGCTCGTGGCGCTGGTGATGGTGCCGTTCTGGACCAACTTCCTGGTGCGCACCATCGGCTGGCAGATCATCCTCGCGCCCAACGGCTGGCTGTCGGGGGTCATGCAGGCGCTCGGGCTCGGGCCGCTCGAGATCCTGTACACGCGACCCGCGGTGCTGCTCGGCGTGATCTACAACTACCTGCCGCTCATGATCCTGCCGCTGTTCGTCGCCTTCGACCGGGTGGGCCCCGCCCTGCGGGAGGCGTCGAAGGACCTCGGCGCCGGCCGCTGGACCACGTTCCTGCGGGTCACCCTCCCGATCTCGCGCCCCGGCCTCGTGGCCGGTGTGCTGCTCGTGTTCATCCCGCTCATGGGCGACTACATCACCGCCACGATCCTCGGCGGCGCGAAGGGCAACATGATCGGCCAGATGGTCGCGACGCAGTTCCAGACCGCGCAGAACTGGGCGCTCGGCTCGGCGATGGCGATCATGCTGATCCTCATCGTGCTGCTCACGACCGCCGTCGGGCTCGGGCTGGTGTGGCTGGTCGGTCTGCCGTTCCGCCTGCGCAACCGCGTGGTGCTCGACCCGGTGCCCGCGCCCACGGCGGCTGCGGCATCCATCCCCGTCGGAGGTGCCGCATGACCGCGACCGACACGCGCACGATCCTGTCGGCGAAGAGCTCCGTGACACCGCGGGCACGACGCGATCGCGGCGACCTCGGGTTCACGATCTGGGGCATCGCGGTGCTGGTGTTCCTGTTCCTGCCCATCGCGGTCGTGGTGATCTACTCGTTCAACGTGGGGAGGCTCCTGACCTCGTTCACGCAGTTCGGGTTCGATTCCTTCGCGGCGATCGTCTCGAACGAGGTCGTCCGCAGCGCGGTGCTGATCTCGGTGCAGACCGGCTTCCTCGCCGCGGTGCTGGCATCGGTGCTCGGCACCCTGGCGGGCATCGCGATGGCCCGCCACCCCGGCAAGTGGGTGTGGTGGTTCCTGGTGCTGCTGCTGCTCGTGTCGGTGACCCCCGAGATCGTCGATGCGGTCGCGCTGCTGCCGTGGCTCGTGACGCTCGGGCAGGACTGGGGCATCGGTATGTTCAACAACGGCATCCTGCGTCTCGTGATCGGGCACTCGCTGTTCTCGATCGCGGTCGTCTCATACCTGGTGCGCGCCCGGCTCATCGGCCTCGATGCGCAGCTCGAAGAGGCGTCCGCAGACCTGTACGCGCCGCCGCTGACGACGTTCCGCCGTGTCACGCTGCCGCTCGCGATGCCCGCCGTGCTCGCCGGGTTCCTGCTGTCGTTCACCCTCAGCCTCGACAACACCGTGATCGCGGCGTTCGTCTCGGTCGCGGGGTCCACGCCGTGGCCGGTGTACATCCTGGGCGCCGTGCGCACCGGGCTGCGGCCCGAGATCGCGGCGGTGTCGACGATCATGCTGCTGCTCACCCTCATCGCCCTCGCGGTCGTGGCGCTCGTGCTCAAGCGCGCCGGTGATTCGGCCGCCGACATCGCACGCACGATGGCGGGCGGATGATCGGGATGCCTCACGCCTAGGCCGCCCGTCCGTCGAGGCTGCCCGCACCGCCCGCGACACGTCAGCTGCGCACCGAGACTGCAGCTGTCATGAGGAGTCTCGGTGCGCCGTCGATGTCTCGCTGAAAGGACCCAGACCCCATGCCTTACGCCGATCTCGTCTTCACGGGCGGTCCCGTCTTCACCGCGAACACGGTGCGATCCCGCGCGAGCGCGGTCGCCGTCTCGGGCGGCCGCATCGTCGCGGTCGGCGGAGACGAGGTGCGCGAGCTCGTCGGGCCGGCGACCGAAGTCGTCGACCTCGCCGGGCGCCTGCTGCTGCCGGGCTTTCAGGACGCCCACGTCCACCCGGTGTGGGGCGGGCTCGACATGCTGCGCTGCGACCTGTCGGCGTACGACTCCGCGGCCGAGTACGTCGACGTGATCGGGCGCTACACCGCCGCACACCCTGCCGACGAGTGGATCCTCGGCGGCGGCTGGGGAATGTCGGCGTTCCCGGGAGGCACGCCGACGGCATCCCTCCTCGACACCGTCACCGGCGACCGCCCCGCATTCCTGCCCAACCGCGACGGCCACGGCGCGTGGGTGAACTCCGCGGCGCTGCGGCTCGCGGGCATCGACCGCGACACGCCCGATCCGGCCGACGGACGCATCGAGCGCGACGCCGACGGCAACCCGTCGGGCACGCTGCACGAAGGCGCGATGACGCTCGTGAACCGTCTGCTGCCGCCCGAGCCCGCCGAGCGCATGGTCGAGGCGCTGCTCACCGGGCAGCGGTACCTCCACTCGTTCGGCGTGACGGCGTGGCAGGACGCGATCGTCGGTTCCTACGGGGATGCCGGCGACCCTGGCCCCGCGTATCTCGCCGCCGCCGCCGACGGGCGTCTGACCGCCCGCGTCGTGGGCGCGCTGTGGTGGGACCGCACGGCGGGGCTGGAGCAGATCCCCTTCCTCATCGAGCGTCGCGAGCAGTATCGCGGCGGCCGTTTCGCCGCGACCAGCATCAAGATCATGCAGGACGGCGTCGCCGAGAACTTCACCGGCTCGATGCTGGAGCCCTACCTCGACGGCCACGGCCACCCGACCGACAACTCGGGCATCTCTTTCGTGCCGCCGTCGGTGCTGAACGACGCTGTCCCGCTGCTGGACGCGGCCGGATTCCAGGTGCATTTCCACGCGATCGGCGACCGCGCCGTGCGGGAATGCCTGGATGCGGTCGAGCAGGCGATCGCCCGGAACGGCCGCAGCGACCACCGCCACCACATCGCGCACATCCAGGTCGTGCACCCGGAGGACCTCTCACGCTTCCGCGAGCTCGACGTTGTCGCGAACATGCAGTCGCTGTGGGCGACGTACGAACCGCAGATGGTCGAGCTGACGCTGCCGTTCTTCGGACCCGCGCGGTCGGCATGGCAGTACCCGTTCGGCGACTTGCTGCGCGCCGGCGCGGTGCTCGCCGCGGGCAGCGATTGGTCGGTGTCGACGCCCGACCCGATGGCGGCGATCCACACGGCGGTCAATCGCAAGGCAGCGCCTGGCTACGAAGAGGGCGAGTACGACCCGTTCTACCCGGAGCAGGCGATCGACCTCGCGACCTCGCTCACCGCGTACACGGCGGGCTCCGCGTGGGTGAACCACCTCGACGAGGTGACGGGCACGGTCGAGGTGGGCAAGTTCGCCGACCTCGTCGTCCTCGACCGCGACCCGTTCGCGGTACCGGCGGACCAGATCGGCGCGGCCCGCGTGCTGCAGACCTTCGTCGAGGGCGAACGCGTGTACGCAGCATCCGACTCCTGAGGCGCTCGCTGCCCCGGCCGGCGGGCCGGGTCCTCGAGAGCGGCTCGCGACGTTTCGTCTCCGCTCCTTCGTCGCTCCGCGGGGCGACCACCCTGGTCGTTGAGCGAGCGAAGCGAGACGAAGCGCGGCGAGCCGCCCGTCGGACGCACTCCCCTCATGACGTACGCGCTGACCGTTCGCTCAGCGACCGGGGACGGACGCCAGCTCGTGCAGCACGCCCACGTGCTCCGGGGTCCAGCCGAGCTCGCGCGCCTCGACGCCAGACGCGGCCTGATCCAACAGCAGCGCGTCGGCGAACGCCGTGCCGAGACGGACCCGGGTCGCCTCGACCGGCTCGGGCGCGGCATCCCTTCCGGTCGCCTCGGCGACCTCGCGAACCGTCACCGGCGCACCGTCGCTGGCGATCAGTCGTCCGAGGGCGACACGATGCGTGATCACCAGCAGGTACAGGCGGGCGAGGTCGTCCACGTGCACCCACGTCCAGCGCTGCGATCCGTCGCCGACGAGGGTGACGGCGCCGTCGGCGGTGCGCGGCGCGTCGACGATCACCGACAGCAGCCCCTTGCCGTGGCCGTACACGACCGCCGGCACCAGGACGGTGGCGGACACGTCCGAAGCCAGCAGGCGGTCCTCGATCGGCACTCGCCACGCCACGAGGTCGACCGGGTCGGGGGCGTCAGAGCTGTGGATGGCGCTGCCCGCCCCGTACTCCCAGATCCCGCTGGTCAGCACGAAGCGCCGGTCCGTCCCGCCGTAAGCGCGTTCGGCGGCGTCGGCGACGGCGGTGTTCAGCCGTTCGGCGTCGTCCGATGCGGCGGCGTGGATCGCGGCATCCGTCCCCTCGAGGATGCCCGCGAGCCAGTCGGCGTCGTGCAGGTCGCCGACGACGGCCGTCGCGCCCTTGGCGGCGACGACCGCCGCAGCCTGGTCGCTGCGCACCGGAGCGACCACGTCGTGGCCGGCGTCGAGGAGGGTGTCGAGGACGGCGGAGCCGATATAGCCGGTCGCGCCGGTCAGTAGGATCTTCATGCCGTTCACGGTAGGGCCGACCCCGTCGGTTACTTCAACGGAACTTCCCCGGAGGTGACCTCGCATGACGACCGTCGAATGGGACGTGACCAGCCCGACGTGCCCGAGTCGGGTGATCTTCACGCGTATCGGCGACCGGTGGACGATGTTCATCGTGCTGGCACTGTCGGAGCGCACGATGCGGTTCTCCGAGCTCAAGGACCGCCTCGGCCACGTCTCGCCGAAGGTGCTGACCGAGACGCTGCGAGCTCTCGAGGCCGACGGCCTCGTCGAGCGGCAGTCGTTCCCCGACTCGCCGCCGCGGGTCGAGTACTCGCTCACCACCCTCGGCCGCTCGCTGCTGGAGCCGATCGCCGCGATGCGGGTGTGGGCGGAACAGCACGTGCCCGAGGTGCTGGAGTCACGCCGGCGGGCGCTCAGCGCGTGACCCGCTTCTGGTTCGTTCGTCGCCTGTGCGCATCCCCCGCCCGGCGCGTCGCATGCACAGGCGACGACCGAACCCGGGGTGAACCGCAACTTATGCTGGATCGGTGACCCGACTGCTCCTCGTCATCGACATCCAGCGCGACTACTTCCCCGGCGGACGCCACCCCCTCGTGGGAGCGGATGCCGCCGCGGACGCCGCCGCGCGGCTGCTGACGGCCTTCCGCACGAGCGGTGAGCGTGTCGTCCACGTGCAGCACATCTGGGACGGACCGGATGCCGCGTTCTTCGAGTCCGAGACGCCCGGGGTCGAATTCGACCCGCGTGTGGCCCCCGACGGGCAGGAGCACGTGATCGTCAAGCACGAACCGAACGCGTTCCTCGACACCGGGCTGGAGTCCCTGCTGCGCGCCGCCGAGGCCGACGAGATCGTCGTCGCCGGAATGATGACGAGCATGTGCGTGGACGCGACGGTGCGCGCGGCGTCGGATCTCGGCTTCATCCTCGCGGTCGCGCAGGACGCCTGCGCTGCGCCCGACCTGACGCTCGGCGACGTCACGGTGCCGGGCGCGCAGGTGCACGCGGCGTTCCTCGCGGCCCTCGACGGCACGTACGCCCGCGTCGCACCGGTCGACGCGCTGATCGGCGAGCTCGCCGCCGTCTGACCCCGCTGGGCGCCCGACAATCCGTCCGGACGCCTTCGGAATCTCCGACACCGGCCCTCCCCGCCACACCTGCCCACGGGTGAGGATGGGAGAAACCAACGCATCGGAGTTGATAACCGTGGGCACGACCGTCTTCGAACGACAGCGGCCGCAGGCATCCGTCGTCCGCCATTCGCTCGCCGACACCAGACATTCCGTCTTCTGGCGTGACGACCTGCCGGAGTCCCTGATGCCGGACCGCCCGCCGCTCGTGGGCACGCACCGCGCCGACCTCGTCATCGTGGGCGGCGGCTACACCGGACTGTGGACGGCGCTCCTGGCGAGCGAGCGCACGCCCGGCGCGAAGATCGTCGTCGTCGAGGCGCAGCGCGTCGGCTGGGCCGCGTCCGGTCGCAACGGCGGCTTCTGCGAGTCGAGCCTCACGCACGGACACGAGAACGGCATGGCCCGCTGGCCGAAAGAGATGCCGCTCATCGACCGGCTCGGCATCGAGAACCTCGACGCGATCGAGGCGTCCGAGGCGACGTACGGCATGGACTTCCAGTTCGAGCGGACCGGGCAGCTCGCGCCCGCCGTCGAGCCGCACCAGGTGGAATGGCTCAAGGAGTGGGCCGCCGAGGGCGAAGAGGGCGTCGTCTACCTCGACCAGGACGAGGTGCGCGCCTCGGTCAACTCCCCCACGTACCTCGCCGGGGTGTGGGAGCAGAACGCGTGCGGAATGGTGCATCCCGCCCGCATGGCCGCCGAGCTCGCCCGCGTCTGCGAGGAACGCGGGGTCGAGATCTTCGAGCGCTCCCACGTGACCGGTCTCGACACGTCGGGCCCGGGCGTCGTGGTGATCACCGAGCAGGGGCGGGTGGAAGCATCCCGAGCCGCCCTCGGCACCAACGTCTTCCCGTCGCTGCTCAAGCGCAACCGCCTGATGACGGTGCCCGTGTACGACTATGTGCTCATGACGGAGCCGCTGTCGGCCGACCAGCTGGCGTCCATCGGCTGGAACGACCGCCAGGGCATCGGCGATCTGGCGAACCAGTTCCACTACTACCGGATCACGAAAGACAACCGCATCCTCTTCGGCGGATACGACGCCATCTACTACTACGGCCGGCGCGTGGATCCGAACCACGAGCACCGCCCCGAGACCTGGGAGAAGCTCGCCAGTCACTTCTTCACGACCTTCCCGCAGCTGGAGGGCCTGCGCTTCACCCACCAGTGGGCGGGAGCGATCGACTCGTCGACGCAGTTCACCGCATTCTTCGGCACGGCACGCGAGCGCCGCATCGCCTACGCGGCAGGGTTCACCGGCCTCGGCGTGGGCTCGACGCGCTTCGCCGGCGAGGTGATGCTCGACCTGCTCGACGGCGTCTCGAACGAGCGCACCGAGCTCGAGATGGTGCGCAAGCGCCCGATCCCGTTCCCGCCCGAGCCGGCGGCATCCCTCGCCGTGAACACCGTGCGCTGGTCACTCGACCGCGCCGACCACAACCTCGGCAAGCGCAACATCCTGCTCAAGACGCTCGACGCGCTCGGGCTGGGGTTCGACTCGTGATCGTCCCCGGTGTGGAAGTGGATGCCGCTGCCCTCGCGATCCCGCTGGAGCCAGTGCCCGCCGACCAGGTGGTCTCAGGCGCTCCGTCGACGGGGTACATCGAGCTGACCGACACGATCGGCGTGTGGGAGCACACCCCGGGAACCTCGACCGATGTCGAAGCCGACGAGGTGTTCATCGTGCTGTCGGGCTCGGCGACGCTCTCGTTCACGGACTCGTCCCTCGAGCCGGTCGAGCTCGGCCCGGGTTCTGTCGTGCAGCTGACCGAAGGCATGCACACGGTGTGGACCGTGCACGAGACGCTCCGCAAGGTCTACGTCGCCGGCTGAGGGGTCGCCCGCGGAGACTCGCTCCGCCCGCTCAACGAGCAGGCCGGAGCCAGTCGCCCCCGGTCGTTGAGCGGAGCGAGGAACGAGCGAAGCCGAAACGCGGCGAGCCGCTCTCTGCGACCCGGCCCCATCGCATACGTCGCGGACGTGGCCGGGTCCAACGGGACCGTACGACCTTTCGACTCGCTCCGCTCGCTCAACGAGCGGTGTGGTCGGGTCCGGAACCGCCGGCATCCATTCGTCTCCGAGACAAGGACGCAGCACGTCGATGCGACGATGGACGCATGCGTGCAGTCGTCTACGACGCGTTCGGCGTCGCGCCCGAGGTCCGCGACGTTCCGGCGCCGCATGCGCCGGCGGGTGGGGTCGTCGTCGAGGTGCGCGCCACCGGGCTGTGCCGCAGCGACTGGCACGGCTGGGCAGGGCACGACGACGACATCTCGCTGCCGCACGTGCCGGGGCACGAGCTCGCCGGAGTGATCGCCGAGGTCGGCGCGGGAGTGACGGACTGGCGCGTCGGCGACCGCGTGACCGTCCCGTTCGTGTGCGGCTGCGGCACCTGCGAATGGTGCCGGCAGGGCGATGCGCAGGTGTGCCCCGCGCAGACGCAGCCGGGGTTCACACACGACGGGTCGTTCGCCGAGCTCGTCGTGCTGCACGCCGCCGACGCGAACCTCGTCTCGATCCCGGAGTCAGTGAGCTTCGAGGCCGCCGCCGCCCTCGGGTGTCGATTCGCGACGGCCTACCGCGGACTTGTCGGCCGTGCCCGGCTGCGCGCGGGCGAATGGGTGACGATCGTCGGCGCGGGCGGCGTCGGGCTCAGCGCCGTGATGATCGCGAAGGCTCTCGACGCACGCGTGGTCGTGGTCGATCGCCATCAGGCGGCGCTGGATGCGGCATCCCTGCTCGGCGCCGACCATATCGTGCTCGCGGACGGACGCGACGTGCCTGCTGCGGTGAACGGGCTGACCGGCGGATCGCACGTATCGGTGGATGCCGTCGGCAGCGAGCAGACCTGCAGCGACGCGATCCTCAGCCTGCGCCGACGCGGTCGTCACGTGCAGATCGGCCTGCTTCCGCCCGTCGACGGTCACCCGCGCGTGCCGATGTCGCGCGTCATCGGGTGGGAGCTCGACCTGCTCGGCAGCCACGGCATGGCCGCGGTCGACTATCCCGGGATGCTGGCGCTCATCGAGTCCGGCGCCCTGCACCCCGAGTCCCTGATCGAACGCGTCGTCGGGCTGGGCGAAGCGGCGACCCTGCTGCCGGCATTCGACAGGGCTACGCCCGCCGGGATGACGATGATCGATCCCCGGCGGCCGTGAGTTTGAGACCGGACCGGTGGGGGCGCGCGCGCAGGGGCCCCCACCGACTCGGCTATCCGAAGTGGATGCCGTCAGGACGGGCGACGATGAGGTCTACAGGACGCTGGGTGATCTGACGGAGCGGCTGCCAGTAGTTGTCGATCCAGACCGGCGTGTCGTCGTCGAAGTCGCTCAGGAACTCGATGACGTCGGACTTGGTGAGGAACTGGTGCCCCTCGGGCAGAGAGTTCTTCAGCGGCCAGGTGTTGTCGGCCATGCGGTCTTCCTTCCGGTACAACTCCCGCCCGGTGGGCAGGGTTGGTACGCGGAAGTGGCCATTGAGCCAGGGTAGCTGGTCACCGCCCGGCGGACCTCCGCACCAGCAGTGCGAGATGCAGGGCGGTCTGGGTCTCGCCGTCGTCGAGGTCGGCGCCGAGCAGCTCCTCGATGAGCGCGATGCGCTGGTAGAACACCGAGCGTGACAGGTGGGACGCGGATGCCGCGGCAGTGCGGTTTCCGGGATGCGCGAGCATCGCCTCCAAAACATCGAGCAGGTCGCCCGAGCGCTGCAGGTCGTGCGAGATCAGCGGCGCGAGCATGCGTTCGCCGTGTTCGAGCACGCGGTGGTCATCGCGCAGCGCGGTGACGAGCTGGACGAGAGGGCGGTTCTCTGAGCGTCGCAGGTAGGGCCCCCGGCCCGAACGGCGTCGTCGACCCGCTGCGAGGTCGACGGCCTCGTGCACCGATGCCAGCGCGTCTTCGATCCCCTCGGCCGCGCGGCCGACCGACACCGTGACGCGCTCCACGTCGGCCGCGTCCACCACTCTTCGCACGAAGTCCAGCACCGCCGCATCGTCGAACGTCGCCTCCGGCGGAAGCGACACGAGGATCGTCGCACCGGCGCCGCCGCCCGACGCGGAGCCGGCGAGCGCCCGACCGCGCAGGGCTCGGGCTGCAGCATCCACTCGCTCCGACGCGACGGGCGCGCCCGAGATGACCACGCCGTGCAGACGCGAAGCGCGCAGCGGCAGCCCTGCCGCTTCGAGCCGGGCGGCCGCGCCCCCGACACCGGCGAACCGGCCGGCCAGCAGGCCGTCGACCAGACGACGGCGGCCGATCCGCGCCCACTCGTCGGCGTCGCCGTCGGCGAGGCGGCCGACGGCGAGGGCGATCGCTCCCTGTTCGAGCACCGCCGTGCGGCCGGCGGCGTGGTCGGGGCCGGGAAGGGCGATGAGGTTGCCCCAGCGGATCCCCCGCGCCTCGACCGGCACGATGAGCCAATCGTCGGCATCCGGGGCGGCGCCGCGCTCACGGCGGGCAGCGGCCCGACGATGTGCCGAGCGGGACTGGAGCTCCCACTCGGTGAAGAGCTCCTCCTCCAGGGCGAGCGGGACCTCCGCGGCGACGACCTCGTACCCGAGGTTCTCCAGCACGATCGGCGCGCCGAGGGTCTGCGCCAACTGGTGGACGATGAAGTCGGCCGGCGATCCCCGCAGGACGAGAGCGGTGAAGCGCTCGCGCACCTCATCGCGTGCCCGCAGGGCATCGTTCTGACCGGTGATGATGCGACCGTGGACCGCCTCGGTGAGAGCCACGAACTTCACCTCGCGATGCAGGACCACCAATGCGAGACCGCGCTCTCGGGCAGCCTCGACGACCACCGCTGGCACGTAGCGATAGTGCGTGCCGAGTTCGAGGACGAGACCGGAGAGCCCGGCATCCACCAGCTCGTCGATGAAGCGACGCAGATCGGCGGGCTCAGCGGGCCACGACGACCCCGTCGACAGCAGCAGCTCGCCACCGTCCAGCAGACGGGCGACGCCCGCACTGTCGGAGACGTGGAGCCAGCGCACCCGCGCATCGAGCGCTTCGTCGCCGACGAGCACCTCGGGAACACCGTTCGCGACGGCGTCGAGGGCGATCACCTCGCGCACGGTCGGGAGCGTTTCGTTTGCGGATCGTTCTGCCGGACGATCCGTATGGATCGTTCGATCTTCGCGACGGTCGGGCACCGTTGCCGCCTCTTCTTCTCTGACAGGCTGGGACCCGTCAAGCCTAAGGGATCGTCACACGATCTGTCCGACGCCGAAGGAAAGCCCGATGACCACCGTCGAAACCACTGTCGTCCCGCCTGCGGAGGCCACTGCCGTCCGTGTGATCCCGCATTGGATCGATGGTGCCGAGTATCCGTCGGCCTCGGGTCGTACTGCTCCGGTGTTCAACCCGGCGACCGGTCAGGTCACCGCGCATGTGGCTCTCGCCGATCAGGTGGAGATCGGCGCGGCGATCGCGTCGGCGCGCGCCGGCTTCCAGATCTGGAGCGGGTTCTCGATCGCGAAACGGCAGGCGGTGGTGTTCGCGTTCCGTGAGCTGTTGAACGCCCGCAAGCGCGAACTCGCCGCGATCATCACCTCGGAGCATGGCAAGGTGCTCTCCGACGCGATGGGTGAGATCCTGCGTGGTCAGGAGGTCGTGGAGCTCGCGTGCGGGTTCCCGCATCTGATCAAGGGTGCGTACTCGGAGAACGTGTCGACGGGGATCGACGTGTACTCCACGAAGCAGCCGTTGGGTGTGGTGGGGATCATCTCGCCGTTCAACTTCCCGGCGATGGTGCCGATGTGGTTCTTCCCGATCGCGATCGCCGCGGGCAACGCCGTGGTGCTGAAGCCGTCGGAGAAGGACCCGTCGGCGGCGCTGTGGTTGGCCGCACTGTGGAAGGAAGCCGGGCTCCCGGACGGGGTGTTCACGGTGCTGCAGGGCGACAAGGCCGCCGTCGACGGACTGCTCGAAAGCCCCGACGTGGAGTCCATCTCGTTCGTGGGGTCGACCCCGATCGCGCAGTACATCTACGAGACCGCCTCCCGGCACGGCAAACGGGTGCAGGCCCTGGGTGGTGCGAAGAACCACATGCTGGTGCTGCCCGACGCCGACCTGGACCTGGTCGCCGACTCCGCCGTGAACGCCGGCTACGGTGCCGCCGGGGAACGCTGCATGGCGATCTCGGTGGTCCTCGCCGTCGAGCCGGTCGCCGACGACCTCATCGCGAAGATCCAGGACCGCATCGCGAAGCTCCGCATCGGCAACGGCGCGGCCGGCCTGGAGCCGGACGGCATCGAACCCGACATGGGACCTCTGATCACCGGCATCCACCGTTCCAAGGTCTCGGAGTATGTGGACATCGCCGAGGCCGACGGGGCGCAGGTCGTCGTCGACGGTCGCGGGTTCCAGGTCGACGGGCACGAGGACGGGTTCTTCTTCGGCCCCACTCTGCTCGACAAGGTGCCCACCACCAGCCGCGCGTACACCGAGGAGATCTTCGGACCGGTGCTGTCGGTGGTCCGCGTCGCGTCCTACGACGAGGCCCTGGAGCTCATAAACTCCGGCCAGTTCGGCAACGGCACCGCGATCTTCACGAACGACGGCGGCGCCGCCCGCCGGTTCCAGAACGAGGTGCACGTCGGCATGATCGGCATCAACGTGCCGATCCCCGTCCCGGTGGCGTACCACTCGTTCGGCGGCTGGAAGAAGTCGCTGTTCGGCGACGCGAAGGCGTACGGCGTGCACGGGTTCGACTTCTTCACCCGCGAGAAAGCCATCACCAGCCGCTGGCTCGACCCGGCCAGCCACGGCGGCATCAACCTCGGCTTCCCGCAGAACAACTGACCACCGACCGGAACCGGAGATGACCGTACGACCGAGGCGTTTCGTCTCCGCTCCTTCGTCGCTCCGCTCAACGACCGGGAGACTTGAGGACCCACATGACTGACACACTCCTTGCCGACCTCGAGGCCGACGCGCGCGTGCGCGCCGACGACCGCGGGCACGTGTTCCACTCGTGGAGCGCGCAGGCCCTCATCGATCCGCTGCCCATCGCGGGCGGCGAGGGCTCGACGTTCTGGGACTACGCCGGCAACGCCTACCTCGACTTCAGCTCGCAGCTGGTGAACCTCAACCTGGGGCACCAGCATCCGGATCTCGTCCGCGCGATCCAGGAGCAGGCAGGCCGTCTCGCGACGATCCAGCCGTCGATGGCCAACGACGTGCGCGGCGAGCTCGCACGCCGCATCGCCGAGGTCGCCGGCGACGGGTTCGAGAAGGTGTTCTTCACCAACGGCGGGGCCGACGCCAACGAGAACGCGGTGCGCATGGCGCGCCTGTTCACCGGCCGCCGCAAGATCATGTCGATGTACCGCAGCTACCACGGCAACACCTCGACCGCGATCAGCCTGACCGGCGACCCGCGCCGCTGGCCGAACGAGCCCGCCGACGGGTCGATCGTGCACTTCCACGGCCCGTACGCCTACCGCTCGTCGTTCCACTCCGACAGCCCCGAGCAGGAGACGGCACGCGCCCTGCAGCACCTCGAGCAGACGATCGTGCTGGAAGGCGCGGCGACGATCGCCGGCATCCTCATCGAGACGATCGTCGGCACCAACGGCGTGCTCGTCCCCCCGCCCGGGTACCTCGCCGGCGTGCGCGAGCTGTGCGACAAGTACGGCATCGTCTATATCGCCGACGAGGTGATGGTCGGCTTCGGCCGCGTGGGTGAGTGGTTCGCGTTCCAGGCGTTCGACGTGCAGCCCGACCTCATCACCTTCGCGAAGGGCGTGAACTCCGGCTACGTGCCGCTCGGCGGCGTCGTGATCTCGGACCGCATCGCCGCGCACTTCGACACCGTGTCGTTCCCGGGCGGCCTCACCTACTCGGGCCATCCGCTGGCGTGCGCGGCGGGCGTCGCCACGTTCGAGGTGTTCGAGCGCGACGGCATCCTCGAGCGGGTCCGCGACCTCGGCGAGCGCGTCGTCGGGCCGCGCCTGCGCGAGATCGCGTCGCGCCACCCCTCGGTCGGCGAGGTGCGCGGCTTGGGCCTGTTCTGGGCGATCGAGCTGGTCAAAGACCGCGAGACGCGCGAACAGCTCGTCCCGTTCAACGCGAGCGGAGCGGATGCCGCACCAGTCGCTGCGGTCGCCGCCGCGTGCAAGCGCGACGGCGTCTGGCCGTTCACGCACTTCAACCGCGTGCACGTGGCACCGCCGCTCGTCATCACCGAGGAGGAGCTGCTCCGCGGCCTCGACGTGATCGACCGGGCGCTCTCGGCCGCCGACGAGTACGTCACGCGCTGAGCCGATTCGAGTAGTCCGCTACTCGCACCGCGACGGCCTCCCGGGCCGATCCTGAACGGATCGACCCGGGAGGTACGTCATGAGACGGCACACCATCGCCGCGGCTCTGGCCGCAGGGCTCGTCCTTGTCGGCGGCGCCGCCTTCGCGGCCGCCCCGGCCCTCACCGCGTCGACGATCACGGCGTGCGCGGGTGCCGACGGCAAGCTTCGACTGGTGGATGCCTCCACCCAGTGCCGCCCGCCAGAGAAGGCGATCAGCTGGAACACGGTGGGCCCGCAGGGCCCGGCAGGTCCGGCAGGTCCGGCGGGCCCGCAGGGCGAGACCGGGGCGACCGGGGCCACAGGACCGACCGGGGCCACGGGGGCGACCGGACCCGCAGGGCCTGCCGGACCGACCGGACCGGCGGGCGTCGGCGGCAAGGGTTACGGAGTCTGGGGCGAGCTGCCTGCGGTCTCGCACCTCGGAAACGGCACCGTCGCGTCGCTGTCGCTCCCGGCCGGGTCGTACGTTCTCACCGCAGCCGTCCGCGCGGACACCGAGAGCTCGAGCGCGAGCGAGGAGGTCGCGATCAGCTGCGCGCTCATGTACGAGACGTCGACGCTCGCGACGGCAGGAGAGACGCCGGGCAACTTCTTGACACAGACGTTCTACGGACGAAGCAGCCTCGCCATGACCGCGACCCGCACGCTGTCGGCACCGGGGACGGTGTCCGTCTTCTGCGGTCAGGTCGGTGCCGACGCCGTGAGCTTCACCGCAGACATCACCGCCGTCGCCGTGAGCTCGATCGGGTGATCCGCCATGTCCACACGGAGCATCGGGTCGGCCGCGGCGGCGGCGCTCGTTCTGGGGATCGCGGCGGCCGCGCTGGGGGCGGCCGCCGCAACTCCTTGTTCCGGTTGCGGTGGCTGCGTTCTGCACGGCTGAGCGCGGCATCCCGAATCGTTCCGATGCGAGGGAATAGATGAGCCTTGCCTCAGGTTGTCCTTATATCCAGCACCAGGTGGTGCCGCAGGAGGGGACTGTGGGCAAGAACTACATCGACATCGAGAACGACCAGGGCGAGACGCTGCGCTACCGCAAGCACGTCAACGGTCGTGGCCTCATCGCGCATGGAGCGAAGGTGCACCCGAGCGCCGTCGTCGAAGCGGGGGCGTATGTCGAACCGGGCGTGCAGATCGCCGCGGGCGCGCATGTCGGCCGCGGCGTATGGGTCGAGACGGACGCCGTCATCGGGCCCAACGCGGTGATCGAGCCGCACGCGCACATCGGCCCGCGGGCCGCCATCGGCCCGAAGGCCAAGATCGGCGTGCGCACCCAAGTCGGTCACGATGCCCGGGTCGCCGGCGGCTCCCTGATCGGCGACGATGTCACGATCGCCGACGGCGAGCGCGTCGCCACCGACAAGCGGGGGCTTCGCCTGGCCGCGTGACGCTCACCCGTGCAGTGTCGACAGACGGATGGCGGTGAGGCTCGCGCTGAAGCCGGCACGCTCGACGCCGTCGATCACGCACTTCACCCCGAGTACCGTGTCGGAGGGACTCTGCACCGCGCCGGTCAGTGCCAGTGACGCGGTCCCCTCGTAGTGCCCGACGGCGAGAGCGTCCACCGGTGGCTCATGGGTCTGCGTCAGCACCGAATCGGTCGAGGTGAGCCAGCACCACACCATGGGGTCGTCCGCGGCGATCGTCGCAAGACCGGTCGCCGTGACGTGCGCCGTGACCAGATAGGAGCCGGCGGGAACGGACACATCCGCGATCACGGGACCGGCATCGGCAGCGACCTCGCGGATCTCACCGGATCCGGCATAGCCGTCGGCCCCGCCCGCGGGTCCCGCGGGCCCCGCAGGCCCCGCAGGCCCCGTCGGCCCCGCAGGCCCGGCCGGGCCCGGTTCTCCGCTGCGGCTCCACGTGACGAGCTTCTCGGGGGCACGGCAGCTCGACGCAGAGCCGACAATGCGCAACTGTCCGGTCGTCGCGTTCGAGCACGCGATGATCGTGTCGGTCGTCGTCTGCGTGATCGTCGCCCCCACGACACCCCCGATCACGAGTGACAGGGCCGCCACAGCGGCGGCCGCGCGCGTCTTCATGTCGTTCCCCTCCCGACGTCACGGACGAGAGAAGCATGTCTCGTCCCGAGCAGCCGGGCGCGAGTAGACCGCTACTCGAAACTCGCGGTGCCGCTGCCGTGCCCGAGCGCCGCGAGCTTCGCGTGCGCGACGGCAAGATGACCAGGCACAGCCTCGACGGGAAGGCCAAGCGCGCGGGAGATGAGCTCGGCCGAGGCATCGTCACGCTCCAGCCGCAGCGCGACGGCATACGACGTCGGGAGCCGGTCGAGAAGGTCGTCATCGCTCACGCCCTCAGCGTGGCGCATCGCGGCCGAGACCCCGCGCGTAGTGGCCTACTCGTCCTGCCCTCAGCCGAGGAATCGCCCGAGCTCGTCCCGGTGGGTGATCCCCAGCTTCTGATTGATGCGGTACAGGTGCCCCTCGACGGTCCGCACCGAGACGAACAGCCGCTCCGAGATCTCGTGATTCGTCGCACCGTGCGCAGCGAGCTCGGCGATCTCCCGCTCCCGGCCGGTGAGCGGCAGCGGTGCGCGAGCGCGCGCCATGGCGGGGGTCTGGATGCCTCCGCCCCTGGCCGCTGCGCGCTCCATGCGGACGCGCGCCTCGGCCGCCGAGCCGATGCGCCCGCCGGCATCGAAGGCCACGGCAGCGAGAGCTGCGGCATCCGCGGCGCCGACGAGGTCGCCGAAGCCTTCGAAGCAGGCGGCTGCGTCGAGGAGCGCCGCGCCGTCGGCGGCGTCGCTCGCCGCGGCGAGCGCGGCGACCGCGGCCGCGCGAGGACCGTCGAACCCGGGAACCAGAGCGGCCGCGCGGTGCGCGAGTCCGGCCTCGCCGAATACCACGGCGTGCTGAAGGCCCCACACCTCTTCGGCCCGGTGCCCGCGCGCGCCGGCGACGTCGGCCGCCTGGATGGCCAGGGCGCGGGCACGCGTGGATTCGCCCTGCACCGCGGCGAACGTGGCGCGCGAGACCAGCAGCTCGGGGTCGAAGATCGGCAATGCGGCGTACACGTGCTGGTCGAGGTCGGCGGCGACCTGCGCGGCGGCCGACCGGTCGCCCGCGTAGGCCGTCGCGCGGGTGAGCATCACGAGTGTGATGTAGCGCCAGCCGCCCATGTCGCCGAATCTCTCGAGCCCCGCCCTGGCCTCGCGCAGCAGACGCATCGCGTCGTCGAGCTGCCCGGCAGACATCTGCGCGAAGCCGGCGATGCAGCTGCCGAAGAGCGATCCCGGCTCGTGCCCGAGCAGACGCGACCGCCAGGAGTCGCCCAGTTCGACGGCCTCGGCGACGCGCCCGGCCAGCCCCAGGCCGAAGACGTATGACACCGCCAGCGACATGCCGTAGCTGGCGAACTCCGCCGCCTGCGAGGCGGCGTGCGCTCCGCGCGCGACGATCTCGGCCGCTTCTGCGGTGCGCCCCTCGGCGGCCAGCACATGCATGAGTGCCACCGAGGCCACCGCGGTCGCCTCGTGCCCGGCATCCGGATCGTCCAGCACCCGGCGTCCGATCTTCTCGGCGTCAGGGTCCACGCGCGCGGACGCGATCATGGCGCCCGTCGCGTCGAGCACCGGATTGCGGATGCCGCTGCTGTGGGCCGCCGCCACGACAGCGGCACCGGCATCCAGACGCGCGACGACCCAGGCCAGGTAGCTCGCGCGATGCGTGGCGGCGAAAGCGCGTTCGTCGTCCGTGTCAGCCGCGGCTTCGAGGGCGGCAAGCTCGGCGTCGGCGGCGTTCGGGTCGGTCTGCGTCCACGCGACATGGAACGCCAGCACCCTCCGGGCGCGGACGCCTCCCCCGGCGTCGACGGCGGTGCGTGCGATGCGCGCGATGATGTCGCTGTCCGAGGTCGTCGAGGCGATCTCGGCGCCCCGGGTGAGCAGCTCGGGTTCGGGAGGCATCTCGGCGTCGAGCGACAGCACCGCGCGCTTCATGGTGTCGGCGGGGTCTTCGGCTGCCGGATCGAGCGGGGCGAGGGCGGTCACGATGCGCGCGCGCAGGCGCCGGGCGCGCAGAGTGCCGAGCGCCGCACGCCGTACCTCGGCGAACAGCGGGTGCGCGGAGCGCACGCTCGGCCGAGGCGTTGCGCGGTCGAGGACCACCATCCCGCGTGTCTCGGCGGCTTCGACCGCCGCCGCCTCGGTGAGCGATTCGAGCACCGGGAGCTCGAGCGGTTCGGCGAGGGCGAGCACGTCGAGCACGTCGCGCACAGTGTCAGGCTGCGAGTCGATGCGCTGTTCCACCAGTTCGGTGAGGCTCGGACTCAACCGCGGCATCCCACCCCACCGCCAGACGCCGTGCATCGGGGCGAGGCGCCCGGCATCCAGCTCGCCCTCCACCATCTGCCGCAGATACAGCACGTTGCCCTGCGACAGCTGGAACAGGCGAGCCGATGCCGCCGCCTCGAGCTGCCCGTCGAGCGCCGCTTCGACGAGCACGGTGATCTCGTCGGCGGCGAGGGGCTGCACCTCGAGCCGCGGGAGCAGTCCCTCTGCCCAGATCGCGGTGACGGCGTCGGGGGCGGGCTCGCCGCTGCGGATCGTGATGACCAGTCGCGCCGCACGGGTCTGCGCCAGCTGCGCCACGAGCGCCGCCGACGCCGGATCGAGCCGGTGCGCATCGTCGACGACGACGAGCACCTGCGAGGCGGGACGACCGTCGAGCAGCCGGTCGCGCAGCGCAGCGAGCCGCTGTTCGACATCGACGGCCCCCGCGTCGACCCACGGTCCGAAGGCCCCCAGCGGGATGCCCTGCGCCGTCGCTGATGCGACGGCGAACCGGGTCAGCACGCGCCGGTCGGCAGCGCGCGCGGCGGTGTCGCGCGCAAGGCGCGTCTTGCCCACCCCTGCTCGTCCGGACAGCATGATGCCGGAGCCGCCGCGACCGCACGACAGCTCGATGTAGTCCAGCTCTTCGGCACGCCCCGTCAGCGGCCAGCTCAGTGCCACGGTCCGAAGGGTAGCCCTCGGCGCGCGCCGTCGCGAGAGGGCGAGTACCGGTCCGATACGTCTCGTGCGCCCCTCGGGGATGCGCGCGACCGGGGATCGTGGCCACGACCCAGAGGCGTGCCGTCGGCCTCAGGAGGAATCCCCTGCCTCGGCAGCCGAATCGCCGGACTCGACCGCGAGCCGCGCTGCGTGGCGGGCGAAGAGGGTGCGGGGGCTGTGGATAACTCCGACGGCGGCCCCGCGGCCCGGCTAGCCTGGCGCGATGACCGACGACCCGCGCCCGCCCTGGTGGCGACGCAGACCGCTGATCGTGCTCGCCACGATGCTGGTCGTCCTCGCTCTCGCCGGGCTGGGTTGGCTGCCGTCGGGTTCCGGCCACGGTCCCTTCCGCAACTGGGACCTGGGACGACGGATGCCGCTGCCCGGCCTGGTTCCGACGACACCGGCCGATTCGCCCATGCCCGCGAGTGAAGGAGAAGCACCGGCCGCCGGCATCCCCTCGCGTCCGGATGATGCCGACGATCTGACCGTCACGCACATCTTTGACGGCGACACCATCGAGGTCGCCGACCCGGCGACCGACGAGCGCAGACGGGTCCGGCTGATCGGCATCGACACCCCGGAAGGCACGCCGGCCCCCGAATGCTGGGCCGACGAGGCTCGCGCGCATCTGTCCGAGCTGCTGCCCGAGGGTTCGACCGTATGGGCAGCCCCCGACACCGAGCTTCACGACCGCTACGGTCGGGAGCTGCTGTACCTGTGGACGGTCGACCGTCGCTTCGTCAACTACGAACTGGTGGCGGCCGGTGATGCCGAGGCGCTGCGCATCCCGCCCAACACCGCGCACGCCGAACTGTTCGCGGCCACGCAGACCGAGGCCGAGGCATCCGGAGCCGGCCAGTGGGGCGCGTGCGGGTGAGCCCGGCTCACGCGAACGGGAAGAGCACGAACGCGATGAGCGGCAGCGTGCCCTGGATCAGGGCCGGCCGCAGGTACTTGAGGCCCGTCGTCACCAGCACGAGGGCCGCGGCGACCATCGACCCCAGCGCGAACAGCACGAGGGCGATGCCGCCGCCGGCGTAGAACAGCACGATGCCGATCACCACGCCGATCGCCAGGAACAGGTTGTAGAAGCCCTGGTTGTACGCCATCGGCTTCGTGATCTCGGCCGCGGCCTGGTCGGCGACGCCGAACCGTTTCCAGATCTTGGGCTGCGTCCACTGCACGCTCTCCATCACGAAGATGTACACGTGCAGCAGCGCCGCCGCGGACGCTGCGACCGTCGCGAGAATGCCCACCATGAGCGAACGATATCGCCCCGGCTACGCTGATCGGTATGGCGAAGGGCGGGTCGGGCAAAGGACGAGGGCGGGATGCCGCCTCCCGCCGCCCCGGCGGCGGTCACGGCTCCGGCGGCAAGGGCAAGGGCGTTTCGTCTCGCGCCGCTCGCTCGACGACCGGGAAGCAGCCCCGGGCTCTGAAGCCCGCACCCCCCGAGACTGCGATGCCGGCGACGTTCACCCTCGGTGCGATCCCCGGGGCGACGCCCGGTCGGTGGATCGACACGTGGAACGACCGGATGCCGCAGACCTCGCTCGACCTCGTGCCCCTGGTCGTCGCCGACCAGCGCCGCGCGCTCGTCGACGGCGAGGTCGACGCTGCCCTCGTACGCCTGCCGATCGACAAGGACGGCCTGCATGCCATCCCGCTGTACGACGAGGTGCCGGTCGTCGTGACGTCGAAGGACTCGCACCTGCTCGCCGCCGACGAGCTCGACACCGCCGACCTCATGGGCGAGGTGCTGGTGGTTCCGCGCGACGACGTGCTCGGCATCCGCATTCCCGGAACCGTCGACCCCCGCTTCGCTCCCCCCGCCGATACGGCCGAGGCGATCGCGACCGTGGCGGCCGGCGTCGGGATCGTCGTCGTGCCCATGTCGCTCGCGCGTCTGCACCACCGCAAGGACGCCGACTACCGCCCGCTGCTGGACGGCCCCACCTCGACGGTGGCCCTGGCATGGGTCGCCGAGCGCACGAACCCCGCCGTGGAGGCGTTCGTCGGGATTGTGCGCGGGCGCACCGCGAACTCGTCGCGCGGCTGAGGCGCACGGCCGGGGCAGGCAACGAACCTCCTTGCCCCCCCCCCTGCGAAAGAGGCCCATACTCGCTGTTGTGCCCAGGGCACGCCATCACCTCGAAAGGAATCTCTGAATGCCGTACACGAGCACCAACTCGCTTCCCCCAGCGATCACCTCGGTTCTGGCTGCACTCACGCCGCAAACCGCGGTGAACGTGTCCATCGCTGAGGAGCAGGCCGACTAAAGCCGATCGCTCGGTGCGGATTGCGACGAGCAATGCACCGAGTGCCACCTCGCTACAGCAAGCGAACGCTGCGAGGGGTGTCGCCAGGTCCCCATGCGACACCCCTCGAGGAACCGCACGAAGACCCGCATCCCCAGGTGCGGCCCCAGACGTCCTCTGCCCATGCGCCCGACCCCCCGGTAGGGCGGCAATGAGCGGTTCCGAAGAGCAGGAGCACGCGGCATCCGGCCTGATACATCCGAGTCCGAGAATTCTCCGAGATTCTCAGAAGCCCGCGCCGTGCACCTGGAACGGCGCCACGATCCCGGTGCGCTCCGACGCCTCGGCGAGCGCGACGGACGGAGGGATGCCGGTGGCCAACCCCTCGTGCATCGCGGCGAGCAGCTCGCACGCGTCGTCGTCGGCGACCACCACTGGCGCTGCGACGACGCAGCGGGCGCCGGCGTGGAGCCACACGCGCGTCATTCCGACCGCTTCTTCACCCCAGCGCACCGACGAGCGTCCGACCTCGCAGGCAGACAGCACGATCGTGCCGGGCACGTTCTCGATGAGATCGATGTCGTAGCCGAACAATGTGCCGTCGGCGAGCTCGAGACCCGAGAACATGGGGTTGTCCGCGGCATGACGGCCGTGCGCGGCGATGTGCAGGACGTCGACGGATGCCGCCACGCGCGTGATGTCGGCGATCCGCGCGTCCTCCATGACGATCCGATCGGGCCACGCCATCGACGCACGGACCACTTCCTCGATTGCGCGCGGCACTCGCGGCCCGGCGGCGAAGCCTGCGGACAACGATCGCGGCGATGTTTCGCGTCGCAAGGACAGCCAGCGCGACGCGGAGGCCGCGAGGGTGAAGACGCGGCCCCGCAGCGCGGGGAGCATCGCCCAAGGCACGCCGTTCAGCACGCCCGGAGCTGTCACCACGAGGCGACGGTCACCCACGGCATGCAGGACGGGCGTCACCAGCGCCTGGGACAGCTCGCCGAGACGGTCCTCAAGAGATCGTCGGACCACGCCGGCCAGAGGTCCATGCTGGACGGCGGCAGACATGTCGAGGTCGCCCCGCAGTCCGGGCAGCATTCGCCGGATCGAGTCCCACGCCCCGAGGTCGACGAGCGTTGCGGCTTCACTCGTCACGACCAAGGCATGGACGGCGTCGACCGAGTAGACGTACGCGACGATCGCCGTTGAGGCATCGAGGCTGCCTTGCGCATCCTCCAGCGTCGCTCGGTGTCGCACTGCGGCCGATCGCGTCGTAGCCCACTGCCGTCGGCGTGCACTGTTCTGAAGCTCGATCGCGCGCGGATTCGAGGGCCACCCGTCGCCGTCGGCGCGCAGCATCCGCAGTTCTGCGAGCTCATCGGCCAATTCCGGATCGGGGGGAGGACGCAACGGCACGACCTGGAGGTTCAGGTGGCGAGCACGCTCCGACCACTCGAAGACGACATCGGGACGTCCGGAGCGCACCGCCGACTGCAGGCCGATGCCGACCAGCCCGTGACCGTGCCAGACGACCGACGTCTGCAGATCGAGGCTCCCGAACTGACGCTGCCATCCGAACAGCTCATCGAGACCGGCTCGGGCATGACTGCGGACCGCCACCTGGCGACCACCGCGCTGCGCCCGCGCGGCTCGGACTTCGTGGGCCAGAAGACGCACATCCATCGGCGCCGTCGACGAGACACGCGTGGCTGCCGGAAAAGCCGGGGGTCTTCCGTGACGTGCCGCCCAGAGCTCGAAGGACAGTCGCAGCGCGACGGCGTCTGTCCTGAGTCCTTGCTTCTCCAGTGCGCGCGCTGCTTCCGCCACCTCCGCCGGCTGCGGTGTCTGCCGGCCTTCCGGGACCCGCCTTCCCAGATTCACGACTTGACCGGCAGCTAGCCGTGCACGCAGCCGGAGCGCTTCGGCACGAGCCGCCCAGGTCTCGCTCCCGACGAGACGGAATCGACGGGCGGCAGTTCCCGCGACCACGCCCGCACGTACAGGATCGTGGTTCAGCAGGGACCGTGCCAGCGCATACTCCGCCTTTGCTCTCTCCGGTTTCATGCGTATGGCACCGAAGATCCTCGCGGCCGAGACGAGCAGCTCCTCTGCCTCGCGGACGAGGCCCGCGTCCCGCAGGACCTCCGCCCGATCCGCGTCGCTGATGGCCCCACCCGCGCGCGACGCATCGGCGAGCGTCTGACGGGCGTCCGTCATCCGCGCCAACGCTCCGACAAGATCACCGCGCAGCAGATCGATGTAACCCAAGTCATGATTCGCTTCCGCCGCATCCACGTGAGCACCCTGCCGCGTGTACAGCTCGGCGGCCTCAGCCGTGTCGGCCCGGGCGCGGAGAAGGTCGCGACGCTGCATCCCGATGTAGCTCCGGTTCTGCAGCAGAGTCGCCCGGGCCATGGGCTCATCGACCGCTGCTATGGCCTGACTGATCCAGTGCTGAGCGTCGTCCAGCCGGCCGGCGGCCTGAGCGATCGCGCCCATCTGACCTGCGACGAGCGCACGCGTCGAGCTCTGGACGTTAGGCGCCTCCCATGCTTGCCGACACAGACTCTCCGCCCGTGCGAGGTCACCGGTTCGTGCGTAGGTCACAGCCAGCGTTGACGCGATCCGTGCACCCAGATCGGGATCGTCTGTCAGTTCTGACGCGCGCGACAGCACCCGCTGCGCAGACGTCAGCTGTCCTCGATTCGCCAGCTCCACCCCCTCCCGGTGAAGCTGGTGCGCGGTACGCCCCATCTGCCCATCATGCCGCGCAGACTGGTTCGCGTGTCACCCGCTTTCCGGCGAACGCTTGGCGCGCCGCAACTCTGCTACCACGCGGGTGCGCGCGCGTTTCGTCGCGTCGATCCGCTCGCCGGGGTCGTTGAGCTCACCTGCCATCAGTCGTGGCGCCAGTTCTCGCACCAGGAGTCCGGCGACATACGGTGCCGCGAAGGATGTCCCGCTCCAGATCGCGTAGCCGGCCGAGCGGCTGGTACGGAAATCATCGGGATCGATGGTCTCACGGCGCAGGTCATCCCGATCCGAACGAACGTGCGCTTGGAGGCCTCCGTTCAATGCGGGGAAGCAGCTCAGGACTGAAGCGCCGGGGGCGTAGGTCGACACCCATCCGCCGATGTTGCTGAACAGGGCCACCGAGCCGTTGGGGTTCAACGCCCCCACCGCGATGTGCGGCGCCGCCGTCGCCGAATCCGGCGCGACGAAGTCGTGCCCAGGCCAACGCCACAAGGCGGCAGGGAACGATGGACGACTCGTCGCGTCGTTCCCCGCGGAGCACACCACCGCGCAGCCTTCGCGCCGCGCGCGAATGAGGAGCTCGGCGAGGGTCTTGTCGAAGAGCCCGGTGTCAGGGGTCTCGTGGTAATAGCCGAGCGAGAGGTTGATCACGTCGATCCTTCGCCCGCCGCGGCGCACCGGACGGAGCATCGACTTGACGAGGCTGCGCAGCGCAAGCAGGAAATCACCCTCGAGGACGTTGCCTTCGCTGTCGGCGACCCGCACAGAGACGATGTCCGCTTCCGGACAGACCTGGCGGATCACTCCTGCGATGAACGTGCCGTGCCCGGCCGATGAGTCCAGCCAGCCGTCGAAGGCACCGGCTTGGTCACCGAACGTCTCGGGGTCGGTCTGCCTGTCGTGCAGCCCGATGACCCGATCATCCAGCTTCGGATAGCGGGTGACGATGTCATCGGGCAGCCAGGGATGCTGTCCGCAGCCTGTGTCGAGCACCGCGACCACGGGCCTCCGACCTCGTCCGGAGAGGGTCGCAGTGCGAACCGGTCCTGCCCCGACGTATCCCGCTACCTGCCGCGCTCCGCCGCCCACCTCGCCGTAGCTTTCGACGCCATAGGTCTTCGTCCCACCGAACGGATACGTCTTCGTCCCACCGAACGGGTTCGTCTTCGTCCCACCGAACGGGTTCGTCTTCGTCCCGCCAAACGGGTTGATGATCGAGCCCGCATCATCCACCGTCAGCACGTGATCCAGCGAGACGCCGGTGATCTGCACCGGCGGGCGCTCGCCACGACCGCGTGCGCGGGCGCGCTGGAGCAGGCGCCAGGCGTCGATCGGCGGAACCGGCTGATCGTCGCGGTCCGGGCTGGGTGCCGGGAAGATCGCGACGCGGTAGATCGTCGGCAGGTCGAACTCGGCCCGGCCTCGGCGGGCACGGTCCATCGCCGGTTCCTCCTCGGTGGGGCGCCCGTCGAGAAGTCGGAGCTCGACGCCCCATCCGAAGTCCGCCGCGGCCAGCCGCAGTCGAGCCATCAGTGCGGACACGTCCTCCGTACTGGTGATCAGCAGGTGGTCCTTGGCGTAGTCGGTGGGAAACGCGTCGATCCCCGGAACCGTCTCACTCGTCGGGTCGAGCGGGACCCCACGTCCGCATGCCGCCCGATAACGATCGCGCCAGGATCCGTCGCCCGCAGCACCCCGCCCGGGATCACCTTCGCCGAGATTGCTCATGTCTTCCCCTCACACATAGCGGCTGCCGCGACCCCCAGGCCGCGGCATCCATTCCCAAAATGAAACTGCGTCAGACCTCGAACTGCGGGGTCTGGAAGTCGCGCAGCGCGCCGTCGGCGTCGCGCACGACAAGACGGAGCCGCGCCACCCCTGGCGTGACCTCGTCGAAGGCGAACCGTCCGTGTTCGCCCGGGTCCGTGGCCCATTCGCGGTCCGCCTGGATGAGGCGGATCGCGAGGGCGGCGGCATCCACCCATCCGTCCACGCGACGGCCACCGCTCTCGGTGTCGGTCACATGGACGAGCACGCTCGTCGTCCCGTCGCTGAACTGCAGCGTCGCGGTGTCGCTCTCACCGCGCACGGCGGCCAGCGTCCCTTCGACGAGCGTCAGCAGGGCGTACTCGCGCGACAGATCCTCGACCGCGACGGCGGCGACCATCCGATCGACGAGATCGGCGGGCATCGGATCGACGTCCTCCCACATGCGGCGCATGCGTGCGAAGAGCGCGGCGTCGGCCGCGAAGTCCTCATTCTCCATCGGAATCACCTCTCCATCCGTCGCCCTCGAGTACGGCGCGGAGCTTTGCGAGGCAGCGCTGGCGGGTCGGTCCGATGGACCCGACCGGCATCGCGAGATCTTCGGCGATGCGGGCATAGTCGGGGCGGTCCTCGAACGCGACGATCCGCAGCAGGCGCTGGCATCGGTCGTTGAGCGTGCCGACCGCGTCCCAGAGGCGACGGTTCTCGTCGTCCTGCGCCGCGGTCTGCTCGGCGGATTCGTGGACCGGAAGGTGAGGTTCCAGCGACTCGGCCTCGGTGGCATCGGCGCGCCGATGCTGTTTGCCGACCCGCCACGCCTCGCGGCGCGCGCACATCGTCAGCCATCCCGACACCGCGAGCGGGTCGTTGATGGTCTCGTGACGGCGCACGAGCGTCAGCCACGTCGTCTGCACGACGTCCTGCGCCAGCGCATGATCGAGTCCGTACGCCCTCACGACATGCCACAGCGGCGGGGTCATGAGACGCACGAGCTCATCCATCGCACGGCTGTCGCCTTCGCGCCAGCGTACGAACAGCGCAGCCGCGCGCTCCCATCGCGCCGGCTCCACGGAGTCGACGGATGCCTCGGCGCCCGGCTGCGTCATAGCGCCAATTCTGTCCACACCATGCCCGAGCGCGATAGAGGGTTCTTGATACATCCGCGGACGGATTTCTCCGGATGCCGGCGGCCGATGTCGCGCGAGGGTCCCGCGACCTAGAATTCGGGCATGACGACCGCCTCGTTCCTCTACGTCTGCGTGCGCCCGCAGCTGGGTGCGGCCGCCGCGGAGTACGAGTCGTTCCGCACCGCGATGCACCTCGGCGAAGACGCGCTCGACCGCCACGACCTGGTGCGGGACCCGCTGCCGGACGACGTGTTCGACCGGTACGCCGGCTTCGTCGTCGGCGGCAGCCCGTTCAACGTGGCCGACCCCGAATCGACGAAGACCGAGGCGCAGCGCCGGCTCGAAGCAGACCTCGCCCGCATCGCCGAGCACACCGCCGCCGGGGACGGCCCGGCCTCGATGTTCACCTGTTACGGCATCGGCATCGCGACCCGCACGCTCGGGGGGACCGTGAGCCGCGCATTCCCCGAAGACACCGGCCCCGTCGCGATCGATGTGACCCCGGATGCCGCGGCCGACCCGCTCTTCGGCGGGCTCGCGGACCGCTTCACGGCCCTCACGGCGCACAAAGAGGGCACTGAGAATCTGCCGCGCGGTGCGGTGCTGCTCGCACGCAACGAGAGCTGCCCCGTCCAGGCCTACCGGGTCGGCGACCGCCTCTACGCCACGCAGTTCCATCCCGAGCCGACGGCGAAGGCCTTCACCGAGCGCATGGCGGTGTACCGGGACGACGGGTACTTCGAGTCCAGCGACTACGACGCCATCGCAGGACGCGTGCTGGCGGCATCCATCACCGAACCCGCCCGGCTGCTGCGCGCCTTCGCGACCCGATTCGGCGATCCCGCGCGCTGAACCACCGAGGATCCGCGCGGCGCGGCGTCAGGTGACGGGCGTGCGGACCTGCGTCGACAGGCGGATGGCCGTTCCGATCGCGGCCGGTATCAGGATCAGTGCCGCGACGACGATCGCGGCGACGCCGATCGCCGGACTCGCGGGTTCGCCGGTCAGGCGGGCCACGGCGATCCACGTCAGCCCCCAGGCGAGGGCGAGCGCCGGGGCGATGCGCCAGCCGCTGGCAGCCTCGATGCCGAGGCCGATGGCGAGGACCACGAGCAGTACGACGATTCCCCACAGGTCGGCCGCCGCATCCCATTCCGGATCGCCGACCGAGGTGAGCCAGGCCGTGACGTTCGCCACGGTGGCGAGCGTCACCCAGCCGAGATGCAGTCCGGTCACTCCGTCCACCAGCAGCTGGTCTGCCCAGCCTTCGGCCGGCTCGACGACGGTGCGGTGGAAGGTCACGCCGAGCATCGCGAGCAGCACGATGATCATGAGCACCGTGAGCGCGAGCGACCCGAACTGGGCTGTGACCAGCCACAGCCCGTTGAGCACCATGGTCGCGGCGATGAGCCATCCGAGCACGCGCTGGCGCTCGCTGCCGCGCTGACCAGGCAGCGCCTGCCACACCGTGTACGCCAGCAGTCCGACGTAGATCACCGTCCAGATCGTGAACGCGGGCCGCGCGGGTGCGAGGTACGAGCCGTCGGCGTCGAGCGCCCCTTCCTGCAGGTCCTGCACGGAGGTGCCGCCGAACAGGCCGCTGCCGACCATCGCCGCCACGATCATGAAGCAGAACGCGGCGATGACCACGATCTGTCGTGCGAGATCCCGAGCGTTCATGCCGCCACCGTACGGGGACGCGCGCACGATCGAGAGCGTGTTGACAGCGGATGCGGCAGCCGGTGGGCCGGGCTACGCGCCGGCGGGCGGGTCGAGCAGCAGCGCGACGCGCTCGTCGAGGTAGGCGTGCAGCGGCATGAGCGCGCCCGCAGCGCTCCAGCGGATGCTCGGGATGCCGTCCTGCAGAGCGAGCGGGGCGTCCGGGGTGTCGACGCTCAGGGCCCGCCAGCCCACATGCACCGTCTCCCCCTCGGCGAAGCCGCCACGGCGGGCCGCGAAGGCGAGCTCGGACCGCTGCCGCTGCGACTCGGCGGTGTAGCCTCGGCGAGCCTCTTGCCGGGCTCGCACGATCTCGCCGGTGGCGAGCACGGCGTCGTCGGTGAGCAGCAGGGCACCCAGGTGCCATGCCGCGCCGCGCCGCTCGATCCGCGGCGCACGCGCCACACCGAGGATGCGCCGCGGCACGACCAGCTCGCCGAGCGCCTCGCGGGGCGCCCCGGCCGCGGTGAGCCGGGCGCGGGCATCGTCGAACAGCGCGGCGGTGTTCACGCCATGTCGTCCTGGAACGTCGTCGACGCCTTCACCTTCTCGCCGCGGATCGACATGCCGATGAGCGGGAACAGCAGCACCGACAGCATGCCGCCGGCCACCAGGACGGTCTGCTGACTGGTGGACAGAATGCCCTCGTCGACGCCGATGGCGGTCACTGCGACGATGATCGGCAGCCCCGTGGCGCCGAGCAGGGCGATCGACAGCCGATCACGCCGGGACGAGCCCTCGGGCGCGGCCAGCATCGACGGCAGCCCGCGTGCGAGGAACAGCACCACGAGCACCACCGGCACGAGGAGGAACAGGACCGGCTGGTCGAGCAGCGACTTCAGGTCGAACGTGACTCCCGTGTAGATGAAGAAGATCGGCACGAGGAACCCGAAGGCGACACCCTCGATCTTGCTCTCGACGGCCTCGCGGTCCTCGTCGGAGGCATCGCGCATGAGGAGCCGCCAGATGATGCCGGCGGTGAACGCCCCCAGCAGCATGTCGAGGTCGAACACGATGCTCAGCACGACCAGGGCGCCGAGGATCAGGAAGACGACACGGATCGCGAACTGGCCCGACGTGTGCAGCGTCGAGCTGACGAACTCGTGCATCGCCCCGCGCGGGAGCTTGAACGCCAGCCAGATCGCCAGACCCGCGACGACCGCGAATGCGACGAGCACGATCGTCGCGGTGCCGAGGTTGCGCCCGCCGAGGAAGAGCGAGATCGCGATCAGCGGCCCGAATTCGCCCACGGCGCCGATCGCCGCGACGGCCTGGCCGAAGGGTGTGCGCAGCTCGCCGGCATCCCTCAGGATCGGCAGCAGCGTGCCGAGCGCCGTCGAGCACAGCGCCACGCCGATGACGGTCGCCGCCTCGCCCGGGGCGAGCACGAAGCCGGCTGCCACACCGACGACGAGGCTGATCAGCCAGCCCAGCGACGCGCGTTTGCCGAGCCGGCCGCGGAAGGACGCGAACTGGATCTCGGTGCCGGCGACGAAGAACAGCATCGCCAGGCCGAACTCCGAGAGCGTGTCGACGAACGGCGCGGGCACCGCCCAGCCGAGCACCGATGGTCCGACCAGGATGCCGAGCACCAGTTCGAACACCACCACCGGGATGCGGACCCAGCGCCCGAGCCCGCGGGCGAGCAGGGGCGCCAGCACCGCCAGCAGCGGGATCAGCAGGAGCGTCAGCGGGTGCACTTCTTCCACGCGACAACATTAGCGATGCGCTCCCGCACCTCCTGGTCTGCGCCGTCCACCCAGGTTCGAGGTGGTCAGGGCTCCAGCTGGCGGGCGGGCGGTGTCAGCTCGGCACGGTTCCGGAAGTGGCCGAGGAGCGCCAGGATCACCCCGCCGACGAGCCAGCAGCCCAGGACGGTCCACTGCGTCGCGGTGGCGGCATCCGGGAAGTACATCACCGACCGCAGCAGGTTCGCCGACGCGCCCGGCACGAGGAACTGACCGATCGCGCCCCACGGCTCGGGAAGGAACTGCGGCGGCGTGGCCGCACCGGCGATCGGGTTGGCGATGAACATCGTGATGATCGCGCCGACCCCGATGCCGGGAGGGCCCATCAGCGCGGCGAGACCCACGATGAGCGCCGACGTGGCGGTCACGCCCAGTCCCAGCACGGCGGCGTTCAGCAGCCAGTCCCCCGTCAGGATGCCGAACCACGTCTGCATCACGAGGGCGATCAGCGCGCCGGCCGCGATGCCGAACACGAGAAGGCCGACCAGGCGCCGGACGACGCCCTGCACGAGGAGGGTCAGCAGGATGCCGCCGAGCATGCCGCCGAGCACCATCGGGAAGACGGAGGCGGCGAGACCGGCTCCGGTCTTGTCGCCGTCGGCGAGCGGAACCAGATCGGTGACCGTGACGGTCGGGATCTCGGGCGCCGCGCCGTCAGTCGCACCCGGCGGAAGCTGCGGCAGCTGGCCCGTCTTGAGGGCCCCGACGATCGCGGTGAGCTGATCGGTGAGCGCGGTCTTCGCGGCGGTGTCGATCTGCGCCTGCAGCTGCGTCGCGACGCCCCGCAGCGCCTGCGCGGCGACCGGGCTCGCCGCCGTCGCGACGAGCACCTCGGGCTCGTCGCCGAGCAGGATGGCGCCGTACAGCTCACGGGACTCGATGCGGCTCACGGCGTCGTCGCGGTCGTCGACGGACGACAGGTCGAAGGGCGCCGGATCCTGCTCGGCCAGTTTGTCTTCCACGGCGCTGACAGCCTCGTCCGGCCCGCTGATGCCGACGGGCAGGTTCTGCGGCTGCGCCGTGGCGGCGGGCCATACGAACGCCATCACGACGAGGGCCACCAGCACCGAGCCGATGAGGCCGAACAGGGCGGCGACGCCCCACTTCGTGGGATGGATGCCGGAGTCCGGCGTGGTTTCGCGACGCATGCTCATGGCGTCTGCTCCTAAAGAGAATGGCAGTTCTGTTTGTACTGCGGGGGCGAGCATAACAGAACCGGTATTCTCTTTCCATGCCGAAGGTGTCGGAGGAGTATCGAGAGGCTCGGCGTGACGAGATCGCCCGGGCCGCCGTCCGCGTCCTCGAGCGCAAAGGCGTGCGTGAGACGTCCATCGCCGACATCGTCGACGAGTCCGGGCTCTCGACCGGGGCGATCTACTCCCACTTCACGAACAAGGCGGAGCTCGCCCGCTACATCGTCGAGCGCTTCCTGTTCCCGCGCATCGACGAGCTCGAGGCGACCGCGACACGCGGGATCGTGCTGCGCCCCCGTGATGTGCTCGAGCGGATGCTCGGCACGATCCGCGACACCGGGCTGTCGCCCGCACTCGTCGTCCAGTTCTGGGGCGAGGCGCTCGGCGACGACGCCATGCACGCTCAGCTCGTCGACACCGCCGGGCATCTGCTGGGAGCGCTGACGGCCGCGCTCACCCCCTGGGCGCGCGAGCGCACGACGACAGCGGACGGGACCGCGGCGCTCGCGGCCGCAACCGCGCGCACCGTCGCGTCACTGGCGCAGGGATACATCGCCAACACGGCCGTGTTCGGCCCGCGGACCGTCGACGAGTACGTCGCGAGCCTGCGCGAGGCTGTGGAGACCTGATCGCGCGCCGTCGCGAGCGGATCGGCTCGCGAGCTCAGACGGCCCGCACCTCGGGATCCTCGCCGCGCGGGGTCGCGGCATCCACCGCATCCCCCTCGACGGTGAGCTGCGCCGTGATCTCGCGCACCGTCACCGCCGACGACGCCGGACCGGCCGGAGAACCACCGCGGATCTGCCTGGCGCTGCCAGCACGAATCTCACTGTGGAGGCGCTCCATGCGGGCGTCGAGCTCGGCCGCGGTGTCGGCGGCATCCTTGAGGCTCTCGAGCAGCTCGTCGGGCACCCGCGTGGCGTACTTGTAGTAGATCTTGTGCTCCAGGCTCGCCCAGAAGTCCATCGCGATCGTGCGGAACTGCACCTCGACGGGCACCTCGATGCGTCCCGTCGAGAGGAACACCGGCACCTCGAGGATCGCGTGCAGACTCTTGTACCCGTTGGGCTTGGGCTCGGCGATGTAGTCCTTCACCTGGATCACGCGCACGTCGTCCTGCGCGGTCAGCAGGTCGAACAGCCTGTAGACGTCCGCCGTGAAGCTGCAGGTCACGCGGATGCCGGCGATGTCGGTGATGTTGCGCCGGATGGACTCGAAGTCGCCGTCGATGCCCTTGCGCTGCACCTTCTCGACGAGGCTGTCGGGCGACTTGACGCGGCTCGACACGTGCTCGATCGGGTTGTAGTCGTGCGTCAGCAGGAACTCGTCGCGCAGGATGCCGATCTTCGTCTCGACCTCTTGCAGACCGAAGCGGTACTCCATCATGAAGCGCTGCAGCTCGTCGCGAAGCTCCCGGAGCTCTGTCGGCGAGACCGTGATCTCACCTTCGTCGGTCGTCGTCGCGGGCACCAGCGGAGCAGGAGTCGCCATGCCCTCCACGCTAGGCAGGCCGCCTACGAGAGTCCTGTGAACCCCTTGCCGAGCATGCCCGACTCCTGCCGAGCATGCCCGACTCCTGCCGAGCATGCCCGACTCCTGCCGAGCATGCCCGACTCCTGCCGAGCATGCCCGACTCCTGCCGAGCATGCCCGACTCCTGCCGAGCATGCCTGTTGCACAGCTCGGGCAGGGTCGGCCACGAGCGGGCACGGTCGGCGAAAAGCGGGCACGGTCGGCCACGAGCGGGCACGGTCGGCCACGAGCGGGCATGGTCGGCGACGGGAACGACCGGTTAGTCGAGGGCGCGCTGCGCCTGATCTGCGGCGGCGGCCGCCGCGTGGGCACGGGATGCGGCATCCCGTCGCTCGGCGTCGATCGCATCGAGCTTCTGCTCGGCCGTCGCGCGGTCGGCCTCCAGGGCGGCCAGGTCGCGCCGCAGGTCGTCGATGCGCTCGCGCACATGGTCGAGGCGCTCCTGCGCCTTGGCGCGACGCGCGTCCACACGCGCGAGCTCACGCTCGGCCTCGTTCGCCAGTCGCTCCGCCTCACGGGCGGTCTTCTCGGCGGCCTTGCGTGCGCGACGCTCGGCGAGGTCGTCACGCGGCGCCGGCTCGACAGCGCCCGGCAGCGTTCCCCCGACCGACTCGGCGAGCGTGGCGGGGTCGATGTCACCGGCCTCCAGGGTGGTGACGAGGCGCGCCGTGAGCACCGCGGCGGCGGCTGCGGCATCCATCACGGCGGCATTGATCGTCTTCTCGACCTCTTCGTGGGCGGCCGCGCTGAGTTTCACACCGGCGTCCGCGGCGAGCCCGACCGCCTGCTTCGCCAGCGCCGCCACCAGCTGTCGGCGCTGCCCGCCCAGGCGCGACAGCTCGGTCGCGTCGAGGTCGTCCTGCGCCTCTCGCAGGGCCGCCGAAAGCTCGACGGCGTCCGCGAGCTGCCCGCCGCGCGCGAGCAGGTTGACCGCCCACGCTGCGACCGTCGGCTTGCGCAGCGCCTTGATGCGCTTGGCAAGTGCCGGAGGGGATGCCGAGGCTCGCGCATTTCGGGCTGCGGTGAACTCCGCGGGTCTCACGGCATACAGCTCTCCCGCGATCTCGTCGAGCTCACCGTCGCCCGCGTCTGCGGCATCCACCCGTCCATTGTGCCGTCCGGGCGGTTCGCAATTCAGTCCCTGCGGGATCAGACCCGCCCGTGGAGCTCGGAATCACGCCGCGCGACGCGAGGGCCTCGTTCGCACAGACGGAATTCCGGACACCGGCGTGGTGGCCGCCGCGCCGGCCCGGGCGCCACGGCGCTGGGAGCGCGCCGAGACGGCGTAGAGCACCAGCATGAGCGCCATCGTCACGAGATAGAAGCCGTGCAGCACCCAGATCGGCCCGAACGGCAGACTCACGACGTAGATCGTGTACGTGAGGTTGCCGACGTTGCCGAGCACCAGCGCGCTCGCGCTGTACGACCTGAGGTCGCGCGAGCGCACGGCCTTCAGCAGCATCGGCAGGTTGGCCGCGGCGAACAGCACGGTCGAGACCGTCCCGGCGAGCATCGCAGCGTCCATACAGTGAAGATGCGGATGCCGGGCACGGCGATACATCCGCGTGCCGGGTTCAGCGCCCGGTAGGGCCGGAGCGGGCGTCAGACGGCGAGGATGGATGCGGCCTGTCGGGCTGCGCCGAGGGCCACATACTCCGCAGGCTCAGGCACCTCGACCGTCAGGCCGAGCACCAGCGGCGCGATCTGCCGCACCGCCTCGGACTGGGCGCCGCCGCCGATGAGCAGCGCGCGCTCCAGCGGCACACCGAGGCCGCGGAGGGCGTCGAGGCCGGCCGCGAGACCCGACAGCATGCCCTCGACCGCGGCGCGCGCGAGGTTCTCGCGCGTCGTCGAGGCGAGCGTCATGCCGGTCAGCGACGCGGTCGCATCGGGGAGGTTCGGGGTGCGCTCGCCCTCGAAGTACGGCACCAGGGCTAGTCCCGCTGCGCCGGGCTCGGCGGCGAGGGCGAGGCGCGACAGCTCCACGTGGTCGACGCCCAGCACGCGGGCGATCGCGTCGAGCACGCGTGCGGCGTTGAGCGTCGCCACCAGCGGCAGGAAGCGGCCGGTGCAGTCGGCGAAGCCGGCCACCGTGCCCGAGGGGTCGATCGTTCGCTGCTCGCTGACCGCGAAGACCGTGCCCGATGTGCCGATGGAGACGACGACGTCGCCGGGCCCGGCGCCGAGACCGAGAGCGGCACCGGCGTTGTCGCCCGCGCCCCCGCCGACCCGTCGGCCGTCGGAGTCGGTGACCCACTCGTCGGGTCCGAGCACACGTGGCAGCACGGCGTCGTGGCCGAGCGCCACGATGAGCAGCTCGCGGTCGTAGGAGTCGTCCTCGGGGTTCCAGTAACCGGTGCCGGAGGCATCCGATCGATCCGTCGTGAGCTCGTCGAGCACGGGGCCGCGCGCGGACTCGTCCGCCGGGCCGAAGCCGCGCAGGCGCCAGGTGAGCCAATCGTGCGGCAGGGCGACGGCCGCGACGCGCGCGGCGTTGTCGGGTTCGGCGTCGCGCAGCCAGCGCAGCTTGGTGATGGTGAAGGATGCCACCGGCACGAGCCCCGTGCGGCGCGCGAGCTCGTCGGCGCCGAACTCGGCGATGAGGTCCGCGGCCGCGCCCGCCGAGCGGGTGTCGTTCCACTGCAGCGCGTCGCGGATGACCCGGCCGTCGGCGTCGAGCGCCACCATGCCGTGCTGCTGGCCGCCGATCGCCCAGGCCGGAACGTCGTCGAGCCCGCCGGCCTCGGCGATCGCCGCCTGCAGCGCCGTCCACCACGCCTCGGGATCGACCGACGTGCCGTCAGGGTGCGAGGCACGCCCGTGGCGCACGATGGAGCCGTTCGCGGCATCCACGATCACGACCTTGCACGACTGCGTGGACGAGTCCACTCCCATGACGAGCGTCACTGCTGCTCCTTGTGTACGAGTCGAGGTGTCCGAGTCGAGACAGGGGATTCCGCACGAGACCGAGGGTGTGGCCCCCGGTCTCGGCGTGAATCCCCTGTCTCGGCGAGGGATGGAGGGACGGGCCGGGCTCAGCGAGCGCCGAGCAGGTGCTCGGTCGCCAGCTGCTGCAGGCGGACGAAGCCGAAGCCCTTGCCGCCGAGGTACGCGTCGGTGTCGAAGTCCTCGTACGCCGAGCGGTCGGCCTTGAGGTCCTCGATCGTCTCGTCCTCGTTCAGCGTGGGCACCGACAGCTCGGGCACCTTGGCGGCGGCGAGCGCCTCCTGCACCTCGGGGTCGGCGCGGAACGCCGCGGCGCGCTCCTTGAGCAGCAGGTACGTGCGCATGTTCGCGGCGGCCGAGTCCCAGACGCCGTTCTCGTCCTCGGTGCGGGAGGGCTTGTAGTCGAAGTGGCGCGGGCCGTCGTAGGCCGGCACGCCACCGGGGCCGCCGTTCTCGAGCAGGTCGACGAGTGCGAACGCGTTGTGCAGGTCGCCGTGGCCGAACACGAGGTCCTGGTCGTACTTGATGCCACGCTGGCCGTTGAGGTCGATGTGGAAGAGCTTGCCGTGGTACAGCGCCTGCGCGATGCCGGCGGCGAAGTTGAGGCCCGCCATCTGCTCGTGGCCGACCTCGGGGTTGAGGCCCACGAGCTCGGGACGCTCGAGCGAGTCGATGAACGCGATCGCGTGGCCGAGCGTCGGCAGGAGGATGTCGCCGCGGGGCTCGTTCGGCTTGGGCTCGATGGCGAAGCGGATGTCGTAGCCCTTGTCGACGACGTAGTCGCCGAGCAGGTTCACGGCCTCGCGGTAGCGCTCGAGCGCGGCGCGGATGTCCTTCGCCGAGTCGTACTCGGCACCCTCGCGGCCACCCCACATGACGAACGTCTTGGCGCCGAGCTCGGCGCCGAGGTCGAGCTGCCGGATGACCTTGCGCAGCGCGAAGCGGCGGACGTCGCGGTCGTTCGAGGTGAAGCCGCCGTCCTTGAAGACGGGGGCCGAGAACAGGTTGGTGGTGACCATCGGCACGATGAGGCCGGTGTCGGCGAGCGCGCCCTTCAGGCGGTCGATCTGCGTCTGGCGCTCAGCATCCGTCGAGCCGAAGGCGAACAGGTCGTCGTCGTGGAAGGTGAGGCCGTAGGCGCCCAGCTCGGCGAGCTTCTCGACGGCGTGCACGACATCGAGGTGCGGGCGGGTCGGGCCGCCGAACGGGTCGGTGCCGTTGTAGCCGATCGTCCAGAGTCCGAACGAGAACTTGTCGGCGCGGGTCGGGGTCGGTCCTGAACTCTGCGTGGGCATGACGCTCCTTTGCGGCGGGCAGCCGCTTCATGCGGCGGGCGGTAAATGTTGCTGGCAACAACCTATACCACTTCGCGCGCCGCGTCCATCTCCGCCTGCAGCGAAAGTTTCGAGAAATGAGCATTGACGTTACGAGAATTGGTCCGTAACTTGATGACCAACGCGGCGCGATAACGTTTACATCGCCGCACAGATTCGAAGGAGAAGCTGTGAGAAGGACACTGTCATTACTCGCGGCCGCAGGCCTGGTGGGCGCCGGCTTCGCCACCGCCCCCGCCGCCTCGGCCGACGACACCACCGCGATCGATCTTCAACCCGAGAGCGTCCAGCAGACCATCGACGGCTTCGGCTACTCGGCGGCTTTCCAGCGCACCCACCGGCTGAACCTGCTGTCGGACGAGAAGAAGGCCGAGGCCGTCGAGCTCCTCCTCGGCGATACGGGCGTCGACCCGTCGATCCTCCGGCTCGGCATCGGCGGCCAGTCGACCGCGCCGTACGACTGGATGCTGTCCATCCAGCCGACGGATCCCGGCGGCCCCGATGCCGAGCCGAACTACCAATGGGACGGTTACGACAACGGCGAAGTGTGGTTCGCTCAGGCCGCCGAGGCGGCGGGCGTCGAGTACATCTACGGCAACGCGTGGACCGCCCCCGGGTACATGAAGACCAACAACAGCCCGACGAACGGCGGGACGCTGTGCGGGCTGTCGGGCACCAGCTGCGCCAGTGGCGACTGGACGGGGGCCTACGCCGACTACCTCGTCGCCTGGGCCGACTTCTACCAGCAGGAAGGCGTCGACATCGACGGGATCGCCTTCACGAACGAACCGGATTACACATCCGGATACGAATCCATGCGCTTCACCCCCGCCCAGGCCGCCGAGTTCGCAAAGAAGCTCGGCCCGGTCGCGGACGCCGCGGGGTATGACGTCCTCTGCTGCGAGTCGTTCGGCTGGACGCAGGGCAAGAACTACCACAGCGCGATCCTCGAAGACCCCGAGGCCGCGAAGTGGGTCGACGTCCTCACCGCGCACTCCTACGCGAGCAGGTCCGACACTCCGTTCGAGACCGACAGGTCGCTGTGGATGTCGGAATGGGCGGCATCGGTGGCCGGACTCACGCAGTTCAATCCGAACTGGGACGGCGAGACCCCCGCAGGTTCGGACGGCATCCGCCTCGTCGATCACATGATGGACTCGCTCACGCGCGCGAACGCCACCGGCTACCTCTGGTGGCTGGGGGTGAGCCAGGGCGGCTCGGGTTCGCTCATGGTCGTCGATGCCGACAACGACACCTACACCGTCGGTGCCCGCCTGTGGGGAATGGCGGCGTTCAGCAGGTTCGTCCGGCCGGACGCCGTGCGCTTCGACGCCGTGCACTCCCTTCCGGACCTCAAGGTCGCCGCGTTCGACAACGCCGACGGCACGCGCGTCGTGCAGCTGCTGAACAACGGCACGACCGCGCTGTCCACCGATATCGACCTCGACCGTCAGCCCACGGCGTACCTGAACGACCAGACGCATCATCTCGAGGTCGTCGACGGCATCGCGGCGACGGCGGACGGAAAGACCGACCTCGTGCTCCCCGCCCGTTCGCTGGTGACGCTGGTGGTCGAGCCGGGTGACGACGGCACCGGCATCCCGGTGGAGGCGACCGTCCCGGAGCCGTCCGAGCCCGGATCGCTCTCACTGAGCGTGGCGGACTACGGCGACGGCGTCGTGCTCGACGACGCGGGCAACGCGGGCGATCGTCTGCGTTTCACCGGTGCGCTGCCGGCGGTCACCGTGACCGATTCCCGCAACGCCGACCAGGCCGGGCAGGGGGGATGGTCCGTCTCGGGGCAGTCCACCGACCTGTCCGCCGGAACGGCTGCGGTGGGAGCGGCGCATCTCGGGTGGACTCCGCGGCTGGCCGCGCCACGTGCGGGCGTGACGGCGGGCGCCCCGGTGGCGACCGCGCTCAGCGGCGGAACGGGTCTGGCCGGTCCGAGCCCTCTGGGGCAGGCGACATCCGAAGGGCGGTACGGATCGACCGAGCTCGGCGCCGACCTGCTGCTCGAGGTCCCGGTGGACACCGCACCAGGCACGTACAGGGGCACACTCGCGGTCACCCTCTTCCCCGAGGACTGATCGAGGCCCGACCCTCGTGCGGCCGGCCGGGACACCGGCCGGCCGCACCTCTCACTCTCACCGGAGATCACGATGAACGTCCACCCTCTGCTCTCTCGCACCGTCGCGACGGCGGCCCTCACGCTCACGCTCGCGATCGGCGCTGTCGCGTACCCGGCCACGGCCGAAGAATCCGGTGAAGGCGGCCCCACGACGACCTGGTCGCTCTCCCCCGCCTCGGCGGAGGGCCCGGACGCACGGATCTCACTGCGCCATGTCATCGATCCCGGCGGCAGCGCCCCGGACTTCGTATCCCTGACGAATTTCAGCCCGCATCCCGCGAGCTTCGACGTGTACGCGAGCGACGGCATCGTCACGGATGACGGCGACTTCGACCTTCTGCCACCCGGAGAACCGCCCGTCGACGGCGGCTCGTGGATCTCGGTGGGCACTGTCGAGGGGGGATTCGTCGCTGACGGCGTGCTCACCATCGAGCTCCAGCCCGGCGCCTCCGTCGTGGTCCCCGTGACGGTGTCGGTCCCCGAGAACGCGACTCCGGGCGACCACCCCGCCGGCATCGTCGCGCAGTACAAGCCCGCCGCGGGCGGTTCGGTGCAGTTCGCCAGCCGCGTCGGCGTGCGGGCTCATCTGCGCGTCGCGGGCGACGTCGTCGCAGCGCTGGAGCCGACGGTCGTGTCGTCGTCGTATGAACCCTCCTGGAACCCGTTCGCCCCCGGAAGACTGCGCGTGGAGTACCGACTGGACAATGTCGGCAACGTGCGGCTCGGGGCGGAGGCCGCCGCTCGCGCGACAGGCCCCTTCGGCCTGGCCCCCGTGCGGGCCTCGACCACGACACGAGAGGTCCTGCCCGCTCAGACCAGCACGTCCACGATCGAGCTCGCGGTGTGGCCGACCGTCGTGTCGCTCGGAGCGGTCGCCGTCACCCCTTCTGCCGTCGGCGACGACGACGTGCCTGTGCTGACGCCGTCATCCGCGGACTTCACGGCCTGGACCATGCCGTGGGCGCAGCTGGCGCTCCTCGCCCTCGCGGCGGGGGTCGTGGTCGCGATCGTCTGGACGCGCCGCCGATCGAAGGCAGGCGTCCAGCGCCGGATCGACGAGGCCGTGGCCCGTGCGCGCGAGGAGTCCGTCACCGTCGCGCCGCAGGAGGCGCGGTCGACGAGCGCACAGCCAGTTGCGGCTGAATCGAACGATGGATGAGATGGCTCGATGTGGAGACCCCGTCGATCCGCTCGATGAGCAGCTCGACCGCTGCGTCGCCGACGACCCGCAGGTCGGCCCCCACGCTGGTGAGCGGCGGGGTCACCAAGCCGGTGACGAAGGTGTCGTCGAACCCGATGAGGCTCACGTGACCCGGAACCCGGATGTCCGACTCCGTCCACTGCGCCAGCAGGCCGAGCGCGACGAGGTCGTTGTAGCCGATGACCGCAGTGGGACCGAGCGCGAGGACCTTCTCGGCCACCTCACGCCCGCCGTCCGACGTCGGCACGCAATCGCGCAGCTGGATCAGCTCCAGCCCGTCACGCTCGTGTGCGGCCGTCTCGATGCCCTTGGCGCGACGCGCCTGCGACCACGAACGCGACGGCCCGCCGACGTAGACGATCCGTCGATGCCCCAGTCCGTACAGATGCGCGACCGCGAGCGCGGCAGCGGCTCCTTCGTCGATGGTGACCGTCGGCGTGCCCGGCGCGTGGGACTCCAGGCTGCGATTGACGAGCACGCAGCTCGTCGTCTCCGCGACCTCGGCGAGCCGCTCGTCGCTGAGACGCGACGACGCGAGGATCAGCCCGTCGATCTGCGACCGCAGCACGCGCACTTCTTCGTCCTCGATCTCGGCGCGCTCAGAGGTGTCGACGACGACGAGCTCGTACCCGCGCTCGCGGCACATCACCTGGGCGCCCTTCGTCATCGAGGCGAAGTACGGGTTCTCGATGTCGGGCACGACGAGCGCGATGACGCCCGTGCGGCCGCGCCGCAGACTGCTCGCCGCCCGATTCGGGCGGTAGCCGAGTTCGTCGACCGCGGCGAGCACCCGGTCCCGCGTGTCATCCGACACGCGGTGCGGTTCTCGCAATGTTCGCGACACTGTCGCAATGGACACCCCGGATCTCGCCGCCACGTCGTGCACGGTGACCATCGCGGACTCCTTTCGTCCGACACGAGTCTCCGACCGCGCCCCCACGGCGATCAGTCGTCATCTGCCGATCATAACGTTTACATCACCCGGGAGACCCACACGTGAGCACACTCCGAACGAGCGCGATGATACGCACCGCAGAGGTGCTCGTGTCCAGTCCTTCACGCAACTTCGTCACACTGCGCATCACGACCGAGGACGGCGTCGTCGGCCTCGGCGACGCCACCCTCAACGGGCGCGAGCTCGCTGTCGCTGCGTACCTGCGCGATCACATCGCACCCCTGCTCATCGGGATAGACGCGCAGCGCATCGAAGACACGTGGCAGTTCCTGTACCGCTCCGCGTACTGGCGCCGGGGCCCCGTCACGATGACGGCGATCGCCGCCGTCGACGTCGCCCTGTGGGACATCAAGGGCAAGCTCGCGGGCATGCCCGTGTACCAGCTGCTGGGGGGCGCGTCGCGCGACAGCGCGCTCGTGTACGCGCATGCCTCAGGAGCGGATCTGGAGGATCTGGGCGACTCGATCCGATCGCGCCTCGAGGAGGGGTACCGGGCGATCCGCCTGCAGGTGGCCGTACCGGGAATGGGAGGCGGGTACGGCATCTCGTCGGCGCGCGAGAGCGGGGGTCGCTACACCTACGAGCCCGCCAAGCGCGCCGGGCTGACGATCGAAGAGGGCTGGGACACGCGTCGCTATCTCGCCTACGCTCCGAAGCTGTTCGAGTGGGCGCGGTCGACGTTCGGCGATGAGCTCATCCTGCTTCACGACGCCCACCATCGCCTCACCCCCAACGAGGCGGCACGACTGGGCAGGAGCCTGGAGCCGTACGACCTGTTCTGGCTCGAGGACGTGACACCGGTCGACGACCCCGAGGCGCTGCGTCTCGTGCGGAAGCACACGACGACACCGCTGGCGATCGGCGAGGTGCTCACCAGCGTCTGGGACTTCCGCACACTCATCCAGGAGCAGCTCATCGACTATGTGCGCGCGTCCGTCACGCACGCGGGCGGGATCACGCACCTGAAGCGCATCTTCGAGCTCGCGGCGCTCCACCAGGTGCGTTCGGGCAGCCACGGCCCCACCGACATCTCCCCCGTCGGGATGGCCGCCGCCCTTCATCTCGATCTGGCGATCCACAACTTCGGCATCCAAGAGCACATGGCGCACCACACCGCGACCGCGGAGGTGTTCCACACCTCGTACTCGTTCGACGCCGGGGCGATGCACCCCGGCGACGCACCCGGCCTCGGGGTCGAGTACGACGACCTCGCTGCCGCCCGCTTCCCCTATGAGCCCGCCTACCTGCCCGCCGCGCGTCTGCGCGACGGAACGATCCACGATTGGTGAACCATGACCGCTGATCCGCGCGAGCACCCGATGTGGCTGCCGCCTCACGCCCTGCAGTTCCTCCGGGGCCGGCCCGTCGTCATCCGGGGAGCAGACCCGCTCCTCGAGACGATCCGCTCAGAGGCGGCCGACGCCGGAGCCGTCGACAGAGGCGAGCGGGTGGATGCCGGGACCCCGGCATCCACCCTCCTCATCGTTCCGGCGGCCGACGCCGAGGAGGTGTGGCCGCGCCCCCTTCCCGTCGCCGGCCTGCGCGCCGAGGGCTTCGTGATCGCACAGGACGGTGATCGGACGATCATCGCCTACGCCGACGGTCGCGGCGCGCTGTACGGATGGTTCCAGATGATCCGCGACCATGCGGGCGGCGAGCGCCGATCGACGCCCGCACGGTTCGAACCGCAGCAGGCGCTGCGTGTGCTCGACCACTGGGACAACATCTCGGCGCACCCCGTGATGGGGCAGGTCGAGCGCGGCTACGCCGGGGGCTCGATCTTCTACGCGGACGGGAGCGTGCGCCGAGATCTCGGGCGCGTCGCCCGCTACGCGAGGCTGCTGGCGTCGATCGGCGTCAACGCGGTGACGATCAACAACGTCAACGTGGGCCGGAGAGAGGCGCAGCTGCTGACCGACGATCTGGGCACGGTCGAGCTGCTCGCCGGGATCTTCCGCCCCTGGGGCATCCGCGTGCACCTCTCTGTGAACTTCGCGTCGCCGCTCGACCTCGGCGACCTCGACACCTCCGATCCGCTCGACGAGCGTGTCGCGCAATGGTGGTCGGCTGCGACCGCCCAGGCCTTCGCGCGCATCCCCGATCTCGGCGGCTACCTCGTGAAGGCCGACTCGGAGGGCCAGCCCGGCCCGCACGCCTATGGACGAGACCACGCCGACGGAGCGAACATGCTCGCCCGCGCGCTCGAGCCCCACGGCGGGGTCGTGCGCTGGCGCGCGTTCGTCTACAACCACAGGCAGGATTGGCGAGATCGCTCCACCGACCGCGCGCGCGCCGCCTACGACACCTTCATGCCGCTGGACGGACGATTCGATGACAACGTCCTGCTGCAGGTCAAGTACGGGCCGATCGACTTTCAGACGCGCGAGCCCCTGTCGCCGGTGATCGCGGCGATGAAGCACACCCGCATCGCGCTGGAACTGCAGGTGACGCAGGAGTACACCGGCCAGCAGCGGCATGCCGTCTACCTCGCGCCGCAGTGGAGCGAGATCCTCGGCGGCCGGCCGTTCGGGGACGGCGGCCCGCCGGTCTCGGAGCTCGTGCGGGGCGGGATCGCCGCGGTGTCGAACGTCGGCGACGACGCGTACTGGACAGGACACCCGCTGGCGCAGTCGAACCTCTACGCGTACGGACGCCTCGCCTGGGACGCGACCCTCGATGCGCGCGCCGTGCTCAGCGAGTGGATGGCGCTCACCTTCGGCGACGACGAAGCGGTGAACGACGGCATCCATTCCATCCTCGACGACTCGTGGGCGACCTACGAGTCGTACACCGCGCCTCTGGGCGTGGGGTTCATGGTGACGCCCGGCTCGCACTACGGCCCTTCGGTCGACGGCTACGAGTACTCGCCGTGGGGCACGTATCACTTCGCGGACCGCAACGGCATCGGGGTGGATCGCACGGTCGCCACCGGCACCGGATACACCGGGCAGTACCCGCAGGAGTGGGCGGCGATGTTCGAGTCGCTGGAATCGGTGCCGGACGAGCTGCTGCTCTTCTTCCATCACGTGCCCTACACCCATCGGCTTCACAACGGCGCGACGGTGATCCAGCACATCTACGACACGCACTTCCGCGGCGCGGAGCAGGCTGCCGAACTGCCCGCCCGGTGGGATGCCTTGCGAGACCACATCGACGAGGACGTATGGATGCGTGGGGCCGAACGGTTCGCCGAACAGGCCCGTTCGGCGGGCGAGTGGCGCGACCAGATCAACACGTACTTCTGGCGCGCGTCCGGCATCCCGGACGAACACGGACGCACGCTCTACTGATCGCAGCGACACGCCTGCGCCCGGGCTGCAACCGCGCGCCGTCCGACGTCCGTGTCGTGGAGTCGAGGCCGCGGCGGAGGATGCTGGGCGGTGACGGCCCGCCGGGCCGGCATGATTCCTGTTCGACATGCTCCGCGACGGAACCCTTCACCAGCCGCAACCCACCGCGAACTACACCACGTTAAGGGGACTACTCGCTCGACAGGGACATCGGGCTCAGGCATCCGACGGCCAACCACGTGTCCTTATCCCCAGGAACGTTCCGAGACAACGGCACGATTCCCCGCACGGGTACTCCGGAGCAGCGCCACGGCCCCCTCCGCACCGACGGAGGGGGCCGTGGCGTCATCGCGTGTCAGTCGACGGGGAACAGCGACACGCTCACGGTGCCGCGGTACGTCCCCGGAGCCTGGTCGACGGGAAGCTCGAGCGCGAGCGCGGCGCCGAGCGTCGTCGAGCCGAAGCGTCCGGCGACCGACGCGGTCGCGAGCGCCTGCGGCGCAGCGAGACCGGCGGCGCCGTCGAGCACGGTGCCGATCGCAGCTCCGGCCGCCACCCCTGCGCGAGGTGAGACGACCTGCGGCGTCCACCCGAGGTGCCCGGCCGCGACGGTGTCGCCGCCGGAGGCCAGGTCGGTCGAACGACCCGTCACCGCCCATCCGCCGTCGCCCGCCTGCTCGGCGGTACGCGAATCGGTCACCGTCACCTCGGGCAGCTGACCGGTGAAGCGCAGCCGGTCCCCGGCGTCGGCGCCTTGCGACAGCACGACGCCGTCGCCGAAGTCCGCGACCGACAGCGTCAGCGAGCCGGGCGCCGTCTCAGCGACCGTGGCCTGCACGGGGATGCCGTCGCCGTCGGCGCGATCCCGGTCGAACCAGCCCTCGGGGTCGGACACCGCCCACATCGCCAGCTTCTCGGACCAGTCGCTGTTCAGCAGCAGCGGGTTGTGCGTGGCACGCCAGCTGAAGCGGTCGTTCATGCCCCAGAAGGTGACGCGATCGATGATGTCGGCGTACGCCTTGTAGACCGAGAAGTACTCGGCGTAGCGCTGCGCCTGGATCTCTTCGAGCTCTGCGCGGTTGGCGATCTTGCCCTGCCAGAACGTGAACGTGTCACGTGAGATGCGGTCCTTGACCGCCGGGTCGGTGAGGTCGCGGTACGCACTCGGGCTGGAGCCCTCGGGCTGACCGTTGTACGCCTCCCAGACGAACAGGTCGAGTTCGCTGATATCGGCCCGCAGTCCCGCGTCATCGACGAGCTGGAGGAACGCCTCGACCGACGTCGAGTCCGAACAGGCTCCTGTCTGCCACACTTCGGCGGTGTCGTCGACAAGGGCGCCCAGGCGGCTCGTGGACGAGCACGCGAAGGCCGGCGTCTGCGGGATGTAGTTGTGGGACTGCATGCCCAGCACCTCGATGAGCGGACGCGCGTCGCCGGGGTGCTCGGCGGCGTATCTCGCGTTGAGGTCCGTCGCCATGGTCACGATCGCCTTGCCCTTGCCCGACGCCTGGAACTCGTTGAAGTCGTTGTAGACCAGCGTCACCCCGGGTCCATACTGGCGCGCGAACGAGAAGGCGTCGTAGATGTAGTCGCCGGGGTCCTCTCCGGCTGCGGCGTCGGTGCCGTTCGCGTACGCCGCGTACCAGGCCGAGGTCCCGCCGTTCGGGCCGCCGCGCAGGTAGTCGCGCCAGTCCTGCGTCGCGGGGTCGAACCGGTCCAGCCCATCGACGAACGCCTCGTTGACGACGTCCCACGTCGGAACGCGTCCGTCGAAGTGCCCGAGGACGCCCTCGATGTATCGCCGCATGTTCTCGCGGGCCAGGTCTCGGGTGCCGCCCGTCGTGCCGGTGTTCAGCCGGGCCGGTGACTGCGAATGCCACACGAGCACGTGCCCGTGGACGCGCATGCCGCGAGCGATCGTCGAGTCCACGAAGCCGTCGGCATTCCCCCAGTTGAAGGTGAACGCGCCCGTCGTCGGGTCGATGTTGTTGTTGGGCAGCAGCGCGTCGGGCTTCATCGCGTTGCCCGCCGTCATCACGCTGTAGTTGCGCGCGATGTGGTTCGACGAGGCCGAGCCGGCGGCGTAGTCGCCGGAGCCGCCCCAGATGTTTCCGATCTCGAAGTCCGCGGCGTAGACGTCCTTGAGGGGCGCCGCCTGGGGCCGGAACGCCGTGTCGATCTCGACGTCGCCCTCGGGCATCGTGAACGACGCCACACGCGCGCCGATCCAGTCGAGCTCGTCGCTCGTCCAGCCGCCCCACACATTGCCGGCGTCCGGCGTCGCGGTGAGGGTGACGGTCTCGCCCGGGGTGAAGTTCCCGGCGCCGGTGACGACACCGCCGCCGGTCACATGGATGTCGACCGAGTACTCGTCCGCGGCGTGTGCGGGGGTCACGCCTGCGGCGATGAGGCCGACGGTCAGAGGCAGCACCGTGACGGCAGGCCAGGCCCGTCGGCGATGCCGGGGATGCGATGCGGATGCCGCGACGTGACGCGCAGCGCTGGGTACAGCCATCGGTGGGTCCTCTCCTTCGAGTTGTGCGCGGCAGCTGCCGCAGGGCGCCTTCGCCCTCTTCAACAGGCGCTCATCGAGCGCCGGAAGCCATGTGAACGTTTACATTCGACGGCGCACATCGCCCGTGCAGCCGCTCCGGGAATCAGGCGACGGCGCTCGACTCGTCGCGGATGAAGCGAGCGCGGATGTCGGCGATCATGGGCCGCGCGTTCGCCGCAGCGAGCGCTGCGAACACGACCGCCAGCAGAGCGAGCACGGGATCGAGCGTGAATGCGACGATCGCCGCCGCGAGGACGAGGAACGACAGCGCTCCGAGGGTGACCAGCGGCTTCGCGGCGACGTAGTAGAGCGCCAGGCGGGCCACGTCGCGCGCGCGGAACGAGAAGAACGACGCGATGACCAGCGCGTGCGAGGCCCACACCGCCAGCACCACCAGGAGCACGATCGCGACGACGACGAAGAAGGCGTCGACACCCGCCGCGCCGGCGAACGCGATCGTCGTGCCGAGCACGGTCGCGGCGAGCAGCGCGGGCACCCACACCCAGAGCACGTCGACGAGGTTGTGCGCGTACGACCGCCAGAAGCGCGGCCACACCGACAGCTCGTCGGATCGGCCGGCGATCGCCGACATCGCCGCCGAGTAGGCCGGTCCGATCGGCACGAGGCACAGCGCGTACAGCGGCAGGTTGCTGGCGTCGCGGGCGAGCAGCAGGATGCCGGCGAGACCGGGCGCGGCCGCGAGCAGGAAGCACAGCTCGACGACCACGAACCAGTAGACCGCGCCGGTCACGCGGCCGAGCGCCCCGTGGCGCCGCGACGTGTGCTCGTTCATGTGTCCATCCTCAACGGCCCGCGCTCTCGATGACGACCACACCGGCCGCCGGCACCCGCAGCGGGTCGCCGGCGGTCAGCGCCGTGCCGCTGAGCAGGTCGACGCCCGAGAACGGCGACGGCACCTCGACCTCGTCCGCACCGTGATTGAGGACGAACTCGTAGCGGCGGCCGTCCACGACGCGCGCGGTGTGCTCCAGGTCGCGCACGTCGGCGAACGGGCCGAGGGCCTCGTGCTCGGCGAGAGCGTGACGCACGACCCAGTCGACACCGGCCTGGTCGAGCACCGTTCCGACGTACCAGGCCGAACCCGCTCCGAAGGCGTTCCGGGTCACGGCCGCCTCCCCCGCGTAGAACTCCTGCTCATACGTCCCGACGGCCGTCGCCCCCTGCGGGATCACCAGATCGAACACGTGCCGCGCCAGGGCGCGCACCGGGTCCTCGCCCGGCATCCCGAGTGTCACCGTGTTCGCCACGGCAGGCGGCAGCGAGTCGGTCTCATCGACGCGCACGCCGCACAGTGCGCGGAGCGGTCCGGGCGCGTCCTCGAGGAACGCGTTGTCGTCCTCGTCGACGAGCCCCGACATGACGGTCGTGACGACCGAGCCGCCGCGGCGCGCCACCTCCTCGAGACGAGACGCGATCGACCCCTTGAGCACATGCAGCAGGGGCGCGACCACGACGTCGTACCCCGACAGGTCCGCGGTCATGGGCACGACGTCGACCAGCGCGCCGGCCTGCCACAGTGCCTCGTGGTACGCCACGAGCTGCCCCTCGTAGCCGACCGCCCGACTGTGGCCGTCGGTCATCTCCAGCGCCCACCACGAGTCCCAGTCGAACAGCAGCGCCACGCGCGCCGGTGTCCGCCCGCCGAGCAGGCGATCGCCGACGCGCTCGAGCTCGGCGCCGAGCGCCGCGACCTCGCCGAACGCCCGGGTGTCGGTGCGGCCGGCGTGGTTGAGCACCGCCCCGTGGTACTTCTCGGACGCGCCGCGGCTCTGCCGCAGCTGGAAGAACAGCACCGAGTCCGCACCGTGCGCGACGGCCTGCCACGACCACAGCCGCATGACGCCGGGCCGTTTGACCGGGTTGTAGTCGCGGGTGGCGGTCATGGTGGGCGTCTGCTCCATGAGCCAGAACGGCTGGCCGTCCTTCAGTCCCCTCATGATGGCGTGCGACAGCGCCATGCGCGAGACCGGGGACCCATCGGTCGGGTAGTTGTCCCACGAAGCGAAGTCGAGGTGCGGGGCCCACCGGTGGTAGTCGAGGTGGCGGTAGATCCCCATCATGTTGGTCGTCACCGGCAGCGTCGAGAACTCGCGGATCGCCTGCTTCTCATCGCGGAACGACCGCAGCAGGTTGTCGCTGTTGAACCTCAGGTAGTCCAGTGAGATCCCCTGGAAAGCGGTGTGATTCGGTCCGCGCCAGTGCTCCGACAGCATGTTCGGCGGCACGACCTCTTCCCAGTCGGTGAATCGGTGCGACCAGAAGTCGGCGTTCCACGCGTCGTTGAGCCGGTCGAGCGTGCCGTACCGCTCGCGCAGCCACACCCGGAACTCCGCCGCGCACAGCTCGCAATAGCACTGCCCGCCGTACTCGTTGTTGATGTGCCAGGCGACCACCGCCGGGTGATCGCCGAAGCGCTCGGCGATGCGGCCGGCGACCGCCGCCGACAGCCGCCGGTAGGCCGGCGACGACGGACACGCGTTGTGGCGCCCGCCGTAGACGTGCCGACGGCCCTCGAAATCGGTGCGGCAGACGTCGGGATGCCGCCGGGCCAGCCACGGCGGCACGGCTGCCGTCCCGGTCGCCAGGCACACCTTGCGACCCTCCGCGTGCGCCCGGTCGATGATGCGCTCCAGCACCGACAGGTCGTAGACGTCCTCGGCGGGCTGCGTCAGCGACCACGAGAACACGCCCACCGTGACGAGGTCGATGTGCGCGAGGTCGAACGCGCGGTAGTCCTCGTCCCACACCTCCTCGCCCCACTGCTCGGGGTTGTAGTCGCCGCCGTACGGGATCTTGGGCAATGCGGGAAGGGTCACGTTGCGAAGTGTCTCCAGAGAAGTGGATGCCGCGACCGCGACGCTCAGAGGAGCCCGCGGTCGCGGCATCCGATCAATCCGTCACGTCAGCCGTTGGCCTCGGCGTAGCGCTGCTGCGCCTCGTTGACGATGTCGATGTACTGCGTCATGTTCATGCCCTCGAGCTCGGACACGTACGCGTCCCACTCGTCCAGCGAACGCTGACCGAGGATGAAGGCCGCCGTGTTCTGCCACACGTGGTCCTTGAGCGCCGACTGGTACAGCGACACCTGCTCGCGTTCGACCTCGTCCAGCGGAGCGGGCGGCGGCAGGTCCAGCACCTTCTTCGTGGACATCGACTCGACGAAGTCGACGGCCTCTTCGGGCAGCATCGAGCGGTCGAGGTCGACCGACGAGCCGTGGACGAGCATCCAGACGCCGTTGGAGAACCCGTAGTCCGTCTGCAGGTTCTTCGGCGCGCCCGCGTTGATACCCATCGCGGTGATGCCGGGGTCGAGCACCCGCTTGCCGTCGGCGTCCTTGGTGTAGGTCTCGCCCTCGACGCCCCACTTCGCGAACTCGAGTCCCTCGTCGGAGTAGTACAGCCAGTCGAGGAACTGCAGCAGCGCCTTGAAGTGCTCGGACTCCTGCACCTTGGACGACAGCATGAAACCGCTCACCAGGCGTCCGCCGGCTGCGAGGTTGTCGCCTCCGGGTCCCGCGGGCACGCGGATCATCGCGAGGTCGCCGGCGGTGCCGAGGTCCTTGAGCGTCTGGCGGTAGCCGACGATCTCCTGGTTGTTGGTCCCGACCGAGAGCGCCTGACCCGACGCCACCTTCTGCTTGGCCTGGTCGTCGTCCTGAGTGATGGCCTCGGGGTCGAGCAGCCCGTCCGCGACGAGCCCGGCGTAGAACTCGACGAGATCCTTGTACTCGTCCGTCGCGCCGGTGTAGACGAACTCGTCGCCGGTCCAGGTGAGGCCCTGACCGAAGCCCCAGCCGGCCGCCGTGCCGAAGTTCGGCGACACGAATCCGAGCGTGCCTTCGATGGGCCCGTTCGCGGACCAGCGGTCGGTCATCGGATACACATCCGGGTACGCCTCCTTCACCTTGCGGAGGTCGTCGGCGAAGTCGTCGAAGGTCGCGGGCTCCAGGCTGAGGCCGAGCTCCTCCCAGATGTCGGATCGCACGGCGAACGTGTACTCCGGACGCTGCTCCTCACGGAACCCGGGGAACAGGTAGTACTTGCCGTCCTCCTGCCGCAGCTGGTCGAGGTCGGCTTCGAGGTTCCACTTCTCGACCTTGTCCATGTAGTTCGGCATGTACTGCACGAAGTCGCTCGCCGCGAGGATCGCGCCTCCGGCGACGAACGGCACCTCCTGGCCGGGATACGTGACCGAGACGATGTCGGGCGCGTCGCCCGCGCCGATGACGAGCGACTTGCGCTGGTCCCACTCGTTCAGCGGCGCCGAGGTGATGTCGAACGTGACGTTCTGGTTCTTCTCGAGCTCGCTGAGGAACAGCCAGTCCTTGTTGTACGGGTAGTTCGGGTGGTCGCGGTAGAAGAGGCCGAACTCGACCGGCTCCGTCGCCGTGAAGGTGTCGCCGACGCCGTAGTCCTCCATCGCACCGACGTCCTTGCCGGTGAAGTCGAACTCCGCCGCGGCCGTGTCGTCGCCGTCGGCGCCGGTGTCGCCGCCGGAGTCGCAACCGCTGAGGACGAGCGCGCCCGCAGCGAGCACGGCGCCCGCGAGCAGCACGCTTCGTCGCATGTGCTGTGTCATGGGATTTCCTTTCGTGGGGGGTTACTGCTTGACCGAGCCGAGCATCACGCCCGACACGAAGTACTTCTGGATGAACGGGTAGAGGCAGACGATCGGCAGCACGGTGAGCAGCATCGTGACGGCCTTGACGTTGGCCGCGACCTGGGTCGCGTCACCGCTTGCGGCTCCTGCGCCGAGAGACTCCGTGCTCGACGCGGCGGCGAGCAGGTTGCGCAGGTACACGGTGACCGGATACAGCTCGGCCTTGTCCATATAGAGGAACGCGGCGAACCACGAGTTCCAGAACGACACCGCGTAGAAGAGGACCATCGTGGCGATGACGGCCTTGCTGAGCGGCAGCACGATCTTCCAGAGGATGCCGTAGGTCGTGAGTCCGTCGATCGCCGCGGCCTCTTCGAGGTCCTCGGGGAACCCCTCGAAGAAGGACTTCATGACGAGCAGGTTGAAGACGCTGATGGCGTTGGGGATCACGATGGCCCACAGCGTGTTCTTGAAGCCGAGCTCGTTGATCAGGATGTAGTTCGGGATCAGCCCGCCGTTGAAGAACATCGTGAACACCGCGATGCCGATGAAGAACGCCCGGCCCTTCAGGTGCCTCTTCGACAGCGCATAGGCGAACGACGTGGTGAGCACCATCGCGATCGCGGTCGCCACGACCGTGTAGAGCACGGTGTTGCCGTAGTTGCGCCAGAACATCGGGTCGCCCATGACGTAGCCGAACGTCGTGACGTTGAAGCCCTTCGGGATGAGGTTCACCTGGCCCGAGTTGATGTAGGCCTCGGAGCTGAACGCCTGAGCCACCACGTTGAGGAACGGATAGAGCGTCAGGAAGCACAGCGCCACGATGAGCGCGCCGTTCACGATGCGGAACACCGTGTAGCTGCGGGAGTCCTTGATGCCGGACTGCTTGGCCGGGCGGAAGATCCGGTCCGACATGCGCCGCGGGGCGGTGCGGAGGCTTTCGGTCACCACAGGCTCGTCCCCACGGTTCGACGCGAGATCGCGTTGGCGGTCAGGATCAGCGCCAGCCCGATGAGCGACTCGAACAGGCCGATGGCCGTGGCGTACGAGAAGTTGCTCGAGATGATGCCGACCCGGTACAGGTACGTCGAGATGACGTCGGCGGTCGGGTACAGCAGCGGGTTGTACAGCAGCAGGATCTTCTCGAAGCCGACCGCCATGAACGTGCCGATGTTGAGGATGAGCAGCACGATCATCGTGGGCCGGATGCCCGGCAGCGTCACGTGCCAGATCTGCCGCCAGCGGTTGGCGCCGTCGATGCGCGCCGCCTCGTACAGCTGCGGGTCGATCGTGGTGAGGGCGGCCAGGTACAGGATCGTGCCCCAGCCGACCGTCTGCCAGATCTCGGAGCCCACGTAGATGGTGGGGAACCACTGCGGCAGCTGCATGAACGGGATGGCTTCGCCGCCGAAGAACTCGATCGTCTGGTTGATGGAGCCCTTCAGCGCGGTCAGCTGCAGCACCATGCCGGCGACGATGACGATCGACATGAAGTGCGGCAGATACGAGATCGACTGCGCGACCCGCTTGAACCGCCGCGAACGCAGCTCGTTGAACATGAGCGCCAGCACGATCGGCAGGGGGAACACGATGACGAGGGTGAGCCCGCCGAGGATCAGGGTGTTCCAGAAGGCGCGCCAGAACGTCGGGTCGTTGATGAAGAGCTCGACGTAGCGAAGCCCCACCCACTCGTCGCCGAACATCGACCCGCCCGGCCGGAAGCGACGGAACGCGATGACGTTCCCGGCCATCGGGATGTAGCGGAAGATCAGCAGGAAGACGATCGGCAGCACGAGCAGCGAGTAGAGCCGCCAGTCCTTCTTCAGCGCCTTGCGCCACGTGGTGCGCGTCCCGGGCGGGCGAGCGGGCTGCTTGCGTCGTCGCCGCGACGGCTGCGGAGCCTCGTCGACCTCCGAGCGCAGTTCCACCGCCTCGGCGACGACGAGGTTGCTGTTGACCGACATGCGCTCCCTCGCGAGTGTCCGGAGGCGGCTCCTTGCCGCCTCAAGCAATGCGAAAGTTTCGTCTTCCGCTTCGATACACGACGACGGTAGTGTGGGCCCGCACACGATGTCAACGTTTTCATTCGACATTTCGTGCGACATGACAACATTTTCATCACGACCCGCGAAGGAGCAGTCGCCGATGGCGAGATTCGACCTGTCCGAGCCCGAGCTGGCCGCCTACCGGCCCGACGTCCCCGAGCCGGACGACTTCGACATCTTCTGGCGCGAGACGCTCGCGAGCTCGAGAGCAGTGGATGCCGCCGTCCGGCGCGCTCCCGTCGACACCGGCCTGGAGCTCGTCGATGTCGAGGACGTGGTGTTCCCGGGCTTTGCCGGCGACCCGGTGCGCGCGTGGCTGGTCCTCCCCCACGCCGCGGAGGCGCCGCTTCCTGCCGTGGTGGAGTTCGTCGGTTACGGCCGCGGGCGCGGCCTGCCGTTCGAGCGCCTGCACTGGCCCGTCGCCGGCTTCGCGCAGCTCATCGTCGACACGCGCGGCCAGGGATCGACGTGGGGAACGGGCGGCAGCACCCCGGACCCGCACGGGGCCGGGCCGGCGGCATCCGGATTCCTCACCCGCGGCATCGAGGACCCGGCGACGCACTACTATCGGCGCGTGTTCACCGACGCGGCACGCGCGGTCGACGCGGTGCGGACGATGCCCGAGATCGACGCCGGCCGTGTCGCGGTGACCGGCAACAGCCAGGGCGGGGCGATCGCGATCGCCGCGGCGGGGCTGTCGGAGGACCTCGTCGCGGCGCTGCCCACGGCGCCGATCCTGAGTCACATGCGGCGAACGGTCGGACTCACCGACACCGACCCGCACGCCGAGATCGCCCGGTACCTCTCGGTGCACCGCGGCGCCGACGAGCAGGTGTTCCGCACGCTGTCGTACCTCGACGGCGTCAACTTCGCCCGCCGTGCGACGGCGCCCGCACTGTTCGGGGCGGGGCTGATGGACACCGTCGCACCGCCGTCGGGCGTGTACGCCGCGGCGAACCACTGGCGGGGCGGCGCCGAGGTCGTGGCGTATCCGTGGAACGGCCACGAGGGCGGCGAAGGAGTGCATTGGCAGCGTCAGCTCGCGTGGCTGCGTGCGCGAATGGATGCCGCAGCGGCCGCAGCCGGCGCCGGAAACTTTCGGACTACGATCGCACCATGACGGCCTCACAGCGCGTGACGCTCGCCGAGATCGCGGCTGAGGCGGGTGTGTCGCTCGCCACCATGTCGAAGGTGCTCAACGGCCGCACGGACGTCGCACCCGCAACGCGCGCCCGACTCGAGGAGCACCTCGCCCGGCACGGCTACACCCGTCGCAGCACCGCCCAGCGCAGCGAGTTCATCGAGCTCGTCTTCCACGAGCTGGAGTCGAGCTGGTCGATGGAGGTCATCGAGGGCGTCGAGGACGTCGCCCACGCCGCCGGGCTCTCGGTGGTGCTCACGGTGAGCGGCGATCGCCACGAACCCGGCCCGGAGTGGATCGACGGCGTGCTGCGCCGCCGGCCCGCCGGTGTGGTCCTGGTCTTCAGCGACCTCGCCCGCAAGTACCGCGAGAAGCTGCGCTCGCGCGGGATTCCGTTCGTCATCATCGACCCGGCCGGAGACCCCTCGCCCGACGTCCCCTCGGTGGGATCGGCCAACTGGTCGGGCGGACTCATGGCGACGCGTCACCTCATCGAGCTCGGGCACCGCCGCATCGCCGCGATCACCGGGCCCGAAGACATGATGTGCTCGCTCGCCCGCGTCGACGGCTACCGGTCCGCGATGAACGCTGCGGGGCTGCCCATCGACCTCGCGCTGATCCGCTTCGGCGACTTCCACCCCGACGGCGGTGAGACCGCAGCCCGTGAACTGCTCGCGCTCGACGATCCGCCCACGGCGATCTTCGCCGGCAGCGACCTGCAGGCGCTGGGCGTGATCGCGGCCGGGTCCGCCGCGGGCCTGCACGTGCCCGACGACCTGTCGGTGGTCGGCTACGACGACATCGCGCTGTCCCGCTGGATGAGCCCGCAGCTCACGACCGTCCACCAGCCGCTGCGCCGCATGGGCGAGGAGGCCACCCGCCTCGCCCTGCGCCTCGCCGACGGCGTCGTCCCCGACACGCTGCGCATGGACCTCGCGACCCACCTCGTGGTGCGCGGGAGCACGGCGCGCCCGCGCGGCTGAGCGCGGTGACGACGCGAGCGACGCACGGATGAGACCGAACGCCCCGCCGATCCCGGCCCTCTACAGTGTGGGTATGAACGAGTCCGTGGGCAGCCGTCAAGCGAACCTGTCCCGGATCCTGCGGCTCGTCCACCTCGACGGGCCCATCTCCCGCGCCACGCTGACGAGCGCGACGGGTCTGAACCGCTCGACCATCGCCGACCTCGTCGGCGACCTCGCGACGCTCGGGCTGGTCGAGGAGCGCGCACCGGATCCCAGCAGGCGAGTGGGCCGGCCGTCGCCACTCGTCAGCGCGCACCCGGACGTGGTCGCGGTCGCCGCCAACCCCGAGGTCGACGCCCTGACGCTCGCGGTCGTCGGTCTCGATCGCGGTGTGCGGCGGCGTGAGCGCATCGAGATGACGGACCTTCTGACCCCGGAGCGCACCGCCGAGCTCATCGGCGAGCGTGTCGCGACCTGGCGCGCCGACGACCTCGCAGACGCCAGGATCGTCGGCGTCGGCGTCGCGGTGCCGGGTCTCGTCCGCGCGTCGGACGGCCTGGTCCGCGACGCCCCCCACCTCGGATGGCGAGACACCGCGCTGCGCGAACTCGTCGAGGCGGCGACGGGCCTGCCGACGGCGGTGGGCAACGACGCGGCATTCGGCGTGCTCGCCGAGCACCTGTTCGGCGCCGCCCGCGGGTTCGACGACGTCGTCTACCTCAACGGCGGCGCGAGCGGCATCGGCGGCGGCCTCATCGTCCACGGGATGCCCGTCGGCGGCGCGTCGGGCTACTCCGGCGAGTTCGGCCAGAACCGCCCCGGCATCGCCGCCGTCTCGGATCGTCGCGCCGACGACGGCGTGCTCGAAGACGAGGTCAGCCGCTCACGACTGCTGGCCGTCCTCGGCCACGGCAACGTCGACGAACCGGAGCTCGCCCGCCTGCTGCGCTCCGCCGAGGCTCCGGAGGTGCTCGACGAGATCGCCCGCCAGCGTCGCATCCTCGCCACCGCCCTGGCCAACGCCGTGAACGTGCTCAACCCGGCGGTCGTGGTGCTCGGCGGGTTCCTCGCGATGCTGGCGGCCGGCGACACCGCGGGGCTCACCGACGCGGTCGCCGCTCAGACGATGCACGCCAACGGCGAGGACTTCTCGATCCTTCCGGCAGCGCTCGCCGAGGACCGACTGCTCATCGGGGCCGCGGAAGCCGCGTTCGGAGAGCTGCTCCACGACCCCGCCGGGGCGGCGAGCTGACCGATCGCTCGCCGCGTCAGACCCGGGGCGCCGTCGTCTCGCGGGCGACGAGCCGCGTCGGCAGCGTGACATGCGTCGCCGGCGGCGTCTCGCCGCGCATGAGCGTGAGCAGCATCCGCGCCGCCTCGGCGCCCAGCTGCTGCATCGGCTGCTGCACCGTCGACAGCGCCGGCGTCGCCTTCGACGCCTCGGGCACGTCGTCGAATCCGATGACGGACAGGTCCCGCGGGATCCGCAGGCCGAGCTCGTCGGCGACGCGGACGATCTCGAGGGCCGAGATGTCGTTCGCCGCGAAGATCGCGGTCGGCCGGTCTTTGCGCCGCAGCATGTCGAGCGCGGCCACCCGCACGGCGTCCTGCCGGTAGCTGCCCGATCCCACGAGCCCCGGGTCGACCGGCAGACCAGCATCCGTCAGCGCCCGGCGGTAGCCCGCGTCGCGCGCGATCGACGAGCGGAGGTCGCGGCGTCCTGCAATGAACCCGATCCGGGTATGCCCCAGCTCGATGAGGTGTCGCGTCGCCTGGAGAGCACCGCCGTAGCTGTCGCTCTCGACCGTGGGCAGATCGGCGGGCCCGGTGTGCGGGTCGATCGCGACGAGCGGCACCTCTGCGCCGACGTTGACCACGGTCGGCGTGACCATGATGGCACCGTCGATGAGCGTGCCGCTGAGCCGCGAGAGCGAGCGGCGCTCCCACCCCTCGGCCGTGCCGTGCGAGCCGGAATAAGCCAGCAGGTCGTAGCGGCTGTCGCCCAGCGCCTGCCCGACGCCCTTCAGGATCTCCGCGCTGAACGGCTCGAAATCCGCGACGAGCACGCCGATGACTCCTGTCGTGCGCGAACGCATGCTGCTGGCGATGAGGCTCGACTCGTAGCCCAGTTCGGCGACGACGGCGAGCACGCGGTCGACCGTCTCGCTGGCCACTCCGTACCGGCCGTTGACGGCCTTCGAGACGGTCGCGACGGACACGCCGGCCGCCTTCGCGACATCCGTGATCGTGGGGCGGCGGGTCATGTTTCGAAAGCATAACGCCATCGAAACCGTTATTGAAAACGTTTGACAGATGATTTGTTGGACACGCAGACTTTTCTCGCTCGGTCGCACGCCGAGAGTGCGCGGTCCGATCGCGCAGACCACCGGCACCCCGCAGCGGCGGTGCTCCTCGAAGAAGAGAACGGGAATCACATGAAAGCCAAGAGGATCCTCATGGGTTCGGCGGCACTCGTCGTCGGCGCGCTCGCGCTCGCCGGCTGCAGTGCCGGCGGCTCGGGCGACAGCGGCGACGGCAACGTCGAGATGACGCTGTGGCAGAACTCGACGACAGGCCCCGGGCAGCAGTTCTGGAAGGACGCGATCGCCGCGTTCGAAGAGGACAACCCCGGTGTCACCATCAAGATGCAGTCGATCCAGAACGAGGACCTGGACGGAAAGCTGCAGACGGCCCTCAACGCGGGCGACCCGCCGGACATCTTCCTGCAGCGCGGCGGCGGCAAGATGACCGCCATGGTGCAGGCGGGCCAGCTGATGGACCTCACCGGCAAGATCGAGGGCGAGGCGAAGGAGAACATCTCGGAGGGCTCGTTCAAGGCGCAGATGTACCAGGACAAGCTCTGGGCCATGCCGCTGTCGGTGCTGCCCGGCGGCATCTTCTACAGCCAGGACCTCTACGACGCCGCCGGCGTGACCGAGACCCCGACCACGATCGACGAGCTCGTCGCGGCCAACGACAAGCTGAAGGCGACGGGTGTCGCCCCGCTGGCCCTCGGCGGCAAGGACGCCTGGCCGGCCGCCCACTGGTTCTACTGGTTCTCGCTGCGCGAGTGCGCCCCGAAGACGATGGAAGAGACCGGCGACTCGAAGGACTTCAGCGACCCGTGCTGGCTCAAGGCCGCCGAGGACCTCAACGACTTCGCCGCAACCGAGCCGTTCAACGAGGGCTTCCTCACGACCTCGGCTCAGCAGGGAGCCGGCAGCTCGGCCGGGCTCGTCGCGAACCACCAGGCCGGTGGCGAGCTGATGGGCGCGTGGGACCCGGGCGTGATCGCATCCCTCACTCCCGACGAGAAGCCCCTCCCCGACCTCGCGTGGTACCCGTTCCCCGAGGTCGAGGGCGGCAAGGGCGAGCCCGGCTCGATCATGGGCGGCGTCGACGGATACTCCTGCTCGGCGAAGGCTCCCAAGGAGTGCGTCGACTTCCTGAACTTCGTCGCGTCAGACGACCAGCAGACCGCCTACTACAAGGCGTTCAACTCCCCGCCGGTCAACCAGGTCGCGCAGGAGCAGGTCACCGAGCCCTACCTGAAGCAGATCCTCGAGGCGTACAACGCCGCGCCGTTCGTCTCGCAGTGGCTCGACACGGTGCTCGGTCAGAACGTCGGCAACGCGCTCAACGTGGCCGTCGTCGACATGCTCTCGGGTCAGAGCACGCCCGAAGAGATGATCGCGGCAGCCAACGCGGCCGGCGCGAAGGGATAAGGAACTCTCCGCATGCACAAGAGCGCGACACCGAATACGGACGATCGCCCGGACACGGATCGCGCGCAGCGGACCGGGGGCGGCGGCGAAACGCCGCCGCCCCCGGCATCGCCGCGCCGCCGACGTCGCGGGATCGGATGGTCGGGCCGACTGGAGATCGCGGTGCTGGCCGGCCCCGCACTGATCTTCTTCGTCGGGTTCGTCATCTTCCCGGTGATCATGGCGGCCTACTACGGCTTCTTCAACTGGCACGGCTACGGCCCGGCCGTCGACTTCGTCGGCCTCAAGAACTACATCACGATCCTCACGGACCCCGACTTCCAAGAGGCGCTCAGCCACAACGGCTTCATCATGGTGATGTCGCTGGTGCTGCAGGGCCCCGTCGCACTGCTGCTGGCGCTCCTGCTGAACCGCAAGATGCGCGGCCAGTCGCTCATCCGCGTCCTCATCTTCGTGCCGTACGTGATCGCCGAGGTCGTCGTCGGCACGGGCTTCAGCCTGATGCTCGCGACGAACGGCGCGCTCAACGGCCTGCTCGAGAATATGGGCCTGGATCAGCTGACGCGCGACTGGCTGGCGGACCCGAGCATCGCGATCTGGACGCTCATGGCGATCCTCACGTGGAAGTACGTGGGCTTCGCGGTCATCCTCTTCCTCGCAGGGCTTCAGGGCATCCCCGACGAGCTCTACGAGGCCGCGGCGATCGATGGCGCGAGCTACTGGCAGATCCAGTGGCGCATCACGATCCCGCTGCTCGGGCCGACCCTGCGGATCTGGGCGTTCCTGTCCATCATCGGCGCCCTGCAGCTGTTCGACCTCGTCTACATCATCTGGGGCCAGTACGTGGCACCGGTCGCCGGCACCTCCACCATGGCGACCTACATGGTCTCGAACGGCCGCAACGCCGGCAACTTCGGCTACGGCAACGCCGTCGCCGTCGTGATCTTCCTCATCTCGCTCGTCGTCGCCCTGATCTACCAGCGTTTCGTGCTGCGCCGCGACACCGCGGGCGCGCTCACCGAAAGGACCGACCGATGACCGCCGCTGTGGCGACCGCCGCGCCGACCGCTGCGCCGACGCGGCCCCGCTCCCCGCGGATGCGCGCCGGCACCCCCGCCGTCTACTTCATCGCGCTCGTCGTGATCGCGCTGATGCTCGGCCCGGTGATCTACATCATCCTCGGCGGATTCCGCACGAACTCGCAGATCACCACGAATCCGGCGGGGCTGCCCGACCCGTGGGTGTTCTCGAACTACTTCGACGTGCTCACCGAGGGGACGTTCTGGACGCTCGTGCTGAACTCGACGATCGTCGCGGTCGCCACGACCGTCGGGGTCATCATCCTCGGCCTCATGGCCAGCTACGTGCTCGCCCGGTACCACTTCCGAGGGCGGGGCGCGATGTACGCGCTCTTCGCCGCGGGCCTGATGTTCCCGATCACCGTCGCGATCACACCGCTGTACATCGTGGTGCGCGACCTCGGGCTCATCAACTCGCTGGCGGGCGTCATCCTGCCGCAGATCGCCTTCGCGCTGCCGACGACGATCATCATCCTGGTGCCGTTCCTGCGTGCCATCCCCGACGAGATCCAGGAGGCGGCATTCATCGACGGCTGCAGCCGCCTGGGCTTCTTCTGGCGCATGGTGATCCCGCTGGCGGTCCCCGGCGTGATCACGGTCGGCATCCTCGCGTTCATCGGCAGCTGGAACAGCTACCTGCTGCCGCTGTACCTGCTGAACGACAACGCGAACTTCACCCTGCCGCTGGGCGTGCAGGCGTTCTCGTCGCAGTACTCGGTCGACACCGCGAAGGTGCTCGCCTTCACATCGCTGTCGATGATCCCCGCGCTGGCGTTCTTCAGCCTCTTCGAGCGTCGCATCGTCGGCGGTCTCACCGGGGCGGTCAAGGGTTGAGCGGCGTGGACCTGCCCGCCGTCTCGCAGCGCGTGCGTGCGCTGCACGCCCAGATGACCCTCGACGAGAAGCTCGCGCAGCTCGTCGGCTACTGGGTCGACCAGGGCGATGACCTCGTCGCGCCGATGGCCGGCGAGATGGCGACGTCGACGAAGTACGAGGATGCCTCGGCTCACGGCATCGGGCACCTCACGCGCGTCTACGGCACCCGGCCGGTCGACCCGGTGGAGCGCGCGGAGTGGCTGTGGAACGAGCAGCGACGCCTGCGGGAACGCTCGCGCCTGGGCATCGGGGCCATCGTGCACGAGGAGTGCCTCACGGGACTGGCTGCCTGGAAGGCCGCGACCTTCCCCACGCCGCTGGCGTGGGGCGCCGCCTTCGACCCCGAGCTGACCGAGCAGGTCGGCGCGGCCATCGGCCGTTCGATGCGGGAGCTCGGCATCCACCAGGGGCTCGCGCCGGTGCTCGATGTCATCACGGATCCTCGCTGGGGACGCGTCGACGAGTGCATCGCCGAAGACCCGTACGTCGTCGGGACGATCGGCACCGCCTACGTGCGCGGCCTGCAGTCCTCGGGCGTGCACGCGACGCTGAAGCACTTCGCCGGCTACTCGGCCTCACAGGCCGGGCGCAACCATGCGCCCGTGCACATGGGCCGGCGCCGGCTGCAGGATGTCGTCCTGCCGCCGTTCGAGATGGCGGTCCGCGACGGCGGCGTGCGGTCGGTCATGAACTCGTACGCCGAGATCGACGGCGTGCCGGTCGCGTCGAACCCCGAGCTGCTCACCGAGCTGCTGCGCGAGGAGTGGGGCTTCGACGGCACCGTCGTCGCCGACTACTTCGCGGTCGCCTTCCTCCACGCGCTGCACGGCGTCGCGGCGGATCTCGGCCAGGCCGCCCTGCTCGCGCTGCGGGCGGGGATCGACATCGAGCTGCCCACCGGCGACGCGTTCGTCGGACCGCTGCGCGAGCGTCTCGCCACCGACCCCCACGGCCTCGCCGACGTGGACCGCGCGGTGCTGCGCGTGCTCGCACAGAAAGAGGAGCTCGGCCTGCTCGACGAAGACCTGTCGGAGCCCCCGACGGAGGTCGCGCTCGACAGCCCTGAGCTGCGCGAGCTCGCCCGCCGGTCGGCGGAGGAGTCGGTCGTGCTGCTGAGCAATGACGGGATGCTGCCGCTCGGCGCCGTCCGCAGCGTCGCGCTGATCGGCCCCAATGCCGACGCGGCCGAATCGCTGATGGGCTGCTACTCGTTCGCGAATCACGTGCTCGCCCACCACCCCGGCACCGCGCTGGGCTTCGAGATCCCGACGATCGCCGAGGCGCTTCGGGTCGAGCTGCCGTCCGCGTCGATCGAGGTGGAGCGCGGGTGCGACGTCGAGGACCCCGATCCCGCCGGCATCGACGCCGCCGTTGCGGCCGCCGCGCGGGCGGAGGCGGCGATCGTCGTCGTCGGCGACCGTGCCGGGCTGTTCGGCCGCGGCACCGTCGGCGAGGGCAACGACGTCGACGATCTGGAGCTTCCTGGCGCGCAGCGACGCCTCGTCGAGGCGGTCGTCGCGACCGGAACACCGACCGTGGTCGTCGTGGTGTCGGGCCGCCCGTACGCGATCGGCTGGATGCTCGAGGGCCCGTCCGCGGCGGGCGCGGTGATCCAGGCGTTCTTCCCGGGCGAAGAAGGCGGCCCCGCGATCGCGCGCATCCTGTCGGGCTCGTCCGCACCCTCGGGCAGGCTGCCGGTCTCGCTGCCGCGATCGGCCGGTGCGCAGCCGTACACATATCTGCACCCCGTGCTCGGCGGCCCCACCGAGATCACCAGCGCCGACAACACGCCCGTGCTCCCGTTCGGGCACGGCCTGACGTACACGACGTTCGCCCGTGAAGAGCTGGATGTCGCCGACGCCGCCACCGACGGAACCCTCGTCGCGAGCGTGCGGGTGTCGAACACGGGCGAGCGCACGGGCACTGATGTCGTGCAGCTCTACGCGCGCGACGTGTTCGCGTCGGTGACCAGGCCGGTCGCGCAGCTGCTCGCGTACCAGCGCGTGACGCTGGATCCCGGCGAGTCGGCGACGGTCACCTTCGACGTCCCCGCGACGCGGCTGGCCTTCACCGGCCGCGACGGTCGCCGCATCGTCGAGCCCGGCCGGGTCGAGCTGTGGGTCGGACCTTCGTGCGCCGTGCGCGAGACCGAGGCAGCGATCGAACTCACCGGCGGCACGCACGCGCTCACGGCGGATTCCCCCCGGTCCGCCGTGGCGACGGTGTCTCCGCTGGTGCGCGAATCGCGCTGACGACAAAGCACTCAGGGCCGGGATCCATTCGGATCCCGGCCCTGAGTGCTTCTCGGGCCGTGCCCCCGGTCGTTGAGCGGAGCGAGGAACGAGCGAAGACGAAACGTGGCAAGCCGCACTCGAGAACCCGCACCGACGTGGCCGGGTCCGACAGGTGGCTCACGACGTTTCGACTCGCTCCGCTCGCTCAACGACCAGGAGGAGGAGTCCGGATCACGCCAGGTCGAGCTCGACCGTCGCGAACGAGTGCGGCGGCAGCGTCACCGACAGCACGCCGTTCTGCAGCGACGCGTCGAGTTCGACGGGCGCCACGGCGTCAGGGGCCTCCGGGGTGTTGTGGGCGGCGGCATCCGCCCCCGTCAGCACGCGAGCGCGACGCACCGACGCACCGCGACCACGCAGGTCCACCTGCACGTGGAGCGCCTGATCGATCGACAGGTTCGACAGCGACACCAGGGCGCCGTCGTCGCGGGTCGAGGCCGACACCGACAGGCCGGGCACGTCACCGGCCGCGGTCGGCGTCTGCAGCACGTGAGCGGCGAGCGCGGTGGCGTCGTGGTGGCCGCGATTCATCTCGAACACGTGATAAGTCGGGGTCAGCACCATGGCGCCGGAGTCGTCGGTGAGGATCATCGCCTGCAGCACGTTGAGCGTCTGCGCGATGTTGGCCATCTTGAGGCGTCCGGCGTGCCGGTGGAACGCGTCGAAGTGCACGGCGGCCACGAGCGCGTCGCGCACCGTGTTCTGCTGGAACAGGAACCCGGGGTTGGTGCCGGGCTCGACGTTCCACCACGTGCCCCACTCGTCGAGGATCAGCCCGACCTTGCGGTCGGGGTCGTACGAGTCCATGACGGCCTCGTGACGGCGGATCACCCGCTCGACCTCCAGGGCCTTGCGCATCGTGCCGTAGAACTCCTCCTCGGTGAACGAGGTCGCCGACTCGGTGTTGATGCCCGCGCCGGCGTGCGAGTAGTAGTGGAACGACACGCCCTGGAACAGCGGCGTCGGGTTCGAGCCGCAGGTGAGGCATCCCAGCGACTCCATCAGGGCGCGCGTCCACGCGGTGTCGTCGTCGGAGGCGCCGGCGGCGATGCGGTACAGCTCGTTGCCGCCGTGGTTGCGGCAGTAGGTCGCGTAGCGGCGGGCCTCGAGGGCGTACTGCTGAGCGGTCATGTTGCCCCCGCAGCCCCACGCCTCGTTGCCGATGCCCCAGAACGGGACCTTCCAGGGCTCGTCGCGGCCGTTCTCACGACGCAGGCGCGCCATCGGCGAGTCCCCGTCGCGCGTCAGGTACTCGACCCATTCGCTCATCTCGCGCACCGTGCCGCTGCCGACGTTGCCGTTGACGTACGCGTCGGCGCCGAGCAGGTCGCAGAGGTCCATGAACTCGTGCGTGCCGAAGTGGTTGTTCTCGACGACATCGCCCCAGTGCGTGTTGACCATGGTGGGTCGGCTCTCGCGCGGGCCGATGCCGTCGCGCCAGTGGTAGTCGTCCGCGAAGCAGCCGCCCGGCCAGCGCAGGTTCGGGATGCCGAGGGCGCGCAGCGCCTCGACGACGTCGGAGCGGATGCCGCGCACGTTCGGGATGGGCGAGTCCTCACCGACCCAGAACCCGCCGTAGATGCAGCGGCCGAGGTGCTCGGCGAAGTGCCCGTACAGGTGGCGGCTGATGACCTCGCCGGGGACGTCGAGGTCGATGACGGCGCGGGCCGTGGTCACAGGCTTCTCCAGTTCGATGCGGGGGTGAGCGGCACGAGCGCGGGACGCTCGACGGTGGTGCGAAGAGCTTCGCGGATGCCGGAGGCTGCGGACGCCGTGAGCGCCGTCATGATCTCCAGCACGTGCAGTGCCATGGCGCCGCTGGCACGGCCGTCGACCCCGTCGGGCGTGGCACGCGTGAGGTCGACGAGTCCGATGCCGCGCCCGGCGTCGACGTAGCCCGCCCAGGGCTCGAGCGTCTGCCACTCCCCGCCCCGCTCGTGAAGGCGCACGTCGCCCGCGAACCCGTTCGGGTCGGGCACGATCAGCGAGCCGTCGACGCCGTGCACCTCGATCGGCTCGGCGGTGGAGCGCACCCCGTCGAAGCTCATCGTCACGGTCGAGATCGCACCCGAGGCGTGGTGAAGGATGCCGGTCAGGTGCGTGTCGACCTCGACCGGGATCCGCTCGCCGGCACGGGGGCCCGAGCCGATCACGCGCTCGTCGCGTGAGCGCGATCCGGCGCCCGACACCGCGGTGACGGGGCCGAGCAGCTGCACGAGCGAGGTCACGTAGTACGGACCCATGTCGAGCAGCGGTCCACCGCCTTCCCGGTAGTAGAAGTCCGGCTGCGGGTGCCACGACTCGTGCCCCGCCGAGACCCACATCGCGGACGCCGACACCGGCTGACCGATGCGCCCGTCGTCGATCGCGGCGCGCGCGGTCTGCACGCCGGTGCCGAGGACGGTGTCGGGAGCACCCCCGACACGCACTCCGGCGGCGGTGGCGGCATCCATCACCCGCTGGGCGTCGGCGAAGGTCGCCGCCAGCGGCTTCTCGCCATAGACGTCCTTGCCGTGCGCGATGGCGGCGAGCGCGACATCGGCGTGGGCCGCAGGGATGGTGAGGTTGAGGACGGTGTGGATGCCGTCGTCGGCGAGCAGCTCGTCGGTCGAGAGCGCGCGGCATCCGGGCAGGTTCGCCGCGGCCGCCTGCGCGCGCGCGACGTCGAGGTCGGCGACGGCGGCGACGCGGATGCCGGCGGCCTCCGCAAGCGTCGAGAGGTACTGGCCCGAGATGACGCCGAGGCCGACGATGCCGACAGCGGTCGGCTCTGCCGCGCTCATCGGGCTGCCCACAGCAGTCCGCGCTGGATGATGGTGCGCACGTTGTCGTCCTGCAGCACGTCGAGGCTGTGCCCCGGTGTCGACACGAAGATCCGTCCGGCGCCCCACTCGCGTGTCCACACCGCGGGCGACACGATCGGCCGGTGCCACGGATGGTACGGCTGCACCGGGTGCGTGGTCGTTGCGAGCACGTCGATGAGGTCGTCGTGCAGCACCCAGTACTGCTCGGTGGTGAGGGTGAAGTCGTCGATCCCGGCCATGATCTCGTGACCGCGACCGAGGTCGGTGAGCTCGACGGTGTACTCGAGGTAGTTGTCGGTCTGGTCGCCGTGCACCTCGTCAGGGTGCTTCGAGGGGTGGGTGGCGAACTGGCCGCCCACGAGCTGCAGGTAGTCCGAGCTCGCCCGGAAGGAGTCGGCGATGCCGCCGTGCCAGCCGGCCAGACCGGTGCCGGCGGCGACAGCGTCGCGCAGACCCCTGACGGCCTCGTTCGAGGCCTGCGACATCGTCACGGACTGCAGCACGAGGTCGGTCGCCGCCATGCGGTCGGCGTCGGCGTAGACCTGCGGGTCCTCTTCGACGGTCACCTCGAACCCGCTGCTCTGGAGGAACGGGATGAACAGGTCCGTGGCCTCGACGGGATGGTGGCCATCCCATCCGCCGCGGACGACGAGGGCGGTGCGGGTCATGCGGGGTTCCCTTCGGTTTCGCGGATGGCCGGTGCCACCGGGGTGAGGATGCTGTCGTGCTCGGCGCTCTGCTCGACGGCGGCGAGCACGCGCTGCACCTGCGCCGCGTCGGCGAACGTGGGCGACACCGGGATCTCGCCGGCGATCGCACGGACGAAGTCGACGGCCTGATGCGTGAACAGATGCTCGTAGCCGAGACCGTGGCCGACGGGCCACCAGGCGCCCGCATACGGATGGCGTGCCTCGGTGACCTGCACGCGGCGGAACCCCTGCGCGGCATCGGCGGCGGCGTCGTACACCTCGAGCTCGTTCATGCGCTCGAAGTCGAAGGCGATCGCGCCGCGGTCGCCCGCGATCTCGATGCGGTTGGCGTTGCGGCGGCCCGTCGACATGCGGGTCGCCTCGAAGACGCCGAGGGCGCCGCCGTCGAAGCGCGCCGTGAACGCGGCGGCGTCGTCGACCGTGACCGGAAGGCGATCGGTCGGGTCGGCGGCCACGCCGCCGAGGCCCTCGACCTCGCCGCGGCGCGGGCGCGAGGTGACGAAGGTGCGCATCACGGCCGAGACGGCGTCGATGCTCTGGCCCGCGAGCCACTGCGCGGTGTCGATGGAGTGCGCGCCGATGTCGCCGAGCGCGCCGGAGCCCGCGCGGTCGCGGTCGAGGCGCCACGTGTGCGGGGCGTCGGGGTCGCTCAGCCAGTCCTGCAGGTACTGCGCACGGACGTGGCGGATCTCGCCGACGCGTCCGTCGGCGATCAGCTCCTTCGCGAGGGCGAGCGCGGGAGTGCGGCGGTAGCTGAAGCCGCACATGGCGATGTCCGAGGCATGAGCGGCGGCATCCGCCATCGCCTCCGCCTCGGCGACGGAGTTCGCGAGCGGCTTCTCGCACAGCACGTGCTTGCCGGCGGCGAGCGCGGCGAGCGCGATCTCGGCGTGCGTGTCGCCGGGCGTGCAGATGTCGATGACGTCGATGTCGTCGCGCTCGACGGCCTCGCGCCAGTCGACGGAGTGCTCGGGCCACCCTTGACGGTCCGCGAACGAGGCTGTCGCATCGGCTCGACGTCCGACGAGCAGCGCCGGCACGGGGTCGAGGGGGAGGTCGAAGAAGCGCGGTGCGGTGCGCCAGGCCTGCGTGTGTATGCGGCCCATGAAGCCGGTGCCGATCAGCGCGATCCGCAGCGGCGATGTCGTCGTCGTCATCGTGGAGTGCCCTTTCCAGGGACCGACGATGCCACCGGCGCCCCGAGCCCGCGACAATCTTGCGCAAAACCCCGTGCGTGCGCGAGGGTGGTCGCGTGCCCGATCGCGTGACCCTCGCCGACCTCGCCGCGCACGCCGGTGTGAGCATCGGCACAGCCTCACGCGCCCTCTCGGGACGGGGCGACCTGGCCCCCGCGACGCGGCGTCGCGTCCTGGCGGCGGCGCGCAGCCTGGGCTACGCACGAGACCCGGCGGTGGGCGGCCGTCCGCCCGGATCCGCGCGACTGGTCGATCTCGTGCTCGGCGGCTACCACAACGCGTACTCCGACGAGGTGACCGCGGGTGCGCGCAGCGCCGCGGCGGCGGCCGGCTACGACCTCGTGCTCACCGAGGAGCGCGACACCCCCGACGACGACTGGCCGATGCGGGTGCGTCGCCGCGGCTCGGCGGGAGTGATGCTGGGCCTCATCTCGCCGACCGCGTCGCAGCTGGCGACCCTCACCGACGCCGACATCCCCGTCGTGCTGATGGATCCGCAGGCCGAGACCTCGCGCGGGCTCACGAGCGTGCGCACCACCGATCGCGCCGGCGCCCGCACGGCGGCGCTGCACCTCGCGGATCGCGGCGCGACGATGTTCGCGATCGTGCTCGGCTCGCCGCCCTACCGATACGGGCGCGCCCGCCACGAGGGATTCCGCGAGGGCCTGCAGTCCACCCGTCCCGGGGCGGACCTCGTCACCCTCGAAGCGGACTGGGGTGCCGTCGCCGCACGCGAGGCGGCGATCCCCCTCCTGCGGCGTCTCCGCCCGGGCGACCGGCTCGGCGTCTTCGCATGCTCGGACGAGATGGCGGCCGGAGTGTATGCCGCCGCCGTGGCGACAGGTCGCGGCATCCCGGACGACGTGCTCGTCGTGGGCTTCGACGACCTGCGCAGCGCCCGCTGGCTGACCCCGCCCCTCACCACCGTGCGCCAGCCGATCCGAGAGATGGCGGCGGCCGCCGTCACGGCCCTCACCGACGCCGCCGCCGGCGCCCCGCTCTCGCCCGAGCCGATCTTCCTTCCCACGCGGCTGATCCCCCGCGGCTCCACCTGACCCGCCCGCGCCGCCCTCTCGCCCTCGCCCGCGCTCCTTCTCTGGTTCATTCGTCACAGATGTACGCGCCAGCGGCGGATCGGCGTACATCTGTGACGGATGAACTGAGGGGATTGGGCCGGACGGACCGACGGGACCGGCATCCACTCAGCACAGAACGCCCTACCGGGCGGGCGCGTCGCCCCGATAGCGTGAGGGCACGTCTGACGGAAGGCCACGCATGTCTCTCTCGACCGAACGTCCTGCCCGCACCGCCCGCGCCACGCGCACCGAGGCCGAGCTCCAGCAGATGGCGAAGGACCACCTCTGGATGCACTTCGCCCGGCAGTCCGTGATGACCGAGGGGCCGGGCGTGCCGATCATCGTCAAGGGCGAGGGCCACCACATCTGGGACTCGCAGGGGCGCAAGTACATCGACGGGCTCGCGGGACTGTTCGTCGTCGCCGCCGGGCACGGCAGGCGCAGGTTGGCCGAGGCGGCCGCGAAGCAGGCCGAAGAGCTGGCGTTCTTCCCGATCTGGTCGTACGCCCACCCGGCCGCGATCGAGCTCGCCGACCGTCTCGCCGACTACGCACCGGGCGATCTCAACAAGGTGTTCTTCTCGACCGGCGGCGGCGAGGCCGTCGAGACCGCGTTCAAGCTCGCGAAGTACTACTGGAAGATCCAGGGCCGCCCCACCAAGCACAAGGTGATCTCGCGCTCGGTCGCGTACCACGGCACGCCGCAGGGAGCGCTCGCGATCACCGGCATCCCTGCGATGAAAGAGATGTTCGAGCCGGTCACGCCGGGCGGCTTCCGCGTGCCCAACACGAACTTCTACCGGGCCGCCGACATGGGCGCCCCGGCCGACGATATCGAGGCGTTCGGCGTGTGGGCGGCCGACCGCATCGAGGAGATGATCCTCTTCGAGGGCCCTGAGACCGTCGCGGCGGTGTTCCTCGAGCCCGTGCAGAACTCGGGCGGATGCTTCCCGCCGCCGCCCGGGTACTTCCAGCGCGTACGCCAGATCTGCGACAAGTACGACGTGCTGCTCGTCTCGGACGAGGTCATCTGCGCCTTCGGCCGCATCGGTCACATGTTCGCGTGCTCCGCCTACGGCTACCAGCCCGACATGATCACGTTCGCGAAGGCCGTCACGAGCGGCTACTCGCCCTTGGGCGGCACGATCGTGAGCGACCGCATCTACGAGCCGTTCGCCCACGGCGACCGATCCTTCTACCACGGCTACACCTTCGGCGGGCATCCGGTGTCGGCCGCCGTCGCGCTGGAGAACCTCGACATCTTCGAAGAAGAGGGGCTCAACGAGCACGTGCGCGAGAACTCGCCGGTGTTCCGCTCGACGCTGGAGCGCCTGACGGACCTGCCGATCGTCGGCGATGTGCGCGGCGACGGCTACTTCTTCGGCATCGAGCTCGTGAAGGACAAGGCGACGAAAGAGACCTTCGACGACGACGAGTCCGAGCGGCTGCTGCGCGGGTTCCTCTCCAAGGCGCTGTTCGACGCCGGCCTCTACTGCCGTGCCGACGACCGCGGCGACCCCGTCATCCAGCTCGCGCCGCCGCTGACGATCGGCCCGGCCGAGTTCGACGAGATCGAGCAGATCCTCCGCGGCGTGCTGACGGAGGCCTGGACGCGCCTGTGAATCGTGGCGCCCAGACCAGCGGCGCTACGTCCTGCGCAGCGACTCCGTCTGGGCGCGGTTGAAAGCGGCCGCCCGCGCCACGAACTCGTTCGCGAACTCGAGCTGCTCGTCCGTCAACGTCTCGAGGTACTCGTTCCAGCGCGCGGTGACGCCTTCGTACACCGGTCCGACCCGCGCGAAGAGCGTCTCGGGGATCGGACGACAGAAGGCGCCAGGCGCCTCGCGCATCGCCGTCTGGATGCGCGACCTCCTGCTGCCGCTGTTCCTCCGCAACGCGACGAAGAACACCCGCAACAACCACCTGTACGACCACGCCATCGATTGGGATGACACGGCGGCGACCCGCGTCTGACGCGGCACTGCGCCGGCCTCGGCGGCCTGGCTCAGCGCGGCGCGAAGGCCGCGCGGAAGAGGCGGCGCGCCCGGGCCGACGCGGCGGGCCGGGCTGCGGCATCCGTTCTCGCCAGCTCGGTCGCGAGCATGCCGGTGGCCATCGTGACGTCCTCGATCTCGACGTGGTCGCCGATGCGGCCGGCGGCGCGGTCGCGCGCCACGAGCCGCTCGACGACTCCGTAGAAGCGCTCTCCGAGGACCGCCACGCGCGGGTCGGTGAGGTCGGCGGTCACCAGCTGGATGAACGCGGTCGACACCACGGCCTGGTCGACGACCCGGTCGAGCAGATCCTCGATCGTGCGGTCGGGTGCCGAGGTGTACTCCTCGAGGTCGCGCACGTTGTCTTCGAACACGGCGACGGCGAGCGCGGTGCGGTCGGGGAAGTGACGGTAGAGGCTGCCCTGTCCGACGCCGGCGCGCTTCGCGACGGCGCTGAACGGGGCTCCGAGGCCCCCTTCGGCATAGACCTCTCGCGCTGCGGCGATGAGGGCGCGGCGGTTGTCGGCGGCGGCTGCGGGGCCGCGGTTCTGGCGGGTCTCCGCACGGGGGGATGCGGTGCTGGGCACGGTGGTAGCCTAGTACCGGACATAGTTGTCCGGTAGGAGCCGCCCCGAAGGATCCTCATCCCCGGACCCGCAGCCCCCACGCACTGCATGAAGAAAGGGAAGACACGAAATGAGCACCGCCCTCGCTCCCCTCACCGGAGCCTCCACCATCCAGACCTGGCTCGACGACCCCGCCGGCGGCGAGGTCCTGCGAGGCCTGCTCGCCCAGGGCGGGCAGAGCGCCGAGGCGCTGACGCCGATCGCCGGGCTCCCCCTCCAGAACCTCGTCGCGATGAGCGGCGGCGCGTTCCCGCAGGAGGCCCTCGACGCGCTCGTCGCACAGGTGAACCCCGACGGAGTCCCCGCCGAGGCCACCGCCGGAGCGCAGACCCCGAAGGCGCAGTGGGCCGAGAAGATCACCGCCGGCCGCTTCACGGGCCAGACCGTGATCGTCACGGGCGCAGGCTCCGGCATCGGCCGCGCCACCGCCTCACGCGTCGCTCGTGAGGGCGGCCGCGTCATCGCCGTCGACGTCCGCCAGGAGCGCCTCGACGAGTTCGTCGCCGCACACCCGGGCGCCGACGTCGTCGCGCTGACCGCCGACATCACCGATGACGAGGGCGTCGCCCGCATCATCGAGGCCGCCGGCGACCGCATCGACGGGCTGGCCAACATCGCCGGGATCATGGACGACATGACCCCCGTCGGCGATGTCACCGACGCCGTGTGGGACCGCGTCTTCAACGTGAACGTCACCGGAACCATGAAGCTCATGCGCGCCGTCATCCCGGCGATGCTCGCGCAGGGCAGCGGCTCGATCGTCAACACCTCGTCCGAGGCGTCGCTGCGCGGCTCGGCCGCCGGTGCCGCCTACACCGCGTCGAAGCACGCCGTGGTCGGACTGACCAAGTCGAGCGCGTACATGTACGGACCGAGCGGCATCCGCGTCAACGCGGTGGCGCCGGGCGCGGTGATCACCAACATCGAGGCGAAGTTCAACTCGCCGCTCGGCGCCGAGCGCGTGCAGGCGGGCATGGCGGTCATGGTGCCGCCGGTGACCGCCGACCGCCTGGCCGCATCGATCACGTTCCTGCTGTCGGACGACGGCGTGAACGTCAACGGCCAGAACCTCGCCAGCGACGGCGGCTGGTCCGTCGCCTGACCCTCCCCCGACCCGCGACGCCCCGGCCGACCCGACGGCTGGGGCGTCGCGCATCTCAGACGATGGATGCCGCCGCCCGGGGCGTTCCCGTGCGGCCGCGGCCGCCGGCATCCAGTGTCAGAAGGGCCAGACCAGCGGCACGTAGAACACGGCCATCAGCAGGAAGAAGATCGCGAGCGGCAGCCCGAGCTTCCAGTAGTCGCCGAAGCGGTAGCCGGCGGGATCCATCACCATGAGGTTCGCCGGCGTCGCGATCGGCGTGAGGAAGGCCGCGGCACCTGCGACGGTCAGCGCCATCATGAACGGCTGCACCGAGACCTCCATCGCCTGCGAGACCGAGATCGCGATCGGCGCCACGATCAGCACCGTCGCGGTGTTGCTGATGAGCTGCCCGAGCACGACGGTCAGGCCGCACAGTGCGAGCAGCGCCACCTGTGGACCCGCATCGCCCAGGAAGGACAGCATCCACCCGGCGATCAGGTCGGCCGTGCCGGTGCTGATGAACGCGGTCGACAGCGGGATCATGCCGGCGATGAGCACGACGGTGGTCCACGAGATCGAGTGATAGGCCTGCGTGACGGTGACCGTGCGGGTGAGCACGAGCGCGCACGCGGCGAGGAGCGCCGCGACCACGGGCGGCACGAGTCCGGTCGCGAGCAGCACCACCATGGCGAGCAGGATCACGGCGGCCCGCTTCGCGCCCCGGCCGAGCGGCACCGAACGCCGAAGCTGCGACGGATCGTCGACCGCGAGCACGCCGGGCTCGTTCGCGCGACGGGCGAGATCGTCCCACGCGCCCTGCAACAGCAGCGCGTCGCCGGCCTGCACGACGAACTCGGCGCCCTTCAGCTGCTCGTCGCCGCGGCGGGCGGCGAGCACGACGAGGTCGCCCTTCTTGGTGGTCATCCCCGCGCACAGCGTCTTGCCGATGAGCGGCGACCGCGGTGCGACCACGACCTCGGTGACGCCGTTCACGGGGCCGAGCAGCGTGCCGGTGTCGAGCGACAGCGAGTACTGGCTGCGCAGCAGGCGCGCATGCCGCATGAGGTCCTTCGGCATGAGCGCGCCGCGCCGCTCGGGCAGCAGGCGGTCGCCGAGCAGCAGGATCACGATGGTGCCGACGAGCACCGGGACGCCGACCAGCGCGAACTCGAAGAACCCGAACTCGCGTCCGCCGGCGCCGGCGGCGAACTCCGACACGATGATGTTGACGGGTGTGCCGGTCAGCAGCAGCAGCGAGCCCGCCGAGGCGGCGAAGGCGAGCGGCATGAGCAGCTTCGAGGCGACAATCCCCGCGCGCGCCGCGACGACGACGACGAGCGGCAGCAGCGCGGCGACCGCGCCGTTGATGCTGATGAGCGCGGTGAGGCCCGCCACCAGCAGCGCGATCACCACGATCAGCGTGTTGCGCTTCGTGCCCGCGCGACCGATGACCTTCTGCCCTGCCCAGGCGGTGATGCCCGTCGCGTCGAGCGCCTCGCTCATGACGAAGAGCCCCGCGATGAACAGGGTCGTCGGGTCGCCGAACCCGGCCAGCGCCTGCGGCAGGGTGAGCACGCCGGTGAAGTACAGCGCCAGGGCGACGCCGATGGCGACCACGCCGATCGGCACGCGGTTGCTGACGAACGCGATCACCGCGAGCACCAGGATGACGAGCGTTGCGGCGACGGGGTCCACGGCCCCAGCGTAGCCAGCGCGGTCGTCCGCGGTGGGGTCGGGTCGCCGTGCGCCCGGCGGAAGCGCGGTTGACCTGTTGAACGTACGAGAGTGCGGGAACAGGCGGGAACCCGGATGCCGCGAGCCGCAGCCGCGGGAGAGGTCAGCCGCGCAGCACGGCGAGCCCGGCGACGTCGTAGGCGAGCTCGACGGCCTCGAAGATCGCGGCGTCGATCGTGCGCGGCGCGAAGGCGTCGCCGATCGTGACGATGCGGGGCGCGGCCGGGTCCGCGCTCCCGGCGGCTCCTCCCGGGGCGGCGCCGGGCAGCCGGGGCGCGGCATCCCGGACGCCGTCGATGCCCACCGACGCGCGAGGCTCGATCGCGACCAGCGTGTCGATGCCGGCGAGGGTCGTGGCCTGCCCGGTGAGGGTGTCGCGCACCACCGCTTCGCGACCGGCCACCCGCTCGACGCGGTGCGCGGTGCGACGCCGGAAGGTGCCGGCGGCGCCGAGTCGCTCCAGCAGCAGCGGGCGATCGTACCCGGCGCCGATGTGCGGGAACACCGTCTCGAACGGCGTCACGAGCTCCAGTTCGTCGACGTGCGGCAGCAGCATGAGCGCGATGCCGGCGGCGTAGGCGGTGCCGTCGGCGTCGACCACCACGATACGGTGACCGAGCGCACCGCGATGGGATGCCGCGGCGAAGGCGTCGATCGTGCCGTGCGCCGGAAAGCCGCCGGCGTACGCGCCGCCGAGCGCGAGCGATGTGGCCCGGGGTGCGACCGCACCGGTCGCGATCACGATGCCGTCGGCGCCGTATCCGCGCAGCAGCTCGGCGGTGGCGGCCACGCCGAGCCGAACGTCGACCTCGGCATCGGCGAGGTCGCGCACGAGGTCGTCGACGAGCAGCCCGACGCTCTCGCGCCCCGGCACCTGGCGGGCGAGCCGCAGCTGCCCGCCGAGCTCCGTCGCCCGTTCGATCAGCGTCACCTCGTGCCCGTCGCGGCCGAGCTCCACGGCTGCGCGCATGCCGGCCGGTCCTCCGCCGACGACGACCCAGCGCCGCGGGGCGTCGGCCAGCGGCCGCGGTCCGCGCTCGAGCTCGCGGCCCGCGAGCGGATTCACGGTGCACGACATCGGCAGTCCGCGGCTGCCGCGTCCGAGGCATCCCTGGTTCAGACGGATGCAATGACGGATGCCGGGGTTCGAGGCTTCGACAGGCGGAGCGCCGACGAGCTTGCGGCCGAGATCGGGGTCGGCGATCTGCGCGCGCGTCAGGGCGACCATGTCGGCGATGCCCGACGCGACCACCTCTTCGGCCTCTTCGACCGAGCGGGCCGCGCCGACACCGAACACGGGCACGTCGGGGTTCGCCGCCTTCACCGCGGCGACGTCTTCGCGCAGCCACGCGTACGGCATCGGCGACGAGGGGAACACATAGTGCACGTTGTGGTAGCCGCCGGCCGCGAGATCGAGGAAGTCGATCCGCACCTCGGCCCGCAGGCGCGCGATCACCTCGCGCATCGCCGCGCCGTCGAGGCCGTCCGGGTGGAACTCGTTCGCGACGATCCTGATGCCGACCGTGTAGTCGTCGCCGACGCGATCGCGCACCGCCCGCAGCACCTCGCGCGGGAAGCGGGTTCGGCCCTCCAGATCGCCGCCGTACGCGCCTGTGCCGTATTCATCGGTGCGGGCGTTGTACAGCGGCGAGAGGAACTGGTGCAGCAGATACCCGTGCGCCAGGTGGATCTCGACGCCGTCGAACCCGCCCGCGCGGGAGTGCTCGGCCGACAGCGCCCAGCCCTCGACGAGTGCGGCGATGTCGTCGTGATCCATCTCACGGGTCGCGTGCGCGGTCGACGGCGACAGTATGCGCGACGGGGCATACACCGTGCGCGGCCCGTCGGGGCTGTCGGCCTGCGCCTGCGCGCCGTGGTGGTTGAGCTGCACGAAGATCTTCGCGCCGGCCTCGTGCACGGCATCCGTCATCCGCTTCGAGGCGGCGACGCCCTCGGGACGGAACGCGTCCTCGAAGCCCTTGATCGACCCCGTCGGGTGCACGAAGTGGTTGCCCGCGATGAACAGCCCGCAGCCGCCGCGCGCCCGCCGCACGTAGTAGGCCGTCTCGCGGTCGGACTCGACGCGGTCGGAGTACTGCTTGGAGTGCGCCGTCTGCATGATGCGGTTCGGCACCGTGACGGCGCCGATCCGCAGCGGCTGCGTGAGGAGCGAGGACGGGCCGGGCAGCGGTGAAGGGCTCGCGGACATGCCCCGAGCCTACGGTTCCCACCGCGGTGGGGTCAGAGCCGTGCGAGCGCCTGATCGAGGTCGTCGAGCAGGTCGGCCGCGGTCTCGATGCCCACCGACAGGCGCACGACCTCCGGCGGCACGGCGAGCTCGGTGCCGCGCACCGACGCGTGGGTCATCTCATCGGGGTAGTTCATGAGCGACTCGACGCCGCCGAGCGACTCGGCGAGCTGGAACAGGCGCGTCGTGCCGCCGGGCCGGAGGAACCCGTCGCGCTCGGCAGCGTCGATGATGCGGGCGGCGATGCGGTCCTTCGCCGAGCCGCCGGGGTTGAAGTACTCGACCTTGGCGAGCACCGTGGCGGCGATGCCGTCGGTGACGCGGTTCAGCTGGACGAGAGGGGTGTTGCCGACGAGGTCGGCGACGCTCTGGGCGTAACGCACGTGAGGGTCCTCAGGTGTTGCCGCGCACACGGGCGCGGAGGGTTGTCAGGGGTCGCGAAGATCTGCGTGAAGCGGAGGCTTCAACGGCAGGGGCGACAACACCGACAGGTCAACACGCGGGCAAGTCTAGACGGGCGACCGCCGTCGCGTACAGGCTCGGCCCGCAATCCGGCGTCATGCAGCCCCTTGCACGCCTCTCGACCCGACCTGGGCGACGCAGGGCGGGCAGCCGTTGCGAGCCGCCTGCAGCGTCCGCTCGAGCACGGCGATCGTGGTGCCGTCGCCGCGCGCCGAGAACGCCGGCATCCGCACCGCCTCGGCGAGCAGCGTCCGCCGGACGGCGAAGAACCGCTCCAGATCGTCGGCGGTGAGGAATGCCGGCAGCGTCTGCGTCAGTTCGCGGATGACCTCCGGCACGGCATCCGCCCGCACCATCCAGGCGCGGCGTCGAAGCTGCCGGCGGAACTCCGCCTCGGGCACGAACCAGCGCCGCCCGAACCGGTACCCGGGCAGATCGCCGTTCGCGAGCCGGCGGGTGAGGGTCGCCGGGGTCAGCCCGGCGAGTCTCGCGGCTGCCGCGGTCGTGAGGAACGGCGAAGCGCCGCCGCTGCGGCGGGTGGGGGTCACATCGAAGCTCACGTCATGCAAGACGCGCGCGGACCCATTTCATGACGGACCCCGAGAAGGACGATGGGATGCCGGCGGCCTCGGCCGCCGGCATCCCATCGTCTTCATCACCAGGTCGCGACGTACTCCGATCTGCGCACGAGGGCGGCCTGCTCGACGAGCGGCAGCGAGCGGTCGACGGCCTGCACGACGCGACGCGCGACGTCGGGCGAGCTCAGCCGGTAGTCGGTGAAGTCGCTGTTCGAGGCGTACACGCCGATCGGCAGGGTGAGGGCCTGGAAGAACCCGAAGAGCGGGCGCAGCTGGTGCTCGATGATGAGCGCGTGACGTTCGCCGCCGCCCGTCGCGGCCAGAAGCACCGGCGTTCCGACGAGGTCGTACTGTCCGACGAAGTCGAACAGGTGCTTGAACAGGCCCGTGAACGACGCGCGGTACACCGGGCTGGCGGCGACGAGCAGGTCGGCCGACTCGATGGCCCGCAGCGCGCGTTCCACCTCGGGGGCGACATCCTCACGCCTCAGCGCCCCCGCGAAGCCCGGTCCGAGGGCTGCGACCTCGACCAGTTCGGTCTCGGCGGCGACGCGCGACGTAGTTGCACCCCTCGGCGATGAGGAGGCCCCACTCCGGCGTCGGCGGCGGTGCACCGTAGCCGAGGAACCCGAGCGTCGAGATGGCGAGGATCGCCCCGCCGAACTGCAGTGCGGCCAGGCCCACGACGGCGGTCAGCGAGTTCGGCAGCACGTGACGGCGCAGCACCGCGGCGAACGAGCCGCCGCTGCCGAACGCCGCCTCGACGTAGTCGGTGCGCCGCACGCGGACCACCTCGGACCGCGACAGCCGCGCGAACGACGCGACGCTGCCGATGCCTACCGCGATCGCCGCATTCACGGTGCCGAAGCCGAGCAGGATGATCACCGACAGCGAGAGCAGCAGTCCGGGAATCGACAGCAGCACGTCGACGACCCGCATCAGCACGTCGTCCAGCCACCCGCCCACCGAACCCGCGACGACGCCCAGCAGCGTTCCCGCCGCGAGGCCGACCGTCACGGCGATGAGCGCGCCCGACAGCGAGTGGATCGCTCCATAGACGACGCGCGCGTACAGGTCGCGGCCGATCGCGTCGGTGCCGAACCAGTGCTCGGCGCTCGGCGGCAGCAGCTTCTGCGCCGGCACGCCGTCGATCGGGTCGTACGCGGTGAACAGCCACGGCACCGCCGCCCAGAGGACGGCGACGACGATCACCGCGATCGCGACGACGAGCGTCCAGGACGGGCGTCGTCCGCGGGCGAAGAGTCGCGCGACGTTCGCGCGCCGCATGGGCTGTCCGTCGAGGGCGCCCGCATCGCGTGCGACGGGGTCGAGGACGGTTCCGGATGCCTCGTCCCGCAGCGCCTCGGCGGTCGAGGCGGCGGCGGTGGCGGCATCCACCACCTCCTTCTCGAGGACCGGTCCCTGAGCCTGTCGAAGGGTCATGCGGAGGCCTCCTGGAGGACGGGTGCGGACGACGTTCGCGGTGCGCGGGAGCCGCGGCGCAGCCGCGGGTCGAGCACCGGGTAGAGCAGGTCGACCACGAGGTTGACGACGACGAACGTCAGCGCGGCGAGCACCACGATCCCCTGCAGCACCGGGATGTCCTGACTGGAGACCGCCTGCTCGGTGATGCGGCCGATGCCGGTGCGGCCGTACACCGTCTCGGTCACGACGGCGCCGCCGATGAGCTCCCCGAACAGCACGCCCGCGATCGTCAGCGTCGGCAGCAGCGCGTTGCGCGCGACCGACCGCCGCAGCACCCACGACGGCGACGCGCCCTTGGCGCGCACCACCGTCACGAACGGCTGCAGCTGCACCTCGTCGATGCTGCGCACGAGGATCTGCGCGAGCGGCGCCGAGATCGGCACGGCCAGTGTGATCACCGGCAGGATGAGCCCGACGGCCGGATCCGCCGCCACGATCGGCACCCAGCCGAGCCCGAACGAGAACACCTGGATCAGGAGGATCCCGAGCCAGAACACGGGCACTGCCACGAAGACGCCGGGCAGTGCCTGCAGCCCCTGGCGCAGCCAGCCGAACGGCGACAGGGTCGAGAGGAAGGCGATCGCGAACGCGATCACCGCGGCGAGCGCGAAGCCGAGTCCGGCGAGCACGGCGGTCGCCGGCAGTGCCTCGCCGATGAGCTGCAGCACAGGCGTGCCGTACTGCGTCGAGTAGCCGAAGTCGCCGGTCGCGTAGCCCGACAGCGTCGCCCAGTACTGCTCCCACCATGACGAGTCGGCACCGTACGCGATGCGGATCTGCTCGATCTGGTCGGCGCTCAGCCCGAGCGACGGGTCCTGGTACTTGATCAGGATCGCATCGCCCGGCAGCAGCTGCAGCAGGATGAAGGTGGCCGTGAAGGCCGCGATCAGAACGATCGCGGCCTGCCCGGCGCGTCTCAGCGCGTAGCTCATCGGCTTCTCGGTCCTACTTCTTCTTGTCGAGCCACACGTCGTAGAACAGCGGACGTGCGACGGACTCGAACTCGATGCCCTCGACGTACGGCGCGGCGCCGTAGACCTGCGGCTCTTCGAACAGCGGGATCACGTACGCCTGCTCGGCGAGGTAGTCCTGCACCGCCTGCGATGCCGCGACGCGTGCGTCGGGATCAGCCGTGGACGCGACGGCCAGCAGCAACTCGTCGAGCTTCGCGTCGTCCGACAGCAGCGTGTTGCGGTTCTTCGTGTAGTACTGGCGGGGCGTCACGGCGGTTCACCCACCGCAAGGCGGGGTCACCGTGGTTCACGCGGCGTAATAGAGACGCGCCCCCCTAGTCGTTGAGCGACACTTCGACTCGCTTCGCTCGCTCAGTGCGGGTCTCCGCGAGACGAAACGCCGTAAGCCGCTCATCGGACTCAGCCACCCGCGCGACGCATGCGAAGGGGCTGGTTCTCGAGAGCGTCTCGCGCGTTTCGTCTTCGCTCGTTCCTCGCTTCGCTCAACGACCAGGCGCCGCGACCGCCTCGACGTGCGCGAGCCGGGGCGCGCCGAGCGACAGGCGCTCGCGCAGCGTCGCGCCCTGCCGGCCGATCAGTCCGCGGCGGCGCAGCTCGGGCACGGCGATCGCCGTGAAGGCCTCGAACTGCGCGGGTTGGAAGGCCGACAGCACGTTGAACCCGTCGGCGGCACCCGCGTCGCGCCAGCTCTCGAAGTGGTCCGCGATCACCGCGGGGCCGCCGACGACGAAGTTCGCCGGCACGGCGTGGGCGGCGATCAGGTGCCGCCAGGTGATGGGATGCTCCCCGTCGAGGTCGCGGCCGCTTCGCACGCGCACGACGTCGAGCGTGCGCGTGGCGGCCTCTGCGAACCCCGCCGCCGTCAGGGCCGGCACGACGTCGTCGATGGATGCGGCGCGCACCAGGTCGTCCGGCGCGATCCCCGCGACATCGAGGAACGACGCCAGCGTCCGGTTCGCAGGGAATCCGGGCCGCCCCGCATGCCCCGACGCCCCGTCGTCCAGCGGCACGAGCAGCAGCAAGCGGTCGACGATCGCCCGGGCGGCAGCATCCGTCTCCGCCACCACCGGAAGCACCGGAACGATCACCTTGAGGTCCTCGGGGTCGCGACCGGACGCCGCCGCCAGAGCGCGCAGCTCGGTCCGCGTGGCCGCCGCCACCGCGGGGTCGCCGGCGGCGATCAGGGCGAGGTCGGCCTCGGTCGCGGCGAGCGCACGGGAGCGCGGCGACGTGCCGGCGTGGACGATCGGCGGGTGCGTCTGCGGCGGTCGTGCGACGTTCAGCGGACCTTCGACACGCACCTGCGTGCCGCGCAGTGCTGCCGTCCGCAGCCGGTCCGCGTCGATCAGCACCCCGGCGTCGGCGTCGGCGACCCAGGCGCCGTCGTCCCAGCTCTCCCAGAGCAGCCGCAGCGCGCGCACGAACTCCTCGGCGCGGTCGTAGCGGGCCTCGTTGTCGGCGTGGGCGTCGCGACCGTGGTTCGCGGCAGCCCGTGGCTCGGCCCCCGTGACGAGGTTCACGCCGGCGCGCCCGCCGGTGAGCAGGTCGAGGGATGCCGTCGCCCGGGCGGTCGCGTAGGGGTCGGCGTAGGTCGAGTTCACGGTCGCGATGAGGCCGATGCGCTCGGTGATGCCCGCGAGGAACAGCACCGCGCTGACCGGATCGATCCGCGCGAGCAGATACGGGTCGCGGAACTCCAGGTCGGGTCCGGTGGCGAGCCAGTCCCCGAAGAACAGGTAGTCGAGGTCGGCGTCCTCGGCGAGCCCGGCGACGCGGCGGAGCACCGCGGCGTCCGTCCGCGGATCCGCGTGCGCACCGGGCTGCCGCCATCCGGACGGATACGCACCGAGGGTGCGCACCATCGCTCCGACGATGAGCGGCCCGGTGGCGGCGTCCGTCATACCGGCACCACGTCCAGCGAAGGAGCCGAGCCGACGGCGGCGAGCCGGCCGCGCGAGCGCGACCACTGGCTCCACGAGCCCGGGTACACCACCACCTCGATGCCGGCGAGGGCTCCGGCGAGCGCCGTGTGGGTCGCGGCGATTCCCGAGCCGCAATACGCCGCCACCGAGACACCCTCGGACACCCCCGCGGTGGCGAACTCGGCGCGGATCTCTTCGGGCGTGCGGAACTTGCCCGCCGTCAGGTGCACGGTGGTCGGCAGGTTCACGGCGCCGGGGATGTGCCCGCCGATCGGGTCGTGGGGCTCCGAGTCGCCGCGGTACCGGTCGGGGCCGCGCACATCCAGCAGCAGACCGTGGTCAGGCCACTCCTCGACGCCGTCGATGTCGGCGACGCCCTCGGTGATCTCATCGAGGACGACGTCGCCTGCCGGCCTCGGCAGGACATCACCCGTGTCCAGCGGCAGTCGCTCGGCGAGCCACCCGCGCAGACCGCCGTCGAGCACGCGCACATCGGCGATGCCCGACCTCGACAGCACCCACCACGCACGCGCGGCGGCGACCGAGTGCACGTCGTCGTACGCGACGACGGTGTCGCCCTGGTGGATCCCCCACCGTCGGGCCGCCGCCTGCAGCTGTTCGCGTGACGGGAGCGGATGCCGCCCGTCACGCGGGTCCCCCTGACGCGCGAGCTCGTGGTCGAGGTCGACGTAGACGGCTCCCGGCAGGTGCCCGTCGAGGTACGCGGGGCGCCCTTCGGGCTGGTCGAGACGCCAGCGCACGTCCAGGATCCGCGGCGGGGTGCCGTTGCGGATGAGGTCGGCGAGCTCGGTCGGCGAGATGAGTGGGGAAGGCATGCTGTCATGCTCGTCGGGCTCGCGCACGCGGGGAACGGCGCGACGACACAGACCGCGACGCAGCGTCACACACCGCGACACGGCGTCACGCGGCGTCACACGAGTCACCCTCGCCGAGTGACGCGGCGACGACCCGCGCGGCCCTACGCTCGTGTGCAGAACGTCAGGAGGAGTGGATGCCGCAACCCCCCGCCGCTCGGCCGGCTCGACCGCCGCGCGGTCTCCCAGCGCGCAGAACCGTCGCCGGGCTCGCGATCGTCGCTGCCATCACGCTCCTCGCCGGCTGCGGCGGCGGCGTGCTTCCGACGCCGACCGATCTGCCCACTGCGCTTCCGACGGCGCTTCCGACGGACCTGCTCCCGAGCCGCAGCCCGTCGCCGAGGCCGACGCCCACTCCCACCCCCGCGCCCGACCCCACTCCGACCCGCACCGGGATCCTGCCGCCGCTTCCGACGCCGACTGTCGTGCCCGAACCCACCCCGACGACCGCTCCCGATCCGGAGCCGACGCCGACCACCGCCCCGGAGCCCGAGCCGACGCCGACGATCGCCCCGGAGCCCCAACCGACCGTCGCGCCAACGCCCGAGCCGACCGTCGCGCCCACGCCCACTGCCGCCCCGACACCGACACCGACACCGACACCGACACCGACACCGACGGCATCGCCGACCCCGACACGGACGGCATCGCCGACGCCGTCGCCGACAGCGGAGGCGGCCGACACCGACGTCTCACCCGCGAGCTGGGTGCCCTGGGTCGTGCTGGTCGTGCTGCTGATCGGTGGCGCGGTCACTTACCTGATCGTGCGGCGGCCCAGGCGCCACGCCCCGACACCGCCGGCGGGCTAGCGAGTCGTGACGTCCCCGCACCCGCGACCACACCGCACCGCACCGCACTGCGGCGGGCGCACCCCCACCCGCTCGTTGAGCGAGCGCAGCGAGACGAAACGCCGCACGCCGCAGATCGGACCCGGCCACCTCGCGAAGCATGCGCGTGGCCGGGTTCTCGAGAGCGTCTCACCGCGTTTCGTCTTGCTCGTACCTCGCTCGCTCAACGACCGGGAGGGCTGCGACCCCTCGCTCAGCCGCAGCGCGGGACGTCCGGTCAGCCACGCAGCGCCAGCGCGAACGGCAGGACCGCGGGCGCGCCGGCGCGGCGCAGCTCGCGCGCGGCGACGGTGAGCGTCCAGCCGCTGTCGACCCGGTCCTCGACGAGCAGCACCGGTCCCGACGGCACGTCGAGCCCGGCGGCCGTCAGCCGACCCCAGAGCCCGGCGACGCGGAAGGCGCTGTTGCCGCCGGGCTGCCCGGTCGGTCCGCCGTCGACGAGGCCGAGTGCGCCCAGGAACGGCAGACGGCCGATGTCGGCGATGCCACGGGCGAGCGAGTCGACGAGGAGCGGTTTCGTGCGCGAGGGCATCGCGACGACCGCGACCGGCCGTTCGGCCCACCCCCAGTCGGCGAGCACCCGCACACACGCGCCCAGCACGTTCTGCGGCACCGGCTGGTCGGCGGCACCGGCGGCGAACAGCTCGCGCATCGCGCCGCCCCAACCCAGATCGGTGAGACGTGCGAGCGCGCGGCCCTCGCTCGCCTGTTCGTCGGCGGGGATGCGTCCCTTGACCGTGACGCCGAGTCGATCGGCACCGGTCGGCCATTGCCGTCGCGGTTCGATCGGCACGCCCACACGGTCCAGCGCGGCGCTGGCGGCATCCGCCGCGGCGGTCGCGATGTCGGCGGGGAACCAGGCTCCGGCGCAGTTGTCACACCGCCCGCAGGGGGCGGCCGTGTCGTCGTCCAGCGAGCGCTGCAGGAACTCCATGCGGCAGCCGGAGGTCTCTTCGTACTCGATCATGTGCTGCTGCTCGGCCACGCGCTCGGCCGCGATGCGCCGGTAGCGATCCTCGTCGTACGTCCACGGCCGCCCCGTCGCGATCCAGCCGCCGCGTACACGCTCCACCGCACCGTCGACGTCGAGCACCTTCAGCAGCAGCTCGAGCGGCGTGCGCCGGATGTCGACGACGGCCTCCAGCGCCGGCGTGGACAGCGGCCCGCCGGCCTGCGCGAGCGCCGAGAGCACCCGCTCGGCGCGCTCGCGATCGGGCATCGAGGCCGTCGCGAAGTAGTGCCAGACATCGCGGTCCTCGGCGCCGGGCAGCAGCAGCACATCCGCCGAGTCCGTCGCGCGGCCCGCGCGGCCGACCTGCTGGTAGTACGAGACGGGCGACGAGGGGGCCCCGAGGTGCACCACGAAACCGAGATCGGGCTTGTCGAACCCCATGCCGAGCGCGCTCGTGGCGACGAGCGCCTTGACGCGGTTGTCTTTCAGCAGCGCCTCGGACTCCTCCCGCTCGTCGGTGTCGGTCTGCCCGGTGTACGCACGGACGTCGTACCCGCGCTCGCGCAGCAGCCGCGCAGTGTCGTTGGCGGCCGCGACCGTCAGCGTGTAGATGATGCCCGAACCGGGCAGCTCGGCCAGATGGCTGAGCAGCCAGGCGAGGCGGGCGGGCGAGTTCGGCAGCCGCAGCACGCCGAGCCGCAGCGACGCCCGTGCCAGCGGTCCACGGATGGTGAGCACACCCGGCGACGCTGCGCCGTCGACGGCACCCGCGTCGAGCTGCTCGGCGACGTCGGCCACCACCCTGCTGTTCGCGGTCGCGGTGGTGGCGAGGACCGGCACGCCGGCCGGCATGCGCGTGATGAGGTCGCGCAGGCGACGGTAGTCGGGGCGGAAGTCGTGCCCCCAGTCACTGATGCAGTGCGCCTCGTCGACGACCAGCAGGCCGATGCGGGCGATGAGCTGGGGCAGCTGCTCGTCGCGGAACGACGGATTGTTGAGCCGCTCCGGCGAGACCAGCAGCACGTCGACCTCGTCGGCGTCGAGCTGCGCGAGCACGTCGTTCCACTCGTGCGCGTTCGTCGAGTCGATCTTCACCGCTCGCACGCCCGCCCGCGCGGCTGCCGCGATCTGGTCGCGCATGAGCGCCAGCAGCGGTGACACGAGCACGGTCGGCCCGGAACCGCGGCGGCGCAACAGCAGCGTCGAGACGAAGTACACCGCCGATTTGCCCCACCCGGTGCGCTGCACGACGAGGGCGCGGCGCCGCTCGTCGACGAGCGCCTGGATCGCCTCGAACTGTCCGTCATGGAAGTCGGCGTCATCGCGCCCGACGAGGGCCCGCAGCACCTCGAGGGCCTCAGTGCGGGTGTCGATCGTCGCTGTCACGCGTTCCACCCTGCCCCATGTCGCCGACACCCGCGTCGCAGCCATCGGTGGATGAGCGGATGCCGGCGGTGCAGCATCCCTTCCTTCAACAGGTCGGGCGGCCGGACCGTCAGGCACCCGTGCTACCGTGGCCGCGACGGAGGGAGGCACCGTGTCCGAGGCCATCGGGATCACTCTGCGCGCCCTCATCGAGCTCGTCGCCGGCCCGCTGCATTCCGCTGCGGAGCTGATCGCCGCCGCCGCGCGCCCGCTGCTCGAGCTCTCCCCCGTGGCCCTGGCTGTGCCGACCGGCGCGCTGTTCGTCGCCGCGACGCTGTTCGCCGCTCTCGCGGTGCTCGCGGTCGCCATCGCGCTGTTCCGCGCCCCGCTGCCCGCCCTCCGCGGCGGAGCGCACCCGCGCCGAGCAATCGCCGACGCGACGCGGCTCACCGCTTCACACCCCGACGCGCCCGGCCACTCTCGTCCGCGCGCACCCGGCCTCGCGGCCCTGGCCGCGTAACCCACCGCGCACGTCCCGCCGAGCGGGCATCCGCCGGTGCCTCGTGGCCGCACGCCACGAAACGACACCGGACGAACGGACACACCCTTGGACCTCTACGCCTTCCCACCCATCGCCGCGATCCTCGACGCGGCCTATGCCCTGCTCATGCAGCTGATCGCGCTGCTCGAGCCGGTCGCCGGATCCGCCGCGGCTGCAGCATCCGTCATCCTCCTCACCCTGCTGGTGCGCGCCGCGCTCATCCCCGTCGGGATCTCGCAGGCTAAGGCGGAGCAGACGCGAAGCCGGCTTGCGCCGAAGCTGCGTGAGCTGCAGAAGCGCCACAAGCGCGATCCCGAGCGTCTGCAGCGCGAGACCATGAAGCTGTACGCCGACGAGAAGACGTCGCCGTTCGCGGGCTGCCTGCCGATGCTCGCGCAGGCGCCCGTCGTCGCGATCGTCTACGCCCTCTTCCTGCACTCGGCGATCGCCGGCCACGCGAACACGCTGCTGACGCAGCAGCTGCTGGGCGTGCCGCTCGGGCTCAGCGCCGTCGGCGCGGTGACCTCCGGCGCGGCGACCGTCGCCACGGCAGGCGTGTTCGCCGCCGTGATCGCGGTGATCGTGGTGGTCGCCGAGCTCACGCGGCGCGCGTTCCGCCCGCCGATCGACGAGTCGGCCGACGCCTCCCCGCTCGCCGGGGCCGGCATGGCACGCCTCGCGGGCGCCCTGCAGTTCACGACCGCCGTCTTCGCGCTGTTCGTGCCCCTCGCCGCCGCGCTCTACCTCGCCACCACCGTGGCGTGGACGCTGGTGCAGCGGCTCGTGCTGCGGCGGCGCTTCCCGCTCGCCACGGCGTGAGGTGCGGCCGGCGCGGATCAGCCCCGGCCGACCGCCGCTGCCTCTGCCGCCGGCATCCCCTCGCTCGCAGCCTGCGGACGACGCAGCGCGCGCCCGAGCGCCAGGAACAGCAGCACCATGCCCGCGGTCACGAGGATGTGCCCCATGCCCGCGATCCCGGCGATCATGCCGCCCGCGGGCTGGCCGAGCACCGTCAGCGACCCGTGCCAGATGAGCATCGCGGAGGTCAGCACCACGCCGGCGTTGTAGATCCAGAAGAACCAGCCGAACAGCTTCGACTGCGACAGCGTGAACACCTTCTCGAGCACGAGCACGATGAGCAGGATGATGAACCCGAGCGTCAGCAGATGCGTGTGGGCGAGCCCGAGCTGCGTGAACTGCCCCTCGGGGAAGTCGTTGAGCTTCGTGAACTCGCGGTAGAAGAGGCCGGACGCGACCCCCAGGATCATGTAGCCGAAAGCGGCGTAATACAGCGTGCGCATGGCGTTCCTCTCGATCTTCGCTTCCAGCCTCGCCCGGCAGCGGGCGGGCGGGATCCACCGAAAGGTTGATCTCGAGGTCAGCCGTCGGCGGGCACACGGCGGGACGCACGGCGCAGCAGCAGCGCGCCCGCAAGCCCCAGCAGCAGGAACAGCGTCGCCACCAGCAGCGCCCACCGCGTCGCGTCCGCGAACCCGGCGGCGAGCGCGTCGACGGCGGCGGATGTCTGATCGCCGAGGGGGCCGGCGTCGCCCTGCGCGCGCAGCTGCGTGATGGTCGTCCCGGCCGACTGCCGCGTGGCCTCGGCGACGCTGTCGGCGGCGGAGCCCGTGAACCCCGCCGCTCCCAGCGCGGCGGGCAGCGTCAGCGCCAGGGCGATCGACAGCGCCGCGCCGGCGAACGCGGTGCCCAGCGCCGAACCGACCTGGCGCACGGTGCTCTGCGTGGCCGACCCCTGCCCCGACTGCGCGACCGGCACGTCGCGCAGCACGGTGCCGGTGAGCTGGGCGGATGCCAGTCCCAGACCCAGTCCGTACACGACGAGCGGCAGCGCCACCAGCCAGCCGGGCGTGGTCGCGGTCACCACCAGCGCGACCACGACGACGCCGACGACCTCGAGGCCGAGCCCGACCAGGACGGTCCCCGGCGCCCCGAACCGCGCGGCGACGTGGCGGGCGGCCGCTCCCGAGGCGAACGCGCCCAGCGCCATCGCGGCCAGCACCAGTCCCGCGCCCATCGCGTTCATGCCGAGCGCGTTCACGAGATACAGCGGCAGCACGAAGATGATGGCGAACTCGCCGACCGCGACCGCACCCGCGGTGACGTTGCCCCACGTGAACGTCGGGAGACGGAACAGCCGCAGGTCCAGCAGAGCCGAACGCCCGTTGTGGGCGCGGTGGCGCTCCCACAGCACGAAGAGCACCAGGGCCGTGACCGCGATCGCGAGGGTGAACGGGATGATCGAGACCGCGGCATCCGCCGGCCACACCCAGCCGAAGATCTGGAACTCGGCCTTCGGGGTCCACCAGCCGAGGTCGGGGCCCTCGATGATCGAGAACACGAGGACGCCGAATCCGATCGCCGACAGCAGCGCGCCGTCGACGTCTGCCCCCGGGCCGGGCGTCCCGCCACGGGTCTCGGGCACGACGATCAGCGCCGCCACGAACACGAGCGCCCCCACCGGCACGTTCACGAGGAAGATCCACTGCCACGACGCGTACTCGGTGAGCGCGCCGCCGGCGAGCGGCCCCACCGCCGCGGCGCCCGAGATCACCGCGCCCCACACGCCGAACGCCGCCGCCCGGTAGCGACCGCGGAAGACCGCGTTCACGGTCGACAGCGTGGAGGGCATGATGAGCGCGGCGCCCACCGCCTGCACCGCGCGGGCGCCGATGAGGGGACCGGATGCCTCGGCCATCGCCGCGAGGATGCTCCCGCCGACGAACACGCCGAGCCCGACGAGGAACAGCAGCCTGCGCCCCCACCGGTCGGCGAGGCGCCCGGTCGACAGCAGCAGCGCCGCCAGCACGGCGGCGTAGAGGCTGCTCACCCACTGTGCGTCGGTGAGGTCCATCCCGAGGTCGGCGATGATGTCGGGCAGCGCGACGCCGACGATGGTGCCGTCGAGCACGATCATGCCGAGGCCGATCGACAGCACCGCGAGTGCCAGCCAGTCACGACGGCTCGGCGCCGCGACGACGTCGGCACCGGACTGCGGGGCGGGATCGGCGGCGCTCATAGGATGCCTCTCTCTTGCGCGACGGCGACGGCCCGGGATCTGGTGTCGACGCCGAGCTTGCCGAAGATGTGGACGAGGTGCGTCTTGACCGTCGCCTCGGTGACGAACAGGGACTTGGCGATCTGCGGATTGGAGGCACCCGTCGCCAGCAGCCGCAGGACCTCCAGCTCGCGGTCGGTGAGCCGCACCCGCGGCGCGCGCAGCACCTCGACGACCCGTGCACTCAGCTCCGGCGTCAGCGCGAGCCGGCCGGCGGCGGCATCGCGCACCGCACGCACGATGGTGTCGGGCGGCGCGTCCTTCAGCACGTACCCCGCGGCGCCGGCCTCGATCGCACCCAGGATCTCGGCGTCGCGGTCGAACGTCGTGAGGATGACCACGGCGGGCGCGGGTTCGAGAGCGCGCAGCGCCGCCGTCGTGGCGACGCCGTCCATGCCCTCCCCCATGCGCAGATCGCACAGCACGACCTGCGGGTGCTGCTGCCGCGCCAGCGCGACGGCCTCCTCGCCGGTGGCGGCCTCGCCGACCACGTCGATGTCTGCCTGTCCGGCGAACAGCGACCGCACACCGGCGCGGACGATCGGATGATCGTCCGCGATCAGCACGCGCAGCACGGTCATCGCGCACGCCCCGTCGCGATCGGCACGGATGCCGACAGGGCGACGCCCTCGCCGGGCGCGCTCTCGATATCGAGTCCGCCGCCGAGCTCGCGCAGCCGCTCCCGCATCGCGCGCAGCCCGTAGCCGCCCGCCGGACCCGCCGGCCGCGACGCCCAGCCGGTGGCGTCGAACCCGATCCCGTCGTCCACGATGTCGAGCCGCACGGTGTCGCCGCCGTCGGCCATGGTCACGACGACGCGGCTCGCGCGCGCGTGCAGGCGCACGTTGGCCAGTGCGGACTGCGCCGCCCGCAGCAGAGCGACCTCGGCTGTGACGTCGAGCGGCGGAAGCTCGTCGTCGACGCGCAGCTCGGTGCGGATGCCGGTCTCATCCCGCAGCCGGGCCAGCATGCGCCCGAGCGCGTCGGCGAGGGGCGACCCCTCCAGTTCGGCCGGCATCAGCGCGTCGACGATGCGCCGCGTGTCGGCCAGGCCCTCGCGGGCGAGCTCGGCGATCTGCGAGAGGGCCCGGGTCGCGTCATCCCTGTCGCCATCATCGACGGATGCCGTCGTCGCGAGCATGCGGATCGAGGTGAGACTCTGCGCGACGGTGTCGTGGATGTCGCGCGACAGGCGGGTGCGCTCTGCGACCGCGCCGGCGTCGCGCTGGGCGAGCGCGAGCTCCTCCTGCAGCGCGGCGGTCTCGTCCCGTGCGGCCAGGAGCGATGCGATCAGCCGCTGACGCTCACGGCCGTCGCGCACCAGCTCCAGGTAGCCGCGCGAGATGCCGAGGGCGAACACGCCGCCCACGACCGGACCGATGACGTTCGCGTAGCTCGTGGTGCCGGTGTGCAGCAGCGGGGCCGCGATGACGACGAGCAGCACCGCGATGCTGAAGGGGATCGCCCAGCGCATGCGCAGCACGAATCCGGCCAGCAGCCACAGCGGGAAGGCGAGCCACACGAACTCGGGCGAGATCGCGACCGCACCGATCCAGATGAGCGCGAGCCCGACGAGCCAGCCTGCGGCGAGGGCGCGGTCGCGGGTGCGCCCGCTCAGCAGCAGTCCGCCGAAATACCAGCCGGCGAAGACGACCGACACGGCGATGACCCAGGGCACCGGGGTTCCGTCGGCGGCCGCACGGACGGCGCCGATCACGATCAGGGCGGCGGTGATGACGGTCTGCCCGACCCGGATCGAGCCGACGAGCCCCCGCCACGACCGCACGCTCGCCGGCGGCTGCCCGTCGTCAGCCGACGGGTTCACGGAGGACTGCGGCATCCCCGGGCACCCCCTCCTCTGGACCGCGGTCGCCCCGATCGTGCGAGGCTGCGAGCCGCCCCGGCCACCACATGCGGTCGCCGATGAGCGAGAACAGCGCGGGCACGACGAGGGTGCGCACGACCAGAGTATCCATCAGCACCCCGACGCCGACGATGAGGCCGAGCTGCCCCAGCGTCACGAGCGGCAGCAGCCCCAGCGCGGCGAAGACACCCGCGAGGACGAGACCGGCGCTCGTGATGACGCCGCCCGTCGCAGCGACGGCGTTGACCATGCCCGGCCGCGTCCCGACCTCCGCAGCCTCGGAGCGCGCCCGATGCACGAGGAAGATCGTGTAGTCCACGCCCAGCGCGACCAGGAACAGGAAGGCCAGCAGCGGGACCTGCAGGTCGAGCGCCGTCCAGCCGAACAGCACACGCCCGAGCCACGCACCGGCGCCGATCGCGGCGGTCGCGCTGAGGGCGTTCACGAGCAGCAGCACGAGCGGAGCGACCACCGCCCGCAGCAGCACGAGAAGCACCGCGAGGGTCACCAGCAGCACGAGCGGAGCGATCGTCAGGAAGTCGCGCACGTTCGCATCGCGTGCATCGACGGCGGCGCCGGCCGGCCCGCCCACGAGCGCGGAGCCGGTCGCGTCGTGCGCGGCATCCCTCACGTCCCGGACGAGCTGCAGGCTCTCGGGCGAGCCCGGCTCGGCATCTCCCACCACGAGGAGCTTCACGAGGGAGGAGTCGTCGCTCTCCGCCACGAGGGTGACCCGCTCCACGCCCGGCACATCGTCGATCGCCGACGTGACGGCATCCTCGTCCGCGGCCTCGGCGATCACCACCATGGGCTCGGCCTCGCCGGCGACGAAGTGGTCGCCCAGCACCTCGAGTCCGAGCGCCGACTCGGACGGAACGCGGAACCGCTCGGCCTGGGTGAGCCCGAGCTGGGTGCCGATGAGCCCGGCCGCCGCGACGGCGAGCATCACGACCCCGGCCACCACCGGCAGCACGGGACGGGCCACGACCCGCGCGCCGAGCGCACGCCATGCCCCGACCCGCTGCAGCGGTGCGCCGGGGCGCGGCACGAACGGCCAGAACACGCCGCGACCGCAGACCGCCAGCGCGGGAGGAAGGACCAGCAGCACGGCCGCGAGCGCGATCAGCAGACCGACCGCCGACGCGACGCCCAGCCCCCGCGTGCCGGGCACGACGGCCAGCAGCAGGGTCAGCAGCGACACGACCACCGTGGCGTTCGACGCGACGATCGCCGGCAGGCTCGCGCGCCAGGCACGGGCGAGCGCGGTGCGGTGGTCGTCGTCCTGCAGCAGCTGTTCGCGGTAGCGCGACACGAGCAGCAGCGCGTAGTTCGTGCCGGCGCCGAAGACGAGCACGCTCACGATCCCGGTGTCGAACTGCAGCTCGAGCGCGGTGCCGAGGGCCGCCGTCGCCTTGCTCGCGAGCTGATCGGCCAGCGCGACGACCACGAGCGGCACCAGCCACAGCACCGGCGACCGGTAGGTGAGGATGAGCAGCAGCGCGACGATCCCGATCGTGACCAGCAGCAGCGTGAAGTCCGCGCCGTCGAACGCCGCCGCGACGTCGACGCCGAACGCGGCGCCGCCGGTGACCTGCACCGAGATGCCGTCGATCGGCTGGCCGGCGATCGTCGCGCGCAGACTGTCGACGGCGTGCTCGACGGCGTCCTCGGCGTCGCCGGGCTCGACCGTGGCCTGGATGACGGCCGCCTCGCCGTCTTCGCTCGGGACCGGCCCCCGCGAGCTCGCACCACTCCCGGCGTCGATGACCGGCACGAGTGCGGCGATGGCCTCGAGGTCGGCCGGGGTGAGCACGCCGCCGTCGTCACGGCTCGCGACGACGAGCAGCGACTGCTCGTCGGCATCCGGGAACTCGTCGGCGAGCGACGCCACCTGCGCGCTCTCGGAGCGCGGGGGCATCGCGTCGCCGCCCGCGGCGAGATCCGCGCGACCGAAGGCGCCGATCAGGGCGACGAGTGCGAGAAGGCCGAGAGCGAGCGACAGCCACGCACCACGGCGAGAGGTGAGAACGCGAGACAGAGAGTCTGGGAATCGGTGCACCCGTCCACTCCACCCGCCGGCGGCCCCGCCCGCGTCGCGCGCTCGGTCGAGCCCGACGTCAACCGATCGGTGGATGCCGGCGGCCGAGGTGACCCCGGCGGGACGGCCTGGTCAGTGCTCGCGGGGGTGCAGCACGCCGCTCAGCGCCCCCAGGGCGGCCCCGACGAGCGTGTCGACGACCCGCTCGGTCGCGACCGCGACCGTGTCGACGGCTCCTGTCGCGGCACCGGTGAGCAGCAGCACGAGCGGCGTGATGAACACCAGCGCGAGGGCGTAGTTGCGCACCACGAACAGCTCGATCGTGAACTGCAGGACGCCGAGCACGAGCGCGAGCCACAGCGGCGGGAGGGGCAGCGGCGCCAGCAGCAGATACACGCCGGCGCCGAGGATCGTGCCGATCATGCGGTGCAGGCCGCGCGTGTAGGCAGCCCGGCGATCGGCGGCTACACCGATCACGGCGATCGCGGCGCCGACGATCCAGTAGGCACGGTCGGGATCGAGCACCAGGCCCAGGGCGATGCCGACGACCGTGACGATCGCGACCCGCGCGAGCAGCAGCCGCGCGCCCGGCGACCACGCCGGCCCCGGCAGGATCTCGCGCAGCGGACGCGCCGCCGCCCGGCGTCTGCTCGGCAGCACGAGCGGGCTGAGCGCGACGAGGGAGGAGAAGAGGATGCCGCAGACCACCGTCACGAGGTACGTCGAGGCATCCGCGCCCGACGCGATGATGTGCGACGACAGACCGTAGACGAGCACCACGAACAGCGGGCCGGGCGGGCCGACGCGGAACCCGAACATCGCGGCGGCGGCCGCGACCGAGACGACCGCCAGACCGATCAGTGTGGCGACCTGCGACGGCCCGGCGAGCGCGCCGAGGCTCGCGGCCACGACCAGGGACCCCGCGACGAAGGGCACGACCCGCACGCGCTCGATCACCGGCAGATGCGTGCCGTAGAGCGCGACGAACGCGCCGGTCGCGGCTTGGAACCCCAGTTCGGGATGCCCGAGCAGCGACATCAGCGCGATCGGCACGGCCATCGCGATCGCGGCGCGCAGCCCGATCGCCCATCGCGGGGCCGGCGACGGCGCGAGCCGGAACAGGCTCATCACGGCATGCTGCAGGTCGGCCGCGAACCGCCGGGCGGGGCTGTGATGCGGCATCCGGTCTCCTCTCCTTTCCATCCTCTCCCGCATCTCGGCGCGCGACGCGCGGACGTCCGCGCTGCGCCGCACCTCCGCCGGTGCGGGGCTGCACGCTATCGTCACCTCATGACCGCCACTGCCGGCGCGGGAATGCCCCTGCGGGACTACCGCGTCCACCGCTACGTCAACGCCTTCTGCCCGCACTGCCACGAGGAGGATCCGGACCGGCCGCTCGCCGAGGTGCGGCGGCTGTCCGGATGGCTCGCGGTGCGGGGCGGCAGAGTCTGGCTGGAACGTGGATGCCCCGACCACGGGTTCGTTCGGACGCTCTACGACGAGGACGCCGACATCCTGTCGTACCTCGAGCAGTGGACCGCCCCGACGAAGGTGCACACCCCGGACCTCGCGGGCAACTTCAAGCCCGTGCCGTCCGCGTACGAGGACGGCCTGCCGCAGATGCAGACCCAGCACACCTGCATCCTGCTCGAAGACCTCACCGATCACTGCAATCTGCGCTGCCCCACCTGCTTCGCCGAGTCCGGACCGGCCGCATCGGCCGTCGCGCCGCTCGCCGAAGTGCTGGCGTCGGTCGATGCGCGTCTGGCGCGCGAGAACGACCGCATCGACGTGCTCATGCTCTCGGGAGGCGAGCCCACGCTGTACCCGTGGCTCGAGCAGCTGCTGGAGCACCTCGTCGCGCGGCCGATCGTGCGCATCCTCATCAACTCGAACGGCCTGCGCATCGCCCAGGACGACGCCTTCGTCGAGACCCTCAAGAAGCACCGCGAGCGCGTCGAGATCTACCTGCAGTACGACGGCGAGAGCGCCGAGTCGTCCAGGTTCCACCGCGGCGCCGACATCCGCCGGTTCAAGGAGCGGGCTCTCGAGCGCCTCGGTGCGGCAGGCGTGTTCACGACCCTCACGATGACGGCCACCCTCGGGGTCAACGACGGCGAGATCGGCGCCGTCATCCGCCGGGCCATGGCCACGCCGTACGTCGGCGGCGTGACGATCCAGCCGGTCTTCGGGTCGGGCCGGTCCTCGGGCATCGACCCCGACGACAGGCTCACCCACACCGGCGTGCTCGCGCGGCTCGGGCCGCAGACCGACGGCGAGGTGACCTGGCGCGACCTCACCGCGCTCCCCTGCAGCCACCCGCACTGCTGCTCGGTCGGCTATCTGCTGAAGGACGACTCCGGCGACTGGAAGTCGCTCGTCGGCCTCATCGGCCACGACCGGCTCAAGGAGTTCCTCGATCTCAACCCCGATCTGCTGGCGAACCGCATCGCGGACTCGAACGTGAACAAAGCCATCCGCGACGTGGTCAAGAACTCGCTGCTCGACCTGCTCAGCGAGCAGTCGTCGCTGTCGCACCCGTCGATGAGCGACATCTGGCGCGACATCTGCGTCAACTGCGACCTGGGCATCGGCACGCTCGCCACGCTGGCGGCATCCCGGCTTCCCGGTCAGCACGAACGTCTGCGCCGGATGCTCGCCGAACGGGTGCTGCGCATCACCGTCAAGCCGTTCATGGACATCAACACGATGATCGAGGAGCGCCTGACGCAGTGCTGCGTTCACGTCGCGACCGTCAACGAGACGAGCGACGCCCACCAGTGCGCCCCGTTCTGCGCGGTGCAGGCCTGGGCGCCGCTCGCCCGCCGAAAGCTGTCGACCGCCACCGGCGGGCGCGAGCTGCTGACCGTGGTGTCGTCGTGAGCAGTCCGGATCCCCGCTCGTTGAGCGAGCGAAGCGAGACGAAACGCCCCGAGCCGGCGATCGACCTCGGCTCCCTCAACCGCCGCGATCCCACCGTGCCCGATCCGGCGCCGCCGTTCGACCCGCTCAGGCTGTGCGTGTACACGACCGTCGCGCTGCTGGCGTGCCTGCTCGGTCCGGTCGCACTGCTCGGCTTCGCCCTGCTCGCGATCGCCGGGTATGCCCGCGCCAGGCGCGCCGGGCTGCTGCGATCGCGCTGCAAGCTCGGCGACACCCGGCTGGTGCTGCTGTACCTGTCGGTCATCGCGGTCGCGGCGGCCGTCGCCACGCCGTTCTGGGTCGCGTTCTGGGTGCGCTGGATCACCGGGGGCTAGACGCGACATGTTCCCGACGCTGCACGACCTGCTGGGGTGGGGCCCGCCGATCGACACCCACTCCGCATTCGTCGCGCTCGGCCTCGCCGCCGCCGGCGTCGTGTTCCTCGTCGAGAAGCGTCGCCGCGGCGTCACGGATGAGCGCATCCCCTACATCGTGCTCGGCGCCCTGCTGGGCGCGGCCGTGCTGTCGCGGCTCGGAACCTGGGCCCAGCACCTCGACCCCTCGCAGAACCTCAGCCTGACCGAGCAGCTGCTGCGGGGGAACGCCTCGATGCTCAGCGCCCTCGTCGGAGCGTGGCTCGGCGTGCACGCGGCCAAGCGCATCGTGCGTTACCCGCTGCGCACGGGCGACCTGTTCGCGCCGGCCGTGGCGCTCGCCATGGCGATCGGACGCGTCGGATGCTTCTTCACCGAGCGACCGGGCACCCCGACCGGCGCGGACTGGGGCATCGTGCTCGACGCCGACGCCGCCGCGTACACCGGGTCGCCGGCCGGCGTGCCGCTGCACCCGAGCTTCGTCTACGAGATCGCCTTCCACCTCGCGGCGTTCGCGGTGCTGTGGTTCTGGCTGCGCCACCGCCCCGTCGCCGCCGGCGAGACGCTGACGCTCTACATCGCTGCGTACGGCGTCTTCCGGTTCGGAGTGGAGTTCGTGCGCGGCAACGAGGTCGCATGGCTGGGGCTGACGCGTCCGCAGGTGTTCCTCCTCGTGACGATCCCGCTGCTTCTCGCCCGCATCATCTACAAGGCGCGGCGCGGCGCCCTCACCACGCGCATCGAAAGGACGGTTCCCCGTGAGCAGCACGCCTGAGCCGCCGGCCGCCGGCGACGAACCCGAATCAGAACCCGAGGTCGCGCCCGACGGGGCCGCGAACGAGGGGGATGCCGCACCCGGCGCGCCTGCTCCCGACGAGGAGGCACCCGCCGAGGGCGCCCCCGCCGAGGAAGCACCCGGCGAGGGCGCTCCCGCCGGGGATGCTCCCGCCGAGGCGGCACCCGTCGAGGTCGCTCCCGCCGAGGTTGCTCCCGCGGAGGCGGCCGAGCTGTCGGCAGCCGAGGGGTACACGCCTCCTCCCGAAGCATCGCCGGGGCAGGGCTACGCGCCCCCGCCCGAGGGGTACGCGCCTCCGCCCGAAGCATCGCCAGGGCAGGGCTACGCTCCCCCGCCTGAGGGGTACGCGCCTCCGCCCTCGGGCTACGCTCCACCGCCGGACCCCACGCCGGGGCAGGGGTACGCGCCTCCGCCGTCGGGCGACGTCCCGCCGCAGACGGTCACACCCCCGCCGGCGGGCTGGAATCCTGCGTACGGGCCGCCTCCGGCATACCCGGGCGGCGGTGCGCCGGCATCCGGGTTCCTGGCACCGACGCCTCCGCCCCCAGGGGCGCCAAAGCGTCCGCCGGTATGGGCCGGGCTGCTCGCGGGAGTGGGGCTGCAGATCGCCGGCCTCATCGTGATGCTGATGCTGATCACGGTGACGCTCTCCAGCACAGCGGTCGGCAACTGGGGCATCTTCATCATGCTGCTGCCGTTCATCGTGCTGCTCGTGGGCCCGGCGCTGCTGATGATCTCGTGGCGGTGGCGGCGCTTCGCAACAGGCGTGCTGATCATCAGCGCGGCCGTCTGGCTGATCATCATCGGCCCCTGCCTCGGACTCGCGATGGGGGTCTGACGCATCACCGCAGAACTTCCGATTGGAGGTTTTTCTGCCCGCACTCGGTTATCATCGGGCGTATGACCGCCAAGCCCGCCGACGCTCCCCGCCCGCGGGGCCGCTATCCGAAGGGCATCGCGCGGCGCCAGGAGATCCTCGACAAGGCGATCCAGGTGTTCGCACAGCGCGGCTCGCAGAAGACGAGCCTGCGGGCGATCGCCCAAGAGGTCGGGGTGACGCATGCGGCGCTCACCCATTACTTCGGCTCGCTCGAAGAGCTGCTCGTCGAGGTGTACCGCGAGTCGGAGCGCAAGCCCACCGTCGAGAAGCACGCCCCGCCGGCGGACTCGAGCCCTGCCGCCGCGATGCAGCTCGCCGCGGAAGAGAACCGGGCGATCCCCGGGCTCGTGCAGCTGTACTCGACGCTCGTCGCGATGGCACTGGAAGACAACCACCCCGCCGCGCAGCAGTTCGCGACCGATCGTTTCGCGCGGTTGCGCAACGACATGGCCGAGCAGGTGCGCGGGCTGCAGGCATCCGGCCATGTGCGCGCCGACGTCGACCCGACGCTCGTCGCGGCCCTCGTGATCGCCGCCTCCGACGGCCTGCAGACGCAGTGGCTGCTCGACGCCGCGGTCGACCACGAGGCCGCACTGGAGATGCTCGACCGCCTGCTGCGCGGCGGCCCCCCGTCCTGACAGCGAAGCGCTCGATACGGAGGCGGGTCCGCCAGCTTCCGACCAGCGGACCCGCTTCTGTAAGCATGGCTGGGAGCGTCGCGGCGACGCATGCACAGTGACGCTCAGTCAGTCGGATTGATGCGCGCCGAGGAACACATCCTCAACCCACTTGCGTTGGGTGGCGCCGACTGAGTCGTCCCACTCGATCACGATGAAGTTTGACTGGAACACGTCGTCGTCGAGCGAATCGGCGAAGGTCGACGCCGCGTCGATCGATGTGAACCGCAAATAGGTAGCCCCGTCAGACTCCCACCCTTCAATGCAATCGTCGATGCCGTCGCACACTTCATCGGTGTTCTCCCGCGGGTTTGTTATCCCGCGATACTCTGCTCCGCCCAGTACATCGTCGAGCGTCACGAACTGCTGGGGTGCACATCCGATGAGAACGGCCATGCTCCCCACCGCCACGACGGGAAATGCAATCGACCTGCGCATCGATCAATAGAGGGTTGCCGTAGTCCAGTTGCAGTGATGAACGGCAACCCCGGCGGTCCAGTCCACGGTTCGGTTGGGTCGGAACCGTTCGAGATTCCACTCGCCTGCAAAATAGGAGCCGAATGCGTGGCAATCGTACTGTTGGCGCATGGAAGCCTTCGTCATGAGAAGATCACGGAAGCGCAGACTGCGGTTCGTCGCCTCCGGCCACCCGTAGTCGATCAGGATCCAAGGCGAGGGCTGGTAGGTCTTGCCCCACGACGTGAGATTCAGGTTCACGGTTGGTTGGCCGTTGGCGGAACCCTCGGTGATCGAGCCCCACAGGTTATGTCCGAGATAGGGATCGGCAGAGATCGGATACGTGTAAGCACGGCCTTGGTGATCAATGACCTGGGAGAGCGTGGAACCAGCCACCTCGAAATGCGTAGGGACGACCGCGCCCGTCGCGTCAAAAGCCCAAGGAGGCGCGACGCCGCCGACGAACTCTCCAGCGGCGTTGAGCACGAGAACACTGCCCGTGTCCTGAATCTCCAACGTGAGCGCCGAGGTGCTAGACAGGTGGTAGTCGAAGCGTTCAGGAGCGGCAGAACTCTCAAGAACGTTGACGATCTGAACAGAGCCATCGTCTTGCGGCAATGGTGTTACCGCATAGTCGGCTGAGGCGAACACCGCGGTGCCCTCATCGGCAATCTCCACGGTTTGAACCGGTCCCGCATCCACCCGTAGCGGGTCATGAAAGGTCGAGTCGAGTTCGATTATCAGTCCCGCCCCGGACTCGATTGTCAACGCTGCATCTGCGGTCGTGTGAGTCAGGTCTCCATTCGGCTCCACATCGAACTCGGACGCGTCTGCGATCGGCCCTGCCTCGGGGATCGCGGCGAGCGCCTGGACCGTGTCCTCCACATTGTTGGCGTCCGAAGGAGCCTCTGCGTACGCGGGAACCGCGACCAGACCAATCACGGTTCCGATCGCAACTCCGATACTGACTCTGGCGCGGCTGCTAGTTTGCATTCGTTGGGTATCCCACCTGCGCGGCCCGATCCCGATGACCATCATCGGGTGGTTCGCGCGATCGCTTGAAACATACGATGATCGGAACGTCGTTGTCTGTCCCCCGTTCGGTGGACAGATCACGGCAAAGGCTCCACCCTGCGAACTTCAAGATCTGCCGAATCGGCGGTGGTCCGATTGCACAAGACTGCGCCAGCGTGAGGCGCTGAGGGTCCAAGCAGGGTTGCGTTGCCTGGGATCAGCCACGCCGCTTCATCGCTTGGATCGTCGGGTCTCCCGCTGCGCGACGACATGGCCGTCGTGAACGCGGACAGCATGCGTTCTCGGCGAGAAACCGCGTCGTCGACGATGGATGCCGGGCGCCCGGGCCGACGCGAAACCGCGGGCCCCGCCGGCATGTGCCGGCGGGGCCCGCGGTCTCGTTCAGGGCGAAGGTCAGAGCGTCGCGACGAAGGGGTCGAAGCCCTCGGGCAGCAGCGGCACCGGGGCGACGGTGCTCTCGACGACGACCGTCGTGCCGGTGGCGGCGGACTCCTGAGCCGACAGCAGGATGTCGAGCACGTGGAAGCCGAGCTCGCCCGAGGCCACGTGCGGACGGCCCTCGGCGATCGCGCGCACCATGTCGAGCGCGCCGAGACCACGGCCAACCTCGACATCGGCGTGCTCGATCTCGACCCACTCCTGTTCGAACGACATGCCGTCGCGGATGACACCGAGCGGCTTCACGTACGCGATGCGGCCCGTGAACTGGTTCGGGTCGGGGATCACGATCGTGCCCTCGGTGCCGTGGATCTCGACGACGCCGTGACGCTCCAGCGCCGAGTCGAAGCTCAGGAGGCTCTGCGCCTGCTGACCGCTCTCGAACGCCGTGACGATCTGGATCGTGGACGGCACCTCGACCGGGAACGTGGTCCCGGCGTTCGGACCGGTGTGGATCTGGCGCTCTTCGCGCGCCTTCGTGCCGACGGCCGCGACGCGGTCCACCGGGCCGAGCAGGCTCACGAGCGCCGAGAAGTAGTACGGCCCCATGTCGAGCAGCGGACCCGCACCGTTGGCGAAGAGGAACGCCGGGCTCGGGTGCCACAGGTCGGGGCCCTGCGTCTGGAACGTGGTCAGGGCGAAGAGCGGACGGCCGATCAGACCGTCCTCGATCGCCCGCCGCGCCGCCTGGAAGCCCGGGCCGAGCAGCGTGTCGGGCGCGGAGCCGACGCGCAGCCCCGCCTCCTCCGCCTCGCGCAGCAGCAGGGCCGCGCCCTCGCGGTCGAGGCCCAGCGGCTTCTCGGTCCACACGTGCTTGCCCGCGGCGATGGCCGCACGCGAGACCTCGACGTGCACGGCCGGGATCGTCAGATTCACGACGAGGTCGACGCCCGGGTGAGCAAGGACGTCCTCGGCCGAGCCGAACGCGGGCACACCGTACTTCTCGGCCTGCGCCTGCGCGCGGTCGAGCAGCAGGTCACCGACGATGAGCACCTCGACGTCGGGGAACGACGACAGGTTCGCGAGGTAGGTGTCGCTGATGACGCCGACCCCGATGATGCCGACTCCGACCGCGCTCATCGGGCGAACCCGCCCTCGATGAGGAAGGCGTAGCTGGCCGCGATGTCGGCGAACACGTCGTCGCCGGGGTTGTTGTCGTACTCGATCACGGCGTACTTGAGAGCGGATGCCGCGCGCAGGGCCTCCGCGAGCGGCACCTCGCCCTCGCCGGCGCGGCGCTGGTCGAGAGCGTCAGAGCCGAACTTCTCCGCGCCCGGTGCGAACGGGTTGTGCGCGGGAGCGATGCCGTCCTTCACGTGCGCGGCGACGAGGCGGTCGCCGAGACGCGAGACGAGGCCGACCACGTCCTGGCCGCCCACGAGCGCCCAGTACAGGTCGAGCTCGAGCACGACGCGCTCGTCGGTGATCGAGACGAAGTGCTCGTACGCGGTCTTGCCGTCGAAGTCCGCGATGAACTCCTGAGCGTGGTTGTGGTAGCCGACCTCGAGGCCGAACGTCGCCGCGGTGTCGGCGAGCTTGTTCAGCCGGTCCGCGATGTCGGTGACGCCCTCCAGCGTGATCCACCGCTCGACCGGGACGAACGGGTCGATGACGGTCTTCATGCCGACCTTGGCCGCTGCTTCGAAGACGACCTCGGGAGCGGGCGTGGGGATCGAGCCGTCCGGCGTCCACAGCTCGTCCGAGAGCAGCGGCGCGTGCCCGGTCGGCGAGACCAGGCCGGACGCGTCGAGCGCGGCGCGGATCTCGTCCGGACGACGCACGAAGTCGAAGGCCTCGACGTTGCGCAGTCCGATCGCGGCGAGCTTGTCGAGCGATCCCTTCATGTCTGCGGTGAACTCCGCAGCGAGTGTGTAGAGCTGAACCGAGGCTTCTGGCAGGGCCACGTCGACCTTCCTTTCGTGCGCGAATCGCAGGGCATCCGAACTGCCCGCAGTCAGAGTAGCAGAAACCTCCATCCGGAAGTTATGCGCTTCGACACCCACGACATCGGATGAGTGGATGCCGGCGGCCGCAGCATCCCCTCTCCACAGGCACGGCGTCACGAACGCAGAATCGCACCGTCCGGCCGGCCAGCATGTAGGGTCTACGAAAACGGGCCAATGGAGGTGCCGTGCCAGGAATGCTGATCCTTGCTTTCGCGATCACGTTCGCGATCCTGAGTGTCGCGGTGTTCGCCGCGACCCGTCCCCGCGTCATCGACGTCGACGTTCGCCTTCGATGGCCCGATGTCGCGATCCGCGTGATCGTCGGGCTCTCGCTCGTCGCCCTCGCCGCTCTCGCGGTGGGGATCTGGTTCGCCTTCTCGGGCTGAACGCACTCAGGCGCTCAGGCGCTCAGGCGCTCAGGCGCTCAGGCGCTCAGGGCGTAGTCGTACCGTGCCCGCCCACCCAATCGTGGACGCCTCGCGGGATCGACATGGGCGGGCGGGATCAACCACACCTTCGCTCGCACGCCTGTCCCTTCGATGCGGATCTCCCATCCGTCGTCATGGATGCGATGGTGGCATCGGACGCACAAGAGGATGCCGTTGTCGAGGTCAGTGGGACCGGCATCCCGGGTCCACCATCTGATGTGGTGCACCTGCGTCATGCCCGGCGGAAGACCGCATCCGGCGCACCCGCCGTCGCGTTCGACGAGAGCGGACTTCTGAGCGTTGGAGAAGAGCCGCCGCGTGCGCCCGAAGTCGAGGATCTCGCTGTCACCGCCCAGCACACACGGGATGATGCGCGCGTCGGCGGCCATGCGCCGCACGGTCGCCACCGAGACCGGCTGGTCGATGCCGTCGATCAGGGCGAATCCGTCACCGCTGGTCAGCTGATCCAGATCGATCCGCACCACTATCGTCGCCCCGCCCGTGGGAATGTCTGGGGCGTCGCATTCCAGCGCGTGACGACAGAGCCCCGCCAAGGCGTCAGCCTGCATCTGCGGGATCGTCCGGTCGTCTTCGGCCACGACGGAACGCGTGTCGGCGTCCGCGCGGACACGCAACTGCGCACTGACCATGGCCTCGATCGCGGTGACGATCGGCGCGCCGGTCTCAGGGTCGAAGCGACCGTTGAGCACGATCGCACCTGAACGGTCGCGCCGGACGTGCACGGCGCGATCTTTGCGAAGCTCGTCTTCGCGGGGCTCCACGCCGTCCGGATCCAGCCATGCCTCAGCGCGCTGGAGGATGCGGTTCAGCTGATCGAGCCCGAGCCCCGCCGCCGCCTGCGCGACCAGAGTGCGCTCCGCATCCGCCAAGACGGCCGGCTCCGCGCGGAGCGCGACGCGATCCAGCAGACCGACGATGGCCGCGGCCCCGGGAACACTCAACCGCCCGCTCTTCAGCGCCGCCGCGACGTCGGGATGCTTCGCAGGCGCATCGGCACCGGTCAGCGTGATGCGTGGCGCCGTCGCTTCGCCGACGGCCACCAGGCGCGCGGCGTCGCCGACGCTCACGCCGGTCGATGCGGCGATCATCGATGCCGGCGTGCGGAACCCCTGCTTCTTCGCCAGCCCGGCGTTGCCCAGCTCGACTCGGGACGCCCGCGCCACCTCGGCAGCGACCTCAGAGTGCACCGCCTCGACGTGACGGCGCAGCGCCCCCATCGCAGCATTCAACGCTGCGAGGGGAGCCCCCTCCACCCCGTCGGCAAGCGTCTCGCCGGTGTGCGCCGATACCCACGCGGCGCGGGCGGCAGCGAGTGCTGCGTCTACGCCTGCGAAGGGATCGGTCATGCACACAGACTATCGAACAGATCTACGGCGTGCAAGACTTTTTCAACGCTTGATCTGCGTTTTATTCGGCTCCACGCCTAGCATGAACCACCGACATCCGTAGATCGCGAACGGCGACGACAGAGCGCCCCGGCATCCGCTTCCCGCCCTGGACTCAGGCCGCACCGACGTTTGCGCGCCACACGAGCCGCAGCACGTCGACGACGTCATCAGGCTCGGCGCCGACCGACACCGCCTCGCCGACCAGATCGCGGATGCGGCGCAGCACGGGTCCTGGAAGCACCGCCGCGGACGCCGCGACGCGCGTGCCGGCGGCGGTTCGGGTGACGACGAGGCCGTCCTGCTCGAGCAGCTTGTAGGCGCGGGCGGCGGTGCCGGGCGCAACGCCGAGGTCGCTCGCGGTCTGGCGAACGGTGGGCAGGCGTTCGTTCGCGCCGAGCTGGCCCGATACGATCAGCCCGCGGAACTGGCGGTAGATGTCGAGCGCGGGGCTTGCCTCGTCCGCCGCGAGGATCGGCTGCGTCGTCATCGCACGACCTCGGCGGCGACCGGCGCCGGCACTGCTCCGTCGCCCCCAGGCGTCACGCGGCGGGCGCGCAGCAGCCGCAACGCTACGAGCAGCAGCAGGACGAAGGCGGCGATCTCCAGCACCGGAGCCCCCCATCGGGCGGCGAGAGCGAACTCGGCGTGGCGCCACGCGACTTCGTACGGCTGGTCGTCGTTCACGCCGAGGATCGTGAGGCTCCCCACCGAACCCGCGTCGCCGATGAGGCGCCACGCACCAGCGAGCGCGAGCAACGTCCCCGCCGTCGCCAGACGCACGATGCTGCTGGCGAGCGTACGTCGCGCCGCGCCCTCCGCCGAGACCGTGTCGGGCCGCAGGTACGGACGCACGGCGTTTCCGCGCAACGCCGCCCACGTCGCGAGCACGAGAGCCGCCGCGCCGAGGAGCACCGGCACGCCGTACGCCCATCCGTAGAAGACGATGCGGATGGGGTCGATCTGCGCCTCGTTCGGAACCGGGATCACAAGCCACACGTAGTGGCCCTCGCCGTCCGGTGTCGATGCCGACCCCGCCGTGAACGTCGTCACCACGAGCGCGGCGAGCGCCATACCCGCGCCGACGAGACCGGCACGAGGTCCGAAGCCGAGCCAGGTGCGCCGCGTTCCCGACAGCACCGGCGACTCGGGCCGCGTCGTCCCGTGCACGAGAACAACGGCCCACACGACGACGATCCCGAGGCCCGTCCAGACGAGAGGCATGGCAAACCGCCACCATGTGATAGTCCCCGAGAGGTTCACGACGTAGCCCAGGGTCAGATCCTGCGCCGCGAACAGGACGAGCACCGCCACCGCGACGACGCCGGCGACTCGCTGTTCCGACGCATACCGCGCCGCGGCGATTCCCGTCGCCTCAACAGGCGACCCGCCCCGGCCGCGGGAGAAGGTCTTCGCGCCGGCGACGATCAGGGCAGCGATGCCGAGCGACACGAGCGGCAGCGAGAACGCCGCGCCCACGAGATCGAGCGGCGTCCAGCCGAAATGATGCACCATGTGACCTCCCAACTTGTGTCTCTGTTCTAGCACAAGTTGTATCGGCTAGGCAGTACAAGCTATGGGGATGCCGCAAGCCGGCGTGGGCGGCATCCATTCGCCTCACCCCGCGCGCACCGGCGCCGCAACGGGCCGAGCGGTCCACACCCACGCGCACTGCAGGACGGTGAATCCGAACAGAAGCACCCCCATCGGCACGTGGAACGCCTTCAGATGTGCGAGGCCGAGGGCGACCTGACCCGATACGCCGATCAGGAACAGCAGAGCGGACACGGCGGGACCGCCTGGCCCGCCGCCCGGCCGCCAGGCGAGGACGGCGATCACGACGTGGACCACCGCGACCACGAACAACGTGTACGAGGTCGCGCTGTGCATCGCCTTGCCTCCGGGTATCGACAGCAGCAGGCCGGCCGCGATCGCGGCCGCGAACGTCACCGCGGTCTGCAGGGTGATCACGCTGCGGAGGGCTGTGCGGTATGCGGGAGCAAGCGTGCGGGGTGCGGACATGGAGGGCCTCCTCGAAGGGTTCGTCATCGGAATGACGAGATGGCGCCTCGAAATGTGAGGCGGTCTCGCAGAATGGACGCGTGCCCCTCCCCGACACCGACCTGTTCGTCCACGAGCGGCGCCGGCTGACCGGGCTCGCATACCGGCTCACCGGCTCGTGGACCGACGCCGAAGACGTGACCCAGGATGCCTTCGCGCGTTGGTTCGCTCTCGACACCGACGTGCGCTCGGCGATCCGCTCCCCCGAGGCGTGGCTCACCACCGTCGTCGGACGGCTGTGCCTCGACCTGCTGCGATCGGTGCGTGCGCGCCGCGAGAGGTACGTCGGGGAATGGCTGCCCGAGCCGCTGCCGCACGAGGTCGCGTCCGCGCTCGTCGTCGGCGACGCGTCGGATCCCGCCGAGCAGGCGGTGCGCGATGAGTCGCTTTCGATCGCGTTCCTCACGATGCTCGAGTCGATGACGCCGGCCGAGCGGGTGGCGTTCGTGCTGCATGACGTGTTCGCGTTCTCGTTCACCGAGATCGCCGGGATCCTGGAGCGCAGCCCTGCCGCCGCCCGTCAGCTCGCGTCCTCCGCCCGCCGCCGTCTGCGAGCCGACGGCCCGCCGGTCGCCGCAACGGCGGATCACACCGACGTGGTCCGCCGGCTGCGGCTGGCGTGGGAGTCGGGCGACATCGGCGAGCTCGTCGGCATCCTCGATCCCGACGTGACGCTGGTCGCCGACGGCGGCGGCCTCGTCGGCGCCGCGCTCCGCCCGATTCACGGTGCCGAAGCGGTAGCCCGGTACGTCGCCGCCGTCTCGGCGCAGGCGCCGGGGCTCGAGCTGCGCGAACAGTCCGTCAACGGTCTGCCGGGCCTCGTCGCCGAGCGCGCCGGAGTCGCGGCGACGGTCGCCGCCTTCGAGGTCGCCGGCGGCCGTGTTGTGCGCATCTGGGCGGTGCGCAATCCCGGCAAGCTCCGACTGTGGGGCGCGGCCTAGAGATCCGGGATGCCGGCGGCCGCGGCATCCAGCGCGTCCTGGGTTCTGCTCGCCGCTCTCACGCGTCGCGATCGTCGAGCGCGGCACGTGCCGCATCCACTGCGGCCTCGGTGGCCGAGTACACGTGCTCGGCTCCCGGGAAGACACCGCCGCGCACCTCGCGCGCGTACGCCGCGACACCCGCGACCATGTCGGGGCCGATCGCGCCGTAGCGTTTGACGAAAGCGGCGGTCTTGCCCTCGGTGATGCCCAGCAGATCGTGGACGACGAGCACCTGCCCGTCGGCGGGTCCCGCGCCGATGCCGATCACCGGGATCTGCAGGTGAGGCAGCACGACTGCCGCCACCTCGGCCGGCACGGCCTCGATCACGACGATGCTCGCACCGGCGTCCTGCACGGCCAGAGCCTCGCGCACGATGCGCGCTGCGGACTCGGCCGTCCGGCCTTGCGCCCGCAGCCCGCCGAGGGCGACCGCGGTCTGCGGTGTGAGGCCGACGTGCGCGACGACGGGGATGCCGGCTTCCGCGATCGCGCGGATGCGCGAGAGCCGGGCCTCGCCCCCGCCTTCGAGCTTGACCGCGTCGGCACCGGCCTCTTTGACGAACCGCACCGCGGTGGCGACGGCCTGTTCGTCCGACACCTCGGTCGAGCCGAACGGCAGGTCGGCGACGACGAACGCAGTGCGCACGCCGCGGCGCACCGCGCCGGCGAGCACGAGCATCTCGTCGACGGTGACCGCCACGGTGGAGTCGTGGCCGAGCACGACCTGCGCTCCCGAGTCGCCGACGAGCACCATATCGACCTCGGCCTGCTCGGCCGTGCGGCCCGTCGGGTAGTCGTAGGCCGTGACCATGACGATCGGCTCGCGCCGGGCCTTCATCTCGGCGAGCCGCTGCAGTGTGACCTTCGCGCGCATCACGCACCTCCTAGGACGATGTTGTCGATGAGCCGGGTCGCGCCGACGCGCGCGGCGATCGCGACGAGCACTGGCTGCGTGACGTCATGGACGGCGGCGAACGTGACCGGGTCGACGAACGCCACGTACTCCGGATGGATGCCGGCGGTCTCGAGTCCGGCGACGGCCCAGCTCTCCAGCGCGCCGAAGGGGTCGTCGCCGAGCACCCCCGGAATGCCCGGGGGCTCGCCGTCCGGCGCCCGGAGGCGCTGGACGGCGAGACGGATGGCCTCGAGAGTGGCGGGGATCGCCACCGCCCGTGCCCGCTCGTCGGGCGAAAGCCGCGTGTTGCGGCTCGAACGGGCGAGTCCGTCGGCATCGCGCGACGTCGGGCACACGACCAGCTCGACGGGGATCCCGAGATCGGCGACGAGCCGCCGGATGACCGCGACCTGCTGGGCGTCCTTGGCACCGAAGTACGCATGATCGGGCAGCGCCGCCAGCAGCAGCTTCGTCACCACTGTCGCCACCCCGTCGAAGTGGGAGCGCCCGCGCTCGGCGCCTTCGAGGGTCTCGGCCACGATCCCCGAGACCGAGACCGTCGTGACGAAGCCGCGGGGATACATCTCGGCGGCGTCCGGCGCGAACACGATGTCGACGCCCGCGGCCTCGGCGAGAGCGAGGTCGCCCGGTTCGGTGCGCGGGTACGCCGCAAGATCGGACTGCTCGTCGAACTGCGTCGGATTGACGAACAGCGACATGACGACGGTCGCGTCCGCAGCACGGGCCGCGCGCAGCAGCGTCGCGTGCCCCTCGTGCAGCGCACCCATCGTGGGCACGAGACCGACGGTTCCCGTGCGGAGCGGGCGCAGCGCCGCGCGCAGGTCGGAGACGGTGCGGACGACGATCACGGTGCGGTCCTCCGTGCGACGAGGGCCAGGTCGCGCGTCGCATCGGTCAGCGCGTCGAAGAGGGCCACACGGTGCGGCAGCCTCTCGGCGACCGCGGCCCGCTGACGCTCCACCGTGTCGTCGTCGCCGCGAGCGATCGGACCGGTGAGCGCCGCGGCACCCGACGACTGCCAGTTCTGAACGGTCGCCGTGACGAGCGGTGCGAGTGCGTCTCGCGGGATGCCGGCAGTCGCCGCCAGGTCGGCGGCGAAGCACTCCAGCGTCACCAGGAAGTTCGAGGCGATGGACGCTGCGGCATGGTAGGCCGCGCGATCACGGTCGGCGATCTCGAACGGCCGCAGGCCGAGCGCGGATGCGAGAGCATGCGCCGTCGCGAGAGCCCGCGCGCTGGTGCCTGAGACGGCCGCCGGCGTGCCGGCGAACCGCGCGTCCCCGCTCGTCACGGTCATCAGCGGGTGCAGTCCGAACGCCTCATGCGGCGCCAACGGAACCAGCGTGGTGGCGCCCGACACGTGCCCCACGATCGCGCCGGGAACGAGGGATGCCGCAGCCCTGCCGATCTCGGCGTCGGGCACTGCCAGCAGCACGACCTGCGCCCCCTCAGCCGAGGCTCCGCGCCCGAGCGGACCGCGGGCGTCGACGCCTGCATCGCGAAGGGCCGCCGCAAGAGCACGGCCCATGCGGCCATCGCCGACGATCGCGACGAGCCCGAGGGCGGCGGAGTCGCCTTCGCCACGGATGCGCGCGTCGACGGGGTCGAAGTCCGGCATCGTCGCCCTCCTGTCGTTGCACCAGGTTCAAAAATACCCGAGGGGCAAGGGCGGTTAACGCGGAATGGCCACCCAGTGTTGGGTGGCCATTCCGTGAATGGGTGTCCGGCGGTGTCCTACTCTCCCACAGGGTCCCCCCTGCAGTACCATCGGCGCTGAGAGGCTTAGCTTCCGGGTTCG
>NZ_JACXZS010000012.1 GCF_014779795.1 Microbacterium helvum
CTGGGCGGCCCTGGCCGCGGCGGCCGCGCTCGCGATGGCCGCGGCGGCACGCGGCTCCGGCCGCAGCGACGGCGGAGCGGCCGCGCGCCCGCGTCTGGCGGTCCCTCGCGGCGCGGGGCGCACGATCGCGCTCGTGACGGCGGTGTTCTCGCTGCAGGCGCTCCTGTACTTCGCCGTCACCGCGTGGCTGCCGAGGCTCGTGATCGACCGCGGCGAGTCCACGACGACGGCGGGTGCGCTGCTGGCATGGTTCAGCCTCATCGGGCTGCTGCCGACGCTCGTCACCCCGATCCTCGCCCGCCGCCCGCGCGTCCTGGCGTGGTTCGGGCCGGCGATCGGCGTGTCGGTCGCCGCCGGACAGGTGTGGCTGCTCGTCGCCGACCCGGCGCAGTACGTGTGGGTCGTGGGCCTGCTCGGCGTCTTTCAGAGCGCCGCCTTCGCGCTCGGGATCAGCCTCATCGTGAGCCTCTCGGCCAATCCCCCGTCGGCCGGCCTCGTCTCGGCGGTCGCGCAGGGCGTCGGCTTCGCCGTGGCCGGCGTCGGGTCCCTCCTCATCGGCCTGCTCCACGACGCCACCGGCGCCTGGATCGCGAGCTTCACCGTCATGGCGGGCGTCGCGCTGTCCCTGAGCCTCGCCATCTGGGCCGTCACCCGCCGCAGCCCCGTCGACCTCGTCGTGCGCGCGCCCTGACCGCGCGCCGGCGCCGGCGCGCGGCATCCCTCGCCCTCGTCGACGACGCGGACTCTCGCCGAGAACGCACGACATCCACGTCGAGGACATGCGCGCTCGGCGAGAAACCGCGTGGTCGACAGGATGATGGATGCCGGCGGCCCCGGCCGCGGTGCGTCGACGGCTGCCGTCAGCCCCGCAGGAACAGCTCTGCGATCGCCGCCTCGCGCACATCGTCCAGCGCCGGGTCGAGGCGGTCGTGCGCGGCGAACTGGCTCGCGCCGTGCAGCAGACTCCAGAGGAGCTCGGCGCGAACCGCACGGTCGCGCGCGTCCTCGCCCCCGACCGCCTGTTCGAGCATCGCGAATCCTTCGCGCAATGCCGCGGGCGTCTCCGTCGAGGCGAAGACGACGCTGGTGTGCGCGGTCGACATGGCCTCGTATACGGCGGGGTGCTCACGCGCGAAGCGCAGGTACCCGGTGATCAGCCGGCGCAGCGCGGCAGACCGGTCGTCGCCCGGCCCGGGGGAGCGCATCACGTCGGCGAGGTCGGCGTAGCCCTGCACGACGACGCGGGCCACGATCTCATCGCGGCCGCCCGGGAAGATGCGGTACAGGATCGGCTGGCTCGCGCCGATCGCGTCCGACAGGCGGCGCACGGTGACGGCGGACCAGCCGTCCTGTTCAGCGATCTCTCGCGCTGTCTCGACGATGCGGATCTCGCGATCGCGGAATCGCTCTGCCTCTTGCGGGGTCCGTGCCATGCAACTATGTTAGCACCGCTAACTGTTAGCAGTGATAACACAAGACTCAGGAGACAGACATGGACCTCATCATCGGCGCGAGCGCCACTTTCGCGATCCTGGCGCTCGCGGTCATCTTCGGCACCGACGTGGTCTCGGCGGTGGTGTTCCGGCCGGTCTACGCCGAGATCGACGACCGCAGCCTCGTGCAGGTCACCGGCCGCGGCCACTACTACGGCGACCGGCGGCTCCCGGTCGTCGGCATCCTCGGCACGGTGCTCACGGCCGCGACCGTGGCGCTCTCGCTGGTGTGGGGCACGCCCGGCACCGCCGTGGCCGCCGGACTCGCCCTTCTGCTGCTGGTCGTGTGGCTGATCCTCTTCGCCCGCATCTCGGCGCCCATCAACAAGCAGCTGACGAAGGCCGCGTTCGACGACGAGGTGCCCGCGGACGCCCGTGCGCTCCAGGCCCGCTGGGAGTCGATCATCCCGCTGCGCGCCGTGCTCCTCGGCCTGTCGATCCTGCTGCTGTGCGCCACGATCCTCTTCGGCTGACTCGTCTGCGAGTGGATGCCGCGGCTCCCGCGCATGCGGTGGGCCGAGGCATCCACTCGTCGTGTTCTCACCCGCACGCGCGCGTCGGATCGTCCCGCCGAGGCTGCGTCCACCGCCCTCAGCTGAGGAGCACCGCCGAGTTGCTGAGCCTCAAGGCGGGTCGGCTCCTCAACTCGGCGTCCTCCCTCAACTGAGGGTGCGCGGCGAAGAGCGAAGGGATGCCGCCGGCCGGCGGCGCGCGTCAGTCGAAGAAGCCGTCGAGCAGGCTGCCGATGACCAGACCGCCGAGGATGCCGCCCATGACATCGGAGCCGCCGTTGCCGCGACCGCCGTAACCGCCGCGCTGACCGTAGCCGGGGCCGCCCCACTGGTCGGGCTGCGGCCGGGCGTTGTCGATGTCGCGCTGAGCCAGCTGCAGCGCCTCGCTCGCGAGGAACGCCGCGCGACGCGCCATCGCGAACGCCTCTTCGCGGTGGTCTTCGTCGATCGAGGTGACCGCGGCGGCCGACGAGCCCAGGTAGCGGTCGAGGTCGGTGCGCACCCGCTCGGCTTCGGCGAGACGGGTGCGGGCGTCGGCGCCGATCCAGCCGCGGTGGCCCGCGATCACGTCACGCGTCACGGCGAGCTGCCGGTCGGCGTCGTCGATCGCGTGGCGCACGTGCTCCAGCGGGGGGATCGGGCGGGCCGCGCGCTCGCGCGCGGTGGCGATCGCGGCGTCGAGCCCGGCGTTCGCCTCGCGCAGGCGGGTGAGGAGTTCGAACGGGTCGGTGTTGACCCCGGCGCCGGGCAGGGCCGCGAGCGCGTTCTGGAGCTCGACGATGGCGGCGCTCACCGCCGGCGACGCGGGCTCTTTGAGGGCGACGACGAGATCGTCGCGGGAGTCCTCGACGATCGCCGCCAGGGTCGACTCGGCCCGCAGCGCCTCGACTTCGAACGTCTCGACGGCCTCGATCAGCTTCTCGGCCCGACGCACCGACTCGATCGAGGCTTCGAGCGCCATGCTCGCCTGCTCGCGCTGGCCGGCCTCGCGGCGCCGCTCGGCGACGCCCGCGCTGTGCTCGGCGAACCCGAGCAGCTGCTCGGCCTCGGCAGGATTGGCGTCGATCTGCGCGAGCGCGTTCGCCGAGTAGCGGGCCGACAGGCGGTCGACGGTCGCGCGGGCATCGGGGAGCTGGGCGCGCAGGCGTGCGGCATCCGTCCGGATCTTCGCGATGATCTCGGGAGCGCGACGAGCCCGCTCGATCGGCGCCGCGAGCGCCTCGGTGCGGTCGTCGAGCAGGTCCTCGGCCCATTCGCACAGCTGCGCGATGCGGGCGTTGCGCGTGCGCAGCTCTTCGGCGGTGTCGGGGATGTCGTCGTGGTTCAGCTGGTGGAGCTGGAACGCCTCCTGCAGGTGCGTGCGCACCGAGTCCAGCGCCTCGCGGAGGTCTTTCGTGGCGCTCGGGCCGAGCTCGGCCTCGGCGAACGCGAGCTCGTCGGTCGTGGTGCGGATGCGCTCGTCGGCGGCCACGAGCGCCTGCTGCGCGCGGCGCGCGAGATCCGCGTCCTGTGCCGTCAGCTCTTCTTGCTCACGCTTGCGTCTGCCCCAGAATCCGGCCATGAATCGATCCTACGGGCGCGCCTGGGAGCAGGCTGAGGCGGACCCCCGCCACTGTGGATTGTTCGCCCAGAGCGTCCGGATCCGGCCGCTTCGAAGAGTGGATGCCGCCACCTCGGGCCGTACCGTGGGCCCGGATCGGCAGCATCCATCCATCATGCCGCACAGAATCGGATCCGCACTTGCGGGCCGGCTCAACGACACGCCGGGTCGCGCTGCGGCGCAGCGGCGTGTCGCACCGAGCATCCGCACCCGCGGATCCGATTCTGTGCACGCCGATGACGGGACTCACTCGGGAGGCGGGTGCCGCGCGGGCGGATGCCTCAGTCGGCGTCGCGCTTGTGCCGAGGCTTGCGGTCGCCGTAGCCGCCGCGGTCACCGGAGTCGCGGTACGACCCGCGGCTGCCGCGGTCGCCGTAGCCGCCGCGGTCGCCGGAGCCGCGGTCGTCGCGACGGCCGCGCGAGGTGGCGTCCGTCCGGCGCTGCGGGCGTCCGCTGTCGGGACGCAGCTCGATGAGCTGGCCCGAGATGCGGGTGTCGGCGAGGCGGTCGAGCGTGCCGTGGGGCAGGTCGGCGGGCAGCTCGACGAGCGAGAAGTCGGGCATGATCTTGATCGCGCCGAAGTCGTCGCGGCGCAGGCCCCCCTCGTTGGCGAGGGCGCCGACGATCTGGCGCGGCTCGACACGCTGGCGCTTGCCGACGTTGATGCGGTAGGTCGCGAAGCCCTCGCGGGGCGTGCGGCGCTCGGGGCGGTCGCCTCGCTCGCCACGGTCGAAACGGTCGCCGCGGTCCGGACGCTCGCCGCGGTCGGTGCGTTCGCGGCGCGGCGCCGGCTCGGGGTCCGGCTCCAGCAGCAGCGGCGTGTCGCCCTGTGCGACGACGGCGAGAGCAGCGGCGACATCGGCCTCGGGCACATCGTGGTTGCGCACGTAGTGGGCGACGATGTCGCGGAAGGCGTCGATGCGCGCCGTCTCGTCGAGGGCCGCGGTGATGCGGTCGTCGAAGCGCGACAGACGGGTCACGTTGACCTCGTCGACGCTCGGCAGCGACATCTCGGTGAGCTCCTGGCGGGTGGCGCGCTCGATCATCTTGACGAGTCCGCGCTCGCGGGGCGTCACGAAGCTGATGGCGTCGCCCGAGCGGCCGGCGCGACCGGTGCGGCCGATGCGGTGCACGTACGACTCGGCGTCGGTCGGGATGTCGTAGTTCACGACGTGCGAGACGCGCTCGACGTCGAGTCCGCGCGCGGCGACGTCGGTCGCGACCAGGATGTCGAGCTTGCCCGACTTCAACTGGTTGACCGTCTTCTCACGCTGCGGCTGAGCGATGTCGCCGTTGATGGCGGCGGCGGAGTAGCCGCGGGCGCGCAGCTTCTCGGCGATCTCTTCGGTGACGCTGCGGGTGCGGCCGAACACGATCATGCCGTCGAAGTTCTCGACTTCGAGGATGCGGGTGAGCGCATCCATCTTCTGCTGCCAGGCGCTGATGAGGTAGCGCTGCGAGATGTTGGCCGACGTCTGCGTCTTGGCCTTGACGGTGATCTCTTCGGGGTCGTTGAGGTACTGCTTCGACATGCGGCGGATCGTCGCGGGCATCGTCGCCGAGAACAGCGCGACCTGCTTCGTGTCGGGAGTGTCCGCGAGGATCGTCTCGACGTCCTCGGCGAAGCCCATCTTGAGCATCTCGTCGGCCTCGTCGAGCACGAGGTACTGCAGCTCCGACAGGTCGAGCGTGCCCTTCTCGAGGTGGTCGATGATGCGACCCGGGGTGCCGACGACGATGTGCACGCCGCGACGCAGCGCCGACAGCTGCACGCCGTAGCCCTGACCGCCGTAGACGGGAAGGATGTGCACGTCCTTCAGGTGGGCCGCGTACTTCTCGAACGCCTCGCACACCTGCAGCGCGAGCTCGCGGGTGGGCGCGAGGACGAGGGCCTGCGGGGTCTTCTGCGACAGGTCGAGGCGGTCGATGATCGGCAGCGCGAACGCGGCGGTCTTGCCCGTCCCGGTCTGCGCCATGCCGACGACGTCGCGTCCCGCGAGAAGCGTCGGAATGGTCGCCGCCTGGATCGCCGAAGGCGTCTCGTAGCCGATGTCCTTCAGCGCCTTGAGGACGGGCGCGCTGAGCCCGAGGTCTGAGAAGGTCATCGCTGCGGGCTCGGTCTGAGCCTCGTCTTCGATCTGGTCGGCGTTGGTGTGCACAGTTAAGCGTAGCGGGGCGCGCCTGTGAGGCGACAGGATGCCGCCGGCCGAGCTCGCGTGGCGGTCAGGTGATCGCGGTACGACGGGTGAGGTCAGGACGCCGTGGGGGCACCAGCCACGCCGCCACGGTCATGATCAGGGGGAGACCCACCGCGAGGATCGCCAGCCACAGCCAGGGCGCGTCCGAGATGCGCAGATAGTCCTGACTGGACAGCGAGATGCCCCACGTGGGGATGAGACCCGCGACGGTGCCGACGACGGTGCCGATGCCGACGAGGATCGCGGCCTGCCACGCGTTCACCCGCCGGCGGATGCCGCGTCCGGCCCCGACGGCGGTGAGCGTCGCATCATCCGGGCGGCGTTCGAACCGCGCGAGGCCGAGGCAGATCGCACCCGCCGCGATGACCAGCACGATGGCGACGCCGCAGATGAGCCACAGCCAGGGGTACACCGGCTCCGGTCCGCGCTCGATCATCACCGACAGTGCGCCGGAGTCGCCCAGGCGCACGTTCTGCGCCGCCAGCGTGATCGCGTCGACGTCCTCGTCGCTCGGAGGCTGCGCGTACACGGCGAACAGCGCCCACGGCGCCACGCCGATGCCGAGTGCGGTCGCCGTCTCTGGGGTGATGATCGCGCCGATCATGCCGCCCGGGGCGTGCTGCAGTTCGACGGTCGAGGCCGCGAGGGTGCGCACTGCGTCGGGGCCGGGCAGCTCGGCGGGATCGGACCGCGCCTCGGGATCGTCCGCGGCGCTCCAGTAGCCGTTCAACGCGGCGTTGTACGCGTCGAGGCTCTTGCCGGTCCACCGCGTGATGCGGGCGGTCCCGTCCTCTTCGTGCGACGCCCAGCCCGCGACCGACAGCAGTCCGCCGTCGCGCAGCAGCGTCAGAGCGTCGGCCGGGAGCTTCTCGCCGAGCACGGTCTCGACCTCGTCCGCGGCGATGACAGACAGCGTGGCGCTCGCGAGCAGCGTCTGGGCGGGACAGTCGGTGCCGCAGGTGCCGGGGGTGGAGGCGACGCGCCACACCACCGCGTCGGGGTCGGCGTTTGCGCCGGTCTCAGGGTCGTACGGCGCGTCGGGAGGCATCGACACGAGCGCCGTCTGCAATGGATGCGTCGGGTCGATCAAGCCGCGTGCCGCCTGCTCGCCGGCACGGAGGTCGTCGCCGCCGTCGGGCGACCAGATCGTGACCGAGACGGCGTCCTTCGGACCGTTCCAGGCGTAGTGGCGCGAACTCGCGCTCGCGGTGAGCGCGGTCGCCGACAGCGTGAACGAAGCGAGGAACACGCACGCCGCGATCGCGGCGAACGCCGGCACGACGCGCGAGGGGTTGGCGGCGGCATCCCGTCCAGCCAGACGCGGGGCGATCCCGAGGTGCGAGAGCGCGCGCGAGATCATGGTCAGGGTCCAGTGGCCGGCGAGGAGGATGCCGATCTGGAACGCGACCGGGCCGAAGACGATGCCGTACAGCGCGATGACGCGCAGCGGGGAGGAGTAGTCGATCGACTCGGCGAGGTTGAGCGCCGCAATGGTCAGTGCGCCCGCGACGGTGGCCACGACGCCGAGGATCATGAGACCGAGACCCCAGAGAGGACGCTTGGCGTTCAGCCGCGACGGTCGGCGTGACCCGCGGAGCGCTGCCAGGACGTCGCCGCGGGTGGCGCCGCGGGCGGGTGCGAGCGCGGAGAGCGTGCCGATCACGACGGCGAAGAGAAGGATGCCGCACACGATCGGCCACGGGATCTGGAGTCCCCAGTTGCCCCAGAACGAGCCCTTCACGCCGTCGTCCGTGAGCCACAGCGTCAGACCGGCGGCGCCGATGCCGAGCGCGACGCCGAGCACCCCGCCCACGGTGCCCAGCACCGTGCCCTGCAGCACGACGATGCGGAAGACGTCGCCGCGGGCGGCGCCGACGCTGGCGGCGACCGCGAGCGCGCGCTGCTGTCGCCGCGTGGCGACGGCGAATGCGGCCCCGGCCAGCAGCACCACGAGGTAGCCGCAGAACACCGCGACGATCGAGCCGACGGCGAGCATCTGCCACCACAGCGCGGATGACGACGGGACGTATGTCGCCGCACCCCCGGGCGGCTCGATGACGAGATCTCTTGCGTACGCGATGAATCCGGCGTGGTTCAGCTCGGTGAGCTCGTCGAGGTCGGGCTGCCAGTCCGCGACGAACCACCGGGTGAAGCCTTCGGGGGCGAGCGCGGCGGCACCGGCGGGGAGGAACAGCATGTCGTCCTGTGGACGCTGGTCGAGCTGGCGCATCGTGCCGGCGATCGTGAACGACCGGCCCGAGTCGCTGAGCGTGAGGCGCTGCCCGATGCGCGCGCCGAGCCGGTCGAGCAGCCCCGGGCTCACCATCGCCTCGTCGTCCGCTGCGGGTGCGGCGCCGTCGATCACCGCATATCTCCCGGCGAACACGGGGTCCCACACCGAGCCGACGGTCACCGGGACGCGACCGGTGCCTCCGGCGGTGTCGACGAACAGCGACCCCTGCTCGCGGACTTCGATCGTGGAGGCGCCCGCGGGGAGCACCGCACCGGCGTCATCCGGTGCCGGCAGCTGCGGATTGATCGGCTGCCCTGCTCCGTCGGTCGAGACGGAGTTGTCCCACGGCTGGTCGACGGACTGCGTGCGGCTCGGGTCGGGTCCGCCGACGACCGTGAGCCAGGTCTCGTTCCGCCCGAGTTCCAGTGTCGCGCTCTGCTGGGGTGACGGCACGTGGCTCTGCCAGAACACCGCGCCCCCGGTCATGCCGAGCACCGGAAGCGCGATCAGCAGCATCACCAGCGTGCTGGAGCCGCGCGCGTGCCACGCCTGGCGGCGTGCGAGGCGCAGCGCCACCCGCCAGCGCGCCCAGGCCGACGCGCGGCGCCGGGGCGCGGCATCCATCGCTCCCGGCTCGCGCGCAGACGACGCGGCGGGCGCGTCCAGCAGGCTCGTCATCGCGCGCCCGACAGCAGGGAGTCGGCGCCGTCGCGGCGGGTCTCGTCGACCATGCGGCCGTCCCTCAAGAAGACGATGCGGTCGGCGAAGGCGGCGTGGCGCGCCTCGTGGGTGACGAGGATGCCGGCGGCACCGGCATCCACTCTCGTCCGAAGCATGCGCAGCACGAGTTCGCCGGTGACCGAGTCGAGCGCGCCGGTCGGCTCGTCGGCGAGGATCAGACGGCGCCCGCCCACCACGGCGCGCGCGATGGCCACACGCTGCTGCTGGCCGCCCGACAGGTCGTCGGGGTAGGCGCGCAGCTTGTCGGCAAGGCCCACCGAAGCCAGCGCATCCTTGCCGGCGCGGCTCGCCACCCGGGAGCGGAACCCGTCGAGCTCCAGCGGCAGGGTGACGTTCTCGAGGGCCGTGAGGGTCGGGATCAGGTTGAAGTCCTGGAACACGAAGCCCAGCGAGCGCCGGCGCAGCTGCGCCAGCTCGCGCGGCGACGCCGTGGACAGGTGGCGGCCCTCGATGACCACTTCGCCGGTGGTGGGCTTCTGCAGGCCGCCGGCGATCGACAGCAGGGTCGACTTGCCGGAACCGGAGGCGCCCATGATCGCCACGAGCTCGCCGCGGCGCACCTCGAGGTCGACGCCCGACAGCGCCGAGACCGACGTCTCGCCGATGCCGTACTGCTGCGTCACCCCGATGAGCCGCAGCACGGCGTCGGTCATGCGCTCGCCTCGACCCGGGCGGGCCGGCCCCGCTTGGGCTTCTCCGTCGACAGCGCGAGGGCCATGGCGTGGTCGGGATGCATCGCCAGGCGCTGCTCGGAGTGGTCGAGCCAGCGCACCTCGGCCTCGGCGGCGAAGATCATCGAGTCCACCACGAGCGACCACGCGAGCTCTTCGGGGCCGTCCGGGTTCTCGCCGGCGTACTTCGCGCGGTTGAGCGCCTGCAGCTGTGCGAGCGATGATCGGCGCTGCGACTGGATGATGTCCGACACCTCCACCCCCGGCAGGGTCGCCGCGACCGCCAGCTTGATGGCGAGCTCGTCGCGCGTGCCGTGGCCGCGCTCGACCGGCGACCGCAGCCACGAACGGACCTCGTCGCTGCCGGCGTCGGTGATCTGCCAGTACACGTGACCCTGCTCGTCGACATCGCCTTTCTCGACGAGACCGTCGCGCTCCAGGCGGTCGAGGGTGTTGTAGATCTGGCCGACGTTGAGCGGCCAGGTGGAACCGGTGCGCCGGTCGAACTCGGCACGCAGCTGGTACCCGTAGCACGGGCCCTGGTCGAGGATCGCCAGCAGGCTCTGACGGACGGACATGGGATCTCCTTCGGGGTGGAGGGTGACCGCGCTCGGGCTGGGGCGCGGGGTTCAGAAGCGCAGCGCGTCTATGACGTTGGACCTCACCGCCATCAGTGCCGGGATGAAGCCCGCGAGGGCGCCGATCGCGACGGCGGCGACGAGCCCCGTCACGGCGGCGCGCATGGGGAACGGCGGGATGTCCTGCATCCCCTGGAACATGGTGAGCACGAACGGCGCCTTCAGGATGGCCACCGCGAGCGCGATGCCGATGACTCCCGCCACCGCGGTCGCGACCACGCTCTCCAGCAGCACGGACGTGAAGACGCGGCCGCCGGTGGCGCCGAAGCTGCGTCGCACGCCGATCTCGCGGATGCGCTGGCGCATGGCGACGAGCTGGATGTTGACGAGCCCCAGGCCGCCGAGCAGCAGCACCAGGCCGGCGATCGCACCGGTGATCATCTCGAACATGGCGGCCGAGCTCTTCGCCTCGGGGCGCGAGGCCCAGTCGGTGCGGGCGACGTTGATCTCGACGCCCTTGTCGACCCCGGCGCGCAGGTCCATCGCGAGCACCGGGCCGATGTCGCTCACGCCGTCCTCGGGCACCCAGACCTCCCACGTCATCATCGCGTCGGCCGGGAGCCGGTCGACACGCGTGGCATAGGCGTCGAAGAGCATCGTCGCGAGCTTCTCGGTGTCGCCGTCGTACGTGCGCGGAGTGACGCCGATCACGGGGTACGAACCGGCGACGTCGCCCAGCAGCGGCAGCGAGAACCCGGTGGAGAGGTCGGGCCGGCCGTACACGTCCCACAGCGCCTCGGTGATGACGACGGGCGGCGCGAGCAGCTCGGCGTCGGAATCCTGGAACCACCGGCCCTCGAGCAAGGGAGTGCGGTGGATGACCGGGTAGGCGGGATCGACCAGGCGCACGTTGAGCGTCTGCACCTGCTCGGGCGTCTGCACCTGCACCATCACCGGGTTGACGATGCGCGTCAGGTACGAGAACGAGTACCGCTCCGACACGTCCTGCACGTGCGCGTCGAATCCCGCCCAGTCCATCGGCGAGCCGTCGGTGCGCATCGCATTGACCGACACCGTCGCCGGGCGTCCGCCGCTCTGGTCGGACTGCTCGGCCATCTGCTGCTGCTGGTACTCGCTCAGCGCTACCACCGCCGTGAGCGCACCCACCGACACCGCGATGCCGATGAGGCTCAGCAGCACGCGCAGCTTGTGGTGGCGCAGCTCCGACCACGCCTCGCCGAGTGCGCCGATGAAGCCGGTCACGAGGCCACCTCCACGGTGTCCTCGGTCGCGCGGTCTCCGGCCGGCGCGTCAGAGAGGGATGCCGCGGCCTCCGGCGCTCCGTCCGGCTGCGGTGCGGCATCCGGATCTTCCATGGATTCGGCAGGCGCGACGCTCTCGGCGAGCTCGGGGGCGAGCTCCACGCGGTCGTATGCCGCTGCCGCCGCCGCGCCCGCGTCGGGCGCCGTCAGGTCGAACGGCGTCAGGACGCCCGCCTCGAGCCGGTAGTGGCGCCGCGCACGGGCGGCCACGTGCAGGTCGTGCGTGATCGTGACGAGCGCAGCCTCGGCCTCGGACGCGATCTCGTCGAGCAGCTCCATGACGCTGCCGCCCGTCTCGACGTCGAGGGCGCCGGTGGGCTCGTCGGCGAGGATCAGCGCCGGCCGCCGCACGAGGGCGCGGGCGATCGCGACGCGCTGCTGCTCGCCGCCCGACAGCTGCTCGGGCGTCGACTCGATGCGGTGACCGAGGCCGACGCGCTCGAGCATCGCGGCGGCGGTGCGGTTGCGGTTCCAGAAGGCGCGTCCTGACGCGTAGCCGAGCGGCATCGCGACGTTCTCGAGCGCGGTGCGACCGGCCAGCAGGTTGAACTGCTGGAACACGAAGCCGACGTTGCGGCCGCGCAGCTTGTCGAGCTTGCCGGCCCGCATCTTGCGGACCGGCTCGCCGCGGAACCACACGGCGCCGTCGGACGGACGGTCGAGCATGCCCATGAGGTTCAGCAGCGTCGACTTGCCCGAGCCGCTGCGCCCGACGATCGCGACGTGGTCGCCCGCGGCGATGGCGAGGTCGATGTCGCGCAGGATGTCCAAGCGCGAGTCATCGGGCAGGATCACGTGCTTCGCGACCCCTTCGAGGCGGACCAGGCTCACCAGTTCCACCCCGCCGGCTCGCAGTACTCGCCGCCCATGCCGTCGTCGTAGCACTGCGGCTCGTTGCCGGCGGCGATGCCGGGCACGTACTGGCGCACCTGCTCGCCCTCCTCGACGCCCGCGGTGACCTCGACGATGCTGCCGTCGCTGACCCCGAGGGTCACATCGCGCTCCTCGAGCTCGCCGGTGCCGGCTGGGCCCACGCCCCCCGAGGCTCCGGACGACGCGTCAGCGGCGTCTGGAGAGGGGGTGGGGACCACCCATACGACGCCCGTGCCGGACCCGCCCTTGACGGCGGTGGTCGGCACGACGAGCACGTCGCTGACGGTGCCGAGGTCGATGTCGAGCTGCGCCTGCAGTCCCGCGAACACCGTCTGGTCGGCGGGGACCGCGCAGGTGACGGTCGTGGTGCCGTCCTCGGCGACAGCGACCTTGAGGCCGGTGCACGTGAACGGCGCAGGTCCCCCCTGGATCGTGACGGCGGCCTCGGTGGGGGCGCCTTGCAGCCGGTACAGCTGCACGGGATCGACGGTCGCCTGCACGTGGTAGCGCGCCGGGGTCAGCGTCACCAGCTCGCCGCCGAGGGATGCGGGCTGGCCCTTCACGACTGCGATCTCGGTGACGTCGCCCGCCTCGGGCGCGAGGACGTCGATGTTCTTGACGGGGTCGGTCTGCTTGATCGTGAACAGCTTCTGACCGGCCGCGACGGACTGCCCCTCTCCGACGTCCACCGAGGTGACGACGCCGTCGACGCCGGAGCGCACCGGGTACGCGGCATCCCTCGCGATCGTCCCGGTGAGGCTCAGGGCGTTGACGACCTCGCCGCGTTCGACGGGGACGACCGGGTCGGCGATCTGGGCGCTCGGCTCGAGAGCCGCCGCGGGCGCCTGATCCGGGAAGAACGCGATCTTCACCAGCGCGAGCGAGGCCGCCCCCAGAATGAGCACCATGAGGATCGGGAAGATCCATCGACGCCAGACCACCATGTGCTGTACCTCTCCGTCGGGGTATATACCGAGTATGTAGTCGCCGAGTATATACATACTCAGAAAACAGCGGAGGGATGCTGCCGGTCCGCGTGTCGCGGCGGACCGAAGCCTCAGCTCGTGATCGAGGATCAGCCCGTCGTCAAGGCGTAATCGCCCTCGGCGCACGCGGTCACGCGCCAGCCGCCGTCGACCTCGCGCACGACGACCTTCGTGAGGCCCTCGGTCTGCGGGTCGGGCTCTTCCTCGCCCGGGATCCACACGTCGAGGCCGCACGTCGCGCCGTCGACCGTCCCGGTCATCGCGAGGGCGGCGCCCTCCGCACGGAGTCCCGTGAGGCGCCCGGGGGAGGCCTGCGGGTACGCCCGGCTCAGCGCCGCGAGCAGCGGCTCGTTGCGCGCACCGTCCTCGCCGGTCGCGCAATCCTCGGGCACGAGCCCGAGACCCACGTCGCCGATGCCGTTCTGCGGGTCCCCGCACGACTGCTTCCAGACCCAGTAGGCGCTCCCCAGCAGGTGCGCGTCCTCCGCGTCGGCGTACCGGCCGATGTGCTCGGCGATGGACGCCTCGTCGCCCCAGTACCCGTACTCTCCGGACCACAGCGGCACGCCGTACTCGTCGGCGACGCGGGCGGCGAGGTCGAGCTGGCGTGCGGTTCCCACGATGGTCGGCAGGCCCAGCGAATGGTCCATCGTGATCGACTCGGCATACAGGTGCGGCGAGAACACGATGTTCGCGTCGTCGGTGAAGGCGAGGGACGGCCCGCTGTCGAACCCGAGCCCTGACCACAGGATGCTGGGCTCGATGAACACGATCTGCGGGGCGCCGGCCTCGCGGATCGCCCGGATCGCACGGTCGTAGTACCGGCCGAGCAGCAGTGAGGTGGTGACCGGCGCGGTCTCGCCGAACCCCGGCTCGTTCATGAGGTCGAAGCCCGCCACCGCCGGCTCGTCGGCGTAGCGCGCGGCGAGCTCGCCCCACGTGCGCACGAGCGCCGTCTGGATGCCGTCGGTGTCGAACCAGAAGTGCTGGAACGCCCGGTCGCCGGCGGGAGAGATGTCGCGCCCGGTGAACGCGCATCGCGGCGCGCCGTCGGTGATGGTCGCCCACTCGGGCGCTCCGTCGTAGCCCCACATCGGGTCCGTTCCGGGACGGCACACGGTGCCCTCGGGTGTGGCCGCGTTCGACCAGCCGTCCTGATGAAGGTCGATCACCGTGCGGATGCCGTGGCCCTTCGCCCACTCGACCGCCTGGTCGATCCGCTCGAGATAGCCGGCGTCGAGCTCGCCTCGCGTCGGTTCGAGCGCCGACCACGAGATTCCGAGGCGAACGACGTCGAACCCGTACTCGGCCATGCCGGCGAAGTCGTCCTCGGTGAGCGGGCGCGTCGCGGGCACCTCGGCACGCGGCTGGTAGAAGTCGACGAGCTGATTGACGTTCACGCCGCGCAGCAGCACGTCGTGGCCCTCGCCATCGGTGATGCGCTCGCCGTCCGCCCGCAGGAACCCTTCGGGGATGGTTCGGGATGCCTCGACCTGCGCGGCAGCGCGGGCCTCCGATACGCCGCCGCCGGCCACGGCGACCGGCGTGACGATGAGAGCGGCCACGACGGCGACGGCCACGGCGATCGCCGCGAGCGACCAGGAACGCCGGGGTGAGGCATCCGGGGCCGCTTCCGCGACGGAACGAGCCCGGCGTACCCGATCGACGACGACGGCGACCACCGCGGGGACCCACCCGAGAAACGCGGCGAAAGAGAGCCCGTCCGCGACATGGACGTACGCGGCCATGAGCGGCCACAGGTCGCCGGCGAGGCCGTCGTCGACGACGACGCCGATGATCGCCTGCGCGATCCCGAACAGCGCACCGCCGACGAGCACGCCGAGCCACGCACCCAGCACACCGGGCACGCGCGTCCGCATCCACCGCAGAGACAGCCAGGCGGCGCCGATCATGAGGGCGACCGCGACGATCATGGCGAGCAGACCGCCTTCCGGGCGAGGCGCCGGCACCATCGGGGCATAGGCGGCACCCGTCCACCACGAGCCGGCGGCGATCGGGGCCAGGGCTCCGAACGCGATCGCCGCGGGCCACACGCTGCCGCGTTCGAACGTCGGGCGGCTCGTCCTGCCGCCGAGCCAGCGGGTCGCCGCCGCCACGATCGCCGCGGCCGGCAGCGCCTTCGCGGTCACGTAGCCGGCAGCCCACGCGGCGGTGGCGGCATCCAGAACCATCACGAAAGCCGTGGCAGCCTGCGCGAGCAGCACCGCCAGCACGACACCCGCGAACATCGTCCAGAACCGCTCGCCGGCACGCACCGCGGACCACCACACGACGCCCAGCAGTACCGGGATGAACACCGCATACGGCGCGAGCGGCCACACCAGTGCCGCCTGCAGTCCGCCTCCGGGCCAGCCGACGAGCGCGAGCAGCCCCGTCGGATCCGCGACCGCTTGAAGGACGATGAGGACGCAAGCCGCCACCACGGCGACGATGGGACGGCGAAGCCCGCGCATGAACACTCCATCGTGTCGGTGGATCCGGGGGGAATCCACGGGAAGAGCATCGTCTCACCCCCCGAGCCGCCGGTACGCACACCCAGCGCACACCAAGGTCACGGGTGGATAACATAGGCAGGTATGCCTGGGCCCTGGGGGCCCGGGTGGCACCGGCGCCAGCGCGCCGCACCCGACTTCCCCTGAAGATGGAGACACTCCGTGGCCAACCCCCTCGAGAAACTGCTTCGTGCCGGTGAGGGTCGCGTCCTCCGCCGGCTCCAGCAGGTCGTCAAGGCCGTCGGCGCCCTCGAAGAGGACTACGCCCACCTCACGGACGAGGAGCTGCGAGGCGAGACCGCAGAGCTCCGCGCTCGGTACCAGGCCGGCGAGACGCTGGACCAGCTGATGCCCGAGGCGTTCGCCGCGGTGCGCGAGGCGGCCAAGCGCACGCTCGGCCAGCGGGCGTACGACGTGCAGATCATGGGCGGCGCGGCACTTCACCTCGGCAACATCGCCGAGATGAAGACCGGTGAGGGCAAGACGCTCACCGGCGCGTTCCCCGTGTACCTCAACGCCATCGCCGGCGAAGGCGTGCACGTCGTCACGGTCAACGACTTCCTGGCGTCGTACCAGTCCGAGCTGATGGGCCGCATCTACCGTGCCCTCGGCATGACGACCGGCACGATCGTCGCCGGACAGACGCCCGAGGTGCGCCGCGAGCAGTACAACGCCGACATCACGTACGGCACGAACAACGAGTTCGGCTTCGACTACCTGCGCGACAACATGGCCTGGCGCAAGGAAGACCTCGTGCAGCGCGGTCACTTCTACGCGATCGTCGACGAGGTCGACTCGATCCTCATCGACGAGGCCCGGACGCCGCTCATCATCTCGGGTCCGTCGTCGGGCGAGGCGAACCGCTGGTTCGTCGAGTTCGCCAAGATCGCCAAGACGCTCGAGGCGGGCGTCGACTACGAGGTCGACGAGAAGAAGCGCACCATCGGCGTGCTCGAGCCCGGCATCGAGAAGGTCGAGGACTACCTCGGCATCGACAACCTCTACGAGTCGGCCAACACGCCGCTCATCTCGTTCCTCAACAACTCGATCAAGGCTCTCGCGCTCTTCAAGCGCGACACCGACTACGTCGTCATGAACGACGAGGTCATGATCGTCGACGAGCACACCGGCCGCATCCTGGTCGGGCGCCGCTACAACGAGGGCATCCACCAGGCCATCGAGGCCAAGGAGGCCGTGCCGGTCAAGGCCGAGAACCAGACGCTCGCCACCGTCACGCTCCAGAACTACTTCCGTCTGTACGACAAGCTCGCCGGCATGACCGGTACCGCCGAGACCGAGGCGGCGGAGTTCATGTCGACGTACCAGCTGGGCGTCGTGCCGATCCCGACGAACAAGCCGATGATCCGCAAGGATCAGGCCGACCTCGTCTACAAGAACGAGACGGCGAAGTTCGCACAGGTCGTCGAAGACATCGCCCGTCGTCACGAGACCGGCCAGCCGGTGCTCGTCGGCACGGTGAGCGTCGAGAAGAGCGAGTACCTGTCGCGTCTGCTCGCGAAGAAGGGCATCAAGCACGAGGTCCTCAACGCGAAGAACCACGCGCGCGAGGCCGAGATCGTCGCCCGCGCCGGGCGCCTCGGCGCCGTCACCGTCGCCACCAACATGGCCGGTCGCGGCACCGACATCATGCTCGGCGGAAACGCCGAGTTCCTCGCCGTGCAGGAGCTGAAGGCGAAGGGCCTCGACCCGGTCGAGACGCCCGAGGAGTACGAGGCCGAGTGGGACGCGGTCTACCAGGAGATGCGCGACCGCGTCGCGGGCGAGGCGACGCAGGTCGTCGAGGCCGGCGGCCTGTACGTGCTCGGCACCGAGCGACACGAGTCGCGCCGCATCGACAACCAGCTGCGCGGCCGCTCGGGCCGTCAGGGCGACCCGGGCGAGAGCCGCTTCTACCTGTCGCTCACCGACGACCTGATGCGCCTGTTCCAGTCCGGTGCGGCAGAGGCGATCATCGCGCGCACGAACTTCCCCGACGACGTCGCGATCGAATCCGGCATGGTCACGCGCGCGATCAAGTCGGCGCAGAGCCAGGTCGAGGCGCGCAACGCCGAGATCCGCAAGAACGTCCTCAAGTACGACGACGTGCTCAACCGCCAGCGCGAGGCGATCTACTCCGACCGCCGTCACATCCTGCAGGGCGACGACATCGCCGACCGCGTGCAGCACTTCATCGAGGACGCGATCGGCGCCGTCATCGACGACCACACCGGCTCGGGGCACAACGAGAGCTGGGACTTCGACTCGCTCTGGACCGAACTGAAGACGCTGTACCCGGTGGGCGTCACGATCGACGAGGTCGTGGCCGAGGCATCCGGTCGCAAGGGCGGAATCACCGCAGACGGTCTGAAGCGCGAGATCCTGTCGGACGCCCGCATCGCGTACGAGAAGCGTCAGGCGACGCTCGGCGAGGCGGCGACGCGCGAACTGGAGCGCCGTGTCGTGCTGCAGGTGCTCGACCGCCGCTGGCGCGACCACCTCTACGAGATGGACTACCTGAAGGACGGCATCGGCCTTCGCGCGATGGCCCAGCGCGACCCGCTCATCGAGTACCAGCGCGAGGGGTACCAGATGTTCCAGGCGATGATGGGGCAGATCAAGGAGGAGTCCGTCGGCTACCTCTACAACCTCGAGGTCGAGGTGCGCCGTCAGGGCGAGGGCGACGCCGAGCAGGTCACCCAGGTCGAGGCGAAGGGCCTGTCGTCCGCGCCGGCCGTCGACGCACAGCGGCTGCAGTACACGGCCTCGAACGACGCCGGCGAGGTCGAGGTGCGCAACGAGCGCGGTCAGGTGCAGCAGGCGGCGACGCGGCTGCGTCAGGCGGCTGCGGCCGCTGCGGCGACGCCCGCGCAGCCGCAGGCGCAGCCGGCTGCCGAGGCTCCGCGCGGCGCCTTCGGGCAGAAGACCGATGCCCCCGCCCCCGAGCAGGCTCCGCTCAACCGCGCGCAGCGCCGCGCGGCCGAGCAGCGCAAGAAGTAGGGGAGCGGATGCCGCGACCCGCGGTCGGCGCCGGGTCGAGGCATCCACTCCCTCCTCCCCTCTTCGCCTGGCGGGTGGCCGGGCCACCGTGCGGTCATTGGCCCCACGCGGCCGCGGATATCCTGATGCGATGAATCGCCTCCGCCCTCTCGACCAGTCGAGCAAGCTCCAGAACGTTCTCTACGAGATCCGCGGAGCAGCCCTCGCCGAGGCCGACCGGCTGGAGGACGAGGGGCACACGATCCTCAAGCTCAACACCGGCAACCCCGCGGTGTTCGGCTTCGAGGCGCCGTTCCAGATCGTGCGCGACATGATCGAAGCGGTGCCGAACGCGCACGGCTACAGCGACAGCAAGGGCATCATGTCGGCGCGTCGCGCGGTGGTGTCGCGCTACGAAGAGGTCCCGGGCTTCCCGCAGTTCGACCCCGATGACGTGTATCTGGGCAACGGGGTGTCCGAGCTCATCACCATGACGATGCAGGCCCTCCTCGACGAGGGCGACGAGGTGCTGATCCCCGCCCCGGACTACCCGCTGTGGACGGCCATGACGAGCCTCGCCGGCGGGACTCCCGTGCACTACCGCTGCGATCCCGACGACGGGTGGCAGCCGAGCCTCGACGACATCCGCGCGAAGGTCACGCCGCGCACGAAGGCGATCGTCGTGATCAACCCGAACAACCCGACCGGCGCGGTGTACTCGCGCGAGGTGCTCGAAGGAATCGTCGAGATCGCCCGCGAGAACTCGCTGCTGCTGCTCTCGGACGAGATCTACGACCGCATCCTCTACGACGACGCGAAGCACATCCCCCTCGCGACCCTCGCGCCCGACCTGCTGTGCCTGACGTTCAACGGCCTGTCGAAGACGTACCGCGTCGCCGGCTACCGGTCCGGCTGGCTCGTGATCACCGGTCCCAAGTCGCACGCCTCGGGCTTCCTCGAGGGCATCCAGCTGCTGGCGTCGACCCGCCTGTGCCCGAACGTGCCGGCGCAGCACGCGGTGCAGGCGGCGCTGTCGGGGGTGCAGTCGATCGACGCGCTCATCGCTCCTGAGGGGCGCCTCCTCGAGCAGAGGGATGCCGCATGGGAGAGCCTCGAGCGCATCCCGGGTGTCAGCTGCCTCAAGCCGCAGGGCGCGCTGTACGCGTTCCCGCGCCTCGACCCCGAGGTGTACGAGATCCACGACGACAGCAGGCTCGTGTACGACTTCCTCGTCGCGGAGCACGTGCTGCTCGTTCAGGGCACCGGATTCAACTGGCCGACGCCCGACCATCTGCGCATCGTCACGCTTCCCGAGGCGCGCGTGCTGACCGAGGCGATCGAGCGACTGGGCAACTTCCTGTCGTCGTACAAGCAGTGACGGATGGATGCCGCGGTCACAGGCCGCGGCATCCGTCAACCCCCTCCGTGTCCGCGAGCCGGGCGACGTAGCGTCGAGGCATGTCCATCGAACTGAATCAGCCGGCGCTCCGCCACGCGCGGGCGCTGATCCGAGACGGCAAGGTCGTCCGAGACGAAAGGGACGACTGGTCGGAGGCGGCCCCCACCGCCGACGAGGAGAACGCGTTCATCGAGCGCGACGGGTGGACCGAGTTCTCGCATTGGCACCTCGGTGTGGACCGTGGCGAAGACCGCGAGACGAAGCAGGCCTACTCGTTCCCGTTCGGCGACTTCCGCCGCGTGCACCGCTCCGGCGTCATCTCGGGCGAGAGCCGGGCCGGCCAGTACGGCCACGACGAGATCCGCGATGCCCTGAAGTCGCTGCTGGATCTGATCGACGACGAGCACTGACGGGCGGGCCGGTCACATCGTCGGGACCGGCCCGCCCGGCAGCGCTGGTTCAGCCGCCGTGCTGCCCGACAGCGGTGCCCGCTCAGAGCAGCGCGAGCGAGGTGGCGCGCCAGCGCCTGTCGCGACCTTCGAGTCGCACCGCGAGCGCACGGGTGCGTGCGGGGCCGCGCACCACGACCACGGCTTCGACGATGCCGTCGGCGGGCGACGACTGGTGCACCGACACGATGGTGTGCACGGGTCGCCGGGCGGCCATGCCGCGCGCGTTGCGGGCGCGCGTCGCGAGGTTCGTGCGCACGACGAGCTTGCGATAGGCGTCCTCCGTCAGCCACCGTGCCAGCTGTTCGACCTCGCGCACCCCCGCGAAGACTTCAAGCACTCCCAAGGCGAGGTTGTGCAGGAAGTGCTCGGGCGGTGGAAGCTCGGTGGAGGGCGTGCGCTGCGGCGCGAAGAACTCGGAGAGCTGCGCGCTGCGCGATGCAGGAGCGTGGGGGAATGTGCGGGCGGTGCCCGCGGGCGTCGTTGCCATGGGTGCCTATCTCGACAGTGGGGGATGTCTTGGGGCTAGTAGAACACACGGGCAACTCTCAGGAAAATCCCGAGACCTGGGTATGTGGATAACTCGAGGCCGGTCAGAGGCGATTTGCCCTACGCTCGCCACGTGCGCTGGGACCGCTTCTTCGACGACCTCGAGGATCAGCTCGCCTCCGAATGGGAGGCCGAACGCGCCGCGCTCGACACCGAGGCCGAGTGCCTGCGGCTCTCGCGGGTCCTGATGTCGGAGCGCCTGACCCTGCTCGCCGGGCGCGACGGCGCCGCCGTGACGGCGGCATCCTTCGATCTCGTCGACGGCACCACGATGCGGGCGACGGTGACGGGGGTCGGTGCGGACTGGGTCGCCCTCGCGCCGGCCGAGGGGCCCGCGGGTGCGGTCCTCGCACCGTTCGCCGGGATCGTGTCGATGGGGATGCCGCATGCGGATCTGCTGCGCACCGCGCGGCCCGCGCCGCCGCGCTCGCCGCTGACCGAACGCCTCACGTTCGGCTTCGTGCTGCGCGACCTCGTGCGCCGCCGCGCGGGCGTGTCGGTGCAGCTGGTCACCGGGCGGATCCTCACCGGCACGATCGACCGGGCCGGCGCGGATCACCTCGACCTCGCGCTGCACGACCCGGGCGCGCCGCGCCGCACGGATGCGGTCAGCGGCTACCGCCTGGTGCCGTTCGCGGCGATCGCGTGGCTGCGGGCCGACGAAGCGCCTGTTCTGCCGTGAGAACTGTGCTGCCGTGATGCCGGCGCGCACCGCGGTCGTGGTCAGTCGCCGTTGCGGATGATGCCGCTGCCCCACAGCTCGGGGAAGCTCGCGGTCTGGGACTGCTGCCACAGCGCCATGCGACGGGCCTCTTCGGCCTGGTCGTCGAGGTAGTCGGTGATGCTGGCGGCGTCGATGCGCCAGCGCGCGGGCGAGCCGACGCGCACGCCGCGCAGTCGGCCGTCGAGCACGAGCGTCATCACCTCGTCGACCGAGACGCCGAGCACCTCGCCCACCTGGGCGGGGGCGAGAAGACGCACGTCGGACGTCGGGTCATCTGACATGCCCCCATTATGGCGCGGCCGTCCCCGCCCCGGCCGGGTGCCCACCACCCTGTGGATAACGCGCGACACGATTTCGGCGAGTCGGCGACGATGGTGCCATGACCGTCGCCAGCGACCCCGTCCGCACTCCGCGTCGCGCCTTCTGGGGCGATGCGCGCTTCTTCCTCGGCCTGCTCCTCATCGTCGCCTCCGTCGCAGGCGTGTGGCTGGTCGTCGCCGCCGCGCGGCAGACGGTGCCCGTCTATGCCGCGGCGCACACGATCGTGCCCGGCGAGCCCATCGCCGCCGACGACGTCACGGTCGTCGACGTGGCGCTCGGCTCGGTCGCCGACACCTATCTCGGCGAGGGCCACCTCGGCGGGGCGGTCGTCGCGACCCGGACGATCGAGGAGGGCGAACTCGTCCCCGCCGCAGCGGTCGGCGATGCCGATGCCGCCCGCACCACGAGCGTCGTGGTGCGCAGCGCGGTCGACGTGCCCGCTTCCGTCGAGGCGGGCACGGTCGTCGAGGTCTGGGCTGCGCCGCTGCTCGAGCGCGGCGTATACGACAAGCCCCGCATCCTCGTCGCCGATGCGACCGTCGTCTCGGTCACGCGCGACGACTCGATGATCGGGGGCGGGGCTGCGGCGCTCGAACTCGTGATCCCGCGCGATGACGTGTCGGCCACGCTGTCGGCGATGGCGGACGAGTCCGCGCTGTCCATCGTGCCGACGACCGGGGCGGGATCGTGAGGGCCGTCGTCGCCGTCGACGATTGCGACGTGCTCGTCGAGGGGCTGCGGCGCGAGGGCATCGACGTGATCGCGACGCACGCGGCGTCTGCGCCCGCCTACGCCGCGTCCGACGGGATGCCGGCGGCCGAGGCCGAAGCGCTGCTGAGGGCGCTCGCCGACGCCGATGTGCTCGTGCTCGAGGTGGCCCGCGACACGCTCTCGCCGACGGTCGTCGCGCTGTGCGACCGCGCCGGGACCCGCGTCGTCCCGCTCGTGGCGGATGCTGCGGGGGAGCGGCTGGCGGCCGCGTGCGGGCTGGAGACGCCGTTGCCGCGCAGCACCGAGCCGTGGCGCATCGCGGACGCGCTGGTCGCGGGGCCGGTCGCGGCTCCGGCACCCGCGGCGGCCGTCGAGCAGCCTCCGCGCCCGCGCGTGATCGTGGTCTGGGGGCCGGCGGGCGCACCGGGTCGCTCGACGGTGGCGACCGAGCTCGCCGTGGAGCTGGCACGCGGCGGGCGTCACGTCGCGCTGGTCGACGCGGACAGTCACGCGCCGTCCATCGCGCTCGCTCTCGGGCTCGCAGACGAGGGGCCGGGGTTCGCGGCCGCCTGTCGGCAGGCGGAGCTCGGCGGGCTGGACGGGCGCGAGCTCACTCGCATCGCCGTTCCCCTCGGTCGCACGGGTGTCGACGTGCTCACAGGCATCAATCGTCCGTCACGGTGGCCGGAGTTGAGCGAGCGTCGCGTGTCGGGCGCCCTCGCGGCGTGCCGGGACTGGGCGGACTACACCGTCGTCGACGTCTCTTCGTCGCTCGAGCGCGACGAAGAGATCATGAGCGACCTCGACGGCCCCCGCCGGAACGCGGCGACGATCGCGGCCCTGCATGCGGCTGACCTCGTCGTGGCCGTCGCGTCGGCCGATCCGCTCGGAGTCGCCCGGTTCCTTCGCGCGCATGCCGAACTGCGGGCGACGGTCGGTGCGACGCGGATCGCCGTCGTCGCGAACCGCCTGCGACCCGGGGCTCTCGGCATCGACGCCCGGGGTCAGGTCCGCCGCACCCTCGACCGGTTCGGCGGCATCGAGGACGTGTGGTTCCTCCCGCAGGACCCGCGTTCGGCGGACGCCGCGCTGCTCTCGTCGCAGACGGTCGCGGAGGTCGCCCCCAAGTCGCCGCTCACTCTCGCGGTTCGCCGGTTCGCCGGAGAAGCGGTCGTCCCCGCTCCTCAGCCGGGCGTCGCGTCCGCCCAGCCCGAGCGCGCCCGGCGCCGTCCGTGGCGTCACGCGCCGGGCGACGCGCGGGCGCCTTCGCGCGCCGGCGCACCGGCCGCGTGAGGCGCGAGCCCTAGGCTTAGAGCGTGTCGACCCTCAGCGATCTCGTCTACGCCCAGGGCCGCTCCAGCGAAGAGGATGTGGAGTGGCTCCACCGACTCGCAGGTGACGGTCAGCTCCTCGCCGATCTGGCCTCGGCCGACATCGTGCTGTGGGTGCCCACCTCCGACGACTCCTTCGTCGCGGTCGCGCACACGCGGCCGAGCGGAGCCGCGACGCTGTTCTACCGCGACATCGTCGGCGACCGGGTGCGGCCGCAGTGGCGCACCCAGGTGCGCGAAGCGTTCCAGACGGGGACCATCGTCGATTCCGCGTCGCCGGACTGGTTCGAAGAGACCCCGACGCGCGTGCGCGCGGTTCCGGTCGCGCGCAAGCAGGGCGGCGTTCTCCAGACGATCGGCGTCGTGACCCGCCACACGAACCTCGGCGAGGCCCGCACGCCGTCACGGCAGCAGATCACGTTCAACGAGTGCGCGGACGACCTGTTCGGCATGATCGCATCCGGGGACTTCCCCGATCTCACCGCCCCCACCTCGCCGCGCCGTGGGGCGCCTCGCGCGTCGGACGGCCTGGTGCGCCTCGACGTCGACGGCATCACGACGTTCGCGAGCCCCAACGCGCTGTCGGCGTTCAACCGGCTCGGCTTCGAGGACGAGCTCGAGGGCGAGTCCCTCGTCGAGGTGGTGACGCAGATCCTCCCGGTCAAGCGCCAGTTCGACGAGTCGCTCCCGGTCGTCGTGACGGGCCGCGCCCCGTGGCGCGCCGACCTCGAAGCACGTGGCGTGACGGTGTCGCTGCGCACGATCCCGCTGCGCGATCACGGCACGCGGATCGGTGCGATCCTGCTCTGCCGCGACGTGACCGAGATCCGCCATCAGGAGCAGGAGCTCATCACCAAGGACGCGACGATCCGCGAGATCCACCACCGCGTCAAGAACAACCTGCAGACGGTGGCGTCGCTGCTGCGCATCCAGGCGCGTCGTTCGCATTCCGACGAGGCGCGCGATGCGCTGACCCAGGCGATGCGGCGGGTCTCGGCGATCGCGGTCGTGCACGACACACTGTCCGAGGGCCTCGCGCAGAACGTCGACTTCGACGAGGTGTTCGCGCGGGTGCTCAAGCTCGTCGCCGAGGTGGCCGCCGCGCCGAACACCCGCGCGCGCACGCACTCCACCGGACGCTTCGGGACGCTCCCCAGCGAGTACGCGACTCCGCTCGCACTGGCCCTCACCGAGCTCGTGACGAACGCCGTCGAGCATGGCCTCGCCGGCCAGGAGGGCGATGTCGAGATCATCGCCGACCGCACCGACGACCGGCTCGAGGTGCGCGTGCGCGACACCGGATCAGGGCTTCCCGAGGGCCAGGTCGGCCGGGGCCTGGGTACGCAGATCGTGCGTACCCTCATCCAGGGCGAACTGGGCGGCACGATCGACTGGCACACGATCATGGGCAGCGGCACCGAGGTGACCATCGACATCCCGCTGCGCTACATCGACCGCAGCAAGGGCTGACCGGGTTCGCGAGATCAGGAGATCTGGCGAAGACAGGTCGGTTGTCGCCGTCGCGTCCTGTGCCGGCGAGATCTCCTGATCTCGCCGAGTGCGCGTGCGGGGGAGACGACAAAGAGAGAGCGGATGCCGCGTGCTGCGGCATCCGCTCTCTCAGAGCTTCAGGCGGCCGGTCTCAGGAGGCGCGGCGGGCGCGGGCGGCGCGGCGCTTGAGTGCGCGGCGCTCGTCCTCGGAGAGTCCGCCCCACACGCCCGAGTCCTGGCCGGTCTCGAGGGCGTACTGCAGGCAGATCTCGGTGACGGTGCAGCGTGCGCACACCGACTTGGCCTTCTCGATCTGATCGACGGCCGGTCCGGTGTTCCCCACGGGGAAGAACAGTTCGGGGTCGACGGTCAGGCAGGCGGCCTTGTCGCGCCAGTCCATGGTGGTGCTCCTTGTTACAGAGGGGGTGGGGAAGAGTGCCGGTTCGGGTCCGATACCCTGTGGGATGTGCGAGAGAACTCGCCCCACGTCGCTGTGGGAGCACACGGCTTCACCAATCGTCCCATAGCGGTTTACCTGAATCAAGGGTTCATCGGCGGGTTTGTGTAGGACTTGCTGGGTGTTCCCCCAGTCGTCTGGAGGGTTCGCACAAATCGATCGCCGAAGTGTGAGGGAGTCGACGGAGAATGCGGACAAACGTGTCCGGAAGGGTCGCCGCGGTGCTGGTCGGCCTCGAAGGAGTGGGCATCGTCGCGCTGGTGGTCTGGCAGATCGTCGAGATCCTGCGCGGTGACACCGACTCGATCGCCAGCGCACTCGCGCTGATCGTGCTGAGCGTCGTGGGCGCGGCGGCGGTCATCGCCTTCGCCGTCGCGATCTGGCGCGGTCAGTCGTGGGGCCGCTCAGGCGGCATCGTCACGCAGCTGCTGATCCTCGCCGTCGCTCTCGGCGCTGCGACCGGTGCGTTCGCCGCTCCGGGCATCGCGCTCGCTCTCGCAGTCCCGGCGGTCGTGACGCTCGTGCTCCTCATCCTGGCCGTGCGCGACGCGGGACGCGCCGCCCGCCGCGAGGGCTGAGGCCGCGCCCGCCGCGCCCCTTCCCGCCGCGCCCCTGCTCGCCGCGCCCCTTCCCGCCGCACCCCTGCTCGCCGCGCCTCTGGCCGCCGCGCCCCTGGCCGCCCGCGCCCCCTGCGCCCGCCGCGCCGCCCCGGCCGCCGGCATCCTGCACTCACTCCTGCTCCGCAGTCGCGTTCTGCGGGTGCGGAGGCCCCGCGCGCCGCAGAATCTGACTGCGGAGCAGGCGTCCGCGGAGCAGATGTCTGCGGAGCCCGCTCAGACGCCCAGCAGCGACCGCACGCGGGCGACGTGGCCCGTCGCGCGCACATTGTACAGCGCGTGCGTGATGCGGCCCTTCGCGTCGATCACGATCGTCGAGCGGATCACGCCGAGATAGGTCTTGCCGTAGTTGACCTTCTCGCCCCACGCGGCGTACTTCTCGAGCACCTTGTGGTCGGGGTCGCTCAGCAGGTCGTACGTCAGTCCGTCGCGCTCTCGGAAGCGGCGCAGCTTCTCGGGCTCGTCGGGCGAGATGCCCAGCACGGTGTAGCCGGCGGCCTGCAGGGGCGCGAGGCTGTCACGGAAGTCGCACGCCTCTTTGGTGCAGCCCGGCGTCATCGCGGCCGGGTAGAAGAACAGGATGACCGGACCGCCGCGCAGGTCTTTCAGCGTCACCGCGCGCTCGTCCTGGTCGGGGAGCGTGAAGGCGGGGGCGAGGGAACCGGGTTCGAGGCGCTGCGTGGTCACCGCTCCAGCTTAGGTCGGTGCGCCGAGGGCGGGTGGAGTCCGCAGGCTCAGGCGCCGGGCTCCTGCGCCTTCTTCGCGAACGTCTCGAGCAGGCGCTGCAGCGAGTCCAGGCGTGCGGCGCCGCCCGGGCCGAGCCGGCCCGCTTCGACCGCCTCGACGATCGCGCAGTCGGGGGCATCGGGCAGGTGCGTGCAGCCGCGGGGGCAGTCCTCGGCGATCTCGGCAAGGTCGGTGAACGCGCGCAGGATGTTCGCCGGGTCGACGTGCCCGAGGCCGAACGAGCGTACGCCGGGCGTGTCGATGACCCAGCCGTTGCCGCCCTGACCGCGGTAGCGAAGCGAGACCGTCGAGCTCGACGTGTGCCGTCCCCGGCCGGTGACTTCGTTGACATGACCGGTCGCCCGCTTCGCGTCGGGCACGAGCGCGTTGACGAGCGTCGACTTGCCGACGCCGGAGTGCCCGACGAAGACGGTCGAGTGCCCGATGAGCGCGCGACCGATGCGCTCGAGCGGCATCTCTTCGCGTCCGCTGGTGAACACCTCGAGGTCGAGGCCGTCGAAGTGCGCGAGGAACTCGGCCGGGTCGGCGAGGTCGGTCTTGGTCACGACGAGGAGGGGACGGATGCCGGCGTCCAAGGCCGCCACCAGGTACCGGTCGACGAGACGTGGCCGGGGCTCGGGGTCGGCGGCCGCGACGACGACGAGCATCTGGTCGGCGTTGGCCACGATGACGCGCTCGACCTGGTCGGTGTCGTCGGCGCTGCGGCGCAGCAGCGAGGTGCGGTCCTCGATGCCGACGATCCGTGCGAGCGTGCCCTCGTCACCCGTGGCGTCGCCCACGATGCGGGCGCGGTCGCCTGTGACGATCGGCGTCTTGCGCAGTTCGCGCGCCCGGGCGGCGAGCACGGTGCGCTCGTCGGGGAGGTCCTCGTCGACGAGCACCGTGTACCGTCCGCGGTCGACGCCGAGGACCCGTGCGATCCGGGCGTCGCTGTGGGCCGGTCGCCGCTTGGTGCGCGGACGGTTGGCCTTGGGATTCGGCCGGACACGCACGTCGGTCTCGTCGAACTCCGGTTCGTCTTCGTCGTCGAGGTCGTCCAGCCAGCTCATGCCGTCGCCTCTCTCACGGTGCTGTCGGATGCCGCGTCACGAGGCGCGCATCGTCTCCTCGGCAAGGCCGCCGCCCTCGCCGCCCTCGGCGCTGTCGCCGTCGAGCATGCGCTGCCAGATCTGCGGGAACTCCGGCATCGTCTTCGCCGTGGTGCCGATGTCGTCGATCTCGACGTCCGGCACGACGAGTCCGATGAGGGCGCCGGTCGTGGCCATGCGGTGGTCGTGGTGGGCGTGCCATGTGCCGCCGTGCAGCGGCCGCGGGACGATGCGGATGCCGTCGGCGAGCTCGTGCGCCTCACCGCCGAGGCCGCGCAGCTCGGCGACGAGCGCCGCGATGCGGTCGGTCTCGTGGCCGCGGATGTGCCCGATGCCGTGCAGGGTCGAGGGCGATTCGGCGAACGCCGCGAGGGCGAAGATCGTCGGGGCGAGTTCGCCGGCGGCGGAGAGGTCGAGATCGACGCCCTGGATGCCGGCGCCCGCGGTGACGGTGAGCGCACCGCCGCGGCGCACGACGCGCGCGCCCATGAGCGACAGGATGTCGGTGAGCATGGCGCCGGGCTGTGTGGAGTGGGCGGGCCAGCCGGTCACGGACACGGAGCCGCCCGCGACCATGGCGGCTGCGAGGAACGGCGCCGCGTTGGACAGGTCGGGTTCGATCGCGACGTCTTTGCCGCGGAGAGCGCCCGCCGGAACGATCCACTCGCCGATCGCGGGGCGTTCGACGTGCACGCCCCGGTGCGCGAGGGATTCGACCGTCATGTCGATGTGGGGGATGCTGGGGAGCCGCTCGCCGGCGTGCACCAGGTGGAGCCCCACGTCGAAGCGGGGGGCCGCCAGCAGCAGCCCCGAGACGAACTGGCTCGACGCGCTCGCGTCGATCGTGACCTCGCCGCCGCGCACGTGGCCGTGGCCGCGCACGATGAAGGGGAGCGCCCACCGGCCGCCGTCGTCGATGTCGACGCCGACGTCGCGCAGGGCGGTGATCATCGCGCCCATCGGGCGGTGCAGCGCGCTCTCGTGCGCCGTCAGCGTGACGTCGCCGCGCGCGAACCCGCTCAGCGCGGCGACGAACCGCATCACGGTGCCGGCCTGGCCGCAGTCGACGACCGTCTCGCCGCCGAGCGGCCACACCGGGGTCACCTCGACGTCGTCGCCGTAGAGCCCTGTGCCCGGCACAAGTTCGATGCCCACCCCGAGCGACCGCAGCGCGTCGATCATGCGGGCCGAGTCGTCGGAGTGCAGCGGCGCGATCAGGCGGCTGGGACCGTCGGCGAGAGCCGCGAGGATGAGCTCGCGATTCGTCAGGGACTTGGAGCCCGGGACGGTCACCGTCGCGTGCAGCGCGCCGTCGGCGAGCGGGGCGCGCCAATGGCCGCGCGCGATCGGCGCGGAAGTGGGGGAATACCCGTCGGCTGTCATCGGGTTCTACCCTACTGAACCGGTCGGACAGGACCGGGAGACACCCACGAGCGGAGCCGGATGTTCGCCACACTTGACCGCGTCGAGACCGACGCACCGTCGCTGAGCCTCGGGTCGCGGCAGGCCGCGCCCACAGGCCTGGAGGCGGCCGCCGTAGACTGGCGCGTGATGAGCGACTCGATCGACCAGGTCCCCGCCACCGACGCGGAGCAGGATCCGCGCGCGCAGTTCGAAGAGCAGGCGCTGCCCTTCATGGATCAGCTGTACGCCGCGGCCATGCGCATGACGCGCAATCCCGCCGATGCGGCAGACCTCGTGCAGGAGACCTTCGTCAAGGCGTTCGCGTCGTGGAGGACCTTCACGCAGGGCACGAATCTCAAGGCGTGGCTGTATCGCATCCTCACGAACACGTACATCAACACGTACCGCAAGAAGCAGCGCGAGCCGTATCAGGGCACGATCGACGACCTCGAGGACTGGCAGCTGGGCGGTGCCGAGTCGACCACCGCGACCAGCACCCGGTCGGCCGAGGCGGAGGCGATCGACCACATGCCGGCGTCTGTGGTGAAGGACGCGCTGCAGTCGATCCCGGAGGACTTCCGGCTGGCGGTGTACCTCGCGGACGTCGAGGGCTTCGCCTACCAGGAGATCGCCGACATCATGAAGACCCCCATCGGCACGGTCATGAGTCGTCTGCACCGTGGCAGGCGGATGCTGCGTGAACTGCTCGCCGATTACGCAAAGGAGCGCGGCATCCAGAGTGCCGCCGCCACGAGGAGCACGAAATGACCGACTGCGGCTGTGAGAAGGCGCGGCGCGACCTGGAGGAGTACCTGCGTCACGAGGTCTGCAAGACCTCCCAGACCGACATCGCCGAGCACCTGGAGCACTGCGAGGGATGCCAGGACGAGGCGCTTGTCGCCCGGACGCTGACCGAGGTGCTGGCGCGGGCGTGCAAAGAGAGCGCTCCAGAAGAGCTGCGCGATCAGGTGCTCGCCAAGCTGCGAGCCGCTCAGACCGTCACCGGCTGACCCGGCCGCTCAGTCCAGCCCGAGGCTCGCGGCCGCGCGGACGATGTCGCGCCGGCTGCTCAGGCCGAGCTTGCTCAGCACGGCCGACACGTGGTGATCGGCGGTCTTGGGCGAGATGTACAGCTGCTGCGCGAGCTCGGCGTTCGTGAGCCCGCGTGCGACGAGCCGGGCCACGTCGAGCTGTCGGTTGGTCAGGCCGGACGGGTTGGCGCGCGTCGCGGTGCGCGGCCGGGCGGGAAGCGATCGGATGCCGCGCTGGGTGAGCATGCGGCGCGCCCGGGCGGCGGTCGCCGGCACGTCGAGGGCGTCGAGGCTCGCGAGCCCGGCCACGGCGGTGGTCGCCTCCGTCGCGTGGACGGCGGACATCGCGGCGTCGAACGGTGCGCCGAGGTCGCGCCACGCCTGTGCGGCCTCGGGGTGGCAGCCCGCGAGCTCCCGTCGGTGCGGCTCGGGGAGCCCGTCGAGCCCACCCGCGACGGGGCGGCCCAGGCGCGTGAGCCACACCCGCAGCTCGCCCACCGCCCATTGCGTGCCGGGAAGGCCCGCGGCGGCGTCGAGGGCCGCGGCCGCTCCGTCGAGCCGTGCATCCGCGACGCCAGAGGTCCAGGACCGCTCCGCGATCGCGCTCAGCACGGCGAGCGAGGTGAGAGCTTCGTCGAGGTCCGCGGCCAGCGCGGTCGCCGCTGTCAGGTGCGCGTCGACGACGTCGGGCTCGTCCCCGCGACGGACACCGAGCAGCGCCGCCACGACGTGCGGCCAGATCTCGGCCAGCGGGGGTCCGCTGCCGTCGAGGACGGCCGACGCGTCCTCGGCCGAGGCGGCCCAGCGACCGCGGAACAGATGCAGTCGTGACCGCATGCCGGTCTGCCACTGACGGCACACCGCGATGTCGCGGTCGACGGTGAGCGGGATCGACTCGGCCAGCAGCGACTCGGCGTCGGCGAGGCGTCGATGTTCGACGTCCAGCGCCGACAGGTTCGAGTACGCGGTGGTGCCGATCTCGTCGAGCGACCCCGCCAGTGCGGTCGTCGCGTGCTGCCGCAGCAGCTCGCGGGCCGACGTGTCGCCGTCGACGAGTCTCGCGGCGGCTTCGGTGATCGACAGGCGCAGCCCGGCGGCCTCCGGTGTCGTCGTCGCGCGCTGCGCGGCGGCGATCCTTCGGGCGGCATCGAGATCGAGCCGGCGGTAGGCCAGGTAGGCGCGGGTCGCCTGCGCGGATGCCCGAGCCGCGGCACCGGCATCGGCGTCGGCGGCGGCCTCCGCGTGCCGCTCGGCCTCGCGCCGGCGGGCCGAGTAGTACTCGACGACCGCCCGGCGATCGTGGGCGGTGCTCATGCCGTCGTGGTCGCCGAGGCGTTCACGGATCCGCAGCGCGGCGTCGATGGAGGAGAGGGATGCCGGCAGCCGGCTGACCATGTACTGCTCGGTGCTCAGCAGCTCGAGGAGTCTGGCGCGCTCGGCCGTGTCGCCGTCCAGTCGGTCGAGCGCGAGCGTCAGGAACGCGACCGCCTCGGTGTGCGACCCGGTGCGCGTGGCGTCTTCGGCGGCACGGACCGCGTAGCGCAGCGTGCGTCCGCGGTCGCCGGCGGCGGCGGCATGATGAGTGAGGACGGCGTCATCCGCGCCGCCCACCCGTTCCCACGCGTCGAGGATGCGGCGATGCAGCAGCGCCTCGACGCCCGGTTCGGCGCTCGCGACGACGGCGAGCCGCGCCAGCTCATGGCGGAATCCGATGCCGTGGGGCGTGCGCACCAGCAGCCCGCTGGCCTCCAGCCGGCGGAGGGTCGGCACGTCGATGCCCCCGCCGCCGGCAGCGGCGAACGGCAGCAGACGGTCGTCGAACGCATCGGGTGCGGTCGCGATGAGCTGCAGCGCCTCGAGCTCGTCCGCCGCGAGGCCGGTCGTGCTCGCGATCACCGCGTCGCGCACCGTCGGAGGCAGGTCGTCGTCGGGGCTGCGGGCGATCTCGGCCACGAAGAAGGGGTTGCCGCCGGTGAGGGCATGCACGCGGGCCGCGTCGGCACCGCGCTCGCCGAGCAGTTCGCGCACCGCACCGACCGAGAGCGGGGGAGCGGCCACCCGGGTCGCGGAGTCCATGCGCGCGACATCCCCGACGAGCGACAGTAGCGCGTGGCCGAGCGGCACGTCGCGGTGGGCGAGCACCAGCACCACCGGCAGCGCCTCGATACGGCGCACGAGGAAGCGCAGCACCTCGACGGATGCGGCGTCGACCCATTGCGCGTCGTCGATCACGAGCACCGTCGGAGTACTCGACACCTGGGCGGCGAACCGGGCCTCGGCGCCGAGCAGCGTCTCGGCCTCGACCGCATCGCCGAGCGCGGCCTGCACGTCGCGCACGGGTCCGAGGGGCCGCGGCGTCGACAGCGGGTCGCAGGCGGCGCGCAGCACCCGAACGTCTTCGGGCACCCCGGCGAGGGCGGCGGTGACGAGGCTCGTCTTGCCCGCTCCGGCGTCGCCCGCCACGGTCACCACCGTGCCCTCGCCCGCCGTGCCGCGCGCGATCGCTCCTGCCAGCGCGTCCAGCTGCGGCGCGCGCTCGAACAGCCCCATGGCGCCATCGTAGGCTCCGACGCCGCCGCGCGGGCGGTCTCGGGGCGAGGCGTCAGGGGGCTGCCCGAACGGGTGAGCGGTCACCGCGGCATCGGTCCGCCGAGCGCCACGTCGGCGTAGGCGCCGGCGCGCATCGCTTCGAGAGCGTGGGCGACCGCGCGCATCCGCGTCATCTCCGCGTGGCCGACGGTGCGGCGATGTCGGGATGCCGTCACGCCGGCGGTGAGCGCGGCAGTGAGCCGCAGCATCCCTCGTCGCACTCCGAGCGCCAGCGTGCGCAGTGCCGCGCCGTGCTCGGCCATCGCGGCCGGCGTGACATAGACGGCGGTCATGCCGCGACCTCGGCCGGCGGCATCCCCTCATCCGAGGGCGTGCCCTCGTCCGCCGTCTGCGGGCCGAACTCGGCGACGACCTCCGACACGACGTCGGCCGGGAACCCGCCGCGGCGGGCGTGCTCGCGCACGGTCTCGGGCGCGTCGGTGCGGTGGATGCAGTAGAGCTTGTCGCCGGCGACGTAGGTCGTCACCCACTCGTAAGGTACGCCGAGCGACTCGACGGCGCGGTTCGAGGTGCGGGCGATCTCGACGAGGTCCTCGCGGCTCATGGCCGAGGCTCCGGGGACGTTCCGCTCGATGATGAAGGTGTTCATGGGTCTTCCGATCTGTGAGGCCCCCGGTCGATCCGGGATGACTCCATGGTCGGCAGCCCGCGCGGCCGCGGCATCGGGAGCAGTTCCCCATGTTCGCGGCGACGCGTCCCCAGATCAGGCCGGCGTGAAGATCGTCAGGGCGCCGGGAACGACGTCGACGGTGAGCGGAAGCGCGCCGATCGGGTCGCCGTCGGCGTACGCGGTCACGCCGGGCGAAGACAGTCGTACCGAGCGCACGCGCCGCATCGACACCTCGCCGACGCTCGCGTGCGTGCCGCGGTACACCTTCGGCAGCAGGCTCAGCAGTCGCAGCCGGCCGGCGGGGCGCACCAGCACGAGATCGAGCAGTCCGTCGGCGGGATCCGCGTCGGGCGCGATCGGGATGCCGCCGCCATAGCTGCGCCCGTTGCCCACGGTCGCCATCACCAGCTCGCCGGCGACGCGGTCGCGCGTGCCGTCGGCGAGCTCGAACTCGACGTCGTACGGGATGCCGGCCAGCCGCAGGAACTCGACGAGGATCGCGATGTTGTACCGCGAGCCGCCGCGCGGCCAGCGCATGCCGTTGGCGCGGTCGTTCACCTTCGAGTCGAAGCCGCTCGCGAGCACCGACCCGAAGTACCGGGTCGAGCCGTCGTCGCGGGTGACACGGGCGAGGTCGATGGTGCGCGTGACCCCGGCGGCGATCGCGTCGGCGGCCGCCGCGACGTCGAGCTCGCGCAGACCGAGGGTCGCCGCGAAGTCGTTGCCGGTTCCGGCGGGGACGATGCCGAGCGGGATGCCGGTGCCCGCGAGCTCCTGCAGCGCGAGGTTCACGGTGCCGTCGCCGCCGGCCACCGCCACCGCGTCGACGCCGACCTCGAGGGCCGCGCGCAGCAGCTCGGAGGACTCCGCGGCGCTGCCGCCGCTCAGGATCGACGTCTGCACGCCGTGGGCGCGCAGACGCTCGGCCGCGTGCGTCGCCGCGCCGGTGTGGGCGCCGGCACGCGCGGCCGGATTGACGAGCAGCGCCACTCTCATGCGGGGGCGCCGGTTGCGGCGGGAGGGGTGGCCGGCGCTGCCGGCGTCACCAGCGCGCCGGGGTTCATGATCCCGTTCGGATCGAGCGTCGCCTTGACGGCACGCAGCACCTCGACGCCGAGCGGGCCGATCTCGGTCTCGAGATAGGCGCGATGGTCGCGCCCCACCGCATGGTGGTGCGTGATCGTGCCGTGGGCCTCGCCGATCGCCCGGGAGGCGGCATCCTTCGCCCCCGCCCACTGGGCCCGGGGATCCTCGGTCAACGCGGCCACGACCGTGAAGTACAGCGAGGCGCCGGCGGGGTAGACGTGCGAGATGTGGCACATGACGATGGGCTTGGTGCCGGCCGCCGTGAGGCTCGCGCTGAGCGCCTCGGTCACCGCCGTCTTGAGAGCCTGCAGGTTCGCCCAGGTGGCCGCGGTCTCGAGCGTCTCGGCGAGCACGCCGATGTCCAGGAGCGTGTCGCGCAGCCCCGGGGACGCGAAGCGGCCACGCTCCCACGACCGGGCCGGGTCCTCGCCGCGGGACTTGGCGCCGTGCGCGGCGAACACCGCCTCGAGCGCGTCGCGGGTGTGCTCGGCCTCGGCAGGCGACGCGCCCTCGAACGTCGCCACCGCCAGGCAACCGCGCAGCCGTGTCAGGTGACCGCCCATCGCGGCGTTCACGCGGGTCTCGGTCTCGTCGCTCAGCCGCAGCACGGTGGGGCGGATCCCGCGCTGCGTCGCTTCGCGGAACGCCGCCGCCCCCGACGCGAAGTCGGGGAACGTCCATGCCCGATAGGCCGTCGCGGCGGGCAGGGGCCGGATCCGCACGGTGACCTCGGTGAGCACGCCGAACGCGCCTTCCGAGCCGAGGAACAGCTCGCGCAGGTCGGGGCCCGCGGCGCTCGCCGGCGCCCGGCCGAGGTCCAGGTCGCCGCGGGGCGTCGCGACCCGCAGCGCGTGCACGAGGTCGTCGAAGCGGCCGTAGCCGCGCGAGGCCTGGCCGCTCGACCGCGTCGCCGCGAAGCCGCCGAGGGACGCGTAGAGGTAGCTCTGCGGGAAGTGGCCCAGCGTGTAGCCGCGGGCGCCGAGCATCTCTTCGGCCTGCGGGCCGGTGGTGCCGGCTCCGAAGGTCGCGAGCAGCGACACCTCGTCGAGCGCGCGCAGCGACGCCGTCCGGGCGAGGTCGAGGGCGATCACCGCGCGCTGCGAGCCGCGGACGGGGTCGACGCCCCCGACGACCGACGTCCCGCCGCCGAACGGCACGACTGCGATGCGTCGCTCGTCGCACGCGCGCAGCACGGCGGCGACCTCGGCGTGGCCGGCCGGCGCCACCACCGCGTCGGGTGCCTCCTGCGGATCGTCGAGGCGCCGGCGCAGCAGATCCGGTGTGCTCTTGCCGCCGAGGTGCAGGGCGCGCACATCGTCGTCGCGGGTCGCGTGGTCCGTCCCGACGATGGCCGCGAGGGCCGTGAGATCGTCGTCGGCGAGCAGCGACGGCGTGAGCGTCGGTCGCGCGCGGCGGGGCACCGGATGCGCCTTGCCCGGCACCACGGTCGCGACGATCGCCTTCGCCGCCGCAGGCAGTCGCGCAGGCTCGGGATCCCACCCGTCCCACGGTCCGCGCTCGCGGGGAGCGGGCGACGCGGGCAAGGGGTCGGAGGCGGACGTCGTCGGCATCCGGCCAGTATCGCACCGGCGTTCTCGTTCGTCCGTCATGTGTGAACGCGATCCCGGGGGCGTGCTGAGGTGCCGGACGAACGAAGGGGGTTTCCGGCATCATGGGGACGTGCCCACCCGCATCATCGGACGGACGCCGCGGTCGTCGGCGCTGTCGGCCGCGCGGCGCGCCCGCGAACTGGAGGTCCTGGGCGACGACGCCGAGGTCGATGTGCTGGTCGTCGGCGGCGGGATCACCGGCGTCGGGATCGCGCTGGATGCCGCGGCCCGCGGCCTGCGGACGGTGCTGGTCGAGCGTCACGACCTCGCCCACGGCACCAGCCGGTTCAGCTCGAAGCTCGTGCACGGCGGTCTGCGCTACCTCGCGTCGCGGCAGATCGGGATCGCCCGCGAGAGCGCGGTGGAACGGCACATCCTGCTGACCCGCACCGCACCGCACCTGACACGCGCGCTCGCGCAGGTCGTGCCGCTCTACGACCCCGGTGCGCTCGGTCGCGGCGCCTACATCGGGTTCGGCTACGAGCTGGGCGACGGCCTGCGCCGCGCGGTCCGCACACCCGGCCGGGTGCTGCCGCCACCGGGGCTGATCGGCCCCGAGGCGACGCGCGGGCTCGCGCCGTCCATCCGCCATGAGCAGCTGCGCGGCGGCGTGCGCGGCTGGGACGGGCAGCTCATCGACGACGCCCGGCTGGTCGTCGCGGTGGCGCGCACGGCGGCCGGGCACGGAGCATCCATCCTCACCCGGGTCGAGGCGGTGTCGGTCACCGGCCGCGGCGCCCGGCTGAACGATCTCGTCTCGGGCGAGACGCTCGGCGTGCAGGCGCGCGCCGTGGTGAACGCGACAGGGGTGTGGGCGGGAGAGCTCGATCCGGACGTGCGGCTGCGGCCGAGCCGGGGCACGCATCTGGTCGTGTCGACGGCGCGTCTCGGTGGGTCGGACGTCTCGCTCACGGTGCCGATCCCGGGCTCGTCGAGCCGGTTCGTGTTCACGCTGCCCGCGCTGCACGGACGCACCTACATCGGCCTCACCGACGTGCCGGTCGACGGACCGGTGCCCGATGTCGCCCATGCGAGCGACGACGAGGTCGATCAGCTGCTCGACGTGGTCAACACGGTGCTGGAGAAACCCCTCACGCGCGGCGACGTCCTCGCGACCTACGCCGGCCTGCGGCCGCTGCTGGCCGCCGAGGACGACGACGAGACGAGCGACCTGTCGCGCCGCCACGCGATCCTGGAGTCCGAGGCCGGCGTGCTGAGCGTCGTCGGCGGCAAGCTCACGACCTACCGCCGCATGGCCGAGGACGCCGTCGACGCCGTCATCCGCCGCGACCCGTCGTTCCCGTCCCACCCGTCGCCGACAGGCACGCTGCCGCTGGTGGGCGCGTGGCCGCGGAGGCGGCTGGGCGAGATCGCGGCCGCCCCGCGACTGGTGCGTCGCTACGGGGCCGAGGCGCCGTACGTCGCCCGGCTCGCCGCCGGTCCGGCCGCCGCGCACGGGGTCACCGCGCAGGAGCTGGAGTGGGGCGTGCGCGCCGAGGGCGCCCTCAGCATCGACGACCTGCTCGACCGTCGTACGCGGCTCGGGCTGGTGCCCGCCGATGCCGCAGAGTCGAGGGATGCCGCCACCGCCGCCTTCGCCCGCGCCGGGGTCGACCCCATCGACGTCTGACCCGGCGCCCCGCCGCGGCCGCCGGCATCCCCCTCCATGCTCCCCCTGAATGGTTTCACTTGCGCTGAACGTACGCGAGAACCGCGATTCTGCGTACGAACAGCGCAAGTGAACATGTTCAGAAGACGAGCGCGCGGGTCACTTGTGGCCGTGGCCGACGGGCGCGCCGAACGAGAACGTGCCGTCGATCGCGGTCCACGCGCCGCTGGTCTCGTCGGTGAGCTCGATGCTCGACCACGTGCCGGCCGTGAGCATCGCCTTCTGCCCGTTCGGGCAGTCGAGCACCGACGCGGCGGCGGGCGTCGCCAGCATGAGCGACCCGACGAGCTGCCCGTTCTTGTTCGCGGTGAACTGGCCGCTCTGCGAGACCTCGCTGTCGACCGTCGTCTTCTTCGGATCGGCGGGGTTCGATCCGCCGTTGTTGATGCACTGGTACATCGCCATGAGGTGCGCCGAGGCCGTCACGGTCTCGACCGAGCCGGACTCCAGGCCCGCCTCCTTGAACGACACGACGAGGCTGGTGCCACTCAGCGACGCACCGGTGTGGTGGTCGATGAAGTGCGCGTTGCCGGCGAACGCCGGCGACGCGGCGAGCAGGACGACGCCGGCGGCGGCAGCCAGGGCGATCGAGATGCGCTTGATGGACATGTGTTCCCCCCCCGGGGTTCGTGGATCGGTGTCGCGATGATCCCCGGTGGCGCTGTGGCGAACCCCTGTGATCGTAGAGCCGCGCGCCGCCTGCGTGATACTGGCGATTCTCCTTAGGGCGGATGGCAGGAAAGCGCTCCGGAACGTCCGGTGTGCGGGCTGCGCGCGTCGCGGCCCCCCGTCACACTGGGACGGTGACCTCGACCCACGCCCGCGGCGGACTCGGCATCGTGCAGGGCACGGCGCTCTACATCGCGTCGGTGCTCGGCACCGGTCTGCTCGTGCTGCCGGGGTTGGCCGCCGATGTCGCCGGCCCGGCCTCGATCGTGTCGGTGCTCGCCGTGATCGTGCTGACCGTTCCGCTGGCGGGCACCTTCGCGGCGCTCGCCGCGCGCTACCCCGATCCGGGCGGCGTCGCGAGCTACGTGCGTCGCGCCCTCGGGCCCACCGCCGCTCGCGCCACCGGCTATTGGTTCTACTTCGGCGTCGCTGCCGGATTCCCGGTGCTCGCGATCCTCGGCAGCGAGTACCTCACCGCGATCCTCCACATCGACCGCGCCGCCGTGACCGTGCTGGTGTTCGCCATCCTCGTGCCGCCGTTCCTCGTGAACATGCTGGGCGTCCGGGTGGCCGGGTGGGTGCAGTTCGTGCTCACCGGGCTGCTCGTGGCCATCGTGGTGTTCGTCGTGGCGGCCGCGTTCCCGCACGTGACGGCATCCCGGTTCGAGCCGTTCCTGCCCCACGGCTGGGCGGGCGTCGGCACCGCCGTGAGCCTGTTCGTCTGGGCATTCGCGGGGTGGGAGGTCGGCACGCACATCTCGGGGGAGTTCCGGGACCCGCGGCGCAGCATCCCCGTCGCGACCGCGATCGCGCTCGTCGTCACCGGCCTCGCGTACCTGCTGCTGCAGATCGTCACGGTCGGCGTGCTCGGCGAGGACGCCGGTGCGGGTGCGGTGCCGCTGCTGTCGCTGGCCGACGCGGTCGCGCCGGGGTACGGGCCCACCGCGGTCGGCGCGGTCGCCGCCATCGTCGTGCTGGGCGTCATGAACTCGTATCTCGCCGCGTTCGGCAAGCTCGGCGCCTCGCTCGCCGCGAACGGCGACCTGCCCCGCGTTCTGGCGCCGGGCGCCGAGGCCGGCGGCGTGCCGCGACGCGCCCTGCTGGTGACGCTCGGGATCGCGCTGATCTACTCGACGATCGCGCTGCTCACCGGCGGCGACCTGCAGACGTTCATCCTGATCCACACCAGCAACATGGTGTCGATCTATGCGGCCGGCATGATCGCCGCGACCCTCATCCTGCCCCGGTTCACCGCGGGCTGGTTCATGGCTGTCGTCGCCGCGGCGCTCTCGATCGGACTGCTGCTGCTGGCCGGGGCGAATCTGCTTCCTGCTGCACTGCTCGCTCTCGCGGCGATCGCCGTGACGGTGTGGCGGCGCGCGCGTCGGATGACCGCGGTCACGACGCCGGAACCGGAGGGGATGGATGCCGCGGCCGAGAGCGGACCCGTCCGGCAGACCCCGGGCCGCCTGTCGGGGTGAAGGCGACAGCGGTACCGGCACACGCGGATCGGCCCCGGACCCCCGCACGAGACGGGAAGACCGGGGCCGATTCGCGACGTGAGGTCAGGAGACCGCCAGCGCCTCCTGGATGATGGCGGCCTGCTCAGCCGCGTGCACCTTCGGCGAGCCGGTGGCGGTCGAGGCCGCCGCGGCGCGCGAGATGCGTCGGATCGTGCGACCGTTCAGGTGCTTCACGACCTCGAGGGCGATGAACGGCCACGCGCCCTGGTTCTCGGGCTCGTCCTGCACCCACACCAGCTCGGCGTTCGGGTACTGGTCCACGACGGCGTTGAGCTCGTCGATCGGCGCCGGGTAGAACTGCTCCAGGCGCACCAGAGCGACGGCCGGGTTCGGGTTCTTGTCGAGCTCGGCGCGCAGATCCCAGTGGATCTTGCCGGCGTGCAGCAGCACGCGCGTGACGGCCGAGGTGTCGATGCCGCGGTTGTCGTCCAGCACGGGCTCGAACCTGCCGGTGAGGAAGTCCTCGACAGGGCTGGTCGCGCCGCGCAGACGCAGCATCGCCTTCGGCGTGAACACGACGAGCGGACGCCGCGGGCGCGCGTAGGCCTGACGGCGCAGCAGGTGGAAGTACGACGCGGGCGTCGACGGGCGGGCGACCGTCATGTTGTCTTGCGCGCACAGCTGCAGGTAGCGCTCGATGCGGGCCGACGAGTGGTCGGGTCCCTGGCCCTCATAGCCGTGGGGGAGCAGCAGCACGACGCTCGACTGCTGGCCCCACTTCTGGTCGGCCGACGAGATGAACTCGTCGATGACCGACTGCGCGCCGTTGGCGAAGTCGCCGAACTGGGCCTCCCACAAGACGAGAGAGTCCGCCCGCTCGACCGAGTAGCCGTACTCGAACGCTATCGCCGCGTACTCGCTGAGCAGCGAGTCGTAGACGTAGAACCGTCCCTGGTCCTCGCCGAGGTTGGTGAGCGGGATCCACTCCTGGCCGTTGGCGCGGTCGTGCAGGACGGCGTGGCGCTGCACGAACGTGCCGCGTCGCGAGTCCTGACCTGCCAGGCGCACGTTCGTCTTCTCCAGCAGCAGAGAGCCGAATGCCAGCAGCTCGCCGAACCCCCAGTCGATCGAGCCGTTGCGGCTCATGTCGAGGCGCTTCTCGAGGAGCTGCTGCAGCTTGTTGTGGACCGTGAAGCCCTCGGGCTTGTTCACGAACGTGTCGCCGATGAGGTTGATCGCCTCGCGAGAGACGCCCGTGGTCTCGGGCTCGCCGGCGACCGGCTCGGCGGCGGCATCGGGCACGACGATCGGCGACGAGCCGGTCTCGGCCGCGTGGGTCTCGGCGAACGCGATCTCGAGGCGGTTCTGGAAGTCCTGCTTAGCCTTCTCGTACTCTTCCTCGGTGATGTCGCCGCGACCGACCAGTGCCTCGGTGTAGAGGCGGCGGACCGAGCGCTTCGCCTCGATGAGGTTCGTCATCAGGGGCTGCGTCATCGACGGGTCGTCGCCCTCGTTGTGACCGCGGCGGCGGTAGCACACGAGGTCGACCACGACGTCGCGGTGGAACTCCTCGCGATACGCGAACGCGAGCTGCGCGACGCGCGTGACCGCCTCGGGATCGTCGCCGTTCACGTGGAAGATGGGCGCCTGGATGGTCTTGGCGACATCCGTGGCGTACACCGAGGTGCGCGCGTCGGTGGGGGTCGTCGTGAAGCCCACCTGGTTGTTGACCACGATGTGCACGGTGCCGCCGGTGCGGTAGCCGCGCAGCTGCGACATCTGCAGCGTCTCGAACACGACGCCCTGGCCGGCGAAGGCCGCGTCGCCGTGGACGAGGATCGGCAGCCACGTGAAGGTGCCGATGGGCTTGCGGTCCTGCTTCGCCCGGACGATGCCTTCGAGCACGCCGTCGACGGTCTCGAGGTGAGACGGGTTCGCGGCGAGGTAGACCGGCAGCTCGGACTGGTTGTCGGCGACGAAGGTGCCCTCGGTGCCGAGGTGGTACTTGACGTCGCCCGATCCGCTCTTGGAGCCGATCGCGACAGATCCCTCGAACTCGCGGAAGATCTGGCTGTAGGTCTTGCCGGCGATGTTCGTCAGCACGTTCAGCCGGCCGCGGTGGGCCATGCCGATCGCGGCTCCGTCGAGACCTGCCTGGGCGGCGCCCTGGAGGATCTCGTCGAGCAGCGGGATGAGCGACTCGCCGCCTTCGAGGCTGAAGCGCTTCTGGCCGACGTACTTCGTCTGCAGGAACGTCTCGAACGCCTCGGCCTGGTTGAGCTTGTCGAGGATGCGCAGCTGCTCGTCGTGGCCCGGCTTCTGGTACTTGACCTCGACGTTCTGCTGGAACCAGGCGCGCTGGCCCGGATCCTGGATGTGCATGTACTCGATGCCGATCGTGCGGCAGTACGAGTCGCGCAGCACGCCGAGGATGTCGCGCAGCTTCATCTGGCGCTTGCCGCCGAATCCGCCCGTGACGAACTCGCGGTCGAGGTCCCAGAACGTCAGGCCGTGGCTCTCGATCTCGAGGTCGGGGTGCGTGCGCTGCACGTACTCGAGCGGGTCGACGTCGGCCATGAGGTGGCCGCGCACGCGGAAGGAGTTGATGAGCTCCTGCACGCGAGCCTGCTTGTCGACGCGCTCGGCCAGGTCGACGTTGATGTCGGCGCCCCAGTGGATGGGTGCGTACGGGATGCGCAGGGCGCGGAAGATGTCCTCGTAGAAGCCGCGCTGCCCGATGAGCAGCTCGTGCACCTTCTTGAGGAACTCGCCCGACCCGGCGCCCTGGATGACGCGGTGGTCGTAGGTGCTCGTCAGCGTGATCGTCTTGCCGATCGCGAGCTCGTTGAGCGTCTTGTCGCTCGCGCCCTGGAACTCGGCCGGGTACTCGAGCGCGCCGGCGCCGACGATGCAGCCCTGGCCCTTCATCAGGCGCGGAACCGAGTGGACCGTGCCGATGCCGCCCGGGTTGGTGAGCGAGAGCGTCGTGCCCTGGAAGTCCGCCGCCGTCAGCTTGTTGTTGCGGGCGCGCGTCACCAGGTCTTCGTACGTGGTGAGGTACTCGTTGAACGTGAGCTGCTCGGCGCGCTTGATGCTCGGCACGAGCAGGGCGCGCGTGCCGTCCGGCTTGGGCAGGTCGATCGCGATGCCGAGGTTGACGTGCGCGGGCGCCACCACAGACGGCTTGCCGTCGATCTCGGCGTAGAACACGTTCTGGCTCGGGAACTCCTTGAGCGCCTGGATGAGCGCCCACCCGATGAGATGCGTGAAGCTGACCTTGCCGCCGCGGCTGCGGGCCATGTGGTTGTTGATGACGATGCGGTTGTCGATCATCAGCTTCGCCGGCACCGTGCGCACGCTCGTCGCGGTGGGCACCGTGAGCGACTCGTCCATATTGGCGGCGAGCGTCTTGGGCATGCCGCGAAGCGTCGTGACGACGTCGGCCTCGGGTGCCGGCGCATCGGCAGCGGACGACGGCTGCGCCTTGGGCGCCTGCGCCGGGATCGGCTGCGGTGCCGCCGGACGCGCGGTCGTGCGGGCCACGGGCTGTGCGCCGATCACCGGGATCGGCGCCGTCACCGGGCGGGGCTCGGCCGCCGCAGGCTGCGTCGTGGCGGGGTGCGCGCCCTCCGACACGGGCGCCGCGGGCGGCGTCGATGCCGGTGTCGCGGCGGCCGCCGCCGGTGCTGTGCCGTCGGCGGGGTGGTAGGCCTCGAGCACGGGCCACCACGCCTTGTCGACGGAGTTCCGGTCGATCTTGAACTGCTCGTACAGCTCCTCGACGAGCCACTCGTTGGCTCCGAACTCTCCTTCGTTCGAAACCCCGACGCCCGTCACCTGGCTCGACACGCTGAATCGCCTGCTTTCATCGGTGATGTTGTGGGTCGCGTCCAGGGTGCTGACACCTCGACACGCATCGGTTAAGCCTAGCCCAGTCAGTGGGCCCGGTCCCGGCTCCGGGGCGGCGCGAACCTGAAAAAACCCGGGACATTCGCCACACAGCAACTGTCACTACCCTTGGCAGTCATGGAGTTCTACGGCGAAACCCCCGATGTCGACCTGACGTACTCGGATGTCTTCCTCGTGCCACGCCGCTCGGCGATCACGAGCCGCCTCGACGTCGACCTCGCGCCCGGCGACGGCACGACCGCGACGCTGCCGCTCGTCTCGGCCAACATGAACTCCGTCACCGGCGCGCGGCTGGCCGCCACGCTCGCCCGCCGGGGCGGCCTCGGCGTGCTGCCGCAGGACATGGCGCTGCAGGAGCTGGATGCCGCGATCCGGTGGGTCAAGGCGCAGCCCGTCGCGTGGGACACGCCGCTCGTGCTGCCGCCCGACGCGACCGTCGCCGACGCCGCGAGGCTGCTGCCGCCGACCGAGGGACACGCCATCGTCGTCGCCGACGCCTCTTCCGGCCACGTGGACGCCGACGACATCCTGGGCATCGTCCCTGCCACGCGCCTGGGCACTGCCCTGCCCGATGCGCGACTGGGCGACCTCGCACGCGGGCGGGCGGCATCCGTCGATGCGGACGACATCGAGAGCGCGCGCCACGCGTTCGACGTCATCGTCGCCGCCGACGCCGAGACGGTATGCGTGCTGCATCACGGGCACCTCGTCGGCACCCTGTCGCGTCGCAGCGCACTGCGCTCGACGCTCTACCGTCCCGCCGTCGACGCATCCGGACGCCTCATCGTCGCGGCCGCCGTCGGCATCAACGGCGACGTCGCCGCCAAGGCGCAGGCCCTCGCCGCCGCCGGTGTCGACGTCCTCGTCGTCGACACCGCCCACGGACACCAGGAGGGGATGCTGCGCGCCCTGCGCGCCGTCGCGGACCTCGACCTCGGGATCCCGATCGCCGCCGGCAACATCGTCAGCGCCGAGGGTGTGCACGACCTCGTGACCGCCGGAGCGACGATCCTCAAGGTCGGCGTGGGACCGGGCGCCATGTGCACGACGCGCATGATGACGGCCGTGGGACGCCCGCAGTTCTCGGCGGTGCTCGAGACCGCCGAAGCTGCGCGCATGATGGGCGCCCACGTGTGGGCCGACGGCGGGGTGCGCTACCCGCGCGACGTCGCGCTCGCGCTCGCGGCAGGCGCCGCGTCGGTCATGATCGGATCCTGGTTCGCGGGCACCATCGAGGCGCCGGGCGAGCTGCAGGTGGACGAGTCCGGCCGCGCCTACAAGGAGTCCTGGGGCATGGCCTCGACCAAGGCCGTGCACGAGCGCTTCGGCCGGCTCGACCCGTACGAGCTCGCCCGCAAAGAGCTCTTCGCCGAGGGGATCTCGTCGTCGAAGATCTACCTCGACCCGCTGCGCCCCGGACTCGAGGACCTGCTCGACATGATCACGTCGGGCGTGCGGTCCTCGTTCACGTACGCGGGCGCCTCGACGGTCGCCGAGTTCCACGAGCGCGCGCGCGTCGGCCTGCAGTCGGCCGCCGGGTACGAAGAGGGCAAGGCGCTCCCCGTCAGCTGGTGATGCGGGGTGGATGCCGGCGGCCGCGGCCGCCGGCATCCACCCCCGCTCCGCCGCTGAATTCCGGCTGCGTCGTCGGACGTGCGCGAGCGCATCTCCTCCTGCTGCTGACATCGGCCTGGGCTGCAGGGACTTCGCGAGCGCATCCCTTTGCGCTGTCGACATCGGCACCCGCTGCGGGAGTTTCGCGAGCGTATTCCTTTGCGCTGTCGAAATCGGCGTGCGCTGCTGCTTGTTCTGGGCGCGGATGCCGATTTCGACAGCGCGAACGGGATAGCCGTGCCCGCGATCGCCGGCGACGTGCGGTCCACGCCGAGTGGATGCTCGTGCCCGCGCGCGCGGGCGAGGCGGGTGTCCGGCCCCGCTCGCCGGCGCCAGACGGCAGCCCCGGGCGCCGGGCGCCGAGCGGTCGGGCGCGGGATGGGTCGCGGGCACGGGGCGCCGAGCGGCCGGAGGCGGGATGGGTCGCAGGCGCGGGGCGCCGAGCGGTCGGGCGCGGGATGGGTCGCGTGACGCCGAGCGGTCGGGCGCGGGATGGGTCGCATGCGCCGATGGGGCGGGCGCTGGGCGCTGGGCGCCGAGCGGTCGGGCGCGGGATTAGTCGCGGCGCCGGGCGCCGAGCGGCCGGACGCGGGCGGGCCGCATGCGCCGGCGTTGGCGACGTCGCTCGTCTCGGCGCGATGGGGCGGGCGCGTGGCGCAGGCTACGGCCGTGGCTTCGTGCTGGGCAGTCCGTCGGCGGTGAGCACGTCGTAGACGAGCCGCGGGGCGTCGAAATCGGTGGCCTCGAGCCGAGAGAACCCGCGGACTTCGCGGCGGATCTCGTTCTCGCGATTCTTCTCGTCGATGACGATCTCGGCCGGATCGCGGTCGTCGCCGAAGTCGGGACTGAGGTACTTGCCGCGCCCATCGATCTCGAGCCAGTGGTCGTGCTCGGGGAAGTAGCGGTCGCCGAACACCAGTCTTCCGCTGCGGAGCATCCGTCGTTCCTGTGATCGGGACGACGGAAAACCGAGACTGCGCAGCACGTGTGCGGCCTTCGTCTCGCGTGGATTCGCCGCGCCCGGATCGGCGGCGTCGAGAATCCGACGGGCACGCACGTCGCCCCGCCGCCGGGGTTCCGCATCCAGGAGCGACGTCAGCTCTTCGATGGTCGTCAGGGGCCCGCCGTCACGATCCGCCCAGATCGCTTGGTCGACGGCGCTCGCGGCCACCAGGAACGGTGATGTCCGGGCGATGTCGAGTGCGGTCTGGGCGGGAGTCGTGAGTTCATGCACGCCGAACGGCGCGCGCTGCACTCCCTCGAGCCCGATGGCGCGTCGTTTCACGGCACCACCGGATCGCCCGCCCGTCGCGCGCTCGATCGTCACGTCGACGCGCCGCGGCCACGCGCCGAGGATGTCGATGCCGTGCTCGGCGGCCGCCGCGAAGTGCGAGATGACCGCACCCGGTTCGAGCCGCTGCGCGACCTCATCGACCAGGAGCCGGTGCTGCTGGATCGGGCGGAGTCGACGCCAGTCGGCGGTCACGACGTACGAGCCCGCCGTGACGCGCGTCCACGCGCCGGATGCGAGATTCCGGCGCAGACGCCGATCGTCGACCACATCGAGGTGGTCGCGCCGGCGCACGACGACGAGCTCGGGCGCCGGCGGTGCGGTTGTGGACGACATCACGCCACGATGCATCGCCGACCGCCTGCCAGGGCGCGTCCACTCACGATCTGTGGGCAAACTCCTCCGGGCGCCCAGTGGGGAGGAACCGCTGCCTCTCGGAAGGAACCGCCGCAAGGGCCCGGGCCGCGCATCGATCCGCGTGCCGCGAGGTCGTCGCCACCGGCGTTGCTTCATCCGCGCGCTGTCGAAATCGGCATGCGCTGTCGATCTGGCGCGAAGACCTTCCTTCGCGCTGTCGAAATCGGCATCCGCTGCTGTTTGTTTCGAGCGCGGATGCCGATTTCGACAGCGCGAACCGAGAAGGAGCCGGGGCGCTCGGGAGAAGGAGCCGGGGCGCTCGGGAGAAGGAGCCGCGGCGCACGAGGGAAGGAGCCGGCCAACACCCTGGAGACGGGGCAGCGCGGACCGGAGACCGGGGCAGCGCGCACCGGAGAAGGCGCGGCGGTCAGCGCAGGGCCGGGCCGCGCGCGCGGGTCAGCGCAGGCGGGCGAGCGCCCGCTCGTGCACGACGGGGTCGGAGTCCATGCCGGCGGGGGAGTCGGGCGCGTAGACCACGAGCTCGTCGAAGCCGAGCGCTTCGGCGCGCTCGGCCGCCGCGAGGTAGTCGTCGACGCTCGTCGTCGGCCGCACCTGCCCGAAGCCGAGCAGCAGCGATCGGCGGACGGCGCCGGGTGCGCGCCCGGCGTCCTCGCACGCGCGGTCGAAGCCCTGCGCCTGGCGTGCGAGCAGCGCCCAGTAGTCGTCGGGGTCGAGTGTCGTCGAGCCCGGTCCGCCGTACGTGTTCCAGGTGTCGGCGAACTCGGCGGCGAGTGCGAGCGCGCGGGGTCCATGGGCGGCCAGCAGCAGTTCGGGCCGGAGGGTCCCGTCGGGTGCCGAGGTGGTTTCGAGACCGCGGAACGACAGCGTCGCACCCTGCCACTCGGTGGCCCCGTCGAGCACGGCCGTGTACCCGCGCACGACGTCGGCGAACCGCGCCGACATGTCGCGCGGCCGCTCGCGCACCCCGTGATCGGCGAGCGCGCACGTCGGTGCGCCTGCTCCGAGTCCGAGCACCAGGCGCGCGCCGGAGATGTCCTGCACGGTCATCGCGATGCGCGCGAGCGTGACCGGTGTGCGGAACACCGCCGACGCGACGAGGGTGCCGAGCCGGATGCGCTCGGTCGTGCCTGCCGCCGCAGTGAGGGTCGTGAAGGCCTCGCTCAGCCACATCCCCGGCGCGGTCGCGTGTGTCAGGTGGTCGTAGGTGTAGGCGACGTCGTAGCCGGTCTGCTCCGCCCAGCGGTACCACCGCCCCTGCTCGCGCCACGAGCCGACCGGGGGGATGACGACGCTGATCCTGTCGAGTGCCATGCCGCCATGGTGTCACCGCTGCGGCGTCGGATGAATGGATGCCGGGCGCCCGGCATCCGCGCCGGTCCAGGTCGGGCGGGCAGAGTCTGCCGTAGACTGTTCGGCACGATGGACGACCCCCCTAGTTGTAGACCCTCGCCCCACCGACCCGACTCCCGCCTGACAGGGCCAGACGCCCGTCAGCGCCAGAGGAGTGTGTGATGGATTACGTCATGCTGGGCGTGGGGCTCCTGCTCACCATCGGCACCGGCTTGTTCGTCGCGAGCGAGTTCGCGCTCGTGAACCTGGACCGTGCCGACCTCGAGGCCCGCCAGGCCGCCGGAGAGTCCCGCCTGTCGCTGACGATCAGCGCGCTGCGGATCACCTCGACCCATCTGTCGAGCGCGCAGCTGGGCATCACTCTGACGACGCTCCTCACCGGTTACACGATGGAGCCGGCGATCTCGAACCTGCTCGCCCCCGTGTTCGACGCGTGGGGCGTGCCTGCGGGCGTCTCGCGCCCGCTCGCCGCCGTCATAGGCGTGGCGATCGCCACCGTGTTCTCGATGATCCTCGGCGAGCTCGTGCCGAAGAACTTCGCGCTGGCGGTGCCGCGGCAGACCGCCAAGCTCGTGATGCCCTTCCAGGTGGCCTTCACGACGGTGTTCCGCCCGGCGATCGTGGTGCTCAACGGCAGCGCCAACGGCGTGCTGCGGGCCATGGGCGTCGAGCCCAAGGAAGAGCTGTCGGGCGCGCGCACGGCCGAGGAGCTGTCGAGCCTCGTCCGCCGCTCGGCCAGCGCCGGGGTCCTGGAGGAGGACACCGCGTCGCTCCTGGACCGCAGCCTCACCTTCGCCCGGCTCACCGCGGCCGATGTCATGACCCCGAGGCCCAGCATCCACGCGCTCGCCGCCCAGGACTCCGCGGAGGATGTCATCCAGCTCGCCCGCCGCACCGGGCACAGCCGGTTCCCGGTCTACGACGAGTCGATGGACGACATCACCGGGATCGTGCATCTGAAGGCGGCGGTCGGCGTGCCGCGCGAGCGCCGCGCCGACGTGCCGGCGGCGGCGCTGGCCACCGAGCCGCTGCGCTTCCCCGAGGCGGTGCACCTCGACGCGCTGGTCGCCGAGCTGCGCGCCCGCGGCTACCAGATGGCGATCGTCGTCGACGAGTACGGCGGCACCGCCGGCGTCGTCACCCTCGAAGACCTCGTGGAAGAGATCGTGGGAGAGGTGCTCGACGAGCACGATCGCCGCCGCGCCGGCATCGTGCGCGTCGACGACACCGTGCTGTTCCCCGGTGAGCTGCGGCCCGACGAGGTGCGCGACCGCGCCGGCATCCGGATCCCCGAGGGGGACGTGTACGACACGGTCGGCGGCTTCATCATGAGCGTGCTCGAGCGCATCCCGGTTGTCGGCGACAGCGTCGAGATCGAGGACGGCACGCTCGAGGTGCAGCGCATGGACGCACGCCGCGTGGATCGCGTCCGCTTCCTGCCGAGGCCGATGCCCCACGACGTCGATGCCGCCGAGGGAGGCGCCCGATGAACGACTGGGCCGGAATCGCATGGCTGGTCGTGCTGCTCGTCGCGAACGCCTTCTTCGTCGGGGCGGAGTTCGCCGTCATCTCCGCGCGCCGCTCGCAGATCGAGCCGCTGGCCGAGAAGGGCTCGCGGTCGGCCAAGACCGCGCTGTACGCCATGGAGCACGCGACGCTCATGCTCGCGACGAGCCAGCTCGGCATCACGATCTGCTCGCTGCTGATCCTGAACGTGTCGGAGCCGGCGATCCACCACCTGCTCGCGGTGCCGCTGGGCCTGACCGGATGGTCCGAGGCGCTGGTGGACGGCGTGGCGTTCGCCGTGACGCTCGTGCTGGTGTCGTACCTGCACGTCGTCTTCGGCGAGATGGTGCCGAAGAACCTCGCGTTCTCGGTGCCCGATCGCGCCGTGCTCATGCTCGCGACGCCGCTGGTGTGGATCTCGAAGGTGTTCCACCCCGTGATCGTGACGCTCAACTGGATCGCCAACCACGCCGTGCGCCTGTTCCGCATCGAGCCGAAGAACGAGGCCGCCTCGACCTTCACGCTCGAAGAGGTCGCGACGATCGTCAACCAGTCGCGGATCGAGGGCGTCCTGCAGGACACCGCCGGCACGGTCGCGGCAGCCGTCGAGTTCACCGACAAGAAGGCCGCCGACGTGGCGGTGCCACTGTCGGACCTCGTCACGCTCCCCGAGACGACCACGCCCGACGAGATCGAGCGCGCGGTCGCGAAGCACGGCTTCTCGCGGTATGTGATCGTCGACGAGGCGAGTGAGCCGGTGGGCTACGTGCACCTGAAGGACATCCTGCGTGCCGCGGAGGGGCCGGATGCCGCGACCGACGTCGCGCGTCAGATCCCGACCAAGCGCATCCACCACATGGTGCCGGTGCTCGAGTCGACCGACCTCGAAGACGCGCTGGCCGTGATGCGCCGCGCCGGCCGCCACCTCGCCCAGGTGCGCGACGACGCCGGCCGCACCACCGCGGTGCTGTTCCTGGAGGACATCATCGAGGAGCTCATCGGCGAGGTGCAGGACGCGACTCGTCGCCGCGGGTACTGAATGACCGGTGGATGCCGGCGGCCGCGGCCGCCGGCATCCACTCATCACGTGCGCCGAACCGCGCGCGGCATCAGCGGCCGGCCGGCCGGGCCCGCAGGTACTGCGCCGGCCAGTAGTCGATGTCGGCGCCGAGCTCGACCGACGCGCGCAGGGCGTAGTGCGGGTCGCGCAGCCACTCGCGTCCTGCCATGACGGCGTCGGCGCGCCCCTCGGCGAGGACCTGCTCGGCCTGGGCCGCGTCGTCGATCATGCCCACCGCGTTGACGGGCACGCCGGCGTCGCGGCGCACCCGCTCGGCGAGGTGCACCTGGTAGCCCGGGCCGGTGGTGATCTGCTGGTGGGCGACGAGGCCGCCGCTGGAGATGTCGAAGAAGTCCGCGCCGCGCTCCGCCGTCCAGCGCGCGACGGTCACCGTCTCATCGGCGCTCCAGCCGCCGTCCGCCCAGTCGGTGGCCGAGAAGCGCACGATGACCGCGGCAGACGGTGCGGCATCCCTCACCGCGTCCAGCACCCGCAGCAGCAGCCGGGCGCGGTTCTCGAGCGACCCGCCGTACTCGTCGTCGCGGCGGTTCGACAGCGGCGAGAGGAACTGATGCAGCAGGTAGCCGTGCGCGGCGTGCAGCTCCAGCACCTCGAAGCCGGCGTCGACGGCGCGTCGGGCCGCGGCGGCGAAGGCGTCCACCACGCGGTCGATGCCGGCGCGGTCGAGGGCGACGGGTTCGGCGAAGCCCTCGAACGCGATCGCCGACGGGGCGACGGTGGTCCACCCGCCCTCGTCGGCCGACACCGTGCCGCGGCGGCCTGAGAAGGGCGGCCAGGTCGAGGCCTTGCGGCCGGCGTGGGCGAGCTGCACGCCCGCGACCGCTCCGCGCGCACGGATCGCCGCGACGATCGGCGCCCACGCGTCGCGCTGCTCGTCGCTCCACAGCCCGGTGTCGTCGGGCGAGATGCGCCCCTCCGGAACGACCGCCGTGGCCTCGGCCACGACCAGCCCCGCGCCGCCCGACGCGAACTGGGCGAGGTGGGTGTGGTGCCATTCCTGCGGCACGCCGTCGACAGCGCTGTACTGGCACATGGGCGACACCCACAGTCGGTTGCGCACCGTGACGTCGCGCAGTGTAAGGGGCGTGAACAGGCGGCTCATGGGGATCCTTCGCGAGGGGGACGGCGGTACTGTGACGGCATGGCCCGGCAATGGACGCGAGAGGACACCGCGCACGCGCTGCGCAGGCCCACGGCCGCCGACGACAAGTATTCCCGAGGCGTGCTGGGCATGCGGACCGGGTCGGCGGCGTATCCGGGCGCGGCGGTGCTCGGCGTCGAGGCGGCCTGGAGGACGGGGCTCGGCATGGTCCGCTACCTCGGTCCGTCGCGGGCGGCCGACCTCGTCCTCGCGCGGCGACCCGAGACGGTGACCGCGGACGGTCGTGTGCAGGCGTGGGTGATCGGATCGGGTCAGGATGCCGCCACCCGCGGCCTCGACGAGACGGCGGCGATGCGGGCCCTGCTGAGCGACACCGATCCGGTCGTGGCCGATGCCGGCGCCCTCGACCTCGCCGTGGCGGATGAGGCGACGGCGCCCCGCATCCTGACGCCGCACGACCGCGAGCATGCGCGTCTGCGCGCCGCCCTCGGGCTCGGGCCCGCAGGCTCGGACCGCGTGGCCGCCGCGGCGCGCACCGCCGAGGCGACCGGTGCCGTCGTGCTGCTCAAAGGTGCGGTGACCGTCGTGGCGGCGCCCGGCGGGTGGGCCGCGACGGTCGAGGCCGGCACGCCGTGGCTCGCGACCGCCGGCACCGGCGATGTCCTCGCCGGCGTGATCGGCGCACTCGTGGCGGGAGCGGCCGCCTCGGGCGGCGTTCTCGACGCCGCGTCGCTCGCAGCCCTGGCGGCGTCCGGCGCCTGGCTGCACGGCCGCGCCGGCGTGATCGCGGCATCCGGGGCGAGCATCGCGCGACTGCCGAGCATGCCGCCCTTCGGTAACGGCCCGATCACCGCGCTGGACGCCGCCGAGGCGCTGCCGCGCGCAGTGGCGGAGACTCTCGGCGGCTGAGGCGCCGGGGCCGGGCCGCCCCCTTGCCTAGGATGGTGGGGTGTCTCGGCGGTCGTGGGTGTGGATCGCGTTCGCCCTCGTCCACGCGGTGGTGATCTGGCTCGGGTTCGCCGGCGACCACGCCGCCTCGTGGGATGTCGACCAGCTGTACCGCTGGTGGGCGTGGCGCACCTGGTCGGGGCAGGCGATCCCGGGCATCACCGAGGGCTGGGTCTACCCGATCCTCGCGCACCTGCCGATCCTGCTCGTGGGCGCGTTGACGTCGGTCGTCGACTTCACGCTCGCGTGGGGACTGCTCGTGACCGCGATGGATGCCGTCGCCTTCGCCGTGCTCGTCGGCCGCGGCCGCTCGCGCGGGCGCCTTGCGGCGGCGTGGTTCTGGCTCGCCGCGATCCTCGCGCTGGGCGGCGTCGGGATGTTCCGGCTCGACGCGGTGACCGTGCCGCTCGCGATCCTCGGCTCGCTGTGGCTCGTCGGGCGCCCGTGGCTCGCGTCGGCGCTGCTGGCCGTCGCGACGTGGATCAAGGTGTGGCCCGCGGCGCTCCTCGCCGCCGCCGTCATCGCGGTGCGCAGACGCCTGGTGATCGTGGCCGGCGCGGCGATCGTGTCGGCCCTCGCGGTCGGGATCGTGGTCGCACTGGGCGGTGCCGAGCACCTGTTCGGCTTCATCGGCGACCAGACGACGCGCGGCCTGCAGATCGAGGCGCCGGTCAGCACGGTGTACATGCTGATGGCGGCGGCCGGCGTCCCCGGCGCCGTGGTGCAGTACGACGAGGATCTCATCACATTCCAGGTCTCCGGGCCGGGCGTCGACGGCGTGGTCGCCGTGATGACGCCCGTGCTCATGATCGGGATGCTGGCGATCGCCGCCTTCGGGACGGTCAAGGCGTGGCGCGGCGCAGGGTTCGCGGCCCTGTTCCCGGCGCTCGCCGGTGCGCTCGTCCTCGGCTTCATCGTGCTCAACAAGGTCGGCTCGCCCCAGTACATGACGTGGGTCATCGTGCCGCTGGTCGCCGGGCTCGTGCTCATGCGCCGGGACTGGCGGCGGCCGGCGATGCTGGCGGTGCTGATCCTCGCGCTGACGCAGCTCATCTTCCCGTTCTTCTACGACGCGATCCTCACGCTGGTGCCCGCCGCCGTCGGGCTGCTCGTGCTGCGCAACGTCCTGCTGGTGGCGCTGTTCGCCTGGACCCTCGTGCGCCTGGCGCGCGTCCCGTTGCGCCCGCACCGCAGCGTGCCCGACGCGCCGGCCCCGACCGCCCCGCGGGGCGTGACAGAGTAGAAGCCTCGGGCGGCGGCATCCCTCGCCTCTCGGGATCGGTTCCGCTGTTCGGAGGTTGCTCATGCTCGTGGCGTTCTCGGTCGCTCCCAGCGGCACGGGCCGTGCCGACGGCTCGGTGCACGATGCGGTCGCCGCCGCCGTGAAAATCGTGCGCGACAGCGGCCTGCCGCACCGGACGACGTCGATGTTCACCGAGATCGAGGGGGAGTGGGACGAGGTCATGGACGTCGTCAAGCGCGCCACCGACGCCGTCGCCCCGTACGGGTCGCGGGTGTCGCTCGTGCTGAAGGCCGACATCCGTCCCGGCTACTCGGGCGAGCTCGACGCCAAGATCGAGCGCCTGGAGGCGGCGATCGACGAGCTGTGACACGGTGATGCGGGTCGAGTGTGTCAGAGTTGACGGACAAAGACGTGTGTGTCAGAGTTGACGGACATGCGATCACGTGTCAGAGTTGACGGACACAATTGCGGTCGGCGAGCCAGCGAATAGGAGCTTCGATGCTTGTCATCAGGGCTGAAGACTTCGGAAACATCGTCCGGGACCGCCGCAACGACCTCGGGCTCTCGCAGAAGGAACTCGGCGAGAGGGTCGAGATGAGCCGCCAGTGGATCGTGCGCTTCGAGAACGGACATGCCGCGACCGCGACCTTCGATCACATTCTTCGGATCGCGGAAGCCCTCGACCTCGACATCGAGGTGACAGGACTGTGAACGCGCGGCTCACGGCGTATCTCGACGGCAGGCGGGTGGGGTGGTTCGCACAGGAGGGTGGAGGCCCCATCTCGTTCGAGTTCGACGACGACTGGCGGTCGAGTTCGGGCCGCATGGAACTGACTCTGTCGATGCCGAAGTCGCGCCGCACGCACAACGGATCGGAGCCGGCAAACTACTTGTGGAATCTGCTGCCCGACAGCGAGCCGGTGCTCGAACGGTGGGGGTCGATGTTCGGGGTCAGCCCGCGCAATCCCATGGCGCTGCTCGCACACGTCGGCCTTGACACCGCTGGAGCGATACAGCTGTCACCCGAGGACGCGGCCGTCCTCTCCGGCCCATCCGGAGGGGAGCCGATCAGTCTGCAGGCGATCGCCGCGCACATTCGCCAGTTGCGTGCAGATCCCGAAGCCTGGCTCATTCCGGGCCACGATGACGGTTACTTCTCCCTCGCCGGTGCCCAGTCGAAGTTCGCTCTTGCGCGGAGCACCGCAGGCGACTGGCTGGTGCCGACCGGGCGTGCGGCCTCGACGCACATCTTGAAGCCGGGAATCAGGGGCCTGGATCACAGCGATGTCAACGAGCATCTGTCGCTCAGCGCGGCGGCCAACCTCGGCTTGAAGACTGCGGCGTCGACAGTGGAGCAATTCGAGGACGAGACGGTCATCGTCGTCACCCGCTATGACCGCACCATTGCGGACGACGGCATCGTCAAACGGCACCACCAGGAGGACATGGCGCAGGCAGCCGGCGTGCATCCCGTGGGGAAGTACCAGAACCAAGGCGGTCCCGGCATCGAGCAGATAGTGCGTGTCATCCGTCGTGCCCACGGCAAGGAACGCACCAGTGACCAGAGGTTCTTCGAGGCGACCCTGTTCAATTGGGCGATCCTGGGCACGGACGCTCACGCCAAGAACTATTCGCTGTTGCACGATGCGGTCGAAGGACCTCGCCTCGCTCCGTTGTACGACGTGGCGACTGCCCTGCCGTATCCCGCGATCAATGTTCGTTCGGCAAAACTCGCGATGTCGTTCGGGCGCCACTACCGACAGTACGAGATCGAAGCCCGCCACATCATCGCCGATGCTGAAGCGCTCGGGTTCGACCCGGTCTGGGCACACGATCGAGCATCGGCGATCGTCGACGGCGTCGCAGACGCGTACTCCGATGCGGCCGCCGCGATAGGCCTCACCGGCGATGACGCTGCGTTCGCGGCACTCATCGTCGACCACGCAGCGGAGCGTGCCGCGAAGCTCCGACGTGAGCTGCAGCGCGCGACGCTCGGATCGAGGTCTGATGACGCGCATGCGACGAAGCAGCCGCGCACGAAACAGGGACGATTCGACACGACATCCGGCGAGCCCGTGGACAGCGAATGACCGGAACTGAGTCCTCGGCACACCGGGACGAGCGGATGCCGCACCCGACGCCCGCCGACCGCGCCCTGCGTGCGGTCGCCGACTCCGTGACGGGCTCGAGGCCGCGCCGGCCCGAGGACATCGCCGACTCGTCGATCCCCGTCGCCGCGACCGTCGTGCTGCTGCGGGACGCCGACGACGGACTCGAGGTGCTCATGATCGAGCGGCCGGACCGCGGCTCGTTCGCGGGGGCGTGGGTGTTCCCGGGCGGCAAGCTCGAGGGCGAGGACCGACGCGAGCCCGACGAGCCGGAAGAGGCGACAGCGCGACGCGCGGGCGCGCGTGAGACGCACGAAGAGACGGGCCTCGTGATCGACCCCGATGCGTTCGAGACGCTGTCGGTATGGGATCCGCCGCCCGGACTCGCGCTGCGGATCCGCACGTGGTTCTTCGTCGCGCCGGCGCCGGGCGGCGAGATCGACCTGCAGCCCGACGAGGCGGTCGCGGCCGAATGGGCGCGCCCCGCCGACCTGCTCGGACGCCACGGCCGCGGTGCGCTCACGCTGTACCCGCCGACGTGGGTGACGCTGCACGGCCTGAGCGCCCACCCCGATGCCGCCTCCGCGCTGGGTGCCGCGCGGATCGCCGGCGTGCAGCAGTTCGAGACGGTGGCCCGCCGCGGAGCCGAGGGCCCGATCCTGCTGTGGGACGGCGACGAGGAATGGGATCCGGATGCCGCGGCATCCGGATCCCGTCACCGTCTGGAGATCGGCGCCCTGCCGTGGCGGTACTCCCGCACGGCGGGGCCCGGCCTCACGGCTGGGTGACGCCCGCGACGTTCACCAGGTCGGCGAAGGTGAACGTCGCCGGGTTGCTGCCCAGGCTCGGTGCGAACGGCACGTTGAGCATGGAGAGCGTGTCGCGGCGCAGCATCCGGACGAACGTCTCGGCCACGATCTTCGCCCCGAGCGGGCCGAGGGTCTCGCCGCCGGTCTTCACCGCCGCCTCGCGCAGGAGGTAGTACCACAGCGGCGTCTTCTTGCGCAGGAGGCCGCCGTTCTTGTTCAGCACCGCCACCTCGTCGGCGCCGAGCCCGGACGTCAGCTCGGCCGTGGTCAGCTTGGGCACGCCCAGGGCCGTGGCCGTCGCCTGTCCGCTCGGCAGGCCCAGCACGAGTCCGCGCAGCAGATTGCGCACCGCGAGGACTCCCATGAGGTCGCTCGTGCTGCCGTTGCCGTCGAGATCCTCCAGCGCCGGCGCGAGCGCGCTGTCGATCTTGCGGGCATGGTTGAACACGAACGGCGGCACCGGGATGCCGGTCTCGAAGAACGCGTTGAAGTCGACGACCCAGTTCGAGAACACCGGCGTGCGATCCACTCCCACGAAAGCGAACACGTCGCGCATCGATCGGAACTTCAGGTTGAAGTTCAGCCAGTACTCGTCCCGGATCATGCTGTGCCCGAAGCGGTAGGCGGCCACCGAGAACTCGACCGGCATGTCCTTCCAGGGCTTCAGCGTGGCCGCCGACGCGGCATCCACGGCCGCCTGTCCGCACACGCGCGGGAGGAAGTCGTGCAGCACCGCCCACTGGTAGTGCAGGGTGGCGAGGCGCTTGGCTTCGACGAAGACGTCACCCGCGAACGCGTCGGCGATCAGCTTGTCGACGATCGCGTTGTGGAACCGCAGCATCGTGTGGTGCAGCTGCGACACGATGAGGTTCTCGTTGTTGCGCGGGTCGCCGATGATCGCCGTCTTCGCCGCCGTGCGCGGCACATCGAAGTCGGCGGGTTCGGTCATCCCCGGCTCGCCGGCAGTGCCGCCGGAGCCGCCTTTGCCGAACGGCTGGTTCGTGCCCAGCAGCATCCGGAAGGCCGACGCCGGCTCGCCCGGCCGGGGCGGCTCGTACAGGAACGTGTCCAGCGCGGGACCGCGACCGTAGACGCTGTCGAGGTCGAGCACGGGCGAGCGCATGTTGTTGATCGTCGTGGCGTCGATCACCGTCGGCGAATCGATCGCGGACGAGACATCGAGGGTGATGTCGTGGTCGACGAACTGCCCGACGTAGGTGTACCCCGATGGCGTCGCCGAGTCGCCCGGCACCGCGTCGGCGTTCCCCATGAGGTGTCCGAGCTCTTCGAGCAGCGCCCGGGTCGCCGCATCCACCGGCAATCGGCTCGCGGCGCGCGTGGAGGGCGCCGTGAGGTACCCGAACCGGTCGCCGTGCGGGGCCGCCACCGCCGGCCAGGGGAAGTACAGCAACGAGAACTTCGCGCCGTGGAAGCGCGCCACCGGGCCCTGCAGGTGCGCGAGCGAGCCGCGGATGTCGACCGGCAGATCTCGCTCGGCGATGCCCGCGCGCGTGGCGTCGGCTTCAGCCTCGCCGACCAGCCCCGGCCCCGGCCTCTTGCGGTCCGCCTGCCCGTTGCCGTTGAGGTGGAGCTGTGCGCGCAGGAACGGCTGTGCGCGGAACGCGTCGAGTGCCCCGGCATCCGACTTCTTTTCCGTGGTCATGGCAGACCCCTTCCGATCGGTTGCCGGTAGGGAGGGGCGGTGCCGCCGGAGTGATACGCGTCAGGATTCGAGCAGCCGGCGCAGGTGGGCTCCGACGGCCGACGTCTCGATCAGGAACCCGTCGTGCCCGAAGTCGCTCGCGAGCACCACGGCGCGATCGCCGTCGAGGGTGTTCGGGATGCCGCGGGCGATGCGGTGCTGTCCGTCGATGGGGAAGAGACGGTCGCTGTCGATGCCCAGCACGAGCGCCGTGGCCGTGACGAGCGACAGCGCGTCCTCGACGCCGCCGCGATCGCGGCCGACGTCGTGCGAGTTCATCGCCTCGACGAGCGTGATGTACGAGTTGGCGTCGAAGCGGCGCGTGAACTTGTTGCCGTGGAAGTCGAGGTACGACTCGACGGCGAAGCGTCCGCCGTGGCCGAGCGGACTGACGCCGGACTGCCACGAGCGCTGGAACCGCTGGTTCAGCTCGGTGGGGGACCGGTAGTTCAGCAGTGCCATGCGGCGGGCCAGCGCGAGGCCGCGCGTCGGCCCGTCGCCGTCGCCCGCGTCGTAGTACTCGCCGCCCTGGAAGCGCGGGTCGATGCGGATGGCTTCGAGCTGCACCGAGTTCAGGGCGATCTGATCGGCGGTGTTGACCGGCGGCGACGACAGGATGCCGACGCGTGCGACCCGGTCGGGCAGACCCACCGCCCACTCCAGCGCGTGCATGCCGCCCATCGAACCGCCGATGACGGCGGCCCACACGTCGATGCCGAGCGCGTCGGCCAGCCGCACCTGCGCGGCGACCTGGTCGCGGATCGTCAGATACGGGAACCGCGAGGCCCATTCGTATCCGTCGGGACCGATGGACGCGGGCCCGGTCGAGCCCTGGCACCCGCCCAGCATGTTCGGCGCGATGACGAACCATCGGTCGGTGTCGATGGCGGCGCCGGGGCCGACGATGTCGTCCCACCAGCCGGACGTCGCGTGTCCGGCACCGGCCGGTCCGCGCACGTGGCTGTCGCCGGTGAGGGCGTGCAGCACCAGCACGGCGTTGTCGCGCGCGGCGTTGAGCTCGCCCCACGTCTCGTAGGCCAGCCGGTACGCGGGCAGCTCGCGCCCCTGCTCGGTGCGGAACGACCCGAACGCCGCGAACCTGCGGTCGCCGAGCGGGTCGCCGTCGCGCCACGCGCCCGTCGCCGGCGGACGCCCCAGCAGCTGCCGGGCGTCGGCCTCCGTCACCGGTGCGCTCGGCACCGTGTCTTCGGAGGTCTGCCAGTCCATTCGTCCATTCTCTCGTGAGTTGCGCGGGACGCCTCGCGCGTTACGGACCTTCGGCCGGAATGAGGGATGCCTCGGCCCGACGTCGCACGTCGGGCCGAGGCATCCGGTCCCTGAGGAGGGGTCTTAGGCGCGAGCGGCCTCCGACACGCGGCGTGCCGCGGCGAGCGCCTGCTCGAGGTCGGCCTTGAGGTCGTCGATGTTCTCGAGACCCACCGACAGGCGCACGAGGCCGGGCGTGACGCCCGTCGTGAGCTGCTGCTCGGGGGTGAGCTGCGAGTGGGTCGTCGATGCCGGGTGGATGACGAGCGAGCGCACATCGCCGATGTTGGCGAGGTGGCTGAAGAGCTCCAGCGAGTTCACGAACTCGCGGCCCGCCTCGACACCGCCCTTGAGCTCGAACGACAGCACGGCGCCGACGCCCTTCGGCGCGTACTGGTTGGCTGCGGCGTACCAGGGCGACGTGGGCAGGCCCGAGTAGTTCACCGACGCGACGTCGGCGTGGTTCTCCAGCCACTCGGCGATCTCCTGCGCGTTCTGCACGTGACGCTCGACGCGCAGCGACAGGGTCTCGATGCCCTGGATGAGCAGCCAGGCGCTGTTCGGGGCGATCGCGGCGCCGAGGTCGCGCAGCAGCTGCACGCGGGCCTTGATGATGTACGCGAGACCGTCGCCGACGGCCGCCGTGTAGGACGCGCCGTGGTACGAGGGGTCCGGAACGGTCAGGCCGGGGAACTTGTCGACGTTCTTCGACCACTCGAAGCTGCCGCCGTCGACGATCACGCCGCCGATCGTGGTGCCGTGACCGCCGAGGAACTTCGTGGCCGAGTGGATCACGATGTCGGCGCCGTGCTCGAACGGACGGATGAGATACGGGGTCGCGATCGTGTTGTCGACGATGAGCGGCACGCCGCTCTCGTGGGCGATGTCGGCGACGGTGCGGATGTCGAGCACGTTGATCTTCGGGTTGCCGATCGTCTCGGCGAAGAAGAGCTTCGTGTTCGGGCGCACCGCGCGGCGCCACTCCTCGGCGTCGTCCTGGTTCTCGACGAAGGTGACCTCGATGCCGAGCTTGGCGAGCGTGTACTTGAACAGGTTGTACGTGCCGCCGTAGATCGAGCTCGACGCGACGAAGTGGTCGCCCGCCTCGGCGATGTTGAGGATCGCGAACGTCGACGCAGCCTGGCCGCTGGCCAGCAGCAGCGCCCCGGTGCCGCCCTCGAGCGCGGCGAGGCGCTCCTCGACGACCGCCTGGGTCGGGTTCTGGATGCGCGTGTAGATGTTGCCGAACTCGGCCAGCGCGAACAGGTTCGCGGCATGGTCGGCGTTGTCGAACACGTACGACGTGGTCTGGTAGATCGGCGTGGCCCGAGCCTTGGTGACCGGGTCGGGCTGCGCGCCCGAATGGATCTGCTTGGTCTCGAAACGCCAGTTCTCGGAAGCGGCCATGGCTGTCTCCTGCGGGTCGTGTGCCGGGTCGGATTCCCGGTGGTGGATGCCGGGTGCACATCCTCCCGACGCGTTCGAGAGTACGGATCGCCCCCGCTTGTCAACAACGCGGGGGAAATGTGACGTCACACTCGCCGGCCCTCGCGCGGCTAGCGTGGAGGGCATGACGACCAGACGTGCAGTGGTGACCGGGGCGAGCTCGGGGATCGGCGAGGCGGCAGCGCGCGCGTTGCGCGCGAGCGGCTGGGACGTGGTGGCAGTGGCGCGGCGCGCCGACCGGCTCGCCGCGCTCGAGGCCGAGACCGGCGCCGTCGCGTTCGCGGCCGACCTCACCGCGGACGCCGACATCGCGGCGCTCGCCGAGTTCCTGGCGGGATCGGGCGCCGTCCACGCCCTCGTCCACGTCGCCGGCGGCGCGCGCGGCACCGACAGGGTCGAGGACGGCCGCGTCGAGGACTGGCGCTGGATGTTCGAGGCCAACGTGCTCTCGGCGCAGCGCCTCGTCGCTGCACTTCTGCCGCAGCTGCGGCGGGCGGCCGCTGCCGACGGTCACGCCGACACGCTGTTCGTCACCTCCACGGCCGCACAGGCCGCGTACGCGGGCGGCGCTGGCTACAACGCCGCGAAGGCGGGGGAGTCGATGCTCGCCCACGCGCTGCGGCTGGAGCTCAACGGCGAGCCGATCCGCGTGATCGAGGTCGCCCCGGGCATGGTGTACACGCCCGAGTTCGCGCTCAACCGCCTCGGCGGCGACAGCGCGGCCGCGAGCCGCGTGTACGAGGGCGTCGAGAACCCGCTGACCGGCGAGGATGTGGCCGACGTCATCGCGTACGCCCTCAACGCCCCGGGGCACGTGAACCTCGACCTCATCACGATGCGACCCGTCGCGCAGTCCGCGCACTTCCTGCTCGCGCGCGGCGAGCTGCGCCCCCGACTCGACGAGGACTGATCGATGGCGATGACGCTGGCCGAGCTGGCCGAGGCCGGCCTCATGGATCCGGGGTGGTCGACCGCGCTCGAGCCCGTCGGGCCCGACATCGCGGCACTCGGCGAACGGCTGCGCGGCGAGGTCGCCGCGGGCCGGCACTACCTTCCGGCAGGGGACCGCGTCCTGCGCGCCTTCCAACGGCCGCTGAGCGACGTCAAAGTGCTGATCGTCGGGCAGGACCCCTATCCGACGCCCGGGCACCCGATCGGACTGTCGTTCGCGGTGGACGCGCACGTGCGTCCGCTGCCGCGCAGCCTGTCGAACATCTACCAGGAGCTCGAGGCCGACCTCGGCATCCCCCGCGCACCGCACGGCGACCTGACGGCGTGGAGCGATCAGGGCGTCATGCTGCTGAACCGCGTGCTGACGGTCGCGCCCGGGGCCCCGGCATCCCATCGCGGCTGGGGGTGGGAGAAGGTCACCGAGCACGCGATCCGCACCCTCGTCGCGCGCGACCGTCCGCTGGTCGCGATCCTGTGGGGGAGGGATGCCGCGAACCTGCGTCCGCTGCTCGGCCGGACGCCGATCATCGAGTCGGCGCATCCGTCGCCGCTGTCGGCCAGCCGGGGGTTCTTCGGCTCGAAGCCGTTCTCGCGCACGAACGAGCTGCTCGCGCGGCAGGGCGCCGCGCCGGTGGCCTGGGCGCTGCCGGCGATGACGACAACGGAGCTGCCGGCCTGATCGGTCGGAGGACCGCATGCTCGAAGAGGAATACGACAAGGACAAGCGGGTTCTGCCGCAGCATCTGCGCCGCCGGCCGGAGCCTGAGCGTCCGTTCGCGTACACGATCCGGCCCGTCGAGGACCGGGATCTGCCCGACATCCGCGAGATCTACAACCACTACGTCACCAACTCCGTCGTGACCTTCGACGAGGACATCTGGTCGGTCAAGCAGTGGCGCGCCAAGCGCGATCACCTCGCGAAGCTCGGCCTGCCGTTCCTCGTCGCCGAGTCGCCCGGCGGGCAGGTGCTCGGCTACGCGCTCGTGCAGCCGATGTCGAGCAAGTCCGCGTACCGCTACTCCGTCGAGAACTCGATCTACCTCGGCCAGGCGGCCACCGGCAAGGGGCTCGGCCGGGCGCTGCTCGAGGCGCTCATCGCCGCGAGCGAGGCGGCCGGCATCCGCCAGATGGTCGCGGTGATCAGCGACAAGGGCGCGGAGGGATCGGTCGCCCTGCACGAGCGGCTCGGCTTCGTCGAGGTCGGGCGCATGGGCCGTGTCGGCTTCAAGTTCGGACGCTGGCTGGGTGTGATCTACCTGCAGAAAGCACTCACGCCGGTGAAGAAGGGTGGCGCGAAGAAGGGACTGTTCGGCCGCTGATTCGGCGGGGCCGGTCAGCGCCCGCCGAGCCCGCTGCCGCGGGACGCGCTGCCGTCGCCGCGGCGGTTCCAGTCGCGCACGGCATCGACGAGCTCGCGCCACGCGCCGACCAGCTCGTCGTCCACGAGCTCCGCTTCACGGGCGTCGGCGCCGGTCCAGGTCGCCCGGATCCACCACGTGAACCCGTCCGCGACCGGCGTGCGGTCGTCCGGGTGCGCCGGCGGAGCAGGCGGTGCGGCATCCCTGTCCTCGTCGGCGACCGATGCGCCGGCGCCGGCGTCGGCCCACGGGCAGCGGTCGATGAGCGAGATCCACTCCGACGCCTCGGTCTCGTCCGGCTGAGCCGACCAGCGACGAGTGATGCCGGCGATGCCGCCCGAGCGGGCGACATCGACCTCGACCGCGGGCTGCGCGGCGGGTTCAGGCAGGGGACTGTGCGTCATCCGGGATCACGCCGACGCCCGCCCACCCGGCGCGGACGGCGTCGACCTCCTCCGACTTCTCACCGTACTCCGCGGCTGCGGCGGTCAGGGTGGCGCGGGCGAACGCGGCGAAGTCGGCGGTATGCGACAGCGTGCCTGCGGTGAGCGTCCGGTACCAGATCAGTCCGGCGCGTTCCCAGGCATGCCCGCCCAGAGTCATGGCGACGAGGTAGAACGCGTGGTTGGGGATGCCGGAGTTGATGTGCACGCCGCCGTTGTCGTCCCGGGTCTTCACGAAGCCGCTCATGTGCGCCGGCTGCGGGTCCTTGCCGAGCACGTCGTCGTCGTACGCGGTGCCGGGCGCCGCCATCGAGCGCAGCGCGGAACCTTGGACGGCGTCGGTGAAGATCCCCTCGCCGATGAGCCACGACGCCTGCGCGGCGGTGTGACCGGCCTGATGCTGCTCGGCGAGGGCGCCGAAGACGTCGGCGATCGACTCGTTGAGCGCACCGGACTGGTCGCGGTACACGAGCCCGCCCGAATCCTCGACGACACCGTGCGCGAGCTCGTGCGCGATGACGCTCAGCGACCCGGTGAACCCCGAGAAGACGTCGTCGTCGCCGTCGCCGAACACCATGCGCTCGCCGTTCCAGAAGGCGTTGTCATAGTCACGGCCGTAGTGCACGGTGGCCAGGAGCGACCCGCCCGTGCCGTCGATGCTGTCGCGCTGGTAGGCGTCCCACCAGAAGTCGAAGGTCGCGCCGAGCCCGTCGTATGCCTCGTCGACGGCGGAGTCGCCGCCGGCAGGGTCGCCTTCGCCCCGCACCCGCACGCCGGGCACGACCTCGCGATGCTGCGCGTCCGAGATCTCGCGGTCGGGCGCAGGCGTCGTCTCGGCGACCAGCACCCCCGGCTCTTCGATCGACAGTCGCAGCCGCGAGCGCACAGGGGTGTACTCCCGCGGCGCCGCGAGGGTGCGCTGCGCCGCGTCTGCCGCGCGCGCCCAACTGCCCTCTTGAACGGCCGCGATGCGGGCGAGCAGGTACGGCGGCACGATTCCGGGGCTCATCATGCTCTGAACCTAGCCCCGGCCGCCGACGTCGGCGCCGACCCGCGCCGATGCTCAGTCGCCCGTCGCGCCGGTCGCGTCGATGACCGGGATGGATGCGAGCAGCCGGCGCGTGTACGAGACCTGGGGCTGCAGCAGGACCTTCTCGGTCGGACCCTCTTCGACGATGCGGCCGTCCTTCATGACGACGACCTCGTCGCACAGGCTCTGCACGACGCCGATGTCATGCGACACCATGACGAATGTGAGGCCGTCGCGGACGCGCAGTTCGCCGAGCAGCTCGAGGATCTGCGCGCGCACCGTGACGTCGAGGGCCGACAGCGGCTCGTCGCCCACGAGCACACGCGGCCGGTGGACGATGGCGCGGGCGAGGGCGATGCGCTGGCGCTGCCCGCCCGAGAACTCGTGCGGGAAGCGGTCCGCCATGTCGGCGTCGAGACCGACGTCCACCAGCACGTCGCGCACCCGCGCGCGGCGGTCGCCGTCGATCCCGAGCGCCCACAGCGGCTCGCCCACGAGGCGGCCGACGCTCATGCGCGGGTCGAGCGAGGCGTAGGGGTCCTGGAACACGATGCCCGTCTCGCGGCGCAGCCAGTGCAGCGCACGCGCCGAGGCGCGCGCGTCGACCGGCCGGCCGTCGAACTCGACGGTCCCCGACGTCGGGGCGTCCAGCCCCAGCAGCAGCCGCACGAGCGTGGACTTGCCCGAGCCGGACTCGCCGATGATCCCGACCGACGTGCCCTCGCGCACGTCGAGGTCGGCGTCCTCCAGCCCCGTCGTGAAGCTCTTCTTCTCGAAGAGATGGGTTCTGGGCACGGGGTAGCGGCGAGTCAGTCCGCGCGCCTGGATCAGCGTCATGGCCGGCCTCCGGGTCGCCAGAGTGTGGCGGTCGCGTCGCGCAGCAGTCCCTGCGTGACGGGGGATGCCGGCGCCGTGAGCAGCTGTGAGACCGGCGCCGCCTCGACCACGCGCCCGTGCTCGAGCACGACGCCGTGCGTCGCGATCTGCGACAGCACGGCCAGGTCGTGCGTGATGAACACGAGCGACATGCCGTCGTCGCGCACGAGTCCGCGCAGCAGGTCGAGGATCTCGGCCTGGATCGTCACATCGAGGGCCGTGGTGGGCTCGTCGGCGATGAGCAGGCGCGGCCGGCAGGCGAGCGCCATCGCGATGGCGACGCGCTGCCGCTGGCCGCCCGAGAGCTGGTGCGGGTAGCGGCCCACGATGCGGTCGGGGTCGGGCAGCGCCACCCGTGCCGCCTCCGCGACCGCGCGCGCCGCGGCATCCCGCTTCGACAGTCCCTCGTGGATCCGCACCGACTCGGCGATCTGCCGGCCGACGGTACGGATGGGGTTGAGCGCGGTGCGCGGCTCCTGGAACACGATGCCGATCTCGTCGCCCCGCAGCTCGGCGAGCTCGCGATCGGGCAGCCCCAGGATCTCGCGCCCGTTCCAGCGGACGCTGCCCTGGGCCTCGGCGCCGTCGGGCAGGAGCCCGAGGATCGCCAGCGCGGTGAGCGACTTGCCCGAGCCGGACTCGCCGATGAGTCCCACCCGTGCGCCGTCGGGCACCGCGAACGTCACCCCGTCGACGACGCGACGGCCGTCGATGTCGACCGTCAGCTCCTGCACTTCGAGGCTCATGCGACGACCTCCGGCACGTGCAGCCGCGCACGACGAGTGGCGAAGGGGCTGCGCGAGAGCGTCGGGTCGGTCGCCTCGCGCAGCGCGTCGCCGAGCAGGTTCAGGCCGAGCACGGTGAACGTGATGGCCAGGCCAGGCCACACCACCGACAGCGGATGCAGCTGGATGAACTGCTGCAGCTGCGCCAGCAGCAGACCCCATGACGGCTCGGTCACGGGGGCGCCGAACCCGAGATACGACAGCCCCGCCTCAGCGAGCACGGCGACCGCCATGCCCCACGACAGCTGCACGATGAACACCGGCGCCACGTTGGGCAGCAGGTGCCGCCACAGGTTCTGCGCGGGGGTGAGTCCGGACGCGCGCCCCGCGAGCACGAAGTCGCTGTGCAGGACCCGTCGCAGCTCGGGTCGGGTCACGCGCGCGATGTTGACGCCGAACCCGATGCCGACCGCCCAGATGACCACCCACAGCGAGCCGCCCCAGACGGCCGAGATCATCATGGCGATGAGCAGCACCGGGAACGCGATCAGGATGTCGACGAGCACCGCCACCGACTCGCGCACCCACCGCACGGTCAGCGCGCCCAGCGCCGCCAGCGCGATCCCGATCACCGTCGCGACGACCCCGGCGCCGACCGCGACGAACACCGTCGTGCGCGCCCCCGCCATGAGCAGCGAGAGGATGTCGCGTCCCGTCGCGTCGGTGCCCAGCAGGTGCGGCCAGCCAGGGGGCGCCCACCGGTTCGCGATGTCGACCTGCTGCGGGTCGAACGGCGTCCAGAACCGCGCCACGAGGGCGGTCAGCGCCACCACGATCACCACGATGAGGCCGAAACGCCCCGTCGACAGGGCCCACAGCCGGGCCAGCCAGGCCCAGCGTGAACGACGTCGGGACGACGTGGATGCCGCGCGCACAGCATCCATCGCCGTCTTGGTCGCGGGGGTCGTCGAGGGGCTCATGCGGCCTCCCGCTGCCGGGGATCGATGAGGCGGTGGACGAGGTCGACCACGAAGCCGACGATCAGCACGAACCCCGTGAGTGCGAGCAGCTCGCCCTGCACCTTCGGCAGGTCGCGCGCGGCGACGTCGGCGACGAGCATGCGCCCGATGCCGGGGAGCGAGAACAGCTGCTCGATGACGACGGCGCCCACGATGATCCCGGCGACCTGCAGGCCCAGGACGGTGATGACCGACAGCCCGACGACCGGAAGGCCGTGGCGGATGAGTGCCGCGTCACGAGTGAGGCCCTTCGCCGCGGCGGTGCGCACGAAATCCTGGCCGACCGCCTGCAGCGTCGCACTGCGCACGAAGCGCAGGAGCATGGCGCCCTCGACGATGCCGATCGTGAGGGCCGGCAGGATGAGCGACTGGAACGCCGTCGCGGGGTCGCTCCACCCGGCGCGGGGGAAGCCCTGCGCGGGAAGCCACCCGAGCCACACCGCGAACACCACGACGAGCATCATGCCCGCCCACACCACCGGGACCGCGGCGAGGGTCTGCGAGCCGACGCTCAGCGCCGTCCCGTCGGCGTGCCCGCGACGCATCGCCGACAGCACGCCGAGCGGCACGCTGATGACGATCGCGACGATCAGCGACATGACGCCCAGGGGCACCGTCACCTGCGCCTTCTGCGCCAGTTCGTCGATGACGGGGGTGCCCGTCAGCAGCGACGTGCCGAGATCGCCGCGCAGCACGCCGCCGAGCCACTCCAGGTACTGCACCGGCAGCGGACGATCCAGTCCGAGATTCTCGCGGATCGCGGCGATCTGGTCAGGGCTGCTGTTGACGCCGCCGATCAGCTGCGCGACGTCGCCGGGCAGCACCCGCAGGGTGAGGAAGATGAGCACGCTGGCCACGAGCAGCCCGAGCAGAAGCAGGGCGAAGCGGGTCAGCGTGTACCGGATCACCCGTTGCTCTTGGCGATGTCGGCGAGGTCGAGGCGCTCGTTCACGTTGATCGAGGGCATACCGGTGATGTTAGTGCCGACCGCGACGACGGATGCGCCGTTGTACAGCCAGTCGGCGCCGGCGTCCTCGGACACGATGCGTGCCGCCTGCGAGAGCAGGTCGGCCGCCTTGGCCTCGTCCGTCGCCGCCAGCGACTTCTCGTACAGTGACTGCACCTCGGGGTTGTCGTAGGTGAAGTAGTAGTCCGGGTCCGCCCAGTTCTCGAAGTCGCGGGCCTCGGTGTGCAGCACGAAGCTGAGCTCGTAGTCGTGGTTCGTGTACACGTCCGTGAGCCATGTCGAGAAGTCGACCGAGTTGACCTCGAGCGTGATCCCCACCTCGTTGAGGTCCGACACCAGGATCTGCGGGATCGTCGTCGAGTAGAAGTTGGGGATCGTGAGCGTCAGCTCGAGGTCCTCTTCGCCGGCCTCCTTCAGGAGCTTCTTGGCGGCATCGGGGTCGTAGGGCGCGACCTCCGACAGGTCGCGGTAGCCGGGGTCGAGCGACGGGATGGGCCCGTAGAGTGTCTCGCCCGACGCCATCGCCTCGATGAAGGCGTCGTGGTCGATCGCCTGGCGGATCGCCTGCCGCACGCGCTTGTCGGCCAGCGGGCCGGTGGTCTGGTTGAAGGCGAGGGTGCCCTTGTCGGTCGACTTGCCGAGCACGAGCGAGAAATCGCCGCTCTTCTCGACCTGGTCCTTGAGATTCGCGTCGAAGCCGGTCACGACGTCGACCTCGTTCGCGAGCACGGCGTTGAGGGCGGCCTGGTTGTCGGGGATGTAGTCGAACACGACCTCGCCGACCTGCGCCTTGTCGCCCCAGTACGCGTCGTTGCGGGCGAAGGTGATGCTGTCGCCCTGCGACCAGTTCTTCAGCACGAACGGACCGGTGCCGTTCGCCTTCGTCTTGTAGTCGACGGTGTCGCTCTCTTTGAGGATGATCCCGGCACGGCCGGTGAGGTTCCACAGCAGGCTCGAATCCGGCTCCGAGAGCGTCAGGGTGACGTTCTGGCCGTCGGCGGCGATGGTCGACACGTGCGAGAGGGCACCGCCGATGATCTCGCCCGTGGTCGGATCGGTCACGTCGGCGTCGACCCAGCCCGGCGTGCTCTTGTGCGCGGTGAGCGACCACACGACGTCCTGCGGCGTCAGCGGCTGGCCGTCGTGGAACGTGACGCCCTCGCGCACCGTGAAGGTGTAGGTGAGGCCGTCGGGCGAGACGGTCCAGTCGCTCGCGAGCGAGGCGACGATGTCCTGCTCGGGCGTGCGCGCCACGATGCCCTGGTAGATGTTGTCGACCAGGATCTGATCCAGTGCCGAGCCCGCCGTCTGACGGATGTCGAGGTTTCCGGGCTCGAGGACGAGGCGGATCGCCACCGACGCATCGGGATCGGGCTTGCCGGTCGCGGTGGGGGTCGAGTCGCCGCCGCCGCCCGCGGTGCAGGCGGTGAGGGCGAGGGCGCCGGCGGCGATGAGGGCTGCTGCGGCGAGAGCGGTACGGCGGAGCATGGGGGTCCTTTCGGGCGGGGTCCCGAGTGGGGTGCAGGGCGTCGGCCGTGAAGTGGGCTCGGCCGTCGCGGGTTACAGCCTAGGGATATCGCGGTGCCTCGCGACAACCCACTACCCGGAACGCAACAGAACCGTGAAGGCTTCCCGTTCGGTCATCCCGCGGTCGCGATCGTGCGCAGCCGTGCGCCGAGGTCGAGCGGGACGTCCTCCTGCACGTTGTGTCCCGAATCGACCTCGACGAGGGCGGCAGCGGGCACCCGACGGGCGAACTCGGCGGCATCCTCGTCGGTCAGATAGCCGCGCGAGCCCCGGATCAGCGTCGTCGGGGCGGTGATCCCCGCGAGATCCTGCCAGCCGGACTCGCCGAGCACCGCGGCGACGGCGTCCTGCTGCCTGCCCGCAGCGGCGGCCGCCACGGGATCGCTCGACAGCGCGTTGGCGAGGTGGGCGAAGTGGTGCTTCCACTCGACGCGCCCGTCGGGGCGGATGCGCGAGTTGAAGAACACGCCCCGCGCAGCCTTGCGTCGTGTGCCGCCGCCGAGGCCGAACGAGATCGCCCGGTCGACCAGTTCGTCGCGCGACGCCCAGTCGACGGGACCCGCGAAGAACCGGCGGATCTGGCTGGCGCCGCCGTCGGGGTCCAGGCCGGGCGTGATGTCGATCACGACGAGCTCGCGGACGAGATCCGGACGGGATGCCGCCACCGCCGCCGCGGTGAGACCGCCGAGCGACTGCCCCACCAGCACCTGCGGGCTCTCGGTCCATGCGTCGATGCCCGCGGCGACATCTGGCGCCATCACCCGGGCCACGTACGCGACGTCGTCGCGCCAGGAGGAGTCGCCGTGGCCGGGCAGGTCGATCGCGAGCGCCGGAAGACCGAGCGCGAGGATCGTCGTGTCCCAGGTGTGGGCGTTGAGGCCGGCCCCGTGGAGGAAGGTCACGACCGGCGCCGTGTCCGGCGCATCCGCCGGGGCGTAGCGCAGTGCGCTCAGCGCGCGGCCGTCGTCGAGCGTGAGCGTGAGGCGCTCGCCGCGGGGGACGGCGGCGATGTCGAGCCCGGCCTCTTCGGCCTGCTCCGGAAGGAAAGAGAACTCGTCGATGGGGTCGCTCACCCGCTCATCATGCCGCACCGCCCGTGCTGCAGGTCGCGCGGACGGTGGCCGTCGGTAGTCTGGCGTCATGACGGCAGAACACCGCGTGCACCTCTCGCGAGCGGCCCGGCCCGCCTACCAGTCGCTCGCGGCCTTCTCGAAGACCGTGGGCGACATCGCGGCAGAGAACGGCATCGACGACCGCCTCAAAGAGCTCGTGCAGATCCATGCGTCGCAGCTCAACGGGTGCGCGTACTGCGTGCGGGTGCACGTGGAGCGGGCGGTGGCCGCCGATGTCTCGGCGGATGTCATCGCCCAGCTCGCGGTGTGGCGCGATTCCGGCGTGTTCACCGACCGGGAGAGGGCCGCGCTCGAACTGGCCGAGGCGTACGTGTTCATCCACGACGAAGGCGTGCCCGACGAGGTGTACGACCGCGTCGGCAGCGTGCTGAGCGAGAAGGAGTACGTCGCGCTCAGCTGGATCCTCGTCTCGATCAATGCGTTCAACCGCATCGCGATCGCGGGCCGCTACGGCGTCCCGCCCCGCGACGACCTCGCCGGCGAAGACAAGGACGCCGCGCGAGGCAAGGCCTGGTGACGTCACCGGCGCCCGGGCCCGACCCGGTCGTCCCCGGGGCCGTCAACCTGCGCGACGTCGGCGGCCTGCCCGCGGGCGCAGCCGTCACGCGGCACGGCGTGCTGTTCCGGTCGGGCAATCTCGCACGGCTCGACCCCGGGGGCACCAGAGCCCTCGCCGAGTTGCGGCTGCGCCGCATCATCGATCTGCGCGCCGACGACGAGGTGCTCCGCGAGCCGAGCCGCCTCGACGGCGTCGAGGCGGTCACGCAGCGTGTGCCGCTGTTCCTCGGCTCGGTCGAGTCGTTCTTCCGTGACGATCTGAGCCTCGACGAGATGTACCGGCACCTGGTCGACGACTCGTCCGGGGGAGTCGTCGACGTCGTGCGCGGCATCCTCGCTGATCAGCCGGTGCTGGTGCACTGCACTGTCGGCAAGGATCGCACCGGCGTGACGGTGGCGCTGACCCTCGCGGCGGCCGGTGTCGACACCGATGCCGTGGTGTCCGATTACGCCCGCACCGAGGGGCTGCTTCCCGAGTACCGCAACCGGCGCGTGGTCGAGATGCTGCGGGCGATGCATCCCGAGGCGCGGCACCTCGAAGACCTCGCGACGCGGTCGCCCGCGCCCGTGATGCGCGCGCTCCTCGACGACGTGACCCGTCGCTACGGCTCTGCCGCCGAGTACCTGCGCGCGCACGGCATGACCGGCGACGAGCTCGACGAGCTGCGGCGGGTGCTGCTGCGGAGATCCTGAGGACGCGGCATCCCTTGGTGTCACCGTGTTTCGCGGTGAGGTAAGGCAACCCTTGCTATGGGGTATCCTGAAGGGGTCATGCCCCACATCTCCCCGTCGCAGCCGGCCGTGCACAACGCATCGGCGTGCCGTGCGTCCCGTCACACGCGCGTGCAGCACCTGATCACGGCCGACGAATCGTCGCTGGCCGAGCTCGAGGCCGTGCTGGCGACGCTGCCGATCTGCTCGACGGGTCGCGTCTTCATCGAGATCCCGGATGCCTCGTGGCGGGCCGACATCGTCGCCCCGAGCCGCATGGTCGTGACGTGGCTGGACCGCTCGCAGCGCTCCGGCGCTCCGGGCACGGGCCGCAGCTGCGCGTCGGGCGAGGCGCTCACGCGCGCCGTCACCGCCTGGGCCGACGAGATGCTGTGCGCAGCGGACGACCAGACCCGCATCCACCTGCTGGGCGGCTACCTCGGCACCGCAGACATCGTCGACCACCTCGTGGGTCTCGGCATCCGGCCCGAGTCGATCCACGCCCCCGAGCAGTACGGCCTGACGACCGCCCGCTGACCGTCCGGCCGCACGCCCGTCCCTCACCCCTCCCGCATCGCTCCCACCTTTTCCTCGTTCATCCGTCACAGATGCACGCGGAAGCAGCGAAACGGCGTACATCTGTGACGGATGAACCATGGGGGCAGTGCGCTCGGTACAGTCGTGCGCATGACGCAGACCGCCGCCGTGCCCGCCGCCTCGACCGTCGACCCGCGCGATCTGCGCATGCCGGTGTGGGTCGTCGTGTGGCTCACGATCTCGGCCGTGATCCAGACCTACGACGCCTGCTACGTGCTGCTCGGGCCCCTCTCGCACGCCGGGGGACCGCTCGCGGGATTCTGGCCTGGTCACGTGTTCTACGGCACGTTCGATCACCGCTACGGCCAGTTCGACGCGTTCGGCAGCGCGCAGAGCTGGGCGAACCTCATCGAGGTCGTCTTCATCGTGTGGGCGCTGTTCCACGCCAAGAAATGGTCGGGCGTCGTCGTCGGCCTGATCGTGACGGTCGCGACGTTCTGGAAGACGGTCATCTACTTCCTCGTCGAGGCCTCCAGCGGATTGGAGATGACGCGACAGTCGCTCGAGCGCGGTGATCTCGTCGGCTTCCTCATGGTCGCGGTGCTGCCGAACCTGTTCTGGATCGTGTTCCCGCTCGCGGTCGTGATCGTGCTCGGGCGCCAGGTCTACCGCGTGGGCCGAGCGGCGGTGGCGCCGGCGGCGTGACTCAGACCGCGCCGCGCGGCACGTAGTTGCCGTCTTCGAGCCCGGCCTCGATCTCGAACCGGTTGCGCAGCGGGTCGCGTCCGGCGAACAGGTACAGCAGCGGCATCAAGAAGCCGTACCGCTGCCACTGGCGCTTGTGCACGGCCTCGTGCCGCAGCAGCGCCGGGGTGAGCGTGTTGTCGCCGGTGAGGAAGCATCCGCCCACGCACGATCCGCCACGGGGGAACGTCCAGGCGGGCATCCCGCGGAACACCCAGAGCCCCTCGCGCTGATCGACGCGCCCGACGCTCCACAGCGATCCCCAGACCCAGCCGACGGTGCAGCCGTACCAGTAGCCGACGCGGCTGATCGGCGAGTCGAGCAGGAACGACGGGATGAGCCGGTCGATCCGCCGCCCTCGGATCACCGCGCGTTCGGCTGCGGCGCGCCAGCCGACGGGCGGCGTCGGGATCGGGCTCACGCGGTCACCCCGATCACGCTCGTGACCCCGTTCATGCCAACACCGAGATGACGCGCAGGATCGCGCCGAGGTCGTCGTTCGCGGCGGACGCCGACGCAGGGGAGTACCCGGCGAGCGAGGCTCCGACCAGCGGCACGCGTGCCCGCAGCGCCGACACCGCGGCGGTGAGCTCTGCGACCGTCACTCCGAACGGCTCGGGGTGGGCGTTGCCGGCGATCTCGGCCGGGTCGAGCGCATCGATGTCGACGTGGACGTAGACGGCGTCGGCGCCGGTGGCGAGCACCGCGTCGGCGAGGGCCTCCGCGTCGCGCAGCGCCTCGACGGTGAGCGCCGAGATGCCGCGCTCGGTCACGACGTCGAGCTCGGGGTCGTCGAACGAGCGCGCGCCGCCGACGACCACGCGCCCGGGGGCCACGGTGCCCTCCGGCAGCGAGAGGCCGGGCTCGCCGTCGCCGATGACGGCGCGCAGCACCATGCCCGCGAACGCGCCGGAGGGCGAAGAGTCGGGCGAGTTGAGGTCGGGGTGGGCGTCGATCCACACGACCGCGAGCCCCGGGGCGCGTCGTGCGGCGTGGGCGATCGGCGCGAGTGCGATGCCGCAGTCGCCGCCGATCGTCAGCACGGCCTCGTCGGGGGCGGCGGCGTGGTGCGCGTCCAGCGCTTCGGCCACGAGCCCGTGCACCCGCTGCAGGGCGCTGAGCCGATGGATGCCGCTTCCCAGCGACTCTCCGGCCTCCATCGGCACCTCGAGCACCGTGGTGGCCGCTCGCGGCAGGTCGCCGGCGATGGCCTGTGCGCCGTCGATCAACTGCATCGCCCGCGACGAGGGACTGCCCTGCCACTGCGGGACCACGAGGTATCGCGTCATCCCCTCATCTTCCCGCAGACCACGGCCGCCGGCATCCGAATCCCGCCACGCCGACGGCGAACGCGCGAGACGCGGAAGGGCGCCGGGCCCAGACGGACCCGGCGCCCTCTCGCGTCACGGCAGGATCACTGGCCGATGGCGGCCTGCGACGACGAGCCGCCGGTCTTCAGCGCGGCCAGGCGCGCCTCGACCTCGGTGAGCTCGCCGACGTCCTCGAGGGCGTTGAACTGTGCGTCGAGGGTGGATGCCGCGAGCTCCTGCTTGCCGGCGGCGAGGGCCTCCTGGCGGCGGACCTTGTCTTCGAAGCGGCCCAGCTCGCTGGTCGGGTCGAGCACGTCGATCGACTTGACCGCGTCGTGGACCTTGTTCTGGGCCTCGGCCGTCTTGGTACGGGCGAGAAGCTCGGAGCGCTTGGCCTTCAGCTGCTCCAGCTTCTGCTTCATGCCATTGAGGCCCTCCTTCAGCTTGTCGACGACCTCGTTCTGCGTCGCGATGGTCGGCGCGATCGCCTTCGCCTCGTTCTCTTCCGAGATCTGGCGCTGCAGCGCGATCTTGGCGAGGTTGTCGAACTTGTCGGCGTCGGTCGTGTTGCCGGCCGTGCGCAGCTCGTCGGCCTTGCGGCTGGCCGCGAGAGCCTTGTTGCCCCACTCGGCGGCCGCCTGCACGTCCTCCTGGTGGTCGCGCTCGAGAAGGCGCAGGTTGCCGATCGTCTCGGCGATGGCCGACTCGGCGTCGGCGATCGAGTTGGTGTAGTCGCGGACCAGCTGGTCGAGCATCTTCTGCGGGTCCTCGGCGGAGTCGAGGAGCGCGTTGATGTTCGCCTTCATGAGGGTCGAGATGCGACCGAAGATGGACTGCTTCGCCATCGGTTTTCCTTTCATCGGACTTCAGGTCAGGTCAGTGAGGATCAGGGATGCCGCGGCCTCTGCCGCCGGCAGGTCGAGCGTGCGGGTCAGAAGCGCCCACCCCCTCGTCGTGCGCGGGTGCCTCCGCCGCCGAAGCTGCCGGGGCGCATGCCGCCGCCACCGCCGCGGGAGCCGCCGCCGAACATCCCGCCCATGCCGCCCATCCCGCCGGAGGAGCGTCCGCCGCCCCCGCCGCTGAGCAGCGAGTTGATGACGATGCCGCCGAGCACCGCTCCCAGCATGCCGTTGCCGCCGCCGGACTGTCCGCCACCCATGCCGCCCATGCCGCCGAACGAGCCGACGTCGTTCTGCGCGAGCTGGATCGCCTGCGCGGCGAGCTGGTCGGCGCGCTGCGCCTGCTGCATCGCCTGCTGCGGGTCGGACGCCTGCAGCGCCTGCGCCCGGGCGAGCGAGGCGCCGGCCTCGGCGAGCCGGGTGCGCGCGTCGGCGCCGACCGCGCCGCGTCGGGCGGTGATGTAGTCCTCGGCTGCCGAGACCTGCGCCTGGGCCTGCATCATGACCTGGCCGACCATCTGGCGTGCGCGCTCGGCCTGGGCCGCGGCATCCCGCACGCCCTTCATGAGCGCGTCGATCTGCTCGTTCGCCGCCTCGAGGGTCTGCAGCGCGACGAGGGGCCGCTTGGCGGTGCCGACGAGCTGGGTGCGGGCGGTCTCGAGCTGCTGCTTCGTCGAGGCGACCACGCCGGCGACGCGGCCGTCGGCGTCCGGCAGCGCCGAGGCTGCGGCGATGTCGGCCTCGAGCTCGGTGACCAGGGCGGCGGCGTTGCGCTCGCCGGCCGCGAGGTCGTCGGCGAGCTTGTCGATCGCGTTCTCGAGCAGTGTCGCCTGCGCGACGGCCTCTTCCGCCGCGCGGATGCCGACCGCGGCCTCGCCGCCGTCGCCCGCGCCGATCGCCGCCTGCGCGGCGGTCAGCTGCTCGTCCGCGAAGGCGAGGCGCTGCTGCGCCTGGGCCGGGTTGTCGGCGATGGTCGCGAGAGCCTCGGGCGCGTACGAGCTCTGCAGCTCGCGCAGGCGTGCGGTGGCCTGATCGAGGGATGCCGCGGCCGTCGACCGCTCGTCCTGCACGCGTCGCAGCGCCTCGGGGGCGTTCTGCTCCAGCTTGCGCAGCTCGTCGAACGCGGCGGCCTTCTCGTCGAGCAGGGCGTTGGCGGCCTCGCACAGCGCGATGATGCGCTCGTTCCAGGCGCGCGTCTCTTCCGGCGAGTCGGGGATCTCGTCATCGAGCTTCTGCTTGAGGCCGAACGCCTCGTCCAGACCCTGCTGCGAGCTGGCGATGGCTGCCTCGAACTCGGTGGTGGCGGCATCCCCGAACTGCGCCTTGGCGAACCCGAGCTCCTGCGCACTGGTCTTGAGGGCGTCGTCGGTCTGCACGAGCAGCGACGAGGCGTGCCGCTGGAGTTCTTCGATGCTCACCTGCGGGGCGCCGGCGGGGCCGCCGTTGGCGCCCGTGACAGCGCCCTTCTTGCGGCGCCGCAGGAACATCACCAGCAGCAGGATCGCGACGCCCACGACGACGATGACGAGCAGCCACGTGAACCAGGAGGCTCCGCCGCTCGCCTCGCCCGAACCGGCGCCGGACCCGCCGGCCTTGGCGTCGGTGAGACCGTCGGCGGCAGCATCCACCGCTCCCACCCAGTCGTCGTCGCGCAGGGCGGGCTGGATCTGCGACTGCTCGATGGTGCCGAGCTGCTCTTCGGTGATGGGCCCCGCGGAATCGCCGGAGAGGTAGAACTGCCGGCCCTCGGTCGCGACGGCGAGCAGGTACTGGGTCGGACCGAGCCCGTTGTCTTTCGCGGTCTGATTGGCCCAGTCCGCCGAGCTCGAAGGGTCGGTGAACTCGTCGACGAAGACCACCCACATGTCGAGTCCGGTCTCGCTCTTGAGCTGTTCGAGGCGGCTCTCCGCCTCGGCCTCTTCGGACGACGAGAGCACATCGGCGTCATCGAGCACATAGGTGTTGCCGAGAGTGACCGGGGCCGTGGCCGCCGCTGCTCCGCCGATCGCCGTGACCGCGATGACCGCAGCTGACACGAGCGCTGCAGTCCATCGCAGACGCATCGAAACCCCCTTCGGGACGCCGTCCCCTTGCGGCGAGTCTATTCAGCCGCGCCGACGTGACGGTAGCCGAGAGCCCCGTCCCCACGTGTGTGTTCGCCGAGAACGTACGTTCTCGGCGAGCGACCACGGTATCCGCGCAGACGACGGGGTCGTTCGGCGAGAACCCGCGTCGTCGATGCCGGTAGACGAGGTCGGGTGGGCGAAGGGGCCGGGTCGCTCCCGGCCGGAGCGGGCGGGACCGGGTAGCGTTTCGGCTTCGGAGGACGACGATGGACGATCGCTACGGCGCCGACGTGCTGGCCAAGGGGTGGAAGGGCCACGGGGTGCGCGAGCTGCCTCGGGTGGCGGCATCCCGCGATCTGGTCGTGGAGGTCGCCGACGACGGCTTCTGCGGCGCCGTGGTCGACGTCACCGGCGGCATGGTCGAGTTGGAGGACCGCCTCGGCCGGCGCCGGATGTTCCCGCTGGGCGCGGGGTTCCTCATCGACGGTCGCGACGTCGTGCTCGGGCCGCCCGCCGCGGCACCGGTCGCGAAGGGACCGCAGCGCACCGCCTCGGGCTCGTACGCCGCAGCGGACGCGCGTGCCCGCACGGCGCGTGCGAGCCGCATCTTCGTCGAGGGCAGGCATGATGCCGAGCTCGTCGAGAAGGTGTGGGGCGACGACCTGCGCGCCGAGGGCGTCGTCGTGGAGTACCTGCAGGGCATCGATCTGCTCGATGCCGCACTCGACGAGGAGCCGCCGTCCGCGACCCGACGCTACGGCGTGCTCGTGGACCACCTCGTACCGGGATCCAAAGAGACCCGCATCGCGGACACCATCAGGCGAGGCCGCCACGGCGCCCACCTGCTGATCGTCGGACACCCCTGGATCGACGTCTGGCAGTGCGTGACGCCCCGCGCGATGGGCATCGAGCGCTGGCCCGATGTCCCGCGCGGCATCGAGTTCAAGGTCGGCGTGTGCCGCGCCCTGGGCTGGCCGGCGCGCGACCAGGCCGACCTCGCCCGCGCGTGGCAGCGCATCCTGTCGCGTGTGACGACCTATCGCGACCTCGAGCCCGCATTCCTCGGCCGCGTGGAAGAGCTGATCGACTTCGTCACCGCCCCGGCGTGAGGTGAGGGATGCCGGCGGTCTGGGACCGGCGACGGGCACGGCTCAACGAGCAGGGGCGGGCTGGGTAGCCTGGAGGGGTGACCGAAGCCGCCACGCCCTCTCCTGAACCCCGCACCTTCCGCGACAAGCCGGTGTCGTTCGTGCGCCGCAGCGGCCGCATGTCGGAGGCGCAGGAGCGCGCCTGGAGCGAGCTGGCGCCGCAGTACGTGATCGAATCGCCGCGCGACCGGGCGTCCACCAGCATCCGTCCGGGCTCGGCCATCGAACCCGCCGAGGTGTGGGGGCGCGCGGCGCCCCTGATCGTCGAGATCGGCTCGGGCCAGGGTCACGCCATCGTGCACGCCGCGACCTCGCGTCCGGACACCGACTTCCTGGCCATCGAGGTGTTCCGGGCGGGGCTCGCCCGCACGATGCTCGACGCCGACCGTGCCGGGGCGCGCAACCTGCGCCTGGTCGAGGCGAACGCGCCCGAGGTGCTCCAGCACCTGCTGCCGGCGGCATCCATCGACGAACTGTGGGTCTTCTTCCCTGACCCGTGGCACAAGACCAAGCACAACAAGCGCCGGCTGGTGACCCCCGAGTTCGCGGCGCTCGCGGCCGCCGCACTCAAGGACGACGGCGTGCTGCGGCTCGCGACCGACTGGGAGGACTACGCCCTGCAGATGCGCGAGGTCATGTCGGCTGCGCCAGACTTCTCGGCGACGTTCGAGGGGGAGTGGGCGCCGCGGTTCGACGGGCGCGTGCTCACGGCGTTCGAGCGCAAGGGCGCGGCGAAGGGCCGCGACATCCGCGACCTCTCGTACCGTCGCCGCGCACGGACATGACCGGCGCGCCCGGACCGGTGACGGGACCGGTTCCGCTGCCGCAGCCCGGGGCAGGATCGCAGTCGCAGACCGGGCCGGACCAGGCGTCGCACCGGCGCGACCCGTGGCGCTTCGTGCGTCCGCTGTCGCACCGCGACTTCCGCATGCTGTTCGGAGCGGTCGTGCTGTCGATCTTCGGCGCCGGCATGTGGGCGGTCGTCATGGTCTACACCGTGATCGGCGCGGGCGGCGGGCCGATCGAACTGTCCGTCGTCGCCGCGGCGAACGCTGTGGGGCTGCTCGCGTGCGCCATCCCCGGCGGCATCGCGGCCGACCGCATCCCGCGCCGACTCATCCTGCGCGTCGTCGAGCTGCTGAACCTGCTCGCCATCACCTCGGTCGCCGTCGCCGGCGTGTTCGGCGCGGTGACCGTCCCGCACCTGACGATCGTGGCATTCGTGCTGGGCGCGGGCGCGGGCTTCTTCTTTCCCGCGTACAGCGCGATCCTGCCGCGCATCCTGCCGCCCGCGCAGCTGCTGGCCGCCAACGGCCTCGAAGGTGCGATCCGTCCCGCGCTCCAGCAGGCGGCCGGGCCCGCCGCGGCGGGTGTCGTGGTCGCTGCGGTGCTCGCGCCGGCCCATGCAGCGTGGGGTGTCGTCGCCGCGCACGCGCTCGCCCTCGTGCTGCTGCTGTTCGTGCGGCCGGAGCCGGCCGCGGACCCCGGTGAGGCGCGCGAGGCGCCGGAGGGCGTGCGTGGTGTGCTGCACGACCTGCGCGAGGCGGTCGGGTTCACGGTCCGCACGCCCTGGCTGCTGTGGACGCTGCTGTTCGCGACCGGTTGGGTGCTGGTGTTCCTCGGACCCGAAGAGGTCCTGCTGCCGTTCGTGACCCGCGAGCGCGTCGGCGAGGATCCGCGCCTGTTCGGCTTCCTGCTCGCGATCTACGGCGTCGGCGGCGTGCTGGGCTCGATCGTGGTGTCGTCGCTGAAGCTGCCGCGCCGGTACCTCACGGTGATGATGGGCGTCTGGGGCGTGGGCACGCTGCCGTTCGCGGTCGTGGGGATCACGCACGAGTACTGGCTGATGGCCGTGTGCCTGTTCCTCGTCGGCTTCGCCTTCAGCTACGGCAACGTCATCTGGGGCACGCTGCTGCAGCGCCGCGTGCCGCGCCACATGCTCGGGCGCATCTCGAGCCTCGACTTCTTCGTATCGCTGGCACTGATGCCGCTGTCGATGGCGCTCGCGGGGCCGCTGGCGGCCGTCGTGCCGGTCGAGGCGATCTTCGTCGCGGCGGGCGTCATCCCGCTGATCCTCGGCACGATCGCGTACCTCGTGGCGCGCATGCACCAGGACGAACTCGCCCACCCCCTCGACCACTGACGCCGCAGGAGCCGCACGTGCCCGCACACCCTGACGCCGCATCCGTCGCCGCCCCGACGGCGTGGTCGTGGCGCCTGGCCCCGGCTCTCGTGGTGTGCCTGGCCGCCCCGGCGTTCTTCGTGGCGCGCCTGCCGTGGCTCGGCTGGTCGCTGCTGGCCGTCGGCCTCGTCATCGCCTGGCTGATGGAGCGAGGGGATGCCGCCGGCCACCCGCTCCCGTCGGCAGCGCCTGCGACACCGCACGACAGCACCGCCCGCGTCCGTTCCTCGGTGCTGTCGCGCGGTCTCGACCCGGGGATCGCGACCGGCCCGGCCGCCGGCATCCGATCGCCCTCCCTCACCCGCGACCTGTCGCTGATCGCGGCGGGACTCCTCGTGGTGAGCGCGATCTCGCTGAAGGCCGAGCTCGACGATCTCGCGATGGTTCGCTTCGCGCTCGCCCTCGGGGGCGCGGTGGCCGTGCCGTACGTGCTGACGCGGTGGGTGTACCGAGACCGCGCGATCCGGTTCCCCTGGCGCGGCGGCGGCCGGTGGACGACCTTCCAGTGGGTGTGGCTGGCGGCGGTGCTGGTGCTCGGCTGGCTGATCCTGCCGTTCTACTTCATCACCTCCGGCGTGTACCTCAACTGGCCCGTCGTCGACACGCCCGAGCTGATCGCGCGGCTGTTCGTGGGCGTCGGGGCGGTCGGCATCTGGGACGAGCTGTTCTTCATCTGCACGTGCTTCGCGCTGCTGCGGCGGCACTTCCCGTTCTGGCAGGCCAACGTGCTGCAGGCGGTCGTGTTCGTGTCGTTCCTGTGGGAGCTCGGCTACCAGGCGTGGGGTCCGCTGCTCACGATCCCGTTCGCGCTGCTGCAGGGGTTCATCTTCATGAAGACGCGCTCGCTCGCCTACGTCGTGACGGTGCACCTGCTGTTCGACGCGGTGGTGTTCCTGGTGCTCGTGCACGCGCACAACCCCGGTCTGCTCGACCGGCTGTTCCTCGTGTGAGCGGGACTGCCCAGGCCCTGCCCAGGCCCGTCGGCTAGGCTGGCACGCGGATCCCCGACAGGATCCCCGGACGACGGATCAGTACCCGGTGAGCGACAAGACTGGCCAGGAGGCACAGTCATGTCGTGGGTCATCCTCATCCTCTCGGGCGTCCTCGAAGCCGTGTGGGCGACCGCGCTGGGCAAGTCCGAGGGCTTCACGAAGCTCTGGCCGAGCGTCGTCTTCGGCGTCGCGCTCGTGGCGAGCATGGGCGGTCTCGCGTGGGCGATGCGCGACATCTCCACCGGCACCGCCTACGCGGTGTGGGTCGGCATCGGGGCGGCGCTGACCGTCGCGTACGCGATGATCACGGGCGCCGAGCCGTTCTCGATCGTCAAGCTGCTGCTGATCCTGGGCCTCGTCGGCTGCGTCGTCGGCCTCAAGCTCGTCGGCCACGAGTGAGGCCGCCGCCGCGCGCGGGCGTGCGGCATCCCTCCCGCGCCGGTGGCGGGCCGCGCCTGCGCGCCGCAAGCGTCCTCGCGTGCGGCGGTGCGCCATGATGGGAGCGCCCTGAGAGAGGAACCGGGATGCCTGAGACCAGCGCCGCGCCGTCGCCCAGCGTGAAGAGCCTTCTCATCATGTCGGTGCCGGCGCTGCTGATCGGCGCCGTGTCGGCCATCGTGCTGTGGCTGCTCGACGAGGCGTCAGGTCTGCTGCAGGACCTGCTGTGGACGACCATGCCCGGCTGGTTCGGCGCGACCGAGGCGACGCCGTGGTGGATCTTCACGGTGCTGACGCTCACCGGTGCGATGGTCGGCCTCGTCGTGTGGCTCGTGCCCGGGCACGGCGGGCCGGACTCCGCCACGACGGAGCTGGCGGAGACCCCGCCGCCGCTCGGCGCCCTGCCGAGCATCCTGCTCGCCGTCGTCATCGGCCTGGCCGGCGGGGTGAGCCTCGGCCCCGAGAACCCGATCATCGCGGTGAACGGCGCGATCGCCGTCGCCGCGATGGCCCGGTTCGCCAAGGCGGTGCCGCCGACGGCGGTGATGACGCTCGCGACGTCGGCGACGATCGGCGCTCTGTTCGGGACCCCGGTGGCCGCCGCGCTCCTTTTCACGGGGGCCGTCGCGGCGGTGAAGGGCGGGGGAGCGCTGTGGGACAAGCTCTACCTGCCGGTCGCGGCCGCCGGCGCCGGCGCGGTGACCATGCACCTCCTGGGGGGCAGCTCGCTCGCCTTCCACATGACGCCCATCGGCCAGGCCGACGGGCTGATGCTGCTGGAGGGGCTGCTCGTGGCCGCCGTCTCGGCCGCCGCCGGGATCTTCGCGGCCTGGGCGCTGCCGCACGCGCACCGGCTGTTCCACAGTCTGCGCAACCCGCTGCTCATCAGCCTCGCGGGCGGTGTCGTGCTGGGCCTGCTGGGCATGCTGGGCGGCCCGATGACCCTCTTCAAGGGCCTGGAGCAGACCGGAGAGCTGATCAACAACCCCGAGGACTACACGGCCGGGCAGCTCGCGCTGTGGGCGGGCGTCAAGGTCCTCGCCCTCGTGATCGCCGCTGCGGCGGGATTCCGCGGCGGACGGATCTTTCCCGCCGTCTTCGTGGGCGTGGCGATCGGGCTGCTCGCGCACGCGCTGCTGCCCGGCATCCCGGTCTCGCTCGCCGTCGCGTGCGGAGCCCTGGGCATCGTGCTCGTCGCGACCCGGGACGGCTGGATGGCGATGTTCGTCGGCGCTGCCCTGGTCGGCGACCCGATCGTGCTGCCGATGCTGTGCATCATCGTGCTGCCGGTGTGGCTGATCGTCACGAAGGCGCCTGAGCTCGTCGTCAAGAAGCCGGCCGCTGCGGCCGCCGCACCCTGAGGCGCGTCGGCCTCGGACCGGCGAGGCGCGGCCTTGCGGCGGCATCCCCTCGTAGTCTGGCGCCGTGGATTTCAGCCAGTTCCTGAGCACGTCGTCGATCACGTGGTGGGAGCTGCTGCTCGCGGTGATCGCGGTCGTCGCCGGCTGGATCTCATCGCGCTACGCCAAGAGGGGCGTGGCCGCGATCATGGCACGGGTGCCCAACGCCACACCGGCGATGACGCGGTTCGCGGCGCGGTTCGCGCAGTACACGCTGCTGCTGTTCGGCATCGGCGTGGGGCTCGCCTTCCTCGGTGCGAACATCCAGCCGCTGCTGGCGGTGGTGATCATCGTCGCGATCGTGGGCTTCCTCGTGCTGCGCGGCGTCGCCGACAACTTCGCCGCCAGCGTGCTCATCGCCACGCGACGGCCGATCGTCGTCGGCGAGCTGATCACCGTCGAGGGCCCTGACGGCGAGCTTCTCTCGGGCACGGTGAGCGAGCTGAACTCGCGCAGCGTCGTGCTGCTCACCGCGGACGGGCGCACCGTCCATGTTCCGAACGCGAAGCTGCTGGGCGACACGCTCGTCAACGACTCGCGCCACGGCGCGCGGCGCAGCGTGGTGCAGGTGCGGGTGCAGCGTGCCGGCGCGAGTGTCGACGAGGTCGCGAAGACGTTGGTGGATGCCGCCACCGCCGTCGACGGCGTCCACGAGATCCCCGTGGTCGGCGTCGTGGTGACCGGCGTCTCACCCGAGCGCATCGTCGCGAGCGTGCAGTTCTGGCACTCGCCGGCCGAGGGCGTCACGGTCACCTCGGCGGTCGTGCGCGCCGTCGCCGATGTGCTCGCCGAGCGGCACGGCGCCTCGGTGGTCTCGAGCGACGTCCCCGCGGCGCCGCTGACGCCGGCCGACCCGGTCTGACACGCGCCGCGCCTGCGTGCGCGCCGGTCGGCACCCGTGCCAGGGTGGAGGAGATTCGCCGTCTCGCGAATCCGCACGTCGTCATCACAGGAGCCGGAATGCAGCGACCGCTTGCGGGTCTGACCGCGAAGAACCTCGTCCGGGAGCTGACCGCGGGCGTCACGCTCCTCGCGATCGCGATCCCGCTCAACATCGGCTACGCGCAGATCGCCGGGCTGCCCGCGACGGCAGGGCTCTACGCGCTCATCGTGCCGACGCTCGTGTACGCGCTGGTCGTGTCGTCGCGCCAGCTGGTGGTGTCTCCGGATGCCGCGGCCGCCGCGCTCGTCGGGTCGTCGCTCGGCGGTCTGGCGACGGCCGGCAGCGCCGACTACTCCACGCTGGCCCTCGCGCAGGCGATCATCTGCGGCGTGATGTTCCTGCTGATGTCGGTGTTCAAGCTCGGCTTCCTCGCGAACTTCCTCTCCAAGCCCATCCTGGTCGGCTTCGTCGGCGGCCTCGCGCTCGACATCCTCGTCAGTCAGATCGCGAAGATGCTCGGGGTCAAGATCAACTCCGGCGGCGAGTTCGTCGAGAAGGTCGGCGACCTGGTGAGCGGGATCGGGACGCTCAACGGCTGGTCGCTGCTGATCTCGGCGGGATCCGTCGCGGTACTCATGGTCGGCGCACGCCTCCTGAAGGCCGTGCCGTGGGCGCTCATCGTGCTCATCATCTCGACCGTCGTGGTCGTGCTGACCGCGCTCGACGAGCAGGGCGTCGACGTCCTCGGAGAGGTGCCCGCCGGGGCGCCTGCGCTGACGTGGCCGATCATCGACTGGTCGATGTGGCTCGCGCTGATCCCGTCCGCGATGGCGCTCACCCTCGTGACAACTGCCGAGGGCCTGCTCGTTTCGCGTTCGTACGGCGAGAAGCACCGGTACCCGTTCCACGCCAACCGTGATCTGTTCGCCTTCGGTCTGGGCAACATCGCCGCGGGCGTGCAGGGGAGCTTCGCGATGGGCTCGTCGACGTCGCGCACGGCGGCCATGGACTCCGCCGGCTCGCGGACGCAGCTGCCGTCGATCGTGCTCGCCGTCGGCACGCTGCTGCTCCTGCTGTTCGGGACGGCGCTCCTCGCCGACATCCCTTCGCCCGCGATCGGGGCGGTCGTCGGCGTGGCCGTCCTGCCGCTGCTGGGGATCAAGGAGTTCCGCGAGCTCTGGAAGCAGGACCGCTTCGAGTTCGCCGTCGGCGCCGTGTGCTTCCTCGTCACACTGTTCGTGGGTGCGATCCCCGGCATCCTCGTCGCGTTCGTCCTCGCGCTCATCAACCTCGCGAAGCGGGCCGCCAACCCGGCCATCGACGTGCTGGAGTCCGACGGCGACCCGAAGCAGTCGCTCCTGGAAGAGGCGACGACCGGCGAGAGCACGGCACCGGGCGTCGTGGTCGTGCGCCTCGCCGCCCCGCTCTTCTTCGCCAATGGCGCCGTGTTCGCCTCGGCGGTCAAGAAAGCTGTGACCGAGGCATCCGATCCCGTCCACCACGTCGTGATCGACCTCGAGGCGGTCACCGACGTGGACGTGACGGGGGCCGAGGCGTTCGCGTCGCTGGAGGAATGGCTGGCGGGCGAGGGAGTGAGCCTGGCGTTCAGCCGCGCGCGCCCCCGCACGAGGGCGCGCCTGCAGAAGCTCGGGCTCGTCACGGACCAGAGATTCTTCGACACCAACCGCGCGGCCGTGACCGCGCTCACCGGGCCGGCCCCGGCGACGGATGACTGACGGACGCGATCGCGTCCCGCCACGAAAGGAAGACCGACATGCAGCAGCGTGAACCCGAGGCATCGATCCGGGAGGCGCAGGCCAAGCTCCTGGCGTCGCTGCCGTTCGACGATGTCGACGATTTCGCCGCCGCGGACCGAGGATTCATCGGGACGCTCGACGACCCGAAGATCCTGGGTGCCGACGGAGAGGTGGTGTGGGATGCCTCGACCTACGACTTCATCCGGGGCGATGCGCCCGACTCGGTCAACCCCAGCCTGTGGCGGCAGTCGAAGCTCGTGGCCAAGCACGGCCTGTTCGAGGTCGTCGAAGGCCTGTACCAGGTGCGAGGGCTCGACCTGGCGGTCATGTCGATCGTCGAGGGCGACACGGGCATCATCGTCATCGACCCGCTGATCTCGAAAGAGACCGGAGCGGCGGCGTTGGCCCTCTATCGCAAGCATCGCGGCGATCGCCCCGTCGTCGCCGTGATCTTCACCCACAGCCACATCGACCACTTCGGCGGGGTGCTGGGCCTGGTGAGCGCCGACGACGTGACGTCGGGCCGCGTGCAGATCCTCGCGCCGGAGGGGTTCCTGGAGCACTCGGTGGCCGAGAACGTCTACGCGGGCGTCGCGATGGGCCGTCGCGCAGGCTACATGTACGGCGCAGCGCTCGCCCGAGGGCCGCAGGGCGCGGTGGGCGCGGGTCTCGGTCAGACCACGTCGACGGGCGAGGCGACGATCCTGCCGCCGTCGCGCGAGATCACCACCACCGGCGAGAAGCACACGGTCGACGGCGTCGAGTTCGAGTTCCAGATGGCGCCGGGCACCGAGGCGCCGTCCGAGATGCACTTCTACATTCCGCGCTACCGGGCGCTGTGCATGGCCGAGAACGCCACGCACACGCTGCACAACCTGCTCACCCTGCGCGGTGCGGTCGTGCGAGACCCGCATGTGTGGTCGCACTATCTCACCGAGGCACTGGAGCGCTTCGGCGGCGAGGCCGAGGTCGTCTTCACCTCGCATCACTGGCCGACGTGGGGCAACGCCGAGATCCGGAAGTTCCTGGGGATCCAGCGCGATCTGTACGGGTACCTGCATGACCAGACGCTGCGTCTGCTGAACAAGGGGTACACCGGCGCCGAGATCGCCGAGATGATCCAGATGCCGCCGGCGCTGGAGGCGTCGTGGAGCACGCACGGCTATTACGGTTCGGTCAGCCACAACGTCAAGGCGATCTATCAACGCTACATGGGCTGGTTCGACGGTAACCCGGCCCGGCTGTGGCCGCACCCGCCGAAGCCCCTCGCCGAGAGGTACGTCGCCGCGATCGGCGGTGTCGACCGGGTCGTCGAACTCGCACAGGAGGCCTTCGACGGCGGCGACTACCGGTGGGCGGCCACGCTGCTCGACCATGCGGTGTTCGCCGACGAGGACCACGCCGCCGCCCGTGCGCTCTACGCCGACACCCTGGAGCAGCTCGCCTACGGCGCCGAGAACGGCACGTGGCGCAACTTCTTCCTGTCGGGCGCGACCGAGCTGCGCGAGGGCAGCTTCGGCACGCCGACCACGACGAACGCCCCGCTGATCCTTGCTCAGCTGACGCCCGAGCAGCTGTTCGACGCGGTGGCGATCCAGGTCGACGGCCCGAAGGCGTGGGACCTGTCGCTCGCGATCGACGTCACGCTGTCGGATCTCGGCCGCAGCTTCCACGTGTCGCTCGGCAACGGCGTGCTGGTCTACGTCGAGCGCGAGCCCGACGAGTCCACACCGCTCGCCCTGACCCTGACCAAGCCGCGCCTCATCCGGCTGGCCGGCGGTGACACCGAGTCCGAGGGCATCGAGGTCCGGGGCGACATCGCGGTGCTGAAGCAGCTACTGTCGGTTCTCGACCCGGGCGATCCGAACTTCAACATCGTCACCCCGTAGGTCTGATCAGCCGCACACATCAGAGAAGGCCGGTCCTTGCGGACGGCCTTCTCGCGTCTGGTGCCCCCGACAGGAATCGAACCTGCGACCTTTGGTACCGGAAACCAACGCTCTATCCCCTGAGCTACGGAGGCGTGCCGATCGAGGTTACCATCCCGGCGCGGTCGCTCCCGCCAGGTCAGGGGGCGTCGGCGGCGACGGCGGGCTGCTGCTCCAGTCGCTCGAGGTCGTCGGCGAGGCGACCGGCGAGGTAGGCGTGACCAGCGGTCGACGGGTGGTTCCGGCCTACCGGCCCCGTGTCGATGGCGTCGAGATAGTTCGCCTCGGTGATCCACCCCTCGGCGATCGGCGACACGTACCACCAGCCGCGGGCGGCGGCGAGCTCCGCCAGATCCGCGTCGATGGCCGCGGTCGGCTTCTGCACCGGCAGCACCTGAGGCGCCGGTCCGAGGATCACGATCGCAGCGTCGGGGTAGCGCGTCTGCAGGGCGTCCCACGCCGACGTGACGGCATCCCGGTATCCGCTCGGATAGAGATTGCGGTCGTTGATGGACCCTTCGACGATGATGACGTCGGGGTCGAGCGCCGGATCGAGGGCTGCGATGCGTTCGCCGTACGCGGGGCCGTCGATGCCGGGCTTGAGGTAGCCGCTGCCGCGGACGCCGTCGACCACGGTCTCGACGCCGAGCTCGTCGGCCAGCAGATAGGCGAATCCCAGGCTCGGGTCGCTCGCCGCCGATCCGTACACCCACGAGTCCCCGAACACGAGCACACGGGCGCCGTCCTCGATCGCCAGAGGCGTGGGAGGAATGGATGCCGCCACCGCCGTGTGGTCGTCGGCCGCGGTCGCCGGAGCCGCCGGTTCGGCCATGCCCCACGGACGCACGAGCGCCACCGTGCACACCGCGGCGACGGCCAGCGCGGCGCCCGCGAGGGGCAGCCACAGTCGTCGGGCTCGGGAGCGATCGGGCGCGTGCATGCACAGAGGGTACGTCAAGACTCCGCGAACGTTCGCATCGGCTCGTGAACCGCAGAAAAGACCTGGTCGGCGCGGACGCTCCGCGTGCCGTGCGGGAGACTCACGGCGGACCTCCGGCGGCCCCGCACGGAGGCACCTCGGCGGCATGCGAGGATACTTCGGTGCAACGCGTCGTGACCGCTCAGATGGACCTCGAACTAGGGGCTTCCGTCGACCTCATCCTGCAGCTGGCGGCGGCTCAGGGAGTGCCCGTCTCGCACGAGTCGCTGACGTTCACACAGGGCGATCGCGTGTACACGCCGACCGAGATCGTCGACCAGCAGGGGAGCCGTCTGCACCGCCTCACCGGCGAGCCCGGCCGCCTCGAGATCCGCTACGAGGCGACCGTCGACGGGCGGGCTGCGACGGGCCGCACCAGCGACCTCGAAGCGATCACCTATCTGCGTCCGAGCCGCTACGCGCAGTCCGACGAGGTGTTCCAGCAGGCGCGCCGCCAGTTCAAGGGGCTGTCCGGCCACGACCTCATCGCGGCGGTGTCCGAGTTCGTCTCGACCAGCACGACCTACACCCCAGGACTCAGCCACGGCACCGACAGTGCCGTGACGACGCTGATGACCGGACAGGGCGTGTGCCGCGACTACGCGCACGTCGTGATCGCCCTGCTGCGCGCGATGGACATGCCCGCGCGCTACGCCGCGTGCTATGCGCCCGGCCTCAACCCGATGGACTTCCACGCGGTGGCCGAGGCGTACCTCGACGGCGCCTGGTACGTCATCGACGCCACGCGCCTGGCAAACCGCAGCGGCCTCGTGCGCATCGCGACGGGGAGGGATGCCGCCGACTGCGCCTTCCTCAGCTACTACGGCGGCTATGTCGGCCTGAAGCGCCTGCGCGTGGACGCGTGGGTGGTGCCGGATGCCGTCACGGAGGGCCTGGAGATGCTGCCCGGGCTGACGGAGGATGCGCTGTCGCCGGCTGCGGACGCGTCGCTCGACGACTTCGGCGCCCTCGTCCAGATCGCCTGAGCACCGGTCGTCGAGCGAGCGAAGCGAGACGAAACGCAGAGGCCTGCGAACTAGACTGGTGCGTCTATGAATCCTGAAGCCCTCTCCGCCGCTCTGCTCGCCGTCGTCGCCCCGCTCGCCGAGGCGCGACGACCCGGTGCGGCCGAGGGACTCTCCGCCTCCGACTTCGTGCTCGACCGGCCGAAGAACCGCGACCACGGCGACTGGGCGTCCAACGCCGCGCTGAAGCTCGCGAAGGCGGTCGGGGCGAACCCGCGGGAGTTCGCCGCCGAGATCGCCGCGGGCCTGTCGCAGGTAGACGGTATCGCCGACGTCGAGGTCGCGGGGCCCGGGTTCATCAACATCCGGCTGGACGCCGCCGCCGCCGGCGCTCTCGCCCGGACGATCGTCGAGGCCGGCGCCGCGTTCGGCACGAACGAGTCGCAGCGCGGCAACACGATCAACCTGGAGTTCGTCAGCGCCAACCCGACCGGGCCGATGCACATCGGCCACACCCGCTGGGCGGCCCTCGGCGACTCGATGGCGCGCCTGCTGCTCGCCAGCGGCGCGACGCTCGTGCGCGAGTTCTACGTCAACGACGCCGGCGCGCAGATGGAGCGCTTCGGACGCTCGGTGCTCGCGGCGGCCAAGGGCGAACCGACTCCCGAAGACGGCTACCCGGGTTCGTACATCGACGACCTCGCGCAGCGCGTGCTGGCGGTACAGCCGGATCTGCTGTCGTTGCCGGCCGACGAGCAGATCGTCGTCGCGCGCGACCGGGCGTACGCGTTCCAGCTCGGCGACCTGCAGGCCTCGCTGGAGAAGTTCAACGTCCATTTCGACGTCTTCTTCAGCGAGCGCACGCTGCACGCCAAGGGCTCGAACGGCGAGCCGAGCCTCGTCGACGAGGCCGTCGACCGCCTGCGCCAGCAGGGTCACGTGTTCGACGACGAGGGCGCGGTGTGGGTACGCACCACCGACTTCGGCGACGACAAAGACCGGGTGATCCGGCGCTCGAACGGCGAATACACCTACTTCGCCGCGGATGCGGCCTACTACCTCAACAAGGGCGATCGCGGCTTCGCGCACAAGGTCTATCTGCTCGGTGCCGACCACCACGGCTACGTGCACCGGCTGAAGGCGCTCGCGGGGGCCGCCGGCGACGACCCGGAGAAGGACATCGAGGTGCTCATCGGGCAGCTGGTGTCGGTCAACGGCGCGCGGCTGTCCAAGCGCGCGGGCAACATCATCGAGCTCGACGACCTGCGCGAGTGGCTCGGCACCGACGCGCTGCGCTATTCGCTGGCGCGGTACCCCGCCGACTCGCCGCTGACGCTCGACCCCGAGATCCTGCGCAAGCGCACCAACGACAACCCGGTGTTCTACGTGCAGTACGCGCACGCGCGCACCCACAACGTCGCGCGCAACGCGGCCGCCTCGGGCGTGGACCGCTCCGAGTTCGCCCCCGAGCTGCTGACGCACGAGACCGAGTCGGCGCTCCTGGGAGCGCTGCAGGAGTTCCCGCGGATCGTGGCCTTCGCCGCCGAGGTGCGCGAGCCGCATCGTGTCGCGCGCTACCTCGAGGAGCTCGCCGGCCTGTATCACCGCTGGTACGACAACTGCCGCGTGATCCCGCTGGGCGACGAGCCTGTCGAGTCGGTGCACCGCACGCGTCTGTGGCTCAACGACGCCACCGGCCAGGTGCTGCGCAACGGCCTCGATCTGCTGGGCGTCGCCGCGCCGGAACGGATGTAGTCATGAGCAGCGCCGACACGCAGCCGACGCTGCCCCTTCCGGACGACACGGTGCCGGTTGCGCCCGAGCCGGCCCGCCGTCGGGTGTGGCCGTGGATCGTCGGCTTCGCGATCGTCGCGGTGCTCGCCGTCGCGGCGTGGTTCACGGCCGAGGCGATCGCCCGCCAGGTGATCAGCGGCGTCGTCCAGGACGAGGTCCGCACGCAGCTGTCGCTGCCGGACGACCACCCGATCGACGTCGAGGTGGCGGGATCCGTGCTGCCGCAGCTCATCGGCGGCACGATCGGACAGCTGACAGTCGCGTCCGATGACGTGCCGCTGGGCGACAGCGGTGTGTCCGGCGACGTGTCCGTCGTCGCGACCGACATCCCGGTCCGCGGCGAAGCGGGGCTGGGGGGAGCGACGGCGACGGTGTCGCTGGACGAGGCCGAGCTGAGGACGCTGCTCTCGTCCGTCGACGGGTTCCCGGCCGACACCGTGGGTCTGGCCGCCCCCGATCTGACGATGTCGACCGAACTGACCTTCTTCGGCGCGAAGGTGCCGATCGGCGTCGCCCTGACACCGTCGGCCTCGAACGGCGACATCGTACTGACGCCGGCATCCCTCACCCTCGGCTCGGCCGTCGTCACCGCCGACGCCCTGCAGAAGCGGTTCGGCAGCCTCGCCGACGCCGTGACGCGCGACTGGGACATCTGCATCGCCGACCAGCTGCCCGCGGGTGCCACGCTCACCGACGTCGCGGTGGACGGCAGCCGCCTCGTCGCGGACTTCGCCGTCGACGGCGCCATCGTGACGGACCGCGCGCTGCAGCAGAACGGCACGTGCACCTGAGCGCGTGCCGCCCGACGTCACACGGCGCGGGGGCGGGATGCCGCGTGCCCTAGACTTCTAGCACTGCCCGGGGCCGATGTCACCGCACACTCGTGAACGTCCGGCCGCAGCACACGCAGACACCCCTCGCCCGACCGAAGCGTCGGATCTGCAAGCGTCGAAGCTCCCACTGATTGGTCCACCGTGTCCGCCGACCCGCATTCCCGTTCCCTCGCTCCGGCATGGCTGCAGCGACCCGCCGAGGCGAACGGGCTCGCCCCGGCCGTCTGGCCTGAGACGGCGCGGCGCGACGCGGACGGAGTGGTCGAGCTCGGCGGCATCCCTGCCACCGCGCTGCGTGCGCGGTTCGGAACGCCGCTGTACGTGGTCGACGAGGACGAGGTGCGCCGCACCGCCCGTCGCACGCTCGAGGCGTTCCGTGCGGCGGCCGCTCTGCACGGCGCGCAGGCGCGCGTCTACTACGCCGGCAAGGCGTTCCTCAGCACCGAGATCGTGCGCTGGGTGACCGAAGAGGGGCTCGCCGTCGACGTGTGCAGCGGGGGAGAGCTGGCGGTCGCTCTCGCCGCCGGTGCCGACCCCGCGCGCCTGGGCTTCCACGGCAACAACAAGTCCGTCGCCGAGCTCGAACGGGCCGTCGAGGTGGGGATCGGCTCGATCGTCATCGACAGCCTGATCGAGATCGAGCGGCTCGCGGCCATCGTGGAGCGACGCGGCGTGACGCAGGCGGTGCTGCTGCGCGTCAACAGCGGCGTGCACGCCGAGACGCACGACTTCCTCGCGACGGCGCACGAGGACCAGAAGTTCGGCTTCACGCTGCAGGATGCCCCGGCTGCCGTGGCGCGGATCCGCGAGCTGCCCGGACTGGAGTTCGTCGGGCTACACTGCCACATCGGCTCGCAGATCTTCGGCACCGCGGGCTTCGAGGAGTCGGCCGCCCGTCTCGTCGAGCTCCACGCCGAGCTGCGCGAAGGCGGTGAGCTGCCGGTTCTGAACCTCGGCGGCGGTTTCGGCATCGCCTACACGTCGGTCGACGATCCGACGCCCATCGAGGCGCTCGCGCTCGGCATCGCCGATGCCGTGGCGCGGCAGTGCGAGGTGCGCGGCATCCCGATGCCGAACCTGGCGTTCGAACCCGGGCGCGCCATCGTCGGCCGCGCCGGCGTGACGCTGTACGAGGTGGGCACGATCAAGCCCGTGGAGCTCGACAGCGGCGACACGCGCCTGTACGTGAGCGTCGACGGCGGCATGAGCGACAACGCGCGTCCCGCCCTGTACGGTGCGGAGTTCTCGGCCCGCATCGCCTCGCGCACGAGCGACGCCGACCCCGCGCTCGCACGCGTGGTCGGCAAGCACTGCGAGTCCGGCGACATCGTCGTGGACGCGGAGTACCTCCCCGGCGATGTCGCGCCCGGTGACCTGCTCGCCGTGCCGGCGACCGGCGCCTACTGCTTCTCGCTCTCGAGCAACTACAACTACGTCCCCCGCCCGCCGGTCGTGGCGCTGCGCGGGGGAGAGGCGCGTGTCATCGTGCGCGGCGAGACGATCGACGATCTGCTCGCCCGCGATGCGGGCCTCGCCACCGTGCGCGAAGGGCGCGAGTTCGCCGCCGCACCGACGGAAGGGACTGCATGACCGACTACCGCCGCCTCCGCGTCGCACTGCTGGGAGCCGGAGCCGTGGGCTCCCAGGTGGCCTCGCTGCTGCTCCGGCACGCCGACGAGCTCGCCGACCGGGCGGGCGCACGGCTGGAGCTGGCCGGCATCGCGGTGCGCGACGTCGGCGCCAAGCGCGACGTCGACCTTCCGCGCGAGCTGTTCACGACCGATGCCGAGTCGCTCATCGTGGGCTCGGACATCGTGATCGAGCTCATGGGCGGCATCGAGCCGGCACGGGCCTACCTGCTGCACGCGATCAACTCCGGCGCCGACATCGTGACCGCCAACAAGGCGCTGCTGGCCACGCACGGCCCCGAGATCTTCGACGCCGCCGACCAGGTCGGCGCGGAGGTCTACTATGAGGCCGCCGCCGCCGGCGCGATCCCCATCATCCGCCCGCTGCGCGACTCGCTCGCCGGCGACCGCGTGCAGCGCATCATGGGCATCGTCAACGGCACGACGAACTACATCCTCGACCGTATGGACACCGAGGGCGCCGAGTTCGCCGACGTGCTCGCCGACGCGCAGCGCCTGGGGTACGCCGAAGCCGACCCGACGGCCGACGTCGAAGGCTACGACGCCGCGCAGAAGGCCGCGATCCTCGCGAGCCTCGCATTCCACACCACGGTGCCGCTGGACGCCGTCCACCGCGAGGGCATCACCTCGATCGACAAGTCGATGATGGATGCCGCACGCCACGCGGGCTACGTCATCAAGCTGCTGGCGGTGTGCGAGCGTCTGGTCGAGGCATCCGGCGAGTCCATCTCGGTGCGGGTCTACCCGGCGCTCGTGGATCGCAAGCATCCGCTCGCGAGCGTCCACGGCGCCAACAACGCCGTGTTCGTCCAGGCCGAGGCCGCCGGCAACCTGATGTTCTACGGCGCGGGCGCCGGCGGCGTGCAGACGGCGTCGGCCGTGCTGGGCGATGTCGTGTCGGCCGCGCGCCGCCACATCGCCGGCGGCGTGGGCGTGGGCGAGTCGACGCTCGCGAACCTGCCCATCGTCCCGATCGGCCGCGTCACGACCCGCTACCAGATCACGCTCGAGGTCGACGACCAGCCCGGCGTGCTCGCGACGGTCGCGGGCACCCTGAGCGACGGCCGCGTCTCGATCGCGACCGTCGAGCAGACCGTCGTCTCGGACGGGAACGGCGAGCCGGGCGTGGCCCGGCTCGTCATCGGCACGCACAAGGCGGTCGAACAGGATCTCAGCGACACCGTGGCGCGCCTTGCCGCCAGCGGCGTCGTGGAACGCGTCGTCTCGGTGCTCCGGGTCGAAGGCGATTGAACTTCTCTGGCAGATGAGGGTGTGAAGGAGAGCGACATGGCTCATGTTTGGCGCGGAGTCCTCCGCGAGTACGCAGATCGACTGGGTGTCACCGACACCTCGACCGTGGTCACGCTCGGCGAGGGCGGCACCCCGCTGCTGCCGGCGCCGGCGCTGTCGCGCCGCACCGGCACCGACGTGTGGGTGAAGTTCGAGGGCATGAACCCGACCGGGTCGTTCAAGGACCGCGGCATGACCGTCGCCGTCTCGCGAGCGATCGAGCACGGCGCGAAGGCGGTCATCTGCGCCTCCACCGGCAACACCTCGGCCTCGGCCGCCGCGTACGCCGCGCACGCCGGCATCACCGCCGCCGTGCTCGTGCCCGAGGGCAAGATCGCGATGGGCAAGCTCAGCCAGGCGGTCGCGCACAACGGTCGCCTCATCCAGATCCGCGGCAACTTCGACGACTGCCTCGAGATCGCGCGCGAGCTCGCCGACAACTACCCGGTGCACCTCGTCAACTCGGTCAATCCCGACCGCATCGACGGTCAGAAGACCGCGGCGTACGAGATCGTCGAGCAGCTGGGCGACGCCCCGGACTTCCACTTCATCCCGGTCGGCAACGCGGGCAACTACACCGCGTACACCCGCGGCTACACCGAAGAGGCGCAGGCGGGCGTCTCGACCCGCGTCCCGCGCATGTTCGGCTTCCAGGCCGAGGGGTCGGCGCCGCTCGTGCGCGGCGAGGTCGTGAAGAACCCCGACACGGTCGCCAGCGCGATCCGCATCGGCAACCCCGCCTCGTGGGACCTCGCGATCGACGCGCGCGCAGCGACCGACGGCTACTTCGGCGCCATCGACGACGACCGCATCCTCGCGGCGCAGAAGCTGCTGTCGAGCGAGGTCGGCATCTTCGTCGAGCCGGCGTCGGCGATCAGCGTCGCCGGCCTGCTCGACCGCGTCGAGGCCGGTGTCGTGCCGCAGGGCGCGCGCGTCGTGCTGACGGTCACCGGTCACGGACTCAAGGACCCGCACTGGGCGCTGCGCAACGCCGACGGCTCGCAGGTCGAGCCCACGGTGGTCGACGCGACCACGTCCGAAGTGGCATCCGTCCTCGAGCTCGCTCCCGCGGCGGCCTCCGCGTGAACGCACCCGTCGTCCCGGCACCGGGGCGCCGCGTCCTGGTCCGGGTTCCGGCGACGAGCGCGAACCTCGGGCCCGGCTTCGACACGCTCGGCCTCGCGCTGAGCGTGTACGACGAGCTCGACGTCACGGCGCTGCCCGAGGGCGAGCTCGAGATCGAGGTCGAGGGCGCCGGCGCGGCCGACGTGCCGCGCGACGCGTCGCACCTCGTGGTGCGCTCGATCGCGTACGCGTACGAATCGGTGGGACGACGGATGCCGGGCCTCAGGCTCGTCGCGAAGAACGTGATCCCGCACGGGCGCGGCCTCGGCTCGTCGGGCGCTGCGGTGGTATCGGGACTGCTCGCCGCGAAGGGGCTCCTCGAGGGCGATGTGGAGTTCGGCCCCGATGCGCTGCTGCGCCTCGCGACCGAGCTGGAGGGGCATCCCGACAATGTCGCTCCCGCGCTGTTCGGCGGGCTGACGATCGCGTGGGTCGACGAGGACGGACCTCAGCACAAGAAGCTGCTGGTGCATCGCGGCGTGTCGCCGCTGGTCTTCGTGCCGGAGTTCACGATGTCGACCGCGCTCGCGCGCAGTCTGCAGCCCACGCAGGTGCCGCGCGAGGACGCCGTCTTCAACGTGTCGCGGTCGGCGCTGCTCATCGCGGCGCTCACGCAGAGCCCCGAGCTGCTGCAAGCGGCGACGGAAGACAAGCTGCACCAGAGTTACCGGGCCAGTGCCATGCCCGAGACCGACAAGCTGGTGCGCGCGCTGCGCAGCGCGGGGTTCGCCGCCGTGGTGTCGGGGGCGGGACCGAGCGTGCTCGTGCTCGCCGACGGGCCGGGGCGTCGCCTCGAGGCGGCGGCGCTGGCGACGGCGGCGACCGACACCCCGTGGGAGTCGCTTATGCTCGCCGTCGACTTCAAGGGTGGTACAGTGAGGGAGTACGCGGAGGGTTCCACGTAAACCCGTGAATCTGGCCTCCGTCGCAAATCTGCGAAACCACCGCACGGCATTCTGACCTGCCGACGTCCGCTGAGACCCCTCGCGGTTCCTCACCCCGTCGGCCGGGACTGAGTCCTGCCGAATGGCTGGACAGCTGCCCTATGCAGCGCCGTGCGATCGTGCACAACCGTTCGTTTTTCACAAGGGAGAACTCGTGGAGTCCATCTCCGAGATCCACACCGACGTTCCGGCCGACGAGCGCGCCGAGGCGCCCGAAGGCGTCGAGAACGTCGACACCGCCGGCGACCTCGTCGCCCAGGCGGAGGCAGCTGACGTCGTCGCCGAGGCGGCTGTCGTCGAGGCCGAGGTCGCCGAGGTCGTGGCCGAAGAGGCCGTCGCCGAGGCTGAGGCCGACCCCACCGCGCAGGCGGAAGAGGCGGCAGAAGAGGCCGTCGTCGAGGCCGTCGTGGCCGAGGCTGTGGCCGAAGAGGCGGTCGTCGAGGCCGTCGTGGCCGAGACTGTGGCCGAAGAGGCCGTCGTGGCCGAAGAGGCCGTCGCCGAGGCGCCGGCCGAAGCCCCGGTCGAGCCCGCGCCGCCGGTCAAGGCGCCGCGCAAGCGTGCGCCCCGTCGCGCCAAGAGCACCGCCGCCGAGGCGGCGCCGGCTGAGGAGGCACCTGCCGCAGAGGCCCCCACCGCCGACGCTGCTCCCGCCGAGGCTGCGCCCGCCGATGAGGCAGTCGCACCCGCCGAGGAGTCGGCGCCGGCTGCCGACGACGCCGCTGCAGCCGTCGAGGTCGCGGATGAGGCATCCACCGACGCACCCGCCGCCGACGCAGCCGTCACCGACGCGCCCGCCGAAGGTGAAGCCGCCGAGGCCGCAGGCGCCGTCGCGCCCGCCGAGGGCGAGAGCGAGACGCCGTCGCGCAGCCGGAGCCGCAGCCGCAGCCGCAGCCGCAACCGCAACCAGAACGCGCAGAACGGCCAGGCCCAGAACAACCAGGCCCAGAACGCGGCCGCTGAGGCGCCTGCAGCCGAGCCTGCCAAGACGGAGCCTTCCAAGACCGACGCCGCGGACGAGCAGCAGGGCCAGGGCAACGGCCGCGGCCGTCAGCGCAACAAGCGCCGCGGCACGCAGGCGGTCGGCGACGAGTTCGAGACCGAGATCGGCGAGGACGACGTCCTCATCCCGATCGCAGGCATCCTCGACGTTCTCGACAACTACGCGTTCGTGCGCACCTCGGGCTACCTGCCCGGCACGAGCGACGTCTACGTCTCGCTCGGCCAGGTCAAGAAGTACAACCTGCGCAAGGGCGACGCCGTCGTCGGCGCCATCAAGCAGCCGCGCGAGGGCGAGCAGTCCAGCCGTCAGAAGTACAACGCGCTGGTCAAGGTCGACGCGATCAACGGCCTGTCGGTCGAGGACGCCGCGACGCGTGTCGAGTTCGGCAAGCTGACGCCGCTGTACCCGCAGGAGCGCCTGCGCCTGGAGACCGCGCCCGAGAAGCTGACGCAGCGCATCATCGACCTCGTCGCCCCGATCGGCAAGGGTCAGCGCGGTCTCATCGTCGCGCCCCCGAAGGCGGGCAAGACGATCGTGCTGCAGCAGATTGCCAACGCGATCGCGATCAACAACCCCGAGGTGCACCTCATGGTCGTGCTCGTCGACGAGCGCCCCGAAGAGGTCACCGACATGCAGCGCACCGTGAAGGGCGAGGTCATCGCCTCGACCTTCGACCGCCCCGCCGAGGACCACACCACGGTCGCCGAGCTCGCCATCGAGCGTGCCAAGCGCCTGGTCGAGCTCGGCCGCGACGTCGTCGTGCTGCTCGACTCGATCACGCGCCTCGGCCGTGCCTACAACATCTCGGCCCCCACCTCGGGCCGCGTGCTCACCGGCGGCGTCGACGCGTCCGCGCTGTACCCGCCCAAGCGCTTCTTCGGCGCCGCGCGCAACATCGAGAACGGCGGATCGCTCACGATCCTCGCGACGGCTCTCGTCGAGACCGGCTCCAAGATGGACGACGTCATCTTCGAGGAGTTCAAGGGCACCGGCAACAGCGAACTGCGCCTGAACCGCCAGCTCGCCGACAAGCGCATCTTCCCGGCGGTCGACGTCAACGCGTCGTCCACGCGCCGCGAAGAGATGCTGCTGTCGCCCGACGAGGTCAAGATCACCTGGAAGCTCCGCCGCGCGCTCGCCGGCCTCGAGCCCCAGCAGGCCCTCGAGGTCGTGCTCGGCAAGCTCAAGGAGACCAGCTCGAACGTCGAGTTCCTGGTGCAGATGCAGAAGTCGATCCCGGCGCCGGCCCGTGACAGCCACGGCGGCGGTCACAGCCACGCGCACGACAACAGCATCCGCTGACCCTCGATGTTCGAGTCAGTCAAGGGGCTGATCGACGAGCACCGCGCGGTCCAGGAGGAGCTCTCCGACCCCGCGGTGCACGCCGACGCGGCACGCGCCAAGCGGGTGAACCGGCGCTACGCCGAGCTCTCGCGGATCGTGAAGGCCCACGAGGACTGGGTGGCGGCATCCGATGATCTCGACGCCGCTCGCGAGCTCGCACGCGAGGACGACGCATTCGCCGCCGAGATCCCGGCCCTCGAGGCCGGGCTCTCGGAGGCGCAGGAGAAGCTGCGGCGTCTGCTGATCCCGCGCGACCCCGACGACGCGCGCGACGTGATCATGGAGATCAAGCAGGGCGAGGGCGGCGCCGAGTCGGCGCTGTTCGCCGCCGACCTGCTGCGGATGTACCTGCAGTACGCCGCGTCGAAGGGGTGGAAGACCGAGCTGCTCGAGCGCAACGAGTCCGACCTCGGCGGCTACAAGGACGTCCAGGTCGCGATCAAGGGCTCTTCGTCGGATCCGGCGCAGGGCGTGTGGGCGCACCTCAAGTACGAGGGCGGTGTGCACCGCGTGCAGCGCGTGCCGGCGACCGAGTCGCAGGGGCGCATCCATACCTCGACGACCGGTGTGCTGGTGTTCCCCGAGGTCGACGAGCCCGAGGAGATCCACATCGACCCGAACGACCTGAAGATCGACGTCTTCCGCTCGTCGGGTCCCGGCGGGCAGTCGGTCAACACGACCGACTCCGCGGTGCGTATCACGCACGTTCCGACAGGGATCGTGGTGTCGATGCAGAACGAGAAGTCCCAGCTGCAGAACCGCGAGGCCGGCATGCGCGTGCTGCGTGCGCGCCTGCTCGCGAAGCAGCAGGAGGAGCTGGATGCCGCGGCCTCCGACGCCCGTCGGTCGCAGATCCGCGGCATGGACCGCTCCGAGCGCATCCGCACCTACAACTTCCCCGAGAACCGCATCGCCGACCACCGCACCGGCTACAAGGCGTACAACCTCGACCAGGTCATGGACGGCGCTCTGGATCCGATCATCGAATCGGCGATCCAGGCCGACGAAGAGGCGCGCCTGGCCGCCCTCGGCACCGAGTCCTGACAGCTCGCCCTCCCCGCACTCCCGCCCGCCTACGCTCGCCCGCGCCACCGCGCCACCACGCCCCGCGCCCCCGCCGCCACGCCTCGCCTCGCGCCCGCGCCACCGCGCCCCGCCCGCCTTTTGGATCGTTTCACTTGCGCTGTTCGTACGCGAGAACGCTGTTCTGGCGTACGAACAGCGCAAGTGAAACGTTCTCTCGACCATCTGAAAGCACGGGGCGCAGGGGCAGCTGTGGATAGTTTCAACGGCGCCGCCGCCGAACATGGCAGAGTGCCCGCGTGCCTCTCGACGACAAGCCCGCCTTCCGCGTCGCCGATGCGCTGCGTGCGGGAACGCCACGGCGTGCGGTCGACAGTGCGGATCTGGATCGTCCGTTCACCGGCCTCCGCGCGGAGCGCGTGGCCGACAGCGCCGATGACGACCGGCATCCCCTGGAGCGGGAGCGTGACGCGCATTGCCGCGCAGCACGACAGTTCGTCGTGCATATGCATGCGCACGAGTTCTTCTCGCACGTGACGGCCGCGCTGCTATGGCAGCTTCCGCTGCCCTCCGTCGATCTGGACCGCATCGATGTGTCGGTGCGCGCTCCGCACCGTGCCCCGTCCGGACGCGGCGTGCGCGGCCATCAGCTGGCGACCAAGCAGGTCAGCACCGTCGCCCACGATGAGGGGTTCGAGATCACATCGCCGGCCTCGACCTGGGCTCAGCTGGGCGGCGTGGTGCGGCATCCATACGATCTCGTGGCGATTGCGGACGCGATCGTCCTCCGGCCCCGCATCCCCGGCCCGCGTGGACGAGTCCTGCGCGAGGCCCATGCCACCGTCGAAGAACTCGCCGCCGAGCTGCGGCGGGGGAGGCGGGTCGGGATCCGTGCGCTCGAGGAGGCGCAGCGGCGAACGCGTCCGGGAGCCGTATCGCGTGGCGAGACGTGGACGCGCCTGACGATCGTCGATGCGGGACTGCCCGAGCCTCTTCTCGACGTCGAGGTGTACGACGAGCACGGCGACTTCGTCGGCTGCGTGGATCTCGCCTACGTCGCGCAGAAGATCGCGATCGAGTACGAAGGCGACCACCATCGCGTGAGCGCAGCGCAGTGGCGCCGCGATATCGAGAAGCACGACCAGTTGGCTGCGCTCGGGTGGCGGGTCGTCCGAGTGACCAAGGACGAGGTGTTCAACCACCCCGGTGTTCTCATCGGACGCGTGCGCGAAGCGCTCCGTACCCGGTCCTGACACCTCGCCTCACCTCTCCGCCGCACGCCCGCACGTCTGTTCAACGCTGTTCACTTGCGCTGTATGTACGCCAGATTCGCCCTGAGGCGTACGAACAGCGCAAGTGAACCGATTCACGGCGCGCGACGCGGCGGCGGCGGCGGGGGCGGCGGCGGGGGCGGACACACGGCGCCTCATGCGGTGGGCGGGGGATGCCTCGGCACTAGGCTTCGAGCGTGCTCACGTTCCTCATCCGCGCCCTGATCTTCCTCGTGTCGGCGGCGCTCGGCCTCATCGCGGCCGACCTGATCCTTCCGGGCTTCTACTTGCACTGGAACGACTGGTGGGGGATCCTGCTGGCCGTCGTGATCTTCGCGGTGCTCCAGAGCATCCTGGCGCCCTGGCTGCTGAAGATCACGCGCCGTCACGCGAACGCCCTGATCGGCGGCGTCGGCCTGCTCTCGACGTTCGTGGCCTTGCTGATCGCCGTGCTGATCCCGGCCGCGGGCATCGGAATCGACGGGGCCGTCGCCTGGATCATCGGCACGCTGATCGTGTGGCTCGTCACCGCGCTGGCCACATGGCTGCTGCCGCCGCTGTTCATCAAGGACCAGGCGCAGAAGCGCCGCAGCTGACCCGCGTCGTACCGGCTCGGCACCGCGCGCCGGTGTCGGAACCGGATGGAATGATGGATCGTATGCAGGTCGGCAGGGTTCCGCTCGTCGGTCGTCAGGCGGACCTCGACGCCCTGCGAGGAGAGGTCGCCGCCGTCGCCGAGACGGGTCGTGCCGTGGTCGTGTCCGGCGACGCCGGCATGGGCAAGACGCGGCTGCTGCGCGACTTCGCCGCCGAGCTGCAGGCGCGTGATTCGCCGCGGGCTCCCGTCGTGCTGCGCGGCGCGTGCGTGGACTCCGGATCGGGTCCCGCGCCGCTGACGGCCGTCACGGATCTCGTTCGCGGGCTCGTCGATGCCATCGGTGCCGATGCCGTGCGCGCGGCCGCCGGGCCGGGCGCGGACGCGCTGGGCGTGCTCGTGCCGACTCTCGCCGACGGCACGGCCGACAGCGAGCGGCTCGCCGACGTGGTCGTCGAGCTCTTCTCGGAGCTCGCGCGCACGCGGCAGCTCGTCATCATCGTCGAAGACCTGCACTGGGCCGACGGCACCACGTGCGAGATCGTGTCGAGACTCGTGCGCCGCACGGCCGCACTGCCCCTGTTCGTGCTGCTCACCTATCGCACCGACGACGTCGGACGACGGCATCCGCTTCGTCCCGTGCTCGCGGAGCTCGAGCGGTCGCGGCTGCTCGCGCACCGACCGCTCGCCCGCCTCAGCCCGGTCGAGGTGGGCGCGCTGGCCAACGCCGTCTCCGGTGAGACGCTGGCCGCAGGGGTGCTGCACGATATCGCGGCGCGCAGCGACGGCATCCCGTTCTATGTCGAAGAGCTCGCGAGCTTCTCGGACGAGAGACTGCCGACGTCGCTGCGCGACGTGCTGCTGCTGCGATACGAGCGGATGGATGCTGCCACCCGCCGTTTCACCCGCATCCTCGCCACGGGCGGGGTCGAGGTCGCCCATCCCGTGCTGCGCGCGGTGTTCGACGGCGATGAGGACTCCCTCGAGTCGGCGGTGCGCGCCGCGGTGGACGCGCAGATCGTGGTGATCCGCGACGACGCCTACGCATTCCGGCACGCGCTCATGCAAGAGGCGGTGTACGACGAGCTGCTGCCGACGGAGCGCACGCGTCTGCACACCGCCTACGCGGTGGCGCTCGAGGCCCTGCCTCCGACACCCCGCGTGCTCGCAGACATCGCGCATCACTGGCGCGCCGCGCATGTGCCGGGTCGTGCCCTGGCCGCGGCCGTCGCCGCGCAGGCTGCGGCGAGCGGCGCGTCGGCGTGGACGACCGCCGCCGAGACGGGGGAGCGCGCGCTGGAGCTGTGGGATGTCGTTCCCGATCCCGAGCAGGTGAGCGGGGTGCCGCGGGCCGAGGTGCTGCGCCGCACGGCCGCGGCGCTGGTGTCGGCGAACCGTCTGGAGCGTGCCGTCGAGTTCGCGCGCGACGCCGTCGACATGTGGCCCGCCGACGATCCGATCGGCAAGGCGGCGATGCTGGGCGAGCTGGCGACGACCGAGTTCCAGTCGGGCGCGTCGGACGGCATGTCCAGCATCGCGAGGGCGCTGGACCTGCTGGGCGACGATCCGCGGCACGACGTGCAGCGCGCAGGCCTGCTGGTGACGTCCGCGCGGGTGCAGATGATGAGCGGCGATCAGCGCGTGGGGCGAGAGATCGCCCTCGTTGCCCTGGCGACCGCCGAGTCCGCCGCCGCGGACGGCGATCCGGTCGCGGCCGAGCTCGTCGCGCACGCCATGCTCATCGCGGCCACCTGCGGCACGAGCGGCGGCGATCCCCGCGCTGTCGAGGACTTCGAGAAGGCACGTCCGTACGCCGAGGGCTTCGTGCGCGCGATGATGCGCTACTTCATCAACTACTCCAACTCGCTCATGCTGGTCGGCCGCTACGACGACGCCGTGGCCGTCGCGCGCGAGGGCATGGACTACGCGCGGACCCACCGGTCCGACCGCGGGGCGCAGGTGATGGTCGAGGCGAATGCGATCGAGGCGCTCATGTACGCGGGGCGCCTGACGGCCGCCGCCGAGCGTGGCGCGGGTCTGCTGCCGCTCATCGAAGCCAGCCTGTACTCCGCGTTCCTGCGTGAGCGCCTGCTGTGCCTGGCTCTGTGGTGCGGTCGGCTCGACGAGGCCGAAGAGGCCCTGAGCGGCGCGCGCGAGGAGCTCGGCGCATTCGGCGCGTACGAGTTCCAGACCCGCCTCGGCATGGCGTACGACCTCGGGCTGCTCGCACTGGAGCACGGCGACCCGCACCGTGCTCTCGAGCACGCGTCGGCAGCGCTGAAGACCGCCGGCTCGGCGGCGCTCGCCCTGCCGCTGGCGGCGATCGCGGCCCGCGCGGCTGCGGTGCTGCGCGAGCGCGGTGACGACGTCGACATCGAGCCGTACCGCGAGCTCGTGGAACGCTGGCGCGGATGGGAGATCACGCCGCTGTGGGCGGCGGTGTTCGCCGCCGAGCTCGGCGAGGGCTCCTGGGGTGCGGCGACCTCCGGCGTCGGCCCGGCGTACGTCCGTGCCTACGCGCGGGTGCGCTACGCCGAAGAGCTGCTTGCGGCGGGTGACCGCGCGGCGGCTCGCGACGCGTTCGCCGGCGCCGCCGTGTACGCGGACGAACTGGGCGCGGAAGGACTCGCCGAGCGAGCACGGGAGCGGATGACGGATGCCGGGCTCAGCGGCACTCCGTCCGCCTCCGTGCTGACCTCCCGAGAAGAACAGGTGCTCGAGCTGGTCGCGGAGGGCCTCAGCAACGGCGAGATCGCCGCACGCCTCTACATCAGCGCCAAGACCGTTTCGGTGCACGTCTCTGCGGTGCTGCGCAAGCTCGACGTGCCGTCGCGCACGGCCGCCGCCGCGGCGTACCGCCGCGGGGCGGCGTGACGCGGCATCCCTCGTCCGCCCTCAGCCGACGAGTCGGCGAGGGTGGGTTTCGACTCGCTTCGCTCGCTCAACCTTGACCCGGTTCGCGTCAACGCTCCTTCGTCGCATTGACCACCGCGCGTCAGGTCAGATGAAGTACTCGGGGGTCGTCAGCAGGGCTCGCGTGTCATCGCCGATGCGGCGCGCGCGGGGCTTGGCTGGCACCCCCACCAGCACACTGTCGGCCGGGGCGTCCTTCGTCACGACCGCGTTGGCGCCGATCACGGAGCCCTCTCCGATGGTGATCGGGCCCAGCACTTTCGCGCCGGCGCCGATGGCCACGCCGTCCTCGATCGTGGGGTGGCGCTTGCCGCCCTCACGCTGACGGCCGCCGAGAGTGACGCCGTGGTACAGCATGACGTCGTCGCCGACCTCGGCGGTCTCGCCGATCACGACGCCCATGCCGTGGTCGATGAAGAAGCGGCGACCGATCGTCGCGCCGGGGTGGATCTCGATGCCGGTCAGCCAGCGTGTCACCTGCGAACCGGCGCGCGCGACGAACCGGAGGTCGCGCACCCACAGCGCGTGCCACACGCGATGCGCCCAGATGGCGTGGAGCCCGGGGTAGAGGACGGCGATCTCGACGCCGGAGCGGGCGGCGGGGTCGCGGAGCTTGGCCGCGGCGACGTCTTCGCGAACGCGCGCGAAGAATCCGAGACGGACCTGGGTCACTTCGCACCCGCCTCAGGATCGCGCAGGTGGTCGTACAGCGCGGTCGACAGATAGCGCTCGCCCGAATCCGGCACGATCACGACGAACCGCTTGCCGGCCGACTCCGGCCGTGCGGCGATCTGCAGCGCCGCCGCGACGGCGGCACCGGCTGACATCCCGGCGAGGATGCCCTCGCGGGTGGCGAGGTCGCGGGCGACGCGGATGGCGTCGTCGAACTCGGCGTCGAACACCTCGTCGACCACCGAGCGGTCCAGCACGTCGGGCACGAAGTTGGGGCCGATGCCCTGGATGCGGTGACCGCCCGCGCGGCCTTCGGTGAGCACGGGGGAGTCCTTGGGCTCGACGAGCACGATCTTGACGTCCGGGTTGCGCTGCTTGAGCACCTGTCCGACACCGGTGACGGTGCCGCCGGTGCCCGAGCCGGCCACGAACACGTCGACGTGTCCGTCGGTGTCGCGCCAGATCTCCTCGGCGGTCGTTCTGCGGTGGATGGCGGCGTTCGCCTCGTGCTCGAACTGGCGCGCGAGCACGGCGCCGGGGCGTTCTGCCGCGATGCGCTGCGCCGTCTCGACGGCCTCGGTCATGCCCTTGTACGGGTCGGTGAGGACGAGTTCAGCGCCGTACGCCTTCAGCAGCGTGCGACGCTCCTTCGACATCGACGCGGGCATCGTCAGCACGACCTTGTAGCCGCGCGCCGCGCCGATCAGGGCGAGGGCGATACCGGTGTTGCCGCTCGTCGACTCGACGATCGTGCCGCCCGGCCGCAGCTCGCCCGACTGCTCGGCCGCCTCGATGAGCGCGTAGCCCAGGCGGTCCTTCACCGACGAACCCGGGTTGTAGAACTCGAGCTTGACCAGCACCTCGGCATCGAGGCCCTCGGTGAGAGCGTTCAGACGCACCAGCGGCGTGTCGCCGAACGCTGACGTGATGTCGGAATGGATGCCGGGCACGGGTGCTCCCAGTTCTCGAGGTGAGCGCAGCTCAGATGAAAAGGCGACGACGGCGCGACGGTGCGCGGCCGAGGCCGGTCACGCTGTCGCGCCGTCGTCGTGACGGGTCAATCTTCGCGCAGATCCTCGAAGAGCGCGGTCGACAGGTAGCGCTCGCCGGTGTCAGGGGTGACCACGACGATCTTCTTGCCGGCGTTCTCCGGGCGCTGAGCGACCTGGATCGCCGCCCACACGGCGGCGCCGCTGGAGATCCCGGCGAGGATGCCCTCCTTCGCCGCGAGGTCGCGCGAGGTCGAGATGGCGTCGTCGAACTCGACGGTGACGACCTCGTCGAACACCGCGGTGTCGAGGATCGGCGGCACGAAGTTCGGGCCGATGCCCTGGATCTTGGCGGGGCCGGGCGTGCCGGTCGACAGCAGCGGCGACGCCGTGGGCTCGACCGCCACGACCTTGACCTCGGGCTTGCGCTCCTTGAGCACCTGGCCGACGCCGGTGATCGTGCCGCCGGTGCCGACGCCGGCGACGAAGATGTCGACCTCGCCGTCGGTGTCGCGCCAGATCTCCTCGGCGGTGGTCTTGCGGTGGATCTCGCGGTTCGCCTCGTTCTCGAACTGCTTGGCGAGGATCGCGCCCGGCGTCTCGGCGGCGATCCGCTCGGCCTCGGCGACAGCGAGCTTCATGCCGCCGGCCGGGTCGGTCAGCACGAGTTCCGCGCCGAAGCGCTTGAGCAGCTGCCGACGCTCGACCGACATCGAGGACGGCATCGTCAGGATGACCTTGTAGCCGCGCGCGGCGCCGACCAGGGCGAGGGCGATGCCGGTGTTGCCGCTGGTGCCTTCGACGATGGTGCCGCCCGGCTGCAGTGCGCCGGACGCCTCGGCGGCGTCGACGATGGCGATGCCGAGGCGGTCCTTCACGCTCGAGCCCGGGTTGTAGTACTCGAGCTTCGCGTAGACCTCGGCGCCGGCGCCGTCGGTCACGCGGTTGAGGCGGACCAGCGGGGTGTTGCCGAAAGCAGCGGTGATATCGGAGTGGATGCCGGGCATGTCGGGCCTTTCGCAGGGTTCACGGCAGATCGGACCCAGCCTAGGACCAGGCGTCGGATGTGAGTCCTTGTATGACGGGTGTGCGAAATAGAGTGGATCGGTCATGACTTCCGCCACCCCCGCCACGCCTCTCGCTGAGGCCGTCCGCCGTGCCGTCGACCGTCTCGCTGCCGCCGGGGTGCCCGATCCGGCCGTCGACGCCGAGCTGCTCGTCGCGTTCGTGCTCGGCACCGGGCGCGGGGGAGTGCAGGCGGCCGCGATCCGCGGCGACATGCTCCCGCCCGCCGATATCGAGCGGCTCGACGAGCTCGTCACGCGCCGCGCGACGCGTGAGCCGCTGCAGCACCTGACCGGCGTGGCGCCCTTCCGCCATCTCGAGCTGCAGGTGGGGCCGGGCGTGTTCGTGCCCCGGCCGGAGACCGAGGTCGTCGCACAGCTGGCGATCGATGCACTGCGGGCGGCGGCATCCCCCTCTCCGATCGCGGTGGATCTCGGCACCGGATCCGGCGCGATCGCCCTCGCGATGGCCACCGAAGTGCCGCACGCGGAGGTGTACGCGGCCGAGAACTCCGTCGACGCGTTCGTCTGGACCACGCAGAACTTCGCGGCCGTGGGCGCCGACAACGCACACCTCGCGTTCATCGATCTGGCGCACGCCTTCCCGGAGCTGGACGGCACCGTCTCGGTCGTGGCGTCCAACCCGCCCTACGTCCCGGACGCCGCCATTCCGCGCGATCCCGAAGTGCGGTTCTTCGACCCGGCCGCCGCGCTGTACGGCGGCGAGGACGGGCTCGACGTCGTGCGCGTGCTGAGCGGCGTGGGCCTTCGGCTCGCGCATCCGGGCGGCGTGATCGTCATCGAGCACGGCGAGTGGCAGGGGGAGGCCGTCCGCGGCATCCTCGAGGCCGATGGATGGTGGGCCGCGGCGACCCATCCCGACCTCACGATGCGCGACCGCGCCACCACGGCACTGCATCCGTGAGGGCCGACGTCGTTGCGAGGGGTTCCTGACCTCGCGCGGCTAAACTATCCGGCGATATGTCCCCCATCTTCGACTGCCGTGATGAGGCGCAGCTGCTTTCGGGCATGCGCCAGGCCCGCCAGGCCATCGGCCGCGGCGAGCTCGTCGTCATCCCCACCGACACCGTCTACGGCGTCGCCGCCGACGCCTTCGACCATCAGGCGGTCGCGCGACTGCTCGCGGCGAAGGGGCGCGGACGCCAGTCACCGCCGCCGGTGCTCGTCGCCGGCGTAGCGACGCTGCGTGCGCTCGTCGCCGAGGTGCCCGAGCCCATCGAGCGTCTCGTCGAGGAGTTCTGGCCGGGCGGCCTCACGATCGTGCTGCCGGCGCAGCCGTCGCTGTCGTGGGACCTGGGTGAGACGCGCGGCACCGTCGCGGTGCGGATGCCGGCGCACCGGATCGCCCTCGAGCTGCTCGAAGAGACCGGCCCGCTCGCGGTTTCCAGCGCGAACCTGACCGGCATGGCCGCCGGCATCACGGCAGAGGACTCCCGCGACATGCTGAAGGACGCCGTCGCGGTGTATCTCGGCGACGGGCCGTCCAAGGACGGCATCCCCTCGACGATCATCGACGCCACTCGCCTCGTCGGCTCGGCTGCGGCGGCCGACGACGCGCAGGCGGGCGCCGGACCGCGCGTCACCGTGCTGCGGGAAGGCGCGGTCAGCCGCGCCCAGCTGCGCGGCGTGCTGGGCGACCTGCTCGAGGCCGACCCCGACGCGCAGCCGGAGCCCGACGGCTCGTGAAACAGTACGTCTTCACGATCATCCTGACGGCCGCCGTCACCTTCATCCTGTCGTGGGCCGTGTGGCGGCTCAGCCTCAAGTACAAGCTCTATCCCGGCATCCGCGAGCGCGACGTCCACAAGACCCCGACGCCGCGCCTGGGCGGCATCGCCATGTTCCTGGGTGTCCTGGCTGCCTTCGCGGTGTCGTCGCAGCATCCCTTCTTCGCCATCGTGTGGGCGCAGCCGCAGCAGATCTACGCGCTGCTGGGCGCGACGGCGCTGATCGTGATCGTGGGCGTCGCCGACGACCTGTGGGACCTGGACTGGATGATCAAGCTCGGCGCGCAGTTCCTCGCCGCCGGAGTCATCGCGTGGTTCGGCCAGCTGCAGATCTACTCGCTGCCCATCGGGGGACTGGCCATCGGGTCGAGCTGGGTGAGCTTCACGCTCACGGTGTTCTCGATCGTCGTGGTGATGAACGCCGTCAACTTCATCGACGGCCTGGACGGGCTGGTCGCGGGCGTCTGCCTGATCGCCAACGGCGTGTTCTTCGCGTATTCGTACATGGTCGTGCGCGACACCGGCGCCAGCACGTTCTTCAACCTCGCGTCGTTCATCGCCGCCGTGCTGGTGGGTGCGTGCATCGGCTTCCTGCCGCTGAACTGGAGTCCCGCGAAGCTGTTCATGGGGGATGCCGGGGCTCTCATGCTCGGGCTGCTCATGGCCTGCTCCGCCATCGCCCTGACAGGGAACTTCACGCCCGCCATGGTGGGCGACAACGACGAGTTCGGACGCTCGCAGCTGCTGGGTGCCTTCATCCCGATCCTGCTGCCGGTGGTCGTCGTGCTGCTGCCGCTGCTGGACTTCGGGCTCGCCGTCGTGCGGCGCATGAGCAAGGGCAAGTCGCCGTTCTCGCCGGATCGCAAGCACCTGCACCATCGCATGCTCGACATGGGGCACTCCGACCGCGACGCCGTGCTGATCTTCTACGCGTGGACGGCGCTGGTGAGCCTGTCGGTCCTGCTGATGTACATCGGCACCACCCTCGAATGGCCCGGCGACTACCTCTTCGGCGTCCTCTACGGCGTGCTCGGCATCGCCGCCTGCCTCGTGGTGACCTTCACGCCGTCGCGCCGGCGGCCGGTGGCCGCGGCATCCGATCCCGGACCCGCCCCCGACGCGACGCCCGACCACCCGATCCCGCCCGTTCCCGCGACCGAGGAGGCCGCCCGATGAACGCCAGTCCCGTCTCCAGCACCCCGATCCTGCGCACCGTCCTGGTGTGGTCGGGTTCGGTCACCGCGATCCTGGCGGTCGTCGGCGCCGTCGTCGGCTTCCTGGTCGCCGGCGTCGACGGGTTGTGGAGCGCCCTGGCCGGCGTGCTCATCGCGGCGCTGTTCCTCGGCATCACGGCCGCCAGCATCCTCATCGCCAACCGGTGGTTCGGCGACGCGCTGTACGTCCCGATCTTCTTCGGGATCGTGCTCGGGGGCTGGATCCTCAAGTTCGTGGTGTTCCTGATCGCGCTGTTCGTGCTGCGCGGTCAGCCCTGGATCGAACCGCCGGTCTTCTTCGTCGCGCTCGTCGTGAGCGTGCTGGCCTCGCTGGCGATCGACGTGATCGCGCTGGTGCGGATGCGGGTGCCGGTGGTCGATGTGGAGCTCCCGAGCGACCCGGATGCGGGGGAGCGCACCGACGATTCCGGCGCGGGTGCTTGACGTCTGACGGATGCAGGCGTAAAAGGGGCGGAACGGATTCAGCGAGCTCTCAAGTTTGATAGGCTGAACACGCGCCCGCCCGCGTGCCCCTCTCCTGCCTGAAACGGATGGCGAGTGGTGGCGGCGGAGTGACGCTCACCGACCATCGTCGCAACGGTTCTCACCGGTGCCCCGAAGCTGGAGCCAGCGCTGTCTATTCATGCTGCGACCCTGATCGCCCCCTTTGCCACGGATGAACCGCCCGTGTTCCACGGCCCGTCGATCGACGAGTTCTTCCCTCCGGTCCTGTTCGACGCGTTCGGGGTCATCCCGGTCACCCGCGTGCACCTGATCCAGTTCGTCGCGGTGATCGCCGTCGTCCTGGTGTTCTGGATCGGCACGCGCCGGATGAAGGTCGTGCCGGGCCGCTTCCAGAGCCTCACCGAGATGGGCCTCGACTTCGTGCGGGTCAACATCGCCGAGGACCTGCTGGGCAAGAAGGACGGCGCCCGCTTCCTGCCGATCCTCACGACGATGTTCTTCATGATCCTGTTCATGAACCTGACGGGCATCATCCCGTTCCTGAACCTCGCCGGCACCGCGATCATCGCGGTCCCGCTGCTGCTCGCGGTGGTCAGCTACGTGACGTTCATCTACGCGGGCGTCAAGAAGAGCCCGAAGAACTTCTTCAAGAACTCGCTGTTCCCCTCGGGGGTCCCGCCGTTCCTCTACATCATCGTGACGCCGCTCGAGTTCATCTCGACCTTCATCATCCGGCCGATCACGCTGACCCTGCGACTCCTGATGAACATGATGGTCGGGCACCTCATGCTCGTCCTGTTCTTCTCGGCGACGCAGTTCTTCCTCATCACGATGGGCGGCTGGTGGTCGGTGCTCGCCGCCGGCAGCCTGGCCTTCGGCCTCGCCTTCACCGTGTTCGAGATCCTGGTGGCCGTCCTCCAGGCCTACGTCTTCACCATCCTCACCGCGGTCTACATCCAGCTCGCGGTGGCAGAAGAGCACTGAGCGGGCGGGCTCTCGCCCTCCCACCCAACCGAAAGGAAACACCCCGTGGACGCAACTACGGTTCTCGCTGAAGTTCAGGGTTCGATCGCGACGGTCGGCTACGGCCTCGCTGCCATCGGCCCCGCCATCGGCGTCGGCATCGTCGTCGGCAAGACGATCGAGGGCGTCGCCCGTCAGCCCGAGCTGGCCGGTCGCCTGCAGGTCCTCATGTGGATCGGTATCGCCTTCACCGAGGCGCTCGCCTTCATCGGCATCGCGACCGCCTTCATCTTCGGCTACTGATCCGCCCAACCAGTCATAAGGAGACAGGATGCTGAACGCTCTTGTCACGTACGCCGCCGAGGAGGCAGAGGCTCACAACCCTCTGATCCCCGCGTGGTACGACATCATCTGGTCGGCGGTGTGCTTCGTCATCATCCTCTTCGTGTTCTGGAAGGTCGCCCTTCCCCGCATGAAGAAGATGCTCGACGAGCGCTCCGCGGCGATCGAGGGCAACATCGCCAAGGCCGACGAGGCCCAGCGCAAGGCCGAGGCCGCGCTCGAGGAGTACACCTCGCAGCTCGCCGAGGCCCGCAAGGAGGCCGGTGAGATCCGCGATGCCGCCCGTGAGGACGGCAAGAAGATCGTCGCCGAGGCGAAGGACACCGCTTCGGCGGAGGCCGCACGCCTGACCGCCACCGCGCACGCCCAGATCGAGGCCGAGCGCCAGACCGCGCTCGTGTCGCTGCGCAGCGAGGTGGGCACGCTCGCCCTCGACCTCGCGGGCGGCGTCATCGGCGAGACCCTCTCGGACGACGCGAAGGCGCAGGCCGTCGTCGACCGCTTCCTCGCCGAGCTCGAAGAGTCCGAAGGGGCCAAGGCGTAATGGGCAGCGCGACCACTCAGGCCCTCGCGGCGACGACCGCGGCGCTCGGCGCCGCGACCGGCGTCGACCTCGACGTCGCCCGCGAGCTCTTCGCCGCGGCACGCGCCGTGGGCGACTCGTCGCAGCTGAGCGGCGCGCTGGCCGACTCCGCCGCGCCGGCGGAGGCTCGCCGGCAGGTCGTCGCCGCCGTCTTCGGCGCTGCTGTGAAGCCCACGACGGCGTCGCTGCTGACGACCGCCGTCGCGCAGCGCTGGTCGACGCCCGACGACCTGGTCGACGCCATCGAAGAGCTGGCGGTGCGCGCGGCGGCCGTCGCGGACGCCGACGCGGACGTCGAGGCGGAACTGTTCTCGTTCTCTCGGACAGTCGCAGACAACCCCGAGCTCGAGCTCGCGCTCGGCAGCCGCCTCGGCGACGCCGCAGCCAAGGGCACGCTCGTCGAGTCGCTGCTGAAGGGCCGCGCGAGCGAGGGAGCGACGCTGATCGCGGCATCCCTCATCCGTCAGCCCCGGGAGCGTCGCGTGCGCCAGCTGCTGTCGCGTGCGACCCGGCTGGTCTCCGACCAGCGCGGCCGTGCGGTCGCGACGGTCGTGGCAGCGACCCCTTTGAGCGATGCGCAGCGCGACCGGCTCACCGCCGCGCTGAGCAAGCGCTACGGCACGAGGGTGTCGCTCAACACGATCGTCGACCCGACGGTCGTGGGCGGCCTGCGCGTGCAGATCGCGGACGACGTGATCGACGCGAGCGTCTCGTCGCGTCTGGCCGACCTCCGTCAGCGGCTCGCCGGCTGACACAGACTTCCCGCCACGCGCGGAGATTTCGGGGCCGAGGCCCCATGAACGAAGGAAAACAATGGCAGATCTCTCTATCAGCCCCGACGTCATCCGTGACGCGCTGAAGGACTTCGTCGCCGCCTACGAGCCCACGGGGGCTGCGGCCACCGAGGTCGGCACCGTCATCGACGCCGCGGACGGCATCGCGCACGTCGAGGGCCTGCCGGGTGTCATGGCGAACGAGCTCGTGACGTTCGCGGACGGCACTCAGGGCCTCGCACTGAACCTCGACGAGCACGAGATCGGTGTGGTCGTCCTCGGCGACTTCGCCGGCATCGAGGCCGGCCAGCAGGTCACCCGCACCGGCGAGGTGCTCTCGGTCGCCGTCGGCGACGGCTACCTGGGCCGCGTCGTCGACCCCCTGGGCAACCCGATCGACGGTCTCGGCGAGATCGCGACGACGGGCCGCCGTGCCCTCGAGCTGCAGGCGCCCGGCGTCATGCAGCGCAAGTCGGTGCACGAGCCGCTGCAGACCGGCATCAAGGCGATCGACGCGATGATCCCCGTCGGCCGCGGCCAGCGCCAGCTCATCATCGGCGACCGCCAGACCGGCAAGACGGCGATCGCGATCGACACGATCATCAACCAGAAGGCCAACTGGGAGTCGGGCGACGTCAACAAGCAGGTCCGCTGCATCTACGTCGCCATCGGCCAGAAGGGCTCGACGATCGCGGCCGTGAAGGGCGCCCTCGAGGACGCCGGCGCGCTGGAGTACACCACCATCGTCGCCGCCCCGGCCTCCGACCCCGCCGGCTTCAAGTACCTCGCTCCGTACACCGGATCGGCCATCGGCCAGCACTGGATGTACGAGGGCAAGCACGTCCTGATCATCTTCGACGACCTGTCGAAGCAGGCCGAGGCCTACCGCGCCGTCTCGCTGCTCCTCCGCCGCCCGCCGGGCCGCGAGGCGTACCCCGGCGACGTCTTCTACCTGCACTCGCGTCTGCTCGAGCGCTGCGCGAAGCTGTCGGACGAGCTGGGCGCCGGTTCGATGACGGGTCTGCCGATCATCGAGACGAAGGCCAACGACGTCTCGGCGTACATCCCGACCAACGTGATCTCGATCACCGACGGCCAGATCTTCCTGCAGTCCGACCTGTTCAACGCCAACCAGCGTCCCGCTGTCGACGTCGGCATCTCGGTCTCGCGAGTCGGCGGTGACGCACAGGTCAAGTCGATCAAGAAGGTCTCGGGCACGCTCAAGCTGGAGCTCGCCCAGTACCGCTCGCTCGAGGCGTTCGCGATGTTCGCTTCGGATCTCGACGCCGCGTCGCGTCGTCAGCTGGCCCGTGGCGCGCGCCTGACCGAGCTGCTCAAGCAGCCGCAGTACTCGCCGTACCCCGTCGAGGAGCAGGTCGTCTCGATCTGGGCCGGCACGAACGGCAAGCTGGACTCGATCGAGGTCGAGGACGTCCTGTCGTTCGAGCGCGAGCTGCTGGACTACCTCCGTCGCAACACGACGATCCTCGACACCCTGCGTGAGACGAACGTCCTGGACGACGACACGGTCGCCGAGCTCGGCAAGAAGACGGACGAGTTCATCCTCGAGTTCCGCGCGGGCAAGGGCCAGGCGATCGGCAAGCCCGGCCACGAAGAGGTCGCGGCGGCCGAGGCCGAAGACGTGAACCAGGAGAAGATCGTCAAGGGCCGCCGCTAAGGCGGGCCGGGGCTAACACAATGGGCGCACAACTCCGGGTCTACAAGCAGAAGATCAGCTCTGCTCAGACGACCAAGAAGATCACGAAGGCGATGGAACTCATCGCGGCTTCGCGCATCCAGAAGGCGATGGCGCGTGTGCGCGCGTCGTCGCCCTTCGCGCGTGCCGTGACGAGGGCCGTCTCCGCCGTGGCGACGCACTCCAACGTCGACCACCCGCTGACCGTCGAACGCGAGACGATCCGCCGCTCTGCCGTCGTGATCTTCTCGTCCGACCGGGGCCTGGCGGGCGCGTTCAACTCGCAGATCCTCCGTGAGGGGCTCGAGCTCGCGCAGCTGCTGCGCGAGCAGGGCAAGGAGCCGGTGTTCTACCTGGTGGGCCGCAAGGCCGTCGGGTACTTCCAGTTCCGCCGCATGGAGAGCGCGGGGGAGTGGACGGGCGACACCGACACGCCGCACTTCTCGACCGCGGAAGAGATCGCGGCGGCACTGCTCGACGCGTACGACCGTGGCGGCGACAGCGGCGGCGTCGATGAGATCCACCTCGTCTACAACCGCTTCGTGAGCATGATGACGCAGTCTCCCGAGACGGTCCGCATGCTGCCGCTCGAGGTCGTCGAGGCCGAAGAGGACTCGTCGGCCCAGGTCTACCCGCTCTACGAGTTCGAGCCGGATGCCGCGACGGTGCTCGACGCGCTCCTGCCGGTGTACATCCAGAGCCGCGTGTTCAACGCCCTGCTGCAGTCGTCGGCCGCCAAGCACGCCGCGACGCAGAAGGCGATGAAGTCCGCGAGCGACAACGCCGACAAGCTCATCACCGACTACACGCGCCTGCGCAACAACGCGCGCCAGGCCGAGATCACCCAGCAGATCGCCGAGATCGTCGGCGGCGCCGACGCCCTGTCGTCCGGCAAGTGACCTGCTGCGCACGAGACCACACGAAAGAGAAGAAGCCATGAGCCTCACCGCTGAGAAGACCGCGACCGCGGTCGGACGCGTCGCGCGCGTCACCGGCCCGGTCGTCGACATCGAGTTCCCGCACGACGCGATCCCCGACATCTACAACGCGCTGAAGACCACCATCACGATCGGCGACGACTCGAGCGAGATCACGCTCGAGGTCGCCCAGCACCTCGGCGACGACCTCGTCCGCGCCATCTCGCTGAAGCCCACGGACGGCATGGTCCGCGGCCAGGAGGTGCGCGACACCGGCGGCCCCATCACGGTGCCCGTCGGCGACGTGACCAAGGGCAAGGTCTTCAACGTGACCGGCGACGTGCTGAACGGCGAGCCGGGCGAAAAGATCGAGATCACCGAGCGCTGGGGCATCCACCGCCAGGCGCCCTCGTTCGACCAGCTCGAGTCCAAGACCGAGATGTTCGAGACCGGCATCAAATCGATCGACCTGCTGACCCCCTACGTGCAGGGCGGCAAGATCGGCCTCTTCGGTGGTGCCGGCGTCGGCAAGACCGTCCTCATCCAGGAGATGATCCAGCGCGTCGCGCAGGACCACGGCGGTGTGTCGGTGTTCGCCGGTGTCGGCGAGCGCACCCGTGAGGGCAACGACCTCATCGGCGAGATGGAGGAGGCGGGCGTCTTCGACAAGACCGCGCTCGTCTTCGGCCAGATGGACGAGCCGCCGGGGACGCGTCTGCGCGTCGCCCTGTCGGCCCTGACGATGGCGGAGTACTTCCGCGACGTGCAGAAGCAGGACGTGCTGCTGTTCATCGACAACATCTTCCGCTTCACGCAGGCCGGCTCCGAGGTCTCGACGCTGCTGGGCCGTATGCCCTCGGCCGTGGGCTACCAGCCCAACCTCGCCGACGAGATGGGTGTGCTCCAGGAGCGCATCACCTCGACGCGCGGTCACTCGATCACCTCGCTCCAGGCGATCTACGTCCCCGCCGACGACTACACCGACCCGGCGCCGGCGACCACGTTCGCCCACCTCGACGCGACCACCGAACTCTCGCGTGAGATCGCGTCGAAGGGTCTGTACCCGGCCATCGACCCGCTGACCTCGACGAGCCGCATCCTGGACCCGCGCTACATCGGTGAGGACCACTACCGCGTGGCCACCGCCGTGAAGCAGATCCTCCAGAAGAACAAGGAACTGCAGGAGATCATCGCCATCCTCGGTGTCGACGAGCTCTCGGAAGAGGACAAGATCGTCGTCGCCCGCGCGCGCCGCATCCAGCAGTTCCTCTCGCAGAACACCTACATGGCGAAGAAGTTCACGGGTGTCGAGGGTTCGACGGTTCCGATCAAGGAGACCATCGAGTCGTTCGACGCGATCGTCAAGGGCGAGTTCGACCACGTCGCCGAGCAGGCGTTCTTCAACGTCGGCGGCATCTCCGACGTCGAAGAGGCATGGGCGCGCATCCAGAAGGAGAACGGCTGACATGCCGCTCAACGTCAGCCTCGTCTCCGCGGACGCGGAGGTCTGGTCGGGTGAGGCCTCGCTCGTGGTCGCCAAGACCGTCGAGGGCGAGATCGGCTTCATGAGCGGTCACGAGCCGGTGCTCGCGATCCTCGCCGAGGGTCAGGTGCGCATCACCGAGACCTCGGGAACCAAGATCGTTGCGAACGCGCAGGACGGCTTCCTCTCGATGGAGGGCGACGTGCTCACCATCGTGGCGGGCAACGCCGCGCTGATCTCCTGACGCCTGTCTTCGTCTGAAACGCCCCGAGCCGTTCATCGGCTCGGGGCGTTTCTTCGCCTGCGCCACCTCTTCGTTCCTCCTCTGTTCGTCCTCGACCCGGAAGGCTCGTCATGCTGATCCTGCTGCCGCCGTCCGAGACCAAGCGCGCCGGGGGAGCGGCCCGTCCGCTCGACGCTTCACGGCTCGCGCTGCCCGAGCTCGCCGGCCGGCGCGAAGCGGTCGTCACCGCTCTCGTCGCCCTCTCGGCCGACGACGACGCCGCTGCTCGCGTCCTCAAGCTCGGGCCGAAGCAGCGTGGCGAGATCGCCGTGAACGCGGCGCTGCGCGACGCGCCGACCATGCCGGCCGTGGACCGCTACACCGGCGTGCTCTACGACGCGCTGGGTGCGGCATCCCTCCCTTCCGCATCCCGACGGTGGCTGGGAGCGCACGTGCTCATCCACTCGGCCCCGTTCGGACCGGTGGGCGCGCTCGATGCGATCCCCGCGTACCGGCTGGGTGCAGGCGCCTCCCTCCCCGGCTCGCCCCCGTTGCGGCGGGTGTGGGCCGAGGCCGTGTCGGCGGCGCTCGAGGCGCTCGACCCGCGTTTCGTTCTCGACCTGCGGTCCGAGGCCTATGTCGCGCTCGGACCCGTGCCTGACGGTATCGCGAGCCGCTACCTGCGCGTCGTCGACGAGGGGCCCGACGGGGCTGTGCGCGCCCTCAACCACTTCAACAAGCACGCCAAGGGCGCGTTGGTTCGGCGCCTCGCCGACGAACGCCCGCGGATCTCGTCGGCCGCGGGGCTCGTGCGGTGGGCGGATGCGGCCGGCCTGCGAGTGCGGGAGTCGGCGGCCGGCGAGCTCGAGCTGTTCGCCTGACCCGTCGGCGTCCGCGGACGAAGGCCGGTCTCAGCGCTTCGTGTGCTGCGCGGTGCGCTCGGTGTTCTCGGCGATCGCGATCAGGGCGACGACGCCTTCGATGATGAACCTGAGCAGGATGACCGCGAGGAACGTCAGCACCGGCACCACGATGATCGTCGCGATGAGCGCGCTGATGCCGGCTCCCGGGTTGAACCACAGCATCGAGATGCCGCTCAGGATGCCGCCCACGAAGTAGACCACGAACCCGATGCCGATGGCGATGAGGCCGACCAGGTAGAAGACGCTCGCCAGTCGGCGCGTGATGAACGTGCGGAAGGACAGGTCGAACAGGGCGCCGAAGAACCCCTTGCCGACGTCGGCCACTTCGCCGACGACGGGCGGGACTCCGGTGTCGTCCGGGTCTGTCGTGGAGGGGGCGGATGCTGCGGCGTTCGCGGCAGCGGCAGCCGCCGTCTGATCGGGCAGCGGTGGGGGTGTGGGTGCGGACGGTGTCGGGTCGGTCATGGGTGGCCCTTCGGTCGGGGAATTGTGCTCAGGTTATCCACCGCCGCCGACGGGGGCCATCCCCCCGTTGCGGCGCGAATGCTGACAGGACGCTGTGAGCGTCGATAGCATGTGTCGAGCGGAGCCGGGCTCCGCGGCAGCGCCCCACATTTCCATCGACTCTGCGGAGGACGACTCATGGGTTATGACGACGGCAGCGGTTTCGGCGCGCTCATCGCGTGGCTGATCATCGCCCCCTTCCTGTTCCTGCTCGCGATCGCCGGCTACGTGATCGGCTCGTGGTTCCTGATGAAGGTCTTCGACAAGGCCGGCGTGCAGGGCCGCTGGCGGGCGTGGGTTCCCGTGTACAACTCGATGGTCGCGGCCAAGCTCGGCGACCTGTCGCCGTGGGTGATGCTGGGTGCCATGGTGGCGGCCGGCCTGCTCGGGCAGATCCCGGTCATCGGCTGGATCCTCAGCCTCGTCGGCGTGGCAGCCTGGGTTCTCGCGGGCTGGCGGATCGGGGTCAAGCTCGGGAAGGACTGGCCGCTGCTGCTGCTGTGGCTGATCCCGGGCATCGGCACGATCATCTGGGTCGGCATCCTGGCTTTCGACAGCTCGCGCTGGAACCCGAACGTCGCCCCGGCCCCGTGGCGCAACTCGTTCCTCGCCGACAACACCGTGTGGCAGGGCGTGCCGGTGCAGCCGGGTGCCCCCGTGCCGCCCGGAACGCCGGGCGCACCCGGCGCGCCCGCCGGCTACCAGCCGCCCGCGGGCTACGCGGCGCCGCCTGCCCCGCCCGCCGGGTATCCGGCTCCGCCCGCTCCGCCTGCCGGCTACACCGCCCCGCCCGCCGCGCCGGGCGCTCCGGTCCCGCCGCCGGCTCCGGTTCCGCCGGCCGCACCCGGGCCTGCGGCCGCCGAGCCCCCCGTGACGCCTCCGGCACCGCCTGCCCCTCCGGCGACCGAGCCGCCGGCCGCGCCGCCCGCGACGGAGCCGCCCACGACCGAGCCGCCGGCCGCGCCGGAGCCTCCCGAGGCCCCCAGGCAGTGACGGCACCGCAGCCCCTCGCCTGCCCGGCGAGGGGCTGCTGCGTGTCCGCGCACCGTGCTCGCGTGGAAGGGGTGTCCGGCCGCGCGACTAGCGTGGGGGCATGACCTCCTCTGTTCCGCTGCGCCGTGTGGGCGCCTCCGGCCTGCTCGTGTCCGCCGTCGGCCTGGGCTGCAACAACTTCGGTCGCGAGGGCACCCGCACCGAGACGCTGCAGGGCACCCGTGATGTGCTCGACGCGGCGATCGATGCCGGCCTCACGTTCCTCGACACCGCCGACATGTACGGCGGCGACCCGGGACTCTCCGAGATGCTGATGGGCGAAGCGCTGGAGGGTCGGCGCGACCAGGTGATCCTGGCGACGAAGTTCGGGCACCCCGGTCGCGACATGGGGTACCCGGCGTCGGGCGCGAAGGGCTCGAGGTCGTACATCCGGCGAGCGGTCGAGGCATCCCTCACCCGCCTGCGGACGGACTGGATCGATCTCTACCAGCTTCACGTCCCCGACAACGCCACGCCGATGGAGGAGACGCTCGACACGCTCGGCGACCTCGTGCGCGAGGGCAAGGTGCGCTACATCGGGCACTCGAACTTCTCGGGCTGGCAGATCGCCGAGGCCCACTTCACGGCGCTGATGCGTCGCGGGGTGCCGTACATCTCGGCGCAGAACCAGTACAGTCTGCTGTCGCGCGGCTCGGAGCGCAATGTGCTGCGCGCCGTCGAACGGTACGGCCTCGGCTTCTTCCCGTACTTCCCGCTTCACAACGGACTGCTCACCGGCAAGTTCACCCGCGACGACGCTCCGGCCGACTCGCGCATCATGCGGCAGCGCGCGAACCTGTACTACCAGGCGCCCTGGGACGCGCTGGAGGCCTACCAGGCGTTCTGCGACGACCGCGGCATCACGATGCTGCAGGCGACGTTCGGCTGGTTGCTGTCGCATCCGGCGCTCTCGAGCGTGATCGCCGGAGCGACCACCCCGGAGCAGGTGCGCGCGAACGCCGACGCGGCCACCGCGTGGACGCCGACGCCGGCGGACCTGCAGATCCTGGACGGCCTCTTCCCGCCGCCCGAAGCCGCCGCCTGAGCTGCCCGCCGTCGGCCGAGACGCGGCCGAGACGCGGCCGAGACGCGGTCGACCGCGGCTCCTGCGGTCATCGCGGGCACAGTTCGCCGACGGCGTACGCGCCGGGTTGTCGACGGCGCGCGGGCAGGCGTAGCGTCGCTTCTCGTGCGCGGTCCGCTATGCCCGGGGCCCGCGCCACGGAAAGGATCCGCCGTGCTCGGGAAGCTCCTGTGGCGATATCTGCGCCCTGCCTGGCCGCTCATCGTGGCCGTCGTGGTGTTCCAGCTGGCCCAGTCGATCGCATCGCTGTGGCTGCCGACGCTGAACGCCGACATCATCGACGAGGGCGTCGTCAAGGGCGACATCCCGTACATCTGGCAGACGGGCGGCGTGATGCTGCTGGTGAGCCTCGCGCAGGTGATCTGTTCGATCATCGCGGTGTACTTCGGCTCGCGACTGGCGATGGGCATGGGACGTGACCTGCGCGGTGACCTGTTCCACCGCGTCGTCGCCTTCTCGCAGCGCGAGGTGGGTCAGTTCGGGGCGCCGTCGCTCATCACGCGCAACACCAACGACGTGCAGCAGGTGCAGATGCTGGTCCAGGTGTCGGCGACGCTCATGGTCTCGGCACCGATCCTGGCGATCGGCGGCGTCATCATGGCGATCCGGCAGGATGTCGGTCTTTCCTGGCTGATGGCCGTGTCGATCCCGGTGCTGCTGATCATCGTCGGGCTGATCGTGACGCGCATGGTGCCGGCCTTCACGCAGATGCAGACGCGCATCGACCGGGTCAACCAGATCATGCGCGAGCAGCTGTCGGGCATCCGCGTCGTGCGCGCCTTCGTGCGCGAGCGGCAGGAGCGGGAGCGCTTCGCGAAGGCGAGCGACGACGTGAAGGACACCGCGCTGCGGGCCGGCAACCTGATGGCCCTGATGTTCCCGGCGGTCATGCTGGTGATGAACCTGTCGAGCGTCGCCGTCATCTGGTTCGGCGCCTTCCAGGTGCAGGACGACGGGGTGCAGATCGGCACGCTGTTCGCCTTCCTCAACTACCTCATGCAGATCCTCATGGGCGTCATGATGGCGACCTTCATGTTCGTCATGATCCCGCGCGCCGCGGTCTGCGCGAACCGGGTCGGCGAGGTGCTCGACACCCAGCCGTCCGTCTCGGCTCCCGCGGTGGCGGCCTCCGCTCCCGCGCCGGCGGGCCGGATCGAGTTCGACCACGTCGACTTCGCCTACCCGGGCGCCGAAGAGGCCGTGCTGCACGAGCTGACCTTCACCGTCGAGCCGGGCACGACGACCGCCGTCATCGGCTCGACCGGATCCGGCAAGACGACGCTGGTGAGCCTGGTGCCGCGCCTGTTCGACGTGACCGCGGGCGCGGTGCGCGTCGACGGCGTCGACGTGCGTGAGTACGACCCCGACGAGCTGTGGACCCGCGTCGGCCTCGTGCCGCAGCGCGCGTTCCTGTTCTCGGGCACCGTCGCGTCGAACCTGCGCTACGGCGATCACGACGCGACCGACGAACAGCTGTGGCAGGCTCTCGAGCTCGCACAGGGCGCCGACTTCGTGCGCGCCATGCCCGACGGCCTGCAGTCGCAGATCGCGCAGGGCGGCACGAACGTGTCGGGCGGTCAGCGACAGCGGCTCGCGATCGCGCGCGCCCTGGTCAAGCGGCCCGAGGTCTACATCTTCGACGACTCGTTCTCGGCATTGGATCTGAGGACGGATGCCGCCCTCCGGCGCGCCCTCGACACCCACCTGCCGGATGCGACACGGCTCGTCGTCGCGCAACGGGTCTCGACCATCCAGCACGCCGACCAGATCGTCGTGCTGGACCACGGCCGCATCGTGGGCATCGGAGCGCATGACGACCTCGTCGAGACGTGCGAGACCTACCGAGAGATCGTGGAGTCCCAGCTCGCGGCGGAGGCGGCGGCATGAGCGGCGCACGCAGCTCGGCCCCCGCGCGGCCGATGGGTGGGGGCGGCCGCGGTCCCTTCGGCGGCGGCGGGGGAGCGCCCGGTGGCAAGGCGCAGAACTTCGGCCCGAGTGCGAAGCGCCTGCTGGGCACGCTGCGCTCGGACACGCCGCGGCTGATCCTCGTGCTCGTGCTCGGCATCCTGTCGGTCACGCTCTCTGTCATCGGCCCCAAGCTGCTCGGCGAGGGCACGAACGTGGTGTTCGCCGGGTTCATCTCGCTTCAGGTCCCGGCGGGGGTCACGCAGCAGCAGGTCGTCGACCAGCTCGTCGCGTCCGGCAACCAGGACCAGGCGAACATGATCGCCGCCATGGACTTCGTCCCCGGTGCGGGCATCGACTTCCAACAACTGGCCTGGATCCTGTCGGCGGTGCTGGCCGTCTACCTGTTCTCGAGCATCTTCGGCTGGATCCAGGCGCGGGTCCTCAACGGCATCGTGCAGCGGGCCATGCACCGGCTGCGCCTGCAGGTCGAAGACAAGATCCACCGCCTGCCGCTGTCCTACTTCGACCGGGTGCAGCGCGGCGAGCTGCTCAGCCGTGTGACCAACGACGTCGACAACATCGGGCAGACGATGCAGCAGACGCTCTCGCAGCTGGTCGTCTCGCTCCTGACCGTCATCGGCGTGCTCGTCATGATGTTCCTCATCTCGCCGCTGCTGGCCGTGATCGCGCTCGTCACCATCCCGCTCACGCTGCTCATCACGGTGCTCGTCGCGCGTCGTTCGCAGAAGCTGTTCGTCCAGCAGTGGGCGCACACCGGCGTGCTCAACGCGCGGGTGGAAGAGACGTTCTCGGGTCATTCGATCGTCAAGGTGTTCGGCCATCAGGACGAGGTCGAGACCGACTTCCGCCGCGAGAACGACCAGCTCTACCGCGCGAGCTTCGGGGCGCAGTTCCTGTCGGGCGTGATCATGCCGGCGATGATGTTCATCGGCAATCTCGTCTACGTGGCGATCGCCGTCGTCGGCGGCCTGCAGGTGGCCGCCGGCCTCATGAGCATCGGCGATGTGCAGGCCTTCATCCAGTACTCGCGACAGTTCACGCAGCCTCTCAGCCAGCTGGGTTCCATGGCGAACCTGCTGCAGTCGGGCGTCGCGAGCGCCGAGCGCGTGTTCGAGCTGCTGGACGAGAAGGAGCAGACGCCCGACGACGCCGAGCCGCAGACCGCGCCCGACACGGCGAGCCGCCTGGAGTTCGACGGCGTGTCCTTCCGGTACGTCGAGGACAAGCCGCTGATCGAGGACCTGACGCTCGCCGCCCGGCCGGGCAGCACGGTCGCGATCGTCGGACCGACTGGCGCCGGCAAGACGACGCTCGTCAACCTCATCATGCGCTTCTACGACGTGGATTCGGGCCGCATCACACTGGACGGCGTCGATACGCTGCACATGACGCGCGACGACCTGCGTGCCCGCACCGGCATGGTCCTGCAGGATACGTGGCTGTTCGCCGGCACGATCCGAGAGAACATCCTCTACGGCCGGCCCGACGCGAGCGATGAGGAACTGGTCGCGGCGGCCACGGCCGCGTACGTGGACCGGTTCGTCCACGCGCTGCCCGACGGCTATGACACCGTGCTCGACGACGAGGCCACCAACCTCAGCGTCGGCGAGCGGCAGCTCGTGACGATCGCACGTGCGTTCCTCGCCGATCCGCGGATCCTGATCCTCGACGAGGCGACATCCTCGGTCGACACGCGCACCGAGCTGCTCATCCAGCGAGCGATGTCGCGGCTGCGTGAGGACCGGACGGCGTTCGTCATCGCCCACCGGCTGTCGACGATCCGTGACGCCGACCTCATCCTGGTGATGGAGAACGGCGCGATCGTCGAGCAGGGCTCGCACGATGAGCTGCTCGCGGCGAAGGGCGCGTACTGGCGCCTCTACAACGCCCAGTTCGAGGGTGCGATCGACGAGGACGAGCCCGTGCCGGTGCCGACGGTGCCGCTCGGCCCGCCGCCGACCACGGCCCAGATCGTCGTCGACGCACTCGCGGAGTCCGAAGAGGCGGCGGAGTGACCCACTAGTATGTGAGGACGCGGGGCCGCCCGGTCTCGATGCCGTCGATCGGGGAGGACAGGGCGTGCCCGAGGTACCCACCCAATCGCGCACCGTCCCGGTTCCCGGTGGCGTGCTCGAGCTCTCGTGGGCCGCTGCGACCGACACCGGTCGCCGCCGAGAGGTGAACCAGGACGCGTTCTTCGCGGACTACCCGCTCTTCGTCGTCGCCGACGGGATGGGCGGGCATGTCGGGGGAGAGATCGCCAGCGCCAGCACCATCGAGCGCCTGACGGCGGTCGCCGACGCCGGCGTCGTCACCCCGAAGACGATCGAGAAGGCGCTTGCCCGGGCAGTGAAGGACATCGCCTCGCACCCCGAGGCGACCGATGACGGCACCGGGACGACGGTGACCGGGGTCTTCCTCGACACCAGCGGCGAGGCCGCCCACTGGGTGACGCTCAACATCGGCGACTCGCGCGTGTATCTCGTGCGCGACGGCGCGATCGTGCAGATCACGACCGACCACTCCGTCGTGCAGGAACTCGTCGCGGCGGGCCGCCTCAGCCCCGAAGAGGCCGAGAACCATCCCTACGGCAATGTCATCACGCGCGCCGTCGGCCCGAGCGACGGCGTAAAGCCGGACTATGTGCGCCTCGACGTCGCCGACGGCGACCGCTTCGTGATCTGCTCGGACGGGCTGACGAAAGAGCTCACCGACTACGGCATCCGTCACTTCCTGGACGAGAACGCCGACCCCGCCGAAGCTGTGACGGCGATGATGGACGCGGCGCTCGAGAACGGCGGCCGCGACAACATCACCATCGTCGTCCTCGACGTCACGGATCCGTCCGCGCCGCGGTCCGACGACGAGCCGGCGGAGGACTCGGCCGAAGAGCCGCCGGCCGACACGGTCGACACGGCCGCCGTCGAGAACCTGGATGCCGACACCGCCGAGGCGAGGGACGACACTCCCTCCTCCACAGGCAAGTCCTGATCCCGGTTATCCCCGGATCGTGTCCTCGCGTTCCCACGCGCGGAGCCGATCGGGTGGACTGTCGGCGTGCGTACGACACCGCCTTCCCGCCTCGCCCCGCGTGCCCTCGTCCTGAGCGCCGCAGACGCTGACGACATCCTCGACGATGAGGCGCTCACGCTGCCGCCGGCCTGGACGCCTCCGCAGCGTCCGCCGCTGCCGGTCGTGGCCGCGGTCGTGCCGGTCGTCGGAGCCGTCGCCCTGTGGCTCGTGACCGGATCGGTGTTCGCGCTGTGGTTCGCGCTGCTCGGCCCGCTGATCGCCGCGGCGACGCTCTTCGATGCGCGTCGTGCTGCGCGCCGCGACGGGCGTCGTGCCGCCGCTGCTGCCGTCCGTGCGCGCGAACGGGTCCGCGTCGCGCTGGACGTGCGCCACGACGCCGAGCGTACGCAGCTGTGGCTGCGGCATCCCGACGTCTCGCGGTTCGACGTGCGCGAGGACGACATCTGGCGCGGGGGCGCGGTCGGCGCGCTGGTGGTGGGCGCGGGTGACCGGGCGAGCGCCATGCGGGTGACGGGGGGCGACGGCGATCCGGATGCTGCCGCTCTGCGTCGCCGGGCGGCCCGTGTGTCCGGGGCTCCGATAGCGGTGCCCGCGGCGGCAGGCGTCGTGGTCGTCGGACCCGACGCCCTCGCCGCGGCCGTGCAGCGCGCCCTCGTGCTGCAGCTGTGCCTCGCGCATGCTCCGGGCGAGCTCGGCATTCTGGAGCCCGTCGATCCGGAGTTCGACTGGTCGCAGACGCTGCCGCACCGCCTCGGCGCCCGGCCTGCTGTGCGCCTCGCGATCGTCGCGCCCGGCGGGCGCGTGCCGGCCGAGGCCGATGTCGCGGTCGCACGGTGCCGACCGGGCGACCCGCTGCCGCCCCGCTGCGCAGCCGTGATCTCGGTGTCGTCACCGGATGCCGCGCACCTCGACCACGCCGGTGAGAGCCTGCCCCTGCAGGTGGAGGCGCTGTCGCTCGCGCAGGCCGAGGCGATCGTCGCGGTGCTCGCCGCGCGGGCCGAGCACAGCCTCGGGATCTCGCGCGATGCTGGCGAGCCGATCGCACTGGCCGACCTGCGTGACGCGACGCCGGAACCCGCCGGCGGCGGACTCCCGGCGGTGATCGGCATCACTGACCGCGTGCCGTTCACGGTGGACCTCGTCCACGACGGCCCGCACGCGATCGTGGCGGGGGTCACCGGTTCCGGCAAGAGCGAGCTGCTCATCACGTGGGTCCTGGCGCTGTGCGCCACCAGGACGACCGATGAGGTCACCTTCCTGCTGGCCGACTTCAAGGGCGGCACGGCCTTCGACGCGCTGGCCGGCGTCCCGCACGTGACGGGGGTGATCACCGACCTCGACGGCGCCGGCGCCCGCCGTGCGATCGAGAGCCTGCGGGCCGAGCTGCGACGCCGCGAGTCGGCCATCGCGGCTGCGGGAGCGCGGGACATCCTCGACCCTCGGGTCAGGCTGCCGCGCCTGGTGGTGGTCGTCGACGAGTTCGCGGCGCTCCTGGCCGATCATCCGGAGCTCCACGCGGTGTTCGCGGACCTCGCCGCGCGCGGGCGCGCGCTCGGCATCCATCTGGTGCTGGGCACGCAGCGCGCCGCAGGCGTCATCCGTGAGAACCTCCTCGCCAACTGTCCGCTGCGGCTGAGCCTGCGCGTGACGGATCCGTCCGACAGCCGCGCGATCCTCGGTGTGGACGACGCCGCCCACCTGCCCGGCGGAGTCAGCGGGCGCGGCAGCGCGCTCGTGCGCCGCGCATCCGACTCCCGTCCGGTCGCGGTGCGGATCGCGCTGTCGGGACCGGACGACGTCGCGGCGACGGCTCTCCGCACCGGCGAGCGGGCGCCGCAGCGACCCTGGCTGCCGGAGCTCCCGCGCCAGGTGACCCTCGACGAACTGGAGCGGCGCCCGCCCGCCGTCTCCGGCGCATCCACCGCGGCCGGCGAGCTGCTGCTCGGCGTCGCCGACGAGCCCGAGCGGCAGCGACAGCCGACGCTCGCCCTCAGCCCCGCGGACCGAGCGCTGCTGGTGGTCGGCGGCCCAGGCTCGGGGGTGTCGAACACCCTCGCGCTCGTCGGGGCGCAGGCGACGCGGTCGGTGCGCGTTCCCGCAGACGCCGAGGGCCTCTGGGACGCCGTCGCCGCGCTCGCCGAACAGCCGCCGACCGCGGGGACCGTCGTCCTGGTCGACGACCTCGACGCGGTCGGTGCGCGGCTGCCGGCGGAGTATGCGCAGACCCTGTGGGAGCGGCTGGACGCCGCCGTGCGCCGGGCGGCGGACGAAGGCGCGATCGTCGTGGCCGGCGCACACCGCATGACCGGCCCGGTGTCGCGGCTCGCCGAGCTGTTCCCGAAGCGTCTGCTGCTGCCGTATCCGACCCGCATGGACCATGCCGCCGCCGGCGGCGAGCCGGCGTCGTTCGACCCGGGCGCTCCGGCCGGGCGCGGGTGGCTCGACGGACGCACGGTCCAGATCGCGCTGGCGCCGTCGCACGCCGGTGGCGCCTCACCCCTCGCCGATGCCCCGATCGATGCGCGCACCTCGGGTGACCGGCGGCCTCCGTGGGAGCCCGCCGGCCGACTGACTGGACTGGTCGCCCGGCGTTCGCCGGCCTCCCGCGCCGCGCTGGCCGCCTGGGAGGCGCGCGGGATCACGGTGAGCGGACTCGACGCGTACGCCGCCGACCCCACGGCGGGCGGAGCTGCGGCCGAGCGGGTCGTCGTCGCAGGTGAGCCCGAGGACTGGCAGCGGCACTGGAGGCTGCTCGCCGACATCCGCGGCGACCACGATCTGGTCGTGGACACGTCGTGTGCGGCCGAACTGCGCGTGCTCGTCGGGTACCGAGGCGTCGCCCCGTACTGCGAGCCCGGGCGCGGGCGGGCGTGGCTGGTGGCCGCCGGAGCCGATCCCGTCCGCATCGTCCTGCCCGCCTCCGATTCCGGCCGAACCGTCAGGACCGTGCTTTGACCGGGCCCTCTTCCTGCACCTAACGTCGCTCTGTGGCTACTTCCCCCATCGATCTCGATCGACCGGACGGCAAGGGGCTCGCGGCCGGGACGCTGGGACTATGGGGTTCCACCGTCATCGGCCTCGCCTCCACCGCACCGGTCTACTCCCTCGTCGCGACCCTCGGCTGGGTGGTGCTCGCCGTCGGCGCCCAGGCGCCCATCGCGTTCATCGTCGCGTTCATCCCGATGCTGTTCATCGCGTTCGCCTATCGCGAGCTCAACAACGCCGTGCCCGACTGCGGCACCACGTTCACGTGGGGCACCAAGGCGTTCGGCCCGGTCACCGGATGGCTGGGCGGCTGGGGCGTCGCCGTGGCCGGCATGGTCGTGCTCGCCAACCTCGCTCAGATCGGCGGCATCTACTTCTGGGCGCTGATCGACGGCATCATCGGCAGCCCCGAGGATGCGCTGCTGTCCGACAACGTGCCGCTGGTCACCGCCACCGGAGTGGTGTTCATCCTCGCGATGACGTGGATCAGCTGGCGCGGCGTCGAGATCGGCGAGCGCATCCAGAACGTGCTGCTCGGCATCCAGTACCTCGCCCTCGCGATCTTCGTCATCGCCGCGGTGTGGCAGTTCTTCACGGGCACGGCGCCGAACCCGACCCCGGTCGACTGGTCGTGGTTCAACCCGGCGGCCTTCACCGACTGGCACGGCTTCACCGAGGCCGTCCTGCTGGCGCTCTTCATCTACTGGGGCTGGGACACGTGCCTCGCCCTCAACGAAGAGACGAAGGATCCCAAGCGCATCCCGGGCCGCGCGGCGCTGCTCACGTGCGTGATCCTGCTCGTCACGTACGTGGGCGTCACGGTCGCGGCGATGATGTACGCCGGGCTCGGCGACACCGGGACGGGCCTGGGCAACGAGGCGAACGCCGACGACTTCTTCCTCTCCATCAAGGACGGCCTCCTCGGCCCGTTCGGCTGGGTGCTCGTCGTCGCGGTGCTCATCTCGGCCGTCTCGTCGACGCAGACGACGATCCTCCCGACGGCCCGCGGCACGCTCGCGATGGCGGCCTACCGCGCCCTGCCGCGCCGCTTCATGAACGTGCACCCGAAGTACAAGACGCCGTCGTTCTCGACGATTGTCATGGGCATCGTCGCCAGCGTGTACTACATCGGCATGACGCTCATCAGCGACAACATCCTGCAGGACTCGATCCTCTCGCTCGGCCTCGCCATCGCGTTCTACTACGGCATCACCGGGTATGCGAGCGTCTGGTACTTCCGCAAGGACCTCTTCACCTCGGCGCGCAACCTGTGGTTCAAGGGCATCTTCCCGCTGCTGGGGGCGCTCATGCTGACGTACGCGTTCATCCAGTCCGCGATCGACATGTGGGACGTCGACTACGGCTACACCGTGCTCTTCGGCATCGGCGGCACATTCGTCCTCGGCATCGGCTCGCTGCTGCTGGGCGTCGTCCTCATGCTGGTGTGGTGGATGTTCCCAGGTGCGAAGCCCTTCTTCCGCGGCGAGAGCCTCAACCGCGAGACACCCGTGCTCGTGCCCGAGGACCCCGCAGAGTTCACCCGCTCGATCGACGGCGGACTGGTCTGACCCGACGTGCCCCGTAAGGGGACGGATGCCGCACCCCGGTGCTCCGCGGAGCACCGGGGTGCGGCTGGGCCCACGCGCCCCGAGGCTCCGCGCGACGCGCCGGCGCCGCGCGGAGAGGGTGTGGGGACCAACGAACGCGTCAGGCGAGTGCCGACTCCAGCGGGACGAGCTCGAGTCCGTGCGCGGTGGCGACGCCGGGGTTGACGACGCGGCCGCCCTGCGTGTTGAGGCCCGCCGCGAGGGCGGCATCTGCGCGCAGCGCATCGCGCCACCCTCGTCCGGCGATCTGCCGCACGTAGGGGAGCGTCGTGTTCGTCAGCGCCGAGGTCGAGGTGTTCGGCACCGCGCCGGGCATGTTCGCGACGCAGTAGAACACCGTGTCGTGGACGCGGAAGGTCGGGTCGTCGTGGGTCGTCGGATGCGTGTCCTCGAAGCAGCCTCCCTGGTCTACGGCGATGTCGACGAGCACCGAACCCGGCCTCATGCGCGAGACCATGTCGTTGGTGACGAGCTTGGGCGCCTTGGCGCCGGGGATCAGCACGGAGCCGATCACGAGGTCGGAGGCGGTGACGGCGCGGTCGAGGTCGAGCGGGTTGGAGGCCGCGGTCTTCACCCGGCCCTGGAAGTGGTCGTCGAGGAACCGCAGCCGCTGGATGTTCGTGTCGAAGATCGTGACGTCGGCGCCCATGCCGGCGGAGATGTAGGCGGAGTTGGCTCCGGCGACGCCGCCGCCGATGACCGTCACGGTCGCGGGGCGCGTGCCGGGCACGCCCGACATCAGCAGGCCGAGCCCCCCTGCCGAGCGCATCAGCGTCGACGCGCCCACCATCGGTGCGAGGCGCCCGGCGACTTCGCTCATGGGAGCCAGCAGCGGCAGCCCGCCGCTCGGCAGCTGCACCGTCTCGTAGGCGATCGCGGTGACGCCGTCGGCGACCAGCCGTTCGGTCAGGGGCCGGTCCGCCGCCAGGTGCAGGTACGTGAAGATCACCAGATCGTCGCGGAAGTAGCCGTACTCCGAGGCGATCGGCTCCTTGACCTTGAGCAGCAGCTCCGCGCGCGCCCACACCTCCGCGGCGTCGTCGAGCATCACCGCACCGGCGGACTCGTACTCCGCATCCGGCATCGCTGAGCCGTCTCCGGCCCCGCGCTGCACGAACACCTCGTGCCCGGAGGCGACCAGGTCATGCACGCCCGCGGGGGTGAGGGCGACCCGATACTCGTTGTTCTTGACCTCGGTGGGGACACTGATCCTCATCGCGCGATCCTTTCCGCTCCGCCGTTGGAGCGCCTGGCTCCTCGTGGGAGCGCCTCTAGAAGGCGGGGCGGATGGCCCCGACATCCTGTCCGCCGCCGGTGACGGCCAGCGGAAGTCTCGACATCGTCGCGGCGACGTCGGAGGAATCGAGTGCGCCGTGCCGTTCCAGCAGGCGCAGTGCGACGGCGGTGGCGGCGCGGCCGCTGCCGTCGAGCATCTTGAGGGCCACTGTCGTGCCGTTCGGCGCGACCATCACCATGACGCCCTCGGCCCCGCCCTTGGCGAAGACGCCGAGGCTCTCGATGGCGATCGTGTCGGGGCGACCGGGACCGGCGATGGTCCACGGGTTCGCGCGCACGGCCTCGACGAGGGCGCCGGCGCTGCGGTGCAGCGCGAACGGCGACGAGGTCGACGAGTTGCCGATGCGGTGGATCGCGCGGGCCAGCCCGAACAGGGTCATCGCGTAGACCGGCGCGCCGCAGCCGTCGACGGCGGTGGCCGCGACCTTCTCGCCGATGAGTCGCTCGACGGTCTCGCGGATCAGCAGCTGCACGGGGTGCTCGGGTGCGAGATAGTCCTCGGCGGACCAGCCGTTGACGACGCTGGTGAGCAGCATCGTGGCGTGCTTGCCCGAGCAGTTCATGCGGATGCGCTGCGGCTGACCGAGCTCGCGCACGAGCTCGTCGCGTGCTGCCGCGTCGCCCGGCCACGCGGCCGGGCAGCCCAGGGCGCCCTCGCCGAGCTCGGCGGCGGCGAGGATGTCTCGGACGACCGCGGCATGGCGGTCCGTGCCGGAGTGGCTCGCCGTCGACAGGCCAAGCCGTTCGCCCTCGAGCGGGGCGCCGGCCGACAGGCATGCGAGCGCCTGCAGGGGCTTGAGGCTGGAACGGGGGAGGATCAGCGCGGTCGGATCGCCGAGCTTCTCGCTGACCGTGCCGTCGGCGCCGAGCACGATCGCAATGCCGGCATGCCGCGACTCGACGAAACCACTGCGTTCGACGACGGCGAGTTCCACGGCGTCGGCTGCGGCGAAGGTCTGCGGCACCCCGCAAGCCTACCGCCGTCGGGGAGCTCGGCCGTCATGTCAGACTGTCCGCATGCTGGGTGAGCACCGATACACCGTCCGGAGCACGTGGACCGGCGATCGCGGCACGGGGACGTCGGGGTACCGGGACTACGACCGGGCCGTCACGATCGAGGTCGACGGGAAGCCTGCGCTTGCAGCATCCGCAGACAAGCCCTTCCGCGGCGATCCGACGCGATGGAACCCAGAGGATCTGCTGCTCGCGGCACTCAGCGAATGCCACCTGCTGTCGTATCTGCACGCGTGCGTACAGGCCGGCGTCGTCGTCGTCGGGTACGACGACGAGGCCTCGGGCCTCATGGTCGAGGACGGCCGGGGCGGCGGTGCGTTCCGCGAGGTCGTGCTGCGGCCCCGCGTGACGGTGACCGATGAGGCGATGGTGGATGCCGCGACCACCGCGCACGCGCAAGCCCATGAGTGGTGCTTCATCGCGAACTCGGTGAATTTCGCGGTGCGCCACGAGCCCACGATCCTCGTGGCGGGTTCCTGACGGCGGGCGGCGCACCCGGTCCCTGAGCCTGTCGAAGCGGTCAGCGGCGCTCGTGCGGGAGCACCTGCTTGATGCGTTCGATCGGGTTCTGCGCCGGGACCTCGTTGTAGGCGCCGGCGAGCTCCTGACCCGACAGCGCGTGGATGGCGGCCATGATCTCGTCGGTGGCGAGGCGGCGCGCCTTGCCCGAAGCGGCCGGGCCGTGGTGGGCGAGATCGAGCGGAGCGCCGAAGCGGACCGTCACCCGCGGCGTGCGAGACGGCATCTTCGCCCCGACCGGCATGGCCTTGTCGGTCCCGATCAGCCCGACCGGCACGACCGGCGCGCCGGTCTGCAGCGCGAGGAAGGCCACCCCGGTGCGTCCCTTGTAGAGGCGCCCGTCGAGCGATCGCGTTCCTTCGGGGTACAGCGCCACGGCGCTGCCTTCGTCGAGCAGCTCTCGCTGCTGGTCGAGGGCGTCGAGGGCTGCCTGGCCGGCGCCGCGGTGCACCGGGATGGCGCCGATCGCGGTGAAGAACCACCGGGACGCGGGCTTCTCGAAGTAGCTCGCCTTCGCCAGGAAATGCACGGGCCGGGGAGCGGCGACGGGGATCACGATCGAGTCGATGAACGACAGATGGTTGCTCGCGAAGATGACCGCGCCGGACTTCGGGACGTTCGCCTTGCCTTCGATGCGGGGGCGGTACACCACTCGCGCCAAGGGTGCCAGGATCATGCGGCCGAAGAAGTAGGTGAGGCCCATCCGGCGGGCCGGAACGCCCGGCTGCACGATCGGCTCGACCTCGTCTGCGGTGTGGTCAGCGCCGGGAACGAGGTCTGAAGTCACCCGTAGAGGGTACTCCCCATTGCATTCCGGTATCGGCATAGCGCTTTCTCAGCACGAGCAGAGCAAAGATGCGAAAGGATGGAGGCTCCCCTTTCACCGACTAGAGGTTGTTCCGTGCGCATTCGTCCGCTCGCCGCTCTTTCCGCCGCCGCGCTGTCGGCCGTCCTGCTCGCCGGATGCTCCGCGTCGGACACGCCCGACACCGACTCCACGCCCACGCCGACCGCCACGTCGTCGGCGTGTGGACTCGACCCCAAGTCCGGTGCGGACTCCGAGGCGGTCACCGTCTCGGGCACCGCACCCACGCTGACGGCGCAGTCGCCGACAGACCTCGCCTTCAGCGAGCTGCAGCGCACGACCGTGACCGAGGGTGATGGGGAGGACCTGGCCGAGGGCCAGCTCGTGTCCGGCCAGTACGTCATCGTCGACCCGACCACCGGCGAGGTCGCGCTCGACTCGGCCACCACGTCTGCTGACGACTCGGGCCTCGTCCCGATCATCGTCTCGGGCAGCAGCATCTTCGGCTCGTCCGTGCTGTGCACGCCGCTCGGCTCGACCACGACGCTGACCATCCCGGGCAGCATGCTCGGCGACAGCGCACCCAACTACGTGGTCGCGGCGCAGTCCGTCGCCCAGCTGCCCACGACGGCCACCGGCGCCGCCCAGGAGCCGGTCGCGGGCATGCCCGAGGTCGCGCTCGCCGACGACGGCGAGCCCACGATCACCGTGGCCGACGACTTCGTCGCCCCCGACACCACGCAGGTCGCGAACCTCAAGACGGGTGACGGCCCGACGGTGAACTCGGGCGACACCGTGTTCGTGCAGTACAAAGGCGTCCTTCCCGACGGCACCGAGTTCGACTCCAGCTGGAGCCGTGGCGCGCCCGCCCAGTTCGAGACCACGGGTGTCGTGCAGGGCTTCCAGAAGGCGCTCGAGGGCCAGAACGTCGGCTCGCAGGTGGTCGCCGTCATCCCGGCGGCCGAGGGCTACGGCGACCAGGCGTCGGGCTCGATCCCGGCGAACTCGCCGCTGATCTTCGTGGTCGACATCCTCGGCGTCCAGCGCACGCCCCAGCAGTAGTCGGCGTCCTCATCCGGCCCGCCGATAGGCTGGCCGGATGCGGCGCGTCCTCATCCTCGGCTCCACCGGCTCCATCGGAACGCAGGCGCTCGACGTCGTGCGGGCCAACCCGCGACGCTTCGAGGTCGTCGGCCTCGCGGCAGGCTCGGACCGGGCCGGACTCGGGGCGCAGGCGGCCGAGTTCGGCGTGGAGAACACGGCGCTGGGCGCGGTGGAGGCCGAGCAGCTCGTGCGCGACGTCGAGGCCGACGTCGTGCTCAACGGCATCACCGGCTCGGTGGGGCTCGGCCCGACCCTGGCGGCGCTCGAGACGGGGCGCACCCTCGCCCTCGCCAACAAGGAATCGCTCATCGTCGGCGGCGATCTGGTCACCGCCATCGCGCAGCCGGGTCAGATCGTGCCCGTCGACTCGGAGCACTCGGCGCTCGCCCAGGCACTGCGGTCGGGAGAGCGCCACGAGGTCCGGCGGCTCGTGCTGACGGCATCCGGGGGTCCCTTCCGCGGCCGCAGCCGCGCATCGCTCGAGGACGTCACGCCGGGCGAGGCCCTCGCGCACCCCACGTGGGACATGGGGCGCGTCGTCACGACCAACTCGGCCACGCTCGTCAACAAGGGCCTCGAGGTGATCGAGGCACACCTGCTGTTCGGCGTGCCGTACGCCGAGATCGACGTCGTGGTGCACCCGCAGTCGATCGTCCACTCGATGGTCGAGTTCGTCGACGGATCCACGATCGCGCAGGCCTCGCCGCCCGACATGCGCCTGCCCATCTCGCTCGGACTCGACTGGCCGAACCGTGTCGCGGGCGTCGGCGTGCCGCTGGACTGGACGACCGCGACATCGTGGACGTTCGAGCCGCTCGACGACGCCGCGTTCCCCGCGGTGCGACTGTCCAAGCAGGTCGGTCGCGCGGGCGGGACGTACCCGGCGGTGTTCAACGCGGCCAACGAGCAGGCGGTCGATGCGTTCCACGAGGGGCGACTGGGCTTCCTCGGCATCGTCGACACCGTCGCGCGCGTCGTCGACGCCCACGAGGCGCCCGACGTCCTCACCCGCGAGGCGCTCGCCGAGGCCGAGGTGTGGGCACGCCGGACCGCCGACAAGGCGATCGCCGCGGCATCCTGACCCCTCCCCGTCGCGCGGGTCGACGCCGACGCACCCGCACTGAACATGTTCACTTGCGCTGTTTGTACGCCCGAGGGCCGAAAACGCGTACGTTCAGCGCAAGTGAAATGATTCAGCGGCGGGTTCGGGGTCACCACCGCGTCATGCCGCGAGGAGGTCTGGCCACCGGCAGGTCAGGCCGTCAGCCGGCCGGTCGCGCCGGGCTGCGGGGGCGTCAGGCCCCGGGATAGACCGGCCGGAGCGGATCGGATGCCGGCGTCTCGTCCTCGGGGTACGGCACCGGCCAGTGCGGCTCGGGGACGGGCCAGCCCGCATCGCGCAGCGCGCGGCGGGCGAGCTCACGCGCGGAGTACGGCGTGCGGACGCCGCGGATGTCGCGGTAGTCCTGGTGCCCGGGGCCGATCCACAGGATCGCGTCGCCGTCGTCGACGAGTGCGACGGCTTCGATGATCGCCCGCTCGGGCGGCGAGAACTCCAGGATCTCGGCATCCGGCCGGGCACGACGGGCGCCCTCGATGAGCGTCGCACGGATCGAGTCGGGGTCTTCGAAGCGCGGATGGTGGTCGGTGATCACCAGGATGTCGCTGCCTTCGACGGCCGTGCGCCCCATGTCGTGGCGCTTGGTCGAGTCGCGATCGCCGTCCGCGCCCATGACCATGACGACCTTGCCCGGCGTCACGCGTCGCACGGCGGCGAGCGTCTTCTCGAACGCGTCGGGGGAGTGGCCGAAGTCGACATAGACGGCGGGACCCGTGTCACCTGAGACGCGCTGCGTGCGGCCGGGCAGGTAGGCCTCGATGCTCTGGCCGTCGAGCGCGTCGACGAGGCGCTCCCACGCGTAGCCGCCCTCGAGGATCATCACGATCGCCAGTCCCGCGTTGGCGGCCATGTGCCGGCCGATCACCGGGACGAGCGTGGTGAGGGTGCGACCGTCGCGCGCAGTCAGGCGGAACTCGGTGCCGACCTGGCGCTCGTCGAGGATCTCGACGACCCAGTCGGCGGCGGCTGCGGCATCCGGATCCGAGGCGAGGGCCGGCGTGCCGACCGTGACCGTCGGCACCTCGCTGCGGGCGACGACCTCCGCGCCGGGCGCGGAGTCCACGCACACGACGGCGCGGCGGGCCCGATCGGCGCGGAACAGCGGGAGCTTCGCCTCGAAGTACTCGCGCATGTCGGCGTAGTCGTCGAGGTGGTCGTGGGTGAGGTTCGTGAAACCGGCGACGTCGAACACGATGCCGTCGACGCGGCGACGGCTGAGCGCCTGTGCGCTGACCTCGACCGCGACCGCCTCGACGCCGCGCTCGCGCATGAGAGCCAGCAGCGCGTGCATCTCGTACGCCTCGGGGGTGGTCAGGCGCGACACGATGACCTGGCCGGCGATGTGCCGCTCGGCCGTCGACGAGAGTCCGCTGGTGACGCCGAGCTGGCCGAGGATCCCCTCGAGCAGGTGCGACACGCTGGTCTTTCCGTTGGTCCCGGTGGTGCCGAAGAGCGTGGGGAGGTCGTCGTCTCGGCCGGTGCTGTACACCCAGGCCGACAGCTCGCCGAGCAGCGCCCGCGGGTTCTCGACCAGCAGCACGGGCAGCCCGCTCGCCGCCGCGACGTCCGCTCCGGCGGCGTCGGTCACGATGGCGACGGCGCCTTTCTCAGCGGCGGCGGCGGCGAACTCCGCGCCGTGGCGGTTGACCCCCTGCACCGCGACGAACACGTCCCCCGGGCGCAGGTCGGCGGTCGCGAGGGTGAGTCCCGTCAGCGTCGCGTCGGCGACATCGCCGCGGACGTCGACGGCGAATCGCCCCGCGAGATCGGCGACGGTGTGGGTCGGCGGCGCGTCGGGGCGGAGTACCGGGGGAAGGTTCGAGGGCGCGTCAGTCGGCATGGCGCATCCATCTTCGCACGGCGCTTGCCGCAGCGTGTCAGGTCGCTCGCCCCGCCTCGTTTCGAATCGCGCACTCTGCCGTCGCTCCCGGTCCGGAGCCGCAGAGTGCGCGATTCGAACCGTCGTCAGGCGCTGCGTCGGACGTGCACCAGCACGACGATCAGCGCGGCGACGCCCGCCAGCAGACCGCCGGCGGCCAGCCAACGTGCGAGAGGATCACCCGGATCGGTGGATGCTGCGGCCGCCGCGTCATCGTCGGCTGCGGCATCCGCTGCGCTGCCGTGGTGATCGGCCGTCGCGTCATCCTCGGCTACGGCATCCACCTTTCCCCCGTGGTGGTCGGAATCCGCCTCGCTCACCGCCCCCACGGTCACGACCGGGGCGGGGGCGTCGAGCTCCTCCGGGTCCTGATCGTCATCGGCGATCTGCGTCCAGGCGGTCTCGCCGACGACGCAGGTCTGTGTGACGGGGAACGCGAGAGAGGTCTCCGCGGCCCCCTCGGTGAAGAGGACGTCCATCGCCACGGACGCCTTGAGACCGTCGTCGACCGGGGTGGCGGCGGTGTAGACCACACGCGTGGGAACACCGTTCGTGCCGAGTTCGCGGGTGATCGTCCAGCCGCCCTGCACGACGGGGGTGGCGTTGCCGACGCCTTCGGGGATGTCGATCGCGAGGGCGGTCGTCGGCGAGCCGTCGCAGCCGTGCGAGAACGAGAACGTCAGGGTCTGCGTGGCACCCGCCGCAGCGGTCTCGGGGTCGACATGCACGTGGGCGGCGGCGGCCAGCGGCACGCCGAGCGCGAGGGCGAGGCCGGCGGCGGCGCCGACGGCGAGACGGCGGCGGGCGGTACGGGAGATGGTCATCTGTCTTTCGTCTTTCGTCGTTGGTCCGGGCACGGCGAAGGATGCCGCGCACGGCGGAAGGACCGGCCCCCGCGGGATGCGCGGCCGGTGCGTGGCGGCGCTCAGCGCGCCGCGATGACGAAGACCGGAGGGCCGCGCCGCGACAGCCCTGAGAGCACCGCCTGCGCCGGCCGGGTCACCTGCACACGGTGCGAGGCGAGCCGGCGAGGTACGGCGGGCAGCGTGCCGAGGACGCGGGCTCGGGCGAGGATCGAGCGGATGCCGCGACCCAGGGCGCGCAGCATCCGCTCGCCGCCGTACAGCCCGGCGACCGTGGCGATCGCGGCGAGGACGTGTGCCACGAGCATCGGGGCGTCGGGGAGGGCGACCGGCGCGACCCCGCCCGCGAGCACGGTCGTGTGATGCGCGTGCGGTGCGGCCGGGTCGGCTCCGGCCGTGATCGCGAACGCCAGGTGGAACAGCGCCTGGCTGGCGAGCACGATCGCGCCGACCCGCCAGACCGACAGGCGGCGGCCGGCCAGCGCGACGGCGAGAGGCGCGGCGAGGATGCCCACCGCGGCCACGAGCGCGGGGGCGGGAGCTCCGCCGCCGGCCAGCGTGTGGGCGGTCGCGGCCACGATCGTCGCGACGGCCGCTGCGGCGGTGCCGCGCAGCGCGCGGACGTGGCGTGGCGTCACGGCTCCTCGCTTCTGTCGACCGGCATGCTCGTCACGAGCCTACGCGAGGCCGTCACACCCAACTCAAAGCCTGGCGCGGGTACCGTGTGCGTGTGGAGATCCTTGCGTTCGTCATCGGCGTCGTGCTCATGGTCGTGGGCCTCGCGGTGTCGATCGCGCTGCACGAGCTCGGGCACCTGTGGCCGGCGAAGAAGTTCGGCGTGCGCGTCGGGCAGTACATGATCGGCTTCGGCCCCACCCTGTGGTCACGCCGTCGCGGTGAGACGCAGTACGGCGTCAAGGCGATCCCGCTCGGCGGCTACATCTCGATGGCGGGCATGTACCCGCCGTCGCCCTCCCTTCGACAGGCTCAGGGACCGGGGGGCCGCAGCGGTCGTGCCGCCGGCGGATTCTTCGCGACGATGGTGCAGGACGCCCGCGACGCCAACGACGAGACGCTGCGCGGCGACGACGACACGCGCGTGTTCTACCGTCTGCCGATCCACAAGCGCATCATCGTGATGCTCGGCGGCCCGCTCATGAACTTCCTGTTCGCGGTCGTGCTGTTCGCGATCCTGTTCACGGGCATCGGCGTGCAGACGGCGACCACGACGGTCGCGCGCCTGTCGGAGTGCGTGCCGTCGACGACGTCGGCCACGGCCACGAGCGAGTGCACCGCCTCGGATCCCGCCGCACCTGCGGCGACGGCCGGCATCGAGCCGGGCGACACGATCGTGTCGATCGACGGCGAGCCCGTCGCGGACTTCGCCGAAGCGTCCGAGATCATCCGGTCGTCGCCCGGACAGCAGCTGACGTTCGTCATCGAGCGCGACGGCGCCACCGAGACGCTGCAGGTCACCCCGGCCCGCGTCGAGACGACCGTGACGGCTGCCGACGGCACCACCTCGACGACAGAGGCCGGATTCGTCGGGATCGGACCCACGGTCGAGTATGTGAAGCAGCCGATCTGGGCGGGTCCGCAGGCGGCCGTGCAGCAGGTCGGAGCGGTGGCCGGCATCATCTGGCAGCTGCCGGCGAAGGTCTGGAACACCGCCGTCGATCTGGTCACGGGTCAGCCGCGCGACCCGAACGGGCCGCTCAGCATCGTCGGGGCGGGACGCCTGTCAGGAGAGGTCGCGGCCGCCGACGCGCCGGTGCTCAACCGCGTCGGGGGCTTCCTGCAGCTGCTGGCCTCGCTGAACATCGCCCTGTTCGTGTTCAACCTCATCCCGCTGCTCCCGCTGGACGGCGGCCACATCGCGGTCGCGCTGTGGGAGGGCATCAAGCGGGTGTGGGCGAAGCTCTTCCGCCGCCCGCCCCCGAAGCCGGTCGACGCGACGAAGCTCGTGCCACTCACCTTCGTCGTCGTGATCGCGCTGATCGGGATGGGCGCCGTGCTGGTGCTCGCCGACCTCTTCAACCCGGTCACGCTCGGCTGACAGCCGTGACGAGGATTTCGGCGGCGCTGTCGAAATCGGCCTTGCCCGTTCGCTGTGGGGATGAAACGGTTCCCCTGACGAAAGGACACGGGCCATGAAGTACGTCATCATGTTCACCTCCACCCCCGAGCTCGATGCGGCGGTGCCCGAGGAGCGCGCGAAGGAGGTCTACGGCCGGATCTGGGACTGGTTCCAGACCAACTCCGACCAGATCGCCGACGGCGGCGCGGAGCTGCTGCCGGTGAGCACCGCCACCACGGTCAAGTACAGCCCGGACGGCCCGGTCGTCGTCGACGGTCCGTTCTCCGAGGCGAAGGAGGTCGTCGGCGGCTTCAGCGTCCTCGACGTGCCCGATCTCGACGCGGCGATCGCGCTCGTCAAGACCTGGCCGTCGATGGAGCTTCCCGGCATCGCGATCGAGATCCGTCCGATGGTGACCGATTACAGCCAGTTCGAGTGATGACCGGATCGGATGCCGCAGCCCGGGGCGCGTCGTCGGCCGGGGCCGCGGCATCCGATCGCCTTCTCGCGGGTGTCGTGCGCGAGGAGTCCGCCCGCATCACCGCGGCGCTCACGGTGTCGTTCGGGAGCTTCGACATCGCGGAGGAGGCCGTCGCCGAGGCGGTCGAAGAGGCGCTGCGGGACTGGCGGCGGCGCGGCATCCCGCCGAATCCCGGCGCCTGGCTCACGCAGGCGGCGCGTCACAACGCGCTCGATCGGGTGCGGCGCGAGCGCGTGCTGCGAGACAAGGTGGCGCTGCTGTCCGAGCCGGCGGTACCGGAGGGCGTGGCGCCCGCTGATGAGCGCCTGCCGCTGCTGTTCGGCTGCTGTCACCCCGCGATCGCGCCCGATGCGCAGCTCGCGCTGACGCTGCGCGCCGTGTGCGGCCTCACGACCGCGCAGATCGCCCGTGCGACGTTCTCGACCGAGTCCGCGACCGGCCAGCGCATCTCGCGCGCGAAACGCAAGATCGCCGACAGCGGCATCCCGCTCCGCGTCCCCACCGGCGCGGACGCCGCAGCGCGACTCGACCTCGTGCTCGCGATCGTGTCGGTCATGTACAGCGAGGCGCATTTCGTCGCGGGGGCGGATGCCTCAGCCGACCGCGACCTCGCCGACGATGCGCTGTGGCTGGCCCAGGTGATCGCCGAGGCGCTGCCGCGGGCTGCGGAAGCGCACGGGCTGCTGGCGCTGCTGCGGTTCCACAGGGCGCGGGAGTCGGCGCGCGCTGTCGACGGCGAGCTCGTGCTGCTCGCCGATCAGGACCGCTCGCGCTGGGACCCTGCGCTGCTCGCGGGTGCACGCGACGAGCTCGAACGGGCGGCCCGACTGCGCCGCCCCGGGCGCTGGCAGCTGCATGCCGCGATCGCCGCCTGCCATGCCGACGCGCCCGATGTCGCGACGACGGACTGGCTGCAGGTGCTCACGCTGTACGACATGCTGCTCGCTTACGACCGCACGCCCGTCGTGCGCCTGAACCGCGCCGTCGCCCTCGCCCGGGTCGAGGGCGCCGACATCGCGCTGACCGAGGTGGACGCCCTTGCCGACTCGCTCTCGCGCTCGCACCTGTGGCACGCCGTGCGGGCGTCGTTGCTGCGGGACCTCGGCCGGGACGAGGAGGCCCTCGCCGCGGATCTGCGGGCCCTGGAGCTCACCGCCAACGAGGCCGAGCGCCGCCTCCTCGCGTCGCGCGCGGGAGCCGCACCCGGTCGCTGAACCCGACGACCAGCGTCAGGTGAACGCCTGCTCCACCAGCCTCTGCAGCGTCGTCATGCCGTCGCGCGACAGGATCGACTCCAGGTGTCCCTGCACCGACGCGAACGCCGGACCCCGCAGCGCGTACACGTCCCCGGCGGCGTCGGCGGCCACATCGGCTTCGCCGGCCCGCGTCGTGCCGGCGGGCACACGGGCCGTGAACGTGTTGTAGAACCCGATGGAGGCCGCAGTGCCGAACACGTCGACGGTCTTCTGCAGGCCCTGGTGCGGGGCATCCAGCGGCGCCAGTCCGATGCCGAGCGAGTCCGCGAGGATCTGGTGGCTGAGGCACACCGCGAGCAGCGGTGCGCCGGCCGCCCGGCGCCGCGCGACGACCTCTCGCATGCGACGGATGCGGGGGTTCGCGGCATCCCGCGGGTCACCCGGCCCCGGCCCCGACACGAGCAGTTCCGCGGCGTCGATCTGCGCGTCGGTGACCTCGTTCCACGGCGTGATCGCGACGTCGAGGCCGAGGTGGCGCAGCTGGTGGGCGAGCATGGTGGTGAAGCGGTCCTCGGCGTCGACCACGAGCGCCGACCGGCCGGCGAACGGCGCCGGCCCGGTGGTGCCCTGCGGCTTCAGCCAGAACTCGGCGAGGCGGGCGTTGCGCGAGGCCAGCAGCTCGGCGACCGCCGGGTCGTCGGCCAGGCGCCGTGGAGCGGCCGCGGGCGCGTCCTCGTCGATCACCGCGTCCTCGTCGATCGCCGCGGCGTCGCCGGCGACGGCGTCGAGCACCGCCGCACCCCCTGCCTCGGGGGCGTCACCGGCCGCCTGCTCGGCCGCGACGTCACGGGGGACGGCGCCGATCGCACCGAGGACGCCCGCCGCCTTGCCGTGGGTCTCGCCGACCTCGCCGTACGGGTCGGAGTGGCGGACGAGCGTCGCGCCGACGGGCACGCGCAGCCGTCCTTCCGCGAGGTAGGCCGTGCGGATCAGGATGGGGGCGTCGAGGTCGTGCGTCGGCTCGTCGGCCGCGAGCGTCTCGCGCGGCGTGAACAGCGCCGCGACGCCCGAGTAGTACCCGCGCGGCGTGCTCTCGTGGCGCGTGATGACCGTGCACGCGTTCTGCATCGGCGATCCGGTGACCGTCGGGGCGAACATCGTCTCGCGCAGGATGTCGCGCGGGTCGAGGCGGCTGCGGCCGCGCAGCACGTACTCGGTGTGGGTCAGCCGCGACATCTCCTTCAGATGAGGGCCGGTGATGCGGCCGCCGTCGGAGCACACGGCGCTCATCATCTTGAGCTCCTCGTCGACGACCATGAAGAGCTCTTCGGTCTCTTTCGTCGAGCGCAGGAACTCCGTGAGCGTCTCGACGGTCGCCCCGCCGGCCGGGTGACGGAACGTTCCCGAGATCGGGTTCATGGTGACGACGCCGTCGCGGGCGCTGACATGGGCCTCGGGGCTCGCGCCGACGGCCACGTGGCCGGGCGTGACGACCGCGAACGTCCAGTAGGCGCCCCGCTCGTGCTCGAGCAGCGCCCGGAACCACGTGAGGGCGGCGGTGGCGGCATCCGTGGACACTCCCGCCGTGAAGTCGCGGCGGATGACGAAGTTCGCGCCCTCGCCGCGGCCGATCTCGTCGGCGATCACGCGGCGGACGATGTCGGCGTAGTCCTCGTCGGCGATGTCGAACCCGGGGTCGTCGAGTGCGACGGGCTCGGCGGGCAGCTGAGCGAGCGCGTCCTCTCGCGGGATCGAGACCCGTTCGGCGACGACGAGGCAGCGCAGCGGCGCGCCGTCGTCGTGGCACTCGAAGCCGCGCTCGCGCACCTGGCGGAACGGCACGAGCGCGAGCACCTCGCGGGCGGCGCCTGCGGCGTCGACGAGCGGGATGTCGCCGAGCAGTTCGACGTCGACCACGTCTCCGGTCAGCACCTCGACGGTGGTGCCGTCGCGGGCGATGAGGGCGAACGGGATGCCGCTCTGGGCGATCTCGCGAAGGGAGCGTCGGGCTAGGCCGGTCATGGCTGAGTTCTTTCGTCGGGGGGCGGCATCCCTCACGAAAAAGAAGACCGCCACGGGGGCGGTCGTCGGTCGCGCGAACCCACCGCCTATGCGGTGGGCCACCAGAGAAGTCGCGCGGACATGCGGTCACGATAGCAGAGACTGCGCCACCGCCCGTGCCCGGTTACCGCAAGCGGCCGGGCCGCACTCGCTGCGCGTAGGCTGGACGGGTGCCAGCCGTGAATCTCGGGATGCCCAAGGTCCCCGAAACGCTCGCCCCCCGCCGCAGGAGCCGCCAGATAAAGGTGGGCAAGGTGCTGGTCGGAGGGGACGCGCCCGTCAGCGTGCAGTCGATGACGACGACGCCGACGACGAACATCAACGCGACCCTGCAGCAGATCGCCGAGCTCACCGCCTCGGGCTGCGAGATCGTGCGCGTCGCCGTGCCGTCGCAGGACGACGCCGATGTGCTGCACATCATCGCGGCGAAGAGCCAGATCCCGGTGATCGCCGACATCCACTTCCAGCCGAAGTACGTGTTCCAGGCCATCGACGCCGGCTGCGGCGCGGTGCGCGTGAACCCGGGCAACATCCGCAAGTTCGACGACCAGGTCGGCGCCATCGCGAAAGCCGCGAAGGATGCCGGGGTGTCGCTGCGCATCGGCGTCAACGCCGGGTCGCTCGACAAGCGCCTGCTCGAGAAGTACGGCAAGGCGACGCCCGAGGCGCTCGTCGAGAGCGCGGTGTGGGAGGCATCCCTCTTCGAGGAGCACGACTTCCACGACTTCAAGATCTCGGTCAAGCACAACGACCCGATCGTCATGGTCAAGGCGTACCGCCTGCTCGCCGAGCGGGGCGACTGGCCCCTGCACCTCGGCGTGACGGAAGCCGGACCGGCGTTCCAGGGCACGATCAAGTCGGCGACGGCGTTCGGCATCCTGCTCGCCGAAGGCATCGGCGACACGATCCGCGTGTCGCTGTCGGCGCCGCCGGCCGAAGAGGTCAAGGTCGGCCACCAGATCCTGCAGTCGCTGAACCTCCGTGAGCGCAAGCTCGAGATCGTCTCGTGCCCGTCCTGCGGGCGCGCGCAGGTCGACGTGTACTCGCTGGCCGACTCGGTGACCGAGGGCCTGAAAGACATGACCGTGCCGCTGCGCGTCGCCGTCATGGGCTGCGTCGTCAACGGACCGGGCGAGGCGCGCGAGGCCGACCTCGGCGTCGCCTCGGGCAATGGCAAAGGACAGATCTTCGTGAAGGGCCAGGTCATCAAGACCGTGCCCGAGGCCGAGATCGTCGCGACGCTGATCGAAGAGGCGAACCGCATCGCCGACGAGATGGGGCCTGAAGCCCCCGTCGGCACCGCGCAGGTCGTCACGTCCTGATGCCCTCGGCGGGCCCCGGCTTCGACCGGCTGTCGGCCGCGCAGCGCGCCCTCGTCGGGGAATGGATGCCGGCGGCCGAGGTCGTCGCCGACCTCAGCTGGAACCTGGTCGACACCGTCGTGCTTCGGGTGCGGCACGACGGCGACGAGTTCGTCGTGAAGGCGGCGGGACCGGACGGGCACCACTTCGCGCGCGAGCTCGATGCGCACCTCGGCGGGCTGCTGTCGGTCTGGGCGGACGGCGGGAATGCGCCGGTGATGCGTCATCACGACCGCGACGCGCGTGTGCTCGTGACGCAGTGGCTGCCCGGCGAGCTCGCCTACCGCACGCCGTGGGGCGTCGACCCCGCCGTGCACCGTCGCGCCGGTGCGCTGCTGCGTGTCTTGCACGCGCAGGCGGCGCGCCCCTCGGACGGAGTGGATGCCGCTGCCTCCGCTCGCTCGCTGGTGTGGCTCGACTCACCGCACGCCATCGTGCCCGACGTCGAGGCGCGGCTGCGGGCCGCGCTCGCCGCGCTCGGGCCGTGGGAGGCGGACCTCGTGCCCACGCACGGCGACTGGCAGCCGCGCAACTGGCTCGTCGACCCCGCGGCCTCGGACGAAGTGAGGGTCATCGACTTCGGGCGGTTCGCGTTCCGGCCCGCGGCGTCGGACTTCGTGCGACTGGCCGTACAGGAGTGGCGCGAGAATCCCGCGTGCGAGGCGGCGTTCCTGGACGGCTACGGCGATGACCCCCGGCATCCCGATCACTGGCTTCTGATGCGCATGCGCGAGGCGATCGGAACCGCGTGCTGGGCGCACCAGGTCGGCGATGAGGCGTTCGAGGCGCAGGGCCACCGCATGATCGCCGACGCGCTCGCCGAGTTCGACGCCCGCTGAGCCCGCCGCCGCGGTCGCGACCCCCGGCATCCCTTCGCGCTGTCGACATCGGCGTCCGCTGTCGTTCTGGTACGGCCCCGATCGTCCGCGCTGTCGAAACCGGCATGCGCGCCAGCCTCTTTCGACAGCGGATGCCGGGAACGACAGCGCGAGCGCAGGGCCCGGGTCACGCCCGCCTGCGCCGCACCCCGTGCCGCCACGCGATGAACGCGGCGGCGACCTTGAGCACGGGCGCCTCGCCGATGCGGTCGTCGTCGCCGCGGACGAGGCGCGCGGCGAGGTCGGGGCGCAGCTGCCACAGGTACTCGCGGCCGACCACGGCGTGCGGCGCGTGCGACACGATCTTGATCGCGTCGGCGCCCTCGATGAGGTGGATGGCGTTGCGGATGTTCTCCGCCGTGGTGCGGCTCTCGACGTCGAGCCGGATCGGGCCGGTGTATCCGCGCTCGCGCGCGTAGCGGGCCATCAGCTCGGCCTCGGGCACCTCGCCGCCGACGGCGCCGCCGCACAGCACCAGCACGCTCTCTGTCGCCCGCGGGTCCTGCGAGCGCAGTCCCACGCGCACGCGGTAGCGGTTGACGAAGTTCGCGCGCGGACCCGCGTCGCGGTACCCGAGCACGACGACCGCCTCCGAGCCGCCGGGCGATGTCGTGGACGTGCCGAGCGCCTGACGCGACGTCCGCCGATGCACGATCTCTGCCCACACCAGCAGACCGGCGGCGGAGGCCGCCGTCATCGAGACCAGGGCAGGCAGCACGCGACGCACACCCCGACCCTAGAGGAGCGGGCTCCGCAGCGTCCCGCTCCCGGGACGTGGCAGGATCACGAGGGTGCCCCTCGAACGGATCGCCCTCATCTCCGACGTCCACGGCAACCTGACCGCGCTCGAAGCGGTGCTCGCGGACATCGCGGGGCGCGGCATCCATCGCATCATCAATCTCGGCGACAACGCCGGCAAGGGTCCTCGCGGCGCGGCCGTCGTCGAACGCGTGCGCGAGGTGTGCGAGGTGAACATCCGCGGCAATTGGGACGACTTCCTCGAGGGTATCGGCGACGACGACGCCGAAGAGATGCGGTGGTGGCGCGACGAGCTGTCGCCCCCGCAGCGCGCGTGGCTGCGCGCGCTGCCGCTGAGCCACGACCTGACCCTCAGCGGGCGGCGTGTGCGACTGTTCCACGCATCGGCCGAGAGCCCGCACGTGCGCGTGCACTTCCACCACACCGAGGCGCAGTTCGACGACATGTTCCGCGCGACCGCGATGACCGGCGACGGACCTGAGCCCACTGTGGTCGGGTATGCCGACATCCACGACGCGTACATCGAGTCGCGCGACGGGCGGACGCTCTTCAACATCGGCAGCGTCGGCAACCCGCTCGACGAGCCGACGCCGAGCTACGTGATCCTCGAAGGCGTGCCGGATGCCGACGGTCCCGCGCCGTTCGAGGTGCGCTTCGTACGCGTGCCCTACGACGTCGAGGCCGAGATCGCCGTCGCCGAGGGACTCGGGATGCCGCAAGCCGGCGTGTGGGCCGTCGAGCTGCGCACCGCCGTCTACCGCGGACGGCAGACGTCGTGACCGCGGAGACGCCGCAACCGGCGACCGGGCCGGAACCGCACGCGGTGCCGGGCGGGGGCGACGCCGCGCCCGTTGCGCGGGCACCGCTCTCGCGTCCGATCGTGGCCGGGGTCGTCACGGCACTCGTCGGCGTGACCAGCTCGTTCGCGGTCGTGCTGACGGGTCTCGATGCGGTGGGCGCGACGCCCGCCCAGGCCGCGAGCGGCCTGCTCGTGCTGTGCGTCACGATGGGTGCGTCGGCGATCCTGCTCGCGTGGCGGTACCGCATGCCGATCACGGTGGCGTGGTCGACGCCGGGCGCTGCGGTGCTCGCCGCGACGGGCGCCGTCGAGGGCGGCTGGCCGGCGGCGGTCGGGGCGTTCCTGGTGACGGCGGGGCTGATCCTGCTGACCGCGCTGTGGCCGCAGCTCGGACGACTGATCGCCCGCATCCCGCCGTCGATCGCGCAGGCGATGCTCGCCGGCGTCCTGCTGCCGCTGTGCCTCGCCCCCGTCACCGGTGTCGTGGCCAACCCGTGGGGTGTCGTACCGGTCGTCATCGTGTGGCTCGTCGCCGTGCGGTTCGCCCCACGCTGGGCCGTGCCGCTGGCGTTCGTGGCGGCATCCGTCGTCGTCGGCGTCGATCTGGCGGTCACCGGCGCGACGATCGATCCGGCCGTGCTGATCCCACGGCTGGAGTTCACGGCGCCGACGCTGACGTTCGGTGCCGTCGTCGGGCTCGCGCTGCCGCTGTTCCTGGTGACGATGGCGTCGCAGAACGTGCCGGGCGTCGCGATCATGCGCAGCTTCGGCTACGAGGTGCCGTGGCGTCCGGCGATGCTCGTGACCGGCATCGGCACCGCGCTCGGTGCGACCGCGGGCGGCCATGCCATCAACCTCGCCGCGATCAGCGCCGCGCTCGCCGCGGCGCCCGATGCGGACCCCGATCCGAAGAGACGCTGGGTGGCAGGCGTCTCGACCGGCGGGAGCGGCATCGTGCTCGGCGGGCTGTCGGCGGCGCTCGTGGCGCTGGTGGTGGTGGCTCCGGAGGCGGTCATCCCCGCGGTCGCGGGCATCGCGCTGTTCGCGGCGTTCGGGTCCGCGGTGCAGCAGGCGATCGACGATCCGGGCGAGCGGCTGCCGGCCGTCGTGACGTTCCTCGTGGCCGCGTCGGGCGTCGCGATCGCGGGTGTCAGTGCCGCCTTCTGGGCGCTGGTGGCCGGGCTCGTGGTGCGCGAAGTGCTGCATCTCGGGCGCCGGCGGCTCTGAGCCGGCGCACGGGGCCGGGATGCGGCATCCACCGCTCCTCAATCGAGGGCGGGCCGACGCGGTCAGCGGGCTCGACGACGCACGATGGCCGCGTGCACCCGCAGCAGGCGCGGGACGACCACGTACACCGCGAGCGGGACGACCACGGCGGTCAGCACGAGGGCGCGGAGGATGGGGTGCCACGACTCCGAGACCGGGGCGAGCAGCAGCATCCCGACCGAGACGAGCGGGAAGATCGCGAGCCACGTGATGACGGCTCGGACGTGGATCGACGGCGGTGACGGTGGGGCGGCGAGCGGCGTCGGTGTGTCGGCGGCGGGTGCCGATGTGTCGGCGGAGAGGGAGTCAGGGGCGGCGGGAGCGGTCATGTGCGGCATCCTTCGAATATTCCAACGGAACGGTTGCAACTGACTGGTTGCAAGTGAACCACCGCTCGATCTATTCCGCAACCGTTCAGTTGGATACGTGCGTATCATGGCGACATGGCGTGGGACACCGAACGCACCAAACGTCTGCTGCTGGATGCCGCGACCGCCGAGTTCAGCGAGCACGGTCTCGCCGGTGCCCGGGTCGATCGCATCGCCGCGGCGGCCGGGGTGAACAAGGAGCGCATCTACCAGTACTTCGGCAAGAAGGACGAGCTGTTCGCCACCGTGCTTGCCGAAGCGCTGCAGGCGGCCCTGCAGGCCGTCAACGCCGAGGGCACCGGCCCTGCCGCCGTGGGCGATTACGCCGCGCGGCTGTTCGACCACCACATCGCGCACGGCGAGATCCCGCGGCTCGTGTACTGGGAGGGACTGGAACGCGGCGTGGCCGCGGCCGACAGCCCGGTGCGCGCCGCGTTCCACGCGGAGAAGGTCGACCGCATGCAGCGCATGCTGCCGGGTATCGGGCGCGTCGAGGCGGGGGAGTTGCTGCTGACCCTCGTGAGCCTCGTCAACGCCTGGCCGGTGCTGCCGCAGCTCGACGCCCTCATCGTCCCCGACGCCGGCGATCGCGACGCGCGCATCGCGGCTCGACGGGCATCGATCGTCGCGACCGTGACGGCCGCCGCGACTGCCGCGATGGCGTCGGTCGCGGACTGACCGACGGACTCAGTGCAGGGTTCCGGCGGGAACGGCGGCATCCTCGGCGACGTCGAGGCTGGCGCGCACCGCGAGCTCGAGCGCCTCGACGATCTTCCGCAGCGGCAGCGCCGCGGCATCGGCCGACGGCGCGTGCTCCGCTGACCAGGGGACGTGGATGAATCCGGCGCGGGTGGTGGATGCCGCAGCCTCGAGCGCCGTGAAGAACACGTGATTGCACACGAACGTGCCCGCCGAGTACGACACCTCGGCCGGGATGCCGGCCTCGGCGATGCGGCGAGCGATCTCTTTCGCGGGGAGCGTCGCGAACCGTGCGGCCGGGGCACCAGCCACGCTCGGGACGTCGACCGGCTGATCGCCGTCGTTGTCGGGGATGCGTGCGTCGATGAGGTTCACCGCGACGCGCTCGACGCCGACGGCCGCGCGACCGCCCGCGAGGCCCACGGCGATCACGACATCCGGGCGGTGCTCGGCGATCAGTTCGCGCAGGCGTGCGGCGGCGCCGGCGAACGTGACCGGCAGCACGTCGGTGATCAGCACCTCGGGGCCGTTCCACCGTGAGGCGACCAGGTGCACCGCCTCGCCGGAGGGGTTGGCGGGGTCGCCGCCGAACGGCTCGAATCCGGTGAGCAGCACGGTCGTCATGCGGTCCAGCCTATGCAGTGGGCTCGAGCACGACCTCGCCGGTGGCGATGTCGGCCGACCGCAGCCGCAGCCGCACGGTGGTTCCGGCCGGCGCGTCCAGGCCGGCCACCTTCGCCGCGACCGGTGGATCGACCAACTGCACGCGTGCGCCGCCGTTGCGCCGACCCAGCACGACCGCGTCGAACGTGTGCCCTTCGCGGCCGGACAGCTGCGCCGCCTCGACGCGGTCGAGGGTGCCGGCTTCGAGCCGGTTCGCGAGCGCGTCGCTGCGGCCCATGATCTTCGGCAGTGCGGCGAGGCTCTCACGCGCCCACGGCGGCACGTCGTGCCCGTTCGCGATCGCGTCGCACACCACGAGCGACCAGCGGTCCACGAGTCGCCGCAGCGGCGCCGTGGTGTGCGCGTACGGCGCCCCGATCGCGGACTGGATCGGGTCGGCAGGAGGCGTGCCGTCGAACGCGACGTAGCCGGCGCCGCGGAACAGGCCGGTCGCGGCGTCCAGGATCGCCAGCGCCGCCGGGTCGGTGCGGTCGAGATCGCGCAGGTAGTCACCGTAGGCGATGTCCTCGCGCCACGGCAGGCCGAGCGCGACGGTCTGGGCGCGGAACGCGGTGATGTCGTCGGCGTCGGCGGCCGGCATCGTGCGCAGGACGCCGACGCCGCCGCGCAGCATGAGCTCGGCGGCGGCCATGCCGGTCAGCAGCGACACCTGCGCGTTCCAGTCCTCGACCGGCAGCGGCGCGTCGCGCTCCAGCCGGTAGCCGTCGCCGTCGTCGTCGGGCACGATGCGCGCCTCGGGCACGTTGAGGCTGGCGCCGCCGCGCTCGCTCTCTCGCGCGAGACGCTGGGTGCCGAACCAGGCGAGCGCCTGCAGCGTGACCGGCGCCGTGCCCGCGTCGATCGCCTCTTGCGCGTCGACGTAGGTCCACTGCCGACGCGAACGGATCACTGCGCGCCGCAGCGTCGTGCTGACCGGCCGGGCGCCCTCGTCGAGCTCGAACCGCCACACGTAGGCGCGCCGGTCGCGATCTGGGAGCAGGGAAGCCGCATCCTCACTGATCTCGACCGGATGCAGCGGGATGCGGCCGTCCGCCGCGTACAGTGTCTGCCCGCGCTCGCGGGCCTCGTCGTCGACCGGGCCGCCCGGCTCGACGTACGCGGGGACGTCGGCGATCGCGTAGTGCAGCGTGGCGCCGGTGGCGGTCCGTTCGAGGTGCATCGCCTGATCGAGGTCCGTGGACCCCGCCGGGTCGATCGTCAGGAACTCCAGCTCGCGCAGATCGTCGAGCCCTGCCCCCACCGGATCGGTCGGCACCGACCTGGCTGCAGCGCGGGCCGCGGCATCCACCTCTTCCGCAAAGCCCGCCGGAAGCTCGAGCTCGACGCGCAGCTGCGCCAGCGACTCGATCAGCTCGTCATGGGCCCGGGCAGGGGCGAGTCGAGGACGGCGTGCGGGCACCCGATCAGTGTAGGCACGGGCCCTAGACTTGACGATCGTGGTCACCCGTCTGTCGAACTTCTTCCTCCGCACCCTTCGTGAAGACCCCGCCGACGCCGAAGTCACGAGCCACAGGCTCCTCGTGCGCGCCGGCTACATCCGGCGCGCCGCGCCAGGTATCTTCACGTGGCTGCCGCTGGGGCTGAGGGTCAAGGCGAAGATCGAGGCGATCATCCGCGACGAGATGGCGAACGCCGGGGCGTTCGAGGTGCACTTCCCGGCGCTGCTGCCCCGCGATCCGTACGAGCAGTCCGGCCGCTGGACGTCGTACGGCGACGGCATCTTCCGCCTGCAGGACCGCCGCGGCGCCGACTACCTGCTCGCGCCGACGCACGAAGAGATGTTCACGCTCCTCGTCAAGGACCTCTACTCGTCGTACAAGGACCTGCCCCTGACGATCTACCAGATCCAGGACAAGTACCGCGACGAGGCGCGTCCGCGCGCCGGCCTGCTGCGCGGCCGCGAGTTCACGATGAAGGACGCCTACTCGTTCGACTACACGGACGAGGGGCAGGATGCCTCGTACCAGGCGCAGCGCGACGCCTATGAGCGCATCTACCAGCGCCTCGGCCTCGAGTACGTCATCGTCGCGGCCGACAACGGCCTCATGGGCGGTGCGCGCAGCGAGGAGTTCCTGCACCCGACCCCCGTCGGCGAAGACACCTTCGTGCGCTCGGCCGGCGGCTACGCCGCCAACGTCGAGGCGTTCACGACCGTGGCGCCCGATGCGCTGCCGTTCGACGGCCTCGGAGCCCCGGTGATCTTCGACTCGCCGAACACGCCCACCATCCAGACGCTCGTCGACCACGCCAACGCGCACCTCGACGCCCCGGCGCCGGGCATCGCGGGTCCCGCGACCGCCGGCGCGGGGGAGTGGACCGCGGCGCACACGCTCAAGAACGTCGTGCTCGCCCTCACGCACCTCGACGGCACGCGCGAGCTCGTGGTCGTCGGCATCCCCGGCGACCGCGACGTCGACGACAAGCGCGCCGAGGTCGCGTTCGCGCCCGCCGCCGTCGAGGCAGCCACCGCCGAGGACTTCGAGAAGAACCCGCTGCTCGTCAAGGGCTACATCGGACCCTGGTCCGAGACCGGAGCGATCCTCGGCGAGGAGTCGGCCACCGGCATCCGGTACCTGCTCGACCCGCGCGTCGTGGACGGCACATCATGGGTCACCGGCGCCAACATCGATCAGAAGCACGTGCACACGCTCGTCGCCGGGCGCGACTTCGCGGGCGACGGCTTCGTCGAGGTCGCGAACGTGCGCGAGGGCGACCCGGCTCCGGACGGCTCGGGCCCGGTCGAGCTCGCCCGCGGCATGGAGATCGGCCACGTCTTCCAGCTCGGCCGCTTCTTCGCCGAGACCCTGGGTCTCAAGGTGCTCGATGAGAACGGCAAGCTCGTGACGGTCACGATGGGCTCGTACGGCATCGGCGTGACCCGCATCCTCGCCAACATCGCCGAGCTCAACAACGACGACAAGGGGCTCATCTGGCCCGCCTCGGTGGCGCCGTTCGACGTGCACGTCGTGGCCGCCGGCCGCGACGCCGTCGCGTTCGACGTGGCCGCGCAGCTGTCGGCCGACCTGGAGTCCGCCGGATTCGACGTGCTCTACGACGATCGGCCGAAGGTCTCGCCGGGCGTCAAGTTCGGCGACGCCGAGCTCATCGGCGTGCCGAAGATCGTGATCGTCGGGCGGGGTGCCGCCGACGGCCAGGTCGAGCTGTGGGACCGCCGCACCGGCGACCGCGAGGCCGTGCCGGTGGCCGAGGTCGTCGCGCGCCTCAACGCCGGCTGATCGCGGCACCGTCGCGCGAGGTGAGCGGATCCGTGGTGGCACCGATGCGGAGCTGCCGCGAAGCCGAGCAGACTGCCTGTTGAGGGGATGTATCCCATCCGGGATCGCCGATCTCTGGATTCCCGGGGTCCCACAACGGGAGGATGACGGACATGGGCCGATTCCTGCTGACGGCGATGCCGTTCACGGGTCACGTCGCGCCGCTGACCGCGGTCGCCCGCGAGCTCGTGCGTCGCGGCCACGACGTGCGCTTCTACACGGGGTCGCGGTTCCGGTCTCGCGTCGAGGCCGTCGGCGCACGGCACGTTCCGTGGCACGACGCGCCGGACTTCGACGAGAACGACCTGCCCGCGACGTTCCCGCGCCTGGTCGGCAAGAAGGGCATGCAGCAGATGCTCGTCAACGTCGTCGACTGCTTCATCCGCACCGCGCCGGCACAGGTGACCGATCTGGCCGCGGAGTGGGAGCGGGATCCGTGGGACCTGCTCGCCTCCGATGAGACGTCGGTCGGCGCCGCGCTGTTCAGCGAGCGGAACGGGACGCCGTGGGCGACGGTGGCAGTGATCCCGCTGCAGCTCCTCGGCCCGGCGGGTCCGCCGAGCGGCATGGGCATCCGCCCGGGCACCAACCCCGTCACCCGCGCGCGGGACGCGGCGCTGCGCGGTCTCGTGCCGCTCATCTCGCGGCCTCTCGTGGCGGCCCTTGACGAGGCGCAGGCCGCGGTGGGGCTGACCACTCGCGGTCGCAGCATGGACGGGATCGTGTTCTCTTCGACGCTGATCGTCGCGAGCGGTTCTCCGCTGCTCGACTACGGCCGCGACGACCGCCCGGCGCACCTGCACTTCGTCGGCGAGCTCACGGTGCAGTCCGCGCCGGCCTCGCCGGACGCGCTGCCGCCGTGGTGGGGCGACCTCGACGGGCGCCGGGTCGTGCTGGTGACGCAGGGCACGCAGAACATCGACCCCGACGACCTGGTGCGGCCGGCGCTGACGGCGCTCGCCGACCGCGACCTCCTCGTCGTCGCGACCACCGGCGTGCCCGGCCGCGAGGCGTTCCCGTTCGCGGTGCCGTCGAACGTCCGCGTGACGGGAGTCGCCCCGTTCGGTGCACTCCTGCCGCAAGTCGACCTCGCGATCACGAACGGCGGGTGGGGCGGCACCATCGCGATGCTCGGTCAGGGGATCCCGCTCGTCGTCGCGGGCGGCGACCTCGACAAGCCCGAGGTGGCCGCGCGGGTTGCCTGGAGCGGCGCGGGAGTGAATCTGCGCACCGGCACGCCGAAGGCCACGGCCGTCGGGGCCGCTGTCGACCGCGTGCTTGCAGAGCCGTCGTTCCGCGAGGCGTCGGCGCGGGTGGGCGCTCAGCTGCGTTCGCTCGGCGGCGCCGCCCGCGCCGCGGAGCTCCTCGAGGGCGTGCTCTGACACCCGCGCTGTCGTTTCCGGCATCCGCTGCTGCATGTTCGTGCCGCGCATGCCGATTTCGACAGCGCAGAGGATGGGGTGGATGCCGCAAGCCGGTGCGTCGCGGACGCGAGGGACGCGGCATCCACTGTTCACGCTCCGGTCACCGGACAACGGCCGGACGTGGCACGCTGGCGTCATGGGCCAGAGCGACACCGGAACCATCCCGCACCCCGTCACCGAAGAGCTGCGCGCCACGATGGCCGCCGCGGGCATCACGCACGACGCCGATCTCGTCTCGCGGATCCTCGCCACCGGCATCGGACTGGGGCTCGACGACACCGACCGGCTCGATCTCAAGATCACCTCCGCGGCGCTCAGCGAGATGCGTGCCGCGTTCCGGCTGTTCGCGCCGTATCGCGGCATCCCCAAGGTCACGATCTTCGGGTCCGCGCGCACGCGCTCCGAGGATGAGCTGTACCGGCAGGCGTCCGAGACCGCGGCGGTCCTCGCCGAACGCGGCTGGATGGTCGTGACCGGCGCCGGGCCCGGGATCATGGAGGCCGCCGCCGAGGGCGCCGGCCCGCACCACTCGCTCGGCGTCTCGATCCGGCTGCCCTTCGAAGAGAAGCCGAACGCGATCGTCGGCGGGAACGCCCGCAACGTCGCCATGAAGTACTTCTTCACGCGCAAGCTCATGCTGGTCAAGGAGTCCGCCGGATTCGTGTGCGTGCCCGGTGGCTTCGGCACGCTGGACGAGATGTTCGAGCTGCTGACCCTGCAGCAGACCGGCAAGGCCGACCCGACGCCGATCGTCCTGCTCGACGCGCCGGGCGGCACGTTCTGGGCCGGGCTGCAGCGGTTCGTCGACGACCACCTGCTGCCGTCGGGCGTCATCTCGCAGGGCGACTTCGATCGCGTGCTCGTGACCGACTCGGTCGACGCGGCGGTCGACGAGATCACGGGGTTCTACCGCAACTACGACTCGCTGCGGTGGGTCGGCAAGCGGCTCGTGCTGCGTCTCAAGGCCGAGCCCACCGACGCCGAGGTCGACGAGCTCAACGTGCGCTTCGCCCACCTGGTCGCCGAGGGCCGCATCGAGCGCCGCGGCGCGCTGACCGTTGAGCGCGAGGACGACGACGTCGTCGACCTGCCCCGCCTCGTGCTCCGGCTGAACCAGTTCCGCGTGGGCGAGCTCTACCGCCTCATCCGCGCCGTGAACGCCCTGGAGTCCGCCCCGCGGGAGTGAAGAGCGGGGGGATGCCGCACCGCGCGTCGGCCGTCAGAGCCGGCGGTAGCGCGCCGAGAGGACCAGGTAGACGCCGTACGCGATCAGTCCGCCCCCGATCGCGCCGCACACCGCAGGGCCGAGGGGGAGCGCGATGAGCCCGTCGAGCGCCGCATCGAGCCCGCCGGCGTCTTCCGGATCGACCTTGACCGCCGCGACCACGAGCAGCACGCCGACGGTCACCAGGGCGAGTCCCTTCGCGATATAGCCGAAGACGGCGATGCCGGTCACGACGGCGCCTGCCCGCCCGGAGGGGAGCGAGAGCAGCCGGACGAATCGGCGCCTGATGCCGACGACCGCGAACCCCACGCCGCCCGCGCCGACGGCCACGCCGATCAGTCCGAGCACGATCGGTCCGCCCGGGACGAACAGCACGCCGCGGCTCGCGTCCTGCACGCTGCCGTCGGGGTCGGGACGCGCGCCGACGGCGACCGCCGCCGCGACCAGTGCCAGGGCGAAGAAGACGGCCGCCTTGGCCCACTCGATCAGCCGCGCCCCCCACTTCTGCGCAGCCGATTCCCGTCGCACCAGAATGCCGTCGAGGAGCTGCCACACCCCGAGCGCGGTGAGCGCGAGCGCCGCGAGCCAGAGCACGACGAACCCCAGGGGCGCGCCGGCGATGGTCAGCAGCGCCCCCGACTGATCGGTCTCGCCGTCGCCGCCGAACGCCACCACGACCGCGAGCACGCCGATCAGCACGTGCACGATCCCATCCGCGACGAACCCGGCGCGCGCGATCGTCTCGAACACCGGATTCGCCTCCGCGCGGTGCGCGGCGTGGCGCACCTCGGCGCGCGCCCCGGAGTCAGCCCCAGTCGACATGGTCTCCACGGTATGACCTCGTGCGGCGCGGTCGTGAGGGCTTGCGCGGTACCGCTTCGCTGTGCTGTGAGGACTCGTCGGCGCCGGCGGGCGCACCGGCCGAGGCGGAGCTCGTCGCACACGCCGCCGCGCTCGGACCGAACGCTCGGATTCCCCGCCTAGCATGGGGCGGATGATCCGTGAGGGCAGGCCCCAGCCCACGACCGGATGGAGCATCATGCCGCGGCTGGTCCGCGGAGCACCGCCGGTCGTGCTCGTCGCCGTGGGCGCCCTCTCGCTGCTGATCGGCCTGCTGATCGTCACGCGGCCGCTGACCTCGCTGGTCGTGCTGACGATCTACGTCGGGATCAGCGCGATCCTCTCCGGCATCGCGCGCATGTTGTCGGCGCCCGAGACCCCGCTGTGGTCGCGCATCACGATCGGCTCGGTGTGGATCGCGTTCGGCATCGCGATCCTGGTCGGTCTCGGACGCCGCCTCGATCTGCTGCCCGAGCTGATCGCCGTGCTGCTGGTGCTCGGAGGACTGGCGTCGCTGTACGACGCGCTCGCCCGCGGCCGCGTCAGCCAGCGCGTGCTGTCGGCGGTGTGGGGCGGCGCCCAGCTCGCGTTCGGCGTGCTGTCGTACGCATGGCCCGACGTCACCGTGCTGCTCGCCGCCCTGGTGTTCGGGCTGCGCACCATCGTGTTCGGACTGACGCTGCTGATCCGGGCCGTGCGCGCATTCGTCGAGGGCCGCCGCTCGGTGCCGGCCAGGGCGGAGCCGGCTCCGGGCGATGAAGCGGCGGGCGAGGAGGCGGAGAGGGATGCCGCACCCCGGCCGCCGGCATCCACCGAGGTCCTCCCCGCCCGGCACGGCCGGGCACGCGCCGCATGGCTCGCTGCGGGACGCTACGCGCTGTCGATGCTGCTGGTGGTGCTGGTGGCCGGCGGATGGTGGGCGAACTCGTGGTTCGAGGACGGCGCGCAGGTGGTGGACTCGTTCTACGACCCGCCCACCGTGGTGCCGTACGAGCACGGCGCGCTGATCCGCTCCGACGAGTTCACGGGGCAGAAGCCCGCGAATGCCGATGTGTCGCGCATCCTTTACACGACGCGCGATGCCAACGGGCAACCCGCGGTCGCGAGCGGCCTCGTCATCACGCCGCACGACCTTCCGCCGGGGCCGCGCCCGGTGGTCGTCTGGAACCACGGCACGACCGGCGTCGCGCGCGGCTGCGCACCGAGCCTGCGCGACGCGTCGGCGACGAAATGGGCGATCCCGGGACTCGACCAGGCGATCGCGAAGGGCTGGGTCGTCGTGGCGTCGGACTACTCGGGTCAGGGCGCACCGGGCGACTTCCCGTATCTGATCGGTCGAGGCGAGGCACGGTCCTCTCTCGACGCGGTCATCGCCGCCCGCGAGCTCGAGGGGCTGACCCTCTCGGCGCACACCGTCGTCTGGGGGCACTCGCAGGGCGGTCACGCGGCGCTGTGGACCACGCAGATCGCCCCCGACTACGCCCCCGACATCGACATCCGCGGCACGGCGGTGCTCGCGCCCGCCGCCGAGCCGGTGAAGCTGGCGCACGAGCTCATGACCGGCGACGCGAACGCGCTGCTGTCGATCCTCATCTCGTGGGTGCTGGTGCCGTACTCCGAGACGTACTCCGACATCGACCTCAGCGACTATGTGGCGCCGGGGGCCGAGTCGATCGTGCGCGAGATGACCCAGCGCTGCCCGACCGAGCCGGGCGTGATCGTCTCGGTCGCCGCCGCGCTGGGCGTGTCGGAGGACCGCCCGCTCTACGTCGGCGACCTGACCTCGGGAGCGCTCGGCAAGCGTCTCGACGACAACACCCCGAACGGCCCGTGGGGCACGCCGATCCTCGTCGCGTGGGGGAGCGAGGACGAGGTCATCCCGCCGCACCTGCAGCGTGAGTTCGTCGCCACCCTGTGCGGCCAGGGCGAACAGGTGCGCAGCCTGGAGTACGTCGGCTACGACCATCTCGGCACGCTCCTGCCGGGGTCCGCCTTCGTCCCCGTGCTGATCACCTGGACCGACGCGCGATTCCGTCATGCCGACACGCATGTGGACGACTGCCGCGGCTGAGCGCGGGCCGCGTGCCGCGTCAGGGGACTCCCAGGGCGGACGATTCCGGCATCGGGTAACGTTGTAGGGTTCCGGCGCGCGCGACGCGCCGGTGAGAGCTGAATACGGAGGCTGTTGTGGACATCGATCTCGGACTTCTGCGGACCGTCGAGCGCGAGAAGGAGATCCCCTTCGACGAGCTCGTGCACATCATCGAACAGGCGATCCTGACCGCCTACGCCAAGCACACCTCGCCCACCGGCGAGCTGCCCGAGGGCGCGCGCGCAGAGCTCGACCGCAAGACCGGTCACGTCGCGGTGTTCATCCCGCTGCTGGACGAAGAGGGCGCGGTCATCGGCGAAGAGGAGTCGACGCCCGAGGACTTCGGCCGCATCGCCGCGTTCGCCGCGAAGCAGGTCATCAGCCAGCGTCTGCGTGACATCGCCGACGACGCCGTGCTGGGCGAGTTCCGCGGCAAGGAGGGCGACATCGTCGCCGGCATCGTGCAGCAGGGCCCGAACCCGCGCATGGTGCACGTCGACCTCGGCTCGGTCGAGGCGATCCTGCCTCCGGAAGAGCAGGTGCCGAGCGAGGACTACGCCCACGGCGCCCGACTGCGCGTGTACGTGACCTCGGTCGCGAAGGGCACGAAGGGGCCGCAGATCACCGTCTCGCGCACCCACCCGGGGCTGGTCCGCAAGCTGTTCGCACTCGAGGTCCCCGAGATCCCGGCGGGCCTCGTCGAGATCGTCTCGCTCGCGCGCGAGGCCGGCCACCGCACCAAGATCGCGGTGAAGGCCAACGATCCGTCGATCAACGCCAAGGGGGCGTGCATCGGCGAGCTCGGCCGGCGCGTGCGCGCCGTCACCGAAGAGCTCGGCGGCGAGAAGATCGACATCGTCGACTACGACCCCGAGCTCGCGAAGTTCGTCGCGAACGCGCTGTCGCCGGCCAAGGTGACGTCGAGCTTCGTCCTGGATGCCTCGAACAAGGCCGTGCGCGCGCTCGTGCCCGACTACCAGCTGTCGCTCGCGATCGGCAAAGAGGGGCAGAACGCCCGCCTCGCGGCGAAGCTCACGGGTGCCAAGATCGACATCCAGCCTGACTCGATCCTCGAGGACAGCTGAGCCTCGGCCCCCGGTCGCCCCGCGAACGAGGAACGAGCGAGACGAAACGTCGGTGTAAGATGGTCCCTGTACGAACGTGCGTCGGATGCCGCACGCGTGCTCCCCGGTCCGCCCTCCTCAGGGTGGTCTCCATCGATTCCGCCCTCGTCGTCGACGAGCGCGCGTCGTTGCCCGGAAGAGGCGCGTGGGTGCACGAGACGCCCGAGTGCGTGGATGCCGCCATCCGGCGCCGCGCCTTCGTGCGGGCATTGCGTGTGTCAGGCCCGCTTGACACGCAGACCATCGAAGAGCACATCCAGCGAAAAGGCTGAACGGCTATGGAAACAAAGTGAACGGCTCGAAATGAGACCCGTCCGCCGATAACGGTCTGCCCTGTCTGGGCAGACCCCAGACAGGAGAATTTGTGGCTGCCAAACCACGCGTGCACGAGATCGCTTCCGAGCTCGGCGTCGACAGCAAGGTCGCGCTCGAGAAGCTGAAGGAGCTCGGCGAATACGTCAAGAGCCCCTCGTCCACCATCGAACCCCCCGTCGCGCGCAAGCTGCGCGCGGCGCTCGAAGCCGACGGCGGCGCGTCCGCTGCGGCTCCGGCCGCTCCGGCTGCCAAGCCCGGTGCGGCGCGGCCCACCGCGACGCCCGGCGCCGCGGCTGCCAAGCCTGGCCCCGCGGTCAAGCCCGGTCCGGCTGCCAAGCCCGGTCCGGCGCGCCCGGCCGCGCCTGCGCCCGAAGTGAAGGCCGCGCCCGCAGCCAAGGCTGCCCCGGCCGCCGAGGCGCCCGCGGCT
>NZ_JACXZS010000013.1 GCF_014779795.1 Microbacterium helvum
GGTTCGCGTGATCGGGCTTGGCCTCATCCAGCATCCGCAACGCGCGCTCACGCATCTCCGCCGAGTACTTCTGATTCATCGTGTTCCATCCTTACTTCAAGAACGGAACGAAACCCAGGGCGATTCAGTATGAGGAGGCCGGCTGGACAATCCTCCCCGAAGTCGTGTCCGGAACCCGCGTGGGAACCTGCATGCTGGCGTCGCACTACCCCTACTTCGGAGACACCCAGAGCGATGATCGCCATGTCTCGCATCGACCCGTCGACCGGGGACTCCCGCTACTGCATGGACACACCCACGATCGCGAGAACGGCCCGATCGGTCACCAGTTCCACGTCGGGGTTGATGCCTTCGCGTTCGCACCGATCCCGATGGCTCTCGTCGATGCCTGGCTCGAAGACCTTCGCCGAGAAGAAGCGGAGATCGCGACCATCGTTCGCGAACGCTCCGCGGCCGGGCCGAGCACACCGCTGTCCGAGGTGGCGGAGCGGCTCGGGATCAATCTCGACGACTTGTGACCCTATCGACGCGGAGTTCGGACTCGGCGGCCAACGCATCAGCTCCCGTCTGAGCCCCTCGATAACATCGAAGACAGGGGTCGGGATCCCGGATCCCCGCTCCGGAAGTGTGCAGTTCTGCGGTTGTGCCCGTCGAAAAGCAGTGCGAGAACAGGACGTTGTCATGGCGAGACTCAACCTCAAGGCCGTCGAGGAGCGCGTCGCACCATTGGCTGGCCGCGAGAGCTACGACCGCGAGTTCATCTTCGACCTGCTGCTCGCGTACGGCAAGCCGCAAAGCAGCGTCACACGGCTACGCAACGGAGACCTGAACGTCGCCGCCAACCCCGCGACGGAGGTCGCACAGAAGAAGGTCGTCTACTTCAAGGAGACGACCGCTGACCCGCTCGCCGTGCTCGAGGAGTCAAAAACCTCTCCCGATGTGGTGCGCTTCAGCACGCGCTTCGTCATCGTCACCGACTACGACGAGCTCGTCGCGCACGACACCCAGACCGGCGAGACGATCGGCTTCCCGATCCGCGAGATCAACCAGCACTTCACGTTCTTCCTGCCATGGGCCGGCATGGAGAAGGCCCAGTACGTCGCCGAGGCGCACGCCGACGTCAAAGCCGCCGAGCGTATGGGCAAGTTGTTTGACGAGCTGCTCCACGCCAACCCGGGCCTGTTGGAGGAGCCGCACGGCCGACACGCGCTGAACCTCTTCTTCACGCGTCTGCTGTTCTGCTTTTTCGCCGAGGACACCGAGATCTTCGCGCAGAACCAGTTTACGAATGCCGTTGGATCGCACACATTGGCCGATGGCTCAGACACCGCCGAGTTCCTCACCGATCTGTTCTTGGCGCTCGACACTGAGAGTCCTGCAGGCAAGCCGAGCCACGTTGCGGCATTCCCCTACGTCAACGGGCGGCTCTTCCGAGCGGACAACCGGTTCGTTGTGCCTCAGTTCACGAAGGTGGCCCGCGACGAACTGATCAACGCTGGCAAGCTCATCTGGCGTGAGATCAATCCCGACATCTTCGGCTCGATGTTCCAGGCGATCGTCACGCCCGGCAAGCGCAGCGACCTCGGCCAGCATTACACCTCGGTGCCGAACATCCTGAAGACGATCGAGCCACTGTTCCTCGATGCGCTCAAGGACGAGCTGGATGCCGGCCATGACTCGATGAAGAAGCTCGAAGCCCTCCTCGAGCGCATCAGCGCGATCAAGGTCTTCGACCCGGCATGTGGCTCGGGAAACTTCCTCGTCATCGCGTACAAGGAGCTGCGCCGACTGGAGCATGCGATTCTGGAGCGCCTCGCCGCGCTGAACGAGAAGCACCGCGTACTGTTCGCGGAATCGAAGATCAACATCGAGAACTTCTTCGGCATTGAGATCGACGACTTCGCCGTCGAGGTCGCGATCCTGTCGCTGTGGATCGCCAAGCACCAGATGAACTCTGAGTTCAAGGACAAGTTCGGCGTCTCGATCCCACTGATCCCGCTGAAGGAGACCGGACAGATCAAGCACGGCAACGCGACCCGCGTTGACTGGAACGAGGTCTGCCCGAACGACGGCGGCGAGATCTACCTCATCAGCAACCCGCCGTACGTCGGATCGAGTATGCAGACAAAGGAGCAGAAGGCCGAGTTTAGGTCGGTCTTCGGCGCGAGGCCCTTCTCCGCGAACCTCGACTACATTTCGCTCTGGTTCGTCAAGGGGTCTGATTACATTCGGGGGTCACGGGCACGACTCGCCTTCGTGACGACGAACTCAGTCTCGCAAGGTGACCACGTGGGTTTGATGTTCCCGACAGTGCTGTCCGGTGGTATCGAGATCGGGTTCGCGTACACCTCTTTCAAATGGGAGAACAACGCAAAGCGCAACGCGGGCGTGACGGTCGCTGTGATAGGCCTTCGGAATGCCTCGACGACGGAGAAGTACATCTACACCGACGGTCTACAGATCGCGGCTACAAGCATCAACGGATATCTGGCTGACGGACCAAGCGTTTACCTCGGACGCCGCTCTGCTCCTCTCGCCGCTGGGTTCCCGAGAATGGTGCGCGGATCCCAGCCGTCCGATGGCGGCCATCTCATCATGGATGCGGCAGGGCGGGCAGAGCTGCTTTCGACCGCATCTGAAGCGGTCCAGTTTGTGAAGCTGTACATGGGATCGTCGGAGTTCATCAACGATGCGGAACGATACTGCCTTTGGGTGGAGCCCCGCGAGGCCAACCATGCAATGTCGATCCAGGGGATGCTGCCGCGACTGAACCGAGTAGCCGAGTTTCGCAGCAGTCCGGACCGAAACGACGAGACAACGAAGGAGCTCGCCGCCAAGCCCTGGCAGTTCAAGCAGCCGGCGTACAAGCCGACAGACTCGATCATCGTTCCTCGGGTGTCATCCGTACGGCGACCGTACATGCCCATGGGCTTTCTCGGGCCGGACACCGTGATCTCGGATGCAGCTTTTGCTGTGTACGACGCAGAACCGTGGGCATTCGCCGTGCTGACCTCCTCGATGCACATGGTCTGGACCAGAGCTATCGGTGGCCGAATGAAGACCGACTACCGCTACTCGAACACAATTGTCTACAACAACTTCCCGGTGCCGCCGCTCTCGGACGCAGTGAAGGAGAAGCTCACGGTCGCGGCGCTGCGCGTGCTGGATGTGCGCGAGTACCACTGCGACCATACGCTCGCCGAGCTCTACGATCCGGACAAGATGCCCGACGATCTGCGCGCGGCGCACGCCGAGGTCGACGCACTGGTCGACTCGATCTACTCCAAAAAGCCGTACGAGACCGACGAGCAGCGGCTCTCCGATCTGTTCGCGATGTACGAGCGCATGACCGCCGCAGAGGCCGTCAAGACGCCGGTGAAGAAGACCAGAGGAAGCCGGAAGTGAACGCGAGCAAGAAGCCCGTCAACATCGTCAACGTCACCTACGCGCAGACCAAGGCGTCGGTGAACACCGACAAGCTTGGCATGCGCGAGATGCAGCAGCGGGTGTTCGCGCAGCGTGACGCCCAGCACCTGCTGGTGAAGGCCCCGCCGGCTTCGGGCAAGTCGCGCGCGTTGATGTTCGTGGCGCTCGACAAGCTGTACAACCAGGACCGCAGGAAGGTCATCGTCGCGGTGCCTGAGCGCTCGATCGGCGCGTCGTTTGCTCCGACGGCGCTGACGAAGCATGGCTTCTGGGCCGACTGGGAGATCAAGGACGAGAACAACCTCTGCGACGCGGGGTCGTCGGCCGGAAAGGTCGACGCGTTCCTCAGGTTCCTCGAGGGCTCCGACGCGACGCTGGTCTGCACGCACGCGACGCTGCGGTTCGCGTTCGAGAAGCTGGCGCCTGACGCTTTCAACGGCACGGTGCTCGCGATCGACGAGTTCCACCACGTCTCCGCTGACACGGAGAGCTCGCGCCTGGGCGCGCTGCTGCGCGACGTGATGAACGGCTCCGACGCGCACATCGTCGCGATGACGGGCTCGTACTTCCGCGGCGACTCGGTGCCCGTGCTCTCGCCCGAAGATGAGGCGAAGTTCACGCCGGTCACGTTCAACTACTACGACCAGCTCAACGGGTACGAGCACCTGCGCTCACTCGGTATCGGTCACCACTTTTATCAGGGCCGGTACACCGACGCGATCGGCGAGGTCCTCGACCTCGACAAGAAGACCATCGTGCATATCCCGAACGTCAACTCCGGGGAGTCTACGAAGGACAAGCTGGAGGAGGTCGGCCATATCCTCGACACCATCGGCGAGGTCGTTAACGAGGACGAAGACACCGGCATCATCAGCGTGCGCCGGGGCGACACCGGCGAGATCGTGCGAGTCGCGGACCTCGTCGACGACACCGACCAGAAGAAGCGAGGCGACACTCTCCACTTCCTGGCGCACACGGCCTCGAAGGACCGCGACGCAGTGGACGTGATCATCGCCCTCGGGATGGCGAAGGAGGGCTTTGACTGGCCGTTCGCCGAACACGCGCTGACCGTCGGGTACCGAGCCTCACTCACCGAGGTCATCCAGATCATCGGGCGGGTGACGCGCGACAGCCCCGGCAAGGCGCACGCGCAGTTCACGAACCTCATCGCTGAGCCGGATGCCTCGCAGGGCGAGGTCAAGGTGTCGGTGAACAACATGCTCAAGGCGATCACCGCATCGCTGCTCATGGAGCAGGTGCTCGCGCAGAACTTCCAGTTCAAGACGAAGAAGTTCGACGGCGACGATGTGAAGAAGCCTGGAGAGCTAAAGGTCAAGGGCTTCAAGGAGCCCTCCACCGCGCGCGTGACGCAAATCGTCGAGACAGACCTGAACGACCTAAAAGCGACGATCCTGCAGGACGACACCTTCGCGAAGGCCGCGGCCGGCTCGGTGGATGCTGAGACGACGAACAAGGTACTGATTCCGAAGATCATCCGTGAGAAGTACCCGGACCTCAGCGAAGCTGAGGTCGAGCAGGTGCGTCAGCAGGTGGTCGTCGATTCGGTGATCAAGACCGGTGAGGTGCGCGAAGTCGGCGACAAGCGCTTCATCAAGCTCGCGGAGAAGTTCGTGAACATCGACGAGTTGAGCATCAACCTCATCGACTCGGTGAACCCGTTCCAGCGCGCGTTCGAGGTCATGTCGAAGTCGGTCACGCCGTCGGTGCTGAGGATCATCCAGGACCAGATCGCGGCCACCCGGATCGAGTTCACCGAGGCAGAGGCGCTGGCGCTGTTCCCGAAGATCCAAACCTGGGTGAAGGTCAACGGGCGCCGTCCCGACGTGCGCGCTGAGGACCCGAACGAGAAGCGTCTCGCGGCCGCCCTGCTGTTCCTGCAGAAGCTCAAGCAACAGCGCGAGGCCGAGAAGCGCGCAACAGAGACGGCGACCGAAGCGTGAGCACGAATGAGAACATCGGGCCCGTCGACTTCGTCCTGACCGACTTCCAGGCGGTTCTCGACGCCGACGTTGACGGCCTGCTCGATGCGCCGGAGAAGCCCCGAAAGGTCACCTCGTCCGATCGCCTCGCGCGAGCATTCCTGGAGATCGTGGAGTTCTACCGGGCCCACGGCCGGGTGCCGAGCTCGATCACCCGCGAGATCGCCGAACGCAAGCTCGGTGCGAGACTCGACGGCTTCCTCGCCAGTGAGGAACGCGCGACCGCCGTCAAGCATCTCGACGAGTTCGGTCTGCTCGAAGCGCCGCAAGCACCGGCATCGATCGACGAACTCCTCGAGGGGGACGACCTTGACGACCTGCTGGGCGATGACGGCGGCATCCTCGACGTTTCGGACCTCCCAATCCGCCGGAGTTCTGACGCGCCCGACTCTGTGGCGAAGCGCACGAAAGCGCAGGACTTCGAGAGCTTCGAGCACCTGTTTCGCGCCAAGCACGCCGAACTGAAAGAGGGAACGATCACGCTGGCACCCTTCAAAGGCGTGCACACCATTCAGGAGGGCCGGTTCTTCGCCCTCAACGGCATGCTGCTCTTCGTCGCCGAGGTCGGCGAATCGCTGTCAATGGTCGTCGGCGGCAAGGCCGAGCAGAAACAGCGACTCCGTGTGATCTTCGAGAACGGGACTGAGTCCTCGTTGTACCGGCAGTCGCTCTCGATCCGGCTGCACGAGCAGGCAGGGCGGGCGCTCGTCCGAGCTGGAGCGTCAGCTGACGACATCCTCGACGGCGATGTCGAAACCGGACACATCTACGTTCTTCAGTCGCTCAGTACCGACCCTCTGGTTGCGAACATGAAGGATCTGCACAAGATCGGCTTCTCGACCACGAGCGTCGAGCAACGCATCAAGAACGCGGAGAAGTCGCCGACCTACCTCATGGCCCCCGTGAAGGTTGTGGCCGACTACCGGCTTTACAACGTGAAGGCGTCGTGGCTCGAGCATCTTCTGCACCGGGTTTTTGCGGAGGTACGGCTGGACCTCACCCAGGTCGATAAGAAGGGCCGGAACTACGACCCCTCGGAGTGGTTCGTCGTTCCCTATGATGTGATCAACCAAGCCGCGACGATGATCATGTCCGGCGAGATCACGAACTACGTCTACGACAGGGCGGAACGTCGACTGGTCGAACGGGATTGATAATTTGTGGGCCGCGGCGCGCCGCGCAACTTCCTAACCGGTCGGCGATTGCAACGGCAAGTAGTACGCGTCCAGATCGATCGCCAACGCCGTGCCGAGGCGGGAGAGCGCGCGATACAGACGTGTGGCGAACCAGATCAACTCCTGCCCGGGTGTCGCGTAGGTAAGCCCCTCCGTGCGGTCGAACGCGCCACCACGGACGGCGATGCCGAGATCGAGCGCCGTGGGCACGGTCTCTGTGATTGCGCCGACACCTGCGGCGCCGCGGATGTCGCTCCAGTCGAGGTCTGTGCTGAGAAAGACACCCAGAATCGGCTTGGTGTCCGGGTCCTGTGGCGGGTAGGTGCCGCCGGCGTGCCGGATTTCTGCTGAGGTTCGGTGAAGCCGCCGGACGCTCGCGACCTTGTCCCGAGCGTAATCGAGATTGTCCTTGTTCATGCGAGGTTTCACTTCGCACACGGCGTACACGCTTTCCGCGGGCACGAAGCTCACATTCCCCTGTTCGAAGAACAGAGGTGAGTACTGCCGATCGTAGATGCCGATATCGATCTGCCCGCTCTGCTGCCCGAGGGAGTCGATCGCGAAGATCGGCCCCACGCCGTACCGCTGAGGAAGGAACTCTCGGAGCACGCTGGTCCACTGCTCCTCGGTCGCGTCGCCCTTCGTCCCGGGATGATCGGTGAACTGGGGCATGAGTCCGAGCCCGGTGAGCATGTGATCCTGCTTAGCCGTGTAGGCCTTGGCGAGGTCGAACGGTTCAACCATGTGTGTGCTCGTTCTCTGTCGACGGGACGGGCAGATCGCCCGTGGGGATGATGGCACACGTCCGCAGCCGGACACCGCGCGCGAGGTGCAGGTCGATCGCGTACTGGTCCTCGACGCGTCGTGCGATCAGCAGCAAGGTCGGCTGCATCGTGCGGACCGCTGTCGTAACGGTGGTCAGCCTGTCAGTCGCGCTGGCGGGGACATCCATCGGGTGAGAGTGCCAATCCCCGAGATACCCCACCCGCGGATCCAGATCGCGCAGCCGGCGCACCGCTCGTCGCGTCACGCCGGCGGGGAGGCGATACGCGGTATGCCCTCGTTCGACGGTGGCAAATTCGACGGCGTGGGTGACCCACGGGTACCGGCTGGTGTGGACCCCGACGAGGATCCCTCCGGTCTCCAACGGATGGGACAAGGTCGCCGCCGCGCGGATCGTGTCGAGGGCCGACTCAGAGACATGCACCGTCGTGCTACGCATTTGCCCGCTCATGATCCCACTCCTCTGCCGCCGGAAACACGAAGCTGCCTCGCGTATCGAACGGTGCGGCATCAATCGGATGGAGAACGGTGACGACGTCCTGCGCGCCGGTGTCGCGACCCGTGAGGAGTTCCACCGCCAGGAGCGCTGCGTCGGCGGCCGCTCGGAGGACGGCAGTCGGCGGCGCGTTATGTACCGGGGCGGTGCAGCCGAGCTCCAGGAATCCCTCCGTCTCCTCGTCGTCACCAGCAGGGATCGCCGGGAACGCCGGGCTCGTGCGCTGGAGAATCGGCACGTCCCCGTGGGTTTGCCGCTGGATGCGAAACAGGCGGCCGCCACGATGCAACGACACCGAGACAAGCGGAACGTTCTCCAGCTCGCATGCGCGGGCGAGCGCGAGAGTTGCAGCGAACATGCCCGTGCAATCGACCACAAGGTCGAACCCTCGAATGATGATCGCAACCTGTTCCGGGGCCAACGGAAGCGCTGCTCCCTCCACCGTCCGACACCACGGTGCAGGACCCGCGATCCTCACGCTCATTCCCACGGTCTTCGAGTAGCCGACGAGGTAGTCATCGAGGACATGCCGGGCAAGGTTCACCGATCGGAGATCATCGTCATCACGAAGGTGAAGCTCACCGACACCGCTACACGCCAGCGACAGCGCGACCTGACCGCCCACCGCTCCCACACCGGCCACGAGTACACGCTTGTCTTGCAGAATGCTGGCGTCAGGCCCAGCGCGACGAATGCGGCTAGCCACATCACTCGGAGAGGTCGAGTGCGGAGACGCACCCAGCTCCGCTCCGGCGCCAGCGAAGGAGAGCACCAGCGCCTCGAACTGCCCGTACTTCGGCCAAGCGAGAACCGCGAAGTCATATCCACCGCTCGCCTCTCCTTGAGCCGCGCCGTCGCGCCGCCCAAGACCGTGATTGAGATTGTCCCGCTGCCGACGCGTAAGAGCGGCGCGGAATTCGTCGAGCGACCGGGGGGCCACCCGGACACTGTCGCGGTACATCACCACACCCTCCAGCGGGTGATCGTCGCGTGCGTTCTTCGTGAGAGTAAGGGTCGCTTTGGACTTCCCGTGGACGACATGGATGTCACCGTTGCGAGGCGCCCCTAGAAGTGCCGGCAAGTCGAGCTCGGCGCGCACAGCGGCGATCCCGGGGAACAGGACCCACGAGTCAAGCGCACGGTCCTCGAGTTCGAACCCGTCCCGCGCACTGGCGGCCCAACGATCCAGACGCGCGGAGAACGCGGCCCACGTCTGCCCGTGGATCTGCGCCGGATCGTCGTCGGCCCACAGGCAGATGTATCCCGATTTCGGCAGCACGTGATCAGCGATCAATCCCGGGACGAACGCCTTGGCTGCCACTGCCGGCCACCCGTCGGTGATCGCGATCTCCATCACACGCGCGTCAGTGAGCGGCTCGAGCGACTCAGGAATCGCTCCCGTCCAGTGGCACCCATCCGAGCCGACCGTGGGGCTGAATCCTGCGCGGACCAACTCCGCACAAAACGCCTCAAACGCCGCCTGGTCGTACACGAAGGACCCCGACACGACGCAGTCACCCGTGCGATCGAGCGAAGCCCCGTGCCCGCGCCGGCCCCGTCGCGCTCACCGCCGCAACGCCAAGGATCGGCCTCCCGTCCGCTCCGCAACCGGGCGGAAGGGGAAGCACCTGGCCGCGGTCATTCGAACCAAGGATCTCTCGCCAGATCGCGGCCGCGGCGCACGCATCTGCACGGAGCGCTTGCTCGGCCCGGGACGCCAGTAGAACGAATCGCTTCGAAGCGATATGCCACTGAGCCTCGGATAGTGCGGGACGAAGCGGCGTCCCCAGGATGGGGTCGGACAACTCCGCCGTTGCCGCCCGTTCGAACTCGGTGGCGACTTCGCGGAGCGAGCCGGCAAGCAATTCGGCCCACGAACCGCCGACCACGCGACCAGCTTTCCACGCGTAGTACGCGGCGATCTCGACATACAAGCCGCCCGGCTTTGCTTCAGCCAGGTGTGTGTGGCGCACCTGCCGCAACAGTCGCACCACCGGCTTGTACGCATTCCGAGTTCCAACCGTCGGACTCGATGCACTCGTCGAAAGCGCATCCGTCTCCGCGGCGAACAGCACTGGACTCGTCTTGATCCATCGCGTCGACGGCTCCGACCAGGAATCGCGGTCCCGAGTCGGGATCCCCCAATGCTCCCCCCACGGGACGGCGGGAACAGCATCAACGCTGAACGCCAAGTCAGCCTGCGACCCCGGCGCCGCGAAGTCGATCTTCACGCTCCGCGCTTGCAGGGTCACCCGGCCACCCTGCCCAACTAGCCCGTAGTGAGCAATCAAGACCTTCGCAACCCGGTCGTAGATCGTCGTTGGATTGGACGACGTCGACAGTGCCTTGAAACGAAGAAAGACATCGACATCTTTCCCCGGGTAGCGACCGGTCTCACGCGCATACGACCCGATCAGGATCGTGTCGATACCCCATTCCTTGAGACCGGAATCCGTCTCCAGCAGCTCTCTGACCTCAGTGTGAGCCGCAATGGCACGCTGTCGCTTCTCCCCGCTGATTGACACGTTCGATACGGCGCCTTCGAACTGATCCCCCAGGATCTCCATGGATCGCATCCTCCCAGTGCTCAAGCGGTCGACAGATTGGCGGTTGATTGACTGTCATCTGACCCAGCGTCAACCCCAGACAGTAGCGGCGACCCCAGACACCGGCGGTTGGCGACTGTCGAAACGAAAGTCCAGCTGGCACTCACCGCGCCCCACCGCATTCTCTGGAGCGTCCCGGAGGGCCAGCTAACCGGCCCTCCACCATCATCGCCGGGAACCCACAAGATGCCATTACGGCTTGGGACAGACGCGCGACCCAACGACTCGAAATGTCCATCTGGACACCGCGTGGACATTTCACCCGCGAAATGGACATCTCAGAAAAATCCCTACACTACCCGAAGTCGCCGGGTGCCATGTCGGTGAAGCGCGAGAAATGACCCTGGAACGCGACCGTGATGGTGTCGGTGGGGCCGTTGCGGTGCTTGGCGACGATGAGGTCGGCCTCGCCGGCACGCGGCGAGTCCTTCTCGTAGGCGGCCTCGCGGTGCAGCAGCACCACCATGTCGGCGTCCTGCTCGATCGAGCCCGACTCACGAAGGTCGGACAGCGCCGGCTTCTTGTCGGCGCGCTGCTCGGCACCACGGTTCAGCTGCGACAGCGCGATGACCGGAACGCCGAGCTCTTTCGCGAGCAGCTTCAGCGCGCGCGAGAACTCGGAGACCTCTTGCTGACGCGACTCGACGCGCTTTCCCGACGTCATCAGCTGCAGATAGTCGATCACGACGAGCTTGAGGCCGGCGCGCTGCTTGAGGCGGCGGCACTTGGCGCGGATCTCGACGAGCGTCATGTTCGGGCTGTCGTCGATGTAGAGCGGCGCGTCGTTGATGCGGCCTCGGGTAGCGGCGACCGTCGTCCAGTCGCGGGAGTCGAGCGTGCCCTTGCGCATCGACTGCAGCGGGATCGCACCCTCGGCGCTCAGCAGTCGCATGGCGATCTCGCTGCGCCCCATCTCGAGTGAGAAGAAGATCGTGGGCATGTCGTGCTTGACGGCCGCCGAACGCGCGAAGTCGAGTGCGAGCGTCGAGTTGTGCGTCGGGATCATCGACGTGCCCGCGAGGTACAGGTGGTCGTCGTTGTCGACCTGCACGCATCGGACGGGAACGCTTGCGATCGGGCGGATCGCCTTCACATAGCGAGTGCCCGTGCGCAGTGTGTTCGCGGGTCGCTCCTGCCGGTGAAGGTTACGCTTGCGCTCCAGCCAGAAGACGTCATCCGTCGTCGAGAAGTTCAGGATGTAACAGGTCGACGACGCTTCGGTACGCCCGTTCACACGCTTCGTCGTCCGGCCGCACCGGTAGCCGAGGCTGACGATCAGCTCGTACACCGAATCGGCGAGCTTCTTGCTCGTGACGGCGAACTGGCACGAACCGACGCCCCTGACGACGGTGCCGTCGGTGTCGAGCAGCCCTGCGAGCAGTTCACGCCGCTGCGCCTCGGATGCACGCAGGTACGCCGCCGGCACATGCTTGTCACCGAGCACTCCGGCCTTGCGCAACAGGGCAGTGAACGACCCGTGGTCGCGATAGCACGCAGCGCACTGCTGCGCCTCGCCCGAGAACGGCTCGCCGCAGTCGGGGCACGACAGCCGTTCGGGATGCGCGCCCTTGTTCTTCGGACCGCACGTACGACCGCACGTGCGCACGTGCGGGTGGCGCGCGAAGAACTCGACGCCGCACACCTCGCAGTTGCGGACGAGGGCTTCTCGTTCGAGGAGCTGGAGCGAATACAGCATCCCGCCGCGCGACTCCACCCGCAGACCGCCGCTGCGCGCGACGAGCGACGGGATCTCGTCCGTCTCGCTCGTCATCCGCGCGCCGTCGCTGTGGCCATCGCCCAGCCAGGCACCCAGTGCGTAGGGAGCAACAGGAAGATCGGCCTCGGGCGCCTGCAGCGCGTGAGCGTTGCGCACGGAGTGGTTGGCACGTCCGTCGGCCGCCACGGTCAGCGTGGCCAGCATCTGCTCTGTCGTGATCACAGCCGGACCGCGACCGCCGCGCCTGGCCGACCGGGTCTCGGTGACCCACTGGTGCTCGGCGTCGGCGATGATCGTCGAGCCATCCGAGAACTCGACCTCGTAGCAGGGGCGACCCTCCATGATCTCGGTCGCGGCGACCACCTTCGTCGGTCGCCCGCCGGCGTCGTACAGCTCGTCGCCGACCTTGACCTCGCCCATCGTGGTCCACCCCGTCGGCGTGGCCAGCGGAGTGTCGAGGGCGAGCGCCTTACCCATCGCCGGTCGCGCCGCGATGATGATCATCTGGCCGGGGTGCAGGCCGTTGGTGAGCTGGTCGAGACCCGAGAAGCCGGTGGGGATGCCGGTCATCTGACCGTCCCGGCCGCGGGCGGCCTCGATCTCTTCGACGGCGGCATCCACGGCGATCGTCAAGGGGACGTAGTCCTCGGCCTGCTCGGCACCGGTGACGGAGTAGATCTCGGCCTGCGCGTTGTTGACGAGGTCGAGGGCCTCGCCTTGGCCCGAGTACCCCATCTGCACGATGCGCGTGCCAGCCTCGACGAGCCGGCGCAGCAGCGCGCGCTCCGACACGATCGACGCGTAGTAACCGGCGTTGGCCGCGGTGGGGACGATCGAGGTCAGGGTGTGCAGGTAGTCCGCACCGCCGGCACGCTGCAGGTCGCCGGTCTTGATCAGCTCGTCGGTGACGGCGACGACGTCGGTCGGCTCGCCGTGCGAGTAGAGGGTGAGGATCGCCTCGAAGATGAGCTCGTGCTTCGGGATGTAGAAGTCGCTGCCCCGGAGCGTCTCGATGACGTCCGCCACGGCATCCTTCGAGAGCAGCATGCCGCCGAGCGCGCTCTGCTCGGCGAGGAGGTCGTGAGGGGGCGTTCGCTCGTAGTCGCTGCGGCCGTTGTCACGGGGCCCGCCCATGCGCTCTTCGGAGATGTCGGCGATCGACATAGGGTCGGGGCCTCCTATCGTTCGCTCTTTCAACGAAGACGCGCGCGATCCTGCGCCCCCGGGTAGCCGCAGACCACGCTAAGGACGGCCTCCGACACTCGCAACACGGCCTGTGGATAACTGTGTGGAAAGCCTGAGAGAAACGCCGACACACCTGTGAAGAACCTCTGTGGAGAACTCCTGGGGTTTCTGGGGGATATATCGCGGAAATCCCCTCTGATCAGGCATCCACGAATTCACACCCTGTGGAGGGATTCGTGGTTGAAGTCGAGGTTGAAGGTTGGGTGCGACGCTGTGGCCTGTGCACAATTCCGGGGACACCGCATCCGCTCGCGCCCCGCGGCTCCGCGAGGCCGTCGATTCGGAAGACGCCCTGGACACGGCGAGGAACGCTGCGCTACCCTCGGAGCACCAGGCACCCTCACGCACGATCCGTTCGGCCGTTCCACTGTCCGTTCTGGATGTGCGGCTTATTCGTCGTGGGAGGTGAACGTGGAGATCGCAACCTCTGTCGGTGCAACAGCACCGTTGCCGAGGATCGTGCGGCTGGCCCTCATCGGGGTCGGGACCGCGTTCGCCTGGATCGTCGTCTCGCTCCTGCTGGGCCTCGGGCTCGGCCAGGCGCATGCAGACGACAACGACCACGACGGACTGCTCGGGGGTGTCCTCGGTGCCGTGACCTCGACGGTCGATACGACCGCGTCGACGCTGACCAACACGGTCACCGACACCGTCTCGACCACCACGACGACCGTCACCGACGTCGTCGACACGGTGGTCGCGGTCGTCCCGGCGCCGGTGCAGAAGCCGGTGAGCGAGGTCGTGCAGACGGTCGGCTCGACCGTCACCGACACGGTCGCGGCCGTCACGGAGCCCGTCACCCAGGTGGTGTCGGGGGGCGTCGTCAGCGGGATCACTCAGCCTGTCATCGACGTCGTGACGCAGGTTCCCGTCGTCGGCGACGTCGTCACCGGAATCGGCCTCGACGACACCGTGGACGACCTCGGCGAGACCGTCGACGAGACGGTCGGCGGGGTTGTGGGCGGGGTCGTCGACGCCGTGGAAGACACCGGCTCCGCAATCGGCGGGACGCCGGCGGAGAACCCCGGAAGCGGCGTGGTTCCGGCGCTGCCGGAGCTGCCGATCGTCTCGGAGCTTCCAGAGCTCCCGATCGTCTCCGAACTCCCCGAACTGCCCATCGTCTCCGAGCTCCCGCTCGTCTCGGGGCCGCCCGCCGGCGCGGAATCTCCGACGGCTCCTCCGCTTCCTGAGGATGCCGGCGCTGCTGCCTCCCCCGACCAGCCCTCCGCGGGTTCCGCCATCATCGTCGATGTCGTGGATGCTGCCGACGCTGCGTTCGCGCAGCCCGCGAGCATCCGTGACGCGTGGGGTGCGGCATCCGTCAGCGCGACCGGCTCGCCGGCGGTCATCGTCACTTCTTCCGCGGCGCTGCCTGGCAGCGCGGGCGGTACGACCAACAGCGGTGGCGCAGGGCTCTGCCTGCCCACGTCATCGACTTCTGCGGGACCCGGCGGTGCGGGTCCCGGCGCCTGGGCGTTCGACGCCCTCGATCCTCTCGACGCAGACCGTGCCTGGGTGCGTCGCGCAGGACCCGAGGACGAGCACGCGCCACCGGCGCCTATCGGCTCCACCGACGTCTCCCCCGACTGATCGGCTCGCGGCCGTCTTCCGTGCTCCTCGGAGCCCTCATGACGGCAGAGCATCGGCGTGCCTTCGCACGCCTGCAGCGCTGCGCTCTCTCGCGCGCGCCGCGAACCGATCAATCCTTGAAGGGGAACATCATGCGCACTATCTACAAGCGCGCCCTCTTGGGCACGCTCATCGCCGGCGGCATCACGCTGCTCGGCGCGACGGTCGCGAACGCGGCCGAACCTCCCACCGACCCGGACCTGCTCTCGTCCGTGGTCGCCGACGACGGACTCGTCGACTCCATCGTCGGCGACGGCATCGTCGACCCGCTGCTCGGCGACGACGGCGCTGCCGCGCCCGTGACCGATGCCGTCGCCGAAGTCGTCGACGGCGTGACCGGCACGACGGCCGGCACCGCGATCACCGAAGCCCTGACGGGCGACGACAGCGCGCTCAACGACGTCGTCGGCGACGGGGCGCTTGTCGAGGGCGGCACGGCAGGCAACCTCGCCGCCAACGGTGATGCGGTCCTGAACGACGTCGCCGCGGGCGACGTGCAGGCCGCGGTGACCGACCTCGGCACCACCGTCGAAGACATCGGGTCGGACGTCGGCCAGACCGTCACCACGGCGGCCGCGAACGTCGACGACCAGGTCGTCGACGGTGTCGTGGCCGATGCCCTCGCCGACACCGCGGGCATCCTGGCAGGCGGTGATCCCGCTGCCGGCCTCGACACTCTCGTGCAGGACCTCGGCGACAACACCGCCGACGCGATCGACACGAGCGGTCTCGCGGAGGACGCGCTGGAGCAGACGCTCGAAGGCGGACCGACCGCGACGCCCGCCACGCCGGTCGACGACGCGGACGGTCTGCTGACCGGGCTGACCGAGGACGACGGGCTCGTCGACGGCCTCGTCGGCGACAGCGTGCTCGACCCGATCCTCGGCGAGGACGGTGCCCTCGAGCCCGTGACCGACGCCGTCGGCGACCTGCTCGACGGCGTGACCGACACGACCGCCGGGAGCGATCTGCTCGACGGCCTGCTCGGCGAGGACTCGGGCCTCAACGACGTCGTGGGCGACGGCATCCTCGTCGAGGGCGGACTCGTCGGCAACGCCGTCGACAACGCCGACAACACGATCGACGACCTGCTCGACGGCGATGTGGACGGCGTGGTCAACGACCTCGGCACGACTGTCTCGGACCTCGGCTCGGACGTCGGCACCACGGTGACCAACGCGACCGAGAACACGGCCGACCAGGTCATCGACGGTCTCGTGAACGATGCCCTCGGCGACGCCGGCACCATCGTCGACGAACTGCTCAACGGGGGCGACGTCGTGGGCGCGGTGACCGACACCGTGCAGCACGCGGGTGACAACCTGACCGATGCCGTCGACAACACGGGACTCGTGGACGACCTGCTGACCGACGTGCTGGGCGACACCGATCCGACCGATCCCACGGACCCGACCGATCCGACGGACCCCACGGACCCGACCGATCCCACGGACCCGACGGACCCGACCGACCCGACCGATCCGACCGATCCGACGGACCCCACGGACCCGACCGATCCCACGGACCCGACTGACCCGACCGATCCGACCGATCCGACCGATCCGACGGACCCTGGCACGCCAGGAACCCCTGGAACGCCCGGCACCCCCGGAACCCCGGGAACGCCCGGCACCCCCGGCACCCCCGGCACCCCGGGAGTGAACGGATCCAACGGTTCCAACGGTTCCCACGGCGCGACCGGCTCGGCGGCTGACGCCGGCTCGGCCACCGCACTCGCTGCGACAGGAGGGGCGGGCGCGTTCCCGTTCCTGCTGCTGGGACTCTCGCTCCTGGCGGCGGGCGCGTTCGCGCGCGCGTCGCGGCGACGCTCCGCGTGACCCGGCGGGGCAAGTCGACGTTCCCCAGACGCCCCTCGCCCCGACTCGCGTGAGCAGGCGGGAGGACCGCCCCCACCGGTCCTCCCGCCCCTGAACCGCCCTCGGCCGTGTGACCGGCTCTTGCCTGGACCGGCCGCGGCCGAGGGTGCCACACCGATCCCGGTTCGTATCGTCCGTCACTGCCTGGACCGGACGATACGAACCGAGATCCACCGAGCGGATGCTGCGACCCGGGGGGCTCGCAGCATCCGCTCCGGCATGTCCTGCCAGAGCTCCCGCGGTCTGGGCGTCTTGTCCTCGCTCGCGCCTCGCTCCGCGGGGCGACCGGAAGCAGGGCGACCGGAAGCGGAGCGTCCGCGTTGCGCACCCCACCACGGGCAGCCAGAGTGGAGGGATGCCGCCGCCTGAGCCGTACTCCCTCCAGCCCATCGGCGAGGACCGCCACGACGACGTCCTGCTGCTCGACGTCTGGGCGTTCCCGACCGGCGACACGGTCGAGGCGCTGCGCGACCTTCCCAGCCCACTGAGCTGGGACCGCACGTACGGCGTCGTCCATGCCGACGACCCGACGCTGCTCGCCGGTTTCCACGGCGCCTATCCGCTGCGTGCCTACCCCGTCCCCGGAGCCGAGGCGTCGTGCGGCTGGCTGACGTGGGTCGGTGTGCACCCGGCGCACCGGCGGCGCGGCATCCTTCGCGGCATGATCGAGCACCACTTCGCCGACTGCCTCGCGCACGGCGAGCCGATCTCGGGCCTCATGGCCGCCGAGACCCCGATCTACGGACGCTTCGGGTACGGCATGGCCTCGACGCAGCTGAACCTCACCATCCCGCGCCGCGCGGCCCTGCGTCCGGTCGCGGGATCGGCGGATCTCGCCGTGACCCTGGAGGTGTGGGATGCCGCGGCCCACGGCGACCTCGTCGCCGGCATCCACCGCGACTATGCCCGCCTGCCCGCCGGCCTCGGCCGACCGGGCTGGGCGACGCGCGAGACGCCCGCGCAGCGCACCGCTCGCAACACCGACGCCCCGATCCACCGCGGCGGCAAGGAGGCGCTGCGCGTGCTGCTGGTGCGCGATGCCTCAGGCACGGCGATCGCGTACGCGACGTTCCGTCGGTCGAGCTCGTGGGAGCGCGCCGGCGCCGAAGGCACCGTGCACGTGCGCGAGGCCGTCGCGCTCACGGCTGCGGCCGCGCACCGCATGTGGTCGGTGCTGCTCGACCTCGACCTGACCAGCAAGGTGCAGATCGCGAACCTGCCTGTCGATGACCCGATCGTGACGCTGCTGGTCGACATCCGCCCCGCGCTGCCGGACTACCAGGACAACAGCTGGATCCGCATCCTCGACCTGCCGGCCGCCCTGTCGCAGCGCGCCTACGCGGGCGACGTGGACCTCGTGCTCGAGGTGACCGACGCGATGCTGCCCGCCAATGCCGGCCGCTGGCGCGTGCGCGCCGAGGCATGGGGCCACGCCGAGGTGACCGCGTCCGAGGCTGAGCCCGACCTGATGCTCGACATCCGCGAGCTCGGCGCCGCGCACCTCGGTTCGGTGACGCTGTCGTCGCTCGCCCAGGCCGGCCTGGTCACGGCGCGCACCCCCGAAGCGCTGCGCCAGGCCTCCGCGGCGTGGTCGTGGCCCGTCGCCGCCGGCGCGAACTGGATCTTCTGACGGCCCCGGCCGCCGGCATCCCACCCTCCCCCGCGAGACGCCACACCCTGACAGGAGCCGCCACACTCCACGCGACGAAGTGCGGCGTCGCGTGCAGGAATGCGGCGCCTGGCCCGGAAGCGGGCCGGAAGCGGGCCGGAAGCGACCCGGAAGCGGGCCGAAACGACGGATGCCGCGGCCCTGACCTTCGAGAAGGTCGGGGCCGCGGCATCCGATCCGCGCCAGGATTACTTGGCGGCGACCACCTGCAGGGTGATCACGGCGGTGAGGTCGTCACGCAGGCGAACGGTCGCCTCGTGCTCGCCCACCGACTTGATCGGCGAGGTGATGTGGATCTTGCGCTTGTCGAGCTCGCCGAGACCGGCGGCCTTGACCGCGTCGGCCACGTCGACGGTCTTGACCGCACCGAACAGGCGGCCCTCGGCGCCGGCCTTGACGGCCAGGCGGACCTTGTTGGTCTCGAGGTTGTTCTTGAGCGCCACAGCCTCTTCGTGGTCGTGGATCGCGCGGGCGTCGCGGGCGGCGCGGATCGACGCCACCTGCTTCTCGCCACCGCGGGTCCACGCGACCGCGAAGCCCTGGGGGATGAGGTAGTTGCGGGCGTACCCGTTCTTGACCTCGACAACATCACCGGCGCTGCCGAGCCCGGCGACCTCGTTCGTGAGAATGAGCTTTGCCATGTGGGTACTCCTTAGCGGCCAGCGCCGGCGTAAGGCAGGAGCGCCATTTCGCGCGCGTTCTTGATCGCCTTGGCGATCAGACGCTGCTCCTGCACCGAGACACCGGTGATACGACGGGCGCGGATCTTCCCGCGCTCCGAGATGAACTTGCGGAGGGTGGCGACGTCCTTGTAGTCGATGACGCCGACACGGATCGCCTTCGCGGGAGCGGCGTTCTTCGCGCCCTTCCGCGGCTTCCGACGGTCGCCGGTTGCCTTTCCAGCCATGGTGTTTCCTTAGTTTTCTTCGATCGGATGCCTGGGCCCCAGGCATCCGGAATCTGTATCTGAGATCAGAACGGGGTGTCGTCGCCGTAGGCGCCCGGAGCCGCCCACGCGTCGCCGCCGCCGCCGTTCGAGGAGCCGGGCGTCGACCACGGCTCGTCGGCGACCTGTGCCGGGCGCGACTGACCGCCGCCACCGCCGAAGCTTCCGCCGCCACCGCCGGAGCCGCCCGCGGCGCGGGTGACCGAAGCGGTCGCGTAGCGCAGCGACGGGCCGATCTCGTCGACCTCGAGCTCGATCGCGGTGCGGTTGTTGCCCTCGCGGTCCTGGTAGCTGCGCTGCTTGAGGCGGCCGGTCGCGATGACCCGCATGCCCTTGGTCAGCGAGCCGGCCACGTGTTCGGCGAACTCACGCCACACGCTCGCGCGGAGGAACAGCGCTTCGCCGTCCTTCCACTCGTTGCTCTGACGGTCGAAGTTGCGGGGCGTCGACGCGATCGTGAAGTTCGCGACGGGGAGGCCGTTCTGCGTGTAACGCAGCTCGGGATCAGCCGTGAGGTTGCCCACGACGGTGATGATCGTCTCGCCGGCCATCTGCCTTATGCCTTCGCAGCCTTGGCGGTCTTGCGGGCGGCACGCTCGTCGGCACGCTGCTTCTCGGACGCGATCATGGCGATCGCCTCTTCGGCGCGGAGCACCTTGGTGCGCATGATGCGCTCGTCGAGGTTCAGCTGACGGTCGAGCTCCTGCGTGGTCGCAGCGGTCGCCGTGAAGTTGACGACGGCGTAGATGCCCTCGTTCTTCTTCTGGATCTCGTACGCAAGACGGCGCTTGCCCCAGATGTCGATGTTCTCGATGGTGCCGCCGTCGGTCGTGATGACCTTCAGGAACTTGTCGAGGTTGGCGCCGACCTGGCGCTCGTCGATCTCAGGGTTCAGGATGACCATGAGTTCGTACTGGTGCGTCACTAACCCACCTCCTTCGGACTAGAACGGCTGTCGGGCATTTCCCGGCAGCAGGAGGGTGTGTTTGCACGTCGTCCGATAGGCGCGCGGGTGCGCACTCACACGGACAACCCTCCTATGGTACCGGATGCCGCAACGGGCGCCGAATCGGCCCGTCAGTGGAACGCGTTCAGCCCGGTCAGGTGCTGGCCGAGGATGAGGGTGTGCACCTCGTCGGTGCCCTCATAGGTGCGCACCGACTCCAGGTTCGCGGCGTGACGGATCGGGGAGTTCTGCAGCAGCACGCCCTCGCCGCCCAGGATCGTGCGGGCCTCGCGGGCGATCGCGATGGCCTCGCGCACGTTGTTGAGCTTGCCGAGCGAGACCATCGCGGGGGTCAGGGTTCCGGCATCCTTCGCGCGTCCGAGCTGCAGCGCGAGCAGCGCGCCCTTCTGCAGCTCGACGACCATGTCGACGAGCTTGCGCTGCGTCAGCTGGAACCCGGCGACCTTCCGCCCGAACTGCTCCCGCCGCAGCGCATGCTGCAGCGCCGTCTCGTAGCTGTCGCGCGCCGCGCCGAGCGCGCCCCACACGATGCCGTAGCGGGCCTCGTTCAGCGCCGAGAACGGCCCGCGCAGTCCGCGCGCGCCCGGAAGAAGAGTGGATGCCGCCACCCGCACCCGATCGAAGGTCAGCTGCGTCTGCACCGACGCCCGCATCGACCCCTTCGGCTCGAGCACGGCGATGTCGAGCCCCGGCGCATCGGTGGGCACGAGGAAGCCGCGCACGCCCTCGTCGGTCTGCGCCCACACGACGACGAGCTGCGCGATCGAGGCGAGGCCGATCCAGCGCTTGGCGCCCTCGATGATCCAGTCCGAGCCGTCACGGCGCGCGAACGTCGTCATGCTCGCCGGGTCGGAGCCCGCACCCGGCTCGGTGAGCGCGAAGCTGCCGATGACCTCGCCCGCGGCCATGCGCGGCAGCCACTCCTGCTTCTGCTCGTCAGACCCCCAGCGGTGGATCGACCCCATCGCGAGCGACCCCTGCACCGAGACGAACGTCCGGATGCCGGAGTCGCCGGCCTCCAGCTCCAGCGCCGCCAGGCCGTACTCGACGGCACTGGCGTGACGGCATCCATATCCCTCCAACGTCATGCCGAGCACGCCCAGGCGTCCGAGAGCGGGGGCGAGCTCCGTGGGGAAGACGCCCCGGTCGAACCAGTCCGCGATGTGCGGACGGATCTCGGCGTCGACGAACGAGCGCACGCCGTCGCGGGTCTCGCGCTCGGCCGGGCTCAGCAGCGCGTCGATGCCGAGGACGTCGGAGGCCGCACGCAGGGCGTCGAGGTCGTCGGGGTCATGAGCGACATCGGTCATGGCCTCGATTCTGCCCCGGGTAGCGTGTGCGCATGGAGTGGACCGGCGACACCGCAGCGGGAGACTGGCTGCGCCAGGACATCGATCAGCCGTGGCGCGGGACGATGAACGACATCGTGCCTCGCGGGTTCGAGGGGTACGCCCGGGTGTTCCACCGCTCGACGCGCGAGCGCCCCGTGGGGCGGCCCTGGCCGGCCGAGCCGTATGAGCGGCACCGCGCCGAGTGGGACGCGGTCATGCACGGCGACATCGACGTCGAACCGGCGCGCTGGGCCGACGCCGCAGCGGCGTTCGGCACGACGATGCACGCGGGCGCGCAGTGGAACCGGCTCGTACGGGGCGACTTCCGCGCCCGCGGCGTAGAGCCGCTCGACGGTGACGGCTGGCGCTACTCCGAACCGCGCGAGGGATGCCTCGACCCCGAGTCCGTCGCGGCGCTCGCGGCCGTGGCGGCCGAGTACACGACGACCCCCGACGACGCATACGTGGCGGTGTGGGAAGGATGGGGCGGGCTCGTCGGATCGTTCGGTCCGGCGCCGACGGCAGCACTCGCCGTATCGGAGCCGCAGCTCGCCGACAACGAGATGGAGTGGGTGTCGCTCGAAGAGCACCATCGCCGGATGCTCGGATTCGCGGTCACCGACCCGTTCAACAACGTCTTCCGCAAGCCGGTGTGGCGGCCCGGCCGGCTCTCGGACGAGATCTCGCGGGCAGTGATGGACGGCGCGCGGCTCGACCTGCCAGGTCGTCCGCACGTGCTGTTCCGGGCTCGGCTCGACGAGCTCGCGACGCCGGAATGGGCGACGCGCGTGCCCTGGGCCGACCAGACGCCCGAGTGGACGGCATCCCCGAGCTGGATCTGGCCCTCCGACCACGCCTTCGCGATCGCGAGCGAGATCGACTGGGACTCGACGATCGTCGCGGGCTCGAACGCGTTCGTGCGCGCCGTGTGCGCGCACCCCGGGCTGGAGGCGCTGCCGATCCGCGAAGGCACGATGCTCACCTGGGACTCCGACGACCTCAACCGCTGATCCGCCGGACGTTGAGCGACACTTCGACTCCAGGCGGCGGATCCGCTCAACGACCAGGAGGGGGGTCAGCGGGGCGACCCGCTGCGTGCACTCGCGGGCGGGACACGACCCAGCTCGCCAGCAGCTGCGCGCCGATCGCGGCGCCCACGCCGACGACGAAGGCGAACCAGCCCCACGGCAGCACCGCGACGGCGACCACGACGCAGAAGGTCGCGAGGCCCACCATGCCGGTGAGCGCACCGGCGAGGGTCGCGCGCACGTGCGCTGCACCGGCCTGGGCGTGCACGAACGCCGCGATGATGCTGACGCCGATCGGGAAGGGCGCGAGCGCCCCCGTCCAGAACGGTCCGAGCACACCTGCCGCCGAGGTCACGGCGAGCACGAGACCGCCGGTCGCGACGGCGCGGGCGGCGAGGTCCCACCGGGGCGGCGCCGGCGCCGGGGGCAGGTCCGCCTCGGCCGGCGGCAGCAGCGATCCTGCCGTCGCGATCGCGGCCAGGGCGACCCCGAACGCGACGACCGGCGCCAACGAGACGGCGGAGGTGGCGGCATCCATCCCCAGCACGACGACCCAGCCGATGAGCAGCGTCAGTGCCCACGGCAGGCGGCGCGCGACCCACGCGTAGACGAGGGCGAAGGCGGCGAGCGCGGCAACGCCGGTGAGGGATGCCGTCGCCGCATGGCTCGTGAACACGGCGCCGTGCTGCACGAACACGATGAAGAGGATGGGACCGGCCACCACCGGCTGGCCGATCAGGATCCCCGCGACGCCCGGACCCCAGCGACGGCCTGCGAGTGTCGAGGCCACCACGAGCGCCGGTGCGAGCAGGAGTTTGAGAAGCAGTGTCTCCACTTGCAGTCAGTATTCCAGCGGCCGACGTGTCGCCGTGTGCACGTTACTCGCCACGAATGCCCTGAAGGCGATAAGTTCGCGACGACAGCCTCGGGTGTTCCGGCGGCGGCGCGGGTCACTGGGGACCCCGCAAGCGATTATCGATTATGCTGACGGAACACGCTCCAACGATGGGAAGAACGGATGCCTCGCACCACCACGCTCGTCTTCGCCGGCGATTCGATCACCGACTCCGGGCGCGACCGCGACGACATCGCCTCGCTGGGGGACGGGTACGTCCGCCTGATCGCGCAGACGGTCGACAGCCGCGGCGAGACGGTGGTCAACAAGGGCATCTCGGGCAACCGCGCCGTCGACCTCGAGGCCCGCTGGGACGACATCCTCGCCGCAGGGCCCGACGTGCTCACCGTCTACATCGGCGTGAACGACATGTGGCGTCGCTTCGACAACGACGACCCGACGTCGGCCGAGGACTTCGAGACGACCGTCGCGGGCCTGCTGCAGACGGCTCGGGATGCCGGCGTCCCGCGCATCCTGCTCATCGAACCGTTCTTCGTGCCGGTGCGGGACGACCAGGTGTCGTGGCTCGACGACCTGAACCCGAAGCGCGACGCCGTGCGGCGCCTGGCGGAACGGTTCGACGCGACGCTCGTCGAACTGCACGACGCCGTGACCGCCGCGGCCGCCGAGCACGGCGCCGCCGCGATCGTTCCCGACGGCGTGCACCCGACGCCGCAGGGATCGGCGATCATCGCCGACGCGTGGCTCGCCGCCCACCTGGGTGCGGTGGTCGAGACCCCCGGGAAGGCAGGTTCCGCATGACCGATGCGCTCAGTTCCGTCACCGAGCTCAAGCGCGGCCTGCTCTCGGACCAGATCTACGAGCTCGTCAAGACGATGATCAAGGACGGCTCGCTCGAACCCGGCGAGCAGCTCGTCGAGTCGCAGCTCGCCCGCCGCCTGCAGGTCAGTCAGGCGCCGGTGCGCGACGCGCTCAAGCAGCTGGTGCACGAAGGTCTCGTCACCCACGTGCGCCACCAGGGCAGCTTCGTCACGAGCTACACCGACGAAGAGGTCGCGCAGGCCCGCCAGGCGCGCGCCGAGCTGGAATCGATCGTGGGCCGCCTCACCTGCGGCACGCTGTCGGCGTCGACGCGTGCCCGGCTCGAAGCCCTGATCGCCCAGATGCACGAGGCCGCGGACGAGAAGGACCTCGGCGCGTTCCGCGAGCTGGACTTCGCGTTCCACCGCTCGGTGGTCGAGGCCAGCGGCAACGTGTACCTGCCGCGCATGTGGGACATCATCGAGCCGAGCCTGCGCTCGTTCCACGTGCTCGCCGACCCCGACTACCCGGGCGACTGGCACGTCGCGGCGGACTGGCACAAGAGCCTGCTCGACGCGCTCGACGGGGGCGATCCCGAGGGTGCCGCACAGCTCTTCTATGCACACGCCGCGGGCACGCTGCTGCCCGACGAGCAGGCGTAGAGCTTCGGGATTCCGGATGCCGGCGGCCGGGGCATCCAGAATCTTTCACCTTTTCTCGACGCCGATGTAGAGATCGCCCGGTCGGTTCCGTCTCCTATCCGAAGCGGCCAGAATGGGCCGCACGGAACGGGAGGCTGTCATGGCCAAGTATCTGATGCTCAAGCACTACCGGGGCGGTCGCCCGTCGGCGAACGAGACGCCGATGGACCAGCTCACGAAGGAGGAGTGGAACGCTCACGTGCAGTACATGCAGGACATGGAGCGGCGGCTCTTCGACTCGGGCGAGCTGCTGGCGTCGGAGGGCCTGTCGATGGGGGGCGCCTGGGTGCGCTTCGACGGCGAGGGACGACCGCCGATCGTCGACGGCCCGTTCGCCGAGACGAAGGACCTCATCGCGGGCTGGATGATGATCGACGTCGACTCGTACGACCGCGCGGTCGAACTCGCCTCGGAGCTGTCGGCGGCGCCGTGGGCCGGTGGCAGGCCGCTCGGCGAATGGCTCGAGCTGCGCGAGGTCATGTTCTCCACCACCGCCGACGCGGAGTGACATGGATCCCACGGCCCTGCGCCGCGCGATCCCCGAGGTCGTCGGCATCCTCGTCCGGCGCGGAGCAGACTTCGCGTCGGCCGAGGATGCCGTGCAGACCGCGCTGCTGCGCGCGGTCGAGCGGCCACCCGCCGAGGAGGTGCGCGACGTCCGGGCATGGCTCGTCACCGTTGCGTGGCGGGTGTTCCTCGACCAGGTGCGCAGCGAGTCGGCGCGCGCCGAGCGTGAGGAGCGGCTCGCGCGGGAACCCGAGCCCGGGTCGGTGCCGCAGCACGACGACACGCTCGGCCTCTACTTCTTGTGCACCCACCCGACCTTGACGGCATCGTCGGCGACCGCGCTCACGCTGCGCGCGGTCGCCGGCCTCACGACGCGGCAGATCGCGGACGCCTTCCTCGTGCCCGAGGCCACGATGGCGCAGCGCATCAGTCGTGCGAAGCAGCGGCTCGCCGGCATCCCGCTGGATCAGCCGGGCGATCTGTCGCGCGTGATGCGCGTGCTTTATCTCGTCTTCAACGAGGGGTACTCCGGCGAGATCGACATCGCCGCCGAGGCGATCCGGGTGACGCGGCAGCTGGCCGCGCTCACCGACGAGCCGGAGGTCGGGGGCCTCCTCGCCCTCATGCTGCTGCACCACGCGCGACGGCCGGCGCGCGTGGTGGACGGGCGCCTCGTCCCGCTCGCCGAGCAGGACCGCTCGCTGTGGGACGAGCCGGCCATCGTCGAGGGCGTCGCCGTACTGCAGGCGTCTCTCGCGCGCGACCGCCTCGGGCAATACCAGACGCAGGCCGCGATCGCCGCGCTGCACGCGGATGCGCCGACCGCCGCCGAGACCGACTGGGTGCAGATCGTCGAGTGGTACGACGAGCTGCTGGCGTTCGGCGATTCGCCGGTCATCCGGCTGGGCCGCGCGGTCGCCGTCGGCGAGGCCGACGGCCCGCGCGCAGGGCTCGTCGCCCTCGGCGGCGTGGGCGAAGAGGTGCCGAGGTATCACGCGGCGCTCGCCTATCTGCATGAACGGGCGGGCGAGAGGGATGCCGCCACCGCCGAGTACGCGGAGGCGGCCCGCCGCGCGACCAGCGCGCTCGAACAGCAGCACCTGCTGCGGCAGGCCGAGCGCCTGCGGCGCGCCTGAGCCCGGCGCACGCGCGTCACCTTCAGTTCGCCTGCCGTTCGCCGGGACTCACTAGCGTCGCCGAGTGCTCTCTGCCGTCCCCCGCCTCACGCGTCCTCTTCTCATCGGCATCGCGGCCGTGATCGCCGCGCTGCTCGTGCTGCTGCCGGCATCCGGCGCCTCGGCGCACCCGGCGGGGAGCACCGGTGTCTTCATCACGGTGCAGTCCGACGCCGTCGACGTGAAGATGCAGATCCAGAAGGCCGGTTTCGTCGCCGCCACCGGCTATGACATCGCCACCGACCAGGCCGAGCTCGACGCTGTAGCCGACAACCTGATGACATTCATCCTCAACCGGGTGACGGTCGCTGACGATTCGTCGACACTGACCGCGTCGGTGATCGAGCGGCCCCGGTTCGTCACGGTCAACGACGAGGACTCGATCGAGACGGCGATCCGGTTCGCGGACGACGGCCGGCCGATCGAGGGCGCCGTCACGCTCGACTATGACTTCATCCTCGACGTCGTGCCGTCGCACCAGGTGTACGTGGCGCTCGTCAGCGACTGGAACAACGGCCAGGTCGCGGAGGGCGACCCCGAGGTCGTCGGAGTGCTCGGGGGCGGGGTGACCGAGATCACCCTCGACCGCGCGCAGCAGACGCCGCTGCACGGCTTCTTCTCGGTCGTGTGGCTCGGGATGCTGCACATCGCGGAGGGCACCGACCACCTGCTGTTCCTCACGACGCTGCTGATCGTCGCGCCGTCGCTGGCGGTGCGATCGCGACGAGGGTTCCGCTGGACGCAGCCCATCCCGACCAAGCGCGCGGTGCTGCGGGCGGCGCTCATCATCACCTCGTTCACGGTCGGCCATCTGATCACGCTGGCCCTGGTGTCGCTCGGGGTGATCTCGTTCCCGACCAAGCCGGTCGAGATCCTCGTGGCGGTGTCGATCGTGGTCGCGGCCGTGCATGCGATCAAACCGCTCATGCCCCGCGGCGAGCTGCTCATCGCCGGGGTGTTCGGGCTCGTCCACGGCACCGCGTTCGCCACGACGATCCTCGACCTGAACCTCGGCTTCGGCGAGAAGCTCGTCGCCATCCTGGGTTTCAACATCGGCGTCGAACTCGCGCAGCTGATCGCCGCCGTGCTCGTGCTGCCGCTGCTGATCTGGCTGTCGCACGCCCGCGCCTACCCCGCCTTCCGCACCGTGATCGCGGGCCTTGCGATCGTGGCCGCCTCGGCCTGGATCATCGCCATCAGCATCGACGGCACGACTGTGCTGCAACCCGTCTTCGACGGCATCGCCCGATACCCGCTGGTCGGGTACCTGGTGCTCGTCGCGGTCGTGGCGACGCTGTGGCACTTCACGCGTGACACGCAGCGGAAGAGCGGTGTCGACGGCGGTGCGGAGCCGACGAACCCGGCCGGCGCCGCCGAGGCGGCCGCGGAGCACACCCGCGTGTGACGCCCGGAAGCGGGTCCTGCTCCGGGTGAGGCAGGCCCCCGGTCTCGCCGCACACATCCCCGGTCTCGCCGAGCCATGGGATTTCCGCCGAAACCGGGGACGACACCCCCGGGCTCGCGCCGAATCCCCTGCCTCGACGCGTAGACCCCCGCTCTCGACGAAGCAGGAGAGACCGGATGCCGGGCGCCCGGCATCCCGCCCCCACCGGCGTCACAACCCGGCGTCGCACCCGGAACCTGGGGCGCCGGGGCCCGGGCGTTACGGGTCAGTCGGCGACGGCGGCGGGAGCCTTCGCGCGTTCCGCCTCGAGTGCCTTCTCGACGGCCTCGCTCACGCGGGCGTCCTCACGCTCCTGCGCGACGGCCCGGCGACGGCCGCGACGGCGCAGCACCAGAACGACTGTCGCGGCCACGAGTGCCACGACGATCAGCAGCATCCACGGCACGGCGGCACCGACACCCGCCGCCGACACCTCGGCGATCGGGGAACGCGAGCCTGCGGCATCCGTCACCACGGGCGTGACCGCCGTCGACGCGAGCAGCGCGAACAGCGGCGGGACGTTGGGGACGACCACCGTCTGCGTCAGGCTCTCGCCGGGCAGCAGCTCGGGGATCGCGTCCGCCGCAGGCGCCTCGGTCGCGAGCAGCCCGAACACGCCGCCCACGGTCGAGGACGGGTCGGCCGAGATCGCCGCGTTGCCGGTGTTGTGCAGCGTGTAGGTCAGGGTGGCGTCGCCGCCCGCGAACGGATTGAGACCGCCGTTCCACGAGACCGACAGGTCCTCGACGGCGAGCGCGGGGGCCAGCTCGCCGCCGACCCGGAGGGTGACGCGGATGCCGAGACGGCGGTCGACGTTCACGCCGCTGTCGGCGTCGGGCACGGTGAGCGACGTCACGATGCCGCCGGCGTAGTCGCCGGGCGTTGCGTCGTCGGGGATGGACACGGTGAACGGGATGCTGGCGGTCGCACCCGCCGCGAGGGTCACGGTGTCCTGGCCCGGGGTGATCCACGCGCCGACGGCCTTCGACTCCTCGCCGGCGACGACGAGCGAGAGGGCGCCGTCGTCGGAGGTGAAGCCGTCCGCCGCGTACACCTTGAGGTCGACCGGCTGATCGCCGTGGTTGGCGACCACGATGCCGTCGGTGAGCGAGCCGCCGGGGTCGATCGTGTAGCCGTAGTTCGTGCGGTCGGCGCCGAAGTTGTTGGACTCGGTGCGGACGGTCCAGTTGACGTCGGACGCGTCGGGCGCCGCGGCAGCCGAGACAGGCGCGGCGGCCATGGCCGGGGCAGCAGGGAGGGCGATGACGAGCGCGACGGCGACGGCCGCGAACAGGGCGCGGACGCGGAGACGCGGTCGGGGGGAGGCGGGGCGTGCGTTCACGGTGGGCTTTCGGGGTGGAGCGGAAACGGGACTGTCCGTGGGAGAGAGGAAGGCCCTCTCTCCCACGGACGTCGGTGTGGCGACGGGGGCGATCAGCCGGCGAGCGCCGTGATCGTCAGGGTCGCGCGGTAGCTGCCCGTCTGGGTCTCGGTCGGCAGCTTCAGGTCGAGGTCGGCGCCGAGCAGCGCCTCGCCCTTGTCGTGGCCCTGCACGGCTGCGCCGAGCACACGGTCGACCGACAGGCCGGCGCCGCCGTCGAAGCCCGACGTGACGGACGCACCCGCGACCGCACCGGCGCCCGGCGTGACGACCTTCGGCGACCAGCCGAGGTAGCTGCCCGAGAACGTCTTCTTGCCGTCGGCGAATTCGCCGAGCACCGACGTGATCGACCACGGCGCGAGCGACGAGCGGGTGTCGGACACCGCGATCGGGTTGATCGCGCCCTTCGCCTCGAAGTAGCCGTCCTTCTCTTCAGCCGTGCCGAGGTCGACGAGGCCGTTGTGACCTTCGATCGTCCACCCGAACTCGCCCGGGGCGGCCGTGGGCACGACGACCTGCAGCTCTTCGCCGCCGTCAGCGTGGTGCGGGTGGATCGTGACCGAGTCGATCTTCGACTCGACGCCGCCATTGGCGGACGCCTGCGAGCGGATGCCCTCGACGACGAGCTCGTCGGCCTTGACCTGCACCTTGACGTAGCTGCGGGTCTTCTCCTGGCTCTGCACCGAGTTGTACCAGTAGCTCGACGGGTTCAGCGGGTCGGCGCCGTTCCCGGCACCGCTCGTGCCGCTGTTGTCTGGCGCGGTGATGTCGTAGTACTTCGAGCCCGAGGCGGAGTTGGCCGTCATGTAGATGACGCCGCCCTCGCCGACGAACACGTCGTTGGCGCCCGGCTGCTCGTCGGGGTTGGCCTTCTCGCCGTCCTTGATCTCGTAGCTGCGGGTGTACACGTGGTCGTGGCCCTGCAGCACGAGGTCCACCCCGAGCTGCGAGAACGTGGTCGGGAAGTCGACGCGACGCACCTTGTTGTCGCCGTCCTTCGCGTGCGAAGCGGCCGAGTAGATCGAGTGGTGGTACACGAGGACGGTGTACTTGGCGTCAGCGCCGTGGGCCTTCACGACGTCGGTCACGTACTGCACGTGAGCCTCGTCGCCGCCGCCCGTGGCGTTGTTGTAGCTGTTGCTGTTCAGGTCGATGAACAGCACGTCCTTGTAGATGTACCAGTAGTCGCCGCCGGACTCCGTCGCGGTGTTGCCCGCGCGGTAGTAGTCGGCCGAGTAGTCGGTGTTCGGCGTGTAGAAGTGCTGCTCGTACGCCTTTCCGCCCACGTCGTGGTTTCCGATGGTGGCGGCCCACGGGTACGAGCGCAGCTGCTCGGGCGCGAGGAACGCGTCCCACTGGGCCTCGGTGTTCGCCGTCTCGACCTGGTCGCCGCCCGAGACGAGCAGCTCGGTGTCGGGGTTGGCGTTCAGCGCGACATTCATCGTGTCGACCCAGCCGGCCTGGTCGTTCGCCACGTTGCCCGAGGCGCCGATCTGCGGGTCGCCGAAGAACAGGAAGTCGAAGTCACCCTCGAACGACTGCGTCTTGAACGAGTAGGTGGGCGACCAGTTGCCGTCCGAGCCGACGCGGTACGAGTACTGCGTGTTCGCCTGCAGGTCCGACAGCGTGGCGTGCCGGTTGAAGCCTCCGCTGGACGCGATGTTGGCGGACCCGGTCGCGGCGAAGCTCGTCACCGAGGCGACGAACTGGCCGCCCACGAGCGCCGAGGTGGGGGCGATCTGCACGACCTGCGCGCTGTCGGCCGAGGAGTACCAGGTGACCGTGCGCTGGGTCTCGTCCGCACCGACGCCCAGCACGATGCCGGTGTAGTTCGCCGTGGTGGCCGCCTGCGCACCGGCGGGCGCGGCGAACGCACCGCCGAACGCCAGCGCGGCGCTGACCGCTGCGGCCGAGAGCCACAGGGCCGCACGGCCCGAGGGCCGCGATGTTGCTTCCGAAAGCATGTGTCTTCCGTTCTGTCTGGAAGCGGGTGGGGGAATGGCGTCGGGTGTCGCCCCGGCTCCAACAGGCGAGCCTCGCGGCGGCACGTGACGCTCGACATCCGGCTCCGTGAACGGATACTGCCGGCAAAGCGAACAGTCGGCGAACGCGGACACCTGCGGGACATGCCGGGGGCCGGCGTCGCGCATGCTGGAAGCATCCCGCTCTCCATCCGCTAGGACGACCGTGCTTCTCCGCGCCCTTTCAGCGACGGCTGCCGTCGCTGCGCTTGTGCTCTCGCTGACCGGCTGCGCCACCGACGACTGGTCGACCCCGCGCGCGCAGCCGACGATCGTCGGTACGCCGGCCGCGGGGTTCCTGCCGGCCACCGCGCCCTCGCCCGAGGCGACGGTGACCCCTGAGGACGGCTCGTGGAACGGCGTCTCGCCGTCGGCCGGCTACCGCGTCGTGCTGCTCACGAGCGGTTCGGATGCGACGACCGGCGTGCTCAACACCGCGGTCGCGGAGTGGGCCTCGGATGAAGGTGCGTCGCTTCGGACCGTCGCCGCCGAGGAGTCGGACCCGATCCCCGCGATCGTCGACGCGATGGACATGAATCCCGACCTCATCGTGAGCACCGGCGAGGCTCTGGTCGACGCTCTCGCCCTGGTCAGCCCCAACCATCTCGACGTGTCGTTCCTCGTCCTGGGCGCCGAGCTCGCCGAGCCCACGTACAACGTCACCTCCGTCGACTGGACCGGCGCCGGCTTCCGCGGCGAGGGCCTCGGCTCGGCGACGCACTTCGACGAGGATTCGTTCACGCCGGCACGTGCCGATGCGGCGATCCGCGCGGGGTCGGCGGCCGTGCTGACCGGCATGACCGGCGTCGTGCTCTGGATCGATTGATCCGGGATGCCGGCGGCCGGGCCCGCCGGCCGGCGCGAGCAGGAGAGGATGGAAGCATGTCCTCCTCCAACGAACGTCAATCGAACCCGACGGCGTGGGCCGCATTCTGGCTTGCCCTCGCCGGCCTTGTGCTCATGCCCATCCCGCTGTTCATCGGCCTGATCCTGGGCGGCGCTCTCTCGGTGATCGCCGCGGTCCTCGCCGTCATCGCACTTCTCAAGGGACTCGCGCGCAGCGGCAAGGGGATCGCTCCGGTCGTCTTCGCCGCGATCTTCATCGCGCTCACGTGGGGCGGCATCTCGATCGGCGGCGGCACCGTCTGGTGAGTCCGGATGCCGGAGACCACGGGTTCGCGTGAGCCGCGGTCGTCGCTCACAATGACCCCACGCAGGCTCTGGTCCTGCGGTGAGCTGAGGGATATGGTCGCTGCATGGCGGAGAGACTGGTCGAGAAGCTCGCCGGGGCGGTCCCCTCGTGGGGCGCCCGCATCGCGTACGGAGAGAAGTCGACGGTCGGCGGGCAGGACATCGTGCCCGTCGCGATCGTCGTCTTCGGATTCGGCGCCGGGGAGGGGTCGGGTGAGACGCCTCCCACTGAGAAGCTGCCCCAGGGCAAAGGCGAAGGATCGGGCGGAGGCGGCGGCGGCATCGCGCTGCCTATCGGCGCCTACGTCCCGGGCCCGAGCGGGACCGTCTTCAAACCGAACTCGATCGCCCTTGTGATCGCGGTGACGCCGATCGTCATGAGCGTGGCGGCTGCCATCGCCAGCGTGTCCGCCGTGCGGAGCGCCGTCAAGCTTCTCCGCTGACAAGAGCGCCGACGCGACGAACCGCGGCGGAAGGACGCTCCCACGCGCCGCCTCGAACCCACCACAGGGGCGCGCTCAGAGCTCGGCGACCGACTCAGTCGAGCTCGCGAATCACCCTCGCGGGGTTGCCGACGGCGAGCACGTTCGCGGGAAGATCTTTCGTCACGACGGCTCCTGTGCCGACGACGGTGTTGTCGCCGATCGTCACGCCAGGACACACGATGACACCGCCGCCCAGCCACACGTTGTCACCGATCGTGATCGGCTCCGCGGCTTCGAGCTTGTCGCGGCGACGTTGCGCGTCGAGGGGGTGGGTCGGGGTGAGCAGCTGCACGTTCGGACCGATCTGGCAGTCCTCACCGATGGTGATCGCAGCGACATCGAGCGCCGTCAGGTTCGAGTTGATGGCCGTGCGCGCACCGATGTGGAGGTTGCGGCCGAGATCGACGAACAGCGGCGGCTTGAGCCAGACGTCTTCGCCGAGGGTCCCGACGAGGTCGGAGAGGATGCCGGCTGCCGAGCCGTCGTCGGCGACCACGGCCCGCTCGTACTCGCGTACGAGGCGGACGGCCCGGAGCACGGCGGTGCCGATGTCGGGATCATCGGCGATGTAGAAGTCGCCCGCGAGCATCCGCTCGTAGTTGGTGCGGTCGTCGCCGGCGAAGTAGTCGCTGTCGATGGTGTCCTCCTTGATGCCGGGGCGAGGCACATGCTAACTCGCCGGGGTGGGCGTTCGGCGTCGCTCTTCGGCCTAGCATCGGGATCGTGACCGACGCCGAGCTCGCGAAGACCTTTCTGACGATCGGTGAGGAGTACGAACGGTACCGACCAGGGTTTCCTGACGAGATCGCCGCGGCCGTGGCACCGGAACGGATGCGTCACATCCTCGACCTCGCTGCGGGCACGGGCAAGTTCACGGAGCGACTCGTCTCCCGCGCAGACCGGGTCGTCGCCGTCGATCCGTCCGAGCCGATGCTCGCTGAACTGCGGCGAAAGCTGCCTGAGGTCTCTGCGCTCATAGGCACCGCCGAGGCGATTCCGCTCCCGGACGCCGGCTTCGAACTCGTCACCGTCGCCCAGGCGTACCACTGGTTCGACCCTGAGCCCGCGTCGCGTGAGATCCGCCGTGTGCTGACTCCGACGGGCAGGCTCGCCTTGATCTGGAACGCCCCGGATCCTCGCTGCGCGTGGGATTCGGATGCCTACCGGATCGCCCACCCCCGGCCAGAGTCGGAGTCGGCGTCGGCCGAGCCCGCCACCGTTCTGCCGCGATGGGACGTGCCGGGGTTCACTCAGGTCGACAGCATCCGGTTCCCCTGGTCCGAACAGATCACGCGCTCGGACTATCTCAGCCGTTGGATGACGGTAAGCACGTTCCTCGCGGCCGACGAACGGGAACGCAGCGAGCTGGTCAGAAGAGTGGAAGGCGTGCTCGACGACCACCCGGACACACGCGGCCGTCACGTGCTCCAGCTGCCGCAAGTCACGGACGCACTCCTCTACGAGCAGACGGCCTAGGCAGCTCACCCGCAGGTCGCGTGGTCGTGCGCCCAGCCTTCAGGGCAGGATGAACACGTGCCTTCGTCGTTCACGCTCGTCACCGAGGCATCCATCTCCGCGGAGGCGCTCTTCGACCTCTCGCTCGACATCGATGCGCACGTCGACTCGATGTCTCAGACCGGTGAGCGCGCGATATCGGGCGTCACGACCGGGGTTATCGGGCTCGGCGACACAGTCACGTGGCGGGCCCGGCACTTCGGTATCTGGTGGACGATGACGTCACAGATCACCGCGTTGGATCGACCGAGTCATTTCACGGACCGCCAGGTCCGCGGTCCGTTCAAGACCTTCGTGCATGAGCACCGTTTCGAGCAGCTCGCGACGGGTTCGAGGATGACCGACACGATCACGCTCGCTTCGCCCGTCTTCGGCGCGTTGGTGGAGCGGCTGATCCTCGTCCCCTACCTTCGCCGGTTGATCGCGCGGCGCAACGCGCACCTCGTGGGCTAGGTCCTGTCCGCGGTCGCCAGCGGCGCCAGAAGGCCTCTAGCCGCAGCGCAGGCGCGTGCAACGATCAGCGATGGGTCGACGATCTGCCCGCTCGCGATCGCGGCGTCGAGCTCACTGGTCGTCATGCGAGCGCGGTGGACCTGCTCCGCAGGATCAGAGGTGTCCATCGATCCGGCAACGGTTCCGGCTTCGCAGAGGAAGAGGTGGACCGGCCACGCTGCGCGCCCAGGGTTCACGAAGAACGTGTGCAAGGGGACCAGCTCGTGGGGGATGAGTCCGAGCTCTTCCTCCAGCTCGCGGCGCGCGGCCGCTTCGGGGGTCTCGCCCTGGTCACCTGCACCGCCGGGAAGATCGTAGATCCACCGGTCGAGCGGGTACCGGTACTGCCGAGTGAGCACGACGTGCTCGCCATCGACGACAAGAGTGGCGACGGCAAAGGGAATGCTCTCGTCCACCTCGTAGATCGAGACAGTCCCGTCGGTGAGGAGGACCGTGTGATCGACCAGCCGGACGCGGCCCGCGTAGGCCTCCGCGCGGCCGATCGTCTTCCATCCCTGCTCCGTGCCGCTGGTCATAGGGCCACCGTACGCGCGGACTGAAGAGGTGCCCCGCGTGCCGGCTCCGATCTTCCGCGACTCGGCGCCGATTACGAGAACACCGGGTCCAGGAAGCGGCGCTCGTAGCGGCGGATGCACCCGGTCGTGCGGGCGAACTCGAAGGCCTCCTGGCATTCAGGGTCGGTCTTCGAAGCGGTGCGGTAGACCTCGTACTCGGCCAGCGAGGGGAACGTGAACAGGGCGAACGCCTCGTCACTGTCACCTTCGCTGGGCATGAAGTAGCCGTGGTGGGTGCCGCCGAGCCTGTTGACGAGACGGATCCAGGTGCGGCCGTACTCGGTGAACTCGTCGAGCTTGTCGGGGTCGATCTCGTAGCGAAGGTGGACGGTGATCATCGGGGGTCCTTTGCGTTCGGGCTTGTCCACGAGTCTCGTCGATCTGCGCGCGACGGTGGCGCGCTACCCGCACGACCCGCGCCCGCGTCGCCTGGTCGGCGACCTTCGCAGCGCGAGTCCTGATCTCGAGAAGCTCTGGAACACGGCGACGGGGCCGGCGATCGTGCTGGGTACGCAGACGCTCGTCGAGTAGCGGACGGCGGCGCACCTACTACGGTGATGCCCATGGGTCATGTCCGTAGCGCACGCCGCGCATCGATGCTCGGCGGCACGCTCACCCTTCTCGGCATCGTCGCGCTCCTGGCCGCGTGCGCGCAGTCCTATCCGATCCCCCGTGCGCCTGATGGCGACCCGATCGAGGCGGCGAAGGCGCTGTCAGACGCTCCAGACCTCGTCCACTCGAGTTCCGCCGAGGAGAGTTGCGGAGCGTTCGTGCTCGGTCAGGATGAAGCCGTTCCGACCGATGCGGTGGATTGTCTGTCGGCGGCCGTTTCCTCGGGTGAGGATGCGGCGCTCGCCTGGAGCTTCCCCACCACGGAGGGCGACCCGATCGTCTCTTTCGCGTTCGCAGCGGGTGGCGCCGAGGTCACCGTCTACACGACGAACGCGTTCGATTCATACGGCGGCGATCCGGAATGGACGCAGAGCTCGTGCGATCCCATCACCGCAACGAGCCGCACCGGGTGCCCAGCCTCCTAGCGACGTGATCCGGCCGGCGCTCGCATGCAAGCCGAGGGATGTCCCGAGTCAGCATCGCTCGCGAGTGCGTCCGCGCCTAAGCCCAACCGAGTTCGCGCAGGCGGGTGTCATCCAGCCCGAAGTAGTGGCCGATCTCGTGTACGAGGGTGATCCGCACGCGCAGCCGCAAGGCATCGAGATCTGCGCTGTGCGCCTGCATGTTGTTCTTGAACAGGGTGATCCGGTCCGGCAGTTCCCCGTAGCCGTACACGCCACGCGTCTTCAGCGGGCGCCCACTGTAGAGACCGAACAGCCGCGGCCGCTCGCCCACGGGCTGATTCGCAATGAGGATCGCGACGTTCTCGAGACCCCGCACCATGCCATCGGGCAGGGCCTCGTACTCCTCCGCGACCATCGCCTCGAAATCCGCGTCCGAGATCTCGACCATGCTCACCATTCTGCGCGCCCCGTCGGTCCACGGCGGCGCGCACCCGCATCCGGTCCGCAGAAAGTCAAGGGGGGTGAGCCTCACGCCACGAGCAGGTCAGGCTCCCGGGAACCGCTGCGCTGATCAACAACCAGAGCCAGGGCCTCGATGCGATCCTCTCCAGTCACGAGAACAACGTCGCCGCTCGGCAGAACCAGGACATGCGCACCATCTCGGCGTTCGCCGCGCTGCTCGCCGTGCCCACGCTCATCGCGGGGCTCTACGGGATGAACTTCAAGAACATCCCGCTGGTGCAATGGCAAGACGGGTGGACCGTGGTCGGGCTCAGCATCGTCGTCATCGATCTCATCATCCACGGGCTCTTAAAACGCCGCCGCTGGCTGTGAACCGTCGGCGCTCAGTCGCGCGACGTCGCGTTCACGCTGCCGGAGCGCTCCTGCCCGCTCAGGCGGGCGATGGCGGTCATCATCCGCTCGGTGATCTCGCGACGGGCCTTGCCGTCGGGCACGCCCTCGAGATCCGACAGATCGAGCGGCTCGCCGAAGCGCACCTCGACGCGCGGCCTGCCCGGCAGCAGATGACTCAGCGGCTTGATGCTCCCGGTGCCGATCAGGCCGACGGGAACGACCGCGGCGCCGGTATCGCGCGCCATCCACGCCGCTCCGCCGTGGCCCTCGTGCAGCTTGCCGTCGCGGGAGCGGGTCCCCTCGGGGAACACCGCGAACACGCTGCCGGCTCGGAGGATGCCGGCACCCGCGTCTAGTGCGGCGCGCGCATCACGACCCGTCGCCCGATACACCGGAACGCCGCCGATCGACGTGAAGAACCAGCGCGTGAAACGGCCGATCACTCCCGAGCCGGTGAAGTACGACGACTTGATGAGGAACTGCACCGGGCGGGCCGCAGAGGTCGGGATGATCACGGTGTCGAGCGAAGCCAGGTGGTTGCTCGCCAACAGCACCGGACCGCGCTCGGGCACGTTGCCCCGACCGACGATGCGCGGCCGGTACATCAGCCAGAACAACGGTCGCAGGACCACCCGCCCGACGAAGTAGATGGCACCCGGCCGTGGGGCGGGCGCAGGGGTCGACGGGGCAGGCGCTGTCACCTGGCCACCCTACCCGGCGTCGCCCAGAGGGTTGCGCGGACAACCGGGTCTCTACATTCCGTAGACCCGGGCTGCGACGGCACTCCACAACGCCTCGGGTCGGGTGCCCCACGCGCGCTCGACGCGATCGACCAGCCGCGGATAGGACTCGACGCGGGTCGACATCGGCCAGTCGCTGCCGAACATCAGCCGATCCCCGCCGAAGGCGTCGAACGCCGTTGCGACGAGCGCGTCCAGGCGGTCGACATCGTCGGCACCGGTCACAAGACCCGAGAGCTTCGCGGCGCTGTTCGGGGCGGCAGCGACGCGGCCCAACGAGTCCACCCACTCGGGGGTGGAGTCGGCAGCCCCGAGCCCCAGGTGGCAGAGGATGAACGTGGTGCGTGGATGCCGCACCGCGACTCGTGCGACGGCATCGAGCTGCGCGGGCCGGACGAGCCACTCGATCACGCGACCCGACGCGGCCGCACCCTCGCACAGCGCGTCGAGCCCGGGAACGTCCGACAGGCCGGCGGCGCCACCGGGCGTCGCGACGCGGATGCCGCGCACGCGGTCGTTCAGCACGGTCGTGGCGAGGCCGGCCCAGCCTTCGGTGCCGGGGACGTATTGAAGCACCACCGAACGCACCACGGGGTCGGTCGCGGCCACCTCCAGCAGCCACCGCATCTCTGGCAGCGTGTCGCCGGCTTGCACGGCGATGGCGGTGATGACGGGGCCGGTCGAGAGGTCGGGTTGCGACGTTTCGTCTCGCTGCGCTCGCTCGACGAGCTGGAGCGTTGCCGTCCGGAGGTCTGCGGGCGACGCGTCCCGCGGCAACCCCATGTCATCCCGGAACCACGACAGCGAGAAGCGCGACAGGTCCCACAGATGGACGTGGGCATCGACGATCGTCACAGGTGCTCGATCTCGGTCCAGAGCTCGTCGGGGATCTCGGCGTGCTCTGCCAGCGCGAAGTCGGCGACTTCGGCAGCGGTGCGCGCGCCCACCACCACCGCTTCGACGGCTCGAAGACGCAGCGGGTACCGCGACGCCACGTGGCGCAGCGGCAGACCGTGCGACTCGGCAAGCGCGGCCAGGGCGAATGCGCGCGTGCGCTGCTCGGGCGATGCCTCGCGGTAGTCGAAGTACGGGGTGTTCTCGGGGTCGGCGAGGATGCCCGAGTTGAACACGCCGGCGGCCACCACACCCACACCGCGCGATTCGGCAACGGGCAGCAGCTCTGCCTCGCCGCGCTGGTCGAGCAGGGTCGTGCGCCCCGCGATCATCACGACGTCGATGTCGGCCTCGCGCACGAAGCGTGTCAGCGGATCGGGCCACACCATGCCGACCCCGATCGCCCGCACGACGCCCTGTGAACGCAGCGAGAGCAGCTCGGGCATCGCCGAGCGCAGCGCCTCGTCGACGTCCATCGGGTCGTGCAGGTACAGCAGATCGACGCGGTCGGTCCCCAGTCGCGAGAGGCTCCCCTCGAGGCTGCGCAGAACCCCGTCACGAGACAGGTCCGCGACCGTGTCGGCTCCGACAGCGCCGGACGCCACCTCAGCGCCGCCGGCATCCACGATCTTCCGACCCACCTTGGTCGCGAGCACCACGGAGTCACGCGGCACGCCCGCGAGCGCCCGCCCCAACCGCGCCTCGCTCGCCCCGGCACCGTAGTGCGGGGCGGTGTCGAAGAAGCGAATGCCGGCGTCCAAGGCCGCCCCGACGGTCGCGTCCGCGTCGGCGTCGGCGACGGCCGTGAACAGGTTGCCGATCGGCGCACACCCCAGCCCGAAGGTGTCGGACGCGCCCGGGGTCGGCGTCAGCGGGCGAAGGCCTGCGCGGAACGCCACAGCTCGTACTCCTCACGCGAGTCGGGCGTCAGCGGGTAGTAGTCGCTCAGGCGCGCGCCCTCGTCGAGGCGGCGGCGGCTGAAGGCCTCCCAGTCCTCGTGGTCCTGCGCGGACTCGAGCACGGCGCCGGCCATAGCCTGGGGCACGATCACGGGTCCGTCGCCGTCGGCGATCACGACGTCGCCGGGCATGCACAACGCTCCGCCGACTGCCACCGGCACATCGTACGCCCACGGGAACAGCTCGGTCTGCGACGCGTAGTGCGGCGTGGTTCCGGTCGACCAGACCGGAAGGCCGAGGTCTTTGATGCGGTCGGAATCGCGGATGCGCCCGTCGACCACGATGCCCACGCCGCCCTTCTTGACGAAGTAGCGCGCCAGGATGTCGCCGATGCAGCCCGAGTACTTGCTGCCGAACGCCTGGATCACCAGCACATCGCCGGGCTTGACCTCTTCGAGCACGTGCCACAGGGCCGTATGCCGTTCGACGTATTCCTGGCCGTGGCCCGAGGCGAGGTCCTCGCGCTGCGGCATGAACTGGAGCGTGATCGCCGAGCCGACGACGCGCTGCCCCTCTGCCAGTGGCCGCGGACCCTCAACGAAGGAGCGGGTGATCCCCATGCCATGCAGTTTGGCGCATGCGGTCGCCGACGACACCCGCTCGAGGTCGCGCAGCGTCTGCGGATCGGCGCGGCGGTACGCGTCGCCGCGCACCGGCAGCTCGAAGTCCGGGCGCGGGAACGGGGCGGCGGTGTCAGACATGGGTCACTCCTTCGAGAGGTACAGACAGGGGAAGAGTGGATGCCGCACCCCGGTGCCGCGGCATGACGCCGGAGTTCACCGTGTGCAGAGTCAGGTCGGCGCGGTGCGCGGGCGGCAGGTCGATCACGACCGCATCGTCGCCCGGGTCGAGCTCGCGCGTCACCGAGACCTGGTGCCCGGGGGTCGCCGCGTACGCGGTGCTGCGACCGGGATACACGCCGTCGGCCTCGGTGTGGGCGGTGACCGATGCGATGCGCCGCTCGCCGAAGCGCGAGGCCCGCACCACCACGCGGCGAGCGCGGGTGGTCGACGTGTTCACGAGCGACACGTCGATGTCATCGCCGTCCAGGCGCGACACGAGCGCAGCGACATCGGGCGGCAGTCCCGGGCGGCCGGCCGCGACATCCTCGTAGACCACGGCCGCGAACGGCAGCCCGCCGTTGTAGAGCACCTGCGGGGTGCCTGAGATCAGCTGGCTCAGCACCTCGGTGACCACCGGGTTCACGCGCTGCCAGAAGTGCAGGTGTGCGGCATCCGGATCCGTCGGGGCGCCCTGCATCAGCGCGACGCGACGTGCGACCTGGCCGAGCGCCATCTCGAGCGCGCGCTCCGGGTAGTCGGGCAGCTCGCCGTCGAGGAATGCCAGCCACGGCGCCTCATGCCCCGCCTCGGCCTTGTCGCGGAACGGCTTCACCGGATCGGCCATGGGCGGCAGGCCCTCGACGGCGCGGCGCAGGCGCGCCAGGTCGTCGTCGCGGCGCGACCACCACCACACCCACAGCGGCAGCTCGAGCGGCATGGGGCCGTAGTCGAACCAGCCGTGGCGCCCGAACCGGTGCGGCACCAGGAGCGACGGGGTGGCGGCATCCTCTCCCCAGCGCGCGAGCCAGCCGCCCCGCAGACTGAACGGGGTCTCGGCGATGGGGGCGACGATCGCGTGGTCGAGCACCGTGTCGAGTACGGTGCGCGCCATGTCGAGCGCGGAGTCGTCGCCCGTGACGAACGCCTCGTTGATGCCGGCGATGACCGTGGCCATGCCCACCGAGGGGAGGCCGTGCGGCCACGTCCAGCCGTAGTGCCCGCCGTGCCAGCGACCCTCGTGCAGACCGCCGACGACTCCGTCGGGCGAGACGTTGTCGGGGATCAGCCCGGCGTTCTCGGCGGCACGGGCGCGCCAGCCGTCGACGTAGGTGCGCAGCCACGCGGCCGAGGCCTCGTCGCCGTCGTACAGCCAGCGGTTCGCGACGAGGCTCGTCGCGGCGAGGTTCACCGCGACATCGCCCGCAGCGGCCCGGTGCATTGCCTCGCCCATCGCGGTCGCGAGCGCCGGGTCGGCCAGGTCGTCCCACTCGGCGACGCCGGGCACGTACTCCAGCGGCAAGCCATACGCGCGCATCTCACGGCGGTCGGCCGAGTACGGCTCGGGTTCGTCGCTGAGACCGGGGCGCGGACCGAGGGCGCCGTTGTGGGGCGCGGTGATGATGTTGTGGATGCCGTCATAGTTGCCGTTCGCGGCATCCACATACAGCTGCGCGAACCGTCGGGCGCGCTCGGCGAACACCGGGTCGGCAGGGTCGGCGGCGCACAGCGCGTAGAAGAAGATGAGCGACTCGCCCTGGTGGAACCAGTCGTACCCGTTCTCGTACTCGCCGGTGACCATGCCGGCCTCGGCGAGCTGCGCGGTCACGCCCTCCCAGTGGCGCTTGGCCGCGGCGAGCACCTCGTCGCTCCCGCCCAGCAGGTAGAACGCCGGCCAGTTGAAGTAGGGCTCGTACAGGTCGTCGACTCCGTCGCGGTCCTCGAACACCGCGTCGAACTTCACACCGCCGTCGGGGCGCGTGAAGGTCTCCGAGAACACGCGCCACGCGTCTTCGATCTCGGCGAACAGCCGGCGCTGCAGCACTGCCCAGGCAGGGATCGCCGTCAGCGGACGGACGGGAAGGGGCTCAGGCATCCGTTCAGCCCTTCGTCGCCCCGGCGGCCAGGCCGCCGATGATGTGCCGCTGCATGATGATGAAGAAGATCACCGCGGGCGCGATCGCCAGCAGGAGCGTCGGGAAGAGCACGGTGTAGTCGGTCGAGTACTCGCCCACCGCCGCGTACACGCCGGTGGTGACGGTGTAGATGCCCGAGCCGGGGCCGAGGATGATCTGCGGGCTGACGAAGTCGTTCCACACGCCGATCGAGTTGAGCACGATGATCGTCGCGACCACGGGACGCATGATCGGGAAGATGCACGACCAGAAGGCGCGCATCCGGCTCGCGCCGTCGAGGGCGGCGGCCTCGTCGATGTCGCGAGGAACCGTGCGCAGGTAGGCGGCGAACAGGAAGATCGTCACCGGCAGGGTCGCAGCGGTCTCGAACAGGATGAATCCGGGGATCGTGTTGATGAGGCCGAGCACGCGCAGCACGAACACGACGGGGATGAGCGTCACCTGGCCGGGGATGAACAGGCCAGACACGAACACTACGAGCAGCAGCACGTGCCAGCGGGTGCGACCGCGGGCGATCACATAGGCGACCGGCGCCGACAGCACGATGCAGAAGAAGTTGACCAGCGCGACGAACAGCAGCGTGATGCCGTAGGCGCCGACCACGTTGAACTTCTCGCTCGTGATCGCGGCCCACAGGTGGTCGAACGTGAACATCTCGGGCGTGATCAGCAGCGGATGCAGCACGATGTCGGCCTGCGGCTTGAAGGCGCTGATCAGCAGGATGTACATCGGCACGAGCATGATCAGCGCGAGGGCGCCGAGCAGGATCCACTTGACGATCGTGACGGCCAGCGGCGTGCGCTCGGCGGCGGAGCCCGGGCCGCGACGGCGACCGCTGCGGCGCGGCTTGCGGCGCACATCGGCGAGGTAGACCTCGCCCGCGATGCTGGGGCCGGTGGTCTCGGTCGAGATGGTCATGATTCGCTCGCCTTCTGGTCGGCGCCGCGGCGGGCGAAGGTCACGGCCAGGCCGATGACCGCGGTCACGACCAGCAGCACGATGGACTGCGCCGCGCCGAACCCGAGGTTCGCGTGCGCGAACGAGTCGCGGAGGATCTGGTAGACGATGGTCTGCGTCGAGGCGGCCGGGCCGCCGTCGGTCAGGGCCAGGATGATGTCGTACGCCTTGAGCAGGCCGACGAGGGTGAGCACGAGGTTCACGGTGACCACCGGAGCGATGAGGGGCACCGTGATGCTCTTGAACTGCTGCCAGCGGGATGCCCCGTCGACTGTGGCGGCCTCGTAGTACTCGGCGGGAACGGACTTGATGCCGGCCAGGTACAGGATCATGTTGAAGCCGAAGTGCGACCACACGATGGTGGCGATCACACTCACCTTGGCGAAGGTCACATCCGTCAGGAAGGGGAGAGGGCTCACCCCGAACTGCGTCAGCAGGGAGTTGACCGCCCCCTGCGGCGAGAGGATCGCCGACCACAGGAACCCGATGATAAGCGCGCTGATGATGTACGGGTAGAAGAAGATCGTGCGCATCACCGTGTTGGTGCGCGTGTTGCCGGCGATGAGGGCGGCGACGCCCAGCCCGATGCCGTTGCACAGGATCGTGCCGGCCACCGCGATGACGGCGGTGAAGATCGCGGCGTCGATCGTGCGCGGGTTCTTGAACGCCTTGGCGTAGTTGTCGAGCCCGATGAAGTCGAAGTGCAGGCTGTAGCCGTTCCAGTCGGTGAAGCTCAGCACGACGGCCAGCAGCATCGGGATCAGGAACATCGCGATGAACACGATGAGCGCGGGCCCCGCCATGATCGCCCCGGCGAGGCGGTCCTGCCACGAGGTGAGCCCGCGTCGGCGAGGCGTCGCCTTCGCCCTCGGACTCGTGGTGCCCGCGAGCCGGGCCACGGTGTCGGCCATATCAGTCTGCTTTCGTGTCGTCATCGAAACGAGGGATGCCGGGCCTCGGGGCCGCCGGCGTGCCCGGGGTCTTGCGGGAGTCGGGGTCGGGGAGGTTGCCGCCGCGCCGGATCGGCGGCGCTCATCGCGTCACCGGCGCGGCGGCAGGTCATCACTGGATGTTGGCCGTGAACCAGGCGTCCATCGAGCTGTTCACGTCGGCGGCGGAGGTGCCGCCGAGCAGCGCCTGCGTCTGCGTGTTGATCTCGCCCGAGTAGCCGTCGGGGAGCTTCTTCTCGCCGTAGCCGCCACCGGTCGGGGTGTACGCCGACGCCGGGGTGTCGGACACGATCTGCAGCAGCTCTTTGCCGAGGTCGGTCATGTCGTACTCGTAGCCGTCTCGGTAGTTGCCGTCGACCTCGAGCTGGCTCATGACGGCGTCCTCGTCGGTGACGAGCCACTCCACGAGGTCGGCCGCCGCGTCGGCGTGCTTCGACTCCTTCATGATCACGTACGGGCTGGCGATGTTGGCGCCCATGGCCGGATCCTTCACGCCGTCGACCGCGGGGCCGCGGAAGACGCCGATCGGGGCCGGGTCGGTGGCCTTCGCCTCGCTGCCGACGAACCAGCTGCCCATCGGGTAGATGGCTGCACCGCCGCTGAGGAAGGTCTGCTCGGCGTCGACGTACTTCACGCCCAGCGCGTCGGCGTTCGTGTACCCCTCGGCGATCCAGTCCGCGTAGAGCTCGGTGTAGTCGCCGTAGCTCTTCGAGAACGTGGTCTTGCCGTCGTTCATGTCGGCGTACCAGTCGGCGTTGTCGCCCACGACCGACGGCAGCGCGAGCGTCTGCAGCGCGTAGCTCGACATCCAGTCGCCGCCGGTGAGGATCGGCGTCCAGCCGGCGTCCTTGAGCTTGCCGAGGTCATCGGTCAGCTCGTCGACCGTGGTGGGCACCTCGTCGATGCCGGCCTCGGCGAACGCGTCCTTGTTGTAGAACCAGAGGCTCTGCAGCTGCACGCCGACGCCGGCCATGTAGTACTTGCCGTCGATCGAGTACTGGTCGGCGAGCGGACCGCTCGTGGCCCAGTCGTAGTCCGACAGATCGACGAGCTCTTCGGCGAGCTCGGGCGAGGGCGCCACCGACTGCACGATGTCGGGCGCCTGGCCGGCGGCGAGAAGTCGCGGCACGGCAGCGCTCACGCCCTCCTGGCCGGGGTTGTCGATCACGACATCGACGTTCGGGTGGGCCTTCTCGTACGGCGCGACGAGCTCGTTCCACCAGTCCTCGGTGAGGTTCGGCGTCACGTTGACGAGAACGCGAAGCTGGATCTTCTCGTCGTCCTTGCTGCTATCACCCCCGCTCTGGGGGCTGGAGGAGCAGCCGGCAAGAAGCGTCACGGCGGCCGCTCCGGCGCCGATCGCTGTGAGGGTACGTCTGCTGATCATCGTCGATCCTCTCGTGGGCACATCATCGGGACGGGTCGAACATACACTAATCGATAATCGGTTATCAACAATGGAGATCTCATGACGTGAGGAATCTCACGACCGCCGGGCCGACGGCCTCGACCGGCACCTCGACGACGAGCACGTCGCCTCGCCGCTCGGCCGCCACCGGCGCTCCGTCGACCGTCACGGCGGTGGCGGCATCCACTCCCGACGGGCTCGCGATCTCGACCCGACCGGCCGCGTCGACGATCGCGTTGGCGCGGTCGCCCGTGCGCGTCCAGCGCACCCATGGCCCATCGGAGGACGGCGCGCCCTGAAGGGGCCGCGATCCGAACACGGCATCGCCGTGGCGCGCGTTCCACGCGCCGAGCGCGCGCAGCGTCGCCTGCTGCGGGGCGGGGAGGGTTCCGGATGCCGTGGGGCCGACGTTCAGCAGCAGGTTGCCGCCGCGCGACACGACGTCGATGAACAGGCGGATCGCCGCCGGTCCATCCAGGTTGTGCTCGGAACCTTCCAGGCGGTTGTAGCCGAAGGAGTACCCGATGCCGCGGCAGTTCTCCCACGCCGCCGACCCTTCGTTCGACCGGCCGCTCTCGTACTCGCTGGTGAGGAAGTCGGCGTGCACGCCGCTCCAGCGGTCGTTGACGACGCCGTCTGGCGTCGCGGTGTAGAAGCGGTCGAACACGTCGGCGAGGCTGAACGGCCCGGGCGCGTGGCCCGCGACGGGCCAGCCGATGTCGCCCCACAAGAGGTCGGGGCGGTACCGCTCGATGAGGTCGACGAGGTGATCGTGCGCGTAGCGGGCGTACTCGTCGCCCGCCGGCGGCACCAGCTGCGCATCGGACTCGATGGGCGCCGCCGCCCCCACGTGCCAGTCCAGCCCGCCGGAGTAGTATGCGCCGAAGCGCAGGCCGGCTGCGCGCGCCGCCTCGGCGAACTCGCCGACCAGGTCACGTCGAGGCCCGCGGCCGACAGCGTTGCGATCACCCGTGTGCGGAGCATCCCACAGCGCGATGCCGTCGTGATGCTTCGTCGTCGGCACGACATAGCGCGCGCCGGCTGCGGCGAACATCGCCACCAGCGCGTCGGCATCGAACGCGTCGGCGGTCCAGTCGTCGAGGAACTCGTCGTACGGCCGCCCCTGATAGGTCTCGCGGTGATGCTCGGCCGCGGGACTCCCGGCGATGCGGATCGTGTTCGCGTACCACTCGGCGTACGGGTTATGGCGGTACCACCGGGTGTCGTCGATCGTGCCGAGCGCGCCGATCGGCTCTGCCCACGCCGGCACCGAGTACGCCCCCCAGTGCACGAAGATGCCGAGCTTCGCGTCGCGGAACCAGTCCGGCACCGGCCTCTCGAACCGTTCATACTCTCGGGGTCGGGTGTCGACGTCCTGGTCCATTCCGGGTCCTCCTCGCCAGGTCCCGCAGCGGCGCGGGCCGGTCATCGATGCTATCGATAACCGATGAGAGTCGGGATGCGGGGCGCCCGGGTAACGTGGCCGCATGACCAGCCTCCCCCCGGCCCCGCCCACGTTCGACGCGCGGCCGCTCGTCGAACCGGTGCCGCCCGGCGCGGCGCGGGCGTTCACGCAAGAGCTCAAGCGCACCGGGCGGCTGCCGTCGGCCTCGAACGCCGCCATCGTGATCGTCGGCGTCACGCTCGTCGGCGTGGTGGTGTTCGGCTCGATGGTCGTCACGATGATCAGCGCCGTCTTCGGCGCGATCATGGGCGCCATGCAGGGTGGATCGCTGGTCGCGCTCTTCGGTGCGCTGGTCCCTGTGCTGTTCTTCGGCGCGATCATCGCCGTCGCGGTCGTCCTGATCGTGCGCAGCGCGCGCACGGGCGACGAGCGCCGCTACCGCCTCGATGGGTTCGCGCGCGCGAACGGCATGTCGTACGTGCCGCAGTTCGGGAACCCCGGCCTGCCGGGCATGATCTTCTCGCTCGGCAGCGCACGCAACGCGACCGACCTGGTGCGCGGCGACCGGCCCCGTTTCGTCGAGTTCGGCAACTACGCCTACACGACCGGCTCAGGAAAGAACAAGACCACGCACCGGTGGGGCTACGTCGCCGTCAAGCTCGACGTTCCGCTGCCCAACATCGTGCTCGATGCGACCAGCAACAACTCGCTGTTCGGTTCGAACCTGCCGGCGTCGTTCGACAAGGACCAGCGGCTGAGCCTCGAGGGCGACTTCGACCGCTACTTCGACCTGTACTGCCCGGCCGGCTACGAGACCGATGCGCTGTACCTGTTCACGCCCGACATCATGGCGCGCTTCATCGACCACGCCGCGGCCCTCGACGTCGAGATCGTCGACGACTGGCTGTTCCTCTACGCGCGGCGCGACTTCTCGACGCTCGACCCGGCGACGTGGGCATGGCTGTTCTCGGTCGTCGGCGCGCTGCTCGACAAGTTCGCGCAGTGGGCGCGCTGGCGCGACGATCGCCTCGCCGCCGCGGCGGCTGCGACGCCGGCGACGCCGCAAGCGATGATTCCGGATGCCGCCGCCCCCGGCACCGGCCCGGTCACGGCCGGGGCGGTCCAGGGTGGCGGCGGTGCGGCATCCACCGTCCCCTTCGTGGCCCCGCTGGACGCGCTCCGCCCGCCGCCGGGCGTCGCCCCGCAGGGACGCCGGCTGGAGCGCCGCGTGCCATGGCTCCCGATCATCATCATCGGCGCCTTCGTGCTGTTCTGGATCCTGTCGCAGCTCGGCGTGCTCGGCGGGCTGCTGGGCGGCCTGGTCGGCGGCCTCACCGGCGGCTGAACGATCCGAAGCGTGGGGAATTGTCCCCATCGCAGCCCTCGCGACCGTTCGGCACCGTGGTGAGCGACTGTGTCGAGACGGAGGACGGACCCATGCGCATCACGACGAAGACCGCGACGGCACTCGTCGCCCTGGCAGCCGTGGCCGCGGTGGTCACCGGGTGCAGCGCCCCGGCCGAGTCGGCGCCGACCGAGACGGCCGCGGCCTCGACGCCGGCACCGACTCCGACCACGCCGTCCGCGCCCTCGGGCTGCCCGGAGCTCGCGGTCGGCGTGGTGGTGACCGCCGATCAGCTCGACGACTGCGCGGCGCGGCGCATGGTGGACTCGGCCGGGTTCGCGTACGACACGCTCACCAACGACGAACCTGGCACGAACCGCTACGACACCGCGACCGGGGACTTCGAATCGCTGACCGCGTCGCTCTCGATCATCGTGGTCGATGGCGAGGCATGGGTGAAGACCGCGGAGTCGGACTGGCAGGCTCCCGATCAGGATTCCGAGGATTTCGGGATCGCGGCGGGGAGCCAAGTCGCCGCGAACTACACCTCAGGCGACCCAGATCACGCGGTCCGCACCTTCGTGGGCGCCATGGACGGGCCAGGCGCGGGCGGCGAGTTCACCGTGACCGGCACCGGCGAACGCCTCGGCGAAGAGGTCTTCGTGATGACGGGCACATCGTTCATCGGCAGCACCGGTTACGACGCGACCCGCGAGTACACGGCCGACTACGTGCTCATGGCATCGTCCGGCAGCGGCAGCTTCAACACCCGAGACTTCACCAGCACGGTAACCATCACCGAGTTCGACAAGGCGCAGAAGATCACCGCCCCGAACTGACCGGGATCGCCCAGGACCAGGGGCGTATGCTGTCGGGCGTGCAGAACTCGGTCACGACGCCCCGCGGGCGTAAGGGGGTCCTCGGCGCCAGACGCGCCGAGGGGATGTAGCTGTGCGCGTCGCCCGGTCTTCGACCAGGGGTGACGCAGCCCGCATCCTCCGCGAGCCGTCGGCTTGCGGCATCCCATCGTTCGCCGAAACCGGCGATCCCTCGTGAATCAAGGAATCATGCACGCATTCACCGAGAAGGACATCCGCGCGTCCTTCGTCAACGCCTCGCTCCGCGAGCGCAATTCGCTCATCGTCCCCGATCTGCGCGACATCGAGTGGGACAAGCTGGACTACTTCGGCTGGCGCGACCCCAAGCAGCCCCTCGCGGGCTTCCTGGTCGTGGCGGTCGATGACGCTCCCGTCGGCATCCTGCTGCGCCAGACCGAGCAGCGCACGCGCACCCGCGCGCAGTGCTCGTGGTGCGAGGACGTCACCCTGCCCAACGAGGTCGTGATGTTCAGCGCCAAGCGCGCCGGCAAGGCCGGCCGCAACGGCGACACCGTCGGCACCCTGCTGTGCGAGAACTTCGAGTGCTCGGTCAATGTGCGCCGACCGGTGCCGCCCGCTTACCTCGGGTTCGACGTGAAAGCCGCCCGTGACCGGCGCATCGCGGCCCTGCGCGAGCACGCCGTGGGCTTCGCGCGCGACATCCGCGACAGCGCCTGACGTCAGGAACGTGGATGCCGGCGGCCCGGGCCCGCGTCGGCCGGGGTGCCGGCATCCACTCACCGAAGCCACCTTGTCGTTGAGCGAGCGCCAGCGAGACGACCGGGCGCCCGGCATCCACCCATGACGGATGTCACGGGCACGTCGTGACGCACGTGTGAGGAGCCGGCCGCCCCCGGCCGGGACCATGAAGTCATGGAGATCACACAGACCACGACGGCGACGCGGAACGCGCCGGCCGCCGCCCCGCGCTGGGCCGTCGACGCGACAGAGCTGCGCAAGAGCTTCGGCGCCGTCAGCGCCGTCGACGGCGTCACGCTGCAGGTGCGGCCGGGCGAGATCGTCGCGTTCCTCGGCCCGAACGGCGCCGGCAAGACGACGACGATCGACATGATGCTCGGCCTGTCGCAGCCCGACTCGGGCGCCGTCCGGGTGTTCGGCGAGTCGCCGCGGGCCGCCATCTCGCACGGGCTCGTGAGCGCCGTGCTGCAGACCGGCGGACTGCTGAAAGACATCACGGTGCGCGAGACCCTCGACCTCACCGCGAGCCTGTTCGCCGACACCCGGCCCATCGCCGAGGTCATGCAGCGCGCGGGCATCGCCGAGATCGGCGACCGGCTGGTCGGGCTGTGCTCGGGCGGTCAGCAGCAGCGGCTGCGCTTCGCGATGGCGCTGCTGTCAGACCCTGGCCTGCTGATCCTCGACGAGCCCACGACCGGCATGGACGTCGAGGGTCGCCGCTCGTTCTGGAGCGCGATCCGCGCCGACGCCGCCCGCGGCCGCACGGTGCTGTTCGCCACCCACTACCTCGACGAGGCCGACGAGTACGCCGACCGCATCGTGCTCATGAGCCGCGGCCGCATCGTCGCCGACGGCACGACCGCCGAGATCAAGAACCTGGTGTCCGGGCGCATCGTCCACGCCACCCTCCCCGGCGCCGACCCGGTCGCGATCGCGGCGCTCCCCGGCGTCGAGGAGGTCGAGGTCAAGGGCGACCGCATCGCCGTCCACACCAAGGACTCGGACGCCGTCGCCCGGCACCTGCTCACCCAGACCGAGGCGCGCGACCTCGAGATCACCGCCCAGAACCTCGAGAGCGTGTTCCTCGCCCTCACCTCGGAAGGGGACAAGTCATGACCACCACCACCTCCGGCACCGCCGGCATCCAGGCATCCACCGCGGACCGCGTGCAGCTCGACCGGCGCGTGCCCCCGTTCGGCGGGTTCACCCTGACGTACCTGGGCATCGAGCTCAAGCGCAAGCTGCGCAACCGGCGCACCCTGATCTTCACGGTCGCATTCCCCATCGTGATGTTCGTGATCATCGGGCTGCCGCTGCGCGACACGCAGCTGACCGCGACTCCCATCGCCGACGGCGGTCCCTCCGTGGCGGCGTACATCATGGTGTCGATGGCGATGTACGGGGCCATGATGTCGGCCACCCAGACGGGGGCGACCGTCGCCGTCGAGCGGCAGCAGGGCTGGAGCCGCCAGCTGCGCCTCACCCCGCTGAACCCCCTGGTCAACGTGCTCATCAAGATGATCGCCGGCATGCTCTTCGGCGTGATCGCGATCGTCGCGACCTTCGCCGCGGGTGCGATCGCCGGCATCCAGCTGTCGCCGGTCCAGTGGATCGCCACCGGCCTCGCGTCGTGGCTGCTCGCCGGCGCCGTCTTCACCACCCTCGGCCTGATGGTCGGCTACATGGTGCGCAGCGAGAACGTCGCCCAGATCACGAGCCTCGCGATCGTGGTGCTCGCCTTCCTCGGCGGCCTGTTCTACCCGGTCGAGACGATGCCCGAGCTCATGCAGGTGATCGCGAAGTTCACGCCGGTCTACGGCATCAGCGAGATCGCCCGCGAGCCCCTCACCGGCGCCCCGTTCGACGCCCTGGCGCTCATCAACGCCATCGTGTGGCTCGGCATCTTCGTCGCCGGCACGGTGTTCTTCTTCCGCCGCGACACGAAGCGCATGTGATTCGGAGGGGTGGATGCCGGCGGCCCCGGCCGCCGGCATCCACCCCTCGCTTGGGTCCCGCCCCCGCACCGCCCGCCGCAGCGAACGCGGTTTCTCGCCGAAGACGCATGTCATCTACGTCGACGACGTGGTGCCTCGGCGAGAAACCGCGCTGTCGACGAGGGGTGAGGACGGCGGGACGGAGGACGGGAGGACCGAACGCCGAGCCGGACCACGAGGCCTGAGGACCAGGGCCGGAGGACCAGCATCTACCTCTCTCTTGGGTCCCGCCCCGCACCCCCCGCCGCAGCGAACGCGGTTTCTCGCCGAAGACGCATGTCATCTACGTCGACGACGTGGTGCCTCGGCGAGAAACCGCGTTGTCGACGAGGGGTGAGGACCTCGGGCACAGACGGGCGGCCGGAGGACGGAGAACGGGCGGCCGGGCGGCCGGAGGACGAGCGGCCGGAGGACGAGCGGCCGGAGGACGGAGAACGGGCGGCCGGGGGCGGAGCCGGGAGGCAGAGCCGGGGCCGGAGGCCGCGGCCGGAGAACCGCGGCCCGAGACGGGGCCGGAGAACCGCGGCTCAGGACGGCATCGAAGCGACGACGAAGGGCGGCCCTAGGGTGAAAGGCGAGGTGAGAGCGTGAGCGACGAGTCGGATCGGCAGGCGTGGGGACCGCTGTGGATCATGCGGCCGGGCGGCGGACGCCCGATCGACGGCTACCGGATTCCGTCGGTGCTGTGGTCGACGGCGGCGCTGCGGTGGTACGTCGGCGGCGGCATCTCGCTGCTGTGGATGTTCAGCGCGGGCACCGAGATCGTGCACGCGGCGGGCTCGACGGCCTCGGCCGTGCTGGGCGTCACCGTGCTGTGCGTGTACGCGGCGGCGTTCCTCGTCGCGACGCCGATCAACTGGACGCTGCCGCGCCCACGGCGCGTGGTGTCGATCGCGGCGGTGTTCGCGCTGTCGTTCGCGCTGTGGCCCTGGCTCGGCTGGGGGATCGGGACGCTCTGGACCTACGTCGGCGTGCTGATCGCGACCGCCCTGCTGCCGTGGCCGGTCACGTGGATCTCGATCTTCGCCCTGGCCGCACTCGCGCTCCTGTTCGACGTGATCGACGTCGGCTGGAACGCCGACGTGCTGTGGGTGCCGGCGATCATCGCCTCGATCTCGCTCATGATGGCCGCGTTCATGCGGTCGATCGACTCGCTCGGGCGCATGCGCATGGCCCAGCGCGAGGTCGAGCGCCTCGCCGCCGAACGCGAGCGCGGACGGGTGGCCCGCGACATCCATGACATCCTCGGGCACTCGCTCACCGTGATCACCGTCAAGACCGAGCTCGCGCGCAGGCTCGTCGACGCCGACCCCGAGCGTGCCAAGGCCGAGCTCGCCGAGGTCGAGGCGCTCTCGCGTGGCGCCCTCGCAGACGTGCGGGCGACGGTCGCGGGCTTCCGCGGTGTGAGCGTCAGCGGCGAGCTCGCCGCAGCCCGCGTCGCTCTCGCCGCCGTCGACATCGCGCTCGACGCCCCGGCCACCACCGAGGCCGTGCGCCCCGAGCATCGCGAACTCGCCGGCTGGGTCGTGCGCGAGGGCGTCACGAACGTCGTGCGGCACGCGCAGGCGAGCCGCTGCCGCATCCGCCTCGAGCCTCGCCGCGTCGCTGTCGAGGACGACGGCATCGGCCCCGTGGAGGGTGAGGCCGGCACCGGACTGGCGGGCCTGCGAGAGAGAGTGGATGCCGCCGGCGGGCGTCTCGCCGTCGGCCGCAGCGATCTCGGCGGCTTCCGGCTGGAGGTGACGCTGTGATCCGGCTGCTCATCGCCGACGACCAGGCGCTCGTGCGCGGAGCGCTGTCGGCGCTGCTCGGGCTGGAGGGCGACATCGAGGTCGTCGCCGAAGTGGGGCGCGGCGACGAAGTCGTGGCCGCCGCCGTCGAGGCGCGGGCCGATGTCGCACTGCTCGACATCGAGATGCCGGGAATGGACGGGATCGCCGCGGCCGCCGCCCTGCGCACCGCGCTGCCGTCGTGCCGGGTCCTGATCGTCACGACCTTCGGTCGCCCCGGGTACCTGTCCCGAGCGATGCGCTCCGGCGCCTCGGGCTTCGTGGTGAAAGACACGCCGGCCGCTCAGCTCGCCGACGCGGTGCGCCGCGTCGCACAGGGCATGCGCGTGGTCGACCCGGCGCTGGCGGCGGACTCGCTCGCACAGGGCGTCTCGCCGCTCACCGAGCGCGAGACCGACGTTCTCGCGACCGCGCGCACCGGCGGCTCGATCGCCGACATCGCCCGCATCCTGCACCTGTCGGAGGGCACCGTGCGCAACCACCTGTCGAGCGCCATCGGCAAGACCGAGGGCCGCAACCGCGCCGACGCCGCTCGCATCGCCGAAGAGAACGGCTGGCTCTAGCCCGGGAGACCGGGGATCCGCGCAGCGAACCAGGGGATTCACCTCGACACAAGGGACGTCACCCTCGGTCTCGGCGGGAATCCCCGGTCTCGCCGAAACAGGGGATTCCCGCCGAGCCCCGGGGTCAGCCGCGCAGGCCGAAGTGGTCGAGCTCGGCGTCGTCGAGCATGCGGCTGCGGATGATGAAGCGATTGCCGGTCGGCCCCTCGACGCTGAAGCCGGCTCCGCGGCCGGGCACCACGTCGATCGTGAGGTGCGTGTACTTCCAGTACTCGAACTGCGCGGAAGAGATGAACACCTCGACGGGGTCGTCCAGGCCCACGTCGAGGCCGCCCAGCCGGACGTCCGACGGCCCGGTCATGAACATGCCGACCGGGAAGCACATCGGCGCGCTCCCGTCGCAGCAGCCGCCGGACTGGTGGAACATCAGCGGTCCGTGCTGAACCGTGAGCTGACGGAGAAGGGATGCCGCAGCATCCGTCACCGCCACACGCGAGTAGGTGCGGGTCTCGGACATCGGGACTCCTTGTCGTGTTCCGGTCGTTGAGCGGAGCGAGGACACTTCGTCTCGTCGCTTCACTCCTCGCTCAGTGACCGACTCGCGAAGGCCAAACGCCGTGAGCGCACGGGCGCTGGAGCGCCCTCCGCGGGGCGACCAGTGGAAGATGACCCGGGCGGAGCGTCTGGGGCGCGCTCCGCCCGGGCCGGGGATGCCGGTCCCGCAGCCCCCCGGTGGCGGGACCGGCGTGGGGCTCAGAAGAAGCCCATGCTGCCTTCGGCATACGACACCAGCAGGTTCTTGGTCTGCTGGTAGTGGTCGAGCATCTTGAGGTGGTTCTCACGACCGATGCCCGACTGCTTGTACCCGCCGAAGGCCGCGTGCGCGGGGTACTGGTGGTACGTGTTCGTCCAGACGCGGCCTGCCTCGATCGACCGTCCGGCGCGGTAGGCGGTGTCGCCCGAGCGGCTCCATACGCCGGCGCCGAGGCCGTAGAGCGTGTCGTTGGCGATCGAGATCGCGTCGTCGAAGTCATCGAACGACGTGACCGACACCACCGGCCCGAAGATCTCCTCCTGGAAGATTCGCATGTCGTTCGTGCCCTCGAACACCGTCGGCGCGACGTAGTAGCCCTCGGACAGGTCGCCGCCCAAGTCGACCCGCTCGCCGCCGGCGAGCAGCTTCGCGCCGCCCGCCTTGCCGATCTCGATGTACGACAGGATCTTCTCCAGCTGGTCATTCGACGCCTGCGCGCCGATCATGGTCGCCGGGTCGAGCGGGTTGCCCTGCACGATCTTGGACACGCGGTCGAGCCCGTCGCCGAGGAAGCGGTCGTAGATCGACCGCTGGATGAGCGCGCGCGACGGGCACGTGCACACCTCGCCCTGGTTGAGCGCGAAGAACGTGAAGCCCTCGAGCGCCTTGTCGTAATAGGCGTCGTCGGTGGAGCGCGCCACGTCTTCGAAGAACACGTTGGCGCTCTTGCCGCCGAGCTCGAGCGTGACGGGGATGAGGTTCTGCGACGCGTACTGCATGATGAGGCGGCCGGTCGTGGTCTCGCCCGTGAACGCGACCTTGCGAATGCGCTTGTGCTGCGCGAGCGGCGCGCCCGCCTCGATGCCGAAGCCGTTGACGATGTTCACGACGCCGGCGGGCAGCAGGTCGCCGATGATCTCGAACAGGAACAGAATCGACGCCGGCGTCTGCTCGGCGGGCTTGAGGACGACGCAGTTGCCGGCCGCGAGCGCGGGGGCGAGTTTCCACGTGGCCATGAGGATCGGGAAGTTCCACGGGATGATCTGGCCGACCACGCCCAGCGGTTCGTGGAAGTGGTACGCGACGGTGTCTTCGTCGATCTGGCTGAGCGAGCCCTCCTGCGCCCGCAGCACGCCCGCGAAGTAGCGGAAGTGGTCGACGGCGAGCGGGATGTCGGCGGCCAGGGTCTCGCGGACGGGCTTGCCGTTCTCCCACGTCTCGGCGACGGCGATGCGCTCGAGGTTCGCCTCGATGCGGTCGGCGATCTGGTTGAGGATGACGGCGCGCTCTGCGGGCGTCGTCCGCTTCCAGGACTCGAACGCCTTCCACGCGACGTCGACGGCGCGGTCGACGTCTTCGACGGTGCCGCGGCCGACCTCTGTGAACGGCTTGCCGGTGACGGGCGAGATGTTCTCGAAGTACTGGCCCTTGATGGGCTCGACGAACTCTCCGCCGATGTAGTGGCCGTAGCGGGGGCGGTAGTCGGCGATCGAGCCGCGCTGTCCGGGGGCGGCGTAGACGCTCGAGACGCCCTCTTCGACGATGGTCATGCTGGTCTCCTTCGACGCTTCGGCGACGGTCGTCGTCGCCTGCGAAGAAGGTAGGCCGCGCAACGTTGCATCACGTTGCGCGGCCGGTTCGCGCGGTGGCTTCCGCGTCTGATCAGGCTCCGAGACGCTCGCGGACGCCGGCGAAGTGGACGTTCTCCATGACGCCGAGCAGGTTGCCGAACGGGTCGACGACGGATGCCGTCACGAACCCCTCCCCGCGCACGGTGACCGGCTGGAACTCGGTCGCGCCCCGCTCGAGCAGCGCCGCGTTGACGGCGGCGACATCGTCGACCTGCCAGTAGAGGATCGGACCGCCGGGAGCGGCCGGTGCCGTGTCGGGGCGCCACGCGGCGTCGATGATGCCGAACTCGTGCTCGTACGGCCCGACGCGGAACTCGACGTAGCCGGGGCGGCGGAAGTAGGGCTCGATACCGAGCACATCGGCGTACCAGGCGGCCGCGGCATCGAGGTCGGCGGAGTAGACGTTCTGGGTGGCGAATCCGTTGAGCATGAGGGTTCCTCTCTGTGGTGAACCCATCATGGCGATCATTGCGGACAGATCAGGTCCGCAATCAGAGATCGCTCTCGAGTTTCTCGATACGCGTCACAAGTCCTGCGCGTCGCGGCGAGCGAGCGGGCAGCATCGACAGGCACAGCCTCAGCAGCTCGGCGTCGCCGGCGCCGGCATCCGTCTCGGCGAACGCCAGCAGGACCTCGATGGATGCCTCGGCCATGAGTGCCTCGCGCAACGCGGTCCGCACGGTGTCGCGGAACTCCTCGACGCCCGGTGCGACGGAGTCGGGAAGGACGTCGCCGCGGTAGGCCGCAAGCGCCACGCGATGCGCTCCGCGGTCGAGCAGCGACAGCACCTGGTGCGCGTCGGTCTCGAGCTCGACGCCGAGCCGGTACGGACGCGACTCGGGCACCAGCGCCGGCGCCGAGGCGGTCAGGGCTCGCCGCAGCCGGACCATCTCGGCCCGCAGCGTGACGGCCGATGCCTCGCGAGCCGTGTCGCCGTAGACCAGGTCGCCCAGTCGCTCGGCCGACAGGCCCTGGCGGTGCACCGCGAGCATGAGCAGCAGCTCGGCATGGCGTGCACCGAGTTCCGAGACCGTCTCGACGCCGTCGCCGGCCACCTCCAGCAGCGCGCGGTCCCGCCCGAGCACGCGCAGTGTCGCCCGGGTCGGCTCGGGCCGGCGCGCAGGTGCGCGACGCGATGCGGACCCGGATCCCCGGTCCGCCCTCGCCTTGAGCCGAGCGACCAGGAGCTCGCCCTCGATCGCCCGGGCTGTGGCATCCACCAGCAATTGAGCCTGGGGTGTGACGGCCTGCACCCCGCCGGTCACATCGATGACGCCCACGAGACGCCGCGTCTCCGGGTCGTGCACGGGCGCCGCGGTACATGACCACGGCTGCACCAGGCGGTTGTAGTGCTCGGCTCCGCGGATCTGCACTGATCGGTCGAGCGCGAGCGCGGTGCCCGGGGCGGCGGTGCCGACCGCGTCCTCCGACCAGTTCGCGCCTTCCACGAAGCCCATGTCGCCGGTGAGGCGCCGCACGTGCCGGTCGCCCTCGATCCACAGCAGGCGGCCGGCGGCGTCGCCGACGGCGACCGCGACCCCCGACTCGGCGGCGTCGCCCGGCAGCAGCAGCCCGCGCACCATGTCGATCACCGCGGCGAGCGGGTGCGCCTGCCGATACGCGTCGAGCTCTTCCGCGGTGAGGTCCAGCGGTGGCAGCGCTTCGGCCGCGACAAGACTGTCGAGGGATCGCCGCCACGAGTCCCGCACGAGCGTGCGCACGTCGTCGAGCCGCTGGTCGCCGGTGTTGCCGGCCACGAGCTCCTCGTGGGCGCGCTCGATCAGCAGACGCGAGGTCTCGGGCGACACCTCACGTCGTTCTGACCAGGGTGATGACACGGCGGCTCCGATCGGCGTCGGTGGAGCGTGCGTCCAGTGTAGGCGCGGCAGGTGCGCCCGGCATCCCGTCGATTCGCCCGCACCCCCGCGCACGCGATCCGAATGACACGCCGCAATTGCATCTTGCGAACTACTGTGCACTCCGTGGTACCGTGCCGTCAACAGCACACCGAGCGGGCGAGGAGACGCGCGTGGATACGACGCAACTGCTGAAGGGGGTGCTGGATGCCGCCGTGCTGGCCGTCGTCCAGCACGACGACGGCTACGGGTACGACATCGTGCGGCGCCTGCGCGAAGCCGGACTCGGCGATGTCGGCGATGCCTCGGTCTACGGCACCCTTCGCCGCCTCTACACCGCCGGTGCACTGTCGAGCTACGTCGTGCCCTCCGACGGAGGACCCCACCGCAAGTACTACGCGATCAACGCGCAGGGCCGCGAGATGCTGCGGGCTCAGCGTGCCGACTGGTCGCACTTCGCCACCGCCATGTCGGGCCTGCTCGACGAGCGTGCGGCGACCACGCCGCTGCGCAAGATCGGAGACAACAGGTGATCGCCACTGCCCCCACCCTCGACAGCCGCATCGCAGCGTTCGCCGCCGCCGTGCGAGCCCAGCTCGCCGACCTTCCGGCTGACGACGTCGACGACCTTGTCGACGGTCTCGCGGCCGACCTCGCCGAGCAGGCTTCCGAGGTCGAAGCGTTCGAGCTTCCCGACCCCGTCGCCTACGCGGCAGAGCTGCGATCCGCCGCGGGTCTTCCCGAGCGAGTGGATGCCGCCGCCCGTCGTCCGTCCGTGTGGTCGAGGATGCGGGGGCTCGGAGCCGACGCCGTTCGCGGCATCCGTTCGTCCGCGGCGGGTGCATGGCTGGTCGACCTCCTCGTCGCTCTGCGCCCGGTGTGGTGGATCGCCAGGGGCTGGGTGCTGTACGCGTTGATCGCGCCGCTGCTCGGGATCTGGAGCGGGATCGTCGGCTTTCCGTGGCAGAGCACCTGGGGATGGGTGCTGCTCGCGGCGCTGGTGCTGCTGAGCATCCAGTGGGGGCGCGGGCGCTGGGCCCCGGTCGTGTGGCTGCGGGTCGTGCGCACGGTCGTCAGCGTCGTGACCGCGATCGCGCTGCCCTTCGTGGCCGCGGGCGCGGTTGCCTCGATACAGGCGATGATCTCGTACACGCGCAACGTCGCGAGCTCGGGCGACGCCTACACGCCCGGCCTGGCCGTCGACGGCATGCGGGTCCGCAACATCTTCGCGTACGACGCCGACGGCAACCCGATCCCGGCCGTGCAGCTGTTCGACCAGGATGGCCGGCCCCTGGCCACCGTGGGTGTGGAGGGGCAGCGCGCGGACTGGCCGGTCGATTACTACTTCGACGGCGGCGGCGGTCCGGTGCCAGTGGCGGTCACCGTTCCCGGTCGCGGCTCGGTCTGGAACATCTATCCGCTGAACGAGGCCCCGGCATCGTACGGCGGCGTGGTCTCACCGACCGACGCGGTGACACCGGCGTTCCCCTTCGCGACCGCGTCCGCGGTGCCGCAGACCGCTGTGCCGGAGCCGAGCCCGACCCCGACCGACGCCGTGACACCGCCGGCCGAGCAGGGTGTCACGTCCGACAGCGCGGCGAGCGGAGCCGAGGGATGATCGCGGGGACGGATGCCGCAGCCACGGACGCCGCGGCGCAGACCGCCGCGGCGCCGCTGGAGGCGGCATCCGCTTCTCCCCGCATCGTGAGCATCGACATCACGCACCTCGTCCGCGCGGCTCTCGACGGCATGCCGCCGGGCACCTGAGTCGGGTGTGCCTGCCGCTGGCTCAGCTCGCGCGCCACGCCTCACGGCGTGCCGCCTGCTCGGCGGGGTCGGGCACCGGCAGCGACGCGAGCAGGCGCCTGGTGTAGTCCTGCTGCGGGTCGCCCAGCACGCGAGACGTCGGCCCCTCTTCGGCGATCACGCCCTGGTGCAGCACCACGACGCGGTGCGCGAGCATGTCGACGACGGCGAGGTCGTGCGTGATGAACAGCGTCGCGAACCCGAACTGCTGCTGCAGCTCGCGGAACAGCTCGAGCACACGCGCCTGCACCGAGACGTCCAGCGCGCTGGTCGGCTCGTCGGCGATCAGCAGCTTCGGGTCGAGCGCCAGCGCACGCGCCAGCGAGGCGCGCTGGCGCTGACCGCCCGACAGCTCGTGCGGAAACCGGTCGCCGTAGTCGCGCGGCAGCTGCACGGCCTCGAGCAGCTCGTCCACGCGGCCGCGTGCGTCGGCCGGGCTGGACGCCCTGCCGTGCACGACGAGCGGCTCGGCGACACAGTCGGCGATCGTGAGCAGCGGATTGAAGCTCGTGGCGGGATCCTGGAAGACGAAACCCATCTCGCTGCGGCGCGGGCGGAACTCGCGCTCCCGCACGCCCTTCATCTCGGTGCCGAGCACCCGCAGCGAGCCGTCGGCGACGGGCGTGAGCCCCGCGATCGCACGGCCGATCGTGGTCTTGCCCGAACCGCTCTCGCCCACGAGCCCCAGCACCTCGCCGGGGGCGATCGAGAAGCTGACCCGGTCCACGGCGCGGAACGTCGGCCGCCCGAGTCGCCCCGGGTACTCGATGACGAGATCGGATGCCGCCACCGCCGGCTCTCCGCCGCCCACCGCCGGGAGGTCCCGGTCGATGATCTCGACGCGCGGCACCGCCGCGAGCAGGCGCTTGGTGTAGTCGTGCTGCGGAGCGGCGAACAACTCGCGCACCGGCGCGGTCTCGACGATCTCGCCGTCGTACATCACCGCGACGCGGTCGGCGAGGTCGGCGACCACCCCCATGTTGTGGGTGATCAGCACGATCGCGGTCCCGGTCTCGTCGCGGAGCGTCCGCAGCAGGTCGAGGATCTCGGCCTGCACGGTGACGTCGAGCGCCGTGGTGGGCTCGTCGGCGAGGATCACCGCGGGCTCCAGCGCGAGCGCCATCGCGATGACGATGCGCTGCTTCTGCCCGCCCGAGAACTGGTGCGGATAGTCGTTGACCCGCCTCTCCGGATCCGGGATGCCGACACGCCGCAGCATCTCGACGGCCCGGGCCTTCGCCTCCTTCTTGCCGAGGCGTTCGTGGGCCTGCAGGCCCTCGATCAGCTGCCAGCCGACGGTGAAGACCGGGTTCAGGGCGGTCGAGGGCTCCTGGAAGATCATCGCCGCCTTGGCCCCGCGCAGGCGGCGCAGGTCGTCATGCGGGATCCCGACGATGTTCTCGCCCTCCAGCAGCACGGTGCCCTGGAGCGTGGCCGTCTCGGGCAGGAGCCCGAGGATCGAGCGGGCGGTCACGGTCTTGCCGCTGCCGGACTCGCCGACGATGGCGAGCACCTCGCCGCGGCGCACGTCAAGATCCACCCCGCGGACGGCCGCGACGTCGCCGCCGTCGGTCGAGAACGTGATGCCGAGGTTGCGGATCTCGACCGGCGTCGCGGTCGCCTCGTGGGGGCTCATTCGACCTCTCCCATGAACTCGCGGCTGGCGGGCTGCTGCGCGGCCACCGCATCGGCGGGTGTGAGCGTCCTCGACGCGCGGCGGCGGGCGCGAAGGCGCGGGTCGGCCAGGTCGTTGAGGCTCTCGCCGATGAGGGTGACGCCGAGCACGACCAGAACGATCGCGACGCCGGGCGGGATCGCGGTCCACCAGATGCCGCTCGTGACGTCGCTGATCGACTTGTTGAGGTCGTAGCCCCACTCGGCGGCCGCGGTCGGCTCGATGCCGAACCCGAGGAAGCCGAGGGCCGCAAGGGTCAGGATCGCCTCGGACGCGTTGAGCGTGAAGATGAGCGGCAGCGTGCGCGTCGCGTTGCGGAACACATGGCGGAACATGATGCGCCACGTCGAGGCGCCGGTGACCTTGGCGGACTCGACGAACGCCTCGGACTTCACGCGCACCGTCTCTGCCCGCACGACCCGGAAGTACTGCGGGATGAACACGACCGTGATCGAGATGGCCGCCGACAGGATGCCGGCCCACAGCCCCGACTGTCCGCCGCTGATCGCGATCGACGCGACGATCGCGAGCAGCAGCGTCGGGAACGCGTAGATCGCGTCGGCGATCACGACGAGGGTTCGATCGGCCCAGCCGCCGAAGTAGCCCGACACGAGACCGAGCAGGATGCCGGCGAAGATCGACAGCACCACGGCGACGACGATCACCAGCAGCGCGGTCTGCGCTCCCCAGATCGTGCGCGACAGCACGTCGTACCCGCCGACGGTCGTGCCGAGCCAGTGCTCGGCGCTCGGCGGCTGCTGCGAGCCGAAGTTCTCGCCGTCCGCCGAGAGCTGGTTGTAGCTGTACGGCGCGATCCACGGCGCGAAGAGCGCCATGACGAGGAAGATCCCGGTGAGCACGAGACCGGCGACGAGCATGCCGCGCTGCAACCCGACGCTCTGGCGGAACTGGTGGATGACCGGCAGGCGGTCCACGAGACGAAGGCGGGCCACGTCAGTACCTCACCCTCGGGTCCACGAAGGCGGCGATGACATCGACGATGAAGTTCGTGAACGCCACGATGATCGCCAGCAGCACGACGATGCCCTGCACGGCCACGAAGTCGCGCGCCAGCAGGTACTGCGTCAGCTGGAACCCGAGCCCCTTCCACTCGAAGGTTGTCTCGGTGAGCACCGCGCCGCCCAGCAGCAGCGCGATCTGCAGGCCGATGACCGTGATGATGGGGATCAGAGCGGGTCGATAGGCGTGAGTGCGGACGAGTCGACCTTCGCGGATGCCGCGGGAACGGGCCGCGTCGATGTACGGCATGTTGAACGTGCCGATGACGTTGGTGCGGACCAGGCGCAGGAAGATGCCGGCGGTGAGCAGCCCCAGGCAGGCCGCGGGCAGGATCGCGTGGACCAGCACATCCTGCACGTAGGCCGGATTGCCCGACGCGATGGCGTCGATCAGGTAGATGCCGGTGCCGCCCTCGCGGGTCAGCGCGATCTCGGTGCGCACGTCGGCGCGGCCACTGGCCGGCAGCCAGTCCAGCCAGACCGAGAAGATCAGTTTGGCCACGAGGCCCAGGAAGAACACCGGCGTCGCGTAGAACAGGATGGCCGAGACGCGGAGCACGGCATCGGTGGGGCGGTCGCGGCGCGCGGCCGCCAGCATCCCGAAAGGAATGCCGATCGCGAACGCGACGATGAGCGCGTAGATCGCGAGTTCGAGCGTCGCCGCGCCGTAGGTGAGCAGCACCTCGGCCACCGGCTGGTTGTCGGAGAGGGTCGTGCCGAAGTCGCCGGTGAAGATCTGGGCGAGGTACTCGAAGTACTGCACGATGATCGGGCGGTCGTACCCCGCCTCGTGGATGCGTTCCTGCAGCTGGTCGGCCGGCAGCCGACCGCCGAGCGCGGCGGTGATCGGGTCGCCCGTCAGCCGCATCAGGAAGAACACGAGCGTCACGAGGATGAGAATCGTGGGGAAGATCAGGATGAACCGGATCAGCAGATAGCGCCACAGCGTGCTGCCGCCGCGACCTTTGCGGCGGTGCAGCAGAGGCGGCGGTTCGTCCACGGGGACGACGGCGACGTCGGGTGTCGTCATTGACTCAGGTCCTGCTTTCGTGCTCGGTTCTGGCGAACGCGGGCGGACACGGACGTGGGGCGGCCCGGCTGGGGCCGCCCCACGTTCACGCGGTTACTTCTTCTCGAGCGGTGCGAAACGGAACTTGAACGACGCGTCGAGGGTGACGCCGCTCATGTCCTTCGTCGCGTAGGCCGTCTCGTTGCCCTGCAGCAGCGGGAGCGTCGAGAGCAGCTCGCCGACGCGGGCCTGGATGTCCTCGATCTCCTGCGTACGGGCCGCAGGGTCGGTCTCGGACGCCTGCTTCAGGATGAGCTCCTCGGTCTGGGCGTCGCTGAAGTGGTTGCCCAGGAAGTTCTTCGTGAGGAAGAACGGGGTGAGGTAGCTGTCGGGGTCGCTGTAGTCCGGGTACCAGCCGAGCTGGTACGACGGGTACACGTCGGCCGTGCGGTCCTTCGAGTACTGCACCCACTCGGTGGACTGCAGGTCGACCTGGAACAGGCCGTCGGCCTCGAGCTGCTGCTTGACCATCGCGTACTCGTCGCCCGACGAGGGGCCGTAGTGGTCGTCCGAGTTGTACTGCAGGCTGAGCTTCACGGGGATCTCGACACCGGCCGCTTCGAGCGTCGCCTTGGCCTTGTCGGCGTCGGGCGCGCCGTTGCCGTCACCGTACAGGTCCTTCAGCACCTCGGTGGCGCCGTTGAATCCTTCGGGAACGAAGGAGTAGAGCGGCTTGTACGTGCCCTTGTACACCTGGTCCGCGATCGCCTGGCGGTCGACGAGGTCTGCCGCGGCCTGACGGACTGCGAGCGCCTTGGCCGCGTCGGCCTCGGGCGTGGTCGCACCGTACGGCATCGTGTTGAAGTTGAACACGATGTACCGGATCGAGCCGCCGGGGCCCTCGGTGACCGCGACATCCTTGTTCTTCTTGAGGTCCGCCGTGTCGGTGGCCGACAGCGTGCGGTACGCCACGTCGATGTCGCCCTTCTGGATGGCGAGCTTCAGGTTCGACGAGTCGGCGAAGTACTGCAGCACCACAGCCGAGTTGACCGGCTTGTCGAGCAGACCCTTGTAATTCTCGTTGGGCTCGAACTCGGCCGTCTTGTTGAAGTCGTACGCGGTGATCTTGTACGGCCCGCCGAACGCGTCGGCCTTGACGATGTCGTTGTCAGGCGTGACGGCATCCGCCGAGAACACCTCGTCGTCCACGATCGCGCCGGGGAAGCTCGTCAGGATGTACGGGAAGATCTGGTCGTTCTCGCTCTTGAGGTGGAACACGACCGTGGTGTCGTCGGGCGTCTCGACGCTGTCGAGGTTGTACAGCAGGCTGGACGCGCCGTTGGGGTCGTTGATCTTGATGTTGCGGTCGAACGAGAACTTGACGTCGGCCGAGGTCAGGTCGTGCCCGTTGGCCCATTTGAGACCCGCCGGCAGCTTGACCGTGTACTCGGTCGGCGAGGTGAACTCGGCCGACTCCGCCAGGTCGGGCACGACCTCGGTGCTGTTGTAGTCGGTGTTGACGAGGTACGGGAACACCTGGGTCTGCACGGTCAGCGAGCCGTTGTCGTACGAGCCGGCCGGGTCGAGCGTGGTGACCTTGTCGGTGGTGCCCACGATGATCGAGGCATCCCCGGAATCGCCGGAGTCGCCCGAATCGCCGTTGTTGCCGCCGCCGGCGCAGCCGGCGAGAAGCAGGGCGGACGCCCCGAAGGCTCCGATGGCGAGACCGATCCGGCCTCGCGCGCTGTGGTGCAATGACATGAATGCAACCCTCTGGTTAGTCGGGTAGCCGCGTCTCCGATGACACGACTCGTTGCGCTATCTTCACTCCCGCGCGGCGTCATGGCAATCGAGTGAACGATTCGTAACCGAACTGAAACCCGCCCGACGTGAGACCGCGTGTCAGGCCGGGCTCGTGCGGTTCTGCCACCATTCACGCAGGCGCCGCTCCGCCTCTTCTGCTCCGAGCACGCCATCGTCGAGGCGCAGTTCGAGCAGGAACCGGTAGGCCTCGCCCACCTCGCGCCCCGGCGGGATGCCGAGGATCTGCTGGATCTGGTTGCCGTCGAGGTCGGGCCGGATGGCGTCGAGCTCTTCCTGCGCGGCGAGCTCCCCGATGCGGCGCTCGATGTCGTCGTAGGCCGACGCCAGGCCACGCGCCTTGCGGACGTTGCGCGTCGTGACATCGGCGCGGGTGAGGATGTGGAGACGCTCGAGCTCGGGTCCGGCATCCCGCACGTATCTTCGCACCGCGGAGTCCGTCCACGCCCCCTCGGAATAGCCGAAGAAGCGAAGGTGCAGCTCGATGAGCCGCGAGACCGTCGCGATCGTGTCGGAGTCGAAGCGCAGCTCTTGCAGGCGCTTGCGCGCGAGGCGGGCGCCCTTGAGGTCGTGGTGGTAGAAGGTGACGCCGCCGCCGGGCTCCAGGCGCCGCGTCGCGGGCTTGCCGATGTCGTGCAGCAGCGACGCGAGGCGCAGCGGCACGTCGGGAGCGGACCCCGGGTTGCGGGAGCGCTCGAGCTCGATCGCCTGCCGCAGCACGGTCAGCGAGTGCTCGTAGACGTCCTTGTGGTGGTGGTGCTCGTCGACTTCGAGCTTGAGCGCCGGGATCTCGGGCAGGAACTCGGCCATGAGCCCGGTCTCGACGAGCAGCCGGATGCCGCGCACCGGGTCGTCGGTGGCGAGCAGCTTCACGAGCTCGCCCTGGATGCGCTCGGGGCTCACGATCGACAGGGTCTGGCGCAGCTCGGCCATCGCGGCCTCGGTGGCCGGGTCGACCGAGAACCCGAGCTGCGATGCGAAGCGGGCCGCGCGCAGCATGCGCAGCGGATCGTCGCCGAAGCTCACCTGCGGGTCGGCGGGCGTGCGCAGCACACCGTGCACGAGGTCCTCGACGCCGCCCGTCGGGTCGACGAGCGTACGGCCGGGCACCCGCAGCGCCATCGCGTTGACGGTGAAGTCGCGGCGCACGAGATCCGACTCGAGCGTGTCGCCGAACTCGACGGTCGGCTTGCGCGTGACGCCGTCGTAACTGTCGGCGCGGTATGTCGTGATCTCGACCTGCTCGCCGCGCACGCGCGCGCCGATGGTGCCGAATGCGCGACCGATGTCCCACTGCGTGGAGCTCACCGGCTTGACCACGCGCAGGATGTCGTCGGGTCGCGCGTCGGTCGTGAAGTCGAGGTCGTTGGTGGTGCGCCCGAGCAGCGCGTCGCGCACGGGGCCCCCGACGATCGCGAGGTCGAACCCGGCGTCCGCGAAGGCCCGGGCGAGCGTGTCGACGACGGGGGACTCGGCGAGCGCACCGAGGCGCGCGATGCCCTCGGCCATGTTGAGCATTGCTTCAGCCTACCGACGGACGCCGTCCCCGTTTCGAATCGCGCACTTTGCCGTTGCACACGGTCGGATCGTGCAAAGTGCGCGATTCGAAACCCGGGGTGCGCTACATGAACCGCAGGAAGCCGGTGAACACCAGCTCGCGCACGCGGGGGATGAGGTCGGCCCGCAGCGCTCCGGCGTCGACCCCCAGCAGCTGGGCGATCGCGTCGATCAGCACGCCGACCGGCAGGTCGCCGTCGCACGCGCCGACGAGTGCGGCCAGGCCCGGGTCCACCCCGAGCGCCCGACCGAACCCGCCGCCCTGTCGCAGCTCGATCACCGTAGGGTCCTCGGCGCCCGGAAGGTGGTGGCGCGCTTCGGTCACGTCGCCGGCGACGAGAAGAGTGGATGCTGCCACGCCGGCGTCGTCCATCGCCGCGAGCCGATCGTGCGCGGCCAGGGCGTCGGCGAGGTGTGCGCCCAGGCTGTCGCCCGGTCGGACGGTGTGGAGGCTCTCGTACCGCTCGAGCGTCGTGGCTCCGTTCGACGAGCTCAGGGATCGCGGGCGCCGCAGCAGGATGTAGCCGAAGCCGACCTCGGTCACCCCGCGCGCCGCGAAGTCGTCGAGCCACGCGTCGACGAGCCGCGTGAAGCCGGACGTGCCGGCCAGCGTGCCGCCGTCGCGCACCCACAGTTCGGCGTACGACAGCGGGTCCAGGATCTCGCGCTCGACCACCCAGGCGTCCAGCGCCACCGGCGACGCCTCGACCCACGCACGCACGCGGTCGAGACCGGTGTGCGTGCGGCCGTCGGCGTCGACGCGGGTCTCCCAGTTGCCGAGCAGCTGTGCGGTGCCGCCAGGGGTGAGGTGCGCGCCGACGCCCGTGACGAAGGCGGCCACGACGTCGTCGCCGGCCATCCCGCCGTCCCGGTACTCGTACGCCGGGATGTCGGCCACTCGCGGCGTGATGACGAACGGCGGGTTGGACACGATGCGGTCGAACTGCTCGCCGGCGACGGGTTCGAACAGGCTGCCGAGCCGGGTCTCGATACCGTCGACGCCGTTCAGCAGCGCGTTCAGCCGCGTGAAGGCGAGGGCGCGCTCCGAGATGTCGGTGGCGACGACGTGGTCCACGTGCGCGCGGGCGCGCAGCGCCTGGATGCCGCACCCCGCCCCGACATCGAGTCCGCGCGCGGCGGGCGTCGGAAGCTGCAGGCCGGCGAGCGTCAACGATGCGCCGCCCACCCCCAGCACGTGGTCCTCGGGCAGCGGACCGCCCAGCGCCGCCTCGTCGAGGTCGCTCGCGATCCACCACTGACCGGTGTTCGATTGCTGATCAGGTCCCGTGGCGTCCGCGTACGACTGCGGTCTCACGACGGCGAGCGGCCGCACGACCTCGTCCTCGATCGTCGCGAGCCCCAGCCGCGCCAGTCCGTCGGCCTTCGTGCGCGGGAGAGCGAGATCCGCGGATGCCGCGGCCGCCGGCATCCCGAGCACGAGAAGTCGCGCGAGCACGGCCAGGGCGTCATCTCGGTCGCCGAGCGCCCGCAGCGCCGGGGAGCGCAGCCCGCGCGCGATGGCGTCGTCGGCCGCCTCGCCCCACGCCTCGCGCACGCCCTCGGCGGTGAATCCGGCGTCGCCGAGATCGGCGGCGAGCGAGCGGCACAGAGCGGGATCCGGTTCAGGAAGCACGCCTTCACGTTATCCGCCCCGCGTTCCCGGCTCGGATCACCCTCGCACCGCCCGGCGTCCGGCGGGCTCGGAGCCATGGACCGTAGAATCGCAGTCGATCGTGCGGTCAGGACATCGCACAGGAGCGAAACCCCCGACAGGATGATCGTGACCAGACCGCGGGCTCTGCGGCGCCCCCCACGCCGCGCCCCTCGCCTTGCGACCGCTGTGCTCGCCGCGGCAGCCGCGCTGACGGTCGCACTGCCCGCCCCCGCCCTGGCCATTCCCGCCCTCGCCGCCACGGAGCCCTCGCCCACGCCGACCCCGACGTCGTCGATCGCACCCGGCACGACCGTCTTCACGCTGTCGCCGGTGTCGAACGGCATCGTGCGCGCGGGCGACGCCCTGACCGTGTGGGTGTCGCTGCAGAACGGCACCGACGTCGAGCTCCCCGCGACCGACGTCACCCTGTCGCTCGGCCGCACGCCGATCGCGACCCGCAACGACCTGCGGGACTGGCTGGGCGGCGACGTGGAAGGGGCGGCGGTCGCACCTGTCGCCGTCGAGCCGCTTCCGGCCGTGCAGCCCGGCGGCAGCGAAGAAGGCGCCGTCACGATCGCCGGTGACGACCCCGCCCTCGCCGGTCTGACGCCCGGCGTCTACCCCCTGGCGGCCTCTTATTCCTCCGACACCGGTCTGGTCACCTCCACCAGCGCGCTCGTGGTGCCCGACGATGCCCGCGAGCCTGTCGCCGTCGGTGTCGTCGTGCCGATCACCGCGGGCCCGCGCATCGAGGGTCTGCTGACCTCCGACGAGCTCGCGGAGCTCACCGCCCCCGACGGCACGCTCACCAGCCAGCTCCGCGCGGTCACCGGCACGAACGCGATCCTCGCCGTAGACCCCGCCATCCCCGCGTCGATCCGCGTCCTGGGCACGGCGGCGCCTCAGCCCGCGCTGGAGTGGCTGTCGCAGCTCGAGGCGCTGCCCAACTCGCGGTTCGCGCTGCAGTTCGGCGACGCCGACGTGACCGCCCAGCTGCAGTCGGGGCTGCGCCGACCCCTCGCCCCCACCTCTTTCACCTATGCGATGTCGCCGAGCGACTTCGCGGCGACCACCCCGTCGCCCGAACCCACGCCGACACCCGCCCCGACTCCGTCCGCCACCACCGCACCGGACGACGAACTGCCGTCCACCGCCGAGCTGCTCGACATCGGCGCGGTCGGCGACGACGCGTTCTACTGGCCCGCGGACGGCACAGCAGACGCCGATATCGTCACGGCGCTGGGCGGTCTCGGCACCGACGAGGGCCCGGCGCTGACGGTGATCCCGTCGGCCACCACTCGCACGGGCTCGGCCGGCGGCACCGTGGCGGCGCATGCGAGGCTGGGCGACGCGCAGGTGCTCGTGTACGACAGCGATGTGTCGACGGAGCTGCAGGAAGGGTCTTCGATCGACCAGACGTGGCTGCGCGGTGCCCCGCTCACGGCCGCGACCGCGTACCTGGCCTTCGCGACGGCCGAGTCCTCGGGGCCGCTGATGGTGACGGTCGGCCGCGGTGAGGACCGCTCGCGCCTCGGACTCGGCACGGCGATCTCGGCAGCCGCATCCGCGCCCTCCGTCGAGCCGCGCACGCTCGCGGCCCTCACGGCGAGCGACGCGGGCACCACCGAGCTCGTCGACATCGACGCCTCGCCCGAACGCGCGGCTGCGGCATCCGCCCTCGTCGCCGACGAAGAAGAGCTCGGCCGCTTCGCCACCATCCTCGACGACCCGGCGCTTCTCACCGGGCGCGAGCGCGCCGGCATTCTGCAGGTGCTGGGCGTCGGATGGGTCGGCGATCCCGAGTGGCCGACAGCCCTCGCCGACCACCGCGCCGCCACGAGCACGACGCTCGGCTCGGTGAGCCTGCTGCCCACGACCCCCACCAACCTGTTCGGATCCCGTGCCCCGCTGCAGTTCTGGGTGCGCAACGACCTGCCGTACCCGGTCAACCTCGTGCTCTACACGACTCCCGACAGTCTGCGCCTGGACGTGCAGAGCGAGACCAACGTCATCGCGACGCCGCAGAGCAACACGCGCGTCGACGTGCCCGTGCAGGCGCGCGTGGGCCGCGGCGAGGTGACGCTCACGCTCCAGCTGCGCAGCCCCGTGTTCGTCGCGATCGGCGAGCCAGAGACCGTCGACATCAACGTGTGGGCCGATTGGGAAGGCGTCGGCATCACGGCCCTGGCCGTGGTCGTCGGCAGCCTCGTCGTCGTCGGCGTGGTGCGGACGGTGCTGCGCATGCGCCGCCGCCGTCACCCCGTGGATGCCGCCACCCCCGCTGACGGGACGGCCGAGGATGCGGCGGCCGAGGCCGAGGAGGAGCCTGCGGACGCGGCATCCACTCCCTCCGCTGAGGCCGACGGAGCTGCGGCCGACGGAGCTGCGGCCGACGGAGCCGAGAAGTGAGCGGCATCGGGCGCGCGAGCGTCATGATCGGGGCCGGGACGATCGTGTCGCGGCTGACCGGGTTCCTGCGCGGCATCGTGCTCGTGGCCGTCGTGGGATCCGTCGGCAGCAAGGCCGGCGACGCGTTCGCCACCGCCAACCAGCTGCCGAACAACATCTACGCGCTGATCTCCACCGGCCTGCTCACGGCCGTCGTGGTGCCGCAGATCGTGAAGGCCGCCTCGCACGCGGACGGCGGGCGCGCCTTCATCTCGAAGGTGTTCACGCTCGGCACCGTCGTGCTGCTGGGAACTACGGTGCTCGCCACCTTGATCGCGCCGTGGCTCGTGCAGCTCTACGCTCCGGGGTACTCGTCGCAGCAGCTCGCGCTGGCGACGGCGTTCGCCTACTGGTGTCTGCCGCAGATCCTCTTCTACGGGCTGTACGCGCTCGTTGGCGAAGCCCTCAACGCGCGCCGCATCTACGGCCCGTTCACGTGGGCGCCGATCGTCAACAACATCGTCTCGATCGCAGGCTTCGCGCTGTTTCTCGTGTTGTTCGGCGGTCCCGTCACCGCCGTCGCGGACTGGACGCCGGGGATGATCGCCCTTCTCGCCGGCACCGCCACCATGGGCATCGTGATCCAGGCGGGCATCCTGTTCTTCTTCTGGCGGCGCACCGGGCTGCACGTACGACCCGACTTCGCATGGCGCGGCGTCGGCCTCGGGCAGATCGGCCGCCTCGCGGGCTGGACGTTCCTGATGGTCGCGGCAGGACAGGTCGCCGGCCTGTTGCAGGGCCGCGTCGTCTCGGAGGCGTCGGGCGACGGACCCGCCGCGGCCGCCATGGGTTACGCGTGGCTGCTGTTCATGCTCCCGTACTCGATCATCGTCCTGTCGATCGGCACCCCGTACTTCACGCAGCTCAGCGAGCACGCCTCGGCCGGGCGCGACGACGAGGTGCGCGGCGACATCGGCCGCAGCATCCGCACCCTCGGCGTGTTCGTGGTGATCGCCACCTTCGCCCTCGCCGCGGCCGCCGTGCCGGCGTCGCGCATCTTCACGAACACGGCGAGCGAGGCGGTGCAGGCGGCCTGGGTGCTGTTGGCGTACCTCGTCGCGCTGATCCCTCTCGCCGTGCTGTTCGTCATCCAGCGCACCTTCTACGCCTACGACGACACCCGCACCCCCTTCTACTTCACTCTCGTCCAGTGCGCGATCGTCGTGGCGACGGCATACGGGGCGTCGGGCCTCGTCGAGGCCGACGTCATCGGGCTCGAGTACCTCGCCGCCTTCGTGGCGCTCGGCCAGTCCATCGCGAGCATCGTCCAGGTCGTGATCGCGACATGGCTTCTGCAGCGACGGCTGGGGAGCTTCGGCACGGCATCCTGGATGCTCTCGCTCGGTCGATTCGTGCTCGCTGCGATCCCCGCAGGCGCAGCCGGGTGGGGGGTGTTCGTGCTGCTGGGAGGAGCGGACGGATGGACGGCATCCAGTGCCCTCCTCGGCGCCGTCGGCTCGGCGATCATCGGGATCGCGGCTGTCGCGGTATACGTTGCGTTCCTCGCGCTCCTGCGCGCCCCCGAGCTGTCGGTGGCGACGGGCGTGCTGCGCCGCTTCCTCCCCGGCGGACGCTGAGCACGCCGACACCGGACCGGTCGGCGGAATGCCACGCGGTTACCATGTGTTGAGGCATCCGGAGCCCTTTCGTCCGTCGTGACGACAGCGCTCGCCAACAGGAAGGTGCGTACGTGCGTCAGGTCATCATCATCGGGTCGGGCCCTGCGGGGTACACCGCCGCCATCTACGCGGCCCGCGCGAACCTGAGCCCGCTCGTCGTGGCGAGCTCGGTCGAGGCCGGCGGCGAGCTGATGAACACCACCGAGGTCGAGAACTTCCCGGGCTTCCCCGAGGCGATCATGGGGCCGGACCTCATGGCCAAGATGCAGGAGCAGGCCGAGCGCTTCGGCGCCGAGGTGCTCTACGACGACGTCGTGTCGCTCGACATCGACGGTCCCGTCAAGAAGGTCACCCTCGGCAGCGGCACCACCCACGAGGCCGACTCGCTCGTCTTCGCGACCGGCTCGGCGCCCCGCAAGATCGGCATCGAAGGCGAGTCCCGGCTGTCGGGCCGCGGTGTCTCGTACTGCGCGACGTGCGACGGCTTCTTCTTCCGGGAGCGTGTGATCGCCGTCGTCGGCGGTGGCGACTCGGCGATGGAAGAGGCGACGTTCCTCACCAAGTTCGCGTCGAAGGTGTACATCATCCACCGCCGCGACGAGCTGCGCGCCTCGAAGATCATGCAGGAGCGCGCGTTCAAGAACGAGAAGATCGAGTTCGTCTGGAACAGCGCGGTCGTCGACATCCTCGGCGACGAGGCCGTCACCGGCGTCGTGCTCGAAGACACCGTCGACGGCACGCGCCGCGAGCTCGCGCTCGACGGCGTGTTCGTCGCGATCGGCAACGACCCGCGCACGCACCTCGTGCACGACAAGCTGCAGCTCACCCCCGAGGGCACCGTCTGGGTCGACGGTCGTTCGTCGCGCACCTCGGTCCCCGGAGTGTTCGCCGCCGGCGACGTCATCGACCCGACCTACCGTCAGGCCGTCACCGCGGCCGGAAGCGGCACGGTCGCAGCCCTCGACGTCGAGCACTACCTGGCCGCACTCGGCGAGGCGGGCGCGCCGGATCCTGCCGGGGCCGAGATCGACGGACTGGCGGATGCTGCGACCCTGGGTCGCTGACCGGCCAGGAACAATCCACGCGCCGGCGTTGTTGACGCCGATGACAGACTTCCACCGAAGGAGACAGAAAAGATGACCGCCAAGGCGACGACCTCCGCCACGTTCGAGCAGGACGTGCTCCAGGCCGACGGCCCCGTGCTCGTCGACTTCTGGGCCGAGTGGTGCGGGCCGTGCCGTATGGTCTCGCCCGTCCTCGACCAGATCCAGTCCGAGCACCCCGACAAGATCACGATCCTGAAGCTCAACGTCGACGAGAACCCCGATCTCGCGATGAAGTACCAGATCACCTCGATCCCGGCGATGAAGGTGTTCCAGGGCGGAGAGGTGAAGACCACGATCATCGGCGCCAAGCCGAAGTTCGCGCTCGAGCAGGACCTCGCCGCGTACATCGGCTGACACTCTTCACGTGCGAAGCCCCGTCAGACCCGGTCTGACGGGGTTTTTCGCTGTCCGGGGCACCATGCCCGATGAGGAATGTGAGGATTTCTGAACTTTCCTTCGCCGAAGTGTCGATCTGGGCCAGGCTGGTTCGACGCACAAGGTGACGGGCCGGAACGGACCCGCGAACCGGGCCGGACGGCCCCGACGAAGGGAACATCATGCGTTACATGCTCATCATGCAGGTCGATGCCGAAGCCGCCGCCGCGTTCGACCCGGCCACGATCGACATGTCCGAGGCGTACGCCGCCATGGGCCGCTACAACGAAGAGCTGCAGAAGGCCGGCGTCTTCCTCAGCGCCGAAGGCCTCTCTGATGCGGCCGAGGGCTTCCGGGTCGACTTCACCTCGGCGCCCCCCGCGGTGACCGATGGCCCCTATGCCGAGGCCAAGGAGGTCTTCACGGGCTTCTGGATCCTCGAAGTCGCCTCGCGCGAAGAGGCCGAGCTCTGGGCGCTCAAGTGTCCGCTCGGACCCGGCACCGCCCTCGAGGTGCGTCGCGTCAACGAGCTCAGCGACTTCGACCAGAACGACGAGTGGGTCGCCAAGGAGCAGGAGTGGCGTGCCGCCAACTCCTGATGTTCGGTCAGCCCGGGACGCCGGCTCAGCCGGCGTCGACACGCACCGTCGCATCCCAGCGACGGTGCGTGTTGGCGTCGCCGAGCAGCCGCCACACCGCGGCCGTCAGGGGAGGGTAGTCCAACGCGATCTGCCGCAGCACACGGTAATGCCGGCTCGCGTTGGGGCGGGACCCGCCGTTCTCGCCGATGTTCTCCGCCCGCAGCATGAACACGACCAGCTCGTCGACCGACGGAAGGTCCTCCATGAAGTCCCAGGGGTCTTCGCCCCCGCGCAGCCGCTCGGTGATCAGCACCGACAGCTCATCGGCGGCTTCAGCACGCAGCAGCTCGAGGCTGGCTCTTCTCCTCGGAGTCTGCTCGTCATTCGCCACCATCCCAGGGTACGTCGCCACACCGACACCGCGGGTCGCGCGGCGGCGTCTCGCTCTACGCTGAGAGCATGACGGCCGCCCCCACCGCCGGCTCGGCGCAACCCGGCTCGGCGCAACCCGGCTCGGCGCAACCCGGCTCGGCGCAACCCGGCTCGGCGCAACCCGGCTCGGCGCAACCCGGCTCCTCGGAGCATCGCGCCGTCGAGGCCGTGTGGCGCGATCAGTCCGCGCGGATCGTCGCGGCACTCACCCGTCACACCGGCGATTTCGCCTGGGCGGAGGATCTCGCCCAGGAAGCACTCGTCGAAGCCCTCGGTTCATGGCCGACCGCCGGCATCCCCGACAATCCGGGGGCCTGGCTGATGTCGGTCGCCAAACGCCGCGCGATCGACGGGTGGCGCCGTCGCGAGCGCATGTCGCAGCGCGAGCCGCTCTTCGTCACCGAGGCGCTCCACGCAGAGGCATCCGATCCCGTTCCCGGCGAGGCCGACCCCGACCGCATCGACGACGATGTGCTGCGGCTCGTTTTCGTGGCATGTCATCCCGTGCTGCCGGCGCAGGCTCGGCTCGCCCTGACTCTCCGCACAGTCGCGGGGCTCACCTCCGAGCAGATCGCGCGCGTGCTGCTGATGACGGTGCCGACCGTGCAACAGCGCATCGTGCGGGCGAAGCGCACCCTCGCGGACGCCGGCGTGCCGTTCGAGGTTCCCGACCGCGCGGAGCGCCCTTCCCGCCTGGCGAGCGTGCTGCAGGTGATCTACCTGCTCTTCACCGAGGGGTACTCCTCCGCCGAGGGGGAGCGGCCGCTCCGCCCCGACGTCGCGCGCGAAGCGGTGCGGCTCGGACGCCAGCTCGAGACGCTCATGCCCGGCGAACCCGAGATCTCATCGCTCATCGCGCTGATGGAGTTCCAGTCGTCCCGCTTCGCCGCGCGCATCGATGGCGAAGGCCTTCCCCTCACGCTGGAACAGCAGGACCGTCGCCGCTGGGACCGCTCCGCCATCGCACGCGGCTCGCAAGCACTGAGTCGAGTGGATACCGGCGGCCGAGGCCTCGGGTACTACGGTCTGCAGGCGGCCATCGCGGAGTGCCACGCGGTCGCACCCACGTTCGCCGATACGGACTGGAACCGGATCCTGCGCCTCTACGATGCCCTCGAGACCCTCGCACCTTCGGCGGTCGTGCGCCTCAACCGGGCCGTCGCGGTGTCGATGGTCGACGGCCCCGAGGCCGCCCTCGAGGTCGTCGCCGAGCTCGAACCCGAACTGGCCGGCTTCCGCCCCCTCGTCGCGGTGCGTGCCGAGCTGCTCGAACGCCTCGGACGAGTGGATGCCGCATCCGCCGCGTTCCTCGCTGCCGCTGATCTTCCCGGGAACGCCGCCGAAACCGAGGTGCTGCGCCGGCGCGCCGCCGCCCTGGTCCCGCCCGCACCCCATGTTCGTTGAGCGAAGCGAGGAACGAGCGAAGACGAAACGCACCGAGCGGACGAGCGACCCCGTGCGCCGCCTAGGATGCCTCAGCCGCGCCGTACTCGGTCTCGCCGCACCCCCCCTGTTCGTTGAGCGAAGCGAGGAACGAGCGAAGGCGAAACGCACCGAGCGGACGAGCGACCCCGTGCGCCGCCTAGGAGGCCTCGGCCGCGCCGTACTCGGTCTCGCCGCACCCCCCCTGTTCGTTGAGCGAAGCGAGGAACGAGCGAAGACGAAACGCACCGAGCGGACGAGCGACCCCGTGCGCCGCCTAGGAGGCCTCGGCCGCGCCGTACTCGGTCTCGCCGAGCTCCTCGAGGATTCGATTGAGGTCCTGGATCGTCGCGAAGTCAATGCTGATCTGGCCTTTTCGTGCCGTCAGCGAGATCTTCACGCGAGTGTTGAGGCGATCGCCGAGTCGCTCTGCCACCTCGTCGAGGTGCGCGCGGCGCGAGCCGGCCTGTGGCTTCGCAGCGCGCACGGGCGCAGCATCCGGAAGCTTCGCGGCAGCCTCCGCGGCACGCACCGACAGGTCCTCGTTCACGATCTTGTCGGCCAGTCGCTGCATCGCCGTCGCGTCCTCGAGCGACAGGATGGCGCGCGCATGGCCGGCCGTCAGCACTCCGGCCGCAACCCGCTGCTGAACGGGGACGGGCAGCTTCAGCAGTCGGATCGTGTTGCTGATCTGAGGACGCGAGCGGCCGATGCGGGTGGCGAGTTCCTCCTGCGTGATGCCGAAGTCCTCGAGCAGCTGCTGATACGCGGACGCCTCTTCGAGCGGGTTGAGCTCGGAGCGGTGCAGGTTCTCGAGCAGCGCGTCGCGGAGGAGGTGCTCGTCCGCCGTGTCACGAACGATGGCCGGGATCGAGTCGAGACCCGCCTCGCGAGCGGCACGGGTGCGCCGCTCGCCCATGATGAGCTCGTACTCGCTCTTCTCGTTGAGCCGGACGACGACGGGCTGCAGCACGCCGAACTCGCGGACCGAGTGGACGAGCTCCGCGAAGTGCTCGGGATCGAAGTTGGTGCGCGGCTGCCGCGGATTGGGAACGATGTCGTTCGGGTTGATGTGGGCAAGCCGAGCACCGGGAACCTCGACGAGATCCTCCTGCGGTTCGGGCTCCGGTTCCGCCTTGGCTTTCGCCTTCGGCTTCGGCGTGGGGGAGGCGGCGGGCTCAGCCTCGTCCACGGCGACCGCGCGGGGGAAGAACACATCGGCGGGACGCTCATCGGCCTGCTCGGTGGTCGGGATGAGTGCGCCGATTCCACGGCCGAGTCCTGTGCGCTTCGCTGCCATCAGGCGCCCCTTTCATTCGAGGCGCTGTCGCGCCGGATCATCTCCACGGCCGCTTCGCGGTAGGCGATGGCGCCGGCCGACTGTCCATCGTAGGCGAGAACGGACTGCCCGAAGCTCGGTGCTTCTGAGACACGCACCGAGCGAGGGATGATCGTGTCCAGCACCTGGCTCGGGAAGTGCTCGCGCACTTCGTCGGCGACCTGCTGCGCAAGGCGCGTGCGACCGTCGTACATCGTGAGCAGGATGGTCGAGAGCTGCAGTCGCGGATTGAGGTGCTTCTGGATCATCTGGACCGTCCCGAGCAGCTGGCTGAGACCTTCGAGAGCGTAGTACTCGCACTGGATCGGGATGAGCAGTTCGCCGGCGGCAGTGAAGGCGTTGATCGTCAGAAGACCCAGCGATGGCGGGCAGTCGATCAGGATGAAGTCGAGCAGGTCGGGATTGCTCGCGAGGTAGTCGTCGACTGCCACCCGCAGCCGGTGTTCGCGGGCGACCTGCGACACCAGTTCGATCTCGGCACCGGCGAGGTGGATCGTGCTCGGTGCGCACAACAGGTTCGGCGACTCAGGGCTCACCTGGATGATGTCGGCCAGCGGGAACTCGTCGATGAGCACGTCATAGACGCTGGGAATGTCGGATGTGTGCGGTACCCCGAGCGCGGTCGACGCGTTGCCCTGGGGGTCGAGGTCGATCACGAGCACTCGCGCCCCGCGTTCGGCCAGAGCCGCAGCGAGGTTGACGGTGGTGGTGGTCTTGCCGACGCCGCCCTTCTGGTTCGAGACCGTGAGCACACGCGTGCGCCCGGTGAGGTGCACCTCGGCCTCTTCGAGTGCTTTGCGACGCGCCGTCAGATCCGCGAGCTCCCGCGCGATCGGGGAGTCGTCGTCTTCCTGCTCGACGTCTGCGGCGTCTTCCTGCGTGATGGGGGATTCCTCTTCTTGCGTGTCGGCGGGGGCGGCCTCTGCGGCCTCTGGTTCGGTATCAGCCTGCTCAGCGGTAGCTTCGGGTTCCGCGGCATCCTGGTGCCGTTCCGGGTCTGCATCCCGAGCCGACTCCGCACCTGCGGGCTCGTCGGGCATCTGCGACGTCTCGTCAGCGTACTCGCTGGATGCGACATCGGCGTCGGCGTCGGCGGTCGCCGAGTCTTCGGTCTCGGGGGCGTCGCCTGTAGCTCGGGCGAGGTCGTCGGCGACCTCGACCTCAGGCTGTGCGGGCTCAGGCTGTGCGGGCTCAGGCTGTGCGGGCTCAGGCTCCGACACGGTCTCGGGGTCGTCGTCCGTCACGGCAGCGACCTCAGACTCGACGGGAGCGTCGCGGTCTGGTGTCCAGACCTCATCCTTCACCGCGGTGTCTGCAGACGCCAGAGTCGTGACGGTGGGCGGTTCTTCGGACGAGGCGGCGGCCTGAGCCTCGGTCTCGTCGGGTTGTTTCACGTGAAACTCTCCCCCTTGCGCGAGCCGCTCAACGTCGCTCTCCACCTTATCCCGCCTTCCCCCCATCCCCAGCCGCCGAAGCCACTTGTTCATTCGTTCCTTACCATTCCGCGCGAGGCATCTATCTCCCTAGTCAACCTCGCTGATGCCTCCTTGCCCCGCCAACCCGCCGCTCAGACGGGAAGCGATTCGCAAGCGATTTGCTTGTCGCGCCGCGTTCGTCCACCTGCCCGCGAGACGTCGTGCAACCGCGTATTTTCGCGCGCGCAACACTGCCCGCGACACCCGGATCTCCCTCCTCTGCAGCTGTGTGCGCACGGCTCGGCTGGCGCTGTGCTCCTCTTTCAGCGCGATCTTCGAGTGACTCCGTGCCCTCAGCCATCGCCGAGGCGGTCTTCATCAACGCAAGCCATGGCGTCGCAGCATCCTCGTTTCACGTGAAACACGCGCGCCTAGATCGGACAATCACCGGATGCTGACGGCGCCCCTGCGCGCATAGCCGAGGTGCATCGGGCTCCACTACACGCATCGACCGGACGCGACGACCGCGAGTTGTGCCCCGAGCCTGCCGCGACCTTGAGAAGGCGGCGCAGCGGAGGGATGAGTGTAATGAGACGAGCAGCCCCGGGAGCAACGGCGACCCCGCTGATCGTCAGTGGGATCAACGCAGAGAGTCGTGAGCGACTGCCGGTGGCCGGCCGCGAGCGGCGGACGCGCTCGTCGAGGCAATGCAGCGGCAATCCTTCGCGTCTGTTCGAGGCCCCGGGTTCAGCCCTGGGTTGTCACGCAGCCGCAGGTCGTCGTCGTTGCGAGGAACGCGCTCGTCAACGCGATCAGCGCGGAGGTGATGATCGGATGCCGGCGGCCGGTCATGGACGGTATGCGCGCTCGTCGACGACATCCACCGAGAGTCCTCTACATCCGTCCGGGTCAACCCGCCGAGTTCAGTTCCGGTCTGTCGCGCAGCCGCAGAGACGGCGTCGTTCCACGGAACGGAGCGATCGCGGACGACACCATAACGCGGAACCGGCCATGCAGACGACGACGGTGCGATCAGCGCAGAGAATGACGATGAATGGATGGCGGCGGCCGACATCGAATCGGCACACGCGCTCGTCAACGAGAAGCGCGAAATGCACGCATGCGCGGGGCGACCGTGGCGGTTCGGTCCTGTTTCGGAAGGCACGCCACGTGACCGCCGTCGTCGCAGGAGCGGTCTCGCTGCGACGAGGCGATGCCGGCGCTTCGGATAGGGCACTCGGTGAGCGCCACCAGACAGAGAGGCGGCGTCCCACTGAACTGGGCGCCATACGCTCTCGGTCGAGACGAGCGTGCCGCGCCCTGCCCGATTACCGCGACCTCCCCGCGTGTTTCACGTGAAACATTGATCCGATCCTCCGAGCTCTGGCGGCCTTGCACTTCTTCCTTCGGGTGCGGATGGGCGCGGGTGTCCGGGTTCTGGACCGTGGTGGCGCAGAACCCGGACACCCGCGGCAAGGGGGCAGGCGGCGATCTGCGAGAGAGGAGGTGCTGAATGTCTATCCGATTGCCTGCGCGCCGGAGCAACGATCCGTCTCGGTGCCGCACGCGACAACGCCGTTCGTGAGCGACGCGACTGACGGCGGACATGAGCGCTGTGGCGGCTGAGCGGCTGCGCCTGCCGTGGTCTAGGTCGTGGGGCTCGTCCTACACAGAGGCGGTGGCAGGCTGTCACACCGAGGAGCCCTTGCATACGGGACTGCACGCTCATGGTCAGCGCGCTTCCTCCCACGACGAAGTCATCTTCTCGGCATGGAGGGGCCGGGTTCTCGAACCAGGACGGCCCAGCCAGAAGGGGGACGCGCAGCCCAGCGCGCCGCATCGATCGGCGTCCGATCCGGCGTTCGCGCGGATGTGAGGCTGCTGGGTGAGTCCACGCCTCTGACCGTTCGCACCATTCGCGATGGGGATGCGAGGGTCCGGGAGCCGCACGTACATCACGGTGCGGCGACGGACGTCCCGCGTGCACCCAGGTACGCGCCAGCACTCAACGCTCCGATCTGTTGGTGCAGATCCTTGGAGGCCGTCCAGGTCGAAGACAGGGGCAGCTGCCACAGTGTCGATCGTTCCTGTGCTCTTGAATGTGGGCGCCACCCGTCGCGGCGGCAGCGTCATTCTGAGCCGGCGCTCCCATCCAGTAGCCACCACACGTAGGGGAGACCACTGACGCGCTGATCTCCACGACGGTGGGGGATCGGTCGGCCCCAGGATTCTCCCGTTGATGCAGGAGCGTTCAGGCTCTCAGCGCTCCTAACACAGCCCCACTGCGGCTTCCGTGGACGCGTTCGGGCGATACGCGGTGTTTCACGTGAAACGTCACCGCGATGTCCGCAGCGCGGCCGAATTCCACGTCGATCCCCGGCGCTTCGGGACTGCCGCAAGGTGCGAACCCGAACCGCTGGGGAGCTGCGACTCGTGCGGAGGGCCACCGGCCAGTCGACCGAGCGCGAGCCGGTGTGTTTGCTCTGAGCGGCGAGTGCAGGAAGTCCACGACCTAGCGACAGCCGGCGCCGGGACATGCAGGCGCGTACGCCCGGCAAACTCGGGGCTTGTGACACAGCGCCATCCTGGCACACACGCGGCGTAGTGCCCGTTCTGATCACAGGCCAGTACACGAGCGCAGGCGGTCAGGTCGCCGCGAGCTCAGGCGGCCGGTTGTTTCACGTGAAACGGAAGCCTTGGAAGGCGGCAGATCTCGATCCCTCGCCCGGCGTCCGCCGGCGTCGCGTCTCTGACGCGAGCACGGTCGGCGGAATGGGTAGAGGATTGGCGCCGAGATTCGAGTAGCCCCGGCGTCCAACAGGGTGGTCACATGGCCCGCCGAATACAGCGCAAAGAAGGGTCAGGGCGGTCAGACCGGGTTGCGTCCAATAGCGTGGTGTACGGATTGGCGGGTGGCCGTGTCGCTGTGAATGTGGCGACGGTCACCGCGTGATCCTTCGAGAGAACTCTTCACATCCATCTCGAAAGGAAAATGACGATGACCGTCGTACCCAGTATCGACCCTGCCCGCTTCCTCGAGGAGCACCTCACCCAGGCCTCGCCCGATCTACTCCGGGAGATGCTCACCTCGTTCATCAACGCGCTGCTGTCCGCTGACGCCGATAACGTGTGCGGCGCGTCGTACGGAACGATCAGCGATGACCGGGTGAACCGTCGCAACGGGTACCGGCACCGCGACTTCGACACCCGTGCCGGCACGATCGACGTGAAGATCCCGAAGCTGCGGCAGGGCACCTACTTCCCGGAGTGGCTGCTGGAACGCCGCCGCCGCGCGGAGGCGGCGCTTACCACCGTGGTCGCCACCAGTTACCTGCTCGGCGTGTCCACGCGTCGGATGGATGATCTGGTGAAGACCCTCGGGATCACCGGGCTGTCGAAGTCGCAGGTGTCGGAGATGGCGCGGGACCTCGACGAGCAGGTCGAGCAGTTCCGCACCCGCCCGCTGGATGCCGGCCCGTACTCGTTCGTCGCCGCCGACGCGCTGACCATGAGGGTCCGCGAGGGCGGCCGGGTGGTGAAGGTCGCGGTGCTGGTCGCGACCGGCGTGAACGCGGACGGCTACCGCGAGATCCTCGGCCTGCAGGTCGCGTCGACCGAGGACGGCGCCGGCTGGCTGACGTTCTTCCGCGACCTGGTCGCCCGCGGCCTGACCGGGGTGAAGCTGGTCACTTCCGACGCCCACGCAGGGCTGGTCGCCGCGGCCGGCGCGACGCTCGGGGGCAGCTGGCAGAGATGCCGCACCCACTACGCCGCGAACCTCATGTCGGTGACACCCAAGTCCTCGTGGCCATGGGTGAAGACCCTGCTGCAAACCGTGTTCGACCAGCCCGATACGCCGTCCGTCAACGCCCAGTTCGATCGCGTCCTCGACGCCCTGCAGCACAAGCTGCCCCGCTCGTTCGAGCACCTCGAGGCCGCCCGGGAGGAGATCCTCGCGTTCACCGCGTTCCCGAAAGAGATCTGGAAGCAGATCTGGTCCAACAACCCGAACGAGCGACTCAACCGGGAGATCCGCCGCCGCACCGACGTCGTCGGCATCTTCCCCAACCGCGACGCGATCATCCGCCTCGTCGGCGCCGTGCTCGCCGAGCAGCACGACGAGTGGGCCGAGCAACGCCGCTACCTCGGCCTCGACGCCCTCGCCAAAGCCCGCCGCGTCGGCGAACCCGACACCGAGGAGGTGCCAGAACCCGACCTGAGAGCCCTCACCGCCTGAACCCCAAACACCCGAAGATCACGAATCAGATACACCACTCAAAAGGACTTGACCGTCAGACCGCCGCAATGACCCCAGATCTCCATTCAATGGAGGGCACGCTCAGCTGGCGAGTTCTCACCTGTTGCGCCCCAGCCTTCGCGCCGCTACCGGGCGACGCGCGAGGATCAACGAGATAGGCCGGTCAGTAGCGACCTGCGGCACTGTCCTCGCCGCACCCGCTGTTTACGATGAGCGCCTCGCTTGCATCCACGTTTCCGCGTCACACGAAGGAGCCGACTCCGCGAGGGACCCGCCAGCCTTGGTAAGGCAGACACAGAGTCGCGCCGACGCCTGTGCGTTCGTGGGCACCCCGCAGGGCTGGGGCCACGGGCTCTGCACCCCATTCCGCCACCGGCAGACACACGTGCCCCAGGGCGACCAGCGCGACGCACCAGGCCTGGGCGCACAGCCGGAGACGGCGAACGCCGCTGGGAGTCGATGTTTCACGTGAAACCTTGCTCGGGGTAGGGCACGCTTCAACGAACAGACTCATGCGCGCGTGTGACGCTCAGCCCGCGTTCTCGCTGGACGCGGATGTCCAGCCGGTGTCGCGTCACACCGCGCCTCAACATGCCATGCCCATCCTCTGTGGGGTGCACCATGGACGACACACCCCCTGGACCATCGACTGACGCTCTCGCTGACGAGCGACAGCACCGCGCGTCCGCGGGTGGGGTCGCGGTGCTGCATGTATCTATGCACGTCAGCGGACGTGCAAGACAACGGACCGAAGAGTGCGGCTGCTTTCGCGCTGATGTTCACTCGACGCGACTGTTCACGTGGAACACGGATACGGCGGGCACGAGGTTCGTGCGCAACCGCCCGGTCTCGTCGCCTCACCGCGGCCCCGCGAGTTCCCAGCGGTAACCAGGTCACACACGAGTGAACGGCGCGCCCCCCTCGAGCGCCACGCCGGACGATTCGCCCCGCGGTCTGGGCGCCGGGGTTACGGGCATGTCAGAGGACGCGCAAACCAAACCACCCCCAAAGCCAGTCCAGCAGCCACTACGGACGAACAAGGATGTTTCACGTGAAACGCACGATTATCGAGCCCTGACGGAGCGACGTCCCAACCAGGCACGGCGCGACATCGCCCACGCGGGATGCGATATCGACATCTCGGCACAAGCGAGTCGCCAAGCAGACCCGAGAACCCGGCCATGGCCCGGCCGGCTCCACTGCGGTCCACCCGCGAGAATGCTTCACGTGAGACACCGGCCCGCGAACACCCAGGGTTTGAGATCTGGCGGGTACGGCAGCGTCCTCCACCCGTGAGAGGCGAACGTCGACATATGCGAACTACGCAGGCGAGCAGCACATCCAGGCACCGGGACATGAATGCGTCCCGTTCCAGTGCCGCGCCCGGACGGATGTTTCACGTGAAACGAGCGACTCGCCGAACACCCGCTGATCGAGATCGCGCCGCCGAGTACTGCGACATCGCACCCACGGCGCACAATCGCCGGGTTCCCACGCCGCCCACCCGAACAACACACCGACCGACTGGGTGGATGCGGCATGTTCCATGCGTCGCCACGCGGGTGCTTTCGCGCGACCCAGCCGCGCACCCACGGATCGAGGTCCGGATAGTGAACAGCGAGATCGCACTCACGGGCCCGGCTCGTCGGCTTCTCCTACTGAGAGATGCGCACGATCTCGCGACACGGAGCGATATGCAACTCGACTCCCATGGCGCGCACCCGACAAAGGCGTCTCACGCGAAACGAGGGCTCAGCGAGCTCCCACGCGCCTTCGTCACAGCCGCGGACGGCGGCATCCCGCCCACAGGCCGCACTTGTCAACCTCCGCGTCGAGTTGCCGAGCAGCACGCCCACACACTGCGTGATGGTGCGGCGCGCCGGTGTCTGTTCGTGTCTTGTCATCGTTTCACGTGAAACGAGCGGCCCTTCGAACGCGGAGCTGCCGAATCTCCATCGATCGCAACCATTCACACCCATCGGACGGATGGCGAACCCCCAGCGCCGGGGCGACCGGAACAACGCACCGCTGAACCAGCTGGCTATTCGGCCCGATCCACCGTCGTCCACGCGGACCACAGCAGTGCGGAGTACGGACAGCGCACCGGCGTAGCGGGCCCGTGCAGGCCGCGGGAGGTCGTCGAGCAGGGAGAAGACCTCTGGCCACCCAGCTCACACGCCGCACTAGGGTGGCAGCGCCAACGATCACGGCCGGGGACGCGGTGACTGAGGCTGGACGATGATGTTCACGTGAAACGGTGGCGTTCCTGCCCTTCGGGGAGAATCACGGGCTCCCGGATACCGCCGCAGTAGGGGAACCCTGACGACAGTGCCGACATGCGGAAGGTACAGCGGGCAATGTGCGTCACATGCGAAGAGCGTCACGTGCCGACGGAGTGGGTCGAGATCGACCGCCGTCTCGGATCTCGAGCTCGCCACTTGCATGTGTGCCATTGCTTGCTGCGTCGCATCCACGCAAGAGCGGCCCTCCACACACGGTGAGTTGCGGGCACGCGTCCACGGGACCTATCGCGTTAAGGTTTCACGTGAAACACCGACCGCGTTCATCAAGGTTGAGCAACCCACATCACGCGGGGAACAGCACACGTCCAACAATCCGCAGACATCAGTGTCATCCTGCAGCCGCAGCACCTGCGGTGGTCACCGCGCGAGAACGAAGGGGCTCCGCGTCAGACTCGGGTGCATAGCTCCGATTCGACCCGCCTCACCGCATCTCCGTGTCGCTTCATCGAGCGAGCCGCGTCTCGCTGCGCGATAGCCGGCAGGGCCCGGCGCGGGAGTGGAGAATGCGCGCCGACCGTGCGCGATGCGAGTTCCCACCGAGCGCCGCGCGCTGGCCCATCGGCATACCCGACTTGCAGGGGGAGCGGAGTGCTGGATCCGTATCCGACAGGGTGCTTCAGCGAGCGGTCGATCTGATCAGCAACGACGGCCATCCCCGTCGATCCCGCACCTCATCCGTGCTGCGATCACCGTCCGATCTACTAGACATCCACGAGCAACGTTCCGAAGCCCTGTGCGGATTCGTGGACATGTCACGCGATGCGACTCCTTCGCGGTGAACCCTCATCACCTGAGAATTCGGGGCCAGCCTCGGCCAGCTCCCAAATAGACAGGGGAGCATCACCCCCCAATCACACGCTCGCCGGTGGATACGGACGTTACCTCCGCGTGGACCCGGAGTCCTCGTCGACTAGTCCGTGCGCGCGAGCGCAGACGCGCTCCACGGTTCCGGGCAATCGCACGGCGCCGCAACGGGCAGGTAGATCAATCGCAGGAGTGCGGGCCGCACGCGTGATGGCGTTCAAGCTAGGGCGTGTTTCACGTGAAACATCGCGCCGGACTGCGCGCAGGGAGGACGTCGACTTCGCTCCGTGCGACGTGGGAGCAACCCGCACGCGACGTGCCCACGCGCCGATGCGGGAGGCAGTCAGGCAGACGTGTGCACCAGTCCGCAGAACAGATCTGGCGGACACATCGGTCGAGGGTGGCAGCGATCATGAACCGTGACGCGGGAACCGCACGGCTCGGGTGATAGCTCGGTCCGGACAGGGTGTGAACTCGAGCGGCGATCACCCACGCCCCCGACCGCAATAGCTCTGTGCCGACGCCAACGACGCTCACCAGCGGTGGAACCAACTTACGGTTCTTGCGAAGCGATCCTTGACCCGAGGACGCGACTCGGTCGCGCCACAGGTCGGCGAAGGCGCTTCGCACAAAGGAGGGCACACTCCGTGCACTCACCACGACGTGACGGCGTTCGGGCCGCGCGCATTGTTTCACGTGAAACAATGCGTGATCGCCTGGTGGCTTCACCGCACCCAGCATGAAACCGACTCACTCACTACGCGGCCGACATTCGATCCGCCTCGCCAGGGGCGGACGATAAGGGGTACCCGTCCAGGCAGACCGGGCGTGGCCGCGGGAGCGCGGCATCGCCACGACGATCCCGGAACGCGACGACCAGATCGCCCCCCGCCGCAAACAGCCCCGGCGGCCGATCGACTTCGGCGATCAGCAACGTGCGCGCTAGCGCGGCCGCAAGGTCGTCGGGGCCTGCTTCAACGGGCTCAAGCAATGGCGCGGATTCGCAATGCGGTCGGACAAGACCGCCCGCAACCCATCACTCGGGACGATGCCTCGACGCCAACCCCCACTGGCTCACCCGCGGATCCGGCGGTCGCCCCTCGGCCGTGTAGTCCTCGAACTCCCACAGGCCCAGCCGACCCAGACGCTCGCCGATCTGGCTCCAGTCGTCGCCTTCGACGACTCGCACTCTGGCAGCGAAACAATCGCGCAGGATTCGCTGGTCAGACCGGTCCCATGTCACGATCACGTGGTGTCGTGCGTCGTAGATACCGCCCAACGTCATGCATACCTCAGCGAGCCACTCGGGGGGAGCAGACGGATCCGTCGAAGGTCTCGTCACCAGGCCGTCGTCAGGACCCGCCGTCAGCCGAGCGTTGAGCCTGGAGGCAGAGGGATCAGCAGGCAGGCTCCGGGGATCCGGATCTAAGACGAGGCTCCGCAGCGTCGCACGCATCGCCGCCAATCCGGCCCCACCACGGCGTCCGTGGCAGCCCAATGCCAGTCGCATTCGGCAACACGGCCTAGGTCGTACAGGCGGGCAACACGCTGCGCGCACCACTCAAGACCCGCAAAGCTGCCAGCCGAGACAAGGGCAGCTGCGGGAGGACTGTCGCGGCGACGATCGGTCACCGACGAAGGCGCGGCGATGTGCCTTCTGACCGTGCCAGCGCGATCCGATAGCGCGACAGCCTGGTGACGCCTGAGAACGCACCGGCTCGCCTGCTTCGGAGGTCGTCAATCGCTCAGGTCCCTTTTGTCACCTGACCTCGTGGAGGAAACAGCGACGACAGCAAACCACCGACGGCCGGCAAGGACGGACCGGCGAGGCAAGAGCGACTCACACGGGCCTGCGCAGTTTCACGTGAAACGTGCCCAGATCCAGGCACCCCGTCACCTCTCGACTGATCTACCGATGAACCCGGTGATCTACAGCAGAAGCACGCGACAGCTGGCCAACACCGGCGCTACCCAACAAGCAACACCGCACACCTGCGGCGTCGGTTCCTCTTTCCCAAGAGACAGCCGCGCGTGCCGAACGTGCTGTGCTGGCCCGGCGGGCATGCGCAGGCGCGCAGCTTGGGGGAGTACCCGCACCACTGCTCCTGGGCGATGTCGATCACCGTCGCCGCACGCATCGCCGGACCCGAACGCATCGGCCGCGCCGTCATGATCACCCCGCCGGCACATCACTGGCCACCGTCGCCGGCGTCCCCATCGGCGTCATGCTCAGCGAAGCACTCGCCTGGCGCGCCGTCTTCGGCCCGGCGGCCGCAACCACAGGGGAGCGCAATCAGGACAGCGCTTCACCCGCAGGCGCCAGAAGCGAGAGTCCTGAAGGCACGGGCAGCAACGCTGCGTGCCGCACGCTCGAGGTGGACACGCCGCTCGAAATGGACACGCCGCTCGACCGCCAGCACCAGCGCGAGGGGGAACCGTGTCCCCGGCACCGCGCGACGGCGGTCTTCACGCAGCCTTCTGGCGCCTGACACCGTTGCCGTGTCACGTCGGGGCATCGACCCACGCTCGATCTACACGCCTGCGCGTGCCAGGCCGGACTGCCTCAACGCTTGCCCGGCTGACACAGGCTTCACCTGCGCGAACTCTGCCATCGCACCCGTCCCAGCGCAGCAACCGCTCGAGATGCCACGCCGACAGAGGATCCCACCCGGCACCACTGACGGCGACGCACCCTGATCGCGCGCCGGCCGCGTGGTCGTTCGGGTCAGACCCGGCGGCTGAGCCGGATCGCTGCCACCTCAAGCACCGCAACCGCTCACCGCCCGCAAGACGCGCGCACGACGACACACATCCCGCACGCACCTCACGCCCGGCTCTTCACACGCCGAAGCAGTCCTTACGCGCGGCGCACACCTGCACTGCAAGGAAATACCTGATCAAATTGCAGAAAAGCACGCACTCCCGGAGGCGTCACGGTTCCGCGTCAGCGGACGGTAGCGCGGATCACTCGCGACGGCTCGTCGAGCAGACCCTCGCCGACGACCTCGACGCGTGCGTCGGTCACCTTGTACTTGCGCAACTGCTTCTGCGCGGCTTCGATCTCGTTGCCGGCGCTGGTGCCCTTGAGCAGGATGAGCTCGCCGCCGTCGCGCACCAGGGGAGCGGTGATCGGCACCAGCGTGCGCAGCGCACTCACCGCACGGGCGGTGACGGCGTCGAGCGACGGTCCGCGCTTCCAATCCTCGGCGCGGGCTCGGAGCACCTCGACGTTCTCGAGGCCGAGCTCGGACGCCTGCTCCGACAGCCACGCCACCCGGCGTTCCATCGGCTCGATGAGCACCCACTCGACATCGGGACGCGCGATGGCGAGCACGAGACCAGGAAGGCCCGCGCCCGAGCCGACATCGCCGACGCAACCCGAGAACAGGGGAGCGATGACGGCGCTGTTGAGGATGTGGCGCGACCACAGGCGCGGCGGCTCGAGGGGGCCGATCAGACCCCGCTCCTCACCGTGCTGTCCGAGAGCCTCCGCGAAACGGCGTGCGACGTCGATGCGATCGCCGAAGATCTCGGCGGCCGCAGGCGGTTCCTGCTCGATCTCGATCATCGATCTGTCGGGTGGCTCGTCGCGTCAGCCGCGGCGGATCACCGTGTGACGGTCCGCGCCCTCGCCGTACGACTCCGACACGAAACCGCGGTCGGCGACGATGTCGTGGACGACCTTCCGCTCGTAGCTCGACATCGCCGGAAGCGACGCCTGAGATGCGCCCTCGTCGATGCGCGCGATCGCGCGGTCGACGAGCGCCTCGAGCTGGTGTTGCCGTGCGTCACGCGAGCCCCCGATGTCGAGGATGAGACGTGAGAAGCGACCGGTGCGGTTCTGCACGGCGATGCGCGTGAGTTCCTGCAGGGCCTGGACCGTGTCGGGCGCCGCGATGAGAGAGACCGAGCCGCCGGCCGGGGCCTCAACCGACACGTATGCGCGGCCGGCGCGCACGTCGAGGTCGAGATCCCCGTCGATGTCGGCGATGTCGAGCAGACCTTCGAGGAAGTCAGCGGCGACATCGCCCTCCTGCTCGAGCTCTGCGACGGTGGCGGGTGCACGGTCGTGACGCGGCTCGGCAGCGGCGACCTCAGGAGACGTGGTCATGAGTGTTCCTCGGGTTCGAGTCGGAAAGTCGGTCGGTCCAGGATCAGGATGCCGTGCCGGTGGTGCCGGAGCCGCCGGAATTCCCGGCGTTGCCGGATCCTCCCGCGCCCCCGGGCTGTCCCTGCTGCGGACCCTTCTGCGCCTGCTTCTTGGCACGCTGCTTGCTGACCGGCTGCTGACGCTTGGGCGCGGCGGCCTTCGCACGCTCGGCCTCTTCGTACAGACGCTGCTGTTCGGCGAGGTACTTCTCCATCGGGACGACCTTGCCGGAGGCGTCGAGCGCCTTGCCCTTGCGCGCCAGGCGCTCTTCGCGTTCCTTGGCGGCCTCCGAGCCCGGGGTCGGCATCTCGCGGATGACGAGGAACTGCTGGCCCATCGTCCACAGGTTCGAGATGAACCAGTAGATGACGACGCCGAGCGGGAAGAAGACGCCCGAGAAGATGAAGCCCAGCGGCAGGATGAACAGCATGATGCGCTGCATCTGGTACGCCTGGCCGGTCTTGGCCTCGGGCGAGAGGTTCTTCGAGATGATCTGCAGCTGCGTGAAGAACTGCGACGCGATCATGAGCACCACGAGGGTGATGAGGATGATGATCGCCGGGGTGTTCTGCGAATTGAACGCATCGATGAGCGTCTCGTGCAGCGACGCGACTCCGAACAGCTTCGCGTTGTAGAACTCCATCGTGAGCTCGGGGGTCAGCGGTCCGACGCCGCCCTGGCCGAGTTCGGCGTGGAGCTTGATCGAGCTCAGCACCGAGTACAGCGAGAAGAAGACGGGCATCTGCACGAGCAGCGGCAGACAGCTCGAGACCGGCGTCGTGCCGTGCTTCTTGTACAAGGCCATGGTCTCGCGGCTCATCGCCTCACGAGACAGCTGGTCGCGCTTGCCCTTGTACTTCTCCTGGACCTTCTTGAGTTCCGGCGCGATCTCCATCATCTTGCGCTGGCTCTTGATCTGCCGCACGAAGAGGGGGATCATCGCCGCGCGGACGACGATGACGAGGCCGATGATCGCGAGCACCCACGTGATGCCGTCCGCCGGGGGCAGGCCGATGGCGGTGAACACCCAGTGCCACGCCACGAGGACGAGCTCGACGAGCCACTTCAGCGGCCACAGGATCGTGCCGAGCAGGTCGAACCCGGCACTCGGCGCGGGGCTGGGCGTCGGCGTCGGGGTGGCGGCCAGCGCCATGAAGAGATCCATGCGGTGGATCAGTCCTTTCCGGAGGGGGCAGGCACGACGAACCCGTGGTGGGTGAGGCCGTACCGGAAGCTCTTGCGAAGCGGGACGTCGTCGACGCCGCCCTTCGCCCAGGGATGGCAGCGCACAAGTCGCGCCGCCGTCAACGCCGATCCCACGACCGCGCCGTGCTGCTGCACGGCGCCGACGGCGTAGGCCGAGCACGACGGGTAGTACTTGCAGACGTCGCCGTAGGTGTGCGAGATGGTGGCGCGGTAGCCGTGCAGCAGCGCGAGCAGTGCGTTGCGGGGGAGCAGCGGAACGCTGCGAAGGACATCGGATGCCGCGAACTCGGCTTCACCGAGCGCGTAGGCCGGGAGCACGCTCATGCCGTCCTCCGAGCGAGGCACTTCTCGAGGTCGGCCTGCAGTTCAGAGAACGAGGCGGTCGCGGCAGTCGGCAACGCGCGGATCACGATGTCGTTCCCCGGGGCGACAGCCTCGAGCGACGCGTAGCTGAGCGCCTTGAGGCGCCGGCGCACCGTGTTGCGCACGACGGCCCCGCCGACCTGGCGGCTCACGATGAAGCCGAACCGCGCCGGACCATCGGTCACGACGCGGCTGACATAGGTGACAGTGTGCGCTCCGGCACACCGACGACCCCGACGGACGACGGCCTTGTAGTCCGCGCCGCGGGTGAGTCGGTTCGCCCTCGCGAGCACCGCTCGGCTCAGGCCGAGAGCTCGGTGCGCCCCTTGGCGCGGCGAGCCGAGAGGATCGCGCGGCCGGCGCGCGTACGCATGCGGGCGCGGAAGCCGTGCTTCTTGGCGCGGCGGCGGTTGTTGGGCTGGAAGGTGCGCTTGCTCATGAGGATTACTTCCGATCAGGGGTCACCGGGACGCTCGACCGGGGACGCGTGTACAGGAGGACTGCCCTGAGTCACAGACCCAATGGGCATAAGTCAACCGATTAAGGCTACGTCGAGACGCCCGATAACTCAAACCGAGCCGGGCGAACCCGCAATTATGCCCCGCGCACGTCGCCACGCCTGGTAGGGACACGCCGCCGCCATCTACAGTGGAGTTTGCTCCCGAGTCCGCCGCTGACTAGCGTTGCTCCGGCAGTTATCCACAGGCTCGGCCCGATGTTTCCGCGGCATCCGGTGCAGTCATCAACAACCCGGGGGGGCCATGTCACCGCACGAGATTCCAGATGTCCCAGTCTGGTCGGCCGTTCTGGACGAACTCGCGCACGACGAACGCATCACTCCGCAGCTGCACGGATTCCTGAACCTCGCCGTGCCGCAGGGCGTCATGGGGGGCACCCTCTATCTGGACGTGCCGAACGACCTCACCGCCGCGCAGTTCACCAAGCGCATGCGGGCGCCCATCCTCGAGGCGCTCGCCCGGGTCGACCAGGGTCTCGAGGGTGCGGCATCCACTTTCCGGGTCGTGGTCAATCCGGATCTCGCGGACGCGCACCTGACGGCACCCATCCCGATCCAGGCGGCCTCGACCGGCCCGACGCAGACGCAGTCGCCGGTTCAGGCGCCCGCGCCGATCGGCCGGCCGCCGCTCGAGGAGCCCGTCGACACCGCGTCCGCATCGCGCAGCGACACCCGGCTCAATCCGAAGTACACGTTCGACAACTTCGTCATCGGACAGTCCAACCGCTTCGCGCATGCCGCGGCGGTCGCGGTGGCCGAAGCGCCGGCCAAGGCGTACAACCCGCTGTTCATCTACGGCGACTCCGGCCTCGGCAAGACGCACCTTCTTCATGCCATCGGCGATTACGCGCTCAGCCTGTATGCCGGCATCCGCGTGCGCTACGTCTCGAGTGAAGAGTTCACGAACGACTTCATCAACTCGATCGCCAACAACCGGGGCTCGGCGTTCCAGGCCCGCTACCGCGACGTCGACATCCTCCTGATCGACGACATCCAGTTCCTGCAGGGCCGCGCCGAGACGCAGGAGGCGTTCTTCCACACCTTCAATCAGCTGCACGACCACGACAAGCAGGTCGTGATCACGAGCGATGTCCCGCCGAAGCACCTCACGGGTTTCGAAGACCGCATGCGCAGCCGGTTCGAGTGGGGCCTCATCACCGACGTCCAGGCGCCCGACCTCGAGACGCGTATCGCGATCCTGCGCAAGAAGGCGCAGTCCGAACGACTCCACATCCCCGACGAGGTGCTGGAGTACATCGCCACCGTCGTCTCGAGCAACATCCGCGAGCTCGAGGGCGCGCTCATCCGCGTCTCGGCGTTCGCGAGCCTCAACCGCTCGACGCTCGACATGTCGCTGGCCCAGACGGTGCTGCGCGACATCGTGGATCAGGACGACGCCAACGTGGTCTCGCCGACGGACATCATCACGGCGACCGCGCAGTACTTCAAGCTGACGGTCGACGACCTCTACGGCTCCAGCCGCTCGCAGTCGGTCGCGACAGCGCGGCAGATCGCCATGTATCTGTGTCGCGAGCGCACGAGCCTGTCGCTCCCGAAGATCGGGCAGCTGTTCGGCAACCGCGATCACACGACGGTGATGTACGCATACAAGAAGATCAGCGAGCTCATGAAGGAGCGCCGCTCGATCTACAACCAGGTGACCGAGATCACCGCGCAGCTCGGCCGCAACGGCCGCTGACGCCTCCTTCGGCGCCTCTGCGCACCCTCGAACCCGTTCCGGCGCCATATGCCGGAACGGGTTCTTGACACGCGCCCACGACAGGGCCAAAATTCCGGTTCTGCACAGTGTGGATAACTTGTGGATAACTCCGCGAGACTGCGGAAACACCTGTGAGCGAGCGGGGACAGCCTGTGGATGAATCGTGGATGCCGCAACCGCCGAGGTCCCGGATCCCGCAATCTCTCCGCAGCCGTTCCACAAGTCACAACGGTGTGGTTTCCGTCTCCCGACTGGCCTCGAGAACGTTGTCCACAGTTTCCACAGCCGTTAACACCATGACAAGAAATATCTCTGATGAAACCTGTCCGATCACCTTTCCGGTGGACAAGCCTCCGCGAGGACGACGGGCTGGCAATCTTGTGACCTGCCACTAGCATGAGAACCCCGAGCCCGCAGTCGAGGGGCCCGTTGCTGCAGAGGGAGCATTCGTGAAGTTCCACGTCAACCGCGATGTGTTCAGCGAAGCCGTGTCGTTCGTCGTCAAGCTCCTGCCTCAGCGAAACCCGCAGCCGATCCTGGCCGGTGTGCTGATCGAGGCATCCGAGGCCGGTCTCTCGCTCGCGGCATTCGACTACGAGGCCTCCGCACGCACGACGATCGAGGCCACGGTCGACGATCCGGGCACGATCCTGGTCCACGGCCGGCTGCTCTCCGACATCGCGAGCCGTCTGCCGAATGCGCCGATCCAGATCGAAGTCGACGACGACGGCGGCATCCTGCTCACGTGCGGCTCCGCACGGTTCACGCTCGCCTCGATGCCGGTGCAGGAGTACCCCGCGATCCCCGAGGTCACCGGCGACTCCGGACTCGTCCCGGCCGAGGACTTCGCCACCGCCATCGCGCAGGTCGCCTTCGCGGCTTCTCGAGACGACGTCACCCCCGTTCTCACGGGTGTCCAGCTCGAGGTCTCGGGCACGAGCCTGAGCCTCGTCGCAACCGACCGCTACCGCGTGGCGCTGCGCGAGATCCCGTGGGACGGCGGCACCGCGGCATCCGAAGAGTCGACCACGGCGCTGGTCCCTGCGCGCACCCTCACCGAGGTCGGAAAGACGTTCGCGCACGGCGGCGACATCTCGATCGCCTTCTCGGGGTCGGGCGACCGCGAGATCATCGCATTCACCGCCGGCAACAAGACGGTCACCTCGCTGCTCATCAAGGGCAACTTCCCCCCGGTGCGCCGGCTGTTCCCCGCGCAGACCGAGCACCACGCGGTCGTGAACACCGCCGAACTCGCCGAAGCCGTGCGCCGCGTCTCGCTGGTGCTCGACCGCTCCGCCCCGCTGCGGTTCACGTTCACGTCCGACAGCGTGTCGATGGATGCCTCCGGCACCGAGCAGGCGCGCGCCACCGAGTCGGTCGACGCGACCCTCATCGGCGGCGACGACGTGACGCTCGGCCTCAACCCGCAGTACCTGCTCGAGTCGCTCGGCGCGGTGAAGAGCGAATTCGTGCGGATCACGTTCACCTCGAGCGAGAACGCGAACAAGCTGAGCCCGGTGCTCATCACGCCCCAGACCTCGGTCGACAAGGCCGGCTCGGACTCGTTCCGCTACCTGCTGCAGCCCAACCTGCTGCTGCGCTGACGTCGTGGCCTCTGAGCTTGTCGAAGACGGCTTCGACGGGCTCGGCGACGTGCGCTCCACGTCGGTGCTCATCATTAGGCTTGTGCGGTGATCGTGGAGCACCTGAGCCTCGTGGACTTCCGCAACTATGCGGAAGCCGAGGTCGAGCTGGGTCCCGGTCCGAACGTCTTCGTCGGCCGCAACGGCCAGGGCAAGACCAATCTCGCGGAGGCCATCGGCTTCTTCGCCACGCTGGGCTCCCACCGCGTCTCGAGCGATGCGCCGATGGTGCGCGACGGCGCGGAGGCTGCGATCATCAGGGCGAGACTCGCGCACGGTGACCGCCGCGTGCAGCTCGAGGCCCAGGTCAACCGCCAGGGGTCGAACAAGGCTCGCGTCAACGGCGCTCCGGTGAAGCCGGCGGAACTGCCGCGCTACGCGCAGGTCGTGCTGTTCGCTCCCGAAGACCTTCAGATCGTTCGGGGCGATCCGTCAGCCCGTCGCCGGTTCGCCGATCAGCTCCTGGTCCAGCGCGCACCGCGCATGGCGGGAGTGATCGCCGACTACGACCGCGTCCTCAAGCAGCGGACGGCGCTGTTGAAGTCGGCCAGGGCGCGTGGCATCCGCGGTGACGCGCTGTCGACCCTCGAGGTGTGGGACGACAAGCTGATCGCCCTCGGCACGCAGCTGATCGCCGGTCGGCTCGCCCTCGCCGGCGATCTCGCCGCCCCACTGGCCGCGGCCTACACCGCGATCGCCGGTGCCGACCACGATCCGCAGATCGAATGGGCGCTGTCGGTCGCCGGAGCCGACACCGGCGAAGACGACGCGGTCGCGTCCTCCACGCAGGCCGCGACGCTCGAGACGACTCAGGATGCCTCCACCTCGCGCATCGCGGAGCTCTTCCGTCAGGCGCTGGCCGCCAAGCGCACGGCCGAGCTCGATCGCGGACTCACCCTGGTCGGTCCGCATCGCGACGATCTGCTGCTGCGGATCCGCGGACTGCCGGTCAAGGGCTATGCCTCGCACGGCGAGTCGTGGTCGGTGGCGCTGTCGCTGCGGCTCGCCTCGGCCGAACTGCTGCGCGCGGACTCGAGGCTCGGCGATCCGGTGCTGATCCTCGACGACGTCTTCGCCGAGCTCGACGCCGACCGTCGTGCCCGACTCGCGCAGCTCGCCGGCGATTACGAGCAGGTCGTCGTCACCGCGGCCGTCGAGGGCGATGTCCCCGATGCGCTGCGTGCCCGGATGGTGCGCGTGGAGGCGGGCCGGATCCTCGATCGCGACGGGGCGAGCGATGTCTGACGCGTCGAACCGCATGCGGGGCGAACAGCCGCGGGGTGCGGCATCCGGTTCCGAAGGCGGCGCGGGCGTTCCGGAGACGATCGCGACCTATCTTCGACTCCGCGGGCTCGAGCCGTCGGCGCGGTCGTATCGCAAGCGCCGTCGGCGCACCGAGGACGATGACAACATCCCATTCGCCCCCGGCCGTGACCCGAAGGGCGTGGCCGATGTGCTCGCCGATCTCACCCGTGAGGCGGGGTGGAACTCGCAGCTGGCACGCGAGGACGTCGTTCGCGCCTGGGATGAGGTGGCGGGCGTCGACACCGCGCGGCACACGAGGCCGGTGGCATTCTCAGAGGGCACGCTGACGGTCCAGGCCGACTCGACGGCGTGGGCCAAGCAGCTGCAGCTGATGCGTGCGCAGATCCTGTCGGAGATCGTCAGACGCTTTCCCGAAGCGGGTGTGGACGCGGTGCGGTTCATCGGGCCGGACGTCCCCTCCTGGAAATGGGGTCCCAGAACCATTCCAGGGCGCGGCCCGCGCGATACCTACGGTTAGGCCACCTCAGGAGCTGTCCGCGACGATTTCAGGGCGTCACAGGGGCGCAGAACGTCGTAATCGACTCGTTACCCGGTAGACTGTCAGGGCCCCTTCGAAGGATTTGGAGCCATCGAGAAGATGACGTCTGACAACCCCGACAACGTGTCCGAGGAACCCGAAACGCCCGCAACGGCTCCGACAGGTTCTCCCAGTGACTACGGGGCCGACGCCATCCAGGTGCTCGAGGGCCTCGAGGCCGTCCGCAAGCGCCCCGGCATGTACATCGGCTCGACCGGTCCCCGCGGTCTGCACCACCTCGTGTACGAGATCGTCGACAACTCCGTCGATGAGGCCCTCGCCGGTGCGAACGACGCCATTCTCGTGACGATCCTCGCCGACGGCGGCATCCGCGTCATCGACTTCGGCCGCGGCATCCCCATCGACCCGCACTCCTCCGACCCCTCGAAGTCCACCGTCGAGGTCGTCCTCACGATCCTGCACGCCGGTGGGAAGTTCGGTGGCGGCGGGTATGCGGTGTCGGGCGGTCTGCACGGCGTCGGCTCCTCGGTCGTGAACGCCCTCTCGACCCGGTTCGAGGTGGAGATCAGACGCCAGGGGTATGTCTGGCGGCACAGCTTCGCCGACGGCGGCCGCCCGCAGCAGAAGCTCGAGCGCGGCGAGGCGACCGACGAGACCGGCACGACGATCACGTTCTGGCCGGACCCGGCGATCTTCACCGAGACCGTCGAGTTCGACTACGACACCCTGCGCACCCGCTTCCAGCAGATGGCGTTCCTCAACAAGGGCCTTCGCATCGAGCTGCGCGACGAGCGCCCCTCCGCTCTCGTCGAGGAAGAGATCGACGGCACGATCGTCACGAAGCAGCGCGAGGACTCGTTCCTCTACGAGCGCGGCCTGGTCGACTACGTCGAGTACCTCAACCACGCGCGTCGCGCCGAGGTCGTCAACGACGAGGTCATCGCATTCGAATCGGAGGACAAGGAGCGCAAGATCTCGCTCGAGGTCGCGATGCAGTGGACGACGGGTTACACCGAGAACGTCTTCACCTACGCGAACACGATCAACACGCACGAGGGCGGCACGCACGAAGAGGGGTTCCGCGCGGCGCTCACGACTCTCGTCAACCGCTATGCGCGTGCCAACAACCTGCTCAAGGAGAAGGACGAGAACCTCTCGGGCGACGACGTGCGCGAAGGCCTCACCGCGGTCATCTCGATCAAGCTGGGCGAGCCGCAGTTCGAGGGCCAGACCAAGACCAAGCTCGGCAACACCGAGGCTAAGGCCTTCACGCAGAAGGTCGTCGGCGACCAGCTCGGCGACTGGTTCGACCGCAACCCGGTGCAGGCCAAGAACGTCATCCGCAAGGCGATCGACGCCGCGACCGCGCGCATGGCGGCCCGCAAGGCCCGCGAGACCGCGCGCCGCAAGAGCGTCTTCGAATCGGCGGCGATGCCCGACAAGCTGAAGGACTGCACGAGCAAGGACCCGTCGATCAGCGAGATCTTCCTGGTCGAGGGCGACTCGGCCGGCGGCTCGGCGGTGCAGGGGCGCGATCCGCACACGCAGGCGATCCTGGCGCTGCGCGGCAAGATCCTCAACGTCGAGCGCGCGCGCCTCGACAAGGCGCTCGGCAACCGCGAGGTGCAGGCCATGATCCAGGCCTTCGGCACGGGCATCGGCGAGGACTTCAACATCGACAAGGCGCGGTATCACAAGATCGTGCTGATGGCCGATGCCGACGTTGACGGCCAGCACATCACGACGCTGCTGCTCACGATGCTGTTCCGCTACATGCGCGGGCTCATCGAAGCCGGCTTCGTGTATCTCGCGATGCCGCCGCTGTACCGGCTCAAGTGGACCAACGCCGCCCACGAGTACGTGTACTCCGACAAGGAGCGCGATGCGCTGCTGGAGCACGGCCTCGCGAACGGCAAGCGGATCCCGAAGGAGGGCATCCAGCGCTACAAGGGTCTCGGCGAGATGAACGCCAAAGAGCTGTGGGAGACCACGATGGACCACACCACGCGGACGCTCCGGCAGGTGACCATCGACGACGCCGCTGCTGCGGACGAGATCTTCTCGGTCCTCATGGGCGAGGACGTCGAGTCCCGCCGCACGTTCATCCAGCGCAACGCCAAGGACGTCCGCTTCCTGGATATCTAACGGCGAGCGAAGCGAGGTGCGCCCCGGTCGTTGAGCGAGCGAAGCGAGTCGAAACGCAGAGCCGAAACGTCGTAAGCCGCCCTCGAGACCTCGCCCAAATCATATCGAAACGTAACGAAGAATCGAAGTACACATGGCTGACGAAGAACGTCCCGACCCGAACGCCGAGCACGAGCACGGCCGCATCGACCAGGTCGACCTGCAGCTGGAGATGCAGCGCAGCTATCTCGACTACGCGATGGCGGTCATCATCGGCCGCGCGCTGCCGGATGTGCGCGACGGTCTGAAGCCCGTGCACCGCCGCGTGATCTACGGCATGTACGACGGCGGATTCCGTCCCGACAAGTCGTTCTCGAAGTGTGCGCGCGTGGTCGGCGAGGTCATGGGCCAGTACCACCCGCACGGCGACTCGGCGATCTACGACGCCCTCGTCCGCCTCGTGCAGCCGTGGTCGATGCGCTACCCGCTCGCACAGGGCCAGGGCAACTTCGGCTCGCCCGGCAACATGGGCGCGGCCGCGCCGCGGTACACAGAGACGAAGATGGCCCAGCTCGCGCTCGAGATGGTGCGCGACATCGAAGAAGAGACCGTCGACTTCCAGCCGAACTACGACGGCCAGACCCAGGAGCCGTCGGTGCTGCCGGCACGGTTCCCGAACCTGCTGGTCAACGGCTCGGTCGGCATCGCGGTCGGCATGGCGACCAACATCCCGCCGCACAACCTGCGCGAGATCGCCGCCGGTGCGCTCTGGGCGCTGGAGCATCCCGAGGCGAACCGCGAAGAGCTGCTCGACGCGCTCATGGAGCGCATCCCCGGTCCGGACTTCCCGACCGGCGCGCAGATCCTCGGCACGAAGGGCATCCGCGAGGCGTACCGTACCGGCCGCGGCTCGATCACGATGCGCGCGGTCGTGGCCATCGAAGAGATCCAGGGCCGCACCTGCCTCGTCATCACCGAGCTGCCGTACCAGGTGAACCCCGACAACCTCGCGGTCAAGATCGGCGACCTCGCCCGTGACGGCAAGATCACCGGCATCGCCGACATCCGCGACGAGACGAGTGACCGCACCGGTCAGCGCATCGTCGTCGTGCTGAAGCGGGACGCCGTCGCGAAGGTCGTCCTGAACAACCTGTACAAGCACACGCAGCTGCAGGAGAACTTCGGCGCGAACATGCTCGCGATCGTCGACGGCGTGCCGCGCACGCTGTCGCTGGACGGATTCATCTCGCTGTGGGTGGACCACCAGATCGAGGTCATCGTCCGCCGCACCGCCTACCGCCTGCGCAAGGCCGAAGAGCGCATGCACATCCTGCGCGGCTATCTGAAGGCGCTCGACGCGCTCGACGAGGTCATCGCGCTCATCCGCCGTTCGCCGACGGTCGACGAGGCCCGCGAAGGCCTGAAGTCGCTGCTCGACATCGACGATCTGCAGGCCGACGCGATCCTGTCGATGCAGCTGCGTCGCCTGGCGGCCCTCGAGCGTCAGAAGATCATCGACGAGGCTGCCGAGCTCGAGCTGCAGATCGCGGACTACAACGACATCCTGGCGACGCCCGCACGTCAGCGCACGATCATCCGTGACGAGCTGACCGCGATCGTCGACCGCTTCGGCGACGAGCGTCGCACGCACATCCTGCACGGTTTCGACGGCGACATGTCGATCGAGGATCTCATCCCCGAAGAAGAGATGGTCATCTCGGTCACGCGCGACGGGTACATCAAGCGCACCCGCAGTGACAACTACCGTCAGCAGCACCGCGGCGGCAAGGGCGTGAAGGGCGCGCAGCTGCGTGCTGACGACGTGGTCGAGCACTTCTTCGTCACGACGACGCATCACTGGTTGCTGTTCTTCACGAACAAGGGCCGCGTGTACCGCTCCAAGGCCTACGAGGTGCCCGAGGCCGGGCGCGACGCCAAGGGCCAGCACGTCGCGAACCTGCTCGCGCTGCAGCCCGATGAAGAGATCGCGCAGATCCTCGACATCCGCGACTACACCGTCGCCACCTACCTGGTGCTCGCGACCCGCAGCGGCCTCGTCAAGAAGACGCGTCTCACCGAGTACGACACCAACCGTCAGGGCGGGATCATCGCGATCAAGCTCCGGGGCAACGGCGTCGACGAGGGCGACGACGAGGCCGAGATCGGGGCGGACGACGAGGTCGTCAGCGCGCTGCTCGTCGACGAGGGCGACGACATCCTGCTCATCAGCCGGCACGGCATGTCGCTGCGGTTCTCGGCGACCGACAGTGCCCTGCGTCCGATGGGCCGTTCCACGTCGGGCGTGAAGGGCATGGACTTCCGCGAGGGCGACAGCCTGCTCTCGGCGTCGGTCGCGAAGGACGACGAGTACGTGTTCGTGGTCACCGAGGGCGGCTACGCGAAGCGCACCTCGGTCGACCAGTACCGCGTGCAGAACCGCGGCGGACTGGGCATCAAGGTGGCCAAGCTGAGCGACGACCGCGGCGATCTGGCGGGCGGTCTGATCGTCTCTGAGGACGACGAGGTCTTGGTGGTTCTTGCCAGCGGCAAGGTGGTACGCTCTGCCGTGGCCGAGGTGCCTGCCAAGGGTCGCGACACCATGGGTGTCGTCTTCGCCCGGGCCGGCGGCGATGATCGCATCCTCGCGATCGCCCGGAACGGCGAGCGTGGCCTGGCCGAAGAATCCGAGGACGCAGACGTCGACACCGACTCCGCAGCGGCGACCGAGACCCCCGGCGGCGCCGAGTCCTCGCCCGATATCCCCGAAGAGAGCACTGACGCATGAGCACAGTAGCCGACAAGCTCGCCAAGAAGTCCAGTCACAAGACGAGCGCCAAGCAGGTCCGCCTGCGCCTCGTGTACGTGGACTTCTGGTCCGCGGTGAAGCTGTCGTTCCTGGCAGCGATCGCGATCGCGGTGGTGACGGTGGTCGCCTTCGTGATGGTGTACCTGGTCGTCTCGACCACGGGCCTGATCGGCAAGGCAGACGAGTTCTTCTCGAGCTTCTCGGACGGCAGCGTCCTGCTGTCGGACTTCGTGAGCTTCCCGCAGGTGCTGGCGTTCTCCGCCGTGGTGGCGATCCTGAACCTCGTCGTCGTGACGGTGCTGGGCGCCGTCGTGGCGGGCATCTACAACCTGGCCGTCAAGGTCACCGGCGGTCTGCTGGTCGGGTTCACCTCGAACTGACGCGACACGACGAGCGCCGGCATCCATTTCTCTCGAAGGGATGCCGGCGCTCCGTCGTTCCGTCAGACGATGGTGGTGCCGAGCAGGGTGCCGATCGCCCAGGTGGCCGCGAGGGCGAGCGCGCCGCCGAGGACGAGACGGGATGCCGCACGCACCCGCGGAGCTCCGCCGAGCTGGGCTGACACGGTGCCGGTCGCAGCGAGGGCGATGAGCACGGCGACGAAGGTGACCGGCACCCGCCATTCGGGCGGCGGCAACAGGATCGCGAGCAGCGGCAGCAGCGCACCGAGCGTGAACGAGACGGCAGACGACAGCGCGGCATGCCAGGGGTTCACGAGATCGTCCTGGTCGATGTGCAGCTCCACCTCGAGATGCGCCGACAGCGCGTCGTGCGCGGTCAGCTCGACCGCGACCTGGCGTGCTGTCGCCTCCGACAGCCCGCGCTCACGATACAGCTGGGTGAGCTCTTCGAGCTCTTCGTCGGGCATGTCACGCAGTTCTGCGCGCTCCTTGGCGATCAGGGCGCGCTCAGAGTCCCGCTGACTGCTGACCGAGACGTACTCGCCGAGCGCCATCGAGATCGCGCCGCCCACCAGTCCCGCGATTCCGGCGGTGAACAGCGCGCCGATATCGGTGGTGGCGCCGGCGACGCCGACGACCAGCGCGGCGACCGACACGATGCCGTCGTTCGCGCCCAGGACGCCGGCTCGCAGCCAGTTCAGGCGCTGGCCGAGTCCGGTGCCGTGCGGTTCGTCAGGGTGCGGCTGAGCGGTCACGGCCCCAGTCAACCAGTACGATTCGTGAAATCCGCGATCGTCGGGTAAAGTCTTGGAGGTTGCGGAGCGCAAGCGAAGCACACATTCGGGGCTATAGCTCAGGCGGTTAGAGCGCTTCACTGATAATGAAGAGGTCCCAGGTTCAAGTCCTGGTAGCCCCACAGGCGATTGAGGCGAGCGCAGCGATGCTTGCATCACTGCCGAGCCGATTGAGTCCTGTTGAGCGGACGAAGTCCGCGATCACCGTAAGCCCCGGGGCCTTAGCTCAGTTGGTAGAGCGCCTGCTTTGCAAGCAGGATGTCAGGAGTTCGAATCTCCTAGGCTCCACAGCACGTCAGAACCCCGGAATCCCGCGTTTGCCGCCAGATTCCGGGGTTCTGTCCTTTCGCTCACCGCAGGTCGAGGCTGACGGTGACGTAGGAGTGCGCGGGCAGGTCGAGCTCGAACCCGCGCGGGTGCGACCGCACGCCGTCGTGCGCGGTCGGCGCGACGGCGTCGAGCCGCTCCGGGGTGTTGTGCGCGTCGAGCGCTGGCGCGGTCAGCACCCGCACCTCGTACCCGACGACGTCGCGTCCGCGCAGGTCGAGCACGATCGTGCGATCGGTGTCGACATCGAGGTTCGACAACGAGACGAGCGCGGAGTCGCCCTTGACCGAGGCGGATGCCGAGACCAGCGGCAGCTCCGCCCCCTCCACCGTGCGGGTGTCCACGTCGCGCAGGTGCACCGCGAGGGCGGAGGCGTCGTGGTGCCCGGCGTTCATGGCGAACACGTGGTACGTCGGGGTGAGCACCAGCGCACCCGAGTCGGGGTCGGTGAGGATCATCGCCTGCAGCACATTGACCGTCTGCGCGATGTTCGCCATCACGACCCGCTCCGCGTGCCTGTGGAAGGCGTCGAAGTGCACCGAGGCGACGAGGGCGTCGCGCAGCGTGTTCTGCTGGTACAGGAACCCCGGGTTGGTGCCCTTGGCGACGTTCCACCAGGTACCCCACTCGTCGACGACCAGGCCCACCTTGCGGTGCGGGTCGTACCGGTCCATCACCGTCGAGTGGCGGGTGAGGAGCTCGTCCATGCGGTGCGCCCTGGCCATCGCCGTGTACCACTCGTCCGTGCTGAACTCAGTGGCATCGCCCTTGTCGCCCCAGGTGCCGGTCATCGTGTAGTAATGCAGCGACACCGCTTGGAACGGGCGGGGGGGCTCCGCAGGGTCGGCGGCCAGGTCGTCGAACGAGCGCATCAAGGTCTCGGTCCAGTGCAGGTCCGCGTCGCTTGCGCCGGCCGCGACCCGGTACAGCTCGTTGCCGCCGTGGTTGCGCGAGTACGTGGCGTATTGCCGGGCCAGCGAAGCGAACTGCTCCACCCGCAGGTTCCCGCCGCATCCCCAGGCCTCGTTCCCCAGCCCCCAGAACGGCACCCGCCACGGCTCGTCGCGCCCGTTCGCCCGGCGCAGCGCCGCCATGGGGGAGTCGTCCGCCCGGGTCAGGTACTCGACCCACTCCGACATCTCCTGGACCGTCCCGGAGCCGACGTTCCCCGACACGTAGGGGGCGGCGTCGAGCAGCTCGCACAGGTCCATGAACTCGTGGGTGCCGAACGCGTTGTCCTCCACCACGTCTCCCCAATGCGAGTTGACCATCCGCGGCCGCTGGTCGCGGGGACCGATCCCGTCACGCCAGTGGTAGTCGTCGGCGAAGCAGCCGCCGGGCCAGCGCAGGTTCGGGATCTGCAGGGCCCGCAGGGCCGCCACGACATCGGATCGGATGCCGCGCACGTTCGGGATGGGCGAGTCCTCTCCCACCCAGAATCCGCCGTAGATGCACCGTCCCAGGTGCTCCGCGAAGTGCCCGTACACGTGTCGACTGATCGTCGCCCCGGGAACGTCGAGGTCGATGATCGCTGTCGCAGTGGTCGCCATATGTCTTCCTGTCGTCGGATGATCTGCAGAACGGGTCGCGCGGTCCGGGCGCGCCTCGGTGAAGCGGGCTACGCCTGGCCGCGGGTGGATCCGCGCACGACGAGTCGGACGGGAATGACGACGTGCTCGGCCGGACCGTCCCACCCCGCGATCCTCCGGTGCAGTATCCCGACGGCCTTCTCGGCGAGCTCCTCGTGGTTGGCGTCGACCGAGGTGAGACCGGGCGGGACGAACTGCGCCATCTCGAGGTTGTCGAACCCTGTGACCTGGACGTCCTCGGGAATGCGCAGCCCGCGCTCCGACAGCGCCGAGATTGCTCCGAGCGCGACGACATCGGTGGTCGAGAAGACCCCGTCGAAGGGCAGACCCGAGTCGATGACCGCCAGCAGCGCGTCCCGCGCCGCGGCGGAACTGTATACGGGGAACGGCACCACGTACCGCGGGTCCACGCCCAGGCCGGCGTCGGTCATGGCACGCTCCCATCCCAGACGGCGGTCCGACGACATCGTGTGCCCGGGGTCGATCGTGCCGCCCAACGCCACGATGCGCCGGGAGCCGCCGTCGATCATGTGCGCCGTGGCGAGCCGGGCCCCTTCCTCATTCGCGAGCCGCACGTGATCGAAACGCTCGGGCGCGTCGCGCTCCCCGAGCAGGACGAGGGGCTTCGCGGTGCGAACTCGCTCCAGCCGGTCTGAATCGAGCCCGGCCACAGACAGCAGCACGCCGTCGTACAGGTGCAGGCGCGCGGCGCTCAGCGCCTCCATCTCCTCCTCGGGGCTCGCGGCCGTGCGCGCGAGCACGAGGTGGCGCCCTTCTGCCTCGATCGGCAGCGCGAGCCTGTCGGCCACCTCACCGAAGTAGTCGTGGAATGACGGGGCGATGAAGGCGATGGTGTCCGTCCGTCCGGCCCGCAGATGGCGTGCCGTCAGATTGACCTGGTACCCGAGCTCGTCGACCGCAGCCATGACACGGGCACGGGTCGGCTCGCCGACCGGAAGCCGATCGTTGAGGACGTTCGACACCGTCATGACCGAGACGCCCGCCGCACGAGCGACGTCCGCCATCCTCACTATCAAACCCATACCCCCCACTTCATTGTGCCAGCCCAGAGCCTCGCGGATGCGCTCATGCAGGGCCGCGCGCGACCTCGGAGCGGGTCCAATATATCGATAAAGTCTCGAAGGAGATCTACACTGGCGCCAACGTATTTTATCGCTACAATCCTCATGAGTCCGAGGCGCACCGCCTCCCACTTTCGCTCAAAGAAGAGAGAACCTTGTGAAAGTCGCAAGCAAGAAGTTGACAACACTGGCTCTGGCCGCTGCAGTCTCCGTGAGCCTGTTCGGGTGCGCCCCCGGCGGTGATGAAGTCGCTCAGAAGGATGTCGTCATCCCCGAGGGTGACCTCGCCGACCAGTCGGGAACGCTGACCCCCAGCAACCCGACGGAGCTCTCGGTGTACATCGAGTCGCCGGAGCAGGCTCCGGCCACCGACAACAAGATCACCAAGCTCATCGAGGACCAGCTCGGCGTCACCCTGAAGTACGAGATCGTCACCCCCGAGAACGCGGACCAGAAGATCGGCGTCATGCTCGCCGGCGGCGACTACCCCGACCTCATCGGCACCGGCGACCTCAAGCTGCGGTTCCTGGAGGGCGGCGCGCTCGCGCGCCTCGACGACATGCTCGACACCGGCGACTACCCGAACGTCGAGGACTACGTCGAGCCCTACATCAAGCGGATGAGCTACTCGGGCGAGGCGATCGACAAGGGCCTCTACATCCTCCCGAACTACAACCGCTTCTACGGTGACGTCACCGGCGGAACCTACTACGGTCCCGCGTTCTGGATCCAGAAGCGCGTGCTCGCCGACGCCGGGTACCCGGACCTGAGCAACATGACGATCGACAAGTACTTCGAGCTCATCGAGAACTTCCTGGCGAAGAACCCGCAGACCGCGGGCTCTCCGACTGTCGGCTTCGAGGCGCCCGCCCCGACGGGATCGGAGTGGATCCTGACCAACCCTCCGGCACTGCTGGCCGGTTCGCCGAACAACGGCGGCGTCATCGTCGACAGCGACGACAAGGCGGCGATTTACGCGGACAAGGACGTCGCGAAGACCTGGTACAAGAAGCTGAACGAGGAGTACAGCAAGGGCGTCGTCGACGCCGAGACCTTCACCCTGACGAACGACCAGTTCCAGGCCAAGCTGGCAACCGGTGCCGTGCTCGGCATGCAGAACCAGGGTTGGCAGTTCGGCACCGCCACCGACTCGCTGCGGAGTGCCGGTCTGGACGAGTACACCTACGCCCCGGTCATGCCCGTCTACGACGGCGCGGAGCCGTACTACGCGGACCGACCTGTCATGAACATCAACCAGGGCTTCGGCGTCTCCTCCACCAGCAAGCAGCAGGAGAAGGCCCTGAAGTTCCTCGACATGATGCTCTCCGAGCCCTGGCAGAAGGTGCTCTCCTGGGGCATCGAGGGCGAGGACTACGAGGTCGGCGATGACGGCATCTTCACCCGCACAGACGAGCAGCGCGCGGATTCCAAGGACCTCACCTGGCGGGCGTCGAACAAGCTCATGGCGCTGAACAGCATGATCCCGAAGCACAACGGCACGTTCTCCGACGGCAACGCCTTCAGCCCGGACGACCAGCCGGCCGAGTTCTTCGCGACGCTGTCCGACTACGACAAGGACTTCATCCAGAAGTACGGCAAGCAGACCTGGATGGACTTCGTGAACAAGGCCCCGGAGAACCCGACGTACTACCCGGCGTGGAACATCAGCCTCACTGACGCGGCCACCCAGGCCAACCAGCAGATGACCGACGCCGCCTTGCAGAACTTGCCGAAGATCATCGCGGGCAAGCCCGCCGACTTCGACAAGAACTGGAAGGCATACACGGACACCTTCAAGAAGATCGACGTCAAGTCCTACGAGGACGAGATCAACGCGGGCATCCAGGACCGTCTGGAGAACTGGTAACAGTCGGTGAGCAGTCGTGGGGGGGGGGGGGGGCGCCCCCCCCCCCCCCCCCCCCCCCCCCCCCACAACACCGGGCGCGGGGGGGGGGAAGGAGACAGGAGAGCAGTCGTGGTGGGGCGCCTGCAGCCCCCACCACGACTCACTCTCGTTCACCACGAACTTCTGACGATGAGGTTGGACAGATGACTGCCACTACAGTCGACACCGCCGCGGGCGTGCCTCAGCCGGTGCCCGCACCCGAGCCCGCCCCCCGCTCGAAATCCTCGAAGCGCAAACCCACGAAGAAGACAGAGCAGCTCCCCCGGCGCAAGATCACCTGGAACATCGTCTGGGCGCAACGAGCGCTCATCGCGATGGCGGTCCCGCTGCTGCTCTACCAGATCCTCTTCAAGTACGTCCCGGCCTACGGCTGGGCCATGGCCTTCCAGCACTACCGGCCCGGGCGCGGCAGCATCTGGAACCAGCAATGGGTCGGCTTCGAGAACTTCCGCAACCTGTTCACCGGCCTCAACGGCGAGAGGTTCCGGGAGGTCGTGATCAACACGCTGGGGCAGTCGATCCTGACCTTGGTCGTCGGCACCCTCGGCGCGATCGTGCTTGCACTGCTCTTGAACGAGGTCAAGAACCTGCCGTTCAAGCGCGTCCTGCAGAACATCACCTACATGCCGCACTTCCTGAGCTGGGTGGTCGTCGCAAGCCTCGCCGCGGTGGCGCTGTCGCTGCCCTCCTCAGGTGGCTTCATCAACCAGCTGCTCCTGAGCCTGGGCATCGTCGACGAGCCGGTCATGTTCCTGACCCAGCCGAACTACTTCTGGGGCATCGTCGCCGGGACCAGCCTGTGGAAGGAACTGGGCTGGAACACGATCCTCTACCTGGCCGCTATCACCGCCATCAGCCCGGCTCTGTATGAGGCTGCCGAAGTCGACGGCGCGGGCCGCTACCGCAAGATGTGGAGCATCACCCTCCCCGGCATCATGCCCACGATCGTCGTCCTGCTGATCATCAACAGCGGCTGGATCCTGTCCACGAACTTCGAGCTGCCGTACTTCCTGGGCAACGGTCTCGTGTCCGAGCGGGCCGAGACCATCGACGTCTTCGTGCTGCGGTACGGATACCAACTCGGCAACTACAGCCTTGCCGTCGTCGCGGGCATCTTCAAGACCGTCGTCGCCATCATTCTGGTCGGCTCGGCGAACCTGGCCGCCAAGCGCCTCAATCAAGAGACCCTGGTCTAGGAGAACACCATGACAACCGTGACCGCGGACTCCGCGACTCGCCGCCCGGACACCGCCCGGCGGCGCCACAAGAGGTGGACGGTCGAGCGGATCATCTTCACAACGCTCAACACGACCTTCCTGGTTCTCCTCGCAGTGGTCATGCTCTACCCCCTGCTCAACACCCTCGCGATCTCGCTCAACGACGGCACAGACGCCGTTCGCGGCGGAATCGGCATCTGGCCCCGAGTGTTCTCGCTCAAGAACTACGACGTCGTGTTCCACATGGGCACGATCTACCAGGCGTTCTTCATGAGCGTCCTCAAGACGGCTGTCGTCGTGGCGACCAACCTGTTCTTCACCTCGATGCTCGCCTATGCGCTCAGCCGCAACGAGTTCATCTTCCGCAAGCCGATCACCGTGATCTTCGTGCTGACGATGTACTTCGATGCGGGGCTGATCCCCAACTATCTGCTCATCAAGGACCTGGGGATGCTGAACACCTTCCAGGCCTACTGGGTGCCGGTGATGATCAGCGCGTTCAACCTGATCCTCCTTCGCACCTACATGAAGTCGATCCCGGAAGAGATCATCGAGTCGGCCCGGATCGACGGTGCGGGTGAATTCCGCACCTGGTGGCAGATCGTGATGCCGCTGTGCAAGCCGACGCTCGCCGTCGTGGGTCTGTTCGTGGCAGTCGGAAGCTGGAACTCGTGGCTCGACACCCTGCTGTACAACTCCGGCGAACAGTGGCTCTCGACCCTGCAGTACGAGCTGCAGAAGCTGCTGTCGAGCTCGATGAACGCCGGCGTGAACAACGCAGCGCAGGCTGGAGGCGCCGCCGCAGCAGCCGCCGGAGGCGGGCAGGTCACCACCCCCATCGCTCTGCGGTCGGCGATCACCATGGCGGCGGCGGTCCCGATCCTGCTCGTGTACCCGTTCCTGCAGAAGCACTTCGTGTCCGGCATGATGATCGGCTCCGTGAAGGGCTGATGGCCGATCGGCCCCCAGCTCGCTTCGGGGGCCGATCCGTCATCCGGCTTCGGCATCGGCACACTGAAAGGCCTGACCATCTTCCGCTTCAATCCCGCCTCGTGGCTGTGGCGCATCCTCGACCTGCTCGGCTCCGCCATCCTGATCAGCTTGGTCTGGGTGGCGAGCCTCGCCCTGGTGCTGACGGCGGGAGCGGGCACCGTCGTCGCCTACGAGCTCTGTCGGCGACAGGTTCTGGGCAAAGACGGCGGCTATCGGGCTATCGCCCGCGAGGCATGGCGGCAGAGCTGGAAGCAGGCGACCGTGGTCGGGCTGCTGGTCGTCGCCGTCGCAGCCGTCGGCATCGTCACCCTCTCGTATGTGCCCACCCTGAGGCTTTCGGTGGTGCTGATCCCGCTCATCGTCGTCGCCCTGTTCCTCATCCTCCTGCTCTTCTGGTGCCTCCCCCTCGTCGCTCGCTTCACCAACCCCACCTGGCGCCAATTGCTCAACGGGTTCACGTTGGGGCTGACGAAGCCCAGTCTGACCTTCCTGCTCGCGATCGCCGTCGTCCTCGGGGGCGTGGTCGTGTGGAACTTCATGCCGGCGGTGTTCGTGGTGCCCGGCCTGATCCTCATCTGGTGGTGCTACCTGCTCGAGCGGTTCTTCGTCGCCCGGGGCTACGTGCAGCCTGAGCCGGAAGAGACCGGGATTTGACACCTTGACGCCTCGTCGGATCGACCCGCGAGCGCAGACGACGAAAGGACTACTTCTGTGACCAGACTGTTCGTGCCCGAACTCGAAGCGCGTCGGCACCTCCTCGACGGCTACGACGACCACCCGTCGATTCCCCAGTCCGTCGTCGACCAGTGGAAGGCCCCCTTCGGCCCCGCCGAGGAGTGGGACCTCAGCGTCACCGACGAGGAGCTCCCCGGCCCGCACGGGCCGGTGCCGGTGCGCGTCTACACGCCGCGGGGGCCGGTGCCCGACGGCGGCCGGGCGTGCCTCGTCTGGATGCACGGCGGGGCGTTCGTGTGGGGTGACCTCGACATGCCCGAGGCGCACGAGGTCGCCCGCGGCGTCGCAGGACGCGCCGACGCGGTCGTGATCTCGGTTCACTATCGCCGGTGCCCCGTGCCCCCCGAGCTCAACGGGACGATCGACGGGCGCGTCGACGAGCTCGGGCAACCCGTGCGTTTCCCCGTCCCGCAGGACGACTGCGCGGCCGTTCTCGATGAGGTCCGTGCGGGCGCGGCGCGCTTCGGTGTCGACCCGGCGCGAATCGCCGTCGGAGGGGCGAGCGCCGGTGCGTCGCTCGCCGCCAGCGCGACGCTGCGCGCGGCCCGCGCCGGCCGAGCACCCTGGCAGACACTCCTCGTCTACCCGCTCGTGCACCCCGAGCTGCCCGCCCCCGACGACGAGCTCGCCGAGGCCCTCGCTGCGGTGCCGACCGCGCTTCAGATACCGCGGTGGATGCACGACGCCATTCAGCGCACGACCCTCGGAGACGTCGACCGGCCGCGGGAGGAGGACTTCACCCCTGGGATCAGTGACAGCCTCGGGCTTTTCCCTCCGACGTACGTCGAGAACTGCGAGTTCGACGCCCTGCGCTCCAGCGGGCAGCTCTTCAGCGAGCAGCTGCGCACAGCCGGGGTCGATGTCGTCGAGTCCATGCGAGCGGGTGTCCCTCACGGGCACCTCGACCTCGTCGGGTTCCGGCCCGCCGCCGAGACGCTCGATGCGCTGGCTGCCCGCCTGCGCGAGACGCCGGCACAGCCGGACGTCGCCCGCGACCTCCAAGAGGCGCGGTCGTGACCGTCTGGCACGTCGCCGTCACCGGCTCCGATCGCGCCGACGGGTCGGCGGACGCCCCGTTCCGGACCATCAACCGGGCTGCAGCGGCCGCCATGCCGGGCGACACCGTCACGGTGCATGAGGGCGTGTACCGGGAATGGGTGAATCCCGTACGTGGCGGCACCGCCGACGCGCCGATCACGTACCAGGCGGCGCAGGGTGCGGACGGGCTCTTCGAACCGGTGACGATCTCCGGCGCGGAGGTCGTCACCGACTGGCGTCCCCACCCCGGTGGTGAGGGCCGGGTCTGGGTCGCGCAGGTGCCGAACGCCCTGTTCGGGGAACGCAACCCGTACACCGAACGCATCGGCGGGGACTGGTTCTTCGACCTGGTCAACGTCTGGCACGCCGGCGAGGTGTACCTCGACGGCACGTCCATGTACGAGTCGCTGACGCTCCGCGGCGTCGAGCACCCCGAGGCCACGGCGGACTCGTTCGACCCCGAGGGCTCGCTGCTGACCTGGTACTGCGAGGTGAGCGACGATGTCACCACCATCTGGGCGAATTTCGGCGGCGTCGACCCGGCCGACCACCATATCGAGATCAACGCGCGCACGTTCGTCTTCTGGCCGCAAGCCACGGGCATCGACTACATCACGGTGCGGGGCTTCACCCTGACGAAGGCGGCCACGCAGTGGGCCCCTCCCACCGCCCTGCAGGAAGGCCTCATCGGCCCGCACTGGTCGAAGGGCTGGGTGATCGAGGACAACACGATCACCGATTCGAAGAACGTCGGCATCTCACTCGGCAAAGAGGCCAGCACCGGCCAGAACGAGGCCGCCGCGGGGGCGAAGGGCGCCAAGGGAGGGACGCAGCGCGAACGTGAGGTCATCCAGCGCGCCCTCGTGCTGGGCGGCCCAGACGCGGGTGAGCCGCACCCGTGGACCCGCGAGCACATCGGGTCCCACACGGTGCGCCGCAACACGATCCGGGACTGCGAGCAAGCGGGCATCGTCGGGCACCTCGGTGCGGCGTTCTCGACCGTCGCCGACAACCACATCTCGCGCATCCACGTGAAGCGGCAGTGGCACGGCGCCGAAGTCGCGGGCATCAAGCTGCACGCCGCCCTCGACACCGTCATCAGCGGGAACACCATCCATCACACGCATCGCGCCCTGTGGCTCGACTGGCAGGCGCAGGGCACCCTGGTGCGGCACAACGTGTTCTACGCCTCGACGGCCGAGGACTTCATGGTCGAGGTCTGCCACGGCCCGTACCTCGTGGACTCGAACCTGTTCCTGTCGCCGTGGGCGGTCAAAGACATGTCGACCGGCGGAGCCTACGTGCACAACTACATCGTGGGCCGGATCGCGAACTGCACCGAGCACCAGCGGTACACCCCGTACCACGTGCCGCACGCCACGGCCGTCTACGGCGTCTCGAACATCCTCGGCGGCGACGACCGGTTCTACAACAACGTCTTCGTCGGCGACGGTGCGTCCGGCGTCACCGCTGACGCCGACGAGCCGGTGCTCGCCAGTTTCTGGTCCGGCGCGATCGACATGGACGGCGTGCCGGGTCAGGCGAGCTTCGTGCCGACCCCGGTGGGCACGTCGCAGTATGACGACTACCCGACGGCGCAGGAGTACCCGAACGAAGACGGCACTGCGCTGGCCGGGCCACGCCTGCCCGTCTGGGCCGAGGGCAACCTGTACGCGGAAGCCGCAGAGCCGTTCCGTGCCGAGCCCGCGCCCTTCGTCGTCGGCACGTCGCCGGTGCGCGTCGAGGTGATCGACGCCGCAGCGGGCACGGTGCGTGTCGAGGTGACGGACGCGGCGGCCCTGCCCGTCGTCGCCCCGGTGACGACGGCGCGTCTCGGCACGAGCTATCAGGCGGAGATGAGCTACACCAACCCCGACGGGTCGGACCTCGACCTGAGTTCTGACTTCTTCGGCGCCCCCCGGGGCGAGGTCGCGCCGGGGCCGTTCGGGGCGACGGCGCCCGTCATCAGGATCCTCGCTGCGCCCGGTCCGGCAGGGTGGCGCTGACGCGGGGGTCGCATTCTTCTTCGCCCCGTCGCGTCTGGACGATCGATCGGATGCCGCGGACGCACGGTCGGGCGGTCCGATGCTCCCGACGCCAGGCTGGAATCATGACGAGTACCGCCCCGCTCCCCGTGATCGCCCCAGCGACGAGTCCTGTGCAGCCGCGCCCGCGCTACGGTGCCCTCGTCGCCATGATGGCGATGAGCTTCCTGCTCGTCACGGCGGAGTTCCTGCCGGGCGGCGTCCTCACCGAGATCGCCGACGACATAGGCGTCACGCCGGGTCAGGCAGGCCAGATGGTCGCCGTGACCGCGCTGGCGGGCCTCATCGTCGCCCCCACCATCGGACTGCTGCTGCCGCGGCTCGATCGGCGTTCGTTGCTGGTGTGGATGGCGGCCGGCGCCACGGTCTCGAACGCGATCGTCGCGATCGCCCCGAACCTGCCCCTGCTGCTGATCGGACGCGTCCTGCTCGGCGCGGCGCTCTCCGGCTTCTGGGCGATGTCGATCACCGTCGCCGCACGAATCACCGGACCCGAACGCCTCGGCCGCGCCGTCATGTTCACCTCCGCCGGCACATCGCTGGCCACCGTCGCCGGCGTCCCCATCGGCGTCATGCTCAGTGAAGCACTCGACTGGCGCGCCGTCTTCGGCCTGGCGGCCGCGGTGACCGCGGTACTCGTCGTCGCGCTGCGTCTTCTGCTGCCGTCGGTTCCCGCCGAGAGCTCGGCCTCGCTGTCGACGCTGCTCGGCACGCTGCGTCTGCCCGGCATCGGGCTCGGCGTGGCCGGTCACGTCCTCGTCGTGCTGGGGCACTTCCTCGCGTTCACCTACATCCGCATCGCCCTGGATCGCGTGCAAGAGGCCGGGCAGCCGATCGATGCCGGCACGGTGATCGTGCTGCTCGCGGTGTTCGGCGTCGGCGGATTCGTCGGCAACCTTCTGATCGGCATGATCATCGACCGCACCTACAGGCTGTTCGCGGTCGTCTCTCCGGTCGTCATGGCGATCATGACCCTGGCGGTGATCGCCCTGTCGGGTGCGCCGATCCTCGTCGGCGTCGCCGCGTTCGCGTGGGGCTTCTTCTTCGCGTCGTGGCTGCTGATCGTCAACACCTGGGTGGGGCACCGCATGCCCGACCGCCTCGAGGCCGGCGGCAGCATCGTGGTGGTCGGCTTCCAGGCCGCCATCATGCTCGCGGCGGGCGTCGGTGGTCTGCTCGTCGACGGGCTGGGGATCGTCGCCGTCTACGTCGCCGGCGCAGTCATCCTCGTGCTCGGGGCTGTGCTGTTCGGGCTGTCGAACCGGGCGGGCGCCCGGGCATAGCCGAGTGGATGCCGCACCCTGTGGCGATGCAGATCGCCCGGGGGGCAGCATCCATCGTCCGACCGGGTGGGCGGATCAGGCGCTTGCGAACCGGTGCGCCGACCGCCAGGCGGACGGCGTGGTGCCGACGCTCCGGCGGAACGCGCGGCTGAAGCCCTCGTCGGACGCGTAGCCCAGCTCGCGCGACACGGCGCTGATGCCGCGGCCGCGCGACAGCAGGTCCTGAGCGGCCCGCATGCGCACCGCGGTCACGTACCCGGCGGGCGATCGGCCATAGCGAAGGCGGAACCGCTCCGCGAACGCCGATCGTGACATGGCGCCCACCGCGGCGAGGGTCTCGACCGTCCACTCGCGTCCGGGGTCGGCGTGGATCGCCGCGACGACCCGGTCGAGGAACGGGTCGGAGGATGCGGTGGGCCAGCCTTCCGGCGCGCAGCCGCCGGCGGCCCAGGCACGGATGACCGAGATCAACACGGTGACGGCCATCATGCGGCAGACCACGAAGTCGCCGCCGCGCTTGGCGAGCTGCTGCACTTCCGCGTCGTACCCCATGTGAGGGAGCATCGCGGCTGCGGCCGGCTCCAGCTCGGCGAACGACCTGACGATCGCATGATCGGGCAGCAGCGACAGCAGGTGCGCCGCCTCATCGGCGAGATCGAGCTCCGACAGCAGTACGGTGGCCGGACCATGGGCGGTGAGGGTGCCGCGCCCGCGCCCGCTCAGCAGCAGGATGTCGCCCACGGGCAGGCGTTCGGCGCGCTCCCCGGCGAGGCCCATCTGGAGTTCGCCCGACAGGACGTAGGCGAACGTGATGGCCCCGGCATCCAGCGCGAGAAGCTCTGCGTCGTCGAGCCGCATCCTGCGCTGACGGCGGATGTGCACATCGACGGCGGCGAGCAGATGCTCGAGCGCGTCGTCGTCGGCGTCCGTGCGGGGCGCGTGCGGCGCGGCGGCGGCCTTCTTCATAGAACGCACGAACCGCCGACGATCGCGCGGTATTCCGGTGACCGAAGGGCGTTCTCAGCCGAGCACGGCGAGCATTAGGGTGAAGCATGGACCTGCGCGTCGCCGCCTATGCGGTGATCATCGACGAGGACGACCGCGTCCTGCTCGCGCACTGGAACGAGGGTCGGCGCGCGGCGTGGACCATGCCCGGCGGCGGACTGGAGGACGGTGAGGATCCGGAGCAGGCCGCCCGTCGCGAAGTCCAGGAAGAGACCGGCTATCGAGTCGCGGTCGGCGAGCTGCTCGGCATCCATTCCCGCGTCATCCCGGCCGGCCGGCGGCTGACGCCCGGACTGACCGAGCCGCTCCACACCCTCCGCATCGTCTACCGCGCGCGGGTGACAGGTGGGCGCCTGCGGAACGAGACCGACGGATCGACCGACCGCGCCGAGTGGTTCCCGCTTGCCGACGTGCCCGCGCTGCAGCGCGTCAAGCTCGTCGACATCGCCCTCGACCTCGCCGGGGTGCGCCTGCCGACGTGAGCCCTTCTGGCGTCGTCGGATTCGGGCTGCGACCTGATCAGCCGAGAGGCTGTGAGATGTCGGCGACCGTTGCGCCGTACGCCGAGATGAGGTCGTCGGCCTGCACGAACATGCTGTATCCGTGGGCTCCGGCCCCCATCGCGACGCGGCGGCCGACGATGTCGGCGTCGGCGTACACCGGCCAGTCGTTCGTGCTGCCGACGGGCACGATCGTGCCGCGCTCGTATCCGGTCGCCGCGAGAGCACGCTCCTGATCGGGCAGCTGCAGCTTGTTCACCCCGACGACCGCGCGGAGCTTCGGCCATGAGATGGCCCGGTCGCCCGGGATGAGCGCGAACAGATACGTGTCGTCGGAACGCTTCACCACGAGGGTCTTCACGATGCCGGAGGGCTCGATCCCGAGGATCTCGGCAGCCTCGTTCAGGCTGTTCGCCGCAGGACGCTCCGTGATCTCGATCTCAAGACCGCGATCGGATGCCGCCTGCCGGACGCGCGCGATGCCCTGCGGCTCGAGATCCGAGGTCTGCTCAGGCATCCGGCGCGCGCAGCGGGTCGTCGGCGACCCAGAGCTCGTCGTCCGCACGCAGCGTCTGCCATGCGGCGTAGAGCACGCCGACCGCGGCGGCCACACCGAGGATGATCGCGATGACGCCGCCGGCGCCGATGCCCTTCTTGGCGGGGACGACCACGGGCGCGGGGCCGCGGACCCCGGCCAGTCGCGAGCGCTGCTCGTTCGCGGCATCCCAGACCGACAGCGCCGATCCGACGACGGCGCCGGCCGCCGGGATCACGGTGCCGTTGAAGACCTTCTTGCCCTTGTCGACGTACGGCGCGGCGTACTTGTCGTACCCGGCCTGGACCTGCGGCGCGACCTGCTCGCGGCCGTAGTTCCCCAGCTGGCGGCCGGCCTCGCGAGCCACCGTGGCGGCCTCGCCGACCAGCACCTGCTGCGCCTCCCACAGGTTTCCGGCCTGCTTCTGCAGCTTCTCGAGTTCCTTCTTGCGCTTGCGGCTGAGGCTCACGGTGCCCTCCCGTTGTTGGGGATGTCGGTCTCCCCATCTTGCCAGACCGCCGCTGAGACGGGAGGGGTTGCAGAGAACTCTGAGACAATGGAAAAATGCCGCTTCACACCGCAGTCGCAACGATCCACACCAATCACGGCGACATCGTCGTCAACCTGTTCGGCGACCAGGCGCCGCGCACGGTGCAGAACTTCATCGGCCTCTCGGACGGCTCGCAGGCGTGGACCGACCCCGCCACCGGCAAGCCCGGCGACGGCCCCCTGTACAAGGACGTCATCTTCCACCGCATCATCTCCGGCTTCATGATCCAGGGCGGCGACCCGCTCGGTCAGGGCATCGGCGGCCCCGGCTACAACTTCAATGACGAGATCAGCGGTGAGCTCACCTTCACCGAGCCCTACAAGCTCGCCATGGCCAACGCCGGTCTGCGCCGCAATGCGATCACCGGCCAGGTCGAGGGCACCAACGGCTCGCAGTTCTTCATCACGGTCCCCGGCCAGGGCGGCCGCGGCCCGGAGTGGCTGCAGGGCAAGCACACCATCTTCGGCGAGGTCGTCGACGACGCGTCGAAGGCCGTCGTCGACAAGATCGCCGAGGTGCCGACGGCGGCGGGCGACCGTCCGGTCGAGCCGGTGGTCATCGAGTCGATCGACATCGCCGCGGTCTGAACACGGCCCGCGTGACCACCGACGACTTCCGCCGCAACAGCGAGAACTTCTGCTACCGGCATCCCGACCGGCAGAGCTTCGTGCTCTGCCAGCGCTGCCTGCGCACGATCTGCCCCGAGTGCCAGACCCCCGCCCCGGTGGGCGTCATCTGCCCGGAGTGCCTGCGCGATCAGCAGAAGGGGCAGTCTGCTGCGCAGCGCAAGGCTGAGCGTCGGTGGTCACGTCCCCGGGCGGCGTCCGTCTCTGACGGCCGCCCGATCGTCACGTACGCCATCATCGGCGTGACGGCCTTCGTCTACCTGCTGCAGCTCATCCCCGGCTTCGGCGGGACGCTCGAGAAGGCGCTGATGTTCTACGCGCCGACGCTGTACCCCGCGCTCACCGGCATGTTCGAGCCGTGGCGCCTGCTCACCGGCGCGCTCGTGCACTCGAGCTTCTGGCACCTTGCGCTGAACATGCTCGCGCTCCTCATGATCGGCCGCACGCTCGAGCCCCTGCTCGGCCGGGTCCGATTCCTCACCCTCTACGTGCTGTGCGCTCTCGGCGGCTCGGTGGCGGTGACGCTGCTCTCGTTCGGCACTCCGGTCGTCGGCGCGTCGGGCGCGATCTTCGGCCTCTTCGGTGCGCTGCTGATCATCGGCCGGCACCTCGGCGCGAACATCGCGGGCATCGCTCTCGTGCTCGGCATCAACCTGGTCATCGGATTCCTGCCCGGCATGAACGTGTCGTGGCAGGCGCACGTCGGCGGGCTCGTGACCGGCCTGATCGTCGCGTTCATCTTCACGCGCACGCGCGCGGTCCGCCAGCGTGGCCTCCAGATCGGATTGCTCGCCGCCGTCGGCGCCGTGCTGGTCGCGCTGCTGTTCGTGCCTGTCCTCTTCCCCGCGCTGGTCCTGGCCTCCTGACTTATCCCCAGAACTTATCCACAGGTTCATCCACAGCCTGGGGAGAATCACACGGGTGTAATTCACAGCTGTTAACAGATCTGTTAACAACTGCCCGGATGCCGCCGATTCGGGCAACCGGGCACGAAAAAGCCCCGGTCAACCATGACCGGGGCTCTCTTCGTAGGGTCTATCGCCAGCGCGTCGTCATCAGGAAGCCGATGAAGGCGATGCCGAAGCCGATCACCAGGTTCCATGCTCCGATGTCGGGAATCGGGAACGCCATACCGCTGACGTAGAAGACGAGGATCCAGATCAGCCCGACGAGCATCAGGCCGATCATGATCGGCTTGAACCACACCGGGTTGGGTGCGGATTCGCCTTCTGCGCGCTCGACGAGCGAGTCGTCGTCTTTGCCGGGTCGTGCCATGCAGAAGAGTCTAACTGCCAGCCGGACCACAACCATGCTGTGCGAGAATCCCCCTGTGGATGAAGCGGTCGCCATGACCCGGGGGGCCGCCCGGACGACGGTGCGCCCGAGGCGGCGGACCTCGGTCGCGGGCGTCATCGGCGAGCTTCTCATCACGGCCGGCGTCATCGTCCTGCTGTACGTCGTCTGGCAGCTGTGGGTCGGCGACATGATCTACGGCGCGGAGCGCAACGCATCAGGAGCCGCCCAGTCGCAACTGTGGCAGGAGCAGTGGGAGCAGCAGAACCCCGGGGCGGTGGCTCCGTCGCCGACATCCTCGGCAGCGGGCGAAGACCCGGCGACTCCTGTCACCGCGCCGCCGCCCGTCATGGCCGAGCCCGCAGACGGAGAGCGGTTCGCCGTCATGCACATCCCCCGCTTCGGTCCTGACTACATGGTCGACATGGCAGGCGGCGTCACCCGCGCGCGCACCCTGGACCCGATCGGGATCGGCCACTACCCCGGCACGATGATGCCCGGACAACCAGGGAACTTCGCGGTCGCCGCGCACCGCACGACCTGGGGAAAGCCGTTCAACCGGATCGCCGACCTGCACGTGGGCGACGCTCTGGTCATCGAGACCGAGGCCGGCTGGTACACCTACCGCTTCCGCACGCTCGAGTACGTCAAGCCGAACGCGGTCGAGGTGCTGCTGCCCGTGCCGCAGGCGATGGACGTCCCCGCCGGCACCGCCTACATGACCATGACCAGCTGCAGCCCCATGTACGCCATGACCGAGCGCATCGTCGCCTACAGCGTGTTCGAATCGTTCACGCCCCGCACCGATGCGGGGCCGCCGGCATCCCTCCAGGCGGTGACGTGATGTACGCGGCTCTGTGGCGCGGCCTGCCGGGCCCATGGTGGGTGAAGGTGCTGATCCTCGTCGTGCTCGTCGCGGCGGTGCTGTACGGCCTCATGTTCTACGTCTTCCCGTGGGTGAGCCAGTTCATCGTGCCGCAGGACGTCACGGTCGGGCTGCCCGTGCGCGGTGCCGTCGGCGGCGCCTCCCCCATCGCATGACGACGGACCCGGACGACTCGGCGCCGATCCTCGTCGTCGACAACCACGACAGCTTCGTCCACACCCTCGTGGGCTACCTTCACGAGCTCGGCGCCGACACGGACCTCGTCGAGGCCGACGCGATCCCCGATGCGGCCGCGGCGATCGCGGACCGTCGCGGGGTTCTCGTCTCACCCGGGCCCGGAACTCCCGCCGACGCCGGTGCGTCGATCGCGGTGGTCCGCGCGGCTGCGGCGTGCGGCATCCCTCTTCTCGGCGTCTGTCTCGGCCACCAGGCCATCGGCGAGGCGTTCGGCGCGACCGTGGCGCACGCGCCGGAGCTCATGCACGGCATGACCTCGGACGTGCACCACGACGGGTCGCCGCTGTATGCGGGACTGCCCGACCCGTTCACCGCGACGCGGTACCACTCGCTCGCGATCGTCCCCGAGACGCTGCCCCGCGAGCTCGTGGTCACCAGCCGCACCGCGAGCGGGGTGATCATGGGCGTGGCACATCGCACCGCGCCGATCGTCGGCGTGCAGTTCCACCCAGAGAGCGTGCTCACCGAGGGCGGGTACCGGCTGCTGGGCAACTGGCTCGCTTCGGTGGGATTCGTGGATGCCGCCGCCCGAGGCGAGCGGCTCAGTCCGCGCCGGTGAACCTCAGGGGTGCCCGGAGCGTCAGGACCCCGTGCACACCGTGAGCGTGATCTCGGAGTGCACCGGCACATCACCCGGCGGAAGCGACTGCGCCGTGACGTTGGGTGCGGACGGGCAGTTCGGGTCGTCCTTCACGGTGACCGTCAGCCCGGCGTCCTGCAGCACGGTCGTCGCCTTGTCGACCGTGTATCCGGTCACGTCGTCGATGGCCACGCGCCCCGACGCGACGACGAGGTTCACGGTGCTTCCCGCCGGCACGCTGGTGCCGTCGGCCGGATCGGCCGAGACGACGGTCCCGGCGGCGAGGTCCTTGTCGTTCTGCGGTGTGATCGTGCCGAGCGTCAGCCCGGCGTCGGTGAGCGCCTGGGTGGCGGCATCCTGAGCCAGACCCGTGAGCGGCGGGACGTCCGTCATCTTCTGCCCCGTCGACACGTAGACCTTGACCTGCTGCTCCTTCTCGACCGAGGTGCCCGCTGCGGGATCGGTGCGGATCACGTTGCCCTCGGCGACGTCGGAGCTCTCTTCGTCGACCCGGTAGGCGAGCAGGTCCTCGTCGGCCAGCGCCTCGTTGGCCGCATCGTAGGTGAACCCCACGACATTGGGCACGCTGCGGGCGGCGGGCGTCGCCGGCGGCTGGATGGACAGCACCCAGAACAGCAGCGAGATCAGCAGGACGGCCAGCACCGCGACACCCGCCCAGATCCAGGCGACCGGGGGCCCCGCCTGCGTGCGCTTCATGGTCGTGTCGGTGCTCAGCTGGCGCAGCGAACGCGCCGTCTCGGCGGCCTGACGCGGGTTGGGACCGTACAGCTCGCTGGTGAGGGCGCCGACCTGCCGCTTGCTGGGCTGCCGGCCGTCCACGGTGGCATCGAGGGCCTCACGGAAGCTCGCGGCGTCCTGGTAGCGCTGGAACGGGTCCTTCGCCAGCGCCCGCAGCGCGACCGCGTCGAGCGCCCTCGGCACGGTCTCGTTCACCTCGGACGGCGGCACCGGCGCCTCGCTGACGTGCTGGTACGCGACCGCGACGGGCGAGTCGCCCCGGAACGGCTGGCGCCCCGTCAGCAGCTCGTACAGCACGACACCCGTCGAATACAGGTCGGCCCGGGCATCGACGGGCTCGCCCTTGGCCTGCTCGGGCGAGAAGTACGCCGCGGTGCCGAGGATCTGGGTGGTCTCGGCCACCGTCGACGAACTGTCCGACACGGCGCGCGCGATGCCGAAGTCCATGACCTTGACCTGGCCGGCATCGGTCACCATGACGTTGCCCGGCTTGATGTCGCGGTGGACGACGCCGGCCCGGTGCGAGTACTGCAGTGCCTCGAGGATGCCGTCGACGTAGCGCACGGCATCGGCCACCGGAACCGGACCTGCCGCGATGACATCCTTCAGCAGGCGGCCCTTGACGAGCTCCATCACGATGTACGGAACGGGCCGGACACGGCCGTCGGCGCCGGTGAGCGAGTCCTCGCCCGCGTCGTACACCCGGACGATCGTCGGATGCGCCATCCGTGACGCTGCCTGCGCCTCCAGCCGGAACCGCGTGCGGAAGGCGTTGTCGTCAGCCAGCTCGCGATCGAGGATCTTGATCGCGACATCCCGGCCGAGCGTCAGGTCGTACCCCTTGTAGACGCTCGCCATGCCGCCGCGGCCGATGGGCTCGTCGATGCGGTAACGCCCCGAAAGCACATGCGGCTCAGCTGTCACGGTCACTCCTGCCTGGAACATCAGCCAGACTAGCCGAGGCCGAGCGGGTCACGCGTCGCGCGCGACCCGCTCGGGGAACTCACGGCTTGGGCTTCGCGGCTGCAGTCCCGGAGGGGCTGGGCTCGGGCTCAGGCTCGGGCGCTGCAGCCTCGATCATGCCGGTGGCCTCTTCGGACGTGCCGGTCGTACGCTCGCCTGCCGTGCCACCGCTGCAGGTGACGGTGTACGTCACGATCAGAGAGGCGCCGGCCTTGCCGGTGACCTGGACCTCGGCCGAGCGCTCGTCCGGTCCGAACGAGGAGGTCGACTGGCCCGTGGTCGGGAACACTCCCTGGGTGGCCGTGAAGTTGTACGAGCTGACCTGGCCCGTGCCGGAGGGGCAGCTGTAGCCGGACCACTGCACGGTGACCGTGCCCTCTTCCTCGATCGGGTCGGACAGCGTCGGTGCGGCCGGCGGGTCCATCGGAACCTGACCGGCGTACACCGTCAGCTCGATGATGGTGGCCAGAGGCACGTTGCCCGTCGGCGCCACTGCATAGACCTTGCCCTCGCTGTCGGCATCGGGGGCCGCGTTGCCCTCGACGCAGCGCGTCGCGAATCCGAGGCCGTCGAGCGCCGCAGACGCCGTGTTGCAGTCCTGACCGATGTAGTCGGCGGCCACGACCGTGCCGGTCGTCGGCGTGGGTGTGGCGGACTGCGTGGGTGTCTGCGAGGTCGTCGGCGTGGACTTGGTCGGCTCGGGGTCTCCGCCGCGGTTCGCGAAGATCGCCCACAGCGTGCCGACGAGCACCAGCAGCAGCAGCGCGATGAGCGCGATGAGCGGCCATGTCCACGGGCTGCGCTTCTTCTTCTCGGCCTCGGGCTCGGCGACCGGCTCACCCGGGGCGGGCATGAGCTTGGTCGCGGCCGAGGTGTCGCCGGCGCCGAGCAGCTGCGTGGCCGCCCCGCCCGCGACGACGCCGCCGGCGATAGCCGGCACGGCGGCCGCTGCCGCCGCGACGTCGCCCCGCCGCAGGGCGGTCGCCGCACGGGCGACCGCAGCGGCCGACGCCGGGCGCTCTTCCGGCTTCTTGGCGATCATCGCCATCACCAGGTTCTGCACCGGCACGGCGACCGTCGCAGGCAGCGGCGGCGGCTGCTCGTTGATCTGGGCCATGGCGATGGCGACCTGCGACTCGCCCGTGAATGGACGCTTGCCCGCGAGGCACTCGTACGCGACGATGCCCAGCGAGTAGATGTCGGTGGCCGGCGACGCCGGGTGCCCGGACGCCTGCTCGGGCGACAGATACTGCACAGTCCCCATGACCTGGCCGGTCGCGGTGAGCGGCACCTGGTCGGCGATGCGCGCGATGCCGAAGTCGGTGATCTTGACACGCCCGTCGGGCGTGATCAGCAGGTTTCCCGGCTTGATGTCGCGGTGCACGAGGCCCGCGGCATGCGCGGCCTGCAGCGCCGCGGACGTCTGCGCGACGATGTCGAGGGTCTTGTCGGTCGACAGCGATCCGTCGCGTTCGAGGATCGTGGACAGCGCCTCACCGGGCACGAGCTCCATCACGAGGAACGCGCTGCCGTTCTCTTCGCCGTAGTCGAACACGCTGGCGATGCCCTCGTGGTTGACCAGCGCCGCGTGGCGGGCCTCGGCGCGGAAGCGCTCCAGGAAGCCTGGATCGCCCATGTACTCGTCTTTGAGGATCTTGATGGCGACGGTGCGCCCGATGACGTGGTCGGTCGCCTCCCAGACCTCGCCCATGCCGCCGATCGCTATGCGCGAGTCGAGTTCGTAACGGCCGCCGAAGGTCACGCCCTGCGTCGGTCTCATCTGCCCAGCACCGCCTCCATGACCTTCTTCGCGATGGGAGCGGCGATCGTGTTGCCGCTTCCCGATTGTCCTTGCCCGCCGCCGTCCTCCACGACGACGGCGACGGCGACCTGCGGATCCTGTGCGGGCGCGAACCCGGTGAACCACAGCGTGTACGGATCGCCGGTACCCATCTCCGCGGTGCCCGTCTTTCCGGCCACGTCGACGCCGTCTATTCTTGCACCCGACGCCGCACCGTCACTGACATTGGCGACCATCATGGTGACCAGCTCATCGGCGAGGCTCCCATCCAGCGCGCGGCCGAACTCGGTGTCTTCGTACGTCTTCTGCACCGAGAGGTCGGGCCCGATGACGCGGTCGACCATGCGCGGGTTCATGACGACCCCGCCGTTGGCGATGCCGGCCGACACCATCGCCATCTGCAGCGGTGTCGCGGTCACCTGGCCCTGGCCGAAGCCGCTGAGGGCGGTCTGCGCGTCGTCCTTGATCGTGCGCGGGTAGCCCGACGGCGTCGAGGTGAGCGGGATGTCGATCGAGGTGTTGAACCCGTACTTCTCGGCTTCCTCGCGGATCGCGTCGTCGCCCAGCTCGACCGCGAGCTCGGCGAACGGGATGTTGCAGCTCAGGCGCAGGGCGTCGGCGATCGTGACGGTGTCGCCTGGGCCGCAGGCGCCGCCGCTGGCGTTGTGCACGATGCTGCTCGATTGCGGCAGCTGGTACTGCGCGGGGTTCGGCAGCGTCGACTGCGGCGTGTAGTCGCCCGACGCGAGGGCGGCAGAGGCGACCACGAGCTTGAACGTCGAGCCCGGTGGATTGACGTCGCCGCCGATCGCGCGGTCCGACAGCGGCTTGCCCGGGTCGGCGACGAGCTGGTCGTAGGCCTCGTTGACGGCCACGGTGTCGTGCGAGGCGAGCACGTTGGTGTCATAGCTGGGGCTCGTCACGAGCGCGAGCACGCGACCGGTCGACGGCTCGATCGCGATGATGCCGCCCTGCAGATCTCCCAGGGCCTCGAACGCCGCGCGCTGCACCTCGGCGTCGAGCGACAGCACGACACTCGAGCCGCGCGGCGGCTGGCCCGTGAAGATGCGCTCGACGCGCGACAGGAACTGCGACCCCGCGGTGCCGCTGAGCTCCTGGTTCATCTCCAGCTCCATGTTGGTCAGCGAGTTGAGCGCGGGGTTGATGTAGCCGGTCACCGGGGCCCACATGTAGCCGTCGGTGTAGACGCGCTGCCACGTGTACAGGTCGTCGGAGGGCACCGACGAGGCGATCGCCGTGCCGCTCGCGATGATCGAGCCGCGCTGCACCTCGAACGAGTCGTACAGCGACCGCCGGTTCGCGGGGTTCCCCGCCAGCTCGTCGCTCTGGACGACCTGGATCCAGCTGGCCGAGCCGAAGAGCGCGAGGAACATGATCAGCATCAGGATGCTGAGGCGCCGGAGCTCCTTGGTCACGAAGCACCTCCCCGCCGGGGTCCGCTCGGGCCGAGACCCGGTCCCTGAGCCTGTCGAAGGGCGGTCATGTCAGCCGATCACCACCCGGGGCCGGCTGCGGACGGCGTCCGAGATGCGCAGCAGCAGCGCGACGATGATCCAGTTGGCGACGAGCGACGAACCGCCCGCCGCGAGGAACGGCGTGGTCAGGCCCGTCAGCGGAATGAGGCGCGTGACCCCGCCCACCATGATGAACACCTGCAGCGCGATCGTGAACGACAGCCCGGTCGCCAGCAGCTTGCCGAAGTCGTCCTGGCCGGCCAGGCCGATGCGGATGCCGCGGCTCGTGAACACCATGTACAGGCACAGGATCGCGAAGACTCCGATCAGCCCGAGCTCCTCGCCGAGCGCGGGAAGGATGTAGTCGCTCTCGGCCACGGGCGTCAGATACGGCCGCCCCTGCCCCAGACCGGTACCCAGCAGGCCGCCGTTCGCCATGCCGAAGATGCCGTTGACCAGCTGAAAGCTCGAGTTGTCCATCAGCTCGGGATTGAAAGCATCCAGCCAGATCGTGAACCTGTTGCCGACATACGGCAGGAACCGGGATGCCACGAACGCGCCGCCCGCGGCGAGCACGACGCCGATGACGACCCAGCTGGTCTTGCCGGTGGCGACGTAGAGCATCGCGACGAACATGCCGAAGATGAGGAGGCCGGTGCCGAGGTCGCGCTGCATCACGATGATGCCGAGCGAGACGAGCCAGATGACCAGCAGCGGGCCGAGCTCGCGGGCGCGCGGCCAGGTGAGCCCGAGGAAGCGCGTGCCCGTCGAGGTGAGGCTCTCGCGCGTGCGCACGAGGTAGCCGGCGAAGAAGATGCCGAGCGAGATCTTCGCGAGTTCGCCCGGCTGGAACGAGAAGAACCCGAGCGAGACCCAGACGTCGGCGTTCGCGTCGGTGCCCAGGCCCGGGATGATCGGCAGGATCAGCAGCACGATGCCGACGAGACCGAAGATGTAGGTGTAGCGGAACAGCACGCGGTAGTTGCGCAGGTACAGCACCACGAGGATCGCGGCGACGAGCGCGATCGCCGCCCATGCGAGCTGCCGCGTCGAGAACGCGTCCCAGCCGTGCCGATCTCGGGCGATGTCGAGCCGGTAGATCATCGCCAGCCCGATGCCCGTCAGCACCGTCGCGATCGGGACCACGAAGGGGTCGGCATCCCGTGCCCGCAGCCGCAGCAGGATGTGCAGCGCGATCACGAGCGCGGTGAGCCCGCCGCAGTACACCAGGAAGGTCCAGTCGATGGCGCCGAGCGCGCCCAGCTGCACCAGCGCGACAGCGGAGCCGTTGATCGCGAAAGCGAAGATCAGCAGCGCGAGCTCGCGGTTGCGCTGCGTCTGTGGCACGCGGATGCGGCGCAGGGCGCGGATCACCGCGGTGTCTGCCGTGACGCCGTCGGGCGGCGTCGTCACGGGCGCGCTCATCCGCCACCTCCCGCCAGATCGCTGATATCGGCCACGATGCGGCGGGCATCCTCGAGGGAGCTCGCCGAGATCGTCCCCTCCACCGTCGCACGTGCGAAGTCCGACAGCGAATCGAGGGGGATGCCGGTCTCTTCGAACGGCTGCGACAGCGAGATCGGGCCGAGGTTCTGCTGCACGCCCTGGTAGATGACCACGGTGTCCTCGTCGGCGCCGACGAAGTAGCGCGTCTGCGTCCACTGGTAGCCGAGCCACAGCGCGCCCGAGATGAGGATGAGCACCAGTGCGACGCCGGCGATCCAGCCGACGCGGCGACGGCGGGCGCGGCGGCGGTCCTCTTCGATGAGCTCTTCGAGGAACTCCGGCGCAGGCTCGAAGTGCGTCGGCTCGTTGGCGGCCTGGCGGTTCGGATGCAGCCAGCCGCCGCGGCGCGGCGCGGCCGCAGGCACCTCGACGCCCTTGGGGTTCGAGGCCGATCCCACGATGGTCGCCGTGCCGGAGAAGACGGGATGCTGCCCGCCGACGTCGACGATGACCATCGTGACGTTGTCGGGTGCGCCGCCGTCGAGTGCCTGCTTCAGCAGGATGTCAGCGGTGCGGCCCGGCGCCAGCCCCATGCCGAGCGCCTTGGACGTGTGCGCGTCGTCCACGACGCCCGACAGGCCGTCCGAGCACAGCAGCCAGCGATCGCCCGGCTGGGTCGGCATGATGAACGTGTCGAGCTCGGGATCGGGATCCATGTCGCCGAGCACGCGCATGAGCACCGAGCGTCGCGGATGGTAGCGGGCCTCTTCGGGAGTGATGCGGCCGGAGTCGACGAGCCGCTGCACGAACGTGTGATCGGTCGTGATCTGCGTCAGGGTGTCGTCGCGGTACAGGTAGATGCGCGAGTCGCCGATGTGGGCGATGACGGCGTAGTCGTCGACCATGATCAGCGCGCTGACGGTCGTGCCCATGCCGGCGAGCTCCGGGCGCACGTGCACCGTGTCGATCAGGTCGACCGCGGCCTCTGAGATCGCGTCACGCAGCGCCCTCTCGGCCGCGGCGGTCGTGTCGTAGGGCTGATCGAGCGCCTCCAGGCGTGCGATCGCGAGGCTCGAGGCGACGTCGCCGCCCGCATGACCGCCCATGCCGTCGGCGACGACGAACAGGTTCGAACCGGCGTACCCCGAGTCCTGATTGTTGGAGCGGACCTTGCCGGTGTGCGAGATCGCGGTGCTCGAGCCCTGGAAGACCATGTGCGAGGAGTCCGCCCGCTACTTCCGCAGCTCGAAGGTCGTCGCGCCCACCTTGATCGGGGCGCCCACCTTGATCGGGACGGGCGATGCGACCCGGGCGCCGTCGTGCCACGTGCCGTTGGTCGAGTCGAGGTCCTGGATCATCCACTGGTCGCCCCACAGCACGAGGCGCGCGTGGTGGCTGGACGTGTAGTCGTCGCGCACGACGAGCCCGGATTCGCTGGAGCGTCCGATCGTGAGCGGTTCGTTGCCGAGCGGCAGCTCGAGGCCTGCCTTCGGGCCGCTGGTGATGACGATGCGCGACACGGTCGAGGTCGTCGCGGGACCGCCGTCCACGTGCGGTGCCGCGGCCGCGGGCGCCGGGGTGACGGGCGCCGTCACCGCGGCGGCTGCGGCCGGGGCGGCGGCACCGGCGGGCGCGGCACCGGGCGCTGCGGCGGCCG
>NZ_JACXZS010000014.1 GCF_014779795.1 Microbacterium helvum
CTCCACGGCGAGCTCGACTACCGCCCGCCCATCGAGGTCGAGGACGCGTACTACGCTGACCTGGAATCCGCCCAGCCGGTGATCGCCGGACAGGGAACCCGATAGGAACGAAACCCAGGGCGATTCATCGAGATCGGCCGACACCGGCACCTCCACGGCCCCGACGATCTCGGCGACGCGCGCGAACATCGTGTCGCGGCTCAGCGCGCCGCCGTCGGGCACTCCGCACGACCACGCGATGCCGGCGCTGGTCGTGGCGATGGCCGGGAAGCCCACCTGCTCGAGGATGCGGGCGGTTCCGGCATCCCACGCGTTGGGGATGACGAAGCCGGCCCCGGCGTGCAGGGCACGCAGCGCCGCGGCGCGGTCGTTGTCGGTCACGTTCCGGATCGTACGCCGCCCCTCCGACAATCGCCCCCGACGCGGCCGTCAGGTCGACTGGTTTTCTGTCTGATCTGGCCCTTTTCTGTTCATGATGCTTGACCAGGCGGGTAACTCGCCCTACCGTGTCTGCCGGGGGTGAAACCAACAAGGCAACGGCGTAACGCGTTGCACAGGAGATGATGGTGAAGTTACTCAACCTCAAGCGATTGATCGGCGCGACCGTGGCTACCGCGATCAGTGCGAGCTTGTTGGCAGTCGCGAGCCCCCAGATCGCATCGGCTGCTGACGATACTGGCAACTCGGCCTCGACCGTAGCAATCGGGGAACCCGCGACCGTGACCGCCGACCAGCTCCCTCCTAGAGACGATCCCCAGGCAGTTGTTGCCTATCTCGCGGAGCTATCCGCGTTGAGGTCGACCGGAGTAACCGGTGCTGCAGCCAATATCTGCATCAACAGCGTCAGTCTCGAGGCTGTGTCGCTGGGGACGATCGTCCACGTGTACAAGAAGTCCTCGGCATCTGAAGTCATTTGCAACCGAGTGGCACAGTCCGTCTACGACAACGAATACAAGCCGCTCGTGGCAAGTCAGTACGAGGGCAACAAGTACCGGGATCAGCTCGTCTGCCACATCGGCTTTGCGTGGGGTAAGACGCCATGGAACCTCGACTCGTGGCGACCGGACGTCGGCTATCCCGCCACCGTCGCAGCCTCCTGCAACCCCTGACACTGACCGTTGCCAAAGGACGGGAGAGCCATGCGATCCACCAAGAAGCTCTGGACATCAGCGATCGTCGCCCTGATCTGTCTCGGGGGGATGGGAATACTCGCGGCCGTGTTCGGGGACCTCGTGGATGTGTCCGATTCCTCGCGCGGTGACCCCCTCGTGGGCGTCTCACTGCTTGTTGTCGGTGCCATACTCGTGGTCCTTGGTGTCGGAGCGCTGATCGTGTTCTTCACTACGGTGGCGGGGAAACGCGACGAAGTTCCACCGAGTCCAGCCAAACCTCCCACTGCCTGACGATGGGCCACGCCCATCGAGACCGGGGATCCGGTCGTCGAGCCAGGGGACTCCGTCCGAAATGCAGGGCCATGCCCTCGGTCTGAGCCCGAAGCCCCGGTCTCGGCAGAAGCACCGGGGCGCCGGCATCCAGTCAGCCCTTGACGGCGCCGCCCATCCCCGCGCCGTTCAGGAACAGCCGCTGGAAGAGGAGGAACAGCACGATCGGGATGACGGTGGCGATCGCGAGGGCGGCGAGGAACACGTCGAGCTCGATGAACTGCTGCAGCTGCGGCAACCGCACCGACAGCGGCTGGAGGTTCGGATCTTTGAGCACGAGCATCGGCCACAGGAAGTCCTTCCACGCGCCGATGACGGCGAACACCGACACCACGCCGATGATCGGCTTCGACATGGGCAGCACGATCGACCAGAACAGCCGGTACGGTCCGGCGCCGTCCATGCGGGCCGCCTCGAACACCTCGCGCGGGAGCGACTCGAAGAACCGCATGACCAGCAGCACGTTGAACGCGTTCGCACCGGCGGGCAGCCACACCGCCAAGAACGTGTTGATGAGGGATTGGCCGAGCAGAGGCGGCTGCACGATCGTGAGGTACAGCGGGACGAGCAGGACGATGCTCGGCACGAACATCGTCGCGAGCACCAGGGCCACGACGATCCGGCCGTAGCGGGGCCGCAGCACCGACAGCGCGTAGCCGGCGGTGGTCGCCACGAGGACCTGCACGAGCCACACGCCCGCGGCGAGGATGACCGTGTTGAGGAAGTACTTGTCGATCTCGACCCGCGTCCACGCCTCGGCGAGGTTCGCCCAGTCGATCCCGTTCGGCCACAGCGCCAGCGGCTGCCGCAGCGTGTCCTGCGTCGGGGTGACCGCCGATTTCGCGAGCCACAGGATCGGGCCGAGACCGACGAGGATCAGCGAGAGGAGCAGGATCGTGTGCGTGAGGCGCGTGGTGATCCGCACCGGTCGGCGTCGCAGATCGGAGACCGAGAGGATGCCGCGGTCGGCGTCCGCCGCCGGACGCGGGCGCCGTGCGGGACGTGCGCGGTCGATGGCGGTCATGTGGTGCTCCAGCTCTTGGTGATGCGGAAGTAGATGGCCGAGAAGACCGCTAGCACGAGGGCGAGCATGATGCTCAGCGCGGTGGCCGCGCCGTAGTCGCCGCCCATGCTGCTCTGGAACGCGTATCTGTAGATGAGCATGAGCACGGTCGTCGTCGAGTTAGCGGGGCCGCCGCCGGTGAGCAGGAATGGTTCGAGGAACACCTGCGCCGTGCCGATGATCTGCAGGATGAACGTCACCAGCAGCACGCCCCGCAGCTGCGGCATGGTGACATGCCACACCTTGCGCCACACCCCGGCGCCGTCGACCTCGGCGGCGTCGTAGAGTTCGGGCGCCACGCCCACCAGCGCCGCCAGATAGATGATCACGGTGCCGCCGGCGGCGGACCACGTGGCGAAGAGCACGATCGAGGGCATCGCCCAGTCCGGGTCCGAGAGCCACGGCACCGGGCCGAGCCCGACCCAGCCGAGCATCGTGTTGAACACGCCGTTCGGCGAGCCGTCGTAGAAGAACTTCCACAGCAGGGCGGCGACCACGGGCGGGACGACGACGGGCAGGTACGCGAGGGCGCTGAACAGCCCGCGCGCACGCCGCACCTCACTCAGGAGCACGGCCACGAACAGGGGGATCGGGTACCCCAGCAGCAGGGCGAGCACCGCGAAGTACAGCGTGTTGAGCACGGCCGTGCCCAGCAGCGGGTCCTGTAGCACGGTGGCGAAGTTGTCGAGCCCGACCCACTTCGGCGGCGCGACGAGATTCGTCTGCTGGAAGGCCATGACGGCGGCATCCACGATCGGTCGCCAGGAGAACAGCACGAAGCTGAACAGCAGCGGGATCAGGAACACCAGGATGTGGGGTCCGTCTCCGCGGAACCAGGCCATCGGCGCCGGCCGACGACGTGCTGCGCGCTTCTCGGCGAACTCGACTGTCGGAGCCGTCTCGGGTGCGGGCGGCCGCGCCGTGGTGGGGGTGATCTGTGTCATCGGGTTTCCGTTGCTCGGGGGCGTGGGTCCCCGGGGGCGCGCTCGGGTCGCGCCCCCGGGTCCACGGGTTACTTCGCCTTCGCGTACAGCGACTCGGCCTGCACCTGTGCGTCGGCCAGCAGCTGGTCGATGTCGGCGTTCTGGTCGGTCAGCACCGATTGCACGACCGCGTCGAGGAGCGCGTACACGTCCTGCGTCGCGGTGCGGGGCTCGGCGATGAGCGGCTGGTCGCCGCTGTTGTCGGTGTACGGCGCCATCTGGTCGAGCGGGACGTTCACGTACGGCGCGATCCACGACTGGTACTCGGCGAACTGGTCGGCGTTGAAGATCGGCAGTTCGGGTGCGCCCACGGGCTGATCGAGGGATGCCGCCAGCTTCGCAGTCTCGACGGCCACGTCCTCGTCGGTGATCTTGGCGAGGTAGTAGAAGTCGATCCACTTCACCGCGGCCGCCTGTGCCGCATCGTCGGCCTTGGGGCTCACGGCCGCGAGGGTGCCGCCGCCGAGAACGCCCGGGTCATCACCCTGCAGGGGCAGCACGGTGATGCCGTAATCGTCGGGGTTGAGGGCGTTCTGTGTGACGAGGTTGCCGTAGTTGCCGCCGCCCGAGACGTACATGCCGATCCGGCCCGAGGCGAAGTCCTGATTGATGGTGCCCCAGTCGTACAGGAAGTTCGCACCCATCGAGTTGTCGTACCAGCGCAGCTCGTGCAGGTACTGCAGCACCTCGGCCACGGCGGGGTCGGAGTCGATGGTCGGCTCGCTCGAGTCGGCGTTCTCGGTGCGCCCGCCGAAAGCGTTGACGAGCGTCGTGAGGATCCAGCCGCCGGTGTTGCTCGACGTCATCGTCGCGTAGCCCGCCTCGCCGGTGGCATCGGTGATCTTCTTCGCAGTCTCACGGACGCCGTCCCACGTGGTGGGCGGGTCGTCCGGGTCGAGCCCGGCGGCCTCGAACAGCGACCGGTTGTAGTGGAGCGCCTGCCCGTAGGCCGCGATGGGCACGGCCCACTGGCTGCCGTCCTCGGCCTGACCCGCTTGCGCGACGTTCGGGTTGAAGTCGGCGGCGTACGGGAGCTCGGCGACCAGATCGCTGATATCGGCGATCTGCTTGCCGGCGATGAGCCCCCGACCGTCGGTGAACGGGATCGTGAACACGTCGGGGAGGGTGCCGCCCGCGAGGTCGGCCGTGAAGGTGGTTGCCGTCCAGGTGTACTCCTGCGCCTTGACCGCGATGTCGGGGTTGGCCTTCTCGAACGCCTCGACGCGGGCGTCGAAGTTCGCGCGTGCCTCCTTCTCCAACCCCGCGTCGATGGCGACCGTGATGGTCGTCTTTCCGTCGGAGGAGTCGGAGCCGGAGCCGCTCGCGCAGCCGGCGAGCAGGGCGCCTGCCGTGACGAGGGCGAGTCCGGCGAACGTGCCTCGGGTGAGGGATGACCTCATTGTCTGGTCCTTTCGTGCTGTGTCAATTGTCAGCGCCAGGGCGGGCGCTCTCCGCGTGCGCGCGGCTCAGACGACGAGCCATGCGGTGGAGTCTGTGGGCAGCGCGCCGTCGTCGACGGGCGCGCTGGAGAGGAGCACCTCGCGGTGCGGGGGAAGGGCGATGGGTGCACCGAGATTCGTGATCGACACGAGGTGCGTGCCCCGGCGGAACGCGATGACGCCGGGGCCGTGATCCAACCACTCCAGTCCATCTGTGTGGAAGCCAGGCGTTCGCCGCCGGATCGCGAGGGCATTGCGGTAAAGCGAGAGCATCGATCCCGGGTCGGCCAACTGTGCCTCGACCGTGAGCGCGCCCCAACCGGCGGGCTGAGGCATCCAGGTCTCGGCTCCCGGCGCCGTGCCGAATCCGTACGGCGCGGCCGCGCCCGACCACGGCAGCGGCACCCGGCACCCGTCGCGTCCCGGATCGACCCCGCCGGAACGGAAGTGCATCGGGTCCTGCAGAACATGAGGCGGCAGCTCCACCTCGGGCAGACCGAGCTCGTCGCCCTGATAGATGTAGAGCGCGCCGGGCAGGGCGGCCGTGAGCAGAGCCGCGGCACGGGCGCGGCGGGTTCCGAGCGCGAGGTCGGTCGGGGTGCCGAAGCGCTTCCGGTCGAACGCGAAACCGGAGTCTGTGCGGCCGTAGCGGGTCACCGGACGGGTGACGTCGTGGTTCGACAGCACCCATGTCGCTGGTGCGCCGACGGGGGCATGTTCCCGCAGGGTGCGCTCGATGGATCCGCGCAGCTGCGACCCATCCCACGGGCGCGTCATGAAGTCGAAGTTGAAGGCGCTGTGCATCTCATCGGGCCGCAGGTACGCCGCGAAGCGCTGCGGGTCGTCGAGCCAGACCTCGCCGACGAGCACGCGGGGCTCGTCGTACGAGTCGGCGATGGCGCGCCAGGACCGGTAGATGTCGTGGAGGTCGTCGCGGTCCATGTGGGGGTGCTCCCCGGGGGCGGCCTGCACCGGAAGGGGCGGAAGGGCGGCATCCTTCACGAGGAACGCGGCGGAGTCGATCCGGATGCCGGCGACGCCGCGATCGAACCAGAACCGCAGCACGTCCTCGTGCTCGCGGCGGACGTCAGCGGCGTCCCAGTTGAGGTCCGGCTGCTCAGGGCTGAAGAGGTGCAGGTACCACTCGCCGGGTGCGCCATCGGCATCGATGGTGCGGGTCCAGGTGTCACCGCCGAAGCTCGAGACCCAGTCCGTGGGCTGCTGCTCGCCGTGCTCGCCGCGACCAGGCCGGAACCAGAACCGCTCACGCTCCGGGGATCCCGGCGATGCGGCGAGCGCCTGCTGGAACCATGCATGCTGATCCGAGACGTGGTTGGGGACGATGTCGACGATCGTGCGGATCCCGACCTCACGCGCCTCATGGATCAGAGCCTCCGCGTCGGCGAGGCTGCCGAAGGCGGGATCGATCGTGCGGTAGTCGGCCACGTCATAGCCGCCGTCCGCGAGGGGTGAGGCGTACCAGGGCGTGAACCACAGCGCGTCGACGCCGAGGTCTCGCAGGTATCCGAGCCGGCTGCGCACGCCGGCGAGGTCCCCCGTGCCGTCGCCGTCGCCGTCGGCGAAACTGCGGGGATAGATCTGGTAGATCACCGCGTCACGCCACCACGGAGCAGTGAGGACGAGGCGTCCGCCCTCACCTCCGTCGGCTCGCGCCACGGGTGTCTCTTGCAGATCTTGGGGACCCATTCGTCAGTGACCTCTCTGTCGGATGCGCTAGGTTTAGCGGTATATCTCGATGAGACAGTAGATGTCCGTCGGGGTGATGTCAACTCGCACCGAAGGAGGATCGGATGACCGATCCGCGACCGAGCATCGGCCTCATGTTCCCCGACGCGCAGCCCGAGTCACTCGCGCCGTGGGGGCACGACGGCGAGTACCTGGCGGCGCTCGACGGAGAAGCGCGGCGCCGCGGCATGCGGCTCGTGCTGTGCGGCACACGCCGCGCCGCCGACATCCCGCAGATCGCCGACGACCTCGATGGCGTCGTGCTCATGGGGTACCACGACGACGACCTCGAGACGCTCCCACGACTGACCGCGCCCGCGGTCGCGGTCGACGGCTACAGCGATCGGGACGACCTGATGATCGTGCGCTCGGACGACCACGACGGAGGGCGCCGTGCGGGCGCGCTGCTCACGTCGCGCGGGCACCGCGAGCTCGTGCTCGTCGGGCCGGACGCGCACGACAGCGGAGCGATGCGCGCCCGCGCGGCGGGCTTCGAACGCGCGGCCATGGACGGCGGCGCGCGCTCGATCCACCGCCAGGTGACGGCCGGCACGACCCTGCGGGAAGGCACGATGATCGGCAGGATGCTGCGAACCCGCTTCCCCGCCGCCACCGCCGTCTTCGCCACGACAGACACCCTCGCGGCGGGCATCGTCGAGGGGCTCGCACAGTCGGGCGCGCGCGTTCCGGAAGACCTCTCGATCGTCGGCTACGACAACCTGGCGCTGGCCGCACTCGTGACCCCGAAGCTCTCGACGGTGGCGCAGAACGTCGCCCGCAAGGCGCGCCTGACGGTCGACCTGCTCCTCGAGCCGGATCGGCGCACCGGTCCGCTCGTCACCGAGGTGGTGGTGCTCGAACGCGCGACGGTCGGACCGCCGGCATCGCGCTGACGAGAGCGCGATGCCGGCGGCATCCCGGATCAGCCGCCGCAGGCGACCCCGTCGAGCGTGAAGCCGGCCGGGGTGACCAGGCGCGGCCCGTTCACGGTGCCCGACACGACGAGGGTGCGACTGCCGCCCGGCCGCAGTTCGCTCACCTGCGGGTGGACCTCGACACGCGTGCCGGTCTGCACGACCTCCGCACCGGCGACGCTGAGCACGGCCTCACCGCTCGCGGCGTGCCACGCGAGCGAAGACACCGGCAGCACGACGGCGCCCGTGTTGCGCAGCGTCACCGTGGCGACGAACGCGCCGCTCGGGCTCGGGGTCGTCTTGACCGTGACGGCGCACGCCGCCGTCACCGCCGCGAGCAGTCCCGTGTTGCCGCCCTCGTCGATGAACGTGCCCCACAGGTGGTTGCGCCCGTCCGCCGGCTCGGTGACGCCCGAGACGACGACGTCGCGGAAGCGATGGTCGCCGCCGACGCGCGCCGCGACCGCGTACGAGCCCGTGCCCTCGATCGTCACGTCGCTGACGCGCAGGTCGTTGACCCAGTGGCTTCCGCTCACGAGGAGGCCTTCGTACGACGAGTCGACGATGCGGGTGTCCGAGATCACGACGGGTGTGGTGATGTGGCTGGTGTCGGCGAACACCCAGATGCCGCCGAACGACGTGCTCCAGTTCGGCTCCCACCCGCCGCTGCGGAAGATGTCGTTGCCCGACACGACCGTGGTGCCCGAGAACGGCACCGGATTGAACCGCGTGCTGACTGCGATGCCTGCCGGAGCAGTCAGGGTGTCGGCGATCACCGAGTCGGTCACACGGTTCGAGTCGCCGCCGTAGATCGCCGCACCGTTGCCGAGCAGCGGGCTCTGCACCGTCGCGTGGGTGAACACGGCGCGGGTCACCGCACCTCCCGACGACCACATCGCCATGGCGTCGTCCCCGGTGTTGCGCACGCTCGCGTGCGCAACGACCGCGTCGGTCACACCGCCGTGGAGGTGGATGCCGTCGGCGTAGGTATCGCGCACGCGCAGCCCGACCGCGAGGAGGCCGTCCGTGCCGGCATCCACCCACACCCCGGTCTTGGTGTGTGCGATCCAGACGTCCTGAACGAGCGACCCCTGCCCGAAGTCGCCCTCGAGCCCGGAATCGGAACGGGCATCGTCGCGATGGTCGGCGTCACCGTCGATCATGAGATCGGCGACCGTGACACCCGACCCCATCGCGTACAGGCCTCCCCTGCCTTCGCGCCCCTGCAGGACGGAGTACCAGGGTCCCGCACCGCGCACCGAGACGCCGACCAGGCGTACGCGGTCGGTGATGGTGAACCGGCCCTGCGGGATCCACACGCCCGTCGGCTGCTCCTGCGCGGCGGCCACGGCCGCGACGATCGCCGCGGTGTCGTCGGTGCCGTCGTCGGCGGTCGCGCCGAAGTCGCGCACGTCGAGGTATCCGTCTGGCTTCGGCAGCGCCACCGGAGCCGGTCCGGTCTCGATGAGGTCGACCGTGTAGGGCAGATCACCCGACTCGTTCACGAGCCGCAGCTTCGTGCCCGCCGGCACCTGCGGGAACGTGATCCGGCCGTCGTCGAAGTACCGCTGAGGCCCGCCCTGCGAGGGATCGTTGCCGTAGGGATACGCACCGTACACCCAGGAGTGCCGGCTGGTGACGGGCAGGTTGGCGATCTTCTTCGATCCCGCGTACACGGCGAGCATGCCGTCCTGGCCGGTTCCCTCGGCAGTGTCGGGGATCGACACACGGGCTTCGAGCGCACCTGCCGCGGCCGTCAGCGTCCAGGCCACCTCGTCACGCGCGCCGGCGAGGGTGACCGCCTGACGGCCGGATGCCTCTGCCGCCAGGTCGTGGAACGTCCGGCTCTCGGTCAGGATGACCCCGTCCGTGCGTCCGTGCTCGGCCTCGTAGACGGTGGTGCCCAGGTGCGCTCCTCGGCCGGCGGCATCCGTCCCGCGCTCGAGCCGCAGTGCGTCGACCACGACCCCGCCGTCCAGGGCGTCGCCCACGCGGCGGAGTTCGACCGTGCCGAGTCCCTCCCGCAGCGGAGTAGCAAAGGCTATGTCACGCCACGCCGACGAGGGCGGCAGCTCGAGCACACCGCGCGGCATCCCGTCGGTGCCGACGACGAGCCGCACCGACTCCGTCGCGGTGCTGCGGTAGCGCAGCGACACCGCCTGGGCCCGCGAGTCGGCCGCGAACGTCGTGACGACGAGCCGGGCACGCTCGGCAGAGAGGTCGACGCCCGACGGGCCCGCCTGCGTCACCACGGCACCGTTGGCCCGGAACGCATCCTCTGCCTCGGCCACCACTCCGCCGCGTGCGGGTGCGGCCGTCGGGAGCACCGTCGTGACGGCATCCCACCGCGTGTCGGGGCCCGTCCCCGGGATGTCGCCGGGGTCGGTGGCGCCGCCGCCCGGTGTCGACAGGTCGCCGACCGCGGTCAGGGCGATGGCGTCGAGGTTGACGTTGCCGGTGTCCTCGGCGTCGAACCGGAAGGCGATCCGCTGCGGCCCGGCGTCGAGCGTCACCGCCTCCTGGTGGATGAACCACTGACTCCACGATGCGCCGATCGCGGACGGCAGCACGATCTGACGATCCTCGTCGCCGATGACCTGCGAGAGGGTCATGTCGGAGCCCAGGCCGTTGGCGTACCGGAGGTTGAGTCCGTACTCGCCGGGGGCCGGCACGTCGACGTCGAACGTCACCGCGGCGGTGCCCGTGTGGTCGATCACGAAGCCGTCGACGAACCCGGATCCCGAGTAGCCGAGGTGATTCTGGTTGACACCGGCGCCGCCGGCGAGCGCGGCATCCTCGGCTTCATAGACGAGTGGCTCGGCGGCGTAGGCGGCCGGAACGCACGTGGCGCCGACCGCGATCACGACGGCGACGGCCGCGCATGCCGCGGCGATGCGGCCGCGGCGCCGACCAGGCAGGGGAATGGTCATATGTCTCCTTCGACAGTGTGCTCCCGCGATGATTTAGCGGTAAACTCGAGAGACGCTATTGCACACTGAGAGGGCCGTCAAGGGGCCATAGGATGTGCCCGGAGGATCAGGTGACCGTCAAACTCAGCGACATCGCGGCCGAAGCGGGCGTCAGCGTCATGACCGTTTCGAATGTGATGAACGGCAAGCGCGCACGGGTCGGGGCGGCGACGATCGACCGCGTGCGCGAGATCGCCGATCGCATGGGGTACGTCCCCAACATCCCGGCGCGCAGCCTCGCGGCATCCCGTTCTCACATCGTCGCGATGTTCGTCCCTGTCGGCGAGAACAACAGCCTGCTCGTGAGCCCGCACACGGTCGCCGTCATCGGCGGCGTCGAGCAGCAGCTGCGGCACCGCGGGTACCACGTGCTGCTACGCGGCATCGAGCACGAAGGCGACGTGGCGGAGGCGATCCGGGGCTGGTCGCTCGACGGCGCGATCCTCGTGGAGTTCACCGATGCCGAGATCGACCGCATCGCCGCGGACGGCGTCCCGCTCGTCGCGATCGACAGCTACTCGACGAACCCGCGGACGGTCGGCGTGCGCACCGACGACTACCGGGGCGGGCGCCTCGCGGCCGAGCATCTCCTCGCGGCGGGGCATCGGCGGCTGCTGTTCGCCGGTCCCCCGCACGAGGCGACCGGCGTCGTCGCCCAGCGGTGGGACGGCTTCCGCACCGCGTGCGCAGAAGCCGGGATCGCCGGTGAAGACATCGCGGTAGAAGAGGTGCTGACCTCGTTCGAGGACGGCAGAGAGCTGGGACTGCATCTGCGGGCCCGGCATCCCGACGTCACGGCCGTGTTCGCGACAGCCGATGTCCTCGCGGTCGGCCTGATGGCGGGGCTGCACGAATCCGGCGCTGCTGTGCCGGCCGACCTCTCGCTCGTCGGCTTCGACGACCTCGACATCAGCGCCTACACGACGCCCGGCCTGACGACGATCGCTCAGGACATGCCCGCGAAGGTCGCCGAGGCATCCCGCATCATCCTCGAGGAGATCGAGGGCGGCGAGGGTCCACGCGCCCCCGTCTCACTCGGCGTCGCGCTCGTGGAGCGCGGCTCGGTCGCCGCGCCCCGCGAGTGATCGACGCTAGCCGCCGCTGGAGTCCGCGCCGCTGCCGAGCGACGCGCGATACCGGTCGGCATAGGTCGGCGTGTCTGTGATCAGCTCGTCGGCGAAGGCCGCGACGTCGTCGCCGATGAGCGCGCGGACGCCCTTGCCGTCGGCCGCGCCCTGCTCGAAGAAGTCGACTATTCCCGACAGCAGCGTGCCGTCGTCGATGCCCACCGGCCCGACCTTGAAGTAGTACTTCTGGATCTCGTCGTAGACGATGCGATAGTCCGGCGGCAGCGCCTTCACGCGGGCGACATGCGCCCGCCACTGCTTCTTGCCGTCGACGATGTCTCGGATGCCCATGTCACTCTCCCAGCTGCGCGAGCTTGCGCGCCACGTTGCGGTTCAGCTGCCGGCGCCACTTGTCGCGGAAGTCGCCGGAACCCTCTTCACCGGCGAGCGCGGAGGCGAAGGCCGCGACGTCGCCGCCGAGCACGTCCTGGACGCTCAGCCCTTCGGCGGCGGATTCTTCGAGCAGCCCGAGCGCGCCGTCCATGATGGGCGTGAGGTTGCGCCCGGCGAAGTCGCCGTAGGGCATCATCCGCGTGGTGAGCTCGCGCCAGGCTGCACGGTAGTCGTCCGGCAGCGCCTGGGCGCGGGCGTCGAACTCCTTCCACTCGCGGGTCAGGTCGCTTCCGGTGATGGTCTCCCAGAAGTTCATCGTGCACCTTCCTTCAGTGTGTCGATGCGTGCGGACACGTACTCCCATTTCGCCCAGAACCGCGCGAGCTCGTCCCGGCCCGCGTCGTTGAGCGCATAGAACTTGCGGGGTGGACCGACCCCCGACGGGCGCTTGGTCACCTGCACCAGGCCGTTCCGCTCGAGCCGCAGGAGGATCGTGTAGACGGTTCCCTCGATGACATCGGCGAACCCGAGCTCGTTCAGCTGCCGCGTGATGGCGTAGCCGTAGGTCTCTTCGCTGCCGATGATCTGCAGCACGCATCCCTCGAGCGTGCCCTTGAGCATCTCGGTCAGGTCTTCCATCCGATCCCCATCCCCTCAGTACTCGGTATCACCGAGTACCACTATACGGTATCACCGAGTAGTGGGCCCGGCAAGCTCGGAAGAGTGGATGCCGGCGGCCCCGGCCTCGGGCGGGCCCCAGGTGCGATGATCGGGGGATCGAGACGAGAGGGGACGACGATGCCTCCTTCACCGGCCACCGCTGTGGACGCCTTCCGCGTGGTGACACGCACGACCGGCGACGTCTCGGGCCTCGCCTCCCTCGTCGCGGACGGGCGCCTGCACGCCGACGACGTGGTCGCGGTGACCGGCAAGATCGAGGGCTGGGAGCCGGGCGATACGACCCGCGCCGAGTCCGACCGGGCGATGCGGCGCTTTCTGCTGGAGCACGGCACGCGCACCGCCGCGCAGGTCGAACAGGTGCCGATGGCGTTCAGCGCGGGCGTGGGCACGATCCTCACGCCCCACCTCGTCGTGTATACGCGCACGCTCGCCGAGCCTGCGGCCGACGGCGCGCCGCGGCTCGCGATCGGCACCGCGCGGTCCGAGGTCATCCGCCCCGAGTGGGTGGGGACCCCGCGCGTGGTCGAGCTCAACGCGGACGCCGTCCGCGCGGCTGCGGCCGACGCCTGCCTGCGCCCCGAAGACGTCGAGTTCGTCGTCGGCAAGTCGTACTACCCGACGCCGGACGAGATGGCGGCGGCGCGGGCCGCGGGGCTCGCCGCGCCCGACGTCGACGACGAGACGATGTTCCGGCTCGGCTGCGGAAGCGCGGCGCTCGGCGTGGGCGTCGCCGCGGAGGGGATGCGGATGCCGCACGCCGATGAGATCGGACGCCCCGGCACCCTGTGGTCGGGGCGGGCCGCGATGTCGGTCAACCCATGGGAGGGCACCGGCGGTCCCGGTCCGCAGTCGCAGCTCACGGCGCTCGGGAACCTGGCCGGTGCCGGCGGTCGTCTGCGCGTCGGTCACGCGGTGTTCGACGACGTGCTCGACGTCGCTGCTGTCCCCCGCGCGCTCGCCCGCGCCGGCGTCGAGGTCGGGCCCGGGCCACTGACGCCCGAGCTGTCGTCGCGCATCGTCGCCGCGTACATCAAGTTCGACTGGCCGCTCAGCGGCGTCCTCCGCGGCCGCCCGCAGGTCGTCGCCGATCCCGCCTATCGCCGTACCTTCCGCAGCGTCGTCGCCGGCGCGTTCGCCGCAGCACTGCAGGACACCTTGATCTGGGTCTCGGCCGGCGCCGTCCAGCAGGGCCCGCCCGGAGGCGGCACCCTCGCGCTGGTCGTCGACGTGAGCTGAGCCCCCGAGCGGTCACCCCGCTCGGTGAGCGAGCGAGGCCCGAGCGAGACGAAACGTCGCACCCCGCCCTCAGCCGGTCGCCAGGGCCGCCGCGCTGAAGGCCCGGATCAGCGGGTGGATCGGGGCTCCCGCACGCGCACCGATGTGCGGTTGGAACATGCTCGTCACGAAGAATGTCTCGCTCGGGAACTCCAGGACTTCCGCTCCGGCGTCCGCGGCGCGTGCCCCGACCACGACGCCCGCGGACTGAAGGACCGCGATCGCTGCCGCAGTAGGGGCGTAGTTGCAGAAGTGCATCCCGCTGAACGGCTCGGAGCACCACGTACTGAACTGGGTTCCTGCGATGGGGACGACGGTGCGCACCTCCCCGTAGAGGGAGCACGCCAACGACGCCACTGCGTTGTCGTCTGCCTCGCCATCGGACTCGGCATGTGTCGCAGTGACACCGAGGACCTCGCGGAGGTACGAGACGACGGCATACTGCATGCCCCCGCACGTGCCGAGAAACGGGATCTCTTCCTCACGCACGATGCGGAGCGCGTCATAGACAGCATCGTCCGACTGGTACGGCGATCCGGGGGTGAGCCACACCCCGTCGAAATCAGTGACATCGAACGACGAATCGGTCGGCACCCACAACGCTCGCACCCCCAACTCGTCACGAAGCTGCGGCACGAGCGCGTTGAGCTCGCGATGGCTTGTGTGGCCTCGGTCATCACCGAGGAGCGCAATCGTGGGCAAGGGAGCAGAGTGCATGCTCGATGCTAGCCGTCGAGCCCGTCCCGGCCACCGGACGCCGGCTCGGACTGCACTATCCGGTCCTCGACGACAGCGCGTCGCGCACCGAACCCCACCCCGCCATCACGTCGCGGACCTCCAGGTCGCGTTCGGCGTCGAGCGCGGCCGCCAGCGACGCCTCGAGGATCTCGTCGATCGTCACCCGGCGCCCCTCGCGAGCGCTGAGCATCGCGGCCTCGACCATCGCAAGGCTCAGGATGTTCTCGTGCACACGCCCCATCGGCTCGACTCCGGTGCGCAAGGCCGCGGTGAACTCTCGCAGAGATCCCGCGATCCCGTCCCCCGGCGCCGGCGAGACCGGCGCCCCCGAACCCGCCGCAGCGGTGACCGCCGCCTCGCCGACCGGACGGTCGGCCCCGTCGCTGACGGCATCCACGATCGGGGCGTCGTCGCCGTCCCACAGCACGGTGCCGCCCTCGGCCGAGAGCCGCCAGGCGCCGTTCCATGAGGTCTCGGCGCCGGGGCTGCACCAGCTTCCGGCGAAGACGAACCGCGCGCCGCCCTCGAACGCGAACGCGGCAGTGGCCGCGGCGTCGCCGGCGTACCAGCTCCACGCAGGGTTGTACTCGTCGCACAGCACCGACACCGGGTCGGCATCGAGCAGGAACCGCGCCATGTCGAACTGGTGGATCGCCATGTCGAGCAGCAGCGGACTCGCCATCTCGTCGCGGAAGCCGCCGAAGCGCGGCGCCTTGAAGAAGTCGACCGACAGGATGCCGGCACGCCCGAGCCGCCGCGCGGCCGCGCGTGCGGCGTAGAGGTGGTCGTTGTAGCGGCGCGACTGGCTGACCATGAACAGCCGGCCGGTCAGCGTCGCGGCCGCAGCCAGCGACAGCGCCTCGGCGACCGTCGCCGCGGCAGGCTTCTCGCCGAGCACCGGGAGGCCCGCGCGCAGCGCAGCGAGCGTCACCGGGTGGTGTGCTGCGGGAACGGTGACGTCGACGATGGCGTGAGCGCCGGTGCGTCGGGCGAGCTCGACGCCGTCGGTTCCGGTCGGCAACCCGGCCAGGCCGATCTCGCGCGCCGCGTCCTCCGCCACGTGAACGGCGAGGTCCGCGATGCCGGCGAGCTCGATCGCGTCATCGGCGACGATGGTGTGCAGCCAGGCGCGTCCCATGGGACCGGCCCCGACGACGACGACCCTCACGCGTTCGACGTCGTCGGGCAGGAGGGCGAACGTCATGCGTCGGCCGCCTCGGCGGCGGCGCGTGCCTCGGCGATCTCGGGGGCCGCGTGCGCATAATCCGCACCCTGGAAGAACTCGCCCCTCTCGTAGCGCATCAGCGTCGGCAGCCCGCGCTCGGCCCGATCCCTGTGCGCCCACCGCACGCCGTTCGCGATCACGCGCCGGACGTCGCGGTGGTGGTAGACGGGGTACTCCTGGTCGCCGGGGCTGAAGTAGAAGATGCGACCGTGCCCGCGCCGGAACGTGCAGCCCGAGCGGAACACCTCTCCCCCGCTGAACGAGCTGACGAACACGAGCTCGTCGGGCGCGGGGATGTCGAAGAACTCGCCGTACATCTCCTGCTCGGGGATGTCGATCGGATGCGGCACGCCCTGCGCGATCGGATGCGTGGGGTCGACCGTCCACACCAGCTCGCGATCCCGGTCGGACCGCCACCGCAGCGTGCAGCTCGTGCCCATGAGCTTCACGAAGATCTTCGACCAGTGCCCCGAATGCAGCACGATGAGCCCCATGCCCGAGAGCACGTGCCGGTGCACGCGCTCGACGACCTCGTCGCTCACCTCGCCGTGGGCCGCGTGCCCCCACCACGTCAGCACGTCGGTCTCGGCCAGCACCTCCTCGGTGAGCCCGTGCTCGGGCTCGTCGAGCGTCGCCGTGCGCACGACGGCGCCGTCGCCGAGATTCTCACGGATGCCGTCGGCGATCGTGGTGTGCATGCCGTCCGGGTAGATCCGGGCGACGCTCTCGTCGTGCTGCTCGTGGCGGTTCTCGCCCCACACGGTGACTCTGATGGGTCTGGTCATGCGCCGATTCTTCCGCGCTGCTCCGGCGTCATGCGTGAGGCGCGGCGCTATTTCGCGGGCGCGCCGACAAATGGATGCCGGCGGCCTCGGCCGCCGGCATCTCCGGCTGCTTCTACCTGAGGGAACGACTGCTGAACGCGCCAGAACCGAGTGCAGACGAAGCTTCCCTCGCCGCGTCTTCTGCGCTACGTTCAGATCGGGATCTGACCCACAAAAGCGCCAACAACCTGGGGATAGTGTGCATTGGGCGATGGGGGACGCGGATGAGACCCCGCCACCGGGCACCGTCGATGTAACCCGGTGGCTGTGGAAGAGGAGGATGACAACAGCCCACGCCCGACTCGCGATAGTCGGCGTAATGATCGGTGTGGTCGGCGCGGTCGCAACCGTCTGGGCAGCATACGCAGTTGGACTGTACATGCCAGGGCGCATCTTCCGCGGCTGGATCGCAACCGTGGATTACGCCAACGCCCTGTTCATGATCCTTTGGGCATCGACGTTGATCGGCTTCGGCGCCAACGACGGTCGGCGCTATCACATCCGTTTCGGATCACGAATCCGCAGAACGAGCTACTCGGATGCTGTCGTCATCGCCTTGTTTGCAGCGACAGGCGCACTCTGGGGCGAACTGGTTCTGCGACCCGTCATGAACGGACGGGCCATCGACCCGGCGTACCTCCGTCACGTCCCGGCGGGAATGTCAGTCGACGCGTTGGCTTCAGGCGTCACCGTGGTGATTGTCACGTACTACGCAGCGCTGGGCCTTGTCTTCGCCGTCAACCTCCTCGGCATGAGGTTCAACCCCGTCGACCTTGATTACTACACGACGATCACGCGCCGCCCCATCCGGTTCGGTCGCCCGTCAGAACGCCCCACCACCTCAGAAGGTAAGGAACACTCATTAACAGAACCCGAAAGACAGCAACCATGGTCGTGTGCGCATTGGTAGCCGGGAGCTTCACTGAATCGGCCTGACTTCGCGGGCGCGCCGACAAATGGATGCCGGCGGCCTACCCGGTCACCAGCTCGCGCAGCCGCAGGGCATCGCGCACCGCGGCCCCACCGCCGTCGTTGTTGACATAGCAGAGCACTGCGAGACCCTCCGCACGCCATCCGTCGATGCGCTGCGCCCACCACGCGAGGGCCGCGTCGTCGTAGCTGCCGACGTAGAGTCGCTCCGGATCGGGACCGTGGAAGCGCACGTACACGAAGTCGGTCGTCGCCCTCGGCTGCAGCGGCATGTGCGCTCCGCTCATCACGCAGTAGGCGGCATCCCGATCCTGCAGCAGCGCGAAGACGTCATCGGCCACCCATGAGGCGTGCCGCAGCTCGACGGCGACGCGGCACCCGTCCGGCATGGCGTCCAGCGCGGCCGCCAGCCGCTCGTCATCGCGCTCCAGATCGGGTGGCAGCTGCAGCAGCAGCGGACCGCGCGCGTCGCCGAGGCCCGCACTCCCCTCGGACAGACGCCCCGACCATGCCTGGGCCGAGGCGAGCTTGCGCGCGTGGGTGAGTCCGCGCGGCGCCTTCACCGCCATCAGGAACCCCGCAGGCACCCGGCTCGCCCACGACTCGAAGGACGACCGCCGCGGCCAGTGGTAGAAGCTCGAGTTCAACTCGACGGTGTCGAACGACTGAGCGAAGACCTCCAGCCGGCGCGAGCCCGTGCCCCGCGGGTACAGCACGTCCCGCCAGTGGTCGTAGCTCCAGCCAGAAGTGCCGATCCGCACGTCTCCCGGGGCCAGTCGTAGGTTCGCGACGCCGTCCATCTGCCCCACCTTCCGCCCGCGGACGTCGGTTCGGCGAGGGGGTTGACGAATGGATGCCGCCGACCGAGCACACCGGTCTGTCAACCCCCTGCGGTCCGATGGCACTCCGCCTAGCGTCGTTCCCCTGAGACGAAGGAGGACTTCGACGTGCGCCCGGGAGTGAAGGCCGACATGGGGTCCGGCGACGCCTGGCCCGGCATCCGCCGCCGCATCCTCGCGGCCGACATCCTCGTGTTCGGCACGCCCACGTGGATGGGCCACATGTCGAGCGTCGCTCAGCGCGTCCTGGAGCGCCTCGACGCCGAGCTCTCCGAGACCGACGAACAGGGGCGTCCGATCCTGGCCGGAAAGGTCGCCGCGACCTGCGTCGTGGGCAACGAGGACGGCGCCCACAAGATCACCGCCGACCTGTATCAGGCGCTCACCGACGTCGGCTTCTCGATCGCGTCGCAGGCGGGCACGTACTGGAACGGCGAGGCCATGCACACCGTCGACTACAAGGACCTCGACGGCACACCCGACGAGGTGGCGAGCGCCACGGCGACGCTGGCGCGCAACACCGCGCACCTGGCCGCGCTGCTGTCAGAGCGCCCGTATCCGGCCCCGTGAAAGACAGATGGATGCCGGCGGCCCAGGCCGCCGGCATCCATCGTTTCTTCTGTCAGGCGTTACGCGGTCTGCTCGACGGCGACCTCGTTCGTGATGACCGGACGCAGCGGCAGCAGCGCACCGGCGACCTGGTTGATCGCGTCGGCGTCGACGCCCGCTTCCGCGAGCGCTGAGGCGGCGTGGCCGATGACGCGGTCGAAGTCCTCGCCCGAGATGCCGCGACCGGCGTGCGCGACGCCGAGGTCCTTGCCCTTGTAGCCGTCAGGGCCGCCCGCGGCGGCCGCGAGGAACAGCGCCATGTGACGCTTCTGGTCGACCATGCGGGTCTCGGTGAAGTACGGCGCGAGGGTCTCGTCGCCCAGGATGCGCGTGTACAGCCCGTCGACGACGGCGGCGATGCCGGCGCCCTCGCCGAGTCGCTGATACAGGGTCGCTTCGGTGGTGTCGGTCATGTGCGTGCTCCGATCGTGAAGGTGGGGGATGGATGCGTACAGAGAAGGATCAGTGGTCGGTGTCGCCGGTGCGCTGCCGGCCGTCGGCAGCGGGGGCGGCATCGGCGGACGGCGCCGGGGGTGCGGCAGGAGCGGGAGTCGCGCCGAGGCGTCCGAGCTCGCGCTCGATCGACTCGAGCAGCGAGTGCACCTGGGCCGTCGCCATCCGGGCGAACTGTCGTGCGCGGACCACGTCGTCGGGCGAGGCGGGGCCCGCGGCGGCGAGGTCGTCCGTCGCGAACGCGAAGGCCGGCGACCGGTCCGCCGCCCACGGCTGCGCCGCGGGGGCCGGGGCCAGGGCAGGGGCACCGACTGCCGGGGCGGCGGCCGATGCCGCGGCGACCTGGCCCGGGTGCGCGGCCGCCTGCTTCTCGATCGCGTGCGCGGCCTGCTGCGCCCGCTCGACGATCTCGCGGTATTGCTTGCGGGCGGTCTCGATGAGGTCCTTCGCATAGGCCTCGGCTTCGGCGACGGCGTCGTCGGCGATGCGCTGTGCGCTGCTGAGCAGCAGCACCGCACGGCTCGAGATCTCGCCCTCGTCGGCGCTGACGCCGTTCGCGGTGAGGGCGTCGTTGTCGCGCCACGCGAGTTCGAGGGCGTCGGCAGCCGCCGCGAGGAGCGTCTGCACCTCGTCGCGCGAGTACCCGTGGCGCTCTTCTGCGAACGAAGCGCTGCGCAGCAGTTCGGGAGTGATGGATGCGGATTGAGTCGCGGTCATATTCGTCTCTGCCCTCTACTGGACTGCCGTCCGACGCCCGGCCGGGACGAGTTCCGGGGGGTTCGCCTGAGCGCCGGACGCGCTGGGTTGCTGGGTGAACGGATCTTCGTACTTCTCGCTGCGGATGAGGTGCTCGTCGATGCCGGCCCCGCGCAGCACGGCGATCGAGTGATCGACCATGCGAGGCGAACCGCAGATCATCGCGAGGCGGTCCTCCCACGGCCCGTCGGCGGCGGCGAGATCGCCGATCAGGCCGCGATGGCCCGGGAAAGACGGGTCGTCCGACACCGCGTACGTCACCGTCAGCCACGAGGCGTCGGCGAAGCGCTCGAGCTCGGGCTTGGCGTAGAACCCCCAGGGATGCCGCACGCCGTGGTACAGCGCGACGCGCGGTCCGCTGCCGCGGGAGGCGTGGCGCGCGGCCACCTGATCGAGGATGGCGAGGAGCGGCGCGAGGCCGGTCCCGCCTGCGACGAGCAGGAGGTCGGGCCACTCGCTGTCGAAGGGAAGGGTGAGGAGCTCGCCGATGGGCGGCCCGAGCCGCACCCGGTCGCCGGCCTGCACGTCCCGCAGCAGCGCACCGCTGACCTGACCGCCGGCGACGAGCTGCACGTGGAAGGTGATCGAGCCGTCGGCGCGAGGCGCGTGCGTCGGCGAGTAGTAGCGCCACTGACGCGGCCGCTGCGGGATCTCGAGCGCGATGGACTGACCGGCCTGGTAACGGTAGCGGTCGTCGGGACGCACGGTGATCGTGCCGACGTCCATGCCGCGGCGCTCGGTCGACACGACCTCGCCCGACCACGTCGCCGGCTGCGACTCGACGGCCTCGGCCGCGGTGATCATGGTGGTGGCGATGAGCCCGTAGGCCTCTGCCCAGTCCGCGGCGAGCTCGGGCGTCCAGGCATCGCCGAGGAAGTGCTTGAGGGTCGCGAGCAGCGAACCGCCCACGGCCGGGTAGTGCCCCGCGACGGTGCCGAACTTCCGGTGGTCGCGCCCGAGGTCCTCGATGTAGGGGACGACCTCGCCGACGCGGTCGACGTTGCTGACCATGTGGCCGAGCGCCTTCACGAGGCGGTCGCGCTGGGCGGCCATCGCGACGGGGAACAGATCGCGCGTCTCGGGGTGGGCCAGGAACAGGTGGGCGTAGAAGTACCCGGGAACCGCGTCCCCGTGAGCCGCCACCTGTGCCCAGGTCCGCTTGAGCGCGTCCGCATCCACCTGATTCGTATCCCATCCGTCGGCGAGTCGGTAGGGGCGACGCTAGTACGTTCCAGTTGCATCTGCAAAGCCTTCAGATACAACTGGAAGGGCATATCATGGATGCCGCAAGCGCCCGCGTCCGGCGCGTCGCAGGCTGGGGGGCCTCATGACCGTGCTCTTGACGAACGGAACCGTCTTCGTCGACGACGATCTGCGTGCGCAGGCGGCGGATCTCGTTGCGCGGGCACATGAGCAGGGTGCGCACCGCCTCGCGCTGGTGCGCGACGGCGACGCCGAGGCGGCGCTCTCGCCCGACCTCAGCGAGCTGCTGATCCAGGTGCTGACCGGGCTCGCGCGGGGACCGGTGTCGGTCAGCGCTCTGCCCGAAGAACTCACCACGACTGTCGCCGCCGAACTCATCGGCGTCTCGCGGCCGACCCTTATGAAGATGGTGCGCGACGGCGTGCTCCCTGCTCATCAGGTCGGCAGCCACACGCGGCTGCGCACCGAGGACGTCTTGGCGCTGCGCAAGACCCGCGCGCGAGAACGGCGCGAGGCGTTCGAAGCCTTGCTGCGATTGGATGAGCAGTTCGGAGCCGACTGACAGGCTGGCGCGCGTAGTCTGGCTGTGTGCCGCATCCCCCCGTGCCGCAACGCTTCTTCGTCGACGCCGACGTGCTTGCCAGGCCCACCCCGTTCTGCTGGCTGGCGATGCTGCGCGACGAGACCGACGGCGCCTTCCGGCTGCACTCCTCGGACGACGCGCTGACCGCGGCGACCGCGGAGTGGCGGATGCGTCATCCGGATGCCGGTGGCGCTGCGCTCCGGCGCGAAGAACTGCTGCGCACCGTGCTCGACGACGTGACGAACGAGGGCGAGCCGGCCGCAGCGCCGACGCCCGACGAGTTTCTGTGCCTCGTCGACGACGACGACGCCAAGAGCGTGCGCGCCCTGACCGGTCGACGCCAGCACGACATCGAACGGCGCCTGGCCGCAGGCATCCCCTCCACTCCCCTCGCCGACGCACTCGTCGACGCCGGATGCCCCGCCTTCGCCGACCGCGTCGCCGCGCACGTGCGCGCCCTCGCGCACTGACCGCCCCTTCCGGGCGCCGGGCCCTGCCGAGCGTCCGCGCTCGCGCCCGCGCCGAGCTTTCGCGCTGCCGAGACCCGGGATCCTGGTCGGCGATCCAGGGGATTTCGCCCGAGACCGGGGGCGCTGCCCTTTGCCTCGGCCCAAACCGCCTGCCTCGGCGACGCCGCCGGCGAACTCAGGCAACTGACACTCAGTCTCGCGTACACTGAACCCCAGTTCCACGAATCTGACACGTCAGGAGTCCGTCATGGCTGACGCAAGCTCGTACACCGCCCCCGTCGACGACTACACCTTCCTCTTCGGCGAGGCGTTCGGCCTCGACCTGGTCGCCCGCGCGACCGGCGGCGAGCTGACGACCGAGGACGCCGGCGACATCATGGCCGGAGCCGGCGAGTTCGCGGCATCCGTCCTCGCCCCGCTCGAGACGGTCGGCGACCGGGTCGGCGCCCGATTCCAGAACGGCGAGGTGATCCTGCCCGAGGGGTTCGCCGAGGCGTTCCAGGCGTTCGTCGACGCCGGCTGGGTCACCGCCAGCGCACCCGTCTCGGCCGGCGGCGACGGCCTGCCCGGCGCGGTCCTGGCAGGACTCGGCGAGATCTGGAACGGCTCCAACGCGGCACTCGCGCTCTGCTGGCTGCTCACGGTCGGGCAGATCCACGCGCTCGATGCCGTGGCGTCCGACGAGATCCGCGAGACCTACCTCACCCGGCTCGTCTCCGGCGAGTGGACCGGCACCATGAACCTCACCGAGCCGGACGCCGGCACGGACCTCGGCGCGATCCGCACGACGGCCACGCAGCGCGAGGACGGCAGCTGGGGCATCCGCGGGCAGAAGATCTTCATCACGTGGGGCGACCACGACGCCGCCGAGAACATCGTGCACCTCGTGCTCGCGCGCACGCCCGGCGCCCCCGAGGGCGCGCGGGGCCTGTCGCTGTTCGTCGCGCCCAAGTTCCTCGTGAACGACGACGGCAGCCTCGGCGAGCGCAATGCCGTGACGACGGTGTCGATCGAGCACAAGCTCGGCATCCACGGCTCACCGACGTGCGTGCTGGCGTACGAGGACGCCACCGGCTATCTCGTCGGCGAACTCGGCGGGGGCCTCGCCGGCATGTTCGTGATGATGAACTCGGCGCGCGCCGGCATGGGCTTCCAGGCCACCGGCATCGCCGACCGTGCGTACCAGCAGGCGGCGGCCTACGCCGCCGACCGGGTGCAGGGCCGCGTGCTCGGACGCGACGGCCGGGCGCCGATCGCCGAGCACCCCGATGTGCGCCGCCTGCTGCTGTCGATGTCGAGCAAGATCTTCGCGATGCGCGCCCTCGGCGTCTACACGGCCGACCTGCTCGACAGAGCTGATCAGAAGCGGGGGGCGGAGAGCGACCCGTCACTCGCCGCCCTGGCAGAGTTCTTCGTGCCGATCCTCAAGGGGTGGACCACCGAGGACGCCGTGCAGACCACGAGCGAGGGCATCCAGGTCTACGGCGGCATGGGCTTCATCGAAGAGACCGGCGCCGCCCAGCACTACCGCGACATCCGCATCACGCCCATCTACGAGGGCACGACCGCGATCCAGTCGAACGACCTCGTCGGCCGCAAGCTGATCCGCGACGCCGGGGCGACCGCCGAGCAGCTGTTCACGCAGATCGACGCGACCGTCGCCGCTCTGCGCGCCTCTTCCGAGCCTGTGGCCGCGCGCACCGCGGACCGTCTCGAGCGGGCGGTCGCGGCATCCCGTCGCGCCACCGCCGACCTGCTCGGCTTCGCCGCCTCGCCCCGCGACGCGTACGCCGTCAGCGTGCCGTACCTGCTGCTGCTCGGCACGCTCGCGGGCGGCTGGATGCACGGACTCGCGGTCGCCGCGGTGGGTGCGCACGCGACGGAAGAGCCGATGGATGCCTCCCGCCTGACGTCGGCGGACTTCTACGGCGCGCACCACCTGTCGCGCGTGCACGCGCTGGCCGAGACCGTGGCGGCGGGCGAGATCGCCTGACGCGCACCTGCACCGTGTCGGCGACGGCCGGTACTGTGTGGCCCATGGTCGAACAGTCGCCGCCCGAGGTCGAGATCCTGCACAGGTTCCGCGCGCCGAGGGTCGCCGTCTGGAATGCCTGGACCGACCCTGAGGTCGTCGCCCGCTGGTGGGGGTCGGACCCGGACGGCGTCGTGACCGCGGCGACCCTCGACGTCAGGGTCGGCGGCCGCTTCGTCGTCTCGTTCCAGGACTCCACCGGTGAGACCCACACGTCGGAGGGCGTGTATCTACACGTGAAGCAGCCCGCCGAGCTGGGCTTCACATGGTCGTGGGTGAGCGAACCCGGCAACACCTCGCGCGTCAACGTGGAGCTCACCGCCGACGGCGGCGACACCGAGATGCGCTTCGTGCACAGCGAGCTGCGCGGCGCCTCAGCGCACGATTACGCCGCCGGCTGGCGTCGCACCTTCGCGAAGCTCGACCGCGCGCTGGCGGCCGGACGCTGACGCTGACTCGTGACCGTCCCGGGTCGGGACGGCCCGGGACGCCTCAGTGCGGGGCCGCCGGCATCCATCCGTCTCCGCACGCGCCGCCGTCGGCGGTCTCGGCGATCGCGACCTCGGTGCCGTCGAGACGGAGGAGCGGGTTGTAGAACTTCGAGATCTCGGTGCTGTCGACCGGGACATAGTGGAAGATGAGCGACCGGCGGAAGCGGTCCTGCGACCGGTTGGGCCCCGAACCGTGGACCATGCTGCCGTGGAAGAACAGCACGTCGCCCGCCGCGAGCTCGGTCTGCTGCGTCGAGAATCCGTCGGGCAGGGTGATCTCGGTGCTCGTGAACGACTCCTCGGGGTCGGCCTCGTCAGGGCACACGATCTCGTAGCGGTGCGACCCCGGCACGACCTTGAGGCCGCCGTTCTCGGCATCGCAGTCGTCGATGGCGACCCACGCCGCGATGCAGGTCTCGGGGTGGGCCTGCAAGAAGATGTTGTCCTGGTGCAGTGCCTGGCCGCGCGCGGTCGGCGGCTTGAAGTAGAACATCGACTGCGCGGCATGCACCGGTCCGACCATGTCGATGACAGGCCCGACGATGCGCGGGTCGAGCATCCAGCGGCGCGCGAGCCGTCCGATCGCGAGGTCGCTGCGGCGGTGCGGATGCACGAAGCGCGGGTAGCGGGCGAGCACGTCATCGTCGGGGATGCTGTCGTCATGACCGATGCTGCGGTCGCGGTCGACCTGCTCCATGAAGACATCGCGGATCTCGGCGACTTCGGCGGGGCTCAGGAGGGCCCGCAGCTGCACGACGCCGTGCTGCTCGTAGTCGGCCGCGAGACCGGGCTCGGAAGTGGTGATGATGGACATGGCGCCCACTCTGGTCTGTCGCTGCGGCCGGCGCCATGGGAGGATCGGCCGATGACATGGACGATCCTGCTGTGACCGCGTCCCTACCCGAGCCACGCGAGACACCGCATCCGCACGTCGTGCGGGTGGTCGCGGGCGAGTTCACCGGCGGCTGGGACTACTCCACGTGGCGTACCCACGGAACGACGGATTGGCTGCTCATCCAGACGATCGCGGGCTCAGGGCGCATCGGCGGCGCAGCCGGCGACGTCGTCACGCGCGCGGGCGACAGCATCCTGCTGCGACCCAGCACCCGCCACGATTACGCCACCGCGACCGATTCCGGCGGCGACCAGTGGTCGCTCGCGTTCGCACACTTCCACCCGCGCGCGGAGTGGACGCCGCTGCTGGACTGGCCGCAGCACGCCGGCGACGTCGGGCTCGTGCACGCGCCGGGCGGCATCCGGTCCCGGGTGGTCGCGGGCCTGCGCGCGGCGGCGCGGTCATCGGCGGGGGCGCTCCCGCGGTCCGAGCTGTTCGCGATGAACGCCCTCGAGTCGGCGCTGCTGTGGCTCGACACGCAGAACCCGCTGCGCGGGCGCATGGACGAGCGACTGCTGCGCGTCGTCGAGCACATCGGCGCCGACCTCGCCGCCGACCTCAGCGCGCCGGCGCTCGCCCGCATCGCGACGCTGTCGCCGTCACGGCTCACTCATCTGTTCACCGAGACCCTGGGGATGGCGCCGCAGCAGTACGTGGAGCGTGAACGCCTGACGCGCGCTGCTCAGCTGCTCGCGTCCACGGACCGAGCCGTGGGCGAGATCGCCCGGGACGTCGGCTGGGACGACCCGCTGTACTTCTCGCGGCGGTTCTCCAAGCTGCACGGGATGAGCCCGACCGCGTACCGCGCGTCACGGGCCGGGCGTTAGACCCCCTCTCATTCCTCCGCCCGCAGCCGCGCCGCCGCCGCCCGCGCACCGCGGACCGCGATGGCGACGCTCGTGAGGGTCGGGTTCATCGTGTTCGCGGTCGGGATGAGCGCATTGCCGCCGACGACGAGGTTGTCGAAGCTCCACACCCGCGACCAGGGATCGGCGACCGACGTGCCGTCGTCGACGGTGCCCATGCGCATCGTCCCCATGTAGTGCAGGCTCGAACCGTTCGGCAGCAGACGCGGCGGCGCCACGAACGCACCCAGCGCCGCGCCCGCCCGCCGCAGACGCGCTGTGGCCGCGCTGATCTCAGCGTTCTCAGCATCCGTCAGCTCGTATTCGATCGTGAAGTTCGGGAAGCCGCGGTAATCGACCTCTTCGTCGCTGAACGTGACGCCGTCCTCTACGCGCGGATGCTTGCGCACGCCGTAGCCCATGTTCACGTAGCCCCATCGGTTGCCGGCCTGCGGGTCGGACGGGTCGAGCTGGAACGGCGGGTTCTCGGCGTACATGACCTGCAGCGAGTACGGGTGATCGGGCTCCGAGAAGGGGATGCGATTGACCGCCGCGACCGGGTCGGCCGCGTGCAGCGAGCGCCGCGCCAGTTCGGACTCGAGCTGTTCGTCGGTCACGAGACCGCCCATGCGATCGGCGTCGAGGGCGATGGTGGTGATCACGACGTGATGCTCGGTGAGATAGCGACCGAGCGCGGCGGGACGGATGCCGGAAGCCCAGAGCAGCTGCGGCGACCGGAAGGCGTCCGCGGCGACGACCACGAGGTCGGCCGCGACGAACGACGTCTGACCGGTGCGCAGGTCTTCGACCGTCACGCCCGAGACGACGCCGCCCTCGTGCTCGATACGGCGCACGAGCGTCAGATCGCGCAGCTCGAAGCGCGACGCCTCGTCGGTGCCCGCCTCGATGAGCGGCCCCAGGACCATGTCGGCGCCGGCCCAGACCATCGACCCGTCGGGCTGCGGGTCGCCGGCCACCGGCAGCGTTCCGACACCGTACCCGTCAGGCAGCACGGCACCGAACTCTCTGTCGAGGAGGGTGCGGATGGCTCCGCCGATCGGCGAATCCGCGAAAGCCGCCGCCTGGTGGTGGAGCAGCCCTTCGGCGGCCTCCACGAGTTCTTCCCACTCGTCGTCGTCGATGAAGGGGATCTTCTCGCTGAACGCCGGGCGCGGGATCGCGCACGTCCAGTGCGCGCCCTGACCGCCGACGTTCGTGGCTGCGGCCGCGGCCGGGAACTGCGCCGCGTGAGCAGACCCCTCGCCACCGAAGTCCAGCAGATGCGTGCCCTGGCGCGCCGTGAACATCCCCTCGACGACGACACCCTCGGGGATGCCCAGCGACGCGCGCAGCGCGCCGCTCTGCGGCCCCTGCGATTTCTGGCGCGCGAGCGCCTTCGCCTCGGGATCCGCGATGTTGCGCACGCTCGCACCGGGGCGCGGTGTGAGCTGCGGGCCGGCTTCGAACATGACGACGCGGGCGTCGGGCAGTTCCTCCAGCAGCACGCGGGCATAGGCGGATCCGATCGGACCGCTGCCGACGACGGCGATGACGGGGTGTGCGGGCATGTGCTCCTCCTCGAGCGGATTCAGACGGGTTCGGCTTGCGGCTCGACGGCCGCGACAGGTGAGGGCTCGTCCGACAGGCGACCCTGAGGCAGCAGGACGGCGGCGAGGATGCCCACGGCGTACACGCACGCGAGCACCAGGAAGATCGGCGAGAACACGTCGTGGTACACCGCGGCGACCGCGGTCTGCACCTCGGCGGTCGAGCCATGGACGACCTGCGGCGTCAGGCCTGCGGCATCCACCCCCGCCGGAAGGGCCGCGGCGACACCGAAGCCGACGAGTCCGCCGATCATCGCAGTGCCCACCGTCGCACCCACCTGCCGGACGAGGTTGGTCGTGGCTGTGACGACGCCGAGCGATTCCCGGGGGGCGGCACTCTGCACGACCGCGAAGATCAGGTTCATGAACCCGCCCGTGCCGATGCCCACCACGGCCATGACCGCCATCGGCACCCACAGCGGCAGACCCGCCGGCAGGATCGCCATCGTCAGCAGTCCGGACGCCCCCAAGGCGGTGCCGGCGATCGGGTAGGGGCGGTACCGCCCGGTGCGCGCGACCAGGAATCCGGTGGCGAGGTTGCTCACCAGCATGCCGAGCACGGTGGCGATCGGCACGAGTCCCGACACCGTCGCGCTCGTGCGGTAGGCCATCTGGAAGTAGGTCGGAAGGTACGACGTGATGGCGAAGAGACCGACGCCGATGATGGCGGACAGGCCGAGGCACGCGGCGATCGTGCGGTTCGCGAACAGCGACGGCGGAATCATCGGCGCGGGCGACCGCAGCTCGATCACGAAGAAGGCGGCGATGCCGATGGCGGCGAACGCGAAGCATCCCAGTCCCGCCGTGGCGAGCCGCTCGTCCGTGATCCAAGTGACCCCGAGCACCAGCGCGACCAGCGAGACCGTGAAGACGATCGACCCCGCGACATCGAACCGCGGGTGCGCGCCGCCGGGAAGCTTCGGCACCGCGACGACGGCGAGCAGCAGAGCGACGAGGCCGACGGGGACGTTGACCCAGAACACCCACGGCCAGCCCCAGAAGTCCACGATCAGGCCGCCCAGCACGGGGCCCACCACGATCGCGATCGGGAACGCCGCGCCGATGATCGCCAGATAGCGGGGACGCTGACGCGGTGAGGTGACGCGCGCGACGATCGTCTGCGACATCAGCTGCAGTCCGGCGGAGCTGGCGCCCTGCACGACGCGCGCGGCCACCAGCCACCCCAGACCGGGCGCGAACCCACACACGAGCGAGGCTGCGAGGAACAGCACGAGCGACGTGAGGAACACCCGGCGCGGGCCGAGGATGTCGCCGAGCTTGCCGGCGATCGGCAGCATCACCGTCGCGGCGAGCGTGTAGCCCACCATGATCCAGCTGAGCTGTTCGAGGGCGCCCAGCGAACCCGCGATCGTCGCGATCGAGGTCGAGACGATGGTGTGGTCGAGGGCGCCCAGGAACGACACCGCAAGCAGTGAGGCGACGAGGAGGCGGAGCCGAAGAGGTGAGAGTGTCATGCGCGGGGCACCCGTACGACCGGGTGATCGACGCGACCGAGTGTGTCCGGATCGCATCGGTGCGACTCGGAACGGGCTCAACGGGAACCCCGACGTCCGTTCCATTCTAGCGCACTTTCGTAGCTTTTCAACCAAAGTTGCAGCGCGTGATCCTCACGCCCGCACCTTCGTCACGCCCGCACCTTCGTCCGCAGCAGCGCGTCGGCATTCTCCGACAGGATGCGTGCGGCGATCTCTTGGGGCAGATCGGCGGAGCGGATGAAGCCCACCGGATCGTCCAGGCCCATGTCGAACGGGAAGTCGCTGCCCAGCAGCACGCGCGACCCGCCGGCGACCTCGACGAGGTGGCGCAGGCCTGCAGGATCGTGCACGACGGTGTCGAACCACAGCCGCTTCAGGTAGCTCGACGGCTCGTGCGCACAGCGCTGCGCCTCGGGCCGCACCCGCCATGCGCGGTCAGAGCGACCGATCGCGAACGGCAGGTAGCCGCCGCCGTGCGCGGCGACGATCTTGAGGGCGGGATGCCGGTCCAGCACGCCCGCGAAGATCAGATGCGACAGCGCGACGGCGTTCTCGACGGGCTGGCCGACGGTGTTCGAGAGGTAGAAGCGGTCCAGCCGTTCGTCGAGGCTGCAGCCGAAGGGGTGCAGGAAGACGACGCAGCCGAGCTCGGCCGCACGAGCCCAGAACGGCTCGAGGCGCTCGTCGGAGAGCTCGACGTCGCCCGCGAACGACGAGATCTCGACGCCGGCGAGCCCGCGCCCGAGCACGGCGTCGTCGAGGTACTCCACGATCCGTTCGGGATGCTGCAGAGGCACCGCGCCGAGTCCGGTCAGCCGCTCCGGCGCCTGTGCGACGTGCTCGGCGATGAGCCGGTTGGTCTCGCCGGCGACCCACACCGCCAGCCCCTCGGGCGCCCACGGGTAGAAGTGGTTGGGCGAGACGCTCACCCACTGCCGGTCGACGCCCTGCTCGTCCATCGCGGCGAGCCGGGCGTTCACATCAGTGAGGAGAGGAATGCGGGCGCCGACCATGGCGCCCGAGACCTGCTGGCTCTCGCCGCCGTTGCGTCGCAGTTCGAGCGCCGCCGCCTCGGCGACGAGCTCGGGACCTCGGCGCTCCACCTCGGCGTGCAGCTGCGGCAGCAGCAGGTGGGCGTGGACGTCTACAACCGGCATCCGGGCGCCGCTGACCGGGATGGGCCCAGTCATGCCGGCTGCGCCATCTGCTGGGCGATGCCGAAGATCAGGCCGCCGGCATCCGCATCACGGTCGCCGTCGATCTGCCACTGACCGAGCTGGACGGATGCCTCGACCACCGCCTTGGCGCGCGGCAGACGCCGCGCGTGGAAGTCGTCCCACAGCCGCTGGTCGACGGCATCGCGGGAGGTCAGCAGCTCGGTGAGGACGAGGGCGTCTTCCAGGCCCTGCGCCGCGCCCTGGGCGATCGTCGGCGGACAGGTGTGGGCGGCGTCGCCGATCACGACCACGCGGTCACGGTTCCACGGCCCTTCGATGAGGTGCTGCGTGAACCACGTGTAGTTGGCGTGCGCACCGGCGGCGAGGTCGGCGCGGATGTCGTTCCACGGGCCGTCGTAGGCACGGGACTCGTCGAGCATGATCTGCGTGGCCTCTTCGTCCGAGACGCCGAAGCGGTCCTGCGCCTTCTCGACCAGGAACGCGTACATGCTGTCGTCCCCGGTCGGGGTGTAGCCGGCGATGTAGACCGGACCGCCGTAGTACAGCTCGCTGCGCTCCACCTCGGCGGGCCGCGACACGAAAGTGCGCCAGATGCCCATGCCGGTCGGCTCCGGCTTCGTGTCGATGCCGATGAGCCCGCGGACGGCCGAGTTCAGCCCGTCCGCGCCGATGAGCAGGTCGTACTCACCCGCGGACTCGCCGTTCACGAAGACCTCCACGGACTCGTCAGTACCCGGTCGCTGAGCCTGTCGAAGTGCGGTGACCGCGGCACCGAAGCGGACCTTCGCGCCGGCCGCGATCGCGTGCTCCAGCAGGATCCGGGCGAGCTCGGGACGCGGCATCCCCATCGCGGCCGGATAGTGGGGACCACCCGTCTTGACGTCGGGCAGGGCGGCGACCACCGGGGCGCCCGGGCCGGGAGCACGCAGATTCAGCCCCTCGAAGGGATAGCCGGCGGCCTTGATGTCGTCCCACGCGCCCAGCGCATCGAAGACCCGCAGCGCGTTGCCCTGCAGCGAGATGCCGGACCCGAGGGCGCTCGGCTCGGGCTTGGACTCGAAGACGTCCACCTCGACGCCCGCCTTCGCGAGCTGGATGGCGGCGGCGAGTCCCGTGACACCGCCTCCGGCGACGGCGACCTTGTTGACTGCGGTCATGTCAGAACCTCTCTGTTCTTGCGTTCGGGGGGTTGGAGAATCGCGACGGGGGTTGATCGGCGAGCCGATCGCGCCGGTGAGGGGAAGCGGCGGCGCCGACAGTTGGAAGTCCCATCTTCCCCGTGCCGCGGGGTCGCCGCGGTCGAGGTCGGCGGGATCCCCGCCGGCCCGGCTCATCCGGTCGCCTGCTCTGCGACGCAGCGCACGACCTGGGTCCCCAAGCCCTGAATGGTGCCGGTCATCACGTCGCCGTCGCGAAGGAAGCGCTTCCAGTGCTGGCCGTTTCCCGCGGGGCTGCCGGTGAGCAGGATGTCGCCGGGCAGCAGCGGCATGGTCTGCGACGCCCCCGACACGAGCGCCGGGATGTCGAACAGCAGATCGCTGGTCGAGGCATCCTGCATCACCTCTCCGTTCAGCTCGAGGCGCACGTTCAGGTCCGCCCCGTCGATGAACGGTGCGGGGACGAGGAAGGGCCCGGCCGGAAGGAACCCGGGCGCGTTCTTGGACCGGTACCAGTCCGTGCCGATCTCTTTCATGTCTTTGCGGAACACGAGGTCGCGCGTGGTGATGTCATTGACGATCGTGTACCCGGCGATATGGTCCCTCGCCTCGTCGCGGGACACCCGGAACGCCTCGCGGCCGATCACGACCGCGAGCTCGAGCTCCCAGTCGTGCACCTCGCTGTACGCGGGCAGGACGAGCGGCACGTCGTCGCCGACCACGCACGCCGGCAGGCCGATGAAGAAGTACGGCTCGCCGTTCGCCTTGCGGTCGTCCATCATGCGCGCCGCGAACTCGCGCGCCTCGTCGGGGGTGCGGTCGGAGTTCTGCGTGAGCCCGGCGGCGACCAGCTCGATGACGTGCTGCCGGTAGTTGGCGCCGGTCTGCAGCACCTGGCGCGGCTCGACCGGGGCGGTCAGGGTCACCTCGGCCAGAGGCATCCACCCTTCGACAGACCCAGGGACCGATGTCGCGAGGGCGGCCAGCCGGCCCCAATCGGGCGCGGCGAGAAAGCCGTTGAGCCCGCCCGGGCCGAGTTCGGCCTCACCGAGCGGGCGGATGCGGTCGCCGGCCACGAGACCGGGGCGCACCTCGTCGCCGATTCGAAAGCGGGCCAGCGCGTACGGGGCGGTGAGCCCCTGTGACGTCGTCGTCATGTGTCCTCCGGGTGCCGAACGCGAGTGGTGCGGGGAGGGGCGGGATCGGCGCCGCCCCTCCCCGGGTCTTTCAGCCCTGGCCGTGCTTGGCGTACGGGTTGAAGAGCGCTTCCTTGATCTCGTCCGGGACGCCCTCTTCGGTCGCGCTGGGACCGTCGGCGGGAGGGAACGACTCCGTCATCGACATCGGCATGACGCTGTTGCGGTAGAAGTTGTTCGACCCCTGCGACGGCTTCCAGGTGTTCGCCTGCCAGTCCGGCACGTAGTTGCGGTAGCCGCCGGTGTTCAGCTCGATGCGCAGCGACGACGGCTCGCGGTAGTACAGGAAGTTCTGCTCGCCGATGCCGTGGATCGACGGACCGTATTCGATCGGGTAGCCGTTCTCGCCGAGCAGGTCGGCCGCGATGAGCAGCTCCTCGCGGGTGTCGACCCAGAACGCGTAGTGGTTGACGCGGCCCGCACGGGTCGAGCCGTCGAGCACGACGCCGAGGTCGTGCGACTTCTCGTTCGTCGTCAGCACCGAGAACACCGAGATCGGGGCCTCGTCGAGCACCGTGCGCGCCATGAAGCGGAAGCCGAGCACGTCGACGTACCACTGCACGAACGCGTCGACGTCGCTGGTCGCGACCGTGACGTGGTCCAGCTGACGCGGCGCGCCGGCGACCTTGCTGCGGCGGGACGGGCGGTCGGGGTAGATCGACGCGGCTTCGCCTTCGGTGTCGTGGTGGCGCTCGACCTCCCAGTGCAGGGTCATCGGGTGCCCGAACGGGCCGACGAAGCGGTACGCCCGGCCGATCTTGAAGCCGTCGAACCATTCGCCCTGGATGCCGGCCGCCTCGATGCGCCGTGCAGCCTCTTCGAGCGCCTCGGGGCTCGACGTGCGCCACGCCATGGTCTCCAGCGAGGGCTCGTCACCGGGCGCGACGACGACGGAGTACGAGTAGTAGTCGCCCCAGCAGCGGAGGTAGACCCTGCCGTCTTCGCGGGCGACCTCGGTCAGGCCGACCTGGGTCTTGTAGAACTCCACCGACGCCTCGACGTCCGGCGACGTGATCGCGACGTACGAGAGGTGGGAGAGAAGCTTGATCATCTTCGATCCTTTCGAGAAGCCGGTGATCCTCGGCTCTTCTTCCACTATCCGACCTAAGTCGCGCATCAGGGAAGCGGATTACATCGATGCTTCGTATCCACGGTTGTTATGCGCTCGCGGCAGCCGCGAACGCCCCCGAGACACATGCATCCGACTCGAGGTCGCGGAGGTCCACCGGCGCTTCGTCGGCTTCCAGAGCATCGAGGGCACGGCGCAGCGCGACCCGCTGACGCCTCTCGAAGCGCGGCGGGAGCGACAGCCGCCCTGCGGCGCTCTCGGTCTCGATGGTCGCCGTCCCCGACGCCTCGTCGACGTGGACGCCGACGCGGCTCGCGCCGATCGCGACGACCTCCAGCGTGCCGCGTGCCGACGTCGTCGCGGTGATGGTGAGGCTCGCCGCGACCGCGACGCCGGCGGGGGAACGCCCCGCGACGATCACCGCCGCGCGACCGGCCGCGGCATGCTCGATCCGGACGGGTCCTCCTCCGAGCACCCGCAGCCACCCGCACAGATCACGCGCGACGCCCTGCTGCTCGTTCGGCGCGGCGAACGCGTCACCGCTGAGCAGCGCGACGTCGCCGCGGGCATTCGCCGCATCGGCGGCGACGTCCGGGCGCAGTCTCGGACGGTCGAGCACGACGGGCACGCCGCGCAGGGCGGCTGCTTCGCGCAGGCCGGCGATCTCATCGCGTCCGGCCGGGGCCGGATCGTCCACGACGATCGCACGGGCGCCGCGGGTGAGCAGCGCGCGTCCGCGTTCACACCACGCGCCGGCACCGCCCACGACGCAGACCGCGTCCGCAGTCCCCGGTGCGAGCAGGGTCGTCGCCGCGAGCTGCCCAGCGGCCGCCTGATACGCGACGAGGTCGGTGTGGATCGACACGCGCATCATGAGCCGCCTCCGGCGAGCACCGCGGAGGCGGCCGCCTCGGCCAGCTCGATCGCGAACACGGCGTCGGCAGCGATCTCGGAGTACTCGGTAGGCCGATCGCCGCGCAGCACGCCGACGAGTTCGCGCCATTCCTCCTCGTAGCCGTCACCCCGCTCGACCGGGTACCGGATGTCGCGCCCGGCCGCGTCGCGCACCCGCACATGCGCACTGCCCGCATGGACGAACGGCGGCGGGAACGCGATGTCGATGCGGTCATGGTCCGTGTGGATCGACATCCGCCACAGCGTGTCAGCCCCGGGTGGCAGCATCACCGCGGAGTGCCGGACCACCACACCGCTCGCGAGGTATCCGAGGTCGAAGCCGATCGGCGGCACGGCACGCGCGTACACCAGACGCTCCCGCTCCGGTGCGAGATCGCGGATGAGGGGAAGGTCGTGCACGCCGAGGCCGACGACGAGCTGACGCACGATGTCGGCCGCCTGATCGCGATCCGCCAGATCGACCGCGGGACGGACGGGAGGCGGACCGACCGGGACGTCGCTGACAAGCCGGTGATAGCGATCGTTGGGCGCCAGCGCGGCGGTGACCGAGATCGAGCGGACGTCCGCCGCCGCCGCGTCGAGATGGAGCTTCGCCCGCGTCCACGCCGGGTCGAACAGGTGGTTCGTCCCGACCACGAGCGCGACGCCTGCCTCAGCGCACGCCGTGACGACGGCCGCCGCGTCCGCCCGTGTGAGCGCGATCGGCTTCTCGCAGAAGATCGCGCGCTTGCCCGCCGCCACGGCCGCGAGGATCTGCCGCGCGTGCGCGGACGGCGGACTGCAGATGGCGACGATCTCGACGCGGGGGTCCGCCAGGATCTGCTCGTCGCCCGATGACGAGCGGGCGCCGAGGCGCTCCGCGAGCGCAGTCGCCCGGCCGCTGCCCGCGTCGGCGACGTGCACCACGTCGAGTTCGGCGCGCCAGGCCGCAAGGAGCGGCAGATGCAGCGCCGAGACCCCCGGCCCCGCACCGATGATGCCGACACCGCGCATTCTGAGCCTCCTCGCTACTTATGTTTGAACTATACATAAGTGGCGCGATTGTCGACATTGGGCACCAGAACATCCGCTGAAGCGGCACACGCTTGTGTCACAATCGAGCATGGCCACGGAATCCACCTTGCGTTTCGGCGCACAGACCGACGAAGTCACGAGCCTGCTGCGCATCGTGAACATGGTGCGCACCGGCGAGGCGACCACGCGCCCCGAGATCGGCCGCGTGACCGGGCTCGGACGCGGCGTCGTCGCCCAGCGCGTCGATCAGGCGATCGAGATGGGCTTCCTCGAAGACGGCGCGTTCGGCCCGTCGTCTGGGGGGCGCGCACCCCGGACCCTGAGGTTCCGCAGCGAGCAGGGGCTGATCGTGATCTGCGCGCTCGGCGCCCTTCACATCCACGTCGGCATCGCCGACCTCGACGGCGCCATCATCGATCAGTCGCATCGGGAATGGGCGATCGCGAACGGCCCCGCCGAGACCCTCGCCGCCGCGTTGGCGATGGCGGACGAGCTGCTCGCCAGAGGCGACGGCACGCCCGTGTGGGCGGTGGCCGTCGGCCTTCCCGGGCCGGTCGACTTCGCGACCGGCCGCCCGGTCGCGCCGCCGATCATGCCGGGCTGGAACGGGTTCGACGTCAGGCGGCGCTTCGAGCAGCACTTCGACGCACCGGTGTGGGTCGACAACGACGTCAACATCCTCGCGCTCGGCGAACGCGCGCGGCGCCGCGGCGAGCACGCGGATCTCATCTACTGCAAGATCGGATCCGGCATCGGCGCCGGCCTGCTCTCACACGGCCGTATCCATCGAGGCGCCAACGGGGCCGCAGGCGACATCGGCCACGTGCGGGTGGCGGGCTCCACATTGCAGTGCCGATGCGGCAAGGTGGGCTGCCTCGAGGCCGTGGCCGGCGGGTGGGCGCTCACTCGCGACGCTGAAGCTGCGATCGCGGAGGGCGCGACGGGGATGCTGGCCAGCCAGGCCCAGGCGGGCGATCCGCCGACCCCCGAACGCATCGCCCGCGCGGCCGAGGACGGCGACGCGCTCGCGATCTCGCTCATCCAGGGGTCCGCCCGCACGATGGGCGAATCGATCGCAGCCCTCGTCAACATGTTCAACCCCGGCGTCATCGTGATCGGCGGCGCCATCGTCTCTGCCGGCGAGGTGTTCCTGGCAGAGGTGCGCCAGCGCGTCTACGAGCTCTCGCTCCCCCTGGCCACCCGCGACCTCGCGATCGTCCAGTCGATCGACGACCCCGCAGAACCTCTGCGCGGCGCGGTCGAGATGGTGCAGGAGCAGCTGTTCGAGGTCACGTTCCCGCGGTGGTTCGCCGAGTCGCGACCCCATACCTGGCTGACATCGAGCACCGAGTAACTTCTTCCGGTTTCATACCAAAGCGTGTACTTTCGTGTCTAAAGCCTTCGGGCCCGACACGAAGGAGTGCCCGCGCATGCCGCTGCCGCTGCTGCTCGAGGACGCGCTGGTCCAGACCGACGACGGCTACGCCCTGCGGGTGAGCCTCCCCTGGATCCGGTCGATGCCGTTCGCGAGCATCGGCGCGCTCGACGTCGTGGTCGACGGTGAGCATGCCGACCTCGTCGCGCGTGTGGGCGGCCACGACGTCGCACCCGACCAGCTCGCCGCCGAGCCGGGGTGGTGGTTCATCCAGGACCGGCTCGAGCTGCGCAGCACCCGGCGGCTGGCGTCCGGCGTCCACCGCATCGGCGTGACATTCGTCCTGACGATCCCCTACCTCCCGGGCGGCCCCGCCGGTCCCCTCGTCCTGCCGTTCCACACCGATGACACCCTGCGGCTGCGCGACGCGGCATCCCCCCACCCTCCGACGCTCGCGCGCCCACGCGGACGCGTCCCGCAGCCCGTGCTCGCGGACGTCGCGGACGATCTCGCCGTGCCCGACGGATGGATGCTGTCGGCCAGTGCCTTCAACTGGACCCCCGAGGTGATCCGGGCCGAGCGCGATGCGGCCGACATCGCCGTCGGCATCGTCGCGGACGGCGTCGCCGACAGCATCGAGGTCGAGGCTGGTCAGGTGTGGCGGTCGTTCCCGACGCCGACGGACGCCGAGGTCGACGCGCTGCGCGAGCGGCTGCGCGAGGTCGGTGGTGTGGTGACCATCGTCGGCGGCAGCATCGACGACTGGGCGACGACGGCGCGACGACGCACCACCGACGAGCGCCTGGCCTTTCTCGCGCCCCAGCTGCGCGCGGCCTCGCGACTCGGCGCGCGCGGCGTGCGCGTGCCGTACGGCCAGGCGGGTGCCGAGCTGCTGCAGCAGGTGCAGCCGCTGCTGGCCGACCTCGGCATCGTGCTGTACGAAGAGATCCAGGGGCAGCAGACCCTCGACGTCGACGCCGTCCTCGCGAACCTGGAAGTGCTGCGGCGGCTCGACGATCCGCACGTGCGCGTGCTCGTCGACATCAGCATGCTCATGCCCTCGCTGCCGCCGAGCTACCTCGACGAGCTGCGCGCCGGCGGGGTCGACGCGCATCTTCTCGATCGGCTCGAGCACGAGTGGCTCGCTCCGGGCACGCATGACGCGGTGGTCGCGACCCTGCGCGAAGGCCGGGTTCCGGCCGCCGTGCACACCCTCTTCATGAACCTGCTGGTGCGCTTCGGACGCTCGTCGGTCGCCGACATCGAGCCGCTGCTGCCGCTCACCACGGGAGTGCATCTGAAGTTCTGGGACCTCGACGATGCCGACGGGCGGGTGTCGCAGCCCATCGCCGACATCGGCGCCGCACTGCGGCGCGTCGGCTTCACGGGCACCCTCACCAGCGAGTGGGGCGGGCACGAATGGCTCGACGCCGACGCTGCGGTGATGACCCGCGCACACCTGGACCTCGCCCGCACCGCCCTGGCCACGGCATCCGTCTCTGCCTGATCCGCGACCCGGCCCACCCGCCGGCGACACGACCGCACACCCACCACAAGGAGCACGATGATGTCCGCCCCACCAGAGGCACCCCGACGGATCAAATGGAGCTACATGGACCACTGGCGCGCGAACGGGCCCGCGGGGCCGTACGACCAGTGGCAGTCACGCCGGGCGATGACCCGGTTCCTGCGGCAGGTCGCCGCCGTCGGCTTCGACGCCATCGACACATTCGACTTCCGGATCTGGCAGATCTACGAGCAGTACGGCTCGGTCGCCAACTACCAGGAGTTCGTGCAGGAGCAGGGTCTCGAGCGCATCGTGAACACGTTCCACGGCGTGTACTACACCCCCGATCGCTACGCGCCCGAGGTGCCCGCCACCCACGCCACGATCCTCGACGACTTCGCGCGGACGATGGACATGTGGTCCGGCATCCAGCTCGACAACATCATCGTGATGCCGGGCTCGCGGTACTACGACGAGGCGGGAGTGCCCGACGACGGGCTCAAGCACGCCGCCGACATCTGGGGCAAGGTGGGCGAGCTCACCCAGCAGTACGGGGTCAACCTGACCTGCCACCACGAGTTCTACGCCGGCATCCGCACCCGCGACCAGATCGACCGGTTCTACTCGTACGCCGACCCGCAGTACGTGAAGTTCTTCGTCGACACCGCGCAGCACTGCATCGCCGACGTCGACCCCGTCGACGTCTACGAGAAGCACCACGAGCGCGTCACCGGCTTCCACTTCAAGGACACCCGGTTCAAGGACACGAACGAGGACTACCGGATGTTCCCCGACGCCGAGGTGTCGGCCAAGACGACCGAGAAGTGGTTCTACGAGATGGGCACCGACGAGGGACTCGTCGACTTCGAGTCGATGATGCGCTCGGTGCGCGACCACGGCTATTCCGGCTGGATCAGCGTCGAGCACGACAAGGCCGACAAGCTCGGGGGCGACTACGCCGAGAGCACCGCCATCGCGCGGTGGTATGCCAAGAACGTCCTCGACGGGATCTACCAGGAGCAGAGCGCATGACCGGGGTTCGATGGGCGTACGCGCTCAATCAGTGGGACACGAACATCGACGCCTTCGTGCGCAAGCGAGAGCACGAGCGCGCGTTCAAGACGGTCTCGATCAGCGGCTTCTCGGCGGTCGAACTGACCGCCGAGAGCTTCGGCGCGTGGGAGCCGCTGGGAACCCCGAAGCAGATCGCCGACCTTTACGGATCGCTGGAAGGCTTCCGCGAGGTGCTGCGCTCGTGCGCGCTCGACGGCGTCTCGAGCTACGTCTACGACCCGTTCATCGGGTTCGACGTCGAGATGGGGCGCGGGTACGACCCGCTCGAAGAGGCGAGCATCCCCCAGATCACCGCGACGGCGACCTGGTTCGCTTCGGCGCTCCAGGCGCTCGGCGGCGACGTCCTCGTGGTCCGCCCGGTGGGCTCGGCCTGGCAGACCGGCCCGCTCGGCGACGATCAGATCGCCGCGCTCGCGCGCTGCTGGAACGAGGTCGGACGCGCCGTGCAGGCCGAGGGCGTCGCGCTCGCGCTGCACTTCGACTTCCTGTCGGCGCTCCGTCTCGACGACGGCCTCGATCGGCTGCTCACGGCGACCGACCCGGACCTCGTCGGGCTCGCGCTCGATACCGCCGAGTTCGCCATCGCGGACATCGACCCCGTCGACTTCTACACGAGGCACGCGGCGCGGGTGCGCCACGTGCAGCTCAAAGACGCCAGGGCCGTGGTCGACGACGAAGAGGCGCGCGCACCGCACGCCGAGCACTTCGTGCGCACCGAAGGCGGCGCGCGGGGCATCCTGCGCTGGTTCTTCGAGCCGACCGACGAAGGCGGCCTCGTCGACTTCGTCGGGTTCGCCGAAGCGCTCGCCGCGCACGGCTACGAGGGCTGGATCGTGGTCGAGTCCGACCAGAGCCCGCACCCCGCCGAGAGCACGATGGTCAGCGGCTGGTACGTGCAGAAGGTGCTGGCGCCGATCGTCGAAGGCGCGGCCGCGGCGGTCTCGGCCGGAGCCTGAGCTCGAAAGAGCACGGCCCCCGATCGCTGCGATCGGGGGCCGTGCTCATGCTCGGGTTGCGCGGGGCGTTCAGCCCTCGTGGTTGTAGTACGGCCAGGGCAGGAACCGGCGCTCGCCCCGGCGGTCGGGGCCGTTGAAGGTCACCTCGCCGGTCGCGGCCCACTCGACGCCGCGCGGGAACAGGCGGATGAACTCGATGCGGCGGAACGTGTCGATGTCGTGCCCGATCGTGATGGTGAACGAGCGGCCCTCGCCGTACTCGTTGATCCACGCGATCGGCTGATCGGTGTTCATGCCGTTCAGCTCGGCGATGCCACCCTCGGGGATGTCGACCGGGTAGTGCGCCATCGGCCAGACAGGCGCCTGCTCGTAGGCCTCGAGGTCGTCGAAGGTCGTCAGCAGCACCTGCGCACCCTCGTAGAGGTCGACGCCCGTGAGGATGTCGTCGCCGGTCACCGTCCAGCGCGCACTGATGCCCTCGGTGATGGCGTGGCGCGGCTCGACCGTGTCGAGCTGCGCCTCGCCCCACGGGCGCGGGCGCAGGCCGGTCTCGTACGCGCTGAGCTTCGCGCCCCGCATGACGTTGTACTCCTCGGGGTAGCCCCAGCGGTCCTCCTGCGCGGCCGATCCGTGGAACCACACGATGCCCTTGCCGTCGTCGTGGACGAACTTCAGGATCGCGGCATCCGTCTCCGCCCCGAACCCGACGGCCGCGTCGAAGAATCCGTCGCGACCCTCGAACACGACGATCAGCACGTCGTATTTGTCGATGACCTCGGCACCGAGGCCGCGCGGGTCCTCGACGACCCGCACCCGGAACCGGCCGGTGTCTTCGAGAAGCGTGGTGATCCACTGGTTGTGCAGGCGGAAGCTCCGGTGCTCATTGTCGTGCTCGCGGGTCATGTGGCCCGACAGGATGAGCACGTTCAGCACATCGGTCATTTCGGGTTCCTCTCGGTGTGCGGGCACGCCGAACACCGGCCTCGTGGGGCCGGTGGTCGGGCGACCGCGGTCAGTCGGTCTTGGTCGAGAACGCCGCGTCGAAGGCGGCGGCGGGCGGAGTGATCGCGTTGAGCTTGCGGACGAAGGCGAGCGCCTCGGGGGCGCCGTCCAGCCGGTCCATGCCGGCGTCCTCCCACTCCACCGAGGTGGGGCCGTCGTAGCCGATCGCGTTCAGCGCGCGGAACAGCGGCTCCCACGGCACGGCGCCGTGGCCCGTCGACACGAACGTCCAGCCGCGGCGCGGGTTCGCCCACGGCAGGTGCGAGCCGAGCACGCCATTGCGGCCATCGAGGTTCGTGACCGACTCCTTCACGTGCACGTGGAAGATGTGGTCGGCGAAGTCGAGCACGAACGCGACGGGGTCGAGCTGCTGCCACATGAAGTGCGAGGGGTCGAAGTTCAGCCCGAACGACGCGCGGTGGCCGATGGCCTCGAGGGTGCGCTTGGCGGTCCAGTAGTCGTACGCGATCTCGGACGGGTGCACCTCGAGCGCGAAGCGCACGCCGACCTCTTCGAAGACGTCGAGGATCGGGTTCCACCGCTCGGCGAAGTCCCGGTAGCCCGCGTCGACCCACTCGTCCGACGCCGGCGGGAACATCGCGACGCCCTTCCAGATGGACGAGCCCGTGAAGCCGTTAACCGTCTTCACGCCGAGCTTCGCGGCGAAGCGGGCGGTGTTCTTCAGGTCCTCGGCGGCACGCTGTCGCACGCCCTCGGGGTCGCCGTCGCCCCACACGCGGTCCGACAGGATGTCGCGGTGGCGCTGGTCGATCGGGTCGTCGCAGACGGCCTGGCCGGTCAGGTGGTTCGAGATGGCGAAGACCTTCAGGCCGTTGCGCTCCAGGATGTCCTTCCGGGACTGCACATACGCCGCGTCGTCCCAGCGGGACACGTCGATGTGGTCGCCCCAGCAGGCGATCTCCAGACCGTCGTAGCCCCATTCGCCGGCGAGTCGGGCGACCTCCTCGAAGGGCAGGTCGGCCCACTGGCCCGTGAAAAGCGTGATCGGACGAGGCATCGCAGCTCCTTTGCTTTGTTGTTGAGTCAAACCTATCGACCGGCCCGACCGGATCACAGGGCCGGGAGGACGACGTCCGCGCCGGTTCGCACCCACGCCGAGTCGCGCGCCGCGCTCTCTTCGACGGCCGCGAGCACGCGCTGCACCGACAGCCCCGCCTCGAACGAGGGCTGCGGGTCGGTGCCGTCCACGATCGCCGTCACGAGGTCGACCACCTGGTGGCTGAAGCCGTGCTCGTATCCGAGCATGTGGCCGGCCGGCCACCATGCCGCCACATAGGGGTGCGTGGGCTCCGTGACCAGGATCCGGGCGAAGCCCTGAGTGGCCTCGGGCGCAGTGCGGTCGTAGAACCACAGCGTGTTGAGGTCTTCGAGGTCGAAGCGCAGCGCGCCCCGATCGCCCGAGACCTCGATCGACAGGTCGTTCTTGCGGCCGGTCGCGAAGCGCGACGCCTCGAACGACACCAGCGCCCCGGTCGACAGGCGCCCCGTGAAGATCGCCACATCGTCGACGGTGACCTCGCCGTACCCCGCGGCGGCTGTCCCCGAAAGGCCGGATCCGCTCCCCTGCAGCGGGCGCTCCTTCACGATGGTGTCGACCACGCCCGAGACGGCGGCCACCTCGAGACCGGTCACGAACTGTGTCATGTCGATGATGTGCGCGCCGATGTCGCCCAGCGCACCCGAGCCGGCGTGCTCCTTCTGCAACCGCCACGCCAGCGGCATCTCAGGATCGACGAGCCAGTCCTGCCGGTAGGCGGCCCGCACCTGCGCGATGCGGCCGACCGCACCCTGCGCGATCAGGTCGCGCAGAAGGGTCACTGCCGGAACGCGACGGTACGTGAAGCCGACCATCGACCGGACGCCGCAGGTGGCGGCGCGGGAAGCGGCCTGCGCCATCGCCTCCGCCTCGGCCACCGTGTTCGCCAACGGCTTCTCGCAGAGCACGTGTTTGCCCGCCTCGAGCGCCGCGATGGCGATCTCGGCGTGCGAGTCGCCCGGCGTGACGATGTCGACGATGTCGATGTCGTCGCGCGCGATCACCTCGCGCCAGTCGGTCGCCGATTCCTGCCAGCCCCATCGGGTGGCGGCATCCCCCACCGCCTCGGCGTTGCGGCCGACGATCACGGCCATCTCGACCTCGTCGGGCAGCGCGAACACCCGCGGCGCCTGACGCCAGCCGACAGAATGCGCGGCGCCCATGAAGCCGTAGCCGATCATGGCGACGCGGAGGGTCATGCGAGCACGACCTCGCGCTCGACCGGGACGCGGTTGGTGACGTAGCGGCCGGGCCCGCCGTCGACGCCCGGCGAGATCTGCATGTAGAGCAGACGCATCGTGAGGACGACCTCGACGGTGAGCTTCTCTCCCTCGGCAGGAACGTGGTCGAGCGGGATCACGACGTCGGGCCGGTCCGCGACGAACCAGAGCGTCTCGGACTGCTCGGGCAGCTCGGCGATCGTGTACGTGCGCCCCTCGAGCACGAAGCGCAGCTCTTCTTTGGGCACCTCGACGCCGTTGACGGATGCCGCGACGTCGTCGACGGCCGACAGCCAGAGGCTGCGGTACCAGGGCAGCTGGAGCGAGACGGCGATGCCGCCGTCGACGCGGCGGACGTCCTTGTCGGCGAAGAGTGAGTTGTGGGTGGCCATGACGAATCCTTCGGGTTCAGGCGAACGTGTCGGTGAAGGCGGCGTGCGGCACGGGTGGCACCGGCTCGAGCTTCTGCACCGTCTCGGGGCTGTAGGGGTGGTTGGTCGACGGCACGGGCTCGTCGGCCGGCGGCATGAAGACGGGCTTGCCGTCGTCGCCGAAGTACATGAGGTCGAGATCGAACGCGCCCTGGTTCTTCAGGCCGAAGCTGACCCAGTTCTCTTCGAACGGCGCGCGGGCCAGCTCGTAGCAGCGGAACTTCCAGAACTTCCACTCGCCGTCCTGCTTGAGGAAGTCGATCGCGTACTTGCACCACACCCAGTGCGCCCAGACCTTCTTGCCGAGCACCTCGTCGGGCGAGTACATGTCGGGGAACGCCTTCGCGACCTCGGGATCGGTGAGACCCGACTCGGTGCCGGCCATGAGCCAGACACCCTTGGCGGTCTTGCCGTCGGCGGCGACCTCGATGACCGGGGTCGTGGTGGCGTGCAGGATCAGCTTGCCGACCGGCGTCGGGCGGTCACGGTGGTACCGCGTGACGCTCTCCCACGTGGTGTACTGACCGGCGTTGGTGTAGCGCGCGCGGATGCCCTCCGTGCCCTCCTTCACCCAGAGCGGGATGATCTGCTCGTCCTGGAACGCGTTGTGCAGATGCATGTAGCGGTTGAAGAGGTTCTCGACCTGGCCCCGGTCCTCGGCGCGCTGCGCGAGGCGCTGGGCGTCGGCGACCTGCTCGCGGAGGCGCGCGACCTCGGCGGCGAGTTCGGCGACGGAGACGTCGGCGACGGATGCCTCAGGCACGGGCGCTCTCCTTCGACTTCGCGGCGACGGTCTCTTCGATGGCACGGCGCATGAGGGTGTGCTGCTTCTTCACGACGTCGATCGGGTCGACCACGCCGAGGTCGACGAAGGCGTGGCCCTCCCACTCGCTGGAGAGGTAGCCGCGGTAGCCGCCCTCGACGAACTGCTTCACGATGCGCGGGATGTCCATCGCTGGCTCGTCGCCGTTCTCGTCGATGTCGTAGAACTTCGCGTGCACGTGGAAGATCTGCGGCATGATGTCGAGCCACTCCTCCGGCGGCACGAGCCCGTGCATGTTGAACGCGAGTCGCGTGTGCGGCCCGAAGCCGACCGGGTCGACGCCCTCGCCGATCAGGTAGTCCTCGAACTTCTGGTTGCGCTCGTTCATCGGCATCGGCTCGTGCCAGATCTCATCCATCACCGCGAAGTGCTTCGGATCCATGCCCATCAGCTCGAGCTGGTCCAGCAGCAGCGGAGACAGGGAGTGCATGGTCGACGAGAAGTCCGCGGTGAAGCCGAGGCGCTCGGACTGCAGCTCGTCGTACATCTCGCGCATCTGGACGACGGCTGGATTGTTCGGCCCGGACGGCGCGTGGATCTCGTAGCCGAGGTACTGGTCGTACTTCTCGGCGAGCGGCAGCAGGCTGCGCAGCAGCTCCTTGCCGTGCGAGCGGATGACGACCTTCTTGAATCCGAGCATGTGCGCGGTCTTCAGCTGGCGTGCGAGGAAGTCGTGCTCTTCGTCGGGCGTCATGTCGCGGTCCTTGCGGCGGCCCATGTCGAGGTTCGTGCCGACGGCGCTGGCCTCGAGCCCGTACTTCTCCAGCGAGTCGAACCAGAGCTTCACGAACTCCTGGTCGACGTCGGGGTACGTGCGCAGCAGCTGCGCGATGTTGAACTCGACGCCGGGGCCGATGCCGTGCTCCGCGACGGCGGCGATGAGCGTCTCGGGGGTGTAGAGGCCGGCGGCGAATTCGCTCGTCAGCGAGTACAGCGTCGTGCCCAGCTTGATGCCGGTGCCGGCGATCCCGTCGTTGTCGGTCATGCGGATGCTCCTTCAGTGGTGGGCAGCCAGGCGGCGAGCTGAGCCCGCGCCTGAGCAAGGTCGGTGGTCATGCGCGAGCCGGCGGCTTCGGCGGCCGAGCGCTGCACAGCCTGCTCGTCGCGGATGATGTCGAACGGGGACTGCCAGTGGTTCCAGTGCCAGCCCTCGTACTCGCTCGAGATCGCGCCGTTGTAGCCGCTCTCGACGAGCAGGCGGACGAGGTCGCGCACCGGGACCGACGGCTCTTCGCCGTTGTCGTCGATGCCGAAGAACTTGCCGTGGACGTGCTTGATCCACGGGAAGATCTCGAGCCAGTCGTCCACCCGGGCGGGTCCGAACAGCCCGGTGCCGTTGATGCCGAAGTCGATGCCGAGGTCGGGCCGGCCGTTCTGCGCGCCGAGAGCGATGAAGCGGCCGAAGCGCTCGCCGTGCTCGGCCTGGTCGGCCGGCGGACCCTGCCGGTAGAACTCGTCCCAGAGACCCACGACCTGCGCGAGCAGGTCATCCGACGCGCCACGGCGCCGGTACGCCTCGATCAGCGAGGGCGCGAAGCCCGAGACGGTGGCGCCCCAGTCCATCGTGAAGCCGAGGAAGGGCGAGCCGACCTTCTCGTAGCGGTCGCGCAGCGCCAGGATGCGGGGATGCGACGCGTACTGGTCGGCATGAACCTCGAGGGCGAGCGTCACGCCGTACTCCTCGGCGATCGGCGCGAGCGCTTCCATCGAGTCCGGCGTGATCGAGATCTGCACGCGAGCGATCGGGAAGCCGAGCTTGGCCGCGGCCGCGATCTGGCGGCGCATGTATTCGAGCAGTTCGTCCTGAGTGAGCAGCCGGTCGCGGTGGATGCCGATGTCGGCGTTGACCGCGAGCGAGGTCGTGACCAGGCCGGTCTCGGCGACGAGGTCGCGGAACGAGCCCGCGAACCGGTCGTCGATCTCGGGGAAGCCGCGGAAGCTCGAGAACCCGATGATCTCCAGCCCGGGACCGTAGCCCTCCGCGGCGACCTTGCGGATCAGACCCTCGAGGTCATACTCGCGGCCGTGGAAGGCGCGGGTGAAGCTGTACAGCGTGACGCCCTGAATGGGCGATCCGAGGTTGGTCATGCGGTGACCGCCTTCCGGGCACGCATCGTCTTGGCGTCCTTCTCTTCGATGTGCAGCACCTCGTCGGCGCCGATGACGATGTAGGGGATGTAGAGCACGAGGCCGACCTCGACGGTGTGCTCGCCGTCGCCGTCCGGCACGGCGATGTCGCCCGAGAGGATGGCGGAGTCGGTGGGGAACCACCACTCCTCGATGTTCGGCACGAGCTCGGCGAACGTGAACGTGCGGCCGTTCATCTGCCACCGCAGCGATTCGGCGGGCGCTGCGACGCCGTCGATCGTGAGGCTGGCGCCGGCGATGCACGAGGCGGGCAGAGCCCGGTACCAGGGCAGCCGCACCTCGACCGCAGCGCGCGCGCCGTCGGACGTGAGCGTGCCCTGCTCGATGATGCGATCGGGGATCACGAATCCTCCTTGAGACTTAATCCGTATTTCTACACTCTAATGTCTAAATCAGACAGAAGCAAGAGCGCCAGCGATTCTGCGCGCTCCGCGGACGGCCAGCGCGACCGAAGTCAGAGTGGGGTTGCACGCGGTCGGCGTGGGGATCACGCCATTGCCCGCGACATACAGGCCGCGAACACCCCACACCTCGCTGTCGGGCCCGCAGACCGACCGTCCGTCGTCCGCCTCACCCATGCGCGTGGTGCCCTGGTAGTGCAGCGACGCGCCCAGCGGCATCGTGAACGGGCGCTCGCCGATCGGCTCGCCGACCGCCTTCGCAAGTGCGAGGATCTCGTCGCGCGCCCGGTCGAGCACGGCGTGATCCCGCTCCGTCAGCGTGTAGTGCAGCCGCATCGCGGGCATTCCGTACCAGTCCCGCTCGTCATCCGAGAACTCGACGTGGTCGTCCCACTGCAAGTCCTTCGCGCAGAACAGGCCGAGCCCGACGATCGATCCGGGAATCACCGGATCGTCCTCCGCAACGGGCACAGGCGAGGCATCCATCTGCATGATCTGCCCGTGGAACGGCAGCTCGTCGGTGAACGGCACCCAGCTCACGCCGCTCTGCTCGGCGAGGGCACCGGATGCCGCAACGGCATCCGCTGCGGGACGCTCGACGCCGCGCAGCCGGGCCGCGTAGACGACCTGCGTCTGGTCGTTGAGCGTCCGGCCCAGCGCGTCGGGACGGATGCCGGACGCCCAGAGCACCTGCGGTGTGCGCAGTGCGTCGGCGGCGACCACGACGTACCCCGCGCGCACCTCGTGCGCTTCGTCCGTCGTGAGGTCGCGCACGACGACGCCCGCCGCGCGCCCCTCTTCGACCAGCACCCTCGTCACGAGGGACTCGTCGAACAGCGAGAAGTTCGGATTGGCGCGGGTGATGTCGCCGAACACGACGTCGGAGCCCGACCACACGAGTCGGCCGTCCTCCCGACGGTGCACCGCGAGCGGCATGCGCTGCACGCGCGCCGCGGCGGGTCGTCCGTCGTCGACCACGGCGGCGAGCCTTTCGCGCACGAGCGCCGTGAACGGTGCGCCGTCGAAGGCGTCCGTCGTGACGCCCAGCAGGCGATCGCCCTCGTCGAGCAGCTCGTCGAGATCGGGAAGGAACGCGATGCGCTCGCTGCCGCCCGGTCGCGGGCACGCTCCCGTCCAGTGCGCCGACATGCCGCCGACGTTGCTCGAGAACGCGACCACCGGAAGACCGTCCTCGCCGTCGACACGGTAGCCCTCGTCGAGCAGATAGGTCCCCGGCCGGGCGCGGCGCTCCCCCGCCTTGACGGCGCCGGGGTTGTCGACAGTCGCCGCGCCGGCCCCCGGCCCCTCCGAGCGACGCTGCGCCGCAGCGCGCGCGATCGGGTCCTCGATGTTCTTGACGTGCGCGCCCGCCGGGTCCGACACCGTCGGGCCGACCTCGAACATCGCGATCGCGGCATCCGGAGCCTGCTCGCTCAGGATGCGCGCGTAGGCGGCGCCGGTCGGACCGCTGCCGACGATGGCGACGTCGACCCGGGCCGGGTAGCGGGTCACGCCGACGCCGCCACGTCGCGGATGAGAGCGACGGATGCCTCCGACGCCGTGGTCGGGTAGTACTCCAGGCCGATCGGACCGTCGTAACCGGCGGAGCGGAGGATGCCGAGCCGCTCGGCCCAGTCGAGCGCTCCGGTGCCCGGCTCACCGCGCCCCGGAGCATCCGCGAGCTGGACGTATTCGACGATCGAGCCTGCATTCTCCAGCTCGGCCGCCATGTCTTCGCCCTCGACCGCCGAGTGGTAGATGTCGTACAGCACGCCGAAGAAGGGCGAGTCGACGCCCCGCGCGACGTAGACGGCCTCGGCGGTGCGGTCCAGCAGCGAGCCGGGGTGGTCGACGCGCACATTGACCGGTTCGAGCACGAGCGTGATGCCCGAGCCCGCGATCTGCGCGATCGCCTTCTGGTAGATCTCGACGAGCTTGTCGAGCTGCACCTGGCGCTTCCAGCCGCCGAAGCCCGTGCCGCTGCCCACGACGATGCGGGGGCAGCCGAGGTCAGTGGCGATCGCGACGCCCTCGTCGAGCTTGCGGAAGAACTCGGAGTGGTCCCACGGCGGGATCATGAACTGGGTGCGCGGCTCCGAGAGCTGCGCGGTCAGCCGGGTGCCGGTCTCTTCGAGCGCCGCCTTGAGCGCGGGGAGGTCTTTGGGCTGCGCCGGCGCGTCGACGCCCGTCGGACCCCACATCTCCACGGCGTCGAAGCCGGCTACCGCCGCCGCGCGCACACGGTCGTGGTAGTCGCCGGCCTCGGTGAAGAGCAGTTCGATGTTGGGTGCGAGTTGATACATGGGAGCTCCTGGTCGGTTCGGGGAGGAAGGGGGTTCGTCAGCCCTTGAGGCCGCCGGCGAAGCCCTGGATGAAGCGCTTCTGCGCGAAGAGGTAGAAGGCGAGGATCGGGATCATCGAGACGATCACGATCGCGAAGATCTTGTTCCACGACGAGACCAGCGAGCCGATGTAGTAGTACATGGCGACCGGCAGCGTCTGGTTGGCCGATCCGCCGAGGAAGATCAGCGACGTGAAGAAGTCGTTCCACACGATGAGTCCCGCCAGGATCGCGACGGTCCCGGTCGCCGGCGACATCAGGGGCAGCACGACGCGGAAGAAGATCTGCGTGCGGCTCGCGCCGTCGATCGTCGCCGCCTCCTCGTACTCGGTGCCGAGGCCGCGGAAGAATCCGGCGTACAGGAAGATCGACAGGGGCAGCAGCATCCCCGTATAGAGGATGACCATGCCCCAGACCGAGCCGGTGAGCCCGACGGTCCGCGCGCCGATGTACAGCGGCACCGTGCCGAGCTGCGTCGGCAGCACGATGGCGATGAGGAACAGGTAGTACACCGCCCGGCTCCATCGCCGGGTGCTGCGCGCGATGACGTAGCCCGTGAGCGAACCGAGCAGCACCAGGAAGAAGATGCTGCCCGCCGTGATCAGCACGCTGTTGAAGAGCCCCAGCAGCACGTTCGAGTTGCCGCGGGCGGTGAGCACCTCGGCGAAGTTGCTGAAGTCGACGCTCGTGGGCGGTGCGAGGTTCGAGGTGGTGAGCACCTCTTCGTCGGACTTCAGCGCGGTCGTCACCAGGAAGTAGAACGGGGCGAGGAAGACGATCGCGAGCAGCCAGAACCCGACCTCGCGCAGCGCCGTGAGCTTCGTGTAGCGGAACATGTCATGCCTCCTGGGGGCGGCCCGAGGCCACCCGCTGCTGGACGATCGCGAAGACGAGGATGATGAGGGTGAGCACGAGCGCCAGAGCCGCGCCGTACCCGAAGTTTCCGAGCGCGAACGACTCCTTGTAGACCTGGGTGGCCAGCGTCTCGGTCGCCCCGGCGGGGCCGCCGCCGGTCAGCGCCATGATCTGGTCGAAGACCCGCAGCCCGTTGACGAGCCCCAGGGTGGTGGCGATGGCGACGGCCGGCCGGATGGCCGGAAGCGTGACGTGCCAGAAGCGCTGCCAGAGATTGGCCCCGTCGATCGCCGCGGCCTCCTCGATCTCGACGGGCACGGCGGCGAGCCCGGCCATGTAGATGACCATCGCGAAGCCGGTGTTCTGCCAGACGATGACGATCAGGACGGTCCAGATCGCCCAGGTCGGGTCGGCGACCCAGGCCTTCGCGAACTCTCCCAGCCCCGCCGCGCGCAGAAAGCCGTTGATGGGGCCGTTGTAGTCGAAGATGAACTTCCACACATACGACACTGCGAGCGGGCTGAGCACCACGGGCATGAAGAACAGCACGCGCAGCGCATAGCGGGACTTGAGCCCGCGGTTCAGGCCGAGACCGATCGCCAGTCCCGCGACATTGCTGAGGATCACCGACGCGAACGCGAGGAACAGCGTGTTGACCAGCGCGCCGATCTGGGTCGGATCGTTGAAGATCTTGACGAAGTTGTCGAGCCCGATCCAGTTGAACGTGCCGATGCCCGACCAGTCGGTGAAGGCGAAGAAGCCGCCGATCGAGGTTGCGACGTAGTGGATCGCGATGACGAGGAGGATGCCGGGCAGCGCCCACCACCAGTATCCGAACTTCAGCAGACCCGGGCGCCGGGGTGTCGCATCGCGGTGGCGTCCGCCGGACGTGCGCTTGGGGACGATCAGCGTCTCGGTCTCGGAGTACATGGTCCCAGTCATCGTGTTCCTCGTGTTCGTCATACGGGTGCGGTCGCCCGGGTCCGTGCGGACCCGGGCGACCGGCGCGCTCACTCGCCCCAAGCGGCGTCCATGTCGGACAGCACCTGGTCGATGGTATTCTGACCGGTGAGCAGGCCCTGGACGCCGACCTGCAGCGCCTCGTACACCGAGGGGTTGGGCCAGATGTTGGCGGGCAGCGGCGCGTACGCGTCATCCGCGAGCAGATCCACGACCGGCGAGTAGATGGTGTCGCTCAGGTCCATGTCCTTGTACGCCGAGATGGGCAGTTCACCCGAGAGCTCGTGGTACCGCTGCTGCGCCTGGTCCGATGCCATCCAATCGAGGAAGTCGTTCGCCGCGTCCTTCTGCTTCGACGCCGCGTTGATCGAGAGGGTGTAGTTGGAGCTGGCGAGGATGCCGGGCTTGCCGCCCACTGCCGGCGGGAACGGCTCTACCTTGAAGTTCGCCTCGGCGGGTGCCGCCTTCGCGATCTCGATGGCCGATCCCGACGGGATGAAGCCGCCCACCGAGGTGCCCTGAGCCAGACCGTTGGTGATCGCGTCGAACCCGCCGCCCTCGGCCCCCGGCTGGAAGCAGCCGCCGTCGTTCAGATCGATGATGGTCTGCAGCGTGTCCTTCCAGCCTTGGCTCTCGGCGAAGGTCGTCTTGCCGTCGGCGCGCTGCTCGTTCCAGTCGGGTTCCTCCGCGTAGACGCGCGTCGCCGAGATGGCCTGGGCCGTCAGACCGGCGTTGGGGCCGGCTGCGCCGGCGAGCGCGATGAGCGACTTGCCGCCGGCCGCGAGCTGCGTGCACACGTCGAAGAAGTCGGTCTCGGTGGAGGGGAACTCGTCGATCCCGTTCTGGTTCAGCGTGCCGATGCTGGCCACGATGGCGCCGATGGTGAAGTCCAGCGGCTGCCCATAGACCTTGCCGTCGATCTCGAAGATCGACTCGCTGCCGGCCGGCACCAGGTTCTTCGCGGTGTCGCCCAGCGGCTCCAGGAAGCCGGCCTCGGCGAGCGGAATGAGGCCGCGCGCGTCACCCGAACCGGGAGTGGTCTGGATCACGTCCGAGGCGTTGCCCGCCTGCAGCTGCGTGCGGATCGTCTCGCCATACTTGTCGTTGGGCGTCGGGTTCGTCGTGATGGTGACGTCGGGGTTCTCGTCCATGTACTCCTTGGCGAGCGTCTCGTACGGGCTCTCCAGGTTGTTGGAGGTCGCGAACGTGAACGAGAACTCGACCTTGCCCGAGTCGTCGCCGGAGTCGTCACTCGAACCGGAGCAGCCGGCGAGGAGCAGAGCCGCCACCACGGGGACCGCGATGACGGCGCCTCGGCGAGCGGCCGAGGAACGGTGCTGTGTCATGTCCAGCCTTTCTGACTTCGTTGTCGGCGACTCGCTCATCGAGTGGCCTGTGCTGTCCTCTCAGTATCGCGACCATGTGCCAGAAACACACATAAGTGTTCGCTATATCCGACATAAGCGCCCGGCGTGACGGCATCCCGGACCGTTCATTCCTGAAACGGATACTCTCCGGCCCGCGTATCGCCGTGATTGATACACTGAGCGAGGCCCGAACCCGAAGGATCACATTGTGGTGACCGATCATTCCCAGCTGTCCCGGTTGGATCTGAACCTGCTCGTCGCGCTCGACGCGCTGCTGACGGAGAAGAGCGTCACCCGCGCGGCAGAGCGCCTGCACCTGAGCCAGCCCGCGCTCAGCGCATCGCTGTCACGACTGCGCACCCACTTCGGCGACCAGATCCTGGCGCGCCGCGGAAACACCTATGACCTGACACCGTTCGCGCTGAGACTCACCGAGCACACCACCACGGCGCTCGAGGCGGCCCGGCGCGTGTTCGACAGCCAGGCGACCTGGAGTCCGACGGAGTCCACGCGCGAGTTCTCGATCTACGGGTCGGACTACGGCTTCGTGACGCTCGGCACCGTGGTGTCGAGGCTCGCGGCCGAGCGATCCCCCGGCGTGCGCTTCCGGTTCATGCTGCACAACCCGGCGATCGTGGAGGATGCCGCAACCAGGCTGCGTTCGGCCGACGGCATGGTGATCCCGCACGGGCCGGTGTCGGACCTGCCGTACCTCGATCTCTGGCACGACGGCTGGCTCGCGGTCGTCGACGAGTCGAACGAGGCCGTCGGCGACGTGCTCACGATGGACAACATGGCCGCGCTGCCATGGGTGATGACGTACCAGTCGCGGTCCGCGTTCACGTCGGCGGCACGACAGGTGCAGCAGCTCGGCATCGAGGCGCGGATCGAGGTGGTCCTCGAGAGCTTCCTGTCGGTCGGCCATTTCGTGAGCGGGACGCATCGCATCGGCCTGGTGCAGACCGCCCTGGCCCCGCAGATGCTCCGCATCGGGGGTCTGCGCGTCGTCCCGCTGCCGTTCGACGCCACGCCGATCGTCACGGCGCTGTGGTGGCACCCCGTTCACACGCGCGACCCCGAGCACGCGTGGATGCGGAGCCTCTTCGAGGAGGCGGGAAGGATCGTGCAGGCCAGCGCCCCGCTCGACGGCTGAGGCGCCGGCGGATCCTGTGCGATCAGCCGAGCGCCGCGACCGTCCGTCGCAGCAGGGAGTGCTGGCGGCGCACCTGCTCGATGGAGCGCCGGGGGGATCGCTCACCCTCGTACTCGCTCGAGAGGTATCCGGTGTACCCCGCATCCTTCAGCGCACGCAGCACAGGCGCCCAGGGGATCTGCTGATCCTCGAGGTTCTCGTCGATGTCGTGGAACTTGGCCTGGATGAACACGACGTACTCCGCAATGTCGGCGATGTCGGCCGGGTCCACCGCGATGCCGTCCAGGAACGCCGGACGCTGACCGGGAAGCTCCCCCGGGCGGAGCGGGATGGGGCGATCCTGGAAGATGCCCGTGTCGAGCAGCAGCCCGAAGTGCTTCGTGCCCGTGCGCCGGATGAGTTCGACGTAGTCGTCGACCACCTCGTGCTTGATGGGTGTCGGCGAATGGATCTCGGGACAGATGATGACGTCCAGCTCGGCCGCGAGCTCGAGTGAGCGCTCCACGGACTCCGTCCAGGCCGGATGCGGGACGAGATCGCTCGACACGACGCCGATCTTCGGTCGCACGAACCGGAAGCCGAGCCGGTGGGCCAGGCGCAGGTCGCGCTGCAGGATCGCGGCGCCCTCGGCCGGCGTGAGGTCGCGGGCGTTCGGACCGCTCGAATGCAGGCGCGTGTCGATCCACGACCCGTAGTTCGTCGGCTCCAGGCGGTGCTGCTCCAGCAGCGCGAACCACCGATCGATCCATGCCGTCGACGGCTCGGGGTAGCCCTCGATGTGCCCCTCTCCGAGGATCTCGATCCCTGTCGCGCCGACGTCGGCGACGTGCGCGAACGCGGACTCCAGATCGAGCACCGTCCCGAAGTCGGTCATGTAGCTGTAGAGCGACACCCCGTAGCGGAACGGACCCCCGTCACCTTCGGGCGTCAGCGTGATCCGGCGCGTCTCACGGTAGGTCGAGGGCTGGTGTTCGAGGGGGATGTACGACATGCGCAGCCGCAGTTCGATCGAGACCTCGTGGATGCCGTCGGGCAGGCCTCCCGGGAACGGCACGGTGACGACAGCGGCATCTTCCAGTGGCCACCGCACGCCGTCGCCGTCCCACAGCTGCTGCAGCGTGTGGGTCTTCCCACCCAGAGTCCACAGCGGAACCTCGGCGGGGACGGCGACGAGATCGCCGACCCGCACGGCGACGCCGTCGATGAGCGATGCCGCCATTCCGCGGTAGGAGGGCATGCGCAGCCGCAGCTGGAACCCGGTCACACTCCCCCGGTCGTCGCGGATGTTGCGGAAGCCGGTGGACTGCAGGATGTCCCGCTCGAGAAGCATGTGCTCGTTCTCCCTGATCGCGCCGCGGCGTCGCGGCCTGATCAGGCTAACGGCCTTAGGTGTCGTTTCCGCATAAGTAGTCCTGATGTGCACATAAGCGATGCCGACGGCCGGTCGGGAAGCCCTTGACGGCTCATCTGCGAAGTGGTGTAATCAACGCATTCGTTGATCAATGCAGAGGTTGGATATGGTGAGCGATCCTCTCGACCAGGCTTTCCTGGCCCTGGCGGACCCGGTGCGGCGCGCCATCATCGCCCGCTTGAGCCGAGGCTCGGCCACCGTCAACGAACTGGCCGAGCCGTTCGCGATCACCAAGCAGGCGGTGTCGCGGCACATCGCCGTGCTCGAGAGCGCCGGGCTGGTCACGCGCTCCCGCGATGCCCAGCGTCGCCCGGTCCACCTCGACCCCGCGGCGCTCGAACGCCTCACCGCATGGATCGACCGCTACCGGCTGCAGTCCGAAGCGGCCTACCGCCGGCTGGACGCCGTGCTGGCGGCATCCGCTTCCGAGAAGGAGAAGGAATCATGAACACAGGCCTCAGCGTCCAGACACAGCCGGGTCAGCCGGTGGTCGACTTCGTGCGCGAGTTCGACGCCGCCGCCGCGGCGGTCTACGCCGCGCATGCCGATCCCGACCGGTATGCCCGGTGGAGTGCCCCCGGTGACCACGAGACCCGGATCGTGAAGTGGGACCACCGCTCGGGCGGCTCGTATCGGTTCGCGCACACCGACGGCTCCGCCGAGTATCTGTTCCGCGGTGCGATCCACACCGCACGACCGAACGAACTGATCATCCAGACGTTCGAATGGGAGGGCTCGCCCGACGATGTGAGCCTCGACATCCTGCGCTTCGAGGACCTGCCGGGCGGGCGCTCGCGCATCGTCGGTCGCGGCGTGTTCTCGTCGCTGCAGAACATGCAGGCGATGTTCGAGGACGGCATGACCGGCGGCATGGAGTCCGGCTACCGCAAGCTCGACGCGCTGCTGGCGGAGGGCTGAACGATGCTGACCCAGGTCGCCGACGGCGTGTTCGTCCACGAGGCGGAGTTCGTGCAGAGCAACACGGTGGTCGTGCAGGGCGAGGACGGCGTGCTGCTCGTCGATCCGGGCATCACGCGTGACGAGCTGGCGTGCCTCGCCTCGGATCTCGAAGCCCTCGGGGCGCGCGTCGCCGCGGGCTTCTCCACTCACCCGGACTGGGATCACCTGCTGTGGGATGCGCGGTTCGGCGATGCGCCTCGGTTCGCGACCGCGCGGGGCGCCGCGAGCGCGCGCGAGCAGCTGTCGAAGCCCGGCGCGACGGATGAGATCGTGGCGCACCTGGAGGGCACCGGCATCGAGGAGGATGTGCCGATGGACCTGCTCGGTCTCGTCACCGGGCTGCCGGACGGCGCCGACGAGGTCCCGTGGCGCGGGCCGCACGCGCGGATCCTCGAGCACTCGGCGCACGCACCGGGTCACGCGGCGCTGTGGATCGAGGACCGGCGCGTGCTGATCGCGGGCGACATGCTGTCGGACGTGCTCATCCCGATGTTCGACCTCGACGGCACCGCGGACCCGCTGGGCGACTATCTCGGTGCGCTGCGGCTGATGGACGGCGTCGCCGGTGACGCCGCCGTCGTCATCCCCGGGCACGGATCGGTCGGCGGACCCGGCGAGGTCGCGGCCCGCATCGCGCAGGATCGCGCCTACGTCGAGGCGCTGCAGGACGGCGTCGAGCCCGCCGACCCGCGCATCGGACCCGCCGCCCGAGAGGGATGGGAGTGGGTCGCCGACGTGCACGCCGGGCAGGCCGAGGCCCTGCGGCGGCGGGGCGAAGAGTAGGTCCGCTTCGCCGCCGATCCATAGTGAGCGGTGGTTGGCTGGAACCTGCCGCTGCCCGCGGCCGAAGGAGAACGACATGACAGACCTCTCGAACACCCCCACGTCTGCGCGGCCCGAGGCTGCCTCGCCGTTCTTCCGCGCCGGCGGCCGCAACCGGTTCACGGCACGTCGCGGCCGCGTGATCGCGGTGGAGCAGGTGTCGCCGGTGATGCGGCGCGTGCGGGTCACGGGACCCGAGTTCGCGGACTTCACGAGCGGCGGACCGGCCGACCATGTGAAGGTGTTCTTCCCCGACCCCGAGACCGGTGAACTCGTCGCGCCGAGCCCCGTCGGTCCGGACGAGGACGGCATCGTGCGCCCCGAGGGCCCGATGCATGCACGCGACTTCACCCCGCTGCGCGTCACCGAGACCTCCGAGGGCGTCGCGGTGGACCTCGACTTCTACCTTCACCCCTCGCCCGGGCCCGCATCGCGGTGGGCCGCACAGGCGAAGCCGGGCGACGAGCTGGTGATCGTCGGCCCGCGCGGATCCCGGGGTGCACCGCAGGGGGCGGGGCGCCTCGTGCTCGTGTGCGACGAGACCGCGCTGCCGTCGGCGACGCGCTGGGCCGCCGAGGTGCCCGCCACGACGTCGGTCGAGCTCCTCGCTGTCGCCGCCGACGACGGCGCGTGGATCGCGGGCTACGTCTCGTCCACGTCCGGTCGGGTCGACATCCGGGTGAGTGTGCTCGCCGCCGGCGACGCCGACGCGCTGCTCGCGGCGCTCGAGGCTGCGGACGTGGATGCCTCGACCTTCGTGTTCGCTGCGGGCGAGGCATCCACTCTCATCCCGGTGCGCCGGCACCTCAAGGGCACGCTCGCACTGCCCTCGGAGCAGTTCGCCGTGAGCGGCTACTGGAAGCGCGGCACCGTGGGCTTCGACCACCACGCCCCGATCGACCCCGCCGACCCGGACTGACACGGGCGAACTCCGCGCGAACACGCGCCGAAATGTGGGGCGGCGCCCCTCCTGCCCGCCCCGGTGCGGCGCTACCATCACAGCACCGTCTCGAAGCGGAGTTGTGGGGGCGTTGGGCCGAGCGCTTCGGACGTGATTCGAAGGAGTGATTCGATGAGCACGAAGAACCTCGCACTGGTGGTCGGCTCGTACGACGACACCGCCGCCGCGTCCGACGACTACGAGGCGCTGCGCAGCGGCCAGGACGCTGGCGGGTATGAAGTGGTCGGCGCCGTCGTGCTGGTCCGCGGCAAGGACGGCAAGGTCCAGGTGCACGAGCACGGCGACAAGTCCGTCGGACACGGCGCCGCCTGGGGCGCCGGGGCGGGCGTGGTCGTCGGCCTGTTCGCCCCGCCGCTGCTGGCGGCGACCGCGATCGGCGCGGGCATCGGCGCCGTGCTGGGCAAGATCAAGAAGGGCCACGACGAGAAGAAGTTCGGCGTCGACGTCGACGAATACCTCGCGCCGGGCACGTCCGCGGTCGTCGCGGTGGTCGACGACAAGTGGGCCGACCGTGTCGAGAAGGCCCTGACGCGTGCCGACAAGCGCATCAGCAAGGCGATCGAGGCCGACGACTACGAGAAGCTGCAGAAGGCGCTCGAGCAGTCGGCCGACGACGTCGTGGAGCAGATCAACTCCTGACACGACGGCAGCCGGCGTCCCTGACGGGCATCGGCTCGTCAGGGACGCCGGCTGTGATCCTCGACGTCGGGTTCGGCCCGCAGCAGGTCGGCGATCTCCTCCTCCGGACGAGGGGCGATGTCCTCGTCCTCCTCCAGCTCCGGGATGCTCGGCTCACCGGCATCCGGGACGTGATCCGGGGGAAGATGTGCGCCGTGACCCGACACCGCTGCTCCTTCGCTTCCGTGCTGCTCACAGCGTAGGCGAGGACGAGACGGGTGGCGAGGGATGCCGGTCCCACGGCGCCCGTACGGGCGGTGAGCGCTGCCGCGACCTGGCGGGTGCGGCGACACGGCGCTGGCCTCGAGGACGTGCGGCGCGGCTGTCGGACGGCGATCGTCCGCGGGTCCGGCGTGGATCGCCGCGCGGCGGGGCGAGGGAGGCAGCCGGCGGCGCGGGCCAGTTCGCCGCGACGATCGCGTCGAACTCCGCCGCGAGCAGTTCCTCGTCACCGCAGACGAGTTCGAGGAACTCCTCGTCGATGCTCCGGGCGCTCGCACTCGCGCGCATGTCGACCTCGGCGTCAGGCGTCGATCGCCTGCGGGGTCCGGCTGCCCGCGATCGGGATCCGTCGCGGTTTCGCCTGCTCCGCGACGGGGATGCGCAGCGACAGGACGCCCGCGTCGTAGCTGGCGCTGATGTGCTCGGTGTCGAGGTTGTCCCCGAGCACCAGCTGCCTGCTGAAGATCCCGCGAGGACGTTCGGCGGCGATGAGCTCGGCATCGCTCGCCCGATGCGGCCGCTCCGCGCGTACGGTCACCACATTGCGTTCGACGTCCAGGTCGATCGACTCCGGATCGACGCCGGGCAGGTCGAACTCCACATGGAAGGTGTCCTCATCCCGCCAGGCATCCAGTGGCATCACCGCCGGCCGTGCCAGTGTTCCGTCCGAACGGAGCATCTGCTGAGCAAGTCGGTCCAATTCGCGGAACGGATCTGTGCGCATCAACATCGTCTCCACCTCCGTCTTCTGTCTTGAGTTGATGCTGTGACGCCGTCGATCCAAGATCTATGACGGTCGCCATAGATTTCTTGTACCACTCATGACATGCTTATGCAAGAGACCTGCTGGAAGTTCTTCACGGAGAGGTTGCCATGAGCGACGTCGAGCTCGATCCCGACCGGGGCGTGTACGGAATCTCGGTCGCGGCCGAGCTCGCGGGATCGGGGGTGCAGAACCTGCGCGCCTACGAGGCGCACGGGCTGCTGCTCCCCGACCGATCGGCAGGCGGCACCCGCCGGTACAGCGTCAACGATGTCGTGATGCTGCGCCGCATCGGCGAACTGCTCGACGCGGGGCTCAACCTCGCCGGAATCGCCATGGTGATCCCCCTCCAGGACGAGAACCGCCGGCTGCGTGCCAAGGAAGGAGCAACAGTGAACCTCGAACGCACCCACTCCCGCCACGACGGCGACGACTCGGAGCGGACGCGATGAACGAACGATTCGTCCTGCAGCAGCTCACGCCCGTCGAGTGGATCATCGTCGACGCGTCCTGCGCGGTCGACGACCCCCATCGCACCGTCACCTGCATCCGCGAGATCAGCTCCGCCGAGTACGAGGCCGTCTGGCTGCGCCACCTGGCCCTCCCGGTGATCTATGCGTCGCCCCGAGCCGTCCTCGACGACGTCATCCGGGTGGCGGCACACCCCTCGCGCGTGCCCTCGCGCAAGCCCGTGCCCATACCCCACCTGGCGCCGCCGACACGCGTGGCGCACTGATCCCGACGCACGGCGCCCGTTTCGGCTCGGCGCCACGGTCGCTTAGACTCCACCGGAGTATCCCCCACGTACGACGGCGTATGCCCCCAGATACGACGGCGTGCATCACGCAGCGGGTTCCGCCCGCCGTCCATCGGAGTGCCAGTGACCCGACTGCAGCCGAACCCAGCCACCGGCGAGACGCCGACGCGGGCGGCCGCGCGCGCCGCGCAGCGACGGCGGCGCTCGCTGATCCTGCTGGGCCTCGTCATCCTCCTCGTCGTCGCGCTCGTCGTCGTGATCGGCGTCGTCTTCGCGCGCGGCGCGGCGGACGAACCCGAGCAGAACCCTGGGGCCGTCGGCGCCTGCCTGCCTGAAAGCCTTCGCATCACCGCCGACCCGGCGGTCGCCGATGCGGTCGCCGAGCTGGCTGCCGGCCTCGGCGCGGATTGCCCCAAGGCCGCGATCACGACCGAAGACAGCGCGGCGACCGCCGAGGCGCTGGCGACCGGAGCGAACCCCGAGTTCGACATCTGGGTGCCCGACTCGGCGATGTGGCCCGCTCGGGCGACCGGGCAGGCCGAACGGACAGGCGTCGACGCGGCGGAGCTCGCCGTGGGCGGCACGCTCGCGAGCACGCCGGTCGTCTTCGCGACGACCGAGCCGACCGCCGCCGTCCTCGAAGCGGCCGATGCCGGGTTCTCAAGCTTCGCGCAGCGTTCCGTCGCCGTCGTGCTGCCGGACCCGGCGACCGTGGCGGCGAGCTCTTCCGCGCTGCTCGCGCTGCAGACAGCGCTCAACGGCGACGCCCGGACGTTCACCGCCCTCGCTCTCGCCCTCGACCCCGCGGTCGCTCCCACGACCACGGCGGCGCTCGACGCGGTCTCTGCCGCGACCACCCCGACGGTCGCCGTGACCACCGAGCAGGCGGTGCAGCAGTACGACGAGGACTCGACGACGAAGCTCGTCCCCGTCTACCCGGCCGATGTGAAGCCGGCGGTGAGCATTCCCCTCGTGACGGCCGCCGACGCGTCCGACGACACCGTCGCCGCCGCCGAGGCGCTCACCGCCGCCGCCGACGACGCCGACGACGTGCTCGTCGCTCACGGGCTGCGCAACGCCGCGGGCAACCCTCCGGCGACCGCGACCGGCGACGCCGAGACCACCATCGCCGCGCCCGAGCAGGCCGACAGCGCGAACCAGGCCGAGGTGCTGCGCACCTGGCAGGTCCTCACCGCGCCGTCGCGGATGCTCTCGCTCAACGACGTCTCGGGCTCCATGCTGCAGCAGGCGACGCCCGACATGCGGCGCGTCGACCTGTTCGAGCAGGCGGCCGTCCGTGCCATCAACTCGCTGTCGACGGACTCGTCGCTCGCGGTCTGGGTCTTCTCCAGCCGGCGGATCGGCGGGCAGGACTGGCAAGAGGTCGTCCCCTTCGGCTCGCTCGGCGATCCCGTCCACAAGCAGCTCACGATCGACACCGCCAACGGGCTCGACAGCCTCGTCGGCGGCGGGACCGGCCTCTACGACAGCGTGCTCGCCGCGGTGAAGTACATGCGCGACACGTATGTGCCCGGCCAGGTCAACCTCGTGCTGCTCAACACCGACGGCGTCAACGAGGACGACGACGGCCTCGACCTGCCCGGGCTGCTCGCCGAACTCGAGAAGCTGCGCGACCCGGCGAAGCCCGTCGCCGTCATCGCGATCGGCTACGGCCCTGACACCGACCAGTCCGCGCTGGAGCAGATCGCCGCCGCGACCGACGGCGCGGCCTATCAGGCGCTGCAGCCGACCGACATCGGCACGGTGCTCATCGACGCGGTCACGCAGCGCGGCTGCCGGCCGAGCTGCGGCTGAGCCTCGGGATGAGTGGATGCTCCCCACGCCCTCTCCACGCATCGCTTCGCGCTGCGTGGAGCCTCGGGGCGCGTGGGCCCAGGCGCTCTGTTGCAACGGCGCGCCCAGCGGGACCTCCTCAGGGCCGATGACATCGGCCCGGGTCGCCCGCGGCACCGCTGACGTCAGACCGCTGCCCGCACCCGCGCCCGCAGCACCACCGCGATCACGATCGCGACGACGGCCGCGGCGACGCCGACGATGCCGACTCCGATCGTCAGGGCTCCCGTGGCGCCGCCCAGGATGCCCATGAGGATCGGCGTGAGGAACTGGCCGAGGTAGAACGCCGCCGTCCACCAACCGGTGACGCGGCCGCGCTCTTCGAAGCTCGTCGGTGCGACGACCCACGTCAGCAGGGACGGCAGCAGTAGGCCGGAGCCGAACGACGCGATGATCGCGCCGGCGACGATGCCGGCGAGGCCGGGCGCGAACCAGATGACGACCATGCCTACGGCCTGCAGCCCGAAGGCGAGCGGCAGCAGCACGGCGTGCGACATCCTGCCGAGCCGGGTGAACGAGATGCCGCCGATGGCGGTGGCGAGCGACGCGACGGCGGCCACGGCACCGATGACGGCCGTGTCGGTGGCGGCGATCCCCGTTCCGACGACGAGATAGCTCGCCTCGATGATGAGCACGTAGAAGCTGAAACCGCCGAACAGCGTGACCAGCAGGCGCACCCAGATCCGTCGCCACGGTGTGCGCACCTTCGCGACGTTCTCGTGCCTGTCGGTCGGATCGGCGGCGCTGGGCTCCCACAGGGCGAAGATCATCGGCACCGCGACCACGATGCTGATCGCATACACCCAGAACGGCGTGTGCCAGCCCGAGACGCCGAGGGCGCCGCCGAGCACGATGAAGACGGTGGCCGCGAGCGTCGTCGTCACCGTCTGCAGCCCGAGATACCGGTTGCGGCGCTTCTCTTCGTGGAAGTAGTCGATGATCAGTGTCGTGCAGACCGTCATGATGGCCGCCTCGCACACGCCCACGAGCACGCGGCTGAAAAGGATCGCAGGCAGGGCCTCGAGCCAGGCCGGAGCGGTGCCGACCAGCGCATAGGCGATCATCGCGATGATCAGCAGCTTCTTGCGGCCGAGGCGATCGACGATCTGCCCGGCGAACGGCGCGAACAGCGCGATCATGAGCGCCGGGATCGCCACGATCATCGGCACGAGGACGTCGGCGCCGGCGATGCCGGCGAACTGCTCCGACAGCTGCGGCAGCACCGGGGTGATCAGCACGGAGCCGAGGACGGGCATGCAGCTGCCGGCGAGAAGCAGGATCCCCTGCAGCGCGCCCGCGGACCGGATCACGGGTGGCGTCGAGGAAGAGGTCGTACGGGACATGGAACTCCTTCGTTCCCTGCCATTGGACCGCGTGCCGCAGCATCGATGAAGCGCAGATCGCTTATGGCCCGCATCGCTCGTGCTGATAGCGCCGGCGCGGGTCCCTTGCGTCGGCCACGGCGTCGGATGAACAATCACCTCGAGGATCCGTCCCTGCACCACCGACCCGAGGAGCCGGCGATGACTGACGCGGAGCACGTGATCAGACCGCTCACGCCTGAGACCTTCCCGGCGTGGCTCGCCCTCGCGCAGAAGCACAACGGCGTGTGGGGTGGATGCTACTGCTCCTACTTCCACGGCGACACCGAGCACACCGTCAAGGACGAGTACGACCGCGCGACGTTCAAGAAGCGACTGGTGGACGAGGGCGTCGCGCACGCGGCGCTCGTGTTCGAGGGCGACGATGCGATCGCGTGGTGCGAGTACGGCAGCCCCGAAGAGCTCCCCGGCATCTACCACCGCAAAGAGTATGAGGCCGGAGAGCAGAGCCCGGCGCCCTGGCGGATCACCTGCTTCTTCGTCGACCGCGATCATCGTCGCGCGGGTGTCGCGCGCGAGGCGCTCGACGGCGCGCTCCAGCTGATCGCCCAGGCCGGCGGTGGCGAGGTGGTGTCGTTCCCGAACATGGTCGAACCGGGTAAGAAGACGTCGTCATCGTTCCTGCACAACGGCACGCGGACCATGTTCGAGAAGGCCGGCTTCACGTTCGAGCGACGCATCGGCAAGAACAAGACCGTGGTGCGCAAGACGGTGGCCGCTGTCGGCGGCTGAGCCGGTTCGACGCTCGGCGGCGCACGCGGACCCGTCGCCCCTCGGAGCCTCGGCGCCAGACCGCGCGGCGTGTCGTGGCCTTGTGGGAGAGTCGTGGCATGTTGCGTGACGACGACCGCGAACTGATGCGCGAGGTCTCCGAGTACCTCCGCCGGGTCAACGAACTGGCGGGTCGGGAGACCCCGTCCGTCCGGACGCCTCTGGGCGACCTGATCAGCGAGCACCTGGGCGTCGACGCCTCGCAGGTGTCCGTGGTCGTGGAGCTCATCGGCGATCACCGGCTGGTCGACGCCGACCTCGCACTGGACGCGTTGGGCGGGCTCGACGGTCGCCTCATCGGCGTCAGCGGAGGCGATCAGCGGCACCATCAGGGGCTCGCCGAGTGGATCACGAGCCCCCACACGCGCTACGCGCCCGGACCCGTCGACTACGCGGAGCGGGCGACAGGTCCGAGCTCCAGTACCCGGGTCGTGTCTCTCGGGGTGCGGCTGCTGCATTTCGACGGCGCGCCTGTCGCACTCGCACAGCGCGCGGCCGCTCCCCAGTTCGGCAGGCCGGTCGCGGCCGTCGAGGTCATGAGTCCCGACGACGCCGTCGTTCCGCGCTTCCTCGAAGCGCTCAGGCAGACGATGATCGACCGCAGCGTGCTGCGAGGCCAGGTGCTGTCGTTTCAAGCCACCGAGTACGGTCGCGACGCCGGCGCCACCTTCCTTGAGCGCCCGTCGGTCGCCGCTGACGACATCGTGCTCGGCGAGGGTGTCCTCGAAGAGATCGTCCAGCACGTGATCGGCATCGGCAGCCATCGCGAGGCGCTGAAGCGCGCGGGTCAGCATCTGAAGCGAGGGGTTCTGCTGTACGGCCCGCCCGGCACCGGCAAGACGCTCACCGTGCGGCACCTCCTCACCGCGACTCCCGACATCACCGCCGTGGTCCTCACCGGGTCGAGCATCCGCTTCATCAGCGCTGCGGCCGAGATCGCACGCACCTTTCAACCGGCGCTCGTCGTGCTCGAAGACATCGACCTGGTCGCGATGGAGCGACACAGCTCACCGCAGCCGCTGCTCTTCGAGGTGCTCGACGCACTGGACGGTCTCGACGGCGACGCCGACGTCGCATTCATCATGACGACCAACCGCGTGGAAGCGCTGGAGAGGGCCTTGGCCGAACGCCCCGGCCGGGTCGATCTCGCAGTGGAGGTGCCACTGCCGGCCCGAGCGGAACGGCGCCGTCTCTTCCGTCGATACGCGCAGCACCTCCCCTACAGCGATGACGTCCTCGAAGCAGCCGCGGCTCAGGCGGAGGGAACGACCGGTTCGTTCGCCAAGGAGCTGATGAGACGGAGCGTGCTCCGCGCGGTCCAGGACGGCCGGGAACCGCGCGACGAGGATCTCACCGCCGAGCTCGCCCGATTGATGGACTCCCGCGAACAGCTCACACGGTCAATGCTCGGAAGCGCCGGCGACACGCGGCCCGACCTTCCGCCCGGCGGGTACGACGCAGGGACCTTCGGATGGATGGGTGGCTGATCAGGAATCGCTAGGGTCGGGAGGGTGGATCAGACACCGACAGCCCCGGCGCTGAGATTGTCAGGACTCGTGAAGCGGTTCGGCGACAAGCTCGCCGTCGCCGGGCTCGACCTGCAGGTTCCGACAGGGTCGTTCTTCGGCCTCGTCGGGCCCAACGGCGCCGGCAAGACGACGACGCTCTCGATGGCGACAGGTCTTCTGCGACCCGACGCCGGCACGGCAGAGGTGCACGGCGTCGACGTGTGGCAGCATCCCGTCGAAGCCAAGCGCATGATCGGCAACCTCGCCGACGGCGTGCGCCTGTTCGATCGGCTCACCGGCGAGCAACTCATCACCTACACGGCGATGATGTTCGGCGTCCCGCGGCCCGAGATCGCCCCGCGCGTGGCCGACCTGCTGACCCTGATGGACCTGCGCGAAGCCGCCGGGACGATGGTCGCCGACTACTCGGCGGGCATGACCAAGAAGGTGGCGCTCGCGTGCGCGCTGGTCAACGCGCCCCGCCTGCTCGTGCTCGACGAGCCGTTCGAGTCCGTCGACCCGGTGTCGGCCGCCAACATCGAGGACGTCCTGCGCAGCTACACGTCGACCGGCGGCACCGTCATCGTGTCGAGCCACTCCATGGATCTCGTCCAGCGCATGTGCGATCACGTCGCGATCATCGTCCACGGCGGGGTGCGCGCCGCGGGAACGGTCGAGGACGTCCGCGCGGGCGAGACCCTGCAGTCCCGGTTCCTGACGCTCGTCGGCGGCCGTCACAGCTCGGAGGGCCCGGAGTGGTTGCGACAGTCCTGAGGCTGCGGTACCGCCTGCTCGGCAACTCCCTCGCCCGCAGTCCCTGGCAGCTGGTGGGCTTCATCCTCGGGATGCTGGCGGCCGTGTGGCTCGTCGGCCTCGTGGTGGCGGGGCTCGTGGCCGTCAGCTTCCTGCAGGGTCTCGAGGCGACGCGCACGATCGCCGTGGTCGCCGGCTCGGCCCTGCTGCTGGGCTGGGCCATCGGTCCGCTGATCGTCGCCGGGGCGGACGGAATGGTGGATGCCGACCGCCTGGCGCCGTTCCCGTTCTCACAGCGTCAGCTCATGCTCGCGCTGACGGGAACCGGGCTGACCGGCATCCCCGGCATCGCCACCACCCTCACCGCCCTCGCGTCGGTCATCCTGTGGGTGCGCTGGCCGCTCGCGGCGATCATCGCGCTCCCGATGATCGCGGTCGCCGTGCTGACGTGCGTGCTCGTCAGCCGACTCGTCACCACGATGACGACCGGGTTCTCGGGGCGGCGTCGCGGGCAGGAGGTCATCGGCACGATCGTGATCGGCCTGCTGATCATGACCGGGCCGATCCTGACCGGCATCCTCAGTGCGGTCGACGCCGCGAGCGACCTGCCGGCCCGGCTGGAGCTGGCAGGCGCGATCCTCGGCTGGACCCCGCTCGGCGCCGCGTGGGCCGTGCCCGGTGACGTCGCCGCCGGCGCCTGGCTCCCCGCGCTGTGCAAGCTCGTGATCGCCGTCGGAACGCTGGCCGCGCTCTGGTACGTGTGGGCGCGGGCGCTGCATTCCTCGGCCGGCACGCGTCCGCGCCCGACCACCCGCACCGTCAAGTCCGGAGCGCTCGGACTGTTCGGCGCGATGCCGACCGGCGGGGTCGGGGCGACGTGGGCCCGCTCGCTCAACGGATGGCTGCGGGATCCGCGCTACCTGCGTCAGCTGATCTTCATCCCGCTCTTCCCCGCCCTCTTCGCGTTCACCACCGGGGTGGACGGCGTGATGTTCACTGTGTCCGCGATCTTCGTCGCCCTGATCCTTGCCATCGCGACCTACGCCGACATCTCCTACGACGGCACGGCCTTCGCGTCCGTCCTGTCATCGGGCATCACCGGGCGCGCCGATCGCTGGGGCCGCACCCTCGGCGCAGGTTCGGTGGGCCTCCCGGCCGTCATCGTCGTCGCGATCGTCGTGGCCGCGGTCACCGGAGCCTGGCAGAACCTGGCCGCCGTGCTCGGCGGAGCCCTCGGCCTGCTCCTCGCCGGCTACGGCGTCTCCGCGGTGTCGTCGGCGCTGCTGGTCGTCCCGGTCCCGCGCGCGGGTGATAGCCCCTTCAAGACCGTGCCGGGCCAGACCTTCGCGAGCGGGATGCTGGTGTTCCTGGTGATGGGCGCCTGCCTGCTGCTCGGCGCACCGGCGCTCGTCCTGGCGATCGTCGCGATGACCACGGCGTCGGCCACCCTCGGCGCGGTGTCTCTCGTCGTCGGCGTCGCCGTCGGTGCGGGAGTCATCGTCGCCGGGGTCTTCGTCGGCGGCCGCCTCCTCGACCGTTCCGGTCCGGGGCTGCTGCAGCGGATCAAGGCGTTCCCGATCTGACGCGCGTCGGGGTCGTTGCTTTCGGCGGCCGTCTTCGCGAGGATTCGCGCATGAGCGACAAGACCGACTCCGAGCAGATCGACGACATCATCGCGCAGCTGGCGGGATGGAAGCACGAGACGGTCGCCTCGCTGCGAGCGGCGATCCGGGCGGCCGACCCCGATGTCGTCGAGGCGGTCAAGTACAAGAAGCCCTCCAAGCCGGAGGGAGTCCCCTTCTGGACCCATGACGGCGATCTCTGCTTCGTCGACGTGCTGAAGAACGCCGTGCGCCTGACCTTCTCGAAGGGCGCACGCATGCCGCAGAGCGACCTGTTCAACACGCGTCTGGACAGCAAGGTCGTCCGCGGTATCGACTTCGTCGAGGGCAGCACCGTGGATCGTTCGGCGATCGGCGAGCTCGTCGCGGACGCCGTCAGGATCAACGCCGGCTGACGACCGCTTGATCCGCACTCCTCGATATTTGTAGGCTCTTCCAACAAATGCCGAGGAGTTCAGATGCTCAACGACGACCAATGGTCCCCGTCCTTCCTGCCGCCCGGGCGGAGCACCCGGCACATCCGCCGCCTCGCGGGCGGGTTCGCCAGCCCGGTGTGGCTGTGCGAGCTCGACGGCGGCGAAGAGGTCGTCATCAAGGCGCCCGCCGAGGACCGTGCGGACCTGTTCGCGACCGAGGCCGCCGGCTTGCAGACGCTGACCTCGCTGGGCGGTCTCCGGACGCCGCGCGTGCTCGCGACGGGACCGCGCTCGATCGCGCTCGAGGCGCTCGAGCCGGACGCTCCCGGCGCGGATGCCTTCTGGCAGGAGGCCGGCCGGAGCGTCGCACGCATGCACGCGACCACGCCGCACCGCCGATTCGGCTGGGACCGCGACGGCTGGCTCGGGCTGCTCCCCCAGCGCAACGGGTGGGATGCCGACGGCCACCGCTTCTTCGCCGAGAACCGGGTGCTGCGATACCTCGCCGAGCCCCGCGTGGAGGCTGCGCTCGATGGGTCGGACCGCTCCGGGATCGAGCGTCTCTGCGGTCGGCTGCCGACCCTCATCCCCGACACGGGCGCGCGCCTCACGCACGGCGACCTGTGGCGCAACAATGTCGTCGCGGACCGCGCCGGACGACCGGCCGTCATCGACCCCGCCGTGAGCTACGGCTGGGCCGAGGTCGATATCGCGCACATGCTCTGCTCGGGCGGCGTGCCCGACTCCTTCTTCGCGGCCTACGCCGAGATCCGCCCGCTGCACGCCGACTGGCAGGAGCACGCGCACATCCTCAACCTGCGGCAGCTTCTCGCGATGCTCGCCGCGGGCATCCCGATCCCGACCATCGTCGGTTCGATCCGGGAGCTCATCAGTGCGTACGCGTAGACGCCGCTCACGAGAGCGACCGTCGCGGCGCTGAGTGCGACCTGGTGAGGATGAGTGCGACCTAGTGAGGATGAGTGGATGCCGGGCGCCCGGCTGGCCCCCCGCGCCCAGAGGCTCCAGCCGACGCGAAGCTGCGACTGCGGGGGCGTGGGGACCACTCATCCGAGGTCATTCGCGCGCGGACCAGCTCTCCGCCGCTCGCGCGAAAGCGCGATGGCCGCGCCGAGGGCACCAGCGAGGATCGCCGCGGTTACCCCGGCGATGATCCACACCTTCGTGCCGTCGTACCACGGGCGATGAACGCCAGTTGAACCGCCGCCACCGACCGCATCATCGTGACCTTCCGCATCTGCGATCGCCTGCGCATAGCGCTTCGCGACAATCGGTGCGAGCTCGGAGACAGGCATCGGGCTCGGGACCTCCACCGCTGCAACCTGATTGAGCGCCGAGACCACTCCGTCATCCAGAGACAGCCACTGCGCCGATGGCGCGTCGTTCACAAGAACGGCATCGGACGGAAGGGCAGATAAGGCGCGACCGAGTTCGACATCGTTGTTGAAGCCCGCCATCTCGGCTCGGGCCGCCGCTGAGGGCCGCCACACACGATACGTTCCGAGGACCTCGCCGTCAGCGGCGAGGACCGACGCCAGCCATTCATCGGTGGCGGTCACCGCCGGCGCCTTGGCATCTCCAGCGATCAGCTCCGCACTCCAGACAGAGATCTGGTGCGGATCGCCGAAGCGGGCGGCAGAAGAGAAGTCGGGGACGCCTGCGTCGCCCATGTTCCCGGCATCTTTCGTGCCTCCATTGCTCGCGCGAAGGTTGTCCAGGGCTTTCGTCGAGTAGGCATCCCTCACGTCGGGCGGCGTCGAGTCGTCTGCCAAAGCAGGCGCGGCATATCCGCTGAGGAGAAGTGCGAGTGCGACGGCGAACACAGCGCGTACGCCGTTACGGTCAGCACGTCTGGTCATGGTGCCCAAGCCCCCCCAGAAGGCGCGCATCCAGGTTGGTGGCCTGCCGACACCTAACATGCAGGTCACGCGAGATTTCTGCACGCTAGCGGACCCGCCGGCAGGAGCGCAAGGGAACTGCGGCTGCGCACGTGAGGGATAAGGTGCCAGCCGCTGAGTCTGAGCCGATCTACCTGATCCGAATCTACGGCGACCGCACCCACACGTCCGAGTACGGCGCCGGCGTCTACGCCGGCATCGTCGCCGACGAGCTCCGCAGACTGGACCTGCTGCCCACCTCGATCTGCCGTTGATGTCGATGGATGCCTCGGCCCCGGCCGGTCGAGGCATCCACCGTTCATCGTCGCGACGCCGCGATTCTGTCAGCTCCTGCTTTGGAAGCCCTCAACGATCCTGTCGAGCTCGGCCCAAAGGCTCCGAGGGATGTCGCGCGCGAAGGCGGTGACGTCCGCGACGGCCTCTGCGGCAGATGCGATCCCCGCGACGACCGTTGAGACGCCTGGTGATCGGGTTGCGAATTGGATCGCAGCCTCGGGCAATGTCGCACCGTGTCTTCTGCACACAAGAGCCAGTTCCCGGGCGAGGGCAACGAGTTCGTCCCCCGCGGGCGAATACTCGAACATGCTGTCGTCTGCCGGCCAGGGCCGCGCGAGGAGCCCCGAGTTGAACGGGCCAGCGACCGCGAGCCACACACCCCTGGACTGCGCATGCGCGAGCAGAGGCGCCGCAGAGCGGTCGATCAGAGTCCATCTTCCTGCGATCATCACTGCATCGAGGTTGGTTGTCGAGAGAAGCCGGTCCGCGATGCGCCAGTCCGATGTGCCCACACCGTACGCGGAGATGACCCCTTCCGCACGTAGCTCCTCGAGAGCCGGCGCGGTCTCACGTTCGACCTGGTCCACATGGCGGTCCGGGTCGTGTACGAAGACGATATCGACACGGTCGCAACGCAGGCGCTCAAGACTCTCTTCCAATGATCGAAAGACCCCGGCTCTCGAATAGTCCCTGGTCCATTGACGCGCGGTCGCGATCGCCCATTGCCCGTCGACGAGTCCATCGACGCGCGGTGACGTCTCGTTCAGGAGCCGCTTGCCCACCTTCGTCGACAACAGGAATTCGGCACGTGGTCGCGCCGACAGCGACGCACCTAACCTGGACTCCGATAACCCCAAGCCGTAGTACGGAGCGGTATCGAAGTAGCGGATTCCGGCGTCCCACGCCGCGTCCACCGCACCATGTGCGGCCTCATCCGTGACCGGGGCGAAGAGGTTGCCCAGCGGCGCTGCCCCAAAGCCGAGCGCGGGCGTTCCACTTGAGAAGCGCGACTCGATCACAGCAGCCCGTACCACCGACTCGCGCTTCCTCCGAAGATCTCTGCCTGCGCCCTTGCCGGAAGATCGTCGAACCACTCCTCTGCGGCAGTGACCGCAAGCGTGAAGTCACCGGAGAGCAGACACACGGGCCAGTCCGACCCGAACAGGAGACGATCAGGTCCAAACGCCGCGAGCGCATGACGAACGACGCCTCGCAGTGACCGCGCGGTCCATCCCTGCCCAGCGAGATTGCCGAGACCGGATACCTTGGCAGCGACGTTCGGGAGCCCACCGAGCGTCACTATCGCGTGCTCCCAGCCGTCGTCTGGCCTTCCTCCGTGTGGGTTCCCGAGGTGGTCGAGGATCCAGTTAAGGCCTGAGATCTCGCGCGCTGCCCGTACGGCCGACGCACGCTGATCCGGCCTGATCACAGCATCGAAAGCGAGACCGTGTGCGCCGACTCGCTCGAGTCCGCGTCGGATCGCGGGGCGATCCAACCAGTCGGAGTCCTCCTCGAACTGCACCTGATGACGCACTGCCACCAATCTGTCGCCGCCGTCACAGGAACGCAGCCTGGCGATGGCCGCATCGACGTCAGCGCTGAGATCGATCCAGCCGACTACTCCGACAATCCACGGGTTGGCCGAAGCGAGCGCGAGCATGTCGACCGTCTCCGCCTCGTCGCACAGGTTCTGGATGAGCACCGAGCCGTCGAAGCCACCCCGGCGCATCTGCGCCTGGTATTCCTCGACCGCGAAGGTGCGGTTCAGCAGATCTTCCCTGATCCACGGTTGAGGATTTCTGTCGAGATCCCACACGTGGTGATGCGCGTCGATGCGCACTGGAGCGCCCCCTTTCATGCCCCGACGAATTGCGCGAGCTCCGCGGGGTATTCGAGATCCGCCGGCAGACCGATACCGACGGACTCGGGAGCATGAACGAAGCCCTCTGCATCGACGTGGCGCTCTCGCTCGACCGCTGCATTCGTGACGAGCGACTCGTAGTAGGTGGTGTTCGGTATCGCCATGCACAGGTGACGGTTCGGCGCGTCCGATCCATGCACCTCCACGCGCAGCCGGAACGCATCCGCGAGGTGCGCGATGCGCATTGATCCGGTGATACCGCCCTTGAGGACGGTATCGGTGCGCACCCCGAACGTCGCGGTGCCCGCCGCAATGAAGTCGGCTGTGTTCATGTGGGCTCCATCTGAGGTCTCGGCAACCAGGAGCGGTACATCGACAACTCGCTGCAACTGTCTGTAGGCATGGATGCTGAACTCGCGCATGGGTTCCTCGAACCACAAGTAGCCGTTCGCGGACATCACCCGTCCGATATGGATGGCGTCAGGCAGGTCGAATCCGGCTGAACCGTCATACATAAGGGGCACGTCATCCCCGACATGTGAACGCAGCGCTTCGCACAGCCTCGCGTCGCGCCGAGCATCTCCCCACGCGTGCAGCTTTAGCGCCGTGTAGCCGAGCTCGAGGCACTGGTCGGCGACGTCGAGATACTCCTCGATGCTGGCGAAGGTGGTCGTAGATGCGTAGGCAGGGATCTTCCTTCGCGCTCCTCCCAACAACCGCCAGACCGGAAGGTTCGCGGAGCGAGCCGCAAGATCCCACAGCGCGACATCGACGATCCCGAGCAACGGCAGACTCAGCTCGTGGATGCGGTCGATCTCCCAGACACGATGCCAGAGATGCTCGCGATCGAGCGGATCCTGCCCGACGAGCTCGTCGCGGAACAGCCGGTCGACGGCATGCTCGAGCTGCGGGGCGCTTCCCGGACGCTTGAGCAGCGCAACGCCCTCCACGCCGTGATCGGTGCGCAGGTGTAGAACGGCGCCCTCGTCATCGCCCGGACTTCCCTCGAGCCCCGCGCGCCATGCGAACGCCGGTGATGGCGCAGGAATGCGGACTCGGTGTGTTTCGACATGCGTAATTCTCATGTGTGCCAATCTCGTGATGCCTCGGCCGACGTCAGAACACCGCGCGGATGGTCGGCGGCCGGCCTATCGGAACGTGCCCTGCGCGACTGAGCCTTGGAGCTTGCGCTGGAAGATGACGTAGATGAGGAGGACCGGGATGATTGTCATCACCACTGCGGCGAACAGCGCGCCGAAGTCAATCGAGTACCCCGCGCTGGCCGCGAAAGTCGCCATCCCCTGAGAGATGACATATTTATCCCGGTCTGTGTTGAGCACAACCGGCAACAAGAACTGGTTCCACAGACCCAGGAAGTTCAGAATCGCGACGGACGCGATCCCCGGTGTCGCCATCGGGAGCATGATGGAGAAGAACGTTCGCCAGTCTCCTGCACCGTCGATCAGCGCCGCCTCGTAGACATCGTGCGGGAGCTGCTTGAAGAAAGAGTACAGGAAGAACATCGTGAATGGCAGGGCGAACGCCACGTAAACGAGGATCAGTCCCGGCGTCGTGTTCAGCAATCCCATGTGCTGCAAGGTGAAGAACAGCGGCACGATCGCGAGGAAGACAGGGAATGCCATCGCCGCCAGCATGACGTTGTAGATAAGCCTGTTCCCGCGGAACCGGAACCGTGCGAGCACGTACGCGAGCATGGATCCCAAGAGCATCACGAGGAACAACGAGCTGCCCACAACGAGCAAGGTGTTGAAGAAGTAGCGCCCGATTCCCGCGTCGCTCCAGGCTTTCACGTAGTTGGCGAACGAAAGCGATGCGGGCAAGGAGAAGGGGGAACCGAGAATCTCCTTCGTTGTCTTGAAGCTCGACATCACCGTCCAGAGGAACGGCACGATGACGATGACCGTCCAGACGCCGAGCAGCGCATGAGATCCGGCTGCGACACGGATGTCGCCGTTCCGAGCCGTACGCCTGTCGGCGGTCGCGCGTGTGACGAGGGTTGCGCTGCTCATGCGTGATCACCCCCGTCCTTTCCGCGGAGCAGACGGAACACGCCGAAGACGAGAGCCGCGTAGATCAGCGTGACCAGTGCGAGCACAATGCCGATCGCCGTGGCGTAACCGAACTTCCCTTGGAAGAAGGCGACGTTGTACAAGTACTGCGTCATCGTGAGCGTCGAATAGTTCGGGCCGCCCTGATTGTTCAACGCCGCCATGTAGACGAATGAATCGACCGCGACGAGACCGACGTAGATGTACGCGGTCTGAAAACTGGAAAGAATCTGCGGCAGAGTAACGGACACCGCAATGCGGAACCTTCCCGCACCATCGAGGCGCGCCGCCTCATACGTCTCCGCTGGGATGCCTTTGATCGCAGCGATGAACAGAATCGTGTAGAAGCCGATCAGACTCCATACGATCACGAGAACGGATGCCGCCATCGCGGTCGTCTCATCGCCGAGCCACGGGAAGCTGCGGAACTGATCAAGGCCGACCGCGGTGAGAATCCCGTTCAGGAGCCCGCGAGACGGATCGTAAACCTGGGCCCAGATGATGCCGATCACGATTGCTGGCACGCAATACGGGAAGAACGACGCGACGCGGTAGAACGCCGATCCCCGGAGACCCTGGATCGTGCCGATGCTGGGCCCGCCAGTAGTCACGACGCAGGCGATTGCGAAGGCGATGCCCAACGTCAGAGTCGGCACTACGAGTGCGAGCACGACCGAGTTGCGTAGCGATTTCAGGAGCACCTCGTCGGACAACATCTGGGTGAAGTTCTGCAGACCGACCCATTCGAGATCGGCTGTGTAGCCACCCCAACTCGTGAGCGCGTAGTAGGCCGACTGGGCGAACGGCCACAGGACGAAGGCCACAAACAGGGCGAGGGGGGCGACCAGGAACACGAGCAGAAAGCTGATGCGGTCGAAGTTCGGCCGCCTTGGAGGCCTGCGGGGCCGGGGAGACGTCACGCGCTCCCCCGGCTCCGCAGCGGTGATCAGTGCAGTCATTCGCCGTAGTCGTATTCTTTCTTGGGCTTTGAGTCGTCTGCCGCGGCGGCGGCGCTGAGCTTCTCTTCCTCGTCGATCAGCTCCTGTGCTGTGATGTCTCCGGCAAGGAACGACACCCAATACGGGGCGTCTTGGATGCCGTAGTACCCGGAGTAGCTGTTGGGCACCCAGCTGAAGAGGTCATCCCCGGCGTTCTCCATGACGCCCATGGTCGAGGCGAGGGCCGTCGAACCGAAGCCGTCAGCCGGAACCGTGTCCTTGACGACTGTCGGCGCCAATGTCAGCTCGGAGAATTTCGACGCGGCCTCTTTGGAGAACAGCGCCCGCAGGAACTCCTTGCCGCCCGCAGTGCTGGCAGCCGCCTTCGGCACGCTCCAAGGAATCGCGGGCCCCGCCTGCGCCGCTTCGAACGGGAGCGCGGACTCGTCGTTCAGAAGAGGAGCCGGCCAGGCGGTCATCTCGAATCCGTCCGCCGTCGCCTCTTTCATCTCGGACTCGATCCAAGATCCGGAATAGTAGAAGAGTGCTTCCTGGTCGTTGGACCACTGCGCCTGGGCTTGCGTGAACTGGGTCCCCGCGCCGCCGGGCACGAAGCAGCCGTCACTGATGAGCGACTGCAACTCCGCCAGCACAGCCTTCACATCGGGGTTCGACCAAGCCCCCGGCTCGAGGTTCGAGATGTCATTGATGACATCGAAGCCACCCTGCTTGATTGCCGAATCCAGCACGAGCCACTGATAGTAGACAGCCGCTTCCTTGCCGAATGTGAACAGATACTTGCCATCAGCCTTTGCGGCTGTGCATAGGTCAGCCATCTCCGCCCACGTCGCAGGCGGATTCCAGCCTTTCTCTTCGAACAGAGATCGCGAGTACCACAACGAGAAGAGGGTCATGACGTAGTTCGCGTTGAGGTACGAACCGTCGTACTCTCCGACGTCCTTGACGCCCGGGAAGACCGCATCCGTGATCTTTACGCCGTCGTAGTTCTTCGTGTTCCAGAAGTCGCTCAGGTCTTCGAGCTGATCCTGAATGCTGGTGATCGGGATCGCATCCGCACCGTCATTTGTGAAAGTGTCGGGCGGGGTACCGCCGACGAAGCGCGGCTGCAGCGCCTGCGAAAGGTTGTTGGTGGGCGAGATCTCGACGGTGACGCCGTCGCCAATCTGGTCTTCGACGAGCCCAGCGGCAAACTCCGCGTATTCGGTGCCGTAGCCGCCGTCGAAGACGACGACGTCAACCTTCGTGTTCGCGGCGACTCCAAACGGATTGTCCGCGGATGCAGTCCCATCGGAGGTCTGAGCTTGATCGGGACCGGCGCAGCCGGCGAGGACGAGACCGAGCGCGACGGCTACGATGCCGGCGTTCAGTGCCGTGCGGCGTGAGGGGCGTGACATATGTGACCTTCCTTCATTGGTGTGGCACTTGCGGATGTGACTAACTCGTCGCGCGTTCGTCGAGGTGTGCGTATGGGAGGATGCGAGCGCCGAAACGGTCCTGAAGGCCGCTGTTGTGCTCGTCTCCGCCGGGAATGTTGGCCGAGATGTACATGGGAGGAAGCGCACCCGCTGACCGGAGTCGGTCGGCTGTGCCGAGCGTGAGCTGCTGGGCGATATACGCGGCGGTGATCGAGGACACGGCTCCGGCGCGAAGCCCTGCATCGATGTCGAGAGTCGCATCGCCGAAGGGGGCGAGGTTGTCGATGACGACATCGGCAACCTCGAACAGCCGTCGCCCGCTTGGATGCTTCGACTCCACCGCACGAGAGTGCGCAAGACTGGTGACCGCGATCACGAGAAGCCCTTCGGCCTGCGCTCGCAATGCGAGACCGACAGTCGACCCGTTTGCGCCGGAGTTGGAGGCGATGATGAACACGTCCTCCTCACGGATGTCGTAGAGGTCGAACAGCTCGTCCGCGACGGTGTGGTCCCGCTCGAACTCGGGCCTGCCCATCTCAGCCAGTCCCCGCGATCCCAGCAGCACCAGATCCCGCAGCGCGATCTGATGAGTCGGAATGAACCCGCCTGCACGTCCGGCGATCTCCATCGCGAACGCCTCTGAATGACCGGTGCCGAAGGCGTGGATGACTCCCCCACGCCCAAGAGACACAGTCAGGACGTCAATCGCCGGATCCAATCCACCTGAAGCGGCCGAACGATCGAGCTCGTCAAGACGGAACCGAACCTCGTCGGCGAATGCAGGGAACAGCTGGGACATCGATGAGACTCCTTCAGGGAATGAGGGGCGACGGTTCGGTCGCACGAGGAACGGATCGGATCACGCGCGCGTTCACCCGCCCGTCGGAGATCGCATTCATCACCGCCGCGGAGTTGCGATCTTTGTGCTCCTGGCGATTCCACGAGACGAGCAGGTACAGCAGGTCTGCCGCGAACGTCTGCACGTGCGACGAGGTGAGGCTGCCGAGATCGAGGTAATCGTCCGGCGGCGCGGTCTGCACGATCACATCAGCCTGCTCTGCGATCGTGGTGTGCGGATTACTAGTGATCGCGACCGTCCATGCCCCACTCGCCCTGGCCTCGGAGAGCATTTCGATCGTGTCGGTCGTCTCGCCTGAACTAGAAATCCCGATCGCAACCGCACCCTCGGGGAGGATCGCGCCACTCATGAGGCCAAGGTGAGCATCGGTCCACGCTCGGGCGTTCACGCCGACAAGGTAGAGCCGATCGACCAGCGAGTGGGCGACGGTACCGGAACCGCCAACACCGTAGACGTCGACCTGCGGCGCATCGGAGATCATCCGTGCGACGCGCCGCATGTCGGCAAGGTCTACGAGATCGGCGGAGGCGCGGAGCGCTTGCACATGACTGGCGAGGAACGTGCGCAGAAGATCCTCATCACTCATTTCCGGATGTGCGGACGCACCCGGCTCTCCGATGAGTCCGTCCTCCCCGACGGAGCGCCCGAGTTCGGCGGCGGCGCCGACGCGCAGGCCGGTATATCCGCGGTACCCGATGAACTTGCAGAATCGAGTAACGGTGGGTGCCGAGACGTCGGCGCGATCCGCAAACTCAAAGATCGACATCGAGATAGGGAGATCGGGATACTCCAGGAGGAGGTTGGCGATCCGTGCCATTGATGCAGACATGGCCGGAACAGTGGCTTGAAGTCGAGCCCGCAGGCCGAACTCTGCCGTGACCGCTGTGGTTCCTTGTGTCACTGTGATATTTCCGTTCTGCTACTGCGGATAATTGTGAAACTTAGTTTTAAGATCTACCGCATGTCAACCCCTCAGTTCCAACCGCCCCCCTGGCCGGCGAGCGAGGCACCCCGCGGGCGGAAGGATGAACCGCGTGCTGCTCGCGATTGATGCCGGAGGCACCGCCACGCGCTGCGCAGCGATCACCGAGGATGCACGCTGCGTGGGCTTCGCACGTCGCGGCCCGGCCAATCCGATCTCCTCCGGCCTCCCCGTGGCGATAGCATCCCTCGCTGAAGCGGCCGCGGAGGCCTTGGCCCAGTCGCACACGCCGCCGCAGGACGTACACTCCGTCACAATCGCGCTAGCCGGCATCAGCCCAGGCGCAGCCTTGGATGAGGGAATCGAGAAGGCGCTGCTCTCACATGGCATCCGTGCGCTGGTGCGATTCGATTCCGATGCCATGGCTGGCTTCAGCGCGGGTACGGCAGCCGAGAGCGGAAGCGTGCTCATCAGCGGCACAGGCGCAGCCGCGGTCCGGGTTCAGGCGGGACACGCCATGGCCACCGCCGACGGACTCGGCTGGCTCCTCGGCGACGTAGGATCTGGATTCTGGATCGGGCAGCATGTGGCTCGCGCAGCCCTGTCCCATCTCGACGGGCGTGGACCGGAGACGACGTTGACCGAGCTCTTGTTAGCCACGATGGCGCGATCCACTTCTCCGGACACCGCAACCGACCCCAGCCGCCCGCCGCAGATCATGAGGATCCTGACGTCGACGTACGCGGCGCGGCCGGTGGAACTCGCCCGACTGGCACCGCTCGCTTTCGATGCAGCGTCGGTCGGCGACGCCGTGGCCGGTGCGATCATCGAGGACGCAGCAGACGGACTATGCGCGACGCTGCGCGCCGTGCGCGGCGCGATGCACGACCCAGTCGTCGCCACCGGTGGGATCCTCGCAAAGCAGCCAATGCTGCGTCGAGCCATAGAAGAGCGCCTGTGCGCCGTCGGCGAGTCGGTCAATCTGATCTCGGTCGATGACGGACTCACCGGCGCCGCCGTGCTCGCCTTGCGCGCGACGGGCATTTCGGTCGATCACACGGTGCACTCGGCGCTCGGCGCGAGCATCGATGAGGCCCGTCGCTTGGCGACCACGAACTGATCCCCAGCGCGTCCTCGTGATCTGTCGGGTTGGGCGCCCACCTCACATCGCGGCCGGCGCACACGTGAGCCTTGACAGCATTCACATCGATCGCTAGTTTCACTCGAAAGGCATTGATGTGAAACTCAATTTCACACTGATGCGTTGCCGATCCGAGGGAGCGTTTCCATGGAGCATGTGTCGTCCCCGTCTACCGCATTTGCGACTCGTTTTCGCCGTGCGCCGAACCGACGCCTGTTCGCGGGCATCATCACGGTGATCATCACCGCGATCGGACTGTCGATCGCACCTCTCGGCGCGACAGCGTCCGCTGCCACAGCCCCCGAGTTCACAGACAGCTTCGACAGCGCGCGCGACGCAGATCCGACGTACGGCCTGAACGACGCCATCGCGACAAGACAGACCGGCCCAGGTAAAGGCATCACCTACACACGCGCACACGGACTGTGGACCACCCCCGCCTCAGCGCCACCTTCGTACGCCAGCCAAGTCAACCACGAGGACTTTCCCGGAAAGCTCTCATTCTGGGCGCGGACGTCCGCAGTTCGGCTGGATGCGCCGGTGATGACCGACACCATGGATTCGTACACGGTCACGGCGCGAGTCGATCCCAACGCCAACTCGCTCGGCAGCAATGCTGACTGGGTTTCGCTCATGTTCGCAACGTCGAGCGCGACGACGGGCTACGTGACGGCTGCCACGGTGGATGCGGGCCTCACGGTCAGCAGGAGCGGAAAAGTCATGCTCTATCAGCGCGGGGCGGCGCTGTGGTCATCCGAGTTGCAGTCGACGCGGTCCGCGTCCGGCTTCGACGTGAGCGTCACCGTGAGCGCAGCGTCGAGCGCGTCACCGTCATTCGCGGTGACCGTCAACGGCTCCACCCGAGCCTCTTCGCTCGCGGGCGCGCTGCCACAGCCGTACATCCTGTTCGGAGCGTACCTCAGCAACGGCTCGGCAACGACGGCCGCCGAAGTCAGCACCGTCGACGACCTCACCGTGAGCCGCGTTGCGCAGTACGTCGACAGCTTCGACGGCGCCGATGTGTATGCCGGCGACTATGGACTCAACCAGAACCTCGCCGCGCGCCAGTCGCCGCTGTCGATCTCGACGTCATACTCGCGAGTGGCGGGGCACTGGAGCAATACGGCCACACCTCCGGCAAACCGTTCTCAGGTCAACAATCCGAGCTTCGCGAACCAGCTCTCGTTCTGGGTGGCGACGTCAGCGATCAAGCTCAACGCGCCGGTCGCCGCCGACAGCACCGGTGCGTTCGAGATCCGCGCAACGGTCAAGCCAGATCCAGGAAACTTCGGTGCCGCCGGCGACTGGGTGTCGCTCATGCTCTCGTCCTCGAGAGACGCGCGAGGATACGTGACTGATGCGCAGAACCAGTTCAGTATGACCGTCTCCAGGAACGGCACCGTCGCTCTGTATCGCGGTGGAGTGCTGGCGGGCGACACCTTCACCGCCCCGAGCTCGTCCGCCGGTTACGCCGTGTCGATCCGCGCGACAGACGCAGGAGCGACGCCGGATCTGGTGGTGATCGTGAACGGCGTATCTCGCACACTCGCCCTGACCGCAGCCTTGAAGCGTTCCTACCTCTACCTCGGCGCGTACATCAGCAACGGAAGCGAGACTCAGCTTCGCGAGGTGAGCACTGTCGACGATCTGCGCATCAGCCGCGTCGATCAGTTCCCGACCCTCGCTTATTTCGGCACGTATGGCACGCGGAACGACGACAACGCGGGCAATCACGTCCCCGATATGGCCGGCATCTCCAACCTTCACTGGATTAACGTGTCGCCCACATTGAACGCGAGTCCTCTCACCTACGACACCGATGTGTTCGCGTCGTGTCCGCCAAGGTCCTGCATCGTGTACGTGGGCAGCGAGTTCTTCAAACCACAAACGCCATCGCAAGCTCTTCCGGACCTGAGCCGCTGGAACGGCTACGTGCAGATGCTGCAGCCGTACAAGGACAAGATCGCCGCCTATTACCTCCAGGATGAGGCGTACATGTACGGAGTGACGTACCAGCAACTGGACTGGTCGGCGAAGGCAGTGCAGGCGAGCATCACGGCGGGCTCGATCCCCGACCGCCCGATCATGTTCACAATGACCTATACGGATATCGCCAACTCCGTCGCCGTCCCACCCGAGGTTGACTGGTACGGAATGGACGCCTACAACATGACCGAGACAGAACTGGAATGGTCTGCAAACCGCCTCGAGCAGATGGCGAGCGACCAGGGTGACCGTATCTACCTGTTCCCGCCGAACGTGCCCGACAGCTGGAACGCCTGGACGACCGAGCAGCAGATCCTCGATCGCCAGCACGAGTATCTGCGCGTCGCGAATCGCCACCCGCGAGTGGTCGCGCTGCTCAACTTCGGACTATGGGTGAACACGGGGGCTGCGGGGAGTGCTCCGCGCCAGCAGACGTACGTGCCGCGCGTGTTTGATCTTCAGGAACGCGTCGGCGACTTGATCATGTCCCGCCCCTGAACAGTTCTTCCTGCGGTACGCGCTGCTGTCGGTGGGTGCCGCGACCCGGCCGGTCGCGGCATCCACCGTTCATGACCCGGTACCCGCGACAGCGTGCGCGCTCGAGATCGCCCACAGGGGGCGCTACGACGGGCTTGGACCCGCGCAGGAACACGGACGTGAACACGGGGCGGTCCAACTGAATGTTCGCAGCGGGTTTCCGCCCCCGTCAGGCCGCGTCGTAGCGGCGCTCGAGCGAGGTGAGGAACGGCAGCCGCGTGAATCCGTCGCGCAGACGACGCCCGGCCTCCGTCCGCGGCACCATCATGCGCAGGTTCGCGCCGATCCGCTGCCTGCGACGCACGAACGGCTCGAGCGTGGCCTGGTACCGCGCGAACGCGGCCCGGTGGTCGCCGTCGGCAGCGGCGAGTTCCGTCGCGAGGCGGTGCGCACCCGCGACGGCCAGTTCCGCACCGGCACCGGACGCCGGCGATGCGCAGTAGGCGGCATCCCCGATGAGCACCACCCGACCCGTCGACCACCGGGTGAGGCGCACCTGACTGACCGCATCGAAGTAGAGGAAGGGGTCGGCAGCAGCCGCATCGAGCAGTTCGCGGACGCGCCAGGTGCGACGGTCAGCATCAGCGGCGAAGGCGGCGCGGACGATCCGCGCCTGCTCGGCGATGTCTCGGCGGTCATATCGGAGCGGTGCCGAGCGGAACACGAAGTACGCCTTGGATTCGGCCTGTCTGCCTGCGCGGTAGATGCCCACCATGCGACCGGGCTGATTGAACGCGGTCATCCAGCGCGGTTCGCCGAGATCCGGCCCCGCGTCGGCGAACGCGAAGTAGTGGCCGCGGAAGCGAGTGGATCGTTCGTCCGGGCCGAACGCGAGACGACGGACGGCCGAGTGCACACCGTCGGCGCCGATCACGAGGTCGTAGCGCTCGCTCGCGCCACCATCGAAGGTCACGGTGACGCTGTCCGCTTCCTGCGTGAGCGCCGTCACTCCGCGCGCGAAGCGCACCTCGACGCCCGCCGTTGCAGAGGCGAGCAGCCGGACCAGGTCCCCGCGCATGATCTCCACGGCGCCGGCCATGCGAGTGTCGACCTGCGCCGTCACCCGATCGGACGCGTCGACGAACCGCATCCCGATGACATCGGTCGCGGCTGCACGTACCTGTTCGGCCAGGCCCATGCCTGCGATCACCTCTGCGGCCCGTCCGCGCAGGTCGACGCCATTACCGCCGGATCTCATGCCCGGCGACCGCTCGGCGATCGTCACGGTGAATCCGGAGCGCGCGAGCCAGTGGGCTGCCGTGAGTCCCGCGATGCTTGCGCCGACGATCAGGATGCTGCTTCTCACGGTCGCTTCCTTCACCTACGATAAGTGGAACCTGTGTTCCAGTAGATTATGTGGAAGGGTCATTCCAGATGTCAAGTGCCTCCGGCGCGCGTCGCGCTGACGCCGTCCGCAACCGCGACCTCGCCCTCGCGGCTGCGAAGAGCCTGCTCGCCGATCCTGGCGCGCCCCTCACCGTCGAGGCCATCGCGAAGCGAGCCGGGCTCGGCGTCGGAACCGTCGCCCGGGCGTTCGGCAGCAAGGATGCACTGCTCGACGCGGCCATCGCAGAACTGCTCGAGCCCCTCGTGCGACGCGCTCGAGCGGTCGCCGCAGCACCGGCCGCCACTGACGCACTGCGCACGCTTCTGGTGGAGGTCATCGATTTCGAACAGCGACATTCGGCGATCAGCGAGCAGACCGCAGGGCTCTCACTGCCGCAGACGACCGCTCGCGAACGTGAGCTGCGGGATGCGCTGCGTCAGGTCGTCGAGACCGGAAGAGAGGCGGGCGACATCCGATCCGACATCCCCGCCGAAACCACCGCTGCGCTCCTCACCGAGGCCGTGCATGCCGTGACGCAGGCGCGGACGGCGCCGCCCGGCCTCGCCGACGCGATGGTCGCCGTCGTCCTCGACGGCCTGCGGCCCTGACGACACGGATCCGCGGCCGTGTCGAGGCATCCATTCTTCGAATCTCGAGCGCGCCGTCATGAAACGTCCGCGCCACACTCCTGCAGGGTGAGCAAGTCATCACCGCTGCCGGAGGACACGGTCACTGGCGACACTCAAAACCCCGTGCCGGGGTGGTGCGGGGGCGCCACCCCGGTGCGGGGCATGTCGAGGCGGGTCAGCGGTGCGCCGGCAGTCCGCTGTGCCACCGGTGGTGCTCGCGCAGCAGCAGCACGCCGAGGATGCTCCACACGCCGAGGTCGTCCGCGAAGCCCAGCGGTCCGAGCACGAGCTCGGGGATCAGGTCGATCGGCGAGATGGCATAGACGAGGGCGGCCGTCGCGGCGATCCAGGTCGAGGGCGCGACGCGATGATCACCGCGTCTCACGGCCTTCAAGAAGCTCAACCACATGCGTCCAGTGTGCGCCGGGATCGCCGGTGTGCGGTCGGGCGGTATCAAGTCGTGATCTTCGACCGAGTTCAGCGAGCGAGGGAATCGGCGCTCCAGGCCAGGGCGTTCGCGAGGAGCCGGCGGTCGTGGAGTGTGCCGCCGCCGCGGGTCGCTCGCGTCGGGATGCTGCTGCCGGTCTATCGCGGCGGCGTCGGCGGTGGAGCGTTGCGACGCTCCCGCACGCCCACGGCGATCCCGTACACGCCGGCGCCGATTCCGAGGATCAGGAACAGCGCGATCCACCCCATCGCGATGACGCCGACGATCGAACCGGCCTGCCACTGCAGCGCGACACCCCCGACGATGAACGGCAACAGACCCGCGCAGAACACCAGGACCACCGCGGCGAGGATGATGCGCCGAAGCGGGGTCTTCGGCGGACGCCGCTTCCCGAGTTGATACATCGCCGAACCCGACACGACTCGAGTATCGCGGATCTGCTGCTCCGCATTCTCGACGGCGACATCAGAGTCGACGCGATCTGCGTTCTCTCTGGTACGGGCGTTGATATGGAGGTCGGTCGGGTCATCAAGCATCTCCGCAGCGCCGGCGCGCGCGTGGAGATGGCCGATCTCGGCATCATCCTCGACGGCGAGCTCATCGACTTCGGAGCGCGCAGGCTCAGGACGCAGGCTGAGCGAACTGCAGGAGGAGCAACTGCGGGCGGCCGGAGACCGCGCGCGTCGCCTCGGGCACGTATGCCATCAGAGACCATGGCCACGCCGGCCAGTCCCCGATCTCGGTGCTCGGCTTCGGCAGCGGCGAGTCGTCCCAGCGGAGGGCCGGCTCCTCGCACCCGCGCAACTCGAGTCCCGCGGCGAGCGCAGCCCGAAGATAGTCCCCGAGAGGATGCCGGTAGGCCGGGGCGAGGCGCCGCTCACCGTCGGGTCCGAGACTCTTGATGCCCGAGCCGATCGTGGTGAGCTCGCGATGCACGTCTGAGATGAGGAGCGCGCCGCCAGGGCGCAGCACGCGGGCGAACTCGGCGAAAACCGGGCCGAGATCACGCACGTGGACGAGCGCGAGCGCGCAGACGACCACATCGACCGATCGGTCGGCGAGAGGCAGCCGATCCACGGAGCCCAACTGGAACTCGCCCTCCGGGACACGCTCTCGGGCCAGCTCGAGCATGTCCGGTGACCAGTCGACGCCGATCACGCTGTGGCCGAGGTCGGCGAGAATCCGCGCGAACCGCCCTGTGCCGCACGCCGCATCCAGGGCGACGCCGACATCGCGGTGCGCCAGCCATTCGGTGATGACCGGCTCGTCGATCGCAAAGAGGCCACCGCCCGCATTCGCGTCGTAGTCGGGCGCCTCCTGCTCGTAGGCGACATCAGCGGCCACGCGCTCCGCGAGCACCCCGCGATTCTGGAGCTTCCCGTCGGCGAGCAATCGACGGATCTCGGCGACCCGGTCTTCGATGAAGGCCTGATCGTGGTCACCGGCCCATGCGTCAAGCAGCGCGGACCCTTCGATTCCGAGCAGATACGCAAGCGGGTCCTGGTAGATCACGATCAAGGAGCGTAGCCAGCGCCACGCGCGCAGATCAACGCACGGCTGCTCCCACGTCGTTGCGCGGGTGGTGGTGACGCGGCCAGGCCCGGAGGGCTTCGAGAACCCTCGGACTCGAAATCGGCGGTGACGGTTGGACTTGAACCCATACGCCCGACGACGGCCTCGGTCACGAAGCCCGGATTCACGCGGATTCGATCAGGTGGTCATCCCGGTTCGATCAACTCGGCCGGCATCGAGTCGGTTCAGTTGTTGCCATCGCGTTGCCAGACGTTACGGGGGTGTCGACCCTGTCGTTGCTCAGGCGATGAGCGGCTGGACCTCATGTTCCTTGCCGTCAAGCTCCCGCGCAAGGTCGTAGTTCGACTGCATCGCCAACCAGGCCCGCGCCGTGCCGACACCCGCCCGCTCGAGACGCACCGCAAGGTTCGGGCTTACACCCGCGTGGCCGTGGATGACCCGACTGAGCGTGACGCGAGACACACCGAGGCGCGCCGCGGCTTCCACAACGGAGAGCCCCAGTTCGGCGAGGACGTCCTCGCCGATGATCGCACCAGGATGTGGTGGGTACTTCATCATGTCCATCCCTCCTTCAGTGGTAGTCCTGATAGTCGACGAGTTCGACATCCTGCCCGACGAACCGGAACGTCACCCGCCAATTGCCGTTGATCCAGATCGACCAGTGACCGGCCAGGTCGCCCTTCAGCTCGTGCGCACGAAACGACGGGATCGCCACATCCGCCGGCGACTGCGCAACATCCAGCACACCGAGGATGCGGGTGAGCTTGGGCGCATGCGCCGGCTGCACTCCCTTCTTCGACCCGTCGCGATACAAAGCCTCCAACCCCTTATGCCGGAAGCTCACGATCACCTTGCCAGCGTATCGCGTAACGACTCACACTACTAGGCCAGCGGTCCGCCGTCCCGGATGCCGTCGCCGGGATGACGGCGTGTCAGATAGAGCAGCACGAGCGGGCACCCGACCGGCCGGCTCATGCGGGCACTCGAGCCCGCGAGGGTTCGTGCTCGCTCAAGTTGATGTACGGCGAGCATTCAACGACCGGCATGCGCGCGCCCCGTTGCGGAGTCTCACGTGGCCGAGCAGAGTGTCAGCCGTGCGACGTTCAGCTCCTGCGATCGTCCTTGCTCTCGCTTCAGCGGGGTTCCTCGCTGCGATCTGGCTCGGTGTAGCGGCGCTCGCCAACGGAAGAACGGGGCCAGCACTTTGAACCGTCCCCGGTTCTCCGCCGCTCCTATGCGGGTTCCAGCACCGGGTGGGCTGGTGTTTCGAGGTCAGCGTAGTAGACAGCCTCGTACTCGTCGGGCGGGACGTCGCCGAGGGTGGAGTGCAGTCGGCGTGCGTTGTACCAGTCGACCCATCCCGCGGTGATCCATTCGACGTCGTCGATGGTCCGCAGCGGTCCTAATCGGAATGGGGATCCGTCACGGACGGCCTCGTTCTTGAACAGCCCGATCGTCGATTCGGCGAGGGCGTTGTCGTACGCGTCGCCGATCGACCCGATCGATGCGGCGATGCCCTCCAGCGCGAGGGTCTCCGCGAACGACACCGACGTGAATTGGGCGGATTCAACCGGTCTGAGACCCGGCGTCGCTGTGGTGGATCAGCCCGTCCTTAACGTCGTGGCCGGCGCGGTCGCGTCGCCACAATCCCATCCGCAGCGCCGTGGTCACCAACGGTGTCGTCTTCGCCGTCGCGGCATGCCAGCCGACGATCGCCCGCGAGTAGCAGTCGATCACGAACGACACGTACACGAACCCGGCCCACGTCCGCACATACGTGAAGTCAGCCACCCAGCGGCGGTTCGGTGCCGGGGCGGTGAAGTCCCGGTCCAGCAGGTCCGGCGCCCGGGCCGCGTTGCGGTCCGGGATCGTGGTCCTGGTGCCCTTGCCGCGCACCAGCCCGTTGATGCCGAGGTCCCGCATCAGCCGGTCGACCTGCCGCTTCGACACCGCCATTCCTTGCCGGCGCAGCAGCGCGGTCAACTTCCTCCGCCCGTACATCGACTCCGGCGTCGCCTGACCGTGCTCGTCGACACGGACAGCGAGGATCGCGTCGATCACGACCGCGTCGGCGAGATCCCTCGCGGACGGCTGGGCGCGTTTCCACGCCCGATAGGTACGCTCGGCGACCTGCACGCCCTGCTCACGCAGGACCCGGCAGATCGACCCGACCGAGCGGCCCATGGCGCGCTGCTCCTCGATGAATGCGAGGATCAGCGGCGTCGGGGGTCGAGTTCCCCGGCGAAGAAAACCGCCGCGTCCCGCAGGATCGCGTTCGCCTCACGCAGCTCCCGGTTCTCCCGCTCCAGCTGCCGGATCTTCTCCGACTCGCTCGACGTGACGCCCTGCCGGTCGCCGGCGTCGACCTGCGCCTGCCGCACCCACCGGCGCAGCGACTCCGCCCCAAACCCGAGTCGCTTCGCGACGGACTCGCACGCGGTCGTCAGATTCGGGTACTCATCGAGGTGATCCATCACGAGCCTGATCCCGCGCTGCTTCGTCTCCTCCGGAATCCTCTTCGGCATGATCAACATCTTCCTTCCAGACTCGAAAGGAAACGGCATCAGACCGGGGACGGTTCACTTTCCGTCCGTCGGGATCCAGACGGGCCGTGGGCACGTCGTGGGCACGTGGGCAGCCTGAGGGAGGCGATCACTGACCCAACGCAGTCGGGCGCTTCACCGAGGAGGACTATTCGGCCGTGCGGTCTTCATCAGGCACCCGCGCTCGTCGCTCAGTCGCACCAAGGAGCGTGGGCTGAGCCGGCTTCAATCCTGGTGAGGCCACCATCGAGACGCTCACGGGCAAGTTCACCCGCGAGTGTATAGGGCGCCCCGGCGGACGGTGAGCGTTCGGCGTGTGCGACCGCCGCGTCGACGATGGACCGGACGGCGTTGAGTCTCGGGAACTGGTCGTGCACTGCGGCTGCGCGCCCGGCGGAAATCAGGGGATGGCGGCCGAGGTCGGCGAGGACGCCTGCGCGCGTCAACCGGGCAATCGGACCGCGACGCTCCGCGATGCCACCTGAGGTGTGGAGCGCGATCGCTTCCCAGACTTCGCCGGTCTGCCGCGCGTCAAACCCGTGAGCTGCCAGTCGGGAAACCGCGAGATCTGCACCTTCCACCTCGAATCGTTGCCGCCCCTCAGCGTCCGGGCCAAGTCCGAGGTCGTGCATCGCGGTGGCGGCGAACAGCAACTGCCTGTCGCACCCTCCCGGCTCGGTCTCATCTGCGATCAGCTCGGCGAACACGAAGGTCCGCAGGCTGTGGTTGCGTAGCGGCTCAGGGAGCGGTTCGAGGGCGCTGAAAACGACGTCGGCGAGGGGGCCGGTTGGCAGGATCGAAGTGGTCACGGAGGGATGTTACAGCCGTCCAGATCAGCATCTGCAAGAAGTTTCATACTCCGCAAAACATTGCTATCGTTGCCGCCGACCCTCCGTGCGGCGTCCCTGCCGCCGTACCCCGAGCGCGCTTTCGGGCGCATGAATGAAGGCAGGCGTATGCGCTGGCATGATCTCCCCCACCACGATGGCTCCGAGCTCTACTCCCCCGTTACCGCTGACGCGACTGACGTGCGGCGGCCGCGTGTCCGCGTCCCCCCCACGTTTGGCACGGTGTCGAGTGTTTGGCTACGGGTGGTCGTCGATGGCGAGCCGCAGTTCCTTCCGATGCGTTCGATTGCGGCCCCGATTGAGGGTGACCCCGCTCAGTGGTGGGAGGGCGCCCTCACTGTGGCGAACCCTGTGACCTCTTACCGGTTCCTTCTGAACGCCGGTGAGGGACGTGCGTTCTGGCTCAACGGGGAAGGCCTCGACGAGGTCGAACCGCTCGACGCGCTCGATTTCCGCGCGACGACGTTCCCTGCGCCTCCGGAATGGGCAAGCGAGCAGACGATGTACCAGATCTTCCCCGACCGCTTCGCGCGCTCCGAGGCCGCCGCGAACCGCCCCTGTCCCGCCTGGGCGATCACGGCATCGTGGGACGACGAGGTGGTGCACCGCGGCCCGGACACGCCCCGTCAGCTCTTCGGAGGCGATCTGGACGGTGTTGCTGAGCGGCTCGATCACCTCGAGACGCTGGGGGTCACGCTGATCTACCTGACCCCGTTCTTCCCTGCCCAGTCGAACCACCGGTATGACGCGAGCACGTTCGGTCGGGTCGACCCGCTACTCGGCGGCGATGAGGCGCTCATCCGGCTGGTCCAGGCGGCGCACGCGCGAGGCATCCGGGTGATCGGGGATCTCACCACGAACCACACCGGTGATGCGCACGAATGGTTCCGCGCCGCCCGCGGCAACCCGTCAGCGGCCGAGTCCGACTTCTTCTACTGGAACGATGAAGCTCAGACGGACTACGTCGCCTGGTACGGCGTACCGAGCCTGCCGAAGTTGAACTGGAACTCGCGCGAGTTGCGCCGGCGGTTCATCGAGGGGCCGGACAGCGTCGTGGCCAAGTGGCTGCTTCCTCCTTACGGTCTCGATGGCTGGCGCATCGATGTCGCAAACATGACCGGTCGACAGGGCGAGGACGACCTCAACAGGCTTGTGCAGCAGACGGTGCGCCGGACGATGGACGAGGTCGCGCCCGGCAGCGTGCTGTTCGCGGAGTCGACGAACGACTCCAGCCGCGACTTCGACGGCTCGGGGTGGCATGCGCCCATGAGCTACTCCGCGTTCACCCGTCCCCTGTGGCACTGGCTGCGAGAGCAGGAGACGAGGCCTGTGCATCACTACGGGATCCCGTACGAGCAGACGCCGGCCGCGTCCGCGGAGTCGTTCGCCCGGGCGTTCCGGCGGTTCAGCGCTCCAATGCCGTGGGCGGTGCGATCGCTCGCTATGAACGCGATCGACACCCACGACACGCCGCGATTCGCGGACCGGGCCGACACGGCAGCCCAGTTGGTCGCCGCAGGCCTGTCGTTCACCCTACCGGGCACGCCTGTCATCTTCGCGGGTGATGAATTCGCTCTGCGTGGCAGCGACGGCGAAGCCTCACGAACACCCCTCCCCTGGACCTCGGATGCGCTCCTCGCTCCAGAGTATGCGCGCCTCGCGGCAGCTCGCGCAGCGTCCCCCGCGCTTCGCACGGGCGGGCTGCGGTGGCTGCACGCGGGAGCTGACATCGTCGCATTCGTGCGGGAGCTGGAGGACTCGGCCGAGCTCGTCGTCGCGTCCCGATCCGGCACCGAGATCTCGCTTCCGACGACCTCACTCGCCGGTCGCACGGTTGACGAATTCGCGCCGCCCGCGGTGACCTTCGGCGAACTGACCCTCGATCGCGCCGCTGACCGGCTGCGGTGGCGGGCTAGCGGACCTACGTTCGGCATCTGGCCACTCCGTACGACTGCGGCCCTCTCGGCTGGCGCAGCAGCGGAAGCCGGAACCGGACGCCGAGAGGCATTCGAATCCGCGCATGCGTGACCTGCAGCGTTTCGATGAGCTCACCGAACGCCTCACGACCGGGTTCGCCCGTGTCCCCGGCGCGCATGGGCTGGTCGTGGTCGGTTCGGCGGCAGCGGCCGAGCGCCGGGATCGCTGGTCTGACCACGACTTCCTGGCGCTCATCGACGCCCAGGCGGCTGCTTCAGCGAGGGAGTCCCTCGATTGGCTGCCCGAACCGGAGCGCATCGTGCTCCTCGCCCGGGAAGGTGCACTGGGGTTCTCAGTGCTCTACGACGACGCACATCTGCTGGAGTTCGCCATCGCCTCCGTCGACGAGCTCGCAGGTACGGCGATCGGCGAGGCAGGCCTCACCTTCGGCGACGAACGTGCCCTCTCGTTCGTCGCCGAAGGGCGCGAGCGGCTGAACACCCTTACGCCGGTCGATGCCGCCAGCGAGGCGGGTCTGGTCTTCGTCAAGTTGCTCGTCGGCTACGGACGTGCGCGCCGCGGCGAACGGATCGTCGCCGGCCAGTTCGTCCGCACCTGGGCTGTCGGGCACATGATCCGGACCATCCGCGCGCGCATCGAGCCTGTCACAGGCGTGCGAGAAGACGCGCTTGAACCAGCCCGTCGCTTCGACGCCGCTTATCCCGAGATCGCTGTCCGCCTGGACGCCGTGCTTAGCCAGGCTGTCGAGGACGCGGCACGCGGCGTCGCCGCGCTCGCACGTGAGGTCCTCGAGCCCGGGTGGTCGGCGTTTCCGAGCCGTGCCGCCGATGTCGCCGAAGCGGTACTCGCGCAAGAGTGAGAGGCCGCGATCAGCTGTCGCGCGGCGCCGGGCCGGTCGACTCCCGTACGACGAGCTCGGGCTGGAAGATGTACTCGGTGCGGTAGGCCAGGATCCCGTTCATCTCGCCGACGAAGGCGTCCGCGATTGCAATGCCCATGGTCGGCACCGGCTGCCGGATCGTTGTAAGGGGCGGCCAGCAGCTGCGCGCCAGGATCGAGTCATCGAATCCGACCACTGACAGCCGACCGGGAACGGAAAGCCCCTGCCGGCGGGTTTCGGCCAGCACTCCCACCGCCATGAGGTCGCTCGCGCAAACCACCGCGGTGCATCCTTCTGCGATGAGTTCGCGGGCTGCGCTCGCGCCACCATCGTCGGAGAGCAGCCCGTGCACCACGGGTGCGACGGCGGACGGGCCGAGACCTTCCTGGATCGCGGAACGGAATCCTGCGGTGGCCCGGCGGGTGGGGACCCAGGATTCTGGTCCGCTGGCGAATCCGATGCGGCGGTGCCCCATCGCTATCAGGTGGCGGACCGCGATCGACATGGATGCCGCGTCGTCGATGGAGAAGAAAGGAGCGTCGACGCCCTCGCGGTATCCGTTCACGAAGCCCAACGGCAGTCCGAGCTCACGCAGCGCTTGGTAGCGGTCGGTCGATTCTGCCGTGTCCGCGTGCTGTCCTGCGACGAAGAGGATGCCCGACACGCCTGCTTCAACGAACATGTCGATGATCTCGTCCTCGTGCAGGCCGCCTTCGCTCTGTGTGCCGATGAGCGGGGTGAAGCCACGGCGGGCGAAGTTCGGTGCGAGAGCTTGTGCGAAGGCAGGAAAGATCGGGTTCACCAGCTCGGGCAGCAGCACTCCTACGGGGCGCGCCGTGCGGCTCCGCAGCCGCGACGGCCGCTCATATCCGAGCACATCGAGGGCCGTGAGAACTGCGCGGCGCTTCGCGGGTGCCACGCCCGGCTTGTCGTTGAGGACGCGGCTGACGGTCGCTTCGCTGACGGCGGCATGCGCTGCGATGTCAGCGAGAGTGGCACCCATGGCCGCAAGGCTAGCACCGCGTGTTCGCGCGGCTATTTCACCGCTCCGGCCGTCAGCCCGCCCACGATGTACTTCTGCAGAAGGAAGAACAAGAACACGACCGGCAGCGCTGCAAGGACCGCGCCGGCGGCGAACACCGGCCAGTTCGCGGAGGTCTCCTGAGAGACGAATTGGTACAGCCCGACGGCCAACGTCTGCTTCGCCGGGTCGGTGAGCACCACGCTGGCCACGACGAACTCGCTCGCAGTTCCGATGAAGGACAGCAGCCCGACAACGGCGAGGATGGGCGCCGCCAGCCTGAGGATGATGGTGAAGAAGATCCGGGCGTGCCCAGCTCCGTCAAGCTTCGCCGCTTCGTCGATGGACGCCGGCACGGTGTTGAAGAACCCGTACATCAGATACGTGTTCACCCCGAGCGCACCGCCCAGGTAGACCAGGATCAGTCCGAGCTGCGAGTCGAGCCCGATGGCCGGGAAGATGTCGCCGATCGAGGTCATCAGGAGGAAGATCGCGACCACTCCGAGGAGCTGCGGGAACAGCTGCACCAGCAGGATGGTGGTCAGCCCGAGACGCCGGCCACTGAACCTCATCCGGGAGAAGGCGTAGGCGGCGAGAGCTCCGAGGAACACTGTTCCGAGCGCGGCCACGAGGCCGATGATGACGGTGTTCGCGAACCACGCACCATAGGGCTGCGTCGGGTTGCTGAACAGTTCGATGTAGTTGGTGAGGTCGATTGAGCGGAACAGCCCGTTGGAGCTGACCAGGCTTCCGTTCGGGTTCAACGACGCCGACACGATGTAGAGAATCGGGAACACGGCGATCACGCTGGTGACGACCGCGACCGCGTACTTGCCGACGAGTCCCAGTCGCTCACGACGGCGGTGCGAGGGTCCGACGTGGCGGGCGCGGCGGCGCTGCGGGTTGACGACCGGTGAAAGTGCCGTGTCCAATTCGAAGGGGTCCGCGGTGATCGGCTCCATCAGTTCAGCTCCTCAAGGGCCTTGGTGCGGCGGAATCCGACGATCGAGATCGCGGCTACCAGCAGGAAGATGATGATCGAGAACGCGCTTGCGAGTCCGTAGTCGCGCCCGCTCGTCTCACCGAACGCGACCTTGTAGACAAGGGTGATCAAGATGTCTGTCGCGCCCACGTTCATGTCTGTGGAGATGTCCTGAGGGCCGCCCTCGGTGAGCATGTAGATCACGTTGAAGTTGTTGAAATTGAATGCGAACGCGGCGATCAGCAGCGGTGCCATGGTGACCATCAGCAGCGGGAGCTTCACGCGCCGGAAGATGGTCCATGCGCCGGCGCCGTCCATCCGCGCCGCCTCGACGTACTCCTCTGGAATGGACTGCAGCGCGCCGGTGGCGACCAGGAACATGTAGGCGTAGCCGAGCCAGACGTTGACCAGCAGGATGCTCACTTTCGCCAAGATCGGGTTGGTCAGCCAGGGGACGTCGGCGCCGCCAAGCAGCACCTGATTGATGAAGCCGAACTGGGAGTTCAGCATCCCGCTCCAGATGAGGGCGGAAAGGAACGCGGGGAACGCGTACGGGAGGATCACCAGTACCCGGAACGTTCGGCGGAACCGCAGTCGCGGGTCGTTGAGCACGGTGGCGAGGAACACTCCGACAGCGAAGGTTGCGGCGACGGTGAACCCGGCGAAGACGAACGTCCACACGATGACCTGCAGCAGAGGCCCGCGGATGGACTCCTCGGTGAAGGCGGCGACGAAGTTGTCGAAGCCGACGTTGATCTTCCAACCAGGCATCAGCTCGGTGCCGTCCTGGGAGACGAACGCGCCGGTTCCTTCGTCGCTGTAGACCACGCCGGTCGCCACGTCGATGAACGTGTCTGTGGCTTCGTCGTACTTCATGGACGCGGAGTACACGTAGGCCTTCGCGCCGTCCGGGGTTCGCAGCGCCCCCTCGTCCAGGTCGTCAGACAGTGGGACGCTCATCGCTGCGATCTGCGACTGCTGAGCAAGCATCTGTGAGAAGTCGAGGGTCTCGTACCCGTCGAGGCCGACGGCGCGTCCGCCTTCGAACTTTGCGTCTTCGGCGGGCTCGAGGGGTTTGCCGTCGGAGCCGACCATTGCGGTACCGTCTGTCTCGGTGACGAGGAAGGACAGTTCGCCGAACCGTTCCACGACGACCATGTCGTACGCGGGCGAATCGGGAACTCGCGAGAGCGACTTCTCGATGAGCACGGAGATGGCGTCGCCCTTGTCGCCCATGTGCCCGTCGCCGTAGTTGGTGAAGGCGATGTACCCGCTGTAGACGACGACGTAGAGCTGGAACACGACAAGGAAGACCGTTCCCGGCACCAGGTACTTGGCCGGCAGCATCCCCCGCCGCAGGTACACCCAATTGATCGCGGCGGCGGCCAACAGCACGGCCCCAGCGATCAGCCACTGCTCGTCGAGGGCGAGCACGAACGCGGCGTACAGCACGAGGGCGTCCAGCACACCGAGGGAGACGATTTTGACGAGCAGAGCTGAGGCCGACGGTAGCCGTCGTCGCGGCGCGCCCTTCGGAGACGGCGGCATCGGCGCGGGTGGCGCCTCAGTGGTGAGGGCGGTCATGGTGCTCCAGCGGCGGCGGGATGAGGTCGGGTATCGGGTGGTGCTGCGGGTCGGGGCTGAGGCGGTGCCCCGACCCGCAGCGGTCATTTCGCGATGTCGGCCGCGATGCGGTCCGCCATCGTCTGCCAGGCGGTGGCCGGGTCGCCGGCCGTGTTGTTGACCAGGGCCGCCTCCGTGGCGCCCCAGTAGTTCCACACGGCACCCATCTCGGGGATCGCGGGCATCGGCACACCGGCGAGGGCCACCTCACCGTACGCACCGACGTCCGGGTCCTCCGCCGAAGCGATCTCGAACGCCGATGTCATCGCCGGCGGACGCCCACCTGCCTTGTACAGTGCGAGCTGCACGTCCTCGGTACCGAGGTAGTTGACGACGAACTCGTTAGCCGCGAGGGCGTTGTCGCTCTTCGCGCTGACGAAGAAGCCCTGCACACCGACGAACGGCGTCCCCGCCTCGGTGCCCGCCTGCGGGATCGGCTCGATCGCGTAGTCGATGCCGCCATCCTTGAAGGCCGGGAGATTCCACGGGCCCGAGAGCATGTACGGCGACTTGCCGGCCGCGAACTCGTCACGAGCGATCTCGTTCGTGATGTTGGTGTTGAGCACACCCTCCTGGCCCCATTCCACCAGCTTCTCCGCGAACTCTTCCCCACCCGGGTTGCCGATCAGCAGATCGTCCGGGTTGTAGCTGCCGTCAGGGTTGGTGCCGAACAGCGGCGCACCGTACGAGGTCTGCAGCGGGTAAAGGTGGTACGGATCGGACTCGGGTCCCGAGGGCACGAGCACCGGGTACTGCGCGGCACCGCTGGCGACCACGGCCTGCCCGGCCGCGATGAGCTCATCCCACGTTGCCGGGGTCGAATCCGCCAGAGCGGAGTTGCGGACCAGCGCGATGTTCTCAACCGAGACCGGCAGTCCGTAGGTGGTTCCCTCGTAGCTCATCGCCCGGATCGCCACATCGGAGTACTCGTCGGCGGTGTCGCCGAGTTCGAGAGGAGCGACGACGCCGTTCTGCACGAACAGACCCAGCCAGTCGCTGCCACCGACGATCACGTCAGGGCCCTTCCCCGTGGGCGCCTGCTTGATGAAGTCTTCCTTCATCGTGTCGCCGTACTCCTTCTGGACGAGCTTCACGTTGATGCCCTTGTCAGCCTCGAACTGCGCGACGATGTCCTTCAGTTCCTCGGCGCGGTTGGGATCGACCCAGACAGTCAGCGTCTGCGAGCTGGTGTCCGATGCGGACGAGTCACCGCCCGAGCATCCCGTCAGTGCCGCGGTCGCGACGAGACCGCCGACGACCAGCGCCGTGGTGGCGCGGTACTTCACCCTCATTGGTGCTGCCTTTCCATGTGATCAACAGGCCGCAACGTTGCAAGCGCTTCCAGTATCCGTGGAATCGGGTCGCGCCGATGCGGTGAACAGCATGTTGGCAGAGGTTTGCCCCGCTTGCAAATTTTTGCAGTTGAGATCGTAAAGTCGGCTGAATCAGAGTCGCCGTTGGGCGAAGTCCACCAGGCGGGCCAGCTCCATCACTCGGCACTCGGCAGCCCCGATCCTTACACTCCGGGAACCGCCTGCATCATCGAACTTGGCGCCGATACTGGCGAAATGCTGGTCGTCAACGACCGGCTCATCCCAGTCGACCCAGGTTCGCTGCCCATTGATCAGCAGCGGCGCGCCGTTGCGCACACGCGCCCGCTCCGGACCTCCTGCCCGGGACTCAGCCAGGTGTAGCGCCGTGCACGATTCGTAGCCCACCCCGAGGAGTACGACCTTGGCCCCCATGGCGTACAGCCGAGCGAGCGGGGAACGCTCTCCGAAAGGCTCGTCCACTGGGTGCTCGTTGACGATCCCTTCAGCCTCGAGCCCTTGTGCGGCAAAGGAACGGTGGGGATGAGCGCTGCGCAGAACTCCTGGCTGGGTGCGGAACAGCTCAGCGACTCGGCCCATGGTTCGCGTCGGAGTCAAGGCCGGATCGAAGGCTGGAAGGAGCTCCCTTGTCCGTGCGCGAGCCGCGCCGTCGAGCGCGGGATCGTCCAGGTAGTCCGGGTGGCAGAGATGCCAACTCTGCGAGGGCATGACGATGGTCCCCATCGGGCCGACGACAAGACGCAACGCTTCAACGACCGCCTGCTCGCCTCCCACGACGGTGCCGAAGGATGACAGTGCGCAATGTACGAGGATGACGTCACCTGGCTCAACGCCGACGGCCCGCATCCCCCCGGCAATATCACCCACCCCGACGTAGTGAACATCAGATGCACCATCTGCAAGACTTTTCATATACCGAGTGTTGCTCATCAAGCAATTCGGTGGCAAGAATGCTTCCGAAGCAGCGATGCCCTCCCTCGAGCGGCAGCAAGCGATTCCGCGGAGCGAAGGAAGCATGGGAGATGTAAGTCCGAAATCACGCGTCATCGTCCGGGCTGCTTGGGTTAGTCGGTCGCAGGCGAATCCACGTGCGTCACCGGGAGAAGCCAATACCTTGCTGACCTGGAATCCGGACTGGCCGAACTGATCGCACCCACCGATTCGCTCGCGGCGCCGATGCCCCACCGCAGGGAGGACTACGAAAGGGGCGGCATCGCCCTCTGCTCGACGAAACCCGCGTCAAACCTGCGAATCTCGCGAGCTGACGGCGGACACCCACACGACCCCGCGCGCTCGGGGCGCGGACCGACCTGAGCAATCGACACACTGGCCGCCCCTCACATCCTGAGTGTCATGTGTCAGGACATCGGTGACGATCCTGCATCAGGACATCGGTAACGCTTTCGAGCTCCTTGGTGGTGACACTTCTCCTCTATCTGTTGGGGATGAGTCGCGTTGAGCCTGTCGATCCTCGTGTCCGTCTCGCGATCGCGCAGTGGCCGCTGGATGCGCCGCGGGGTGCGGTGACGACGTTCTGTGCGGAGCACTCGATCTCGCGCAAGACGTTCTACGCGATCCGCAAGCGCGCCCTGGTGGAGGGGCAGGCGGCGGCGCTGGAGCCTCGTTCACGTCGCCCGAAGACCAGCCCGACGACGATCGCCGCCGAGGTCAAGAAGCAGGCGGTCGCGGTGCGGGCCGCGTTGGAGTCCTCCGGTCTGGATCACGGCCCGATCAGTGTGCACGACAAGATGCGCTCCCTCGGGATGACCCCGGTGCCGTCGATCGCGGCATTGGCGCGGATCTTCCGAGAGACTGGCGTGGCTCGGGCGGAACCTCGGAAGAAGCCGCGGGCCGCGTATCGCCGGTTCGTGTATCCGGCGCCGAACGCGTGCTGGCAGCTGGACGCGACCGAGTACGTCCTCGTGGGCGGACGTAAGTGTGTGATCTTCCAGCTCATCGACGACCACTCTCGCTACGCGGTCGCCTCCCATGCCGCGACCGGGGAGACCTCCCGTGATGCGATCCGAGTCGTGCGCAAGGCGATCAAGAAGCACGGGGTGCCTCAGCGACTGCTCTCCGACAACGGCATCGCCCTGAACCCGTCCCGACGCGGCATCATCGGGCAGCTCGTCGAGTACGTCACCGGGCTCGGGGTTGAACCGATCACCGGGAAGCCCTACAAGCCGACCACGCAAGGCAAGAACGAACGGTTCCATCAGACCCTGTTCCGCTACCTCGACAAGCAGCCCATCGCCGCGAACCTGCGGGAACTGCAGGCACAGATCGACCAGTTCGACCACATCTACAACACCGACCGCCCACACCAGGCGCTCCCCGACCGGATCACCCCGCAGGCTGCGTGGGACGCGACGCCGAAGGCTGCACCACCCAGGCCCCGACCGTTGCCGCGGAAGCCGCACGACCCACTCCCGCCGGCGCCGTCGCCGAATGGCCGCCTCCGCGACGGCATCCGGGTCGCGACCGTCCACCCGAACGGGTCGATCAAAGCGCGCGGCGTCATCTTCAACGTCAGCTACCCACTGCGCGGGCAGGACGTCTACGTGATCTACGAAGCCGCCGGCATCATGATCTTCGACGACCGCGGCACCCTCCTCGCCGAGCACAACTGGCCGCCGCCCGGAATCAAGTACGTCGGCAACTGCAAACCCCGAGGCCCCCGAGGACGAGAACTGTCACCGATGTCGTGAGACACGACCTGTCACCGAAGTCCTGAGACATCACACCCCAGTAGAGCGTGATCTCAAACCCTGCGTTCGCCTGCAATCACGCGGGTATCGAGGCATCAGACACTGCATGCGACTGCAGACGATCCCGGCACTTGTTCACGCATTGTTCACGCCCTCGTTCAGGGAAGAAGAGTCGGTCGGCCCATCGGCCGCCGGCGGCACACGCGGAAGATCACGGTCTTTCAGGATCGCGACGTGAGTGCGAGCAAGCTCCGCATGATGCCGTTCAGTACGCGAACGGTTTGCGAAGGTCCTGCATCGGCTGCCCCACCTCGACCAGATATGTCAGGGGCAGCGGACCGAAGACGTCCGCGACCTCGCCGCCGAGCTGTCGCGGAAAGGCGACCACGAGTTCAATGCCTGGGCGACGCATGTTACCCATCAGGTAGTCCACACCCCTGATGCGCTTGAGGCGACCGCTCACGCGAGGTCGTGAACTGCTGTGGCTCGGAGGGCGCGCGAACGAAACACGGTGGTCGATGTCGAAGTCGTCGAGATCTCCCACGGCGCACGAGCGGGCGCGTGATGACTGTTCCATGCCTCATCGTCCCATGCGGCAGGCGCGAGTGGGGGCCGAGCGCGAGCAGCCCGAAGTGCTCGCGGAGTCGTGCGTCGGGCGCACGAGCCGACTCGAGCTGTGAGCCATCCAGGATGGGGGCGTAACGTCCGACCATGAGCGCACAGGCACAGACGAACGGCAGCGACGTGCCGGCCACCGCGACGAACCGACGAGTGCTCGAGTGAAGGTCGCGATGCTCGGTCCCATCGCCTGGCGGACGCCGCCGATCAGTTATGGACCGTGGGAGCGCGTGACGAGCCTGCTGACCGACGGGCTGGTGCGTCGCGGGGTAGACGTGACGCTGTTCGCCACCGCCGACTCGATCACCGGCGGCGACCTCGATGCCGTCGCGCCGCACGGCTACGCGGAGGACCCGACGATGGACGGCCGGGTGTGGGAGGCGCTTCACGTCGCACACGCGCTGGAACGGTCGAGCGAATACGATCTCGTGCACAACCAGCTCGACTGGCTGCCGCTCGCCTTCACCGCCCAGTGGTCCGCCCCGATGGTCACGACGATCCACGGCTTCTCCGGTCCCGCGATCCTGCCCGCGTATCTCGCCTCGGCTTCGACGTTCGTCTCCATCTCCGACGCCGACCGCTCCCCTGGCCTGGAGTACCTCGCGACGATCCACCACGGGATCGATCCCGAGGAACTCCCGTACGTACCCGAGCCGGACGACTACCTGGTGTCGTTCGGACGCATCCACCCCGACAAGGGCACCGCTACGGCGATCGAGATCGCGCGACGGGCCGGCCGCCGGCTGGTGATCTGCGGCCTCGTCCAGCATGTCGACTACTTCCGCGACGAGGTGGAGCCCCACATCGACGGGGACCGCGTCGTCTTCCTCGGCGCCGTGGCACCCGAGGAACGCGCGCGCGTCCTCGGTCACGCCGCCGCACTGCTGCACCCGATCGACTTCGACGAGCCGTTCGGGCTCTCGGTGGCCGAATCGATGATGTGCGGAACGCCGGCTCTCGCGTACCGCCGGGGATCGATGGCGGAGGTCATCGACGAGGGTGTGACGGGCAGCACCGTGGCCACGATCGACGAGGCGATCTCGGCTCTCCCGGCCGTCGCGTCGCTGGACCGCCGTCGCGTCCACGAACGCGCCATCGCGCGATTCGGCGTGGAGCGGATGGTCGACGAGTACCTGAGCGTCTACGAGACCGTGCTGGCTCGCTGACCCTGTGACGACGTCCAGGTCAGACGTGTACCGTGCAACCACAGCGTCCGGGTGCGAACCCGGAGGTGGACCGGACCGCGGCGATGAAGGCGTGGTTCCACGAGGGATGCCGCCGGCAGACGTCTCGCCATCGCCTGGGGCGACTGCCCCCGGGCATCATCAGGGAGCGTCGCCGTGACTCACTACGGATTCCTCAGCACCTTTCCGCCGACCCGCTGCGGGCTGGCCACATTCACCGAGTCGCTCTCCACCGCGCTCGTCCGGCACGACGACGAGGGCACCATCGTTCGTGCGCTCGATCAGCCCGAGGAGCGGGATCGGCACGATCCTCGCGTGCGATCGCGCGTGCGCACCGACCTGATCGCCGACGACAGCCTCAGCACGTTGCGCGCGACCATGGCCCTCAATGCGTGCGACGTCGTGATCGTGCAGCACGAATACGGGATCTACGGCGGCCGCGACGGTGATCAGGTCCTCGATGTGCTCGCCGCACTGCGGATCCCCGCCGTCGTCGTGCTCCACACCGTGCTCGTGGCACCCACGCAGCACCAGCGGGAGGTGCTCGAAGAAGTGTGCCGACTCGCGTCCGTGGTGGTCGTGATGACGACCCACGCCCGTGACAACCTCGCCGCGATCTACGCGGTCGATCTCGCCCGAGTTCGCGTCATCCCGCACGGCGTGCAGCATGTGGCTCTCCGCGAATCGAAGCCGCACAGCGGCCGCCGCGTCGTCACGTGGGGCCTCCTCTCGCCCGGCAAGGGCATCGAGTGGGGCATCCGGGCCATGGCGCAGCTCACGGACATCACGCCGACTGTCGAGTACCTCGTCGCTGGACAGACGCACCCCAAGGTGCTCGCGCATGCCGGGGAGAGCTACCGCACCATGCTCGCGGGTCTCGCGGGCGACCTCGGCATCGGGTCGTCGGTCCGCATCGACGGCCGCTACCTCGAGGCGTCCCAGCTCGCCGCGCTGATCGCGTCGGCGGATGTCGTGCTCCTCCCGTACGACTCTGTCGACCAGGCGACCTCCGGCGTCCTTGCCGAAGCCGTTGCAGCCGGCGTTCCCGTCGTCGCCACGGCATTCCCTCACGCTGTGGAGCTGTTGTCGAGCGGAGCCGGGATCGTGGTCCCGCACCAGAACCCTGACGCCACGGCGCGGGCGCTGCGCGAGATCATCACCGGCACCGCCGTCGCCGATCGCATGCGCGAAACAGCGCTCCGCGAGACGAACGAGACGACATGGTCCGCGGTCGCCGACCGCTACCGTACCGTGACAGCGAGGCTCGCCGCCGGCAGGGCAGCATGATCGTCCCCTCCCCGCCATACGATCACCTCTGCGCACTAACGGATCACAACGGCATCTTCGAGCACGCTCTCCTTGCCGCACCTCGCCGCGAACACGGATACTGCGTCGACGATGTGGCGCGCGCGCTGATCGTGGTCGCGCGCGAGCGGCAGCAGACCGTCGAGCTCCGGCGACTGGCTGCGACCTATCTGCGTTTCCTGGAGTCGGCGGTGCGCGCAGACGGTCTCGCGCACAACCGGATGAATGCTGACGGCGAGTGGTCCGACAACCCGGCCATGGGCGACTGGTGGGGACGACTGCTGTGGGCGCTCGGCACGATCGCCGCGCAGCGGGGCGACCCGTGGACCCGTGCTCGCGCCCTGCGGACGTTCCGGATCGCCGCCCGCGAGCGGTCGACGAGTCTGCGGACCCTCGCCTACGCGGCCCTCGGTGCGGCGGAGATCGTGCGCGTGCGCGCCGACGACCACATCGCCCGGACACTTCTCCGGGAGTACATCCGGGCGATGCCCGACCTGCCGGATCCATCGTGGCAGTGGCCCGAACGTCGCCTCGGCTATGGGAACGCCTCCATCGCCGAAGCGCTGATCGCCGCAGGCAGTGCTCTCGACGACCTTGCGGCCACGACCCAGGGGCTGCAGATGCTCGACTTCCTGCTCTCCGTGGAGATGTCGGACGACCGATTCTCCGTGACCGGGACGGCAGGGCGCGGACCCGGGGAGAAGGGTCCGTCGTTCGATCAGCAGCCGCTGGAGCTCGCCGCGCTCGCGGACGCGTGCGCCACGGCGCACGCTGTCACCGGCGACCCGGTGTGGCTCCCTCCGATCGCGCTCGCGTGGCGTTGGTTCACCGGTCTCAACGACAGCGGGACCATCATGTTCGATGCCGAGACCGGCGCCGGCTTCGACGGGCTAGAACCCGGCGGCAGGAACGAGAACCGAGGCGCCGAATCGACATTGGCCGCGTTGAGCACCTACCAGCAAGCTCTCCGACACGGTCTGTTGACAGCGCCATGACGACCCGCATCCACGCGACAGGGCTGACACCGCAGCCGGACCGGGTGATCGCCCAGCTGTTCCTCCCGGGCGAGGAGTGGTCCGCCGAGCACTCTCGCGCCGGCGAGATCATCGCGCGCGTCATCGCGATACCGGACGATCGCATCGATGCGCTCGCGGCCGAGCTGACACATGACTTCGGTTCGCGGCATCCCGACATCCGCGCGCTGTTCCTGGAGAACGCCGCCGTCGTGAGCTCCCGCCTGGCAGACCCGGTCGACCTCAGCGTCGCGCGTCGTCTGGTGCTCGGCGCGAGTTTCACGGCGGAGTACGCCGTCGAAGGAGCCGCTCTGTGCAACCCCAGCGCGATCGAGCATCCCGACCAGACAGGGTTGGCTCCCGGGCAGCTGCGTGTCGCGGTAGCTCTCCGCGCCATCGGGGAGGGGCACCGTTCCTCCATCGAATTCGCCGAAGCCATCATCGGTCCCGGCCGCCGCTGGACATTCCTGGATCGGATGCTGCCGCTGTGGCGGGCGCGGATCGACGAAGGAGACTGGAGCATCGCCCATTTCCGCGCCGCAGTCGAAGAGGCGGGGCTCGTCAATGAGATCTCGCACAACGTGCTGCAAGGGCTTGACGACCGGTTCACCGTGTCAGACGTCGAGGCCTCAGTGACACGCCTGCCGAAGGCGCTCTCTCGGCGTGCGGACAGCGCTCGGCACATCGAGGCGCTGCGCGAGCTGACGAACTCCGTCTACCGTGCCGTGTTCTCTGCCGAGACGTCCCTCAGCCAGCGTGTGCTCACCCCTGTCGCGGCAGAGGAACGGCACGGGATGGAAGACGCGCGATTCGTGCGATTCACCGGCCTCGCCGGGACCACCCACTACCGCGGCACCTACACCGCGTACGACGGTCGCACCATCGCCCCACGGCTGATCGTCACCTCGGATCTGCGCGAGTTCGACATCCATCGCCTGACCGGCGATGCTGCCCAGGACAAGGGGATGGCTCTGTTCCCTCGACCCGTGGCGGGCAGGTATCTCGCGCTGAGCCGCACCGACGGCGAGAACATCTCGCTGGCGGAGTCCCACGACGGCGTGATCTGGAACCAGGCCGGTACCGTCCACCCCCCGTCGGAACCTTGGGAGATCGTGCAGACCGGCAACTGCGGCCCACCACTGGAGACACCGCACGGCTGGATCGTGCTCGTTCACGGAGTGGGCCCGATGCGCAGATACTCCCTCGGAGCGCTGCTCCTCGACCTCGACGACCCGACGATCGTCCTCGGACAGACCGCCACTCCGATCGTGCAACCGATCGACGACCGTCGCGACGGCTACGTGCCCAACGTCGTGTACTCGTGTGGCGGGCTCATCGTGGACGGTGTGGTCTGGGTCCCGATCGGCATCGGAGACTCGCGTATCGGCGTGTGCTCGATCGAGGTCGACGAGCTTCTCGCGCGCATGGCTCGGTAGCCCTGCAGCGAATTCGAGGGGATCGCCTTCGTGTTTGCTGCATGCCGACACCCACACTCGGGAAGGGGCGTAATCTGAGGTCAGATGGCCTAGACCCTGTCATTCGGCGCACGCCGTGCGCTACATCTGACAGGAGCACGAAATGGCCATCAACACTGCCGGGTCGATCGCCTCCAGCGTGCGGTCCACGACCCCGAAAGCGCCGAACCTCTACACCGAGCTATCGCAGACGGTGACAGGAAGCGGCCTCATGCGGCGCCGCTACGGGTACTACTGGACCAAGCTCATCGCAGCGCCGATCGTCATCGCGAGCGTGCTCGCCGTCTTCGTGCTCCTCGGCGACACCTGGTGGCAGTTGGTCACCGGCGCCGTCCTCGCCGTCCTGCTCACCCAGGTCGCGATGCTCGGGCACGACGCCGCGCATCGCCAGATCTTCCGCTCCGGCCGGTGGAACGACTGGACCAGCCTCGTCCTGGGCAATCTCCTCGTGGGCATGAGCTACGGCTGGTGGCAGCATAAGCACACGCGGCATCATGCCAACCCCAACAAGATCGGCAGCGACCCCGACATCGAACTCCCGGTCATCGCGTTCACCCCCGAGCAGGCCGACAAGCGGCGTGCGAGTCGAAGCGGACCGCTGCGCTGGCTGATCGCCCATCAGGGGGTGCTGTTCTTCCCGATCCTGCTCCTCGAAGGGCTCTCGCTGCACGCGTCGAGCGTGCGGCGCGTGTTCGCACGTGAGCAGCTGCGACACCGTCCGATCGAGATCGCCTTCCTCACAGTGCGGATCGTCGGGTTCGTCGTGCTCGTCTTCCTCGTGCTGTCCCCAGGGATCGCCTTCGCCTTCCTCGGCGTCCAACTCGGGCTGTTCGGCGTCTACATGGGAATGGCGTTCGCGCCCAACCACAAGGGGATGCCGCTCGTCCCGGCCGACGTGAAGGTCGACTTCCTCCACCGCCAGGTGCTGATGAGCCGCAACATCCGTGGCAGTCGCCTGCTCGACACGGCCATGGGAGGACTCAACTACCAGATCGAGCATCACCTGTTCCCCTCGATGCCTCGACCGCATCTACGTCAGGCGTCGGGGATGATCCGCGCCTTCTGCGAGGAACACGGTGTGCCCTACACGGAGAAGGGCCTCTGGCAGTCCTACGGAATCGTCGTCCGCTACATCAACAGAGTCGGGCTCGGCGAGCGCGATCCGTTCGAGTGCCCGTTGCTCCAGCAGCGGCAAGCCGTCTAGCTGCTCGCCCGGCCATCGAGGAGTCAGAGCGACAGTCGCCCGTCGATGACGTCGCGCGCGACGACGCCGATGCGCGTCTGTGTGGAGCGGGCGTGGCTCCGGATCCGTGCGAACGCCTCATCCATGTCGATGTCCCGCATCTGGGCGAGGTATCCCTTGGCCTGCTCGATCACGACCCTGCTGTCGAGCGCGCGCTGCAGCTGAGCCTGTGCGAGCTCGGATTCCTCGACCAACCGCTGCTGCAGAATGCTGATGGTGGCGATATCGGCCAATGCCTGCGCGGCCGCGGCATCGGCCGCGTTCAGCGCGCCGGCCTCATCGCGGAACAGATTCAGCGATCCCAGCGTCGAGTCGCGCAGCCGCAGCGGGATCGCATGGATCGACGAGAACCCGGAAGCGCGCGCATCGGTGGCGAATGCGGGCCAACGATGGGCGATCTGATCGATGTCGTCAACCGAGACGACCTCTCCCCCCGTCGCCGCCTCGACGCAGGGCCCCGCGCCGACGCGCAACTGCATCAGCTCGACGAGTTCGCTCCGCTCGCTCGTGGAGGCGATCACTTCCAGCCGGTTGGACGGGCTGAGCAGCAGGATGCCGGCAGCCGACGCGTCGAACAGCGAGATGCAGTCGTCGACGAGCCGCTGGAGTACGTCGACGATGTCGAAGTCGTCGACGAGGGAGTCCGCCAGAGTGACGAAGGTTCCCAGCAGCTGATGCTCGCGGGTGAGCGCCGTCATGCCGTCATCCTAAGCCTTGGGATCACAGTCTCAGGTCGAGCCGGCGTGCGATGACGTCCGCCGCGACGTCGCGCACCGGACGCCCCGCCGCGAACGCGTGGCCGCGGAGGAGCAGGAGGGCGTCGTCCACGCCGATGCTGTTCCGTGCTGCGACCATTCCGGTCGCCTGGTGAACCTCACGACGGGAGTACGGTTCCTCCCGCGCACCGTCGTCCGGCGCATCGAGACGGTTCAGCGCCCTCGTCAGGAGAGTGCTCGAGACGATGGCCGCCAGGCGGCTCATCCGTTCGATGTCAGCATCGGACAACTCGCGGGCGGTCATCGAGTAGAGGGCGATCGAGCCGATGCCGAGCGTGCTGACATACAGCGGGAACGCGAAGAGCGCTCCCACATCGAGCTCTCGCAGGGCGGCCCATGTGCCGGGCCACAACGCCCCGCCATCGACCTGCAGGTCGGACGCCGTGACAGGAAGCCTCGTGCGCAGAGCTTCCCAGGACGGCCCCTCGCCGAGGTCGATCTGGATCTCGTCGATCCGTGCGCCGAGCTTCGTGCTGGCACACACCGTCTCTGAGCCCATCGGCGAGCCGAGTGTCGACACCACCGCGCCGGGCATCGAGACAGCAGCGCACAACGGCGAGCACAGATCGCCGTCGCTTGCGGCGGTGAGCGTGGCCACGGCGATCTCGAGGGCATCACCCGGCTGGTGGTCGGGACTCGTGGACATCGCTTGCGCCACCGTTCATCTCAGAATGACCAGGCGCGGGGTCTCGGTGCCCTGCTCATGAGCGTACGCGCACGGGCGGAGCTCTGTCTTCGGTCGGGCGAGGAGCGTACGGTGAGGAACATGTGGACAGTCCTTCTCATCCTGCTGGTTGCGTGGGTCGTGCTGTCGATCGTCGGTTTCGTCTTCGACGGCCTGATGTGGCTGGGCATCATCGGGATCGTGCTCTTCGTCGGCACCCTCATCTTCGGGATCCTCCGCCAGCGCGCCCGGCGCCCCAAGCCCTGATCGAGCAGGGTCACGACGCCGTCGACGGCGGGGCCACGACGCGGACGTGCAGCGCACCCGGTGCGACGCTGATGCGCGCACGGACGACGTGCCCGAAAGGGTCACCGTCCAGCTCCACCGCGTGAGGGGTTTCGAAGCGCACCTCGAACTGCCTGCCCTGGACGTAGCCGAGCGCGTGAAGGTCCGGCGACCGTGAGAGCCATCGCCGGGTGAACGGGGAGCGGCGAGCAGCGCTCTGGAGCGTCAGCCTCGTTCCGATCTGCGCCCAGCCGAACGGACCCGCCGGCCGCATGATGACGACATCCAGGAGTCCGTCGTCGATGACCGCGGCCGGGATCAGCAGCATGTTGCCCGTGAGGGTTCCGCAGTTGCCCACGATGACGGTGTGCGCGCGGGTGGATCTGCTGCGTCCGCCGTCGATGCGGTACGTCAGGTGGAAGAGCCGATTCGCGACGATCGATCGTGCGATCGGCGTGACGTACGCGAACCACCCGAGGCGCTTCTTCGCGACCGCGCTGGTCTCCTGCGCCATCTGGGCGTCGAGTCCGATGCCCGCCATCACCATGAACACGTGCGCCTGCCGGACGCCATCCTCGTCCTCGACCTCCGCGACACCGACATCGACCGTGCGATCGACCCCGGTGAAGGCCACCGAGACGCTGGCGGGAATGTCGTTGAGGGGTGTGCCGAGGTCGCGGGCGAGCCGGTTCCCCGTGCCGGAGGGGACCAGCGCAATCGGGATGCCCGTGTCGCGCAACTCCGCGGCCGCGGCGCGGACGGTGCCGTCGCCGCCGGCGACGATCACGACCGCCGGGTCGCCCGCGGCAGCCTGCGCCGCGGCAGCTCGGCCGGCATCCTCGCTCGCGGTTTCGTACCACCGTGTCGGCTTCCACGCCAGCTGACGCTCGTGCTCGGCAACCGCCGTGCGGATGCGTTCGAGCGGCGCCTTCGTCGGGTTGTAGACGACCGCCGCGTGCGGTCGCCCGTCGTCCGACTGCTCCGGCCCACTCATCCGCGATCGTGGGGGCGCGCCGGGCACGCGTGCCGTGATCAGCGGCTGTGCCCGCCCTCGGTTCGCCAACTGTCGATCTGCTCGCGATCTGTCGGGGTCTCTCGCGCCCCCGCCGACGTGGATACCTGAAATGTGACGGACTCCGCGAGCGCCGCCACGGCAGCGGCGCGGGCCTGCTCTGTCTCCGCCGCATCGTGGAACTTGACTGCTGCGGCATCCTGTCGAGCTCGAACCGCCGCGCTGATCTCTGCCAGGCGATCCGCCAGTACCTCCGCAAGCCCGTCCCGGAGTTCCTCCAGGTTCGTGTTCGCTATCTCCAGCCGGCGGTCCGAGACCGTCACCTCGACGGTCGGGTAGCCCGCCCTCGCGAGTCGATCCCGGGTCTCGGTGCCCAGGATCTCGGTCACCTCGTCGCGTTCAGGGCGACGGGTGAATACCGCCTCCACCGTGTAACGCTCCGGGGCGTGGTCTGTCAGCAGCGCAGCAGGCAACGAACCCACCAGCACTGATCCCAGGCCCAGCGCAGCGACATCGATGCCGCTCGTTCGTGTCTGTGTCTCCATGATCGAACGGTACGCCTCCTAGATGTGTAGCTCTCAGGTTCGTGAACAGTCGACTATCGGCGGAGCCCGCGACACGTCGTATCAGAGATGTGAGATGGCGGATTCAACCGGTCAGCGCAAGGGTGCTGTGAGATGAATCAGGCGCTGATCTCGGGAGGCATCGATGCAGGGCAAACATGGTCATCTCAGTCGTGAGCAGAAGCAGCTCGCGCTCCGCCTCCACTCGAAGGGGTGGCGGCTCATCGATATCGCCCGCGAGATCGGCTGCACGGCGCCGATGGTCGGCCGCATGGCGAGGGAAGGCCGTCATCTCGACGGGAAACCATTCGGCTGGGAGCCGCGCGAGGGGCATCTGACGGTCATCGACCGTGAGGAGATCCTGGTCGGCCTCGCCCGCGGTGACACGCTTACTGCGATCGCGCGCACCCTGGGACGCGCGGTGTCGACGGTCAGCCGCGAGGTCAAGCGCGGCGGCGGGCGGGAGGAGTACTCGGCGTGGCGGGCGCACGAGGACGCGCGGGAGCAGGCCCGCCGACCGAAGCCGTTCAAGCTCGACCGTGGACGGCTGCTCGAGGTTGTCACGACGCAGCTGGAGCAACTGTGGTCGCCGCAGGAGATCGCGGCCCGCTTACGTTTGGAGCATCCCGACGACCCGGAGATGCACGTGAGCCACGAGACGATCTACCAGTCCCTGTTCGTGCAGGGACGCGGGCAGCTGCGCCGCGAGCTCGCCCGCTGCCTGCGGTCGGGACGCGCGGCACGGAAGTCGCGGACCGCGACGGACGGGCGAGGCCGGCTGCCGGGAATGGTGATGATCAGCGAGCGTCCCGCGGAGATAGAGGACCGCGCCGTACCGGGGCGCTGGGAAGGTGACTTGATTCTCGGCGAGAACAGTCGCAGCGCCGTGGGAACCCTCGTCGAACGCAGCACCCGGCTCACTCTTCTGCTGCACCTGCCCGATGGGAAGAGCGCCGACAAGGTGGAGGCCGCGATGCGCGAAGCGATCACGGCGCTGCCGTCGTCCCTGGCCCGGACGATCACCTGGGACCAGGGCGCGGAGATGGCCAAACACGCCGAGTTCACTACGGCGACCGGTATCCCGATCTACTTCTGCGACCCGCACTCCCCGTGGCAGCGCGGAAGCAATGAGAACACCAACGGACTGCTACGCCAGTACCTGCCGAAGCGCACCGACCTGAGCATCGTCACCCGCGCTGAGCTGACCGCGATCCAGGACTCGCTCAACGGTCGACCACGCAAAACACTCGGCTATCTGACACCATCGGAGAAGTTCACGGAACTCATTGCGACCACCGGTTGAATCCGCCACCGCGTTCGCCTCACGCAGCTCCCGGTTCTCCCGCTCCAGCTGCCGGATCTTCTCCGACTCGCTCGACGTGACGCCCTGCCGATCGCCGGCGTCGACCTGCGCCTGCCGCACCCACCGGCGCAGCGACTCCGCCCCAAACCGGCTCTTCGGACATCCGGTGGGGTCATGGAGTGAGGCCACCGGCGGCGAGGAGCATGCGGAGTCGGTAGTTGTGCCGGTTGCGGTAGCCGCGGGCGAGGCGACGGTGGAGCTCGATGATCCCGTTGA
>NZ_JACXZS010000015.1 GCF_014779795.1 Microbacterium helvum
CCGCCCCCGCCTACGGCGCGGTCCCGCCGGCCCCGCCGGCGTATGACGCCCCGGCCGCTCCCGCCTACGGCGCCCCCGCGGCGCCCGGTTACGCGGCGGCCCCGCCCGCGCCCTACGGCGCCGCAGCGCCCGGCGCCCCGGTGCCCGGCAAGACGCTCGGCATCGTGGCGCTCGTCGTCGTCTTCTTCGCGTCGCTGATCGGCCTGATCCTGGGCTACGTCGCGCGCTCGCAGAGCAAGGCGGCCGGCGTTCCCAACACCCCCGCGAAGGTCGCGATCATCCTGGGGTGGGTCTTCATCGGCCTCACGATCATCGCGGGCATCATCCTGGCGATCACGATCCCGATCATGGTGATGAACGCGCACAACGCGCTGTGCGAGGGCCTCGACCCGGGCACCTACCCCCTCACTGACGGCACGTACATCACCTGCGAGTGATGCGCTGACGTGCACGAAGCCCCTCTCCGTCAGGAGAGGGGCTTCGTCGTCTGCGTGCGGCCGTGGCCGGCGGCATCCCTCGTCAATCCAGGATGCGGCAGTGCGTGGTCAGCGCGCCGATGCCGTCGATCCCCACGGTGACGGTGGAGCGGTCGCGCAGGAACACCTGCGGGTCGCGCGAGTAGCCGGCGCCGCCGGGGCTCCCCGTCGAGATCAGGGTGCCCGGCAGCAGCGTCGCCGACCGCGACAGGTGCGAGACCAGGGTCGCGACCGGTCGCACCATCTGCGCCGTGGTGGCGTCCTGCAGCGTGGTGCCGTCGAGCACGGTCCAGATGTGCAGCGCCTGCGGGTCGGGGATCTCGTCGCGCGTGACGACGAACGGGCCGGTCGGCGTGAAGCCGTCGAAGGACTTGCAGCGCGACCACTGCGCCTCGGAGTACTGGATGTCACGCGCGGTGATGTCGTTGACGACCGTGTAGCCCCACACGTGGTCGAGCGCGTGCTCGGGGTCGACGTCCTTGGCGGGCGTGCCGATGATGACGCCGAGCTCGGCCTCGTAGTCGACCGACTCGCTGAGCGAACGCGGCCACGCGGTGGTGCCGTCGTGGCCGGCCAGCGAGTTCGGCCAGAGGACGAAGACGGTGGGCGTCGAGTCGGTCTTGAGCCCCAGTTCGCTGGAGTGCGCGGCGTAGTTCAGGCCGATCGCCAGGATGACGGGCGGGGCCAGCACGGCCGAGGCGAACCGGGCATCGTCGAGTGGATGCCGCACGCCCCGGCCGGCGGCATCCCGAACCTGCGCGAGCAGGCCGTCGCCGCCGGCGATCAGCTGCTCCAGGGTCGCCGGAGCGCCATCGAACAGCTCGTCGACGAACACGCCGTCGTCGCCCGTCACCAGGACGAGTCTCGGCTCGGCGCTTCCGGGCGGGACGACGTGGGCGAAGCGCATGCCCCCAACCTACTCGGACCGCCCCGCGCCGGTGTCGTCCGCATGCGCCGCGCCGTCCACAGTCGCCGGGGCCGTGCGCGTCGCGGCGCGGTGGTCCCCGTAGGCTGAGCGCATGACGCCTGATCCCGGCGCCGCGTCCTCGCGGCCCTCGCTCACGCCGCCCGAGTTCGCCTCGCCGTTCGCTCAGCCGCACTACGCCGCCCCCGCGACGATCACGCCGTCGGCGACCTCGTACGCACCCGTCCCTGCCGCGGCGAGCGCACCGCGGCGCCGCAGCACGGCCGCGATCTGGATCGTCGGCGTGCTGGTGCTGGTGCTCGTGGCGCTCGTCGGCTACTTCCTCAACGCCCTGGGCCCCGCGGCATCCCTCATCGGCATGGTGCTCGCCTTCGTCCCCCTCGTCGGGGTCTGGTTCGCCGTGCGCCTCGTCGACCGCTGGGAGCCGGAGCCCCGGGGTCTGCTGCTGCTCGCCGTCGCATGGGGGGCGATCGCCGCGGTCGGGATCGCGCTCGGCGTGGACGTCGTGCTCACCGCCGTCCTCGGCGTGCGCACCGGGGCCGGCGAGGTGCTGCAGACGGTGGTGCAGGCACCGGTCGTCGAGGAGTTCGCGAAGGGACTCGGGGTCTTCCTCATCTTCGCGATCGCCCGCCGCTCGTTCGACGGACCTGTCGACGGCGTCGTGTACGGCGCGCTGGTCGGCGCGGGCTTCGCGTTCACCGAGAACATCCAGTACTTCGCCGTCAGCCTCATCGAGGGCGGCGCGATCGAGACGACCGAGACCTTCTTCCTGCGCGGCATCCTGTCGCCGTTCGCACACGTCATGTTCACGAGCGTCACCGGGTTCGCGCTCGGTCTGGCGGCGCGCCGCGGCCTCGCGACGGGGCAGGCCGTCGGTCCCTGGCTGATGGGGCTCGCCGGTGCCATCGCGCTGCACGCGTTCTGGAACGGCTCGGCGATGTTCGGCGACTTCTTCGTGCTGTACGTGACGCTCCAGGTACCCCTGTTCATCGGGTTCATCCTCGGCATCATCGGTCTGCGGCGCGAAGAGGCGCGACTGACTCGCCGCCGCCTCGGCGACTACGCCGCGGCAGGCTGGTTCACAACGCAAGAGGTCGACATGCTCGCCACGCCGGCGGGCCGCAAGGCGGCGATGGCGTGGGCGCAGACGCTGCGCGGCGACCGCCGCCCGCTGATGAGAGGCTTCATCGCGGACGCGACCGCGCTCGCCGCGACCCGCCAGCGCGCGCTGACCGGTCGCGATCCGCTCGCGGCGGCTCAGGAGCACGAGCTGCTGGAGCGGATCGTGGCGACGCGCGCCGCCATGTTCGCGCCGTAGACCGCCCGCCGCTCGACGGGACGAGGCGCCTGCAGACGAACTCAGCGCTCGGTGCCGCGGCGATGCCTGCGTGACTCCCGAGCGCTGAGCTGATCTGCCACCAGGATGCCGGGTTCCCGGCGCGGGTGTCAAGAGCGACTGTCCGGTTCCCCTGACGGCGAACCTGCACTGCGTGCGCGTGCCGGGGATGGTTGGATGGTGGCATGACTGACGACCGCACCAAGCCCGAGATCGACGCACCCGCGGGCCCCGCGCCCGCCGAACTCGTCATCCGCGACATCGTCGTGGGTGAGGGCGCCGAGGCCAAGCCCGGCGACACCGTGACCGTCCACTACGTGGGCGTGGAGTACGAGACCGGCGAAGAGTTCGACTCGTCGTGGAACCGCGGCGAGAGCATCCAGTTCCCGCTGCGCGGCCTCATCCAGGGCTGGCAGGACGGCATCCCCGGCATGAAGGAGGGCGGCCGTCGCGAACTCGTGATCCCGCCTGCTCTCGCCTACGGTCCGGCCGGCGGCCACTTCCTCGGCGGCAAGACGCTGATCTTCGTCATCGACCTCATCAAGGTCGGCTGAGCGGGTCGACCCCGATCGTCCCGGAGGGGCGGATGCCGCGGCATCCGCCCCTCTCGTCGTGCAGGCGCGCCCCGCCGTACCGACGGGCTGCAGTTCTCTGTTGCGGCGCACCCGATCTGATGCGCCGCAACAGGAATGTGGCGCCGCGACCCGTGACGTCCGGCGCAGAACGCCGGCGCGAGGCGAGTTCATGCATGGGAATAGAATTTGATGCAGGCCGTTACAGCCCTTGTGCCCGTCGCCGCAAGCGACCCCCACTGACACGAAGGAAGAACCAATGACCGATGCCACGACGATCGACATCCCCGGCTACCGCACCGGCACCTGGGTGCTGGACCCCGCCCACAGCGAGGTGACGTTCAGCGTCCGCCACATGATGATCTCGAAGGTGCGCGGCACCTTCGGCGTCAAGAGCGCGACCCTGACCGCCCCCGAGAACCCGCTGGACGCCAAGGTCGAGGCGAGCGTCGACGTCACGTCGGTCGACACCAAGGACGAGGCGCGCGACAACCACCTGCGTTCGGCCGACTTCTTCGACGTCGAGAACCACCCGACCATGGAGTTCCGCTCGACCGGCGCCCGCGTCGAGGACGGCGACTTCCTCGTCGACGGCGACCTCACGATCCGCGGCATCACCAAGCCCGTCACGTTCGAGCTCGAGTTCGGCGGCTTCGGTGTCGACCCGTGGGGCAACTACAAGGCCGGCGCGACCGCCAAGACCGTCGTGAACCGCGAGGACTTCGGTCTCACCTGGAACGCTGCGCTCGAGACCGGCGGCGTCCTGGTCGGCAAGGACATCACCATCACGCTCGACCTGCAGGGCGCCCACCAGCCCGCCTGATCGCAGAGCCTTTCGAAGAGTGGATGCCTCGGCCCGAGGCATCCACTCTTCTCATTGTGCGCGGGTCAGGGCAGCGACAGCTCGGCCACTCGCTCAGGTCCGGCGAACGCGTCGATCACCGCGATGCGGTCGCCCTCGACATCGAACGCCATGACCGAGACGGCGCGGCCGTCGATCATGACGACGACCCCGGGCAGCCCGTCGACCAGCACCGGGGTGAGCAGTGCGGCGGGCGCCGCGAACAGGAGCGCCTGGCTCGCCACCGCGGCCGCGCCCCGCACGATCGATGTCGCCGACAGCCCGCCGTCGATGCGCAGTTCGACATCGGGTGACAGCAGCGCGACCAGCCGGTCGAAGTCGCCGGCGCGGGCGGCAGCGAAGAACGCATCGACGACGGGGCGGCGATCGGAGGCCGCGCCTCCTGACGTGTCGGCCGACCGCACGCGCCGTCGGGCGCGGCTGGCGAGCTGACGCACGGCGCCGGGGGAGCGGTCGAGCAGTTCGGCGATCTGGTCGAACGGCACGTCGAAGGAGTCGTGCAGGACGAACGCCACTCGTTCGGCGGGCGACAGCCGGTCGAGCACGAGCATGAGGGCGGCGCCCACGGCATCGGCCAGCTGCGCATCGTCGAGTGGGTCGGCACCGCGCCGGTCTGCTTCGACGACCGGCTCGGCGATGCCGTCGTCGAGCGGCGTTTCGCCGCGGGTCGCGCGCGAGCGCAACACGTTGAGGCACGCGCGCGACGCGATCGTGGTCAGCCAGCCGCCGAAGTTGTCGATGCCGTCCGCGCCAGCCGATGAGATCCGCAGCCACACGTCCTGCACGACGTCTTCGGCCTCGGCGGTCGAGCCGAGCATGCGCTGGGCGAGCCGCACCAGTCTCGGCCGGTGCTCCTCGAAGCGCATCGCCAGAGATTCTTGATCGGTCATGTCACATTCCTCTCGTGTCACGGGTCATCTGTATGACCGTCCGAACCGCGGCGGTGTGACACCGACGACGAAAGAGTCTGACATGACCATCACGACTGAAGCCCCCGAACTCGCCCAGCCCGTGTCGGCGAGCGCGCGGATGCCGCACCCGGCCTTCCTGCTCGACGGCGGATTCGACGCCCTCACCGGTCTCAGCAAGGTGGCCCGCTCGACGGATCTGCCGGAGGAGCTGATGCACCTGCTGGATCTGCGCGCGAGCCAGATCAACGGCTGCAGCTGGTGCACCATCGAGCACGCGAAGGAGCTGCGGGCCGACGGTGCGAGCGAGGAGCGTGTGTTCGGGGTCGCGGCCTGGCGCGACGCGCCGCACTACACCGCGCGCGAGCGTGCCGCGCTGGCGCTGACCGAGGCGCTGACTCGCGCCGCCGACACCGCAGACGCCGTGCCGGATGAGCTGTGGGCCGAGGTGTCGGCGCACTTCGACAAGCGCCAGCTGTCGGCGCTGCTGCTGGAGATCGGCACCATCAACGTGTGGAACCGCATCAACGTCGCGATCCGCCAGCCCGCCGGGAAGCGGTGACGGCGCCACCGCCTGCGGGAGCGGTCCGCGGCCGTCGGCGCAGGCGGTCCTGGGCCAGCAGGATGCCGAGGAACACGACGAGTGCGCCGACGGGCTCGTTCCAGCTCACGGTCTCGCCGAGGATCAGCACGCCCAGCACCACTCCGACGACCGGGGTGATGTAGGTCACCGTCGAGGCGCGGGTGGGTCCCCACGCTCTCACCGTGTTCTGGTTCCAGACGTAGGCGATGCCGGTGCCCAGGCACCCGAGCAGCACGAGGCTCACGACGATCGGAACGTCGAGCTGCACCGGGGTGAGCACGAGGAACGGCGTGAGCAGCGCCATCACGAGCCCGGCCATCGCGATGTAGCCGAACGTGAACGCGAGGGCGGACATCCCGGTGTTCGACGCGAATCGACGCATGTACGCGAAGCTGAAGCCGTAGCTGGCGGTCGCACCGAGGATCGCGAGCTCGGCGATGAGACTGCCGTCCCATGACAGCCCCTGCCACGGCGCGATGATCACGATCACGCCCAGGATGCCGACGCCGATGCCGACGACCTGCATCGCCTTGAGACGTTCGACACGGAACACGAGCCAGGCCATGATCGCCGTCATGATCGGCGTCGTCGCGTTGAAGATGCTCGCGACGCCTGAGCTGACGTGCTGCTGCGCCCACGAGAACAGCAGGAACGGGACGACGCAGAACGTGATCCCCAGCACCAGCAGGTGACCCCACACGCGCACGCTGCGCGAGAGGTGCTCGCGGCGCGCGAGCACGAGGATCCCGAGTGTCACGGTGCCCAGCAGGATGCGGGTCCAGGCCACCTGCGCCGGCGAGATCCCGGTGAGCGCGACCTTCATGAAGAGGAAGCTCGAGCCCCACACGATCCCGGCCAGGACGAACTGGACGGTGATCCAGGTCGGCGAAGGTGCACGTGTCGCGCCGACGGCTGCGGTGGGAGAGGTCGAGGTCACGGGGCCACGCTACGCGCGCCCTCCGTGCCGCGCGCCGTCACCGGGATGCGACGTCCGAAATCCGCCGACGCGCGACCGCCTCGCTACGGGGTCGCGGCGTCGCCCGGTCGCGGAGTCCGCGGATCAGGGCACGGGGTTCTCGGCGTCGTACGCGCGGAAGCGGGGGCTCAGGCGCACCAGCGTCGCGACGATCCCGATGATCAGGAAGCCGCCGAGGAGCGGCGGGAACCACAGCGCGGTGAGGGTCGCGAGGGTTCCGGCGTAGAGGGCGCCCAGGCGCGGACCGCCGGCGACCACCACGATGAAGATGCCCTGCAGGCGGCCCCGGATGCTGTCGGGCACCGCGGCCTGCACCATCGTGTTGCGGTAGATCGAGCTGACGTTGTCGGCCGCGCCCGAGACCGCCAGCGCCAGGCATGCAGCGCCGATCAGCACCAGGTTGGGGGTGTTCGCGTCGACGCCCGGTGGCGCGAACCAGCCGAGGGCCGCGGCTCCGAGCACGAGGCCGAGCGCCGCGATCGCACCGCCGTAGACGATGATGGCCCGTTCGATGCCGACGCCCTGCCGCCGCACCGCGCCGACGCGGCCGGAGAACAGGCTCGAGACGAAGGCGCCGGCGGCGACCGACGCGGTGAGCACACCCGTCGTGATGGGGCCGCCGCCGAGCAGCACGGCGCCGATCGCGGGGAAGAGCGACAGCGGCTGCCCGAACGTCATCGCGGTGATGTCGAGGATGAACTGCAGGCGGATGTTCGAGGCCCGCTTCAGGAACTGCCAGCCGTCGCGCAGGGACTCCAGCCCGGGGCGCACGATGACGCCCTCGGGTCGCAGGCGGGGGAGTGTCCACAGGCCCAGGAACAGCGAGGTCATGAGGATCACGTCGAGCGTGTAGGTCCAGGCGTAGCCCGTGAGCGCGACGAGCACGCCTGCCAGCGCGGGCCCGGCCATCACCATGATCCCCACGGTGATGCCGCCGAGGGCGGATGCCGCGGCGAGCAGCTCGCGGGGAAGCAGGCGAGGCACGATCGCCTGACGGGTCGCGAGCACGATCGAATTCGCGGCGGAGTTGACGATGCTGAGCGCGTACAGCCACCACACCGACTCGAGCTGCGTCCACGTGAGGACGGCGAGCAGCGCCGTGGATCCGAAGGTGACCGTCGCCGCGATCAGGGCGACTGCGCGCCGGTCGAACGCATCGGCGAGCATTCCGCCGTAGATGCCGGCGACGATCATCGGCAGCAGCCCGGCGACCGCGATCATCGACACGGCGAAGGTCGACCCGGTCAGGTCGTACATCTGCAGCATGATCGCGACGATCGTGAGCTGGCCGCCGAGCCCCGCCAGGGTGGATCCGATCCACATGCGCGTGAACGCCGGGCTGGTGCGAAACGGTCGCAGGTCGATGAAGTGACTGCGATGCTCGCCGGCCGCGGTCACTCGTCGACCTCGACGCGCTTGATGCGGGCGGTGTGGCCGCGCAGGATCGTGACGTCGCGGGGCGGCACGCCGAAGTGCTCGGCGAGCGCTCTGACGACGCCCTCGTTGGCGGCGCCGTCGACGGCACGCTCCTTCACGTGGACGACGAGGCCGTCGTCGGTGGTCTCGACCAGCGGTCCGCGCCGGCTCCCGGGCTTGACGCGGACGGTGTACTGCACTGGACGAGCCTACTGGTAGACTCTTCAGGTTGCCGTTGGATCGGCCGCGGAGAAAGAGAGCTCGCACATCGGGTGACGGGCACCGCGCAACAAGCAGAGAGGGGATCACCTATGGCACTGGAAGCAGACGTCAAGAAGGCGATCATCGAAGAGTACGCGACGCACCCCGGTGACACCGGATCCCCCGAGGTGCAGGTCGCGATGCTGACGCAGCGCATCAAGGACCTCACCGAGCACCTCAAGGAGCACAAGCACGACCACCACTCGCGTCGTGGTCTGTTCCTGCTCGTCGGTCAGCGCCGTCGCCTGCTGGGCTACCTGCAGGACATCGACATCAACCGTTACCGCTCGCTCATCGAGCGCCTCGGTCTCCGTCGATAAGGCATCGACCAGCGTTCAATCGCGCAAAACATTCTTGAGAAGGCCTCCCCACGGTGTGGGGAGGCCTTCTGCCTATCCGGGACGGGATGCCGCCACCCGCGCGAACCCGAGCGGTCGGGCCGACACCGCGTCGAGGCCGGTGACGGTGACCCATCCCTCGGCCAGCAGTGCGGCGTCGGTGCCGGGCTCGGGGTGGTTGGGCAGGTCCTCGACCGCGAGCCTGATATGCCCGACGTCGCGCTCCGACAGCGTCGTCTGCACGATGCCGAACGGTGCCAGAGCGGCCTCGACCGCACCGCGGTTGTCGGCCGCATTCGGAACGTTCACGTTGATGACCGAACCGCGGGCCTGCTCGAGCACGAACGGCAGCAGGCCCACCGCGGCGGAGGCCGCGGCATCCCAGTGGAACTCCACCGGATTCATGCCGACGTCGAGCGAGACCGCGACGCCCCATGCTCCGTTGAGGCCGCCCGTGAGCGCGGCGCCGACGGTTCCGGAGTGCAGGATCGCACGCCCGACGTTCGCACCGTGGTTCACGCCCGACAGCACGAGCTCGGCGGGGTCGCCGAAGGCGCCGTGCGCCGCGATCAGCGCCACCAGGCCGGGTCCGCCGCGCACGGCGAAGGCGGCGACCCCGTCCAGACCGGGCAGTTCGCGTCGCTCGATCGCGATGCGGCCGTCCTCTTCGGCGGCCACGATCGAGGCGCTCGTGCCGCTGGACTGCCGCATCGGAGCGGCGACGGTCACATCCAGCCCAGCGTCCTGCGCTGCGCGTGCGAGGGCGTGCAGGCCCGGCGCGTCGATGCCGTCGTCATTCGTGATGAGCGTCCGGGTCATCGCGGCGCCTCCGCATCGGCCTCGGGCTCGGGCTCTGCCAGGGCGGCGAGCCCGTCCGGGCTGACGTGCCCGGTGACCGGCTGAGCGCCGCCCCCGCCGACAGCAGGGCGGCTTGCGAGTCGTCGGAGACGAGCCCGTCGGCGCGGAGCTCTTCGTCGCTGACCTTCAGCACGTCCACGCCGCCCGCGACGGCCGCCTCGAGTCGGTCGCCGGCGAGATCCACGACGACAGCGGCCCCGCCCTCGTGCAGATCGGATGCCAGGCGCCGATAGGTGTCGGCAGGAAGCGCCTGATCGCCTGAAGGGCCGCTGAGGATCACCAGGCCGGATGCCAGGCCTTCGCGCAACGTGACGCTGTACAGCTCGTCGAGGTCATGCCGTGCCAGCGGCTCGCCCTCGGTCTCGGCGATGATGTCGCGGTCACCGCCGCGGCGATCGTGCAGGTAGGCGGACCCCTTCCCGGGACGCTCGACACCTGCGACCGTCAACCCCTCGTCCTCGAGCAGGTGGCGCAGAACCCCGCCGATCTCTCCGGTCAGCGTGCAGCACATCGTGACCGACGCTCCCAGCCGCAGCAGCATGCGCGCCTGCCAGACGCCCTGGCCGCCGGCGTGCAGGTGGATGTCCGGGTCGCCGTCGTGCTCCTCCACCGTGACGGTGAGCGTCGGGGACGGCGCGAAGATCGTGACGTCGCTCATGCCGGCGAAGCTATGCCCGCGCGACGACGGCCACGACCCCCTTGACGAGGGCGCTGTCGCCGCACTTCATGCCGGACTACCATGACGGCCATGCTGGCGAACCGTTCGATGCCGCGCGGCGTGATCGTCCCCGTGCTGGCCTACCCCGACGTCGAAGAGGCGGTCGAGCGGCTCGGCGCCGCCTTCGGGTTCACGCTGCGCTGGCGCGCCGGCACGCATCGCGCCCAGCTCGCCGTCGGCGACGACTCGGCGATCGCGATCGTGCGGGGAACGCCCGCCACAGGCTCCGATCACGTCATGCTGCGCGTGGGCGACGTAGGCGCACTCCGTGAGCGCGCGCACGCTGCCGGGTTCGAGGCATCCGGAATCGAGGAGTTCCCTTACGGCGAGCGCCAGTTCACCTGCGTGGACTTCAGCGGACGCACCTGGGTGTTCACCGAGTCGGTCGCCGATGTCGACCCCCGGGAGTGGGGCGCCGTCGTCGGCTGAACGGATGCCGCGTCAGCCGGCCGCCCGTGCCGCCACGAGGTCCGCGTGGTGGATGGCCGCGACGTCCGGGTGGGCGCGCAGCCGGGACTTCAGCGCGTTCTCGCCGTAGAGAGCGTGGATCGGGTTCGCCGGATCCTGCGTGACCCCGCGCGCCTGCGCCGCGAGCTCGGCGGGCAGCTCGATGAGCGGCAGGCGCTTGTCGAGCGCGGGGTTGAAGAAGAACGGCACCGAGATGCGGTCGTCGGGGAACGCCGGCGAGATCACGCGGTGCTTCGTCGCGATGAGGTAGCCCTGCGTGGCGTACTCGAGCAGCTCGCCGATGTTGACGACGAAGGCGCCGGGCACCGGGGGAGCATCGACCCAGTGTCGTTCCCCCGTGGCACCCTCCTCACGTTCGACCTGGAGTCCGCCCTTGCCCGGCTCGACCCACAGCAGCGTCAGCACGCCGGAGTCCTTGTGCGCACCGACCCCCTGCTGGGGCGTGGGGTCCTCCTTGCCGGGGTAGCGCACGATCTTGATGAGCGTCGACGGTTCGCCGAAGTGCTCGTCGAAGTAGTTCTCGGGCGCACCGAGCGACAGCGCCCAGGCGCGCAGCAGCTTGCGCGCGACGCCGGACAGGTGGTCGTGCCACTCCGAGACGACCTCACGCAGCTCGGGCTGCGCGTCGGGCCACAGGTTCGGCCCGATCAGACGTGAGAAGTCGGGAGCCTCCGGATCGGTGACCGCCTCGCGCTCGGGCCCGATGTCGATCTGCTCGCGCCAGTCGACCTTGCCCTGCGTGCGCTCGCCGCCGATGCGGGTGTAGCCGCGGAAGTGCGGGCTGTTGACGTTCTCGATCGCGAGCTTTTCGGCCTCGGGCAGTGCGAAGAAGTCGCGGGCCGCGCGGTGAAGGCGCGCTTCGAGCTCGGGCGTGACGCCGGTACCGGTGAGGTAGAAGAAGCCGACGTCGTGCGTCGCGGCCCGCAGGTCGTCGCGGAACTGCGCGGCGGCCTCGGGCCCCGCGTCGAGCCGGGAGAGGTCGAGGATCGGCAGGGTGAGGTCGGTCATGAGGCGAGGGTAGGCGGATGCCGCGGCATCCGCTCGATTGTTGCTCCGGGTTAAGCCGGGGCCCGGCCTCGCGGCCGTAGCCCCGGCATCCCGCGGTCAGCCGATCACGCGCCGGCGAAGAACGCGCGGATGTCGCCGACGACGAGCTCGGGGACTTCGAGCGCGGCGTAATGGCCGCCCTCTTCGAACCGGCTCCAGTGGACGACGTTCGTGTTGTCGCGCTCGGCGAAGACCTTGATGGTCTGGAAGTCGTCCTTGAACACGGCGACGCCCGTGCGCGCGTCGCTCACTCGCGGCTCGATGTCTGCGACCGCGTTCTCGCGGTACGCGCGGCTCATCCCGGCGGACGCGTTCGCGAACCACGTGACGCTCACCTCGGTCAGGATCGCGTCGAGCGGGACGAGCGCGGTGCCGTTGCCGAACGAGTTGAACAGCTCCGAGTAGGCGAGCAGTCCGACGGGCGAGTCCGAGATCGCCGCGGCGATCGTCTGCGGGCGCGCCGCGTTCATCGTGTTGTAGGCGCCCACCGACTGGAACCACTGCATGTGCTCGAGGCCGGCGTAGTCCTGCGGGGCGAGGTTCTCGAACTCGGCAGGGTCGCCGGACGGGAACGAGAACAGCTGCAGGACGTGCAGGCCCAGGAACCCGTCGGGGTTCAGCAGTCCGAGCTCGCGCGAGACCATCGCGCCGTTGTCGCTGCCGTGGATGCCGTACGAGGTGTACCCGAGGCGGCGCATCAGCACGTCGTACGCGGCGGCGACGCGCGGGATCGTCCAGCCGGGCTCGGTGACGGGCTGGCTGAACCCGAACCCCGGGGCGTCGGGCACCACGACATCGAAGGCGTCCTCGGCGCGTCCGCCGAATGCGACGGGGTCCACGAGCGGACCGATCACGTCGAGGTAGTCGACGAACGAGCCGGGGTAGGTGTGCGCGAGGATCAGCGGCGTCGCGTTCTCATGCGGCGAGCGCACGTGGATGAAGTGGATGTTCTGCCCGTCGATCTCGGTGGTGAAGTGGGGGAACTCGTTCATGCGGGCCTCGGCAGCGCGCCAGTCGAAACCGCCCCGCCACCGCTCGACGGCCTCGGCGAGGTAGCTGTTCGGCGTCCCCGACTGCCAGTCGTCTGACGGCGCGGGCTGCGGCAGGCGTGTGCGCGAAAGCCGCTCGGCGAGGTCGTCGAGATCGGCCTGCGGCACGTCGATGCGGAAGGAGCGGATGCCGGCGCTGGGGGTCGTTGCGGTGTTCATGTCTTCGACGTTACGGTCGAATCAGGTAGAGTTTCTTCCTGTTTTATCGACTTCTCGGAGGCTGGCATGATCGGCACCTCGGAGCGTCGGCTGGCGCTGCTGGCGATGCTGCAGAGCCGGCCGCGATGGTCAGGACCCGAGCTGGCAGATCGCCTGGACGTATCGGTGCGCACGATCCGCACCGACATCGAACGCCTGCGTGGCCTGGGCTACCCGGTCGAGGCGGAGCGCGGGCGCGCGGGGTCGTATCGGCTGGCCGCCGGGGCCAAGCTGCCGCCGCTGCTGCTCGACGACGAAGAGGCCGTCGCCGTCGCGATCGGCCTGCGGGTGGCGCGCGGCGTCGCAGGGGTCGACGAAGCCGGCGCCCGGGCGCTCACGAAGCTGCTCCAGGTGCTGCCCGAGCGCCTGCGCCCGACCGTCGACGCGGTCGCGGCGACGGTCGACAGCGGGCCCGAGAACATCGGCACCGATGCGCCCGATCCCGAGGTCGATCCCGCGGTGCTGAGCGCCGTCGCGCAGGCCGTGCATGCGGGGGAGTGGCTCCGGTTCGACGACCGCGGCGCACCGCGCCGCGTCGAGCCGTACCGGCTGCTGAGCTGGCAGCGACGGTGGTACCTCGTCGCGCGCGACCCTGACAGCGGGGAGTGGGAGACGTTCCGCCTCGACTGGATCGAACCGCGGATGCCGACACGTCGACGTTTCGACCCCCTCCCTGTCCCGGGCGGCGACTTCACGGCCTTCGCGCTGCGCTCGATCGCCGCCGCCGGCTGGAACGTCCACGCCCGGCTGCGGATCGCCGCGCCCGCGGAGCGCGTGATCGCGCGGATCAACCCCACTGTCGGCGTCGTCGAAGCGATCGATCCGGACACCTCGGTGCTGGTCACGGGGGCGGACAGCCTCGAGACGATCGCGGCCTACATCGGGATGCTCGGCATGGACTTCACGGTGGATTCTCCGGCGGAATTGGTGCCTCATCTGCGAGTGCTGGCCGAGCGTTACAGCCGCGCGGTCGACGGAATGGACAACCGGACAGCTGGTCGAGTAGCGTCATAGGTAAGGCTCACCTTACGATGGACGTCGTCTCATCGACGTCCCGGGTGCGCTCGGGTGCGACGGAGCGCCGCTCAGCTGCACGAACCTCAGGAATCCCCTTGCTCGCCACCTTCCTCATCGGCCTGCGTGAAGGCCTCGAAGCCGCGCTCGTCGTCGGCATCCTCGTCGCCTACGTCACCCGCCTCGGCCGCCGCGATGTGCTGCCCCGGCTGTGGGTCGGCATCGGCCTCGCCGTCGCCCTCGCCGTCGCGATCGGCGCGACGCTGACCTTCGGGTCGTACACGCTGACCTTCCAAGGCCAGGAGATCCTGGGCGGTACGCTGTCGCTCCTCACGGTCGCGATGGTCACCTGGATGATCTTCTGGATGCAGAAGACCGCCCGCACGATGAAGCGGTCGCTCGAGGGCGGGCTCGACCGGGCGCTGGCGGTCGGCAGCCTGTGGGCGCTCGTCGCGATCGGCTTCGTGTCGGTCGCCCGCGAGGGCGTCGAGACGACGCTGCTGCTGTGGTCGATGGTGCAGTCGTTCGGCGATGCGCCTGTCGCGCTCGCCGGCGCCCTGCTGGGCCTGGCCGTCGCCGTGGTGCTCGGCTGGCTGCTCGCGCGCGGCATGCTCAAGCTCGACCTGCGCCGCTTCTTCGCCTGGACCGGCGGATTCCTGATCATCGTCGCCGCCGGTGTGCTCGCCTACGCGATCCACGACCTGCAGGAGGCGGGGGTCCTCCCGGGCCCGTTCACGGAGGCGGCTCCCGTGGATCCCTCGACCGGCGCCGTCCTCGTCGGCTGGGCGGCCTTCCCGTTCGGCTGGGCCTTCGACGTGACCGGCGCGATCCCGCCCGGGTCGGTCCTCGCGACCGTGCTGCAGGCGACGGTCGGGTTCATGCCGCGCATGTCGTGGGTCCAGGTCGTCGCGTGGGTCCTGTACGTCGCGGTCGTCGGCGCCGTCTGGGCGCGCCGTCAGTTCTTCGCGCCGCGCAAGGCCGCGACGACGGCATCCGCGTCCGCGCCGGCATCCCCGGTCCCCTCCGTCGAGCCGGCGGGCACCGAGACCGTCGCCGTCTCGTCATCGAACCCTGTCCTGTCCTCGCAAGGAGAAGCATGACCGTCCGCCGCCTGATCCCGGCCCTCGCCGTCACCGCGCTCGGTGCCCTCGCCCTGTCGGGCTGTGTCGCCAAGAGCGACGCCGCTGCCACCGACGCCCTGACCGTGTCGTCCACCGCCTCGGCGTGCGACGTGTCGGGTGACGCGGCCACGAGCGGCACGCTCACCTTCGACGTGAGCAACGACGGCGACGACGTGACCGAGTTCTACCTGCTGGCCGAGGACGGCCTGCGCATCGTCGGCGAAGTCGAGAACATCGCACCGGGCACGTCGCGCACGCTGACGCTGGTCGCTCAGCCCGGCGACTACTTCACCGTCTGCAAGCCCGGCATGACCGGCGACGGCGTGGGTCGCGCCGCGTTCACCGTCTCGGGGGACGCCGTCGCGCTGACCGGCGAGGATGCCGAGCAGAAGCAGCAGGCCGTCGACCTGTACGCCGCGTTCGTGAAGGACCAGGTCGGGCAGCTCGTGCCCGCCGTCTCGGACTTCGTGGCCGCGTACGAGTCGGGCGACGACGAGGCCGCGCGCACGCAGTTCCCGCAGGTGCGCGCGTACTACGAGCGCATCGAGCCGGTGGCCGAGGCGCTGGGCGACCTGGATCCCCGCATCGACTACCGAGAAGTGGATGCCGTCGCCGAGGGTCTCGACTGGACCGGCTTCCACCGCATCGAGAAGGACCTGTGGGTGCCGGCCGAAGGCGCTCTCAACGCAGACGGCGAGACGCCGGCCTGGCAGGACTGGGCGCCGTCGACGACCGAGGAGCGTGCCGCCTACGGCGACCAGCTGATCGCGGACGTGCAGGAGCTGTACGACTACGTCCACGGCGAGGACTTCTCGGCCGTGCTCGCCGACCAGGGCATCGGCGGCATCTCGAACGGCGCCATCGCGCTGCTGGACGAGGTCGCCACCGGCAAGATCCAGGGCGAGGAGGACTGGTGGTCGCACACCGATCTGTCGGACTTCGCCGCCAACGTCGAGGGCTCGAAGATGGCGTTCTCGCTGGTGCGCGACTTCGCCGAGGCGCAGGGCGACGACGGCGCCGCGCTCGCCGATGAGATCGACGGCGGCTACGCCGACCTGGAGGCGGCGCTCGCGCAGTACGGCTCGCTGGACGCCGGCTTCGTGGCCTACACGGAGCTGACCGACGAAGACAAGCGCGCGCTGACCGACCTCATCAACGCGCTCGCCGAGCCGCTCGCGCAGCTCACGAACACCGTCCTGGCGTGACCGGCGAAGAAGGCGTCTCGCGCCGCGGGCTGCTCGGACTGGCGCTCGGAGCCGGCGCCGCGGGCCTCGCGATCGGCGCCGGTGCGGGGGCGGCCACCGCCGCGGCGATCGGGCGCGCGCAGCAGGCGGAGGCCGCGGCATCCGCCTACGACTTCTTCGGCGCGCACCAGGCGGGCATCACGACGCCCGTGCAGGACCACCTGCATTTCGCCTCGTTCGACATGATGGCCCGCACCGACCGCGATGACCTCATCGCCCTGCTGCAGGACTGGTCGTACGCGGCTTCGCGCATGACGCAGGGGCTCGACGTGAGCGCCACCGGGGCCGTCGGCGGATCGCCCGAGGCGCCGCCGGACGACACCGGCGAGGCGCAGGGGCTCGCCGCGAGCGGGCTCACGATCACGTTCGGCTTCGGCCCCAGCCTCTTCGAGAACGACGAGGGCGACCGCTACGGCATCGCCGCGCGGCGCCCGGCGCAGCTGGAGAAGCTCCCGGTGTTCCTCGGCGACGACCTCGACCCGGAGCACTCCGGAGGCGACCTGTGCATCCAGGCGTGCGCCGACGACCCGCAGGTCGCCGTCCACGCCGTCCGCAACCTCAGCCGCATCGCCTTCGGCCGGGCGAGACTGCGCTGGTCGCAGCTGGGCTTCGGCCGCACGTCGCGCACGACGGCGGCGCAGTCGACGCCGCGCAACCTCTTCGGCTTCAAGGACGGCACGGTCAACATCCTGGCCACGGACGACGCCGCGCTCGACGAGAGCGTGTGGGTGGCGGCATCCGACGATCCCGCCTGGATGGCGGGCGGCTCGTACCTGGTCGCGCGCAAGATCGCGATGCTCATCGAGACGTGGGATCGCGTCCGGCTCACCGAGCAGGAGGCGATCATCGGTCGCGACAAGGGGCCCGGCGCCCCGCTGTCCGGCGGCGACGAGTTCACCGACCCCGACTTCGACGCGACGACGAAGGATGGCACGCCGGCGATCCCGGTCACGAGCCACGTGCGCCTGGCGCACCCGGAGTTCAACAAGGGCATCCAGATCCTGCGGCGCGGCTACAACTTCGTCGACGGCAACAACGAGCTGGGACGGCTCGACGCGGGGCTGTTCTTCCTGTCGTACCAGCGCTCTCCCGAGCAGTTCGTGACGCTGCAGCGCTCGCTGTCGACCGACGCGATGAACGAGTACATCCGCCACGTCGGCTCGGGCATCTGGGCGATCCCCGCCGGTGCCGCGGCGGGCTCGTACGTGGGGGCGCAGCTGTTCTCCTGACGGATGCCGCAAGCCGCGGTGCCGGGCGGTCCAGGTCTGCGCAGGGCCGCCCGGCACCGCATGCCTCAGCGCGGCCTCAGCCGTTCTGCCGCGGATCGGGGCGCGGCCCGCTGCCGCGCACGGCGCGCGGCTCCTCGCGCGGACGCCGCGAACCTGTCGGATCGCTGCGACGACCCTCGCGGCGCGCGAGCGTGCGGTCGGCGAAGAGCCAGGCGGGGCGCGGCTCGACGAGCGGCCGGAAGACGCGCCGGACCGGCTTCGTCGCCAGGGCGAGGGCGATGAGCACTGACCCGGCGATCACCAGCGGCAGCCACAGCCATGTCGGCTCGGCGTTGCGCAGCAGGCCGTTCTCGCGGAACGGGTACAGCACGAACGAGTGCAGCAGGTAGACGTACATCGTGTACTGGCCGAAGTGTGTCCACCAGTGCGTCGCGCGCGGCACCAGCGCGAAGAACGCCGTGGCCAGCACCACTGCCACGAGCATCAGCGCCAGGCGCACGCCGCCCGCCCACCACTGCGTGCCGCCGATCGAGGCGTAGTTCTCGTCGTAGAACAGCCACTCCCGCAGGTTCATGTCTCGCCATCGGTCGACGAAGAACCAGGCCGCCCACGCGGCCAGAGCGAACACTCCCAGGCCGCCGGCGAACACCCACCACGGCCGGCGCGCGAGCAGGCGCATCCGTGCGACGACGTCGTGCTCATGCAGCCACCAGCCGAGGGTGAAGAACGGGAGCAGGCCGAGCGTGCGCGACAGTGAGAAGGTGGAGTCGATGTTCGGCAGGTAGCCGGCGCCGATCGAGATGACGACGGTCCACAGCAGCGGCCAGCGCAGCAGGGCGAGGTACGGCAGCACGACGCGGAAGATGCCGAGCGCCAGCAGGAACCACAGCGTCCACGACGGCTCGGTGATGTTCGGGTTCGCCTGGCCCTCGACGAGCCATTTCGTCAGGGTCCACAGCCCCTCGAACACGACGTACGGCACCAGGATGTCGGTGATGACACGTGCCATCTGCGTCCTCGTCGGGGCGTCCGACTTGGAGAAGTACCCCGAGATGATGGCGAACGCCGGCATGTGGAACGCGTACACGACGAGGTACAGGCTCAGGGCGATGTCGGAGTCGTAGGTCAGCCGCTGCACGGCGTGCCCGAGCACCACGAGCACGATGCACGCGAAGCGGGCGTTGTCCCAGAAGGGCGTGCGTCGCTTCGAGCGGGCGATCGGCCCTGTGGGGGCGGCCGCCGGGGTCCGGTCGCTGCTGCCGGTCATCATCACCTCCGGGCGCAGACCAGACTAGCCCGGCGGCCGTGTCCGCTTGACACCGGGTCCGGCGCTGGCTGAGTCTGAGTACGAGCGTGCCGAGGGTGCCGCCCGAAGGGATCGCCATGACGGATGCCGCCCCCGGAGCCGGATCGACGAGTGCTGTCCCGCGCCCCGTCGTGACCGTATCGTCCGGCGTCGTGCGCGGCACGCGTGAGGGAGCGCTCGACAGGTTCCTCGGCATCCCGTATGCGGCCCCGCCGGTCGGCGAGCGGCGCTTCCGGGCCCCCGCGCCGGTCGCGCCGTGGGAGGGGGAGCGGGATGCCTCGGCCTTCGGGCCGACCGCCCCGCAGCGGCCGTACACCCCGGCGATCGCGCGATACCTCGCGTCGGTCGCGGTGCCCGGTGACGACATCCTCACGGTGAACGTCTGGAGCCCCGCGGACCGCGCGCCCGATGCGGCGCTGCCGGTCCTCGTCTTCGTGCACGGCGGTGCGCTCACCCGCGGTGCGGCCGCCCTGCCGACCTATGACGGGGAGCGGTTCGCGCGCCACGGGATCGTGTTCGTGTCGATTCAGTACCGGCTGGGGCAGGAGGGGTTCGCGGTGCTCGACGGGGTGCCGCAGAACCTCGGAGTGCTTGACCAGCAGGAGGCGCTGCGCTGGGTGCGACGCGAGATCGCCGCCTTCGGCGGCGACCCCGCGCGCGTGACGGTGGTGGGCCACTCGGCGGGCGCCAACACCCTGACCGCCCTGCTGGCTCTGCCGCACGCGAAGGAGCTGTTCGACAGGGCGATCCTGCAGTCCGGACCGCTCGTCGCGCAGCCGCCGAAGAAGTCCGGCCGCATGACGCGTGAGATCGCGAAGCGGCTGCGCATCCCGGCGACGCGCGACGCCTTCGCCGCAGTGCCTGCCGACGATCTGGTCGCCCAGCAGACCGAGGTGGCCGCCGGCGGATCGCCGGTCGGGGGCGGGCCGACGGTGGCGCTGACGATCGGCGGCGAGGCGGTGCCCCGCAACCCGCTCGACGCTCTGCTGGAGGGCCAGGGGCGGGGCATCCCCGTCCTCATCGGCTCGACGAGCGAGGAGTACCGCCTCTGGGTCGTCCCCTCGGGCGCGGTCGACAAGGCGAGCTGGTTCACCGTCGCGCTCGCGCGCCTGGTCGCCCGGGTCCCCGCGCGCGTGGTGCGCGCACACCGCACGCGCCGCCCCGAGGCGTCGCCCGGTGAGGTGCTCGGTGAGGTCATGACCGACATGCTGCTGCGCGCGCCGATCGCGCGCTTCGCCGACAGTCGCGCGTCGGCGGGCGCGGCGCCCACATGGGTGTACGAGTTCCGCTGGAAGAGCCCGGTCGACCGGCTGGGCGCTGCGCACGTCATGGAGCTCGGCTTCGTCTTCGACCGGCTTTCTGAGCCCGACGCGATCGCGATCGGCGGTCCTGGCGGCCCGCAGGCGCTCGCCGACGCGATGCACGGCGCGTGGGTGTCGTTCGTCGTCGACGGCGATCCGGGGTGGGAGGCATGGACGCCGCGGCACCCCGTGCAGGCCTTCGACGCCGCGGGCGGGCACATCGACTACGCGCCGCGTCAGGACGAGCTCGACGGTCTTCCGCAGCGGTAAGGTCGCAGTCGCGATGACGACGATCGACGACGCGCTCCAGCGCGACCAGGCCCTCCCCGACTTCGACTGGCACGTCTTCCCCGACGGCACCGAGCGGGACGTGTTCCCCGCCCCGAGCGGTGGCCTCGCACGTGTGCGGCTCGGCGACCCCGGCGCGCCGCGCGTGGTCCTGGTCCCCGGCGTGGCGGGCTCCAAGGAGGACTTCGTCCTCATGTTCCCGCTGTTCGCAGCGGCCGGGTACCGCGTGGAGGCGTACGATCTTGCGGGTCATTACGGATCGGTGGATGCCGGACCCCACAACCTGCGGCCGCCGCGCGAGCACTACGACTACGACCTGTTCGTCGACGATCTGATCGCGATCCTCGAGGACGGCGGTCCCGCCCACGTGCTCGGCTACAGCTTCGCCGGCGTCATCACTGAGCTCGCCCTGGTCGCCCGTCCCGACCTGTTCCGCAGCCTCACGCTCATGTCGGCGCCGCCGGCGACCGGCCAGGTGTTCCGCGGCGTCAAGCACATCGGGCCGATCTCCGACATGTCGCCGCACCGGGCGGCCGGACTCATCCTGTGGGGCATCCGCTACAACCTGAACCGCACGCCGCCCGGGCGGATCGCCTTCGTGCGCGAGCGTCTCGGCGTCACGGGACGCGACTGCATCGACGACGTCGTCGGACTCATGATGGCGACGCCCGACATGACGGACGAGGTCGCGGCCGCCGGCATCCCGAAGCTCATCGCCGTCGGCGAGCAGGACCTGTGGCCGCAGGCGCAGCACGACTCCTACGCCGCCCGGATCGGGGCACGCGTCGCGACGTACCCGACCGGGCACGCGCCCTGCGAGACGACGCCCCATCAGCTCGCCCGCGACATGCTGCGCCTCTTCGCCGACGCGGAGTGAGGCGCCGGGGAATAAGTTTGGATCGCACGCGTTGCACGAGATACATTCATTTGCATAGACCTTCACAAAGGGGAAGCGGAGAAGCGATCGTGAGCGAGAGCACCACCTGGCAGGGCATGCAGTTCGGCATCTTCTCGGTGAGCGACATCACCGAGGACCCCACGACGGGCAAGACCCCGAGTGAGGCCGAGAAGATCCGGGGCGCCGTGACCCTGGCCAAGCACGCCGAAGAGGTGGGGCTGGACGTGTTCGCCATCGGCGAGCACCACAACCCGCCGTTCTGGTCGTCGTCGCCCACGACGACACTGGCGTACATCGCGGGGCAGACCGAGCGTCTCATCCTGTCGACCGCGACGACGCTGATCACCACGAACGACCCGGTGAAGATCGCCGAGGACTACGCGATGCTCCAGCACGTCGCCGACGGTCGCATGGACCTCATGCTGGGCCGCGGCAACACCGGCCCGGTGTACCCGTGGTTCGGCAAGGACATCCGACAGGGTCTTCCCCTGTCGATCGAGAGCTACAACCTGCTGCACCGCCTGTGGCGCGAGGACGTCGTCGACTGGGAAGGCCAGTTCCGCACGCCCCTGCAGGGCTTCACGGCGACCCCGCGTCCGCTCGACGGCGTCGCGCCGTTCGTGTGGCACGGCTCGATCCGCACACCTGAGATCGCCGAGCAGGCCGCCTACTACGGCGACGGCTTCTTCGCGAACAACATCTTCTGGCCCAAGGAGCACTACCAGCGCCTCATCCAGCTCTACCGCCAGCGCTACGCGCACTACGGCCACGGCACGCCCGAGCAGGCGATCGTCGGCCTCGGCGGTCAGGTGTTCATGGCGGCGAAGTCGCAGGACGCGGTGAATCAGTTCCGCCCGTACTTCGACAACGCGCCGGTCTACGGCCACGGCCCGTCGCTCGAGGACTTCAGCGAGATGACGCCGCTCACCGTCGGCTCGCCCCAGCAGGTGATCGACCGCTACGCCGCGATGCGCGAGACGTTCGGCGACTACCAGCGCCAGCTGTTCCTCGTCGACCACGCCGGGCTGCCGCTGAAGACCGTGCTGGAGCAGCTCGACATCCTGGGCGGAGAGGTCGTCCCCGTGCTGCGCAGGGAGCTGCAGAAGAACCGCCCCGCGGACGTGCCAGACGCGCCCACGCACGCCGGCCTCGTGAAGGCGAAGTACGGCGACCGCCCCGCCCGTGAGGCGATCCCGGGCGCCAACCGCGGCGACAACCTCACCGCCGGCTCGCCCTACCAGGACGCCGGTGCGGTCGCCCCCGCGGGCGCCGCGTTCGGCCTCGGCACCCCCGCCGGTCGTTGAGCGAGCGAAGCGAGACGAAACGATGAACAACACCGCTCGCCGCATCGCCGTCGTCTCGGCCGGGCTGTCGAACCCGTCGTCGACCCGCATGCTCGCCGACCGGCTCGCCGCGGCGACCGCCAAGCAGCTGTCGGAGCGTGACATCGAGATCGAGGTCGACGTGTTCGAACTGCGCGACTACGCGCACGACATCACGAACAACCTGCTGACCGGCTTCGCGCCGCCGGCACTCGAATCGGTGATCAACGCGGTCGTCTCGGCCGACGCGCTCATCGTCGTGACGCCGATCTTCTCCACCAGCTACTCGGGACTGTTCAAGTCGTTCATCGACGTGCTCGACCCTGACGCGCTCACCGGCAAGCCGGTGCTCATCGGCGCCAACGCCGGCACGGCGCGCCACTCGCTCGCGATCGACTACGCGATCCGGCCGCTGTTCACCTACCTGCACGCGGAGCCGGTGTCGACCGGCGTGTTCGCGGCCTCGAGCGACTGGGGAGCGAGCGCCGATAACGTGGCGCCGCTCGCCGAGCGCGTCGACCGCGGTGCGCGCGAGCTGGCCGACGCGATCGCCCGACGCGAGCCCGCGAAGAACAGCGATCCGTTCGACCCCGCGAGCTACCTCGGCGAGGGTCGCTCGTTCGGGCACCTGCTGGGCGGTCTGTCGGGCGAGTAAGGCTGGGCGTCAGCCCAGGAACACATCCTCCGGTGCGCGGAGAAGACGCCAGCCGTCTTCTCCGCGCACTTCTGCGTCCGGCGCGGGCTGCAGCACATCAGCCGCCGCCAGCGGGCCGAGATCGATGCCCGACAGTGAGGCGATGTCGGCGATCGGCACCTGGAACGTCCGGAACGCGCCGAGCGGCGGCACCGCCAGCGCGCCCTGCACGACGTCGATCAGATCGGACTGGTCGAGCACGAAGCCCGCGGCAGAGAGCCGCGGCGCCGCGTCGGCCGGCGCGGCCCACGCGGCGACCTTGAAGAACCGCCGGGGGATCCGGATGCCGCGGTACGCGGGGTCCTCGTCGGCCAGCACCGGCGCGGTGAACACGGCGACGCGCTCGTCGGTGGTGTCCGCGAACTCCAGGACGTGGTCCTCGAGACCGAGCCACAGCTCTTTGGACTGGTTGAAGCCGCTCGCCTGCGGTGCCGCGTTCGGGTACACGAAGGTCGCCGCCGTAGCCGTGCGCGCCTGCGCCGGCGTACCCCAGCCGGGGTCGCGCCGGCGCACCAGGTGGCCCCGGTCGAGATCGTTGTCCGCGTAGACGGCCGGTCCCGCCTGCTCGTCATCGGTGACGCGCGGGTCGAGCCGCCACTGGCCGGTGCGCGGCAGGTCGAGCAGCGTCGCTCCGTCGATGTTCACTCCCGTCACCGCCGCGAGACGCCGGGCGGGGTCGAGCAGCACCGTGAAGCGCGGGTAGGTCAGCTCGTGGGTCGCACGTCCGTCGGCAGGGCTCGGCAGCGGCAGCCCGATGCCGAGGAACGCGTCGTCGTAGCCTGCGGTGATCGACTCTGCCATGGCCTCATCCTTTCGTGCGCCGACGACATCGGCCCGTCAGCCGCGCGGCGGACGCGCCGCACCGAGCCGCCGTGCGAGCACGGCGTCGATGGCGAGGCCCAGACCCACCGCGAAGACGACGGAGACGACGACCGCGACGACCGGACCGCCCGGTACGAGCGCCGCGACGGCGGCGCCGACGAGCGCCTGATACAGCGCCCACGCGAGCGCCGCGAGCCCCGCCACCGCGAGGTACCGCGGCGCCGGCAGCCGCGTCCCGCCCGCGGTCAGGTTGACGGCGATGCGCGCGAACGGGATGAACCTGGCCGTGAACAGGACGAGCGCCGCACGCTGCTCCAGTCGCACGCGCGCCCATGAGAAGGCGGCCTGCGCGCGTGGCGCCCGCATCCACCGCCATCGCTGCAGGCCGATGGTTCGGCCCACCAGGTAGCAGACGGCGTCGCCGGTCAGGGCGGCGGCCGCCGCCACCAGCACGATCGCCGCCAGCGGCGGCTCGCCCTGCGACACCGCGAGCGCGCCGAGCGCTGTCACGGCCGCCTCGCCGGGGATGACGACGAGAAAGGCGTCGCCCAGCACGAGCGCGAAGAGCAGCGGCAGCGCCCACGCGCTGCGCGCGACCTCGATCAGCAGATCCTCGACCACCCCTCCTTCGTACGCGGGCGGGGTGAACGGCGACCGAACGGGGCACGTCCGGTGACCTGCCGCGGTGCATCGGGTGAACACTTCCGCGCGCGGGTCGGTTCGCGGCATCCGGCCGTCCGGAGCCCGTCACGCTGGGAACGTGAGAGTCGCACTTCTCGCCGAATCGTTCCTGCCCCACATGAACGGGGTGACAGGGTCGGTGCTCCACGTCCTGCGTCACCTCGCCGCCGAAGGCCACGAGACCCTCGTCATCGCGCCGCGCGCCGGCGAGATCACCACCGACCTGCACGGCGCACGGACCGAGCTGCTGCGTTCGGTGCCGCTGCCGTCGTACCCCGAGGTGCGCGTGGTGTTCGCGCGCGCCGCCCGCCTGACCGCCATTCTGCGGGAGTTCCGGCCCGACGTCGTGCACCTCGCCTCGCCGTTCGTGCTCGGCTGGCAGGGCGTCGCCGCCGCCGACGTGCTGCGCGTGCCGACCGTGGCCGTCTACCAGACCGACGTCGTCGCCTACGCCGAGAAGTACGGGATGCCGCAGGCATCTGCTCTCGTCGGCCGCCACCTCACCCGGCTGCACCGCCGCGCCACGCTCACCCTGGCGCCCTCGAGCGCGTCGCAGCGACAGCTCGAGGAGCTCGGCGTGGATCGGCTGCGCCGCTGGGGCCGGGGCGTCGACACCGCGCGATTCACCCCGCAGCGTCGCAGCGAGGCGTGGCGCGCGTGCACCGCGCCCGGCGAGCTGATCGTCGGCTACGTGGGCCGGCTGGCGCCCGAGAAGCAGGTCGAGGACCTCGCGGCACTCGCCGGGCTCGGCGGGGTGCAGCTCGTGATCGTCGGCGACGGACCGGCGCGCCCTTCCTTGGAGCGGATGCTGCCGAGCGCCGTATTCACCGGGCACCTCACCGGACTCGCGCTCGCCGAGGCGCTGGCGAGCTTCGACGTGTTCGTCCACCCGGGCGAGAGCGAGACGTTCGGTCAGACCATCCAAGAGGCGCTCGCGAGCGGCGTCCCGGTGGTCGCGACCGGCAGCGGTGGACCCGTCGACCTGGTGCGCTCGAGCGTCGACGGCTGGCTCTACCGACCGGGGGACCTCGCCGAGCTGCGCGCGAGGGTCGCCGACCTCGTGGGCGACGAGGGCAAGCGGCGCGCCTTCGCTGCCGCGGCGGGGGAGTCCGTGCGCGATCGCTCGTGGGACGCCGTCTGCCGGCGCCTGGTCGGCCACTACGACGAGGCGCGGGCACTGCGTCCGATCGACGACGCGCTGCCGCGCGGCGTGACCACCCGGCCGTCGGTTCCCGCGCCGCCCGTCGAGCGGCGCACCTGGTCGCGGTTCATCGCCCTCGGGGACTCGATCACCGAGGGGCTGTGCGACACCTCGCGCATGCCGGCGGGGGAGTACCGCGGATGGGCCGACCGCCTCGCGCAGCTGCTCGCCCCCACCGGCAACGGCGGCGAGCCGCTCCGGTTCGCCAACCTCGCCGTCCGCAGTCGCAAGGTGCACCACGTGATGCACGAGCAGCTGCCGCAGGCGCTGTCGATGCGACCCGACCTGGTGTCGGTGCTCATCGGGGCGAACGACCTCGTCGCCCGTCGCGTCGACCCCGTCGCGGTCGCTGTCGAGCTGGAGAGGGGCGTGCGACGGCTGCGCGAAGCCGGCATCGCGGTGCTGCTCGTGACGCCGTTCCTCCCGGGCCGACGGGCCGCGGCGATCTTCACGCGCCGGTTCGCGACGTTCGCGTCAGAGCTGCGCCGCATCGCGCACGAGACCGGTGCGACGCTGCTCGACACCGCGGTGTTCCTCGACGCGGAGGGGGTGCCGGCCATCGCCGATCTGAGCCTGTGGGCGGACGACAAGGTGCACCTGCGCTCGCGGGGGCACCGCTACCTCGCCTACTGCGCCGCCGAGGTGCTGGGCGTTCCCGACGCCGAAGCGCTCGGTGACCTCGATGCGGCCCTGCACGCCGACGACGATCCCGTCGCCGACCGCTCGTGGCTGCGGCGGGACGCGCTGCCGTGGGTGTGGCGACGTCTGCGCGGACGGACGGCGGGCGACGGGCGCGGCGCCAAGCACGACGGCTACGTGCTCGTCGGCGGGCGCGGCGACGTGCGCACCGGCGCCAACGCAGGGTGAAGCATCCACCCGCTCACGTTCGCTCCGCCGGCGTCACTCGCCGGGCTCGATCTCTCCCGCTTCGATCGCGGACTCGTGCTCTTCGAGCTCCTGCTCGTCGACCTCGTCCTCGATCGCCTCGAGGGGATCGAGCGTCGCGGGCGGCAGCTCGAGCTCGGTGTCGTCGTCGAGCGGTACGTCCCGGTCGTCGTCGGGGATCAGCTCACGGAAATCGCTCATGTCACACCTGAGGGTCCTACCCGCTCTTGCGACGGAACTCGCGCTTGGTCATCGCGCCGTGCGTGCCGTGGATCGCCGAATCGGCGTCCAGGTGCGACTCGCCCTCGCGGTGCTGAGCGTTCTTCTTGTCGAGCGCTTCTTTGAACTTGCGCTTCATCTCATCGGATGCCGAAGACGCCGGCTTCTCGTCGGTGCTCATGCCCCCACCCTAGGCGCGGCCTCCGACGCTCGCCAGGGTGACGGGGATTGCGGTGCTCGCTGATAGGCTTGTGCGGGTTGCCCTGTGGCATCCGCTCAACTACATATGAGCCCAACAGAAATTGGGCACTGTGGAGCAGGCCGGCAGGAAGCTGGTCCCCATTGGTGGGTTCCCCGACGCGAGAGCGCCGGGTGGTCTTCTACTGGTGACCAGTGCTGGCGAGTCCCGCGGCGATCCCGCGCGCCGAGATCTGCCTGTTCCTGCTCCTTCGATTGACCCTCGCCCGGCACACGGCCGGACGAGGCTAAACAAAGAAGGAGGGACCTCTTGGAAGGTCCGGAAATCACTTTCGCCGAAGCCGTCCTCGACAACGGCCGCTTCGGCACCCGCACCGTCCGGTTCGAGACCGGGCGACTCGCGCAGCAGGCACAGGGTGCCGTGGCCGCGTACCTCGACGAGGAGACGATGCTCCTCTCGGCCACCAGTGCCGGAAAGCACCCGCGTGAAGGCTTCGACTTCTTCCCGCTGACCGTCGACGTCGAAGAGCGTTCGTACGCCGCCGGAAAGATCCCCGGCTCGTTCTTCCGTCGTGAAGGCCGTCCCTCGACCGAGGCGATCCTGGTCTGCCGTCTGATCGACCGCCCGCTGCGCCCGTCGTTCGTCGACGGCCTGCGCAACGAGGTCCAGATCGTCGTCACCGTGCTCTCGATCGCGCCGGGCGAGTTCTACGACGCGCTGGCGATCAACGCCGCCTCGCTGTCGACCCAGATCTCGGGCCTGCCGTTCTCCGGCCCGATCGCCGGTGTGCGCCTCGCGCTCATCCCGGGCCACGGCGAGCACGCCGACCAGTGGGTCGCGTTCCCGACCGTGACGCAGCTCGAGGACGCCGTGTTCGACCTCATCGTCGCGGGCCGCGTGCTGCCCGACGGCGACGTCGCGATCATGATGGTCGAGGCCGAGGCGACCGAGCACTCGTGGAACCTCATCAAGGGCGGCGCAACCAAGCCGAGCGAAGAGGTCGTCGCGCAGGGCCTCGAGGCCTCGAAGCCCTTCATCAAGGAGCTCGTCGCGGCGCAGAACGTCGTGGCGAACACCGCCGCGAAGGAGATCCAGCCGTACCCGGTGTTCCCGGCGTACAGCCAGGAGGTCTACGACTTCGTCGCCGGCCGCTCGTACGACGACCTCGTGGGCGTCTACCAGATCGCCGACAAGATCGAGCGCCAGAACGCCGATGACGCCGTCAAGGACCGCGTCAAGGCCGAGCTGATCGCCGCCGTCGAGGCGAACGAGCTGCCCGCCGTGGCGACGCTGGAGTTCTCGGCCGCCTACAAGTCGGTCACGAAGAAGATCGTGCGCGGCCGCATCCTCTCCGAGGGCGTCCGCATCGACGGCCGCGGCCTGGCCGACATCCGTCCGCTCGACGCCGAGGTGCAGGTCATCCCGCGCGTCCACGGCTCGGCGATCTTCCAGCGCGGCGAGACCCAGATCCTGGGTGTCACGACGCTCAACATGCTCAAGATGGAGCAGCAGATCGACTCGCTGTCGCCGGTCACGAGCAAGCGCTACATGCACCACTACAACTTCCCGCCCTACTCGACCGGTGAGACCGGCCGTGTCGGCAGCCCCAAGCGTCGCGAGATCGGGCACGGCTTCCTGGCCGAGCGCGCCCTCGTGCCGGTGCTGCCCAGCCGCGAGGAGTTCCCGTACGCGATCCGTCAGGTGTCCGAGGCCCTCGGCTCCAACGGCTCCACGTCGATGGGCTCGGTGTGCGCCTCGACGCTGTCGCTGCTGAACGCCGGCGTGCCGCTGCGCGCTCCTGTCGCGGGCATCGCGATGGGTCTCGTGTCGGACGAGGTCGACGGGCAGACGCGCTACGCCGCGCTGACCGACATCCTCGGTGCCGAGGACGCCCTCGGCGACATGGACTTCAAGGTCGCCGGCACCAGCGAGTTCGTCACCGCGATCCAGCTCGACACCAAGCTCGACGGCATCCCGTCGTCCGTCCTGTCGGCGGCGCTCACGCAGGCCAAGGACGCGCGCCTGACGATCCTGAACGTCCTCAACGCCGCGATCGACGGTCCGGACGAGATGGCTCCGACGGCGCCCCGCGTCATCAGCGTGCAGATCCCGGTCGACAAGATCGGCGAGCTGATCGGCCCGAAGGGCAAGACGATCAACGCGATCCAGGACGAGACCGGCGCGCAGATCTCCATCGAAGAGGACGGCACCGTCTACATCGGCGCGACCGACGGCCCCTCGGCCGAAGCGGCCCGTGCGCAGGTCAACGCGATCGCCAACCCCACCAACCCGGAGGTCGGCGAGCAGTTCCTGGGCACCGTCGTGAAGATCGCGACGTTCGGCGCGTTCATCTCGCTCCTGCCCGGCAAGGACGGTCTGCTGCACGTCAGCGAGGTGCGCAAGCTCGCCGGCGGCAAGCGCGTCGAGAACGTCGAGGACGTCCTCTCGGTGGGGCAGAAGCTGCTCGTCAAGATCACCAAGATCGACGACCGCGGCAAGCTGTCGCTGGAGCCCGTGCTCGAGGAGGCGGCCGACCAGGAAGGCCGCGCCGCAGCCAGCGAGGGCCCGGAGGCTCCCGCCGAGGGCTGATCCTCTCGTATCACGCGGATGCCCGTCCCCTCCTTCACGGTGGGGGCGGGCATCCGTCGTCCGGTCGGGTTCTCGGGCGGGCTGTCCTCCGAATGGGGGACAAATGCCCGGAAATCGGGCTCTTGTGACCAAAGCGTTATGTAATGTTTATCGACAGTTCGCCTCAGTGCACGGAGCGCTGTCCGGACTGGCCTACCCTCTTAGTACGCGCCGGGGGGTGCGTAGACAGTGATCACGAAGGCAACGGGCCTCAGCCCGGATCCTCGTGAGGGGGTGGCACATGGCTTATTTCGGCGTTGATTCGGCGCTCGGCGCGACCGGTCAAGAGGCCGCTGCCCCTGCGCGCGCCGATGGCACCGTGGTCCGCGGCCCCCACCCCTCCGCCCCGATCCCCGTGCAGGGGCCTTCGGTCGGAAGCAGCATCCGCGTCGCGCTCGGCGACGGCGGACCCTCCGTGTTCCCGCTGATCCTGGGCGGTGCCGAGTTCGGCTGGAACGTCGACCTCGAGTCGAGCCACGCGATCCTCGACGCCTACGTTGAACTCGGCGGCAACGCCGTCCACACCTCCGACAGCTTCGCGAGCGGCCGCAGCGAGCACATCATCGGGCAGTGGCTCCACTCCCGCGGGCTGCGCGACGACATCCTGCTCGGCGTGCGCGTCGGCGGACACGCCGACAACCCCGGTCTCGGCCCGGTCAACCTGGTGCGCGCGGTGGAGTCCTCGCTCACGCGGCTGCGCACCGACCGCATCGACGTGCTGTACCTCGACGCGACGAACGACGACGGGGCGTCCCTCGAAGACACGCTGGCCACGGCGGAGTGGCTCGTCGAGTCGGGCAAGGCGCGCACCCTCGGCGCGATCGGCTACACCGCGGCGCAGCTGGTCGAGGCGCGCATCTTCGCATCGGCCGGGTACCCGCGCATCACCGTGCTCGACGTGCCATTCAACGTGCTGCGCCGCCACGAGTTCGACGCCGACCTGCGTCTCGTCGCGGGCGCGCAGGGCATGGCGGTGACGCCGTCGCACGCACTCGAGCACGGGTTCCTCGCGGGCCGTCAGCGCTCCAAGCTGCGCGGCGCGCTGTCGGTGCGCGGAGCCCAGCTCGCGGCCAACCTCAACCGTCGCGGCGGGCGCACGCTGCGCGCGCTCGACGCGGTCGGAGCCGAGCTCGGCGTGCCGGATGCCGCCGTCGCCGTCGCGTGGCTGCTCGCGCAGAAGCTCGTGACGGCGCCGATCGTCAACGCCTACGCACCCGCGCATGTCGAAGAGCTCGTGCAGGGCGTCGGCGTGCGGCTGAGCCGCAGCCAGCTGGCCGACATCGCCCGCGCGGCGGAGTAGTCGGAGCGGTCCGGGGCCGCGCGGCGCCGGTTCTCCACAGCCGCCGAGTGGCGGCATCCTTCCCCGCCGAAGCGTGACGTAGTGTGGAATGGTGCCCGCCTGACGGGCGCATCATCCCCCGGACCTCGATGGCGAAGTGAGCGGCGTGACGCACTACATCTACCTCGTGCGGCATGGCGAGCACCAGGATGCCGAGCACGGACTGGCAGACGGGCCCCTGTCGCCCCGTGGGCGGCGTCAGGCGGCGCTGCTCGCCGACCGGCTGTCGGGCGTGCCGTTCGACGCCGTGTGGCACTCGCCGCTCGAACGGGCGAGTCAGACCGCGCGCGCCGTGGCGGAGCGGATGCCGTCGCTCTCGCCCGAACCGTCCTCGCTGCTGTTCGACTGTGTGCCGACGGGCATGACCGACGAGACGCCGGCGGCGTTCGAGCCGTTCTTCGGGTCGGTCACCGAGGCCGAGGTCGAAGCGGGACGCGCGCAGATGTCCGATGCCGTCAGCGAGTTCCTGGTGCGCAAGCGCGGCGAGGTGCACGAGCTGCTCATCACCCACAACTTCGTGATCTCGTGGTTCGTGCGCGAAGTGCTGCAGGCGCCCGACTGGCGCTGGATGACCCTCAACCAGGCGCATTGCGGCCTGACCGTCATCGCGCAGAAGCAGGGCCGTCCGTGGACGCTGCTGTCGCACAACGACATGTCGCACCTGCCGGTCGAGCTGCGCACCGGGCTGCCCGAGCTCTACCCCGTCTGACCGCCGCGCTGAGGGCGCTCAGAGCGTCTTGCCGTACCAGCGCGACGCGTTGGGGTTGTCGTTGTAGGGCTCGATGGCGACGAAGCCGGTGCGCGCGTACAGTGCGCCGGCGGCCTCGAGCGAGTGGTGGGTGTCGAGGACGAGCTCTGCCGCACCGAAGTCTCGGGCGCGCTCGATGAGATCTTCGACGAGCAGGCGTCCCCAGCCGCGTCCGCGGGTCTCGGGGCGCAGGTACAGGTGCTTGAGCTCGTAGCGGGTGCCGGTCGGTCCGGGAGCGATGAGGCGGATGCCGCCGCAGCCCATCGGGGCGCCGCTGTCGTCGTCCAGCACGACGAAGACTCCCGCGGGCGGCACGAACGCGGCCGGGTCGGGGAAGGCCGTGCGGTACGAGACGCCCTGCGCGGCGAAGCCGACGGTGCGGGAGCGGAAGTACTCGTCGAGGAGCTCATGCGCGTCGGGCGCATCGGCCGGGGAGGGTCGCAGTGTCACCACGGCTCCAGCGTAGGCGCTGCCGGTGACCGCCCAGACCTGGCCTCGTCAGGCCCCGCCTAGGATGGAGGCATGACGACACGCGTGGCCATCGTCGGCGGAACCGGAAAGCTCGGCGGCATCATCCGCGATGTCGTCGAGGCCGAGCCGGGCTTCGAGATCTCGGCCGTGCTGACCTCGCGCTCCGAGCTGTCGGACCTCGACGGCGCGGACCTGGTGGTCGACGCGTCGACGCCCGCCGTGTCGATCGACGTCGTCCGCGCCGCGATCGAGCGCGGCGTCAATGTGCTGATCGGCACGTCAGGCTGGTCCGCCGAGCGGATCGCGCTGGTGCGCCCCCTCGTCGAGGCGGCCGGCACCGGCGCGGTCTTCATCCCCAACTTCTCGCTCGGCTCGGTGCTGGGCTCGGCGCTGGCCGCGGCCGCCGCGCCGTTCTTCCCGTCCATCGAGATCGTCGAGGCGCACCGCGAGACCAAGATCGACTCGCCCAGCGGCACGGCGGTGCGCACGGCCGAGCTCATCGCCGCCGCCCGCGACGCGGTCGGTCCCGTGGAGTCGCCGCACGTCGACCAGCGTGCGCGCGGCCAGCAGGTCGCGAGCGTCCCGATCCACTCGCTGCGCCGTCCCGGCGTGGTGGCGCGGCAGGAGACCATCCTCTCGGGCGCGGGCGAGTCCCTGATGATCGTGCACGACACCGTGGAGCCCGCGCAGGCATATGCCGCCGGCATCCGTCTCGCCCTCGCGGCCGCACGCGATGCGAAGGGCGTCACGGTCGGCCTCGACAGCCTGATCGACATCGGCATCGGACGCCCCGCGGCGTCCGCCGACGAGGCCCCCGTCGACGAGGGCGGCGTCCCCGGGCAGGTGGCTCGCGCCGGCGGCCCCTTCTCGAACGACCCCTCCTCGAACGACCCCTTCTCGAACGACCGATGAGCGCACGCATCGGCGTCGCCGTCATGGCGGTGCTGCTGGCGCTGTACATCGTTCTGGTGGGGCAGCGCGCGTGGCTGCTGCTCATCAGCGGCGACCCGATCGGCCTCGCCATGGGGGCCGCGCTGGTCGTGCTGCCGCTCATCGCGACGTGGGCGCTCGGCCGCGAACTGTGGTTCGGCGTGCGGGCGGAGCAGCTCGGGCGGCGGCTTCAGGCCGAGGGCGGCCTGCCGGCCGAAGAGGTCTCGGTGCGTCCCAGCGGGCGCGTGCTTCGCGAGGAGGCGGATGCCGTCTTCCCGGCGTACCGGGCCGACGCCGAGGCGCACCCCGAGGACTGGCGTGCGTGGTACCGCCTGGGCATCGCGTACGACGCTGCGGGGGACCGCCGCCGTGCGCGCGAGGCGGTGCGCACCGCGATCCGGATGGAGAAGTCCGACCGCCCGCGCTGAACCCGCCTCGGTTCTGCTCCGCACAGAAGCCCCGGGTCCTGCTCCGCACAGAATCGGATCCGCACAGAATCGGATCCGCACGTGCGGACGTCCGGCGCGACACGCCGCGTGCGGCGCGAATCCCACCGGCGTGTCGGCGGTCGGTCCGCAGGCGCGGATCCGATTCTGTGCACCGGTCACATGGCAGGTCGCATGCGCGCGTGCGTCGGGAGGGGTTCAGGATGCCGGCGGCACAGCTGCGGCGACGGCATCCTCGACGGTGCGATGGGTGAACGAGAAGCCCGTCGCGGTCAGGGCGTCGGGCGCGACGAACGCGTCGGTCGTGAGCAGAGCCTCGGTGGCGTCGCGGCCGAGCACGAGGTTCATGCCCCAGACCGGGGCGCGCAGCAGGTACGGCCGGTTCATGCGCACGGCGAGCGCGAAGCCGAGATCGTTCGCGGTCGCGCGGGTCGGTCCGCTGAGGTTCACGGGGCCGGTGAGCCGACGGTCGATCACGTGGCGGATCGCTGCCACCTCGTCGTCGAGCGAGATCCACGGCCAGACCTGTGTGCCGCGGCCGATCGGACCCGAGAGGCCGAACCGCGTCAGCAGCAGGAGCGGCTTCAGCACGCCCTCGGCGTGAACGACCGGCGCGGTCCGCAGCAGGGCGACGGCGGCATCCGATCCGGCGCCCCGCGCGGCGCCCTCCCACTCGCCGCACAGGTCGGCGAGGAACGTCTCCCCGCGCGGCGCGTGCTCGTCCAGCCTGGCGCCGGGCACGGACCCGTAGTACCCGACGGCGGATGCCGAGACGAGGTGCGGCGCGCCGGGGCCGAGGTCTCGGACGGCGCGCGCGAGGGCGCGTGTGGGGGTGATGCGCGACCACAGCAGCGTGCTCTTGTAGGCGGGCGTCCAGGGGAAGCGGCCGATGCTCGCGCCGTTCAGCCCGACGACGGCACGCGCGCCGTCGAGCACCGCCGGGTCGAGCGGCGCATCTGAGGTGAGCCACTCCACTTCGTGCGGCGCCTCAGGCGGTCGCCGCACGAGCGTCGTCACCTCGACGCCGTCGGCGCGCAGGCTCTCGACGAGAGCGCGGCCGATGAGCCCCGATGCGCCGGCGACGACCACACGGTCGCCGCCGGCGCGACCAGAGGGGTCAGGCAAGCGTCGCCTCGAGGGTGATCTCGACGCCCGCGAGCGCCTGCGACACCGGGCAGCCGGCCTTCGCGCCCTGCGCGATGCGCTCGAAGTCCTCGGCCGACAGGCCCGGCACGACGGCGTTGACGTTGAGGTGGCTGCCGGTGATGCCGGTGCCCGGCTTGAACGTCACGGATGCGGTCGTGTCGACCTGCTCGGGCGGCGTCCCGTTCTCGGCCAGCGCGTTGGACAGCGCCATGTTGAAGCACGAGGCGTGTGCGGCCGCGATGAGCTCTTCCGGCGTCGTGACGGTGGTCGAGCCCTCGCTGCGCGCCTTCCAGTTCACGGCGAACGTCCCCGCGCCCGATGATGCGAGGCTGACCTCTCCGGCGCCTTCGAACAGGCTGCCCTTCCAGGTGCTCTTGGCTTCGCTGGTGACGGTCATGAAGGCCTCCTCGCTCGTGGCGCGCCCGCGATCGGGGCGTCTCGCGTCAGCCTAATCGCGAGGGATGCCGCGGCGCGACGGTCGGGTGCGCCCGGGCGAGCCGGAGTCCGCGCTCTCGGTCAGGCGGCGGCCGGACGAGCCCGGCCGACGATGCCTGCGCGCTGCAGCAGCAGGTAGAGCTGGCAGCCGAGGCAGAGGCCGAACACCGCGTTGAGGAACGCGGCGACGAATGCCATCGCAGCGGCGATCGGCAGCGCCCACGGCACGCCGAACAGCTGCAGCACGAGACCGATCACCGACACGAAGAGGCCCACGCCCTGTGCGAAGCGCGGCGGGCGGGCGTCCTCCCACTCGGTCGGGGGAGCCAGCCGCGGCGCGACCGCCTTGCGGTACAGGACGCCCCAGGGCGCGGTGCGCGGCCAGGCCACGCCCCACAGGAACAGGATCGCGGCCAGGAGCAGCAGCAGGAAGGCGGGGTCGAGGATGCGCTGGGCGACAGAGGCCGCGGTGATGAGCCACGTGCTGCCGTCGGCCGAAGCGGCCTGCGCCGTCGACAGGCCGGTGAGCCCGAAGAACACGGTGACGAGCAGCAGCACCGAGGTGATCGCGGCGCCGAAGCGCGGCGCTCGGGGGTCGACCATGCCGCGGGGCGGTCGCGCAGCGGGGCCGCCGGCATCCCGATCAGACATTCGCATCCTCCGCGATCAGACGATTGAGCTCGAGCTCGAGGACGTCGCGGCCGGGCGTGCCCCCGAAGCGGGTCTGGACGACGCCGTGACGGTCCAGCACGAGGGTGGTCGGCGTCTGCAGCACGTGGAAGTGCCGGGCGATGTCGGGCCGATGGGTGAGGTCGACGTCGAGGTGGCGCACGCCCTCGTGATCGTCGGCGACGGACGAGAGCACGCGGTGCACACCGGGGCAGCGGGTGCACATCTCGGTGCTGAACTGCAGCAGCGTGGCGACCTCGCCGAGTCCGTCGGCACCGAGCCGGTGCGGCTGGATCACCTCGTGCTGGACGTCGTGGCGCGGCCGGGCGCGGGTGGCTCGCCAGTTCACGAAGACGCCGAGGGCCGCGCTGGCTGCCAGAAGCAGGACGAGCGCGATGACGGCACCGGCAAGGGTCACAGCAGATCAGGCTAAACCCTTTCGGCTGGGAGCGGACCGGATCGCCGAATGTGACGCGCCGCGCGTAACACTCCGGCTGCGGCGCGGGACCGCCCCGGTGTCTGCGGCCGCGGGTATCGTGGCAGCCGTGACGACGCCGATCCCGACCCCTTATGAGGACCTGCTGCGCGACGTGCTCGAGAACGGCACGCACAAGGACGACCGCACCGGCACGGGCACCACCAGTGCGTTCGGCCGTCAGATCCGGTTCGACCTTTCGCAGGGCTTCCCGCTCATCACCACCAAGCGCGTGCACTTCAAGTCCGTCGCGTACGAGCTGCTGTGGTTCCTGCGCGGCGAGTCGAACGTCGGGTGGCTGCAAGAGAACGGCGTGACGATCTGGGACGAGTGGGCGGATGCCGCGGGCGAGCTCGGCCCGGTCTACGGCGTGCAGTGGCGGTCGTGGCCGACGCCGTCGGGCGAGAGCATCGACCAGGTCTCGCAGGTCATCGAGCAGATCCGATCGAACCCCGACTCGCGCCGGCTCATCGTCTCGGCGTGGAACCCCGCCGACATCCCCGACATGGCGCTGGCGCCGTGCCACGCGCTGTTCCAGTTCTACGTCGCCGACGGAAAGCTCTCGTGCCAGCTCTATCAGCGCAGCGCCGATCTCTTCCTCGGCGTGCCCTTCAACATCGCCTCGTACGCGCTGCTGACGTTGATGGTCGCGCAGCAGGCGGGGCTCGAGCCGGGCGACTTCGTCTGGACCGGCGGCGACTGCCACATCTACGACAACCACGTCGAGCAGGTGCGCGAGCAGCTGGGCCGCGACCCCTACCCGTATCCGACGCTGCGATTCGCTCGGACGCCGGAGTCGATCTTCGACTACCGCTACGAGGACTTCATCGTCGAGGACTACCAGCACCACCCCGCGATCCGCGCCGCGGTCGCGGTATGAGCTCGCGCATCGGTCTGGTGTGGGCCGAGGCGCACGACGGCGTCATCGGCGCCGGGGGCGGCATGCCGTGGCACGTCCCCGAGGATCTCGCCCACTTCAAGGCGATCACGCTCGGCGCCCCGGTCGTGATGGGGCGCCGTACGTGGGAGTCGTTCCCGGCGAGGTTCCGCCCACTGCCCGGGCGCCGCAACATCGTCGTGACACGCCAGGAGAATTGGCAGGTCACCGGCGCCGAGCGCGTCGCGTCGCTGGATGCCGCGCTGACCCTGGCCGCATCGGACGACCCGCCGTGGATCTGGGTCATCGGGGGCGGGCAGCTGTACCGCGAGGCGATTCCGTACGCCGACCGCCTCGAGGTCACCGAGCTCGACCTCGACGTCGCCGGCGACACCCGTGCGCCCGACCGATCTGACTGGACCCCGGTCGACGGCGGCATGGGGGAGTGGCAGACCTCGGCCGCCGGCATCCGCTACCGGTTCCTCTCCCTCGTGCGGCGGCCCACGGCGTCGCAATAGGCTGACGCGCATGGGCAAGACGGCACTCATCACCGGGGCGAGTTCGGGACTCGGCGCGGAGTACGCGCGGCAGCTGGCCGCGTTCGGGGCCGACCTCGTGCTCGTCGCGCGCGATCGCGGCGCCCTCGAACAGCTGGCGAGCCGGCTGCGCTCCACGTACGGAGTCCAGGTCGAGGTGCTGACCGCCGATCTCGTCAAGCCGCGCCAGCGCGACAAGGTCGTGGCGCGCGTCGCGGACGCGCAGCGGCCGATCGAGATCCTCGTCAACAACGCCGGGTTCGGGCTTCCGCTGGCCTTCGAGAGCAACGACATAGAAGACGAGGTCCGCCACCTCCAGCTTCATGTCGAGGTGCCGATGCGCCTGACCCACGCCGCGCTCGGGGCGATGCTGCAGCGCGGTCACGGCCGGATCGTCAACGTCGCCTCGGTGGCCGCCTTCATCCCGCGGTCGACGTACGGCGCCTGCAAGGGGTGGCTGGTGAGCTTCAGCCGCTGGGCCAACGGCCGGTACCGCCCGCGCGGCGTGACCGTGACGGCCGTGTGCCCCGGCTACACGCACACGAGCTTCCACGAGCGCATGGGGCTCGGTCCCGGCGAAGAGGGCGTGCCCGACCTGATGTGGCTGCAGGCGCGCGATGTCGTCGCCGAATCGCTGCGGGACGCGGCGCGCGGAGCGGCGGTGTCGATCCCGTCCTGGCGTTACAAGGTGCTCGTCACCCTGGCGCGCTTCGCGCCGCCGTCGCTCGCGGCGCGCATCGGCGAGCGCGGCCGCTAGCGCCGCGGCGGCGGTCCGGCCGTACGCGCGGGGTGCGGCATCCCGATAACCTGAAGTCATGACGCATACGGGCAACCCCTTCGGACAGGTTCTCGTCGCGCTCGTCACCCCCATGACGGCCGACGGCGAAGTCGACTGGCCCGGTGTCGAGAAGCACATCGACGACGTCATCACCGCGGGGGCCGACGGCATCGTCGTCACCGGCACCACGGGTGAGACGTCGACCCTCACCGACGCGGAGAAGCTCCGCCTCGTCGAGGTGGGCAAGGATGTCTCGGCCGGACGGGCGAAGATCATCACGGGCGGCGGCTCCAACGAGACCGCGCACGCGATCGAGCTCTACAAGGCCAGCGAGAAGGCCGGCGCCGACGGCATCATGATCGTCACGCCCTACTACAACAAGCCCACGCAGGCCGGCATCCTGACGCACTTCCGCCTCGTCGCCGACGCGACCGATCTGCCGGTGATCCTCTACGACATCCCCGGCCGCACCGGCGTGCCGATCAAGTACGAGACGATCCTGCGCCTGGCCAAGCACCCCAACATCCTCGCGATCAAGGACGCCAAGGGCGACTTCAGCGAGGTGAGCCGTGTGCTCAACCAGACCGACCTGATGTACTTCTCGGGCGACGACTCGAACGTGCTGCCGCATCTCGCGATCGGCGCGACCGGTCTGATCGGCGTGACCGCGAACGTCGCGGCCCAGCCGTATCGTGTGATCGTGGATGCCGTCAACCGCGGTGACCTCGCCGCCGCGACCGCAGAGCACAAGCGGCTCGAGCCGCTCGTCCGGGCGCTCATGACCCACGTGCCCGGCACGGTGTCGACGAAGTACGTGCTGCACGGACTGGGCCGGATCTCCAGCCCCCGCGTCCGGCTGCCCCTGGTCGGCCCGGAGGAGTGGGAGGCCGCGATGATCGAAGACGAGCTGGCGCTGGTCGCCGACGTGCCCGGCGCGGACTTCTCGAACTTCCGCCCCGACCGCAACGCCGCCGCCGGCGGCGCGCTGCCGAAGGTCTCGGGCACCACGAGATGACGGATCCCGCCGCCGCGCACGCGGCGGCGGGACAGATGAACGGATGCCGCGGCATCCGGAGGAGGCCTCACGATGCCCACCACACTGTACGACCCGCCTGAGCTGGAAGCGGGAACCCTCCGGATCGTCCCGCTCGGCGGCCTCGGCGAGGTCGGTCGCAACATGACCGTGTTCGAGTACGGCGGCAAGCTGCTGATCGTCGACTGCGGAGTGCTGTTCCCCGAGGAGCATCAGCCCGGCGTCGACCTGATCCTCCCCGACTTCGAGCCGATCAAGCACCGGCTCGACGACATCGTGGGCGTCGTGCTGACGCACGGCCACGAGGACCACATCGGCGCGGTGCCGTACCTGCTGAAGCTCAAGAGCGACATCCCGCTCATCGGGTCGGGGCTGACGCTCGCCCTGGTCGAGGCGAAGCTCAAGGAGCACCGCATCCGGCCGTTCACGCTGACGGTCGCCGAGGGGCAGCGCGAGAACCTCGGCCCGTTCGAGCTCGAGTTCGTCGCGGTCAACCACTCGATCCCCGACGCGCTCGCGGTCGCGATCCGCACGCCCGCGGGCCTGGTGCTCGCCACGGGCGACTTCAAGATGGACCAGCTGCCGTTGGATGACCGCATCACCGACCTGCGTGCGTTCGCGCGGCTCGGCGAAGAGGGCGTCGACCTGTTCCTCGTGGACTCGACGAATGCGGACGTGCCCGGCTTCACGCCCACCGAGCGCTCCATCGGTCCCGTGCTCGACCAGGTCATCGGCAAGGCGCCGCGGCGCGTGGTGGTGGCGAGCTTCTCCAGTCACGTGCACCGTGTTCAGCAGGTGCTGGATGCCGCGGCCGCCCACGGCCGTCGCGTCGCGTTCCTCGGTCGCAGCATGGTCCGCAACATGACGATCGCCGAGGACCTCGGCTACCTCAAGGTGCCGGACGGCGTCCTCATCGACTACAAGAAGGCGCGGGATCTGCCCGACGACCAGATCGTCTACATGTCGACCGGGTCGCAGGGCGAGCCGATGGCGGTGCTGAGCCGCATGGCGAACCTCGACCACGCGATCGAGCCCGGCCCCGGCGACACGGTGATCCTCGCCTCGAGCCTCATCCCGGGCAACGAGAACGCGGTGTACCGCGTGATCGACGGGCTCACCAAGCTCGGCGCGAACGTCGTGCACAAGGGCAACGCCAAGGTGCACGTGTCGGGCCACGCCGCGGCGGGCGAGCTGCTCTACTGCTACAACATCCTGAAGCCCCGCAACGTGCTGCCCGTGCACGGCGAGTACCGGCACCTGATGGCCAACGCCCGTCTCGCGCAGGACACCGGCATCCCCGAGGAGCGCACGCTGCTCGCCGAGAACGGAACCGTGATCGACCTGCGCGACGGCGTCGCCGAGGTGGTCGGGCAGCTGGACCTCGGCTTCGTGTACGTCGACGGCTCGACGGTCGGCGAGATCACCGATGCCGATCTGAAGGACCGCCGCATCCTTGGCGAAGAGGGCTTCATCTCGGTGATCGTGGTCGTCGACGCATCGACCGGCAAGGTCATCTCGGGCCCCGAGGTGCACGCCCGCGGCTTCGCCGAGGACGACGCCGTGTTCGAGGACGTCAAGCCCAAGATCGCCGCGGCGCTCGCCGAGGCGGCCCAGTCCGGCGTGCGCGACCAGCACGCGCTGTCGCAGGTCGTGCGCCGCACGATCGGCCGCTGGGTCAACCAGTCGCTGCGCCGCCGGCCGATGATCGTGCCGCTCGTGATCGAAGCGTAGCGAGATCACCCGAGGGCGGAGAATCGAAGCGTAGCGAGATCACCCGAGGGCGGAGAATCGAAGCCTGACGCCGTCATCCGCCCGTAACACGTGCGCCGTACGATCGCCCCGTGGCGTCTTCGTTCCGCATCCGGCCCGCCGTGGCGGCCGACGGGTCGTTCCTGGGCGACATGGTCGTCGAGGCCGCGAACTGGCGGCAGGGCGGCGCGCGGCCGCGGCACGAGATCCTCGGCGGCGACGATCACCGCCGTTACGTCGCCGGCTGGATGCGGCCGGGAGATGCGGGGTTCGTCGCCGAGGACGCCACGGGTGGCCCGGTCGGCGCCGCGTGGTATCGCATGCTGCCGCGCACGGACCCCGGCTTCGGCTACGTGGGCACCGGTGTGCCCGAGCTCATCATCGGCGTGCGACCGGTGTGGCGCGCCCACGGGGTGGGGCGCGCGCTGCTGCAGAGCCTGTGCGAGCGGGCGCGTTCCGACGGCTTCGCGCGACTGAGCCTGAGCGTCGAGCGCGGTAATTTCGCGGCGACCCTGTACCGCAGCGAGGGTTTCGCGGTGGTGCGCAGCGGCGTCGGCCGCGACACGATGGTCAAGCGGCTGCGCTGAGGCCTGCAGCGGCGTGGTTCCGCGGAAATGTCGGGGATCCGGCCTACCGTGGGGGGATGCCCAGGAGCACCAGCACGACCAAGGGCTCGCGCGCGTCCTCGAACACGTCGAGCGCGCGCTCGTCGTCGTCTTCGACCGCGCGCAAGCCGGCGGTGGCCAAGCCTGCGCCGGCTCCCAAGCGCTACGTGGGGGAGTCCGATCGGCCGCCCGTCGTGGTGCGGGCGTGGATGGCGCTCGCGCACGCGACCGGCGGCCTGTTCCGCGCGTTCGGGCCTGAGGTGCTCGAGAAGGATCAGCGGCGCGACGGCTTCCCGTTCTTCCTCGTGCTGCTGGCGATCGCCGGCGCCGTGAACGAGTGGTTCTTCATCGGCAACGAGGTCGCCAAGACCATCAGCGCGTATTCAGTGGGTGCTCTGGTCGGGCGCGAGGCGTTCGTGCTGCCGGTGCTGCTGCTCATGCTCGCCGGCTGGATGTTCCGGCATCCTTCGTCCGTGCACGACAACGGGCGCGTCGGCATCGGCTTCGGCCTGCTCATCGTGACGATCGCCGGCTTCTGCCATGTCGCGGGCGGGCGTCCGCAGCCGAGCGAGCTGCTGCCCGCGCTGAGCGAGGCGGGGGGTCTCTTCGGCTGGATGCTCGGTGAGCCGCTCGCGTTCCTGCTGACCGACGTGGGCGCGTACATCGTGCTGTCGCTGCTGGCCGTGCTCAGCGTGCTGATCATCACCAAGACGCCGCCCAACCGCATCGGCCGCCGACTGGGCGAGCTGTATCGCTGGATGTTCGGCGCCGAGCCGCGTGAAGAGAAGCCGGTGGATGCCGCAGCCGCCGCGCAGGCGGAAGACGAGGGCGACTCCTCGCTGCCGTTCTGGCGGCGCAACAAGACCGGGCGTGAGAAGGATCCCGAAGGCGGTCTCGGATCTCAGGATCTCACTGAGCTGCTGGGATCGCCGCAGGGCGGATTCGATCAGGCCATCGCCCCCACCGTGCCGCCGCCGCCCGCGCCGGCGACCGATGCGCTCACCGAGGTCATCGATCCCGCCGTGCTCTCGGCGGCGAAGGCGGCCACGTCTTCTCGCACGTCGTTGCGGGACGATGCCGAGGTCATCGAGGACGACGGGCTGCTCCCGGGGCTCGACGGCATCGGCTCGTCGCCCGCGCCCGGTGCCCCGACCGCCCCGTACCGCCTGCCGTCGGTCAACTCCCTCGCGGCGGGCTCGCCGCACGTCGCGCGGTCGCAGGCGAACGACGACACGGTCCGCGCGATCACGAGCGTGCTCGACCAGTTCTCGGTCGACGCGCGGGTCACCGGCTTCTCGCGCGGCCCGACGGTGACGCAGTACGAGATCGAGCTCGGTCCGGGCGTCAAGGTCGAGCGCATCACGGCGCTGACGAACAACATCGCGTACGCGGTCGCCTCCAACGAGGTGCGCATCCTCGCGCCGATCCCCGGCAAGAGCGCGATCGGCGTCGAGATCCCGAACACCGACCGCGAGATCGTGACGCTGGGCGACGTGCTGCGATCGCAGACGGCGACCAGCCAGACGCACCCGATGACCATCGGCGTCGGCAAGGACGTCGGCGGCGGCTACGTGATCGCCAACCTCGCGAAGATGCCGCACCTGCTGGTGGCAGGCTCGACCGGCTCGGGAAAGTCGAGCTTCGTGAACTCGATGATCACGAGCCTGCTGATGCGCGCCAAGCCGGCGGACGTGCGCATGGTGCTGATCGACCCGAAGCGCGTGGAGCTGACGTCGTACGCCGGCGTGCCGCACCTCATCACGCCCATCATCACGAACCCCAAGAAGGCGGCCGAGGCGCTGCAGTGGGTCGTCAAAGAGATGGACATGCGGTACGACGACCTGGCGTCGTTCGGCTTCCGCCACATCGACGACTTCAACAAGGCCGTCGTCGCCGGAGAGATCACTCTGCCGCCGGGCAGCGAGCGCGTGCTCAAGCCCTACCCGTACCTGCTGGTCGTCGTCGACGAGCTCGCCGACCTGATGATGGTCGCCCCTCGCGATGTCGAGGACTCGATCGTCCGCATCACCCAGCTCGCCCGCGCGTCGGGCATCCACCTCGTCCTCGCGACTCAGCGACCGTCGGTCGACGTCGTGACGGGTCTGATCAAGGCCAACGTGCCGTCGCGTCTCGCATTCGCGGTGACGAGCGTCACGGACTCGCGCGTCATCCTCGATCAGCCCGGCGCCGACCGCCTCATCGGTCAGGGCGACGGACTGTTCCTGCCGATGGGCGCCTCCAAAGCCCTGCGCGTGCAGGGCGCGTGGGTCAGCGAGAGTGAGATCGAGACCGTCGTCAAGCACGTCACGCAGCAGGCCCGGCCCGAGTACCGCGCCGACGTCGCGGCGGTGGCCGAGAAGAAGGAGATCGACGCCGACATCGGCGATGACCTCGACCTGCTGCTGGCCGCCGCCGAGCAGATCATCTCGACGCAGTTCGGCTCCACGTCGATGCTGCAGCGCAAGCTGCGCGTCGGCTTCGCGAAGGCCGGCCGCCTCATGGACCTGCTCGAGTCGCGTGAGATCGTCGGTCCGTCCGAGGGTTCGAAGGCTCGCGACGTCCTGGTGACGCCGGATCAGCTGCCGTCTGTGCTCGCACGCCTGCGCGGCGAGGACGTCCCCGCCGCGGCCCCTGCGCCTGCTGCCGCGCCACCCGATCAGTACGGTCAGGATGCCGTGGCCTCGCAGTTCGACGGCTACCCGGTCGTGGACGGCGACGAGGGCTCCGAGGACGCCTGGGGCCTCACCGGCCGCGACTGAGCCGACGGCATCGATAGGCTCGGCGCATGGCCATCCCGCGGCAGCTGCCGAACACGATCACGATCGTGCGCATCCTGTGCGCACCGGTCTTCCTCTGGCTTCTTCTGGCGGACGGGGGCGCCGACGGGGCGATGCGCTGGTGGGCGGCGGCGCTGTTCATCGTCGCGATCGCGACCGATGGGATCGACGGGTACCTTGCCCGCAGGCACGACATCGTCACGGATCTCGGCAAGCTGCTGGATCCGATCGCCGACAAGGTGCTGACCGGCTTCGCGTTCATAGGGCTGTCGATCCTCGGCGAGCTGCCCTGGTGGGTCACGATCGTGGTCCTGATCCGTGAGGTGGGCATCACGGTCTACCGCTTCATGGTCGTGAGCGACCACGTGCTCGCCGCCGCCTGGATGGGCAAGCTCAAGACCCTGGCGCAGGCCGTGGCGCTGTCGCTCGCCCTGCTGCCGCTGTGGACCCTCGTGGGCGACTGGATCTTCTGGGTCAACGGGGTCACGATGACGATCGCCGTGATCCTCACGATCGCGAGCGGCATCGACTATGTCGTGACCGAGGTGCGCGCGGCCCGCGCGAAACGGTCGCTTCCGTGACAGGGGTTGCCGCGGTCGCCGTGCTGCGCGCGCTCGGCGGTCACGGCTGGACGATCGCGGCGGCCGAGTCGCTCACCGGCGGGCGCGTGACCGCGGCCCTCGTGGACGTGCCCGGCGCCTCGGCCCACGTACGCGGAGGGATCGTCGCCTACGCGACCGACCTGAAGGCCAGCGTGCTCGGCGTGGATGCGCGGCTCCTGGCTTCGCGTGGGCCGGTCGACGCCGACGTCGCGGTCGCGATGGCCGAGGGGGTGCGTCGCGTGCTGGGTGCCGACGTCGGTCTTGCGACGACCGGCGTGGCGGGCCCGGACCCGCAGGACGGCAAGCCGGTCGGCACGGTCCACGTCGCGGTCGTGACGCCCGATGCCGCCCGGACGATCGAACTGGCGCTGTCGGGCACACGCGACGAGATCCGCACCGAGACCGTGCGGCGCGTGCTCGGGCTCGCACTCGAGGTGCTGTGAGGCATCCGTTCGTCTTCGCTCGGGCCGGGAACAGACGGTGTTTCGTCTCGGTTACATTCGGTGATTCCCACCCATTGCCCAGTTCACGGGATTAGATTGACATCATCCGGTGCTGTACTGTTGGCCACCCGGAAGACGGTGGAATCAGAAGTGAGGAGGGGCCCTGATGATCCTGGTACGTCAAGAGATCGGCGAAGTGCTTCGTGATCTCCGCCAGCAGAAGGGGCGGACCCTCCGCCAGGTCGCGAGCCGCGCCAGCGTCGCTCTCGGCTACCTGAGCGAGGTGGAGCGGGGCCAGAAGGAGGCCTCGAGCGAGATCCTCGCCTCGGTCGCCGAGGCGCTCGACGTCCCGATCTCGATGATCATGCGCGAGGTCGGTGACCGCATCTCGGTCCTTGAGGGCCTGCAGACCTTCCCCGACGTGGTGCCCGACGACCTGGTCGCCTCCGTCGACGCCGAACTGTCGCTGCGCTGAGCCGCGTCCTCTCACCGAGCCCAGGAGCAGCCTGACCGCTATGCGTCGCAGTGAGTTCCATCGGGCTGTGCACGATGAGTTCGGCGCACGCGCCGATTCCGTCGTGACGGATCTGATCCTCGCGGACATCGGCGGCCGCACCGCCGCCGACGCCCTCGCGGCCGGGGTGGACCCTCGCCTGGTGTGGCTCGCGCTGTGCGCGGAGCTGGACGTTCCGGTCGAGCGTCGCTACGGCGTGGGTCGTCTCGAACCGCGCCGGCTCTGATTCAGGTTCCGCGCACACCGCGGCGCGGCGTGTCGTCGAATATCTGTTCGAGATCCGCGTAGTGTCCTCCACAGAAGGTGTCGAGGACGTGTTTTCCACGTGACGGGGCCCGGGCGAGGGCCGATGTCGGAACCCACCCCTAACGTGATCCACGTCGAACGACACCACACGCCTTGTCGCAGCATCCGTTCCACCGGGGCGGAGCGCGACAGCCTACAGGCGACGGAACGCAAGCAGAAGGAGCACGCCATGCCCTCACCCGCAGACCGCGAGAAGGCCCTCGAATCGGCCCTCGCCCAGATCGACCGGCAGTTCGGGAAGGGCTCGGTGATGCGTCTCGGCAGCGACGAGCGTGCTCCCGTCGAGGTCGTCCCCACCGGCTCGATCGCCCTCGACGTCGCGCTCGGCATCGGCGGGCTCCCGCGCGGCCGCATCATCGAGATCTACGGCCCGGAGTCGTCGGGTAAGACGACCCTGACCCTGCACGCGATCGCCAACGCGCAGCGCGCAGGCGGCATCGCCGCGTTCATCGACGCCGAGCACGCGCTCGATCCCGACTATGCCCAGAAGCTCGGCGTCGACATCGACGCGCTGCTCGTGTCGCAGCCCGACACGGGTGAGCAGGCGCTCGAGATCGCCGACATGCTGGTGCGTTCCGGCGCGATCGACCTGATCGTCATCGACTCGGTCGCGGCGCTCGTTCCCAAGGCCGAGATCGAGGGCGAGATGGGCGACTCCCACGTGGGTCTGCAGGCGCGCCTCATGTCGCAGGCGCTCCGCAAGCTCACCGGTGGTCTCAACCAGACCAACACCACGATGATCTTCATCAACCAGCTGCGCGAGAAGATCGGCGTGTTCTTCGGCTCGCCCGAGACCACCGCGGGCGGCAAGGCGCTGAAGTTCTACGCGTCGGTGCGTCTCGACATCCGTCGCATCGAGACGCTGAAGGACGGCTCCGACGCGGTCGGCAACCGCACCCGCGTCAAGGTCGTCAAGAACAAGATGGCGCCGCCGTTCAAGCAGGCCGAGTTCGACATCCTGTACGGCGTCGGCATCTCGCGCGAGGGCAGCCTCATCGACTTCGGCGTGGAGCACGGCATCGTCAAGAAGTCGGGAGCCTGGTACACCTACGACGGCGAGCAGCTCGGTCAGGGCAAAGAGAACGCCCGCAACTTCCTCCTCAAGAACGAGGACGTCGCGGCTGACATCGAGTCGAAGATCAAGGTCAAGCTCGGGATCGGCCAGCCGCGCGGCGCGGCTGCCGAGGGCACGACCGCTGACGAGCTGGCCGCCCGCCGCCCGGCGTGATGCCTCGCTTCGAGGACGGGAGCGAGCGCGAATCGCTCGCTCCCGTCATCCCGATCTTCGGTGGCGCGGCCGCGATCGCCCCACCCCCTGAGCCCGCCTGGAACGCGACATGGGCAGACGATCCCGAGCCTGCGGACGACGGCGAGTATGACCGGTTCGGCAACGACACTTCTCACCTGCGCGCGCCGGACCCCGCGGACGCGGCCGCGGATGCTCGCGACCGGGCCGAGAAGGGCCTGCTGAAGAAGCTCCGTGCGCGATCGCTGTCCCTGCGCGAGGCGCGCACCGTCCTGCGTGAGCACGACCTCGACGACGAGACGAGCGAAGAGCTGATCGCGTCTTTCGAGCGTCTGGGCTATCTCGACGATGCGAAGCTCGCCGAGCAGATCGTCCACTCCGGATCGGATCGCAAGGGACAAGGGCGAAAGGCGATCGCGCAGACACTCGCCAAGCGCGGGATCGCGCGCGACATCGCGGATTCGGCCCTCGATGAGCTGCCGGACGACGACCTCGAGCGCGCCCTGGAGTTCGCGCGCACGAAGGCGTCGTCGATGCGCGGTCTCGAGCGGGATGTCGCCCTCCGACGGCTCGCGGGTCAGCTCGCGCGGCGCGGGTACGGCGGTCCGGTGGCGATGAACGCGGCCCGTCAGGCGCTGGACGAGCTCAATCGTCCCGTGGGTCGCGTGCGTTTCGAATGATGCCCCGAAACACGGGCGCACGGTCCTCTCGACACACGGCACGGCGGGCGCTCGTCCCACCGCTAAGGTGAGCGGGTGCTCACGAAGTTCGTGCTCGATGACGAGCAGCTCACGGCCCTCGTCGCCCCGGTCGGGCGGCTCACCTCCGCCGAAGTGCTGTCGGGCGGAATGTTCGCCACCGCCTACCGCGTGCAGTTCGACGACGGGCGCCGCGCGGTGGCCAAGATCGTGGGAGCCGACACGTCGCGTCTCTACCGCTACGAGCTGGGGTTGCTGGGCACCGAGGCGCTCACCTACCGGATGCTCAGCGACAGCGGTGTGCCCGTGCCGCAGGTGCTGCACACCGATTTCAGCCGCGCCGCCGTCGACGCCGACGTGGTGGTCGCCGAGCACCTGCCCGGCGTCCCGTGGCTCGACGTGCAGCTCGACGACGCACAGAACGCCGTCGTGCGCCGCGGACTCGGCGCCGTCATGGCTGATCTGCATCGCGTCGCCGCGCCGAGGTTCGGCTACCCGGCGGTCGATGCCGCGCTGTCGGGCGACAGCTGGCGCTCCGCGTTCGGCGCCATGATCGACGCAGTGCTCGCCGACGCCCAGCGCTGGGACGTCGCGCTTCCCGCCGTCCGCGTGCGTGCCGCGGTAGCGGCGCACGGAGCAGCACTGGATGCCGTCACGCGCCCCGTCGTCGTGCACACGGACCTGTGGGCCGGCAACATCTTCGTCGACCCCGCGACGCTCGACATCGTCGGCATCATCGACACCGAGCGCACGCTGTGGGGCGACCCGCTCCACGAACTCGCGGGTGCGGACCAGCTCGGACACGGCGACCCCGATGCCGACCTGCTGGCCGGCAACTCCGGGGCCGGCGGCATCCTCGCGGCCGAACTCGCGTCGCCCACCGGACCGGCGCGCCTGCAGCTGTCGCACCTGTACTTCTCGCTGATCCTCGCCAGCGAACCGGTCATCCGGGGCTACGAGGGGGAGTGGGTGGCCGGCTACCAGCAGACCGCCCGTGACAACATCGAACGCGCGCTCGCGTGGCTGGAGGATGCCGCCGTGCAGGGCTGACGGTCCGGTGGCGGCATCCGCGGTCCGGACTCGTGCCCAGCCGCGGCTCGTAGAATGGCGGGATCATGTCTTCCCCTTCCGCTTCACCGACTCTCATCGCGCCGTCGGACGCGTCGATCGACGCCGACGGTCGCGCCCGCACCTATGAGGTGCGCACGTTCGGCTGCCAGATGAATGTGCACGATTCCGAGCGGCTCTCCGGCTCGCTCGAGAGCGCCGGCTACGTGCGCGCCGAGGTCGGCGAAGAAGCCGACGTCGTCGTCATCAACACGTGCGCCGTGCGCGACAACGCCGCCGGCAAGCTCTACGGCACGCTCGGCCATCTGAAGTCCCGCAAAGACAAGCACGAGGGCATGCAGATCGCCGTCGGGGGCTGCCTCGCGCAGATGGACAAGGACGTCGTGCAGCAGAAGGCGCCGTGGGTCGACGTCGTCTTCGGCACCCACAACATGGGGTCGCTGCCCAGCCTGCTGGAGCGTGCCCGTCACAACGGCGAGGCAGAGCTCGAGATCCTGGAATCCCTCGAGATCTTTCCGTCGACGCTGCCCACCAAGCGCGACAGCGTGTACAGCGGCTGGGTGTCGATCTCGGTCGGGTGCAACAACACCTGCACCTTCTGCATCGTGCCGAGCCTGCGCGGCAAAGAGAAGGACCGCCGTCCCGGCGACATCCTGAATGAGATCCGCCTGCTCGTCGACGATGGCGCGATGGAGGTCACCCTCCTCGGCCAGAACGTCAACTCGTACGGCGTCGAGTTCGGCGACCGTCAGGCGTTCGGCAAGCTGCTGCGCGCAGCGGGCGAGATCGACGGCCTCGAGCGGATCCGCTTCACGAGCCCCCACCCGGCCGCGTTCACGGACGACGTCATCGACGCGATGGCCGAGACCCCCGCCGTCATGCCGCAGCTGCACATGCCGCTGCAGTCGGGCAGCGACCGCATCCTCAAGGCGATGCGCCGGTCGTACCGCAGCGAGAGGTTCCTCGGCATCCTCGACCGCGTGCGCGCCAAGATGCCCGACGCCGCGATCTCGACTGACATCATCGTCGGCTTCCCCGGCGAGACCGACGAGGACTTCGAAGACACCATGCGGGTGGTCGAGCAGGCGCGGTTCGCGAGCGCGTTCACGTTCCAGTACTCGATCCGCGAGGGCACGCCTGCGGCGACCATGACGGACCAGGTGCCGAAAGAGGTCGTGCAGGAGCGCTACGAGCGCCTGATCGCCCTGCAGGAGCGCATTTCGCTCGAAGAGAACCAGAAGCAGGTCGGCCGCGACGTGCAGGTGCTGGTGTCGACCGGCGAGGGCAAGAAGGACGCTGAGACGCACCGCCTCACCGGTCGTGCCGAAGACAACCGGCTCGTGCACTTCGAGGTCCCGGCGGGCTCCGAGAAGCCGCGACCGGGTGACGTCGTCTCTGTCGTCGTGACGCACGCCGCACCGTTCCACCTGCTCGCGGACTCGCCCGACGGGGCGCCGCTGCGCATCCGTCGCACGCGCTCCGGCGACGCCTGGGATCGTTCGCAGGCCGAGTCGTGCGCGATCCCTGCGCCCGCGGGCGAGACGGGCGCTCCGCGCGCGGTCTCGCTGGGCCTGCCGACCCTGCGCATCGGCGTATGAGCGTCGCTCAGACGAACGGGTCGACCCTGTCCGCGCTGTCGAAATCGGCATCCGCGCCCGGACTTTAGGGCAGCGGATGCCGCAAACGACAGCGCGAAGCGAAGAACCAGGACGACCGCGACTCTGGGCCGTCGTGGGCGCCACCGGCACGGGCAAGACGTCGCTGTCGCTCGACCTCGCCGAGGCGCTTGCTGACCGGGGGCGCGCGGCCGAGATCGTGAACGCCGACGCGATGCAGCTGTACCGCGGCATGGACATCGGAACGGCCAAGCTGCCGGTCGGCGAGCGGCGCGGCATCCCTCACCACCTCTTCGACGCGCTCGAGGTGACCGACGAGGCGGCGGTGGCCTGGTATCAGGATGCCTCCCGCGCGGTCGTGCGCGGCATCCATTCCCGCGGAGCGGACGCGATCCTCGTGGGCGGCTCGGGACTGTACGCGTCGAGCGTGCTGTTCGATTTCCGCTTTCCGCCGCGCGACGAAGCGGTGCGCGCACGTCTGGAGGCGGAGCTCGAAGAGTCGGGCCCCGGAGCGCTGTTCGCGCGCTTGCGCGACCTCGACCCCGCGACCGCCGAGCGGGTCGACCCCCGCAACGGACGCCGCATCGTGCGCGCGCTGGAGGTGCTCGAACTGGGGGAGCGCACGCACGGTGCCGCGCTGCCCGAAGCGCCCGTCCTGTGGCATCGCGATACCCGCATCGTCGCCGTCGGTGTGCCGCGTGACGAGCTCGTGGCGCGGCTCGACGCGCGGGTCGAGGGCATGTGGCGCGACGGGATCCTCGACGAGGTGCGGGAGCTGCGGACGCACGGCCTCGAAGACGGGGTGACGGCCCGGCGCGCCATCGGCTATGCGCAGGCGCTCGCCCAGCTGGCCGGCAACCTCACCGAGGCCGAGGCGATCGCCGAGACCCAGGCGCTCACGCGCCGCTACGCGCGACGCCAGGTGTCGTGGTTCAAGAGATACGACGGCGCGCGGTGGGTGGAGTCGGGAGCGGATGCCGGCGGCCTGGCAGACTCGTGGACATGACCCCCGAGATCCGTGCGTTCGAACTCGCCGACACCGAGGACGTCGTGTCGCTGTGGCAGACGGTCGGGCTCACTCGCCCGTGGAACAACCCGTACCAGGACATCAACCGCAAGCTGAGCGTGCAGCCGGAGCTGTTCCTCGTGGCCGTCGACGGCGGCGTGGTGGGCACCGTGATGGCCGGCTACGACGGTCACCGCGGCTGGCTGTACTACCTGGCCAGCGCACCCCACCGCCGGGGCGAGGGGATCGGGCGGCTGCTCGTCGAACGCGCCGAGGAGCTGCTGCTGGAGCTGGGATGCCCCAAGGTGCAGCTCATGGTACGTCCCGACAACGGCATCGCGCGCGGCTTCTACGACGAGCTCGGCTATGAGCCTTTCGACACCTGGACGACGGGCAAGCGACTGATCGCCGACTGAGCGAGCCCGCGCGAGCCGGGCCGATCGGCCCGCCCGTAGACTGGGACGATGCCGCAGACGATCGCGTTCACCAAGGGCCACGGCACCGGCAACGACTTCGTGATCGTCCCGGATCCCGACGGCGCCCTCGACCTCTCGGACGACCAGGTCGCCGTCCTGTGCGATCGGCGCTTCGGCATCGGCGGCGACGGCATCCTGCGGGTCGTCCGCGCGGCCGCGATCGACGAGGGCGCGGATGCTGCAGCATCCGGCGCGGAGTGGTTCATGGACTACCGCAACGCCGACGGCTCGAAGGCCGAGATGTGCGGCAACGGCGTGCGCGTCTTCGTGCGCTACCTCGTCGACGCCGGCTGGGTGGACCTGGATGCCGGTCCCCTCGCGATCGGCACACGCGCGGGGGTCAAGACGGTGACGCGCAACGAGCGCGGCTACGAGGTGGATCTCGGCGCGTGGCGCGTCGACGAGTCCGAGGTACTGGTGCGCACGCGTGGGGGCGGCGCTCCGCGGCCGGGCGTCGGCATCGACGTCGGCAACCCCCACGTCGTCGTGGCGCTGCCCGACGAGGCCGAGCTGGAGGGTCTGGACCTCGCGGTGCAGCCGATCCTCAGCCCCGAGCCGCCGCACGGCGCCAACATCGAGTTCGTGGTGCCCAGCGACCCGCTGGTGCACGAGGGCGTCGGCTCGATCCGCATGCGCGTGTTCGAGCGGGGTGTGGGCGAGACGCTGAGCTGCGGTACCGGCGTCGCCGCCGCCGCGCTCGCCGTGCGTCACTGGGCCGGTCCCGCCGCGCCCGACCGCTGGGTCGTCGACGTCCCCGGCGGAACGCTGGGCGTGCGGATGCCGGTGGTCGCGGGGCAGCGGCACGTGCTGCTCTCCGGCCCGGCCACGCTCGTCTACTCGGGTGAGGTCACGCTCGCTTGACGAGTCGCCGCGGGACCCGGCACGATGTCCGGCGGCGGGCGGTGGCTGGATGTCCTGCGCCGGAGGTCAGGCGATGACCGGGATGTCCTCGGTGGGGGGCGTGCCCTGCCGGCGCACCTTCAGCACGCGGAACCCGCGGGCCGTCGCCGAGCGGTGGACGCTGTACCCCGGAGAGAACGTCGCGGCGAGCCAGCGCTGGAGCGAGTCGGACCCGAGGTTGCGCTGCACGACCAGCCACGCGTCGGCGCGTTCGTCGAGCCGCGGGATCCAGCGCTCGAGCAGCCCGTGGAGCTCGTTCTTGCCGACGCGGATGGGCGGATTCGAACGGATCGTGCGGAACACGACGTCGTCGGGAACATCATTCGGCAGCGACGCGTTGACGTTGTCGAGGCCGAGCGCCTCGGCGTTGCGTCGCACGAGGTCGAGGGCGCGCTCGTTGACGTCGACTGCCCAGATCCTGGCGTGCGGCGCCTCGAGCGCGAGGCTCAGTGCGATCGGGCCCCAGCCGCAGCCCAGATCGAGGAAGTCGCCCCCGGCCGGCGGGGGCGGCGTATTCGCCAGGAGCACGCCGGTTCCCGAGTCGACGTGATCGGGGCTGAAGACGCCGCCCGCCGTGGTGACGTCGAGGTCACGGCCGGCGAGCCGGACGCGGACACGTCGCAGATTCTCGGGACTGGCGGGGGTCGCACTGAAGTAGTGATCGCCGCCCATGGCTGACGAGCCTAGCGGAGGACCCACCCCCGTGCCCACTGGGCGCGACTAGAATTCACGGATGCCTGTGATCGGCCGATGATGGGGCGAAAACCGGGCATCCACCCACACACGAAGGAACACATGACGGACACCACCACACCCCGAAGCACCGACGAGACCCCGGTGGACCCGGTGGATCGGGTGCTGTCGCGCGCCGAAGCGCGGTCCGGGGTGCACGTCTTCGGCGCCGCGCAGGCGCTGCAGGACGAGACCACGATCGGTCGCGCCGACACCGACGGCGAACAGTGGGATCGGGAGGAGCGCGCAGCGCTGCGGCGTGTGCCCGGACTGTCGACCGAGCTCGAAGACGTCACCGAGGTCGAGTACCGCCAGCTGCGGCTCGAGAACGTCGTGCTCGTCGGCGTCCACCCGCAGGGTCAGACCGAGGACGCCGAGAACTCGTTGCGCGAGCTCGCGGCGCTCGCCGAGACGGCCGGCGCGGTCGTGCTCGACGCGGTGCTGCAGCGCCGTCCGCACCCCGACCCGGCGACCTACATCGGCCGCGGCAAGGCGGAGGAGCTGCGCGACATCGTCGCCGCCGTCGGCGCCGACACCGTGATCGCCGACACCGAGCTCGCGCCGAGCCAGCGCCGCGCGCTGGAAGACGTCGTCAAGGTCAAGGTCATCGACCGCACGACGGTCATCCTCGACATCTTCAGCCAGCACGCCAAGAGCCGCGAGGGCAAGGCGCAGGTCGAGCTCGCACAGCTCGAGTACCTGCTCCCGCGCCTGCGCGGCTGGGGCGAGTCGATGAGCCGTCAGGCCGGTGGCCAGGTCGGCGCCGGCGGGGCGGGCATGGGCTCGCGCGGCCCCGGTGAGACCAAGATCGAGCTCGACCGCCGCCGCATCCGCACGAAGATGGCGCAGCTGCGCAAGCAGATCCGCGACTTCGCGCCCGCGCGCGACGCCAAGCGCGCCGAGCGCAAGCGCAACACGATCCCGTCGGTGGCGATCGCCGGGTACACCAACGCCGGCAAGTCGTCCCTGCTGAACCGCCTGACGAGCGCGGGCGTCCTGGTCGAGAACGCGCTGTTCGCGACGCTGGATGCCACCGTCCGGCGCTCCGAGACGACCGACGGCCGCGTCTACACGCTGACCGACACGGTCGGCTTCGTGCGCAACCTGCCGCACCAGCTCGTCGAAGCGTTCCGTTCGACGCTGGAGGAGGTCGGTGGGTCCGACGTCATCATCCACGTCGTGGACGGCTCGCACCCCGACCCCGCCGCTCAGCTGGCGACGGTGCGCGACGTGATCGGCGACGTGGGCGCTCGCGACATCCCCGAGCTCGTGGTCTTCAACAAGGCCGACCTGGTCGACGATGACACGCGACTGGTGCTGCGCGGGCTCGAGCCCAAGGCGATCTTCGCGTCCTCGCGCACCGGCGAGGGGATCGAAGAGCTGCGCGCGGCCATCGAGGCGGCGCTGCCGCTGCCGGCCGTCGAGGTGCACGTGCTCGTGCCGTACGACCGCGGCGACCTGGTGTCGGCCATCCACGAGCAGGGCATGCTGCTGTCGCAGCAGCACGAAGAGGGCGGAACCGCGGTGCACGCCCGTGTCGGCGAGCACCTCGCATCCCGCCTCGCGCCCTATGTCCGAAGCTGAAGGTTGGACCGTGCAGGACCACTTGCGCGGTCAACCCGACGACAGCGTGGCACTGTTCCGCGCGGTCGAGGCGGGCTGGATCGACGAGGCGTACGCGGTGGGCTGCGGCGCCCACCTCGGCGACTGACCCGGCTCGACGTCAGTCGAGGGCGAGCTTCGGCACACCCGGCGTCTCGAAGCCGAAGACCTGGCCGAGGAACGCCAGTTCTGCCTCGAGCGTCCGCACGATCGTGTCGGCGCGGCGGAAGCCATGGCCTTCGCCCTCGAAGGCCAGATAGGCGTGGGCGACGCCGTTCGCCGCGAGCGCGTCGCGCACCGCCTCGGACTGCGATGGCGGCACGACCAGATCCTCGAGCCCCTGCTCGATGAGCAGCGGCGTGCGCAGGCGGTCGAGGTGCGACAGCGGCGAACGGGCGATGTACAGCGCTTCGGCCTCGGGCCGCGGTCCGACCATGCCGTCCAGGTACCGCGCCTCGAAGTCGTGGGTGTCGTCCGCGAGGCGGCGCAGATCAGCGACGCCGTAGCGGCTGATGCCCGCGCCGAAGGCATCCGAGTTCGTCACGGCGCACAGCACGGTCCAGCCGCCCGCCGATCCGCCGGCGACGGCGATGCGGGCGGGGTCGGCGGCTCCTGCTCTGCCGAGCCCCCGCGCGGCGGCGACGACGTCGTCCACGTCGACGACGCCCCATTCTCCGAGCAGGCGCTCGCGGTAGGCGCGTCCGTACCCGGTGGATCCGCCGTAGTTGACATCGAGGACCCCGATCCCGCGGCTGGTCAGGTAGGCGATCTTGCCGGATGCCGCACCTCCGACGTGGTCCGTCGGCCCGCCGTGCACGAACACGACGTACGGCGGCAGCTCGCCGTCCGGGGCGACGGCATGGGGGTTCCTGGGCGGATAGTCGAACGCGTGCACCGGGCCGTGCGGCCCGGGGAAGGTCACGGCGCGGGGGAGCGGCATCCATTCGTCCCCCCACGGCGAGGATGCGCCGGCGATCGGTTCGGCATCGTCGGGATGATCGACGTCGACGAGCCACAGGCCCGCGCCGCGTGCGCTTGCACCCGAGAGCAGAATGCGTGAGCCGCGCACGTCTTCCAGCGACAGGCGCGTGACCGGCTCGACGGGCAGCGCCCGCTCGTCGCCGGCCGGGGCGAGCACCACGAGCTCGTCACTGCCGTTCGTTCGCACCGCCACGATGCGGCCGTCGTCGAGCACCGAGAACCATCGCGTTCCCAGCACCCACAGCGGTCCGCCGGTGTCGGCGTCCGCCGGTGCGACAGCAGAGGGGGAGGCTCCGGATACGCGCGTGCGCCACAGGTTCCAGCGGCCGGTGGGGTCGTCCGAGAACACGAGTTCGTCGTCGCGTGTCCATTCCGGCTGCAGCGGCGACGAACCGCCGCCGGTGAGCGTGCGCCAGGCCTGGACGCGGCCGTCCTCGACGCGGCCGACGCGCAGCTCGGCGCGGTCCCATGCCATGTGGGGGTGGTCCCATGCGATCCACGCCAGGTGCGTGCCGTCCGGTGAGAGCGCCGGGTGCGCGACGAAGTCGCTGCCGGCCACGAGCGGATGCGGTCCGGAGCCGTCTGTCGCGACCTCGACGATGGCGCGGGGCGGCACGTCCCGCCCCGTCGTGTGATCCTCGCGCACTGTCAGCAGTCGGCCGTGCTGCAGTGTCAGCCCGCCGTATCGGACGTCGCCGGCCTCCGGGGTCAGCGGCACCGGGGCGTCGGCGCCGGGATCGAGACGCCACACCCGCTGGTCGCTCTTCTCCACGAAGTACAGCGTCCCGGCGTCGTCGGCGGTCCACGACCCGCCGCCGTACTCGTGCACGCGTGAGCGGGCGCTCCAGGGCGCCGGCAGCACCTCGACGACGGATCCGGATGCTGCACGCCGGCGCACGCCGGAACGCCCTGCCTCTTCGGCGATCGATTCGCCCCACCACACGTCGTCGCCGACGAACCGGGCGCCTTCGATGCGCGCGGAGGATGCCGACACGTCTGCCGCGGTGAGAGGGGAGGGCCAGCTGCCGTAGGGGGAAGGAGTGGATGAGGTCACGCCCCCACGCTACGACCTTGCGACGTGCGCCGTCGCGAAACAGAAGGTCACAGGAACCGCGGGCTCAGGATGATCCGCTACGGTGGACGCATCGTCGCCCGGTCATGACCGGGCAGGAGCGACAGCCGAGCCCGGCACCCGCCCGCGATGACACCCCGTGCCCCACGGCACGAGCGGTGCCGCGGCCGACCGGGCTTCTTCCGTCTCGGCTGAGCCCCCTCCCCACAGGTAGCACTGTCCACCCGGAGAGACACGATGTCGATCGATCTGAGCGCACCGCCCGTGCCGATCTCGTTCGAGGTGTACCCGCCTCGCACCGAGGCGGGATGGCCCGCACTGCACGAGACCATCCGTCACCTCGCGGCTGTCGGCCCCCGGTTCATCTCCGTCACCTACGGCGCGGGCGGTTCCACCGGCGGGCGTTCGCTCGAACTCCTCACGCACATCCGACGCGAGACCGACGTCGAACCGCTCGCGCACCTCACCTGCGTCGGGAACACGTGGGCGGGTGCGAATGCGCTCATCCGGGAGTTCCTGGATGCCGGCATCACGAGCTTCCTCGCGCTGCGCGGCGATCCGCCGGTCGGCACGGCGCAAGAGGACATGCACCTGGGCGACCTCGCGAGCGCGGCCGAACTCGTGCAGCTGATCGACCGGGTGCAGGCCGAGCGCGAGCCGTACGCCGAAGCGCCGATCCCCGGCGTCCCCGGGGCCGTTCGTGTGGACCGACGCGCCGGCGTCGACATCGCGGTCGCCGCGTTCCCGCACGGCCACCCGCGCTCCCGCCACGCGACCGAGCACATCGACGCCCTGCTGGCGAAAGAGGCGGCGGGTGCCACGCTGGCGATCACGCAGCTGTTCTTCGACGCGGACGACTATCTCGGCTTCGTCGATGCCGCCCGCACGGCCGGGGTGACGATCCCGATCCTGCCGGGCATCATGCCGATCACCTCTCCGGCGCGACTGCGGCGCACGCTCGAGCTCACCGAGCTCCCGCGACCCGCCGCGCTCGCCGCGGCGCTCGAGACCGAGCCGACGACCGAGGGCCAGCGGGCCGTCGGCGTCGCGCATGCTGCCGAGCTCGCCCGGGCGGTCCGCGACGGCGGTGCACCCGGCATCCATCTCTACGCCTTCAACAACCACGACATCGTGCTCGGAGTGCTGCAGGACGCCGGGGTCATCGCCTCCGCGCCGCGAATCCTCGAACCCGTCCACTGAGCGCGGTCGCCGCATCCCGTCGGAGGTCCGACGGGTCTCTTCGGCGACCCCGGAAACACCCCATGACCACCCAGCGAGACCGAAAGAGAGATCCACGATGACCGATTCCCGCACGCCCTTCCCGCAGGGGACGATCCTCGGCTACCCCCGCATCGGCCGGCGCCGCGAGCTCAAGCGCGCCGTCGAAGCGCACTGGGCAGGTTCGATCGACGAGGCGACCCTCGAGGACACCGCCGCGCGGCTGCGCCGCGCGACGCGTGAGCGCCTCGCGGAGCTCGGCCTCGGCCGCGACGACTCCTCGATCCCCGAGTCGTTCTCGTTCTACGACCAGGTGCACGACGCCGCGGTGACCGTCGGCCTGCTGCCCGAGCGGTTCGCCGCGCTGCGCGGCGCCGACGGCTCGGTCGGGCTGGACGCGTACTTCACCGCCGCGCGTGGTGCCGGGGACGATGCAGCCCTCGAGATGACGAAGTGGTTCGACACGAACTACCACTACCTCGTGCCCGAGGTCGGGCCGAAGACCGCGTTCGCGCTGTCGAGCGACCGCTTCGCACGCCAGGTGGCCGAGGCCAAGGCGGACGGCTTCACCACCCGCCCCGTGATCGTCGGGCCCGTGACGCTGCTGGCGCTCGCGAAGGCGGCCGACGACGCGCCCGAGGGCTTCGATCCGCTCGACCGCCTCGACGACGTCGTGCCCGTGTACGTCGAGCTGCTGGCCGCACTGCGCGCCGCAGGCGCCGACTGGGTGCAGCTCGACGAGCCGGCCCTGGTGAGCGAGAGCCTCGCGGCGAGCCCGGAGACTCTCGCGGACGCCGCCGCCCGCGCCTACGCGACGCTCGGCGGTCGCGCCGATCGGCCGAGCCTGCTGGTGGCCGCCGGGTACGCCCAGCTGTCGCCCCAGGCGTGGACGGCGCTCGCCGCCGCGCCGATCGAGGCCATCGCGATCGACCTCGGCCGCGGTGCCGTGCCGGCGCCGGCCGAGGGGCTGGCCGGCAAGACGCTCGTGGGCGGCGTGATCGACGGCCGCAACGTGTGGCGCGGCGACCTCGCCGGCGCATGGGACCGCCTCGTCGCCCTCCGCGGACTGGGCGCGGCGCAGGTGAGCGCGGGCACGTCGACCTCGCTGCAGCACGTCCCGCACGATGTCGACGAAGAGACGGCGCTCGACGCGCGCCTCGTGTCGTGGCTCGCCTTCGCCGACCAGAAGGTGGCGCAGGTGGTGACGCTCGCGACGGGCCTCGTCGAGGGGCGTGAGGCCATCGAGAGCGCGCTGTCGGCGGCATCCCTCGCCCTCGCCGACCGCCGCTCGGCACCGGGCGTGCACGACGGCGCCGTGCGCGCGAAGGCCACCGGGCTGGGCGCAGGCGACTTCGAGCGCGGTGACTACGACGCCCGCGCCGTCGCGCAGGACGCCGAGCTCGGCCTGCCGGTGCTGCCGACCACGACGATCGGCTCGTTCCCGCAGACCGGCGACATCCGTCGTGCCCGCGCGCGTCACGGACGCGGCGAGCTCTCGGCCGACGAGTACGAGGCGTTCCTCCGCGACGAGATCGCGCGCGTCGTGACGCTGCAGGAGGACCTCGGGCTCGACGTCCTCGTGCACGGCGAGGCCGAGCGCAACGACATGGTGCAGTACTTCGCCGAGCACCTGGACGGGTTCGCCGTCACGCAGCACGGCTGGGTGCAGTCATACGGCTCTCGCGCCACGCGGCCGTCGATCCTCTGGGGCGACGTCTCGCGGCCGGCGCCCATCACCGTCGACTGGACGGTGTTCGCGCAGTCGCTCACCGACAAGCCGATGAAGGGCATGCTCACGGGACCCGTGACGATCCTCGCGTGGTCGTTCGTGCGCGACGACCAGCCGCTCGGCGCGACGGCGAACCAGGTCGCCCTGGCGCTGCGCGACGAGATCGCGGACCTCGAGGCGACCGGCATCCGCGTCATCCAGGTCGACGAGCCGGCGCTGCGCGAACTGCTCCCGCTCAAGAAGGCCGACCAGCAGGCGTACCTGGAGTGGTCGGTCGGGTCGTTCCGGCTCGCGACGGCGGGCGCCGCGCCCGCCACGCAGGTCCACACGCATCTGTGCTACTCGGAGTTCGACGTCGTGATCGACGCGATCGCCGCGCTGGACGCGGACGTCACCTCGATCGAGGCGGCGCGCAGCCGCGGCGAGGTGATCGACGACATCGCCGGCTCGGCCTTCGTCGCGGGCATCGGTCCGGGGGTCTACGACATCCACTCGCCGCGCGTCCCGGCGGTCGCAGAGATCGGCGCGCTGCTGGACCGCGCGGTCGGGCAGCTGCCGCTGCGTCGGGTATGGGTCAATCCGGACTGCGGCTTGAAGACGCGCGGCTACGACGAGACGGTCGCGTCGCTGCGCAATCTCGTGGCGGCGACCATCGAGGTGCGGGAGCGACTGAACGCCTGAGCCGGCGCGCCGAGACGAGGAGGGGCGGTGCGGATTCGCACCGCCCCTCCTGGGTGTCGTCGCGTGCTGCGGATGCTGCGGACCCTATGGGCGCTTCGGGCGCTTCGGGGGGCGAGGGGATGCCGCACCTCCGGCTGCGGCGTCGCCGGCGTCCCCGGGCTCGAGGTCGGGCAGCGGCGCGGTCTCGGCATCGGGCGAGGGCAGCGGGAGAGTGTCGTTGCTGCCGTCGCCGTCGGCGTCGGCGTTGGCGTCGGTGCCCGTGTCCACGGTCGCTGCTTCTGCGACTGCGGCCTCCGCCTCGGACTCATCGACGGAGCGCCGCGTCGCGACGGCGCGTGCCGCATCGTCGGGGCGCTTCTGCAGCAGCTCCAGGACCCAGGCGACGATGATCGCGACGACCACGACGAGGAAGATGTCACCCGCCGACAGAGGCCGCAGCGCCATCAGCCAGACGACCGCGAGGATGACGACGACGATGCGCACCAGCACCCGCTGGCGACCCATCCAGGTGCCGACCCGGCCGGTGTCGAGGCCGCGCGCAGCGAGTCCGGCGCGTGCACTCGCGTTGAGCCCGCTGACGAGTCCCCGCACGCGGCGAGCGGGCCGCCAGCGGCCGGTCACCCACCCGACGACGGCGATCAGCGCGCCCAGCAGCGCCACGACGAGGGCCGTGCGCCGCATGTCGTCGACGAGGGCCGTGTAGATCACGTCGAGCGCCGGTACCGAGAGGTCGAGGTCGCTGGCGGCGTTCGCGACCACGAGCGTGCCGATCGAGAACGTCGACGCGAGCGCGGCGCCGCCGATGAACAGACCGATGCCGGTACCGAGGACGGCGACCGGGCGGCGCCGGGCGATCAGGATGCCGGCGACGAAGAGGCCGATCGCGATGAAGGGCAGCCACCATCCCGCGACGTCGGCGATCGCATACACGGTGCGGATCGTGCCGACCGCCGAGCCGTCGCCGATGATGATCGTCCTGTCGACCTCGGGGATGAGCGATGCCACTCCGACGCCGTTGTCGACGAGTCGCTGCTTGACCTGATCGATGATCGGCCCCAGCTTCATTCCGAGACCCTCGTCGGTGAGCACGAACACTCCGGCGCCGTCGGAGGTGGCCGTCGTCACCAGTGCGCGGTGCGCGCCGCGCACCGCCGTCGCCCAGACGTCCGCGAACGCGTCGGACTCGACGACGCGCGTGACGCCCGTCTGCACCAGATTGTGCAGGCCGTCGGCGGCCGGCTGCTGCAGGAGCTTGAGCGCAGCGACGGCGCGGGGGCCGAGTCCGAGGTCGGAGATCCCGTCGATCACGTTGCCGGTGAGCTCGGTGAAGTCGACCTGCGCGTCGACCGCGTCCATCGCCTCCGAGATGATGAGGCTCTGCACGTGCGGGTCCTGCGCGAGGGGTGCGAGCGTGGCGACGAACTTCTCTTCGTCGACGAGCTCGCTGCGCGCCCACGCGGCCACGATGGAGACCGGTACCAGGATCGTCGCGATCACGATGCACAGCGCCGAGAAGAACGCGCGCCAGCGGGATCCCTTCAACCGCTCGTCGGGCGCAGGCGCTGCGTCCGCGCCTGTCGTGGCTCGCAGCCGGGCGTTCTCAGCTTCGAGGGCTTCGAGCCTCGCGCGAAGTGCGGCGGTGTCGTCGGCGGTGGTCGCATCGGCGGTCATTCCCCCCTTATAGCGCCTGCGGCCGACATCCCGCCACCTGCCGCACCGTGCGGCGGACAACGCGCGACGCCCGCGCCGGCGGCCGGGTCAGACCGCGCGCAGGACCGCGACGACCTTGCCCAGCACGACGGCCTCGTCGCCGAGGATCGGCTCGAACGCGGAGTTGCGGGGGAGCAGCCACGTGTGACCGTCGCGCTGGCGGAACGTCTTCACCGTCGCCTCGCCGTCGAGCATGGCCGCGACGATGTCGCCGTTCTCGGCGGTGGCCTGGGACCGCACGACCACCCAGTCGCCGTCGCAGATCGCCGCGTCGATCATCGACTCGCCCGACACCTTCAGCATGAACAGGTCGCCCTTGCCGACGAGCTGACGGGGGAGCGGGAAGATCTCCTCCACCTGCTGCTCGGCGGTGATGGGCACGCCGGCCGCGATCCTGCCGACCAGCGGCACGAGCGCCGCGTCGCCGAGCGCCGGCGCGGTGTCGGCGGGGTTCTCGGTGGACGCGCCGGGAAGATCGATCAGCACCTCCATCGCGCGGGTCTTCCCCGCGTCGCGGCGGAGGTAGCCGCTGAGCTCGAGCTGGTTCAGCTGGTGCGTGACGCTGGACAGCGATTTCAGCCCGACCGCGTCGCCGATCTCGCGCATGCTCGGCGGGTAGCCGTGACGGGCGATCGAGCGCTGGATGACCTCGAGGATCGCGAGCTGCTTGTCGCTGAGGCTCTTGCGTCGTCGGGTCTGTGGCTTGTCGCGACCGGCCGCGTCGCTCATGTCCGGCTCCGTCCTGCGCTGCGTCGTCGAGCGCTGTTTCTTCGAATGTCGGAGGCCCGTGGTGGGGTTCTCTTATCGAAACCGTATCCGGATCCGTGCGCCGAGGGGAACAACCCGTCCGCGTGTCGCGTTCGAGGGATGTGCACCGGGATCGACTGTTGACATCTATCAGAATCGAAGATAGCTTCGGAAAAGAGGTTCGGATTCCCCGCTCCCGGCCGAGCGGGGAATGCGAATCTCTCCCCAGCAGGAGGAGAACAGCATGACCGCGATCAGCTTTTCGTCGACCGTCGCCGCGCCGGCGCGCGCCACGCGCCTGCGACTGACCGTCCGCGGTCGTCGGGTGCTGGCGATGCTGGCTGCGCTGCCTGCCCTGCTCGCGCTGGGAGCCGCGGTCGTGCTGGGCGGCGGTGCGGCCCTCGCCTCGCGCGACGACGGCGCGCCGGTCGACTCCTTCGAGACCGTCCTGGTGTCGGCGGGCGACACCCTCTGGTCCATCGCCGAAGAGGTCGCGCCGGGGCACGACCCGCGCGATGTCGTCGACCAGATCGCACGGCTGAACGCGCTGCCCGGCGTCTCCGTGCAGGCGGGGCAGCGACTGGCCATCCCCGCGCAGTACGCCGACGGCCGCTGAACGGCGGACGGACCGCCCCGACGCTCTTCGTCACGCGAGGATCGGTGTCTCGCCACCGCTCTAGCATGGGAGGGGTGAGTGCACGTCTCGAAGACCTCCCTTTACGCCCCGATCTCCGTGGGCAGAAGCCCTACGGAGCCCCTCAGGCCCCGCTGCCGGTGGCGCTGAACGTCAACGAGAACACGCATCCCGTTCCGCAGGACGTGGCGGACGACATCCTCGACTCGATCGCACGGGCGCTGCGCGACGTCAACCGCTACCCGGACCGCGAGTTCACCGCGCTGCGCGAGGGCTTCGCCGAGTACCTCGGTCACGGCCTGACCCGTGACCAGATCTGGGCGGCCAACGGCTCCAACGAGGTGCTGCAGCACATCCTGCAGGCTTTCGCGGGCCCCGGCCGCACCGCGTTCGGGTTCTCGCCCACCTACTCCATGTATCCGCTGCTCACGCGCGGCACGGGCGCCCAGTGGGTGTCGGGCACCCGCGCCGCCGACTACACGGTGAGCGCCTCGGACGCGGCATCCCAGGTGGCCGATGCCGCACCCGACGTCGTGTTCCTGTGCGCGCCGAACAACCCGACCGGCACGCCGCTGCACCTCGACGTGGTCGAGGCGGTGTACGAGGCGGCCGACGGCATCGTGATCGTCGACGAGGCGTACTTCGAGTTCGCGCCCGCCGATGCGCGCTCGGCGCTGACCCTGCTCCCCGGCCGTGAGCGACTGGTCGTCTCGCGCACCATGAGCAAGGCGTTCGCGTTCGCGGGCGCCCGCGTCGGCTACCTCGCCGCCGATCCGGCGCTGATCGACGCGCTGCGGCTCGTGCGCCTGCCGTACCACCTGAGCGCTCTCACGCAGGCAGCCGCATCGGCTGCACTGCGCCACGCGCCGGTGATGCTCGGCATGGTCGACGAGATCGTCGCCCAGCGCGACCGCATCACGGCGACGGTCGAGGCGCTCGGCTACACACCGCACGAGTCGTGGACGAACTTCGTGCTGTTCGGCGGAGTGGACGACCCCGCCACGACCTGGCAGGCGCTGTACGACCAGGGCGTGCTCATCCGCGATGTCGGCATCCCGCACCACCTGAGGGTCACGGCCGGGACCGCCGACGAGACGACCGCGTTCCTGGACGCCCTCGCCTCGGTAGGATCGGCCGCATGAGCGCCGCACCTCGCACCGCCTCCCTTCGGCGCGCGACCAGCGAGTCGACGGTCGAGCTCGAGCTCGACCTCGACGGCACGGGCCGCAGCCGCATCGACTCGACCGTGCCGTTCTTCGACCACATGCTGACCGCGTTCGCGAAGCACTCGCTGACAGACCTCACGGTGCGCGCCTCGGGCGACACCGACATCGACGCTCACCACACTGTCGAAGACATCTCGATCGTGCTCGGCCAGGCGATCCGCGAGGCGCTCGGCGACAAGTCGGGCATCTCGCGCTACGGCGACGCGCTGGTGCCCCTCGACGAGGCGCTCGCGCAGGCCGTCGTCGACATCAGCGGCCGCCCGTACCTGGTGCACACCGGTGAGCCCGCCGGTTTCGAGCACCACCTGATCGGCGGCCACTTCACGGGTTCTCTCGTGCGTCACACCTTCGAGGCGATCTCGTTCAACGCCGCGCTGACCGTCCACGTCAACGTGCTGGCGGGGCGCGATCCGCACCACATCGCCGAGGCCGAGTACAAGGCGTTCGCCCGGGCGTTCCGGCAGGCCAAGGCGCTGGACCCGCTGGTGGACGGCATCCCGAGCACGAAGGGCGCACTGTGACCGACGCCACCGCCACGCCGAGCGACCGGCCGGTCGTCGCGGTGCTCGACTACGGATCGGGCAACGTGCACTCCGCCGTCAAGGCGTTGATCGCCGCGGGCGCCGACGCGCGCCTGACGTCCGACCGCGGTCTCGTGCGGGATGCCGACGGGCTGTTCGTGCCGGGCGTCGGGGCATTCCGCGCCGTGGCCGAGGCGCTGCGCGCGAGTCGCGGCGACGAGCTCATCGAGCGCCGCCTCGCCGGAGGGCGAGCCGTGCTCGGGGTCTGCGTCGGCATGCAGATCTTCTTCGAGCGCGGCGTGGAGCGCTCGGTCGACACCGAGGGGCTCGGCGAATGGCCCGGTGTCGTGACCGAGCTCGATGCGCCGGTCCTGCCGCACATGGGCTGGAACACGGTGCGGGCCGGCGAGGGCTCCCGGCTGTTCCGCGGCATCGAGGACGAACGGTTCTACTTCGTGCACTCGTTCGGCGCCCAGAAGTGGCTGCTCGAGGTCCAGCCGCCGTTCCCGGAGCCCGTCCTGACGTGGTGCGACTACGGCGCGCCGTTCCTCGCCGCCGTCGAGAACGGACCGCTGTCGGCGACCCAGTTCCACCCCGAGAAGTCGGGCGATGCCGGCATCCGGCTGCTGACGAATTGGATCGACGGCCTTCGCGCGGCTACCCTCTGAACTCGTGCCCGTCCGCGCCGGCGCCACGCACGTCCGCACCGACGAGCGCGTCGCGCGTGACCTCGTCCGCACGCACAAGACTTGATCAGCCAGGAAAACATGAACGATTTCGCGTCTACGCCCAAGCTCGTCCTCCTGCCCGCCGTCGACGTCGCCGACGGCAAGGCGGTCCGCCTCACCCAGGGTGAGGCCGGCACCGAGACGAGCTACGGCGACCCCGTCGACGCCGCGCTGGACTTCGCCCGCCAGGGTGCGGAGTGGATCCACCTCGTCGACCTCGACGCGGCGTTCGGCCGCGGCAGCAACGCGGCGGTGCTGCGTCGCGCGATCAAGCAGGTCAAGGGCGTCCAGGTGGAGCTGTCGGGCGGCATCCGGGACGACCGCACGCTGGAGGCGGCGCTGGAGAGCGGTGCGTCGCGCATCAACCTCGGCACGGCGGCGCTCGAGAACCCGGAGTGGGCGGCAGACGTCATCAGTCGGTACGGCGACGCGATCGCCGTCGGCCTCGACGTGCGCGGCACGACGCTGGCTGCGCGCGGCTGGACCCGTGAGGGCGGCGACCTGTGGACGGTCCTCGACCGCCTCGAAGCAGCCGGATGCAGCCGGTACGTCGTGACCGACGTGACGAAGGACGGCACCCTCAAGGGTCCGAACCTGGACCTGCTGCGCGAACTGACGACGCGCACGCCGAAGCCGATCGTCGCATCGGGCGGCGTGTCGAGCCTCGACGACATCGCGGCGCTGCGCGAACTCGTCCCGCTCGGCGTCGAGGGCGCGATCGTGGGCAAGGCGCTGTACGCCGGGGCGTTCACGCTCGCCGAGGCGCTGGATGTCGCCGGACACTGACCGAAGCGGCGATCACGCGCACCACGGCGCCGCCGATTCTGCCGGCGTGCCGTGGGAGGGCCGCAGCTTCCACAGCAACCCGCACGCGGCGGACGACGGCTCGGCCGATCCCGCGCTCCTCGCCGCGCTGACGGCGTTCCGCGACGGAACGGGCTCGCAGACCGAGGTGGTCGATGCGTACCGCGCCGCGCGGCTGCTGATCCCGCTCGTCGCCGACAAGGGCGATCATGGCATCGGCCCGCACGGTCTCGAGGTCGACAAGACGCAGGAGCTGTCGATCGTGACGGTCGCGGCACCTGACGGCCGGCGCGTGCTGCCGGTCTTCACGTCGGTCGACGCGATGAGGCGATGGGATGCCGCCGCACGGCCGGTCCCGGCCGACGGCGTCCGCACCGCGCTGGCGGCGGCCGCCGACGACACCGATCTGATCGTCGTCGATCCCGGCTCGGCGACCGAGTTCGTGATCCGTCGTCCCGCGGTGTGGGCGATCGGCCAGGGCCACGCGTGGGAGCCGAGCTTCCTGTCGGCCGAGGTGGTGGCGGGGCTGCTGGAGAGCATCGGCGGTGAGCTCGCCGTCATCGACCTCGTGGTCGAATCCGGCGATCCCGAGGCGAGGCTCCGCGGCCCCGAGCTGATCGTGCGCCTGCAGCTGATGCAGGGCCTGGAGAAGGACGAGCTCGACGCGGTGCTCGGCCGGCTCGCGAAGCGGTGGGCAGCCGATGACCGCATCGCGGTGCTCGTGGATTCGCTCACCGTCAGGCTCGTGCGGGCCTGACCCGCGACAGACGCCCCGCTTCGGGCATAGAGTCCTCCTGTCTCACGACGGCCGCTTCCGCAGCAGGAGGTCGCAATGGTGCATCCCGAATCCGACGCGTTCCCGCGCGCGCTCGACGCGGCGCCCGAAGCCGCACTCGCGTGGCTGGGCGCGCTCGATGACCGGCCGATCCCGCCGCGCGTGGGGGTCGAGGATGTGAAGGACGCACTCGGCCGCGCGCTCGGCGACGATGCCACCGACCCCGAGGCCGTCGTCCGCAGCCTCGCCGCCGCGGTCGAGCCGGGCCTGATGGGCATGCCGAGCGCACGCTTCTACGGCTGGGTCATCGGCGGCACGCAGCCGGCGGCCCTCGCCGCCGATTGGCTGGTGTCGGCGTGGGATCAGAACACCGCGCTGCGCGCCGTCACACCGGGAGTGGTGGCGGCCGAAGAGCTGGCGGGGGAGTGGATCCTCGACCTGCTCGGCCTGCCGCCGGAGTCGGACGTCGGATTCGTCACGGGCGCGACGGTCGCGAACTTCACCTGCCTGGCCGCGGCGCGTGACGCGGTGCTCCGCGACGTCGGCTGGGACTCGTCGATCCAGGGGCTCGCCGGCGGGCCGCGTGTGCGGGTCATCGTCGGCGAGGAGCGGCACGACACCGTCGATCACGCGATCCGCATGCTCGGGCTCGGCGCCCCTGTCGTGGTGCCCGCTGACGACCAGGGCCGGATCGATGTCGCGGCGCTGGAGGCCGAGCTCGCGATCGACCACGGCCCCACGATCGTGGTCCTGCAGGCCGGCAATCTCCACTCCGGTGCCTTCGATGACTTCGGCGCGGCGATCGATCTGGCCCATCTCGCCGGTGCGTGGGTGCACGTCGACGGCGCGTTCGGGCTCTGGGCGGCGGCATCCCCTCGCACGCGTCCACTCGTCGTCGACGTCGAGCGCGCGGACTCCTGGGCGACCGACGCGCACAAGACGCTCAGCGTGCCCTACGACTGCGGCATCGCGATCGTCGCCGATCCGTCGGCCATGCGGGCTGCGATGGGCATGACGGCGAGCTACCTCAGCCGCACCGCGAGCGTCGACCACGCCGATCCGCACGACCGCGTTCCCGAGCTGTCGCGGCGTGCGCGCGGTGTGCCGACGTATGCGGCGCTGCGGGCGATGGGGCGCGACGGCGTCACCGCGCTGGTGGAACGGCTGACGGATGCCGCCACCGCCCTTGCGGCCGGATTGTCGCGGCTGCCGGGGGTCGAGGTGCTGGGCGAGGTCGTCTTCACGCAGGTGTGCGTGGCACGCGCCGACGACGAGGCGACGGACGCGTGGGCGGACGTGCTGCGCGCCGACGGCGTCGCGTTCGCGTCGTCGTCGCGTTGGCACGGCCGGTCGGTGCTGCGCTTCTCGGTCAGCAACTGGGGGACCGATGCCGCTCAGGTCGAGCGCACGCTCGCGGCGGCGGCGTCCGCCCTCGGCGCCCTGTGAGCGAGGGGTTTCGATTCGCTCCGCTCGCTCGACCTCGACCCGTCAGTTGACCGGGCCGGTCCACTTCTCGCCGGGGCCCTGACCGATCGGGTCGGGGATCACGGACGCCTCGCGGAACGCGAGCTGCACCGACCGCAGGCCGTCGCGCAGCGATCGCGCGTGCATGTCGCTGATCTCGGGAGCGCCGGCGGTGACGAGTCCGGCGAGGGCGTTGATGAGCTTGCGCGCCTCGTCGAGGTCGGTCTGGGTGGCGGGGTCGTCCGCGAGCCCGACCTTCACGGCGGCGGCGCTCAGCAGGTGCACGGCGGTCGTGGTGATCACCTCGACGGCGGGCACGTCCGCGATGTCGCGGGTGGCGGATGCCGCCGCCCGTTCCTGCTCCTCCCAGCGGGCCTGACGCTCGGCGTCCACTGCCGCCGCGCTCGTCTGGTCGCCGTCCTGGTCTCGAATCGTGTCCACGCCGTTCTCTCTGATAGACTGCTGCGGTCTCCGGTGCGTTCTGCACCGGATCGGAAAGTGGATCACATCCCACCCGCGCTTGCCGTTCCAGGCTACCGGGTCATGCACTCCGCCCCGACCGCTTGCGGCCGGGGTAGTTCAGGGTGCGAGAGCCGGCGCTCGCGTCGTGCCGGGTGGAATGCGTGACTCTTTCCGCGAAACCATCCGCATGAAGGAGTTCCGCATCAGCGATCCCCGCACCAACGACCGCATCCGGGTGCCCGAGGTACGCCTCGTCGGCCCGAACGGAGAGCAGGTCGGCGTCGTCCGCATCGAGGTGGCGCTGCGCCTGGCTCAGGAAGCCGACCTCGATCTCGTCGAGGTGGCCCCCAACTCGAAGCCGCCCGTGGTCAAGATCATGGACTACGGCAAGTTCAAGTACGAGGCCGCGCAGAAGGCCAAGGAAGCGCGTCGCAACCAGGCGAACACCGTCCTCAAAGAGGTCCGGTTCCGTCTGAAGATCGAGGCTCACGACTACATCACCAAGCTCAAGCGCGCCGAGGGCTTCCTCCAGTCCGGCGACAAGGTGAAGGCCATGATCCTGTTCCGCGGTCGCGAGCAGTCGCGTCCCGAGCAGGGTGTGCGTCTGCTCCGCAAGTTCGCCGAGGACGTGGCCGAGTTCGGCACCGTGGAGTCGAACCCCACGATCGACGGACGCAACATGGTGATGGTCATCGCGCCGCACAAGAACAAGTCCGAGGTGAAGACCGAGCAGAACGCTCAGCGCGCCGCGAACAAGGAGGCCGCACGGTCCGCCCGCAACGGTGGCGCACCGGCGGCCGAGACCCCGGCCCCCGAGGCCGAGGCAGCCCCGGCCGAATAGGCCCCCACAGACTCCCGCACCGCGGGATACCGACTCCCGCCTGTGCGGGATGGAAACGAAGGAAGAAGAGATGCCGAAGCAGAAGACCCACTCGGGCGCCAAGAAGCGCTTCAAGGTCACCGGCAGCGGGAAGCTCATGAAGCAGCAGGCGAACCTTCGCCACAACTTCGAGGGCAAGCCCAGCCGCCGCACCCGCCGTCTGTCGCAGGAGCAGGTCCTCGCTCCCGGTGACGCCAAGGTCGCCAAGAAGCTCCTCGGTCGCTGAGCGCGCCGACGCACGAATAGGAATCAATCGAAATGGCTAGAGTCAAGCGGGCCGTCAACGCCCACAAGAAGCGTCGCGTCATCCTCGAGCGCGCCTCGGGTTACCGTGGTCAGCGTTCGCGCCTGTACCGCAAGGCGAAGGAGCAGGTCACCCACTCGCTCGTCTACGCGTACCGTGACCGTCGCAAGCGCAAGGGCGACTTCCGCCGTCTGTGGATCCAGCGCATCAACGCCGCTGCCCGCCAGAACGGCATCACCTACAACCGCTTCATCCAGGGCCTCGGCCTCGCGGGTGTGCAGGTCGACCGCCGCATGCTCGCCGAGCTCGCGGTGAACGAGCCCAAGACGTTCGCGTCGCTCGTCGAGACCGCCAAGAAGGCTCTGCCCGAGAACGTCAACGCTCCCAAGAGCGCCTGACACCGGCATCCACTCGGAAACGGGGCGTCCTCCGCACGGAGGGCGCCCCTTTCGCATCGGTCGTTGAGCGAGCGAAGCGAGACGAAACGCAGGCGGCGCAACCCTAGACTGATGCCGTGCTCGAGAACCCCCGCTCTCCGCGTGTCCGCGCCGTCGCGAAGCTGACCAAGCGCAGCGCCCGTCAAGAGACCGGGCTGTTCCTGCTCGAGGGGCCTCAGGCCGCGCGCGAGGCGCTCGCGTACCGCCCCGACACGCTTGTCGAGATCTTCGCGACGCCGACCGCCCTCGAGAAGCACGCCGACGTGCGCGAGGCGGCGAAGGACGCCGGCCTCGAGGTCGTGTACACGACCGAGGCTGTGCTCGACGCGATGGCCGACACGGTGACCCCCCAGGGGATCGTCGCGGTCGCCCGTCAGTCGCCGACGTCGGTGCGCGAGGTGTTCGCGGCGTCGCCGCGCCTGGTCGCGATCTGCGAAGAGGTGCGCGACCCGGGCAACCTGGGCACGATCATCCGGGCCGCGGATGCGGCGGGGGCGGATGCTGTCGTCCTGACGGGCCGGACGGTCGATCCTTACAACCCCAAGGTCGTCAGGGCGACCACCGGGTCGCTGTTCCACGTCCCTGTCGCGGTGGGGGTGGACCTCGCCACGGCTGTCGAGAAGGCGCATGCCGCGGGTGTGCAGGTGATCGCCGCGGACGTCGGCGGCGGCGACTTCCTCGAGTCCCGGGGGCTGCTCTCGCAGCCCACGGCGTGGCTGTTCGGCAACGAGGCGCGCGGGCTCGAGGACGACGCGCTGGCCCTCGCGGACCTGTCGCTGCGCCTGCCGATCTACGGCGCCGCCGAGTCGCTCAACCTCGCGACGGCGGCGAGCGTGTGCCTGTACGAGACCGCGTTCGCGCAGCGCGCGGCCGGCTGACACGGTCGCGTTCCTGTTACAACACGGTTAAGACGCGTGCGGCGCTCTGGCCCCGTGTCGGAAACCGGCCCTAGTGTGGCGATATGACGCCCGACGACAGTGCGCCGCCCACCAGCAACATCTCGGTGCGGCGCGGGGATCCACTCGTAGTGATCACCGATGTGCAGAAGCACTACGGCGACTTCCTCGCATTGAAGGACATCGACCTGACGGTCAACCGCGGCGAGGTCGTCGTCGTCATCGGGCCGTCCGGCTCGGGCAAGTCGACGCTGTGCCGCACGATCAACCGACTCGAGACGATCACGAGCGGGTCGATCACGATCGACGGCAAAGAGCTGCCCAAAGAGGGCAAGGCGCTCGCCGGCCTGCGCGCCGACGTCGGCATGGTGTTCCAGTCGTTCAATCTCTTCTCGCACCTGACGATCCTCGAGAACGTCACGCTGGGGCCGATCAAGGTCAAGAAGATGAAGAAGGCCGACGCCGAGGCGCTCGCGAAGCAGCTGCTCGACCGCGTGGGCGTGGGTCACCAGGCGTCCAAGCTCCCGGCCCAGCTGTCGGGCGGTCAGCAGCAGCGCGTCGCGATCGCCCGCGCGCTCGCGATGCAGCCGAAGGTGATGCTGTTCGACGAGCCGACCAGCGCTCTGGACCCCGAGATGATCAACGAGGTGCTCGACGTCATGGTCGGCCTCGCCCAGGACGGCATGACGATGATCGTCGTCACCCACGAGATGGGATTCGCCCGCAAGGCCGCCGACCGCGTCGTCTTCATGGCCGACGGCCAGATCGTCGAGCAGTCCACGCCCGAGGACTTCTTCACGAACCCGCAGAGCAGCAGGGCGAAGGACTTCCTGTCCAAGCTGCTCACCCACTGACGTCCGCGCCCGCACCGGCGCGACGAACGAACGAACACACGGAACGGACTTGGAGGATCACATGCGCAAGCTACGAATCGGCGGGGCGCTCGCGGGCATCGCGATCGCGGCCCTCGCCCTGACGGCGTGCAACAGCGGCACGCCCGGTGCGGAAGAGCCGAGCGACGGCGCGTCTACCCCGGCGGAAGACACGACCTGGTTCGAGGTGGCGACGGACGTCACCCTCGAGGGCAGCCCGACATTCGACGCCATCACAGAGCGGGGCAAGGTGAAGGTCGGCGTCAAGGAGGACCAGCCCGGCCTGGGCTACCTCGACCCGGTCACGAACGAGCGTTCGGGCTTCGACATCGACATCGCACGCTGGATCGCTGCCACCCTCGGCTACGACGAGGCAGACATCGAGTTCCAGGCGATCCCTTCGGCCAACCGCGAGCAGGCGATCGTGAACGGCGACATCGACTACTACGTGGGCACCTACTCGATCACCGACAAGCGCAAAGAGCAGATCTCGTTCGCCGGCCCGTACTTCATCACGGGTCAGGGCCTGCTCGTCGCGGCCGACAACGACACGATCGACGGCAAGGACTCCCTGACCGCCGACATGACCGTCTGCTCGGCGACGGGTTCGACCTCGATCCAGCGGATCAAGGACGAGACGCCCTCAAAGACGCAGGAGTACACGACGTACTCCGAGTGTGTCGAGGCGCTCAAGAACGGTCAGGTGGATGCGGTCACGACGGACGAGGCCATCCTCATCGGCTATGCCGCGCAGGAGCCGGACGCGCTGAAGGTCGTCGGCGATGTCTTCAGCGAGGAGCGCTACGGCGTCGGACTCGCGAAGGGCGACACCGCACTCCAGGAGTACATCAACACGATGTTCACCGACGGCGGCGACATCTGGCAGGCGATCTTCGACAAGAACCTCGGCGCGTCCGGGGTCGAAGGTCAGCAGCCCGAAGTCGACCCGGTCGACTGATCGAACGGTGGTGGCGGCGCGGGCCTGCGTCGCCACCACCACCTCGCACGTGAGAAGGGAGCTCGATGGGCGTCATCACCGACCATCTCGACCTGTGGGGCGCAGCCATCGGCGGCACGCTCGTCCTGTTCTTCGTGGGTGGACTCATCGCACTGGTGCTCGGATTCATCGTCGGCGCGATGCGCGTCTCGCCGGTCCCGATCGCGCGCACAGTCGGCGCGGTCTACGTCAACTGGATCCGCAACACGCCGCTCACGCTGGTGATGTTCTTCTTCGCGTTCTGCGTGCCGGTGCTGCTCCGTCAGCGCATCGACCCGATCATCCTGCCGACCATCGCGCTGGGGGTCTATACCGCGACATATGTCGCCGAGGCGATCCGCTCCGGCGTGAACACGGTCCCCGTCGGGCAGGCGGAGGCTGCACGTGCGCTCGGGCTGGGCTTCGGTCAGGTGATGGCCTTCGTGATTCTGCCTCAGGCGACGAGGTCCGTCATCCCGCCGATGATGAGCGTGTTCATCGCGCTCCTGAAGAACACGACGGTCGCCGCAGGCTTCTCGGTGATGAATCTCGGCTCGGTCCGGTTCGATCTCAGCGAGCAGGGGGAGAACCAGCTCGTCGTCCTGCTGTGGGTGATGGTGTTCTTCGTAGTGATGGTGCTGCTGCTCGGTTGGCTGCAACGCGTGCTCGAGCGCAGATGGAGGATCGCGCGATGAGCGGCTCAGTCCTGTACGACGTCCCCGGCCCGCGGGCTGTCGTCCGCAACCGCATCCTGGGCGTCGTCACCGTCCTCGTCGTCGCGGCGCTCTTCGGGTGGGTGATCTGGCGGTTCGCGGCCACCGGGCAGTTCAGCGCCGAGAAATGGGAGATCTTCGGCTACACGCAGATCTGGGTGCTGATCGGTCAGGGAGTCCTGAACACCCTGTCGGCATTCGCAGTCGCGGCTGTCGGCGCGATCATCCTCGGTTTCGTGCTGTCTCTCGGCCGGATGTCCGAACATGCCTGGCTGCGCGTGCCCGTCGGCTGGATCGTCGAGGTCTTGCGAGCCATTCCAGTCCTCGTGTTCATGATGCTGCTGTACTACGGCCTGCCCATCGCCGGCATCAAGATGTCGCCGTACTGGGCCGTTGTGATCTCTCTCATCGCCTACAACGGATCGGTGCTCGCCGAGGTCATCCGCGCGGGCGTCGAATCGCTGCCGCGCGGCCAGAGCGAGGCGGGGTACGCGATCGGCCTGCGCAAGACCGGTGTCATGCAGCTCATCCTGCTTCCGCAGGCGATCCGCGCGATGCTGCCCGTGATCATCGCGCAGCTCGTCGTGACGCTGAAAGACACGGCACTCGGTTTCATCATCACCTACCACGAGCTGCTCTACGTGATCAAGCTCCTCGGGTCGAACGCTGTGTACCACTCGCCGCTGATCCCCGCCGCGATCGTGGGCGGATCGATCTACGTCGCGATGTGTCTCGCGCTCTCCTACGTGGCGTACCTCGTCGAGAAGCGGACTCGGCGCTCACCCAAGGTCGTGACGCTCGATGACGGCGGCGGCGAGCCGACCACTGCGACCGAGACGATCGCGGCGCAGCGCGGACTGGGCAAGTACGACGCCCAGGGCTTCTGACGCGCCGCCGGCCCGCCCGATGCGGCCGGCCGGTGGCCCAGTCGGCCGTCGGTAGACTCTTCTCTCGTGTCCGACGCTCCCGAAACACTCGACATCACGCCTGAGGCGGTGGATGCCGCCGTCACCGATGCTCTGGCAGCCATCGCTGCAGCCGCCGACACGGCGGCGCTCAAGGCCGCGCGGTCCGCGCACGCCGCCGAAGGCTCGCCGCTGGCGAAGCTGAACGCGCGGCTGCGCGACATCCCCAACGACAAGAAGGCCGAATTCGGCAAGCTCGTCGGCCAGGCCCGCGGACGCGTCACCCAGGCATTCGCGGCGCGGGAGGACGAGCTCGCCGCTGCGGAGACCGCCGCCCGGCTCGAGGCCGAGCGCGTGGACATCACGGCCCTTGCCGCGCGCGCACGCGTCGGCGCGCGGCATCCCATCTCTCTCCTCCAGGAGCAGATCGCCGACATCTTCGTCGGCATGGGATGGGAGATCGCCGAGGGGCCCGAGCTCGAGCACGAGTGGTTCAACTTCGACGCCCTGAACTTCGACGTCGACCACCCGGCTCGTCAGATGCAGGACACGTTCTTCGTCGACCCGGTCGAGCGTCACCTCGTGATGCGGACGCACACGAGCCCCGTCCAGGTGCGCTCGATGCTCGAGCGCGACCTGCCGCTGTACGTCCTGTGCCCGGGCCGCGTGTACCGCACCGACGAGTTCGACGCGACGCACCTGCCGGTGTTCACCCAGTTCGAGGGCATCGTCGTCGACAAGGGCATCACGATGGCCCACCTCAAGGGCACGCTCGACCACGCCGCCAAGGTGCTGTTCGGGGCCGAGGCGAAGACGCGCTTCCGCGCCAACTTCTTCCCGTTCACCGAGCCGTCGGCCGAGCTCGATCTGTGGCACCCGACCTTCAAGGGCGGCGCGCGCTGGATCGAGTGGGGCGGCTGCGGCATGATCAACCCCAACGTGCTGCGCGCGGCGGGGATCGACCCGGAGGAGTACTCGGGCTTCGCGTTCGGCATGGGCATCGAGCGCACGCTCATGTTCCGCAGCGACGTCCAGGACATGCGCGACATGGCCGAGGGCGATGTCCGCTTCAGCGAGCAGTTCGGAATGGTGGTCTGATGCGCGTCCCGCTCTCATGGCTTCGTGAGTACGCCGACGTCCCGGCCGACGCCTTGCCCGAGGACGTCCTGGCGGCGCTCGTGCGCGTCGGCTTCGAAGAGGAGGACGTGCACCGCTTCGAGCTGCAGGGCCCGATCGTCGTGGGCGAGGTGCTCGAGTTCGTCGAGGAGCCGCAGTCCAACGGCAAGACGATCCGGTGGTGCCAGGTGCGCGTCGCGCCCGACGGTGAGACGGCCGCCGACGGCGGCGACGCCGTCCACGGCATCGTGTGCGGCGCCCACAACTTCTTCGCCGGCGACAAGGTCGTGGTGACACTGCCCGGTGCCGTGCTGCCCGGGCCGTTCCCCATCGCCGCGCGCAAGACGTACGGCCACGTGTCGGACGGCATGATCGCCTCGGCCCGCGAGCTCGGCCTCGGCGACGAGCACAACGGCATCCTGCGCCTGGTCGAGCTCGGCATCGACGCGCCCGTCGGCACCGACGCGATCGCACTGCTTGGCCTCGACGATGTCGCGGTCGACATCAACGTCACGCCGGACCGCGGCTACGCGCTGTCGATCCGCGGTGTGGCGCGGGAGTACTCGCACTCGACGGGCGCTGCGTTCCGTGACCCGGCCGACCGTCCGTGGGAAGAACTGGCGCCCGGCTCCGGCTTCCCGATCGCGGTCGACGACCAGGCGCCGATCCGCGGCCGTGTCGGGGCGTCCGAGTTCGTGGCGCGCGTCGTGCGCGACGTCGACCCCACCAAACCGACGCCCGCCTGGATGATCGCGCGCCTGTCGCTCGCGGGCATCCGCAGCCTCGGCATCCTCATCGACATCACGAACTACGTGATGCTCGAGCTGGGTCAGCCGATCCACGGCTACGACCTCGACAAGCTGCAGGGCGGCATCACGGTGCGCCGGGCTGCGGCGGGCGAGAAGCTCGAGACGCTCGACGGCAAGGTCCGCACCCTCGACCCCGAGGACCTGCTCATCACCGATGAGTCCGGTCCGATCGGTCTCGCCGGCGTCATGGGCGGCGGCACGACCGAGATGAGCGACACCACCCGCAACGTCCTCATCGAGGCGGCCACGTTCGACACCGTGTCGATCGCGCGCACCGCCCGCCGCCACAAGCTGCCGAGCGAGGCGTCGCGTCGCTTCGAGCGCGGCGTCGACCCGCTCGTTCCGTTCGTGGCCGCTCGCCGTGTGGCCGACCTCATGGTCGCGTACGCGGGCGGCACGAGTGACGAGGAGCTCGGCGGTGCGCTGTTCGCCGAGGTCTTCATCCCCGGCATCGCCCTGCCGCCGACGTTCGTGCAGCGGCTCATCGGCGTGGACTACACGCCGGGCGAGATCGAGGGCGCGCTGCGCCTCATCGGCTGCGACGTGGTGGGTGCCGAGGACGAAGAGGGATGGCAGGTCATCCCGCCGTCGTGGCGCCCCGACCTCACCGACAAGTGGACGCTCGCCGAAGAGGTGGCCCGCATCGAGGGGTATGACCGCATCCCCTCGCACCTCCCGCTGCCGCCTTCCGGTCGCGGGCTCACCGCGCTGCAGTCCGGCCGTCGTCGCGTCGCGAACGCGCTCGCCGCCGCCGGCTACGTCGAGACGCCGTCGTTCGGCTTCACGACCGAGGAGCAGAACGATCTGCACGGGTCCGCCTCCGGCGGTCACCTGCCGAGCGTCAAGCTCGCGAACGCGCTCGACGGCCAGTCGCCGTTCCTGCGTCGCACGCTGATCCCGGGCCTGTTGCAGGTCGCACACCGCAACGTGTCGCGCGGCCTCACCGATCTGTCGCTGTTCGAGACCGGCCTGGTGTTCCTGCCGAAGCCGGGCGTGCAGTACGGCACGTCGTTCGTCCCGCCGCTGGCGGTGCGTCCGGATGCCGCCACCCTGGCGGAGCTGGATGCCTCCATCCTGCCGCAGCATCGTCACGTGGCGGTGCTGCTGACGGGCCACCTGGTCGCCAAGCAGCCGGGCGTCGCCCCGGTCACCGCCGAGCTCGCCGATGCGCTGGACGCGGTCCGTACGATCGCCGCCGCCGCGGGCGTCGCGATCGACGTCGTCCAGGGTGAGCGCGCAGCACTGCACCCGGGCCGTACCGGCGTGCTGAGTGTCGCCGGCACCGAGGTCGGCTACGTGGGCGAGCTGCTGCCGGCGGTGGCCGAGGCATCCGATCTTCCCGGTCGCGTCATCGTGGCCGAACTGGATCTCGACCTCGTGCTCTCGCTCGCGGGCGAGAAGGTCGTCGCTGCATCGCTGTCGGGCTTCCCGGCCGCCACGCAGGACGTCTCGCTCGTGCTCGGCACGGACGTCGCGGCCGCCGAGGTGCGCGCCGCGCTCGTCGAGGGCGCCGGCGACCTGCTGGAGTCCGTCCGTCTCGTCGACGACTACCGCGGGCAGGGGGTGCCCGAGGGTTCCAAGAGCCTGACGTTCGCGCTGCGCTTCCGTGCCGCGGACCGCACCCTCACCGCCGCCGAGGCGACGGAGGCGAAGCTCGCCGGCGTCGCGGTGGCCGCGGAGCGGTTCGGCGCCGCCATCCGCGAGTAGGCCTTCGGTCACCCGCTCGGGTGTCGCAAAGTGTCGTATCGCGACGGGCGTTGCGGCGTGTCGTGACACCTGAGCGGCGGATCGCGCGGGTAGGCTCTCTCGAGGGTCGCAAAGTGTCGTATCTCGACGGGCGTTGCGGCGTGTCGTGACACCTGAGCGGCTCCGCCCTGGGCGGAACGGCTGCCGTTCGCGCCCTGCACCTGGTTTGCTGGTGCGATGACGGACGTGCTCATCCTGGGCGGGACGGGCTGGCTGAGCGGGCGCATCGCGCGTTCATGGGCGGATGCCGGTGCCGACGTGACCTGCCTGGCCCGAGGTTCTCGCCCCGCTCCCGAGGGCGCCGCGCTCGTCGTCGCGGACCGCGACGCCCCCGAGGCGTACGCGGCGCTCACCGACCGGGACTGGGACGAGGTCGTCGACGTGTCGTCCAACCCGGTGCACGTGGCGGCCGCGGTGGATGCGCTCGGCACGCGCGCCGCGCACTGGACGTACGTGTCGAGCGTCTCGGCGTACGCCCGTGCCGACGTCGAGGGGCAGGACGAGTCGGCCGAGCTGCTCGCGCCGGCGGCCGCGGGGGAGGAGCCCGACTACGGTCGCGACAAGGTCGCTGCTGAGAAGGCCGTGCGCGATGCGCTGGCCGATCGTGCGGCCGTGATCCGGCCGGGGCTCATCGTCGGTCCGGGCGACCCCACCGACCGGTTCGGCTACTGGGTGTCGAGGTTCGCGCTCGCCGGCGACGGCCCGGTGCTCGTGCCCGAGACCGGCGCACTCGCCGGCGACGATCCGGTGCTTGTGCCCTACACCGCCGACGCCCGCGCGCAGGTGATCGACGTCGACGATGTCGCGGCGTTCGTGGTCCACATCGGCCGGGAGCGCTGGTCGGGCACCGCGAACGCCGTCGGCGATGTGCACGCGCTCGCTGACGTGCTCGACCTCGCCCGCCAGATCGCCGGGCATTCCGGCGCGGCGGTGGCGGCATCCGATCAGTTCCTCGTCGACCACGACGTCGCGCACTGGGCGGGACCCCGATCGCTGCCGCTGTGGCTGCCGGGCGACATGCCGGGGTTCATGACCCACCGCAACGCGATTTTCCGGGCGGCGGGCGGCACGCTGCGGCCGCTGCGCGAGACGCTGGAGCGTACGCTCGCCGACGAGCGCGCGCGGGGGCTCGACCGCGAACGCCGGGCCGGCCTCGTCCGGTCCGACGAGCTCGCCCTGCTGGCAGAACTCGCCAGACCCACCGGACTCGCCGGACCCGACCGACCCGACCGCGCTCAGCGGTAGCGGCGGCCCTCGTCGCGGCGGTACAGCCAGACGGCGAGCGCGCCGAGCACGATCGTCCAGGCGAGGATGCCCAGCAGCGCCCACAGCGGCGCTCCGGTGCCGAGCGCGGTTCCGACGACGATCTCACGCGCCTGACGCACCGGCAGGAACTTCGAGACGAGGTCGAGCCAGTCGGGGAACAGCAACGGCGGCAGGAACAGGCCGCCGCCGAACGCGAGGACGAACATCGCGACCTGCGTGACGGCGATCGCCGCCTTGGGTCCGCACGTCGTGCCGATGATGACGCCGATGAGCGCCGACGGCACCGCCGTCACGATCACCAGGCCGATGGCGGCCAGCAGGTCGAGCGGTTGAGGCGCGGCGGACGTGAACAGCCCGCCGATCACGAGCAGCGGCACCATCGCGACGGCGGCCACGATGAGTGTCGAGGCCATCAGCCCCGCGATGCGCGCGCCCGGGGCGCCCGGCAGAGTCCGCAGGTACGGCGCACACGGCTTGGCCCGCTGGTCGGCGAGGTCGAGGCCGATCGAGAACAGGCTCGCCGACATGAAGGCGAACACGACCATCGACGCGACGGCGGCGGTGGCGTACTCGGGATTCTCGACCACCATGCGCTGCGGCAGCACGAACAGGCAGAACGCGAGTGTCGGGAAGGCGAGCGAGCCGATCACCGCGATCGGCACGCGGGCGGTCTCGAGCAGGTTGTACTTGGTGTGGACGACGGCCAAGGTCACGGCGGACATCACACGGCTCCCTTCGTGAGCGTGAGGAAGGCTTCTTCGAGGCTTGCGCCCCGCACGGCGAGGCCCGAGAACGGCAGATCGGACTGCACGAGGCGGCGGATGAACGCGTCCGAGTCCGCGAGCACGGCCGTGACGGTGTCGGAATCGGCGTCGACCGTCACGACTGCGTCGGGGGCGAGCCACTCGACCTGCGCCGCATCGACCCCGCCCACGGTCACGCGGCGACGGGCGACGCCCGACACGATCGCGGCCAGCGTGTCGTCGGCGCGCACGACGCCTTCGTCGATCACGACGACGCGCTGCGCGAACTGCTCGATCTCTTCCAGGTGGTGGCTGGTCACGACGACGGCGCATCCCGCGGCGTTGCGAGCGCGGACGGCGTCCCACAGCCGCCTCCGGGCGTCGACGTCCAGTCCCGTGGTGGGCTCGTCGAGCAGCACGAGCTCGGGGTCTCCGACGAAGGCGAGGGCGACGGCGACGCGGCGCTGCTGCCCGCCCGACAGGGCACCGCACTGCTTGCCGAGCAGGTCGTCGAGACCGAACTCGTCGACGATGCGCGCGCGGTCGGCGGGGTGGGGGTAGTGCGCGCCGACGAGGTCGAGCACCTCGCCGACCTTGAGCGCCTCGGGCAGCGCGGTGGTCTGGGGCGTGGTGCCGAGCCGGACGCGGGATGCCGCATCACGCGGATCCCCGCCGAACAGCGTCACGGTGCCCGAGGTCGGCGCCCGAAGTCCCTCGACGAGGGTCAGCAGCGTGGTCTTGCCGGCGCCGTTCGGACCGAGGAGTCCGACGCATTCGCCGGCCTCGATCTCGAGTGAGACGCCGCCGAGGGCGGTGACGTCGCCGAAGCGCTTGACCAGCGCGTCGGTGCGGACGAGGGTGTTCATCTGGATCCTCCGAGGAGTTGCAGGAGCTGGGTGCGATAGGCGCGGAACGCGGCGCGTCCGTTCGGGGTGATGGCGACGAGCGTCGCGGGCTTGCGGCCGGCGAACGTCTTGGTACTCGACACGTAGCCGGCGGCCTCGAGCTTGGACAGGTGGGTGGTGAGGTTGCCCGCCGTCATGTCGAGCAGCTTCTGGAGCGTGGGGAAGGCGATCTCGTCGCCCTCCTCGAGCGCCTCGTCGAGCGTCGTCATGATCCGCAGGCGCGCCGGCGCGTGGATCACGGGGTCGAGCTCAATCATCGGTCTGCTCCCGTCGCGGCTCGACCGGCAGGAGCCCGCGCACCAGGAGGATCGCGACGACGAGCATCGCGACGGGACCGACGACCGCGTACACGAGGTAATGGACGGGGGCGCCGACGAACGTCGCGACAACGGCCACGGCGATCATCACCACGCCGAGCGCGTACTGGACGGGGGCGCGCCACAGGGCGCCGCCGGCGAGATACAGAACACCGACCATCAGCACGAAGGCGCCGGGGTAGAGCAGGGCGGCGAGCTCCGCCGACAGCCCCGCACGCTGCACGCCGAACAGCAGCATCCAGGTGCCGACCATCGAGATCGTCCACGACCAGCCGTACAGTGCGCCCTGGAATCTGGAGCGGCCGCGGATGCCGGAGCCCGTGCGGATCCCGGCGACGATCGACCACACGATCGCCGCGACCATGCAGAGGCCGAACACCGTCCAGGCGACGGGCGCCGGGATCAGGTCCACCCCGCCGATGCCCTGACCGAACCACAGCGTCGTGAAACCGATGGCCCAGGCGGCCGCCCACACCATGAGCAGCACGGCGTAGCCGCGCAGCAGCCGGCTCTGCGTGCTGCGTCGCTGGGACTGCATCAGGTCGAACATGCGCTCGGCCTCGGCGCGAGGATCATCCGTTGTCATACAAAGTACTTTGCAGCGCAAAGTACTTTGTGTCAAGAGGCGATCGAGCAGATTTGCGGATGCTGCGACTCGGCCGTTATCGTCGGCGCATGCCTTCGGTGTTCCAGGGACCGCAGACGCTCGCTCCGAGCGTCGCTCCCGCGCGCCGATGCCGACTCCGCCTCTCCGGGTTCCTGGGCGAGCGCCGACTCTAGGCGACCCCGCACGCCGTCCGTCTTGGACTGCCGCGAGCGGGTGTCGCCGTCTCCGGCCCCTGGGCTCATTACGCCCCGCCCCAAGACTCTAAGGTGGAATCCATGACATATTCGGTCGCCGTCAGCGGCGCATCCGGCTATGCGGGCGGCGAGATCCTGCGGATCCTCGCCGCGCATCCCGACGTCGAGATCCGCACCGTGACCGCGCATTCCAACGCGGGACAGCCGCTCATCCAGCACCAGCCCCATCTGCGCTCCCTCGCGCACCTGACTCTGCAGGACACCACGCCCGAGATCCTCGCGGGTCACGACATCGTGTTCCTCGCGCTGCCGCACGGTCAGTCGGGTCAGTACACCGACGCACTCGGCGACACGCCGCTCGTGATCGACGCCGGCGCCGACCACCGTCTCGAGTCGGTCGCCGACTGGGATGCGTTCTACGGCGGCGACTTCCACGAGCCGTGGGTGTACGGCGTCCCCGAGCTTCCGGTCGCGGGGGCGAAGCAGCGCGAGCGTCTCGTCGGCGCGACCCGCATCGCCGCTCCCGGGTGCAACGCGTCCACGGTGAGCCTGAGCCTCGCACCGGGCGTCGCGGCCGGCGTCATCGATCCGTCCGACATCGTCACCGTGCTCGCCGTCGGGCCGTCGGGCGCGGGCAAGAGCCTCAAGCCCAACCTGCTCGCGAGCGAGATCCTCGGCACCGCCAACCCCTACGCGGTCGGCGGCACGCACCGGCACATCCCCGAGATCCGGCAGGCGCTCGCGGCCGCCCGCGCGGCCGCCGCGGCTCCGGCAGCCGGCACCGCCCCGGACGAAGGCATCCGCATCTCCTTCACCCCCGTGCTGGTCCCGATGGCGCGGGGGATCCTCGCGACGTCGACGGCGCCCATCGTGCCGGGTGTGAGCGACGGCGAGATCCGCGCCGCCTGGCAGGCCGCTTACGGCGACGAGACCTTCGTGCAGCTGCTGCCGGCGGGGCAGTTCCCGCGCACGGCCGACGTGCTCGGCGCCAACACGGCGCTGCTGGGCCTCGCGATCGACCGTGCGGCCAATCGCGTCGTCGTCGTGACCGCGGTCGACAACCTCGTCAAGGGCACGGCCGGAGCCGCCGTGCAGTCCATGAACATCGCGCTGGGTCTGCCCGAGGGCACCGCGCTGACCGTGAACGGAGTCGCGCCGTGAGCGTCACCGCGCCCCAGGGATTCGAGGCGGCCGGCGTCGCCGTCGGACTCAAGTCGACCGGCAAGCCCGATGTCGCCGTCGTCGTCAACCGTGGCCCGCTCAAGGTCGGCGCCGCCGTCTTCACGAGCAACCGCGCGAAGGCCAACCCCATCATGTGGTCGCAGCAGGTCGTCCAGGACGGCGTCGTCGAGGCGATCGTGCTCAACTCCGGCGGCGCCAATTGCTTCACCGGCTCGTTCGGGTTCCAGACCAGCCATCTCACCGCCGAGAAGGCGGCGGAGCTGCTGGGCGTCAGCGCGGGCGACGTGCTGATCTGCTCGACGGGACTCATCGGCACGGGCGACGAGGTCTTCCGCGCGAAGGTTCTCGCCGGCACCGAGCAGGGGATCGCCGAGCTGTCGGCGGACGGCGGCGAGGCGGCATCCCTCGCCATCATGACCACCGACTCGCGCCCGAAGCGCTCGGTCTTCGCCGGCGACGGCTGGACGATCGGCGGCATGGCGAAGGGGGCCGGGATGCTGGCGCCCGGGCTCGCGACGATGCTCGTGGTCATCACCACCGACGCCGTGCTGACGGCAGAGCAGGCCGATGCCGCGCTGCGGCAGGCTACCGGCCGCACGTTCGACCGCCTCGACTCGGACGGCTGCATGTCGACGAACGACCAGGTGACGCTGATGGTCAGCGGCGCGAGCGGCATCACCCCCGACGCCGAGGCGTTCGCCGCGGCGCTCGCCGAGGTCAGTCAGGACCTCGCGAAGCAGCTGCAGGGTGACGCCGAGGGTGCGAGCCACGACATCACGATCCTGGTGCAGAACGCCGCGACCGAAGAGGATGCCGTCGAGGTGGGCCGCTCGGTCGCCCGGAACAATCTCTTCAAGGCCGCGATCTTCGGCAACGACCCCAACTGGGGCCGCGTGCTGGCCGCGATCGGCACGACGCAGGCGGCGTTCGACCCGTACGACGTCGACGTGTGGATGAACGGTGTGCGCGTGTGCTCGCAGGGCGGTCCCGACGCACCGCGCGAGGATGTCAACCTGACGCCGCGCGCGACCGACCTCATCATCGACCTCAAGGTCGGCGCGGCATCCGCCACGATCCTCACCAACGACCTCACCCACGACTACGTCCACGAGAACAGCGCCTACTCCTCATGACCGACCTGCAAGAGACGGATCCCGGCGAAGCCAGCGCGCGGGCGGTGACGCTCATCGAGTCGCTGCCGTGGCTCAAGCGCTTCCGCGACCAGATCGTGGTGGTGAAGTACGGCGGCAACGCCATGGTGTCCGAAGAGCTGCAGGACGCGTTCGCGGCCGACATCGCCTACCTCCGCTATGTCGGCGTGAAGCCGGTCGTCGTGCACGGCGGCGGACCGCAGATCTCGTCGATGCTCGACCGCCTCGCGATTCCGAGCGAGTTCAAGGGCGGGTACCGCGTCACCTCGACCGAGGCGATCTCGGTGGTGCGGATGGTGCTGACCGGCCAGATCAACCCGCAGCTCGTGTCGAAGATCAACGCACACGGACCGGTCGCCACCGGCCTGAGCGGCGAGGACGCCGGGCTGTTCGGCGGCCGTCGTCGCGGAGTCGTCATCGAGGGCGTCGAGCACGACCTGGGCCGTGTCGGCGACGTGGTCGAGGTCGACCCGCAGCCGGTGCTCGACCAGATCGAGGCGGGTCGCATCCCGGTCGTCTCCAGCATCGCCCCCGACCTCGACAACCCCGGACACTCGCTCAACGTGAACGCGGATGCCGCGGCATCCGCTCTCGCCGTCGCGCTGGGCGCGGCGAAGCTCGTCGTCCTCACGGACGTCGCGGGACTGTACGCGGACTGGCCCAACCGCGACTCGCTCGTGTCGCACCTGACCTCGGGCGAGCTGCGCGAGATGCTGCCGCGACTGGAGTCGGGCATGATCCCGAAGATGGCGGCGTGCCTGGAGGCCGTCGAGGGCGGCGTCGAGACCGCGGCCATCATCGACGGACGGGTGCCGCACTCGGTGCTCGTCGAGATCTTCACCAGCAAGGGAATCGGAACAGAGGTGGTGCTCGGATGACGTGGCAGGACGACGAGGCGCGCGACCTCGTGAAGAGCTTCGGTGCTCGCATGCAGATGTTCGTGCGCGGCGAGGGCGCCTACCTGTGGGATGCCGACGGCAAGCGGTACCTCGACTTCCTCGCCGGCATCGCGGTGGACTCGCTCGGTCACGCGCATCCGGTGTTCGTCGACGCGGTCGCGACCCAGGCGGCGACGCTCGTACAGGTGTCGAACTACTTCGCGACGCCGCCGCAGCTCGCGCTGGCCGCGACGCTCAAGCGCCTCGCCGGCACCGGCGACGCGGGCCGCGTGTACTTCGGCAACTCCGGCGCGGAGGCCAACGAGGCGGCATTCAAGCTCGCCCGCCTGCACGGTGCCAAGAGTAGGGAGAGCGGAGCCGACCGCCCCCGCATCCTCGCGCTCAAGGACGCGTTCCACGGCCGCACGATGGGCACGCTCGCCCTCACCGGCAAGCCCTACATGCAGGAGCCGTTCCTCCCGATGACGCCGGGCGTCGAGTTCATCGACTCGACGGTCGAGGCGCTCGAAGCGGCCATCGACGATCGCGTCGCCGCGCTGTTCGTCGAGCCCGTCAAGGGCGAGGCCGGCGTGCTGCCGCTTCCGGAGGGGTATCTGACGGCGGCGCGCGAGATCACCGAGCGCCACGGTGCGCTGCTCATCATCGACGAGATCCAGACCGGCGCAGGACGCACGGGGGAGTGGTTCGCCTTCCAGCACGAGGGCATCACCCCCGACGCGATCACGGTCGCCAAGGGCATCGGCGGCGGCTTCCCGATCGGCGCGATGATCACCTTCGGCACCGCGAGCGAGCTGTTCTACCCGGGCACGCACGGTTCGACGTTCGGCGGCAACGCCCTCGGCACGGCCGTGGCGAACGCCGTCCTCGGCGAGATCGAGCGGGCAGGGCTCGTCCAGAACGCCGCTGAGCGAGGAGCGCAGCTGCGCGCCGCGATCGAGGCGATCGACTCGACGCTGATCGATGGATGCCGCGGCACGGGGCTGCTCATCGGCGTCGGCTTGCGGCATCCCGTCGCCAAGGCGCTCGTCGCGGCGGCCCAGGAGCACGGCCTCATCATCAACGCGACGGGCGACGAGACGATCCGTCTCGTACCCGCGCTCACGATCGGCGACGTCGAGATCGACGAGTTCGTCACCCTGTTCACGGCGGCGCTGCGCACCGTCGAGGACGCCCTGGTGCTCCCGACCACGACGGAGGTCCCCGCATGACCCGCCATCTGCTCCGCGACGACGACCTCACCCAGGCCGAACAGGCCGAGATCCTCGATCTCGCCGTCGAGCTGAAGAAGGACCGCTGGGCGCAGAAGCCGCTCGCGGGCCCGCAGACCGTCGCCGTCATCTTCGACAAGTCCTCGACCCGCACGCGCGTCTCGTTCGCCGTGGGCATCGCCGATCTGGGCGGGTCGCCGCTGATCATCTCGACCGCCAACAGCCAGCTCGGCGGCAAAGAGACGCCGTCCGACACGGCCCGCGTGCTGGAGCGGCAGGTGGCTGCGATCGTGTGGCGCACCTACGCGCAGGCGGGACTGGAGCAGATGGCGGCGGGCACCCGGGTGCCGGTCGTCAACGCGCTGAGCGACGACTTCCACCCGTGCCAGCTGCTGGCCGACCTGCTCACGATCAAAGAGCACAAGGGCGACCTCGCAGGCCTCACCCTCGCCTTCTTCGGCGACGGCAAGTCCAACATGGCGCACTCGTACGTGCTTGCCGGCGTCACCGCGGGCATGCACGTACGCGTCGCCTCGCCCGAGTCGTACGCGCCCCGCGACGACGTGATCGCCGACGCCGACCGCCGCGCCGCCGAAACGGGCGGCTCGGTCACCCTCTACACCGACCCCAACGAGGCCGCCGCCGGCGCCGACGTCATCGTGACGGACACGTGGGTGTCGATGGGCAAAGAGGAGGAGAAGCTCGAGCGCCTGCGCGATCTGGGCGCCTACAAGGTCACGCAAGAGACCATGGGCCTCGCCCGCGGCGACGCGATCTTCATCCACTGCCTGCCCGCCGACCGCGGCTACGAGGTGGATGCCGAGGTCATCGACGGCCCGCAGTCGGTGGTGTGGGACGAAGCCGAGAACCGGCTCCACGCCCAGAAGGCGCTGCTGGTCTGGCTGCTGCGGCAGGGCTGAGAACGGGTCGTCCCCGTGCGCGGGTCGGGCGCGTCACAGGGGTCCTGGCTCGCCACGCGCTGGGCGCACCTGAACGGTCCCGGCCGCGTCGGCGGGGTGGACCTCGCGCGCGGCCTCGCCGTGCTCGGGATGTTCGCCGCGCACCTGCTCGTCATCGACGACCCGATCTCGTGGACCGACCCGTCCACGTGGACGGCGGTGGTGCAGGGTCGATCGTCGATCCTCTTCGCGACGCTCGCGGGCGTCTCGATCGGGCTCGCCACGGGCGGGCCGACGCCGCCGTCGGGCAGGGCGATGCGCAGTGCGCGACGGCGGCTCGTCGTGCGGGCGGGTCTGCTCGGGCTGCTCGGGCTACTGCTCATCCTCACGGGCGTGCCGGTCTCCGTGATCCTTCCCGCCTACGCGATCCTCTTCGTGTGCGCGGCGCCGCTGACCGCTCTGCCGGCCCGTGCGCTGCTGCCACTGGCCGCGGGCCTCGCGCTCGTCATGCCATTCGTCCAGATCGTGCTCGACGCGCTCCCGGTGTGGCAGACCCCGACCGGTGCGGATCTGTCGCTCGTGCTCGGCTGGCACTATCCGTTCACGACGTGGATCGTCTTCGTCGTCGCCGGTCTCGGCGTGGCCCGCGCCGGCGTCGCCCGGCTGGGCGTGCAGGTGTGGATGCTGGCGGCCGGTGCGCTGCTCGCGATCGTCGCCTACGGGATGGATGCCGCCACCGCCGCCGACCCTCAGCCCGAGGACTCGTTCGGGGGAGCGGTGTGGACGGCCCGCGCGCACTCGAGCGGGCTTCTAGAGGTGATCGGGTCGGGCGGCTTCGCGCTCGCCGTCGTCGGCGCATGCCTGCTGCTGTGTCGCACTCCGGCGCGTTGGGCGGTGCTGCCGCTGCGCGCGGTGGGCGCGATGCCGCTCACCGCGTACACGCTGCAGCTCGTGGTGTGGGCGATCACGGCGGCGGTCGTCCTCGGCGATACCGGAGACCTCGCGGGCTTCCGTGCCCTCGCGCCTTTCTGGCCGTTCGCGCTGGGCACCATCGTGTTCGCGACCGGCTGGGCGCTGGCGGTCGGTCGCGGTCCGCTGGAGTGGGTCTTCGACCGGGTGGCCCGCCTGGCGACGCGGTCGGTCGAACCGCGTGCCGAGTAGGCTGTCGGGGTGAGCGACGCGAACGACGGACTGGCCCAGCACGGCACGAACGAGGGATCGCTGTGGGGCGGACGATTCGCTTCGGGGCCGTCTCCTGAGCTGGCCGAGCTCAGCCGTTCGACCCACTTCGACTGGGACCTCGCGCTGTACGACATCGCCGGATCCCACGCGCACGCCAAGGCGCTGGCGGCGGCCGGCTACCTCACCGCCGACGAGGAGCAGGCGATGCATGCCGGCCTCGATGAGCTCGCGCAGGGTGTGACGGACGGGACGCTGCGGCCGGCGGCATCCGATGAGGACGTCCACGGGGCGCTGGAACAGGCGCTCATCGCGGTCGTCGGTCCCGAGCTCGGCGGAAAGCTGCGCGCCGGCCGCAGCCGCAACGACCAGATCGCCACGCTCGTGCGCATGTACCTGCTGGACCACTCGCGCACGATCGCGCGCGAGATCCTGCGCCTGGTGGACGCCCTGGTGTCGCAGGCCGAGGCCAACCCGGACGCGATCATGCCCGGCCGCACGCACCTGCAGCACGCGCAGCCCGTGCTGCTGGCCCACCACCTCCAGGCGCACGCATGGCCGCTGGTGCGCGATCTCGAACGCCTGCGCGACTGGTCCGCCCGCGCGGCGGTGTCGCCGTACGGCGGCGGCGCGCTCGCCGGCTCGACGCTGGGCCTCGACCCGCAGCTCGTGGCCCACGAGCTCGGCCTGGCGCGTCCGGCCGAGAACTCGCTCGACGGAACGGCCTCGCGCGACGTCGTCGCCGAGTTCGCGTTCATCACGGCCATGATCGGGATCGACGTCTCGCGCTTCGCCGAAGAGATCATCCTGTGGAACACGCGCGAGTTCGGCTTCGTGACCCTCGACGACGGCTATTCGACCGGCTCGAGCATCATGCCGCAGAAGAAGAACCCCGACATCGCCGAGCTCGCGCGGGGCAAGTCGGGCCGGCTCATCGGCAACCTGACGGGCCTGCTGGCGACGCTCAAGGCGCTGCCGCTGGCCTACAACCGCGATCTGCAGGAAGACAAGGAGCCCGTCTTCGACTCGGTGCGAACGCTCGAGACGCTGCTGCCGGCGTTCGCCGGAATGGTCGCGACGATGCGGTTCCACACCGAGCGCATGGCGGCACTCGCGCCGCAGGGCTTCTCGCTCGCGACCGATGTCGCCGAGTGGCTCGTCAAGCGCGGCGTCCCGTTCCGCGACGCCCATGAGATCTCCGGCCACCTGGTGCGGGTCTGCGAAGAGAACGGGATCGAGCTGCACCAGGTCACCGATGCGCAGCTGGCGTCGGTCTCGTCGCAGCTGACGCCCGACGTGCGCGAGGTGCTGAGCGTCGAGGGCTCCGTCGCGAGCCGCGCGGGGGCGGGTGGGACTGCTCCGGTGCGGGTCGCCGAGCAGCGCGCCGAGCTCATTCAGCGGGTGCAGTCGGCTGCGCATGCGCTCGGTCTCTGACTGATCGTTCTGCTTTATAAGTTCTTCACTGATATCTACGGAATATCAGTGATATCCTGATCGCATGCCTGTAGCGATGACGGTCGACATCGTCGGCTCGCGGCGTCTGCCCGACCGCGATGCCTCACAGCGTGCACTCGACACCGCGATCGCGCGGGTCGAGCGGGACCTGCCCATCGCCGAACGCCCGTTGCGGCCGACCGTCGGCGACGAGCTGCAGGGGATCTTCCCGACCCTCGATGCGGCGCTCGCCACGACGCTGCTCCTGCAGCTCGTGCTGCCCGACCTCGTGCAGTGCCGGTTCGGCCTGGGCATCGGCGACATCGGGCTCGTCGCCTCGGCCTCCGGCGGCATTCCCGACGGTCCCGGGTGGTGGGCGGCGCGTGCGGCGATCGAGCACGTCCACGCGCTCGAACAGCGAACGGTTCCCAGCGCGCGGACGTGGGTGGTGGCCGACGAGCGAGAGAGGGATGCCGCACACGACGCCGCGCGTCGCGCCAGCGCCTACCTGCTCGCCCGCGATCAGGTCGTCGGTGCGATGTCCGAGCGTGCGCGGCGGCTGACCTACGGGCGCTGCTTCGGCGTGACGCAGCGCGAGCTCGCGGCGGAGGAGGGGATCACCCAGTCGGCAGTGTCACAGCTGCTGGCGGCATCCGGCTCCGCCGCGGTCGTCGAGGGGTTCCGCCTGCTGGAGACGTGAGACGCGTCAGAAGATCGCGAGGCGCACGAGGCCCCCGACCACGCCCGCCCACAGCAGGCTCGCGAGCGTGCCGATGATGAAGCGTTCGCGCGCCTCGGCGGCGGCGAGCTCGGAGAAGCGGCCGATGCCTTTGACGGCCACGACGACCGCGATCGCCTCGGGAAAGCCGGCGATGATCGAGATGACCACGGCCACCCGCTCGAGGTACCCGATCACGGTGCCGCCGCGCATGAGGGTGCGCACCTCTGTCTCGCCGTCCTCGGCCGCGGGGACGGCGAGCAGGATGCCGCCGTCCTCGGTCTCACGCACGCGACCGCCGGTTGCCGCGTCCAGTACCCGTCGGGTCACGGGGTTGCCGCCGAGGACCGCGACCGCGGTCGCCAGGAGCGCGAGGATGAGCCCCATCAGCACCGGGATCTTCATCGGCGAGATCGCCACCACGACGAGCCCGAGCGCGACGAGGGCGCCGGCGATCACGAGAGGCACCGTCGTCGGCCGCCGCAGGCTCACCACGATCAGCACCAGCGCCCCGCACAGCACGAGGAACAGGAAGATCGACAGGATCGCGACGAGGATCGCCTCGGGGAACAGCACCATGCGTGGAAGTCTGGCACGCACCCCGGACGCCGCCCGGTGCGACCAGCCGTGCAGCGGCAGGATGCGGCTGCGGCGCTGATAACCTGGCGAGCGTGTCTGAAACCGTCGTGAGCGCGACCGCGCCCGCCAACGACCCGACGTTCGAGAACGTGTGGGACGAGATCGTGTGGCGTGGACTCGTGCATGTGTCCACCGATCAGGAGGCGCTGCGCGCCCTTCTCTCCGGGGATCCGATCACGTATTACTGCGGTTTCGACCCGACCGCGCCGAGCCTGCACCTCGGTCACCTCGTGCAGCTGCTCACGATGCGCCGCCTGCAGCTGGCCGGCCACAAGCCGCTCGGTCTGGTCGGCGGTTCGACGGGCCTCATCGGCGATCCGCGCCCGACCGCCGAACGCACGCTCAACACCCGCGAGACGGTGGCCGAGTGGGTCGACCGGCTGCGCGGGCAGGTGCAGCAGTACCTGAGCTTCGAGGGCGACAACGCCGCGCGCCTGGTCAACAATCTCGACTGGACGGCGCCGCTGAGCGCGATCGACTTCCTGCGCGAGATCGGCAAGCACTACCGCGTCGGCACGATGATCAAGAAGGATGCCGTCAGCGCACGCCTCAACTCCGACGCGGGCATCAGCTACACCGAGTTCAGCTACCAGATCCTCCAGGGGCTGGACTTCCTGGAGCTCTACCGCCAGTACGGCTGCGTCCTGCAGACCGGCGGCAGCGATCAGTGGGGCAACCTCACGAGCGGCACGGACCTGATCCACCGCGTCGAGGGCGTCTCGGTGCACGCGATCGGCACGCCGCTGATCACGAACAGCGACGGCACGAAGTTCGGCAAGAGCGAGGGCAACGCGATCTGGATCGACGCGGACATGACCAGTCCCTACGCGTTCTACCAGTTCTGGCTGAACACGGACGACGCCGATGTGATCGAGCGGCTCAAGGTGTTCACCTTCCTCACCCGCGACGAGATCGCCGAGTACGAGCGACTCGTGGCCGAGGAGCCGTTCCGTCGCGCCGCGCAGAAGCGCCTGGCCCTCGAGGTCAACACCGTCGTGCACGGAGTGGCGTCGACGCAGGCCGTGATCGCGGCGTCCGATGCGCTGTTCGGCCAGGGAGACCTTGCCGCGCTCGACGCGTCGACGCTGCGCCAGGCGCTGGAGGAGCTGCCGAACGCGTCGGTCGCCGCCGGCACGCCGGTGGTGCAGGCGCTCGTCGACACGGGACTCGTGGCGAGCCTGTCCGAGGCGCGTCGCGCGATCGCGCAGGGCGGCGTCTCGCTCGACGGCGTGAAGGTGGACGACGACTCCGCGGTGGTCGACGGCTCGCTGCCGGGCGGGGTGTCGGTGCTGCGGCGCGGCAAGAAGACGCTCGCGGGCGTGTTCGTCGGCTGACCCGGGCGGATGCCGTTCACCCCGAGCCACGCGGTCGTCGCGCTGCCGTTCGTCCGGACGCCGCTGGTGCCCGCGGCGATCGCGGTCGGTGCGATGACGCCGGACCTGCCGCTGTTCGTGCGGGGACTGCCGCTGCAGTACGGGATCACGCACTCGTTCGCGTGGCTGCCGCTGACCATGGCGGTGGCGCTCGCGCTGCTGCTGGTGTGGCGGTGCGTGCTGCGCCCGGCGGCGCGTGAGCTGTCGCCGGGGTGGCTCGCGGTTCGTCTGCCGGGGGAGTGGGATGCCGGCGCCCGGGCGTCGTTCGGCGAGACCTTCGCGGCCCGGCAGGGCGCCCGCCCGGGGGTGCGCAGCGTGCTGCTGCTCGTCGCCTCGCTGGCGATCGGAGTCGTGAGCCACATCGTCTGGGACCTCTTCACGCATGAGGGACGCTGGGGCTCGTCGGCGATCCCGTTCCTCGACGCGACGTGGGGACCGCTTCCGGGCTACAAGTGGCTGCAGCACGGCTCGAGCGTCATCGGTCTCGTCATCCTCGGTGTGTTCATGGCGGTGTGGCTCGCGCGGCGCCGGGTCGAGGCATCCGCTCTCCGCATCATGCCGTCGTGGCTGCGGTGGTGCTGGTGGGCGTCCCTGCCGGTCGTGCTGGTCGCCGCCTGGGGCTGGGGATATGCCGCGCTCGGGCCTTTCGACGCGGGATTCACCCCCGCGCATCTCGGCTACCGCGTCCTTCCGCCCGCGTGCGCTGTGTGGGGCGTGGCGACCCTGGTGCTGTGCATCGCCGTGCAGGTGGTGCGCGGGCGCGGCGGCCGGGAGGACGCGACCCTGGTGTCCCGGGAAGGGATGCCGCGACCCTGACGACAGCGGCACTCGCCGGGTGCCCCGTCGAAAGGAGTCGCCATGCGCACGTCGCTGCGAGTGGCGGGGTGGGGGACGCTCGGCTTCGCGATCGCGTTCTTCGCCATGTTCGTCATCAACGCCCTGATCAACACGGTCTTCGTGCAGTACCCCGAGCACCCGCTCGCCGCCGACATGGCGGCCGACTTCGGGCTCGGCGTGCTCGGCACGGTGCTGTGGTCCGTGTGCGGCGTCGCTCTGGGGATCGCGACCGTCGGTCTCGCCGCGGTCGCGTGGCGCGGGACCGGGCTGACCGCCCGGGTCTGCCTGCTCTTCGGTGCGGTCGCGACGGCCGGCTGGATGCTCAGCGGCGCCGCGATCCTGGCTCAGCGCACGCCCATGCTCAACGCCAACATCGCCGCCGAGCAGGCCGATCCCGCAGCGGAGGGCGCGGTGATCGAGGGGCTGTACCTCGGCATCCACCTGGGCGGCATCCTGTTCGCGATCGCCGCCGTGCCGTGGCTCGCGATCGCCGCCGTCGGCGCTGCGCGGCGCGTCTCCAAGACTGTCGCGGTCATGCTGTGGATCGCGGCCGTCGGCCCGTTCGCGGGATTCGCGATCCTCGGTGCGCAGTTCGGGTTCCTGGTCGTGATGGTGTGCTTCGCGGTGGCCGGGCCGATCCTGCTGCGGCGCGCGCGACGCACGGACGCCGCGGACCCGGTCGCGCCTGTCGCCGCAGACGCCGTTGGGGCATGATGACGCCATGGACCTCGCGGTCGCCATCCTGGTCCAGGTGGTGAACTGGCCGCTCGCCGCGCTCGTCGCGTGGCGGGCGGCCACCCGTCGCGTCGCGCCGGCGGCCGGTGCGGGCGTGGTCGTGCTGCTCGTCGCGGCGGCGGTGGCGGCGTGCGATCCGCTCTCCGAGGCGGTCTTCGCACGGGTGGCGGTCGCGATCGTGAACGCGAGTCTGGCCTTTCTGCTGGCCGTCTTCCCCGATGGGCGACCGGTGCCGCGGTGGATCATGGTCCCCGCGGCGCTGGAGATCGTCCTGCAGGCAGGCAATCTGCTGAGCGGTCTCGCCTGGGAGGAACAGCCCTGGTGGCCCGCGCATTTTCTCGTCACCTGGGGTCTGCTGCTGTGCGGCGGCCAGCTGTTCCGCTACGTGCGCCGCTCGTCGGTCGACGAGCGCGAGCGCACGCGCTGGCCCCTGCTCGGACTCGTCGTCATCGTCAGCGTGTTCACGCTGTGGTCGATCGCGGCCGCCGCGGGCGTCGCCTCGTCCGACACGGTCTGGTTCGCCAATCTGCTGCTGGCGATCCCGGCCCCGATGTTCGCGGTGGGTCTGGTGGCGCCGCGCCTGCTGCGCGTGGATCGGATGCTGCGGCTCGCGGTCCGCTGGGGCCTGTGGGCGATCGTCGTCGCCGTGGCCGCGTGGCTCGTCGCCCTGGTCTGCGCAGCCCTGGAGCCCATCGCCGCCGCGTGGATCGCTGCCGTGGCCACCGCCGTCGTCGCCGTGGCGGCTGCGCCGGGCGCCGGGCGCATCGCCGACCTCGTCGTCTACGGTCGCCGCGCCGATCCGCTCCAGACCCTGGACGAGCTGGGCGGCCGGCTGGAGGCATCCATCGACCCTCGCGAGGTCCCGGCGCAGGTCGTCGCGACGGTCACCGGGGCGCTGGGCGTGCGCGGTGCGGAACTGCGCGGCGGTCCGGGCCTGGACGCGGCCGCGGGCGATCCGGCGGAGCCCGGCGCAGCCGGGGTCGCGGTCTTCGCCATCCGGTATCAGGGCGAAGAGCTCGCGCAGCTGGCTGTCCGCCCCCGGGCGGGTGACAGTCAGCTGACGGCGCACGATCGGACCGTGATCGAGCAGATCTGCCGGCAGGCGGCGCCGGCGCTGCACGGCGCCCGCGTCATGGGCGAGCTCATCGACGCGCGTTCACGCGTCGTCCATGCGCGCGAAGAGGAGCGCAAGCGGCTGCGTCGCGATCTGCACGACGAGCTCGCTCCCACGTTCGCGGGACTGGGGCTCTCAGCCGCTGCGGTCGAGACGCTCACCCGGGCAGGCGACGAGCGGGCGGCTGATGCCGCCGCCGGACTCGTGGCGGGACTGCACTCGGCCACCCGTCAGCTTCGGGATGTCGCGTACGACCTGCGGCCGCCGGTGCTCGACGATCGCGGGCTCGCCGCGGCGATCGAGGATCGGGTGGTGAGGCCCGGCACGAGTCCGGCGGTCCGGCTGGATGCGCCCGCGCGGCGGCTGGTCCTTCCCGCCGCCGTCGAGTCGGCGGCGTTGCGGATCGTCCAGGAGGCGGTGATGAACGTGCGGCGTCACGCCGCGGCGTCGGAATGCACGGTGTCGGTGCTCCGACGTGGGGACGACCTCGTCCTGACGATCGTCGACGACGGCTGCGGCCTGCCGTCGCGGCCGCGCGAGGGCGTGGGACTGCGCTCGATGCGGGAGCGCGCTGAGGAGGTCGGCGGTGTGCTGCGCGTGCACGCGGGTCGGCCGAGCGGCACCGTCGTCGAAGCTGTGCTGCCGGTGCGTGCGGCGGTGCCGCCGGAGGGTGACACGGTCCCGCGATCGGAGGTGCGGTCATGACCCGCGTGATGGTGGTCGACGACCACCCCGTGTACCGCCAGGGCATCGCCGCGCTGCTGGCAGCGTCGGGGTACGACGTGGTGGCTCAAGCGGGGAGCGCCGCCGAGTCCGTCGAATGGATGCGGCGCACGAAGCCCGACGCGGTGCTGATGGATCTCGGGCTGCCCGACGGCTCAGGCGTCGACGCGACGGCGCGGATCGTGGGGGAGCGCCCGCAGACGCGCGTCGTCGTCGTGACGATGTTCGACGACGACGGCTCGGTGCGCCGCGCGCTGGCGGCGGGTGCCGCGGGCTATGTCGTGAAGGATGCTGCTCCCTCCGAGATCCTCGCGGCACTGGCTGCGGCGCTCGAAGGCGCCACCGTGCTCGGCTCGGGAGTCGCGCGCGTGGCGGACGCCGGTCTGCGGAGCGAGCCGACGCGCGATCCTTACGGGCTGACGCCGCGCGAGCGCGACGTGCTGTCGCTGGTCGCGCGAGGGCTCACCAACCGCCAGACCGCCGAGCGGCTGGGCATCGCGGGCAAGACGGTCGCGAACGTCGTGTCGGTGCTGCTCGCCAAATGCGGCGTCGCCGACCGGATCGAACTGGCCGCGATCGGGCGCTCACTGGGCGAGTGAGCGTGCGACACGCCCGGGATGCACGCTCGATTCGACGGAGGCGGCGTGCCTCCGTAAAGTATTACGAGTTCGCCCCACAGGGAAGCGGAGAGGCTGATCGCCTCGACCCCCTCAAGCGGAGAACGAAGCCCTTCCTCTTCACTCGATTGAGTGTGTCGACCTCCGGGTCTAGGATGGGTTTTCCCAGCTTCGGAGACCGCGGTCGCCGGCGACGCTGATGATCTCAGGATCATGGCGTGGCGGTTTGACAGACGGATCGAGCTGGGTAAGATGGAGAAGTTGCCCAGTCGGGGTGGCGGGCCTGGTGGTCTGTTGCTGGTTGGTGCGTCCGATCTTTGAGAACTCAACAGCGTGCACTTGTCAAATGCCAATTTATTTCTCTGTCGACCGTGTTTAACGGTTGGTGGGGGTTTTTGGATCAATTCATGGATGTCAGTTTGATATTCGTTTTTGGTCATGGTTGAACTCGCTGGCTGGTGATCGTTTTTCCCGATCCTGGTTG
>NZ_JACXZS010000016.1 GCF_014779795.1 Microbacterium helvum
CTCCACGGCGAGCTCGACTACCGCCCGCCCATCGAGGTCGAGGACGCGTACTACGCTGACCTGGAATCCGCCCAGCCGGTGATCGCCGGACAGGGAACCCGATAGGAACGAAACCCAGGGCGATTCACGGAGCGGAGCGGAGCGGAGCCGAGCAGGCCGGAGCGGAGCCGGAGCGGAGCGGTGCGTCAGGCGTGCAGGCGCCGCAGGGCGGTCACGGCGTCGTCGTGCCACCGCCGGGCGGCGGGAAGGACGCCGGTGAAGATCGCGGTGTCGTGCGTGACGCCCTGGTACCGCACGACGCTCGCGTCGACGCCGGCCGCGCGCAGGGCCGCACCGTACGCGTCGCCGTCGCCGCGCAGCGGGTCGTACTCCGCGGTGAGGATCACCGCCGGCGGAAGACCCTCGTGCGACGCGGCGCGCAGCGGCGAGGCGTAGCGCTCACGCGCATCCTGCGGTCGGGCGAGGTAGGTGCGGGCGACCGAGCGCAGCTCGCGTACCGTGAGGAACCGCGGGATGCCGAGCGCCCGCATCGCGCCGAGGTCGAGGTGCGCGCCCGTGAGGTCGACGACGGGCACCTCCAGCAGCTGCAGCATGAGTGGGTGACGGGCGCGGTCACGATTCACGAGGGTGAGCGCGGCAGCGAGGCACCCGCCCGCCGAGATGCCCTGCACGCCGATGCGGCTCGGGTCGATCCCGAGTTCGGCGGCGGAAGCGACGAGCCAGTCCAGGGCGGCGTACGCCTGCTCGACCTGCGTCGGGTAGCGGTGCTCGGGCGCCAGCGCGTAGTCGACGGCGGCGATCGCGACATGGGCGTCGACGCAGCGACGCCTGTAGGCGGCATCCGTCGTCGGATAGTCGATGCCGCCGATACGGAACGCGCCCCCGTAGAAGGCGAGCACGCCGGGCACCGGCGCGTCGCCCACGACCGAGGGGTGATAGATGCGGACACGCACCGACGGGTAGCCGGGCACCGCCACCTCGTGCTCGGTGATCCGCACGTCGGGGCCGGCCGTTCCCACGGTGCTCAGCTCGGTACGGTCCCACGCCAGCGCGGCGCGACGGTGCTTCGCACGGGCGCGGGCATGCGGACCGCGAGACGGGTCGGACTTCGCACGGGCCTTCGCGGCGACGGGAGCGGCGGCCGGGAGCGGCGCGCGGCCGAACGGCCACAGCGCCGACAGCCTGCCGCGCACGACGCCGACGGCCTGGTCGAACATGTACTTGCGGTGCACGCGCAGGCGCTCGTCGAAGAACGGGTCGAGGCGCATGACACCATCTTGGCGCGCACGGTCCCGCGCCACCCAGAGGTTGACAGTCGGGCATCCCCGGCTCTGCTCGCGAATCCCCTGCTTCGGCGAGACAAGGGATTCACCGCGAACCAGGGGACGACACCCCCGGTCTCGGCGCGATTCCCCTGGCTCGACGGGCAGATCCCTGGTCTCGGGATGCCGGCGGCCGTGCGAGCGGGTACGCGAAAGGCCCGGAGTTCCGAGGAACTCCGGGCCTTTCGTGAAGCGTGCTGGCTTACCAGCTCACCGTGCTTGTTCGCGTGCTGGCTTACCAGCTCACCGTGCTTGTTCGCGTGCTGGCTTACCAGCTCACAGTGCTTGTTCGCGTGCTGGCTTACCAGCTCGACTTGGTCACGCCGGGCAGCTCGCCACGGTGCGCCATGTCACGGAAGCGGACACGCGAGATGCCGAACTTCGTGAGGACACCGCGGGGGCGGCCGTCGATGACGTCGCGCGAACGCAGGCGGACCGGCGACGCGTTGCGGGGCAGCTTCTGCAGACCCACGCGAGCGGCCTCGCGCTCTTCGTCGGTCGAGTTCGGCGAAACGAGCGCCTTCTTCAGCTCAAGGCGCTTGGCGGCGTAGCGGTCGACGACCTCCTGGCGCTGCTTGTTGCGCGCGATCTTGCTCTTCTTAGCCATGGATCAACGCTCCTCTCGGAAATCGACGTGCTTGCGGATGACCGGGTCGTACTTCTTGAGCACGATGCGGTCGGGGTTGTTGCGGCGGTTCTTGCGCGTCACGTAGGTGTACCCCGTGCCGGCGGTCGAACGCAGCTTGATGATCGGACGGACGTCCTGTGCCTTCTTGGCCATCAGAGCTTCACACCCTTCGCCTGGAGGTCACGCACGACCGCCTCGATGCCGCGAGCGTCGATGACCTTGATGCCCTTGGCCGAGACGTTGAGCTTGATGTTGCGACCCAGCGACGGAACGAAGTAGGTCTTCTTCTGCACGTTCGGGTCGAAGCGGCGCTTCGTCCGGCGGTGCGAGTGCGAAATGTTGTGACCGAAGCCGGGAACTGCTCCAGTCACCTGGCACACTGCTGCCATAGTGATGTCTCCTTAGTACCGTGAGGCCGGACGGCCCCACCCAAGATCCCTTGTCTGCACCCTTCGACAAGCTCAGGGACCGGGATGAACCGGCCTGAAGTCGAGGGAGGATGCGAACTGCGTGCTGGAGTGCGCGCAGACAAAGAGTCAGTCTAGCACGCGTGGCCCGTCGGCCCCGACCTCGACGAGGCGCGCGCCGGCGCGAAGGCCAGGTCAGGGTATATTCCCGCGTGGGAATGGCTCTGGGGACGACATCCAAACGACGCCCATGCGGGTCGCGACGCCGTTGCCGTTCCAGACAAATTCTCGCGCGTCCGCCCCGGCGGCCTCGACGATGATGCTCATCCGCCGCCTGAGAGGGGACACGATGACCGAGCCGCGCACGGCCACTCGGATCTGGCCGTCTTCGCCGTACGACCTCGCCGACGCGCACCGCTGCCCGTCGTGCTTCACCGTGGTCTCCGCCGCGACCTGCCCGTCGTGCGGGTTCGCGCTCACCGACGCGCGTGCGCCGCAGGTGCTCGAGCTCGGCCGCCGCCTGCTCGACACCGAGATCGCGCGCCAGCGCCTCATCGACGAGATCAGGGCGTCGCACGCCGCTGTGCAGGTGGATGCCGCCACCCCCGGTTCCGCGTCGGTCTCGGCGATCCGCGTCGTCGCCGCAGACGCCACTGTGCCGGCACCGGCGGCGCCCCGGCCGATTCCGACCGAAGCGGACGTCGCCGTCCCGACGCTGACCGATGCCGAGCCCGATCCCCTGGTCGCCCTGTCGGCTCTCTCCGCCGAGGCCGAATCGGGAACGCCGGAACTGCCCTTACCGTCCACTGTCGCCCCCGCGGCGGCGACCGTCTCGCAGACGGTGCCGGCCCGCCCCGGTCCCGAGGCGCCGGGGCGGCCGCCGGCAGCTCCGGCTCCCGTGGCCTCCACACCGCGGCGCCGCCTCACCGTGCCGGTGCTGCTGCTGATCGTCGGGGTCTCCCTCGTCGGCATCGCGGCGGTGTTCTTCCTGCTGCTGGCCTGGTTCGTCGCCGGAATCGCGGTGAAGGCGCTCATCATCGGCGCCATCACGCTGGCGACGATCGTCGTGGCCTCGTGGCTGCCGCGACGGGACCTGACCGCGACCGCGGAGGGCGTCGGCGCGCTCGGCGTCGTACTGCTGGCCCTCGACGCGTGGGCCGTCCGCGCGAACGACCTGTTCGGCGCCGGCGGCACTGATCCCGCCGTCTACACCGGCGTGGCCGCCCTCGTCGTGGCGGCGCTCTGCCGCGTATGGGCGCGTGTCTCGGGTCTGCGCGGCCCCGACCTCGCGACATCGCTGGCGGTGCCGGCGGGCGCCGGGTTCCTGGTGGGCGGCCTCGCCGCCCTGCCGTCGGCCGAGGCGCTCGTCGCGGGCTTCCTCGGCGCCGGCGTCGGCGGCCTCGTGCACGCCCTGCCGGCGCCGTGGTCATCGGCGCGAGGCGGGGCCGGCGGGGTGCCGGAGCGGGTCGTGCTGGCGGCATCCGGAATCCTGGCGGTCATCGCCGCGGCACTCACCGCGTGGACGGCGACGGGCGACGCGGTCGCCGTGGCGGTGTGGTCCAGCGCGCTGGTCGTCGTGCTGGGCGCGGCGCACGCGTGGCTCGCGCGACGACCGGTCGCGGGTGAGCCGCTGCCCGCGGCCGACCTGCTGTCGGGCGCCGCCGGCGGCCTCGCGGCGACTGCGGCGGGCCTCTCCGGCTGGCAGCTCGCGCTGCGGATCGACGAGCCGCTCTTCGCCGTGCTGGTCGCGCCGGTGCTGGCGGTCGGCACCGCGGTCGTGGTCGATCTGCTCCGTCAACGCCGCCCACGGTCCGCGTGGATCGCCCCGGCGATCGCCTCGGCCGTGATCGGGGGAGTCTCTCTCGCCGGGATCGTGATCTCGTGGCTGTGGCAGGGCACGAGTGCGATCGCCGACTCGTGGACGCCCTGGCACACGGATGCCTTCGCCGTCCCGCTCGCGGCGCCCGAGGCTCCGCTGCTCGCTGTGATCGGCGCGGTGCTCGTCGCGGCGCTGCTGCTGCTGTCGCCGACCCTGCGCCGCCCGGTACTCACCGACGTCCGCGCGATCGTGGTGGCGGTCGTCCTGCTCACCGCCGCCGCGCGCACCGCGGTTCCCGCCGCGCTCGTCGGGGCCGCCCTCGCCGTCGCGATCGGCGCACTGCTCGCCGTCGTCGTGCGGCACCGGGCAGGAGGCACGGCGTGGGGCTGGATCGCCGCCGGCCTCGGCTCCGTCGTCATGGCCTACGCCGCGGGGACGGCGACGCCCTGGCTGTGGCTGATCGGCATCGTCGTGGCGGCCGCGTATCCCGTCGCGCTGCGGCTGCTGCTGCGCCCCGCCGACCTGCCTGCGGTCGCCGCCGCGCTGGGGCCGGTGGCCGTCGGCGCGGTGTCGGCGCTTCTCGCGCCCGGTGCGCTGAGTGCCGTCACGGGGGTCCGGATCGGGATGGATGCCGTCGTCCCGGCGCTGCTGCAATGGGTGGCCGTCGCCGCACTCGCGGCCGCGATCGCGCTGCGCGTCGAACGTGCATCACGCAGCGCGCTGGCAGTGTCGGCCGAAGCGCTGGTCGTGGTCGGCCTGGCGTGGACGGCGACCGCCGCGATCGGCGCCCCGGGATCCACGACCGGGTCGAACGCGCTCGCGACCGTGCTCGGCGAGCCGTGGACCGGCATCGCATGCGGTGCGCTGCTGGCGGCCGGCCTGATCGTGGTGGCGCTCGGCCGCACGCGCGTCGAGGGCGTCGCGCGTCTGGGCGCCACCGCGCTGCTCGCGCCGGCTCTCGCCGGTCTCGCCCACACCGTTCTCGCCGCGCTGGGCGTCGCGCAGACAGGCTGGGCCGCCGCGGTGCTCGTCGCCGCCGCCGCCGCCGTGCCCGTGCTCGCGGCCCTGCTGTCGGCGACGACCCGGCCGACGTCGAACCCGGTCGCAGCGCGCAGCGCGGCAGCCGTTCCCGCGGCGACAGCGGCACGCGCGGCCGCGGACCTCGGCGCCGCCGCGACGGTGGCGGTCACGGCGTGGGGCATCGCGCCGGCCCTCGCGTGGGCCGTGCTCGCACTCGTCGCGGTCGGATTCGGCGCGGCGGCGGTCACGCGCGGCTGGACTGCGCCCGCGGTGTCGACGGGCGACGGCTCAGCCGACCGCTCGGGCGACGAGCGCTTCACGACCCGAGCGGTCGGGGTGCCCGTCTCGCGCGCGCCGCGACGGCTGCTGCTGTGGCCGGCCCTGGTCGCCACGATCGCAGCCTGGTGGTCCTGGCTCGGCGACGGGACGCCGGCGACCGCCTTCACGGTCGAGGCGTACACCGTGCCGGCTGCCGTCGCGCTCGTCGCCGCGGCCGCCATGACGGCATGGTTGCGCCGACGCGCCGAGGCGAGCATCGCCCTCGCAGCGGGCCTCGGGATCGGCCTGTGGAACTCGGCCGTCGTCGGCTGGACCGGCACTCCTGTGCGCGGGGCCGTCGTCGCGCTCGTCGGGGCCGCGATCGCCCTGGCGCTGTCGTTCACGCCGGTGCGCGGCATCCGTCCCGTCTCACTCGTCGGCGCCGCCGTCGCCGTGGCAGGCATCGCACTCGTCGTGGTCGAGCGGGCCGCGGACGGCCCGTGGACCCCGCTGTGGCTGCTGCTGCTCGTCGTCGTCGCATACGCATCGGGCTTCGGCATGACGCGCGTGCGCTCGCGCGACGCGGCCACGCAGGCCTACGCGCTGGTCGTGCCGCTGGCCGCCCTCGTCGTCGCGATCGTGCCGCTATGGCCGCTGCTGAACGAGCCCCGCGTGGTGATCGCCGCGTTCGTCGTGCAGGGCGCCCTGCACCTGGCGGCGGCGGCTCTCGATCGCCTGCCATGGACCGCCGCCACCCGCTGGGTGTCGTTCGTCGGCGCGGTGGCCGTCGGCGCCGGTGCGCTCGTCCAGGGCCACGTCGACGCGATCGAGGCGGTCACGCTGCCGATCGCGCTGTTCTGCCTCGGGGGCGCGGTGCTCGGGATGCTGCGCCGCGGGCGCGCGGGACGGCCGTGGCCGGACGGCGAGGGCGCCGCCTGGATCGGGGGGCTCCTGCTCGCGGGCGCGCCGAGCCTGGTCGCCGCACCGGAACCGGCGCGCGTGTGGACGGTGATCGTCGCGGCGCTCGTCGCGGCGGCGGCGCTGGCCGCGATCCCGGTGCGCGAGACGCCGGCGGTCCAGGCTGTGACGGTCGAACCGGCGGCGCCTGCACCGGTCGCGCTGCCGACCATCACCACGCCTCACGAGCCGCGACCGCGGCGCACGGGCCTTGCCGCGCTGCGCGCGCCGTCGGCACTCGTGCTCTCGGGCCTCGCCCTCGCGATGGGCGTGCGCGGCTTCGTCGCACCGATGCTGGAGTCAGGCGAGGCCGCCGCGATCGTCGCGGCCGTCGGAGCGCTCGGCATCGCCGTCCTGCTGACCGCGACCGCGAACGGGCCCCGTGACGTCGTCGCACCCGCCTGGCTCGCGGGCGTCGGCTCGGTGGTTCTCGCCGTGGTCGCGATCGCCCGCACCGACGGCGACCTCGGTCGGACGGTGCTCGTCGCGGTGATCGGTGGCGCGATCGGCGTCGGCGGCGCGGCCGTCCTGGGTCTGCCGCGGTGGCGCGCCCTCGGCGGCGTCCTCGCCGTCGGCGGCCTCGCCGTGTCGCTCATCGCGTGCGGCGTGCGCTTCGCGTGGGTGCGGGACGCCGCCGGGTTCGAGCCCGATCTGTTCCTCCTCGTCGCGGCGGGGATCACGCTCGCGATCGGGCTCACCGCCCTGCGCGCGACCGCATCGGTGCGCGTCGGCCGCGTCGTGGGCGCGGGCTTCGCGGTCGCGACCGTGCTCTTCACGATCGCCGAGGGGATGCTGCTGGCCACCCACGACGAGGGCTCCGGCATGCGCACGGTCTTCGCGATGAGCGCGCTGACGGTCGTCGCCATCAGCGGGGTGCTCGCTCACGGGCGCCTCGGCGCGATGCTCGTCGCCGCGGCGGCGATCTCGGGAGTGGCCCTCGGGATCGTCGCACTGCTCGCGTTCGGCGTGCGCCCGGTCGAGCTGGTGACGGTCCCGCCCGCGCTCGGCGGCCTGGCCTACGGGGCTCTCGCTCTGCGGCGCAGGCCCGATGCACGCTCCTGGCCGACGCTCGGACCGTGGCTGGCGCTGCTGACCGTGCCGTCGCTGCTGCTCGACTTCGGCACGTCGGCGCTGTGGCGCATCGTCGCGCTCGGGGTCGTCGCGATCGCGCTCGTCGTCGTCGGCGCCGTGCGGCGGCTGCAGGCACCGCTCGTGCTCGGAGCTGTCGTGCTGCTCGTGCACGCGGTCGCGCAGCTGTGGCCGTGGATCTCGGCCGCCTACACCGCGGTTCCCTGGTGGCTCTGGCTCGGCATCGGCGGCGCGCTGCTGATCTACATCGCGGCACGATACGAGAGGCGCATGCGCGCCCTGCGCACGGCTTACCTCGCGGTCACATCGCTGCGCTGAGCCTCGGGGGTCACGACGCGCCGTGTCCAGCGCCGCGATACCGCGATCCGTGACCCCCGAAGCCCGCCTCAGCCCGCTCCGTCAGCCTGCCGTGGCCGCGGCGAGCGCGTCGGCGAAGAACGACGAGAGCGCGTTCGCGTCCGTCAGGGATCCGTTGTACACCTCGCCCGCCGCGACCACCGTGACCCCCGACGTCGCCGCGGCGGCATCGGTCGCGTACGGGATCGATGTCGTGGCACGCGTGCTGGCGGCATCCGCCCACTGCGCATACGTGTCGGCGTCGACGCAGTCCACCACAGCATCGGTCGCCGCGGCCGTCGTCAGAACGCCGGTGACGTCGCCGGCGGTGAAGGTCGCGCCCGTCGCGGCGCCGTCGATGCCGACCTGCATCATCGCGTTCCACGCGGCGAGCGCCGCATCGGGCTGCAGCGCGGCGAAGCACCCGAACGCGGCGACGGCCGCGAGCGCGTCTGCGCTGCCGGTCTGCGCGATCGGGTGCAGCTCCAGCGACAGATCGCCGGCGGTCAGCGCGCTCTGGATCGTGGCGCCTGCGGCCGACCAGAAGGTCGCAGCGTCGGCCGAGGTCGGATCGACGTAGAGCTGCACGTCGAGCACCCCCGTCGTCGCTGCGGTCGACGCGCTCTTGCTCGGCGTCGCACCGCCGAGAGCTCCCGTCGAGACCGGCGTGACCGTCGTGCCGTCGCTCTGCAGCAGCAGGCCGTCGGTCAGCATGTTGGCGGGCCCGCGTGCGGCGTCGGCTGCGGCCTGCGCCTCCTTCTCGGCTTCTGCGGCGGCGGCGTTGTTCGCCGATACGACCCCCGCCGTGATCCCCCCGGCCACGGCGAGCACGACGACGGCTCCCGCCGCCGACCACCCCGCGATACGACGCTGTCGGCGCTGCCGCGCCTGACGCTCGCGCTCCTGCCGGACCATCTCGCGCACGAACGCCTGCCGTTCGCGCTTCGTCATGCCCTCGAGCAGGCTCCTGTCGACCTTGACCTGCGCCATGCGGCTCCTTCCACTCGCGCCATGACGTTAGGCACGGTGCTCATGAGCCGGATCTGCGCTGCCTATGAATGCGATGAGAGCCCGGACTCGGCCGCCTCGCGCGCGCCGCGGCCCCACCGGAACGCCGACACCGTCGGGTCGCCCGGCACCCAGAACCGCCACGGGAACACGTCGGTGCCGGCCACGCCCGCGACGCCGACGCGTGGGCCTGAGGCCACCTCGGACAGCGGCTCGGCGAGCAGCTCGAGCCGCGCCTCGGCGCCGTGGCACGGTGCTCCCGTGATCGCGTCGATGCCGTCGTGGAGAGGATGCCGCAAGCCGGCCGCGTCACCGAAGCGCCCGGGTCCGCGGGCCAGGTCCCGCGCCGCCCGGGCGGCCGGCCGACGGCGGAAGGCGGCATCCATTCCTTCGATCACCTCGCCCGCGCGCAGCAGGCAACCGCCGGCGACACCCGCGGGGCCGCTCACGACGTTGACGCAGGAATGGATGCCGTGGCTGAGGTAGACGTACAGATGCCCGGGTTCGCCCCACATCGTGGCGTTGCGGGCGGTGGGGCCCATGCGCGCATGCGAGCCGGGATCGGGAACAGGACCCGTGCCGCGCCCGTGATACGCCTCGACCTCGGTGATGCGCAGCGCCACGGTCTCACCGCCGACGACGGTGGTGAGGCGTGCCCCGAGCAGCCGCGGCGCGACCACCGCAGGAAGGTCTTCGAGCTCGGCGCGCGTCGCTGCCCGCCACTCGCCCTGCGCCATGCCCGCGAGTCTACGTCCCCCATCACCCCCACCACCCGCTACCACCCGGCCACCGCCCGCCGCCGGCGAATCGGTTCACTTGCGCTGTTTGTACGCCGAAATGCCGAAACCGCGTACAAACAGCGCAAGTGAACTGCGTCGGGGGCGATGCCGCGGGCGGTGCCGCGGGTCAGGCCGCGGGTCAGGCCGCGGGCGGCACCTGGCACCACGAGATCGCGGCGCCGTCGAGAGCCACCACCTGCCCGCCGTCCGACACCTCGAGGATGCGGGTCTCGGGGCGCTCGGGAAGCGGCAGCTGGTACAGGTCGTACGGGTTCGTCACGGCGTCGGGCGCCACCAGCACCGCCACGTAGCGGGCGCTGGGCGACACGCACACCTGCAGCACCGCATCGGTGTCGTCCACCTCGCTCAGCATGCGGGTCGCGCCGTCGGCCGCGACGAGCGCGATCGTCGTGCGGCCCGTCGGCACGTCGGCCTCGTCGAGCTCGGCGGCCGTGCGGATCGTCGACCCGTCAGGGAGCGGCGTCACCGACGTCGAGCCGCCGAGATCCTGCTCGGGCGCGACGAGCTGCACCTCGCTTGCGTCGGTCAGATCGATGACCGACTCCTGGTCGGGCCGGTCGACAACAGCCTCGTTCGAGCCGCGGGCGATGCCGTCGATGCCGAGCGCGACGCCCAGCGCGGTCGAGGCGCGCGCCGATGCCGAGCCCGAGGCATCCGATCCCGTCAGCAGCAGCGAGCCGTCGAACGAGAGCAGCAGGATGCTGTCGGTGTCGGGCACGAACCGCCACTCGGCGACACGCGGATCGGCCCCCTGCACCTCGATCGCCACCGGCGCGGCATCCGGATCCCCGAGCGACGCCGTGTACAGGCGGCTCTCACGGCCCGCGTCGGCGCTCAGGTTCGCATCCGAGAACGTGTAGCCGATCCGCTCGCCGCGGTCGGCGCTCTGCAGATTCGACACGAAGCCGTCGCCCGGCAGCGGCAGCTCGCGCGCGTTCCCACCGTCGAGGTCGGTGACGATGAGGCCGGCCTGGTCGTCGTCGGTCCGCACCGACACGACCAGGTGCGAAGCCGTCGCGCGGAAGTCCTCGATGTGGTCGTGCCGGAAGACCGGTACCGCCTTCTGCCCTGACAGGTCGGTGCGGTAGATGAGATCGCCGCCCTTCCCGTCGGCGTCGTCGCGGCCGCGCTGCAGCAGGTACATCTCTGCCTTCGGCGTGCGGAACGTCTCGGTGACGGTCGCCGTCGGCCCACCCCCGAGCGAGGCGACGCCGTCGATCGTGACGGTGTACTCGGTGTCGTCCCACAGCGGCAGCGTGAAGCGCACGCCGACGCTGCGACCGGACGTGTCGACCTGGAACGGCGTCTCGGGGCTGACGGACACCTGCGACGGATCGACGTCGGCGAGCGACTGCGTCGTGGTCACGATGAGGCGGGAGCCGGATGCCGCAGCCGCCGCCGCGGGATCGACAGAGACATCGGTCACGCGCGGGCCCTGCGCGACGCTCGCCGCCGCGCCGGCGAGGCCGACCGCTGCGAGGATCCCGAGCACGAGCGCGAAGCTCAGCACGAATGCCCGTCCCCGCCGACGCTGAGCCCGCGCGCGGCGGGTCGGTCGGTCAGTACTCATACGGGTCCTCGGGCTCGGGGATCTCGTCGACCGAGACGGCGTCGACGACCAGGCGCCCGTCGGACGACGAGCGCACCGTGCCGCTGATGGTCACCCACTGGCCGGTCTCCGGCGCGTCCGCCGCGGCGATCACGGGCAGGCTCGCCGGCTGGGCGTCGATGACGCAGTGCGTGATGACCAGGCGCGTGAGGTCGAAGCCGCCGTCGGGTCCCGGAGTGACGAACCCGGTGAGCTCGACCGGGTCGCCGTCGAAGGCGTCCGGGTTGGTCGCCGTCGCGAAGGCTGTGGCCCACTCGCCCACCCCGAACGACGACGTGTCGCCGGTCGAGGCCAGCTGGATCGTGTCGGCACCGCCGAACAGCGGCGTCGCACCGACGTCGCGCGACATCGCCAGCTCGGCGCTCAGCGACGCGGGCGGCAGCACGAGGGTGAGCACCACGACGCCCGAGGCGGCGACGCCGCCGACGACGGTGGCCGCGAAGGCGACGGGGTGCGGACGATGGACGTGCTCGTGGTGATCGCCACCCCGACCATCCCCGCTCGTTGAGCGAGCGGAGCGAGACGAAACGCGATCTGGCACGAGGTCGCCCGTGCGTCCGAGGCGTTTCGCCTGCGCTCCTTCGTCGCTCCGCTCAACGAGCAGGGGGTGGAGGTCGTCCGTGTGCTCAAGGCGTTTCGCCTGCGCTCCTTCGTCGCTCCGCTCAACGAGCAGGGGGGAATGATCCGCGTGGTCGTGGCCGTGGTCGGCCTCGGCTCCGAGCGGCAGCGCGAACGACGCGACCGCGCCGACGAGCAGGAGCACCGACATCGACACCGCGAACCACGCCGAGTCGGGGTTGATGTAGAGCCCGAGGCGTCCGGTCAGCGCGAGACCGAGGGTCACCACGGCGAGGCACGCCGACAGGCCGACGCCGAGCCACCGCGTCCCGATGAAGTCGCGTCTACGCAAGGAGGTTCACCACCGTCCCGATGGCGAAGGCCGACAGCACCACGACGGCGACGATGCCGCCGAGCGTGCGCCACGTGAACGTCGTGCGCAGCAGCGCGAGCATCTTGACGTCCACCAGCGGTCCGACGAGCAGGAACGCGACGATGGACCCCGGCGTGAAGGTCGACGCGAACGACAGCGCGAAGAACGCGTCGACGTTCGAGCAGATCGACACCACCATCGCCAGCAGCATCATCGCGACGATCGACAGCGCGGGGTTCGAGCCGATGGCCACGAGCGCCTCGCGCGGGATGAGCACCTGCACCGCACCGGCGAGCGCCGAGCCGATGACCAGCGCCGGCATCACGGCGCGCAGCTCGATCACCAGCTGCGAGAGCGAGCGGCGCCACTTGCCGCCCGGCTCGTGCACGACGAGCTCGCACGTGTCGCGGAAGCGCTCGGTCAGCAGCCCGTCGGGCGAGGGATGCCGCGAGTACAGCCACCCGATGAGGTTGGCGATCGCGTATCCGCCGACGAGGCGGGCGATCAGGATGCCGTCGCTGAAGCCGAACGCCTGGTGCGTGGTGATGATGACGATCGGGTTCACGATCGGCGCTGCGATGAGGAACGTCAGCGTCTCGGGCACCGTGAACCCGCGCATCATCAGGCCGCGCGCGAACGGGACGTTGCCGCACTCGCACACCGGCACGATCATGCCGAGCAGCGACAGCACGGCGCGACGGGCCCACGCCCGGCGCGGCATCCATCGCTCGATCACGCCGGGCGGCACCCACACCTGCACGACGATCGACAGCACGACGCCGAGCGCCACGAAGGGCAGCGACTCGATGAGCACGCTGATGGCGAGGGTCAGGCCGTCCTGCGCGCGGGTGGGGAGGGATGCCGGGAACAGCGTCGGAGCGAGCCAGTCGATCAGGAACAGGCCGGCGACGACCGCGAGCCCGACGCCCAGCCATGCGAGCGTGCGCGCCTGCGGCGACGGACCGAGACGCGCCGTGGCCGGCTCGTAGCGCGCCGCCGCGGGCCGCTGCGTCGGATCAGTGCGCGTCACGCTTCACGGCAAGCGGGTCGGTGCGCTGCTGGTCAGCCCGCTGGTCGGCGGCTGCCGCGCACGAGGCGCACAGCCCGAAGATGTCGACGACGTGCTCGGCGTCGCGGAATCCATGGCGCTCGGCGGTCGCCCGGGCCCACTGCTCGACATCGGTCGCCTCGATCTCGACGGTCAGCCCGCACGAGCGGCAGATCAGATGGTGGTGGTGGCCGGCGCTGACGCACGCACGGTAGAGCGCCTCGCCTTCGGGGCTCTGCAGCGAGTCGGCCTCACCCTGCGCCGCGAGCCCGGCCAGGGCGCGGTACACGGTGGCCAGTCCGATGCCGGTGTTCTCGTCGCGAAGGGTCGCGTGCAGCGACTGCGCGCTGACGAATCCTCGGGCGTCCGTCAGCGCTTCGCGCACGCGTTCGCGCTGCCACGTGTTGCGCTGGGCCATGCCGGCGAGTCTACCCGCGGCCCCTGGACGCGAGCCGGGCGGCCGGTCAGCGCAGGCTGTCGAGATCGAGCTCCAGCCGGCCCGCGGTGTACTGGGAAATGTACGCGTCGCCGTCGCGCACGAACTGGCCGGCGCTGCCGCCGAGGATCGACGCCGACGAATCGTCGTAGGTCGCCAGGAACAGCAGGTAGGTGCTGCCCTCTTCGAGCGGCACGTCGTCGCTTTCGCTGCCTTGGCCGCCGCGCATCTGCTTCACCTCGAGGTGCGCGCCGACCACCGCATCGCCCGCGTGCACGCGCTCGACCACCGTGTCGTAGACCGTGATGGGGATGGATGCCGCGTCCTCAGCGGCCTCGTCGGCAGCGGGCATCCCCGCCGACGGGTTCAGCCGCGGGTCGTCGGACTCGACATCCGAGGGGAGCAGCACGTCGGGTCGCGAGCCGCCGACGGTGACTTCGACGACGAGATCGGCGTCGGCGAGGAGTTCCGCCGTGGACGCGTACGTCTTCATATCGCTCGCGCTCGTCGCAGCCGGCTCGGCCGCGCAGCCCGCGAGGACCGCCGCCAGCAGCCCGGCCGCGAAGGTCGCTGCCGCGACGCGCCCGGGCTTCGCGTCACGTCGGCGTGAGGCATCCATTCTCGGATTCTGGCATCCGGCGCACGCTGCGCGCCACGCTCAGGTGGCGCCGATGGCTGCTTCGCCAGGGTGGATGCCGCACGCTGCGCCACCCGAGCCGTCGGCGTCGATGCTCACGTGGCAGAGATTGCTGGAACGCGGACCCGGATGCCGCACACTGCGCCACCCGAAGCCCAGGGCGACGCTCAGGTGGCAGAGACAGCGGACCCGCGGGTGACGCGGCCGCGGCGGGTGCCGATGCCGCGGCAGACGAGGTAGATCACGAACGAGATCGTCGTGATGTACGGGCTCACCGGCAGGGTGCCCATGATGGCGAGCAGGATGCCGCCGACCGCCGACACGAAGCCGAACACGGCCGACAGCAGCGGCACCGACAGCGGGCCCGAGGCGACTCGCATTGCGGCGGCGGCGGGCGTCACGAGCAGCGCCATGACGAGCAGGGCGCCGATGATGTGCACCGCGACGGCGACGATCAGCCCGAGCAGCAGCATGAAGATCAGCGAGACGGCGGTCGTCGGCACGCCGCGTGCGGCGGCGGACTGCGGGTCGAGCGAATCGAAGCGCAGCGGGCGCCAGATCAGCAGCAGGCCCAGCAGCACGACCGCGCCGATCGCGACGAGCCACCCGAGCTGCCCGGTCTGCACCGACACGATCTGCCCGGTGAGCAGGCTGAAGCTCGAGGCGCTGCGGCCGTCGTACAGCGACAGGAACAGGATGCCGAGACCGAGACCGAAGGGCATCAGCACGCCGATGATCGAGTTGCGGTCGCGCGCCTTGGCTCCCAGTAAGCCGATGATCGCCGCCGCGACGATGGACCCGACGATCGACCCCGTGACGACGTCGACGCCGATCAGCAGCGCCGCCGCCGCGCCCGCGAAGGACAGCTCGCTGATGCCGTGCACCGCGAACGCCATGTCGCGCTGCATCACGAAGACGCCGACGAGGCCTCCGACGAGCCCCAGCACGGCGCCCGCCCACAGCGAGTTCGAGACGAGCCCGAGGATCTCGCCGTAGTACGGCAGCCCGCCGAACATCGCGTCGGCGATGTCGTTCCAGTTCACGCGTGCGCCTCGTTCATTCGTGCACCAGGCCGTCGTGGTGATGATGGGATGCCTCGGCGTCGGGCGCGCCGACCACCACGAGCCGATCGCCCGCGCGCAGCACGAACACGTGCGCGCCGTACAGGGCGGTGAGGACGTCCGAGCGCAGCACCTCCTGCGGCGTGCCGAGCGTGAAGCGCCCGTTCGCGATGTACAGGATGCGATCCACCTTGCCCAACAGCGGATTGATGTCGTGCGTGACGAGCAGCACGGCGGCGCCCCGCTCGCGGCGGTGCCGGTCGATCAGGCCGATGACGGCCTGCTGGTTGGCGAGATCGAGGCTCGTGAGCGGCTCGTCGCACAGCAGCAGCGGCGGGTCGTCGGCGAGCGCCTGACCCGCGCGCAGCCGCTGCTGCTCGCCGCCCGACAGTTCGCCGACCGGCCGGTCGGCGAAGCCCTGCGCGCCGACGGCCTCGATGAGCGCGTCGACGCGGGCGCGGTCGCCGCGGCGCGGGATCGGCAGGCCGAAGCGGTGGCCGTCCACGCCGAGCGTCACGAGGTCGCGGCCGCGCAGCGACGTGTCCCGCGGCAGCGGGCGCGCCTGCGGAAGGTAGCCGATGCGGCGGTTGCCGCGCCCGTGCACCGGCACGCCCAGCACCTCGATCGAGCCCTGCGAGAGGTCCTCGAGGCCGAGGATCGCGCGCAGGAGCGTCGTCTTTCCCGAGCCGCTGGGGCCGAGGACGGCGACGAGCTCGCCCGGGCGCACGTCGAGGTCGAGGCCCGCCCACAGCTCGCGGTCGCCGCGCCGCAGCGCCGCACCGCGGATGCTGAGCACCGGGGGCGCGGCCGGCGCCTCGGCGCCGGTCACGCCAGCGCCGCGCTCAGGGCTTCGATGTTCGCCTGCATCCACGAGACATAAGTCTCTCCCTTCGGGAGCGTCTCTGAGAACGCGATCGTCGGGACGCCCTGCTCGTCGGCCGCCGCGACGACAGCCTGCGTCTCCGCGCCGCCGGTCTGCGTGTTCGTGATGAGCACACCGACCGAGCCGCCGCGGATCAGATTCAGCGCCTCCAGCAGTGTCGCCGGCGCGACGTCCTGCTCCTCCTCGACGGCCTCGCTGAACGCGTCGGGAGTGACGTTCACGAGCCCCGCATCCTCAACGAGGTAGCCCGGCACGGGCTCGGTCATGAACACCTGCTCGCCGCCGTGCGCGGACTCGATGTCGGCGAGCGCGGCGTCGAGGCCGTCGAGATCGGCGCCGAACGCCTTCGCGTTCGCCGCGAAGTCCGCCGCGCGGTCGGGGTCGAGCTCGCCGAGTTCGTCCGCGATCTCGTGCGCGACCGCGCGGATGGTGTCGACGTCGTACCAGACGTGCTCGTTGAACCCCTCGATGTGGTCGTGGCCCTCGTGGTCCTCGTCGGCGTGGTCCTCGTCGTGGTCGGCATCATCGTGATCGTCGGCATCCGCGGGCCACTCCGGCGAGGACTCGGCCGCCGTGATGACGGGTGCCTCGGTGCCGCTGGAGTCGATCAGCCCGTCGACGAACGCGTCGTATCCTCCGCCGTTCTCGATGATGAGGTCGGCCTTCTTCACGATCAGCTGGTCGCGCGCGCTGGGCTCGAACGAGTGCGGGTCCTGCGAGGCGCTGGAGACGATCGAGGTCACGTCGACAGCATCCCCGCCGATCTCGGACGCGATCTGCCCGTACACGTTGGTCGACGCGACGACCTGCAGCCGCCCGCCCGTCCCCGCGTCAGCACTCGTCGCGCACCCCGCGAGGACGAGAGTGGATGCCGCAGCCAGGCCGAGCAGGGTGAGCAGGCGTCGAGAGTCGTTCATGTCACCGACTCTAACGCTAATGAGAATCGTTCTCAAATCACCCTCCGCCCTCTGCTTCGTTCGAACAGGGGTCTGGGGTGGGGTGTCGGGGGGCCGGAGCCGCGGGGGCGCGCTAGGGTCGGGGCCGTGCTCCCGAAGGCCGTGCAGCGCTCGCTGCTTCTCGCGCTCCCGTTCCAGGTGGGTGCGCTCGCGCTCGCGATCGTGCTGCGAGCCGTCGGCCTCCCCAGTCAGGTGCTGCTCACGGCGCTGCTCGCGCTGTCGATGTGGGCACCCGCGGCGTCGGAGCTGCTGTTCCGCACCACCCTGCCGCGGGCGCTGCAGCTGCACTACCTGATCTTCATCACGCTCGGCCCGTTCGCGGGGAGCGCGCTGAACGTGTACGCGGCGATCGCCGACTGGGACACCCTCATCCACTTCGACTCGGGCGTCCTCGTCGCGTGGCTCGGCATGCTGTGGGTACGGCGCGTCGAAGAGCGCGTGCAGGCGCCCCTGCCGGCATGGTTCGGCCTCGCGGTCATCCAGCTGACCACGATGGCGTTCGCGGCGATGTGGGAGATCTGCGAGTTCGCGAGCGACCACCTCATCGGCACGGTCTCGCAGAACGGCAGCCTCGACGACACGATGACGGACATCATGGCGGGCACCGTCGGCGGTCTGTTCGCAATCGCGCTGCTGCTGATCCTGCGCCGGCCGCGCACGCTCGCCCCCGGCTCGCTGCTGCGCAGCGGACGCCACCGCCGTGAGGTGGCCGAAGAGGCGCCGACCGCCGGCGAACACTGAGCGGCGGCATCCATCCCGCCCGTCAGCGCACGACGAAACGCAGCCCGGCAGCGCACGACGCAGCCCAGCCCGTCAGGGCACGACGAGACCCCGCCCGTCAGCGCACGACGCAGCCCAGCCCGTCAGCGCACGACGCAACTCAGTCGAGCAGCAGTGCGGGCTCTTCGAGGATCGAGGCGACGTCGGCGATGAAGCGCGACATGCCGTCGCCGTCGATCACGCGGTGGTCGAACGAGCCTGCGACCGTCGTCACGAAGCGGGGGCGGACCTCACCGTCGACCACCCACGGCTTCTGGCGGATCGTGCCCATGGCCACGATGCCCGCCTCGCCGGGGTTGATGATCGGGGTGCCGGCATCCATCCCGAACACGCCGATGTTCGTGATCGTGATGGTGCCGCCCTGCTGGTCGGCGGGGCTGGTCTTGCCCTCGCGCGCGGTGAGCGTGAGCTTCTCGAGGGCCTTGGCGAGCTCGCGCATCGACAGGTCCTGGGCGTCCTTGATGTTCGGCACCAGCAGCCCGCGGGGCGTCGCGGCCGCGATGCCGAGGTTGACGTAGCGGCGCACGCGGATCTCGGCGCCGCCCTCGGCGTCCACCCACGCGGCGTTGACCATCGGCGTGCGGCGTGCGGCCCAGATCACGGCGCGCGCCATGATGAGCAGCGGCGAGACCCGGATGTCGGCGAAGTCGGGCGAGGCCTTCAGCCGCTTGACGAGCTCCATCGTGCGCGTCGCGTCGACGTCGGTCCACACCGACACGTGCGGCGCAGAGTACGCCGACTGCACCATGGCCGACGACGTCGCCTTGCGCACTCCCTTGACGGCGATCGTCTCTTCGCGGCCCGCGGCGTCGGGCGCCGGCGTCGCGGGAGCCACGACGGGAGCCACTCGCGCAGGCGCCGGGATCGTCTCTTCGCGCACGTCGCCCCACTCGGGGGTCTCGATGTTGCGGAACACACTGGCCTGCGACGCGTGCTTGACGACGTCGTCGCGGGTCACCTCGCCGGCCGGGCCGCTGGGCGTCACCGCGGCGAGATCGACCCCGAGATCGCGCGCGAGCTTGCGGATCGGCGGCTTGGCGACGACGCCGACGGATGCCGCCACCCGCTCCTCGGCCGGCGCCGCCGGCTTGCGGCGACGCGACTGCACGTGCCCGCCGGTCCCGTACCCCACGAGCACGGCGCCCTCGCCCGCCTCTCCGGCCTCGGCAGGTGCGCCGTGCTCGGACTGCCCGACGGTCGCGGGGGACGAGGCATCCACTCCCGCGCCGGAGGCGATCGTGATGATCGGGGCCCCCACGTCCACGGTGTCGCCCTCGGCCGCGAGCAGCTCACCCACGGTGCCGGCGAACGGCGACGGCAGCTCGACGAGCGACTTCGCGGTCTCGATCTCGACGAGCACGTCGTTTACGGCCACCGCCTCGCCGGGCGCGACGCGCCACTGGACGATCTCGGCCTCGGTGAGTCCCTCGCCGACATCGGGGAGGACGAACGTCTGCGTGCTCATATCAGGGTCCTTTCGCGGCATCCCACCACTTCACTTGCGCTGAACGTACGCGAAACCGCCGTCGCAGCGTACAAACAGCGCAAGTGAACACGGATGGGGGCGTTCATCGGCGGAATGCGGGAGACACCGGTCAGTAGGCGAGGGACCGGTCGACGGCCTCGAGGATGCGGTCGGCATCGGGCAGGTAGACGCCCTCGAGCTTGGCCGCGGGGAAGGGCACGTCGAAGCCCGACACGCGCAGCACCGGGGCCTCGAGCGCGTAGAAGGCCTGCTCCATGACGGTCGCCGCGACCTCGGAGCCCAGCGACGTGAAGCCCTGGGCCTCTTGCGCGTAGACCATACGGCCGGTGCGACGCACGGACTCCAGGATGGGGCCGTAGTCGATGGGCGACAGCGAGCGCAGGTCGATGACCTCGATGCTCGTGCCCTCGGCCTCGGCGAGCGCGGCGGCCTGCAGCATCGTCGTCACCATCGCGCCGTGGCCGACGAGGGTGACGTCGGTGCCGCGGCGGACGACGCGCGACGCGTGCAGCGGCAGCGCGCGGGCGGTCGTGTCGACCTCGCCCTTCATCCAGTACTTCGCCTTGGGTTCGAGGAAGATCACCGGGTCGGCCGAGGCGATCGCGTCCTGGATCATCCAGTAGCCGTCGTTCGGCGTCGACGGGCTCACCACGCGCAGGCCCGGAGTGTGCGTGAAGTACGCCTCGGGGCTCTCCTGGTGGTGCTCGACGGCGCCGATGTGCCCGCCGTAGGGGATGCGGATCACGACGGGCATCGGCAGCGCGCCCTCGTGCCGGTTCGTGAGCTTCGCCAGCTGGGTCGTGATCTGGTCGAAGGCCGGGAACACGAATCCGTCGAACTGGATCTCGACGACCGGACGGAAGCCCGCCATCGCGAGGCCGATCGCGGTGCCGACCAGGCCCGACTCCGCCAGCGGCGTGTCGAGCACACGCTGCTCGCCGAACTCGGCCTGCAGCCCCTCGGTCACGCGGAACACGCCGCCGAGCTTGCCGATGTCCTCACCCATGAGCAGCACGCGGTCGCTGCCGGCCAGCGATGCGCGCAGGCCCGCGTTGATCGCGCGGCTGAGCGGCAGGTTCTCCGGCTGCTGAGCCTGTCGAAGCTCGGTCATGCCTGGCCTCCCTCGAAGGATGCCTCGTACGCGGCGAGCCACCGGCGCTGCTCTTCGATCAGCGGATGCTCCTCGGAGTAGACGTGCGCGAACATCGAATCGGCGTCGATGCCGTCCAGCGCGTTCGTGCGCTCACGGATGTCGGACGCGACCGCCTGGGCCTCGGCATCCACCTCGGCGAAGAACGCGTCGGACGCACCGCGACCGAGCATGAACGCCTTCATGCGGGCGATCGGGTCGCGGCGGCGCCACGACTCCTCTTCGTCGGACGTGCGGTACTTGGTGGGGTCGTCGCTCGTGGTGTGGGCGCCCAGCCGGTAGGTCATCGCCTCGATCGCCCGCGGGCCTGCGCCGGAGCGGGCCTCGTCGAGCGCAGCGTGCGTGACTGCCCAGCTCGCCAGCACGTCGTTGCCGTCGACGCGGATGCTCGGCATGCCGTAGCCCTCGCCGCGCTTGTAGAGCGGCGAGCGCGACTGCGTGGCGACCGGCACCGAGATCGCCCACTGGTTGTTCTGCAGGAAGAACACCTCGGGTGTGCGGTAGCTGTTCGCGAAGACCATCGCCTCGTGCACGTCGCCCTGGCTGGACGCGCCGTCGCCGTAGTAGACGACGACGGCTTCGTCGCGCTCGGGATCGCCGGTGCCGCAGCGGCCGTCGAAGACGAGGCCCATGCCGAAGCCCGTCGCGTGCAGCGTCTGAGACCCGAGCACCAGCGTGTAGATGTGCGTGTTGCCGTTCTCGGGGTCGGTCGGGTCCCACCCGCCATGGGTCAGTCCGCGCATCACCCGGATGATGTCGATCGGGTCGACACCGCGGATGCGCGCGACGACATGCTCGCGGTACGAGGGGAAGATGTGGTCCTGCGGGCGGGCCGCGCGGGCCGAGCCGACTTGCGCGGCCTCTTGCCCGTAGCTCGGCGGCCACAGGGCGAGCTGCCCCTGCCGCTGCAGGTTGGTGGCCTGCACGTCGAACGCGCGGATCACCGCCATGTCGCGGTAGAAGGTCTCGAGGTCGGTGTCGCTCAGGCCGTCGACGGCCTCGCGGTACCGCTCGGCGGCGGGCGTGGGCGCGAATGTCCCGTCCGCTTCGAGGAAGCGGACGGTCGCGGAGTCTTCGGCCGGTGCCGTGGCGTCGGTCATCACCGAGTCTTCGGGCGGGGTCACCGTTCTACGCTAGCCCGCGCCCCGCGTGGCCTTCTGGGAGGTCCTTCACAACGGATGCCGCGATCCGTAGGACCTTCTCGACAGACTCCTCTTCACCGACGGAGATCCGGATGCCGTCACCGGCGAACGGGCGGACGATCAGTCCGGCCTCTTCGAAGGCCCCCGCGATGGCGAGCGTCTCGTCGCCGGCGGGGAGCCACACGAAGTTGCCCTGCGCGGTGGGCACGTCCCAGCCGGCGGCCCGCAGCGCGGCGGCGAGGCGGTCGCGGCGCTCGGCGATGACGCCGACGCGTTCGAGCAGCTCGTCCTCGACCTCGAGGCTCGCCAGAGCCGCCTCTTCGCCGAACGCGGTCACCGACAGCGGGATCGCGGTGCTGCGCGCGGCGTCCAGGATGCGCGGATGCCCGACGGCATAGCCGACCCGCAGCCCTGCGAGCCCGTATGCCTTCGAGAAGGTCCGCAGCACGACCACGTTGGGATGGGCGCCGCTCGCGAGCACCGTCTTACCGTGCACCGCGTCGGGGTCGGTGACGAACTCGGCGTACGCCTCGTCGAGGATCACCAGGATGTCGGAGGGCACCTTCGCGATGAAGGCGTCGAACGCGGCCTGCGTGACGATCGGGCCGGTGGGGTTGTTGGGGCTGCACACGATGATGGCGCGCGTGCGGTCGGTGACCCCAGCAGCCATGGCGTCGAGGTCGTGGCGGGCGCCCGCGGCGAGCGGCACCTGCACGGCGTTCGCCCCCGCGACCACCGCGAGCCACGGGTACGCCTCGAAGGAGCGCCAGGCGTACATGACCTCGTCGCCGGGACCCGCCGTCGCGAGCACGAGCTGCGCGAGGATCGACACGCTGCCGGCGCCGATGTGCACGCCGTCGGCGCCGACGCCGTACCGCTGGCCCAGACGCTCACGCAGGCGTGCGGCCGTGGCATCGGGGTAGCGGTTCAGCGCGGTCGATGCCTGCACGCGCTCCAGCACCCCGGGCAGCGGGTCGAACGGGTTCTCGTTGCTCGACAGCTTGAACGCCTCGGCGCCGGCCTGCTTGCCCTGCTTGTACGGGGGCAGCGCGGCGACCTCGGGGCGCACGCGAACGGGAAGATCGGGAGCGTCGGTCACGCCCCCAGTCTACGAATCGGAGCGACTATGCACGGGGGACGAGGTACGATTCCCAGACGGCTGCCGACGCATCGAGATCGACGCGTCCCTCCGCCGCGCCGATCACGAGGTCGAAGCCCTCGTCGGTCGTCATGTCATGGCGGTACCCGTTGAGCCAGAGGAAGGTCACCGTGAGGGTCCACCCGCTGCGCTTGTTGCCGTCCACGAACGGGTGGTTGCGCACCACGCTCTCCATGAACGCGGCCGCCTTGAGCGACAGCGTGGGGTAGGCGTCGTCGCCGAACAGCGTGGTCGCGGGCCGCGCAAGCGCGGAGGCCAGCAGTCCGGCGTCGCGCACGTGGAACCCGAGTCGCCGCGCAATGTGCAGCGCGTCGTCGAGAGTGAGGAACTCGGTCACGCGTCTTCGAGACGCTGCAGCAGTTCGGCATCGTGGCTCAGCACGAAGTCGATTGCGTCGTCCACCGCAGATCGCCGACCGCGGCGCGCGACGACGAGTTCGACGCCCTGCACGACGAGGGAGTGCTTCGACACATGCTCGGCCTCAGCGATCGCGTCCAGTGCACGGTCGAGCTCTTCGGGCAGTCGTACGGTCATCGCCATCTCCTCAGGGTAAGTAGATACCATTTCGGTATCAAGGGCTCGGCATCACGAATGCTGGCCGCCGGGGACCGCCCGTGGAAGACTGGGCGCACCATGGGCTTCCTCATCCGCGTCGTCGTCAACGCGTTCGCGATCTGGGTCGTCACCCTGATCCCGGCGCTCCAGGTCACCGTCGTGCCGTTCCCGCCGGGTGACACGCTGCAGATGGTGCTGACGCTCCTGATCGTCGCCGCCATCTTCGCGCTGGTGAACACGATCATCGGCACCGTCATCAAGGTGCTGGCTTTCCCGATCTACATCCTCACGCTCGGCCTCATCGGCCTGCTGATCAACGGCTTCCTGCTGTGGCTCACCGCCTGGCTCACGCACTGGTGGAACTGGGGTCTGCGCGTCGAGGACTTCTGGTGGGGCCTCGTCGCCGCGATCGTCATCTCGCTCATCAACTGGATCTTCGGGATCTTCCTGCGCCCCAAGAAGGACTGACGCGGCGTCATCCGCCCGCGTACGGCGCGATGACCGGCTCGCGGTCGCGCACCGCGGCGTACTCGGCGACCTCGACCGTCCGCGCCTGACCGAGCTCGTCGAGCACGGCGCGCACACCGGCCACCCGCGGGTCGGCGGACGCATCGACGAGCGCGGCCGTCTCGACGTAGGCGTTCAGCCGGTGCGCGGGCAGTGTCGCATCGTCGAGCCCGCTGTCGGGGTCGAACACGCGCTCGGCGACGAAGCTCCCCGGTGCACCCACCGCTTCACCGTGCCCGCCGCCGGCGAGCGCCACCACGGTGTCGTCGGAGTGGCGCAGCGAGACACTGAGAGTGTCAGGGCCGACGTCCGCGTCGACCGGCGAGCCGAGCGACACGAGCGTCCGCACGTCGTAGTCGCTCTCCAGCGCGAGGTGGGCGCCGATCATGCCGCCCTGTGAGAACCCCACGACGTGCAGCGTGTCGCCCGGCTCAACGCCGGCCGCTGCGAGCGCAGCCTCGGTCGCTGCATACGAGTCCGACATCTCGCCGCGGTAGAGCGAGACGTTGGACGCGTTGTCCCACGGTTCGTCGCCGCCGAAACCCTGGGACTGCATGCCCGCGATGTAGACGACGGCCTGCCGCGAACCGTCCGGCATCGTGTACTTCTCGACCCGCACTCGCGCCGCCCCGGCGCCCGGAACCCGCGCTGCCGCCGCCGCAAGACTCTGCGGCGCGACCGGCGGCGACGGGTTCGCGGCGGTCGGCGCCGCCAGCCCGACGGCCGTCGAGCCCGCCGCGCCGGGAGCGACGGCAGGGATGCTGCCACCCGGTGCGGCCGCGGGCACGGGGGTCACCGTGACCGGCCCCGCCCTGCCCGCGAGCCGCGCATCGGGCGCGAGGCGGCCGGTGCCGCCGAACCCGGTGATCACGGTGCCGGCGAAGGTGAGAGCGCCGAGCGCCGCACCGCCGGCCACCGCCCACGGCGGACCGACGAGGTCGCCGCCCTCGACGCCCAGGCGCGTCGCCTGCCGCACGATCTCGTGCTGCCATTCCGTGGCGAACGTGTACTGGGCCGAGAACGCCTGGGCCGCGGCATCCGGGTACTCCTCGATCACCGCCGCGCGGCGGGCTTCGAGAGACGTCACCAGCGCGTGGTCGCCGGCGGCGTGCGCCGCGCGCAGGTGCGCGTCGAGTTCGACGACCTCGTACGCCGCGGCTGCCGCGAGCAGTGAGGCGGCGATGCGGTCCGCGCCGGCCTGCACCTCGTGCAGCCGCGCGTCGAGCGTCGAGGCACTCAGTGCGGCGTCCCACGCATAGCGACGCTCGGCGAGCAGTGTGTTCGCGAGCCCGCCGAGGCGCGCGCGGATCCCGTCGAGCTCGACCCGCGCCCCGGTGAACCGGCCGGCCGTCGACCGCAGCGTCTCGGTGTCGACCGAGACGGCGCCGCCGCCGGTGATCTGCAGGCCACCGTCGCTGTCGGGCGCGAGGCCGTTGAGGCCGCCCCAGAGCCCGTCGTCCGGTCGCGCGTGACCGGAGTCGCCGCCGGGAGCCGGTTTCGCCCGCGCGTCGGCGCTCACCGCGCCGCTCCGCCCTGCAGCGAGGCGAACCAGGCCGACTCGGCGAAGGCCGCACGGTCGCGCGCCCTGGCCGCTTCGAGCCGTACCGTCTCGGCGAGGCACCGCAGCCCCGAGACCTCGCCCGCCCACGCGTCCGCCTGCTCGTGGAAGGCGGTCGCGGCTCTCGCCTGCCACTGCGTCTCGCCCGACAGACGGCGGGCATGGGCCGCGGCATCCTCGAGTCGTTCGATGAGCCGCGCGACCTCGTACGCGACGATGTCCAGCTGATGGGATGCCGAGGGCCCTGGTGAGAGGTATGTCACCCGTTCATCGTCGCGGGGCCGGCCACCGCCGTACCGTGCGTCCAGGCGATCTGTGGATGACCCGCGCGAGGTCGCCGGATGTGGAGGAGGCGCCGCACCCCGGGAGGATGCGGCGCCTCGCTGACGTGGCGTCGGGCCCGGCTGGGATCTCAGCCGGGCCCGAGGCTCACGCGGCTTTCTGGCCCTTCTGGCCCACGACGACCGTGACGGTGTCGGTCGCGGTGTTGCCGGCGGCGTCGGTCGCCGTCCACGTGAAGCGATACACAGCGCCGTTGACGGCCTTGACCGTAGCGGTGCGGTCGCCGGTCTGCGTCCACGAGCCGCCGCCGGTCACCTCGACGCCGGTGAGCTCGACCGTGACGTCCCCGTCGCTCTCGTCGGCGGCATCCACCGCGAACGTCACCGGCACCGCCTTGTTGTTCGGCGGCATGATGACCGACTGGTCGGCGGTCACCTCGATGGTCGGCGGCGTGACGTCCGGCGGCGTGAGCTTCAGGCCCACGATCACCGGGTCGTGATCGCTCGAGCGGTACGGGTCGGGCGCGTAGAGGGCGTCCTGCGCCGGCTGCTTGAACGACATGTCGTAGTCGATGAGGCTCGGCTCGTCGGCGTTGATGTGCCAGGCCGCGGCACCCGTGACGTCCGCCGTGAGCTCGGGCTGCGCGAGGGCGTAGTCGAGGTACCCCGACTGGCCGTCGAACACGTACGAGTAGGCGTGCTCGCCGCCGAACTGCTTCTCCAGGTCGGTGAAGCCGCCCTTCACGAACTCGCCGATCGAGTCCTCGTGGTCGTACGAGTTGAGGTCGCCGATCACGATCGCGCGTCCGTCGGGCGCCACGGTCTCGTTCAGCCACGTCGTGAGCGCCTTCGCGGCGGCTGTGCGGGTCGCGCTGCAGTTGCCCTGGCCGTCCTTGAGGTCGGGGCTCTCGCTGCACGCCGAGCCCTTCGACTTCAGGTGGTTCACCGACACCACGAACTCCTCACCGGACTCGGTCGACACGAACCGCTGGGTCAGGCCCGGCCGGTTGCGGTTGTCGAGCCAGGCCGGGTCGACGGCGCTCGTCATGAGCTGGAAGCCGCCGACCGGGCTGACCGTCGCCGGCTTGTAGATGAGTGCCGTGGCGATCGCGTCGCCGCCGATGACGCCGGTGATGACGGGCACGTAGGTGCCGGCGCCCACCCGTGCGTTGAGGGCGTCGGCAAGCGCCTGGACGGCTGTGCCGTTGTTCTCGATCTCGAGCAGGCCGAACACGTCGGCGTCGATGTCGGCGAGCGCCGAGACGATCTTGTCCTGCTGACGCTGGAACTCCTCGGCGGTGTCGGCGCCGCGGTAGTAGTCGTCGTCGCCCGAGTTCGTCGGGGTCGGGTCGATCGAGGTGAAGTAGTTCAGCACGTTGAAGCTCGAGATCCTCAGGTCGCCGCCTACCTCGGGCACCTCGGGCCGCGGGTTGCCGACCGTGAAGTCGGCGCCCTCCGTGGGCTGGATGCCCCACACGTCGAAGCGGTAGTCGAGCACGCCGGTGGCGTTCTGCACGAGGTCGCCGCTGCGGAACGAGTGGTCGAGCGTGAAGAGCTCGCCGTCGGGGTGGATGGCCGGGTCGGGGTTCTGGCTGCCGCGGCCGTCGTCGAGCGTGATGCTGCTCGCGAGGTTGGCGGCTGCCAGCGCGTTCGCCGCGGCGCCCGGCTCGACGACCGCGGTCGGCGTGTCCTGGCGGCCGTCGGTGAGCGTGATCGTGCCGAAACGCCCGTACTCGAAGGTCTCGCCGATCGTCAGCTGCTGCGGGAGCGTCACGTACATGCCCTCGAGCGCTTCGCGCTGTTCGGTGGATGCCGGCAGGGTCAGTGCCTGCGGGGCCGGCAGTGCCTGACCCGTCGCGCACACCTCGACGTCGGCGGCGACGATCTCGGTCAGGCCGAACTGCTCTTTGGCCGCGCCGTAGACGCTGACGACGTCGCCGGCCGAGACGGCCGCGCCGCCGGGCGCGTAGACGAACACGCCGTCGGACGTGGCGGGGTTGCCGTCACCGGCGTCCTGGATGTAGTAGCCGTCGAACCCGCCGGCCTGGAAGTCGCCGACCACCGTGCCTTCGACGAGCACGTTCTGCCCGGCGACGGGGGTGGTGGTGCCGGAGCCCTGCACCGAACCGATGGTCACGGCCGTGGTGGCGGCGCAGTCGGCGCTGCCGCCGGGGCCGGGGTCGGTGGGCGGTTCGAGGGCGCAGTCGGCTTCATGGCTGCCAAGACCGGTGAAGGTGTTCGTGGCGAAGCCGACCCATCCGACCGAAGGGTCGAAGACATCGGAGCCGTTCGTGTCGCCGACGCAGGTATCGGCAGCACGGCGGAGTGTGTTGTCGGCGGTGGAATTGAGGCCCGTGCCCCATTCACCCGAGGCTGGTCGGTTGCCGATCTGACCCAGGACGTCGACGATGACGCCGTTCTTGGCCAGGGCGATGGCATCATCGCCGTTGAAGAGACTGGAGGTGGTGGTCTGGTCCGCGGCCGCCAGGATCACGGGGTCGACATTCGTGCTGGTGGTGCTGCCGGCGGCGAACACGAAGACGTCATCGGCGGCGACAGTGCCGTTGAGCGCGAACGTGGTGGGGGTGGTGGAGCCGTTGAAGTACATCTGCAGCGAGTACCCGGCCGCACCGAGGTCGACGCTCGCGGTGCTCGGGTTGTAGATCTCGATCGCCTTGTTGATCGAGGTTCCTTCGACGTACTCGCTGATGAGCAGATCGCCGGATGCCGCGGCCGCGGGCGCGGTGACCGCGACGGCGCCGGCGGCTCCGAGCGTCAGCGCCGCGAGCGCGGCCACGAGTCTGCGGGGCGAATGGGACACAGGACCTCCACATGGGATCTGGCGGTCGGTGGACCGCGCGGGGAGTTCACGGGCAAGCCGGTCGCCTCCCCGCCACGACACAAGCTAGGGCCGAGGCATCCCTCACCGGAAGACCTGAGGGGCACGAACCCTTAACGTTCGGTGTCGTCTCGGCCAGAATGGAGGCCATGACCGCCGGCGACGTGGCACCCTTCCGCGTCGTGTTCGTGTGCACCGGGAACATCTGCCGGTCGCCGATGGCCGACGTCGTGTTCCGGGGATTCGCGGATGCCGCCGGCCTCGGTCCGCGCGTCGCATCGACGAGTGCGGGCACGGGTGATTGGCACGTGGGCGAGCGGGCCGACCAGCGGACGATCGACGCACTTGCGCGCGCCGGCTACGACGGCTCGCATCACCGTGCGCGTCAGTTCACGCACTCCGACTTCGCGCGCAGCGACCTCGTCGTGGCGCTCGACCGCAGCCACGAGCGCATCCTGCGCGGGTGGGCGCGCAACGAGGCGGACTCCGACAAGATCGCGCTGCTGATGTCGTTCGACGCCTCGGCGCACACCCTCGACGTCCCCGACCCGTACTATGCCGGCCCCGGAATGTTCGACGAGGTGCTCGGTATGATCGAAAGCGCGAGCCGGGCGCTCTTCCGGCAACTCGAACCCGCGATCCGCCCGGTGCCGTGACCCGGGGATCGAACGACGTCTTCGACGACACGACGGGAGCCACCGTGACCTCTCTTCCTCCGCAGCCCCTGAGCCCGCTCGACGGCCGCTACCGCGCCGCCGTCGGCGAGCTCGGCGAATACCTGTCCGAGGCGGGCCTGAACCGCGCGCGCGTCGAGGTCGAGGTGGAGTGGCTCATCGCCCTCACCGACCGCTCGCTGTTCGGCACGACGCCGCTGTCGGACGACGACAAGTCGAGGCTGCGCGCCCTGTACCGCGACTTCGGCCAGGCCGAGATCGACTGGCTTGCCGAGAAGGAGTCAGTCACGCGCCACGACGTGAAGGCCGTCGAGTACCTCGTGCGCGACCGCCTCTCGACGCTGGGGCTCGACGCCGTCGCCGAGCTCACCCACTTCGCGTGCACGAGCGAAGACATCAACTCGACCTCGTACGCCCTCACCGTGCAGCGCGCGGTGCAGCAGGTGTGGCTGCCGAAGCTCCACACCGTCATCGCTTCGCTGTCGGCGCTCGCGGTGAAGCACCGCGACGCGGCGATGCTGTCGCGCACGCACGGGCAGCCCGCCACCCCGTCGACGATGGGCAAGGAGCTCGCCGTCTTCGCATGGCGCCTCGGCCGCGTCGCCGACCAGATCGAGAGCGGCGAGTACCTCGCGAAGTTCTCGGGCGCGACCGGCACCTGGTCGGCGCACCTGTCGGCCGCGCCAGACGTCGACTGGCCTTCCGTGTCCCGCGAGTTCATCGAGGGGCTGGGGCTGGACTTCAACATCCTCACCACCCAGATCGAGTCGCACGACTGGCAGGTCGAGCTGTACGACCGCGTGCGGCACGCCGGCGGCATCCTGCACAACCTCGCGACCGACATCTGGACCTACATCTCCATCGGCTACTTCACGCAGATCCCGGTGGCCGGCGCGACAGGCTCGTCGACGATGCCGCACAAGATCAACCCGATCCGGTTCGAGAACGCCGAGGCGAACCTCGAGATCGCGGGCGGCCTGCTGGCGACACTGTCTTCGACGTTGGTGACGTCACGCCTGCAGCGCGACCTCACGGACTCGACCACGCAGCGCAACATCGGCGTCGCGTTCGGGCACTCGCTGCTCGCGCTCGACAACCTGCAGCGCGGCCTCGGCGAGATCTCACTGGCCGAGAGCGTGCTGCTGGCCGATCTCGACACGAACTGGGAGGTGCTCGCCGAGGCCATCCAGACCGTGGTGCGCGCCGAGATCGCCGCCGGGCGGTCTTCGATCTCGGACCCGTACGCGCTGCTGAAGGACCTCACGCGCGGCCGCCGCGTCGGGGCGGCCGAGCTCGCCGAGTTCGTGCGCGGCCTCGACATCGGCGACGAGGCCAAGGCGCGCCTGCTGGCCCTCACGCCCGCGACCTACGACGGCCTGGCGTCGAAGCTGGTCGACGAGCTGGGCTGATCCCCCGCGGACGGGGCTGCCCCGACACAACCTCGGATCCGCACGTGCACAACCTCGGATCCGCACCTGCGGAGCCGCGACCCGACACGCCGGGTGGCAGCATCCCGAACCGGCGTGTCACCCGCCGGATCCGCACCTGCGGATCCGATTCTGTGCGGCGTCAGGACTTCGGATCGGTGGATGCCTCGATGCCGGGCTCCCCGTCGGAACCAGACCCGCCGGCCCCGGGCTTCGCGTCGCCGGCTTCGGGCTTCGCCTCCTCGTCCGGCAGCAGCACGGGCTTGTCGATCTGCTTGGTGACCTGCGCCGGGTCGACGGCGAGCAGCAGCAGCGACACGATCAGCAGCACGGCGATGAAGCTCACGCCCGCGATGATCAGGGCGACGACGACGGCGCGCGAGGCTTCGTCGGCGGTGCGCTGCTGGAAGAAGCCCATCGAGACGAGGGTGACGATGCCGGCGAACAGGGCGGCGCCGAACGCCATCCCGAGCAGCTGCAGGGGCTTGAGCAGGTCGCGGCGGGTAGGGCTTTCGTGGCTCACGCGGAGTCCTTCCGATCAGCCGGCTCGACGGAGGCGGGTTCTTCCGTCGTGACGGCGTCCGCGTCGGACGACGTCGGTCGCGGCGAGAAGCCGGCGATGCCGAGGTAGACGGCGACGATCGCGGCGTAGCCGCCGAACAGTCCGACGCCGATGGTGATGCCGGTGAGGGTGCCGGTGACGCCGGCCTCGTCGAGCCGGTAGGTCAGTGCGTAGGCGGGCTGGACGCAGAGCAGCGCGATGCCCAGCACGATCGACACCGCGCCGACGACGATCGCGTCGCGGCTCTCGGAGCGGGGGCTCGCGGGCACGGCCGGGCGTGCGTCCGCGACTCCGGGGACGATCTCACGGCGCTCGGGGCTGGCCTTCAGTCCGCGCCAGCCGGCGACGAGCTCGATGGTGCCGCTCAGCAGAGCCCACGCGATCACGGTGACGAAGAAGCCGGTCACGGTGCGCAGCGGGAACAGCCCGGTCGCCATGCCCGCGACGAGGGTGACGACTCCGAGCGCGATCGAGGACCACCGGCGCCCCGCGGGGTACACGAGCCAGGCCGCGAGCAGGTGCACGAACGCCGTCGCGATCGCGAAGCCGCTGAAGACGGCGCTGCCGACAGCCGCGGAATGATCGGACGAGAACGTGATCATGAGCGCGGCGATCGCCGCGAAGGCGGCGCGTGCGAGCTGCACGTGGCGCACGTCGAACGTGCGGGATTCGGCTGTGGTCACGGTGATCCTGCGGCGGAGGGTTCCCAGATCAGGGAAACGGATGCCTCCAGTCTACGTGCGCGGAGCCTCGGGGTTCCCCGAGCGCCGGCCGCCGGCATCCACCCATTCCTCCCCGACCATGCCCACCCCGCGCCCACCGCGCCCGTTCCACGCCCACCGTGTCCGTTTCGCCCCCACCGGGCCCGTTCCTCAATCGGGCATGGTCGCGGGCGACAGGGCATGGTCGCGGGCGACAGGGCATGGTCGCGGGCGACGGGGCATGGTCGCGGGCGACGAGGCGCGGTCGACGGTCAGGACAGGGTGTCGAGGATCGCGGTCAGCAGCTCGAAGGTCGTGAGAGGGGAGATGATCGCGAAGCGCAGCACGGGCTCGCCGTGATGCGAGCTGGGCACGACGAAGCCCTGCTGCTCGTCGAGCAGGCGGGCCGACCACGCCTCGTAGTCGGCGAGGCTCCAGCCGTCGCGCCGGAACACCACCACCGACAGCTGCGGTTCGCGCACCAGCGACAGTCCGTCGCGGCTCTCGATCTCGTCGGCGATGCGTCGGGCGAGCTCGATGCCGTGGGCGATCGTGGCGCGGTACTGCTCGGTGCCGTGCGTCGCGAGCGAGAACCACAGCGGCAGGCCGCGCGCGCGGCGGGTGAGCTGGATCGCGAGATCCGACGGGTTCCAGTCCGGCTTGCCGGTGAGGGTGTCGAGGTACTCTGCCTTCTGGGTGTGCGCGTCGAGCGCGAGCGACGGATCCCGGTACAGCAGCGCGCACGCGTCGAAGGGCGCGAAAAGCCACTTGTGCGGGTCGACGATGAGCGAGTCGGCGAGGCCGACGCCCTCGAAGGCCGGCCGCGCCTCGGGTACCAGCATCGCGGCGAGACCGTACGCGCCGTCGACGTGGAACCACACGCCGCGCTCGCGCGCGGCCGCGCCGACACCGGCGATGTCGTCCACGATGCCGAAGTTCGTGGTGCCCGCCGTGGCGACGACCGCGAGCACCGCGTCGGCGTGCTCGTCGAGCACGCGCGCGACGGCCTCGCCGCGCAGGCGGCCGTCCGCGTCGACCTCGGCGGTGGCGACGTCCACGTCCATGACGGCGGCGGCTGACGCGATCGACGAATGCGCCTCGGCGCTGCACACCACGACCCAGCGCGCGGGCGCCGCGCGTCCTTCCGCAGCCGCGCGACGGCGGGCGTCGTCGCGCGCCGTGACGAGCGCCGACAGATTGCCGATGGTCCCGCCCTGGACGAACACGCCGCCCGCGGCCGCCGGCATCCCGAACTCCTTCGCGAGCCAGTGCAGCACCTCGTTCTCGGCGAACACAGCGCCCGCGCCCTCCATCCACGACCCCCCGTATACGGCCGAGGCCGACACGACCACGTCGAACGCGAGCGAGGCCTTGCTGGGCGCTGAGGGGATGAATGAGAGGTAGCCGGGGTGGTCGGTCGAGATGCAGGCGGGCGCGAGGACGTTCTCGAACAGGGCGATCGCGCGGCGCGCCCCGATGCCGTCCGCGGTGATCGAGCCCGACGCGAGGCGTTCCAGGTCGCGGGGCGTCATCGGCTTGTCGAGGGGCACGTCCCGGTACAGCGCGCGGCGACGCGCGTAGTCGAGCACGTCGTCGACGGTGTGGGCGGTGTCGGGCGAGATCGCGTGCATGTGGTCGGGGGACGTCGCAGACATGGCGCTCCTCGGTCGACGCTGACGGTTTCGGACTGCAGATCACGCTAGGCGATCGGGCAGGAATGGAGAAGCGGATGGATGCCGCGGCCCGTAGCGTGAGGTTCATCAGGCGCACAGCGCCCCGAGCGTGAAGGAAGTGGATCATGGCCGAGAAGGCATCCGGGACCCTGTCGGACATCGAGCGCGAGGCCGTCAAGCAGCGCGCGAAAGAGCTGCGCGAGCAGGCGAAGGCGGGCAAGAACCGCGAGGCCGGCCTGAAGCAGATCCAGGAGGCGATCGACAAGCTCGACGGACTCGACAAGCAGATCGCCGAGGCGTTCCGTGCGCTCGTCCTGGACGTCGCACCCGACCTTATGCCGCGCACGTTCTACGGCTTCGTCGCGTTCGCGAACGCCGACGGCAAGGTCGTGGTGTACTACCAGCCGGCCAGCAAGTTCAAGACCCGGTACGGCACGATCAGCTTCGACGACCCGGCGCACCTCGACGACGGCGACGTGTGGCCGGTCAGCTACGCAGTCCTCGCGTGGAACGCCGACATCGAGAAGAAGTTCCGCGCACTGGTGAAGACCGCGGCGTCCTGAGCCGGCGCGGGCCCGACGACTCAGGCCAGGAACTCGAGCGCGGCCTCGCGGAACACCCGCGACCCCGGCGCGTTGAAGTGGTGCCGCCCCGGGATCTCGAGGAACGTGCCGTGCGGGGCGGTCGCGGCAAGAGCCCGCGACCGCTCCAGGATGGCGTCCTCGCTGCCGGTTGCGAACAGCACCGGCTGCACCGGCGGTCGCTCCGGGTCGGGATCGGCGTCGCCGAACCGCATCCCCTCGGCCAGCCCGATGAGTGCCCGCAGGTCGTTGTCGTGCACGCGCTCCGCGAGGCGCACGTAGTTCTGCGTCACCGGGTCCTCGACGGGGGTGCCGTTCTCGGCGTACGCGCGGGCCTGCTCGATCCGCAGCCTGCCGAGCGGCCGTCCGTCCGGGATGCCGCCGAGCACGGCCCGCCCGACGTGCTCGGGCGCGTCGACCGCGAGCTGCCAGCCGACCCGGGCACCCAGCGAGTAGCCGAGGTAGCGCACGTCGTCGACGAGATAGGTGTCGAGCACGGTCATCAGGTCGCCCACGAACGCGGCCATCGAGTACGCCCCGGCGTCGTGCGGCTTGTCGCTCGCCCCGTGCCCGCGCTGGTCGACCCCGATGACGCGGTAGCCGGCGCTCGTCAGCATGCGCACCCAGCCGGTCTCGACCCAGTTGTCGCGGCAGCTGGATGCGAAGCCGTGCACGCACAGCACCGTCTCGGCGTCGGGCTCGCCCCACGAGTAGGTGGCGATCTGGTACCCCTCGGCCGACATGATGTAGCTCGGGTGGGGCATCTCGGTGCGCAGGATCGGCGCGACGGCATCCATACCGCCATTCTGCTCCCCGTGCGACGGGGGCTCGGCCGTCGCCACCGGGCGCAGCGTCAGAAGACGTCCCACTCGCGCGCCCGCTCGACGAGCACCTCGATGACCCGGCCGGCCGCCGGCGACGGCGCCTCGGCCGCCCGGATCGCGAGGTGCAGCGTGTTGATGGGCGCCTCGTCGAGACGATGCAGCACGACCACGGCGCCGGCGTCGACCGCCGGCTGGGCGAGGTACCGGGGCAGCGCCGAGACCCCGACGCCGGCGATGACGGCCGAGAGCACACCGCGCAGGTCGGGCACCGTCATGGCGACCGGATTGGCCGGCCGATGCCCGAACTGGCTGCGCCAGTACCGTCGCACGATCGAGAGCTCGGCGTCATAGGCGACGAGCGGCAGGTGCTGCAGCGCGGCTGCAGGGTCGGCGGCGAGACGCGCCGCGTCAACCGTGCGGGCGATCGAGGGTGCGCCGACGAGCACGAACTCCTCGTCGACGAGCCCGCGATAGCGGATGCCGCGCATCGGCGCCCGCACCGACGACACCACGACGTCCAGCTCGGCATCCGCCAGCCGCGCCAGCAGGTCGTGGGCGAGCCCGAGCGTGAACGCGATCCGCACGCCCTGGACGGTGAGCGGAGCGAGCGCCGGCACGAGTCGCGCCGCCGTCACATCGCTGGCCGCGCCGATGCGCACCGTCGCGGGCGCGGACGCCGCCGGCGCCGCCCACACTTCGCGCAGCCGGTCGACGGGCTCGCCGATGCGGGCGGCCAGTGCATCGCCCGCGGCGGTGGGCGTGACGCCGCGGGCGGTGCGCACGAGCAGCTCGTCGCCGAGCTCGGCCTCCAGCCGCGCGATCCGCTCGCTCACCGCCGGCTGGCTGACCCCCAGCCGCGACGCGGCCGCGGTGAGCGACCCCGCGCGGTGCACTTCGAGGAACGTGTGCAGCAGGTCGAGCTCTTGCATGCGGCATCCACCCATCAAGAAATCTATGGCTGCAGACCAGCGTACGAAATGAAGGCGATGGATGCCTCGTTCCTCACGTCAGCGGTTCGCCCGAGCCGCGGAACAGGAGCAGACATGGCACACGTACTCATGGCGGTCACCGGCGCCGACACCATCACCCTCGCGGACGGCACCGCGCACCCGACCGGGTTCTGGGCGGAGGAGCTCGTCGAGCTGCATCGCGGCCTGGTCGAGGCCGGCCACGACGTGACGATCGCGACGCCGGACGGCGTGCGTCCGCCCGTCGACCCCGGCAGTCTCGCTGCCGAGGGAGCCGACGCGCTGCGCGCCTACCTCGACGGGATCGACGACCTGCTCTCGCACCCGCGCGGACTGGGCGATGTGCGCGACGGCGAGTACGACGCGATCGTGCTGCCCGGCGGTCACGGGCCCATGGTCGACCTCGCGGTCGACGCCGATCTTGGCCGCCTTCTCGTGGACGCCGCCGATCGCGACGCGGTCGTCGGCGTGCTGTGCCACGGCCCGGCCGGCCTGCTGAGCGCCGTGCGTGAAGACGGCTCGTTCGCCTTCGCCGGGCGCCGGATCGCCGTGTTCACCGACGACGAGGAGCGCCAGGGCGGGCTCGGTGAGGGCACGCCGTACCTCGTCGCCTCACGTCTGGCCGAGCTCGGCGCCATCATCGAGCCGGCGACCCCGTGGTCGGTCGAGGTCGTGCGCGACGGCCGACTGGTGAGCGGCCAGAATCCGCAGTCGAGCGTCACCACCGCGGAGCAGGTCGTCGAGGCGCTGGCCGAGCGCTGAAACCTGGCAGATTACACACCTCGCCGTCGCATGACAAGCCTCCTGAGGCATCGCACGATCGTGCCTAACGTCGAGGCATGCGACCCCGACGGACCCACCGGTCCTGAAGAGCAGCGAATGATCCGTGTCCACCACACGAAGGGAGATCCGCCATGGGTCTGGGAGACGACATCAAGCACAACATGGAAGACCTGAAGGGCAAGACGAAGGAGGCGGTCGGGGACGCGACCGACAACGAGCGTCTTCAGGCCGAGGGTATGGCCGACCAGGCCAGCGCCAAGGTCAAGAAGGCCGGCGACGACGTGAAGGACGCGCTCACCGACGATCGGTGATCTGCCGGCGACGGTGCCCGGGTGCAGCGAGGCGCCCGGGCACCGTCGTGTGCGCGATGAGGCGTGTGCGCGGTCAGGCGACGGGCTGCTGCAGCTCGGTGACCCAGGTCGACTGCGGGCCGTCCGCCTGCAGGTAGACCTCGCGGCACGGCCCCGAGAACTCGCCGCCGTCGGCCACGACGGCCTGCATGAAGGCGCCCCACGCGGCGCCGATGCCGCTCATCTCGCCGTGGTAGGTGGTGACGGCGGCGCGCTCGACGGCGGGCAGCTCCACGACCTGCCAGGCGTCGTTCTCGACGGGCTCGCCGTCGGCGATCCACGAGACCCACACGCGCAGGTCCTCGGTGCCGTCGATCGGCTCGTACCAGAAGATGCCGGGCTCGCGGTAGGCGACGCCGGACGCTTCGAGGGCGTCGTGGAGCCCCGGCAGCACCGTGTCGATCGCGGCCGGCACGTTCTCGCTGCCGGCGGCCACCGCCGATACGGCGTAGACGGTGACGGATTCGATGCTCCGGTATTCGACGGTGGTCATCTGTGTGTCTCCTTCGAGGTGACGGAGCTGTTCGTCCAGACGCGCGAGGCGCGCGGTGTCGGCCGCGACACTGGCGACGAGGTCGGCCCGGCGGCGTTCCAGCACGCGCCGCAGCGCCGCCGTCTCGTCGTCGGCGTGCAGCACGTCGAGGGCGTCGTCGAGCGGGCAGCCGAGGTCGCGCAGCTGCGCGATGCGCAGCAGCGGTGAGAGCTGCTGCGGCGCGTAGCGACGGTAGCCGGTGCGCTCGTCGACGTCGGCGGGCACGAGCAGGCCGATCGCGTCGTAGTGCCGCAGCATCCGCACGCTGACGCGTCCGAGGGCGGCGAACTGTCCGATGGTGTACATGGTTGAGACCACCCTCGACGATGACACAGTGTGAGGGTCAAGGGAACAATGGGCCTGTGCAGCTGACGGTGCTCGTCGAGGGTGAGAGCGACCGCGTCGCGCTGGAGACCCTCGCGGCGCGGATGGGCGTCCGGATGCCGGCGGTCCGGGTCGTCGGCGGCTCGAAGGGTGCGCGACGCGCGGCCGACGAGCTGGCGGGCGAGCGGCTGATCGGGCTGGTCGATGCCGGCGAGCGCGCGGACTTCGAGCGGGTGCTCGACCGCGTCTTCGTGTGCGACCCCGACCTGGAGGGCGAGTTCGTGCGCGCGCTCGGCGTCGACGGCGTCGAGGCCGTCATCGCCGGGCAGGGCGAACTCGGGTCGTTCCGCAGCCTGCAGCGGCAGCCGTTCCAGCGCGGCCGGCCGGCCGAGGCGCAGCTCGCCCGCTTCTTCGGCGGCCGCAGCGGCAACAAGGCCCGCTACGCGCGGCTGCTGGCAGAGGCGGTGCCGCTGGATCGGGTGCCGGCGCCGCTCGCGGGCCTGCTGGCCGAGCTCTGAGCGCGCGCCGGGTCAGACCATCGCGGTGATCGCCTTCTCGAGCTGCAGGGCACCGATGACCAGCAGCAGCGCGGCGTTGAGCACGTGGGTGTTGCCGGCGATCCAGGTGCGCATGCGGTCCAGGCTCGGCTGCGCGCGCTCGCCCGCCACGACGACCCAGACGACGGGGATCGCGATGGGCAGCACGCCCAGGACGGCGAATCCGAACGCGACCCAGAACGCCTCGGTCGTGCTGACGTCGGCGAGGACGATGTCGAGCCCGGCGATGATCGCGCACGACGCGTCGACCGGGTTGATGACGAACAGCCCCACTCCCAGCAGGAACGTGCGGCCGGGCTTGAACGTCGAGACCGACTGCAGCCAGCCGGGCAGCTTCGCGGCGTGCGCGACGGCCTTCGGGCCTTCGGCGGCGGCCATCCGCGCGATGCGCTCCGCGCCGCGGTGGTAGACGTACCAGGCGCCGCCGACGAGCAGCAGGCCCAGCAGCAGCCGCACGATCGCGACCCACAGCGGCGGCTCGTGCAGCGCGCGGATCTGCAACGCGGAGAAGATCCACATCGACAGCGCGAGCACTCCGACGATGCCGACCGCCCACCCCAGCAGGAACGCGATGCCGTTGACCCGCGCCAGCCGCGAGAGCAGCACCGCGACGAGCGCCATGATCGCGAGCGGGCTCAGGATGACCCCGAGCAGGGGCGGAATGAGCTGGACGATCAGATCACCCATGGCACCTCACCTTCGAACGAGGCCGGGATGCGGCATCCACTCACGCCGCGTTCGTAGCGGATGGCGCGCGCCGCGCCCCGACTGCCAGAGTCGAAAGCGCCCACCGACCGGAAGGACGCCGTGTTCCCCTCGCCCTACGACGCCTGGTTCGCCGACGCGCCCATCGACGGCACCTACGGGTACGACCTCGACGCACTGCGCGCCGTGGCGCCCGTGCCTGCGGCCGCCGGCTTCCCCCCGACGTGGCGGCGCTGGCGTCGTGAGGCCGCGGAGGCGGCCGCCCGACCCGAGCTGACGTCGCTCGGCCGCAGCGGCGCGCACGATGTGTTCGAGGTGGCGTTCGGCACGTCGGACGGCCTGCGCCTTCGGGGATGGTTCGGGATGCCGGCGGCCGGTGCCGCCCGTGTCGGCATCGTGCACAGCCACGGGTACGGTGGCCGCGACGCGCCCGACTTCGCGCGGGTGCCGGACGACGCTGCCGTGATCTTCCCGGTCGCGCGCGGCCTGGGAGCCCTCAACGTCGAGGTCGGCGCCCCGTCGACGTCGGACCGGCACGTGCTGCACGGCATCGAGAGCCCCGAGACCTATGCGCTCGGCCGCTGCGCCGCCGAGCTGTGGACCGCGGGCGACGTGCTCGTCGAGCTCGCCGGCGACCTGCCGCTGTACCTGGTGGGCGAGAGCTTCGGCGGCGGCATCGGCGCCCTCGCGCTGCCGTGGGACGATCGCCTGATCGGCGCGACGCTCGTGGTGCCGAGCTTCGGGCAGTACGACATCCGGCTGCAGGTGCCGTGCCTGGGCAGCGGTGAGCACGTGCGGACGTATGTCGCAGACCACCCCGAGGCTCGCGAGGTGCTGCGGCTGTTCGACGCCTCGACGGCGGCGACCTTCGTCCGCGTGCCGGTCCGTGTCGAAGCAGCGCTGTGGGACGCGAGCGTACCCGCGCCGGGGCAGTTCGCGGTGGCCAACGCGGTCGCGCAGGCCGAAGCGGCGGGCACCGGCGCGCGGCTCGAGCTCGAGGTGCTTCCGGCCGGTCACGCCGAGTATCCGGGAATCGACGCGGTCGCGGCACGTGCGGCCGCGGCGACCCGCGCGCACGTGACGGCCAGCCTGGCGACCGCGTCGACCCGCCACTGGCAGACTGCGAGAACACGTCCTTCGTGACCTCACCGGCACGAGGGCGCATTCGCATGGGGACGAAGGGAAGCGCATGGCCATCGACGGCACCCCGGGGGCAGGACTGACGAAGGAGCAGCTGGCGGAGGAGGTGACGCACCTGTCCACTCCCGATCTGCTGAAGACGCCGTTCGGCGATCTGGAGTTCTTCGACGGCGTGCCGCGGGCGGAGTCCGTGCAGACGATCTTCGACGCGCTCGACCTGCTGCGCGGCATCGACGCGTTCCTCACCGCGGTGCCCGGCGCGTCGCTCGTCGCCATGAGGCGCGGACTGCGCAGCGCCGGAATCGACTCGCCCGGCAAGGTCGGGTACACGGATCCCCGGGCGAACTCGGCGAGCCTGTTCCTCACGCCGAACACCGAGACGACGTACGGCACGACCTTCCTCGACCTGAAGGCGTGGGGCCCGACGGTCATCGAGGCTCCGCCGCAGTCGCTGTGCGTGGTCGACGACTTCTGGTTCCGCTACGTCGCCGACATGGGCATCGCCGGTCCCGACCGGGGTGCGGGCGGCAAGTACCTGTTCCTACCCCCGGGGTACGACGGCGATCGTCCCGACGGCTACTTCACGTTCGAGTCGCCGACGTTCACGAACTGGGTCGTGCTGCGCACCCTCGGCGGGGTGCCTGCCATGAAGCAGACCCGCATCTACCCCCTGTCGGATGCGGCTTCGCCGGACGACACGACCTTCGTGAACATCGCGGGCGTGCTGCAGAACACCGTGCACGCCAACGACTTCTCGTACTTCGAAGAGATCGCGCAGCTCGTCGCCGAAGAGCCCGCATCGGCGCTCGATGCCGAACGTGCCGGCACGCTCGCCGCGATCGGCATCGCGCACGACATGCCGTTCGCGCCGGACGACCGGCTGCGCGGCATCCTGGACGACGCCGCCCGCATCGGCGCCGCCGTCTCGCGCGCCCTCGTCTACAAGCCGCGCGACCCCGAGGCCTACTTCTGGGAGGGCAACTCGTGGAAGAACGCGTTCGTCGGCGGCAGCTACGAGTTCCTGCAGGGCGGCGCGCGCAACCTCGACGCCCGCACGCAGTTCCACTACTTCGCGACGGTGATCACTCCGGCGATGGCGCATGCCCAGGTCGGCGCCGGGTCCGCCTACGCGTACACGGCCGAGGACGCCGAGGGTCACGTACTCGACGGCTCCGCCACGTACTCGCTGCGCATCCCCGCCGATCCGCCCGCGAAGAACTTCTGGGCGGTCGACCTGTACGACACGCAGACCCGCTCGCTGCTGCAGTCGACGCCGTACCCGGCGCTGTCGAGCCTGGAAGGAACGGTGCAGGCCGAGGACGACGGCTCGTACCTGCTGTGGTTCGCCCCGACGGCGCCGCAGGGCCGCGAGTCGAACTGGATCCCGACGATCCCCGGCAAGTCCTGGTTCCCCATCCTCCGTCTCTACGGTCCGCTCGAGCCGTGGTTCGACAAGACCTGGCAGCTGCCCGAGATCCGGAAGCAGGCATCATGACCGACCTCGACACTCTGGCCACGCAGGCCTATCTCTACGGCTTCCCGCTTGTCTTCGACCTCGAGCAGGTGGTGCGCTACACGACCACGGGAGTGGGCGCGAACCCGCAGGCCGCCTTCAACGAGTTCTCGCACGCGCGTTCCCTCGCCTCGGCGGCCGATACCTTCGTGTCGATCAACAACGACACCGTGTACTCGATGGCATCGCTCGATCTGGGCGTCGGCCCCGTGCGGCTGTCGGTGCCGGCATCCGATCGCTACTACGTGCTGCAGTTCGTCGACGCGTGGACCGACAACTTCGCGTACATCGGCACGCGCGGCACCGGCAACGGCGCCGGCGAATTCCTGATCGCGCCGCCGGAATGGGAGGGGGATGCCGGCGGCCTGACCGTCGTCCACGCCCCGACCCGGATCGTGTCGATCGTGGGCCGCTGGTCGTGCGCCGGCGTCGACGACCTGCCGGCCGTCCACGCGCTGCAGGACGCCATGACGCTCACCCCGGCGCACCCGGATGCCGTGGCCGCCGGCATCCCGAGCATCATCTCGCAGGGCGACGAGGTGCTCGACTTCTGGGAGAAGTACCGCGTGTGGTCGCAGGCGTTCCCACCCGCGGACCGCGACGAGTCACTGCAGTCGTCGTTCGCGGCGCTCGGCCTCACCGGCGCAGTGCCGGTGCGCGAGCTGCCGGGCGAGCAGCAGGCGGCGCTGCGCGCCGGCGCGCGAGGCGGCGAGGAAGCCATCTCGCAGGCGATGGCGGGTGCGGCGGCCGGTGCGACGCCCGGTGCGTGGTCGCAGACGCTGCACGTGTTCGACTACAACCTCGACTTCTTCGAAGTGGGCACGAAGGACGAACCCGCCTGGAAGATCGCCGACCCGCGGCGGCGGATCGGCGAGCGCGCCGTCGCCGCCAAGGCGGGTCTGTGGGGCAACCACGGGTACGAGGCGGCCTATGTCATGACGTTCCAGGACGCCGACGGCCGGCCGCTCACCGGCGAGCACGACTACGAGCTGCGGCTGTCGCCGCCCCCGCCGGTCGGCGCGTTCTGGTCGGTCACGATGTACGCGCTGCCCGAGTTCTACCTCGTCGACAACGAGATCGACCGCTACTCGGTCGGCGACCGCACGCCCGGGACCGTGACGGACGCCGACGGCGGCCTCACGATCCGCATCGGCCGCGCGCGCCCGTCGGATCCGGACGCGGCCGCGAACTGGCTCCCGGCGCCCGCCGGCACCTTCCGGCCGATCCTGCGCATGTACATGCCGGGCGACGCGGTGCTCGACGGCACGTACGCCCCGCCGCCGATCACCCGGGTGGACGGCTGAGGCCGACCGCCCGCAAGCGAGGGGGAGGGGATGCCGGGCGCCCGGCATCCCCTCCGCTTCCGGTTCAGGGGCGCGATGCCGGGCGCGCGCAACGACTCAGCGGACGGCGCGGCCGTGGGCGAGGTCGATCAGACGCGACAGCACGTCGCCGGCGCGCAGGCCGTTGTGCTCGTGCTCGCTCGTGATCCACGGGGTGACGCCGGGGATCAGGCGGGCCGTCTCGATCGCGAACTCGAACGGTACGTACACGTCGTTGACGTAGATCGCGGTGGCGCCCCGCGCGTGCGAGGCGGCGATCGCGGCCTCGTCATAGACGCGCGGCCACTCGTGCTCGGCCAGGGCGAGCGTCACATCGCGCCACGGCTGCAGCCCGGGCACGGTGTCGAGCCATTCACGGCGGACATGCTCGCCTGTCAGCAGCGTCGGATCGGCGCGGAAGTCGTCGGGCTCGGTGCGCTCCGCCGACCAGCGGGTGGCGTGCCCGTCGGCGTAGCTCGACTCGTGGAACACGAAGTACAGCGGGTTGCGGGCGTCGAAGGGCATCGCCCCCGCGAGATCGTGGCGGAACGCGTTCGTGCGGGGGTCGAGTTCGAGCAGCGACCACAGCGTCTGCCAGCCGTCGTTCGAGCCGAGCAGCGAACCGATCGACCGGGCGCGCGACGGCGAGACGACCTCGCCGTCCGGCAGCACGAGCGCGCCGGCGTCGGCCAGATCGACGATGCGCCGCACCGCGTCGCGGTGGGCGGGAAAGCGACGGTAGTACCGCTCCGAAGCCTCGCGCATCTTGTCGTACGTGAGCGAGTAGACGTCGTCGGGATGCCGCCCCACCGCGCTGAGGCCGCCGGTGAGGTACGCGTGCTCCAGGGACGCCGCGTCCGTGGACAGGTACGACAGCGTCGTGAAGCCGCCGAACGACTGGCCGAGCACGCTCCAGGTGTCGGCGCCGAGCTCCTGACGCAGCGCCTCGGCGTCGCGGACGATGCTGTCGGCGCGCAGATGGGTGATGTGCTCGGCGAGCGCCTCGGCGCCCCGCTCGAGGTCGCCGTCGCCGACGGGGGTCGACAGACCGGTGCCGCGCTGGTCGAGCAGCACGACGCGGTAGTGCTCCAGCGCCGCGTCCAGCCACGACGGCGCCGCGGGCGCGTGGAACGGACGCGGCGCCTCGTGCCCCGGCCCGCCCTGCAGGAACACCAGGTACGGCAGGTTCCCGCCGTCCTCGCGCGCGACCACCGCGGCGTGCACATCGATGGTGCGCCCGTCCTCGGGATCGGCCCAGACCAGGGGCACCTCGAGGGTGTGGTCGTCGATGGTCAGATCCTGCAGGCGTCGCGTCGTCACGGGCATGCTGCGAGCCTAGGCGCTGGCCCCGACGTCGCACGTCACGTCGAACCCGGGGATCCTCCGCGCCGAACCCGGGGATCCTCCGCGCCGAACCCGGGGATCCGCGCCGAGACCGGTGACCAGGCCCTCTGTCTCGGCGGCGATCCCCTGTCTCGCGAAACAGGGGATTCCGCAGCGCGGTCAGCGGGCGGTGCGCACCGTGACCGTGAAGTCGTCGACGTTGCGCAGATGCGCGCGCACGCTGCCCTCGGCGGCGACGGCGATCGCCTCGGCGTCCTGGCCCGGGCGGCCGATGACGAGCGCGTCGCCCTGCAGGCGGTGTCCGACCCAGCGCAGTCGCAGCCGGTCGATCCGGTCGATGCCGTCGACGTGCTCGAGCGCGTGCTCGGCGCGGTCGACGAGTTCGGGCTCGACGCCGTCGAGCAGGCGCCGGCCGACGCTGCGCACCGTGCCGATCAGCAGCACGAAGATCGCGGCGGCGATGACGAGCCCCACGATGGGATCGGCAAGCGGAAAGCCCAGCAGCACGCCGATGCCGCCCAGCACGACCGCGAGCGAGGTGAAGCCGTCGGTGCGCGCGTGCACGCCGTCGGCCACGAGCGCCGCTGATCCGATCCGCTTGCCGACACGGATGCGGTACACCGCGACGGCCTCGTTGCCCGCGAACCCGATCACGCCCGCCGCGATGACCCACCCGATGTTCTCCAGCGGCTGCGGGTGCAGCATCCTGTCGACCGCCTGCCACGCGGCGACCACCGCCGACAACGCGACCACGAACACGATGAACAGCCCCGCGAGGTCTTCGGCACGGCCCAGGCCGTAGGTGTAGCGACGGGATGCCGCGCGCCGGCCGAGCACGAACGCCACCCACAGCGGCACCGCCGTCAGCGCGTCCGACAGGTTGTGGACGGTGTCGGCGAGCAGGGCCACCGACCCGCTGAAGGCGACCACGACGGCCTGCAGCACAGTCGTCGCGAGCAGCAGGACGAGGCTGATCTTGAGCGCCCGGATCCCCGCCGCATTGGCCTCCATGGCGTCATCGATCGCGTCGGCGGGATCGTGCGAGTGCGGCACGAACAGCTCGTGCAGCGCGCCGCGAAGTCCTCCGGCGTGGTGGTGGTCGTGGTCGCCGTGACCGTGGTGGTCATGGTCGCCGTGACCGTGATCATGATCGTGATCGTGCGGATGCCGGTGGTCGTGGGGATGCCGGTGGTCGTCGTGATCGTGACGGCCCTCCGTCGCGGCGGTCATGCCTCGCCGCAGTCGGTGCGGTGGTGACGGGGGACGCCGCCCAGCGAGTGCTCCGCCTGGTGGATCGCGTCCGCCACGAGGCGCGAGGCGTGCTCGTTCTCGAGGCGGTAGAAGACGCGCTGGCCCTCCTGGCGCGTCGAGACGATGCGGGCCAGGCGCAGCTTCGCGAGGTGCTGAGACACGGCGGCCGGCGATTTGTCGACGATGTCGGCGAGGTGGTTGACCGACAGCTCGCCGGCATCCTGCAGCGCCAGCACGATGCGGACGCGCGTCGCGTCGGCGAGCATCGCGAAGACCTCGACGGCGAGTTCCACGTAGGAGCTCTCGACCGAGTAGCCGCATCCCTGCTTATCTGCACTCATACGCAGATACGTTAGCAAGCGTCGCCGCCCACGCGACCGCCGGAGGCGCGGGTCAGCCGAGCACCCGCCGCCACACGTTGGTGTCGGCGAGGTCGAGCAGCTCGTCGCCGCGGCCGGACAGCACGGTCCGCAGCGCCCACAGCGTGAAGCCCTTCGCCTGCGCGATCGTGATCGCCGGCGGGATCGACAGCTCCTGCCGCGCCACCACGACGTCGACCAGGACCGGCCCCGGTTCCCACAGCGCACGGCGCAGCGCCGGTTCGAGATCCTCGCCGCGTTCGACCCGGATGCCCGTCATCCCCATGGCCGTCGCGACGGCGGCGAAGTCAGGGTTGTCGAGCGTCGTGCCGAAGTTCACGATGCCGGCGGCCTTCATCTCGACCTCCACGAAGCCGAGCGCCGAGTTGTTGAACACGATCACCTTGATCGGCAGATCGTTCTGCCGGATCGACAGCAGGTCGCCGAGCAGCATCGCGATGCCGCCGTCGCCCGACAGTGCGATCACCTGCCGGTCGCGGTCGACGGCTTGGGCGCCCAGCGCCTGCGGCATGGCGTTGGCCATCGAACCGTGCGTGAACGAGCCGAGCAGCCGGCGCTCCTTCGTCATCGACAGGTAGCGGGCCGCCCAGACGACCGGCTCCCCGACGTCTGCGGTGAACACCGCATCGTCTTCGGCCAGTTCATCGAGCAGCCGCGCCACGAACTGCGGGTGCAGCGGCCGCTTGCCGTCGTCGACGGCGAGGGCGTCGAGGTCCTTGCGGGTCTTGCGGTAGTGGGCGACCGATTCGCGCAGGTGCGCGTCGTCGCGGTCGGTGCGCAGGTAGCCGAGCAGAGCGGATGCCGTCACGCCGACGTCTCCGACCAGCCCCAGGTCGATGCGGGTGCGCCGGCCCAGCTGCTCGCCGCGCAGGTCGACCTGAACGATCTTCGCCTTCGACGGGTAGAACTGCCGGTAAGGGAAGTCGGTGCCCAGCATGAGCAGCGCATCGCACTTCTCCATCGCCCGGTAGCCCGAGGCGAAGCCGAGAAGGCCGGTCATGCCGACGTCGTGCGGGTTGTCGTACTCGATGTGCTCCTTGCCGCGGAACGCGTGCACGATCGGCGCCTTCAGCCTCTCGGCGAGGGCGAGCACCTCGTCGTGCACACCCGCGACCCCGGCCCCTGCCAGGATCGTCACCTTGCCGGCGCCGTCGAGGATGCCGGCGGCCGCGCGCAGCTCGGCGTCGCTCGGCACCACCGAAGGCTGCGCGGCGCGGATCGGGGCGGACGGACGCCGGGCCGGAGCATCCGCGAAGAACACATCGCCGGGGACGACGACCACGGCGACGCCGCGCTTCTCGACCGCGGTGCGCATGGCGATCTCGAGCACCCACGGCATCTGCGAGGGATCCGAGACCAGCTCGCGGTAGACGCTGCATTCGCGGAACAGCTCCTGCGGATGCGTCTCTTGGAAGTATCCGCTGCCGATCTCGGCCGAGGGGATGTGCGACGCGATCGCCAGCACCGGCACCCGCGAGCGCTGCGCGTCGAACAGGCCGTTCACGAAGTGCAGGTTGCCGGGCCCGCAGCTGCCGGCGACGACGGCCAGCTCGCCGGTGATCGCGGCCTCGGCACCGGCCGCGAAGGCCGCGGACTCCTCGTGCCGCATGTGCAGCCACCGCAGCCGTCCGTCACGCCGCAGTGCATCGGTGAAGGCGTTGAGCGAGTCGCCCGGCAGCCCCCAGACCCTTGTGACTCCGGCATCCACGAGGGTCTGCACGAACACGTCCGCAATGCTGGTGGCCATTCTCAGCTCCTCGCCTCGGGTCCTTCCTCAGCGAATCAGCGGGCGTGCCCGCGCGCAAGGTGCACGCGTTGCCGGGGGACCGGAACGGCATGATGAGGGGATGCCGATCCTCCCCGCCGTCCGTGATCCCCGGTTCATCACCGTCAGGCGGGGCGGCACCCTCACCGACGACGATCACCATCTGCTGGCAGAGTGGGCGATCGCGTGCGTGGAGCACGTGCTGCCGCTGTTCACCGCCGAGCGCCCGGACGATCCCGTCCTCGTCGACACGCTGGAGCTCACCCGCGCGTGGATCCGCGGCGAGGTGCCCATGCGCGAGGCGCACCAGCGCGCGTTCGTCGCCAACGCCGCCGGCAAGGGACTGCCCGACCCGGCCCGGTTCGCGGCGCTGGCGGCCGGGCAGGCGGTGGCCGTCGCACACGTCCCGGCGCATGGGCTCGGCGCGGCGGCCTACGCGATCCGGGCGGTGGCGGCATCCACTCGTCCCGGCGAGGCCGACGCCGCACGGCGACGCGAGCGCGACTGGCAGCGCGCCCGGCTGCCCGATGCGGTCCGCGATCTTGTGCTCGACGACCAGCGCCTGCGCAGCGCGATCTGCTGGAACGTCTTCGACGACTGACGGGATGCCGGCGGCCGGGCCCACCCGCCGGTCCTGCCCCGCACCCCGGGCACGGGGGCGCCGAGACCGGGCATCTGCGCGCCGAGCCAGGGGATCCGCACCGGAACACAGGGCGTCGCCCCCGGTCTCGACGAGAATCCCCTGCCTCGACGAGACAGGGGATCTCCGTGACGCGGGTCAGCGCGGGCTGCGGTCGCGCGAGCGGCGCGGCGTGAACCGGCGGCGACGGCGCGGGGCCGTGGGACTGGCCGTCTGCGCGGCGGTCGGCAGGACGATCGGGGCCGTGACGACGGCATCCACCACCATCGAGCCGTCGGTCGGTCCGACGATGGGGATCGGCGTCGTCGGGGTGGCGACGGCAGGGGTGATCGGCTCGAGCGCGAGCTTGCGGTGGGCGGCGATGTACGCCGGGATGAGCACGACGACGGCGCCGAGCCACGCGAGCGGGTTGCTCGCCGCGACGCCGATGAAGCCGAAGACCGCGCCGAGCACGACCGCGGCGGCCACGCGCATGACGAGCTCGATCACGCCGGTGACGGTCGGGATGAGCGTGTGGCCGAGGCCCTGCAGGGCGCCGCGCAGCACGAACAGCACCGCGAGGATCCAGTACGTCGCGCCGTTGATCGCCAGCATCTGGGCGGCAAGACCGACGACCTCGGTCGCGGCGTCGCCGACGAACAGCTGCACGAGGTGCGCGCCGAACGCGATGAGCAGCGCGCCGAGCACGACGGCCGCGGCCAGCGAGATCCAGGTCGCCTGCGTCACGCCCTTGCGGATGCGGTCGGGGCGGCCGCCGCCGTGGTTCTGCGCGACGAACATCGACACCGCCAGGCCGAGCGACTGCAGCAGGGCGACTGCCAGACCGTCCACGCGCGAGGCTGCCGTGTAGGCGGCGACGGCGTCGGCACCCAGTTCGTTCAGCGCGACCTGCACCGACAGCGTGCCGATCGCGATGATCGAGGCCTGGAACCCCATCGGCAGGCCGAGCCGCAGGTGCTCGCCGAGGTCGGCGCGGCTGACCTTCCAGTCCTCGCGACGCAGGTGCAGCACCGGCACGCGACGCCGCACGAACTCGAGGCACAGCAGCACCGAGATCGCCTGCGAGACGACCGTGGCAAGCGCCGCACCGCCCACGCCCCAGCCGAACGTGCCCACCATGAGGATGACCAGCACGACGTTGAGCCCGCACGCGAGAGTCAGGAAGACCAGCGGCGTGCGCGAATCGCCGATCGCGCGGATGATCGCCGACAGGTAGTTGAAGAACATCATCGCGCCGGCGCCGAGGAAGCTGATCTGCGCGAACACGATCGCGTCGTCCATGAGCTCGGCCGGCGTCTGCAGCAGCGCCAGCAGCGGACCGGCCAGCAGCGGCGCACCGACCGTGAGCACGACGGTGCAGATGCCGGTGAGGATGGTGCCCGCGGCCACCGATCGCCTGACCCCCGCGTAGTCGCGCGCGCCGAACGCCTGCGCAGTGGGGATCGCGAAGCCCGAGGTCAGGCCCCATGCGAAGCCGAGCAGCAGGAACAGCATGCTTCCGGTCGCGCCGACCGCGGCCAGCGCGTCGACGCCGAGATGGCGCCCGACGACGATCGCGTCGACGAACTGGTACAGCTGCTGCACGACGTTGCCGATCAGCAGCGGCACGGCGAACAGGACGATGACGCGCCAGGGGCGGCCCGTCGTCAGGGCGGTGGACATGAGGCGGACTCTCGGGAGAGAAGGCGAAGACGGAGGGCCGGAAAACGGCTGCCGATCATCCTATCGAATCGATTCGGCCTTGTCTGGACGAATCTTGAGCCTTGCGCAAAACCGAGGCGGAGGGATGCCGGCGGTTCCCGCCTTCGTCGACCCGGGTTCCGCGTGTCCGAGGGGCGGCGTAGCGTGCCGCGCATGGCTGTGGAACCACAGGTGCTGGACTGGCTGCTCGACTCGGACCCGGCGCTGCGCTGGCAGGTCGAGCGCGATCTCGCCGGCGCCCCGCCCGAGGTGTGGCAGGCGACCCGCGCGCGCGTCGCCCACGAGGGGTTCGGGGCCGCGCTGCTCGCGAAGCAGGATCCCGACGGGCAGTGGGCCGGGGGCGCCTTCTTTCCCGCGGGCTTCTTCGACAGTCCCGAGAAGGACGAGCCGGGCCAGCCGTGGGTGGCCACCACCTGGTCGCTGCGCGACCTGCGCGAGTGGGGCGTCGACGCCGCCGCACTCGGCGACACCGCCGCGCGCATCGACGCGAACAGCCGGTGGGAGTACGACGATCTGCCCTACTGGGGCGGCGAGGTCGACGTGTGCATCAACTCGTACACGCTCGCGAGCGGCGCGTGGCTGGGGGCGGACGTGTCGCGCCTCGTGGAGTGGTTCCCGGCCCACCGCCTGGCCGACGGCGGATGGAACTGCGAGGCCGAAGAGGGCGACTCGGTGCGCTCGTCGTTCCACTCGACGCTCAACGCGGCGCGCGGCATCCTCGCGTACGAGCGGATCACCGGCGACACCCGCATGCGCGAGGCCCGTCACGGCGGCGAGGAGTACCTGCTGTCGCGACGGCTCATGTTCCGCGCGACCACCGGCGAGATCGTGGGCGACTTCGTGGACCGGTTCGTGTACCCGAACCGCCACCGCTACAGCGCGCTGTACGCGCTCGACCACTTCCGCGAGGTCTCACTCGTCGAGGGGACTCCGCCCGATCCGCGCTTGGCCGAGGCCGTCGAGGTCGTCCGCGAAGCCCGGCAGCCGGACGGCACCTGGCTGCAGACCACGCCCTTGCCTGGCCGCACGTGGTTCGACGTCGACGTGGGCGAGGGTGAGGCATCCCGCTGGCTCAGCCTGTTCGGCACGCGCGTGCTGGAGTGGTGGGATGCCGCCTCTGGTCGTTGAGACCCCTGGTCGCCCCGCGAAGCGAGGAACGAGCGCAGACGAAACGCCCCGGCCGCGCGAGCAGCCTCGGCCGCGCCGACGGACTCAGCGCCCGCCGCGAGCCGACGTGAGAGTCCCGGCGCGCAGGCCCAGCGTCCACTCGGCGGTCTCGGCCACGAAGTCCCGATACGCGGCCCCGCCGTCGTCGCGCGTGTTGTTGACGTAGGCGCTCTGGCCGTCGACCGCCATCAGGATCCGCACGCCGGCGCGGATCGCGTCGTCGACCGTGAAGACACCGGCCGCCACACCGTCCTCGATGAGCGCGCCGATGCCCGCGTCGTTGCGCTCCTCCTGCTCGATGACGGCGGCGTCGAGCACAGGGCTGAAACGCGACAGATGCCGCGCGTTCAGCCACAGGCGCGACAGATCGCGCGACTCGTCGCCGCCGATCACTTCGACGAACCGCCGGAGGCGTGACAGCGGGTCCCCCTCGACGGGGAACAGCTGCGCCCGCTCGCCGGCGGCGGCGCGGGCGAACGCCGCGGCCACGAGATCCTCAGCGGCGGGGAAGTAGTGCGTGATGAGCCCGGGGCGCACCCCGAGCCGGTCTGCGACCGCGCGCAGGGTGACGCGCTCGAGCCCCTCGGCGAGTGCGATGGCCGCGGCGGCGCTCAGGATCTCTTCACGCCGTTCCTCGGGGCGCTTGCGAATCCGGCGCTCCCCGCCACTTGACACCATGCCGCTCATGCTATTGGATGTGTGACCAATAGTCTATTGTTCACACGGCCAATAGCCACAGCATCCCGAACCATCCACACGCAGCAACGAAGCCGCCGGCGAAGACGACGACGTCCTGCCGTCCCGAGAGGAACCCCGTGTCATCAGAAGCGCAGACCACCAGGACACCGCCGTCGGCGGGCGAGGGATTCGTGGATGCCGCCACCCAGCCCGAGACCCGCGGCATCGAACTCATCGGGGCCGGCGAGCGCCACGGCCGCGCTCGCGACCTGTTCTTCGTCTGGGCGGCCCCGAGCGTCAGCATCCTGAACTTCACCGTCGGCGCGACGCTCGTGCTGCTGGGGCTGGAGCTCTGGCAGGCGATCCTCGTCGTGCTCGCCGGTTCGGCGATGTGGGTCTTTCCCGGCATCATCGCGATCAGCGGTCCCGCGGCCGGCACCTCGGGCTCCGTCATCACCCGCGCCATCTACGGCATCATCGGCAACAAGCCGGTCGTCGCGTTCACCGGCTGGCTGATCGGCGCGGTGTTCCTGGCGCTCAACTGGCTGGCCTCGTCGTTCCTCGGCGCCGACATGCTCGCCGGCATGGGGCTCAGCGATCCCGTGGTGGTGCCGATCGTCGTGACCCTCGTCATCTCGGCGCTCACCGTGCTCGTCGCCGTCTACGGCCACGCGCTCATCCTGCGCATCTACTCGTGGCTGGCGATCGTGCTCGCGGTGATCTTCGTGACGGTGACGGCGTTCATCCTGCCGCAGGTGGACTGGGCCTATCAGGCCGCCGAGCCGCTGGCGGGAGTGCCGCTGTGGTCGGCGATCACCATCGGCTTCACGCTCATCGCCTCGGGTCCCATCTCGTACATCAACAGCCCCGACATCGCGCGCTACCTGCCGCGCTCGACGAAGCCGTCGCACATCATCGCCGCGACCGCGCTCGGCGGGGCGCTGCCCGGCGCGGTCTTCACGATCGTCGGCGTGCTGCTCGCGACCGTCGTGATGGGCGGCATGGACGCCGGCATCGAGTCCGCGCTGCTCGGCATCCTTCCCGCCTGGCTCGGACCCGTGTTCGTCATCGGCGTCATCGTGAACACCGTCGCCCTCAACGGCATGACGACCTACACGTCGAGCATGGCGCTGCAGGCGATCGGCCTGCCGCTGCGCCGCATCCCCGCCGCCATCATCGTCGGCGTGATCGGCACCGCGCTCACGATCTACCTGGTGCTGTCGACGAGCCTCCTCGATGCCGTCAACCTGATGCTGCAGTTCCTCGTGATCGTGTCGGCCCCCACCATGGCGGTGTTCGTCACCGACGTGGTGATGCGCCGCAACCGCTACGACGGCGCCGAGCTGTTCGACGAGGAGCGCGGCGGACGGTTCTGGTACAGCAGCGGCTGGAGCATCCCGGGCGTCGTGGCCGTCCTCGTCGGCGGTGTCGCGACGGCGCTGTGCCTGTCGACCACGGTCTGGACGGGCCCGATCTCGGAGGCGCTCGGCTACGTCGACCTGTCGGTTCCGGTCGGCATGCTGGTGTCGGTCATCCTTTACGCCGCGCTGCTGCGCACCCCGCTCGGAAAGGCAGGTCGCCCGTGACCACCATGCTCTATGCGAACGCCCACGTCTTCACCGCCGACGCCCGCCGGTGGGCGACCGCGCTCGTCGTGCGCGACGGCCGCGTCGCGTACGTCGGCGACGACGCGACGGCCCGACGGATCGCGGGTCAGGATGCCGCCGAGACCGATCTGCGCGGCGCCACGGTGCTGCCCGGGTTCGTCGACGGCCACGCGCATATCGTCGGCACCGGCGAGGCCGCCGGACAGGTGGACCTGTGGGGCGCGGACTCGCTCGACGAGATCCAGCGCCGGATCGGCGCGTTCGCCGAGGCGCACCCCGAAGCACCGCGCATCCGCGCGCAGGGCTGGCAGCACGCCGCCGTCGGCGGCCGGCCGACGCGCGAGATGCTCGACGCCGTCGTCGCCGACCGCCCGGTGTACGCGGATGCGTACGACTTCCACTCGATCTGGCTGAACACGGCGGCCCTCGCCGAGACCGGCATCGACGACGCCACCGCCGACCCGGCGGGCGGCATGGTGCACCGAGACGCCGGCGGTCACGCGACCGGACTCGTCGACGAGACCGCGATGCACCTGCTGGTGCAGCCGGTGCTCGCCGGGTTCACGACCGACGACGACCGCGACGCGGCGCTGATCGCCGCGTTGCGCGGCTACGCCGAGACGGGCGTGACGGCGGCGACCGACATGGGTCTCGACGAGGCCGATCTCGCGGCCATGGTGCGCGCCGAGCGAGCGGGCGTGCTGACCGCGCACATCGCGGGGCACTGGCGCGTGCAGCCCACCGACGATCTCGCGCAGAACGAGGCCCAGGTCGCGCGGGCCGTCGAGCTCGCCGCGACGCACACCTCGGAGTGGCTGCGGGTCGTCGGCATCAAGGTCATGATCGACGGCACAGTCGACGGCTGCACCGCGGCGGTCGGTCACCCGTACTCGGACGGCAGCGACCCCGACCCGGTGTGGAGCCTCGACGAGCTCGCCCCCGTCGTCGCCGCGGCCGACGCCGCCGGCCTGCAGGTGGCCATGCACGCGATCGGCGACGAGGCGGTGCGGATCGCGATCTCGGCCGTCGAGCACGCGATCGCGGCCAACGGACCGCGCGAGCGCCGCCACCGCATCGAGCACCTCGAGGTCGTGGAGCGGGCCGACATCGACCGCCTGGCCGCGCTCGGCATCACCGCGAGCATGCAGCCCGTGCACGCCGATCCGGCGATCCAGCAGAACTGGAGAGCGATGCTCGGCGACGAGCGCGTGGACCGCGGCTTCCCGTGGCCCGAGATGACCGATGCCGGCGCTCCGCTCGTGTTCGGCACGGACTCGCCGACGTCGCCGTACCCACCGCTGCCGAACATGTTCATCGCGGCGACGCGGCGTTCGGCGCTCGACCCGTCACTGCCCGCGAACGTCCCCGCGTACGCCCTGCCGCTCCTGACCGCGATCGAGCACGCGACGCGCGACGCCGCCTGGGCTTCCCACGGCGAGCATGCCTACGGGCGTATCGCCGCAGGCCTCAGCGCCGACTTCATCGTGCTCGATCGCGACATCTTCGCCGCGGCGCCCGACGAGCTGCTCGAGACCCGGGTCGTGCGCACGGTGGTGGCGGGCCGGACCGTGCACGAGGCCTGACGCGGCGACCTCGAAGAGGGTGGTCCCCACGCCCTCCCCGGTGGCGCGCGAGGGTCACAGCGTGAGCAGCACCTTGGTGGCGCGCCGCTCGTCCATCGCACGGTAGCCCTCGGCCGCCTCTTCGAGCGGCAGCGTCAGGTCGAAGACGACGCCCGGGTCGATCTCGCGGTCCCAGATGAGCCGGATGAGCTCCGGGAGGAAGCGCCGCACCGGCGCCGGTCCGCCATGCAGGTGCACGCCCGAGAAGAACAGCTCCATGCCGTCGAGGGTGACGCCGTGCGCGACGCCGACGTACCCGATGTGGCCGCCGGGCCGGGTGGCGCGGATGGCCTGCTCCATCGACTCCTGCGTGCCGACGGCCTCGATGACCGAGTGCGCCCCGAGCCCGTTGGTGAGCTCCTTGATGCGCGCCACGCCGGCGTCGCCGCGCTCCTCGACGATGTCGGTCGCGCCGAACCGCCGCGCGAGCGCCTGGCGGTCGGCATGCCGGCTCATGGCGATGATGCGTTCGGCGCCCAGCTGCTTGGCCGCCAGCATCCCGAGCAGTCCGACCGCGCCGTCGCCCACCACGGCGACGGTCTTGCCGGGCCCGGCCTCTGCGGCGACGGCGGCGAACCAGCCCGTGCCGAGCACGTCCGAGGCCGCCAGCAGGGCGGGGATCAGGTCCGGCGAGGGCTGGCCCGGCGTGGCCACGAGAGTGCCGTCGGCGAGCGGGATGCGGGCGTACTCGGCCTGCGTGCCGATCGACCCCATCATCACGTTGTGCACGCAGCGCGACTGATAGCCGGCCTGGCAGATCTCGCACGTGTTGTCGGACGCGACGAACGAGCCGACCACGAAGTCGCCGACCTCGACGTTCTTCACGTCGGCCCCGACCTCGGCGACGACGCCGACGTATTCGTGACCCATCGGCGTGTGGTCGACGTGCTCGATGCCGCGGTAGGGCCACAGGTCCGATCCGCAGATGCAGGTCGCCGTCAGGCGGATGACGGCGTCGGTCGGCTCGATGATCGCCGGCTGGTCACGGTCTTCGACCCGGACGTCGCCGGGCGCGTGCATGATGACTGCGCGCATGGGGTTCTCCTTCAGTGTGTGTTCTCGAGGATTCGGGGCTCGCCCGCGGGCATGGGCGGCGTGGCGCTCGTCCGTCGTGGCGCGACGACGAGGAGCGTGGCAAGGCCGGCGAGCACGGTCGCGGTCACGGTGACCAGACCGAGGGGCAGGATGCTGGCGGCCCCTGCCAGCCCGACCAGCGGCGCCGAGACGGCGCCGAAGCCGAACCGCACGGTGCCCAGCAGCGACGAGGCCGTGCCGGCGATCTGCGGGTACCCGACGAGGGCGAGGGTGGTCGCGGGCGGCGAGGTGACGGCGACGCCGCCGGCGAGGGCGAACAGCGACACGATGATCACCCACAGCGGCATCGGGGCGAGGCCCGCCACCAGCAGCCCCGCCGATCCCAGACCGGTGAGCGCGACGCCCGCGGCGAGGGTGCCGCGCAGGCTCCAGAGTTCCGCGGTGCGCCCGGCGAGAAAGCCGAACAGCATGAATCCCACGGAGTTCAGGCCGAAGGCCGCCGCGTACTGCAGCGGCGTCAGGCCGTAGATCTCCTGCAGCACGTAGGTCGCGCCGGCGAGGTAGGCGAACGTCGCCGCGTACATGAAGCCCTGGTTGAGCACCGCGCCGACGCCGATGACCAGGATGCCGCGCCGCCCGTAGCGGTCCGACAGGGGTCCCGCGACGAGCTGCCCCGCCGCGAGCCCGAGCAGGCACGCGGTGATGGTCAACTGCGCGACCGAGGTGGCGGCATCCAGTTCGCTCGTCAGCGCCGGAAGCGCCGGAAGGTACAGGTCCATCGAGATCGGCCCGAAGACCGTCAGCAGCAGGAGCAGGCTCGGCAGCAGTCCCCGGTGTGCGGCGACCGGGAGAGGTGCGGGGGAAGTCATGTCTTCGATGCTCGCGGCGGCCGTACGATCGCGGGAGTCCCTGCCGGGACATGTACTGACAGGGCACCCTTCGCGCGTTCGACGCGGCCTAACCTGTCGGCATGGACAACAAGGCCGAGGTGCGCGAGTTCCTGATGACGCGCCGTGCCCGGGTGTCGCCCGAGGCCGCCGGCATGGCGTCCGGGTCGAATCGGCGGGTGGCGGGGCTGCGCCGCAGCGAGGTGGCGATGCTCGCCGGGGTGAGCGTCGAGTACTACGCCAAGCTGGAGCGCGGGGCGATCGCCGGGGCTTCGGCATCCGTGCTCGACGCCGTCGCCCGGGCGCTGCAGCTCGACGACACCGAGCGCGCACACCTTCTCGATCTCGCGCGCGCGGCCGACGGCATCCCGACATCAGGGCGGCCGCGCCGCCGCGCCGCGAAGCCGGGACCCCCGCGACCGAGTCTGGAGTGGGCGCTCTCGGCGATCACCGACGGCGTCGCCGTCGTGCGCAACCCACGCCAAGAGATCGTGGCGGTCAACGAGCTCGGCCGCGCGTTCTACTCGCCGGTGATCGGCGACGGTGCCCACTCCAGCGGCGGACGCACGCCGAACCTCGCGCGCTTCCAGTTCCTCGATCCGGCGGCGCACGACTTCTACCCGGATTGGGAGCTGTTCGCACGGATGTGCGTCGGCATCATGCGCGCCGAGGCCGGCCGCGACCCGCACGACAAGGGGCTGCAGGACCTCGTCGGCGAACTGTCGACGCAGAGCGAGACGTTCCGCACGCTGTGGGCGGCGCACGATGTGCGCACGCACGGCGCGGGCACCAAGCGGTTCACCCATCCCGTGGTCGGCGAGCTGACGCTCGCGTACGAAGAGCTGGCGCTCACGGCCGAGCCCGGCAACGTCATGCTCATCTACACGGCAGAGCCGGGCTCGCCGTCAGCAGAGCGGCTGCGGCTGCTGGCCTCGTGGGCCGCGACGCGGGCGGCGGTCTCGTAGACGGCACGCTGATGGCGAATGGATGCCGCGGCCCCGGCATGCGGGACGTTCGGCGTTCGCGATCGACGGGCTGCCGCGGCGGCTGTCAGGCGCGTACGAGCTGCTGCAGGCGGTGGATCGCGTGCTGCTGCTCGCCGAGTTCCGCCATGCGCTCCTCGACGACCAGCAGATGGGCATGGATCCGGTCGGCGACGCAGGCATCGAGCTGCACGCCCTCGTCGTCGAAGCACGGGATGACCCAGGCGACGTCGGCGAGGGGAAAGCCGGCGTTCAGGAGCAGCCTGATCCTCCGCACCGTCTCGACATCGGCGGGCGGGAACCTGCGGTGGCCCGCTGCGGTCCGCGCGGACCGCAGCAAGCCGTGCTGCTCGTAGTACCGCAGCGCCCGCACGCTGGCTCCGGTACGGGACGAGAGCTCGCCGATGGCGATCGTTTCGTCCGACAGATCCGACATCGGATTCCTCCCAGGGCTTGCATGTGACGCTGGCGTCAGCTCTTAACGTGTCTCGCATGACCACGATGACGCATGAAACAACCCTGACCGACGACATCTTCCTGCTCGGTGGCGACCTTCCCGTCCGCCGGACGGGGTTCGGCACGATGCGCCTGACCGATGCCACCGGAGACGGCACGCAGAGCGGCGCACAGATCTGGCGAGCACCTGCGGATCCTTCCGATGCGATCCGCGTGCTGCGCCGCGCCGTCGAGCTCGGCGTGCAGCTGATCGACACCGCGGACGCCTACGCGCTCGGCGAGAGCGAGGACCTGGTGGCCGCCGCCCTGCATCCCTACGCGGACGAGCTCGTCATCGCGACCAAGGTCGGAATGGTGCGCCCGTCGCCGACCGATTGGGTGCCGCTCGGTCACCCGGCCTACCTCGCGCAGCAGGTCGAACTGAGTCTGCGCCGGCTGCGCGTCGATCGGATCGATCTGCTGCAGCTGCATCGCCTTGACCCGGCCTACCCGATCGCCGATCAGGTCGGCGCGCTGGCAGCGCTTCGCGATCAGGGCAAGATCAGGCACATCGGGCTGTCGGAAGTGACCCTCGACGAGCTCGAGCAGGCGCAGCAGGTCGCCCCGATCGCCGCGATCCAGAACCACTACAACCTCGCGACGAGAGGTCACGAGGCGGTGCTGGATCACACGACCGCGGCCGGGATCGCCTTCCTCCCCTTCTTCCCGCTCGCCACCGGCGACCTCGCCCGGCCCGGCAGCGCGATCGCCGCCATCGCGGACGAACTCGGTGCCGCTCCCTCGCAGGTGGCCCTGGCGTGGCTGCTCCACCGCGCGCCGAACATGCTCCCGATCCCGGGCACGGCCTCGATCGCTCATCTGGAGCAGAACCTGGGCGCCGCCCGGCTCCGGCTCACGGACGAGCAGCTGCTCCGCCTCGGATCGTAGATTTCTGCTTGTGTCGAGGCTCCGTTCGTCGATAGAATCTGGATCAGAGATTCGATGAATGGATGCCTCGGCCCCGGCCGAGCTCGGGTGGTATTGCGGTGGACGCCGCAGGGTGGATGACAGGGTTGCTGCCGCTTCGGCGGGGAATCTCGCCCATCGTCCTATGCACCCGTCTGCGAGTCTCATGCCTGCCGATCACTCGTTCTCACCGGCTCCCGCGTTCGCCGCGACCGGGCGCTTCGTGGATGCGTTCGAAGCAGGACGAGTCGCCCGGGCGGTCGCCGAGGCGGGCGAGATCCGGCTGCTGGCGGATGCGGCGGCGGCCGTCGCCGTTCCGGCGGGCGCATCGGGCGAGCAGATGCGCCGGGCGGAGCTGTCACGGCGGGCGCTGATCGCCGACCTCGCGACCTCGATCCGCACCTCCGAGATCACCGTCACGCGCCTCATCACCGAAGCCCGCGACCTGTGCGCACGCTTCCCGGCTGTCGTCGACGCGTTGGAGACCGGCGTCATCTCGCGCCAGCATGCGGCGGTGATCCACGACACCGGGGATCCGATCGTCGACGACGCCGCCCGTGCCACGTTCATTCAGATCGCGATCGACCGGGCCGCCGACACCACCCCGGGCCGACTGGCACCGATCTTGCGTGCGATCGCTGAGCGGTTCGCGGAACGCACCCTCGAAGAGCGTGCGGAAGAAGCGCTGGCTCGCCGGGACGTGGTCATCGTCGACCTGTCCGACAACCTCGCCGCGCTCACCGTGACCAACGATGCGACCCTGATCCACGCGATCGGCGACCGCCTCACCGCCCAAGCGCGATCCGTCATCGCCACCCGGGAACCCGCCGACCCCACCGAAGCGCACGCTGCGGACGACGCGCAGGCGGCCGGGGCCGACGTTCGGACGATGGACCAGCTGCGGGCCGACATCCTCACCGACACGCTTCTCACCGCCGGGCCCCAGGACTGCGTCGCGGGCAGCGGGCTTGCCGCCATCCGCGCCGCCGTGCAGATCACCGTTCCTGTGCTCACCATGACCGGCGCCTCCACAGAACCCTGCCTGCTCGCCGGCTATGGGCCCATCGATCCCGACACCGCCCGCACCCTGGCCGGAGGCGCTGCCGGGTGGGAACGCGTCATGACCTCACCCGTGACCGGCGCTGTGCTCGCCGTCGACCGCTATCGCACCGGGCCCGGCCTGCAGCGCTTCCTCGCCGCCCGCGACGAGCACTGCCGCTTTCCCGGCTGTCGCCGCCCGGTCTGGCGGTGCGACATCGACCACACCATCGGCGCCGCCTGCGGCGGACCCACTCGTCACGACAACCTCGCCCACCTCTGCCGCCGCCACCACGTCCTCAAGACCGTCGACGCGTGGACCGTCGAGCAGACCAGCCCGGGCGTGCTCGTCTGGACCAGTCCCACGGGCCGCAAGCACACCGACAGGCCCGAACCCGTCGTCCGCTTCACCCCCGACCCCGACGTCCTCACCCGACGTCGCATGATGCACGAACCCTGGCTCATACCCGTCGACCCACCCGGCACCCCCGGGGCGGCGACGTTCTGACAACGGGGTGGCGCCAGCCGGCCGCGCTGGCGCGTGGCACCTCTGGCGCCCGGCACCCGGCGCGCACCGAGGCGTCCGTGATCAGCCAGGGCTGGTGAACGCGACAGGTTTGCGTCCAGTGTGCTCTTGACCTCGCATCACCGCTCCTCTACGTTGTAGAGCTCAAGGTCTACAACGTAGAGGAGCGGACCATGACGTCGTACCGGGGCATCGACGCGATCGCTGAGCGCTACGACCGGCCCGTGCTGTTCTACGTGCTGGCCACGGCCATCCCGTGGGCGTGCTGGTTCGGCGCGGCGGCCCTGAGCAACCTCGAAGCCCAGACGCCGCCCGTGCAGTGGTCGACGGCCGCGCTGAGCGTCGCAGGACTCGTGGCGCCGGTCGGCGTGGTCGCGTGGCTGGTGCGAAAGCGTCCCGAGCTGCGGGCCGACATCCGCGCCCGGCTCGCCTGGCCGCGCGGCACACGGCCGTTCTTCATCGTCGCGGCGTTCCTGCTGCTTCCGGCGAGCATCCTCGTCGCCCAGGCGATCTCGCTGCTGCTGGGGTACAGCCCTGAGCAGTTCCTGCTGCGCGGGGGCTACACCTTCACCGCCGGGCTCCTGCCGGTCTGGGTGACGCTCCTCGCCGCCGCGGTCCTCGAGGAGTTCGCGTGGCACGGCTACGGCACCGACACCCTCGTGAGGCGCATGCCCGTGCTGGCGGCATCCCTTCTGTTCACCGTGATCTGGGCGCTCTGGCACCTGCCGCTCTCGTTCATCGACGGGTACTACCACCAGAAGGTCGTGGAGTCGGGCTGGCTGCACACGCTGAACTTCCCGCTGTCGATGGTCGCCTTCGTGGTGCTGATGAACTGGCTGTACTACCGGGCCGGCCGAAGCATCCTGATCCCGATCGTGTTCCACATCACCGCGAACTTCGCGAACGAGGTGTTCCTGACGCATCCCGACACGAAGCTCATCCAGACGGCGCTGCTGCTGATCCTCGCGGCGGTCGTCGTGGTGCGGGATCGCACGCTCTTTCTCGCACGCCCGCCGGCCCGTGCGAGCGTGCCGCGCTCGCGTGAGAAAGTGAGGGAGTGACACCGCCCGCGCATCGGCCCGCCCTCACGCGGGCGCAGATCTTCACCGCGGCCCTCGCGCTCGTCGACGCCGACGGCGCGGAGCGGCTGACCATGCGACGGCTCGGCGAACGCCTCGGCGTCGACCCGATGGCCGTGTACCACCACGTTCCCAACAAGACCGCGGTGCTCGACGGCATCATCGAGCACGTGTGGCAGGGTGTCGAACTTCCCGTCGCCACGCCGGGCGAGAAGTGGCAGGACGTCGTGTGCGACATCTTCCGCGCCTTCCGCGCACGGCTGCGGCAGCATCCGCGCGCGGTCGCGATCGTCGGCACACGTCCGTCGGCGACACCCGCGATGCTGCGGCTCATCGACGAGACCCTCGGTCGGCTGCACGGCACCGGCCTCGGCGACAGCGAACTCGACGGCAAGGACGCCATGGAGCTCATCGACTGCCTCTCGGCGTTCACGATCGGCAAGGTTCTCGCTGAGACAGGTCACGAGGTCGACGGCGGGGCGGAGCGCGTGTCGGCAGCCATGGCGACCGTCACCCCCGAGACGCATCCGCACCTGGTCCGCACGATGGCCGCCGGCTACGAGCTCGCACCCGACGAGGAGTTCGAGCGCGGGCTTCGCGCGCTGGTCGCAGGCTGGCGCTGACCGACCCCGCTGGAGAGTGGATGCCGCGGCCGCCGGCTGGGCCCACGCGCCAGAGGCTCCGAACGACGCGAAGCGGCGTTTGGAGGAGGCGTGGGGACCACTCTCTCCGAGTGTGCGGGAGTCGCAGCAGGGTCAGGCGAGCGCGAACTTCAGGGTGTTGAGGTGGGCCCGGCTGAGCTCGGCGGCGCGGCGCGCATCGCGGTCGGCGATGGCGTCGACGACGACGGCATGCGCAGCCTGGTCGGCCTCGTGCGACGCCGTGGGTCGGATCTTCAGCATGTCGACCATCGCGGTGCGCACGCGGGGCACGAACCCGTCGAAGAGCTCGACGAGCACCTCGTTGCCCGAAGCCACGACGATGAGTCGGTGCAGCGCCATGTCGACGTCGACGTGCGGCTCGGGTGCCGGATCCGCGGCGGCGCGCGCCGCCAGCGCAGCACGCAGCGCACGCAGCTGTGCGGGGGTGCGCCGCTCGGCAGCGAGCGCGGCCGCTTCGGCCTCGATCGCGATGCGCGCCTCGATGACGGTCGTGATGGAGGCGCGGCGCAGCACCGTGTCCCAGTCGTCGGCGACGTCGAGCGCCGTCACGAAGACACCCGCGCCCTGGCGCGAGTCGAGCACGCCCTTGCCGGCGAGCTCGCGCACCGCCTCACGGATCGTCGAGCGCCCCACGCCCAGCTGCGCGGCCAGCGTCGTCTCGCCGGGCAGTCGCTGACCGAGCGCGAACTCGCCCGCGCGGATGCGGCCGAGCAGGATCTCGGCGGCCTGCGCGGCGAGCGGAGCGCGGTGCACGATCGCGGGCATTCACAACCTCCGAGTGTCGGATGAGCGGCTTGCCGACCCCGCCACAGCATACCCCGATGCCGCGTGCTGTCGACTTGACTTATCGACTTGTCTGAGGAGTAAGGTGGCCGCCATGACTTCCGCGCCACCTGTCGCCCCGCCGCGGCGCGCCCTGTTCTGGTCGCTCGTCGGCACGCACGTGATGAACGATTTCCAGACCGGCGCAGCCGCCGCCCTGCTGCCGTACTTCGTGGTCGAGCAGCGCTACGACTACGCCGCCGTCGCCGGCCTGACGCTCGCCGCGACCTCGCTGTCGAGCATCTTCCAGCCGGTGTTCGGCTGGCTCACCGACCGCTTCTCGCTGCGACCGCTCATCGTCGTCGGCCTGCTCGTCGCAGCAGCCGGCATCGCCGTCGCCGGCCTGACCTCGCAGAACTACTGGCTCACCTGGCTCGTGTTCTCGCTGTCGGGCCTCGGCGTCGCCGCCTACCACCCGGCGGCGACCGTCGCCGCGAAGGAGGCGGGCGGCGGCACCAACCGCTCGATGAGCATCTTCTCGGTCGGCGGCAACGTCGGCGCCGCGATCGCGCCGATCGGCGTCGGACTCACCGTCGGCATCATGGGGCTGCAGGCCACTCCGCTGCTGCTGATCCCCACGATCGCGATCGCGGCCGTCTACCTGGTGCTCCACCGGCGCGCCGCCCTCGCGCCGGCACCCGCGGCCTCGACCGCGGCGGACTCGGCGGAGGCGGCATCCACTCTTCCTCGCGATCTGTGGGGGAGGTTCGCGTGGCTGCTGCTGATCGTGAGTCTGTGGTCCATCGCCTACGTGGGCGCGCGATCGTTCCTCGCGCTGGACGTGATCGACCGCTTCGACACCACGACCGACATCGGCAACGTCGCGCTCATGGTCTTCTCCCTCGCGGCGGCGCTGGGCACGCTGGTCGGCGGGTTCGTCGCCGACCGATTCGGACGCACGCGCACGATGGTGATCGGCTACGCCCTCGCCACGGCGGCCGCGGTCGGCTACGTGTTCGCGACGAATGAGCTCACGGCGATCGCACTGGCGGGCGTGCTGGGCTGGGCGCTGTTCCTGCCGTTCGCGCTGCACGTCACGCTGTCGCACGCGTACCTGCCGCGCCACCTCGGCACGGCGAGCGGCGTGACGCTCGGCATGGCGACCGCGCTCGGCGGTCTGCTCACGCCCCTGCTCGGCGTGCTCGCCGACGCCGTCGACCCGCGCGCGGTGTTCGTCGTGCTGGCAGCAGTGATCGCGGCGGCGTTCGTGTGCGCGCTGTTCGTGCGCGAGCGCACCGACGTCGACACAGAGATGGATGCCTCCGCTCAACGTCCGGGGACCCTCCTGGTCGTTGAGCGAGCGCAGCGAGACGAAACTCGGTGAGCCGCCGTCGGACCCAGCCCCGCGGCGGGTCGGGTCGGGTCTCAGAGAGCGTCTCACCACGTTTCGTCTTCGCTCGTGCCTCGCTCCGCGGGGCGACCAGAACTCCCACCTGGTCGTTGAGCGAGCGCAGCGAGACGAAACGTCGCAACCCGCCCAACGGACCGAGCCGCCTCCGCGACGGACGCGTTCGGCGCCCCGTCTTGTCTTCGCTCGCGCCTCACTCCGCTCAGCGACCAGAGGGTGCCCGTTCGTCGTAGAGCGCACGGCGCCCCGGCGCCGGGATCGGGGCGAGCGGGGGCGGCGCCGTGGAAGACGTCGCCGACCGCCGGGTGCGCAGCCCGGTGACGAGCACCCCGCCGACCAGCAGCCCGCCGCCGACCACCTCAGCAGGCGTGGGGATCTGCCCGAGCAGCAGGGCCGCCGACAGCATCGCCACGACCGGGGCCAGCAGTACCCACGGCACGACCGCGGCCGACGGGTTGCGGGCGAGCAGGGCGTTCCAGATCGAGTAGCCGATGATGGTGCACAGCCCCGCCGTGTAGAGGGTCGAGAGCGCCGACTCCCAGCCGAACGCGGCGAGGCCGGCGGCGATCGCGTCGGGGCCCTCGACCGCGAACGACAGCGCGAGGGCGGGGACGGGCACGACGAGCGCCGACCAGACGGTGAGCGAGAGCGAACCCAGCCGGCCCGGCCCGCTCACGGCGCCGGCACGGCGCGAGATGACGTTGCCGATGCCCCATGAGAACGCGGCCGCGAGCGCCAGGACGACGGCGAGTGCCGTCGCATCTCCGCCCCGGCCGGCGGCGACGATCGCGAGTCCGACGATGCCGAGGCCGACGCCGATGATCTGCGGTGCCGTCGGGCGCTCGCGCAGGACCGCGGCGGCGATGAGGATCGTGAACACCGCTTGAGCCTGCAGCACGAGCGCCGCGAGGCCCGGCTGCAGCCCGAGGGCCATCGATGTGTAGAGCAGTCCGAACTGCCCGAGGCTCATGAACAGTCCGACGCCGACGACGGTGCGCCACGACGTGCGCGGTCGCGGCACCACGAAGGCGGCGAGCGCGACGACCGAGAAGCGGATCGCGACGAAGAGCAGCGGCGGGACGCCGTCCATCCCCCAGTCGATGACGACGAAGTTGAAGCCCCAGAAGGATGCGACGATCGCCGCCAGCACCATGTCGCGCCTGTTCATGGTTCCACCTCACCGCCACGATCGATGAAGCACAAGCAACCCTTTTCGCATGGAATCTTGTAGCGTTGCTTCATGATTGATCTCGAGGCCGTGCTGTCGCTTCGAGCGATCGCGACGCAGGGCAGCGTCGTGGCCGCGGCGACCGCCCTCGGCTACACGCCGTCTGCCGTCTCTCAGCAGGTCAAGCGCCTCGAGCGCGAGACGGGCATCGCCCTGCTCGAGCGCGCGGGTCGTGGCGTCATCCTCACCGAGGCGGGCACCCGCCTCGTCGTCGCCTCGACGCCGATCCTCGCCGACCTCGACCGTCTGCGCGCCGACCTGCAGCTCACCGCCGGACCGGACGACCGGGTCGTCGGCGAGATCCGCGTGGCCGCGTTCTCCACCGTCGTGCGCGGCCTCGTCATCCCGGTGCTCAGCGACCTCGCCGAGCGCCACCCCGACCTGGCGCTGCCGCTGCGCGAGAGCGAGCCGTGGGAGACGATCGCCCTGGTCGCCTCGGGCCAGCGCGACCTCGGCATCGTGCACCGCTGGGGCGGGGTCGCCCTCGCGATGCCCGACGACCTCGTCTCGACACCGCTGTTCACCGACGTGGCCGATGTCATCCTGCCGCGCGACCACCCGCTGGCGGACCGCGCCGAGCTGCATCCCGAAGAGCTCGCCGGAGAGCGCTGGGTCGCCACTTTCGAGGCCACGATCTGCCGCCAGTGGCTGCGGCGGCTGTTCGACGGCGTGCCCAACGCCCCGCGCATCGTGCACGAGTCGATGGAATTCGCGAACCACCTCGAACTCGCGCGAGCCGGGCTGGCGGTCGCCCTCGTGCCCCGCCTCGGCCGCGGCGAGCTCGGGCCCGACCTCGTCGCGATCCCGACGGCGGGCCCCGCGTCGACCCGCGGCGTCCTCGCCGTGCACCGACGGTCCCAGACCGACTCTCCGGCGCTGCGCACCGCGCTCGACGCGTTCGTGGAGCACGCGCGCGACATGTGACGGCGAACGAGTGAGGGAGTGGATGCCGGGCGCCCGGCATCCACTCCCTCACTCAGTCACGGAACGTGGCCGCTTCTTCCCGACACGTCCGCGCGCCGGTGCGCCCGCTCGGCGTCGGCGGGCGCCCGGGAGGCGTCAGTTCCAGGCGGTGCGGCCGAACCGCTCCCATCGCTCGACGACGCGCGAGCCGCCCTCGGCGGGCTCGTACACTGCGCGGCCCTCGATGAAGACGCGCTGCACGCGCGAGTCGACGGCGAGCGGGTCGCCCGACCACACCACGACGTCGCCGTCGCGGCCGACCTCGAGCGCACCGACGCGCTCGTCGAGCCGGAGGATCGACGCCGGGTTCGCGGTCAGCGCCTCCAGCGCGGTCGTCGCGGGCAGGCCGTCGCGCACCGCGAGGATCGCCTGCAGGCGGATCTGGTCGATCGGCACGACGGGGTGGTCGGTCGTGATGGCGACCTTGACGCCGGCCGCCGCGATGAGCGCGAGGTTGCCGATCGCGCGATCACGAAGCTCGACCTTGGAGCGCGAGGTCAGCAGGGGCCCGAAGATCACCGGGATCTGCTTCTCGGCGAGCACGTCGGCGATCTTGTGCGCCTCGGTGCCGTGGTTCACCACGAGCGTGTAGCCGAACTCCTCGGCGATGCGGACCGCCGTGGCGATGTCGTCGTGGCGGTGGCAGTGCTGGTCCCACAGCAGGTCGCCCGCGAGCACCGCCGCGAGCGTCTCTTTGCCGAGGTCGCGCTCGAACGGCTCGCCCTTCTCGGCGGCCGCATCGCGCTTGGCCGCGTACGCCTGCGCGGCGGCGAAGGCATCGCGGAGGACGGATGCCACACCCAGGCGCGTCTGCGGCGTCTTGCCCTTGTCGCCGTACACCCGCTTGGGGTTCTCGCCGAGCGCGGACTTCACTGACACGTCGGCGGCGAGGATCTGCTCGTCCACCGTGCGGCCGCCCCACGTCTTGATCGCGACCGTGCGCCCGCCGATCGGGTTGCCCGAGCCGGGCTTGATGACCGCCGTCGTGACGCCGCCGCGAAGGGCGTCGCGGAAGCCCTCCTCTTCGATGTCGATGCCGTCCAGCGCGCGGAAGCGCGAGCCGTTCGGGTCGGTCATCTCGTTGGTGTCGTTGCCCGACCAGCCCTCGCCCTCTTCGTGCACGCCGATGTGCCCGTGCGATTCGACGAACCCGGGCACCACCCAGCTGCCGGATGCGTCGACCACCTCGGCGCCGTCGGGCACCGGAGTTTCGGATCCGCCGACGGCGGTGATCACACCATCGGTGACGATCACGGTGCCGTTCTCGATGGGATCGGAGCTGACGGGGACGACGTAGCCGCCGGTGACGGCGAGGATGCGAGCCATGCCTCCAACCTACGCCCGCCTGCGCCGGACGCCCCCGGCCGCGGGGCCCTGCGAGAATGCGGCCATGACGCTTTCGACCGAGGTCTCGTGGCAGCTCGACGGAATCACGATGTACGGCACCGTGACCCATCCCGACGGGGAGGGACCGTTCCCCGGCGTCGTACTCGTCGCCGGAAGCGGACCCACCGACCGCGATTGGAACTCGCCGCTGATGCCCGGCACGAACGGCAGCGGGCGGCTCCTCGCCGAAGCGCTGGCCGATGCCGGCTATGCCTCCATCCGCTACGACAAGCGGGCCTCGGGACCGCATGTCATGCAGAACCTCCCCGCGCTGGCCGGGCACATCAGCATGCAGGCGCACCTCGACGAGCTGACCGCGGCCGTCGAGCGGTTCGCCGCGCAGCCGTCGGTCGACGCGTCGCGACTGGCCGGCTTCGGCAACAGCGAGGGCTGTCTGCATCTGCTGCACTACGCGAGCCCCGTGCACGAGGACCCTGGCCGGCAGCATCCACTCTCCGCACTCGTGCTCACCGGAGCGCCCGGGCGCTCGGTCGGCGAGGTGTTCGTCAGTCAGCTGACGCAGCAGCTCGCCGGGGCGCCCGACCTTCTTCCCCTGGTCGCCGAGGCCGCCGCGCGCTACTCGGCAGGGGAGCCCGCTGATCCCGACGAGCGTCTGCCCGAGCCGGTGCGCCAGGCGTTCCAGAGCTTCGAGACGCCCATGAATCTTCCGTTCGCCCGTGAGCTGTGGAACGAGGATGCCGCCGACTCGCTCGCCCTCGTCACCATCCCGACGCTCGTGGTCATCGGCGGCAAGGACGTGCAGATCGACGTGCGCGCCGACGGCGACCCGCTGCAGGCCGCCGCGCAAGGCCGCGCCGGCGTGAGCTTCGTCTTCCCCGCGGACGCGGACCACGTGCTCAAGCACGAGCCGCGCTCGCGGGAAGAGGTGCTCGCGAGCGGAGTCTCGTCGTACAACGCCGACGATGCCCGCCTCGACGCCGAGGCGATGCACGTGATCCTGGACTGGCTGCGCACCGAGCTCGACTGAGCGCCGCACCCTCTCGCGGTCCGCCGCGGCGTCTGTCATCCTGGGCTCAGCAGGTAGGTAGACGCCGTGAAGCCGCCATCAGAGGTTTCTTCGCCGTTCGCGCCGATACCGCGAACCAGGCGCACGGCCGCCGGGGTGCTCGGCGGCATCCTCGGGCTGCTGGCGCTCAGCGCGGCGGCGGGCGTGCTGGTCGTGGCACCGCTCGCGCCCGCGATCGCGATCTCGGGAAGCGCGGCGAGCACCGCCGTCTCGCTGTTCGACGGCATGCCGAGCTACCTCGAGATCGACCGGCTCATGCTTCCCACCACGATCTATGCGCGCGATCCCGCGAGCGGCCAGGACGTCGAGCTCACCTCGTTCTACGACCAGAACCGGGTGCCGGTCTCGTTCGACGAGGTGTCGCTCGTGATGTACGACGCGATCCTGGCGTCCGAGGACCCGCGCTTCTACGAACACGGCGGCGTCGACCTGCTCGGAACGACGCGTGCCCTTCTCAGCAATGTCCAGGGCGGTGTCACACAGGGCGGTTCGTCCATCAGCCAGCAGTACGTCAAGAACGTGCTGGTGCAGAAGTGCGAGCAGAACGCGAAGACCGAATACGAGGTCGACAAGGACGGCAACACGATCCTCGACGAGAACAAGAACCCGGTCGTCAAGGTCAGCCGCGAGAAGGCGCTCCTGGACTGCTGGCTCGACGCGACCGATGCGAGCGGCCCTGACGGGTACGAGCGCAAGCTGCAGGAGATCCGCTACGCCGTCGCCCTCGAGCAGGAGTACTCGAAGAACGACATCCTGCTCGGCTACCTGAACATCGCGAACTTCGGCGGCACGACCTACGGAATCGAGGCGGCGGCGCGCTACTACTTCAGCACGACGGCGGCGAACCTCACCCTCGGGCAGGCTGCGACGCTGGCGGGCATCGTGCAGAATCCCAACACCTTCCGCATCGACAGGATCGCCGGCTCGATCACGGGTGACGACGGGGCGCTCTTCAACAAGGCCGCCGACGGCTCGGTCGACGACGTCACCCCCGGCACGCTGGCCGCGCTCGACACGCTCCTCGCCGACGGCACGATCACGAAGGAGCAGTATCTCGCCGCCGGCGACGCCTACAGCGCCACCAAGGGACGACAGCTCTACGTGCTCGATCGGATGCGCGAAGACGGCCGCATCACGAAGGCTCAGTTCGTCGCGGCCGCGATCGAGCCCATCGCGCCGGCCCTCCGGCCCGCGCTGACCGGCTGCGCGGCATCGGCGGCCCCGTTCTTCTGCCAGTACGTGGCGTACACGGTGCGCAACGACCCCGACTATGCGAGCGCGTTCGGCGAGACCCCGCAGGATCGCCAGCGCTCACTCACCCGCGACGGCCTGAACATCTACACCACGCTGGACTGGGGACTGCAGAACACCTCGCAGGGCGCGATGCAGCAGTACGCCCCGCAGACGGTCGCGGGCATGGACTTCGGCGCCGCGACGGTCAGCATCGAGACCACGACGGGGCGCATCCTCGCGATCAGCCAGAACAACCTCTTCACCGAGGACCGCGACCTGGCCGCCTCGAACGCGGCCTACACGTCGCTCATCTACGCGGGCGACATGGTCCACGGCGTCTCGACGGGCTTTCCGACCGGATCCACCTTCAAGCTGTTCACGCTGGTGGACTGGCTCGAGAAGGGCCATTCGCTGAACCAGAGCGTCAACGGCAACCTGAGGCTCATTCCGCGGCTGGCCGACCGGTGCGAGGGCCCGTGGATCAACGAAGAGAAGCACGTCGTCCGCAACTTCGGCGGCGTGCGCGGCTACACGGGCACGCCGATGCAGTTCACCGCGCAGTCGTTGAACAGCGGCTACCTCGGCATGGCCGAGCAGCTGGACCTCTGCGACATCGAAGAGGTCACGGCTCGCCTGGGGGTGACGCGCGGCGACGGCACGCCGGTCGACATCGACGGCGCGGCAGCCATCATCGGTACGAACAACATCGCGCCCGTCGCGCTGGCCGCCGCGTACGCGGCCATCGCGAACAACGGCGTGTACTGCGTCCCTCGCGTGATCGATCGGGTGGTGGATGCAGAGGGCACCGAGCTCTCGGTGCCCGGGGACCGGTGCAGCCAGGTCGTCGATCCCGGGGTGGCGGCCGCCGCGGCGTTCGCCCTGCAGGGTGTCACGCGCGCCGGCGGCACCGGATCGGCGGGCAACCCGAACGACGGCACGCCGACGATCGGAAAGACCGGCACGCACGAGCAGTACCAGACCTGGTTCGTCCAGTCGAGCACCCGGGTGACCACGACGGCGTGGGTGGGCAACACCTACGGGTACGGCGACCTCTTCCACACCTCGTACAACGGTCGTCTGCTCTCGGCGATCCGGCTGCCGCTCGTGCGCGACATCCAGGTCGTCGCCGACCAGCTCTACCCCGGCGGCGCGTTCCCCGCTCCTCCCGCGGAACTGGTGGGGCGGCCTCGCGCCACACCGCCGCCCAGCACCCCGGCACCGCCGCCCACCGCACCCGGACCGGATCCGGCCGACGACGATGACGGCGGCGGCCGCGGCGGCGGCGGAGACGGACGTGGCGGCGGCGGCGGCGGCCGGGGCAACGGCTGAGCCGTAACACGCGCGTCGCCCCCCACACCGCGGCGTAGCGTGGCCGCATGGAGATCGCCGAGGCCCGCCGGTTCGCACAGGGGTGGGTCGACGCATGGAACGCGCACGACATCGACGGGGTGCTCGCGCACTTCGCCGACGACGCAGACTTCTCGTCGCCCGTGGCTGCTCAGCTTCTTCCTGAGACGGCCGGCGTGCTGCGCGGCAAGGCGGCGATCCGCGCGTACTGGGCGGTCGGCATCGAGCGCATCCCCGATCTGAGGTTCGAGGTGGTCGACGTCTACACCGGCGTCGATCTCATCGTCATCAATTACCGCAACCACACCGGGGGCCTCGTCAACGAGGTGCTGCACCTGGGGGCCGACGGTCTCGTGGTGAGCGGCGCCGGCACGTACCTCGTCGCCGATGCGGCAGCGGTCAGCGGCGTGCAACCCGGCTGATCCGCGTCAGAGGCGGCCGAGCACCTCGTCCGGATCCGCCTGCAGCCCGAGCGTCTCGAGCACCTGCAGCAGCTGCCGCTCCTCGTAGGCGAAGTGGCTCGCCATGATCGCGCCCACGCCGTCGAGGTGTCGTCCGATCTCGTCGGCCGCGGCGCCGTCGTCGGCGGCCGAGCTCAGCGCGGTCAGCAGGACGTCGATCATGGAGTGGTCCTGCTCGAGCCTGCGCAGCACCGGCGCCAGTTCCGGGTGCTCCGCCTCGATGGCGGGGAACAGCGCACGGTCCTCGCCACGGTGGTGCTGGTCGAGCGCCGTGCAGAATCCACGGCAGTACAGCACCAGCTCGCGGCTCGCCGTCGGCACGTCCGCGCCATCCTGCAGTGCGTCGCGCACGGCCTGCAGTGCGTCGCGCAGCCGAGAGTGGGCGCGCCTCAGCTCCGCCGCCCAGGCGATCACCCGGGTGCGCTCGTCGTCGTCACTCATGCGTCAACGACCCTACCGGCACGCTGTCGAGGCAAGGCGAATCCCCTGTCTCGCCGAGGCAGGGGATGTGCGTCGAGACCGAGGACGACGTCCTCTGCCTCGCGGCGGATCCCCTGTTTCGACGAGCAGATCCCCGGTTTCGGCGCCGAGCCACCGGAGAGGTCCCGGTCAGGGGCGCAGCAGCACCTTGCCCACGCGACCGTGGCGCGAGTTCGCCTCGACGGCCGCGCGCACGTCGTCGAACGAATGGATGCTGTCGACCGGGAGAGTCAGTCCGCCACTGCCGACCAGCTCGAACAGCTCGCCGAACAGCGCCCGGCGCGTCTCGGACGACATCGCCGCCGACACCTTGCTGCCCCAGAATCCCTTGACGACCGCCTGCTTGAAGATGAGGTCGCCCGACGACAGCTCCATGCGGTCCGATGCCATCGCACCGAACGACACGAGCGTCCCACCGTCGCCGAGCAGACGCAGCAGGTCGCCCGAGGCCGATCCGCCGACCGAGTCCACCGCCGCCCGGATGGGACGCTCGCCCGCGAGCTCGCGCACGCGATCCCGCCACGCGGGGTCGTCGGTGGCGACGACATCGGGGATCCCTGCGGACGCCAGCTCTGCGGCATCCGCTTCCCTGCGCACGATGCCGAGGACGTGGATGCCGCGACTCGCGCCGATCTGCGCCACCAGGCGCCCGACCGTGCCGTTGGCGGTGTTCTGCACGATCACGTCGCCCGCGCCCACCTCGAGGAAGTCGACGAGCGAGATCGCGCTGAACGGCATGGCGATGAGCTGTGCGGCGACCTCGTCGGGGATGCCGTCGGGCACGGGCACGACCGCTCCGGCCTTGGCGATCGCGAACTCCGACCACACCCCGAACGTGCCGCCGGATGCGACCCGCCGGCCGACCGCGATGCCCTCCACCTCGTCGCCGACGGCGTCGACGATGCCCACCGCCTCGGTGCCGGCGCGCGCAGGCAGGTCCGGTTTGTAGCCGTAGGTGCCGCGGACGGTCCACAGGTCGTGGTTGTGGATCGGCGCGAGCAGGATGCGCAGGCGCACCTCGCGCGGGCCGGGCTCGGGAAGGGGCAGGTCTTCGACGCCGAGCACCTGGGCCGGGTCGCCGAACTCGTGATGAACGATCGCGCGCACGGGGCGAGCCTACGCTCGCCCGTCCTGCGCGTCAGCCCAGGGGCGGCCCCTCGAGCACCGTCGGCACGTACTCGAGCAGCTGGCTGCGGCGGTCGAACGTCCGCGCCTCGACGAGATCGAGCCGCACGTCGGGGTAGCCGTCGAAGATGCGCTCCTGACCCGTCGCTCCCGTGATGACCGGGAACACCACGACCCGGTAGCGGTCGACGAGTCCCGCACGCAGCAGCGAACGGCACAGCGACACGCTGCCCAACGTGCGCAGCGGCAGGTCGGACTCCTCTTTGAGACGCCGCACGAAGGCGATCGCATCCTCGCGCACGAGGGTCGAGTTCTGCCACGTGAGCGGCTCGTCGAGCGTGGACGAGAACACGTACTTCTGCACGCCGTTCAGCATGTCGGTGCCCTCTTCGCCGCCCGCCGTGAGCTGGGACATGACGCGGTAGGTGGTCGCGCCCATCAGGATCGGGTGGTCCTGCTCGGGCAGGTCCTCCAGCCATTTCAGGTACTCGGGGCCCTCCAGCCCCCACCACCCGGGCCATCCCTCCGCGGCGCCGTAGCCGTCGAGCGACATGATGAAGTCGATCGTCAGTCTCTGCATCCCGAGCCTCCTTCGCGTGCGGTTCCCCGCGTCTCGCGCAGGAACACTGGTCGAGCGGATGCTTCGCGCCCGAGCCTAGGCGGGCTCGCGGCCGCGCGGAACCCCGGCGTGCGTCAGTGTCGGGTCGCGTCGATGCGGGAACCGGTCACGCGCTGACTTCGGCGAGCGCCGCCGCCGCGCGGCGCACGACCGGTTCGCGCAGCGCGGCGCGGGTGGCGATCGTGTGCTGCACCTGCGCCTGGTCGGCTTCGGGACGCGACGGGGTTCCCGCGTCGAACGGCGGCGCCGGGTCGTACTCGTAGCCGAGCTGCACGGCGCGCGCCGTCTGCTCGTCGAAGACCTCGGCGAGCACGGTGAGCGCGAAGTCGAGGCCCGCGGTCACCCCACCGCCGGTGATGATGTTGCCGTCGCGCACGACGCGCGCCTGCTCGGGGATCGCGCCGAGCAGGCCGAGCAGCGCGTGCGAGTTCCAGTGCGTGGTCGCTCGCTTGCCGACGAGCAGTCCCGCGGCGCCGAGCAGGAACGCGCCGGTGCAGACACTGGTGACGAACCGGGCCCCGGCAGCCTGCCGTCGCACGAAGTCGAGCGTCTCGGGGTCGTCCAGCAGATCGAACACGCCCTGCCCGCCGGGGATCATCAGCACGTCCGCCTGCGGCGCGTCCGCGAGATCCGTGGTGGGCACGATCGCGAATCCGGCGTCGGTGACGACGGGATCGCGCGTCTTCCACGCCAGATCCACTGTCGCGTCCGCGGGTGCAGAGAAGAACTGCGCGGGTCCGGTGAGGTCGAGCTGGGTCACGTTCGGGAACACGAGGGCGAGGAATCGCACGGGGGCAGCCATGCGCCCAGTCTGGCGGGTCGGGGCGAGGCCGGCGACCAGGAAGGATGCCGTCGACTTCGCGTCGCGGCGCCCGGCCGCGGTCCCTTGCGGCCGCGCGGCTGGGCTCGCGCGGGCGGCTCATCATCGACACGCCGTCCGCCGCGAACCACACTGCCGTCAGGCGGTCGCGCCCGCAGGCGCCAGCCACACCGTCGTCTCGCCTGCGACGATCCCGGCCGGTGTCTCACCGCTGGCCAGCACGACCTCGCCGTCACCGAGTGTGTACGGCGCGACCCCGAAGTTCGTCACCACCCGCCAGCCGTTGGGGCGGGCGAAGGCGAGCACGTCGTCGCGGCCGGTCTCGAGCCATTCCAGCCGCTCCCCCGTCTGCAGCTCGTGCCGCAGCTGCAGCGCCCTGCGGTACAGCGCGAGGGTCGATCCCGGGTCGGCCTCTTCGACGTCGACGGCGTACCGGGCGAACCACTCCGGCTGCGGCAGGTGCGCCCCGTCGGCGCCGAACCCGAAGGCAGCCCCGCCGGCGCTCCACGGCAGGGGGACGCGGCATCCATCCCGTCCGATCTCGGCCCCCGAGGTGCGGAAGAACGTCGGGTCCTGGCGAGCGCATGCCTCGATCTCGACCACCTCGTGCAGTCCGAGCTCCTCGCCCTGGTACAGGTAGGTCGAGCCCGGCAGCCCCAGGATGAACAGCGTCGCCGCTGCGGCGCGGCGCCGGCCCTTCTCACGGTCGAGCACCGGCTCGGTGCCTCCCGAGAGCAGCCAGGCGCCGCCCGGACGCTCGTCGTCGTGACGCCGGCCGTCGGGGCCCGCGGTGTTCGGCAGGCCGTACCGCGTCGCGTGACGGACGACGTCGTGGTTGGACAGCACCCACGTGCTGGACGAGCCCGACTGCGCGGCGAGCGCGAGGTTGTCGGAGATGATGCGGCGGAACTGCCCGGCGTCGAAGTCGGCGACGAGAAGGTCGAAGTTGAACGCCTGCCCGAGGCTCTCGGGTCGCGCGTACAGGTGGATGCGCGTCGGGTGGACCCACGCCTCGGCCACAGCGGTGCGCGGCGGGTCGTACGCGTCGAACACCGCCCGCCACTCGGCGTAGATCTCGTGCACGTCGTCGCGGTCGATGAGCGGGTGGTTGCCGTCCTGCGGGATGAGGGCGAGCTCGTCCTTCGAGGGCAGCGGCTCGGTGAGGTCCTTCGTGAGCATGTGCGCGACATCGATGCGGAAGCCGTCGACCCCCCGGTCCGACCAGAACCGCAGCGTGGTGAGGAAGTCCTCGTGCACCTCGGGGTTGTCCCAGTTGAGGTCGGGCTGCTCCTTCGCGAAGTTGTGCAGGTACCACTGCCCGGGAGTGCCATCCGGCTCAGTGACGCGCTCCCACGCCGATCCGCCGAACACCGAGACCCAGTCCGTGGGCGGCTCAGAGCCGTCGGGCCCACTGCCCTCGCGGAAGATGTACCGCTCGCGGGCGGCGGATCCGCGCCCGGCGGCCAGCGCCTCCTGGAACCAGACATGCCGGTCCGACGTGTGGTTCGGCACGATGTCGACGACGACCTTGATGCCGCGCTCATGCAGGGCCGCCAGCATCCGGTCGAAGTCCTCGAGGGTGCCCAGCCGCGGGTCGACGTCCCGGTAGTCGGCGACGTCGTACCCGCCGTCGGCGAGCTCGGACGGGTAGAACGGGCTCAGCCACACCGCGTCGACGCCGAGCTCGCTCAGGTACTCGATGCGCGACGTGATGCCGGGCAGGTCGCCCAGGCCGTCGCCGTTCGCGTCGGCGAAGCTGCGCGGGTAGATCTGGTACACGACGGCCTGGCGCCACCACGGTGCGTCCTCGCCGATGCGGCGCGGGTCGGCGACGAGGTCGGGGGAGAGTGTCACGAATTGTCCTTTCGAGTGCGTGACGGACGGGGATGATCGGATGCCGCGGCTCAGCCTTTGACAGCGCCCTGGGTGACGCCTTCCATCACCCAGCGCTGGGTGAACAGGTAGGCGACGATCGCGGGCGCCATGGCCATCAGGTACGACGCGAACGACACGTTGTAGTTGTTGCTGAACTGGGTCTGGAACAGGTTCTGCCTCACCGGGAGCGTTTGCAAGGCCGGGTCCGAGATGATGAGCGACGGCATCATGAAGTCGTTCCACGCGTACAGGAAGGCGAAGATGCCGACCGTCGCGCTCATCGGAGCCAGCAGCGGGAAGATCAGCTTCCAGAAGGTCTGCCACGTGGTCGCGCCGTCGATGCGCGCGCTCTCTTCGAGCTCGAGGGGGATCGAACGCAGGAACGCGGTGAACAGCAGCACGCTGAAGCTGAGCTGGAACATCGTCGCCAGGATCACCACGCCGACGGGGTTGTCGAGCCCCACCCGGCCGGTCAGCTGGATCTGCGGAAGGGCGACCACCGGGAACGGGATGAACATGGCGGCCAGCAGGTAGAAGAACGAGTACCGGAAGAGGCGGCGGTCCCAGTTGCGCACGATCGCGTAAGACGCGAAGGCGGCGAGCACGATCGTGCAGACGACGGTCCCCGCCGTCACGAACAGCGAGATCCCCGCCCCTACGGGGAACTTCGTCAGGTTCCACGCCTGGACGAAGCCGTCGACGCTGAACGGCGCCGGCAGCGAGAATGCGTTGCCGTCGACCGCCTGCCCGGTGGTCTTGAACGCCATCGAGATCGTGACGTACAGCGGCAGCAGCACCGTGACCGACAGGAGCAGGAGGATGATCGTCGCCGACCAGTTCACCTTCTCCATCCGCAGCCTCCGGCGCGGGGCGCCGCCGGTCACGATGCCCGTGGTCGACAGGTCTTCGGCGGCGAGCGCCGCCTGGGTCGAGATCGGAGTGGACATCAGAGGGCGTTCCTTCCGCGCGTGATCGAGAGCTGCAGCAGCGAGACGAGGATGGTGACGACGAAGAAGATCGTCGCGTTGGCCATCTGGTAGGCGTAGTCGCCGCCGTTGAACCCGGCGATGATCGTCATCGCGATGCTGCGGGTCGCGGTGCCCGGCCCGCCGTTCGTGAGGCCGACGATGATGTCGTAGGCGTTGAGGAAGCCCTTGAACCCGAGGATGACGTTGATCACGACGTACCCGGCGACCAGCGGGACGGTGATCCGGAACAGCTGCTGGACCTTGCCGGCGCCGTCGAGGTCCGCGGCCTCGTAGATGTCGCCGGGCACGGCGAGCAGCCCTGCGATGTAGATCAGCAGCGCGCCGGGCACGGCCTGCCATGCGGTGACGATCACGATCGCCACCCACGCGAAGTCGGGGTTGGCGAGGAGGCTCGTCTGCAGCCAGGGGATGCCGAGGGCCGTGCCCGCGGCCGGCACCGAGTTCGAGAACAGGAAGTTGAAGACGTAGGCGATGATGATGCCCGAGACCACCATCGGGATCACGAAGATCGCGCGCAGTCCCGTCTTCATCCGGATGCGCGCGGTCAGCCCGACCGCCAGCAGGAAGGCGATGACGTTCACGACGATGACGGTGACGAGCGAGAAGCCGAAGGTGAACAGGTAGCTCTGCAGGATCGCCGGGTCGCTGAAGAGCGCGATGTAGTTGGTGAGGCCGTTGAAGCTCCACTCGCCGATCCCGATGGAGTCGGTGAAGCTGAAGAAGATGCCGACGACGCCGGGCACGGTGATCGCGAGTGTGAACAGCACCAGGCTGGGCAGCAGGAACAGGTAGTAGATCGGCTCGACCCGGCGCGCGCTGCGCCGGGCGCGCCGGTCGCCTCCGGTGACGATCGTGGTGGTCGTGGTCATCGTCCGGACTCCTTCGTCTGGCTCTGCGCCACCGGGGCGCGGAAGGCCACGCGCGCCCAGTCGGCATCCATGGTCGCCAGCACCTGCGCGGGGTCCGCCCCGAGCGCCATGGCCTGCGCGTAGTTGAAGACCGGGATGGTCTTCGGAACCAGGACCGAGGGGCCCTGGTAGATGCGTCCGTCGTCGACGTAGCCGATCATCCCCTCGATGCGAGGGTCGTCCGGCGCGGGCGCCGAGGTCGTCGGGGTGAAGCCCAGTTGCGAGGCGTTGTATGCCTCGATGTTCTCGGGCTGGTAGAGGTACTCGAGGAAGTCGCGGGCGGCCTCCTTATGATGCGAGCCCTCGGGGATCATCGCGGCGAGGTCCAGGTTGACGCGCACCGCGAGGTCGTCGGAGTCGTCGGTCATCGGCAGCGGGAACGTGCCGAGCTCGAGGTCCGGCGCCGTCTTCGCGATCTCGCTGAACGCCCACGGCCCCTGCAGGTACATCGCGGCCCCGCCCTTGGCGAAGGCGAGGTTGCCGTCGCCGTAGCCACGGCTTGCGGCATCCGCGTTCACATAAGAATCCAGCAGCTGCTGCATCCTGCTCATCGGCTCGGCGAAGTCCTTCGAGAACGACGTCTCGGAGTCCGGCCCGACATCGGTGCCCTCGGACTTCAGTGCGTCGAAGAACTCGATCACGTCGAGCGAGCCGCCGACCGAGTAGTCGTACCAGCCCTGACCCACGGTCCAGTCGTCCTTGAGCGTGGCGTAGAACGGGGTGACTCCGGCGGCCGCGAGACGCTCGCACACGTCCAGCAGCTCGGTCCAGGTGGTGGGCACTTCGAGGCCGTTCGCGTCGAAGATCTCTTTGTTGTAGATCACCGAGGCCGCCATGACTGAGTACGGCAGGGCGCTGGTTCGGCCCTCGCAGGTGCCGTACTGATCGAGCAGCGGCTGATAGTCGTCCTTGATCTCGGCCGCGGCGTCGGTGTCGGACAGATCGCTCAGGGCGCAGCGCTCGACGAAGCGCGAGACCTCCATGTTGTAGTTGGCGAGCATGAGGTCCGGCGGATTGCCGCGCACGAAGCTCGCCGACACCACATCGACGCCCGACGTGTCGATCACGACCTCCACCTCGTCCTGTGAGGCGTTGTACTCGTCGACGACGCCCGTCATGAACTCGATCGCCTCCCGCTTGCTGAAGGTGAAGCGGATCGTCTCGCGTCCGTCGCCGGAGCAGCCGGCCAGCAGCGCGCCCCCGAGGGCGATCACCGCCGCGGCTGCGACTGTTCGCCGCGCGCCTTTCCGTGGTCCTGACACCCTTGTCCTCCGTTCGCCGCCCTGCGATGCCGAAATCGTCAATGATTAGATTTACTCGCCAAATCAATATCTGCAGGGCAGTATTGCAGGACGATCCCAGAGAGGTCAATACCCCGTGTCGACATCCCCACCGGCGGCGGTGCCTCGGCCTGCGAGCCTCGACGCCGTGCTGGCGCACGCGTGGCGGACCGCCGAGTTCACGGCCACCGACGCCCTCGAGGCCACCGGTCTGACCCGGTCGACGACCATCGACGCGATGGACACGCTCGCCCGGCTCGGCCTGCTCGAAGAGCTGCCGAACGCGCGGCAGGCGGGCGAGTATCGCAAGGGCCGACCGGCGCGCCGCTTCTCGCTGCGCGCCGAGGCGGGCGTGCTCGTGGGCGTCGACGCGGGCAACGTGCACATCACGGCGACCGTCGCCGACCTGCGGTCCCGTCCGCTCGCGACCCGGCGCACGACGCTCGTCATGGACCGCGACGACCCCGCGTCGCGCGCCGCGATCATCGCGGCCGCCGTCGACGACGCCCTGGCCGAGGCCGGGCGCACCCGCGACGACGTGCTCGCGGTGTGCGTCGGCGTGCCGGCGCCGGTCGACGCATCGGGCAGGTCGCCGCGGCACCCGCGCGGCTTCTGGGAGCGCATGAACCCGGGACTCGCCGACGCGTTCGCGTGGGCGCCGATCGTGCGCATCGACAACGACGCGTCGCTCGCGGCCGTCGCCGAGGGCGCGGTGGGCTCGGCGATCGGATGCCGCGACTACATCGCCCTCCTGGCAGGCGTGCGGCTCGGCGCCGGAGTCGTCGTCGACGGCAACGTGCTGCGCGGCACCCACGGCGGCGTCGGCGAGATGGTGGCGTTCGAGCACGTCGCCGGCGTCGGCACGGCCGACGGGCTCGGCGCCCGCGTGGCCGCCTGGACGGCAGAGGCCGTCGCCGCCGGCGAGGTCGAGCCGGGCAGCGCGCTGGCCGCCGTCGCCGCCGGCGAACCCGATCCGCGTGCCGTGCTCGAGCTCGCGGCCGGCGGCGACCCCGGCGCGATGGTCATCGTCGATCGCCTCGGCGCCGTGCTCGCGCGCATCGTCAGCGTGCTGGGCAGCATGTTCGATCCGCAGCGGGTCATCGTGTCGGGCGCCATCGCGGCGGGCCTCGACGATGTCGTCGCCGCCGCGCGCCGCTCACTGCCGACCGACCTCGATCTGCCGGCGCCCGAGCTCGTCGTGTCGCAGCTCGGCGCCGATGTGGTCGTCACCGGCGCGGTGTCAGCGGCCGCAGCGGATGCCCGGCTCGGCGCCCTCGACGTGTGGATGGCCCGCGAGACGGCGTGACCCGACGCGTCACACCGGCGTGGGCTGCAGCCCCTGCTCCAGCCGCTCGACGTCCTCGGCGCGGCAGAGGTCCGTCGCGGGGAGCGACGACGTCGCCGACCCTGCGGCGACACCGGAGCGGAAGGCGTCCACCAGCGACCGCCCCTGCGCGAGCCGCAGCACGAGGGCGCCGAGAAAGCTGTCGCCGGCGCCGACCGTGCTCTGCACCTCGATCTGCGGGGTGGCCAGACGCAGTGTCTGCTCGGCAGTGACGAGCACGGCGCCCGCGCCGCCGAGCGTGAGCGCGACGACCTCGCACGAGCCTCGTGCGACGAGCTCTCGCGCGGCCTCGATGAGCCCGATCTCGTCGGACTCAGGGGCGCCGACCAGCTCGCGCAGCTCGCGCTTGCTGGGTTTGATGAGGTAGACGCCTTCGTCGAGCGCGGCCTGCAGCGCCTCGCCCGACGTATCGACGACGCAGCGCGTGTCGTGGTCGCGGGCGATACGGGCGATCTGGGCGTAGAGGTCCGCGGGCACACCCTGCGGCAGGCTCCCGCTGGTCACCACGTACCCGCCGACCGGAAAGTCGTCCGCGACCGCAGAGATGAGCGCCCGCCACTCCGGCTCCGACAGCTCAGGCCCCTGCAGCACGAATCGGAACTGCTCGCCCGTCAGCGTCTCGTCGACGGTGAAGCCCTCGCGCGTGGCATCCGAGATCCCCACCATGCGACTGGCGATGCCCTCACGGTCGAGCAGCTGACGATACGCCTGCCCGGTCGGGCCGCCCGCCGTGTACACGGCCAGCGAACGCCCGCCGAGGTTGCGCACGACCCGCGACACGTTGACTCCGCCGCCGCCCGGATCGAGCCGTGTCGGCCCGCAGCGCATCTTGCTCTCGGGCATCACACGCGGTGTCGAGGTCGACACATCCAGCGCGGGATTGGGCGTGACGGTCAGGATCGGCGAGTGCGCGAGAGCCATGTGCACAGACTACGAGCGGATGCCGCCGGCCGGTGGAGTTTCGGCGTTCGACGCCCTCTGTCGCCGAACGGTCCTGAAAGGAGGATCCTGAGGGGGAGGCATCCACATGTCATTCACCGACCCGACCGAACCGGTGCCCGCCGAGCTGCGCACCGATGAGTTCACGCTGCGGCCGATCACGCCGGACGACGCGGCCCGCGACTACGACGCGGTGATGGAGACGCGGGCCGAGCTGCGGCTGTGGGAGCAGTCCGACTGGCCGGCCGACGACTTCACGGTCGACGACAACCGCACCGACCTCGTCGACCTGCAGTCGCGTCATGACGCGCACCGCGCGTTCACGTACACCGTGGTCGATCCCGCCGGGACCGGGACCCTGGGATGCGTCTACATCTTTCCGACGACGGCGACGTTCCTGGCAAGGTCCACCGTGACACCTCTCGCGGGCGACGCCTGGAACGATGTGGACGCCGACGTGTACTTCTGGGTGCGTCGATCGCGGATCGCCGACCGACTCGATGAGCGCCTGCTGACCGCGCTGCGCTCCTGGTTCGCCGGCGAGTGGGGCTTCGCGCGCACGGTGTTCGTCACCAGCGAGCGATTCGCCCAGCAGGTCGCCCTGCTCGAGGGCACCGACCTGACAGTGCGCTTCGAGCTGCGCGAGCCCGACAAGGCCGGTACGTACCTCGTCTACGGCTGACAGCGGCGGTGCGACGCTCCACCCGCGTGGATCAGTCGCGACGGACGCCCGGGCACGCGCGGGTTCCCGGTGATCCCTCGAGCGAGCCGGTGAAGCGCCGATCCCTCACGGAGCCGCTCCCTCGCCCGGCCGCCCGAGCAGCGAGCGCGCCAGCAGGGTCGAGCCGGCGACGGACGACGGCATCGTGACGACCGCGCCCAAGGGGATCAGAAAGCACAGCTGCGTCGCCACTCCGAAGCCGAGCACCCGCGCCGCATTGCCGCGGCGGAGCGCCTTGCGCTCGGCGGGGCCCAGTCCGCGCGCGCTGAGCGCGCGCGAGGTCAGTTCGTCCGCGACGATCCAGCCCGTCAATGTCACGCCGACGATCGCGCTCAGCACGCCCCCGACGACCGGGATGAAGCCGAGGATCAGCGCCAGCACGGCGATCAGCACACCGCGGCCGAACAGCGAGAGCGCATCGCCGACCGAGCGCCAGAAGCCGTACGGCATGTCGAAGCTCGCGTCGCCGCGATCCGCTTCGACCGCCCTCCAGATCCGCTCGTAGAACGGATCGCCGATCAGCAGGGTCAGCGCGGTGAACGAGATCGCGACCAGGACGAGCGCCGCGCCGACCACGGCCGTGCCCACCGTGATGCGGATGACCGTCGCCCACAGCGAAGGCCACCCATCCGCGAAGGGCGTGAGCGCCTCGGTCAGACCCGGCAGAAAGGCCGCGAGCGCGACCAGCCCGCCGAGCAGCACCAGCGCGGCGATGACCGCGGGGACCAGCCCGAGCAGCATGAGTCCCGGGCGACGCCCCCAGTACGCGAAGCCGCGGACGAGCATCCCCGCTCCTCGCAGCAACTCGCGCATCCGACCAGGGTACGACGGACGATGGCGAAGGGATGCCGGCGGTCGCGCTCTCGGGAAGACGGCTCCGCTACGGGCTCCGCTACGGTGGGCGGGTGACCACGAACGCCCCGCCGCCACCGGGGCCTGCCCGCCCAGCGCGGTCGCCCCACGCGGGGAAGAAGGTGGCGTCCGCCGTGCTCTCGTCGGTGATGCTGCTGTTCGGGCTCGTGTTCACCCCGATCGCGATCACCGGCCTGGTCGCCGCCGAACCGCTGGGTTCGGAGTGGTCGACGGGGTCGAACATGATCAACGTCGTCTTCACGTGGATCTTCGGCTTCGCCCTGCTGTTCTTCGCCGCAGGCGCGGCGGCGAGCGCCTTCCTCGCGCGGACGGCGCGCAGCACCGGGCTGTTCGTCTACGCGCTCGTGGTGACCGCGATCACGCTCGTCGGAGCGATCGCGATGCTGGCCGCGGCGGCGATCATGGTCTCGGGATAGGGCAAATGCCCGATGCCGGGCGGCGGGCGGAGCGCGTAGCTTCGGCGCCGTGATGCGGACAGTGTGGGGTGCGGCAGCAGCAGTCATCGGCGTGCTGGTGCTGGCGGTGGGGTCTCCCGCTACGGGATCGGAATCGCCAGAGGATCAGAACTCGCGCGCGCTCGAGGGGGCGAAGAACGGCGCGGCGGCCGCCGAGGCCGCACGCGGCTCGCAGCGGGCGCAGCTCGTCGCGAAGGGCACTGACCCCGAGAAATCCGCGAGGCTGCTCGAATCCGATCCGTCGACCTGGCTCACTGACGATGGCGCGGTGCTCTACGTCGACGCGTTCGGCTCAGAGCCCGCCTACTCAGACGCGTCTGCCGTCGAGCTCGAGCTCGGTCCCGCGCCGGTGCCGTCCGGATACAGCGGCGCCGGCATCCCTCTTCATCATTCGAATCCCGGCGCCGGGATCACGATCTACCTCGATTTCGATGGCGAGCCGACGACCGCAACGGCGTGGGGCACCAACGCGTACAGTCCGCTCACCATCGACGCCGATCCGTCGACGTTCGATGCCGCCGAGCAGTCCGTCATCTCACGGACCTGGGGACGCGTGGCCGAAGACTTCGCGCCGTTCGACATCGATGTCACGACCGAGCGGCCGGCGGCGATCGACGGGAGCGTCCTGTGGCTGCTGTTCGGGAAGGGATCCGACGTCGGCTTCGGGCCCGGCATCTGGGGCACCGCGGTGTATGTCGGCGGCTATGTGCCGTTCGGTTCCTCCACGCCTGCGCTGGTCCTGTGGGATCACACGGGCAGCGATCGCGACGATCATCTGGGCGACACCGCGAGCCACGAGGCGGGCCACATGTTCGGTCTGCTGCACGACGGGACGAGCTCACCCTGGGCCGAGTACTACGCGGGGCACGGCGACGGACCGACGAGCTGGGGGCCGATCATGGGGTCGGCCAACGATCGGAACGTGGGGCAGTGGAGCAAGGGAGACTACCCGAACGCGATCAACACGCCCCCGGGGCTGACCACGCAGCAGCAGGATGACATCGCGATCATCGCCGCGCACCCGCTCGGAGGGTTCCGGGCAGACGACTTCGGCGCGGATCCGCTGCACGCTCCAGCCCTCGCCCTGCCGCAGAAAGGGCTCATCACGAGCGTGGACGACGTCGACGTGTTCGCGCTGCCGCGCGTATCCGGCGCAAGCATCCAGGTGACGCCGTTCCGCGCCGGCGAGCACACCGACGGAGGCGACCTCGATGTCGCGATCGACGTGATCGACGCCGGCGGCGCGGTGGTCGCAACGGCCGACGACACGAGTCAGACGCTGGCTCAGCTCGACGTCGACCTGCCCGACGGGCAGCACTACCTGCGGATCAGGCCGAGCTTCGACCCGCTGAACTACCCGGTATACGCATCCCTCGGCCAGTACGAGGTCACCGCGACGTTCCGCACGGCCATCCGCACCGCAGGATTCACCGAACCGCTGCCGGTCACGAGTGCGCGCGCGGGCCAGACACTGCCCGTGAAGTTCACGCTGAACGCGTCTGTCGCGGCGGCTCGCGTCGGATTGTGGATGGATGCCGGTGCCGCCGTCTCGGGCGAGCCGCTGATCGGGGCAGAGTGCCGGGCGAGCGTCGGCGAACGCTGGCAGTGCCTGCTGCGGGTACCGCGTGAGCTGCCGGTGGGGGTGTACCGGCTCGGGATGCAGGTGGTCGACAGCGATGGGGCCTGGGTGCTGCCGGCGGGGCCAGCGAGCGTCGAGGTGATGGTGCGGTAGCAGGCTCGGGGTGAGCTTGCTACCTGTAGGAACCGCTCAGAGTTGTCCACAGATGTCCCGCCAACGCGGAGTTCATGACGACGAGATGTCCACGAGAAGCTGACCTGTCGGTGCACCGAAATGTCCACGTTGCCAGGGCCACCGCCGTGGGACCTACTTCACTCGCTATCTGTACTGCGCTCGATCAAGGTGACGAGTAGCTCCGGCGGCGTATTCTCGTTCAGGATCAGCGCCTGTCGTGCCGCTGCATCACCCCTGGACGCGATGAACTCTAGGATTTCGACCGGAGCGTGGTTGTTTGAAGCAACGGCAGCGACGGCGCGGCTGTTGCCGCTCATCGCGGCCAATCTGATCCAACGGTGATCCGTACCCATTGCGTGGCTCACGAGTGTTGCCTCTGGGAGGCTCGGATGCCGCGCGATCAGTTCAAGCTTCGCATCGTCGAGTACACCGGCGGCAAGTTGGGCGACGACGGACTCAGGCGTCTTCGGGTTCCGGAGCAACGCCTGCGCGACGACTTCTCGGGTGTCATCACGTCCGTACCCATAGTGCCGCCTCGTCGCGAGAGCGACAAGAGTAGGTTCGTCGTCCCCGCCAGCGAGGCGAACAAGAAGCTCGTCGCTCGCGTGGTAGTGGTTTGCAACGGCTACGGCCGTCACCGAATCCCGTGTGTCAGCAAGCCGCTCCAGGATCTCTGAATCGCCCTGGGTTTCGTTCCTATCGGGTTCCCTGTCCGGCGATCACCGGCTGGGCGGATTCCAGGTCAGCGTAGTACGCGTCCTCGACCTCGATGGGCGGGCGGTAGTCGAGCTCGCCGTGGAG
>NZ_JACXZS010000017.1 GCF_014779795.1 Microbacterium helvum
TCAACGGGATCATCGAGCTCCACCGTCGCCTCGCCCGCGGCTACCGCAACCGGCACAACTACCGACTCCGCATGCTCCTCGCCGCCGGTGGCCTCACTCCATGACCCCACCGGATGTCCGAAGAGCCGCTTATCCACACGTCCGTATCAGAGCCCGATCGGTGCTCGACCGCGACGTCCAAGCGCTGGTCAGGCACACCTTCGGACGTCAACACCCTTGAATCCACACGACGACATGCAGGCGGGATCGACGACGGACGCCGTCGCCCCGCGGAACGTGCCGGCGCGGGCATCCCTCGTACTGTTCGGGATCAACGTACTCGTGGGGATCGGGCTCGTCATCGCCGGTGTCGTCGCGGCCTACGTCCTTCTGGACGGCGACGACAGTGCGTCGACCATCTTCATCGCACTCGATGTCATCAGCCGGATCGTGGCGGTCGTCGCGCTCGGGTTCGCGATCTGGGGCATGGTCATCGCGGTGCGTCGCCGCGCCCGCAAGGCCGAGGCCGTGACCGCGCTCGTGCTGTCATCACTGGGCGTGCTGTGGATGGGCTATTGGCTCGCGGTCTCGGTGTGGGAGTACGGCGCCCGGTACTGACGGCATTCATTGACCGCCAGCATCCCTCCTCCACAGGGCCCGTGGGCTGCCAGGTCTTCCACAGGTCCTACGCGTGACGAGTCCGCCCGTCCAGATCACTGGCAGGATCGGGGCATCCGCCGCACAATGAGAGGGTGAGCGACCTGATGAACGCCGACAACTGGCTCTACATCGCCGCGCTGACAACCGTCATGCTCGGCGGGACCACGATCATCGTCACCCTCACCAACCGCTCCACCACCTCGGCCATCCACGGGCTCCGTGGCGAGGTGGGCGGTCAGATCGACAGCCTGCGCGGGGACCTGGGCGGCAAGATCGACAAGCTGCAAGGCGAAGTCAACGGCCTGCGAGGCGAGATGAGCGCCCGCTTCGAGGCGGTCGATGCTCGATTCGAGGCGGTGAACACCCGCATCGACAACCTCGACCGCGACGTGCAGGCGCTGGTGAAGCACACTTTCGGCATCGATCGCGGCTGATCCCGCGCTGAACGCACCCGCCGCGCAACGGAGGATGCGCGGCCTCGACCCCGCTGCTGTGGGCCGCACCGAGGCAGCGGCCGCCGGCATCCATTCGGCCGTTCGAGGACTGTGGGGGTTCTGGTGACGACAGATGACGGCGCGGGCCCGGCGCGGGCGCTGCCGCCGGCAGGTGCCTGTTCACGCAGCCCAGCTGCGCGCGCTCCTGACGAGCCTGGACGCGTATTAGGTCAAATGACCATATTCCTTGGTCGAATGACCGCATATCTTGGTCACATGCCGGGTCGGAACCGTGGGGGCTACTCTTTCGTGCGAGCACCGCGACCGCGCTGAGGCGTCGGGCGGCAGCATCCATTCGGCTCTTCACAGAGCGGTGGGAGGTTCTGATGGCGACGGACGACGACGCGGACCCTGCGCGGTCGCTGCCACCAGCGGGGTGGCTGCGGGATCCCGCCGGGCAGACGCGTTGGTGGGACGGCGCGCAGTGGACCGAGCACGTGCGGCCGGCGCGCAACGGGCCGGCGATCGCCTCGCTGACCCTGATCGCGGTGCAGCTGCTGCTGGGGTCGGCCTGGTTCGTGCTCGGGTTCTACGCGGCGTCGGCGGGACTGACGTCGTATCAGTGGCTGATCATGCTCGGCGGCGTGCTGTCGTGGCTGCTGTGCATCTCGGCGGTCGTGCTCGGCGTCATCGCCACCGTCATCGCGGTGCGCCGACCGACCGCCAAGGGGCCGGCGGTGTTCGCCCTCGTCGCGAGCAGCGTGCTGCTGATCTTGCTGCTCTTCTAGGCCGTCGGGGCGAGAGTGATCGATCGTCTTTATGTTCTAATCTTGGAACGGAATTGGATGCCGGAGGCAAGTCTAGCGAGTAGGTCCGACATCGTGTCAGGCTGATTTTTCGCGGCTTCTCGCGGGATAAGGCTCGTATTTCTCTTCTAAGTTCGGGCGCGTTCTGGTAGGGTCGAGTCATGAGCGAATCGACGCACCCCGAGGGCGACCTCGAGGCGCGCGCCGAGCACTCACTGGACTGGATGTACGAGCCCGACCCGTGGGACGATTCCGACCCCACGCATCCCGATGACGCGCTGTTCGCCCTGCAGTCGAGCGGCGAGGCGCACACGGTCGCGGCCGTCGCGCTCGAGGGCATCACCATCCGGGCGCGCATGCTGGTCGCCGAGCAGTACGCCGCGATCGCGACTGTCGTGAGGGATGCCGCAGCCTGCCCCGATCCGTGGACCGGACCCGACCCCACGCTCGATCCGCTGTGGCGCGATCCGCAGGACCGCTCCCCCGCGCAGGTGCGCGCCGAACGTCGCGATGTCGCCGAGCGCGCCGCGATCCTGGATCTGTCGGTGCGGCTCGGGTTGTCGGAGGCGATGATCCGCCGCCGCGCCCACGACGCCGACACGCTGCGCGAACGCTGCCCGCGCACGTGGGCCGCGTTCTGCTCGGGTGCCGTGCCCGAGCAGAACGTCACCACGGCCGCACAGCATGCCGCGAGCCTGCCCGCCCGCTCCCGCGAGAGCTGGGCGGCCTTCGACGACGCCATCGAACGAGCCGCGCGCACCCAGTCGCCGGGACGGTTCCGGCTGCGCGCCCGCATCGCGCGCGAACGCGTGCACCCCGAGCACATCGACGTGCGCCACGAACGCGCCAAGGCCGACCGCACCATCTGGCTCTCGGGCGACCCCGACGGCATGGCGACGCTCAGCGTGTTCAACACCGCCGTCGAGCTCCACCAGTCGTACCGTCGCATCGACGCACAGGCCCGGCACCTGCAGGCGCAGCCCGGCGAACAGCGCACGCTCGCCCAGCTGCGCGCCGACGTCGCGATGGACCTGCTGCTCGACGGCGACGACGAGGCCGCGGGCGTTCGTGCCGGACGAGTGGATGCTGCCGTCGCCGATTCGGGCACGGCCGAGGCCGAGTCAGACGAGGTCGCGATTCCGGAAGCCGACTCCGCGTCGGACTCCCCCATCGCCTCGGATGCCGGCATCCACTCCTGCCCGACGTGCGGACACTCCACCACAGACGCGCCCCGCTCCGAACCGACCCGGCGCCGCCGTGATCGCGCATCGGTCGCGATCACGGTTCCCGTGATGACGCTGCTCGGCCACAGCGATGAGCCGGCCACTCTGGACGGCTACGGGCCGATCGACACCGACACTGCGCGACGGCTCGCGGGCGAGGCATCCAGCTGGGTTCGAATACTGACCCACCCCGTGACCGGCACCGTGCTCGATGTCGATCGCACCACCTATCGCGTGCCGAAAGCGCTCAGACGCTGGCTCGGCGTGCGAGATCCGATGTGCATCAGTCCCGGCTGCACGCGCCTCGCGCAGGATTGCGACATCGACCACCGCCTCGACTGGCAGTACGGCGGCACCACCTCGGACACCAACCTGGCACCGCTCTGTCGTGGGCATCACGTCGTCAAGACGAAGAGCAAGATGATGCTCTACCGCGACGAGACCACCGGGGCTCGATGGTGGGTCACGCCCACGCACCTCACCGTCCCGGTCGAACCCGCACCGTTCTGACGAACATCGGACGGATCCAGCCGTCGGCCGATCCCGGGGCATATTAACGCTACTATCGTTAAAGTTAATCAAGCTCCGTCCGCGCCAACGCTAGGAGGTGCATCGTGCCCACCTTCGTCGAACGCCTGTGGGATGCCCACGACAGCACCCACCTCGGCCGGCGCGACCGCGCGGCAGGGCGGTACCGCGCCTTCGTGCCCGACGAGCTCGGCCGCACGCTGCCCGCGATCGGACCGGAAGCGCAGGGTGCCGCCGAAGACGCCCTCGCGGTGCTCGCCCGCGCCGACGAACGCATCGGCGCGCACGGCGCGTACCTCAACCACCTGCTGATCCGTTCCGAGAGCATCTCGTCGTCCTGGATCGAAGGCAACCGCATCACCCCGAAGCGCCTCGCCATCGCCGAGACGCTCGACACCGGCAGTCGCGTCGCCCTCGACGTCGTGGGCAACGTCCGCGCCACCGAGGCCGCGATCGCCGCCCTCGCCGACCGCGACCGGCCCGTCACCACGGCCGACATCGTCACCCTGCAACACGTCATCGAGCCGAACCTTCCACCGGGCCTGCGCACCGAACAGAACTGGGTCGGCGGACCCGGCTGGAGCCCCCTGCGCGCCGACTTCATCCCGCCGCCCGAATCCGAGGTGCCCCGGCTCGTCGACGACCTCGCCGCGTTCGTCACCGAGACGAGCGGCAACCCGGTCGTCCGCGCCGCCATCGCCCACGCCCAGTTCGAGACGATCCACCCGTTCATCGACGGCAACGGCCGCACCGGCCGCGCGCTCATCCACACCGTGCTGCACCGCGCGGACGCCCTGCGCGGCATCCTCATCCCCATCAGCACCGTCTTCGCGGGCGACACCGACGCCTACCTCGCCGGCCTCACCGCGTTCCGCGCCGACCCGCCACACCTCGACGACTGGATCATCGGCTTCGCACAGGCAACCGAACGCGCCGCCGCGAACGCCGTGCAGCTCGCCGCCGACGTCGCCCGTCTCGACGAGCAGACGCTCGACGAGCTGATCGCCTACCGCCGCAGCCGCGGACTCTCGCCGGCCACACCCCGCCGCGACGCGGTCGTGCTGCGCATCCTCGCCACCCTCGCATCCGACCCGGTGCCCACCATCGAGTCGGTCGCACACAAGCACGGCGTCTCGACCGTCGCCGCGCACCGCGCCCTGACCGAGTTGGTGGATGCCGGCGTCCTCAGCCGCACGAAAGACCAGCGCGGTCGCCTCATCTGCTGGACCGCCGACCGCCACCTCGCTCTCGTCACCCTCACCGAGCGCAGCAACCGCGTCGGCGGCGGAGACACCGACCACCGCCGCCCCACCGGCGGACCGGCAGTGCCCGACCCGGCCCACGTCGGACGGCTGCGATAGCGCGCCTGCTGACGCGGGCGAGCGCGGTCAGCCGGCGATCACGTCCAGCGCCTGCGTGACCGTCAGCACGCCGAGCCACACCACGAGCGCGAGCGCCAGGACGAGCGCCACCGCCGACGCCGTCTTCTTCGTCGGACGCTGCACCGCGACGACCAGCCCGCCGATCGCGAGGAAGAACGCCGCGACCGCCAGCGTCAGACTCACCAGCGCGACGACACCCGCGACGGTCGGCGCAGCCTGCGCCCACCACAGCACCACCGACGCCCCGCCGAGCGCCGCCAGCGGGATCAGCACCAGCGCGATCCGCGCCGGCACGTTGCGCGCCGTCGGCTCGGGCAGCGGCCGCCCCAGTTCGCCCACGTACGAACTCGACACCGGCCGGTACGCGATCGGCGCCGGGGGCTGGTCGGGCGCCGGGGGCTGGTCGGGCGCCGGCCGCCGGTCGGGCAGTTCAGCCGCACGCTGACGCTCCCGCGCCGCACGCAGCTCGGCACGGCTCTTCGGAGCCGCGTCCGGGCCGTCGGACGAAGGCCGGGCTGCGGCATCCCTCTCCCCAGAGAGATCGCTCGAATCTGACATCATGCTCCCCAGCAGAATGACTGTCGATCGAGCGCAAACCTACCGGAATCCGTGCGGGCTGAGCGCACGCGAGGATTAAGATTCTTATTTCACAAATCAGAGTTAAACTGAATTAATGATCCGTGCTATTTCACACGATCACACCTGGCCGGCGCACCGGACTGAGATACGGGATTGGCGCCAGTCGATCCGCAGCGGCAGCCGGGCGGATCGGACGCTGCGCGCCGTCGCCGTGTCGATTCCCCCTCGCATCGCCGAGCTCAGCTTCTCTCCGCCCACCGCCATCGCAGGACTCGCTGAACGAGCGCTCATCGAGTCCGCCGCGACAGACGGCGAGCTGCGAGTCCAGTCACGCGCACTCCCGCGGTTCATGCTGCGCACCGAGTCGGTCGCATCCTCGAAGATCGAACGGGTGAGCGCCTCCGCGACCGACTTCGCGCGGGCCATCGCCGGAAGCAGAGCCAACACCAGCGCGACCAGCATGGTCGCCGCATCCACCGCGCTTCATGGCCTCGTCGAGACAGTCGGAGACTCGCACGCGATCACACTCGAAGACCTGCTCTCAGCGCACCGCACACTCATGCGCGACGACGCCTACGAGGCAGCGTATGCGGGTCGATGGCGTGACATGCAGAACTGGATCGGCGGCAGCGATCACAGCCCACGGGATGCCCTGTACGTCCCGCCGCCACCCGAGATGGTCGAGGCCCTGATGCGCGACCTTCTCGCCTGGGCGAACCGTGACGACGTTCCCGTGTTCGTTCAGCTGGCGATCGCCCACGCCCAGTTCGAGTCGATACATCCCTTCACCGACGGCAACGGCCGCCTCGGACGCGCGCTCGTGAGCGCTCTGCTGCGCAGGCGTGGGGTAGCCCAGACCGGCGTGATGCCCCTGGCAAGCGGCTTGCTCGCCGTCCGCGACGAATACTTCGCCGCTCTCATGACGTACCGTTCCGGCGACCCCTCGCTGATCGTTGCGCTGATCGCACGCGCCGCCGGCGCCGCGGCCGTCGAGTCCCGCGCTTCGATGCGGGTGCTGACCGAACTGCCCGGCGAATGGCGCGCCATCATCGACACTCCTCGGGGGTCCGTCACAGACCGACTGCTCGAGGCGCTGCTCGACGAACCGGTCCTGTCAGGAGAGCAGGCGTCCGCACGAGTCGACGCGACCCCCGCTGCCACGTACGCCGCCCTCGACCGCCTCGTGGATGCCGGCATCCTGGCCGAGGTGACAGGCCGCAAACGCGACCGCGTCTGGGCGGCCGGCGACGTGCTCGGCGAACTCGACGAACTCGATCGCCGCATCCAAGGTCGGATGCTGCGCGACGGCTGAGCCTCGATCAGCCGTCGAGCACCTCGAGCCGCACCGAGACCGGACCGCCGTCGACCAGCCGCTCGGCCGTGCGCACCGCCTTCTTGAGTGGCAGCACGTACTCGCCCGAGGAGCTCGGGAAGATCGACGTGCGCCACTCGCTGCCGCCGACCCGCGCCCGCACGCGCACCGACCCGAACCCGCGGTACGGCCGCGGAATCTCGCGGATCCCAGCGCTCAGCTCTTGCGGCACGGCGGTGAAGAACCACGCCGCGTCATCACGGGCCGCCCACTGGAACACGTCGCCGTCGAACTCGACGATCACCGCAGCCGCTCCCCGGGCGCACCGTCATGCCGGTCGACCAGCCGCTGCAGGCAGTCCGACCAGCCCTCGACATGCCGTTCACGCTCTTCCGCCGTCGTGAAGCCCGCATGCCGCACGATGACGCGGGTCGCCCCGTCGGCCGCGGGTTCGAGCGCGATGCCCACGTCGGTCGCGGCATCCTCCCCCGCCCAGCGCCACTCGAGCCGCAGCGAACCCGGGGCGTCCACGGCGAGCACGGTCGCCTCGACCGCCAGGTCGGCGGGCTCGGACCGCACCTGCCAGCGCCCCAGCTCACGCAGCTCGACGAGCGCCGTCGTCTGCATGCGCGGCGGCCAGAACCACTCCGCGAGCGGAGCGGCCCGGGTGAGGTCGCGCCAGACCTCGTCGATGGATGCCGCCACCAGCGCCTCTTCGGTCAGCTCATGCATACCGCCACCGTACGCCCGCCCGCCGACACGTACTCCACCCCGGTCGTTGAGCGGAGCGAGGAACGACACCCCCGGTCGCCCCGCGGAGCGAGGAACGAGCGAAGACGACACGTCGCAAGCCGCCCTCGAGACTCCGCGCAGTCGCCGACGTGGCCGGGTCCGACGGGCGGCTCACCGCGTTTCGACTCGCTCCGCTCGCTCAACGACCAGGGGGTGGCTCCCGCTCGTTGAGCGGAGCGACGAAGGAGCGAAGACGAAACGTCGCAAGCCGCCCTCGAGACTCCGCGCCGTCGCGGACGTGGCCGGGTCCGACGGGCGGCTCACCGCGTTTCGACTCGCTCCGCTCGCTCAACGACCGAGCGGTCGTCAGCTCCCGGGAGACAGCTCCGGCGCCCACTCGCCGTCGGCATCGGGCTCGTCGCGCAGGCGGCCCTCGAGCTCGGCGCGGCGCCACGCGGCACCCTCGGGCCAGCTGGCGGCGAACGTCGAGGCCACCTTGAACACGCGCCGCGACAACCCGCCGAGCGTCTGCACCGGCCGCGCCGAGACCGGCATGCGCAGCTGCGGGTCGTACCGCACGCCGTCCGACGAGCGCAGCCGGATCGTGAGGTCGAGGTCGTCATGGATGCGGGCATTGCCCCGGTCGACCTGATCGCGCACCCGCTCCCACACGCGCGTGCGCATCGCGAAGTTCGACCCGAACACGAGCGGGATGCCGAGCCACTTGCGGATCCAGTAGTGCCCGCCGCCGATGTACCACCGCTCGCCGAGGTAGTTCTGCAGCGGCGAACCGCCGTAGAACTCCGCACCGCCTGTCAGCACGCCCAGCGTCGGATCCGCCACGAACGCACGCACGAGCCGCGCGACCCAGTCCGGGTGCGGGCGCGAGTCGGCATCCAGCCGCGCGATGATGTCGGCCCCTTCAAGCGCCGCGTCATAGCCGCGCGCCGCAGCAGGCCAGATCCCCACTTCGTCTTCGCGCAGGACTGTCGCCCCGAAGCGCCGGGCAACAGCTGCCGAGTCATCGCTGCTGGCGTTGTCGACGACGATCACCTCGTCCGCAGGATGCGTCTGCGCGGCGAGAGCAGCCAGGCATGCCTCCAGGTACACCGCATCGTTCCGGCACGGAATGACCACGGCGACGCGGGGAGCGAGGGGCACAGGCACACCCTACTCCCGCGTCGTCGGGGGTCGGCGATACCCTGCCGACATGGACGGGCTTCGCTTCGTCGCCGCCAACGAAGCGCCGTGGGACGACCTGCAGGCGATCCTCACGGGCGCCGCGAAGCGCTGCCAATGCCAGCGCCAACGGCTCGGCGACCACGACTGGTGGCATATGCCCGAGTCGGAACGCGCCGCGATCCTGCGGGCCGAGACCCACTGCGGCGACCGCCGCGCGACCGAGACCATCGGCATCGTCGGCTACGACGGGGACGAGCCCGTCGCCTGGTGCGCCGTCGATCGCCGCGGCGTCTACGGCCGGCTGCGCGGCTCACCCGTGCCGTGGCAGGGGCGCGATGAAGACCCCGACGACGCGTCGGTGTGGGCGATCGCCTGCGTCGTCGTGCGCAAGGGACACCGCGGCCAGGGGCTGACCTACCCGCTCGTCGCCGCAGCGACGGAGTACGCGCGCGACCGCGGCGCCTCGGCGGTCGAGGGGTATCCGATGCTCACCGGCGGCCGCAAGGTGATCTGGGACGAGCTCAGCGTCGGCCCGGTCGGGCCGTTCCTCGCGGCCGGATTCCACGAGGTGACGCATCCGACCACGCGTCGCGTCGTCATGCGCCGCGAATTCTGAACGCCGCACCGGGCGGCAAACGCTCTCTCGGAAACAATGCTTGAGACCGCTCCCGCGTTTGGTTACAGTCCGGTAAGTAAGCGGCACTGCAGCCGCCCCGACCTCGACGGAGAGGACTTCCCATGCCCACCCCCGTTCACCGCCGCGTCGTACGATTCGGCGCCGTCGCGACAGGAGCCGCGCTCATCGCGAGCGCCCTGCTCGCCACTCCGGCCGTCGCGGCGCCCCCGCGCACGGTCGACCCGTTCCACCCGGACTTCGGGCCGAACGTCACGATCTACAGCCCCGACACCCCCGTCGCGCAGATCCGGGCCGAGCTCGACGCGCTGCACGCGCAGCAGGTCGACGCCGAGATGAGCACGACCCGCAAGGCGGTCTACTTCCTGCCCGGGCAGTACGGCACCGCCGCCGACCCCCTGCAGGTCAAGGTCGGCTACTACACCGAGATCGCCGGCCTCGGAGCCTCGCCCGACGACGTCACCGTCAACGGCGGGCTCGAGGTCTACAACCGGTGCCTCGCCGACGGCGGCACGGGCAACTGCCTCGCGCTCGTCAACTTCTGGCGCACGATCTCGAACCTGCACGTCGCCGTCGCCAAGGCCGGGCAGGACGGCTGCCGCCAGAGCGCCAACTTCTGGGCGGTGTCGCAGGCGGTGTCGATGCGCCGACTCGACATCACCGGCGCCAACGTGTCGCTCATGGACTACTGCACCGCCGGACCCCAGTACGCCAGCGGCGGGTTCATCGCCGACTCGAAGCTGCCGTACGTCGTGAGCGGCTCGCAGCAGCAGTGGCTCACGCGCAACACCGAGGTCGGCGGCTGGTCGAACGGCGTGTGGAACCAGGTGTTCTCGGGCGTCGTCGGCGCACCGGACGACGCGGGATTCCCGAACCCGCCCTATACGACGATCGACCAGACCCCGATCAGCCGTGAGAAGCCGTACCTGTACGTCGACGCCGACGGCCGCTACAACGTCCGCGTACCCGACGCGCAGCGCGACACCAGCGGAGTCAGCTGGGCCGACGGCGAGACCGCGGGCCGCAGCATCCCGATCACCGACTTCTTCATCGCCAAGCCCGGCGACTCGGTGCAGGAGATCAACAACGCGCTCTCTCGCGGGCAGAACCTGATCCTCACGCCCGGCGTGTACGACATCGCCAAGACCATCCAGGTCAAGCGCCCAGGCACCGTCGTGCTCGGCCTCGGCCACGCGACGCTCACGGCCGTGGGCGGCGCGGTTCCGCTGGAAGTCAAGGACAACGACGGCATCGTCGTCGCCGGCATCACGATCGACGCCGGCACCAAGCTGTCGCCCGCGCTGCTGCGCGTCGGCGCGGCCGACAGCGACAAGGTGCTCGACGCCGACAACCCGATCACCCTCAGCGACGTGTACTTCCGCGTCGGAGGCCCCCACATCGGCAAGGCCACGACCGCGCTCGAGGTCAACGCCGACGACGTGCTGATCGACCACATCTGGGTGTGGCGCGGCGACCACGGCGTCGAGGGCTTCGACCCGAACGACGGCGTGAACGGCGACAACCAGCGCTGGGCGACCAACACCGGCACCAACGGCGTCATCGTCAACGGCGACGGCGTGACGGCGACCGGCCTGTTCGTCGAGCACTTCCAGCAGTACAACACGCTGTGGAACGGCGACAACGGCCGCGTGATCCTGTACCAGAACGAGCTGCCCTACGACCCGCCCACGCAGGCCGACTGGACCCAGCCGAACGGCACGCTCGGCTACCCCGGCTACAAGGTCGCCGACGGCGTCACGACGCACCGCCTCGACGGCGCGGGCGTGTACGTGTTCAACCAGAACAACCCGTCGATCCTCACCGCCAACGGGTTCGAGGCGCCCCAGACGCCGGGCGTGCAGCTGCACCACATCATGACGGTCAACCTCTCGGCCGGCACTGTGCAGCACGTCGTCAACGGGGTCGGCGGCCAGGCCGACAACTCCAACACCGGCACGCCGCAGTTCGTGGTGGGCTACCCGGCGCCGTAACGACCCCCGGTCGTTGAGCGAAGGGCGCTCTGGCGCCCGCAGACGAAACGCGCCTGACTTCTCGCGAGGTCAGGCGCGTTTCGTCTTCGCTCGTTCCTCGCTCCGCTCAACGACCAGGAAGCACCTCACCAGAGCGGGTGGATCGCCGCCCGCAGGTCGCGGTCGTAGACCTCGCGCACGACGCTGTCGAACGCGTCCGTGTCGAAGTCCGACCCGCCCTCGCCCGCGAGCAGGGCGGCCGCCGCCGCGTTCGACTCGGCCTGGCCGACGTTGCGCGCCCCGGGGATGACGCTCGTGACCCCCGTCTGCGACGCGATCCACGCCAGCGTCGCCGCGGGCAGCGAGACACCCTCCGGCAGCGCGGCCGCCAGCTCGCCGGCCGCCGCCAGACCGGCGGAGAAGTCGACGCCCGAGAACGTCTCGCCCCGGTCGAACGCCTCGCCGTGCCGGTTGTACGTGCGGTGGTCGTTCTCGGCGAACGTCGTCTGCGCGGTATAGCGGCCCGACAGCAGCCCCGACGCGAGCGGCACGCGCGCGAAGATCGCGACGCCCGCCTCGGCCGCGGCCGGCAGCACGGCGTCGAGCGGCTTCAGGCGGAACGGGTTGAAGATGATCTGCACGTTCGTCACGTTCGGGCGCGCGATGGCGGCGAGCGCCTGCGCGCACGTCTCGACCGAGACGCCGTACGCGGCGATGGCCCCGTCGGCGACGAGCGCGTCCAGCGCGTCGTAGGTCGCGTCGGACTCGATCACGGCGGTCGGCGGGCAGTGCAGCTGCACGAGGTCGAGCGTGTCGACGCCGAGGTTGCGCCGCGACCGGTCGGTCCACGCGCGGAAGTTCTCGGGCGTGTAGTTCTCGGGCTCCTGCGCCATGCGGCGGCCCATCTTGGTCGCCACCGTGACGCCATGACCCGGCCGGCCGGCCAGGAACCGGCCGATCAGCGACTCGCTGCGCCCGTCGCCGTACACGTCGGCAGTGTCGAACAGCGTCACGCCGCGGTCGACGGATGCCGCCAGCACCGCCTGCGCGTCCTGCTCGGTCACCGCACCCCAGTCGGCGCCGAGCTGCCAGGTTCCGAGTCCGATCGCCGAGACGGTGCGGCCGGTACGGCCCAGTGCGCGCTGCTGCATGATCCCAGCATCCCACGCGCGGCTGTATTCAAGGGAATGGATGCCGTCACGCCGGGGTTGACCACGACATGAGCGACATCGAGTTCGGACTGGACACCTTCGGCGACGTCCCCGAAGGCGACGACGGCACCCTGCTGAGCTACGGCGCGGCGATCCGCCAGGTCGTCGACGAGGCCGTGCTGGCCGACCAGCTGGGCGTGGACGTGTTCCTCGTCGGCGAGCACCACCGCCCCGAGTACGCCATCTCGGCGCCCGAGACCGTGCTCGCCGGCATCGCCACGAAGACCTCCCGCATCCGCCTGGGCTCGGGGGTCACCGTGCTGAGCTCGGACGACCCGGTGCGCGTGTTCCAGCGCTTCGCGACCGTCGACGCGCTGTCGAACGGACGTGCCGAAGTGATCCTCGGCCGTGGTTCGTTCACCGAGTCGTTCCCGCTCTTCGGCTACGACCTCGCCGACTACGACGTGCTGTTCGAAGAGAAGATCGAGCTGTTCGCCGAACTGCTGAAGGAGCAGCCGGTGACCTGGCAGGGCACGACCCGCGCGCCGCTGGTGGACGCCGACGTCTTCCCCAAGACCGAGTCCGGCCACCTGAACACCTGGGTCGGCGTCGGCGGCTCACCGCAGTCCGTCGTGCGCACCGCGAAGTACGGACTCCCCCTCATGCTCGCGATCATCGGCGGCGACCCGCGCCGCTTCGCCCCGTACGTGGATCTGTACCGTCGCGCGTCCGAGCAGTTCGGCAACACCCCGCACCCCGTCGGCATGCACTCCCCGGGCTTCATCGCCGACACCGACGACGAGGCCCGCGAGATCGTGTGGCCGCGCTACAAGGTCATGCACGACCGCATCGGCGCGCAGCGCGGCTGGCCGCCCCTCAGCCGGGGCCACTTCGAACAGGAGGTCCGCACCGGCTCGATGTACGTCGGCTCGCCCGAGACCGTCGCCCGCAAGATCGCGGCCGCGGTGCAGGCGCTGGGCGTCGGCCGCTTCGACATGATCTACACCTCCGGCTCGACCCCGGCGAGCGCACGCCTGCGCTCCGTCGAGCTGTACGGGTCGAAGGTCGTGCCGATGGTGCGCGAACTGCTCGCCGAGAAAGCGGCGGTCCCGGCGTGACCGGTACGCTGACCGGCGTGGAGTCACGGCCGGCGGAGGAGATGGATGCCGGCGGTCAGCGCATCGGGACGCTGGGCATCCTCGGCGCCGGCAAGGTCGGCACCATCCTCGCGCGTCTCGCCGCGGCGGCCGGGTACCGCGTGCTCGTCGCCGGATCCGGCGATCCCGGGCGCATCGCTCTGACCGTCGAAGTGCTCGCGCCCGGAGCGACGGCGGCTGCAGCATCCACCGTCGCCCGCGAAGCGGATGCCGTCCTGCTCGCACTCCCCCTCGGCAAGCACCAGACGCTGCCCGTCGGCGAACTGCGCGGCAAGCTCGTCATCGACGCCATGAACTACTGGTGGGAGGTCGACGGCCTGCGCGACGACCTCAACGACCCGCGCACCTCGACGAGCGAGATCGTGCAGCGCCACCTTCCCGACTCGCGCGTCGTGAAAGCCTTCAACCACATGGGCTACCACGACATCGACGAAGAGGCCCGGCCGGCAGGGGCATCGGCTCGCAAGGCGATCGCCATCGCCGGTGACGACCCGAGGGATCTCGCGGTCGTGGCCCGTCTGGTCGACGACCTCGGCTTCGATCCCGTGATCGCCGGGGATCTCGCGGCGGGAATCATGCTCGAACCCGGCGCCGAAGCCTTCGGCGCCGACGTCGACGCCGATGAGCTGCGGGCCATGCTCGACCGGTTCGCGACGTCGCAGCGCGGCATCGTGGTCGCGCGGGCGCGGGGGCAGCAGCCCTAAGGGTTGATCATCACCGGGGTTCCCGGTGGGAGCGTCGCCAGCTGCGTGATCGCGTCGGGATCGACGCGGATGCACCCGTTCGACATCGGGCCCGAGCGGTTGTCGTGGTAGTGGAAGGCGGCAGGCGCGACATCGGCGCCGTCGAACCCGTCGAGCGTCGGCGACTGCACCGCCCAGTACACGATCGGGTATCCGCGCGTGTACGCGTACTCGGGCACGGTGCGCGTCGTCATCACGAACGTGCGGCCCATCGGCGTCGGCGTGCGGTCAGTGCCCCACGCGAAGTCCGTCGCGACCCGCTCGCGAGTGCCGTCGGCATGGACGAGGTCGATCGTGCGGTCGGCGATGCTGACGACCACGGCCGTGGACTGCGGGGCGAGGTCGACGTCGGCGACGCGCAGCCAGCCGGTGATCTGGGCCGGATCACCCTGCGACGGCACCGCCTGCCGCCCCGTCAGCAGCACCCTCACCCAGTGCTCCTGCTTCTCGATCACCGGCAGCACCGTGCCGCCGTACGGGTACTCGTGCGGCACGTACGCCACCGGCTCGCCCGTCGGATACGCCCACACCGGTGCCCCGACACCCCGCGCGACAGCGCTCTCGGCGAGCGGCATGGTGAACGGGTCGTCGTCGACCGGCAGCGCCGGGATCACCGCGAACACGTTCACCTGCGGCAGCGTGGTGATGTCGTAGGCAGCCGTGTTCGCCGGGAACCCTTCCGCGGTGGGGGTCGGGGTGGGTGTGGGAGTGGGCGCCGTCGTCTGTGTCGGAGTGTGAGTGGATGCCGCCGGCCCCTGCCGCCCCGCCGTCAGAGCGACCCCAACCCCGGCGACGACGAGCACCGCGGCGAGCGCGCCGACGACCCACAGCCACACGCGTCGCTCCCCCATGCGTTCCATGGTCGCACGACCGGGTTTCCCCAGGTCGTTGAGCGGAGTTACGACGTGGCTTAGTCCTGAGCGCGGCTCACCGCGTTTCGACTCGCTCCGCTCGCTCAACGACCAGGAACTGGACGTCCCGCGAAGCGACGAAGGAGCTGACCAGCAAGCTCCTGGTCGCCCCGCGAAGCGACGAAGGAGCGCAGACGAAAGGCCCCGACCCGGCGGACGAGCTATGCCTGCCTCCGACGTTTGTGCCAGCCGCGGACGGCGTCGATTCCGCCGGCGATGAACGCTTCGCGCTTGGCGTGGCTCCACCCTTGGATCTGCTTCTCCCAGGCGAACGCCTCGTCGATGCGGCCGTACTGATTCGACCAGACGAGTTCGACAGGCAGTCGACGCCGCGTGTACGCCGATGCCATGCCCGCTTCGTGCTGCGCGAGCCGCCGGTTCAGGTCTGTCGTGCTGCCGACGTAGTACGTGCCGTCTGCGCAGCGGAGGATGTAGACGAAGCCCATCCCGCCATGCTCGCCCCAGTCAGTCGTCCTCCCGACGGAGGCGGTCTCGCTTGTGGACACCTCAGCCCTGCGCCGCGGTTGGGGAGGAAGCGGGCGACCCCTCTGGTCGTTGAGCGGAGCGAGGAACGAGCGAAGACGAAACGCCGCAACCCTGCCTCGAGAGCGCGCACCGACGCGGACGGCCGAGACCGCAGTGCGGCTCACCGCGTTTCGACTCGCTCCGCTCGCTCAACGACCAGAGGGGGTCAGGCGCGGCGCGAGCGGGCTCGCACCAGATGCACGCCGGTGAGGACGACGATCGTCACGACGTACACCACGATGTCGCGCGGATCGAAGACCGTGCCGAGCAGCAGCATCACGGGCGCGAAGCGCGCGCCCCACGCCAACGGCAGACTGGTCAGCTGAAACAGCTCGACGGCCACACACCACGCCGCGGCGATTCCGCCCACGGCGAGCGGCGGCAGACCTGGCGCGATCAGCACGACGGCGAGATACGCCGCCGCTGCATAGAGCACGTCTCCCGTGATGTCCGTCACCGCGGTGTCGGGCAGCGCGGCGTGAACCACGAGCCCGACGACCACGACCGCGGCCAGCAGCGCGGCCGCCGGCATCCTTCGTCGTATCGCGGGGGCGAGCATCCCCTCAGTCTCGCCCATCGAGACCGAGGAGATGCTCACGCCGCGTCAGCGGCCGGTGCTGTGCGCGGGTTCGAGATGGAACTCGTTCGACGCCGAGCCGTCGGGCCGCGGCATCTGCGAGAACACGAACTCGAGGCCGCGCTCGTCGAACGCAGCGAACCAGTCGTCCCACGCGAACACGCCGTACGCACCGGGGATATCGGCACTCTTGATCGTCATCATCATGACGACGAACACGATGCCGAGCACCGCGACAGCGATGATCGCGACCCAGACCGCCTCTGCCCCGATCGTTCGTGCCAGCGTGTTCGAGCCCGGTTTTGCTGCATCAGTCACTTGGACACCTCGACTTCCCCCAGTAAGGACGTGTCAGAACGAACCATAGAACGAGGCGGTCCTCGACGTCAGAGGTCTTCTGATCAGCGCCATGACCGCTCATTCCGGGTCGTTGCCCGAGTCCCTGCCCAGCCGGAACGGCGTCGTCACGCCGACGTATGCCAGATGCGTCATGAGCCCCTCCGACGCATGGGGCAGGTTGTGGCAGTGATCCATCCAGATGCCCGGATTGTCGGCCACGAACGCGACCTCGTACGACTCGCCGTGCTCGACGTTCAGCGAGTCCACCCACCACGGACTGCCCGACGCCGCGGCGCCGTCGCGCGACAGCACGAGCAGATGGTGCCCGTGCAGATGCATGGGATGCACCTCGCCGCTGCTGTTCGTGATCGTCATGACCCCGACGTCCCCCTCCTTCACCATGTACATCGGGACGGCGGGCATGATGCCGCCGTTGATCGTCCACCAGTACCCCGGCGCGCCGTCGAGGAAGCCGGGCAGGCGCCCGATGTCGTACCGGAAGCGCCGGTCGGGATGCGTCGGGTCGAACCCGGGATCGGCGGGCTCGCCGTAGGTCAGCAGGTCGACGGCCTCGCGCGGGGCGGGAGAAGCGGATGCCTCAGCCCTGTCGGGTCCGAGCACGAGCGATGCGCCGGGCACCTGGATGCGCACGGCTCCGGTGGCGGGGATCTTCACCTCGACGTCGGCGCGGCCGCCGGCCGTGAGCGGCACGGTCTTGCCGTCGACGGGCATCGGAGCGTTGAGCTCTGTGCCGTCCACCGCGCGCACGCGGAACGACGACCCCGTCACCCACGCCGAGGTCGGCGTGCTGTCGGTGTTGATGAGGCGCACACGCACGATGTCGCCGGGGGCGGCGGCCTGGTGCACGTCGCCGACGGTCCCATTGATCGTGCGCTGCCCGCCCGGATAGGTGTGCACGGCGGCCACAGCGTCGGCGGCATCCATCCCCTCCGCGGGTTCCAGGATCAGCGCGCCGAACAGCCCGCCGACCACCTGCGGATGCGACGCCTGGTGCGAGTGGTACCAGAAGGTGCCCACCTGCTCGGCGACGAAGCGGTACGTGAAGCTCTCGCCTGGACGCACCGCGTCCTGCGTGACGCCGGCGACGCCGTCCATCGCATTCGGGACGTCGACACCGTGCCAGTGGAGGGTGACGCCGGCCGGAACATCGTCATTGCGCAGCACCACTTCGACCAGCTGACCCTGACGCGCCCGGACGGCCGGCCCCGGCGTCTGCCCGTTCAGCGTGAAGGCGTCGAACGGCTCGCCGCCCTCAGGGGTGACGCGCTCGGCACGGGCGACGAGCTCCACGTGGACATCGGCGGGGCGATCCGCGTCGGCGGTGAGTGCGGTGAGGCTGGTGCTCGGCGCGATCGGCGCCGCAGCCACCGGCTGCGTGCCGTGCCCGCCATGCGTGTGGCTCGCAGCGCCCGGACCGCCCCCGAAGTCGGGCGTTCCCATGTCCATGACGGAATACGAGCCCGGCAGCACGCTCGCCCACCACGCCCAGCCCACGAACGCCACCGCGACGGCGGCCACCACGACCGCGAGCCGGCGGGCGAACCACGCCCACCGGCTCGACGCAGGCGCCGTTCTAGGCGGAAACACCGGCAGCAGTCGGCGCCGACACCGACTCCGCGGCCGCGGCCTCGACGCGGCGCTTCGAGACGTTCAGGCCGGCCAGCAGCGCCGTCGTGAACAGCAGCAGCGCGTTGATGCCGTGCAGGAAGCCGAGGAACGGGATGCCGTGGCCGAACAGGCCCAGCGTCACCTGCAGCGCGACGAGGGCGAGCACGCCGCCCGCGAACGCGACCGCGCGGGGCGCCTTGACGAAGAACGAGAAGATGAACAGCAGGATCGCCAGCGTCGGGATCACGAACATCCCGTTCATCCCGTGGATCATGAAGCCCATGACCTCGGGGAACGGCGGCGGCCCCTCCTGAGCCGACGCGTCGACGACGCCGCCCTCGGCGATGTAGAGGCCCAGCCCGGCCGACGCCCAGGCGTGCGACGCCGCCTGCAGCGCGACGAGCGCACAGATGGCGAACGCGAAGATGCGATAGGTGATGCGCATGTGATTCTCCCCAGAGATGTCTGCCGGTCGTACGACCGGCACACATTCCAGAGCGCTCACCCGGCGCGCTGATACATCCCTTCGAGGTCAGGAGCGCGGGGCCGCACAGAGCGACCGGAGCGCATGCCACGCAACGGCCTCGGGAATGCGCTCCTGCTCGATCCGACGGAACCGGACCTCGCCGGCCGTCACCACCCGTGCGTACGCGTCACGCTCTGCCTCGGTCAGCGACGGCAGCCGCTTCTTCGACGGGCCCAGCGGCTTGCCCGTCCTGTCGTGATTCACGCCGAGGTCCGTGTATGTGTCGAGCGTGACAGCATCCATCACGCGAGCGGGTGGCTGTCGCCGGCTGTCCAGGCGTCATGACGACGAGCTCCCGTCGCACGATATGCCGGGTCGAGGTAGGTGAGGTGAACGGCGGACAGTCTCGGACGGGTCTCGGCACGCACGTCGCGAGAGGTAAGCAGCTCTACCAGCGCGGCATGTCCTTCGAGCCATTTGGTGTCGACGTCGGGGATCGGCAGCTGCCGAATCGTCATCGTGCTCAGGTCGCGGTGGTCACGAAGCCACTGCACCGCGCTGACGGCCGCATCGACGTCCCGATCGCTCATATCGCACACACGCTTGAGCACGGGTGCTGTCACCGCCACCCCGGCATCACGAAGACGGGCCGCGATGCCCCTCATCCGGGCCACCAGCTCGTCGCGAGACGCATGACCCCACCGTGCGAGCAAACGCACACCCGCGTCGAGCGAGCCCACCGTCAGCTTCGTCGGCACGTCCCGCGACCGACCGGCAACGGGCATGTGATCGAGGTACACACCTGCGAGCCCCTCGAGATCCACGCGGTCCCAGGCGAGCTGCCAGTCCGTCCAGGCCTCGGCACTGATCGTGCGGGGCGACTTCGACGTCCCCGGTCGCAGCGGGCAGGTGATCGGCTGCGGCACTCCCTGGCTCTCCGCCCACACGAGCGTCGCCAGCTCACGGTCGATCTGCGCGGCCAGCCACGCGACCGCCTCGGCCGGGTACACGAGTCTCGCGCTCATCGAGTCTGCTCGCGCAGGCCCACCTTCGGCTTGGCCCACGAACGGCCGCGGGTGTCTTTGAGGATGTCGTACTCGACGTCGACGTGCGGCTCGATGGCGCTGTACTTGTCGTTCGGCGCACCGATCACGAGCTGGAAGCCGAGCCCCCGCCAGGCGCCGATCGCGCGCTTGGTGAAGTGCGCATCGGCCTTGATGAGGGCCTCGTCCATGAACACCGGGGCGTAGCGCGGACGCTCCGCGCCGGCATCGCCCAGCTGATAACGCAGCGCCGCGCCCACGATGAACGCGATCAGCTCCTGCGACTCGCCGCCGGACTTCTCGCCGATGTGGTCGTACAGCGCGATGTGCTGCTTGGTGTCGGCGAGCACGCGCTCGGCACTCACGCGCACGTGGTTGCGCACGTCGACGAGGTCGCCGAAGTCCGGCGCCGACCGTCGCATGCGTCCGATGAGGCGCGTCATGCGGCGATACGCGTTCTCGCGCTCGTCGTCCGTCGACGCCGCGTCGATGAGCCCGCGCACCTCACGCAGCTCGCGGCGGAACCGCTTGCGCGGCTCGGACTGGTTCTCGCGCGTCGTGATCTGCAGCCGGTGGTCGTCGTCGTAGAACGGCAGGTCCTGCATGATCTCGTTGATCGGCTCGATGCGATCCCGGATCTCGCGCAGGGACCGGCTCAGCGTCGCGTCGAGGTTGGTCAGATCGTTGCCCGAGAGCTTCAGCAGGCTGTCGCGCCAATCCGCCTCGAGCTCGTGCAGGCCGCTCGTCTGCAGCGCCTCGAGGATGCCCTCGAAGTCGTCGATCGACGCATCGGGGTCCGGCAGCAGATTGGGGTTGGGCCAGCGCTCCAGGAACCCCGTCATGATGCGGCGCACGGCGTCGCGCTGCTCTGCGTGCGACGCCTCCGCGGCCGCATGATCCTCTTCCAGCCGCTGCGCGGCCGACGCGAGCGCGGCGTCGAACCGGGTCAGCACGACCGACGGGCTGGCAGCCGCGGCCGACTCGCGCAAGGTGAACCGCGTGTCGAGGAACTCGCGCTGGTCGTCGTCGAGGGCGCGCTCGGCGTCCTCGGCCGCGTCGATGATCGACTGCGTCACATCGACGTCGTCGGTGACCTCGCCCCAGCGCGCCTCGACCCGCTCACGCTCGGCCTCGGTGCGGCCGATCTCTTCGCGCAAGCGCGCCGCTGTGCCCTTCGCCGCCGCGATCTGCCCCTGCAGCCGGGCGATCTCGGGATTGGATGCCGTCACCTCGTCCTGCACGGCGGTCCAGCGATCGCGCTCCGCCGCGACGGAGTCGAGGTCGAGCTGCTCCCAGGTCAGGTCGCCGACCTTCGCGTACACCGCCAGCCGCGCGTCGACGGCATCCAGCGCGGTCTCTGCCTGCTTCGCAGCGACTGTCGCGCGCTCAACGCGGGTGCGAGCGGTCCCGAGGCGGTCGGAGAGGACATGCAGACGGCGCTCGTTCGAGAAGCCCAGCACGTTGTCGCGGCCGTGACCGCCGTGCGCGCCGCGGTTGCCGTCCGACATCTGGCCGGTGATCGTGAGCGCTCGCTTGTGCTTCGAGAGCTCGCGCGCCGCATCCACGCACACGAAGCCGAATCGGTCGTCGAGGCGGCCCTGCAGCCAGCCGGTGAAGGGGCCGGACTGGTAGTCGAGACGGCCAGGCAGCGTGTCGACGTCGCGGCCGCCGTTCGCGTCGAGTCCGGTGTGAACACCCTCGTACCGCAGGCGCACCGGGGTGCGCACGCTGTCGATCGCGGCCCGGAACGCCGGCAGGTGGGCGACGTCGATGAGCAGCGTCGTCGCGAACCCGCCGAGAGCGAGGTTGAACGCCTCGCGCCACGGCTCGAACTCGGTGCGCACCTCGACCAGCTCGCCCACGAACGGCAGCGCCTCGGGATCCAGTCCCGCCGCCTCGGCGAGCAGCTCGCGCGACTCGTGGAGCGCACGCGGGATGTTGTCGCGGCGCCCGGCTGCGCGGCGGATCTCGGCCTCGAGCTCAGCCGCCTCGGCCTCTGCCGCCTTGAGTTCCAGGGCCGCGTCCGAGAACGCGTTGCGCGCGGTGCGCTTGGCATCCGCATCCGCGAGACCCGCCCGCGCCCGCGTGACAAGTGCGTCGAACTCGGCACGCGTCGACACGGTCGCGTCCAGCGCCCGCAGGTCCTCGTCGAAGCGCACGCGGTTCAGCTGCACGGTCGTCAGCCGCCGCTCGACCTCGCGCAGCTCGCGCTGAGCGGTCTCGAGCCGGTCGCCGCCGGACTGCCGCAGCACATCGGCGAGGCCCTCGCGCTCGATCTCGGCGGCGTCGGCCAGTGCCCGCTTCTCACGCAGGGCCAGGTCGGCGTCGCGTTTGCGGTCGCGCAGCTCGGTCTCGACCTCGCGCAGCAGTTCCAGCCGCCGCTGCGCGCGCCACAGCGTCGCCAGCGAGTCCGCGTGCGAGAAGTCGCCGATCTCGTCGATGATGCGCACCCGGTCGGCGGCGGCGGCGATCCTCTCGCGCAGCTCGCGCAGCGGCTCGAGCGTGCTCACCTGCTGGCGGGCGGTGAGCATGCGGGTGCGCGTGCCCTCGAGCTCGTCGAAGTGCGCGACCACCGCGTCGGCGGTCGCCATGGTCTCGGGCTCTTCCAGCACGAGCCGCTTGTACAGGTCGTCGACGGTCGTGATCTGCTGCCCCGCCTGGATGCGGGCGAGGAGGCTCATCGCCTTCGCTCCCGCCCCCGCCGCCCCGATGCCGAGCACCGCGTGCAGCCGCGCCGAGAACTCGCGGTCGGTGCCGACCGGATCGAGTCCGAGCGCCTTCAGCGAGGTGTCGGTGAACCGCTGCGCCGTCGCCTGCTCCAATGCGGACAGATCGAACCCGGCGTCTGCGGTCGCCCGCACGCGCACCGTGTCTTCGAGCACGCGCGCACCGGCGGGGATGTACCACGCGCGCACCGCCGTGAACCGCGAGCCGTCGTGGTCGAGCCAGGTCATGGCCACCGCCGTCCACGTGTCGACGCCGTCGCCGCGCAGCACGCGCATCTTGGTGCCGTCCTCGGTGCGCGACTCGTCGAGCTTTCCGCGGCCGTACGAGAGGATGTTGCGCTGCTCGTCGCCGCGCGGACGCCCCGTCACCCCTCCGTTGGAGGCGCCGTTGAACGGCGTCGTGTGCGGCATCATGAGCGCGATGTAGGCGTCCATGAGTGTCGACTTGCCCGACCCAGAGCCACCGCACAACAGCGTCGCCGTCGGCGAGAAACGCACCCGATGCGCGCCGTCGTAGCCGCCCCAGTTGACCAGCTGCAGGTCTTCGGCCAGCCACTGCTGACCCCGCGATGCCGCCGGGATGAGCCCGAACAGCGTGTCGATCATCGTCACAGGGCAGCCCCTTCCAGTTCCGGAGTCTCCGGTTCGGGCTCCTCGACCTCGGTCTCGGTATCGGCATCGATCTCGGTCTCGGCGTCGACCTCGGTGTCGGCGTCCTCCAGTTCGGGCAGCGACTCCCGCCGGCGCAGCCAGTCGCGCAGCTCGCGCAGCTTCTCGGCACTCAGCACGATCTCCACGAGAGGGCTGATGCGGAATCGGCCCGCCGACTCCTCGTCGACGATGCCGTCACGGTCGAGGCGGTCCATCGCCCGACGGATCGCCCGCTGCCGGCGCGCGGTGTCGCCGTCGGACTCCGCGAAATAGCTCAGCACGGTCTGCTCGACATCCTCGATGTCCACGCGCGCCGACGGCTCGCCGGCGGCGGTCTCACGCTGGTACACGGTGCGCAGATGGACGAGCACCAGTGTCTCGGCACGGTTGTACGCCGAATCGCGCAGCAGGATCGGGACCTCGAACTCGTCCGAACGCACCTGCTGCTTGTACGCCACGCCCCGGTCGTGATCGATGATGAGCCGCACGAACAGGTCGTTGAGGCGCGCCTCGATGACCTGCTGGTTGTCCAGCAGCACCTTCCACGTCTCGCGGTGCCGGTCGGCCTGCACGAAGCGGCGCTGCAGCACGTGCACGAGCACCCGTCGCACCTCGGCATCGAGGACGCCGTGGTCGCCCGGGAACAGCTCGTCCGGGTCGTCCTCCATCGACACCGGGTCGATGAACGCTTCTTCAGTCATCTTCGCTCCCTCTGGAGGTGCGGGCGGTCACGGCGCCGAACGCGAAGCGGCGGGTCGTCCCGTCGGGACGGAGGGCTTCGACGACCGATACGGTGTCGCCCTCGCTCATGCCGTTGCGGTGGGCGATCTCGAGCAGGCCCAGCAGGTCGACGGGGCGGCGGGTCTCATCATCCGTGCCTTCGAAGGCCGCGCCGAGGTCGAACTCCTCGCCGAGACCCGCGACGTACTCCTCGAGCTCGGCGTACCTCGGGCCGCCCCACGCGCGGGTGTCGGCATCCACGAACTCCGCGTCGCCGGCGCCGTCCGCCAGCGGCGCCGGGGCCCCGGGGGGACGGATGTCGCTCACCGACTGCCGCAGATGTCCGAGGGCGGCCATCGGCAGGCTGCGCACGGGATCGACGGGCGCCTCGGCCGACGACGTGCTCGTCCACGCCTGCAGCCCCGACATCACGTCACGCAGCAGATCGTCGACCTGACGGTCGCGCACCGGGTCGTGGGTGCGCACCTGGCCGGTGATCACGTGCGATGCGCGACGCTGCGCGGTGAGCACCTCGAGCACGCCGAGTTCGACCCGGCGGCCGATCGCGTCGAGCTCGGCGCGCTGATCCGCGTCCATGAGGCGCGCGAACGGCTGCGCGAGCACGGTGTGCAGCTGCTCGGCGAGGTCGTCGATGCGCTCCGGGTCGCCCAGCAGCCGCAGTGCGCCCGCGAACGCGCGGCCCTCCGCCGTCGACTGCATCACGTGCTGACCACGCTCGAGGTACTCGCGGAGCACCTCGCCGGTCGGTCGCACGTCCCGACGCAGGTCCGCGACGACGTCGCGCTGCATGGCCTTGATCGACTCGGCCACGCGCGCGAAATCGGCGGGAAGCTCGCGCGCCAGGTGCAGCACGTTCTCGGCCTCTTCGAGCAGCTGCTCGTCGTCGACGGGCGCCGCGCCGTCTGCCTGGATGCGCAGGATCTCGGCGTCCAGCGCATCGCGGTCGGCCGTGAGCCGGGCGATGCGCGCCTGCGGGTCGGTCTCGGCGTCGGCGGCCAGCCGCTCGACGGCCTCGAGCAGCGTGCGCACGCGCGAGTTCGACACCCGCGTCCGCCCGCCGCCGGTGCGACCGGTGATCTCGAGCGCGCTCACCGCGTGCGCGGTGAGGCGGTACACCTCGACGTCGCCGTCGATCTGCGGCACCAGCCAGCCCACCCTCACCCAGTGCCGGCAGATCTCGCGCGCCGTGCCGGCGGGCAGAACGCGCTCGTCCTCGTCGTAGCCGGCCGCGCGCAGCTCGTCGAGGATCTCGGCGATCTCGGCGTGCGCGTCGGCGACGGCGACGGCAGGCCGGTCGACCGTGAACACCACCGACAACGCGGCCACGACGAAGGGGGCATACCTGCGGTGCAGCAGGTCGAGAGTCGGGGTCCGGAACGCCGCCAGAGAGCGCAGGTACGCCGCCTCGGCACGCGTGTTCGTCATCGACTCCAGCGTATCGGGCGGGCGGGGGCGCACCGAACCCCCGCCAGCTGATCGGCGCTCGTCACGGGATGTGCGCGCGCACCGCGTCGAGGAACGCGGCAGGGTCATCGGCCGAGACCCGCAGCGCCGACACGGTCACCGTCCCCTGCGGCAGCCGAAGCGTCGTACGGCGCTCCAGCGCGATCTCGATGTCGGCGAAGTCCTGCACCACCTGATTGAGCACCTGCTCGTCGCCGGCACCGGTGAGACTGAGCGGCGGGGCGCCTGACAGCCCCACGCGCCGGCGCTCCACCGACGCGACGAGCTCCCACGGCAGGTCGATGTCGACCTCGGCACCGTGACGGATGCGGATGCCGCCCGGTCCCACCGCGTGCGGACGGGTGAGGTATCCGCACAGCATCCCGACGACCGTGAGGACGCCCCACACGCCGAGCGCGAGAAGCGGCCACCGCACCGCGGGGATGCCCCGGAACAGCAGATCCATGATCGGGATCTCGATCAGCGACAGCACCGCGAACACGATCAGCACCGTGCGCACCGGTTTGTCGTAGCCGACCGCGACGGCACCGGGATGCTTGTCAATACGAGTGCAATGCGAAAGGCTGGCGGCATGCCCAAGATCGTCGACCACGACGAACGGCGACGACAGATCGCCGATGCCGTGTATCGCGTGACGGCGAGATCCGGACTGGATGCCGTCAGCCTGCGCCACGTGGCCGCCGAGGCCGGCGTGACCGCGGGAATGGTCCAGCACTACTTCCCTTCCAAGGACGACATGCTCGCCCACGCGATGGAGGTGGCGCGGCAGCGCTACGAGGAGCGCTTCACGGCGGCCGTCGCGGCGCTCGGCCCCGACGCGACGCCGCGCGAGACGCTGCGCGCGATCCTGCGGAACTTCATCCCCCGGGACGCCGTCGAGATCGACGACGGCCGCGTGAGCCTGGCGTTCCAGGCGTACGCGGCGACCCGCGACGAGCCTGCCGAGCGGCTCGCCGCCGAGGATGCGCTCCTGCATGGGCACCTGAGCGGGCTGGTCGAGGCCTGCGCGGAGGTGAGCGCGGCCGAGGCCTCACTCGTCGCGACAGGGCTGCTGGCCACCGCCGAGGGCCTCGGCCTGAAGGTGCTGAGCGCCGGACTGGCCTCGCGCACGGCCGTGGACGCCTTGGATCACCAGCTCGCCCGGGTGCTCGGCACACGCGACACCGCCTAGTCTTCTGCACATGTCGCAGCGCACTCCCCCGGATCCCCCATTCCTCACCGGAGCAGTGCTGTCGGTCGACGGCGGCTGGGTCGCACACTGATGTCGCCGATGCGCAGAGGAACAGCGCGCCTCATCGCGGCTCTCGCAGGCGTGTTCGCGCTGCTCGGAATCCTCGCCGCGCTCGTCGCCACGGGCGTCATCTGGCCAGGGCGGATCTTCGCCGCCGGCTACGCCGTGCGAGGAGTGGACATCTCGAGCTACCAGGGCGAGGTCGACTGGGACGTCCTGTCCGCTCAGGACATCGACTTCGCCTACATCAAAGCGACCGAGGGGTCCTCATCGGTCGACTCGCAGTTCGTCAGCAACTGGGAGGGAGCGGTGCAGACCGATCTGCTGGTCGGCGCCTATCACTTCGTCAGCTTCGACAGCAGCGGCGAGACGCAGGCCGCCCATGTCATCGAAACGGTCCCCGACGGTGCCACGCTGCCGATCGCCCTGGACTTCGAGTACTACGGCGACTACTTCCAGCACCCGCCGGCGCGCGAGAAGGTCGACGCGATCCTGGTGCCGCTGCTGGAGATGCTCGAAGAGCACTACGGAGCACCGCCGGTCATCTACGCGACCCCCGAGGCGTACGACCGCTATCTGTCCGGTCGGTACGCCGGCTACCCGATCTGGATCCGGTCCATCGTCCTTCCCGCGCAGCTGGAGGACGGCCGCGATTGGACCCTCTGGCAGTACTCGAACCGCGACCGGCTCGAGGGATACGACGGCGTCGAGCACTACATCGACATGAACGTCTTCAACGGCACGCGAGAGGAACTCGCCGCCCTCGCCGGGTGAACAGTCTCATCGCCGCGTCGACTGCCGCTCAACGAGTTCGAAGTCGACGACGACCTTGCGCGGCGGCGGCTGGTGCTCACGATCGGCTCCGTCCAGACGCAGCTGGATCCGCTCCTCCAGCAGGGCCACCGCTCTGGCCGCGATCTCGTCGCGCCCGGGATCGATCGTCGTCAGCGGCGGAAGCGAGTACTGGGTCTCTTCGATGTTGTCGAAGCCCACGAGAAGCACGTCCTCCGGGACGCGCAGACCCCGGTCGGTCAGCGCCGCGAGGGCGCCGAGCGCCAGGGTGTCGGCGAAGGCCACGACGGCGTCCGGCACGACGCCCCGGTTCAGGATCTCGGCCATCGTCGCGGCGCCGGTGGAATGGTAGTAGTCGCGCACGCCGATCACCGCCCGCGGATCGAGCTCGAGCCCGTGCGCCTCGAGCGCCTGCCGGAAGCCCTGCAGGCGAAGGGTGCCGCTGCTCGCGGACGGATCGTCCTTCGCGCCGAGCGGCACGATGCGCCTCGCCCCGAGCGCGATGACATGCTCGGCCGCGGCCCGCGCGCCTTCGACGTTCTGCATCGTGACGTGGTCGACGCCGGCGTCGAAGATGCGCTCTCCGAGCAGCACCAGGGGGAAGTCGACGTCGAACAGGGCGGCATCCTGCTCCCCCAGGGCCAGCGGCGAGAAGATGACCCCGTCGACGAGCGACCGGTAGCTGCCGTTCAGCACCTTCAGCTCACGGTCGCGTTCGTCGTTGGTCTGCTGGATGAACACCGTGAGCCCGACCTTCGCGGCCTCGCGCATCACCGCATCGGCGAGTTCGGCGAAGTACACGCCGCGCACGGCAGGAAGGACGAGAGCGATCACGCCCGTGCGTCCTCGACTGAGGTTCCGCGCCGAGACGTTGACGTGATAGTCGAGCTCGCGGATGACCTGCTCGACGTTCTCACGCGTCTCGGGACGGACGTGCGGGTAGCCGTTGAGGACGTTCGAGACGGTCTTGATCGACACTCCTGCCGCCTGAGCGACGTCGCGGATCGTCGCCGAGCCGCTCGTCTTGCGTGCCACGGTCCCTGCTGCCCCCTTGGAATCAGTCGTCAGCGTACAACACGGCACCACGCTCGCCGCGGCGCGAGGTGGGTGAGCAGCGGGGTGACGAGGTGGGCTGCCGACGCCGCCGGCTCCCACCTCGTCGCCCCGAGTGCTGCTGCTAGAACAACCGCGGAAGGAAGTCCGACAGCCCCTGCCACCAGACGTCGAAGCCGTGCGGCCCCGGGATGATCGTCTTGAATGTGGGGATGCCGTTCGCCGTCAGGCCGGCCTCGACACCGTTGATCGCCGACACCGCGCCCGCGTCCACGTCACCGGCGTACAGCGTGACCGACTTGGTCGTCGCGATGACCGTCTGGCCGCCCGGCGTCGAGGGGTCGAGACTCGCCGCCGTGAACGGGGGCGAGAACATGCCGAAGTAGGCGAAGTTGCCCGGGTGGTTGAGCATCGCGCCGTTCGTCAGGAATCCGCCCCACGACAGGCCGGCCAGTGCACGCTCGGACGCGTCGTCCGAGACGTTGTACTGCGCGCTCACCAGCGGCATCACGTTGCCCGCCAGATCGCCCCAGATGTCGAACGGCGCGCCCGTGTAGCCGGGCATCACGACGACCATGGGTCTGATGTCGCCGCGCGCGTACAGGTTGTCGAGGATCTGCGACGCCCGTCCGACCTCGGTCCAGCTCGCGTAGTTCTGCCCGTAGCCGTGGTAAAGGTACAGCACCGGGTACGCCTCGGCGCGGTTCGGGTCGTAGTCCACCGGGGTCCAGACCTTGACCTTCGATGCACCGAACGCGCCGGTGTAGCTCAGCGTTGAGACATCCCCCGCCTGATCGGCGGGCACATCCGCGAGCAACGGGGTGCGCTCGCCGCCGGGCACGAACAGCTGGCTCTCCATGTTGACGACGTTCGTCGTGTCCTGCGGATCGTGGGAGCCGACTCCGTCCACCTCGTAGCGCCAGTAGTAGTAGCCGTCGATCGGTCCGATCGTGGTCCGCCAGCGGTCGCCCTCCTTGGTCAACGGGATGCGGAACCACTGCCCGTTCGGAGCCCAGTCGCCCCATAGCACCACATCCTTGGCGTCAGCCCACTGCGTGCCGGTCTCGAAGGTGACCATGCCGTCGGCGTCGATGTGCGGGGTGGCGATGCTGCCGACGGCGGGCGCCGCATAGGGCTCCGTCTGAGCGAGATGCCCCGCGCTGGGGCCGCGGTCGTGCACGCTGGGCTGGAACGCCCGGGTCGCGAAGTCGCGGAGGTTCTCGCGCCACGTGTCCCACACGCCGCCCGTCTCGGGGTGGACGCCGTCGAACTCGAGACGCACCCCGGCGCCCTTCAGCTCTTGCATGGCCTCGTAGGTCCCGTTGTAGTGCGGGTCGAGCGTGTTGCCGACGTAGAACCGCAGGAGGTCGGTCTTGGCGTTCAGCTTGCGTGCCAGCGCGGGAGTGACGTGGGTGTCCTCGGACAGGTAGCCCGACAGCGACCCGACCGCCCCGAAGACGCCGGGCTCGCCCGCCGCGAGCTCGAGCGCCTGCGATGCGCCGCGCCCGATGCCGGCGATCCCGGTCTCTTTCACCTTGTCCGACACGTTGTACGCGGATTGCACGGCGGGGACGATGCCGTCCACGACCTCCGCACGGAAGTCGGCGTCACCTGCGTCGGCCATCACCACGACCATCGCGGCGAGGTCGCCGTCGACGGCGAGGTTGTCCAGCACCTGCGAGGCGCGACCGAGTTCGAGCCACTCGCGGGCGGACTGCCCCTCGTCGGCGAGCAGGTACAGCACGGGGTAGGCGTGCGCCTGCTTGGCCGTGTAGCCCGGCGGCGTCCACACCATGGCGGAACGCCGGCCGTCGGTGCCGGGCGAGTCGTAGGTGAGCTCGGAGACTGTGCCCCCTCCCGTCGCAACATCGTCCATCCACGTCACCTCGGGACCGGGGACGAACAGCGTGTTCCAGTCGGGATGCGAAGTGACGGCCACGGGACTGTCCGGGCTGCGGAACACCACCTTGGAGCGGTCGGGCATCGTGGCCACGTACTGGTAGTAGTACAGGCCAGGCTCGAGGGGGCCGATGTTCGCGACGCAGTTCGCTCCGTTCCCATCGAGCCCCATGGCCGCCCAGGACTTCGACGGGCCGAAGTTGCCCTCGATCTCGGCACCGGCCCCCGTGGAGTTGCCGCACGCGTTCGACGGCACCTGCGACTTCGGCACGGTGAAGTAGTGGTAGATCCCTTGCTGCGACTCCCACGGATCGGGAGCTGCAGCGACCGCAGGAACCGCGGTCACGATCGAGATCGCCACGGCCACCGCGAGACCGGCGGCCGTGGCGCCGGCGGCACGAGGCTTGCGAGCCCGGAGGTCATTCCTCATCGAACTTCCTTTCGTCGATGCGCGGGAGCGCCGCGCCCGTGTACGCACACCGACGCTCTCTGTCCCTGGATTCGCGGATCGAGAAGGATTACACCGGTGTAACGAGGTCAATTTACACCGGTGTAAACGAGTCGACAAGAGATTCGTTGCCGCCAACGACAAAGCCCTGGCAGATCCTGCGATCTGCCAGGGCTTCTCTGTCGGGATGACAGGATTTGAACCTGCGACCCCTTGACCCCCAGTCAAGTGCGCTACCAAGCTGCGCCACATCCCGATGTTCAGTTGTCGTTCCCGCGCCTTCGCGCGGACAACTCCCCCATCCTACCCGGTCCGCGGAGGCCTCGCGAACACGGGGAGCCTCGGGCGTGGCATCCCGTTCCCTTGCCGATGTCGCCGGCCCGCAATAACGTCACGTCATGGCCCGCATCACGATCGAACCCGCGACCGCAGACCGCTTCGACGACGCCCAGCACGCGCTGAGCGGCGGCGGCGACGGGCGCGGCTGCCAGTGCCAGTGGTGGACGATCACCAACGCGGAGTTCAACCGGACGACCCAGGACGAGAGACGCGGACTCCTGCGGGACGAGGTGGTGGCCGGTCCCCCGCCGGCGCTCATCGCCTACGTCGACGGCGAGGCGGCCGGGTGGGTGCGGGTGGGTCCGCGCACGCGCCAGGCACGGCTCGCTCGCACGCGCAGATTCGCCGCGTCCGAAGAGCCGTGGGACGACGAAAGCGTCTGGGCCGTCACGTGCTTCGTGGTACGCAGAGAGCACCGCCGCCAGGGCCTCAATGCGCAGCTGCTGGCCGCCGCACTCGATTACGCTCGCGCGAGCGGCGCACGGGTGGTCGAGGCGTATCCGAGCGATCCGCACGCCGGCAAGAAGATCCCCGTGAACGACCTCTACCGCGGGGCGCTGTCGACTTTCGAGGCCGCCGGGTTCCGCGAAGTGGCGCGTCCGCGCCCCGACCTCGCGATCGTGTCGCTCGACCTCAGCGAGTGACGCCGGGGCCGAGCCGCCGGGCGGTCGCCCGCGCCCCGTCGACCTCCAGCACCACGACGACGCCGGCGATCAGCGCTGCGGCCACGACGTACTCGTTCGACGGCAGCAGCCCGCTGAGCGCGATCAGCACCGCGCCCGCGAGCACCGCGGCCGAGGCCCAGCGCGACAGTGAGGCCCGCAGCAGCACGAGCCACGCGCCCGCCACGACGATCGCGATCGGCAAGGTCAGGGCGAGACCCGCGATGAACGGCGACACCGAGGTGTGCCCGGTGATCTCGTCGATCTCGACCTCGACGCCCGCCGACACGGCGCCGACGGCCGCGAAGATCCCGTAGTGCAGGTAACCGAACCGGAACGCGGATTTGCGCCCCTCGAGGCGGCTGTGCTGCTCGCGCGCGAAGTACACCCACCAGATCCCGGCGGTCACGACGATGCCCGAGATCGCGAGCGTCACCAGCTCTGCGACGTGCTCGCCTTCGCCCAGCGCGTCGAAGATCGCGTTCGCCGACGCGAGCAGGCTCTCACCGAGCAGCAGCAGCGTGAACAGGCCGTACCGTTCGGCGATGTGGTGCGGGTGCCAGGGCGTGCGCCCCGCCGCTTCGCCCCACACCGGCACGAGCAGCTCGAGCGCGACGAGGACGAAGAACGTCCAGAACTGGGCGGCGTCGTCGAGCAGATAGATGCGCGCGACCCACAGCACCTGCACCACCGAGATGCCGAGAGCCATCCGCAGCGCCGTGCGACGGCATTCGGGATCGGATGCCGCGGCCCGCAGCCACTGGGCGACCATCGCCAGTCGCATGATGACGTAGCCCCACGTGACCACCGCGAAGTCGAAGGACACCATCGCGTCATGGACGCCGGCGGCAAGCACGAGGACGCCGCCCATCTGCACGATCGTCAGCACGCGGTAGAGCCAGTCGTCGGTGTCGAACGCCGACGCGAACCAGGTGAAGTTCATCCACGCCCACCAGATGGCGAAGAACACCATCAGGTACGACAGCACGCCCTGGCCGACGTGGTCGTCGCTGATCAGATGATGCAGATTCTGGGATGCCTGCGACACCGCGACGACGAAGACCAGGTCGAACAGCAGCTCGAGCGGCGTCGAGACGCGGTGCGGGGTGCCGGTGTCGCGAGCCGACATCCGGATGAGGCCCATCCGGGCGAGCACATCGGTCATGCGACGATTATGGTGGCCCTGCACATCGAGGAGGATCATGCGCCGGCTCTGGATCGGGTTCGCCCCCTACATCGTGCTGTCGATCGTGCACGTCTCGGCGCTCGCTGCCGACGCCGACGACATCGCAGCCCCGACCAAGCTGACGCTCATGCCGCTGCTCGCGTTCGCCGTCGTCTGGGGGGCGCGCGGCACGACGTGGTCGACTCCCCTGACGCTGCTGGTCGTCGCGATCGGGCTGTCGTGGCTCGGCGACGGCGCGGGCACATTCTTCCCGTTCGCACCGGAGCTGCCCTTGATGCTGCTCTTCTTCGGCCTGGCGCACGTCTGCTACATCTGGCTGTTCTGGCGCCGTCTGGCCGTGCGGCGCGTACCGCTGTGGGCCTCGGTCTACGCGGTGTGGTGGGTCGTGCTGCTGGCGGTCCTGTGGCCTCACCTGGGCGGTCTCGCGATCGCCGTCGCCGTATACGGCCTGGTGCTCGGCGGCACCGCGGTGGCGGCATCCCGCTGTCATCCGCTCGTGGTGTGGGGCGGCGTGTTCTTCCTCACCTCGGACTCGGTACTGGCCTTCCGCCTGTTCCTGCCCGATGCGATGCCCGGCTGGACGAGCCCGCTCGTCATGCTCACCTACTGCCTCGGGCAGGGCCTGATCGCGGCGGGCGTGCTCGCCGCGATCCGCGCACGGCGCACGGCTGCCGCGACGGCTGCGGTGGCCGCGTGAGCGACGGCGGCGTCCCGGTGCGGGTGGATGCCTGGCTCTGGGCCGTCCGCATCTACAAGACGCGCTCAGCGGCCACGACGGCGTGCCGAGCCGGTCACGTGCGCGTGGGCGGAGAGCGCGCGAAGGCCGCCCAGCTGCTCAAGCCCGGCGACGAGGTGCGGGTGCGCATCGACGGATTCGACCGCATGCTGGTGGTGCGCCAGACGATCTCCAAGCGCGTGGGCGCGCCGCTGGCCGCCGCCGCGATGGAGGATCGCACGCCCCCGCGCGACCCCACGCCGGTGATGGCGCAGCGCGATCGCGGCGCCGGACGCCCGACCAAGCGCGAGCGCCGTGAGATCGACCGCCTGCGCGGACGGGATCAGGCCGACTGGGACGACGACGGCAGCTGATCGAGCAGCCAGCGCGTTCCCCGCACGGCACCGCCGGCATCCTTGATCCGCTCCGAGAGCCCGCGATCGCTGGTCACGACGATGACGGAATGACCGGATGCCGCCAGCCGGCGCGCCTCGTCGACGATCGTGTCGTCGCCCTCGCCGTGCGCGCGCACCACGGCGATGCGGTCGACGTCGGCGACGGCGCGCGCCTGACCTTCGACGACCGCCGTCCACGGCGGGTACCAGGTCTGCTCATCGAGTTCGAGAGCGGATGCCGCCACCCCCTGCTCCACGAGGGCCGACAGCCGCCCGAGCAGGCGCGTTGCCGCACCCGGGCGATCGCGCCACCAGCCGTCGGGCACGGAGCCCATCACATTGGCCACGTCGACGACCACGGCCGGACGCACGTCGAGCAGCCCCCGCAGCCGCTCCCACGACGCCGCGAAGCCGGGGTGCAGCGGATAGTCGGTCACGCGGTCGACCGGCACCCAGGCCAGCTCGCGGCTCTCGGGATCGCTGATCACCGGCTCGAACGGGACCACGACATCCCCGACGACGGTCGTGTAGCTCCAGTAGCCGAGGTCGAACACGCTCAGCACGCGCGGACGAACGGCGGAGTCCGGCACGCCCGCCTCTTCCGCGGCCTCGCGCAGCGCGCCGTCGCACGCGGACTCGCCCTCGTGGCGCGCCCCGCCCGGGAGCGCCCAGGTGTCGCCGAAGTGGCTCCACGACACGCGGTGCTGCAGCAGGACGCCGCGCTGCGGATCGACCGCGAGCAGACCCGCAGCGCCGAAGCGGCCCCAGTAGCGCTCCCCCGTCGGCGCGACCACCCACGCGTCACCCGGATCCCGGGGGCCGTGCGGGCGCCGCGGCTCACCGGGGGCGAGGGGCTCGATCGTCACCCGTCCAGCCTCGCACACCGGCGAGCCACGGGTCTGCGACCGGCACGGCGCGCGTCATGCGGCGACTCGCCACAATGGAGCGCATGCACGACGACCTCCCCGGCGATGACGACACCGATTACGAGCTCGACGACGACCCGAGCCGCGTCCAGCGGGATGTGGTGTGGGGGTGGCTCTCGACGGAGGCGTACTGGGGCCGCTGGCGCTCGCGCGCCGATGTGGAGACCCAGATCGCCAACTCGTGGCGAGTCGTCGGCGCCTACCGGCGCGACACCGGAGAACAGGTGGGGTTCGCCCGCGCCGTGTCGGACGGCGTGGGCTTCGCGTATCTCGCCGACGTGTTCGTGCTCGACGCGCACCGTGGCCACGGCCTCGGCAAACGCCTGATCCGCCTCATGATCGACGACGGACCCGGCGCGAGCATGCGGTGGACGCTGTTCACCGGGGACGCGCACGGCCTCTACCGACAGTTCGGCTTCGCCGAGCCGGACGAGACCGCGATGGTGCGGCCCGCGCGTCAGGGGACGTGAGCGGGTCGCCGGCTCACCGCTGGCGGCGCTCGCGCACCCGCATGTTGATCACGATGGGCGAGCCCTCGAAGCCGTAGAGCTCGCGCAGACGCCGCTGGATGAACCGGCGGTAGCCCGGGTCGAGGAACCCGGTCGTGAACAGCACGAACGTCGGCGGACGCGTCGACGCCTGCGTGCCGAACAGGATGCGCGGCTGCTTGCCGCCGCGCAGCGGGTGCGGGTGCTCGGCGACCAGCTCGGTGAGGAACGCGTTGAACTTGCCCGTCGGGATGCGCTGATCCCACGAGACGAGCGCCGTCTCCAGCGCCGGGACGAGCTTCTCGAGGTGCCGGCCGGTGCGCGCCGAGATGTTGACGCGTGGCGCCCACGCGACGTGCGCGAGATCCTGCTCGATCTCGCGCTCGAGATAGCGGCGACGGTCCTGACCGTCCATGTCGTCGTCGTTCAGGCGGTCCCACTTGTTGTAGGCGATGACGAGCGCACGACCGGACTCGAGCACGAGGTCGATGATGTTGAGGTCCTGCACGCTGATGGGCTGCGTGACGTCGATGACGACGATCGCCACCTCGGCCTTCTCGAGGGCGGCCGAGGTGCGCAGCGACGCGTAGAAGTCGGCGCCCTGCTGCAGGTGCACGCGACGGCGGATGCCGGCGGTGTCGACGAAGCGCCACAGCTTGCCGCCGAGCTCGACGATCTCGTCGACCGGGTCGCGGGTGGTGCCCGCGAGCTCGTTGACGACCACACGCTCCTCGCCCGCGGCCTTGTTCAGCAGCGACGACTTGCCGACGTTCGGACGACCCAGGATCGCGACCCGGCGCGGCCCGCCGATCTCTGCCTTGGCGACCGCCGACACGTCGGGCAGCACCTTGACGATCTCATCGAGCAGGTCCGCCACGCCGCGGCCGTGGATGGCGGAGACGGGGTGGGGCTCGCCGAGGCCGAGGTTCCACAGTGCCGCGGCCTCGGGCTCCTGACGCGCGTCGTCGATCTTGTTCGCGACCAGGAACACGGGCTTGTTCGCCTTGCGCAGCAGGCGCACCACGTGCTCGTCGGTCGAGGTGGCACCTACCATCGCGTCGACGACGAACAGCACGACGTCAGACAGGTCGATCGCGACCTCTGCCTGGGCGGCGACCGAGCGGTCGATGCCCTTCGCGTCGGGCTCCCAGCCGCCGGTGTCGACGAGAGTGAAGCGGCGGTCCATCCATTCCGCCTTGTACGTCACCCGGTCGCGCGTGACACCCGGGGTGTCCTCCACGACGGCCTCGCGGCGGCCGAGGATGCGGTTCACGAGCGCGGACTTGCCGACGTTCGGACGCCCGACGATCGCGACCACGGGCAGTGCGGGCAGGAACTCGATGCCGTCCTCGCCTCGCACGATGCCGGCGAGCAGCTCGGCGTCGTCGGCGTCGAGGTCGTAATCCTCGAGCCCCTGGCGCAGCGCGCTCGCACGCTGCTCGACGAGCTCGTCGTCGAGGGCCGCGAGGTTCTCGGCGAGGTGGTCGTCGCCGGACTCGAACTCGTCGAAGTCGGAACGGTTGTCAGTGGCCACGTCAGGCTCCTGTCTGGGCGTTGTCAGGCGTGGGAGCCGGCAGTGCGGCCTCGATCACGCCGAGCACGGCGTCCACGGTCTGGTCGAAATCAAGGTGGGTCGAGTCGACGACCTCGACGCCGGGCGCGGCGGTGAGGAAGTCGACGACGGCCGAGTCGGAGGCGTCGCGCTGATGGAGCGCCGCGGCGACGGCCGCGGCGTCCTGCGTCGTGAGCTCGGCGCTGCGGCGGGCGGCACGCACCTCGGGTGCGGCGGTCAGCAGGATCCGCACCGGCGCGTCGGGCGCGACGACAGTCGTGATGTCACGGCCCTCGACGACCACACCCGGGCGGCCCGACTGGGCCACGAGTGCGCGGAACAGCGCGTTCACCGACTCGCGCACGGCCGGCACCCGGGCCACTCCGCTCACCGCGTCCGACACCTGCGGGTCGCGGATCGCGTCGGTGACGTCGGTCTGCCCGACCCGCACCCAGTACTCGTCGGGGTCGAGCGAGATCGCGTACTCGAAGTCGCCGGAGACGTCGAGGACGGATGCCGCGTCGGACGTGTCGATGCCGTGCTGCAGCGCGTGCCACGCCAGCGCGCGGTAGGCCGCGCCGGTGTCGAGGTAGCCGTAGCCGAGGCGGCGCGCGGCCTGCTTCGAGACGCTCGACTTGCCGCTGCCGGCGGGGCCGTCGATCGCGACGATGATGGTCTCCGCCGCCTCGTTCCCGGTACCTGAGCTCGTCGAGGGGTCAGTCATTGGTGGTGCTCGCAATCTTCCAGCCGCGCGCTTCGAGACCGTCGACGGCGCGGCGCACCGCGCTCGGGACGACGCTGATCTCGGCGAGGCCGAACTGGGCGCCGGGAGAATGCTCCAGGCGCAGGTCTTCCACGTTCACGTCGAGCTCGCCGAGCTCGCCGAAGAGCCGGCCGAGCTGGCCCGGGGTGTCGTCGACCATGACGACGACCTGCTCGTATCGGCGGTTCTGACCGTGCTTGCCGGGCAGCCGCTCCACGCCGTCGTTGCCCCGGCGGATCGTGTCGGCGACGGCGCGGCGCGCACCGGGCGCGTCGGGGTCGCGCAGCGCGTCGGCCACCGACGCGAGGTCGGCGGCGAGCAGGTCGAGCACATCGACCACCGGTGCGGCGTTGGCGCCGAGGATCTGCACCCACAGCTCGGGAGCGGATGCCGCGATCCGCGTCGTGTCGCGCACCCCCTGGCCGGCGAGCCGCAGCGAGCCGTCGGGCGCATCGACGAAGCGGCCTGCGAGCAGACTCGCGACGAGCTGCGGGACGTGCGACACGAGGGCGACACTGCGGTCGTGATCCTCCGGGCTCATCTCCAGCGGGGTCGCCCCCAGGTCGAGCGCAAGGCCCTCCACCAGCGCGAGGTCGGTGGCCGAGGTCTCGCGGTCTCGGCAGACGACCCACGGACGCCCGACGAAGATGTCGGCTCGCGCCGAGATCGCGCCGCCGCGCTCGCGCCCGGCGAGCGGGTGCGAGCCGATGTAGTGGGTCAGGTCGACGCCGCGCTCGCGGAGCGTCCGCAGCGGCTCGAGCTTCACGCTCGCGACGTCGGTCACGACGGCATGCGGGTAGCGGGCGAGTTCACGCTCGATCACGTCGGCCGTGACGTCCGGCGGCACGGCCACCACGACGAGGGTCGGGTCGTCGGTGTCGGATGCGCGGCGCCCGGCCCCGTAGTCGATCGCCAGGCGCAGCTGCGAAGGAGAGGTGTCGTCGAGCGCGACGTCCACGCCGTTCACCCGCAGCGCGTGCCCGATGCTCGCGCCGAGCAGGCCGGTGCCGACGATGCGCACCGTGCCGTGCACACGCGACGCCAGGACGGCGGGCTCACTCATCTGCGGTCTCCTCGTTCGCCAGTTTCTCGGCAGTGCCGGGTTCGCGGCGCGCGAGAGTCAGAAGAGCGCCCTGCTCCACTTTAGTCAACTCGCGCGCGCGCCCGGCTGGCAGCGTTCCCAGGTGCAGCGGCCCGAACTGGCGACGCACGAGTTCGACGACCGGATGCCCCACCTCGGCCATCATGCGCCGCACGATGCGGTTGCGGCCCGAGTGCAGCGTCAGCTCGACGAGCGAACCCCCGCCCTCGGCGGACGACGACAGCAGCCGCGCCTTGTCGGCCGCGATCGGGCCGTCCTCCAGCTCGACCCCGCGCAGCAGTCGCTGGATGGTCTGCGGCGAGACGGTGCCGTCCACCTTCGCGATGTACACCTTGGTGACGCCGAACGACGGATGCGCGAGGACGTGCGCCAATTCGCCGTCGTTGGTGAGGACGAGCAGGCCGCTGGTCTCGGCATCCAGTCTTCCGACGTTGTACAGCCGCTCGTCCCAGTCCTTGGTGTAGCGGCGCAGATCGGGACGACCCCGGTCGTCCTTCATCGAGCTGACGACGCCGGTGGGCTTGTTGAGCATGACGTAGCGCTTGGACTGGTCGAACTGCACCGCGGTGCCGTCGACGTCGACGAGGTCCTTCTCGGGGTCGATGCGCGAGCCGAGCTCGTCGACGACGCGGCCGTTGACGCGCACGCGGCCGTCGACGATCATCTGCTCGGCGACGCGCCGCGATGCGACACCCGCGTTCGCGAGCGCCTTCTGCAGCCGCACACCCTCCGTCGACTGTGCGGAATCCGCGCTCGTCACCGTCGTCCTCCTTCTTCTGCGCCGTCGCCCACTTCGTCCGCACCGTCCAGGAGCGGCGAGATGTGCGGCAGCTCGTCCAGCGAGTTGATGCCCAGGTGCGTGAGCAGCGCATCCGTGGTGCCGTAGTTGATCGCGCCGGTCTCGGCGTCGGCGAACAGCTCGGTGATGAGCCCGCGCGCCACGAGCGTGCGCACCACCGAATCGACGTTCACCGCCCTGATCGACGCGACCTGGCTGCGCGTGACCGGCTGCTTGTACGCGATGACGGCGAGGGTCTCCAGCGCCGCCTGCGACAGCCGCGACGGCGCCTGACCGCCCACGAACTCGCTCACCAGGTCGTCGAGCTCCTCGCGCACGTACAGCCGCCATCCGCCGCCGACCTCGCGCAGCTCGAAGCCTCGCATCGGTCCGCCGGAGCGGCCGTCGTAGTCGTCGACGAGGGACTCCAGCGCCTGGCGCACGGCGGGCACCGGCGCCGACACGGCGGCGGCGAGGCTCACGAGGCTCTGCGGCTCCTCGACGATCAGCAGGATCGCCTCCAGCCGGCGCGCGACGTCGGACGCCACGTCCGATACATCCGCCGCGATCGGCTCGACGTGGGCCGCGGTGGTCGCGGTGGTCGGGTCATTGGTCATAGTCGGCTCCCAGGGTGGCGAGATTCTCGTCGCTCCAGCGGTTCGCGCTCCAGCGCAGGGTCAGTTCGCCCAACGGCTCGAGCTGCTCGAACGACAGCGCGGCGTGGCGATACAGCTCCAGCACCGACAGGAACCTCGCCACGACCACGCCGGTCTGGCCGACTCCGGCGATGAGCTCGCGGAAGGTCAGCGACCCGGCATCGCGCAGCAGTGTCACCACGATCGCCGCCTGCTCGCGGATGCTCACGAGCGGGGCGTGCAGGTGGTCGAGCCGGACGCTGGGAAGCTCTCGGGGCGTCATCGCCAGCAGTGCGAGGGCGGCGAAGTCCTCGGGACTCAGCGACCACACCAGCTCGGGCACGGCGTTGCGGTATTTCTCGTCGAGGCGCACCGAACGCGCATGCCGCCGGTCCTCGCGGCGCAGGCTGCGCTCGAACCACGCCGACACCTCTTTGAACGCGCGGTACTGCAGCAGCCGCGCGAACAGCAGATCGCGCGCCTCGAGCAGCGCGACCGACTCGGCGTCGACGAGCTCGCCCTGCGGCAGCAGACCCGCCACCTTCATGTCGAGCAGCGTCGCCGCCACGACGAGGAACTCGGATGCCTCGTCCAGATCCTCCTCGGGCCCCGCCTCGCGCAGGTACGCGATGAACTCGTTGGTCACGAGCGACAGCGACACCTCGGTGATGTCGAGCTCATGCTTCGAGATCAGGGTGAGCAGAAGATCGAACGGGCCGTCGAAGTTCGACAGCGAGACGCGGAACCCGGGTTCTTCGTCAGGCGACAGCACCACGGGCGACCAGCTCCCGCGCCAGTCGCAGGTAGGCCTGCGCCGCGGCGTGCTCGGGCGCGAACTCGGTGATGGGCATGCCCGAGACAGAGGCGTCCGGGAACTTCACGGTGCGCCCGATGACGGTCTCCAGGACGTCGTCGCCGAACGCGTCGACGACGCGCTCGAGCACCTCGCGCGAGTGCAGCGTGCGCGGGTCGTACATCGTCGCCAGAACGCCGTCGAGCGCGATCGTCGGGTTCAGTCGGTCGCGCACCTTGTCGATCGTCTCGATGAGCAGTGCCACGCCGCGCAGCGCGAAGAACTCGCACTCGAGCGGGATGACGACGCCGTGGCTGGCGGTGAGGGCGTTGACCGTCAGCAGGCCGAGCGACGGCTGGCAGTCGATCAGGATGACGTCGTACTCGCCGGTGACCTTGCGCAGCACGCGCGAGAGCGTCTGCTCGCGGGCGACCTCGTTGACCAGGTGCACCTCGGCGGCCGACAGGTCGATGTTCGCGGGCAGCACGTCGAGGCTCTCGACGCGCGTGTGGACGATCACGTCGTGCGGGTCGACCTTGCCGTCCAGCAGCAGGTCGTAGATCGTGGGGATCTCGTGGGTCTGGATGCCGAGACCGGCCGAGAGCGCCCCCTGCGGGTCGAAGTCCACCGCCAGCACCTTGCGCCCGTACCCGGCGAGGGCAGCCGCCAGGTTGATGGTGGTCGTCGTCTTTCCGACGCCGCCCTTCTGGTTGCACAGCGCGATGATGCGGGCCGGGCCGTGGCCGTCGAGCTTCGGCGGGGTCGGGAACCCCTGATACGGGCGGCCGGTGGGTCCGATGGGGACGTCGGAGTCCGGAACCTTCGCCGTTCTCGTCTTCGCCGTGCTGTCAGCCACCGTGCTCCCGCTTCCTCGTGCTCGCTCGATCCTAGTCGGCTCTAGGGCCAAGGTTCATCGGGCACGCGGATGAGACGTCGCGTACACGTCCCGCAGCGCATCGACCGAGACGTGCGTGTAGATCTGCGTCGTCGCGACCGACGCGTGCCCGAGCAGCTCCTGCACGACGCGGACGTCGGCGCCGCCCTGCAGCAGGTGGGTCGCGAAGGAATGGCGCAGCGTGTGCGGCGAGACGTGCGCCGTCAGGTGGGCGCGCTCGGCCGCCGACTGGATGATGAGCCACGCGCTCTGCCGAGAGAGCGGCGCTCCCCTGGCCCCGAGGAACAGCCTCGGCGTCGCGTGGCCGCGTCGCGACAGCTCGGGCCGCGCCCGCGTGAGGTAGGCGTCGACCGCGGCGCGCGCGTACGACCCGACGGGCACGATCCGCTCCTTCGAGCCCTTGCCGCGCACCCTCAGCACGTCGCCGTGCGACAGATCGTCGACATCCAGCTGCACGATCTCGGACACCCGGGCGCCCGTCGCGTACAGCAGCTCCAGCAGCGCCCGGTCGCGGACTCCGAGCACGTCGTCGGCAGGACCGGCGGCGTCCAGCAGGCTCTCGACCTGGTCGATGGTGAGCGCCTTCGGCAGACGCCGCGCCTGCTTGGGAGGCCGCAGGTTCGACGTCGGATCGGCCGGCTCGATCCCCTCGCGCGCCAGGAACCGGTGCAGTCCCCGCACCGACGACTGCAGCCGCGCGAGAGAGGACGCCGCCATGGGCGGCTGCCCCGCCGCACGGTCGGCGACGAAGCTCGCGAGCATCACGGGCGTCACCTGGGCGGTGTCGTCGACGCCCTGCTCGGCGAGCCACGCCGCGTAACCGGCGAGGTCGCGCCGGTACGCGGCGACGGTGTTCTCAGACAGCCCGCGCTCGATCGAGATGTGCCGCAGATACGACTCGACCGCACGGGAGATCTGCACGTCCGGCTCCTGTCAGGCGCGCAGCCGTTCGGATGCCGCCAGCACGCCGGTCGCGAGGATCCCGTTGCGCATGCGGCCCGCGAAGACCGCCGCCACGACGTCGGCGAGCGGCATCCATTCGATCCGGATGTCGGCCTCTTCGTCCGCGCGCTCATGGGTCTCGCTCGCCGGCGACAGGCCGCGCGCGAGGAACAGGTGGACGATCTCGTCGTTGCCGCCGGGCGTCGTGTACACGCTCACGAGCGGCTCCCACGAGGCGGCGGCGAGGTCGGCCTCTTCGGCGAGCTCGCGCTGCGCCGACTGCAGGGGCGTCTCGCCGTCGACGTCGAGGAGCCCCGCGGGCACCTCCCAGTCACGGGAGCGGATCGGATGCCGGTACTGCTGGATCAGCAGCACCCGGCCGTCGTCATCGAGCGCCACGACGGCCGCGGCCCCCGGGTGATCGACGTACTGCCGCACGATCTGCCCGTCGCCGTACGAGACGGTGTCACTGCGGACGTCCCACACGCGCCCCTCGTAGACGAGGTCGCTGTCGAGGACGGTCACCTCGATCGGCTCGTCGGCGAGCGTCTGCTCCCCCGCCATCAGTCGTTCTCGACCTCGAACAGCTCGCTCGAGCGGTGGCGCTCCAGCGCGGCGCCCACGAGCCCGCGGAACAGCGGGTTCGCGTTCGTCGGCCGCGAGCGCAGCTCGGGGTGCGCCTGCGTCGCGATGTAATACGGGTGCACGTCGCGCGGCAGCTCCACGTACTCGACGAGGTCGAGGTCGGGGTTGATGCCCGAGAACACCAGGCCCGCCTCGGCGATCTGCTCGCGGTAGCGGTTGTTCACCTCGTAGCGGTGGCGGTGGCGCTCGGACGCACGGCTCGAGCCGTACACCTCGGCCGCGATCGACCCTTCCGCGAGGTCGGCCGGGTACAGGCCGAGACGCATCGTGCCGCCGAGGTCGCCGTGGTCGAGGATGTCGACCTGCTCCTCCATCGTCGCGATGACGGGGTGCTTCGTGTCGGGGTCGAACTCGCTCGATGAGGCGTCCTCGATGCCGGCGACGTGGCGCGCGTACTCGATCACGATGCACTGCAGGCCCAGGCAGATGCCGAGCGTGGGGATGCCCTGCTCGCGCGCGAACTTCAGCGCGCCGATCTTGCCCTCGATGCCGCGGATGCCGAAGCCGCCCGGGATCACGATGCCGTCCAGCGGGCTGAGCGCCTTGGCCGCGCCCTCCGGCGTCTCGCACTCGTCGGACGGGATCCAGCGGATGTTGACATGCGTCTCCTGCGCGAAGCCGCCCGCCTTGAGCGCCTCGGTGACCGACAGGTACGCGTCGGGCAGGTCGATGTACTTGCCGACCAGGCCGATCGTGACCTCGTGCTTCGGGTTGTGCACCGCGTTGAGAACCCGCTGCCAGCGGGACCAGTCGACGTCGTCGGCCTTGTTCGCAAGCCCCAGGGCGCGCACGATGTAGGCGTCGAGGCCCTGCTCGTTGAGCATGGAGGGGATGTCGTAGATGCTCGGCACGTCGACCGCGTTGACGACCGCGTCCTCGTCGACATCGCACATGAGCGCGATCTTGCGCTTGTTCGACTCGGTGACGGGGCGGTCGCTGCGCAGCACGAGCGCGTCGGGCTGGATGCCGATCGAGCGGAGAGCCGCGACCGAGTGCTGGGTCGGCTTGGTCTTCTGCTCGCCCGACGCGCCCATGAACGGCACCAGCGAGACATGCACGAAGAACACGTTCTGACGGCCCAGCTCGTGGCGGATCTGGCGCGCCGACTCGATGAACGGCTGCGACTCGATGTCGCCGACCGTGCCGCCGATCTCGGTGATGATGACGTCCGGCTTCGGCGTCTCGTCGGCCTGCAGGCGCATGCGGCGCTTGATCTCGTCGGTGATGTGCGGGATCACCTGCACGGTGTCGCCGAGGTACTCGCCGCGGCGCTCCTTGGCGATCACCTGCGAGTAGATCTGGCCGGTCGTGACGTTGGCGGCCTGGCTCAGCTCGATGTCGAGGAAGCGCTCGTAGTGGCCGATGTCGAGGTCGGTCTCGGCGCCGTCGTCGGTCACGAAGACCTCGCCGTGCTGGAACGGGTTCATCGTGCCCGGGTCGACGTTCAGGTAGGGGTCGAGCTTCTGCATCACGACGCGCAGGCCGCGAGCGGTGAGCAGGTTCCCGAGGCTGGCGGCGGTCAGGCCCTTGCCCAGCGAGGAAACGACACCACCGGTCACGAAGATGTGCTTGGTGGTGTCGTTCGAAGAGTCGCCGCGGAAGGAATCAGAAGTCTGCATCACGGGCTTTTATCCTATCAGGCGGTCTCGGTGCGAAGGCTGAGCAACTCGCGTGCGTGGGTGAGCGCCGCCTCCGAGTCGGGCATGCCCGACAGCAGGCGCGCCATCTCGGCCTCGCGGTCGGCGCCGTCGAGGCGGCGCACGTCCGAGGCCGTGACCGAGCCGTCGTTCGCCTTCACGACGGTCAGGTGGTTGGCCGCGAACGCCGCGACCTGGGCCAGGTGGGTCACCGCGATCACCTGCGACGACTGCGCGAGCCGGGCCAGGCGCCGGCCCACCTCGATCGCGGCGGCACCGCCGATTCCGGCATCCACCTCGTCGAAGACGAACGTCGGCACCGGATCGACGCCCGCGATCACGACCTCGATCGCGAGCATGACGCGGCTGAGCTCGCCCCCGCTCGCACCGCGCGAGACCGCGCGGGGCTCAGCGCCGGGGTGCGGCGCCAGCAGGATCGCGACATCGTCGCGGCCGGATGCGGATTCGGTGCCGGCGGTGACGGCGACCTCCAGTCGCGCATCGGGCATCGCGAGGGCGCGCAGCTCGGTCGTGACGGCCGCGCCGAGCCGGCCCGCCGCCTCGATTCGGGCGGCGGTGAGCGCGGCTGCGGCTTCGTCGAGAGTGGATGCCGCGGCATCCCGCTCCGCCGTCAGCCGGTCGATGCGGTCGGAGTCGTCGTCGAGCTCCGCCAGGCGCGCCGAACCGGTGTCGAGCAGCTCGATCGCGGCGTCGAGCGTGCCATGGGCGCGGACGAGGCTCGCGAGCACCGCGCGGCGCTCCTCCACGGCGGCGAGCTCGTGCGGCCCGGACTCGTCGAGGTCGGCGAGGTAGCCCGCGAGGGCGGCGGCCACGTCGGCCGCCCGATAGCCGAGTTCGGCCACCTGGCCCGCGAGCTCTTCGAGCACCGGGTCGCTGACGCGCTCCAGGGCCCGGCGGGCGTCGGACAGCAGCGATCCCGCATCGGGACCGTCCGCCTCGCCCGACAGCGCGTCATGCGCGGTCGCAGCGGCCAGGCGCAGCTCTTCGGCGTTCGCGAGGCGCTCGGCACGTGTGGCGAGATCCAGGTCCTCGCCCGCCACGGGCGCCGCCTGCTCGATCTCGGCCAGCTGCGCCCGCAGCTCTTCCGCCTCGCGGGCACGGGCGTCGCGATCGTCGGTCAGGCGCGAGAGCTCTCGGTCGATGCCGCGCCAATGCTCGTACGCCTGACGGTAGACGTCCCGCGCGGTCTGCACGGGCTCACCGCCGAAGCGGTCGAGCGCGTCGCGCTGCGCTGCCGCGGACTTCAGCCGCAGCTGATCGGACTGGCCGTGCACCACCACGAGGTCGTCGGCGAGGTCGGCCAGCACACCGGCGGGCGCAGAGCGACCGCCGACCGACGCGCGTCCGCGGCCCTCGCTCGAGATCGAGCGGCCGACGTACAGCTCGGCGCGGCCGCCGCCGATCGGCTCGACGTCGCCGCCGGCCTCACGCACCCGTTCGGCTACGGCGCCGTCCTCGGGAACGATCCAGACGCCGTCGACGGTCGCCTGCGACGCTCCGGCGCGCACGGCTCCGGAGTCCGCGCGCTGACCGAGCAGCAGGCCCAGCCCGGTGACCACCATCGTCTTGCCCGCGCCGGTCTCGCCCGTGATCGCGGTGAAGCCCGGGCCCATCGGCAGCGTCGCCTCGGCGATGACGCCGAGGTCGCGCAGGCGCATCTCTTCGATCACAGCGCGTCCTCCTCGGTTCGCCGCACCGGCATGACTCCGGTGATCGCGGCCGGTCCGCGCCAGCCCTCGACGGGCAGACGGAACTTACGGACGAGCCGATCGGTGAACTGCGCGGGATGCAGGCGCGCGAGGCGCACCGGCCGGTCGGACCGCCGCACGACGACGCGCGCGCCCGGCGGCAGGTCGTGGGAGCGGCGGCCGTCGCACCACAGGATGCCGGTGCCGTTGGTGCGCTCCAGCACCTCGATCGCGACGGAGTGCTCGGGGCCGACGACCAGGGGCTTGGCGAACAGCGCGTGCGCCGACAGCGGCACGACCGCGATCGCCTCGACCGTCGGCCAGATCACCGGACCGCCCGCCGAGAAGTTGTACGCCGTCGAGCCGGTCGGCGTCGAGACGACCATGCCGTCGCAGCCGAACGTCGAGAGCGGGCGCCCGTCGATCTCGATGACGACCTCGAGCATGCGCTCCCGGCTCGCCTTCTCGACCGTGGCCTCGTTGAGCGCCCAGGTCTCATAGATGACCGAGTCGCCGGTGTCTTTGACTCGCACCTGCAGCGCCATGCGCTCCTCGACCTCGTAGTCGCGCTCGATGACGCGACGGACGGCCTCGTCCATGTCGTCGCGTTCGATCTCGGCGAGGAAGCCGACATGGCCCATGTTGATGCCGAGCACCGGCGCGGTGCCGTCGCGCACCAGCTCGGCGGCGCGCAGGATGGTCCCGTCGCCGCCCAGCACGATGGCGAGCTCGATATCGGACACCGCCACGTCGACGCCGAGGATCGCGACGTCCAGCGGCGAGCCCGCCGCGGCGAGCTCTTCACGGTCGTCGGGGGCGAACACCGGCTGTGCACCCGCGGCGCGCAGCGCCTCGACGACCCGTTCGGCGGCCACGACGGTGTCGTCGCGATGCGCGTGTGCGACCACCAGGATGCTGCGCTCCGCGTGGACAGTGTTCATCGGCTCCCCGCCAGTCGGTACATGTCTCCCCATTCTGTCGGATCGTCCGACACCCGTGGCGATGCGACCCGGTGTGGGGACGACCTCGTCGGGGGTCGTCGGCCGTGGGCGCTGGGGAGGAGAGGGCGTCAGGCCGTCAGCCGGTCGACCTCGTCGCGCCACCGCTCGGGGATCGTGCCGCCGGCCGACAGATGGACCACGTACTCGCGGTTGCCATGGGTGCCGGCGATCGGCGACGCGATGAGCCCGTTCGTGCCGAGACCGACGTCCCACGCCGCCCACAGCACGCCGGCGACCGCGTCCGCGCGCAGCACCGGGTTGGTCACGAGACCGCCCTTGACGGCCGTGCGGCCGACCTCGAACTGCGGCTTGATCAGCAGCACGAGGTCCGCGTCCGGAGCCGCCACGGCGCGCGCAGCCGGCAGCACGTGCGAGAGCGAGATGAACGAGAGGTCCCCGGTGATCACCCCGGGCGCCTGGGCGACTCCGCTGGCCGCCGCCAGCGTCTCGGGCGTCATGTAGCGGACGTTGAACCCCTCGATCGAGATCACGCCCCGATCGAGAGAGACGGATGCCGCCAGCTGCCCATGTCCGACGTCCACGGCGATCACGGGCTCGGCGCCGCGCTCGCGCAGCACCTGGGTGAATCCGCCGGTCGAGGCGCCCATGTCGAGGGCGGATCGCCCTCGGACGTCGACGCCGAACGCGTCGAGTCCCGCGATGAGCTTGTGCGCCGCCCTGCTGACGTAGTGGTCGGCGCCGGCGACGGCGATCGCCGTGTCGTCGTCCACGGGCGCAGACGCCTTGACGACCGGCCGGCCGTCGACCGTCACCAGTCCTTCTGCGATGAGCGTGGCGGCATGCGAGCGGGATCGCGCGAGCCCCCGCGCGGCCAGCGCGGCATCGAGTCGCTGGGTCATGCCGAGGTGCCCGGCGTCGCCTCGAGGCGACGCGCCAGCGTGTCGTGGAGCGCGTCGTACGCCTCGGCACGCGTGGCGAGCGGCTGCGCCTCGATCACTTCGAGCGTCGACAGCAGATCGCCGGCATCGTCCTGCGTGTGCTCGGTGCGCTCGTGCGGCTCGTCCATGCCCCCAAGGATACGGCGAGGCGGTTCAGGGACGGTGGAACGGATCGGCGTACAGCTCCTCGGGCACGCGGAATCCGAAGATCGCGCGCCCGGAGTCCCAGATCGCCGCCGCACCGGCGCGCACGAGGTCGATGGGCCTGGCGCCGGCTGAGAGGATGCGGATGTCGGGCCCCTCGATCGCGACGCGCGCGTCCCGCACCGACGCGACGCCGTCGGCCACGACGACGTCCGGGTACGGCTCGTGCAGCTCACGCAGATCGCCGAGGATGAACGTGGGTCGCGAGCCCTCGGGCGCCGCCAGCACGTGCTTCGGGCGGTCGACGCCGGTGAGCACGAGGGCTGACGCGATGCCCGCTCGGTTCGCGCCGAGGATGTCGGTGTCGAGTCGGTCGCCGAGGAACAGCGGGCGCCGCGCGCCGAACCGCGCCACGGCCTCCTGGAAGATCGGCACCTCGGGCTTGCCGGCGACGGTTGCGAGACGGCCGACGGCGGTGTGCACCGCGGATACCAGGGTGCCGTTGCCCGGCGCGATGCCGCGCGACTGCGGGATCGTCCAGTCCGTGTTCGTCGCAACCCACGGGATGCCGCCCTCTTCTTCGGGCGTCTTGAGCGCGAACGCGGCCTCGGCGAGCTGCGTCCAGCCGACCTCGGGGGCGAATCCCTGCACGACGGCTGCGGGGGCGTCGTCGGCACTGCGTGTCACCACGAAGCCGGCCTTCTCGACCTCGGTCACCAGTCCGTCGCCGCCCACCACGAGCACCGCCGACCCCGGCGCGATCCGCTCCGCGAGCAGGCGCATCGCAGCCTGGGGGCTGGTCACGACATCTCGGGCAGAGGTCTCGAGCCCGAGGTCGGTGAGATGCGCCGCCACCGACGCATCGGTGCGCGCGGCGTTGTTCGTGATGTACCCGATCGCCCGATCGGCTCGCGCCCGGTTGAGGCTGTCGACCGCATGCGGCAACGCGCCGGCACCGGCGTACACGACGCCGTCGAGGTCCGCCAGCACCACGTCCACGCCGTCCAGCGGCGCGGGTCGTTCAGTCTGCGTGCGGCGCCCGAACAGCGCCATCAGGCCTGGGCCCCGTCCCCCGGCGCCTCAGGCTCATCGACACCGGCCTCGACCAGGATCTCGGCGACCTCGTCGGCCACGGACGGCTCGGCGCCGGCCGTGGTGCCGTCCTCCGCCCCGTCATCGACATCGTCGACGTCGTCGTCCTCGTCATCCTCCTCGAGGATCTCTTCGACGACGATCGTCTCCAGATCGGCGATACCGGATGCCGCATACAGCGCCTCAGCGGCGACCACCGCGCGCTGCTGCCATTGGGCGGCCTCGTCCGCACGGCCGAGCTCCTCGAGCACGGCCCCGCGAGCCGCGAACAGTGCGGGACTCCACTCGAACGCCCGGTCCGGGTCGAGCTCGGGGATGTCGAGCTCCTGCAGCGCCCGTTCGGGCTCGCCGAGGTCCAGACGCGCACCCGACATCGCGATCGCCAAGTGCACGCGCTCGGAGGTCTCGAGCGACGCGCGGTCCACCGATCGCCCGACCTCCAGCGCACGGTCAGGACGCCCGACACCGCGCTCGCTGTCGACCATCAGCGCGATCTGGTCGTCGTTGCCCGAGATGCGGCGGTAGGTGCGCAGCTCACGCAGCGCCAGCGCGTAATCGCCCGTCGCGTACGCGGTGATCGCGAGCGTCTCGCGCACCACGGCGATCCGGCCGGCCCGACGCGACGCCGACAGCGCGTGCTGGTGCGCCAGCTCGGGGTCGTCATCGATCAGCTGCGATGCCATGGCCAGGTGGCGTGCCACCTGGTCGGCGTTCTCTTTGCTGAGGGTCTTCAGCTCGTTGCGCGCCCCCGGCGGCAGATCGCGCGCGGTGACCTCGTCAGGGATGACCGGGTCGTCGTGACGCGCACGGACCGGACGGATCTCGCCTTCGCGCACTGCGCGATCGGGGCGATCCGCTCCCCCGCGGGTCGGGCGCGCCTTGCGCTCGTAGGGCTTGCTGTCGCCGTAGGGCTTCTTGTCGCCGTAGGGCTTGCTGTGGCCGTCACGCTTCTCGTAGGGGCGATCGCCGTCACGACGCTCGTACGGCTTGCGGTCGCCGTAGGGCTTCTTGTCGCCGTCACGCTTCGCGTACGGACGGTCGCCATCGCGACGCTCGTACGGCTTCTTGTCGCCGTACGGCTTGCTGTGGCCGTCACGCTTCTCGTAGGGGCGATCGCTGTCACGACGCTCGTACGGCTTCCTGTCTCCGTAGGGCTTCTTGTCCCCGTACGGCTTCTTGTCACCGTCACGCTTCACGTACGGGCGGTCGCCATCGCGGCGCTCGTACGGCTTCTTGTCACCGTCACGCTTCGCGTAGGGACGGTCACCGTCGCGACGCTCGTACGGCTTCTTGTCGCCGTACGGCTTCTTGTCCCCGTCACGCTTCGCGTACGGCCGGTCGCCATCGCGACGCTCGTACGGCTTCGCGTACGGCCGGTCGCCATCGCGACGCTCGTACGGCTTCTTGTCGCCATACGGCTTACGGTCGCCATCACGCTTCGCGTACGGGCGGTCACCGTCGCGACGCTCGTAGGGCTTCTTGTCGCCGTAGGGCTTCTTGTCGCCGTACGGCTTCTTGTCGCCGTACGGCTTCTTGTCGCCGTCACGCTTCACGTACGGGCGGTCACCGTCACGACGCTCGTAAGGCTTGCGGTCGCCATAAGGCTTCTTGTCGCCATCACGCTTCGCGTACGGCTTGCTGCTGCCAGAGGTCGGCTTGCCCCCGGATCGCTGACGCGGCGCGCGGTCGTCATCGCGCGGCTGCTGATCTGCCATTGTTCGATCCTCCTGGATGCGGGCGGCCTCGGCAATCACCCGTGTTAACGCGGAATGGCCACCCAGTGTTGGGTGGCCATTCCGTGAATGGGTGTCCGGCGGTGTCCTACTCTCCCACAGGGTCCCCCCTGCAGTACCATCGGCGCTGAGAGGCTTAGCTTCCGGGTTCG
>NZ_JACXZS010000018.1 GCF_014779795.1 Microbacterium helvum
CAACCAGGATCGGGAAAAACGATCACCAGCCAGCGAGTTCAACCATGACCAAAAACGAATATCAAACTGACATCCATGAATTGATCCAAAAACCCCCACCAACCGTTAAACACGGTCGACAGAGAAATAAATTGGCATTTGACAAGTGCACGCTGTTGAGTTCTCAAAGATCGGACGCACCCAGATTCCGGCTTCTCAGCCATCACCCTGGGGCAACTTCTCCGTCTCACTCCTGACGCTGCAGGTCACACGGGTGACGAACAGATCCTGGAGTGAGATTGTTCGCAACTTGAGGGGAGCCGAGCCATCAGGCCCTTCGCTCTACCCTTTGGGGCGAACAACAAGAACATTACGCCGATCCGGGCGTCACGTCGAATCGGCCCTGCATCCCGGGCGTGTTGCCACCCGTGTTCGGCGCGGCGTCAGCTGTTGCCGAGCATGGTCAGGCAGAACCCGACCACCGTCGCGGCTCCCGCCCACTCCTTGCCGCGGTCGTAGGCGAAGGGCATGAGCGAGTTGGTGAGCATGGCGAGCAGGCCGCCCGCGGCGAGGGCCGCGGCACGATCACCGTAGGCATCGGGCAGCGCCATCGAGGCCAGGTAGCCGAGCGCCGCAGCGACGCCGCAGGCCAGCACGACCACCGCCCAGAGGATCGTCAGCCGGCCCACGCGCCAGCCCGACTTCACGAGATCGGCAGACGGCGCCAGCGCCTGGGGGATGTTCGACACGAAGACCGCGGCGAGGAAGCTGAGGCTGATCGTCGTCCCGGTGCCGATCTGGATGCCGAAGATCAGCGACTCGGGAACACCGTCGACGACCGAGCCCACCACGATGCCCATCGCCCCGCCGACGCCCGCCGTGCCGAACTTGCGATCGACGAGCCTGTCGCCCAGCATGAACACCGCCACGCCGACGAGCATCCACGTGACGGTGTCCCACATCTGGATGTGCACCTGCGACTCGGGGACGAGGTCGAACGCGATGGCCGAGATCATCGCGCCCGCCCCGAAACCCGCGAGGATCCCGACGATCCTCGTCGGCACGGTGACCCAGACCGCGAACAGCCCCGCGAGGAGCAGCGAGGACTGGGCCACCGTGCCGAGCACGAACGCCTGGAGCAGTTCCACGACGGGCTATGCCTTCTGCGGCGCCGTGTACCCGATGTGCACGCGCGAGATGTCGCCGTCGAACGCGAACGGCATCTTGTCGACATACGCGCGGGAGACCGCGCCGCCGTAGGCACGGCCGATGTCGAGACAGTCGTTCGCCGAGAACAGCAATGGGGCGCTGACCGGGACGGTCCCGGAACCGACCTCGGCGCCGTTGACTCTGAGCGTCACCGACAGCGGTCCGCCGGGGCGCGGCTCGAGGTAGGCGGTCTCGATCTCGATCTTCACGTCCCCGGCCGCCACCGGCGTCGCCGAGGCGATCTTGGTGCGCTGCACGAGGAACAGGTTGTACTCGTAGTTGAGCACCCCGTCCACGAGGAACGCCGTCAGGCCGCCACCGGCACCTCCGAGTTTGTAGAGCACGCCGTTCGCCTTCTCGGGGATCGACGCCTCGATCGTCACCGTGTTCGGCTTGTTTCCGAGCGCGGGCGCACAGAACTCCGGCACGCGGACCGTGTCTCCGGTCATCTCCCACTGCGTATAGGGCACCGAGATGCGGTCCTCGGGGTGGTACACGGGCACCCACAGGCCGCCGCCGACGGGAAGCACATCGTTGCGCGCAGCCTCGATGGCGAACAGCTCCTTGAGCTCGGCGAGCTTCTCAGGCTGCTCGGCAGCGAGGTCGTGAGCCTGGCTCCAGTCCTCATCGAGGTGGTAGAGCTCCCAGGTGTCAGCATCCGGGGTCCACGTCGCGATGCCGGGGGGCGCCCCGGGCACCCACGGCAGCCGGGGGCCGGTCGTCGAGGCCATCCACCCGTCGGCGTAGATCGAGCGGCTCGCCATGATCTCGAAGTACTGCGTGCGATGCCGCCCCTCGGCCTTCGCGTCGTCGACCGCGTACGCGAAGCTCGTCCCGTCGATGGGGTCCTGATGGATGCCGTTGACGGACTCGGGGTGCGAGATGCCGAGGACCTCGTAGATCGTCGGCGCGAGGTCGATGACGTGGTGGAACTGCGTACGGGGCACGGGGTCGTGCGCGATGCGCTCCGGCCACCGCAGGAACATCGGGTTGCGCGTGCCGCCCAGGTGCGACGCCATGAGCTTCATGCCCTGGTACGGCGTCGACCCCGCCCACGCCCACGCGGCGTGGTACTGGTTGTCGGTGGCGGGAGTGCCGAGCGCGTCGAGTCCGCCCAGCTCTTCGAGCGCGGCGATGTGCTGGTCGATGGTGGTGGGGATCATGTTCTGCGCGAGCAGCTCGCTGATCGTGCCGTTCTGGCCCTCACCCGATGAGCCGTTGTCGCCCCAGATGTACACGACGAGAGTGTTGTCGGCGTATCCGAGCTCGTCGAGCGTGTCGACGAGGCGGCCCGCCTGCACGTCGGCGTGCTCGCCGAAGCCGGCGCACACCTCCATGAGCCGCGCCTGGAACGGCTTCTGGTGGTCGGGGATGTCGTCCCAGCCCTGCAGGCTCTCGGGCCGGGGCGTCAGCTCGGCGTCCTGCGGCACCCATCCTGCGGCCTTGGCTCCTTCGAGCGCACGCTCACGGTAGACGTCCCAGCCATCGTCGAACTCTCCGGCGTACTTGTCGGACCACTCCTTCATGATGTGGTGCGGTCCGTGGATGGCGCCGGTGGCCCAGTACATGAAGAAGGGCTTGTCGGGAGAGAGGGCCTTGTGGTTGCGCAGCCAGCCGATCGCGTCGTCGGCGATGTCCTCGCTCAGGTGATAGCCCTCTTCGGGGGTCTTGGGCGGCAGCACCGAGGTCGTGTTGCGCACGAGATTGGGCTCGTACTGCGACGCCTCCCCGGCGAGGAACCCGTAGAAGTACTCGAAGCCGTAGCCGGTCGGCCACCGGTCGAACGGCCCCGCGACCGTCGTCTCCTCGGCCGGGGTGTTGTGCCACTTGCCCCACGCGGCCGTCGCGTAGCCGTAGTTGCGCAGCACTTCGGCGATGGTTGCGCTGCTCTTGGGGATGTGGCCCGAGTAGCCGTCCCAGTCGTTTGCGAGCTCGGCGATCTGCCCCGAGCCGATGCGGTGGTGGTTGCGACCGGTCAGGAGCGCACCGCGCGTGGGTGAGCACATCGCCGTCGTGTGGAAGCGGTTGAACCCGATGCCCTCCTCACGCAGCCGGCCGAGTGTCGGCGTGTTCACCGCACCGCCGAGCGGCGCGGGCAGAGCCGGTCCCGCGTCGTCGATCAGGATCACGAGCACGTTCGGGGCATCGTCGTTCAGCCGCTTCGCCGGCGGCAGCGGCGAGTACGTCGATTCGGCGAGCGTGCGCCCGGCGAAGCTTCCCGATGGCTTCGGCGGGAACGGCAGCGTCCGGGTCGGCGGGAGAGGCTCCCCCACGATGGATCTCGGCGTCTGATCGCTCATGTCCGTCTTTCCCCTTTCGCACGGCGAGCGGGAACGGCCTTCGCAGTCGTCCCCGCTCGTCACGCTACCGACGGCCGTCGGCGCGATCCATCACCCGTTTCGTGTGAAACGTCTCGAGGAGCGGCAAGGCCGCAGGACTGTGGGGAGTGGATGCCGGGGGCCGCGGCATCCACTCCCCACACGGTTCAGGCGACGTATCAGCCGGTCGTCACCGCCCAGGGGCCGTTCTTGGCCCCGGGGGTCTGGTTGCGGGTCCACCACTTCGCGGTGAAGGTCCGGCCGTCGTGCACGACGACGTCGCCGGTGTCGAAGATGCGCGAGGCCGTCCACACGGTGGCCGCGGACTCATCGCTCGCGTACTCCTGCCATGCACCCCACGGATCGCCGGGCCCCTGCGCCTTCGTCCACCAGGCCGCGACCCACTGGCGGCCGTCGAACACGACCCGGTCGCCGGTGTCGTAGGCGGTCGTCGCGCCCCATGCGGCGGGCACGGGCAGGGCCACCGCCGCACCCGCGATGCCCGCTTCCACCGCGCGGGAGCCGTTCGACGCCGTCGCATCGAACGAGGGCGCGGCGACCGCGCCTGCGGCGAGGTGCTCTGCGGTGACCACCACCGTCGAGCTGTGGATCTGCGCCGCGGCGCCCGCCGCGAGCGTGACGCCCGACAGGTCGCCGGCGGTGACCCCGTCGAGGCGGACGTTGCCCGTGTTGGCGACGGATGCCGTGAACGTCACGGTGTCACCGATGGTCGCGACGCCGTCGCCGTTGACGTCGTTCCAGGTGCCGGACACCGTTCCGCCGAGCTGCGGCGCCCGGGCGACGACGTCGACCTCGGCCGCGGCGACGGCGACGGTCTTGGCCGACTGTCCGGTCGCCGTCAGGCTCCACGTCGTGGTGGCGTCGAAGAACCCGCGGTCCACGTCGTCCTGCGTGACGGTGTGCTTCGCCGTCGCACAGGTGTACCCGGCGCCGCCCGCGAGGTTCTGGAAGCGGCAGTTGCCCGCGCCCGGCGGGACGAACGGCGCGAAGGCGCCCGCCGTGGGAGTCACCGTCGTGGCGAGGGCGGAGGCGTTGTCGACACGGAACGTGTACGGCAGCTGTTCGCCGACGCGGTACGGGTCGGACGCGAGGTCGCGGCCGGTGTCGCCGCGTGAGCCCGTGATGGCGGCATCCAGCACTCCATCGCGCAGCGCGATCGCGGCCCCGGTGTACGAGACCGTCACCCCCGCGGACGGATCGGCAGGGGGCGCCACCGTGAAGCTGAACTCGGGCGCGTACCAGCCGCGCGCGAGATCGTCGGCGGTGATGGTGTGCCGCGGCGTGGTGCAGTTGTACGCGTCGCGGGCGGGGAGGTTCTGCCACCGGCACGCGGTCGGCAGGAACCCGCTCGTGAAGTTCGCCTCGTTCGGGGTGACCGTCGTCACGACGTCGGACGTGCTCACGACGCGCACGGTGTAGGCGAGCACGTCGCCCACCTGGTACGGGCTCGCGACGACGTCGCGGGACGGGCTCGTGAGCGTCGAGGTGAGCGTGGCGCCGAGCGGTGCCGGCAGGCGGAAGGCGGTCGTCGACTGGCTGAGGCGCCCGTCGGACGCGGTGAAGGCGGCCTGCAGGTTCTGCGTGCCCTGACCGTCGGCCGGGGTGGTGACGGCGACCTCGACCGTGACCGACGCGTCCGGGGCGAGGGCGGTGACGTGCGCCGTGGTGGCCGTCCAGCCAGTCGGGGTGAAGAAGGTGACGTCGCCGGTGAGCGGCGCCTGCTCCTGGTTGGTCACGGTCACCGGCACCGTGACCGATGCGCCGGCCGTCGCCTGCTGCGCGGGGGCCGACAGCGGTGCGCACACGTAGTTCAGCCACGTCTCGTCGAAGGTCGAGAGCTGCATGTCGTTCGTGTAGTTGCGCTCCCACAGCACGCCGACGCGGCCGTCGTCGAGCACCGCCGCGCTCGCGTAGGCGAACGAGCCGGTGTCGATCGTGCGCAGACCGGGCCACGTCTGCCCGTCGTCGCACGACACGCGCACGGCGCCGTTGACACGGCTGCCGTTCGCGCCGTTGTTGGAGTTCACGAACAGCAGACGCTGTGCGTCGGCGCTCCCCTGCGCGGCGTCGGGGTGCAGGCGGACGATCGCGGCGTTGTTGGTCGGGTCGGGCAGGTCGGCGTCAGCCGTGACCGGGCCGTACGTGGCACCGCCGTCGTCCGAGAGGGCGATCTTGCGCAGGCGACCGTTCGAGCTGTCGCGCGAGTTGAGCATCACACGGCCGTCTGAGAGCTCGACGACCTTGTTCTCGTCCATGCCGGTGCCGACGTTCGCGCCCTTGTGCCAGGTGGCGCCGTGGTCGTCGGAGTACACCGAGTACGCCTGGATCGCCGTCGACCCGTTCGCGAGCAGCACCGTGCCGGCGTACTGCTGGATCAGCCGTCCCGCGTGCTCGCCGTAGCGGAGCTGGATGCCGCCGCCGGAGGTGGCGAAGTTGCCCTTGATGTCGCCGGCGACCGGTATGTACCTGCCGTCGACGGTGGTTCCGGTCGCGGTCTTGGTGACGTCGGTGATGAGGCGCGGCTCGCTCCACGTGAGACCGCCGTCGTCGGACTGGATGACTGCCGAGCTGATGACCTGCCGATCTGCGTCGTCGTTGCCGTAGGCGCTGCCGCCGAAGCCCTGGTCCTTCGAGTACACGAAGAACGCGAACAGCCGGCCGGTTTCACGGTCGTAGACGTAACTCGGATCGGAGTAACCGTGCCGAGGGGCGGTCGCGTCTGCCACATGCCCGGCGGCGATGATCTGAAGGGGCCCCCACGTGACGCCGTTGTCGGTCGAGCGGCGCTGGATGATCGAGTTGGGGTTGGGTGAATCCCCGGCGCTGCCGGGCCGGGCGTCCCACGCGGCGACGACCACGCCCTCGCCGAGGTGGGCGATCGTCGGGATGCGGTAGAAGAAGTTCTCGGCCGTGCGGTCGGCGGCGAGGTTCTGGGCGGCATACGTGTCGGGCGGATCGGTCGGGTCGTTCAGATAGTCGGGAGTGGATGCCGCCAGCGCAGGCATCCCTCCGCCGAGGGTGAGGGCCACGATGAGCGCCGGCACGGCGATCCCGAAGCGGGGAAGGAGACGGGCCATTCGGTCAACCTTTCACATCCGTGTCTGACATCAGACATCTGATGCGACGACCGCCGGCATCCACGTCCTCGCTTCTGGGCAGGACGACGGCCGAAACGCAAGACGAGCGGGCGCGCACCGCGCGGCATCCGCTCGTCGAACAGGCCCCCGCCTGCACTTCCAGGATAACGGTGCAGGGGGGCCTTGCGGCAAGGGCCCCCCGAGGGCGCATACTTGTCGGTCGCGACGCGTGCGCCGCCCGATCCCCCGCCTGGAGTCGATGCCGTGAATTCCCCCTCTGTCAGCGCTTTCCACCTGCCCGAACGCCTTACGGCCAAGTCCGATCCTGTCCTGATCGCTCGCGACGAGCAGCAGTTCGCCGCCATCGCCGACACCCTCGCCCGCCAGACGGCGGGGCTCGAAGCGCGCCTCGAAGAGCTGCGGCTGCGCCCCGGCGGCCACGGCCAGTCGGGCCTCGAGCGCGATCTCGAGATCCATCAGGCGACCGCCCGTCTGCGCATGCTGCGCCGGTTCACTCTCGACGCATGCCTGGGCCGCATGGTGCCCGACGACGGGTCAGACCCGATCTACATCGGCAGGTTCGGACTTCGGGATGCCGGCGGCCGGCGGTTGCTCGTCGACTGGCGCACACCCGCGGCCGAGCCGTTCTTCGCGGCGAGCTTCGCCAGTCCGCACGGGCTCGTGAGCCGCCGCCGCTACCGCTGGACGGGCGGCCGCGTGACGGACTACTGGGACGAGGTGTTCACGGCCGACGGGCTCGATCACACCGCGGCGCTGGACGACCAGTCCGCGTTCATCGCGAGCCTCGGCGCGAGCCGGTCGCCTCGCATGCGGGATGTGCTGGGCACGATCCAGTCCGACCAGGACGCGATCATCCGCGCCGGTTCGCGCGGGGCGCTGGTCGTCGACGGCGGGCCGGGCACCGGCAAGACCGTGGTGGCGCTGCACCGCGCCGCTTACCTCGTCTATGCCGACCCGCTCCTCGGCGAGGGCCGCGGCGGCGTGCTGTTCGTCGGTCCGAGCCCCGCGTATCTGTCGTACGTCGAGGACGTGCTCCCCTCGCTCGGCGAAGAGAGCGTGCAGACGTGTACGCTGCGCGATCTGGTCGCCGAGGGCGCGACGGCCCGTCCCGAGGAGGACCCGCGCGTCGCCCGCCTCAAGGCCGACGCTCGCCTGGTCGACGCGATCGAGCCCGCGGTCGCGCTCTACGAGGAGCCGCCGACGCAGGGCATCGTCATCGGCACGCAGTGGGGCGAGGTGTCGCTCACACCAGGGGACTGGGCCGAGGCGTTCTCGTCCGCCGAGTCGGGGCTGCCGCACAACGAGGCGCGCGACCAGGTGTGGGAGACGGTGCTCGACATCCTCTCCGACCAGCTCGATCCCGAAGAGGTGCCGCTGCACCAGCTGCGTCGGTCGCTCTCGCGCAACGAGGCCCTGACGCGCATGTTCGGTCGCGCGTGGCCGCTGGTGGAGGCTTCCGTCCTGGTGTCGGATCTCTGGAGCGTCCCTGCCTACCTGCGCCGCTGTGCGCCCTGGCTCGCCCCCGTCGAGGTCGAGCTGCTGCAGCGCGGGGACGCCACGGCGTGGACGGTATCGGACCTTCCGCTGCTCGACGCCGCCCGTCGGCGCCTGGGCGATCCGGCCGCGTCGAGGCGGCGCCGCGAGCGCGAGGCGCGCCTGGCCGAGGAGCGGGAGTACATGGCACAGGTCGTGGACCGTCTCAAAGAGGCAGGCGACGAGATGATGACGTGGCTCGACGGCGACGACCTGCGCAACAGCCTGGTCGACGAATCCGTGCTCGACGCGATCGATCCCGATCTGCTGGCGGGTCCGTTCGCGCACGTCGTCGTCGACGAGGCGCAGGAGCTCACCGACGCGGAATGGCGGATGCTGCTCTCGCGCTGCCCCTCCCGCAGCTTCACGGTGGTCGGCGATCGCGCGCAGGCCCGCCACGGGTTCCGCGAGTCGTGGCAGGAGCGGCTCGAGCGCGCCGGGCTGACGCACGTGTCGATCGCCTCGCTGACGGTGAACTACCGCACGCCGAGCGAGGTCATGGCGGAGGCCGAGCCGGCGATCCGCGCCGCGATCCCGGACGCCAACGTGCCGACCTCGATCCGCACGAGCGGCGTGCCGGTGCGCCATGCGTCCGTGTCGGAGCGCGACAGGATCGTCGACAGCTGGGTCGAGGAGCACCCCGATGGCGTCGCGTGCGTGATCGGCGATCCGACGTTCGCCCCGCGCGATCGGGTGCGGTCGCTGACGCCCGAACTGGCGAAGGGCCTGGAGTTCGACCTGGTCGTGCTCGTCGAGCCGTCCGCCTTCGGCGAGGGCATCGAGGGCGCCGTCGACCGCTACGTCGCGATGACCCGCGCGACCCAGCAGCTCGCGGTGCTGGCCGGCTAGGTACCGCCAGGTGCCGAGGCGAGTGGATGCCGGCGGGCGGTGCCGCCGGCATCCACTCGTCGACGGCCTAGAACAGGGCCTCGTGGCCGAGCGCGACCAGATTGCGGCGCGAGATCGCGAGCGACTCCCACACGGTGCGGCCGTACAGCTCGTCCTGTTCGACGAGCAGGTACTCCGCGCCCGCCGCCAGGCTGTGAGAGATGATCGACGGCCAGTCGAGGTTGCCCTCGCCGACCTCGGCGAACTGGACCAGACCCTTCCAGCCGGCCTGGTAGGTCGCGTGGTCGCCGCGCTCCAGCGCGTCGATCGTCTCGGCCGACGGCCAGCCGATCCGGTAGTCCTTCAGGTGCACGAGCTTCACGCGGCCGGCGTACTGGTCGATGACGCGCACCGGGTCGAGGCCGCCGCGCTGGATCCAGTGCGCGTCGAGCTCGATGCCGACGTGGGGCGACGCGTCCGCGATGATGTCGAGCAGGAAGCGGCCGTCGTGCTTCGCGAACTCGACATGGTGGTTGTGGTAGTACAGCGCGATGCCCTCGTCGGCCAGGCGGACAGCTGCGTCATCGGCGATCCGGCAGAACTCGAGCACACCGTCGAGCGAGCGGAGCATCGGGATCGGCAGCATCCCGATGCGCACCATGCCGGCGCCGACGGCGCGGGCGTCGGCGACGACCTTGTCGAACTCGGTCTCCAGCGACGGGTTCGGCGCTCCCTCGGGTCCCACGCTCGCCGAGGTCGAGCACACCTCGAACCCGAAGTCGTCCTGCGCGCGCCGCAGCTCGGCGAGCACCTCGGGCGTCAGCCGCGTCGCAGAGAGCTCGGCGACGCGGTACCCGACGTCGACCGTCCGGCGGATCGCCTCGTAGGCGCCGAGTTCGCCGATCGCGCTGCGCAGCATCATCGCCTGCACACCGATGCGTGCCATGTTGGTCTCCTTACCCTTCGAGCCAGATCACGCGTCGAGCCCGATCACCAGTCGTGTACTGTGCCGTCGGACAGCCGGTTGTACGGCAGATACGCCTGCTCGTAGGGGTACTTGCCCGCCTCGTCGAGGTCGAGCTCGACGCCGAGCCCCGGCTGGTCGCCCGGGTGCAGCAGACCGTCCTGCCACGTGAACGACTGCTGGAACACCTCGTTCGTGCGCGTGCCGTGCTTCATGTACTCCTGGATCCCGAAGTTGTGGATCGCCAGGCCCAGGTGCATCGCGGCCGCCATGCCGACCGGCGAGATGTCGGTCGGCCCGTGCATGCCGGACTTGATCTGGTACAGCGCCGCGTAGTCGAGCGTCTTCTTGAGGGCCGTGATGCCGCCCATGTGGGTGACGGCGCCGCGCACGTAGTCGATGAGCTGTTCGCGGATGATGTCCTTGAAGTCCCACACGGTGTTGAAGATCTCGCCGATCGCCAGCGGCGTCGTGGTGTGCTGGCGCACGAGCCGCAGCGCCTCCTGGTTCTCGGCGGGCGTGCAGTCCTCGAGCCAGAACAGGTCGTACGGCTCGAGGGCCTTGCCGAGCTTCGCCGCCTGGATGGGGGTCATCCGGTGGTGGCCGTCGTGCAGCAGTGGGATCTCGGGCCCGAACTCATTGCGCACCGCCTCGAACACCTTCGGCAGGTGCAGCAGGTAGGGCCGCGTCTCCCAGTCCTCCTCGACGGGCTTCGCGCCCCGCCGGGCGGGCTCGTGGTCGTACCGCTCCTCGCCGCCGCCCGTGAACGACGACTGCGCGGCGATGCCGTAGATCGCCTTGAGGCCCGGCACCGCGGTCTGGATGCGGATCGCCTTGAACCCCTGCTCCAGGTGGTCGCGCACCGAGTCGAACAGCGACGGCAGGTCGGTGCCCGATGCGTGGCCATAGGCGAGCAGACCGTTGCGCGACGCGCCGCCGAGCAGCTGGTACACCGGCATGCCGGCGGCCTTGCCCTTGATGTCCCACAGCGCCATGTCGACGGCGGCGATCGCGGCCATCGTGACAGGGCCGCGCCGCCAGTACGCCGAGCGGTACAGGAATTGCCACGTGTCTTCGATGCGGTGCGCGTCGCGGCCGAGCAGCAGCGGAACGACGTGCTCGGTGAGGTACGCGACGACCGCGAGCTCGCGCCCGTTCAGCGTCGCGTCGCCCAGGCCCGTCAGCCCGTCGTCGGTCGTGAGCTTGAGCGTCACGAAGTTGCGGTTCGGGCTGGTGACGATCACCTCGGCCTTGTCGATGATCACGATGCGGTCCCTTCGAGAGTGCGGATGAGAAGAGCAGCGGATGCCGTCAGCGCGGCGCCGTCCGGCCCGCCGGCGAGCTCGGGGGCCAGGGTCTGCAGCAGCGTCGTCGCCGCCGCCTCGGTCCCGGCTCCCGGTGCGCCGAGGTCAGGACCCGCGAGCACCCCCGCGCGGATGGCCGCGCCCCACGCGGCGAGCGCGGTGAGCTCACCGTCGCCGGGCGCGAGACCCCGTCGCAGCCGTTCGGCGATGACCGGCACCACCCGCTCCCGCAGCTTCAGCTCGCTGTCTCGGGCGATCTGACGCAGCTCGTGACGGATGCGGGGATTCTCGAACCGCTCGGCGATCGCCGTGCACACGCGAGAGGTCTCGTCGTACGGGAACGGCAGCACATCGCTCGCATCGGCCCACAGCGCGTCGAGTGCCGCGCGGCACACCGGATCGTCCATGGCCTCGGCGACGCTCGCGTGACCGCGCAGCAGACCGAGCGAGGCGAGCAGGGTGTGCCCGGCATTGAGCAGCCAGAGCTTGCGCAGCTCGTACGGCACGATGTCGTCGACGAACTCGGCGCCGGCGAGCTGCCACTGCGGGCGCCCCGCGGGGAAGTCGCCCGCGAGGATCCACGATGCATAGTCCTCGGCCACGAGGGCGGTCGGGTCGCCGCGCAGTTCGACGGGGAGCATCGCGGGGTCGGGCGCGGGCGTGATGCGGTCGACGGCCGTCGACACGAACGACGCCTCGTGCGCGATCCACGTCGCCAGGTCCGTATCGACCTCGCGGGCGAGGCCGAGCACGGCGCGCTCGAGCACTCCCCCGTTGTCGCGCAGGTTGTCGCAGCTGACGATCGCCACGGGTCCTCCGCCGGCGGCGCGACGAGCGCGCAGCCCGTCGACGAGGCGGCCGGGAACCGTGGCCGGCAGCGCACCGGCGTGCAGGGCATCACGCGTGGCGGCGGCATCCCCCTCACTCATCCGATAGCCGGCCTCGGTGATCGTGACGGTGATGAGGGCGACGGATGCCGCGGCCTCGCGCCAGCGCGCCGCGTCGGCGCCGTCGCGGGCCTCGGCGATGGCGTCGATCCACTCGACCGTGTCGGTGTCGCGTCCGAGCAGCACCAGCGGGTACCGGCAGTCGCGAGCAGCGAGCTCTTCGGCGGCGCGGGGCGACCGCACCGTGAAGGCGACGATGCGCCACGGCTCGCCGTCGGCGGCCCGGTTGACCCGGTCGGTGTACCAGGCCTGGTGCGAACGATGGAACGCGCCCAGTCCGATGTGCGCGATGCGGGGCGGCGCAGCGCTCATACGAGCTGCGGAGCGGGCACGACGAGTTCGACGTCGTCATAGGCGCCCGCCAGCACGTCGTCGATCAGCACCTTGCCGCCGGTCGTCGCGGATGCGTAGACGGCGCGGACGGTCGCGAGGGTGAACAGCGCCTCGTCGACCGTCACGACCGGGTCGCGGCCCTCGGCCACGGCGTCGAGCAGGTCGCGGTACTGGCGCTCGTGACCGGTCGCGGACTGCGTCGCGTCGACAGGGATCTCGCCGTCGGCGGGTTCCAGGTCGTACTCATCGCGCTGGTTGCCGCCGCCCGCAAGGCCCATGTCGTTGCCGGCGGTGGCGTCGCTGGTGTGGATGTACTGCAGCTCGTCGGAGTCGATGACGGCCGAACCGGTCGACCCCTGCACCTGCAGGCGCACCGCGAGTCCGGGGTAGCCGGCGGTCGTGGCGTGCAGCACGGCGAGCGCCCCCGAGGCGAACGTGATCGTGGCGACCACGGTGTCTTCGACCTCGACCCCGTCGTGGGCGAGCAGCGCGAACTCGGCGCTCACCGACACCGGGCGGCCGAGGAACCACAGCAGCAGGTCGAGCGTGTGCACGCCCTGGTTCATGAGCGCACCCCCGCCGTCGAGAGCCCAGGTGCCGCGCCAGTCGCCGGAGTCGTAATAGCCCTGCGAACGCCACCACGGCACGGTCGCGACCGCAGAGGTGAGCCGCCCGAAGCGCCCCGCCTCGATCGCCTCGTGCACGATGAGGCTGCCCGGATCGAATCGGTGCTGGCTGATGATCGTGCAGACCTGGCCGGCGTGGGCGCTGGCCGCCTCGGCGAGGCGCCGCGCACGCACCAGGTCGACGTCGAGCGGCTTCTCGATGATGACGTGTGCGCCCGCCCCGAGCGCCGCGATGCCCTGGTCGACGTGCAGGCCGCTGGGGGTGCCGATCACGACCAGACCGACCTCGACGCCCGCCGCGCGCAGGTCGTCGATCGAGGCGAACACCCGCGGGCGCCCACCGGTGGTGTGCTCGACCTCGTCGGCGAGCGCGTCGGCGCGCTCGCGCACCGGGTCGATGAGCGCCACGAGCTCCAGCTCGTCGAACGAGAGCACCGACTCCACGTGCGTGCGTCCGATGACGCCGCAGCCGACGATGGCCGTGGGCAGGGGCGCGGTCGAGAGCGGGCGGGCGGATGCGGTGGCGGTCATGCGAGGGTCACTCCTGCGTCGTCGGTGAGGGAACGGAAGGCCCGGGCCGCGCGACCGAAGGCCTCCGCGCCCGAGAAGCCGCCGGTGGCGGTGAAGTCGGTGAGGTGGGGCTCGAGCGACGCGAAGCCCGAGAATCCGGCATCGCGCAGGTGCGCGATCGTCTCGCGCAGCTCGCCGTCGCCTTCGCCGGCCGGCACGACCGCGCCGTCGGCGAAGCGCGCGTCCTTGACCTGCAGGTAGACGACGTACGGCGCGAGCTGCGCCCAGCCGTCGCTGACCGGCCGGACGCCGACCTGCACGAAGTTGGCGTTGTCCCACGCCAGGCGCAGCGCCGGCGAGTCCACCGTCTGCACGATGTCGAGCACGCGTTCGGGCACGTCGCCGTAGATGTGCTTCTCGTTCTCGTGGACGAGCGTGACGCCCGCCGCCGCAGCCCGTTCGGCCCACGTGCCCATCCGGTTCAGGATCTCATCGCGGCCTCGGACGGCGGCATCCCGTTCCCGGCACCAGAAGGAGAACAGTCGGATGTAGCGCGAGCCGAGCGCCTCGGCGGCGCGCAGCGCGCGGTCGAGGCGGCCGAGTTCGAACTCGGCCGGCTCGGTGAGCTCGCTCTTGCCGATCGGCGACGCGATCGCCGACACTCCCATGCCGGCGTCGCGGATCGTCGCACCGAGGGCGTCGAGGCCCTCGTCATCGAGGTCGACGATGTTGGTGCCCCACGCCGAGCGGACCTCGATGTGCCGGGCGCCCAGCGCCGACAGCACCGCGCACTGGACGCGGGGGTCGGGGTCGATCTCGTCACCGAAGCCGGACAGCTGCCAGGTCGTGCTCGTGTCGTTCGTCATCGCATTTCTCGTTCGGGGAGCGTCTGCGCGCTCAGGCTAGTCGCGTGACGGGCGATTATGCAATCGTTTGCCAAGAGTTGCCATGCTGGCTAGGCTCACACCGATCGCCGAGACGCACGACCCACGAGAGGGGTGACGCGATGGCCGAAGAACCGGATGCTGCAAGCCGGCGTCCCGCGACCATCGGCGACGTGGCGCGCCTCGCGGGCGTCGCGACCTCGACGGTCTCGCGCGCCCTGTCGACGCCGGGACGAGTGAACGAGGCCACGCGACAGCGCATCGTGGCGGCGGCCGCCGAGCTCTCGTACGTGCCGAGCACACAGGCCCGCTCGCTCGTGTCGGGCACGACCCGCACCGTGGCACTGCTCGTCCCCGACATCGCGAACCCCTTCTACTTCGGCCTCATCCGCGGCGCCCAGCGACAGCTGCGGGCCGCGGGCTACGCGCAGCTGCTGGTCGACACCGAGGAGTCCGCCGAGATCGAGGCCGAGACCATCGACCTCATGCGCAAGTCGGCCGACGGGGTGATCCTCGCCGCCTCGCGCCTGGACGAACGGCAGCTCGCGGCCCTCGCGCAGCGCCAGCCGATCGTCACCGTCAACCGCGACGTGCCCGGGGTCCCGAGCGTCATCCTCGACACCCCCGACGGCGCGCGCCAGGCTCTGATGCACCTGCGGTCGCTCGGCCACCGCCGCATCGCCTACGTGGGCGGTCCCGCCGACTCCTGGTCGAACGCGCGCCGCTGGCAGGCCCTCGAGGCGGCGGCCCCCGAGCTCGGCGTCGAGCTGCACCGGAGCGGTCCGTGGATGCCGCACGCCGACGCCGGCGCGGCAGCCGCCGACACGGTCGTCGGGACGGCGACGGCGAGCATCGTGTTCAACGACGTGCTCGCGTTCGGCATGCTGCGACGCCTGCGCGAACGCGGTGTGCGCGTGCCCGAAGACCTGTCGATCGTCGGCTGCGACGACGTGTTCGGCGCCGACTTCTGCGAACCGCCGCTCACCACTGTCGCGGCGCCGATCGAAGAAGCGGGACGCGTCGCCGTCACGATGCTGCTCGAGACCATCGGCGGCACCGGGTCGGGCCGCACGCGCGCCGTCCTGCCCACCTACCTCCGCGCGCGCCGCAGCAGCGGCCCCGCCCCCACCGACTGACACTCGAACGGATTCCTGTGCGCCTCTCCGCCTCACCTGACCGCCTGCTGCCCGCCGACGCCGCCGTCCGGCGGATCGCGGCCGAGCTGCACGCGGCGGTCGCCGACGCGCCCATCGTCTCGCCGCACGGTCACGTCGATGCGAGGCTGCTGCTCGACGATCGGCCGTTCGCCGACCCCTCCGACCTGCTGGTCACCCCCGACCACTACGTGCTGCGCCTGCTGCACGCGCACGGCGTGCCGCTGGATGCGCTCGGCCGCGGCGCCACAGCGGCGGACCCGCGCGAGGTGTGGCGGGCATTCGCGGCGCACTGGCACATGTTCGCGGGCACACCGGTGCGGGTCTGGCTGGAAGACACCCTGCAGAACGTGATCGGGCTGCAGCGGCATCCCTCCGCGGCGAACGCCGACGACCAGTTCGACGCGATCAGCGCGTGGATCGCGGAACCGGCATCGCACCCCCGGCGACTGTTCGAGCGGTTCCGCATCGACGTGCTGGCGACCACCGACGACCCCGCCGACGACCTCGCCGCCCATCGCGCCCTGGCGGGCGATGCGACGTGGCACGGCCGGGTCATTCCGACCTTCCGCCCCGACCGGTACCTCGATCCCTCGGCGCCAGGCTGGCGCGCGGCGCTGGACGACCTGACGGCGGCCAGCGGCACCGACTGCGGCACTCACGCCGGGCTCGTCGCTGCGCTGGAGGCCCGTCGCGCGTTCTTCCGCGCGGCCGGCGCCACCTCGACCGACACCGGCGTCGTCGAGGCCTGGGCGGTCCGCGCCGACACCGCCGAGCTGGAGCGCATCCATGCCGCCGCGCGAGCGGGCGACGTGACGGCATCGGACGCCGCGGCATACCGCGCGCACATGCTGTGGGAGCTCGCCCGCATGTCGAGCGAGGACGGCCTCGTGATGCAGCTCCACCCCGGGGTGCTGCGCAACCACCACACCCCGACCCTGCAGCGCTTCGGCCCCGACACCGGGCACGATCTGCCGTTGCCGACCTCGTACTCCGTGCCGCTGCGCGAACTCCTGCGCGACTTCGGCACCGACCCCGGCTTCCGTCTCGTGCTGTTCACCGTCGACGAGACCTCGTTCAGCCGTGAGATCGCGCCGCTCGCCGGCTTCTACCCGTCGGTGTTCGCGGGCGCGCCGTGGTGGTTCCTCGATTCGCCGGACGGCATCCGGCGCTACCGCGAGGCGGTGACCGATTCGGCCGGCTTCTACAAGACGAGCGGCTTCATCGACGACACCCGGGCCTTCCTGTCCATCCCGGCCCGTCACGACGTGGCGCGTCGGATGGATGCCGGCTGGCTCGCCACCCTCGTCGCCACCGGCCGGCTCCCCGAGGCTGAGGCGCACGTGATCGCCGCCGACCTGGTCGGGGCTCTTCCCCGACAGGTGTTCCGGCTGGGCGACTGAATCGGTTCGCAGTCGAGCCGCGTCGGTTCGACCGTCGAAACAGGGGATCTGCCCCGCCGAGACACGGGATCCGCATCGAGACCGAGGACGGCACCCCCGGTCTCGGCGGGATCCCCGGTCTCGGCGAGACCGGGGATTCCGCCTGCAGGAGGCGGGGCGGGAGCGCTAGGCGCGATGCAGGGCGAGGACGGGGATGGTGCGTACGCCGTTCGTCTTCACCTCGTACTCGCCGAAGCCGGGGAAGCGGCTCACCTGCTCGGCGTAGATCCGGTCGCGATCGGCGCCCGTGATCTCGCTGACTGTGACCGGATAGCGCTCCTCGCCGATCTCGACGCTGCCGGCGCCCGCGTCGCGCAGGTTGTAGTACCACCCCGGATTCGTGGGCGCACCGGCCTTGCTCGCGAAGACGTACACCGTGTCGGGGTCGGACTCGTCCGCGAGGTACATCACCGGGGTGACGTGCTCGGCACCGCTCTTGCGGCCTCGGTGGTGCAGCAGCACGATCGGCGAGCCCTCGAAGTAGCCGCCCACCTTGCCCTTGTTGGCGCGGAACTCCGCGATCGTCTTCGCGTTCCAGTCGTCGTGGTCAGACACTCGTCCTCCGTGTGTTCGTGTGGTGGTACACCGAGCGTAGGGGGCTCGGCAGGGGCGCGGGCCGTCAGCCGACCCGCAGCTCTTCCGGCTCGACGACGACGTCGACGAGCGCGCCGCCGCGCCACACCGTCATCTCCAGGCGGCGCCCGATGGCGCCCTCGACCATGCGCCGCTGCAGCGCGGTGGGATTCGCGATCGGCACGCCGTCGAGCGACAGCACGATGTCGCCCACCCGTGCACCGGCGACGGCCGCCGGGCTGTCGGGCACGATCGAGACGACCTGCATCCCGACCTTCGACCCGGCCTTGAGCGCCACCTCGGGTCCGAGCGGAACGGTCGACCCGGCGATGCCGAGCCAGGCGCGCCGCACGCGCCCCGTCGTGCGCAGCGCGTCGATGATCTCGCGCGTCGTGGCGTTGATCGGCACGGCGAGCCCGAGGCCGATGCCTGCGACGGCGGTGTTGACCCCGATCATCCGCCCGGCACTGTCTGCGAGCACACCCCCGCTGTTGCCGGGGTTGAGCGCCGCGTCGGTCTGGATCACCTCGTCGATCACGCGGCCCGACCGCGTGGGCAGCGACCGCCCGAGCGCCGACACGATGCCGGCGGTCACACTGCCCGACAGGCCGCGAGGGTTGCCCAGGGCGACCACGAGCTGGCCGACGCCGAGGGTGGCGGCATCCCCCATCCGCACCGGTGGCGGGGTGTCGCCGTGGGCGTGCAGGACGGCCAGGTCCGAGAGCGGGTCGGCGCCGACGACGGATGCCTCGGCCTCACTGCCGTCGGGGAACACGAGCTCGACCCGCACGGCGCCGTCCACGACATGCGCGCTCGTGAGCAGGTGCCCCTCGCCCGTGATGACCGAGGCGCTGCCGGCACCGGCACCCTCACGGGTGCGTACGCTCACCGCGGCGACCGACGGCAGGACCGTCTGCGCGACCCGCATCACCGTCGACGAGTAGGCGCCCGTACAACGAAGACTCCCGAGTGGAGCACCGCCGACATCCCCGACCAGGCCGGACGCACCTTCGTGGTGACCGGCGCGAACAGCGGGCTGGGGCTCGCGACCGCCCGAGCACTCGCCGCCGCCGGCGCCCACGTCGTGCTGGCCGTGCGCGACACCACGCGCGGCGCGGCCGCCGCCGCGGGCATCCCCGGCAGCACCGAGGTCCGCCGGCTCGACCTCGCCGACCTGGCATCGGTGCGCGCGTTCGCCGGCGCATGGGACCGCCCGCTCGACGTGCTCATCAACAACGCCGGCGTCATGAACCTCCCCGAGTCGCGCACGGCGGATGGCTTCGAGATGCAGTTCGGCACCAACCACCTCGGCCACTTCGCGCTCACGAACCTGCTGCTGCCGCACGTCTCGGACCGCGTCGTCACGCTGTCGTCGGGCCTGCACCGGGCCCGCGGCACGCGCATCCGCTTCGACAACCTGGCCCTCGACGGCGAGTACACCCCCGCTGCGGCGTACAGCCAATCCAAGCTCGCGAACCTGCTGTTCACCCTGGAGTTGCAGCGCCGCCTCGAGGACGCGGGATCGCCGGTGCGCGCCCTCGCCGCGCACCCGGGCTGGGCGGCCACCGAACTGCAGGGCCACGACGCCAACGGCGTGCGGCGTGCGCTCATGCTGTTCGGCAACCGCTTCCTCGCCCAGGACGCCGACGGCGGAGCACTGCCGACGCTGTACGCGGCCGTGGCCGACCTGCCCGGCGCGAGCTACGCCGGCCCCGGCGGACGACTCGAGCTGCGCGGCGCACCGGCTCTCGTCGACCGCTCCGCCGCAGCATCGGACTCGGACGTCGCTCGGCGGCTGTGGGATGTGTCGGAGCAGCTCACCGCGGTGGGCTTCCCCGCCGCGCTGCCGCGTCGCTGACCCGCTGACCCGCCGCGCCGGCAGTGCCGGCAGTGCCGGCGGACGATGTGCCGCCGGCATCCACCCGACGCATAGCGGGCGCCCCGAAAGCGTCCAGGGACGGTTTCTACGCTCGAAACCATGCCTGATTCGCCGCGCCCGAAAAGGATCCTCGGCGGAATCGCCGGGCTGGTGGGCCTCAGTGCCCTGAGCGGCGTGCTGATCGCCGCCACCGTCACCCCCGCGGTCGCCCTCACCAGCACCGCCGCAAGCCAGGCGATCACGCTGTTCGACGACCTGCCGAGCACGCTCGACATCGACCAGCTCATGCTGCCGAGCAACTTCTACGCGACCGACCCCGACACCGGCCAGCCCACGCTGCTCGCGACCTTCCTCGAGCAGGACCGCACCCCGGTCACGTACGACCAGGTGTCGTCGACGATGTACGACGCGATCCTCTCCAGCGAGGACCCGCGCTACTACGAGCACGGCGGCGTCGATGTCATCGGCACCACGCGCGCCGTGCTGTCGAACATCAGCGGCAGCGGCGAGACGCAGGGCGGATCCACGATCAGTCAGCAGTACGTCAAGAACGTGCTCGTGCAGCAGTGCGAGGCGTCCGCGACGACCTCCGAAGAGAAGTACACGTGCTGGTCGGACGCGACGACAGCCAGCGGCACGCAGGGCGTCGAGCGCAAGCTGCAGGAGATGCGGTACGCCATCGCGCTGGAGCAGAAGTACTCGAAGGACGAGATCCTGCTCGGCTATCTCAACATCGCCAACTTCGGCGGCACCACGTACGGGATCGAGGCCGCGGCACGGTACTACTTCGGCACCACCGCCGCGAACCTCACGCTCGGCCAGGCCGCGGCGCTCGCCGGCATGGTGCAGAACCCCAACACATACCGCATCGACCGAACCGCCGGCTCGATCACCGCGTCGGACGGCACGATGCTCAACAAGGCGCCCGACGGCTCTGTCGCGGACGTCAAGGGCAACGAGCTCGCGGCGCTCGACTCGCTGCTGGCCGACGGCACCATCACGCAGGACCAGTACACCGCGGCGGCCGACGGCTACACCTCCACCAAAGGGCGGCAGCTGTACGTGCTCAGCCGCATGCTCGACGACGGCAAGATCACGCACGACCAGTACGTCGCCGCGGCGATCGAGCCGATCACCCCGGTCATCACGCCCACGCGGGTCGGCTGCGCGGCGGCAGGCGGCGCCGCGTACTTCTGCCAGTACGTCAAGGACACGATCCTGAACGACTCCGCCTTCGGAGAGACGCGAGCGGACCGCCTGCGGACGCTCCAGCGCGGCGGGCTCAACGTCTACACCTCTCTGGACGCGCGCGTGCAGTCCGCCGCCGAGCAGGCGATGAGCACCTACGCGCCGGCGTCCGCCGAGATGCCCACGGCGAAGGATGCCGTGACCGGCAAGTTCGGCTCGACGACGGTCAGCCTCGAGGCCTCGACCGGCCGCATCCTCGCCATCGCGCAGAACACGACCTTCACCGAGGATCCGGCCCACGACGGCGACCCCGCGTACTCGTCGATCGTGTTCGCGGGCGATCTCGCTACGGGCGGCTCGACGGGCTTCAGTGCCGGCTCGACGTTCAAGCTCTTCACGCTGCTCGACTGGCTCGAGCAGGGACATTCGCTGAACGAGTCGCTCGACGGCCGGCTGCGTGTCTTCACCCACCTGACGAACTCGTGCCAGGGCGACTGGACGAACAACTCCAAGACGCTCGTGAACAACTTCGGCAAGGCAGCGGGCAGGGTCGGCACACCGCTGCAGTTCACGGCGACCTCGCTCAACACCGGCTACTTCGCGATGGCCGAGAAACTCGACCTGTGCGACATCGAGAAGGTCGCGAGCCGCCTGGGCGTCACCCTCGCCGACGGCAGCGCGGTCACGATGGACGACCTCAACTCGGTCATCGGCACCGCCGCGGTGTCGCCGCTCGCGATGGCCGCCGCCTACGCGACCGTCGCCAACGGCGGAACGTACTGCGAGCCGTCGGCGATCGACCGGGTGACGGATGCCGCCGGCACAGAGCTCACGACGGCCGCACGCTCGTGCACCTCCGTGCTCGACCCCGAGATCGCCGCGACCGCCGCGTACGCGCTGCAGGGCGTCATGGCCTCGGGCGGCAGCGGCACGCAGGGCAACCCGTGGGATGGCACACCGGTGCTCGGCAAGACCGGCACGCACGAGGCGTGGCAGACCTGGCTCATCGAGTCCAGCACGAAGGTGACGACGGCGACGTGGGCCGGCAACTCCGACGGTTCCGGCGACCTGTTCAACACCTGGCACGACGGCACGCGGCTGTCGGACATCCGCTACCGCATCGGGAAGGCCGTGCAGACGGCGGCGAACGCGGCGTACGGCGGCGACGCCTTCCCGAGCCCGGACCCCGCGCTCACCAAGACCGCCGAGGTGTCACTGCCGGATGTGACCGGCATGAGCGTCGCCGACGCGCAGGCGAAGCTCGAGGATGCCGGCTTCACCGTCCGCGTGGGCGACGCCGTCGAATCCGACGTTGCCGAAGGGCTCGTGGCCTCGCAGGAGCCGGGCGCGGGCCGTGTGGCCGCGGGCGCCAGCGTGACGCTGCACCCGAGCAGCGGCCCTGCGCCGTCGGACCCGGGCGGCGGCACCGGTGACGGCGGCGGCACCGGTGACGGCGGCGGCACCGGTGACGGCGGCGGGTCGGACACCGGGGGCGGGTCGACACCAGGCAACGGCAACGGCAACGGCCGCACGGACGGCTGACCCCGCCCGGTCGTTGAGCGAGCGGAGCGAGACGAAACGTGGTGAGCCGCCCATCGGACCCGGCCACGCCCGCGACGCCGGCGAGAGGGCGGGTTCGCTCCGCTCAACGACCGGGAAGAGTGAGCAGATAGACGTCGCTGCGGTGCAGGTCGATGTGATCGGCGACCCGGAAGCCCAGCGCCTCCAGATCGGCGACGCCCCAGGTGTCGGGAGCGGCGCCACGCTCGTACTCGACGAGCCACACGCGCGTCACGCCCGCGAAGCGCCCGATCGCAGCGGCCTCGGGGATGCTGTAGGTCGTCGCATCCCACAACCGGCTCTCGGTGTAGGGCGTCTTGAGCAGCACATCGTTCAGGCCGGTGTACGCCGCCGGATTCGTGTCGAGCGCCAGCCGCGGGCGTCGCGACGGCCGCACCGAGGCGTCGAACACGATCGCGTCGCCGGCCCGCGCCTCTTGCTGCACGGTCGCGGAGATGTCGTTCCAGTCCGACTGGTTCTTGGCGTACGGCGTACGCTGCCCCACGTACACGGGCGCGGCGGCCGCGAGCACCGCGATCAGGGCCATCGCGGCGAGCCCTGCCCCCGGCATCCTTCTCGAGAAATGGATGCCGTCGAGCCGGCGGATCCCGAGGGCCATCAGGATCGCTGCGGCCGGGGCCGCGAACGTGCCGTACCGGGGCGTGTAGCCGGGGATCATGGCGTTGACCAGCAGCAGGGTTCCGCTGGGGATCACGAGCCATGCGAGGGTGATCGCCTCGAGGTCGAGGCTCATCGCGGTCGACGGCCGACGGACCAGGCCACCCACCCACACGGCGACGGCCACGAGGATCAGCGCCCAGGCGATCAGCGCGAACGGCCACGCGCCGAACCACATCTTGACGAGCACCATGTCGATCGAGACGCGGTCGCGGTCAGCGAGGAACGCGATCTGCTTGTGCTCGACCGCCGCCAGCACGAGCAGCGGACTGGCCGCGAGGAACGCCGCACCGGAGGCGATCGCCCAATGACGCAGGTGTCGCCGACGCTCCGGCGCGAGGGCCAGCACCACTCCGACGGCGACGGCGAGCAGCGCCAGGTAGAGGAAGACGTAGACGCCGACCGCCAGCACGGTCGCGTACACGACCCAGCCGCGGCGTGACGGCATCCCTCGACGAAGGATCTCGACCACCACGACCCACAGCAGCGTGGCGAGCATCGCCGAGAACGCGTAGCTGCGGGCCTCTTCGCCGGCGTAGGTGAGTCTCGGCAGGATCGCGGCGACCGCCCCCGCGAGCACCGCGAAGCGGATCGACGGGGCGCGACCGCCGCCCCCGATCCGCCCGCACAGCCACGTGACCGCCGCCGCGCAGACGCCGATCGCGAGCGCGGAGGGCAGGCGCACCGAGAACGGGCTGGAGCCGAACAGCCGCACCCACCCGTGCAGTCCCAGGTAGTACGCGCCGTGCACCGCGTCGACGTGGAGGAACATCGCGAACAGGCTGCCGAGCGGCCGTGTGGCCGACAGCACGCTCGCGGCCTCGTCGCCCCACAGGGACGGGATCCACGAGCCGGCCAGGCTCACGAGCGCCGCGAGGACGCCGATGATCGCGGCGGCGCGTCCCAGCCGGAGGGGATCGACGCCGGGCGCTTCATGCGGCGCCGCCGCGCGCTCACGCGCAGTGCTGACCGCCGGCGTCCGGTCCGCCTCGGACGCACCGGTGGCGGTGACCGGGCCCCGCTCGAACCTCTCCGGTGAGACGCTCACCCGTCCAGAGTGCGCTCATGCTCTGTGAACGGGCCGAGAGCGCGGCAGGGATCCCGCGACTCTAGACTTCGAGCCATGCCCCTGCTCGCCCCGCGGAGCGAGGAACGAGCGAAGACGAAACGCGGTGAGACGCTCTCAAGAACCCAGCCCACGCGCGTGAGCCGCGAGCACGGCTGGCCCGACAGGCGTCGTCTCGCTCCGCTCGCTCAACGACCGGGTGGGGCGCTCACGCGACATGCGCGGCCTCCAGCAGATCCCGCGCCACCGGCGACAGGTCGCGCGCGGCGCCGCGCCAGATCGCGGTGATCGGGCGGGTGATCGGCGGGGTGTCGACCGGGACCCGGGCCAGGCGCCCGAGACGCAGGTCGTCGGCGACGACGCGGCTCGACAACACGGCCGGCGCCAAGCCGCTCGCCACCGTCGACCGGATCGCGGCGGTGTTCGCGAGCACGACCGCCGGCGCGGCCGGCGCGTGACCCAGCCGCTCCTCGACGACGAGCTCCCAGCTGCGCCGCGTGCCGCTGCCGAGCTCGCGGGCGACGAGGCCGGTGGCGGCGATCTCTGCCAGGGGGACGGCATCCCGAACCACCCACGGATGGTCCGTCGCGACGACGACCACCAGTTCGTCCCGCGCGACGACGCGGCTCGACAGGTCCGTCAATGCCTCGGGGCTCTCGATGAAGCCGAGGGATGCCTCACCGCCCCGCACCCGTGCACACGTGTCGGCGCTGTTCGCGGTGAGCAGGCGCACCTCGGTCGGCAGGAGCCCGGCAGCGACCTGCGCCGACCGCAGCGTCACGAGCCAGCGCGGCAGCAGGTGCGATGCGACGGTCTGGCTGGCGGCGACCGAGAGCTCGCGGCCGGTCTCGCCGCGCAACTGCCCGATTCCGGTCTCGAGCCGGTCGGCCGCGTGCAGCAGGTCGTCGGCCCACGCGACGAAGACCTCGCCCGCAGGCGTGGCGGTCACGCCGTGCGGCGAGCGCAGCAGCAGCTCGAGCCCGAGCGCGCGCTCCATGGCGCGCAGTCGTGCCGATGCGGACTGCTGCGTCACACCGCGCTCGCGCGCGGCGGCCGAGATGGAGCCGCTCTCGAGCACCGCGCGCAGCAGCCGCAGGGCCTCGATGTCGGGTACGTACCCCATTGCCACAGCCTACGCCTGTACCCCTACGCATCCGCCGGGGATACCGGAGCGCGAGGTGAAAAGCGAACGTGGAATGGTGTTCCGCTCCGCCCCGCTCGCACCCCGCTCCGCCCAGCTGGTCCCCGGCATCGCCCTCTGCCTCGCGATCGGCGCCGTTTCGCTCGCTCTCGGCACGATCGCTCCGGTGGTCGGCAGCGCTCTGCCGGCCATCGCGATCGGCGTGGCGGTGGCGGCGATCCGGCGGCCGGGCGCACGCACGCTGCCTGGCATCGCGTTCTCGGCGAAGTGGCTGCTGCAAGCCGCCGTGGTGCTGCTCGGCGCCCAGCTGTCGCTGCAGGACGTCATCACTGTGGGCGCTGAATCGCTGCCGGTCATGCTCAGCACACTGACGGTGTGCCTGCTCGCCGCGTGGGGCCTCGGGCGCGCCATGCGGATCGACGGACGCCTGCGCACGCTGATCGGCGTCGGCACCGGCATCTGCGGCGCATCGGCGATCGCGGCCGTGGCTCCGGTGATCGCGGCGACGAGCGGCGAGATCGCCTACGCCGTGTCGACGATCTTCGTGTTCAACATCGCGGCTGCGGTCGCCTTCCCGCTGCTCGGCCACGCGCTCGGACTCGATGCCCACACGTTCGGCCTGCTCGCGGGCACCGCGATCAACGACACCAGCTCGGTGGTCGCCGCGGCGACGACGTTCGGCGCGGGAGCACTCGGTTTCGCGGTGGTCGTGAAGCTCGTGCGCACGCTCATGATCGTGCCGATCAGTGTGGGATTGGCGCTGCGTCAGCCGCAGGGCGGTGCGTCGAGCCTGCTGCGGCAGCCGTGGCGCATCCTCACGCTGGTGCCGTGGTTCATCGTGGGGTTCGTCGTCATGGTGCTGGCCCACTCGGCCGGCCTGATCTCCGCCGGAGCGCACCTTGTCATGGCGAGCGCCGGCGGCCTGCTGATCGCGGCCGCGCTCGCGGGCATCGGCCTTTCGACCGACCTCGGCGCGATCCGCCAGGCCGGCTGGCGCCCGCTCGCGCTCGGCGCGGCGCTCTCGCTGCTGGTGACCGCGACGGCGCTGGGCGTGCTCGCCCTCACCGGCCGGCTCGGCTGAGCCGAGGCATCCCCCTCTTCACTTCGACAGGTCAACCGCGGCTCCACAGGAGAAACGGTGCCGGAATCTCCTGCGGAAGTGCGGTTGACCTGTTGGCGGAGGGCCCCGCACGGCATCGGGCGGACCCGACCTGCGACCGGACCCGACCCGCGGTCAGAGCGCGACGTGGAACTTCGGGCCCGGGCCGGCGGCAGGCGGCCGCACGCCCGCGAGGATCGCGGGCAGGTCGTCGAGCGAGACGGTCGCGGCGACGAGGGGGCGAGGGTCGACGACGCCCGCGGCGTAGGCGTCGATCGTGCCGGCCAGTCCCGGCGAGGCGCTCAGCACGCCGACGGCCGTCACATCCTTGAGGGCGAGGTCGCGTGTGTCGATGCGACTCGGGACGCCGGCGAGTCCGATGTAGACCACGCGCCCGCCGGGTTCGACGAGCTCGAGCGCCCGCGCAGGCAGTGTCGGGGAATTGGATGCCTCGACCACGGCATCCCACGGCAGGCGGGGGAGCGTCTGCTCGGTCCAGACCTCGTCGAAGCCTAGCGATCGGGCGAACGCCGCCGAGGCGTCATCGCGCGCGAGCAGGTGCACCTCGGTTCCCGCCGCGCGCGCGAACATCGCGCTGAGCACCCCGATCGTGCCCGGTCCGAGGACGAGGCAGCGATCGCCTGGCCGCAGCGCCGCGCCCTGCACCGCGCGGAAGGCGTTGCCGCCCGGCTCGACCAGGGCACCCATCGTGTCGTCGACGGAATCGGGCAGTCGGTGCAGCGATGCGACGGTCGTCGCGACCTTCTCAGCGAGCGCGCCGGGCTTGCCACCGCGGATGCCGAGTTCGAGACGGCGCTCGCACACGTGCTGCCGACCGTGCTGACACCGGCGGCACTCACCGCAGCCGAGCATCGTGTCGCCTGTGACGCGGCGCCCGATCCAGGCCGGATCGACACCGGCGCCCACGGCTGAGACAGCGCCCGTCCACTCGTGCCCGATGCGCATCGGGTACGCGGCGTGGCCGGAGTGCAGATATGCCATATCACCGCTGAAGAACTCGAGGTCGGTGCCGCAGATGCCCGCACGGTGCACGTCGACGACCACCTCGCCCGGCGCCGCGACCGGCGGGGCGACGTCCTGCACCTCGGCCTGCCCGGGGGCGGTGATGACGAGCGCCCTCATCGTCCGCCCCACAGGAGCGGAGGGATGCCGCGGACCCCGGGTCTCGCCGTGAACACCCGCCCCGACAGCGGGTGGGCGTCGCGCTGGGCCTGCGTCAGATGCTCGGTCGCTGTGGTGACCACGAGCGTGTCGAGCTCGGGACCGGCGAACACCGGGCACGTGGTGTGCGGTGCCGGCACGTCGACGCGGCCGACGAGGCGTCCGTCTGGCGCGAACCGCAGCACGCAGCCGCCGCCCCACACCGCGACCCACACGTGGTCGTCGGCGTCGATCGTCATGCCGTCGGGGTGGCCGTGGGAGAGCGCGGCGAAGACGGTGCGCGGTCCGGTCGCGCCGGTCGCGGGATCGTAGGAGCGGACGAAGATGCGGGAGCTTCCGGTGTCGGCGCTGTAGAACCGGCGGCCGTCGGCGCTCCAGGCGAGTCCGTTCGAGAGCGTGAGGTCGTCGTCGATGACGGTCGTCGGCTCATCGACGCCGGCCTCGACGCGCAGCAGCAGTTCATCGCCGGGCCCGAGGGTGCCCACGACGAAACGGCCCGCCGGGTCGGGCTTGCCGTCGTTGAACCGGCGACCCTCGCCCGTCACGAGCTCGCGGCCGGACGAGATCGCACCGTCGCCCGACACGTAATGCAGCCGGCTGGTCCCGGCGACGACGAGTGCGCCGTCGGCGGCGACCGCGACGGCGCCCGCGGAGTCGGGCGTCTGGATCCGGCTCTGCGGCTCGACGCGGCCGTCGTCGTGCAGGCGACCGACATGGACGGCCCCGGCCATGATGTCGACCCACAGCAGGCGTTCGCGGATCGGGTCCCACGTCGGCCCCTCGCCGAGGAACTGCGGCTCGTCGGTCGCCGGCTCGGCCGTGGCGAGGAGCGGAACGTCGGCGTAGCCCGGCTCAATGGGATTCACGGGAGACCTCCGATCCGGAGGCGCCGACGAGGAAGTCGAGGTCCGCCCCCTGGTCGGCCTGCAGCACGTGATCGACGTACAGGCGTTCCCACCCGCGGCGCGGGTTCGCGAAGCCGTCCACGGTCGCGGCGTCGGGGGCGCGGCGGACGAGCTCGTCGGCGGGCACGTCGAGCTCCAGCCGCCGGGCACGCACATCGAGGCTGATCCAGTCGCCGGTGCGAACCAGCGCCAGCGGTCCGCCCGCGGCCGCCTCCGGAGTCACGTGCAGCACGACCGTCCCGTAGGCCGTGCCCGACATCCGGCCGTCGCAGATGCGCACCATGTCACGCACACCCTTCTCCAGCAGCTTGGTCGGCAGTGGCATGTTCGACACCTCGGGCATGCCCGGGTACCCCTTCGGCCCGCAGCCGCGCAGCACCATCACGCTGTTCTCGTCGATGTCGAGGTCGGGGTCGTCGATGCGGGCGTGGAAGTCCTCGATCGAGTCGAACACGACCGCCCGGCCGCGGTGCTTCAGCAGGTGCGGCGACGCGGCCGCGGGCTTGATGAGCGCGCCGCCGGGGGCGAGCGAGCCGCGCAGCACCGAGATGCCGGCGTGCGACTGCAGCGGCGACTCGCGCGGCGTGATGACGTCGGCATCCCAGATCTTCGCATCGTCGAGATAGTCGACCAGGGGCTTGCCGGTGATGGTGAGCGCCTCGGGATCGAGCAGATCGCGCACCTCGCGCAGCACCGCGAGAAACCCACCCGCGCGGAACAGGTCGTCCATCAGATACCGGCCCGCCGGCTGCAGGTTCACCAGCAGCGGCACCTCCGCCCCGATCCGGTCGAAGTCATCGATCGACAGGTCGATGCCCAGGCGCCCGGCGATCGCCAGCAGGTGCACGACCGCGTTCGTCGACCCGCCGATCGCCGCGAGCGCGACGATCGCGTTGTGGAAGCTGCCCTTCGTCAGGAACGACGACGGGCGACGGTCCTCCGCGACCAGCTCGACCGCGAACCGGCCCGTGTCGTGCGCAGCCTCCAGCAGCCGCGCATCCGCTGCCGGCGTGCCGGCCAGCCCCGGGATCACCGTCCCGAGCGCCTCCGCGACCAGCGCCATCGTCGACGCCGTGCCCATCGTGTTGCAGTGCCCCTTCGAGCGGATCATCGACGACTCGCTCTTCAGGAACATCGCCTCGCTCAGCGTCCCGGCCCGCACCTCCTCGCTGAGGCGCCACACATCGGTGCCGCACCCCAACGCCTCACCCCGGAAGTGACCGGTGAGCATGGGCCCGCCCGGCACCACCACGGCGGGCAGGTCGACGGATGCCGCGGCCATCAGCAGCGCCGGGATGGTCTTGTCGCACCCGCCCAGCAGCACCACCCCGTCGATCGGATTCGCGCGCAGCATCTCCTCCGTGGCCATCGCCGCCATATTGCGCCACAGCATCGCCGTCGGCCGCACGTTCGTCTCACCCAGCGACACCACCGGCAGCTCCAGCGGGATGCCACCCGCCTCATAGACGCCGTTCTTCACCGACTGCGCCACCTCCGACAGGTGCGCGTTGCACGGCGTGAGATCCGACGCCGTGTTCGCGATCGCGATCTGCGGACGACCCGTGAACGCACTGTCAGGCACCCCGCGGCGCATCCACGCCCGATGGATGTACGCGTTCCGGTCATCCCCCGCATACCACTGCGAACTTCGAAGCGTCATCCTCGACCTCTCGTCCCGCCCGTGCGCCACCGCCCGGGCCTTCCGCCATCCTCCCCGATCCTCCGCGCGACGCGCGCTTCTGCCACGGGCCTGGTGAAGAGCGGCCATCCTCGCGCCGCGGCCGCCGGCATCCCTCACCTCCTCAACAGGTCAACCGCGCTTCCACAGGACGGATCCAGCCCGTTCCTCTTGCACAACGCCGGTTGACCTGTTGAACGGCGGTGCCACGCCGCCAGGACGGAGCGAGTGGATGCCGCAGGCCGACGCCTCAGCGCCCCCGACAGCCGCTGGCGCGGACGCGCCTCAGGGCACGCGGTAGCCCGCGGCGCGGAACAGCTCGTACCACTCCGCCCGCGTCAGGGTCACGTCGGAGCCCTGCGCGGCTCCGCGGACGCGGTCCGGCGTGGTGGTGCCCAGCACGACCTGCATCATCGCCGGGTGACGAGTGATCCACGCCACGGCGATGGCGATCGGCGGCACGTCATACTGCGCGGCGAGCCGGTCGATCACGGCGTTCAGCTCGGGGTAGTCAGGCGAGTCCAGGAACACGCCGGTGAAGAAGCCGGCCTGGAACGGCGACCACGCCTGGATGGCGATGTCGTGCAGGCGGCAGTAGTCCACGATGCCGCCGGCGTCGAGGGTCAGCGACTGGTCCTCGCCCTGCATGTTGGCCGCGACGCCCTGCGCGATCGACGGCGCGTGCGTGATCGACAGCTGGATCTGGTTCGCGACGATGGGCTGGCGCACCGACTTCTTGAGCAGATCGATCTGACGCGGCGTGTGGTTCGAGACGCCGAAGGCGCGCACCTTGCCCGTGGCTTCGAGATCGTCGAAGGCCCGCGCGACCTCGTCGGGCTCGACGAGCGCGTCGGGACGATGCAGCAGCAGGATGTCGACGTAGTCGGTGTCGAGGGCGCGCAGCGAGCCCTCGACCGATTCGACGATGTGCTCGTACGAGAAGTCGAAGTACGGCCCCTCCCGCACGATGCCGGCCTTGGTCTGGATCGTGAGCTGCTCGCGCTCGGACGGGCTGAGCCGCATGGCTTCGGCGAACCGTCGCTCGCAGCCGTGCAGCTCTCTGCCGTAGATATCGGCGTGGTCGATGAAGTCGATGCCGGCATCGCGGGCCGTGTTCACCAGCGCGCGCACGGCGTCGTCGTCGAGGTCCTGGATCCGCATCAGGCCGAGCACCACTTCGGGTGCGGGGCGATCGATGCCGGCGAGGCCGATGGTCTTCATTCTCTTCTGCTTTCGTTCCGAGGGCTCGGCGAAGCGACTGTGCGCCCGGGTGGACCCTGAGAGGGTCTGTCTGCGCCGCATCGCCTGGCGGCAACATATCCTTTCGCGATTCTGACACGCGGAGTGGATGCCTCGGCCCGGACCACTGCGTGGCCGTCGTGCCATTCCGGCGACCAGCACGGCCATTTTGCACGATTAGAATATTAGTGCAAAACTGCATGATGTGACTGATAGTGCAGATGGGCTGCGTGAGCGCCGGCGCGCCGAGACGACGCGGACGCTCATCCGCGCCGCACGGCGCTTCACCGCCGAGCACGGACTCGCCGGCTTCACGGTCGAGGAGCTCTGCAGCGAGGCCGACGTCTCGCGGCGCACCTTCTTCAACTACTTCGCCTCGAAGGACGACGCCGTGCTCGGCGTCCCTCTCGAGCGATCGGATGCCGCGGCTGTCGACCGCTTCGTCGCCGGCGGCTCCGACAGCCCGGGGCTGTCGCCGAACCTGCTGACCGACCTCGCCGTGCTCGCCGAGGAGCGCTGGCGCGCCCTCGACATCGCCCCCGACACCGTGCAGGACCTGTTCCGCGCGGTCGAGAAAGAGCCACGGCTGCTCGCGCGCATGCTCGAGCTCGGCGCCGAAGGCGAGCGCTACGACGCCGAACTGATCGTGCAGCGCGAGGGCCTGGAGCCCGGCGACCTGCGCGCCGAGGTGGCCGCCCAGATCGTGGGCGCCGTGGTGCGTTCCGCGGCGGGCGAGTTCCTCGCCGCCGGCGACACCGGCACCTTCATCGAGATCTTCGAGCGGCGCATCGGCGCGGCGCGCGACCTCTTCAGCACGCAGACAGCGCTGACACGCAGACCGGATTGACAGGAAGACCCGAATGACCACCGCCACCGTCCCGACCGCCAAGCCCGGCGGGGACGCGCCGTTCCTGCTCACGCAGCGGCGCATCTGGATCATCTTCTCCGCGCTCATCGCGGGCATGCTGCTGTCGAGCCTCGACCAGACGATCGTGTCGACGGCCATGCCGACCATCGTCGGCGAGCTCGGCGGCGTCTCGCACCAGGTGTGGATCACGACCGCATACATCCTGGCCACCACGATCGTCATGCCGATCTACGGCAAGTTCGGCGACGTGCTCGGCCGTCGCCGCCTGTTCATGGTGGCGATCGCGATCTTCACGCTCGCCTCGATCGGCTGCGCGTTCGCGACCGACTTCTGGATGTTCGTGGTCTTCCGCGCGATCCAGGGCCTCGGCGGCGGCGGTCTCATGATCCTGTCGCAGGCGATCATCGCCGACATCGTGCCGGCCGACCAGCGCGGCAAGTACCTCGGCCCGCTCGGCGGCATCTTCGGCCTGGCCGCCGTCGCCGGTCCGCTCCTGGGCGGCTTCTTCGTCGACCACCTGACGTGGCAGTGGGCGTTCTACATCAACATCCCGGTGGGCATCGCGGCGTTCTTCGTGGCCGTCTTCGCCTTGAAGCTGCCCAACAAGAAGGCCGAGAAGCCGATCGACTGGCTCGGAGTACTGTTCCTGTCGGTGGCGACGACGTGCCTCATCTTCTTCACCGACTTCGGGGGTTCGGCCGACTTCGGCTGGGATTCCGGTGCCACGTGGGCCTGGGGTGCGGGCCTCGTCGCCTCGGCGGGGCTGTTCATCTTCACGGAGTCGCGAGCGGCCGATCCGATCATGCCGCTCTCGATGTTCCGCAACCCGATCTTCCTCAACGCCACCGCGATCGGCATGGCGATCGGCATCGGCATGTTCGCCGCGCTCGGGTTCGTGCCCACGTTCCTGCAGATGTCGTCGGGAACGTCGGCGGCGGCATCCGGTCTGCTCATGCTGCCGATGATGGTCGGCGTGATGGGCACCTCGATCGCGTCGGGTCTGCTGATCACCAAGACCGGCAAGTACAAGCTGTTCCCGATCGTGGGCACGCTCATCGTCGGCGTGGCGATGATCCTAATGACGACACTCACGGCGTCGACGCCGATCTGGCTGATCTGCGTCTACCTGTTCCTGTTCGGCGTCGGCCTCGGCTGCATCATGCAGGTCGTGGTGCTCGTCGTGCAGAACGCCGTGCCCGCGTCGGATCTCGGCACCGCCACCTCGACGAACAACTACTTCCGCGAGGTGGGCGCCGCGCTCGGCACCGCCGTGTTCGGCACGCTCTTCACGACGCGGCTCACCGAGAACCTCACCAAGGTCTTCACGGATGCCGGCGCCTCGCCCGAACAGGCGGGTGAGGCGACCTCGACCATCGATCCGTCCGTGCTGAACGATCTGCCCGACGCGATCCGCATTGGCGTCGTGGACGCGTACGCCGACGCGCTGGCCCCTGTGTTCTGGTACCTGGTGCCGTTCATCGCCGCCGCGTTCGTGCTGGCGCTGTTCCTGAAGCAGATCCCGCTGTCGGACGTCGCCGGGCTGGTGGCCCGCGGAGAGGCGATCGGCGGCGAGGAGGCCGAGCGCCTCGAGGCCGAGCAGCGCGCCGCAGCGGCTCCGGCCGGCCGCTCGGGGCGCCGCACACGCGACCAGGCCGCCGCCTCATCCGAGGACCGGCACCTCAGTTGAGGACCATCGCCGAGATGCGGAGCGGGCGCGACGTACCGGCTCCGCATCTCGGCAATCCTCCTCGATTGAGGGAATGAGGGGATGCCGCACCCGCTTCCGCCCGGCGGCTGCGGTATCAGGCCCCGAGACGCTGCTGCAGCCCGGCGTACGACACCGCGCCGTCGAGGAACCCGAGCGTGCCGTGCTCCAGCAGCTCACGGCCCGCCCGCTCGACGGTGTCGAACGAGGCCCGCGCGATGCTGCCGCCCACGCTCACGCGCTTCACGCCGAGCGAGAAGAGGGTGCGCGCGTCGATCACGGGTGCGGTGAGTCCGGCGACCATGTTCACGGGCGCGGCGATCTCGTCGACGAGGCGGCGGATCGTGTCCAGGTCGCGCACGCCGGGAACGAAGATGCAGTCCGCACCGACCTCGAGGTACCGCCGTGCACGTTCGACCGTCTCGGCGAACGGATCGTCGACGCCGCCCACGAAGAACGCGTCGGTGCGCGCGTTGAGCACGAACCTGTCGCCGGATGCCGCACCCCGCGCCGCGGCGAGACGCGCGGTCGCGGTCTCGATGTCGAACAGCCGGCCGTCCGCGGCGTCCTCGATGTTGCCGCCGACGATCCCCAGCGATACCGCACGCGCCACGGTCGCGCCGACCTCGGCGGGGGTGTCGCCGTAGCCGGCTTCGTGAATCGCCCTGGGTTTCGTTCCGTTCTTGAAGTAAGGATGGAACACGATGAATCAGAAGTACTCGGCGGAGATGCGTGAGCGCGCGTTGCGGATGCTGGATGAGGCCAAGCCCGATCACGCGAACC
>NZ_JACXZS010000019.1 GCF_014779795.1 Microbacterium helvum
CCGCCGCGGCGGCACCGGCCGCTCCGGCGGCCCCGGGCGCCAAGCCCGGTGCGCCCAAGCCCGGCCCCGCCGGTGCGACGCCGCAGGCGCCGCGTCCCGGTGGCACGCCGCGTCCCGGCAACAACCCGTTCGCGTCGTCGCAGGGCATGGGCCAGCGTCCCGCCGGTCCGCGTCCGGGCAACAACCCGTTCGCGTCGTCGCAGGGCATGGGCCAGCGCCCGACCCCCGGCAACATCCCGCGTCCGCAGGCTCCTCGCCCCGGCTCCCCGCGTCCCGGCGCTCCGCGCCCGGGCGGTGCGGGTCGTCCCGGCGGCGGCGGTCGTCCCGGCGCTCCCTTCCAGCAGCGTCCCGGCGGTCCCGGTCGTCCCGGCGGCGCCGGCGGCTTCCAGCGTCCCGGCGGTGCGCCCGGTGCGGGTGCGCCCGGCGGCTTCGCCGGTCGTCCCGGCGGTGGCGGCGGTCGTGGCCGTGGCCCCGGCGGTGGTACCGCAGGCGCTTTCGGCAAGGGCGGCGGCAAGTCGAAGCAGCGCAAGTCGCGTCGCGCGAAGCGGCAGGAATTCGAGATGCGGTCGGCGCCGGTCGTCGGCGGCGTCAACGTCCAGAAGGGCAACGGCGAGATCATCCGCATGCGCCGTGGCGCGTCGATCGCGGACTTCGCCGACAAGCTCGAGGCCCTGCGCGGCTACACCGTGCAGCCCGGCACGCTCGTGACGATCCTCTTCAACCTCGGCGAGATGGCCACGGCCACCGAGTCGCTGGACGAGGCGACGTTCGAGGTGCTCGGCGCCGAGCTCGGCTACAAGATCCAGATGGTCTCGCCCGAGGATGAGGACAAGGAGCTCCTCGAGGGCTTCGGTCTCGACCTCGAGGCCGAACTGGAGGCGGAGAACGAGGATGACCTCGAGATCCGTCCTCCCGTGGTCACCGTCATGGGCCACGTCGACCACGGTAAGACGCGACTGCTCGACGCGATCCGTCAGACCAACGTGGTCGCGGGCGAAGCCGGCGGCATCACGCAGCACATCGGTGCGTACCAGGTGTGGACCGAGCACGACGGCATCGAGCGCGCGATCACCTTCATCGACACCCCGGGTCACGAGGCGTTCACCGCCATGCGTGCCCGTGGTGCGCAGGTCACCGACATCGCGATCCTCGTGGTCGCGGCCGACGACGGCATCATGCCGCAGACGGTGGAGGCCCTGAACCACGCCCAGGCGGCGAACGTGCCGATCGTGGTCGCGGTGAACAAGGTCGACAAGCCCGAGGCCAACCCCGCCAAGGTGCGTCAGCAGCTGACCGAGTACGGACTGGTCGCCGAGGAGTACGGCGGCGACGTCATGTTCGTCGACGTGTCGGCCCGTCAGGGCACCGGCATCCAGGATCTGCTCGACGCGGTGCTGCTCACCGCGGACGCGGGCCTGGACCTCACGGCCAACCCGAACAAGGATGCGCGCGGTGTCGCGATCGAGGCGAAGCTCGACAAGGGCCGCGGCTCTGTCGCCACGGTGCTCATCCAGTCCGGAACGCTGCGCGTCGGCGACGCGATCGTCGCGGGCACGGCCTACGGCCGCGTGCGCGCCATGATCGACGAGAACGGCGACCCGGTCGAAGAGGCCTACCCGTCGCGCCCGGTCCAGGTGCAGGGTCTGAACTCCGTGCCTCGCGCCGGTGACACGTTCATCGTGACCGAGGAGGACCGCACGGCCCGCCAGATCGCCGAGAAGCGTGAAGCGGCCGAGCGCAACGCCCAGCTGGCCAAGGCCCGCAAGCGCATCTCGCTCGAGGACTTCACCCGCGCTCTCGAAGAGGGCAAGGTCGAGTCGCTCAACCTCATCATCAAGGGCGACGTGTCGGGTGCCGTCGAGGCGCTCGAAGAGTCGCTCCTCAAGATCGAGGTCGACGACTCGGTGCAGCTGCGGATCATCCACCGCGGCGTCGGTGCGATCACCGAGTCCGACATCAACCTGGCGACGATCGACAACGCGATCGTCATCGGCTTCAACGTCCGTCCCGACACGAAGGCGCGCGAGCGCGCAGCCCGCGAGGGTGTGGATGTCCGGTTCTACTCGGTCATCTACAACGCGATCGACGACGTCGAGCAGTCGCTCAAGGGCCTGCTCAAGCCGGAGTACGAAGAGGTCCAGTCGGGCGTGGCCGAGATCCGCGAGGTGTTCCGCTCCTCGAAGTTCGGCAACATCGCCGGTGTCATCGTCCGCTCGGGCACGATCACGCGCAACGCCAAGGCGCGCGTCATCCGCGACGGCGTGGTCATCGCCGATGGCCTGGCCATCGAGTCGCTGCGTCGCTTCAAGGACGACGTCACCGAGGTGCGCACCGACTACGAAGCCGGTATCGGCCTCGGCAAGTACAACGACATCCAGGTGGGCGACGAGATCGAGACCACCGAGATGGTCGAGAAGCCGCGCGGCTGAGTCCGCGTTCTGATTCCGGATGCCTGGGCCCCAGGCATCCGGAATCATCCCCTTAAGGAGCAATCATGGCCAGCGAACGTCAGGCACGCCTCGGCGACCGCATCCGCGTGATCCTCGCCGAGCGCCTCGAGAAGGGGCTGCGCGACCCGCGGCTCGGCTTCGTGACCATCACCGACGTCCGTGTGACCGGTGACCTGCAGCACGCCTCGGTGTTCTACACCGTGCTCGGCACGCCCGAAGAGCGCGAGGCCTCGGCGAAGGCGCTCAAGTCGGCGACCGGGATGCTGCGCTCCGAGGTCGGCAAGCACCTCAATGTGCGACTCACGCCGAGCCTGGAGTTCATCGCCGACGCCATCCCCGAGAACGCGGTGCATATCGAGGACCTGCTGCGCGAAGCGCGCGAGCGCGACGAGTCCGTCGCGGGTCTCGCGGCCGGCGCCACGTACGCCGGCGACGCAGACCCGTACGTCAAGCCGCGCGAGCTCGACGCCGAGGACTGATCCCTAGCGGGGGAGGCGCAGCATCCCGTCGGACGCCTCGGCGAGCCCGTCCGCGATGAGCGAGTCGATCGCGCGGTCGCGCTGCAGCGCATCGGACCAGTCGGGCACGACGTCGACCAGCGGGATCGCGTGGTCGGCGGCATCCCTCAGCAGCTTCAGCACCGCACCGCGCGCCTGACGGTCGCTGCCCTCGTAACGCGCCTGCTTGCGACGTTCGTCGCCGGTGTCGGGGCGCCCCGCGGCGAGCCAGGCGCAGCGGTCCCGCAGCGGGCAGATCTCGCACCGCGGCGACCGGGCGGTGCAGACGGTCGCACCGAGCTCCATCGTGGCGGCGTTCACGACCGCCGACGTCGCGACATCGACGGGAAGCACCGCCGCCATCGCGTCGAGGTCGCGCCGCGAGGGCGGGCCGGGCTGCGAACGGCCGTCGATCGCGCGCGCGAGCACGCGCCGCGTGTTCGTGTCGACGACGGGATGCCGGTCGCCGTAGGCGAAGACGGCCACGGCCCGCGCGGTGTAGTCGCCGATCCCGGTGAGGGCGAGCAGCGCATCGACATCGTGCGGCACCTCGCCGGCGTGGCGGTCGCGGATCTCGACGGCAGCACGGTGCAGCCACAGCGCGCGACGCGGGTAGCCCAGGTTCGCCCACTTCCGCACCGCGTCGGCGGGAGCGGCCGCGGCCAGCGCGGTGGGCGTCGGCCAGCGTTCGAGCCACGCCTCCAGATGCGGGATGACCCGGTTCACGGGCGTCTGCTGCAGCATGAACTCGCTGACGAGCACGCCCCAGGCGCCGAATCCCGGGCGGCGCCACGGCAGGTCGCGGGCGTTCTCGCGGTACCACGCGACGAGCGGAGTCGCGAGATCGGGCATGGGATCCAGCCTAAGCGGCGTGCCGGACGCCGGTGGCCGGACGACGACCACTCGCGTCACGACCCTGTCACGTCACGACACCCGTCACGTCACGACCTCGTCACGATCGGAGGACTGACCGTCGCGGTCCCGCGCGGCCGGCTCTAAGTTGCGAAGAGGGCAACCGTGAGGAGAGACATATGCGTGTCCGGGCATCCATCGCCGTCCTGCTGCTGTCGGCTGCGGCGCTGACCGCGTGCGCGACGTCGGGCGGGTCCTCGCCGACCACGTCGGGCACCGCCTCGGCGTCCGCTGAGCAGACTCCGACGGACACCCCGACTCCGAGCCCGACGATCGACTCCGACGACCCGTCGACGTGGATCATCACCGAAGACGGCATGGGGCCGATCGCGCTCGGCGATCCATTCCCCGAAGCGCTCGCGCTGATGCCGGAGGGCACGAGGAACGACACCACGAACTGCGCCTGGACCGCGTGGTGGAATGCGCCGGACCAGTCGTACCAGGTGTTCGCGGCACGGGCCTCGGACAGCGCGGACGACGGCCCCGTGATCAACGTCTCGACCGATTCGTGGAGCGACCCGGCCGTCGCCGACGGGCCCCGGACTGCCGAAGGCATCGGCGTCGGCTCGACGGTCGACGAGGTGCGCGCCGCGTACCCCGCCGCGATCGAGATGCCCGACTCGATCGGTCCCGACATCGTGTACCTCAAGGTCGGCCGCATCTTCTTCACCTACCGCGAGACCCCGGTCATCACGTCGATCACCGTGACGACCGCCGATGTGCCGCCGTACGAGGTCTGCGGCTGAGGCCGCGCGCGGCCGCACGGCCGCCGCGCCGTAGGCTGGGACCATGCGCCTTCCCGTCACGCCGACCACGACGCTGTGGCGAGAACTCCGCGACCGGGTGCGCCGCCGTTACGCCGCCGGCCGCGTCGTGGTGGCCGTCGACGGTCTCGACGGCGCGGGCAAGACGGTGTTCGCCGACGGGTTCGCCGAGGTCTTCGCCGAGGCGGGCGACGCGGTGTTCCGCGCGAGCATCGACGGGTTCCACCGGCCGCGCGCCGACCGGTACGCGCTCGGACGCCGCAGTCCCGAAGGGTTCTACCGCGACTCCTTCGACTACGCGACGTTCCAGCGGGTTCTGCTGGATCCGTTCCGCGACGGCGCGCAGACGGCGGGCACGACCGGGTTCCAGCTCGTTGCGTTCGACGTCTCGCGCGACGCGCCGGTCGAGTCGCAGTGGGTGACCGCCCCGCGTGATGCCGTGCTCGTGATCGACGGCATCTTCCTGCACCGCCCCGAGCTGCGCGAGCTGTGGGACTGGTCGGTCTGGCTCGACGCGCCGTTCTCGGCGACCTTCGCCCGCATGGCGATCCGCGACGGGTCCGACCCTGATCCGGACGCCCCTGCGAACGCCCGGTACCGGCAGGGGCAGCAGCTGTATCTCGACGAGGCACAGCCGCGCGAGGCGGCATCCCTCGTCGTCGACAACTCCGACCTCGCCCACCCGCGGATCGTCGCCTGATGGCCGCGCCGGGGATCCTGCTGGTCGACAAGCCGCAGGGCATCACGAGTCATGACGTCGTCGCCCGCGCCCGGCGGGCGCTCGGCACCCGCAAGATCGGCCACGCCGGAACGCTCGACCCGATGGCGACCGGCCTGCTCGTCCTCGGGGTGGAGGGGGCGACGCGTCTGCTGACGTTCGTCGTCGGACTCGACAAGACGTACGAGGCCACGATCCGCCTCGGCGTCGCGACCGACACCGACGACGCCGACGGACAGACCGTTGCGACGGTGGATGCCTCGCACCTCGGGTCCGACCGGATCGCCGAGGCCATCGCACCCCTCACCGGCCGCATCTCGCAGGTGCCGAGCACCTTCTCGGCGATCAAGGTCGACGGACGCCGCGCATACGACCTCGCCCGGGCGGGGGAGGACGTCGAGCTGAAGGCGCGGGAGGTGACGGTGTCGCGGTTCGACGTCGTGGCCGAGCGGCGTCTCTCGACGGGCTCAGGGACCGAGAGCACGGGCTCAGGGACCGTCGTCGACCTGGACGTCGTGGTCGACTGCTCCAGCGGCACCTACATCCGCTCGCTCGCCCGTGACCTGGGCGCCGCGCTCGGCGTCGGCGGGCACCTGACGGCGCTCCGTCGCACCCGCATCGGCCCGTTCGACGTGGCGCAGGCGGCAACCGTCGACGCGCTGTCCGACGCGTCGCAGCTCGCCCCTGCCGACGCCGCCGCGGCCGTGCTCGGCCGCTTCGAGGTGACCGCCGACGAGGCGCGCGATCTGCGCCACGGCAAGCGCCTCGCGGGCGCTGCCTCACGTCTGAGCGCGAACCCCGCCGCCGCGATCGACCCGGACGGCGCCCTGGTCGGCATCGTCGAGCGCCGCGGCGCCGACGTCAAGAGCGCCATGAACATGCCCGAGGAGGCCCGATGATCCTGTGGTTCACGATCGCGCAGGTGGCGGTCGCCGTCGCGGCGGGCCTGTTCTGCGTCGTCGCGGGGCTGGCCGGTCGCCGGCCGAGCGACTGGACCGTCGGCTCGCTGGCGCTGGTCGAGCTGCTGCTGATCGCGCAGGTCGTGATCGCGATCATCGCGCCCTTCGCGGGCAATCCGCCGACCGGAAGCCTGCTGGAGTTCTGGGTCTACCTCGTGTCGGCCGTGCTGCTGCCGCTCGCGGCCGTCGCTTGGGCGCTGCTGGAGCGCAGCCGGTGGAGCACCGTCATCATGGGCATAGCCGCCTTGTCGATCGCGGTCATGGTGTGGCGCATGCAGGTCATCTGGACCATCCAGCCCGCGTGACGCGGGAACCGTCCGGGGACTCGTCCTCGGACACACGGACTAAACTCAGGTGGTTATGTCGTCGCCCGCCCGCACCCGTATGACCGGCATCGGCCGTGTGCTCGTGATCGTCTACGCGATCATGGCCCTCGGTGCCACCGGTCGGTCCTTCGTCCAGATCGTCGAGCGCTTCGACGAGGCGCCGCTCGCGTACACGCTGTCGGCCGTTTCTGCCGTCGTGTACATCGTCGCGACGCTGGCGCTCGTGTTCGCCGGCCGGCCCGGCTGGTACGTCGTCGCGTGGGTCGCCATCGGTTTCGAGCTCGTGGGGGTGCTGGTCGTCGGCACGCTGAGTCTGGTGGCGCCGGAGCTGTTCGCGCACGATTCGGTGTGGTCGTTCTTCGGTCGCGGGTACGTGTTCGTGCCTCTCGTGCTGCCGTTCCTCGGCCTCTGGTGGCTCGCGAAGCACCGCCCCGGCGCCCGCCAGGCGGCGCCCGACACGGCGGCGGTGGCATCGTGATCGTCTTCCGCGACCCCGGCGAGGTGCCCGCCGGCTTCGGCCCGTCCGTCGTGGCGATCGGCAAGTTCGACGGCGTGCATTCGGGTCATCGTGCGGTGATCGATCGCGCGCGGGTGGATGCCGCCGCCGCGGGCGCGAGGGTCGTCGCAGTGACCTTCGACCGCAACCCGCTGGCGTTGCTGCGCCCCGAGATCTGCCCGCAGAGCCTCGTCGGCGTCGAGCAGAAGCTGCGTCTGCTCGCGGACGCCGGTGCGGACGCGACCCTCATGCTGACCTTCGACCGCGCCCTGGCCGACCTCGGCGCCCGGGAGTTCGTCGAGCACGTGCTGGTCGGAGCTCTGGGCGTGCGCATCGTGATGGTCGGCGCGGACTTCCGCTTCGGTCGTGGCGGCGCGGGCAACCCTGATCTGCTGCGCGAGCTCGGCCCCGAGTTCGGGTTCGAGGTGCATGTCGTCGACGATGTCCGCGCGATCGATGCCGGGCGCCGCGTGTCGTCGACGTGGGTGCGCGAGATGCTCGACGGCGGCGATGTCGCGGGCGCCGCGCGGCTGCTCGGTCGCCCGCACGCCGTGCGCGGAGAGGTCGTCCACGGCCTGAAGCGCGGCCGTGAGCTCGGCTTCCCGACCGCCAACCTGTCGGCGGACCTCGAAGGCTTCGTGCCTGCCGAAGGCGTCTACGCCGGATGGCTGGTGGATGAGGGGATGCCGGAGGCCGAGGCTGGGCCCACGCGCCCGGAGGCTCCGCGCGGCGCGCCAGCGCCGCGTGGAGGGGGCGTGGGGACCGCTCCCCGCAGCAGTGTGCGCTACCCGGCGGCGATCAGCATCGGCACCAACCCGACGTTCGACGACGTGGACGTGCGCCAGGTCGAGGCGTACGTGCTCGACGAGACGGATCTCGACCTGTACGGCCATACCGTCGAGGTCGAGTTCGTCGCGCGCATCCGGGGGATGGTGGCGTTCGAGGACGTCGACACCCTGATCGCGCAGATGACCGACGACATCGTGCGGGTCCGCCGCGAACTCGCGTGATCCGCGGGCGGTAGACCCGTGGGCGTGTCCGCCCTAGCATCGAGGCGTGCACGCACTGGGGGTGTGGGCCGCCGCGACGGCGGCCGCCGATTCTGTCAACCTGTGGGGAGCGCTCGGCTGCGCCGTCGCGTACTCCGCCTCATTGCTCGCGACGCTGGACGCCTTCGCCGACCTGATCCTCGCGCGCGGCGACTCGCCGGCGGGGCGGCTGACGCCCGGCGTCGGACTGAAGTTCGCGTCGAAGCTGGCCGCCGCGGCGATCGCCGTGGTGTCGGCGGCCATCGTCCTGGCGCTGGATGCGAACTGGTTCGCGTTCACCAGTCTCACGATCGCGTTCGTGGTCGTCGTGGGCATCGGGGTGCTCGTGCTGCTGCGGCACGCGAAGACGTCCGTCGCGGCTCCCGCACCGGCGAAGGCCGGCGGCTGACGCGCACCGCCGTCGATCGCCGCGTCGTGCTCATCTGAGCAGATTCTGTCCAGATGTTGCTACCTCGCTCGCTCCTGTGTCAGCCTTGAGAGGACGACGGAGGGAGGATCGTGGACGCCGTCGACGAACTCCTCTCGATCCGGGCCGCCGAGCTCTACTACGAAGAGAACCTGACGCAGGAAGAGATCGGTCGCAGCCTGCAGATCACGCGCTGGAAGGTCGGGCGGCTGCTCACGCAGGCGAAGGACGCGGGTTTCGTCCGCATCGAGATCCTGCACTCCCGCGCCCGTCGGCCGCAGCTCGAACGGCGCCTGCGCGAAGAGCGCGGTCTGCGGGACGCCGTCGTCGTGTCGCGCGTCGGCGTGCGCAGCGAAGACGAACTGCTGCAGCGCGTGGCGCAGGCGGCCGCCGACTACCTCACCGCGCTGCGGCCGAGCCCGAGCCTGCTCGGCGTGAGCTGGGGTCGCACGCTGTCCGAGATCGCGCACCATCTGCGCGACGGCTGGTCGGCGCACACCGATGTCGTGCAGATCAACGGCGGCGTGAGCGTCGGCCCTCGACCAGGCACGGCTGCGGCGACCGCCGTCGGCATCGCGCAGAAGGGCGGCGGCAGCGCCGCACTTCTGCCGAGCCCCGCGATCCTCGAGCATCGCGCGACGAAAGACGCCATCGAGGCCGACCGCGTCGTGGCGCGCGTGCTCGAACGCGCGAGATCCACCGACGCGTACCTGTTCAGCGCGGGAGCAGCCGATCACGGCTCGGTGCACGTCGACAGCGGCTACCTCACCGCGGCCGACATCGACCGTCTGGTCGCGGCGGGCGCCGTCGGCGACGTCGTGGGGCGTTACATCGACGCGACGGGCCGCATCGTCGACGCCGATCTCGACGCCCGCACCGTCGGCCTGTCGCTGGACGACCTTCGCGGCGCCGATGTCGCGATCGCCGCGATCGCCGGTGCGTCCAAGCATGCCGTCGCGTCCGCCGTCGTGGCGTCGGGGCTGTGCACCGTGCTCGTCACCGACGAGTCGACAGCCCAGAGCCTGCTCGACGGCTGAGGCCCGGCATCCATTCTTCTTCTCCGCGCGCGAGCGCATTCCATTCGAAAGGCAGGTCCGATATGTCAGGCACCTCGATCGTGACGCTGCCCGAGAGGGCTCTCGAGCTCCTCGGCGGCGAGCCGGACGACACGACCCTGCGCCGGTACCTCCACGGGCTCCCGGGCGTCGATGCGGTGGGCCTCGAGCAGCGCGCTGCCGGGCTCGGCACGCGTTCGATCAAGACCTCGTCCAAGGCATGGGCGCTCGACAGGATCATCCAGCTGATCGATCTGACGACGCTCGAAGGCGCCGACACCCCCGGAAAAGTGCGATCGCTCGTCGCGAAGGCGCTGAATCCGGATGCCTCCGACCAGACCACGCCGCGGGTCGCCGCCGTCTGCGTCTACGGCGACATGGTGCCGTACGCCGTCGAGGCGCTCGGCTCGGCGCACGGCGACCCCGACGAGGGCGGCGTGAACGTCGCGGCCGTCGCGACGGCGTTCCCGAGCGGGCGCGCATCGCTCGACATCAAGCTCGCCGACACCGCCGAGGCCGTCGCGCACGGCGCCGATGAGATCGACATGGTGATCGATCGCGGCGCGTTCCTCGCGGGGCGGTACGGCCAGGTGTTCGACCAGATCGCGCGCGTGAAGCAGGCGTGCCGCCGCGAGGACGGCACGTCCGCGTCGCTCAAGGTGATCCTCGAGACCGGCGAGCTCAACACGTACGACAACATCAAGCGGGCGTCGTGGCTTGCGATCCTCGCCGGAGGCGACTTCATCAAGACGTCGACCGGCAAGGTCTCGCCGGCGGCGACGCTGCCCGTGACGCTGCTCATGCTCGAGGTCGTGCGGGATTGGCACCGTGCCACCGGCGAGAAGATCGGCGTCAAGCCGGCGGGCGGGATCCGCACCTCGAAGGACGCGATCAAGTACCTCGTGACCGTCGCCGAGACGGTGGGCGAGGAGTGGCTGCAGCCGCACCTGTTCCGCTACGGCGCGTCGAGCCTGCTGAACGACGTGCTGCTGCAGCGCCACAAGCTGAAGACCGGGCACTACTCCGGCGCCGACTACGTGACGATCGACTGAAACAGGGACGACGACATGAGCTTCCTCGAATACGCACCCGCCCCCGAGTCGCGGGCGATCCTCAGCCTCAAGCCCGAGTACGGGCTGTTCATCGACGGCGAGTTCCGCGCCGGCTCCGGCGATCCGTTCGTCACGATCTCGCCCGCGGACGAGTCGACCATCGCGACGATCTCGACCGCGACCGAGGCCGACGTCGACGTCGCGGTGGCCGCCGCACGTCGTGCCTTCGACAAGACGTGGTCGAAGATGAGCGGCCGTGACCGCGGCAAGTACCTCTTCCGCATCGCTCGGCTCGTGCAGGAGCGAGCCCGCGAGCTCGCGGTGGCCGAGAGCCTCGACAACGGCAAGCCGATCAAGGAATCCCGTGACGTCGACGTGCCGTTGGTCGCCGCGTGGTTCTTCTACTACGCCGGGTGGGCCGACAAGCTGGACTATGCCGGCCTCGGCGCCGACCCGCGCCCCCTGGGCGTCGCCGGCCAGGTCATCCCGTGGAACTTCCCGCTGTTGATGCTCGCGTGGAAGATCGCTCCCGCGCTGGCCGCCGGCAACACGGTCGTGCTGAAGCCCGCCGAGACGACGCCGCTGTCGGCGCTCATCTTCGCCGAGATCCTGCAGCAGGCCGACCTGCCCCCGGGCGTCGTCAACATCGTGACCGGAGCCGGTGCCACCGGCGCCGCTCTGGTGCGGCATCCCGACGTGAACAAGGTGGCGTTCACCGGCTCGACGGCCGTCGGACGCGAGATCGCCAAGGCCGTCGCCGGCACCGACAAGAAGCTGACGCTCGAGCTCGGCGGCAAGGCCGCCAACATCGTGTTCGAGGATGCGCCCATCGACCAGGCCATCGAGGGCATCGTCAACGGCATCTTCTTCAACCAGGGCCACGTGTGCTGCGCGGGCAGCCGCCTGCTCGTGCAGGAGTCGATCCACGACGAGGTCGTCGACCGCCTCAAGGACCGCCTGTCGACGCTGCGCCTCGGCGACCCGCTCGACAAGAACACCGATATCGGCGCCATCAACTCGCGCGAGCAGCTCGACCGCATCCGCGAGCTCAGCAAGGTCGGCGAAGAGGAGGGCGCCGAGCGCTGGAGCGCCCCGTGCGTCATCCCCGACAACGGCTTCTGGTTCGCCCCGACGATCTTCACCAACGTGCAGGCGTCGCACCGCATCGCCCGTGACGAGATCTTCGGCCCCGTGCTGTCGGTGCTCACCTTCCGGACGCCCGCCGAGGCGATCGAGAAGGCCAACAACACGCCCTACGGCCTGTCGGCGGGCGTGTGGTCCGATAAGGGCTCCCGCATCCTCGCCGTCGCCGACCGCCTGCGCGCCGGCGTCGTGTGGGCGAACACGTTCAACCGGTTCGACCCGTCGTCGCCGTTCGGCGGCTACAAGGAGTCCGGCTACGGCCGTGAGGGCGGTCGCCACGGCCTGGCCGCGTACCTGAAGGGCGCTTCGGCGGCACCCCGCGCCGTCGAAGCGCGCGCCGCGAAGAAGGAGGTGGGCAAGTGAGCAAGCGCCTCACCGTCCCCAAGACGTACAAGCTGTTCATCGGCGGCGCGTTCCCGCGCAGCGAATCCGGCCGCACGTACGAGGTCGTCTCGCCGAAGGGCGAATTCCTCGCGAACGCCGCGCTCGCGTCGCGCAAGGACGCGAGGGATGCCGTCGTCGCCGCCCGCGGCGCCGTCAAGGGCTGGTCGGGCGCGACGGCCTACAACCGCGGCCAGGTGCTGTACCGGGTCGCCGAGATCCTCGAGGGGCGCCGCGCGCAGTTCGTGGACGAGATCGTGCAGCAGACCGGCGTCTCGGCCGCCGTCGCCGCCGCCGAGGTCGACGAGGCCATCGACCGCTGGGTCTGGTACGCCGGCTGGTGCGACAAGTTCGGCCAGGTCGCCGGCAACGGCAACCCGGTCGCCGGCCCGTACTTCAACATCTCTGTGCCCGAGCCGACCGGTGTCGTGGGCGTGATCGCCCCGCAGGACACCGCACTCGTCGGACTCGTCTCGGCCATCGCGCCTGCGCTCGTCACCGGCAACTCGGTGATCGTGGTGGCCTCGCAGCGCTACCCGCTGTCGGCCATCAGCCTCGCTGAGGTGCTGGCGACCAGCGACGTGCCCGGGGGAGTGGTCAACGTCCTCACCGGGTCGCCCGCCGAGATCGCGCCGTGGCTCGCGTCGCACCCCGAGGTGCACGCGCTCGACCTCGTCGGGGCCGGTGAGCTCGACTGGATCGATCTGCAGATCGCCGCGGCAGAGACCCTCACTCGTGTGCTTCCTCCCGAGAACGGAGTGGATGCCGCCGCCCCGAGTCTCGCCCGCATCTCCGCGTTCACCGAGACGAAGACGGTCTGGCACACGAAGTCGCTCGTGTAGCGGGCCACCGTCGGCTCTTCATGCTCCGCAGTCACTTCTCGTTCGTTGTACCCCGCACCTCCCGCAGAAACTGACTGCGGAGCCCCACGGTTCTCGTCCTGCTCCGCAGTCACGTTTCGTTCCCACGACCCCGCACACCCCGCGGAAGGTGACTGCGGAACGGGGGCGGGGCGCTGGATGCGGCTGTCAGTCGAGGTGCAGGCCGCCCCAGCGGCCGGGCTCGGCGAGCTCGCCGTAGTGGACGTCGACGTCGTGCGCCGAGACCGTGGCCACGCACGCGAGCAGCGACAGGGTCGGGTAGCCGTAGGGGCGGTTGTCGCGGATGATCGCGTCGTCGTCGGTCGGTGCCAGCTCGGCCGAACGGGCGAGCACCTCGACCCACGGCATCCACCACTTCCCTTCGGCCGCAGGCGGCGTCGCCTGGAACTCGCCGAGCCAGCGGGCGATACGGGGCGTCGCCGGGTCGTCGACATCGTCGTGCGCGATCATGTGCGTGCCGGGGGCGAGCTCCACCGTGCGCAGGGACTCGCCGTCCCACATGCGCACCCGCGTGCGGCCGCCGTCGACTTCGACGAGGTTGAAGCCGTGCGTCGGCGGCTCGTCGCCGGGCAGATGCCCGGCGACGGCATCCAGCACGAGCCCGCCGCGGGACACGAGCTCGGACTCGGGCCGCATGTCGACATCCGCCCTGTTGAGCAGCACGGCGAGGCGCCCGGCCGCCGGATCCGCCGCGAGCCAGGCTCCGCCCGCGCGCACATCGCGCACGCCCACGACGCCGTGGTGCGCCTCGGGCCACCAGCGGCCCAGAGGGTTCCACGGGCGCGCCGGATCCTCGTCGCGCACCGCCAGCACACGTGTCGGCTCATCGGCTGATTCCGGGACGCGGATGACGACGGTGCACATACGGGCTCCTCAGGCGTTTCGGGTGGGCGAGCCGCGTGTCGTGCGGTCGTGCCAAGATCGGAGGGTGTTCGTCGTGGTCGGGGTCACGGGCGGGATCGCCGCCTACAAGACGGTGCAGCTCGTGCGCCTGCTGGTGAAGGCGGGGCACGACGTCCACGTCGTCCCGACGGACGACGCGCTGCGGTTCGTGGGGCTCCCGACGTGGGAGGCGATCAGCCGCCACCCCGTGACGACCTCCGTCCACGACGACGTCGCACGCGTGCGTCACGTCTCGCTCGGTCAATCGGCCGACCTCGTGATCGTGGCGCCCGCGACGGCGAACACGCTGGCGAAGATGACCGCGGGCATCGCGGAGGATCTCCTCGGAACGACCCTACTCGCCACCACGGCACCGGTCGTCGTGGCGCCGGCGATGCACACCGAGATGTGGCGGCACCCCGCGACCGTCCACAACATGGCCGTGCTGCGGGAGCGCGGCGTGATCGTCGTGGGCCCCGAGGACGGCGAGCTCACCGGCGGTGACAGCGGTCCGGGGCGGATGTCGGAGCCCGAGGTCGTGTTCGACGCCGCGCTGGCGGCCGTCGGTGCCGGTGCCCCGACCGATCTCGCGGGGTTGCAGGTCGTGGTGAGCGCGGGCGGCACGCGCGAGCCGATCGACCCGGTGCGGTTCATCGGCAACCGGTCCAGCGGGCGCCAGGGAGTCGCCGTGGCCCTTGCCGCGGCGGACCGAGGCGCCGACGTCGTGCTCGTCGCGGCGCACGTCGACGAGGGTGTGCTGGCCGAGGCATCCACTCGCCCGTCCGTGCGGATCGTCGGCGCCGGCACCGCCGTCGAGCTCGGCGCCGTCATGGCGGTCGAGGCGGAGAGCGCCGACGTGGTCGTCATGGCCGCGGCCGTCGCGGACTATCGCGTCGCCGAGGTCTCGCCGCGCAAGCGGACGAAAGAGGCCGCGCCCGAAGGCGGCATCACGCTCGATCTCGTCGAGAACCCCGACATCCTCGCGGGCCTCGTGCGCAGCCGTCGCCACGGCCAGACGATCGTCGGCTTCGCGGCCGAGACGCCCGGCGAGGGCGAGACGCTGCTCGACCGCGGGCGCCGCAAGGCCGCGCGCAAGGGCACCGATCTGCTCGCGGTGAACGAGGTGGGCTGGACGCGCGGCTTCGAGTCCGCGGACAACGCCGTGACCGTCATCGACGCTGCGGGAGAGGTCGTCGCGGCGCGTCGCGGCAGCAAGCGAGACGTCGCCGAGGCGCTGTGGGACGCGGTGCTCGTGGTGCGCGAATCTCGCGCAAATCCAAAGTAACGAAAGTGTAACGGCGCATGTAGAGTGGTCCGCACCACGTCGACGAGGACGTGGCGCAAGACCCGGAGGACATGCCCGATGCCCGATTCCGCGGTATCCGATCGCGCCCGCGACCGGATCCACGCCCTGTCCGTCATGTGCGTGCTCGCCGTCGCGAGCATCGTCATCGCCTTCCTCGGCGCGACACCCGCGCGGGTGAGCTCGAGAGAGCTGCTCGGCGACGCGCGCACGCCCGGCGACGCCGCGTTCATCGCGAGCCATCGCGGGGGAGCGGCCACCGCACCCGAGAACACGCTGCCGGCGATCTCGGCCGCGCTCGCGAGTGGGTTCGACTACGTCGAGGTCGATGTCGCGCTGACCGCCGACAGATTCCCCGTGCTCATGCACGACGCGACCGTCGATCGCACCACGAATGGTCATGGCCGCCTCTCGGCCCTCACACTCGCCGAGGTGCGCGCGCTCGATGCGGGCGCGTGGTTCGACAAGGAGTACGCCGGAACCCCGGTGCCCACCCTCTCCGAGTTCCTCGACACGCTCGCCGGCGCGAAGGGCAGGGCGATCGTCGAGCTGAAGGGACGATGGGATGCCGCAGCCGTGGACGCCGCCGTCGCCGAGGTCGCCGCGCGCGGCCTGGAGAGCCGGATCGCCTTCGCGAGCTTCGACGCGCGCACCCTCGCGCTCGCGGCGAGCGGGTCGGGAGTGCTGTCGCGGCTCCTCATCCTCAAGCAGCTGCCGGCGGACGTCGTGAGCGCCGTCACCGAGGCCGGCGCACGCGGCGTCGTCGTCAGCCGCAAGGCGGTGCTCGCGCGGCCCGGGATCGTGGACGAGCTTCATGCGGCGGGCGCCCGCGTCGTCGTGTACACGCTCAACCGCGACACCCAGTGGGACGCGGTGACGGCGCTCGGCGTCGACGGCATCGTGACGGACGATCCGCACACGCTGTCGGAGTGGCAGAGCGCGTACGCCGGCCCGTGACTCCGCCGCGCCGAGCATGCCCGGTCCTCGCCGAGCATGCCCAGTCCTCGCCGAGCATGCCCGGTCCTCGCCGAGCATGCCCGGTGCGGGCGCGGCCAATCGGGCATGGTCGCGGTGAATCGGGCATGGTCGCGGCGGGTGAGGCATGGTCGCGCCGGGTGAGGCAAGGTGGCGGCGTGGGTGGCGGCATCCACGCGTCTTCGTCGTTAGGCTCGCAGACGGGGCGATGACAAGACGGAGGGCGTGATGACGGGACGGATCAGGATGCCGCGACTCGCGGTCGGCGTCGCCGCGCTGCTGCTCGTCGCCGGCGCCGCCACCGGCTGCCGTCCCGAGCCGGGACCGACCGGGACCTCGACGCCCGTCGACACGCCGTCGAGCTCGCCGACGCTGCAGATCAAGACGCCCACGCCCGACCCGTCGGTCTCGCCGACCGACAAGCCGCAGGCCGGGTTCGAGATCCCGCAGGCGTGCGAAGAGATCTATTCCGCCGCGATGCTGGCCCAGCTGCAGTCGGCCAACCCGCCGCTCAACGACCCGGGCGTGACGATGCTGTCCACCGAGAACGCCGACCTGCTCGAGATCGTCCACGGCGGCGCGACGACGCTGCGCTGCTCGTGGGGCAAGCCCAGCGAGTACGGCCTCGCGACCAATGTCACCGTGATCGACGGGCAGCAGGCCGCCGACCTTCCGCCGGTGCTGCAGGCCGCGGGGTTCGGCTGCGAGCCGCTCGGCGGTGGGACGGTGTGCCGCATCGAGCAGTCCGGCGTCACCCTCGACGACGTCCCCTACAGCCGTGGCGAGACGCATTACGTCGGAGACGGCGCACTGGTCACCACGGCGTGGATCAACTTCGCACCGGAGGGGTACACCGAAGACGTCGTGGCGACGCTCTGGGACTGAACCGGCGTGTCTGTGCAGTTGGTCCTCACGCCGGACGGGCGTCTTCCCCTAGAATGGACGGCGGGGAAGTTCTGAGGCGACGTCGCAGCTCGCAGAAGCGAGTGCCCGTGACCGCCCGAGTGCGACCCTGATCCCGCGTTCGCGACCCATTCCGCCGTTCGACGGAGCGCGCGCCCTCCGCGGGAACACGCAGCACCATCGGTGTCATCCGATCCGCCGGTCGAGAATCCGGCACTCACGCTCAGGAGGAGCATGCCGACCACGGCACCCGCCCAGGCGGCGCAGCGTCGCCGCAAGACCTCGTCCTCGCGCCGCGACGACGAGGCCCCCATCATCCCGATCCTCGCCCGCAAGGTGCGCGAGGTCGAGGCGAAGGCCCAGCGCGGCAAGCTCGGGCCCACCAACCGCGTCAAGTTCCAGGTCATCGCGTTCCTGGTGCGCGAGGAGCGCGCCCGCGTGAAGGGCGACACGGCGCTCACCGACGCCGCCCGCGCCGAGCTGCTGAAGCGCCTCGACGGCGTGGCGACCATTCTCGCCAAGACCGCTGCGCGCGACACCTCCCTCATCCAGCTGCTCGAGGTCGACCAGGCCACCTCTCCCGTCGCGCGCCGCATGCGCCGCGACTGGCTGCTCGAATCCGGGGCCGAGCTCGCCCCGGACGAGCTCATCATCACCGACGTCGCCCCGGTCGCCGCGACCGTCGTGCCGGCTGCGCTCGCCGAGCGCCAGGTCGTGCCGCCGCAGGTCGAGGCTCGTCGCGAGGCGAACCCGTTCCTCGCGCCCGACCTCACGATGCGCGTCCCCAAGCAGACACCGCGCCGCCGCCTCGACAGCTGGGAGCTCATGGGCCCGCTGTACAAGGCGTTCGAGACCGGCGCCGGCGGCGGCAGCGCCACGATGGACCTTCCGCCCGTCCCCGAGTTCGACCGCCTCTCGCCGCGCGGGCTCGAGGTCATGCCGCATCAGTCGCGGTTCCTCGAAGCCGTGCGCGCCGGGCACCGCACGTTCCTGCTCGCCGACGAGCCGGGCCTCGGCAAGACGGCCGAGTCCGTGCTGGCGGCATCCGTCGCCGATGCGTACCCACTGCTGGCCGTCGTGCCCAACGTCGTGAAGATGAACTGGGCGCGCGAGGTCGAGCGGTGGACGCCGCAGCGCCGTGCGACCGTCATCCAGGGCGACGGCGAGGCCATCGACGCCTTCGCCGACGTGTTCATCGTCAACTACGAGATCCTCGACCGCCACCTGTCGTGGCTGAGCTCGATCGGCCTCAAGGGCCTCGTCGTCGACGAGGCGCATTTCATCAAGAACCTGACGTCGCAGCGATCGCAGAACGTGCTGGCTCTCGCGAACCGCATCCGCGAGCAGGTGCCGAACCCGCTGCTGCTCGCCCTCACCGGAACGCCGCTCATCAACGACGTCGAGGACTTCGACGCGATCTGGCGCTTCCTCGGCTGGACGAACGGCGAGAAGCCGGGTCCGGTCCTGATGGACAAGCTCGACGAGACCGGGCTGACTCCGGCCGACAAGGCGTTCTACCCCGAGGCCCGCGACGCGGTCATCTCGATGGGCATCGTGCGCCGTCGCAAGAAGGACGTCGCGACCGACCTGCCCGACAAGCTCATCGCCGACCTGCCCGTCGAGCTGGACGACGAGTTCGGCCGCTCGATCCGTCAGGCCGAGCGCGAGCTCGGCGAGCGTCTGGCGGCCAAGTACCGCCGCATCATCGAGGCGCGCGGCGACCGGGGCCTCGCCCCCGGCGAGATCGACGACGACATCGTGCGACTGGTCGCCCACAACGAGCTCGAAGAGTCCAAGGCGGCGGGCACCGGCTCCGAGAACGTGTTCACGATGGTCCGCAAGATCGGCCAGGCCAAGGCGGTCCTTGCGGCCGACTACGCCGTGCAGCTGCAGCGCTCGGTCGGCAAGGTCGTGTTCTTCGCCAAGCACATCGATGTCATGGACGCCGCCGAGGCGCACTTCGCTGCGGCCGGCCTCAAGACGGTGTCGCTACGCGGCGACCAGGCCGCGACCGCCCGCCAGCAGGCGATCGACGCGTTCAACAACGACCCCGAGGTCGGCATCGCGGTCTGTTCGCTGACCGCCGCCGGCGTGGGCGTGAACATGCAGGCCTCGTCGAACGTCGTGCTCGCCGAGCTGTCGTGGACGGCCGCCGAGCAGACGCAGGCGATCGACCGCGTGCACCGCATCGGCCAGGACGAGCCGGTCACCGCGTGGCGCATCATCGCCGCGCACACGATCGACACCAAGATCGCCGAGCTCATCGACTCGAAGCAGGGTCTCGCCGCGCGCGCGCTCGACGGCGAGGCTGTCGACCCGCAGTCGAGCGACTCGGTGCAGCTCTCGGCGCTCATGCACCTGCTGCGTCAGGCGCTCGGCGGGGCGTAGGGTACGCGGGCTGCCCAGGCGGAATCGCAGCACGTCGGGCGTCACTCGCTAGGGTGACGGAGTGACGACCGACGGGGGCGGCCTGCAGGCGGGACCGCGCTGGCGCCGCCTGTGCCTGGAGTACGTCCTGGCGTGCGCGCGCGATGGGTCCGAGGGCGGGCAGGATGCCGTCAGCGCCGTGTTCTGGGCCGAGCACCGACTCGATCCGCATCCGGGGAGCATCATCCGATTCGGTGATGGGGCGGATCACGCGGCACCCGATCCTGTCGTGCTTCCGCATGAGGCCGCCTCGGCGCTGGCGCGCGTACGGCTGGTCGAGCCGACCTGGACGCTGCTGCGCGATTCGCTCGGCGCGTCGGTCGACGCCGCCAAGTACTGGCAGGAGCCGGACGGCCGCGACGTCCTCGCGGCCACGGCAGAGCTGCGGCCCGTGCTGGCCCGCGCGAGTGCCGTGATCCGTTCAGCCCCGGACGCGGACTGGTGGGGCTCGGTCGCACCTCTCGGCGACCAGTGGGCTGCGCCGTGGGGGCCGGCGGGCCACACAGGGTCGACCGGGTCGACCGCCGAAGAACTCGAGCGATGGCTCGCCGCCACGCTCGCCGACGAGGAAAGCGCGGCGCGCGAACGCCCGCGCGATCCGCGCGCCATGTGGAGCGGCGAATGGTGGTCGACACCGCCACCTGCGCTCATCCGCACGACGCGGTCCCTCGGATCCGACGGGCCAGCGGCTCTGTGGTGGGTCGAGGATTCGCTCGGGCGCGATGAGGCAGCCGCGACGCCGGTGGACGCGCATCCCGCCCGGGTCGTCGAGATCGACGGGCCGGAGGACTGGGCGGACCTGTGCCGGCGGCATCCACTCGACGTCACCGCGTCGCGACGGCACGACTGGTACCGCGTCACCGGGCGAGAGGGGCGCTGGGTCATTCCGGACTGGACGGCGGTGGCCGCCGAAGCGGACGGGGTGCACCTCACGGTGCGCGGATACCTCTCGGCGGCCACGCGGCTCATCGACGTCGACGGCGACGCGGCGTCGGTGCTCGCGGGCTGGAACCCCGACGAGACGTACTGGTTCCGCGGCATCGCGGCGCGACCGGCCGACGCGCAGCGGTGGCGGCGCGGAGCCGACGGCGAGTGGGGGCCCGCGTCCTGAGCGGCCTGCCGCATGCCCGGCCGACGCGTGTGGCAGGTCGCGGCATCCGGCACTAAGGTCGGGGGAGGCAGCGTCGCCGACTCTCTTCACCCGACAGCGAGGAACACAGCACATGAAGATCGGCATCCTGACGAGCGGCGGCGATTGCCCCGGGCTCAACGCGGTCATCCGCGGGGTCGTGCTCAAGGGCACGACGACGTATGACCTCGAGTTCGTCGGCATCCGCGACGGGTGGCGCGGAGTCGTCGACGGCGACTTCTTCCCGCTGACACGTCACGAGGTGAAGGGCCTGTCGAAGGTCGGCGGCACGATCCTCGGCACTTCGCGCACGAACCCGTACGAGGGTCCCCGCGGTGGCGCCGAGAACATCGCCAAGACCATGTACGGCCACCGTCTCGACGGCATCATCGCGATCGGCGGCGAGGGCACGCTGGCGGCGGCCAACCGGCTCGCCAACGACGGCATCAACGTGCTCGGCGTCCCGAAGACCATCGACAACGACCTGCGGGCCACCGACTACTCGTTCGGCTTCGACACCGCCGTCAACATCGCCACCGACGCGATGGACCGCCTGCGCACGACCGGCGACTCCCACCAGCGGTGCATGGTCGCCGAGGTGATGGGCCGCCACGTCGGCTGGATCGCCCTGCACGCCGGCATGGCCGCCGGCGCCCACGCGATCTGCATCCCCGAGGTGCCGATGTCGATCGACGAGATCGCCGACCTCGTGACCAAGGCCCATGACCGCGGCCGCGCGCCGCTCGTCGTCGTGTCCGAGGGCTTCACGCTCACGGGCATGGACGAGGCCTACAGCGACAAGGGCCTCGACGCCTTCAACCGTCCGCGCCTCGGCGGCATCAGTGAGATCCTCGCGCCCGAGATCGAGCGGATCACCGGCATCGAGACCCGCTCCACGGTGCTCGGCCACATCCAGCGCGGCGGATCGCCGTCGGGCTTCGACCGCGTTCTCGCCACCCGCCTCGGCCTCCACGCCGCAGACGCCGTCGTCGACGGCGCCTGGGGCCAGATGGTCGCCATGCGCGGCACCGACATCGTCCGCGTCCCCTTCGCCGACGCCCTCGGCGAGCTCAACACGGTGCCCCTCTACCGCTACGAAGAGGCCGCGGCGCTCTTCGGCTGACCGGCGGCCCTCGCTTCGCGAGATCAGGAGATCTCGCCGACACAGGCTGCTTCCGGCCGGCTTGAACCCGCCGGCCGGCGGCAGCCTCGCTTCGCGATATCAGGAGATCTCGCCGACACAGGCTGCTTCCGGCCGGATCGTCCTGCGTACGCGAGATCTCCTGATCTGGGGGGAGGACGGGATGCCGCAGTCTGCAGCATCCGGTCGGCTCTGTTCCGCGACCAGCGAGGCGGCTGTTTGCGAGATCTCCTGATCTCGCCGACACAGGCTGCTTCCGGCCGGATCGTCCTGTGTAGGCGAGATCTCCTGATCTGGGAGAGGCCGGGCCTATCAGCGGAGAGCGAGTACGGGGCGCCGGTGAGCGTTCTGCGCCATGGCCGTCAGGATCGTCTCCAGCACCTGCTCCCACTGGAAGAGCACCTGGTAGTAGTCGAACCGGAGTACCGTGTATCCGCGCAGCGCCAGGCGTGCGTCGGCCTCGATGTCGCGACGACGATCGGTCGCGTCGCTGTGGTGGGCGAAGCCGTCGAGTTGGATGGCGAGAGAATCGCCGATGAGCCCGTCGACGGGATGCCCGTCGATCCACACCTGTTGCTGGACGGTCACACCCGCGCGGCGCATTCCGTCGACGAGCGCGGTCTCCAGGCCGGAGTCCGACAGCGATGACGCAACGGCGGCGAGGGCAGCGGCTGCAGTGCTGCGCCAGGCGACACGCGCGAGCACCTCGGGCGCGACCGACTTCTTGCGCACCGCGGACTCCCACACGGCGAGGGCGTCAGGGCGGTTGAGGCACTGGGCGACATGGAAGAGCACGTTCAGCACCGGATCATCGGTCGTGTTCTTCGCGGTGGGCGCGGGCCCGTTGCCCCAATGGATGCGTATCGCGTCCTTCGGGATCCGCGATGCCGTGCCCGCGACCGCGACGTGGATCCTCTCGTCCACCGCGGACGCAGGAACCCAGAAGCCCCGCAGGGCCGCCGCACTGATGCACGTGACTCGGCCGCTGACCGACGCTGCCGCCACCCGCCGCTTGTCGCAGTCCGGCGCGATCAGCCAGGACCGACGGACTCGCGTGAGCAGTCCCACCGCGACGGCGCCTGCGATGTCGTGACCGGTGAAACCCGCGGCGCGGATGTCGGAGCTGTGGGCCACGCCATTGTGCGCGTGGATCCAGGTGAGCAGTTCCGCGCGGCGCGCTGCGGAGTTGTCGGGTGCAGGCATGCCGTCATCGTCGCGGATGGCCGTCCATGCGGACGCGGTGCGGACTCCGATTGTGGAAAGCTGCCGCGGGCGCCTCGGCTGTGGAGGGGAGCCGCGGCCAGCTGCATCCATCCGCCCTCAGCCTCCTGCACTCGCCACCCGCCGCTGAGATCAGGAGATCTGGCGAAGACAGGCCGTTTTCTCACTCATCGTCCTGCCTCCGCGAGATCTCCTGATCTCAGAAAGGCGGGAGGCGCAGAAACCTGGAGCGGATGTCTCGGCCCGACGCCGTACGTCAGACCGAGGCATCCACCCGCCGGGGGCGTCAGGCGTCGGCGACACCCAGCACGTCGAGCAACCAGGCCAGCTCGAAGGCGCGCTCGCGCCAGGCGTTGTAGCGGCCCGAGACGCCGCCGTGGCCGGCGACCATCTCGCACTTGAGCAGCGCGTCGGCGCCGACCTCTCGCAGGCGCGCCACCCACTTGGCAGGCTCCACGTACAGCACGCGGGTGTCGTTGAGCGAGGTCACCGCGAGGATCCGCGGATACTGCACACCGGAGCGCACGTTCTCATACGGCGAGTACGACTTCATGTACGCGTACACGTCGGCGTTGTGCAGGGGGTCGCCCCACTCGTCCCACTCGATGACGGTCAGCGGCAGCGACGGGTCGAGGATCGTCGTGAGAGCGTCGACGAACGGGACGTCGGCGAGCACGCCGGCGAACAGCTCGGGGGCGAGGTTCGCGACGGCGCCCATGAGCAGGCCCCCCGCCGAACCGCCCTCGGCGACGAGCTGCGCGGCCGTCGTGTACCCGTGGTCGATGAGGTGCAGCGCGCAGTCCACGAAGTCGGTGAACGTGTTGCGCTTGTTGAGCAGCTTGCCGTCCTCGTACCACTGACGGCCCATCTCGCCGCCGCCGCGCACGTGCGCGACGGCGAAGACGACGCCGCGGTCGAGCTCCGACAGCCGCGCCACCGAGAATCCGGGTTCGATGGAGTGCTCGTACGATCCGTACCCGTACAGGTGCACGGGGCGGGGAGCGATGCCGGCGTCGCCGAACGACCTCTTGAAGACCAGCGAGATCGGGATCTGCGTGCCGTCCTGCGCGGTCGCCCACACGCGCTCCTGCGCGTACTCGGCCGGGTCGTAGCCGCCGAGCACGGGCTGACGCTTGCGCAGGTGCAGCTCGCGGGTGGCGACGTCGAGGTCGTACACGGTGCCCGGGGTCACGAACGAGCCGTAGCCGAGTCGCAGCAGCGGCGGCGCCCACTCCGGGTTGCCGCCGGTGCCCACCGAGTAGAGCGGCTCGTCGAACTCGATCTCGTCGACGGCGCCGTCGGCGTACGACAGCATGCCCAGGCGTGCGAGACCACCGCGGCGATAGGCCACGACGCCCCAGTCGCGGAAGGTCGAGACCCCGAGCAGGCGTTCGCCGGGGCGGTGCGGGATCACGACCTCGCGTGATCCGGAGGGATCGGATGCCGCCACCCGGACGAGCTCGAAGTCCAGGGCCCCGTCGTTGTGCAGGATGAACAGCACGTCCTCGCCGTCGACGACGGCGTGCTCGGAGTCGTACTCGACGCCCTCGACACGCGGCCACACGACGCGAGGCTCCCCGCGCAGGTCGTCGGCATCCAGCAGCCACTCCTCGCTCGTGATCGACGAGCCGAGCCCGATGACGAGGAACCGGTCGCTGCGGGTGAAGCCGGCGCCCACCCAGTACTTCTCGTCCGGCTCGTGGAAGAGCTTGGCATCGTCCTCGACGGGCGTGCCGAGCTCGTGCAGCCAGACGGTGTCGGGGCGCCACGCGTCGTCGACGGTCGTGTAGACGATGAAGCGGCCGTCCGGCGAGAAGGTCGCGCCGGCGAACGTGTCGGGGATGACGTCGGGAAGGTCAGCGCCGGTCTCGAGGTCGCGCACCCGGACGGTGTACCGCTCGTCGCCGGCGACGTCGACGCCGTAGAGCATGAGGCGTGCGTCGTTCGAGACTTCGAAGCTGCCGAGCGAGAAGAACTCGCTGCCCTCGGCCTCTACGTTGCTGTCGAGCAGGATCTGCTCGCCGGGCACCTCGGTGTCGGCGCTGAGCGACGGCGGCGTCCAGTCGTCGGGCGAGGCGAGGGGAGCGCGGCACTGGATGCCGTACTGCTTGCCCTCGACGGTGCGCCCGTAGTACCACCAGTCGCCGCGCCGGGTCGGCACCGACAGGTCGGTCTCGAGCGTGCGGCCCTTGATCTCGTCGAAGATGCGCTCGCGCAGGCCCTCGAGGTGCGCGGTGCGCTGCTGTGTGTAGGCGTTCTCGGCCTCGAGGTGCGCGACGACCGCCGCGTCCTCTTTCGCGCGGAACCATTCGTAGCGGTCCTCGACGTCGTCGCCGTGGTGCGAGCGGATTGTCGTCCTGCTGTCAGCGACAGGCGCGCCGGCGGCCGCGACGGGAGGATGGATGCCGTCGTCCGGCGTGGACGGGGCGGTTGCAGAGCCTGGAGCAGTCACCGTTCCACGCTATCCTCTCGGTGCGCCGCGGGCGCTGCTTCCAGGCGGGCCGCGGGCGCCGATTTCGCGTCACGTGGATCGACAGTTCGGCGTTGTAGGATTCTCGTGGCCGGTTGCCGGTTCCTTACGCCCTGGTGAACTCTTCGTTCGTCGCGCCGATCACGTCGGCACTTCCTTTCTCCCACTCCCTCTCGGAAAGCGAACGGTGGAAACCGCAGCCCTGATCGTCGTTCTGGTCATCGCTCTCGCGCTCTTCTTCGACTTCACGAACGGCTTCCACGACACCGCGAACGCGATGGCGACGCCGATCGCGACCGGTGCGCTCAAGCCCAAGGTGGCGGTGCTTCTCGCCGCCTGCCTCAACCTGGTCGGCGCGTTCCTGTCGACCGAGGTGTCGAAGACGATCTCGCACGGCATCATCAACGAAGACGCGATATCCAGTGCGGAGATGCTGCCCATCATCTTCGCCGGCCTCATCGGCGCCATCACCTGGAACATGCTCACGTGGCTGCTGGGACTGCCGTCGAGCTCGTCGCACGCCCTGTTCGGCGGCCTCATCGGCGCGACGATCGTCGGCACGATGTCGCTGTCGTCGGTCAACTTCGGCGAGGTGCTCGGCAAGGTGGTGCTCCCCGCCGTGATCGCCCCGTTCACGGCGGGTGTCATCGCGTTCGCCGCGACGCGGCTGGCGTACCTGCTGACACGGCGCTACGACGGCAAGCCGGACGGCCGCGACGGCTTCCGGTGGGGGCAGATCTTCACGTCGTCGCTGGTCGCGCTCGCGCACGGCACCAATGACGCGCAGAAGACGATGGGCGTCATCACGCTCACGCTCATCGTCGCCGGCTGGCAGAGCTCGAGCCAGGAGGACCCGTACACCTGGGTCGTGTTCGCGTGTGCGTTCGCGATCGCGCTCGGAACCTACGTCGGCGGCTGGCGCATCATCCGCACGCTCGGCAAAGGCCTCACCGACGTCAAGCCCGCCCAGGGCTTCTCGGCCGAGACCGCGACCGCGTCGACCATCCTCGCCTCGAGCGCGTTCGGCTTCGCGCTGTCGACCACGCAGGTCGCCTCCGGCTCCGTGATCGGCTCCGGGCTGGGCCGCCGCGGTTCGAAGGTGCGCTGGCGCACGGTCGGCCGCATCGCGATCGGCTGGCTGCTGACGCTCCCGGCGGCGGGCGCCGTGGGTGCCGTCGCCGCGCTGATCGTCACCTGGCTCGGCGGATGGGGCGTCTTCATCGACGCGGTGCTCGCCGTCGTGATCATCGTCGGACTGTTCCTGCGCTCGCGTCGTGACGAGGTGAACGCGAGCAACGCCATGAGCGAGGTCGCTGATTCGGGGCTCGCCGTCAAGGTCAAGCGCAACCCGCCGCCCACCCGCCGTCAGCGCCGCATCGCCCGCGAAGAGGCGCGGGTGCGCGCCGAGCAGCAGTCGCGCGAGAAGGCGGCCGCCAAGGCGAAGGCGAAGGCCGACGCCAAGGCCGCGGGGGAGCGCTCGAAGGCCGACGCCGCCGCCAAGGCAGCGGCGCGCCCGGGCAAGGGAGGCGACAAGAAGTGATCGACATCGACTGGCTCGCCTTCGTGCAGGTCTTCGCGGCCGCGCTCATCTCGTCGCTCCTCGTGGTCGGCTTCTACGCCGTCGCGGTGCGGCTGCTGGTGCGCGCCGGGCGGGTGCCCGTGGTCGCTCCGGCGGAGTTCACCGATGCCATCACGGTGATCTCCGAGAAGGAGGCCCGCCGGGCGGAGAAGGCCGCGGCGAAGGCCGCGAAGAAGTCGCCGCTCACCGACGGCCAGAAGCGTCTCGCTCTCGTCGGCGCGTACGCGTCGTTCGGCATGTGCGGGCTCGCAGTGCTGGCAGGACTGCTGCTCATCATCTTCGGCCACTGACCCCGTCGCCGCTCGACCACCGCTCGGGCGCGGGCGTCGGAGCCACGGCCTAATCTGGGGGCATGGTCTCCGCGCCCGTCCAGTTCGGCCAGCATCCGCCCGCGCGGCGGACGATCCTGCACATCAGCGACACGCACCTGCTGGCGGGCAACCCGCCGCTCGGCGGACGGTACGACACGGCTGCGAACCTGCGCCGGGCCCTTGCCGCGGCCGAGGCCACCGGCATCCATCCCGACGCGATCGTGTTCACCGGCGATCTGACCGATCTCGGCGAGCCCGAGGCGTACCGGGCGCTGCGCGAGGCGGTCGAGCCCGTCGCCGAGCGGCTGGGCGCGCCGGTCGTGTGGGTCGCGGGCAATCACGACGAGCGGCCCGCGCTGCGCAGCGAGCTTCTGGGCCTCCCCGCGACTGAGCAGCCGGTGACCGGGGTGTGGGACCTCGACGGCCTGCGCCTCATCGCGTTGGACTCGACGGTGCCCGGCTGGCACCACGGCGACCTCGACACCGCCCAGCTGGAGTGGCTGCGGGGCGAGCTCGCCACGCCGGCCCCGCTGGGCACGATCCTCGCGCTGCACCATCCGCCGCTGCCGTCGCACATCCCGTTCTTCGACATCCTCGAGCTGCGCGAGCAGGGCAGGTTCGCGGATGCGATCGCCGGCAGCGACGTGCGGGCAATCCTGGCGGGGCATCTGCACCACTCCACGAGCGGCATGTTCGCCGGCGTTCCGGTGAGCGTCGCGGCGGCCACCTGCTACACGATGAACCTCGCGCGCCCCGCCACCGAGGTGAACGGAATGGATGCCGGTCAGTCGTTCCATCTCGTGCACGTGTACGACGACACCATCACCCACGCGGTCGTTCCGGTCGTCGAGGCGTCCACGGCCGACTTCTTCTCACCCGAGTGGACCGCGCACATGGCACGGCTCACCCCCGAGCAGCGGCTCGAGGAGTTCTCGCGCAAGCGTCGGTGAGCTTCGCGCGCCGTGACGACGGGTCCTCCCCGGCGTACGGTGCGGAGGGGCTGGGTGTACGCCCCGTACAGCCTCGCGCCTCGTGCACGAGGGTAGGGTCGAAGCAACCCCGCACACCGCTGTGAACGACCCACGAGGACTGCACACATGGCTCTGGACGCAAAGACGCGAACCCGCATCGAGACCGATTCCCTGGGATCCCTGGAGATCCCCGCCGACGCGTACTGGGGCATCCACACCGCCCGCGCGCTGGAGAACTTCCCGATCTCGAAGCGCCCCATCTCGGTGTACCCCGACCTGGTCCGTGCGCTCGCGATGGTCAAGCAGGCCTCGGCGCGCGCCAACCGCGAGATCGGCGTGCTCGATCCCGCCAAGGCCGACCTCATCGACCGCGCGGCGCAGCTCGTGATCGACGGCGAGCACCACGACCAGTTCGTGGTGGGCGTCATCCAGGGCGGCGCCGGCACGTCGACCAACATGAACGCGAACGAGGTCATCACCAACATCGCGCTCGAGCTCGCCGGCCGCGAGAAGGGCGACTACGCGTTCCTGTCGCCGATCGACGACACGAACCGCAGCCAGTCGACCAACGACGTCTACCCGACCGCGATCAAGGTGGGACTCGGGCTCGACCTGGTCACGCTCCTGGAGGAGCTCGACCTGCTGCGACAGTCGTTCCTCGCCAAGGCCGTCGAGTTCCACGATGTGCTCAAGGTCGGCCGCACGCAGCTGCAGGACGCCGTGCCGATGACGCTCGGGCAGGAGTTCCACGGCTTCGCCACGACGCTCGGCTACGACCACCAGCGCCTCACCGAGAACGCGTACCTGCTGTACGAGGTGAACATGGGGGCCACGGCGATCGGCACGGGCATCACGACCCACCCGAGCTACGCTCCGGCGGTGCTGCGGCACCTGCGCGAGATCTCGGGTCTTGACCTCGCGACGGCCTCCGACCTCGTCGAGGCGACGAGCGACACCGGTTCGTTCATGTCGTTCTCGTCGTCGCTCAAGCGCAACGCGATCAAGCTCTCGAAGATCTGCAACGACCTGCGGCTGCTGTCGTCCGGGCCCCAGGCGGGCCTCGGCGAGATCAACCTGCCCGCGATGCAGGCGGGGTCCAGCATCATGCCGGGCAAGGTCAATCCGGTGATCCCCGAGGTCGTCAACCAGGTCGCGTTCGCCGTCGCGGGCTCCGACCTCACGGTGACGATGGCGGTCGAGGGCGGCCAGCTGCAGCTGAACGCGTTCGAGCCGGTGATCGCGCACTCGATCTTCCAGTCGATCACGTGGCTGCGTCAGGCGATGTACACGCTGCGCGTCAACTGCGTCGACGGCATCACCGCCAACCGCGAGCGGCTGGGCGCGATGGTCGGCTCGTCGGTCGGCGTCATCACGGCGCTCACCCCGTTCATCGGGTACGCCGCCGCCGCGGCACTCGCCAAGACCGCGCTGCTCACCGGTCGCAGCGTCGCGGACCTCGTCGTCGAAGCCGGGCTGATGTCTCCCGACGAGGTCGCCAAGCAGCTGTCGCCGGCGCGCCTGTCGGGCCTGGAGACGGTGACCGCCGCGATCCCGGTCGTGCAGGCCGCCGAAGACATCGTCTCGTCCGACACGCTCCCGCGCTGAGACCACGGATCGGCCGCGGTGGGGAATCATCCCCACCGCGGCCGATTGCTTCCGGCCCGTGACTGCCGCTACGGTCGTCCAGAGTCACATGCGAGAGGAAACCCACATGAGCGACCCCCAGAACCCCGTCGACCCGGCGCAGCAGCCGCCGGTGCCGGCGGCAGACGCCGCACCCGCGGCGCCCGCGCCCGAGCCGGCCGCTCCGGCGGCTCCGGCGTACGACGCCCCGGCCGCCCCGGCCGCCGAGCCGGCC
>NZ_JACXZS010000002.1 GCF_014779795.1 Microbacterium helvum
TATGGTGAGACACGTCGAGGTCCTCGTGATGGAACAGCAGTTGGCGCTACTGATCCTCGGGGACCTCGACCCCTACCCGCCGACCATCACCCGGCGAGCCTCACCCCCACCGGATGTCCGAAGAGCCGGATAAGCCGGTGCTGCAGCACGCCTGGGGAGGAGCGGGCGCCGCCCCGAAGAGCGGAATGGATGCCGCCACCCGACCCTCAATGAGACTTACGCCATTCCCGCCCCGCACGCCCCGGCATGTCGCGCCATCGTGCGAGTTCGTCCTCGTACGCGCCGACCCAGGCAGCCGCGTAGCTGCGCTCCTTCGAGCCCTGCCCGATGATCGCCATCGCATGCATCACGAACGCGAACGTGATGACCGCGACGACGGTCACGCCGCCCCAGGTGAGCCACGTCGGCACCTCCGTCGCGGCCGTGACCATCGGTATGCCGAACGCAGCGATCACGGCGACGACGATGCCGACCAGCGCCATCGCGAGGTGCTCGCCGTCGCGCGCTGCACGCGCACGCAGGATCGCCAACGCCTGCCGCTGCGCGTCGAGGTCGTCGAGTGCGAAGGCGCGGAGTCGCTCGGCGTTCACAACGATGTCGTCGTGAACGTGCGGCGACGTCGTGGTCTCTGGCTGTCGTCTGCGGCCCACGGCTCTTCCCGGCTCACTCGATCTCGTCACGCTCCACCGGCTCGCCGACGCTCCAGTACGCCGTGAAGGTCGAGTGCGGCGTCCGCGTCGACCGTGCCGTGAAGTCCGCTGCCAGCTCTGCACCGAACTCCGGCATCCCCCATTCGGCGATCGTCTCGGCCGACGTCTGTGAGTACTTCGCTTCCAGGATCGATCGGATGCCGGCGGCCGAACGCTCGACCAGCTCGGCCATCGCGCTGACGAGCCGGGCGAAGTCCCGCACGAGCTGCACCGGCAGATGCTGGCTGACCACGATATCGCTCACCGTCCGGATCCGCCCGGTCTCGTCCAGATACGCGATCGCCATCGGCGCGACGAGCTCGGACTGCGAGTGCGCGATCGTCGTGTTGCGATACGCGCGGACGGTCTCGTGCAGCGCGGAGAACTCCGCCGGAACGGCGAACAGCTCGTCGAGCCGCCCGCGCACGTTCGAATGACCGAACGCCCGCATGTAGGCGACGACCGCGAACCCGGTGAACTCGATCCACCCCTCTCCGCCCTCGCCCACCTCGAGTGCGGCGTCGAGGGCGAAACTCGCCTCGCTCAGGTCGTTCGCGTACGACGCGAGTTCCGCGAGCGATCGCGAGTCGGCGTCGTCGGGCAAGCGCACGACGCGTGGATGGGCAGCCGCGGTCATTCTCCCTTCCTCAGCAGAGTCGCGTCAGCGAGGTCGCTCAGACCGCGGACGAGCAGGGTGACGGCGAGTCCAATCAAGACGCCGCCGAAGAGCAGGAAGTTCTGCTCGGCTGCGGCGACGTTCCTGTTCTGAAGGAGAAAGGTCGGAGCGTTGGTGTAGCCGAAGTTCCCTGTCTCACCGAGTTCGCCGTTCCAGCGGTTCTCGTAGGTCATCGTCCAGTCCATCGAGCCCGCTTGGGCGTCGGGGTAAGACCGCACGAGCTCGAGTCCCTCGGCGCGCGCCAGAGACAGAGTCACGTCCATGCCCTGTTGGTGATCCGAGACATCTCCTTGCGGGCCGAAGTTGAACTCGGGCGCCAAGAGCGTGGCCTGGGGCTGCTTCATCGGATTGGTCGGATCACCGACTCTCCAGACGACGGCCGCGTCGAGACGGCACTCCACCGTCCATGTGGCACCGTCGCTCGTCGCCGCTGAGGTATACCAGTAGTCGTCGTCCAGCAGGAACAGGTCGGTTGTGTACTGTACAACGTCCAGGTCGGCGAGCAGCGTCTCGATGTCGGGTACCTGAGGTGTGGCCGATGGTGCGGGAACAGCAGAATCCGGCTCCTGATCAGGCGGCGATGCGATCGCGCGCGTCGAAGAGTATCGGCCTGAGATCGCGTCCGCCTGCAGCATTCTTCGAGTACCGGCATTGATGTCGGATGAAGAGATAACCCCAGAGTCCACATACGTAGGTGCACACGTCATTCCGCCGGTGCCGTCAGGAGCGGCAAGTGTCACCTGCACGTTGACACCGAAGACATTGCCGCCTTCGCCGTACGTGACTTCATCGTCCGCGACGGAGAGAAGGAATCGAAACTCCCCGTCCTTGTCGATGATGTTGTGGACTCGCAGGTGGTAGTCGCGATCGCCCCCACTCGTCGTCACCATCACGAGCGGACGTTGGCCCTGGTCGACGGTTGGCCGATTAAGGATCGAGAACATGGGCGGAAGCACAACTGCAGCGAGCACGACAGACCCGACCAGTGCGACCACAGCCTTGAGCCACGAGAGCGCACGCTTGGACACGAAACCCCTTCCGACACGCATCGGTAATCGTGGGCACCGTATCGGCCGCTGGTGGGCCCCGACCTTGTCTTGAGCAACTCCTGAGGGAACGTTGCATCCGTCCGCATTGACTTCTGCGCTCGCCATTTGAGAGCGTCGAACGTGGGAGGGGATCCACGCTCGGGCGTGTGTCTCAAACCCAGCTCTAACGGAGTCTGGGAATTGTTACTGGGGTGTTTGGGACCGTCACTTGGGGTGCCGGTCGGTTAGAGCTGACCAATCAACTCACACTGGGGAGAGACACGCCATGCGTGCAACTATCAAGAACTATCTCGAGGCGATGAAGCAGCGCCGCGAGGAAGAGGGCGAGAAGGGCTTCTCGCTAATCGAACTCATCATCGTCGTCGTGATCCTCGGCATCCTGGTTGCGATCGCTGTGCCGATCTTCGTGGACATCCAGGGCAAGGCTGCTGACAACGCGGTCAAGGCAGCTGCGGGGAACGGTGCCACCGCTGCCGCCGCGCAGTTCGCCGACGGCGGCACGGCTGCCGAAGCACAGGCCGCCGCGCAGTCCGCTGGTGACTCCGACATCACCGTTGACTTCAGTTCCACGGGAACCAATGACAGCGTCACCACGGTCTGCGTGATCGCGTACTCGAGCAACGGGTCTCAGTACAAGGACGCGGCGAGCGGATACGAATCTGGGCCTGGCTGCTAGTCAGCGGACCCGGATCGCGAGGACCGAGAACACACCGATTCTCGGTCCTCGTGGCATCATTGGGTTGGGGATTCTGCCACTTGGGGAGGTGGGCGGATGAGGGGTCGTGGCGCCGATGCTGCGGGGTTCAGCCTTGTCGAAGTCATCATCGCGATGTTCGTTTTGGGGATCATCGCGCTCGCGCTCTTGCCTGCGCTGATCAACGGCATCCAGTACTCGTCACAGCAATCAACGGTTGCGACCGCGACCCGGCAGCTCAATGCGATCGTTGAAGATCTGCGTCACGGGCAGCCCACCTGCGCCGACGTAATCAACGCCGGCGCAACCCAGACATTTCAGGACGGTGCGCGCAGGGACTTCACTGTGTCCGGCGCGCCAGGCGAATGCACTATGTGTCCGATCGCTGGCGGTGAGGCCATCTCTCTCGATCTCACTGCGGAGCGGGGCGGGCGGACGCTCGCACGCGTCTCCGCGCTCGTGTACGTCCAAGGGGCCAAGGCGGACGCGGCATGCAGCCCGTGAACTGTGCAAAACGGGATGATGGTGGACTCGGGCTCATCGAACTCATCATCGCGATACTCGTGTCGACGATCGTGCTCGCCGGCATCGCCACGGTGCTCTTCAATTCGTGGCTCACACAGAATGACGTGCTGTCGACGAGCGAGGCGACGACCCGAGGCCAGCTCGTCAGCTCACAGATCGAGCGAGCAGTCCGGAACGCGACCGATTTCAAAACGGAAGCTAGCGAGACCCAGCTCTGGGTTCACACCGTCTACGACAACGCCACGGGCACAGACCCGCGTACCTGCCAGGCGTTCGATCTCGGTGGCGGGAAGGCGCAAATGACGCGCACGGCAGCCAACCTTGGCACGGCCGCGTGGACTACATGGATCGATGACGACGATCAGCAGTGGGTCGTCAACGTGCGGGCAACTGATGGCAAGCCGATGTTCCACCAGGATGGGCGCGTACTTTCGTACGCCTTTGAGATCGTCACCGACTCGGCACCCGTGAAATTCGAAGGCGAAGTGTCAATGCGCACTGCGGCAACAGGGGGGGATCCATGCTGGCTGCCATGATCAAGCAGATGCGACGGCAGGACCGAGACGACAACGGCGCGGTGTTGGTGACGGTTGTCGTCGTCATGCTTGTTGGATTCGTCATCGCGGTTACCATCGCGGCGAGCGTGATGTTCACGATTGAGTCGAACTCCGATAACAAGAATCAGACACAGGCGTACATCGCTGCCGAATCCGGGCGCGACGCAGCACTCGAGAAAGTGTTGGCCACCCCCTGCACGCTTGTGGCGTCCAACCCGCGCGGAGGCACAGGTACCGCACCCTTCTACGAAGCCACGGTCGACCACTGCCCGAGCGCGACGTCCGGCGATACCTTTCAGATCGTATCGACCGGTTGGGATGCAAGCGGTGAGTCGACGCGGATCACCTCGGACTACAGCCGAGTCGTGACGTACAAGAATCAGCCTGGGGGATCGCTCGCCTACTTCGACGGCACGTTCACCGTCACGCAGGCGTCATACACAGGCACTGTGGTTGTCAGGCAGGGCAACTATGACTGCTCGACCTCAAAGTCGACCGTTGACGGCGACCTGTGGGTAGTCCGAGGAAGTGTGATCCTGAGCTCAGGCTGCACCGTCACGGGGAGTGTCTATGCCAGGGACGACGTGACGATGTCGGGAGACACCGTCACGGTCAACGGCCGGATCACAGCCGGGCGGGACGTCCTGTTGAGCGCGAATCACCTCAGCGTCGGGATGGCCCCCGCGTCGCCGCGTGAGCCCGGCGACACAGACATCCGCGCTGGCCGCAACGTGAACCTGAGCGGTGCGAAGGGAGACATCGGCGGCACCGTGATCGCTGGGGGAACATACACTCCGACTACGGAAGTAACTGTTCACGGAACGACCCCGCTGGACCACCAAGTGAATCCGGCCGTCTTCACCCCCACACTGCAAGAGGTCTACGACATGACCACCTGGGTCGACGTGGGCCCCGATCGCACGCAGTGGGGCGACGACGTCGCGTGGTTTGACGTCCCAAGCGGCAGTTGCGCGATGGACCTTTCCGACCAACTGCGAGCAACATTGCCGAGCGGGACGACGCGGGCCGGTATCGACTACACATCTTGCGGCGGCAATGTCACTGTGACGATCGACAAGACCCAGCAGTTGCCGCACGACGCCGTTCTGCTTATCCCCGGCGGACGGACGGTGACCATCGACATCAAGGGGACGCTGACATCCCCGTCTGCTGCCACGCCAACGCAACTGTTTGTCATCCACGCCGACGGGGTCCCAGATTCGAAGCCGACATGCGTCAAGGGGCCGGCGAGCGACAAGCTCCTCAACGTGCCTGCCGATGGAATCCACCTCATGGTCTACACGCCGTGCGGTGTCCCCAAACTGACAGGGAGCTTTAAGGACACCTTCTACGGTCAGTTCTACGCCGGGAACGCAGACGGCCCAGATTGGGTACAGCCGAAGTTCGTGTGCAACCCCATGGCGTGGGAGCCGCTGATCGACCTCAGCTGCGAATTGAGCGAGGCCGGCTCGGGTAACCACGGCACTGTTGTCCAGGTGCAGGAGCCTGTCCTCATCAAGCAGGTCGAGGGCTAGTTGGTGACTGGGCTGCTCATCTTCCTCACCGTCGTCGCCGGGATCCTCGGTCTTCTGATCGGGTCGTTCCTGAACGTCGTCGCTTACCGCGTGCCGGCGCACATCTCGCTGATGCGCGAGAGCCGGTGCCCGCACTGCGACGCGGCGATCAAGCCGTGGCACAACGTGCCGGTGGTGGGGTGGATCGTGCTGCGGGGACGCTGCGCGAACTGCAAGGCGCCGATCTCAGCGCGGTACCCGATCGTCGAGGCGGTCACGGGTATCGCGTTCGCGGTGATCACGTGGTGGGGAATCGCCGTGTACGACGGGCTGCTCAGCCCGAACGCGACACTCGTCGAGTACCTCGCGCTGCCGACGGTGGATGGCACCGTGCACCCGGCCGACGTCTGGGCAGCGGTGCTCGTCATCGTCGCGTTCCTCTACTTCGCGGCCATCTCGATCGTCCTTACGCTGATCGACCTCGACACGCACCGGCTGCCGAACAGCATCGTTCTTCCGAGTTACCTCGTGTCAGGCATCCTCTTCACCGTCGCCGCCCTGCTGACGGGAGAGTGGCGGCTGCTGCTGCGCGCCGCGATCGGAATGGCCGTGCTCTACGCGTTCTACTTCCTGCTGCGCCTCGCCCGCCCCGGCGGCATGGGCGGCGGCGACGTGAAACTCGCAGGCGTGGTGGGGATCTACCTCGGCTGGATCGGCTGGGGAGCCCTCGCCGTCGGCGCATTCAGCGCCTTCGTCTACGGGGGAGTGTTCGGCATCGCACTGCTGCTGCTGCGCCGCGCCGGACGCAAGACCGCCATCCCGTTCGGCCCGTGGATGATCCTCGGCGCCTGGACGGGAGTGTTCGCCGGCGAAGCCGTCGGCAGGTGGTACGTGAATCTTTTCGTCGGCACCTGACCGACGCACCTTGGGGAAGGGAAATCATGGGGAAGACAATCGTCGGGCTGGAGGTGACCGAAGAGAGCGTCCGCGCAGCGGAGATCTCACTCGGCCGCAAACCCCAGCTCATCGCCTACGGCGAAGTGCCGCTGCCGGCCGACGCCGCGAAAGACTCCGAAGTGCTGGATGCCGGCGCTGTCGCCGTCGCCCTGCGACAGCTGTGGACCGGGGCCCGGTTCAAGAGCAAGGACGCCGTGCTCGGCGTCGCCAGCCGCCGCATCCTCGTCCGCGAATACACCACCCAGGCCATGCGCCCCGACCTCTTGCGCGAAGCCCTGCCCTACCAGGTGCAGGACCTGCTCCCGGTCCCGGCCAGCCAGGCGGTGCTCGACTTCTTTCCGCTCTCGCAGGACGGCGACCAGGTGTCGGGCCTGCTCGTCGCCGCCGTGTCAGAGAACATCGAGCAGATCATCTCGACCCTGTCGAAGGTCAAGGTCCGCGCGCAGGCCGTCGACCTGACCGCGTTCGGCCTCGCCCGCGTCACCGCGCACCTCACACAGCCCGATGAAGCCGTCGCGACCGTCCACATCGGCGACCACACCACGCAGGTCGTGATCTCGCGCGGCGGCGTGCCGCTGTTCGTCCGCATCCTGCCCATCGACGTCGCCACCGCGGCCGTCCGCAGGCATTCGGCGGAAGCATCCACTCCCGAACTCGAACTCGCGGCCGTCGCCAGCGGGGGAGTCGCCGGCGCCGTCGGCAGCCCCGCCGGCAACGGGGCGGGGCTCACGCAGGGCCGCACGCGCGGAGCCATCCGCGCCAACACGCCGCCCGGCGTCGCCGACCTCGCCGCCCGCCTGCGCTCGACCCTCGCGTTCTTCGCGAGCCGCAGCACCTCGGCTCCGCTCGCACGCGTCTTCGTCACCGGCGGGGGAGCGATCGTCGACGGCGTCATGCCCGCCCTGAGCGCCGCCATCGACACGCCCCTGCAGGTCGTGTCGGTCGGCGACGTCATCTCGATGTCGACACCGCCGCCCGCCGGCGAAGTCGCCCTCAACCTCGTCGCCACCGTCGGCGTCGCCCTCGGGCAGGTGCAGCGATGACCGCCATCCCGGCCCCGTTCTCGGGCCTGCCCCGCGTCAACCTGATGCCGCGCAGCGAGATCGCGCGGCGCGAACGCGACAAGCTCGTCACCCTGTGGGTGTGGATCGTGCTCGGCGCGATCGTCGTCGCCCTGCTGATCATCGCGGGAGCGTTCGCGCTCAAGTTCGTCGCCGACCAGCGCCTGGCCGCCGAGCAGACCAAGACAAACGCGCTGCTCACCGAGATCGCCTCGCTGTCCGAGGTGAGCCAGGCGCTGTCGACCCAGTCCGAACTCACCGACTTCCGCACCGAGGCCATGGCCGCCGACCTCGCCTGGTCGCCGGTGATCGCCAAGATCACCGGCATCCTTCCCGCCGACGCGACCCTCACCGGCTTCGACATGACCGTCGGGGGCGCGCCGCAGGGCGACGACCCCACCGCCGAAGCGGGCCTCGTCGGCACCGTCTCGATCGACAGCGCCACCCCGCTCGACATCGTGGCGATCATCCGCTCGCTGCGCGCCGTCGACGGCGTGCTGTTCGCCGACGGGCAATCGGTCACGTCCAGCCAGGTGACGGCCGACAGGTACGCGTACCAGCTGAACGTGCAGTTCGACCAGAGCGTCTACTCGAATGAGTACGCGCCCGAAGAAGGGGGCGAGTGATGCCCAAGCAGCTCGTCACCGTCATCGGCCTCATCGTGTCGCTCGGCGTCATCGCGCTCGGCGTCTTCCTCGTGGCCATGCCGCTCTACTTCCAGGCGGTCGGCGTCGACGGGCAGACCGCGACCGTCGCCAGCACCAACGCGATCTACCAGGCGCAGGTGGACGACCTGCACGAGCAAGAGGCCAACCTCGACCAGATCAACTCCGACGTGTCGCAGCTGCGCGCACAGATCCCCGCCGACGGCCAGCTCGACGACGTGTTCGAGGTCGTCGGCACTGCGGCCACCGACACCGGGGTGCAGCTCACCGCCGTCACCGCCGGCGAACAGGTCGCCTTCGTGACCCGCACCGGCGCGACGGAGGGGGATGCCGCCACCGCCCCCGCACCCGAGCCCACCCCCGCCGCGACAGACGCCGCGACGGATGGGACCGCCACGGGGACCGTCGACGCCGGCGGCGCGGTCGCCGGCGCCGTGCCGGACGGCCGCCAGCAGGTCGACTTCACGATCAGCGCCACCGCGCCCGACATGAACACGGCCACCGCGTTCCTCGACGAGCTGCGCGCCGGACCCCGCCTGCTGTCGAGCATCACGGCGACGACCAGCCAGTCCGGCGAAGGCTCGGTGTCGGTGCAGATCTCGGCCCTCACGTACGTCGACGAGGAGGGATGACCATGGAAAGCCTCGACTTCGAGACCCTTCTCGCCCGCGGTGCGCGCCACCGCGCCTCGGACGTGCACATCACCGCCGGCGCGCCGCCGCTGCTGCGCATCGACGGCGACCTCGTGCCCGTGCCCGGCTACCCCGACGCCCTGTCGGCCGAGTGGGTCGAGCGCACCGCGTTCGACCTCATGAGCGAGCAGCAGCGCCGCGAGTTCATGGAGAACGGCGAGGTCGACCTGGCCCACGCCACCCCCGGCATCGGGCGGTTCCGCACCAACGTGTTCCGCCAGCTCGGGTCGATCGCGATCGCGCTGCGGTACATCCCCGACCGGGTGTACTCGCTCGAAGAGCTCGGCGCGCCGGCCATCGCCGCCGACCTCGCCCTGCGCCCGCGCGGCCTCGTGCTGCTCACCGGTCCCACCGGCTCGGGCAAGTCGACGACGCTCACCGCGATGGTCGACATCGTCAACCAGCTGGTGCCCGCGCACATCATCACGATCGAGGACCCGATCGAGTTCCACCACGAGTCCAAGCGCGCGCTCATCCACCAGCGCGAGGTCGGACGCGACACGAACTCGTTCGCCGAAGCCCTGCGCCGCGTGCTGCGCCAGGACCCCGACGTGATCCTCATCGGCGAGCTGCGCGACCCCGAATCGATCTCGACGGCCCTGTCGGCCGCCGAGACCGGTCACCTCGTGCTCTCGACCCTGCACACGCAGGGCGCCGCCAAGAGCATCAACCGCATCATCGACGTGTTCCCAGCCGACCAGCAGCACCAGATCCGCACGCAGCTGGGCGACACCCTGCAGGGCATCATCAGCCAGACGCTGCTGCCGCTCGCGCAGACCGACGGGCGCACGATCGCCACCGAGGTGCTCATCAACACCCCGGCCGTCGCCAACATGATCCGCGAGGGCCAGGTCGCCCAGATCTACTCCGCCATGCAGGCCGGGTCCGAGGTCGGCATGCACACGCTCGACCAGGACCTGCGCCGGCTCGTCGCCGACGGCACCATCGCGCGCAACGTCGCGATGGACTTCGCCGTCGACCCGAAGAGCCTCGACGGCGTCTACATCACGCCGCGCGACCTCGACGCCGAAGACTGGGCGCACCACGCCGGCGAATGGCGGCAGGGCGAGCTCGTCGCGCCCGATGCCACGGCAGGCACGGGCGTCGGCATGGGCTCGCGGTTCGGCACGCCCACCGTGGGCGGGCGCGTCGATCCGACGGCGCGCGACGTGGACTGGGCCGACGACAGCACCGGCTGGCCCGGCACGGGAGGGTTCTGACATGGCCGTCGTCCAGGAATTCGTCTACCGCGCGGTCGACCCGCGCGCAGGATCGGTCGTCAAGGGCACGATCGAGGCGGCCAGCGAATCGGCCGTCACCGGAAAGCTCAAGGCGCAGGGGCTCACCCCGCTCGAAGTCGCTCTCAAGTCCAACACCGGCCTCAACCGCCAGATCAAGCTGCCCGGGTCGACCAAGCACGTCTCGGCGCGCACCCTCGCGGTGTTCTCGCGGCAGATGGCCGGCCTCATCAACGCCGGCCTGCCGCTCATGCGGACCCTGTCGATCCTCATCGAGCAGACCGACGACAAGCGCCTGCAGCCCGCGCTCGTGCAGGTGCAGGCCGACGTCGAGGCCGGCTCCTCGTTCTCGGCGGCGCTCGCCCGGCACCCGCAGACCTTCCCGCCGCTCATGCTGTCGATCGTCAAGGTCGGCGAGGCGGGCGGCTTCCTCGGCAGCGCGCTCGGCTCGATCGCCGACAACTACCAGCGCGAGGCCGAGCTGCACAACAAGATCCGCGCCGCCGTCACCTACCCGGCGATCGTGCTCGTCATCGCCATCATCGGCGTGCTCGTCATGGTCACCTTCGTGGTGCCGATCTTCGAGGGCATGTTCAAAGGGCTCGGCTCGTCGCTGCCCCTGCCCACGCAGATCCTCGTCACGATCTCGAAGAACATGTGGTGGATCATCCCCGCCATCGTGCTGGTCGTGGTGGTCGCCGTCATCTGGTGGCGCGCCAACCGGCACACCGAGCAGTACCGGCGCTTCGTCGACCCGATCAAGCTGAAGATGCCGGTCTTCGGCAAGCTGACCACCAAGATCGCCGTCGCCCGGTTCGCCCGCAACCTGTCGATGATGCTCAACGCCGGCGTGCCCATCATCCAGGCGCTCGCGATCGTCGGGCAGGCCTCGAACAACTGGAAGATCGAGCAGGCCGTGCGCGACGTGCAGGAGTCGATCCGCCAGGGCCGCTCGTTCGCGGCGCCGCTCGCCAAGGCCGAGGTCTTCCCGGCGATGGTGCCGCAGATGGTGTCGGTCGGCGAGGAGTCCGGCACGCTCGTCGACATGCTCTCGTCGATCGCCGACTTCTACGAGGACGAGGTCGAGACCGCCACCGCCCAGCTGTCGTCGACGATCGAGCCCATTCTCATCGTCGGCCTCGGCATCGTCATCGGCGGCATGGTGATCTCGCTGTACCTGCCGATCTTCACCCTCTACGGCGAACTCGCCAAGCAGGGGTAGGCGCGCACCTGCTGCAGGAGGTCTTGGCGACGCGCCGGGTGGCGGCATCCATCACCCGGCGTTTCGCTCAGAACGTCCTGCACTGTGCACACCTCAGACCGAGACGCGCAGCACCTCTTCGATCGTCGTCAGGCCCTGGGCGACCTTCGACCAGCCGTCGTCGCGCAGCGACACCATGCCCTCGCGCAGCGCGGCCTGGCGGATCTCCGAACCCGTCGCCCGGGTCACCACCAGCGACTCGATGTCGTCGGTGAGCGTCATGATCTCGTGCAGGGCGACACGGCCCCGGTAGCCGGTACCGCTGCAGGCGGGGCATCCCACCGCTTTGAACAGCTGCGGCACGTCACCCGGGTCATGCGGAAAGCCCAGCGACGACAGCACGTCACTGGTCTCGACGAGCGGCTCGCGGCAGCGCATGCACAGGCGCCGCGCGAGGCGCTGCGCGATCACCGCGGTGAGCGCCGTCGCCACCAGGAACGGCTCGCACCCGATCTCGGTCAGTCGTGTCAGCGCCGACGGCGCGTCGTTCGTGTGCAGCGTCGAGAGCACCAGGTGACCGGTCAGCGACGCCTCGATCGAGATGTTCGCCGTCTCGAAGTCGCGGATCTCACCGACCAGCACGACATCGGGGTCCGACCGCAGGATCGACCGCAGCGCCGTCGAGAACGTCAGACCCGCGCGGTTGTTCACCTGCACCTGATTGATCCCCGGGATGCGGTACTCCACCGGATCCTCGACCGTGATGACGTTGATCTTCGGGTTCGCGATCGCCCGCAGCGCCGTGTACAAGCTCGTCGACTTGCCGGACCCGGTCGGACCCGTCGCGAGGATCATGCCGTGCGGCTTCGAGATCGCCTCGAGGAACCGCTTCTCGTTCGTCGGCGAGAACAGCAGGTCGCGCATCGTCATCACCTGGCCGGTGTTGTCGAGGATGCGCATCACGATCTTCTCGCCCCACACGGTCGGCAGCGTCGCCACGCGCAGGTCGACCTGGCGGCCCTCGTGCGTGACCGACAGGCGGCCGTCCTGCGGCTTGCGCTTCTCGGCGATGTCGATCGACGACATGATCTTGAGGCGCGAGATGATGCCGTCCTGGATCGCACGGTCGGCCTTCTGCATCTCGTGCAGCACGCCGTCGATGCGGAACCGCACCGTCAGCTGCTTCTCACCCGGCTCGACGTGGATGTCGCTCGCGCGGTCGTTGATGGCCTGTGCGATCAGCAGGTTCACGAACCGCACCACCGGGGCGTCGCTGTCCTGCTCTTCGAGCGTCTCGGTGAACGCGGCCTGGTTCGCCTCGGTCTGGTCCTCGATCGTCAGCGACAGCTCGCTGAGCTCTTCGTCCGACCGCAGGAACCGCTCGAACATCTGCGTCAGCGCGTCCTGCGCGACCACCACCGGCTCGACGAACAGGTCGGTGATGCTCGCCACGTCGTCGAGCGCCACGATGTCGGTCGGATCGAGCACGCCCACCGTCAGCCGGTCGCCGCGCAGGTCGACGGGGATCAGCGCGTACTTGCGGCACAGGTTGCCCGGCACGAGCGCCACCACGTTCGGATCCAGCGGAAGATTCGCAAGATCGATGTAGCGGTGACCCGTGTGCAGCGCGATCGCCTCGGCGACCTGCCCCTCGGTCACCAGCTTCTGGCTCACGAGCAGCTGCTGCAGCTCGGGGCCGTCGCTGCCCCCCGCCTGCGCGATGGCGGCGGACATGTCGGCTGCTCGTACGGCTCCGGTGAGCACGAGCGTCTGTGCAAGACCCCGCATAGTGATTCCCCAATCCCCAGGGACATCCTATGGCGCACGTCATCCCTCCACGTCAACCCCGGCGTGCCAGGACATGCGTGCTCGGTAGTGTGGCGGCCATGGCGGAGTGGATCACGAAGGCGACGGCGTGGGCGCTGTCGCTGCGCCCGGTGCGCGTGTGGCTGCACTACTCCGAACGGCGGGGCCCGATGCTCGCCGACAGCGTCACCTACCGCGCGCTGTTCTCGGTGTTCGCGGGGGTGCTGCTGGGCTTCTCGGTCGCCGCGGTCTGGCTCGCCGGCAACCCCGAGGCGCTGCGGTCGCTCGTCGCCGCGGTGGATGCCGCCATCCCCGGCGTCGTCGGAAAGGGCGGCATCGTCGACGTGTCGGAGATCGACGCGCCGGCCGGGTTCACCGTCGCGGGCATCATCGCCCTCGTCGGTCTGGTCGGGGCGGCGATCGGCGCCGTCGGCTCGCTGCGCGTGGCGATCCGCACCCTCGCCGACAAAGTGCACGACGATGTCTTCTTCGTCTGGGTGCTGCTGCGCAACCTGCTGCTGGCGGCCGCCATCGGCGCGGGCTTCGTGCTGTCGGCGGGCGCCACCTTCGTCGGCACGACGTTCGTCGGCACCGTGCTCGACTGGCTCGGCATCGGCGGCGACCTCGCCGCGGCCGCGACGCGCGGGGTGTCGCTCGTCGTCGTCTTCGTGCTCGACATGGCGATCATCGCGCTCGCCTTCGTGACGCTGAGCGGCGTGCGCGCGCGACCCGCCTCGCTGTGGGCCGGCGCGTTCGTCGGCGCGATCGGGCTGACCGTGCTGCAGCAGCTGTCGGGGCTGTTCGTCAGCGGCGCCGGATCCAACCCGCTGCTCGCGTCGTTCGCCGCGCTCATCGCGCTGCTGCTGTGGCTCAACCTGTCGGCGCAGGTGATCCTGCTCGCCTCGACGTGGGTGATCGTCAGCGAGCGCGAGCGGTCCGACCGGGTGCGCGAGCGCTACGGGTCGCCGACCTTCGCCCAGCGCCGGGTGCGGCAGGCCGAGGACGCCGTGCGCGTCGCGACCGAAGAGCTCGAGCACGCGCGGGCGGATGTCGCGAAAGAGGCGGGGCGCGCCACGTGAGCGTCGACGTGCCGACCTACACGGCGGAACAGGTGCGCGCGGCCGAGCGCCCGCTGCTCGAGGCCGGTGTGCCGCTCATGCGCCGGGCCGCCGCGGCCCTGGCCGACGTCGTGCGCGCCGAGCTCGCCGGCACGCCGTCGGCGCCGATCACGTCGTCGATCGTGCTCGAACCGCTGCTGCAGGACGACCCCGACACACCGCAGCCGCGCGTGCTCGCACTCGTCGGCTCGGGCGACAACGGCGGTGACGCACTGTACGCCGCCGCCGGCATCGGCGACATCGCCGACGTGGACGTGCTGCTCGTCGGCAGCCGGGTGCACGAGAGCGCCTTCGCCGCGGCCGTCGCCGCCGGTGCGCGCCGCATCGACCTGCCCGAGGTGCGCGACGCCCGCTACGCGCTCGTGCTCGACGGCATCCTCGGCATCGGCGCCTCGCGCGATCCCGCGCTGCACGGCCTGGCGCGCGAAGCCGTCACCACGGTGCAGTCGCTGGCGCAGACGCGCCGGGGGATGCCGCGCGTCATCGCCGTCGACCTGCCCAGCGGCCTTCACCCCGACACCGGAGCCGCCGACGAAGCCGTGCTGGCGGCATCCCTCACCGTCACGGTCGGCGCCGCCAAGTCAGGCCTTGCGCGAGCCCCGGAGCTGGTGGGCGAGGTCGTTCTGGTCGACCTCGGCTTGCCGCTCGACGGGGTCGAGCCGGCGGGTTCGATGGCGGTGTCGCGCGTTATTCCTGCTCGTTGAGCGGAGCGACGAAGGAGCGAAGACGAAACGTCGCGAGCCGGACCCCCTGCTCGTTGAGCGGAGCGACGAAGGAGCGCAGACGAAACGTCGCGAGCCGCTCTCGGGATCCCGGCCAACGCGCACGTCGCGGAGGCGATCCGTCCGATCGGTGGCTCACGACGTTGCGTCTCGCTGCGCTCGCTCAACGACCAGGGGGGCTCGCGGGCTTGCCGTGCCCGCGGCCGTTGTTGCCGGGGAACGCGGGATCGTCCTTGTGGTGGCCCCAGGCCTTGCCGCCCTCGCCGGAGTCGTCCGCGGAGTCCTCACCGTGCCCGCGCCCGTTTCCGCCCGGAAAACCGGGGTCGTCCTTGTGCTGCCCCCACGCCTTCCCGTTCCCATTCCCATTGCCGTCGCCGGGCGCCACGACCGATGTCGACGGCAGCAGCGAGAGCGGTGCCCCCGCAGCGACCCCGGGAACGACGATCGCCGCGGACGCGACGACGACCACTGCGGCTGCGGCGATCAGCAGCTTGTTCGGGCTCATGACGCACCTCGATTCGGGCGACGGATGCGGCTGTTGGCGGTGAGCGTACCACCGCGCCGCCCGCGTGCCCAGAGGCCTCAGCGTGCGTAGCGCTCGACGAACGCGCGCAGGATGCGGCTCGGGTGCGACACCGCGACCCGGCGCACCGCGGCAAGGGTCAGCTCCAGTTCATCCGACGCGAAATAGCCGTGGTCGGCGTAGGCGTGGATGCGCGTCGTGATGCCCTCGACGTCGAGCTCGGGGTGGAACTGCGTCGCATACACGTTCTCGCCGACGCGGAACATCTGCACCGGGCACGCCGGCGACGAGGCGAGCAGCGTGGCCGACGCCGGCAGCTGCGAGATCGCCTCTTTGTGCCCGACGAACGCGTCGAACGTCGGCGGCATGTCGGCCAGCAGCGGGTCGGCCGCTCCCGCGTCGGTCACGGTGACGGGCACGACGCTGATCGGTTCAGGATGCCGGCGGTCGATCACTGCGCCCTGGTGCGCGCCGAGCGTGCCGATGCCGTAACAGGCGCCGAGGAACGGGAAGTCCCGCGCCACCACCTCGTCCAGCAGCGCGGCGAACTCCGCCTCGACCCGATGCTGCACCGCCGACTTCTTGTCGGCCGGGTCTGAGGCGTTGAACGGACCGCCGCCCACGAAGATGCCGGACAGCCCGTCGAGATCGAGCGGCGGCATCGGCCCCGCCTCCAGCCGCACCCGGATCAGCTGCTCGGGCATGAGCCCGGTGTACCGCAGGAACAGCCCGTACTCCTCGTCGGCCGGCAGGTCTTCGGCCCGCGTCGCGAGCAGCACGAACGGCTTCACCCGACCAGCCTAAAGCGCGTGCCCCGGCGTGCACGGCGCAGGACGTCTTGGCAACACGCCGGGTGGCGGCATCCATTCTCCAGCGTGTCGGCCAGAACCTCCTGCGCTGTGCGAGCCGAGCGTTTCCTCCCCAGTGCGGCCGTCGCGCGAGTTCTGCACAGATCGTGGCCGGTGATGGGGACGGGATGCCGGCTGCCGCGAGCATCGGGGCATGTGCACGTCGAAGCGACCGGTGTCGACCTACGCCGAGTTGCGAGACGGCGGCTTGTCGCGGCGGGCCCTCGCCGACGAGCTCGACTGCGGAACGATCCGCTCACTGCGTCGCGGCGTGTACGAGCGTGCCGGCGCGTGTGACGATGTGAGGGATGCCGCGGCCCACGGCGGCGCGCTGGCCTGCGTTACTGCAGCCGCACATCACGGGCTGTGGGTCGCCGAGTACGGCACCGGCCTGCACATCGGGATGCCCTCGAGCGGACGCGTTCATGCGCACACCGGTTGCACGTGTGTCGTGCACTGGGTCGATGACGATCGGACCGACGCATTCGGCGTGCCCTCCGTGCGGGTGACGCTGCGGCAGATTCTTCGATGCCAAGGGCTTGAGGCGTTCTTCGTCGCTCTCGAATCCGCGTTGCGGAAGCGAAAGCTGTCAGCCGCCGACCTCGCCTGGCTGCGCGCTCACACCAACGCCGCGGCTCGCGAGGCCATCGCGTTCGCGCGCAGCGACGCCGACAGCGGCCTGGAGTCCCTGCTGCGATGGCGGCTGCGCATACACGGGCTGTCGGTGCGCACGCAGCAGAAGATCATCTCGGTCGGCCGCGTCGATTTCGTGATCGGCGACCGGCTGATCGTCGAGGTCGACGGAGTCGCCAACCACGACGACGAGTCGCATCGCCACAAGGACCTCGTGCGCGACGCTCACGCGGCCAGCTGGGGCTTCGTCACTCTTCGCTTCGACTATGCCCTGGTCGTCCACGACTGGCCGACCGTCGAACTCGCCATCCTCGGCCTCGTCGACCGCGGAGTCCACCTCGCGTAAGCGCAGCAGCGTGCACAGCGCAGGAGGTCTTCGATACGCGCCGGGTGGCGGCATCCATTCTCCGGCGTGTCGGCCAGAAGCTCCTGCGCTGTGTACGCGGGCCGAGGCATCCATTCACTACGACGCGTACGTGACCAGCCCGAGCTCGACGGGCGACACCAGCTGCGGGTGCGACGGGCGCACGCGCACCGTGTAGCCGAAGGTGCCGGTCACGGTGAGCGGCAGCGACGCGCGGAACGCCGTCACACCGTCGACCGGGTCACCCGCGGGCGCCAGCGCGTGCACCGAGTGATCGCGGGCGAGCGCGTCGTCCTCGTTCGTGCGGCCGTACAGCAGCTCGACCGCGACGTCGTCGGGCGAGAGACCGTCCAGCCGCACGTCGGCGCGCACCTCGAGGGTGTCGCCGGCCTGCGCCTGCTGCGGGATGCCCGAGCTCTCGACGCTCGCGATCGACACGCGACCCCACGCCTCTCGCACCCGGCCGGTGAACGCCGCCACCTCGCGCGCCTGCGCGAAGCCGTCCGCGCGCAGCGCGACGTCGTGCGCCGCCGCCGGCACGTACAGGCGCTGGACGTAGTCGCGCACCATGCGGTCGCTCGTCGCCTTGGTTCCGAGGTCGGTCATAGTGTGGCGCACCATGCCGAGCCACGCGAGCGGAATGCCGCCCTCGCGGTCATAGAACTTCGGCACCAGCTGGTGCTCGATGAGGTCGTACAGGGCCGCGGCCTCGGCGTCGTCGCGCTCCTCGTCGTTCGACGCGGTGTCGGCCGTCGGGATCGCCCAGCCGTTCTCGCCGTCGTACCACTCGTCCCACCAGCCGTCGAGGATCGACAGGTTCAGCGCGCCGTTGAGCGCCGCCTTCATGCCGCTCGTGCCGCACGCCTCCAGCGGGCGCAGCGGGTTGTTCAGCCACACGTCGCAGCCGGGGTACAGGTCCTTCGCGAGCGTGATGTCGTAGTCGGGCAGGAACACGATCCGGTTCCGCACCTTCGGGTCGCGGCTGAACCGCACGAGCTGCTGGATCAGGATCTTGCCCGAGTCGTCGGCCGGGTGCGACTTGCCGCCGATCACGATCTGCACCGGCCGCTCGGGGTCGGTCAGCAGCCGCGTCAGCCGCTCGGGGTCGCGCAGCATGAGCGTCAGCCGCTTGTACGTCGGCACGCGGCGCGCGAACCCGATCGTGAGCACGTCAGGGTCGAGCAGGTCGCCGACCCATGCGGGCGTGTGCCCGTTGGTGAGGGATGCCGCCACCCGCCGCCGCGCCTCGGCCACGAGCTCGCCCTTCATCTGCTGACGGACGCCCCACAGTTCGGCGTCGCTCACGACCGCGCGGTCGTTCCAGTCGTGGGTGTCGGTGTAGGCGTCGCCCCACGCTCGCTCGCTGACCGCCTTGAGCGCCGGGTGCACCCAGGTCGGCGCGTGCACGCCGTTGGTGATGGAGGCGATCGGCACCTCGTCCGTGTCGACCCCGGGCCACAGCATCCCGAACATGCCGCGGCTGACCTCGCCGTGCAGCAGCGAGACGCCGTTCGCGTGCTGGCCGAGGTGCAGGCCCAGCACCGCCATGTTGAAGACGCCCTGGTCGCCGCCGTCCCAGGTCTCCAGGCCGAGCGCGATGGCGCGGCCGGCGTCGAGGCCCTGGAACAGCCCACTGGTCAGGAAGTCCGCGATCAGATCGCGCGAGAAGCGGTCGATGCCGGCCGGGACCGGCGTGTGCGTCGTGAACACCGTGCCGGCGCGCACCTGGGCGAGCGCGTCGTCGAAGCTGAGGCCGTCGTGCGTGATGAGCTCCGACATGCGCTCCAGGCCCTGGAACCCGGCGTGGCCCTCGTTCGTGTGGTAGACGTCGGGCGTCGGACGCCCGGTCAGGTCGCAGAACGCCCGCACCGCGCGCACGCCGCCGACGCCCAGCAGCAGCTCCTGCAGCAGGCGGTGCTCGCCGCCGCCGCCGTAGAGGCGATCGGTGACGCGCCGCAGCTCGTCGGAGTTCGACGGCGTCTCGGAGTCCAGCAGCAGCAGCGGCACGCGGCCGATGTCGGCCACCCACACGCGGGCGTGCAGCCGGCGGTCGCCGGGCAGGTCGAGGGCGATCTCGACCGGCGCGCCGCCGCGGTCGCGCAGCAGCGTCAGGCCCAGGCCGTACGGGTCGAGCAGCGGGTAGCTCTCGCGCTGCCAGCCGTCGTCGCCGATCGACTGGCGGAAGTACCCGGCGCGGTAGAACAGGCCGACGCCGGTCAGCGGCACGCCGAGGTCGGACGCGCTCTTGAGATGGTCGCCGGCGAGGATGCCGAGGCCCCCGGAGTACTGCGGCAGCGAGCCGTCGACGCCGAACTCGGGGGAGAAGTACGCGATGTGCACCGGCTTGTCGCCCTCGAGACGCTGGAACCAGCGGTCGCCCTCGAGGTACGCGGTGAGGCGCTCGTCCTCTTCGCGCACGCGGGCGACGAAGGCCTCGTCCTGGGCGAGCTGGTCGAGGCGCTCCTGCCCGAGGGTGCCCAGCATGCGGGCGGGGTTCGCTCCGATCTCGTCCCACAGTGCGGGATCCATCGAGGCGAACAAGGAGTGGGTGGCCCGGCTCCACGACCAGCGCCAGTTCGAGGCGAGACGGTCGAGGGGAGCGAGCGGGGCGGCGAGGACGGGACGGACGGTGAACGTTCGGATGGCCTTCACGCTCGCGATTCTAGGGGCACAACCTGGAAGCGCTTGCACGCAAGGGCCTGCTGTCAGCGGCCACCGGGGTCTACGCTGGCGTCATGGCCATCGCACGACTTCACGGCGGACCCCTCGACGGGCAGATCATCCCGCTCGACCCGACCATCGACGACTCTTACATCGTCCCCTACGGCGAGGGGCAGCTCGTCTACCGCCGCGACGGCGAGGACGCCAACACCGGCGAGGCCGACGGCCCGACCGAGACGCGATTCGTCTACGTCGAGGCCACCGAAGACATCGACCCGAACCCGGACGGGCGGGATGACTGACCCCGGACCTCGTCAGACGTACGAGTTCGAGATCAAGTTCGACGTCGACGGCGACACCCCGTTCCCGGATTGGTCGCGCGTCGATGCGATCGCCGACGTGCAGCTGCTCGAAGTGCGCGATCTGGATGCGGTCTACTTCGACACACCCGACCTCGATCTGGGGCAGGCCGGTCACGCGCTGCGCCGCCGCGTCGGCGGGCCGGATGCCGGCTGGCACATCAAGGGTCCACTCATCGGCGGCGCGCGACGCGAGCTGCAGTGGCCGCTCGACCACGATGAGACGATTCCGGATGCCGTCGTCGCTGCGGCCTCGGAGGTCGCCGATCCTGCGATGCTCGCCCCGATCGCCCGCATCCGCAACACGCGCGTCGCGTTCCAGGTTCGCGACACCGAGGATCGCGTCCTGGCGGAGTTCGTGGACGACCATGTGATCGCGACGGACCTCAGGTCAGGTGTCGAGCGGACCTGGCGGGAGTGGGAGTACGAACTCGGTCCCGTCTTCCCCCAGGACGTTGTTCGCATGGTCGATCAGGTGAAAGAGGCGGTGAGTGCGGCAGGCGGCCGCGAGGCGGCATCCGCTTCGAAACTCGCGCGGGCGCTCGGCGCCTGAGTCGTCCGTCGGACGGGGCGTTTCGTCTTCGCTCGTTCCTCGCTCCGCTCAACGAGCAGGAACAGGAAGACAGAACGCCCCGGACTTCGACGAAGTCCGGGGCGTTCTGCGTGGGTCTGATCAGAGGTTGATCATGTGGCCGGCGAGGCCGTGGAAGGCCTCCTGCACGGCCTCCGACAGCGTCGGGTGCGTGTGGACGTTGCGCGCCGCCTCGAGGGCGGTGAGGTCCCACTTCTGCGCGAGGGTCAGCTCGGGAAGCAGCTCCGACACGTCCGGCCCGATCATGTGCGCGCCGAGGAGCTCCAGGTGCTCGCCGTCGGCGATGACCTTCACGAAGCCGATCGGCTCGCCCAGGCCGTTGGCCTTGCCGTTCGCCGAGAACGGGAACTTCGCGACCTTGACGTCGTAGCCGGCGTCACGCGCCTGCTGCTCGGTGAGGCCGAACGACGCGACCTGCGGCGAGCAAAACGTCGCGCGCGGCATCATGCGGTAGTCGCCGAGCGTCATGGTCTCGGCCTTGCCGATGGTCTCGGCGGCGACGACACCCTGCGCCTCGGCCACGTGCGCGAGCTGCAGCTTGGCGGTCACATCGCCGATCGCGTAGATGTGCGGCACATTGGTGCGCATGTGGTCGTCGATGTCGATGGCGCCGCGCTCGGTGAGCTTGACGCCCGTCGTCTCCAGGCCGAAGCCCTCGACGTTAGGCGCGAAGCCGATCGACATGAGCACCTTGTCGGCGTCGATCGACTGCGACTCGCCGCCCGCGTTGGGGGTGTAGGTGACGGTGACGCGGTCGCCGTGGTCGACCACGGTCTCGACCTTGGTCGAGGTGAGGATGTCGACGCCGTACTTCTTGTACTGGCGCGTGATCTCTTTCGAGACGTCGGCGTCCTCGTTCGGCAGCGCGCGGTCGAGGAACTCGATGATCGTGACCTTCACGCCGTAGTGGGTGAGGACGAACGCGAACTCCATGCCGATCGCGCCGGCGCCGACGATGACGATCGAGGTCGGCAGCTCGCGCGTGAGGATCTGCTCCTCGTACGTCACGACGTTCTCGCTCAGCTGCACGCCCGGCAGCAGGCGCACGCGCGAGCCGGTCGAGATGATCGCGTTGTCGAAGGTGACCTCGGCGCTCGTGCCGTCGGCCTTGGCGACGGTGATCGAGTTCGGGCCGGTGAACGTGCCGCGCCCCTCGTACTCGTCGACCTTGTTCTTCTTCATCAGGAAGTGGATGCCCTTGACGTGGGTCTCGGACACCTTGCGGCTGCGGTCCCACGCCACCCCGAAGTCGAAGTGCACGTCGCCCGAGATGCCGAACAGCTCGGCCTTGTCGTGGAACGTGTGCGCGAGATCGGCGTTCTTGAGCAGAGCCTTCGAGGGGATGCAGCCGACGTTGAGGCACACACCGCCCCAGTACTTCTCTTCGATGATCGCGACCGTGAGGCCGAGCTGAGCAGCACGGACGGCCGCGACGTACCCGCCGGGCCCCGCGCCGAGGATGGCGACGTCGTAGTGAGGCATGGTCTCAAGCCTAGTGGTCGGCGGGGGAGTCGGAGCCGGGCCCGGGGTTCGCCGCACGGCCCTGGCCGGCGGCATCCCGAGCATCTTCATCGCCGCGCCGCGCACGCGACATCAGCACGTACACGATCGCTCCGCCGGCCGCGGCGAGCAGGATGCCGATGACCACCCACGGCCACACGTCGCCGAACGTCGAGTCCTCGTCGGCCGGCGGGGCGGCCGTCTCGCTCGGCGCCGCGGTCGGAGCGGGCTCGGCCGACTCGGTCGGAGTGGGGGCGGTCGTGGCGGACTCGGTGGGAGTCGGCGCCGCGCCCTCGACGGTGAACGAGAACGTGTTCGAGGTCGGGTGCCCGTCGCTCGACACGACCTTCCACGTCACGGTGATCACGCCCGACGCCTCGCCCGCGAGGGCTTGCGTCACGGTGTTGTCCTGCACGACGGGTGCGCCGTCGGCGAGCTCGGTGCCGGCGGCATCCTTCACCTCGACGACGGTCGCGCCGTCATCGGGGGCGACCGCGTCGCTGAACGTGAGCGTCACCTGCGGCGGCAGCTCGGCGACGGTGCTGCCGGTCGCGGGGTCGGTGCCGACCAGGGCGTCGTGGGCGGCGGCGGGCGTCGCCGTCGCCAGCACCGCGACGAACGCCAGGGCGAGCGCGGCGACGAGGGCTGTGAGTCGTGCTGTGGCGGGTTTGTGAAGAGTGTGTGACATCACCCGATCGAGCCTAATCCGCCCTTCGATCCGCGGCGGTCGAGGTCTAGCATGGCCGCAAGGCGGGAGATCTGCCCGCCGACCCGGCAACGGAAGGATGCGGCGGATGGACGCGATGATGATGGGCGCCATGTCGAAGGACATGATGTCGATGCCCGGAATGCAGAGCATGGACATGGCCGTCATGCAGGCCTGTATGGACGCCTGCTCGGCCTGCGAGCAGGCATGCACGGTGTGCTCGACGCAGATGATGTCGTGCGCGACGGCCTGTATGAACTGCGCCGACATGTGCAACACGATGATGCGCTCGATGATGCGCATGCAGGGCATGACCCCCGCGGTCATGATGTCGATGCTCGACGCCTGCATCGCGATGTGCGAGATGACCATGGACGAGTGCATGGAGCACGCCGACCACAGCGAGGTCTGCAAGATGTGCGCTCAGTCCTGCAAGGCGTGCATGGACGCCTGCATGGCCGTCAAGGACATGATGATGGCGATGAGCTGAGGCTCGTCGCTCCCCGGCCGTTGAGCGAGCGGAGCGAGACGAAACGCCGTCAGCCGCGCAGGACGTTGAAGCGCGCCGCGCCGACGGCGAGCACGTGGTACCGCTCGTGCAGCGCCACGGGCGTGCCCGGCGTCGCGGCGGCCGCCGCACCCGTGCCGTTCCACAGCGCGACCTCTTCGCCCGCCAGCGTGCGGACGACGACGAAGCCCGAGCGCGCGTCCGATTCGGCGACGATCGCGTCCGCCCAGTCCGAGGGCGTCGCCGAGGCGAGTCGCGCCTGGATCAGGTGCAGGGCGTGGCCCGGAGCGAACGAGGAGCAGGTGTCGCCGTGGTCGCACATGCACGCCGCACGCTCACGCACCTCGAGGGCGGGAATGCGGCTGTACGGGCTGGACACGGGAGTGCTCCTTCGTGGCGGGTGGATGCCGGTCCGCTTCGGATCGGTGCAGCCAGGCTAAGACGGCACCCCCACCCGCGGCATCCCGCGCGAAACGGGGCGAAACATTGCGCGATCAGGTCCGGGCGATGGACGGGACATGACCGACTCGCAGAATCCGGCCTCGTCCGTGGCCGAATCGATCGGATAGGCTGAACGCCACAGAGGAGGACACCGTGGAGCACGACCGCCGACCCGATGAGGGCGACATCCGCCGCGCAGCCGGGGCCGACGCACACGATTCCGACCGTGCGGCCGATACGACGCAGACCTTCGGTCACGACTCCGACCTGTCGTTCGTGCCGTTCGGCAGCGAACTGGGCGAGGCCGAGCTCGACGCGATCGATGCGCTTCCCTCGGGTGCCGCGCTGCTGCTGGTCCGCTCGGGCCCCACGGCTGGTGCGCGCTACCTCCTGGACTCCGACGTCACCACGGTCGGACGGCATCCCGAGGCGGACATCTTCTTCGACGACGTGACCGTGTCGCGCCGTCACGCCGAGATCACGCGGTCGGGCACGACGTTCGACCTCGTCGACCAGCGCTCGCTCAACGGCACGTACGTCAACGGCGAACGCGTCGACCGCGCCACGCTCAGCAACGGCGCCGAGGTGCGGATCGGGAAGTTCCGCCTCAACTTCTTCGTCTCACCGGCAGACCTCGCGCGGGCGGCGGACGCCTGATGCCCGCGGCTTCCGTCCGTGAAAACGCGACGTCCGCGGGTCTTCTCAGCATCGGTCAGGTTCTGGCGCGTCTGTCGCCGGAGTTCCCGGCACTCACTTCGAGCAAGCTGCGCTTCCTCGAAGTGCAGGGCATCGTCACTCCGCTGCGCACCGAGTCGGGGTACCGCAAGTTCTCGCAGGCCGATCTGGAGCGCCTGCGCCTCGCGCTGACGCTGCAGCGCGACCACTATCTGCCGCTGTCGGTCATCCGCGACTACCTCGAAGACGTCGACGCCGGTCGCGATCCGGCGACGCCCTCGTCCGTTCCGCCGCCGTCGATCGTGCCGGCTCCGCGCCGCTACCGCCGCGACGAGCTCCTGGCCGCCGCCGGCGCCGCGCCACAGCTGCTCAACGACGCCATCAGCACCGGCGTCATGACCGGCGCCGACGTCTACGGCGAGCAGCAGGTCGCGCTGCTGCGGGCCCTGGTCGCCCTCGACCGCCACGGCATCGAGCCGCGGCACGTCCGGGCCCTGCGACAGAACGCCGAACGCGACGTCGCGCTCGTCGAATCGGCTCTCGCGCCGCTGCTGCGCAGAACGGATGCCGCCTCACGCGGCCGCGCCGGCGAAGTGGCCCCCGAGCTCGCCAAGCGGCTCGACGAGGTGCGTGCGATCTTCGTGCGGACGGCCCTGGACCGCCTGCTGTCCTGAGGCCGCCGGCATCCGATCCGGGTCCTTCGCGCGACACGCCGAAGCCCGAACGCCGGATGTCGTTGCCGCGGGCACGAGGCTGATCTAGCGTGGAAGTTACCGATTCGGAGGGGGGACGGGCATGACCCGTGACATGGCTGACAGCGAGCCTTTCTCCGCCGAACTCCTCTTCACCGACGGGCTTCCGGCGATGGACGACGAGGTGGGCTACCGCGGCGCCGTGGCGGCGCGCGCGGCGGGCATCACCTACCGCCAGCTGGACTACTGGGCCCGCACCGAACTCGTCGTGCCGACCGTGCGCGGTGCGACCGGCTCCGGCTCGCAGCGGCTGTACGGCTTCCGCGACATCCTCGTGCTCAAGCTCGTCAAGCGCCTGCTCGACACCGGCATCTCGCTGCAGCAGATCCGCACCGCGGTCGACCAGCTGCGCGCGTCCGGCATCCGCGACCTCGCCGGCACCACGCTCATGAGCGATGGGGCCTCGGTGTACCTGTGCACCTCGAACGACGAGGTCATCGACCTCGTCAGCCGCGGTCAGGGCGTCTTCGGCATCGCGGTGGGCAAGGTCCTGCGCGAGGTCGAGTCCGAGCTCGTCGAGTTCGAGGTCGAGAAGCCCGGCGAGCTCGATGAGCTCGCCGCCCGCCGGGCCGCCCGCACCGCCTGACGCGGTACTCACGCGGTATCCGGGCTCTTCTGATGCCGTCGGCGGCGCCGTACGCTCCGGCATATGTTCCGTCGAACCGCCGCCGTCGCGGCATCCATCGCCTCACTGCTCATCGTCGGATCCGCCATGCCGGCGGTCGCCGCCGGGCCGCCGTACGTCGAGAACTGGGTCGACGAGGGGAGCGGCATCGCGCAGGAGTACTACGCGCCGTTCTGCACCGAGGAGGTCGACTTCGAGGTGCGGTTCTCGTTCCATGACGAAGGACGGTTCCAGCTCATGGAACGGCGAGGCGCACTGTACGGGCAGAGCACGCACCACGGCGAGTGGACGTGGTGGAACCCGGCGAACGGGGCCGCGCTGGTCGTGCAGGTGGACGGGCTCGACCAGGATCTCGCCGTCACCGAGAACGCCGACGGCACGTTCACGATCCTCTCGAAGAGCCCCGCGGTGCTGGTGGTGCACTCCGAGCGCGGCGCAGAGCTCGTCGGGGCGCGCACGGTCTGGGTCGAACTGCTCATCGAACCGGGGCCGACCAGCAGCCCCGACGACGACATCGTCACCGTCGTGGACGTGCCCAAGGTCTCCGGCCACGACGGCCGCCCGTTCTGCGACATCGTCGCGGACGTCCTGGGCTGAAGCGTCACCCGCGCACGGCGGCGGCCGCTGCTGCCGCTTCGCGCGCCGCCGTCGTGCTCAGAGCCTGCGCCAGGTCGGCGATGAGGTCCTGCGGGTCCTCCAGGCCGATCGACAGGCGCACGAGGGCGTCCGAGGGCTTCGCGTCCGAGGCGACCGGGCGGTGTGTCAGCGCCGCGGGGTGCTGGATGAGCGAGTCGACGCTGCCGAGCGACACCGCGTGGGTGAACAGCTGCACGGCGCCGGTGAGCGCGGCGGCGGCCTCGAATCCACCCGCGAGCTCGATCGCGATCATCGCACCGGGACCGGCCTGCTGCCGGCCGACCAGTCCGTACGGATCGCAGGCGGCGAAGCCCGGGAAGTGCACGCGTGAGACCTCCGGACGGGTCGTGAGCCACTCCGCGACGACCCGCGCGCCCTCCTGCTGCGCGCGGACCCGCACCGGCAGCGTCGCCAGCCCCCGATGCAGCAGATAGGCGGCGAGCGGATGCATGATCGCGCCCGTGATGGCGCGGGTGCGACGCAGGGCGGCGGCCAGCTTCGCGTCGCACGCGACCACGCCGCCGACCACATCGCCGTGACCGCCCAGGTACTTCGTGGCGCTGTGCAGCGAGAGCGCGGCGCCCAGGTCGAGCGGCTGCTGCAGCACCGGGGTCGCGAACGTGTTGTCGACGAGCACCGGCACGCTGCCGGCCGCGGCGACGACGGCGCGCACATCGACCAGCTCGAGCGTCGGATTCGCCGGGGTCTCCAGCACGACCAGTGCGGTGTCGTCGCGCACCGCGGCGGCCACGTCCGCGGGCGAGCAGAACGTGGTCTCGACGCCGAGCAGCCCCGACGCCAGCAGGTGGTCGGTGCCGCCGTACAGCGGCCGCACCGCGACGATGTGCCGCGTGCCCGACTCGTGCGTCACCCCGAGCAGCACGGCCGTCATCGCCGCCATGCCCGACGAGAACGCGACCGCCTCTTCGGCGTGCTCCAGCCGTGCCAGCGCCTCCTCGAAGCGCGCGACCGTGGGATTCCACAGGCGCGCGTACACGTTCGACCCGCCCTCGAACGGATGACCGCCGGTGGCGAGCACCTCGTACGACATGCCGCCGAGCTCGAGGTCGGGGAGCGGGTTCGTCGACGAGAGGTCGAGGGGGAGTGCGTGGACGCCGAGGTCCGCGAGGTCTTCGCGGCCGGCGTGCACGGCAATGCTGTCGGGATGCAACGTCATCGGTGCCATGGCGATATGGTCAGCGACTTCGCCGCGATTGGCAAGTCGTGTTCAGCCCGCCGTGCACTAAGTGCGCAGACTGCTCATCCGGTGAGCAAAGTGGTGAATGAAGGGGGATGCCGGGCGCCCGGCATCCATCGTCCCCCTGTTCCCCCTGCCCCCCGCTCGTGGCTCCGTGCCCCGTCGCGTGCTGCACCACCCCAGAGGTTCATCCGTCACAGATGTACGCACAGACCGGGGTTACGCGTACATCTGTGACGGATGAACGGGGTGTGCGGTGCGCGGGGAGGGGATGCGCGGGGACGCCCTGTGGATAACCCTGGATGTCGTCTCGCGATCCTTGGCACGCTGAGCGCATGGCATCGGATCACGGCGGAGCATTCCGCGTAAGCGACGCACGTCGCGCCGGCGCAGCGCGTCGAACGCTCGACGGCGAGCTGTTCGCGCGCCCATTTCACGGCATACGAGTACCCGTGACCACGGCCGATCGGGTTGACGACGACGACTTCGACGCGTTCACGCTGCAACGGGAGCGCATCCTCACCGGGGTCGCTCACTGGTCGCTGAACATGGCGAGCTCCGAGTACTTCAGCCACGTCACGGCTGCGGTGATCTGGGGGCTGCCTCTGCCCGGTTGGCTTCTGCTCAAGGGCGTCGAGCCGCATGTCAGCTGCCCGGGGCGCGCAACGCGTATGGCAGGGGCTGTGGGACACCAGATCCGTGACGACATGGTGACCGTCGTCGACCATCCCGATCTGGGCGTGCGAGTCACCGACCCGGCCACGACGTGGGCAATGCTTGCCGGTGTGCTGACGAACCTCTACGACGTCGTCGCGATCGCGGATGCCGTCGTCCGGACGCCTCGCATTCCTGGGCCGCGCGGACGCGTCGAACGTCCGCCCTGGGGGAGCGTCGCAGATCTCACAGCGGCCGTCCAGGCAGGGCGCCGTGTCGGTGCGGACCGGCTCCGCGAGGCGTTGCCGCTGGTCCGTGCCGGCGCGACTTCGAGGCCGGAGACCTGGACCCGCCTCGTCCTTCGTGATGCGGGCCTTCCGGAGCCGGAGCTCGATGTCGACATCTACGACACGAAGGGCGAGTTCGTCGGCTGCGTCGATCTCGTGTACCGCGGGGCCAGGATCGCGATCGAGTACGAGGGTGACCAGCATCGGACCGATCGCGCGCAATGGCAGCGCGACCTCGAGAAGCACGAGCGGTTGGCAGACCTGGGGTGGCGGGTCGTCCGAGTCCCGTCCGAGCAGGTATTCGTCTCGCCGGAGATTCTGGTGGCCCGCGTGCGCAAGCTGCTGCGCGTGGCGTGACCCCCCGCGGATGAACTCGGGGAGCGGGGGATGCCGGGCGCCCGGCATCCGTCCCGCTCAACAGGTCAGGGGCGGGGCTCTTCGGGCGAGGGGATGCGCCCGGTGCGCATGATGCGATCGAGCAGCGAGTCGAAGTCGGCCGCGAGCTCCTGGGCGGAGTCGCCGGGCCAGATGTGCAGCGGCTTGGCCGCGCCCTGCGCCTGCTGCAGCGACGTGCGCTCGGGCAGCTGCGGCGACAGGACGAGCGGGCCGAACATGTCGCGCAGCTCTTTGATGCGGAACTGGTGCTCGATCGACTGCGGGCGCACGCGGTTCACCACGATGCCCAGCGGCTGCAGGCGGGGGGAGAGACCACGGCGGATCTCTTCGATCGCGCGCAGCGCGCGGTCGGCGGCGGCGACCGAGAACAGGCCGGGCTCGGTGACCACGACGACGCGGTCGGACGCGGCCCATGCGGTGCGGGTGAGCGCGTTGAGCGAGGGGGCGCAGTCGATGAGCACGAGGTCGTAATCGGCCTCGATGGTCGCGAGCGCCTCTTCCATCTTCCAGACGTCGCGCACGCTCGGGTGCGGACCGTCGAAGTTGATGGCCGACGGGCTGCCGATCATGACGTCGATCGTGCCCGGGTGCACCTTCGCCCAGCCGCTGGAGGTGATGGCCTGACGGACCGTCTTCTCTTTCGGGTTCGCCAGCACATCGGCGACGTTCAGCCGCCCCGCGACTTGGATGTCCATGCCCGTGGAGACGTCGGACTGCGGGTCGAGGTCGACGACGAGCGTGCGGACACCGCGGGCGAAAGCCGCCGACGCGAGTCCGAGAGTCACGGTCGTCTTGCCGACGCCACCCTTGAGCGAGCTGACGGATAGGACGTGCACAAGCCACCACGTTACCGTCCCCTAGGCTGAGAGCACACTCAGCCCCGGCTCAGGGGTCGTCCGCACCGCCGCTCACGGAGGTCGAATGTTCCGCAAGATCCTGGTCGCCAATCGCGGAGAGATCGCCATCCGCGCATTCCGCGCCGCGTACGAGCTGGGGGCGCGCACGGTCGCGGTGTTCCCCTACGAGGACCGCAACTCGCTGCACCGGCTGAAGGCCGACGAGGCCTACCGGATCGGTGAGGTGGGGCATCCGGTCCGTGCCTACCTGGACGTCGACGAGATCATCCGTGTCGCGAAAGAGGCGGGTGCCGACGCCATCTACCCGGGCTACGGCTTCCTCTCGGAGAACCCCGAGCTCGCCGAGAAGGCGGCCGCGAACGGCATCGCCTTCATCGGCCCGCCCGCGAAGGTGCTCGAGATGGCCGGCAACAAGGTCACCGCGAAGCAGCATGCGGTGGCCGCCGGCGTGCCGGTGCTGCGCTCGACCGAAGCGTCGGAAGACATCGACGCGCTGCTCGAGCAGGCCGAGGCGATCGGCTTCCCGATCTTCGTGAAGGCGGTCGCCGGCGGCGGCGGGCGAGGGATGCGGCGCGTCGAGCGTGCTGAGGAGCTCGCGCCGGCCCTCGCCGAGGCCATGCGCGAGGCCGGCAGCGCGTTCGGCGATGCGCGCGTCTTCCTCGAGCAGGCGGTCCTGCGCCCGCGGCACGTCGAGGTGCAGATCCTCGCCGACCGGGCGGGCGAGACGGTGCACCTGTTCGAGCGGGACTGCTCGGTGCAGCGCCGCCACCAGAAGGTCGTCGAGATCGCCCCGGCCCCCAATCTCGACCCCGCGGTGCGGGACGCCCTGCACGGCTACGCCGTCGCCTTCGCGCGGTCGATCGGGTACGAGAACGCCGGCACCGTCGAGTTCCTGCTCGAGACGGCCGGCCCCCGCACCGGCGAGGTCGTCTTCATCGAGATGAACCCGCGCATCCAGGTCGAGCACACCGTCACCGAAGAGGTCACCGACGTCGACCTGGTGCAGTCGCAGATGCGCATCGCCGCGGGCCAGAGCCTCGCAGACCTCGGGCTCACCCAGGACCAGATCCACCTGCGCGGCGCGGCCCTGCAGTGCCGCATCACGACCGAGGACCCGACGCAGGGCTTCCGCCCCGACACCGGCAAGATCACGACGTACCGCTCGCCGGGCGGTGCCGGCATCCGCCTCGACGGCGGCACGACGGCCGCGGGCGCGCAGATCAGCCCCCACTTCGACTCCATGCTCGCCAAGCTGACGTGCCGCGGCCGCGACTTCGGCGCCGCCGTCGTCCGCGCCCGACGAGCACTGGCCGAGTTCCGCATCCGCGGCGTCTCCACGAACATCCCCTTCCTGCAGGCGGTGCTCGACGACCCCTCGTTCGTCGCCGGCGACGTGAGCACGTCGTTCATCGACGAGCGGCCGGGGCTGCTCAAGGGCCGCGAGTCGAAGGACCGCGGCACGAAGATCCTGAACTGGCTCACCGACACCACCGTCAACAAGCCGAACGGCGAGAACCCGGTCACCGTCGACCCGCGGCTCAAGCTGCCGGCGCTCGACCTCACCACCGAGCCGCCCGCCGGTTCGCGCCAGCGCCTGCTCGAACTCGGCCCGGCGGGGTTCGCGAAGGAGCTGCGCGAGCAGAAGGCGCTGGCCGTCACCGAGACCACGTTCCGCGACGCGCACCAGTCGCTGCTGGCCACGCGCGTGCGCACGAAGGACCTCGTGACCGTCGCGCCGTACGTCGCGCGCCTGACGCCGCAGCTGCTGTCGGTCGAGGCGTGGGGCGGCGCGACCTACGACGTCGCGCTGCGGTTCCTCGGCGAGGACCCGTGGGAGCGCCTGGACCGCCTGCGCACCGCCCTGCCCAACGTCGCGATCCAGATGCTGCTGCGCGGCCGCAACACCGTCGGCTACACGCCGTACCCCACCGAGGTCACCGACGCCTTCGTGCACGAGGCCGCAGCGTCGGGCATCGACATCTTCCGCATCTTCGACGCCCTCAACGACGTGGCGCAGATGCGCCCGGCGATCGACGCGGTCCTCGCCACCGGCACCTCGGTCGCGGAGGTGGCCGTGTGCTACACGGGCGACCTGCTGAACCCGGCCGAGGACCTGTACACACTCGACTACTACCTGAAGCTCGCCGAGCAGATCGTGGATGCCGGAGCCCACGTCCTGGCGATCAAGGACATGGCCGGGCTGCTGCGGCCGGCTGCGGCATCCCGTCTCGTCAGCGCGCTGCGCGAGAACTTCGACCTTCCCGTCCACGTGCACACGCATGACACCGCGGGCGGGCAGCTCGCGACGCTGCTCGCCGCGAGTGCGGCGGGAGCGGATGCCGTCGACGCGGCCGCCGCGCCGATGTCGGGCACGACGAGCCAGCCCTCGCTCTCGGCGCTCGTCGCCGCGCTGTCGCACACCGATCGCGACACCGGCATCTCGCTGGACGCGGTGAGCGACCTGGAGCCGTACTGGGAGGCGGTGCGCCACCTGTACCGCCCGTTCGAGTCGGGTCTGCCGGGCCCCACCGGGCGCGTCTACCACCACGAGATCCCGGGCGGCCAGCTGTCGAATCTGCGCCAGCAGGCGATCGCGCTGGGGCTGTCGGAGGACTTCGAACTCATCGAGGACATGTACGCGGCGGCGAACGAGATCCTCGGCCGCGTGCCGAAGGTCACGCCGTCGTCGAAGGTCGTCGGCGACCTGGCGCTGCACCTCGCCGCCGTCAAGGCCGACCCGAAGGACTTCGCCGAGAACCCGCAGAACTACGACATCCCCGACTCGGTCGTGGGCTTCATGGCGGGGGAGCTGGGCGACCTTCCGGGCGGCTGGCCGGAGCCGTTCCGAACCAAGGTGCTGCAGGGGCGCACCGTGAGCATCGAGCTCACGCCGTTGACCGCTGCCGAATCGACGGCGCTGGAGGCCGACTCGGCGTCGCGACGCGAGATGCTCAACAAGCTGCTGTTCCCGGCGCCGACGCGCGCGTTCCAGCAGACGCGCGAGGTCTTCGGAGACCTCAGCGTGCTCGACACCGTCGACTACCTCTACGGCCTCACCGCCGGCGCCGAGCACGTCGTCGAGATCGAGCGCGGCGTGCAGCTGTACGTCGGGCTCGAAGCGATCGGCGAGGCCGACGACAAGGGCATCCGCACCGTCATGACCACGCTCAACGGCCAGCTGCGGCCCGTGTTCGTGCGGGACCGCAGCATCACCGTCGAAGCGCGTCAGGCCGAGAAGGCCGACACGACCAAGCCCGGTCAGGTCGCGGCGCCGTTCTCGGGCGTCGTGACGCTCAAGACGCTCGTCGGCGACACCGTCGCCGCGGGTCAGCCGGTCGCGTCGATCGAGGCGATGAAGATGGAGGCGGCCATCACCGCACCCGTCGACGGGGTCGTCGAACGCCTCGCGATCGCCGAGACCGCACAGGTGGATGCCGGAGACCTTTTGGTCGTGATCCGTCCGGCCCAGTAGCCTGGAGGGTGGCATCCGCCCGAATACGTCTGCCCTGGAGAATTCCGCAGTGACGCCCGATCGCACCGACCACACGCCCGACGAGCCCGTGAACGGCGTGCTCTCCGACACCGGAAGCCTCGACACCGCAGGCATCGGCATCCTCGGAGGTGCGACCGCGCAGGTGAACGTCGAGCTGCCGACGGAGTCGGACGACGACCGTGACGACGACGGCGTGATCGACGACGAGGTCCCGTTCGTCATCGAGATCCCCGCCGACGCCGACCTGCCCCTGGCGGAGCAGGCTGTGGCCGAGCAGGTGGATGCCGCCGCCCACGGCATCTCCGAGGACGAGGCCTTCGAGGGCGAGGTGTACGACGTCGAGGTGATCGACGTCGAGGTGGTCGAGGACGCCGTCATCGAGGATGCCGTCATCGTCGGCGAGGGCGAGACCGAAGAGCCGGAGGATGCTGCGGACGCGGCGCCGGAGGCCGAGCCTCTCGCCGGGGAGCCAGAGGCCGAGGAATCCGGCACGGGGGACACCGGCGCTGAGGCGCCGGACGTCGTGGAGGCTGTCGCCGAGGTCGTCGAGGCTGAGGCTGAGGCTGAGGCAGAGGCGCAGGCGGTTGCTGACACCGTCGTCGCGCCCGACACGGCCGTCGAGCCCGAGCCCGACCCCGCGCCCACGGCTGAGCCCGACACGGCGGCCACCGTCGATGAGTTCCCCGTCACCGAAGAGTTCGCCGGCGTCGAGTTCGACACGGCAGACTTCGATACGTCCGACTTCGAGTTCGACGGCACCGAGTTCGACCTCGAGCTGACCGATGAGACCGCGGAGGACCACATGGCTGTGCACACCCCGGAACCCGAAGAGCAGGATGCCGCCGCATCCGCCCCCGCCGCGCCGCCGACGCCCACGACGCCCGCTGCTGCGGCCGCCGCCGCGGCGACCGCTCCGGCACCGGCCACGCGGCGCGAGGCGCAGCAGACCGGCGCCGTCCCCATCGTGGACCGCTCCGCCGAGCGCGCCGTCGATCGCGTCGCACCGCGACCCGGCGTGACACTCACCTCGAAGCGCCTCGGCGAGTTCGAGGCCGGCCGCGAGACGTCCGACCTGCTCACCGCCGATCGCCTGCTCGACCCGCATCAGGTCGTCAAGCCCGAGCCCGAGGGAGCGTGGCAGCACTTCGTCTACTCGCTGTCGGGCAGGCGCATCAACCTGGGCGACAGCAAGCGCGCCCGCGCACGCAAAGAGCTCGACCGCCGCATCGCGGCGCCGCTGTCGGGCGGCGCCCGCTTCGTCCCGGTGCTCTCGCGCAAGGGCGGGGTCGGCAAGACCACCGTCACCACCCTCCTCGGCATGGCCCTCGCCGACGCGCGCGACGACCGCGTGATCGCCGTCGACGCCAACCCCGACCGCGGCACGCTCGCCGAGCGCATCTCGCGCGACAGCGGCAAGACCGTGCGCGACCTGGTGCGCATCAGCCCCGAGGTCGTCGGCTTCAACGACCTGTCGGGCATCGTCGCGCGCGACGAGACCCGCCTGGACGTCGTCGCATCCGACACCGACCCGCGCGTGTCAGAGGCGTTCAACGACGCCGACTACCGCGACGTGGCCGCTCTCGCCGCCCACTACTACTCGGTCGTGCTGACCGACACCGGCACGGGCATCGTGCACTCGGTGATGGGCGCGACGCTCGACCTCGCCGACCAGCTCGTCATCGTCGCGGGCCTGAGCGTCGACGAGGCGCGGCTCGCGTCCGAGACGCTCACCTGGCTCGAGACCAACGGCTACGCCGACAAGGTGCGCAGCGCGATCGTGGTGCTCAACAACGCCAAGCCCGGGCATCCCCTCGTCCAGCTCGACGAGCTCGAGGCGCACTTCCGCACGCGCGTGCGCGCCGTCGCCCGGGTTCCGTACGACCCGCACATCGCCGCCGGCAGCGCCATCACGTTCCGTGAGCTGCAGCCGGCGACCCGCGAGGCCGCACGCGAGCTCGCCGCGATGGTCGTCGAAGGCCTGCGCATGCCGGCCGTGGCGGCCTGACGGTGGCGGTCCGCCCCATCCGCGTCTTCGGCGACCCCGTCCTGAAGTCGGTCTGCGCACCCATCGGCGACATCGACGAGGGCGTGCGCGCCCTCGTCCGCGACCTCGTCGACACGGTCGAGCTGCCCGGACGCGCCGGCGTCGCCGCCAACCAGATCGGCGTCGGCCTGCGCGCGTTCAGCTACAACATCGACGGCGACATCGGCTACGTGCTGAACCCGGTGCTCGTCGAGGTGTCGGGGGAGCCCGAGGCGATCGGCGAGGGATGCCTGTCGGTGCCCGGCCTGTGGCACGACGCCGTCCGCTACCCCTACGCGAAGGTCGTCGGCATCGACCTCGACGGCAACGAACTCGTGCTGGAGGGTGCGGGGCTGCTCGCCCAGGCGCTGCAGCACGAGACCGACCACCTCGACGGCATGCTCTACCTCGAGCGGCTCACGCCCGAAGAGCGCCGCATCGCGATGCGAGAGATCCGCGAGTCGGACTGGTTCTAGAGCGAGGAGGGATGCCGGCGGCCGAGGCCGCCGGCATCCCTCTCGCTTCTGAGTCAGCTGAGCGAGACGTTCGTGGTGCTCACCGGCACCGCGTAGATCTCTTCGATGTCGCCCGCGAAGTCGGCGAGGATGACGTTGCGCTTGATGCTCATCTTCGGCGTCAGATGACCGCTGTCTTCGGTCCACTCCGTCGCGAGGATCGTGAACTTGCGGATCGACTCGGCGCGCGAGACATACTTGTTGGCTTCGTCGATCGCGCGCTGCACCTCGGCGCGCACCGCGGGATTCTTCGCCGCGTCGGCGAGCGACAGATCCTTCGGCAGGTCGTTGTTCGCCAGCCACGTCGGCAGCATCTCGGGGTCGAGCGTGATCAGCGCCGAGATGAACGGCTTCTGGTCGCCGACGACGACCACCTGGCCGACGATCGGGTTGGCGCGGATCGGGTCCTCGAGCGCGGCGGGAGAGACGTTCTTGCCGCCGGCGGTGACGATGATCTCTTTCTTGCGGCCGGTGATCGTGAGGAAGCCCTCGTCGTCGAACGAGCCGACATCGCCGGTCTTGAACCAGTCGCCGTCGAACGCGGCCGCCGTGGCCTCGTCGTTGCGCCAGTACTCCTTGAACACGTTGATGCCGCGCACCTGGATCTCGCCGTCCTCGGCGAGGCGGATGCCCACGCCCGGCAGCACGGGGCCGACGGTGCCGATCTTCGACTTCGACGGGATGTTGACCGTCGCGGGCGCCGTGGTCTCGGTGAGGCCGTAGCCCTCGAGGATCGTGACGCCGAGGCTGTGGAAGAAGTGACCGAGGCGCGGACCGAGCGGTGCCGAGCCCGACACGGCGTACGTGACACGCCCGCCCATGGCCGCGCGCAGCTTCGCGTAGACGAGCTTGTCGAACAGCGCGAACTTGATCTTCGTGCCGAACGGGACCTTCTTGCCCTCCTGCAGCAGCGTCGAGTGCTCGACGGCCGTCTTGGCCGCGGCGCGGAAGATCTTGCCCTTGCCGCCCGCCTCGGCCTTCTGCTCGGCCGAGTTGTAGACCTTCTCGAACACGCGGGGCACCGCGAGCAGGAAGGTGGGCTTGAACGATCCGAGCGCCGGCAGCAGATGCTTGGTGTCGGGCTGGTGGCCGACCTTCACACCCGAGTGCACCGCGAGGATCGAGATGAAGCGGGCGAACACGTGCGCGGTCGTGATGAACAGCAGGGTCGACGCGCCCGGCACCTCGACGACCTCGTGCAGCGACGTGGCCGAGTTGCGGGCGAGCTCGACGAAGTTGCTGTGCGTGAGCACACAGCCCTTCGGGCGACCGGTCGAGCCCGAGGTGTAGATGAGGGTCGCGATGTCGGAGCCGTTGGCGATGCTGCGGCGGCGCTCGATCTCTTCGTCGGCGACGTCGGCGCCCTGCGCGACGAGTTTGTCGAGGTCGCCGGCGTGCATCTGCCAGGCGGAGCGGATGAGCGGCAGCTCGGACCGCGCCTCCTCGAACCGGGCGGTGTGGTCGGCGAGCTCGGTGATGATCGCGATCGCGCCCGAGTCCGACAGGTTCCACGCGATCTGCGCGGCCGAGCTGGTCTCGTAGATCGGGACCATGACGGCGCCGGTGTAGAACAGGGCGAAGTCGACGAGCGTCCACTGATAGGTGGTGCGCGCGACGAACCCGACCTTGTCGCCGGGCTCGATGCCGGCGGCGGCGAAGCCCTTGGCGAGGGCGATCACCTGCTTCTGGAACTCGGCGGCGCTGATGTCGCGCCAGCCGTCGCCCTCGGGAACGGCGAACAGCGCGCCGTTCGGCGTCTTCTTGACACGCTCGACCAGCAGGTCGGCGATATTGGCATGGGGATCGGCTGGGACGATCGCGGGGACTTCGAACTGGACCACGGCAGCTCCTTCGGTACCGGACGACGGATTATCTCGGGTAGATCATCCGATTCTAATCGGCCGTCACATCCGCGCCGTCGGGGGTGTGGACGAGAGCGCTCTGACTAGACTTCAAGACGCTGTCGCGCCCGCGGCGGCCGGGAAGGAAGTGCAGTGCTCAAGGTCGGCATCGACATCGGCGGGACGAAGATCGCAGGAGGCGTCGTCGACGCCGAGGGGCGCATCGTCGAGAAGGTCCGCGTCGACACGCCGACCGACACCGGGGCGCTCGCGCAGGCCGTCATCGACATGGCCCGCCATTTCCGCGCCGGTCACGACGTGGCGGCGGTCGGCGTCGCCGCCGCCGGATTCATCGATCGCGACCGCGCGATCGTGATCCACGCGCCCAACATCGCGTGGCGCAACGAGCCGCTCAAGGCACGCCTGGAGGACGGCATCCAGCTTCCCGTCGCGATCGAGAACGACGCCAACGCCGCGGGCTGGGCCGAATACCGGTTCGGCGCCGGGCAGGGCGTCGACCACATGGTCATGCTCACGATGGGGACGGGCGTGGGCGGGGCGATCATCCTCGACGGCGAGCTGTTCCGCGGCGGCCACGGCATCGCCGCCGAGCTCGGCCACATGCGCTTCATCCGCGGCGGGCTGCTGTGCGGCTGCGGGCAGAGCGGATGCCTCGAACAGTACGCGTCGGGACGCGCCCTGCAGCGCGAGGCCCACGACATCGCGGACGCCGGCGGGATCGGCGAGGCCCTCGCGGCCCTCCGCGCCGAGACCGGCACCATCTCGGGACCCGCCGTGTCACGGCTCGTGCTGGCCGGCGACCCCGGCGCGACCGAGGCGCTGCGGCGCGTCGCGACCGCGCTCGGCGAGGCGTGCGGCGGCTTCCAGGCCGTGCTCGACCCTGAGCTGTTCGTCATCGGCGGCGGCGTCGCGCAGCTCGGCGAGGATCTGCTCGCGCCGGTGCGTCTCGCGTACGAGACGTCGCTGCCCGGGTACGGCGACCGCCCGGTCGCGCAGTTCGCGATCGCCCAGCTCGTCAACGACGCCGGACTCATCGGCGCCGCGGACCTGGCCTCGGCAGAGGGGTAGACGCCCGATGTTCTACTGGCTGATGAAGTACGTGGTGATCGGACCGATCGTCAAGGCGATCTGGCGCCCGTGGATCGTCGGCCGGCGGAACGTCCCCGCGGAGGGCGCTGCGATCCTCGCGAGCAACCACCTGTCGGTGATGGACTCCATCTTCCTGCCGCTCATGATCGACCGGCCGGTGTCGTTCCTCGCGAAGAGCGACTACTTCACCGGCAAGGGCCTCAAGGGCTGGGCCACCCGGATGTTCATGAAGGCGACCGGGCAGATCCCGATCGACCGGTCCGGCGGCAAGGCGTCCGAGGCGTCGCTCAACACCGGGCTGCAGGTGCTCGGCCGGGACGACCTGCTGGGCATCTACCCCGAGGGCACCCGCAGTCCCGACGGCAAGCTCTACCGCGGCCGCACCGGCCTCGCGCGCATGGCGCTGGAGGCGCACGTGCCGGTCGTGCCGGTCGTCATGGTCGACACCGACACGATGCTGCCGATCGGCCGCACGATCCCGCGCATCGTGCGGGTCGGGATCGTCATCGGCGAACCGCTGGACTTCTCGCGCTTCCAGGGCATGGAGGGCGACCGCTACATCCTGCGCTCGGTGACCGACGAGATCATGGTCGCACTGCAGCGACTGGGGGAGCAGGAGTACGAGGACGTCTACGCGTCCACCGTCAAGGACCGGCTCGCGAAGCCGGCCGCCTGACCCGTCACGCGGCGCCGGTCCCCGTCCGCCCACGGCTAGAATCGGGGGATGCTCCAGCACCTCGACGCACTCGACCACTGGCGGACCCTGCCGATCAAGCAGCAGCCGCAGTGGTATGACGCCGAGGCCGTGGCTGCGGCATCCGCCGAGCTCGCGACGCTGCCCCCGCTGGTCTTCGCCGGCGAGGTCGACAACCTGCGCGACCGCCTCGCGCGAGCCGCCTCGGGCCGTGCCTTCCTGCTGCAGGGCGGCGACTGCGCCGAGACGTTCGCGGGTGCGACCGCCGAGCAGATCCGCAACCGCATCAAGACGGTGCTGCAGATGGCCGTCGTGCTCACGTACGGCGCCTCGATGCCGGTCGTCAAGATGGGCCGCATGGCCGGGCAGTTCGCCAAGCCCCGCTCCAGCGACACCGAGACCCGCGGCGACGTCACCCTGCCGGCCTACCGCGGCGACATCGTCAACGGCTACGACTTCACCGAGGGCTCGCGACAGGCCGACCCGCAGCGACTGCTGAAGGGGTACCACACCGCCGCGTCGACCATCAACCTGATCCGGGCGTTCACGCAGGGCGGCTTCGCCGATCTGCGCGAGGTGCACTCCTGGAACAAGGGCTTCGCGCAGAACCCCGCGAACCAGCAGTACGAGCGCCTCGCGACCGAGATCGACCGCGCCATCAAGTTCATGGAGGCCGCCGGCGCCGACTTCGACGAGCTCAAGCGCGTCGAGTTCTACACCGGCCACGAGGGCCTGCTCATGGACTACGAACGCCCCCTCACCCGCATCGACTCGCGCACCAGCACGCCGTACAACACCTCGGCCCACTTCCTGTGGATCGGGGAGCGCACGCGCGACCTCGACGGCGCCCACGTCGACTACTTCTCGAAGATCCGCAACCCCATCGGCGTCAAGCTCGGCCCCACCACGACGCCCGAGACGGCGCTGGCGCTCATCGACAAGCTCGACCCCGAGCGCGAGCCCGGCCGACTGACGTTCATCACGCGCATGGGCGCCGGCAAGATCCGCGACGCGCTGCCGCCGCTGCTGGAGGCCGTCAAGGACTCCGGCGCGACGCCGCTGTGGGTCACCGACCCCATGCACGGCAACGGCATCACGACGCCCACCGGCTACAAGACGCGTCGCTTCGACGACGTGGTCGACGAGGTGCGTGGCTTCTTCGAGGCGCACCGCGCCGTCGGCACCTTCCCGGGCGGCATCCACGTCGAGCTCACCGGCGACGACGTGACCGAGTGCCTGGGCGGCTCCGAGCAGATCGACGAGGCCACCCTCGCCACCCGCTACGAGTCGCTCTGCGACCCGCGCCTCAACCACATGCAGTCTCTCGAACTGGCCTTCCTCGTCGCCGAGGAGCTCGAGAAGAGGTAAGTCCCAGCCGCCGGCTGCGAGAGATCCTGGATGCCTCGGCCCGAGGCATCCAGGATCTCTCTGTGTGCGGTTCGCCAGTCGGTCGATCGCCGTCGCCGAGACCGCGCGATAGCACCGGTCTGGTGGCTGGGAACGTGCTGTTGTGCGGTCTCGTCAGGCGCTCGGGCGCGTGCTGTTGTGCGGTCTGCCCGGCCGCTCGGTGTCGCGACGTACGTGACCCCGGCGAGACCGCGCGATAGCACCTTCAGCGCGTGTGGCTGCGTGCTATCGTGCGGTCTCGGCGCCTGTGGATAAGTTCGTCGGAGGCCGGAGGGACTGCGGCAGGATCGGGGGATGCCGCGCCGACCGTTGCCCGACGACCTCGCTGGATCCGCCTTCACCACCGGCGCTGCGCGAGCGCTCGGGATCGAGCGCGGGCGTCTGCGTGGCCGGGATCTCGTCCACCCGCATCACGGCATCCATATCGATGCGGCCTCGGCGGCCGATGCCGACATCGTGTCGCGGTGCGAGCGGCTGATCCCGGCACTCGGGCCTGACGATTGGTTCAGCCACCGCACCGCGGCACGCATCTGGGGCATTCCGGTGGAACCCGCGTACTCGGCAGTCGAGGGACTGCACGTCATGACTGTGGGCCGGAGGTATCCCGTCCGGCACTCGGGGATCATCGGACGAGTCACGGCGGACGACGCGCTGCCGCGGGAGATGTGGGGAACGCTCCCGGTGGTCTCGCCCGCCGCGGTGTGGAGTCAGCTCGCCCAACGCGGTGCGGTCACAGGCGGCGAGCTGATCGCGTTCGATTGGCTCGTCGCTGCGGCCGACTATGCGCTCACCGGCAAGCGCGGCGCGGACGGAGTGCGCCAGCCGGCCCTCTGCACGCCCGAGGATCTTCGTGCCGAGATCGTCCGGCTCGGCACAGGACGAGGCACTGCGATGCTCCGTGCCGCCCTCGACTGTGCGCGCTTTCCGGTCGACTCGCCCTACGAGACGCTCGTGCGTCGAGGACTGGTCGCCGAGGGGCTGCCGGAGCCGCACGTGCAGGTCCCGGTCGTCACGAGTGAGGGGCTGCGCCACGCGGATGTCGGGTATCCCGCCGAGAGGCTGCTCATCGAGTATCAGGGAGACGCACATCGCGCGTCGCGACGACGGTGGCTGAGCGACCTGCGGCGAGTGCAGCTGTTACAGGAGGCCGGCTACGACGTCCTCCTGATCGGCTACGACGACGTCGTGCCGGACTGCAAGGCTCTGGCATCGCGGGTGCGCCGCGCGCTGCAGCGTCAGACCGCGCGATAGCACCGGTCGGGTCGGTGGGACGGTGCTGTTCTGCGGTCTCGCTGAATGCAGGGCCGCCGGGTGTGGTTCGGCAAGGCGAGGGAGGTGGATGCCTCGGCCCGAGCCATCCGGGATCTCTCTGTGTGCGCGACCGGCGGGCCGCAGCCGAGACCGCGCGATAGCACCGGTCTGGTCACAGGGAACGTGCTGTCGCGCGGTCTCGCGACAACGCAGGGTCAGCCGGCTGAGGTGACACGCACCTCGGAGCCGCGGTCCTGCAGAGTGCCGGCGGCGGGGTCGGTCGACGCGACGGTGAACAGCCCCCACACGAACTGCGGAACGACCGTCGTCGGCTTGAATCCGGCCTTCTGCAGCTCGTCCATCGCTTCGGCCAGATTGTGGCCGACGACGTTCGGGACCTTGATCGGCGCCGGCCCCTTCGAGACCACGAGCGTCGTGGAGTCGCCGGAGCGCCAGTACCCGGGCTCGGCGCGATCGGCCATGCTGATCACGTCGCCCTTCGCGACGTCGTCGCTGTACTCCTCGGACGTGCTCGAGACGGTGATGCCGGCATCCTGCAGGGTCTTCGTGGCCTGGTCGACGGGCATGCCGATCACGCTCGGCAGCGGGCCGAGCGAGACGCCGATGGTGGCGGTGTCGCCCTGGTGCACCGTGCAGCCCTCGCCGCACTCGACCTTGTCGCCACCGCCGGCCGGCATGACGGCGACGTACACGACCGCGTCCTCGGGGGCGTCCGTGTAGTAGTACGCGGAGTCGCCCGCGGCGATCTGCTGGGCGTCCAGCAGGGCGCGCACGTCGGCTTCGGACTGACCGTTGAGCACGGGGAACGTCGCCTCGGCGGGGCCGAGCGAGACGGTGACCTTCACCTCGGAGTCGCGATCGACGCGCGTCCCCTGCTCGGGATCGGTGCCGATCACCTTGCCCGCCGGCACGTCGAGACTGCTCGCCTCGACCTTCACCGCGATCAGAGTGTCTTCCTTCAGCCGCGCCGCTGCTTCGTCGTACGTCTTGCCGGTCACATCGGCGACCACCACCATCGACCCGGGACCGGAGCCGAACCACCAGCCGACCCCGCCCGCCGCGGCGGCGAGCACCAGCACCATCACCAGCAGCCACACGCCGCGGGTGCGCCGGCGCTTGGTCGCGGTGCGCAGCCGCGTCGCGTTGTCGGTCTCTTCCATCGTGGCGATCGGCCCGGTCGCGGTGCTGGGCAGCACCGCGGTCAGCTCCCCGGTCGACGCAGCGGACTCGCCGATGACGCCGATCGGCCCGGTGCGGGTCACGACGGGCGTGACGCCGAGCTCGCGCTCGATGTCGTGCAGGCGGTTCAGCATCTCGCGGGCGTCGACGGGGCGATCGTCGGGGGACTTCTCGGTCGCCCACAGCACGAGTTCGTCCAGCGGCTCGGGCACACCGGGGTTCTTCACGCTCGGGCGGGGGACCGAGTCCGTCGCGTGCTGGAAGGCGATCTGCATGGGCTGCTCGCCCTTGTACGGCTGCTCGCCGGTGAGCATCTCGTACAGCATGATGCCGATGGCGTAGATGTCGCTGCGGGCATCCGCGGTGCCGCGCGTGACGAGCTCCGGTGCGAGATACGCGATCGTGCCCAGCAGCTGCGCGCCCGACGCGGTGTTCGCGGTCGTCGCGCGCGCGAGGCCGAAGTCGCCGATCTTGATGCGGCCGTCCTCGGCGAGCAGCACGTTCTCGGGCTTGACGTCACGGTGGACGATGCCCGCCTTGTGCGCGGCCGCGAGGCCCGACAGCACCGCGTCGAGGATCGAGATCGCCTGCGGCACGGTCAGCCGGCGCTGCTCGCGCAGCAGCTCGCGCAGCGTGATGCCCGGCAGATACTCCATGACGAGGTAAGCCATGTCGCCGTCGCGGCCTTGGTCGAACACGTTCACCACGTGCGGGTCCGCCAGTCGCGCCGCCGCCCGGGCTTCTTGGATGAAGCGGCTCTGGAACACGCTGTCGTCGCTCAGGTGCGAGTGCATCACCTTCAGGGCGACGCGACGCTCCAGCCGCAGATCGGTCGCGACATACACCGTCGCCATGCCGCCGCGGGCGATGCGAGCACGCACCCGGTACCGGCCGTCGACGAGACGGCCGATCAGCGGGTCCGTCTGCTGACTCGTGCTCACGCTGAGAGTCTACGGAGCCTCAGCCGTGAGCCCGCGGAGCGCCTCGCCCCACGAGACCGTAATGTGACGGTCTGCCGGGTCAGCCGAGCGCGGCGAGCCACGCGTTCGCCGACGACTCCCACTGCGCGTACGCGTCGGGGTAGGCCGAGATCTGGACGGCCTGGGCGGCCTGCGTGAAAGTCAGGCTCTCCCAGCCCGGGATGTCGAGCAGCCCGCGCGTGCGGCTGCCGTTGGGGTCGCTCGCGCCCCCGAAGAAGGCGCGGCTCGCGCGCGCGGCATCCTGCACCTCCGCCTCGGTGCCCCAGCCGTAGCTGGGCCGCTGCTGGAACAGGCCCAGCGAGTCGCGGTCGCCCCACGGCAGATTGCGCAGCGAAGACTCCTGCATGGCCGTGCCGAGCGCGATCGCGATGCCGCGGTCGGGGACGCCCAGCTGGCGCCCGACCGTGACGATCAGCTTGGCGTTGCCGACCTGCTCCGCGGTGAGCCCCGGGATCGAGGGGAGCGCCGTCGGCACCGTGATCGTCTGGCCCGGGTAGATGATCGACGACCAGCCGAGGTTGTTCGCGGCCAGCACGGCGTTCGTGGTGACGCCGTGACGCTGCGCGATCGCGCTGATGGTGTCGCCGGCGACGATCGTGTAGGCCGTGCCGCCGGAAGCGGTCGCCGGGGGAGCCGACGGGGCCGGCGCGGGCGCGGGGGCGGGGGTGGATGCCGCCGGCGCAGCACTCCCCGGGATCGAGATCCGCTGGCCCGGGTAGATGATCGACGACCACCCCAGTCCGTTCGCCGCGAGGACCGCGTTCGTCGTGACGCCGTGGCGGCGGGCGATCGCGCTGATCGTGTCGCCGGCGACGATCGTGTACGTGCCCGCGGTCGTCGTCGGCGCAGCGGGGGCGGCAGGGGCCGCGGGCGCGGCGGCCACGGCGCCTGCCGACAGCTTCAGCGTCTGTCCCGGGTAGATGATCGACGACCACCCCAGACCGTTCAGTGCCAGCACATCGCCGGTGCGCAGTCCGTGGCTGGCGGCGATGCGGCTGACCGTGTCGCCACGGACCACGGTGTACGTCGTGGGCGAGGCGGCGGCGACAGCCACCGTGGGGACCGCCGCCACGGGAGCGGCGGCAGCGCGGGGCGCTGCGGCGGGCACGGCGGCGACCGGATGGATGCTGCGCGGCAATGCGGCGGGCCCCGCCGGGGCCGAGGCATCCACGGTTCCGGCATGCGCGGGAACAGCGGAGAGCGTGAGAGCGATCGATCCGGCGACGGCCACGGGCACGCCGGCGAAGATCGCACGGGACCCGCTCGGAATGCGGGTGCTGCTGGTCTGTCGCACGAGTTTCCCCCCTCAGTCGACTCCGAAAACGGTGTCACGGATGATGAAAGGTGTCAACGCCTGTCGTGTCGAGGGGGTGATGTGACTGCTGTGACGCAAGGGGAATGAGGGCCGCACCGGCTTCATCTGAGATAGTGGCTTCCGTGACCTCTGACGCTGTTTCGCCCTACGAGACCGACTGGCTCACCCTTCCCGAACTCGTGGAGGTGCTGGGCGAACCGCTCGGCCGCGTGCGCCGGCTGCTCGACGAGTTCCACCTCGTCGGCTCGCGCCGCGACGGTGTGCTCAAGGTGCCTTCGGTGTTCATCGTCGACGGTGCGCCCCTGTCGTCGCTGCGCGGCACGATCTTCGTGCTGCACGACGCAGGATTCTCGGACGACGAGGCCATCGACTGGCTGCTCGCCCCCGAAGACACGATCGGCGTCGCGCCCGTCGCGGCGCTGCTGGCCGGCCGCAAGAGCGAGGTCCGCCGGGTCGCACGCGCCCTCGCCTGACGCTACGACGAGCTCAGGGACCGCAGCGGGCTCAGGGGCCAGGAGTCAGGTGGTGCGGACGGTCGCGGCGTGCGCCAGCTCGCGCAGCTCGCCGACGGCGGACTCGCCCAGGCGCGCACCCGACAGCGCCTGATCCGCCTCGGCCGCGTAGTCCGCGATGAGTCGCTCGACGCGCTCCAGCGCCCCGGAGTCCGTGATCGTCTGCTGCAGTGCTGCGATCTGGCCGGCATCGAGCCCGGGATCGCCCACGAGCTCGTCGAGCCTGCGGCGCGCCCCGGGATCCAGCGCCTCGCGCGTATAGGCGATCAGCACCGTCCGCTTGCCCTCGCGCAGATCGTCGCCCGACGGCTTTCCGGTGGCGCGCTCGTCGCCGAAGACGCCCAGCACGTCGTCGCGCAGCTGGAACGCCATGCCCAGCGGATGCCCGAAGCCCGCCAGCGCGGCCGCCTGCGAGGAATCCGCTCCCGCCAGCGCCGCGCCGATCGCGAGCGGCTGCTGCACGCTGTAGCGCGCCGACTTGTACGAGGCGACGCGCAGCGCGCGCTCGGCGTGCCGGTCGTCGGGCTCGGTGACGAACGCCGACTCCTCTGCCACATCGAGGAACTGGCCGATCGTCACCTCGCGGCGCATGTCCGCGTACTGTCTGCGCGCCGCTGCGGCGCGGTCGGGGGATGCCGCACGCAAGCCCTCTTCGAGCAGATCGTCGCTCCACGCCACGAGCAGGTCGCCGACGAGGATCGCGCCGGACCGGCCGAACGCATCCGCGTCGCCGTGCCAGCCCGCGCCGAGGTGCCGTGCCTGCAGTGCGCGGTGGGTGGCGGGGCGCCCCCGGCGGGTGTCGGAGTTGTCGATGAGGTCGTCGTGCACGAGAGCGGCCGCGTGGAACACCTCGAGTGCGGCCGCTGCGGCGATCACCGGCGCGGGCAGCTGCGCGGACGGCGACGAGAACTCCTCCACAGCCCTCCACCCGGCCACGCAGAAGCGCCCGCGAAGGCGCTTGCCGCCGGTCGCGGCGTCGGCTGCGGCATCCAGGAACACCGCCGCGTCGGCGCCGGCGTCGGCCGCGCCGGTCCGCTGCGCTGTGACGAATGTGTCGACTCGCTGAGAAATGGCTTCGATCGGATCTGCGGCGGCGAACACGGGCCTAGCCTAGTGACGAACGGCACGCGTACAATCGAGCCACCGGAAGTACAGAGGGGGATGCATGCCACTCTCCGAACAGGAGCAGCGCCTGCTGGACGAGATGGAACGCCATCTCATGCGCAACGACGCGGACGTCGTGAGCGCGCCGCAAGGCGGGCGCACCCTGAGCTATCGCAACATCGTCTACGGCACCATCCTCGTGCTGCTGGGCATCGGCGGCCTGATCATGGGCGTTTCGCTTCAGGTCATCGCCGTCGGGGTCATCGGCTTCGTCGTGATGCTCGGCGGGGTCATCCTCGCCATCACCCCCGGACGCGGCGCCGGCAAGGCCCGCGTCGAGCCCGAGCGGCCGTCGAGACCGCAGACCAACAACAGTTCTTCGTTCATGGATCGCATGAACGACCGCTGGGACAAGCGGCAGGAGGAGCGCTGAGCGTCCCCGCCCTTTGACCAGCACCGCCGCCTGAAACGGCACAGAAGCACCGACCTTCGGGTCGGTGCTTTTTTGTTGCCCGCGCGACCCCCTCAGGGAGCTCACAGGGAGCGCTCAGCATCGAATCGATGGTGAAGTGGAGGAGAGTGGAGTAAAGTGGCGTGCAACCCGGGGGGCCGGACGAAGGGGGTGTGATGTACCGATGCTGTTGGGCACGCACACACCCAAGCTCGATGACAAAGGTCGCGTCATCCTCCCGGCGAAGTTCCGCGACGATCTCGGTGGGGGTGTCGTCGTGACGCGCGGGCAGGATCGCTGCCTGTACGTGTTCAGCGAGGCGGAGTTCGAGCGGGTGCACGAGCGCATCCGTGAAGCGCCGCTCGCCAACAAGCAGGCGCGGGACTTCCTGCGCATGTTCCTCTCGGGCGCGAGCGCCGAGAAGCCCGACAGTCAGAACCGCATCACCATCCCCCCTCCGCTGCGCGCCTACGCCGGCCTGGAACGCGAACTCGTCGTCACCGGCGTGGGCGCCCACGCCGAGATCTGGAACGCCGACGCGTGGAACTCCTACGCAGAGGCCAACGAAGAGAGCTACGCCGAGCTGGAGCAGGAGGTGATCCCGGGACTGTTCTGACACCCCAGGCCCCGACTCCCAGCCGCTCACGCCCTGGCACACTTCCCCGGTGCCAGGTCAGAGCGGATGGGGATCAGGACCGGGGGAGGAGGAGCAGCCGAGGCCCCGGCACATCATCATGGACCTTCGCGACATCCACACTCCGGTCATGCTCGAGCGCTGCATCGAGCTGCTCGCTCCCGCGCTGCAGCGCGACGGGGCCGTCTTCGTCGACGCGACGCTCGGCATGGGCGGCCACTCCGAGGCGTTCCTCGAGCGGTTCCCGGGCCTGCACCTGGTCGGACTCGACCGCGACACCGACGCACTGCGCATCGCGGGCGAGCGCCTGGCACCGTTCGCAGATCGCGTCACGCTGGTCCACACCGTCTACGACGGGATCGCGGATGCCGTCACGTCGGCCGGTTTCGGGCACGCCGACGGCATCCTCTTCGACCTCGGCGTCTCGTCGCTGCAGCTCGACCTGGCAGACCGCGGCTTCGCCTACGCGCAGGACGCGCCCCTGGACATGCGGATGGACCAGTCGGCGGGAACGACCGCCGCCGACATCCTCGCGAGCTACGGCGAAGGCGATCTGCGCCGCATCTTCGAGCGCTACGGCGAAGAGAAGCTCGCCGGCCGCTACGCCCGGGCGATCATCGCCGCGCGGGCCGAGGCGCCCATCGAGCGCTCAGGCCGGCTCGTCGAGATCCTGCAGGCCGCCACGCCGGCGGCCGTGCAGCGCACCGGCCACCCCGCCAAGCGCGTGTTCCAGGCGCTGCGCATCGAGGTCAACCGTGAGCTGTCGGTGCTCGACCGCGCCGTCCCCTCGGCGCTCGGCATCCTGCCGGTCGGCGGCCGCATCGTCGTGCTGTCGTACCAGTCGCTGGAGGACCGCCTCGTCAAGCGCGCGTTCGCCGAGGCCTCGGCCTCGACGGCTCCGGCCGGCCTGCCGGTCGAACTGCCCGAACACGCGCCCAGGTTCCGACTGCTCGTCAAGGGAGCCGAGCTCGCCACCGAAGAGGAGCGCGCGGCCAATCCGCGCGCGACGCCCGTTCGGCTGCGTGCCGCCGAGCGACTGAGGCCCGAGCACGAAGGAGGAGGTGCCGCATGAGCACCACCGCGCTGAGCGCGCCGGGGCTGCCCCGGCGCAGCGCCGCGCCGGATCGGTCGGAGGCGCCCCGCCGCCGACTGCGGATCGTCGAGGCGCCGGCCCGCCGACGCCGGCCGAAGCTCCTCTACGGCATCGTCGCGGTCGCGGGCGCGTTCCTCATCGCGGCGGCCCAGATGTCGCTGTCGCTCATGACGACGCAGGGCACCTACGAGCTGTCGAGCCTGGCGAAGGAGCAGCGCGACCTCACGTACCAGAAGCAGATCCTGTACGACGACGTCGCCGGGCTCAGTTCACCCCAGTACCTCGCCGCGAACGCGGCCGCCCTGGGGATGGTGATCAACGAGGCGCCGAGCTATCTGCGACTCAGCGACGGCGCGATCCTCGGGCCGTCCGAGGTCGCGATGGGCTCGTCGTCGGTGGACGCGATCGGCCGCGGATCGGTCGCGAACGCGCTGATCAGCGACACCCCCCTGGTGACCGTCCCGGACGCGACGATCGGCGGGCTGCCCGTCGAGGTGGCGGATCCGGTGGACGGCGGGGTCGGCAACACTCCGCCGCCGATCACCGACGGACTGCCCACCCCGAGCACACACTGAATCACGATGACCACCCGAAGCACGAGAAGTCCCCGCCGCCGCACCGTCGTGGCCCTCGCCGTCGTTCTCGCGGTCCTCGCCGGTTTCGTGGTGCGGCTCGTCGACATCCAGGTCGTCAACGCGGACGAGCACATCCAGGACTCGAAGTTCGCCTTCGCGGGATCGCAGAAGCTGTACGGCACGCGTGGCTCGATCGTCGATGAGAGCGGGCAGACGCTGGCCGGCAGCATCCTCCGCTACGACTGCCAGGTCAATCCGCTGCTGATCACGCAGGTCGACGCCGAGGTGCTCGAGAAGAAGTCGAAGTCGCGCCTGTGGGCCGACGTGTCGAACGACGTCGCCGAGATCCTCGGCGAGACGCCCGAGGACGTGCGCGCGATCGTCGGCGACGCACTGGCGGGCAACGAGGCGACTCAGTACGCCAAACTCAAGAACGGGGTCTCGACGGAGCAGTACCGGGCACTCGCCGACCTGAAGACGCCGTACATCTTCTGCGCCCCGCATCCGGCGCGCGCCTACCCCGACGGCGCCGTCGCGGGCAACCTGCTCGGGTTCATGGGCACCGACGGCGAGGCGCTCGAAGGCCTGGAGAAGTCGCAGAACGCGTGCCTCGCGGCGACGAACGGCGAGCGCACGTACGACAAGGGCAATGACGGCGTCGTCATCCCTGGCACTGAGAAGGACGACCCGCCGACCGACGGCGGCACACTGCAGCTCACCATCAACCGCGACCTGCAGTGGTATCTGCAGCAGCTCATCGCCGAGCAGACGCAGAACATGGTCGCCCAGCACGGGTCGATCCTCGTCTACGAGGTGAAGACCGGGAAGGTGCGCGCAGCGGCCGAGTATCCGACCGTCGATCCCAACAACGTCGACGGCACGCCCGACCCCGACAACCGCGCGAGCCAGATCTTCCGGTATGCGTTCGAGCCGGGCTCGACGTTCAAGGCGCTCACGGCGGCGACGCTCATCGACGCCGGCGGGCAGTCGCCCACCTCGACCGTGGTCGCCTCGAGCGAGGAGTTCTTCGCCGACGGCGCCCGCGTGCGCGACGCGTTCAAGCACCCCGCGTACACGTACACACTCGCGGGCGTGCTGATCGACTCGTCGAACGCCGGCATCTCGAAGTTCAGCGAGAAGATCGACAAGCAGACGCGGTACGACTACTTCAAGAAGTTCGGGATCGGCGAGGGCACCGACTCCGGCTACCCCGAAGAGGCTCCGGGCCTCGTCTATCCCGCCGACGAGTGGGGCACGCAGACGACCCTCAACACCTCGTTCGGACAGGGCGTCATGACCACCATGCCCGAGCTCGCCAGGGCGTACGGCGCGATCGTGGGCGGGGGCGTCGAGATGCCGCTGCAGATCATCGAGTCGTGCACGAAGCCCGACGGCACCGTCGTGAAGCCGGAGGTCGCCGAGCCGAAGCGCGTCATCAGCGAGAGCACGTCCGCGCAGATGCGCGAGATGCTCGAGAACGTCTTCCTGCAGGCCAACTACGCCAAGGCCGTAGCCATCCCGGGCTACCGCATCGGCGGCAAGACCGGTACCGGTGAGAAGCACGACGAAGTCACCGGCGGCTACAAGCAGGGCGTCTATTACACGACCATGGTGGGCTTCGCCCCGGCCGACGACCCCGAGTACGTGGTCGTCGTCACTCTGGACGAGCCGACGAAGGTAACATCGTCAGCGGCCAACGCGACCGCGTTCCAGAAGGCCATGACCCAGGTCCTGAAGACGTACCGCGTCATGCCTTCCACGACGTCGCCGGTGCTGCTGCCCAAGTTCGGGTAGCACCTCCCCAGTACCGGATCGCTGCTTAGGGTCGGAGTACCTCCCACATGATCGCGTTCACCATCGCACAGCTTGCGCATGCCGTCTCGGGCGAGGCGGTGCTCGCCGGCGACGACACGCTCGACACCGTCGTGTCGGGCGCCGTCGACACCGACTCGCGCCTCATGGCCCCCGGCGGCATCTTCGTCGCCAAGCCCGGCGAATCCACCGACGGGCACCTGTTCGTCGACGCCGCCGTCGCCGCCGGCGCGGTCGTCGCCATCGTCGAGCACACCGTCGAGACCGCGGTCACCCAGATCGTCGTGGCGGACGCGGTGGCGGCGTTGGCCGACCTCGCGCGCGTCGTGGTGAAGAGAGTGAGGGATGCCGGAGACCTGCGTGTGGTCGGGATCACCGGCTCGAACGGCAAGACGACGACGAAGAACCTGCTCGCCCGCATCCTCGAAGGCGAAGGCGAGACCGTCGCGCCCAAGGCGTCGTTCAACAACGAGGTCGGAGCGCCGCTCACGATGCTGCGCGTCACCGAGTCCACACGGTTCCTCGTGAGCGAGTTCGGTGCCAGCGGACCCGGTGCCATCGCCCGCCTCGCCGGGCTCGTCGACCCCGACGTCGCCGTCGTGCTCATGGTCGGCATGGCGCACGCGGGCGGCTTCGGCGGGATCGAAGGCACCTTCCACGCCAAGTCCGAGCTCGTGAAGTCGCTGCGCGCCGGGGGAGTCGCCGTCCTCAACGCCGACGACGCCCGCGTGGCCGCCATGGCGCCCATCGCCGCCGAGCACGGCGCGAGCGTGCGCTGGTTCGGCCGCGGCACCGAGGCGCAGGTGCGGGCCGACGACGTCGTCGTCACGGCATCCGGAACGTCCTTCACCGTCACCGCAGACGGCGAGTCGCTGCCGCTGCGGCTGCGCGTGCTCGGCGAGCACCACGTCATGAACGCCCTGGCCGCGATCGCCGCAGCCACGACGCTCGGCGTGAGCCTCGCCGATGCCGTCGCGCGCCTGGAGACGGTCGAGATCGCCGAGCGCTGGCGCATGCAGCCGCTGGGCTCGGACCGCGTGCGCATCATCAACGACGCCTACAACGCCAGCCCCGACTCGATGGCGGCCGCGCTGCGCACGCTGGCGCAGATCACCGGACCCGACGAGCGCACCGTCGCGGTGCTGGGCGCCATGAGCGAGCTCGGCGAGTACACCGAAGAGGAGCACGATCGCGTCGGCCTGCTCGCGGTGCGCCTGGGGATCCAGCGCATCGTCGTCGTGGGCGACGGCGCACGCCGGATGTACCTCGAGGCCGTCGCGCAGGGCTCGTGGGACAACGAGGCCGTCTTCTTCTCGACCGCCGACGAGGCGTTCGCCTACCTGCAGGGCGAGCTGCGCGACGGCGACCGCGTGCTCGTGAAGTCCTCGAACTCGGCCGGGCTCCGGTTCCTGGGCGATCGTCTGGGAGAATCGTTCTCGTGAGATCCCTCCTGACTGCGGCAGCGATCTCGCTGGCCTTCACGCTGTTCCTCACCCCCGTGTTCCTGCGGCTCTTCCGCAAGTGGGGGTGGGCGCAGGTCATCCGCACGCCCGAAGACATCCGCAACCCCAACCACCAGACCAAGCGCGGCACGCCCACCATGGGCGGCACGATCTTCATCGTCGGCACGATCGTCGGCTACCTCGTGGGCGCCTACACCGGCAACAACCCGCCCACCATCTCCGGCCTGCTGGTGATCTGGATGATGGTCGGACTCGGAGTGGTCGGCTTCATCGACGACTTCATGAAGGTGCGTCAGCAGCGCTTCGGCGGGCTCAGCGGGTGGCGCAAGGTCGTCGGACAGGTCATCGTCACCGTGCCCTTCGGCATCGTGGCCCTCAACTTCCCGAACGACTACGGCCAGACGCCCGCATCGCCGTACATCTCGGTCTTCCGTGACGTGCAGGCACTGTCGTTCATGGCGGTCGGCCTCGTGGTCGGCTGGCTGCTCTACCTCGCGTGGGTGTCGTTCATCGGCGTCGCGTTCTCGAACAGCACCAACGTCACCGACGGACTGGACGGCCTCGCGGCCGGTTCGGGCATCTTCGTCACCGGTGCCTACAGCCTCATCGCCTTCTGGCAGTTCAACCAGGCCTGCTGGGGCGGCGGCGAGCTGTCGTCCGGCGCGCAGATGGCGTGCTACCCGACGCGCGACCCGTTCGACCTCGCGATCATCTCCGCGTCGTTCGTCGGCGCCCTGGTCGGATTCCTGTGGTGGAACGCCCCCAAGGCCAAGGTCTTCATGGGCGACGTGGGCTCGATGGCGATCGGCGGCGTCATCGCCGCGATGGCGATCCTCACCCGCACCGAGCTGCTCGCGGTGCTGGTCGCCGGCGTCTTCATCATCGGCCCGGGCTCGGTGATCCTGCAGCGGCTCTACTTCAAGATCACGCGCGGCAAGCGGCTGTTCCTGATGAGCCCGTTCCACCATCACCTCGAGATGCGCGGGTGGTCCGAGGTCACCATCGTCGTGCGCATGTGGATCATCGCGGGCCTCCTGGCCGTCTCGGGCATCGGATTCTTCTACGTCGAATGGCTCTCTCGCACATGACCTCGGAACGCCTGCGCGCGCTCACCAGCTGGCACGCCGACTGGAAGGGCCTGCGCGTCGCGGTGCTCGGTCTCTCGGTCACCGGCTTCTCGGTCGCCGACACGCTGGCCGAGCTCGGCGCCGACGTGCTCGTCCTCACCGAGAAGGCCGACGAGGAGTACGCGCGTCTGCTGCCCGTCATCGGCGCGCGGCTGTGGACCGGGCCGCTCACGACGGCGCCCGCCGAGCTCGTCGGGTTCGACCCCGAGGTCGTCGTGGCCTCGCCCGGGTTCGCGCCGCAGCATCCACTCATCTCCTGGGTGCGTGAGAACGACATCGCACTGTGGGGAGACGTCGAGCTCGCCTGGCGGGTGCGCGACAAGGTCGTGCGCGCCGACGGCACGCCTGCCGAGTGGATCCTCATCACCGGCACCAACGGCAAGACCACGACCACGCGGCTGACGGCGACGATGCTCGGGGCGGGCGGGCTGCGGGCGGCGCCGGTGGGCAACATCGGCACGCCGGTCCTCGACGCGGTGCGCGACCCTTCCGGCTTCGACGCGCTGGTCGTGGAGCTGTCGAGCCACCAGCTCTGGTACCTCGGCCTGCAGGATTCGCCCGAGCCGGTGTCGCCGCACGCCGCCGTGTGCCTCAACCTCGCCGACGACCACCTGGAATGGCACGGCTCGTTCGAGGCGTACCGCGACGCGAAGGCGCACGTGTACGACAACACGCGCGTCGCGTGCGTATACAACAAGGCGGATGCCGCAACCCGGACCATGGTCGAAGACGCCGAGGTCGTCGAGGGCGCCCGCGCCATCGGCTTCGATCTCGGGATCCCCGGCCCGAGCGACCTCGGCGTCGTCGAGGGGATCCTGGTCGACCGCGCCTTCCTCGACGATCGCCGGACTTCGGCGCTCGAGCTGTCGACGGTCGAAGAGCTCGCCGCGCTCGGACTCGCCGCTCCGCACATCGTCGCCAACATCCTGGCCGCGGCCGCGCTTGCACGATCGCTCGACGTGCCGCCCGCCGCGATCCGCGAAGCCCTGCGCGGCTTCCGCCTCGACCCGCACCGCATCGAGATCGTGGCGCGGCACGAGGGGGTCACGTGGGTGGACGACTCCAAGGCCACCAACCCGCACGCCGCCGCGTCGTCGCTCGCGGCCTACCCGGGAGCGGTCTGGGTCGTCGGCGGACTGCTGAAGGGCGTCGACATCTCGGAGCTCGTGGCCGGCCGCGGTGCCGCAGCCAAGGCCGCCATCGTGATCGGATCCGACCGGACAGCCGTGGTCGCCGCGTTCGAGCGACACGCGCCGGCGGTGCCCGTGTTCGAGGTGGACGCCGTCGAGACTGAAGGAGTCATGGCGCGTGTCGTCGAACTGGCGGCAGGGGTGGCGCGTGACGGGGACGTGGTTCTGCTCGCTCCCGCTGCGGCATCCTTCGACCAGTTCGCATCGTATGCGGACCGCGGCCGCCGATTCGCGGCGGCGGTGAGGGAACGGATCGGAACGGAGGTTCCCGGTGACGACGACAGAGCCGCCACGGACCCGGGCGACCAGGCCGACCCCGCCGCGCCGGACGACGCCGGCGCCTGAGTCCGCTGCGGCTGCGAAGGCGGCCGCTCCGGCGGCGCCCGAGCCGGCGGGCGACAAGCCCGTCCGCCGCGGGCTCGCGGCCCGCGTGTCGCTCGGCCGCGTGTTCGCACCGGTGCCGAGCGAGTTCCTGCTCATCGCGTCGACCGCGCTGCTGCTCACCGCGTTCGGGCTGGTCATGGTGCTGTCGGCGACCTCCGCCACAGCCACCGCGAAGGGTGAGGCGCCGTGGGAGATGGTGCTGAAGCAGGTGATGTTCGCGGCGATCAGCATCCCGCTGATGTTCATCGCGAGCCGCCTGCCGGTCGCGTTCTACAAGCGCATGGCCTGGCCTGCGCTGATCTTCGGCATCGCGTTCCAGCTGCTCGTGTTCGTGCCGACCCTCGGCATCGAGATGGACGGCAACCGCAACTGGATCAACATCGGCGGCGTGCAGGCGCAGCCGTCCGAGTTCCTGAAGCTGGGACTCGCGATCTGGGTGGCCTTCGTGCTGTTCCGAAAGCGGACGCTGCTGGCCGACTGGCGGCACGTCTACATCCCGCTCGTGCCTGTCGCCGCCCTCGCGATCGGCACGGTCATCGCCGGTCACGACCTCGGCACGGCGATGATCCTCGCGCTCATCGTGCTGGGCGCGCTGTTCTTCTCGGGCGTGAAGCTGCGGGTGTTCCTGCTGCCCACGATCGGCGCCCTGGCGTTCATCGCCTTCTACTTCCTCACCAGTGCCGACCGCATGCGCCGGTTCTTCAGCTTCCTCAACCCGAACTGCCTCGACGACTACTACAACGACTGCTACCAGCCGCTGCATGGCATCTGGGGGCTCGCGAGCGGCGGCGTCTTCGGCCTCGGGCTCGGCAACTCGCGTGAGAAGTACGACTGGCTGCCCGCGGCCGCCAACGACTACATCTTCGCGATCATCGGCGAAGAGCTCGGCCTCATCGGCTGCGCCGTCGTCCTGGCCCTGTTCGCCCTGTTCGCGGTGGGCGCGTTCCACGTGATCCGCAAGACCGACGATTCGTTCGTGCGGATCGCCGCCGGCGGCATCACGGTGTGGATCATCGGCCAGGCGCTCATCAACATCGGCGTCGTGCTGCGCGTGTTCCCCGTGATGGGCGTTCCGCTGCCGTTCATGTCGCAGGGCGGCACATCGCTGCTGTCGGTCCTGGTCGCCTGCGGCGTGCTGCTCGCGTTCGCGCGATCGCTGCCGGCATCCGTCGCCCGCCGCGAAGCGGCCATCGCCGAGGCGCGCGCCGCTCGCGAGCGCGCCAAGCTGCGCGCGGTCCGCTGAGGCGGACACCGCGGGGGAGGGTGCGCCCCGCCGGGTAGGCTCGCGGAGTGACGACGTATCTTCTCGCCGGCGGCGGCACCGCCGGACACGTCAACCCGCTGCTGGCCGTGGCCGACGGGCTTCGCGCGCGCGACCCGCAGGCCGAAGTGCTGGTGCTCGGCACGCGCGAGGGCCTCGAGGCGCGGCTCGTGCCCGAGCGGGGCTACGAGCTGCTGATCGTCGACAAGGTGCCGTTCCCGCGCCGTCCGAACGGCGCGGCCGCCGCCTTTCCGGCACGCTTCCGGCGTGCGATCGGACAGGTGCGGGCGCACATCGCCGAGCGCGGGGTCGACGTCGTCGTGGGCTTCGGCGGATACGCCTCGGCACCGGCCTACGTCGCCGCGCGCCGCGAGCGCGTGCCGTTCGTCGTGCACGAGGCCAATGCACGGCCCGGGCTCGCCAACGTGCTGGGCGCCCGCAGGGCGGCACGCGTCGGCGTGGCGTTCGAGGGCACTCCGCTCAGGCGCGCGCGCGTGGTGGGGATGCCGCTGCGCGACGAGATCGTCACGCTCGACCGCGGCGCCCTGCGCGCTGAGGCGGCCGAGTACTTCGGCCTGGACGCCTCGAAGCCGGTCCTGCTGGTCTTCGGCGGATCGCTCGGCGCGCAGCGCCTCAACGAGGCGTTCGGCGAAGGCCACGGCGGCGCGTGGCGCGACGTGCTCGACGCCGGCTGGCAGCTGCTGCACGCGACCGGTGAGCGGTCCGAGCTGCCCGATCCCGGCGTGCCCGGGTACGCCATGGTGCGCTACCTCGACCGCATGGATCTCGCGTTCGCGCTGGCCGACCTCGTCGTCTCGCGCGCGGGTGCCGCGACGGTCAGCGAGATCAGCGCCCTCGGCATCCCCACGATCTACGTGCCGTACGCCGTGGGCAACGGCGAGCAGGCGCTGAACGCGTCGTCCGCCGTGCGCGCCGGAGCCGCGGTGCTGATCCCGGATGCCGGATTCACGGGCGACATCGTGCGCGCCGAGGTCGTCCCGCTCCTGGCCGACGAGCCCCGGCGCTCCGCGATGGCGAAGGCCGCGGCATCCATCGGCATCAAGGACGGCACCGCCAACGTGATCGCGCTGATCGACGAGGCGCTGCGGGGCTGACACCCCTTGTCTCCTGATCTCGCGAGAGGTCGCCCGCTGTCAGGCCCCCGCGCCGGCGGCTGCCGGACCGGACCGCAGCGCCGCCGCCACCACGGCCAGCGCCTCGTCGGTGTCGAGGCGCAGCTCGCGCACCTGCGCGGCGAAGGCCGCCGCCGCGCGCTGCAGCTGCTGTCGCGCGGGGTCGGCGTCGAAGGCGACGAACGTGCCGTTGCGACCGCGGGTCTCGATGATGCCGGATGCCTCCAGCTCGCGGTAGGCGCGGGCGACGGTGCCCGGAGCGATGCCGAGGTCCTCGGCCAGATGCCGCACCGTCGGCAGTCGCTCGCCCGCGGCGAGCTCGCCCGAGGACACGGCGTCGACCAGACCGGCTCGCAGCTGTTCGAACGGGGGGACCGGCGACGACGGGTCGATGACGATCTTCTTCTCCACACCTCGGGTGTACAAGGTTCTGTATCAATGTGTCAACACATAATGAATGCTGCAGCCCGTTGCGCCGGGCGCGCCGGGGCGGCGGCATCCCCTCGCCAACTTAGGATTGACGGGTCATGATCAGACCCGATCTCAGTCTTCCCATTCCCGACGACATCACCGCCGCCCACTTCATCGGAATCGGCGGATCCGGCATGTCGGGGCTCGCCCGCATGTTCCTGGAGCGCGGCATCCGCGTGTCGGGCTCCGACCGCGCCGACAGCAAGGCGCTGCGCGAGCTCGCCGAGCTCGGCGCGACCGTGCATGTCGGCCACGACGCCGCGAACCTCGCCGACGACGTCGACACCGTCGTGCACACCGGCGCCATCTGGCCCGAGAACCCCGAGTTCGTGCTGGCGAAGCAGCGCGGGCTGCACGTCATCCACCGCTCGCAGGCTCTGTACTGGCTCATCGGCGGACGCCGGCTCGTGTCGGTCGCCGGCGCGCACGGCAAGACGACATCGACGGGCATGCTCGTCACGGCGCTGCGCGACCTCGGCGTCGACCCGACGTTCGTGAACGGCGGCGTCATCGCGCAGCTCGGCGTGTCGAGCGGCACCGGCTCCGACGACGTGTTCGTCATCGAGGCCGACGAATCCGACGGCACCTTCCTGCTGTACGACACGTCGATCGCCCTCATCACCAACGTCGACCCCGACCACCTCGACCACTGGGGGACGCGCGACGCGTTCTACGAGGCGTTCGCACGTTTCGCGAACGAGGCGCGCGAGGCCGTCGTCATCTCGTCCGACGATGCCGGCGCCCAGCGGGTGGCCGCGCAGCTGACCCATCCTCGGGTGGTGACTTTCGGCGAGGCCGCCGATGCCGCTGTGCGGGTGAGCGACGTCGTCACCGACGGTCCCGTCTCGTTCCGCATCACGCACGACGGCACGACGGTCGACGCGCAGCTGCCGATCCCGGGCGCACACAACGCGATCAACGCCGCGGGCGCCGTCGCGGTGCTGCTGACGCTCGGGCACGAGCTCGAGCCCGCCGTCCGTGCTGTCGAGGGCTTCGCCGGCACGATCCGCCGCTTCGAGCTGCACGGCGTCGAGCGCGGCGTCAGCGTCTTCGACGACTATGCCCACCACCCGACCGAGGTCGCCGCCGCCCTGGCTGCCGCGCGCACCGTGGTCGGTGACGGACGCATCATCGCGATCCAGCAGCCGCACACGTACTCGCGCACGCAGGAGATGTACCGCGAGTTCGCCGAGGTGCTCGAGCGCTATGCCGACCACACCGTCATGCTCGACGTGTACGGCGCGCGCGAGGATCCGGTCCCCGGCGTCACCGGCGAGCTGGTCAGCGGCGCGTTCGCCGATCCGTCGCACGTGCACTTCGTGCCGGACTGGCAGGAGGCCGCCGACTACACCGCGTCGGTCGCGCGCGACGGCGACTACGTCATCACGCTCGGCTGCGGCAACGTGTACCTCATCATCCCGCAGGTGCTCGAGGCGCTCGGCCGCGCCGACGTCGCAGAAGCGGGGGAGTAGGCCCGCATGCGCCGCCCGTCGCCGCTCCCGCAGTCGCCCCTCGCCCCGCGCGGCGCGGCGCGGGCGGACGTGCCGGCGGCGCGTGCGGATGTCGACGATGTCGACGACGTGGATGCCGGCGTCCCGGCGGACGAGCAGCCCACGGCACCTGTCATCCCGCTGTCGGCAGATGCGCGCGCCGAGGCCGAACCCGCGCCGGCCGGCGATGCCGAAGGTGCGGACGACGCCGCCGAACCCGAGGTCGGGTTCCGCGAGGTCTGGAAGGCCGCCCGCGCGCGACGCAAGGCGCTGCGCGCCGAGGTCCGCCGCTTCACCGTCCGCCAGCGACGCCGGCGGACGATGTGGCTCGGGTCGGCGGCGGCCGTCGTGCTGCTCGCGCTGGGCACGGTCGGCGCCGCGTACAGTCCGCTGTTCGGGGTCGAGAAGATCTCGATCGTCGGCGCGCAGGCGCTGAACGCGACCGAGGTCGCCGACGCCCTGTCGTCCCAGCTCGGCACGCCGCTGCCGCTGGTCGACGAGAGCGCCGTCAAGAAGGCGCTCGTCGCCTTCCCGCTCGTCGAGACGTACGCGCTGGAGGCGCGGCCGCCGCACGAGCTCGTGGTCCGCATCGTCGAGCGCACCCCGGTCGGTCTGATCGAGACGCGTGCCGGCTACACCCTCGTCGACGCGGCAGGGGTCGCGCTGTCGACCACCGCGACCCCCAGCCCGGGCACGCCCGTTCTCACGATGCGCGGCGGCGTCGACTCCGACGCGTTCGCGTCCGCCGGCCAGGTGATGCGCTCGCTTCCCGACGACATCCGTGCACAGGTCACGGCGGTGGCGGCATCCACTCCCGACGACGTCACCCTCACGCTCGGCGGCACCAACACCGAGGTCGTGTGGGGGAATGCCGAGCGCTCGGCCGACAAAGCGCTCCTCTTGCAGAAGATCATGGCCTCGCGCCCGCCCGCCGACGTGTTCTCATACGACGTGTCGTCGGCGGAGGCCGTCGTCGTCCGCTGAGTCCGGTGCCGGAGCAATTCCGTCACAGGTTGGCGCGACACGCCGACTCGTTCCAGGCTGCGGCGCGGCGTCCGCTTACTTTCGACACAGCGGAATTGCATACCGGGCAATTCTTTATACCTCTACTAGAGGTTGAAGGTTTACAAGCCAGGGGGCCGGCATGAGCCAGAACCAGAACTACCTCGCCGTGATCAAGGTCGTCGGCGTCGGCGGCGGCGGCGTCAACGCGGTCAACCGCATGATCGAGCTCGGGCTGCGCGGCGTCGAGTTCATCGCCATCAACACCGATGCCCAGGCGCTGCTCATGAGCGACGCCGACGTCAAGCTCGACGTCGGGCGTGAGCTCACCCGCGGACTCGGCGCCGGCGCCGACCCCGAGGTCGGCCGCCGGGCGGCAGAGGACCACGCCGAAGAGATCGAAGAGGCGCTGCGCGGCGCCGACATGGTCTTCGTCACGGCGGGCGAGGGCGGCGGAACCGGCACGGGCGGCGCGCCCGTGGTCGCCAAGATCGCGAAGTCGATAGGAGCACTCACGATCGGTGTCGTGACGAAGCCCTTCTCTTTCGAGGGGCGCCGTCGCCAGCAGCAGGCGGAGTCCGGCGTCGCCCGTCTCAAGGAAGAAGTCGACACCCTCATCGTGGTGCCGAACGACCGTCTGCTGGAGATCAGCGACCGCGGCATCTCGATGATCGAGGCGTTCGCGACCGCCGACCAGGTGCTCCTCGCCGGTGTCCAGGGCATCACCGACCTCATCACGACGCCGGGTCTCATCAACCTCGACTTCGCCGACGTCAAGTCGGTCATGCAGGGAGCGGGGTCGGCCCTCATGGGCATCGGCTCGGCACGGGGAGCCGATCGCGCCATCAAGGCCGCCGAGCTCGCCGTCGAGTCGCCGCTGCTCGAGGCGTCGATCGAGGGCGCGCACGGCGTGCTGCTGTCGATCCAGGGTGGGTCGAACCTCGGCATCTTCGAGATCAACGACGCCGCGCAGCTGGTCAAAGAGGCGGCGCACCCCGAGGCGAACATCATCTTCGGCACGGTCATCGACGACACCCTCGGCGACGAGGTGCGCGTCACGGTCATCGCGGCGGGCTTCGACGGCGGCGAGCCGCAGGCCCGCATCGAGCCGATGACGGCCGCGCGCGTCGTGTCGACGCCCGCGCTGCCGGTGACGCCCGCCGAAGAGGCCGCCAAGGACCGTGACGTCGTCGAGCAGTCGGCGGTGCCGGTGAGCGTGGGCGCCGTCACCGAGTCGTCGTACGAGTCGGCGTTCAGCGACGACGACCTCGACATCCCCGACTTCCTGAAGTAAGTGTCGCTCGCAGACCGCCTCGCGGAGGTGGACGGGCGGATCGCGGATGCCGCACACGCGGCCGGCCGCGATCCGTCCGAGCTCACCCGCATCGTGGTGACGAAGTTCCACCCGGCCTCGCTCGTCGACGAGCTCTACGGTCTCGGCGTGCGCGATGTGGGCGAGAACCGGCAGCAGGAGCTCAGCCGCAAGGTCGTCGAGGTCGGCGACCGCGATGGCCTGACGTGGCACTTCATCGGCCAGGCGCAGACCAACAAGGCGCGCGCCATCAGGGCGGCGGCAGCGGTCGTGCACTCGCTCGACCGCGCGCGGCTCGCCGACGCGCTGCACGCCGCCGCCGAGCCCGGACGACCCGTGCTCGACGTGCTGCTGCAGGTCAACCTCACCGACGATCCCGGTCGTGGCGGCGTGGCGCCCTACGACCTCGTCGCCCTCGCCGAGCACACGGCGGAGCTGCCCTCGCTGCGGGTGAGGGGCGTGATGGCCGTCGCTCCGCTCGACGAGCCGCCGGCCCCGGCTTTCGCCCGGCTGCGGGCGCTCTCGGACGCGCTGCGCACCGTCGTGCCCGACGCCGACTGGATCTCGGCGGGGATGACCGCCGACTTCGCGGAGGCGATCGCGGCAGGCGCGACACACCTACGCATCGGGTCGGCAATCACCGGCCCCCGGCCACAACGCGGTTAACCTCGGAACAGATGAGCACTACGGAGGATGCGATGTCGAACCCGCTCAAGAAGACCATGGTGTACCTGGGCCTCGCCGACGAGGAAGAGGTCTACGAAGAGCCGGCACCGCAGCCGCGTGCCCGCACCTCCGAGAAGGTCGTAGAGAAGGCGGCAGCCCCCGTGACCCCGATCCATCGCCCCACCGTCGTCCGCCAGCCCGCGCCGGCGGCCATCAACGAGATCCTGACCGTCCACCCCAAGCAGTACCGCGACGCCCAGGTCATCGCCGAGAACTTCCGTGACGGCATCCCCGTCATCATCAATCTGTCGCAGATGAGCGACGCCGACGCGCGACGTCTGATCGACTTCGCGAGCGGCCTGTCCCTCGGCCTGTACGGACGCATCGAGCGGGTCACCAGCAAGGTCTTCCTACTGTCGCCCGAGAACGTCGCCGTGTCGGGTGACGGCGCCGTCGCACAGGCGGATCCGGACTCGGTTCCGTTCTCGCAGCCGTAATCTGGCTACGTGGCAGTCGTCTCACTCATCGCAGCGATCCTCAACCTCGCGCTGCTCCTGTACGTCTTCGTTCTGCTCGCGCGGCTGATCCTCGACTGGATCCCGTTCTTCAACCGCGAATGGCGCCCGCACGGAGCGGGCCTCGTCGCCGCCGAGATCGTCTACACCGTCACCGACCCGCCCATCAAGCTGTTCCGCCGGTTCATCCCGCCGCTGCGGATCGGGGCGATCGCGATCGACTTCGGGTTCGCCCTGACGATGCTCCTGTGCTTCGTGCTGCTGAGCATCACGCGCGCCCTGGCGGGCTGATCGGATCGCGTCGCCGGGAGTCTTCCGGGAGTCCGTGTCCTTCGACACTCTCAGAACCCGCGGCTATGCTTTGCTGATACGAACGGCCGCCGACCGGCGGTCGCACCGACATCGGCCCAGACGCTCGAAAGAGGAATCACCATGGCTTTGTCCCCCGATGACGTCGTCACCAAGCAGTTCCAGCACGTCCGCTTCAAGGAGGGCTTCGACCCGGACGAGGTGGACGACTTCCTGGACGAGATCGTCGTCGAGTGGCGCAAGGCCCTCGCCGAGAACGAGGAACTGAAGGCCAAGCTGGCCGCGTACGAGTCGGGTGCCGCCGCTCCGGCCAAGGCGGCAGAGCCCGCTCCGGCCCCCGCCCCCGTCGTCGAGGCGGCACCGGTCGCCGGCGCCGCGCCCGCTGCGAGCGCAGGCATCATCGAGCTCGCCCAGCGTCTGCACGACGAGCACGTCGCCGAGGGAATCGCCCAGCGCGACCAGCTCATCGCCGAGGCCAAGTCGCAGGCCGCGAGCATCGTCTCGGACGCCGAGACCCGCGGCCGCGAAGAGCTCGCCAAGCTCGACCGCGAGCGCGCCGGCCTCGAGAGCAAGATCACCGAGCTCCGCAACTTCGAGCGCGACTACCGCGCTCAGCTGCGCAGCTACATCGAGGGCAAGCTGCGCGACCTCGAGACCACGGCGACGACGTCCGGCGCTCAGCCGGTCTCGTCGCTGGGCCTCTAACCCTTGTCGGGCCGAGCACCCCTTCGTCCGGCGGCGGCCGGCACCCTCATCGCGATCCTCGCGCTGACGGTGCTGGCCGCCGACCAGTTGGCGAAGCACTTCGCTCTCGAGAACCTTCCGTACCAGGAGCCGGTGCACGTCATCGGCGACTTCCTGATCTTCTATCTGACGCGCAACTCCGGTGCCGCGTTCTCCCTCGGCGCCGACGCCACGTGGATCTTCACGATCGCGCTGTCGGCCGTCGCGATCGTGATCGTGTGGCTCGCCGCGACCCGCGTGCGCTCCCGGCTGTGGGCCGTCGCCCTCGGCCTGCTGCTCGGCGGTGTGCTGGGCAACCTCGGCGACCGGCTGTTCCGCGACCCCGGCTTCGGCATCGGCCACGTGGTCGACTTCATCGACACCCCGTGGATGTGGTTCATCCCCGGCCTGCCGGGCGGCATCTACAACATCGCCGACATGTTCATCGTGTCGATGATGATCGGCGTCGCGATCCTGGTGCTGGTGGGCCTGCACTTCGACGGCTCGCGTGACAAGCGCCAGGCCATCGAGGAAGTGGATGCTGAGGCATCCGATTCTCCGTCGGTCACACCGGAGGACTGACGTGGAATCGCGCAGCCTTCCCGTCCCGGACGGGCTCGACGGCACGCGGGTCGATGCCGCGCTGGCGAAGATGCTCGGCTTCTCGCGCACCTTCGCGGCGGAGGTCGCCGAGGCCGGCGGCGTCTCGATGGACGGGCGCACGCTCGCGAAGTCCGACAAGCTGCGCGGCGGCGCGTGGCTCGACGTGTCGTGGGCGCCGAAGGAGGAGCCTCGCATCGTTCCCGTCGAGGTCCCCGAGCTCGGCATCGCGTACGACGACGACGACATCGTGGTGGTCGACAAGCCCTCCGGCGTCGCGGCCCACCCGTCTCTGGGGTGGGAGGGGCCGACGGTGCTCGGAGCGCTCGCGGCCGCCGGTTATCGCATCGCGACGACCGGTGCAGCGGAGCGCCAGGGCGTCGTGCACCGGCTCGACGTCGGCACGAGCGGACTCATGGTGGTCGCGAAGACCGAGCGCGCGTACGTCGCGCTCAAGCGTGCGTTCAAGGAGCGCGAGGTCGAGAAGATCTACCACGCCGTCGTGCAGGGCCACCCCGACCCGCTCGTCGGGACCATCGACGCGCCGATCGGCCGTCACCCCTCGCACTCGTGGAAGTTCGCCGTCACCCCGGACGGCAAGGACTCGGTCACGCACTACGAGACGCTCGAGGCGTTCCCGGGCGCGTCGCTGCTGGAGATCCACCTCGAGACGGGGCGCACGCACCAGATCCGCGTGCACATGGCTGCGCACCGTCACCCGTGCGTGGGCGACCCGCTCTATGGCGGCGACCCGACCCTCTCGGCCCGCCTCGGGCTCACGCGGCAGTGGCTGCACGCTCACGAGCTCTCGTTCGCCCACCCGACGACGGGGGACTGGGTGACCTTCACGTCGGACTACCCGGCAGACCTCGCCCACGCGCTCGAGGTGCTGCGCGGCGACTGACCGTCGCGCCGGCGGACGCTGTCAGCGGCCGCCCTCGAACCGCGCTCCGCCGTCGGCGCGCGCGTACCCGATGCGGCGGTACATGTCGGACAGTTCCAGGGGCGGCAGGTCGTCCAGGTCGTACCAGCCCACCTCGGTCATCTCGCCGTCGACCGGCCGCGGCTCGCCCGAGACCCACCGGCAGCGGAACACGAGGTCGAGGTAGTCGACCTCGTCGCCGTGCGGGTACACGACCCGCGGCAGCTGGTGCACCCAGGCGAGCCGCTCGACCGTGCAGACGACACCCGCCTCTTCGAGCGTCTCGCGCACCGCGGCGTCGGCGGGCTCCTCGCCGGGATCGACGATGCCGGTGATGGGGGTGAGCGCGCCGTTGTCGCTGCGGCGGCCGAGCAGCACCTGCTCGCCGCGCAGCACGACGGCGGTCGCGCCGACGAGCGGCAATGCGGCGGTGCCGACGTGGCGGCGCAGCTCGAGGACGAAGTCGGGGGTCGGCATGGGCACAGCCTAAGCGCCGATGTCGGATGCCGCGGCCATAGTGGACGCATGACGATCGAGGTGAGACCCGCCACGGTGTTCGACGACGTGGCCGCCGTGATCGGGCCGAAGAACCCGCAATCCAGCGTGTGCTTCTGCCTGAGCTACCGGATCCCGTCGAAAGAGGCGAACGCGCTGCGCGGACCAGACCGTGCCGACCGGGTGCGACGGCTGATGGACGAAGAGGGGCCGATCGGCGTCCTCGCCTACGACGGCGACGAGCCGGTCGGCTGGGCCGCGGTCGCACCGCGCACGAGGACGCACTTCGCCACGTTCCGCAAGATCCCGCACGTCGACGACCAGGACGTGTGGTCGCTGTGGTGCTTCCGCGTGCGGCCGGGGCATCGCAAGAAGGGGGTGATGCACGCCCTCATCGACGGCGCCGTCGAGTTCGCGCGCGAGCAGGGTGCGCCCGCGATCGAGGGTTACCCCGTCGACAACGACGGCGCGCCCGTGAACCAGACGATGGCATACGTGGGCACGAGACGTCTGTTCGAGCAGGCCGGCTTCACCAAGGCGGTCGACACGTCGTCGGTGCTGGCCGGCTTCACACGTGTGCTCATGCGGCGCGAGCTCTAGCGTGGACGCGTGAACGAGCTCCTCCGTCGCCGCCTCGAGCGCGCGAACACCCTCTACCTCGACTTCCTCGACACGATCCCCGCCGAGCATCTCGGCTCGCGTCTGCCCGGGCTGCCCTCCGACACCGTCGGCCATCAGCTGTGGTGCGTGCTCGGTGCCCGCGAGAGCTTCCCCAAGGCCGCGCGGGCAGGGGAGTGGCAGGGATTCTCGAGTCCGATCGAGCGGGACGGATCGTCGGATGCCGCGACCGTGCGCGCCGCCTTCGTCCAGACCGCCGCAGACATCGACGAGTGGGTGACGGGCATCGACGTCGCCGACGAGGATTCGCTGCGGTACGTCCTCGCGCTGCTGGAGCACGAGACCATGCACCAGGGGCAGCTCATCCGCTATCTGTACGGGCTCGGCATCGACCGCCCGCACACGTGGCAGCAGCAGTACGCGCTCGACGAAGAGTTCTGAGATCCCCGTGAACCGGAAGTGCGGCATCCGGCAATCCTTGATGTGAGTACAGACAGCGACATCATCCGGCGCTCCGCCGACGACCCTGCCGCGTTCGCGGAGCTGTTCGAGCGGCACGCCCGCGTGATCGGCGGGTTCGCGGCACGCCGGGTGGGCAGTGACGCCGCGGAGGACGTGCTGAGCGAGACGATGCTCATCGCGTTCCGGCGGCGTCGCGACTTCGACACGGCGTGGGAGTCGGCGAAGCCGTGGCTGCTCGGCATCGCGTCGCGGGTGATCAAGAAGCATCGCGCCGACGAGGCGCGTCAGTGGCGCTCGTTCGAGGCGTCGGCGTCGCGCGGAGAGCACTCCAGCGACGGTGCGCTGGACGCCGCCGCCGAGCGCGCCGACGCGTCCGCCGCGGTGCGGGCGCTCGCGCCGCGCATCGCCGCACTGGCGGCGCGCGACCGCGAGACGCTGCTGCTGTACGCGTGGGCGGACCTCACGTACGACGAGATCGCCGTGGCCCTCGGCATCCCCGTCGGCACGGTGAGGTCACGCCTGAACCGGGTGCGACGCAAGCTCGCACCGCCCGGATCGCACGCGTCCGTCCGGCTCACGTGGATTGCGAAGGAGGAGACCGATGGAGCTTATGGAACGAGTGCGTGAGATCGGGGCGGACGCCCCGGCAGTGCCGGACGCCGGTGTCGACGCGGCGCGGATCGCGCTGCTGCGCGAGATCGCCCGCGAGGAGCGGGTGGATGCCGCCCCCCGGCGCCGCCGGACGGTCCGGTGGATCGGCGGGTCGGCGCTCGCCGGCGGGATGGCGGCGACGGCGCTCGTCGTGGGGCTGGTGATGGTGCCCGCGACGGCGCCGACGGCATCGGCGGCGGCCGTCGTCCTGGAGCAGGCGGCCGTCGCCACCATCCGGACAGCCGACACGCCCGTGCCGACGGGAAGTTACACGCGCATCGACACCGCGTTCACGTGGGCGGCGACATACGACACGGGAATGCCGGCGGGAGCGGAGTTCAACAGCGCGCTCCGCGAGGACGCGGACGCCGTGCTGCTGATCCAGGACGAGTCGAGCGTGTACGTGCCGTCCGACCCCGACGGCGAGTGGGTACGCGAGCGTGACCCGTACCGCGTGGCGGAGGCGTCGGGGCCGCTGTCGTCCGCGGCGGTCGAGGCGTGGGAGCGCGAGCGTGCGCCCGCGACCGCGGACCTCGCGGGCGTCACTCGCTACCCGGGCGGCGTCGTCGAGGGTGGGCGGGACGGCGACGCGGTCACGTACCATCTGGACGGCCGCGAGGCATTCGCGAACATGCCCTCCGATCCGGACGGCGTCGTCGCGTGGTTCGAGGACCGGTACGGCGCAGAAGGCGAGTCGGACGGCATCGCCCACTTCTTCGTCGAGACGCTGGGGGACCTGATGTCGTTCAACCTCGCTCCGGCCGACGCCCGGGCCGGCATGCTCCGCGCGTTCGCGTCGCTCCCCGGGGTGGAGGTGGTGACGACCGACGGCGAGCTCACGACGCTCGCCTACGAGCAGCCCTTCGAGGCCGGCCCCGCGCGCGTGGAGTTCGTGCTCGACACCGCGCGCGGCTACATCGTTCAGGCGACGCACTGGGGCATGGGGGAGTACGACGAGCCCGTCGCCTTCGACGGCATGCCGAGCTGGCAGAGCCGGACGATCTCGACCGTCTCGGTCGTCGACTCCGCGCCCTGACCTTCACCCTGAACTCGAGGGTGAACCGACCTCGGCGGCCGGTCCCGCCGACACCCGGCGGGGCCGGCCGCGGTGTCTGCGGTCGTCCGTAGACTCGTTGCGTGGCATCCGATTCCTTCGTTCATCTGCACGTCCACAGCGAGTACTCGATGCTCGACGGAGCGGCCAAGATCGGCGCGATGACGCAGGCGGCTGCCGAGTACGGGATGCCGGCGATCGCGGTCACCGACCACGGCAACACCTTCGCCGCGTTCGAGTTCTACCGGGCCGCGCAGGCGGCCGGCGTCAACCCGATCATCGGCCTCGAGGCCTACGTCACGCCCGGCACGCACCGCAGTGACAAGTCGCGGGTGGCCTGGGGGTCGCCCGAGCAGAAGAGCGACGACGTGTCGGGTTCCGGCGCGTACACGCACATGACGCTGTGGAGCGAGAACACGGCGGGCATGCACAATCTGTTCCGCCTCAGCTCGCTGTCGAGCATGGAAGGCTACTACTTCAAGCCCCGCATGGACCGCGAGCTCCTGCAGACCTACGGCAAGGGACTCATCGCGACGACAGGCTGCCCGTCCGGCGAGGTGCAGACCCGGCTCCGGCTCGGCCAATACGACGCGGCGCGCGCGGCGGCGGCGGAGTTCCAGGACATCTTCGGCAAAGAGAACTACTTCGCCGAGATCATGGACCACGGCCTGTCGATCGAGCGCCGGATCATGACCGACCTGCTGCGCCTCGCGAAGGACCTGGACATCCCGCTGGTCGCCACCAACGACTCGCACTACACCCACCAGCATGAGGCCGACGCGCACGCGGCGCTGCTGTGCGTGCAGTCCGGCTCGACGCTCGACGATCCCAACCGGTTCAAGTTCGACGGTGACGGGTACTACATCAAGACCGCGCAAGAGATGCGGCAGCTCTTCCGCGACCACCCCGAGGCGTGCGACAACACGCTGCTGATCGCCGAGCGCTGCCAGGTGGAGTTCAACACCTCGGCGAACTACATGCCGCGCTTCCCGGTCCCCGACGGCGAGACCGAAGACAGCTGGCTCATCAAAGAGGTCGAGCGCGGCCTGCACTACCGGTACCCCGAGGGCATCCCCGACAAGGTGCGCAAGCAGGCGGAGTACGAGACCGGCATCATCCTGCAGATGGGCTTCCCCGGCTACTTCCTCGTGGTCGCCGACTTCATCAACTGGGCGAAGGACAACGGGATCCGCGTGGGCCCGGGCCGCGGCTCGGGCGCAGGCTCCATGGTCGCCTACGCCATGAAGATCACCGACCTCGACCCGCTCGAGCACGGCCTCATCTTCGAGCGCTTCCTCAACCCCGACCGCGTCTCGATGCCCGACTTCGACGTCGACTTCGACGACCGTCGCCGTGGCGAGGTGATCGACTACGTCACGGCGAAGTACGGCTCCGAGCGCGTCGCGCAGATCGTCACGTACGGCACGATCAAGTCGAAGCAGGCGCTGAAGGACGCGGGCCGCGTGCTCGGCTTCCCGTTCAGCATGGGGGAGCGGCTCACCAAGGCGATGCCCCCGGCGGTGATGGGCAAGGACATGCCGCTGGACGGCATGTTCGACCCCCAGCATCCCCGGTACAAAGAGGCGGTCGAGTTCCGCACCCTCATCGAGACGGATCCCGAGGCGAAGACGGTCTTCGACCGCGCCCTCGGGCTCGAGGGTCTGAAGCGGCAGTGGGGCGTGCACGCCGCGGGCGTGATCATGTCGTCCGAGCCGCTGCTCGACATCATCCCGATCATGCGGCGCGAGCAGGACGGCCAGATCGTCACGCAGTTCGACTACCCGTCGTGCGAGACGCTCGGCCTCATCAAGATGGACTTCCTGGGGCTGCGAAACCTCACGATCATCTCGGACGCCCTCGACAACATCCGCCTCAACCGCGGCGAAGAGCTCGACCTCGAGCACCTGGCGCTCGACGACCGCCCCGCCTACGACCTGCTCACCCGCGGCGACACGCTCGGCGTGTTCCAGCTCGACGGCGGGCCGATGAGATCGCTCCTGCGGCTCATGAAGCCCGACAACTTCGAAGACGTCTCGGCCGTCATCGCGCTGTACCGCCCCGGCCCCATGGGTGCGAACTCGCACACGAACTACGCGCTGCGCAAGAACGGACTGCAGCCGGTCACGCCCATCCATCCGGAGCTCGAGGAGCCGTTGAAGGACATCCTCGACATCAGCTACGGCCTGATCATCTATCAGGAGCAGGTCATGGCCATCGCGCAGAAGGTCGCCGGCTTCTCGCTCGGCCAAGCAGACATCCTGCGTCGCGCGATGGGCAAGAAGAAGAAGTCCGAGCTCGACAAGCAGTACGAGGGCTTCTCAGGAGGCATGAAGGAGCGCGGCTTCGGCGACGGCGCGATCCAGGCGCTGTGGGACATCCTGCTGCCCTTCTCGGACTACGCGTTCAACAAGGCGCACTCCGCCGCCTACGGCCTGGTCTCGTACTGGACCGCGTATCTGAAGGCGCACTACCCCGCCGAGTACATGGCCGCGCTGCTCACCAGCGTCGGCGACTCGAAGGACAAGATGGCGGTGTACCTCAACGAGTGCCGCCGCATGGGGATCAAGGTGCTGCCGCCCGACGTCGGGCAGTCCATCCGGTACTTCGCGGCCGTCGGCGAAGACATCCGCTTCGGCCTCGGCGCCGTCCGCAACGTCGGCGCCAACGTCGTCGACGGCATCGTCGCGGCGCGCAGCGAGGGCGGGTACACGAGCTTCCACGACTTCCTGTCGAAGGTGCCCGTGCACGTCGCCAACAAGCGGACGGTCGAATCGCTCATCAAGGCCGGCGCGTTCGACTCGCTCGGCTCGACCCGTCGCGCCCTCATGGAGATCCACGAGGACGCCACGGAGGCCGCCGTGCTCGACAAGCGCCGCGAGGCCAACGGCGAGGTCGGCTTCGACTTCGACGCGCTGTGGGGCGACGACGAGCCGCAGCAGTCGGCGAAGGTGCCGGAGCGTCCGGAGTGGACCAAGAAGGACAAGCTGGCCTTCGAGCGCGAGATGCTGGGCCTGTACGTGTCGGATCACCCGCTCGCGGGGCTGGAGATCCCGCTCGCGAAGCACGCGTCGACGAACATCCACGATCTGCTCGCATCCGAAGACATCGCCGACGGCGAGATGGTCACCATCGCGGGTCTCGTGACCAGCGTCCAGCACCGCGTCGCCAAGCAGAGCGGCAACCCGTACGGCATGATCACGGTCGAGGACTTCGACGGCGAGATCACGGTCATGTTCATGGGCAAGACCTACACCGAGTTCCAGCACATGCTGGTGGCCGACTCGATCCTCGTGGTCCGCGGCCGCGTCTCGCGCCGCGACGACGGCATGAATCTGCACGCGCAGTCGGCTTTCAGCCCGGACCTGGGGGCGATGGACGAATCCAGCGGTCTCGTTCTGCTGATGCCCGAGCGACGCGCGAGCGAGGCGGTGATCGGCGAGCTGCTGCAGACGCTGCAACGGCACGCGGGCGACACCGAGGTGTCGCTCAAGCTCCACAGCGGGTCGGTCGCGAAGGTCTTCGAGGTGCCGCATCCGGTGCGCATCACGCCGGATCTGTACGGCGAGCTCAAGGGCCTGCTCGGCCCGCAATGTCTGGGCTGAGCACGTCGGCACCGCGTGACGACGTGCGTCGCGCGGTGCATCGGATCTCATCGGCGTCTCATACGCCGTGGGTAATATCAGGGCGAAACGGGCCTCGGGAGCCCGCCGGAAGGGATGATCGTGACGGACGAGTACACCGACGAGAGCAGGCGCGAGGACGCCGCAGACGCAGCGGCTTCGGCCGACACGATCGCCGCAGACGATGTCGCGGCCCACGACACCGCCGCCCCGGCGCAAGCGCCGCAGTACGGCGTCGGCCCCTTCTCGATCCGTGAGGTGTCGCTCGCCGGTGCCTGGCTGATCGCGTTCATCGCCTCGTTCTTCCCCGTCTACGGTGAGATCGGCAGCGGCATCACCGTGTGGGGGAGCGGCATCGACTGGGTGCTGACCATCGGCGTGCCCACGGTCGCGATCTTCCTCATCGTGCTGCGCCGGCTGTCGCCCCAGGGCATCCGACGGGTCGGCTCGCTCGCCATCGACCAGTTCGCCTCAGTCGCCTTCTCAGTCGCCACGGTCCTCTGGCTCGCCATCATCTGGAACTCCTTCGTCACCTTCCTGGGCGGCCGCGTCTTCGCCGGCACGTGGGTCGTGTGGGTCGAGTTCGTCATGATGCTCGCGGGCGTGTTCCTCACGGTGCTCGCACCGTTCATCCCGCCGTTCTCCGAGGACTTCGTCGGTCGCGCCGAGATTCCGGCGCATCGTGTGGCCCGCCCCGTGCGTGCGGTCTCGCCTCGTCCTGCCGCCCCTATCGCCGTCGCGTCCGCCGAGGCTCAGGCGCCTGAGGCCCCGCTCGTCTACGCCGACTACACCGCATCCGCGGAGTCGGCCGCCGAAGCGGCAGCGGCAGGCCAGGCCGACCCGGCACCCTACTGGGACGCCGACGGCGACGTCGTCGGCGCGGATTCCCGCCCCGGCGCAGAGGCACCCACCGCGGTGATGTCGACGGTCACGGCGGCGGAGTACGCGGAGTCCGCGCCGGAGAGAACCGCAGAGCCCGAGCCGGTCGCCGAGATCCAGCCTGAGCCGGAGGTCGCCTCCGAACCCCAGTCCGAGCCCGCCGTCGAAACCCCCGCAGAGTCCGAGGCCACGCCCGAGACGGCTTCGGAGCCCGAGCCGACGGCGGCGCCGCAGCACCAGGCCTTCTGGGCCCTCGTGCCCGAGGAGCGCGACATCGTCGACGAGATCGGCATCCCGGTGTTCCGCATCGGGCCGACCGCGTGGGCTCTCGTGATCGAGGATCGCGGAGAGGTCTTCGTGGTGCGCCACGAGGACGGCCGGATCGGCTACCTGCACGACGTCTCGGGCGTCACGCGCGGCTGAGAGGGGGCGCCCGCGCGGTACCGTAGACGGATGCTCCGGACGATCGACCTGCGCGGGCGCGCCCTGACGCCCGCCGAACTGCTCGCGACCGTTCCCCGTGCCACCGCGGCGCGGCAAGAGGCCTTCTCGACGGCGGCGCAGATCGTCGACGATGTGGCCGCGCGTGGCGAGGCGGCCCTGCGCGAGCAGGCCGAGCGCTTCGACGGCGCGGTGGGTCACGCCATCCGCGTGCCCGACTCGCACCTCGACGAGGCGCTCGACACGCTCGATCCCGCGGTCCGTGCCGCGCTCGAGCAGGCGATCGCGCGGGTGCGCGAAGCCTCGGCGGCGCAGGTGCCCCCGCCGGTCGTGACAGAGCTCGGCCCCGGTGCCCGCGTACTGCAGCGCTGGCAGCCGGTCCAGCGGGTGGGGCTGTACGTGCCCGGCGGCAAGGCGGTCTACCCGTCGAGCGTCGTCATGAACGTCGTGCCCGCCCAGGTGGCGGGAGTGGCCGAGATCGCGCTGGCGTCGCCGCCGCAGCGAGAGTTCGGGGGTCGCGTGCACCCGGTGATCCTGGGGGCGGCCAAGCTCCTCGGTGTCACCGAGGTCTACGCGATGGGCGGGGCCGGCGCGATCGGCGCCCTCGCCCACGGCGTGGCCGAACTCGACCTCGCACCCGTCGACGTCGTCACCGGACCCGGCAACAACTTCGTCGCCGCCGCCAAGCGCGCGGTCGCCGGACTCGTCGGCACGGACGCCGAAGCCGGTGCCACCGAGATCCTCATCGTGGCCGACGACAGCGCCGATGCCCGGCTCGTCGCCGCCGACCTCATCAGTCAGGCCGAGCACGACGAGCAGGCATCCGCCGTGCTCGTCACGGACTCGGCGCGCCTCGCCGACGACGTGATCGCCGCGATCGCTCCGCGCGCCGCGGCGACCCGCCACGCCGAGCGCGTCGCCGCGGCCCTCGCGGGGCCGCAATCGGCCGTCGTCCTCGTCGACGACCTCGCCACGGCGACCGCGTTCAGCAACGCGTACGCGCCCGAGCACCTCGAGCTGCATCTCGCCGACCCCCGGGTCGATGAGTTCGTGCACGCCGGCGCGGTGTTCGTCGGCCCGGATTCGCCGGTGAGCCTCGGAGACTACCTGGCCGGCAGCAACCACGTCCTGCCGACCGGCGGCCAGGCGCGATACTCGTCCGGCCTGTCCGCCGCGACCTTCCTGCGCCCGCAGCAGGTCATCGAGTACGACCGTGCCGCCCTCGCCGAGGTGCGGGACGCCATCGTCACCCTCGCTGAGGCCGAGGCCCTGCCCGCGCACGGCGAGGCCGTCGCCGCGCGTTTCGACGCGGCATCCACTCGTCCGGCGGGTGCCGCGCCCGTCCCCGGAGTCCCGGCGTAGGCTGAAGACCTCATGCACTGCCCGTTCTGCCGCCACGCCGACTCGCGCGTCATCGACTCGCGCACGAGCGACGACGGCCTCAGCATCCGCCGGCGTCGTCAGTGCCCCGAATGCGGTGGGCGGTTCACCACGATCGAGACGGCGAGCCTCAACGTGATCAAGCGCTCCGGCGTGATCGAGCCGTTCAGCCGCGAGAAGGTGATGTCCGGTGTGCGCAAGGCCTGCCAGGGACGCCCGGTCACCGACGCCGATCTCGCGGTGCTCGCACAGACGGTGGAAGAGAGCATCCGCCAGACCGGTGCGTCGCAACTCGACGCCAACGAGATCGGCCTGGCGATCCTGAGGCCGCTGCGCGACCTCGACGAGGTCGCATACCTGCGGTTCGCGAGCGTCTACCAGGCGTTCGACTCGCTCGAAGACTTCGAGTCCGCGATCGAGCAGCTGCGCGTCGACCATCGCCGGGCGGCCGCAGACCGGGTCGACGAGACGTCACCCGCTGAAGCCTGAGCCGCACCGCCCGATAGCCTAGAGGGGATGTATCCCCTTCTCTTCCGCACCGTTCTGTCGCGCATGGACCCCGAGTCCGCCCACCACGCTGCGATGCTCGTCATCCGCGTCCTCGGCGTCCCGCCCTTCTCGTGGGCGGCGCGCGCCGTGACACGGCCTGCCCCCGAGCTCGCGACGACCGCCCTCGGCCTGCGCTTCGACTCGCCGTTCGGCGTCGCGGCCGGCTTCGACAAGGACGTGAAGGGCGCCGCCGGACTCCACGCACTGGGCTTCGGCCACGTCGAGGTCGGCACCGTCACTGCGATCCCGCAGGACGGCAACCCCCGTCCGCGCCTGTTCCGCCTGATCCCCGATCGTGCGGTCGTGAACCGCATGGGCTTCAACAACCACGGCGCCGAGGCGGCCGCGGTCCGGCTGCGCAAGCTCCGCAAGCGCGCCCGTCGCGCCGTGCTCGGCGTCAACATCGGCAAGAGCCGCGTGGTGGACGTCGCCGACGCCACCGCCGACTACGTCCGCAGCGCGACGCTGCTGGCTCCGCTGGCCGACTATCTCGTCGTCAACGTGTCGTCGCCGAACACCCCGGGGCTGCGCGGCCTCCAGGCCGTCGAGACCCTGCGTCCGCTGCTGGAGGCCGTCCACACCGCCGCCGGTGCGACACCGCTTCTCGTCAAGATCGCGCCCGACCTGCCCGACGACGAGATCGCCGCGATCGCACAGCTGGCCGTCGACGCGGGGCTCGCCGGCATCATCGCCACCAACACGACGATCTCACGCGAGGGGCTCGCGACCGACGCCGCGACGGTCGCGGCAGCGGGCGACGGCGGGCTGTCGGGTGCGCCGCTCAAGGCGCGCTCGCTCGAGGTGCTGTGGCTGCTGCGGGCCACCGTGCCCGCCGGGTTCTGCGTCATCTCGGTCGGCGGTGTCGAGACCGCCGCGGACGTGCAGGAGAGGGTGGATGCCGGAGCCGACCTCGTCCAGGGCTACACGGCGTTCCTCTACCGCGGACCGCTGTGGGCGCGACAGATCAATCGCGGGCTCCGCGCACAGCGCTGAGCCCGCGACAGCGGGGGAGCGCGGTCAGGCCGGCTTCTGGCCGCGCTTGACCTGAGGCTTCGGCAGGCGCAGGAACCGCATCTGCACCGTGCGCATCGCGGCGTACCAGCCGAGCCCCTTCTCGATCTTGTCGGCGCCGAACTTCTTCTTCACGGCGCGCTTCACGAGGATCGAGGTCAGGATCATGTCGCCGATGACGAAGATGATGAAGACCCACAGACCCACGAACGCGTAGAACTGCAGTGCGGGGATGTTGACGAACGTCGCGAGGATCACGAGCACCATCGCGGGCATCACGATCTCGCCGAGGTGCCAGCCGGCGTCGACCCAGTCGCGCACGAACTTGCGCTGCGCACCCTGGTCGCGCGCGGGAAGGTAGCGCGGGTCGCCGTTGGCCATGCCGATGCGCGCCTTCTCGCGCTGAGAGGCGAGGTCGGCCTTCGCGCGGGCCTTCGCCTCTTTGGTGTCGGGCACGAGCGGACGCTTGCGAGCGGCCTCCTGGGCGGCTCGGCTGGGAGTGGCGCGGCCCTTTCCGACGGGTTCGCCGTTCAGGACGGTGCCCTCGGAAGGTGCGTCGTTCGGCGCGGGTGCGGAGTTCTTGGCCACGGCTGATCCTCGGGATGCGAAAGAAAGGGTGCCCTTAAGATTACCCGCATGACCTCTGAGCTCTCCCGACAGGAGGCTGTGCGTGAAGCCGCGGCCTCCGGCATCCCTTCCGCTCTCGCCGATCTCGGCGGACTCGTGCGGATCCCCTCGATCGCATTCCCCGGTTTCGACCCGTCACAGGTGCAGCGCAGCGCCGAGGCGGTCGCGGGACTCGTGCGCGAGACCGGGCTGTTCGAGACCGTCGAGATCCGCACGGCGGCGATCCCCGAGACGGGGGAGCAGGGCAACCCGGCCGTGCTGGCCACCCGCGCCGCGCGCAACGGGCGGCCGACCATCCTGCTCTACGCGCACCACGATGTGCAGCCGGTGGGCGACGAGGCGGTCTGGGACTCGCCGCCCTTCGAGCCGACGGTCCGCGACGGACGCCTGTACGGGCGCGGCGCGGCCGACGACAAGGCCGGCATCATGGCGCACATCGCCGCGCTGCGCGCGCTGAAAGAGGCTCTCGGCGCGGACTTCGACCTGGGCGTGGTGCTCTTCTTCGAGGGGGAGGAAGAGGCGGGCTCGCGCTCGTTCGCCCAGTTCCTCTCCGACAACGCCGACGCCCTGCGTGCCGACGTCATCGTGGTCGCCGATTCCGGCAACTGGGACGACAGGACGCCCGCGCTCACGGTGTCGCTGCGCGGCAACACGCGCTTCACGCTGCGCGTGCGCACCCTCGAGCACGCCTCGCACTCCGGCATGTTCGGCGGCGCGGTGCCCGACGCCATGATGGCCACCGTCAAGCTGCTCTCGACGCTGTGGGACGACGACGGCGCCGTGGCCGTCGCCGGAATGACCGAACGGGATGCCGTCACGCCCGAGTACACCGAAGAGACGCTGCGCGACGAGTCCGGACTGCCGGCGGGCGTCTCGCCCGCCGGCACGGGCACGATACTGAGCCGCATCTGGAACAAGCCGTCCATCACGGTGACCGGGATCGACGCGCCCAGCGTCGTCAACGCCTCGAACACGCTCAGCCCCGAGATCACCGTGGTCATCAGCGCACGCGTCGCGCCCGGGCAGACCGCTCGCGAGGCGTACGGCGCGATCGAGGCGCACCTGCGTGCGCACGCGCCGTTCGGGGCGCAGCTGGAGTTCACCGACCAGGACTACGGCAACCCCTTCCTGGTCGACACGTCGGGATGGGCTGTCGAGGCTGCGCGCGAAGCGCTGCACGAGGGCTACGGCGTCGAGCCGGTCGACATCGGCGTCGGGGGATCGATCCCGTTCATCGCGGATCTGGTGCGCGAGTTCCCCGGAGCCCAGATCCTCGTGACCGGCGTCGAGGACCCGCACGCGCGCGCGCACAGCCCCAACGAGTCGCTGCACCTGGAGACGTTCCGCAACGCGGTGCTGTCGGAGGCGCTGCTGCTGGAGAAGCTCGACGCGCGCGAGGCAGGTGCCTGATCGGACGCATTCAGGCCGACCGGCGGCGGGCACGCGTAGAATCGAGGCATCCCGCCGCCGGCAGTGGATGAAGGATCCAGGCGGCCCGTCCGGAGGAGTGCCATGACCGACACCGCACTGACGACCGAGCAGACCGCTCGCGACCACGGCGTTCTGCTGACCGACGCCGCCGCGGGCAAGGTCAAGAACCTGCTGGAGCAGGAGGGCCGCGACGACCTGCGTCTGCGCGTCGCCGTCCAGCCCGGCGGCTGCAGCGGCCTGATCTACCAGCTGTACTTCGACGAGCGCTATCTCGACGGCGACAAGACGGTGGACTTCGACGGCGTCGAGGTGATCGTCGACGACATGAGCGTTCCGTACCTCGACGGCGCGACGATCGACTTCAAGGACACCATCTCCGAGCAGGGTTTCACGATCGACAACCCCAACGCCGCCGGCTCGTGCGCCTGCGGCGACAGCTTCCACTGATCAGCCGGCGATCCGAATCTTTTGCGGCGGGTCCGAGCGCTCCGAATGGCGCTCGGGCCCGCCGTTTTCGCGCCCGCCGACACGATTCAACCTGGGCGGATGGCCTGAATCCCCTGGACGCTTGCCCTAGACTGGCGGGAGTCCTGTTCGTGATCGGAAAGGTGCACCGTGCCTTCGAAACGCCGTATCCGCTGGGCCGTTCTCCCCATCGGGGTCGCGACGGCTGCAGTCCTCGCCGGATGCACCCCCACCGAGCTGCACGGCTTCCTCCCCGGGTTCACCGAAGACGGCCAGGCGGCCACCAACCACACCGACATGGTCGCCGGGCTGTGGGTCAACTCGTGGATCGTCCTGCTGATCGTCGGCGTCATCACCTGGGGTCTCATGGGCTGGGCGGCGATCGCGTACCGCCGCCGCAAGGGACAGACCGGTCTTCCCGTGCAGCTGCGGTACAACATGCCGATCGAGATCTTCTACACGATCGTCCCGCTGATCCTCGTGATCGGGTTCTTCGCCTTCACGGCACGCGACCAGACGATCCTCGAGACGCAGTACACCGATGACCAGGCGGACGTCCAGATCACCGCGATCGGCAAGCAGTGGGCGTGGGACTTCCAGTACACCGGCGACACCGACGACGAGACCGTCTGGTCGATGGGCGTGCAGGCGCAGACCGATGCCAAGGGCGACATCGTCAACGAGCTGCCCACCCTGTACCTGCCGGTCGACAAGAAGGTGAAGATCACGCTCACCTCGCGCGACGTCATCCACTCCTTCTGGATCATCGACTTCCTCTACAAGAAGGACATGTACATCGGGAAGGACAACTTCTGGTCCTTCACCCCGACCCGCGAGGGCACCTATGCCGGCAAGTGCGCCGAGCTCTGCGGCGACTACCACTCGATGATGCTGTTCAACGTCAAGGTCGTGAGCGACGCCGAGTACGAGGAGTACCTCGACTCGCTGCGCGACGCCGGCCAGACGGGCGACATCAACGACGCTTACGACCGACTGCAGAACCTCCCGGGTACGGGCGGATCCGTGAATGAGAACGTGGAAGAGGTGGACCACTGATGGCGACGACGCTCCCTCTCCAGGAGACGTCCCAGGGGCGTCCGACGACCCTGCCGCCGCGGCAGGCGGCCCTGCTCAGCGCAACGCGCGTCGAGCAGAAGGGCAACATCATCGTCAAGTGGATCACCTCCACCGACCACAAGACGATCGGCTACATGTACCTGATCGCGTCCGTGATCTTCTTCCTCCTCGGGGGAGTCATGGCGCTGATCATCCGTGCCGAGCTTTTCGAGCCCGGCATGCAGATCGTGCCGACTAAAGAGCAGTACAACCAGCTCTTCACGATGCACGGCACGATCATGCTGCTCATGTTCGCGACCCCGCTGTTCGCCGGCTTCGCGAACGCGATCCTGCCGCTGCAGATCGGTGCGCCTGACGTCGCGTTCCCGCGTCTGAACGCCTTTGCGTTCTGGCTGTTCCTGTTCGGCTCGACCATCGCCGTCGCCGGCTTCCTCACGCCGCAGGGCGCGGCCGCGTTCGGCTGGTTCGCCTATCAGCCTCTCGCGAACGCCTCGTTCTCGCCTGGCGCGGGCGGCAACCTGTGGATGCTCGGCCTCGGCATGAGCGGTTTCGGCACGATCCTCGGTGCGGTGAACTTCATCACGACGATCATCACGATGCGTGCCCCAGGCATGACCATGTGGCGCATGCCGATCTTCTCGTGGAACACGCTGATCACCAGCATCCTGATCCTGATGGCGTTCCCGGTGCTCGCCGCGGCCATCCTCGCTGCTGCCGCCGACCGCGTGCTCGGCGCCCACATCTACGATCCGGCCAACGGCGGTGTCCTGCTGTGGCAGCACCTGTTCTGGTTCTTCGGCCACCCCGAGGTGTACATCATCGCGCTGCCGTTCTTCGGCATCGTCTCGGAGATCTTCCCGGTCTTCAGCCGCAAGCCGATCTTCGGCTACAAGACGCTCGTCTACGCGACGATCGCGATCGCGGCCCTGTCGGTCGCGGTGTGGGCGCACCACATGTACGTCACCGGCGCGGTGCTGCTGCCGTTCTTCGCGCTGATGACGATGCTCATCGCGGTGCCGACGGGCGTGAAGATCTTCAACTGGATCGGCACGCTCTGGCGAGGCTCGGTCACGTTCGAGACGCCCATGGTGTTCGCGCTCGGCTTCCTGGTGTCGTTCGTCTTCGGTGGTCTCACCGGTGTCATCCTCGCCTCGCCGCCGCTGGACTTCGCGCTGTCGGACTCGTACTTCGTCGTCGCGCACTTCCACTACGTAGTGTTCGGAACCGTCGTCTTCGCGATGTTCGCGGGCTTCTACTTCTGGTGGCCCAAGTGGACCGGTCGCATGCTCAACGAGCGTCTCGGCTACGTGCACTTCTGGATGCTGTTCATCGGCTTCCACATGACGTTCCTCATCCAGCACTGGCTCGGTGTGGACGGCATGGTCCGCCGTTACGCCGACTACTCGGCCGCAGATGGCTGGACGTGGCAGAACCAGGTCTCGACGATCGGCGCCTTCATCCTGGGCGCGTCCATGATCCCGTTCCTGTTCAACGTGTGGATCACGGCCCGCAAGGCGCCCAAGGTCACCGTCAACGACCCGTGGGGCTACGGCGCGTCGCTCGAGTGGGCGACGTCCTGCCCGCCGCCGCGACACAACTTCACGTCGATCCCGCGCATCCGCAGCGAGCGGCCCGCGTTCGACCTGAACCACCCGGAGGCGGCCGAGTCGCCGGTCCTCGTCGGCGCCGAGGGAGAGGCCAAGTAAGTGCGCACCAACACCGGACTCTGGTGGCTCCTGTCGGGCTTCTTCTTCGTCGTCTTCGTGACGTACGTGGCGTGGAACATCCTCGCCCACGACCAGGGCGAGTGGTACCACCGCATCGAATGGGTGGGCAGCGTCGCGCTGCTGTTCTCGGCCCTGATGGGCGCGCTGATCGCCTTCTACGTCGGCCGCGTGCACAAGGCGCAGGGCGGCGAGCTGCCTGAGGACATCCTGACGTCCGACATCGACGACGGTGACCCCGAGCTCGGAGAGTTCAGCCCCTGGTCGTGGTGGCCCATCGTCCTCGCGTTCTCGGCGGCGCTGGGCATGATCGGCCTCGCCGTCGGTGCCTGGCTCATGCCCATCGGCATCGGCGTCTTCGTGATCGCGATCGTCGGCTGGGTGTACGAGTACTACCGCGGCTACTTCGCCCGCTGATCGGCCTGCAGCCGAGCTTCATGGCCTTCCGCCGCACGAGCGCGGGGACCCGTCTGTGACGGGGCCTCGCGCTCGTCTGCGTGCGGCCGCGCACTCCGACGTCGGCCCGCACCGTTCGATCAATCAGGATGCCGCCTTCACGGCTCCGTGGGGCGCCGCTGTGGCCGATGGGGTCGGGGGCGGCCCCGCCGGCGATCTCGCCGCTGCCGCGCTCGTCCACCGGATCGCCGCAGGCCGACCCGATGGCCTCGAGGCCGCGCAGCTGCAGACGGTCGTGCGCCTGGCGAACTGGGATCTGCGTGCGCATGTCGAGCGCGACCAGACGCTGAGCGGCATGGCGACGACGTTCACCGGTCTGTTCGCCTCCGCCGACGGTGACCTGCTCCTCGCCCACACCGGGGATTCGCGCGCGTACCGTCTGCGTGAGGGCGTTCTCGAGCAGCGCAGTCGTGACGACTCGCTCGTCCAGGCGCTCGTAGACCAGGGAGTCGTGACGATCGAGGATGCCGCCACGCACCCGCGTCGGAACGTCATCACGGCCTCGCTGAGCGGCGCGGACCGCGATGCCGCGAGCGTCACGGTCCAGAAGGCGGTCGCCGGCGATCGCTGGCTGCTGTGCAGTGACGGGCTCACCGACTACGTGCCGGTCGACGAGATCCGCGTGCGGCTGAGAGAGCACTCCGATCCTGCGGCCGCTGCTGCGGCATGCGTGGCGCTCGCGCTCGAGGCGGGAACTCGAGACAACGTCACCGCGGTCGTGTGCGACGTGATCGCAGACCACCTCGTCGCAGACACCGCGTCCGGCGGCGGACGCCCGCAGGCGTCGTTCTACGGCGCCGCCGCCGAACGATTCATGGAGGAGCTGGACTCCGCCTGATGGTGCGCGTCGTGGGCGCTCAGCCTGCGACAGGAGTGCGTACGACCATGACCTGGGCGTCGAAGACCCGGGGGAGTGCGCCCTCGTCGTTCTCGGTCGGCTGGCCCTCACGAACCCAGTACTCGTAGCCACCGATCATCTCGCGCACCGAGTACCCCAGCTTGGCGAACTCGACAGCGCCCTTCGCGCCGGCGTTGCATCCCGGGCTCCAGCAGTACACGACGACCGGCGTGCCGGCCGGGATCTCGCGGGGAGCGCGCTCGGCGATGTCGCGGTAGGGGATGTGCACGGCCCCTGACACACGGCCCTGAGCCCACGCCTCGTCGCCGCGCACGTCGACGAGGACGAAGCTCTCGCCGGCCTTCTGAGCGGCGTACACGTCCGAGGCGTCGGTTTCGAGGGCGAGCTTGGTGGAGAAGTACGTGAGTGCGTCGATCATGGATCCACCGTATGTCCGACGCCGCGGTGGACCTGTCTTCGGTGATGACAGAGACCGCCGGAATCCTGCCGAATCGGGGGAGCGGCCGCGGCGGTGCGTTCCGCGCCGCAACGACGGATGCCTCGGCACGATCCGGAAGATCGTGCCGAGGCATCCGTCGGCGAAGGAATCGACCCTACTGGTCGGACTCCTTCTCGCGGTTCTTCGGAGCCTTCGTGCCCGGCTCGGGCTCGGGGACGATGACGTTCGAGGGGCGGACGGCCGTCTCGGAGTTGTGTCCGTCGTCGATCGGCTTGTGCGGGGCATCGGGGACGCCGGCGCGCTCGTGCGCTCCCTGCAGCTCGAGATCCTCTTCGGCGGCCATGTGATCGAGGTCGTGGTGCTGGTGCGCCAGCGCCGCGTCGAGCTCGCCCTGCGTGACCGGGGTGAGGCGGTCCTCGAAGAACCACCGCGAGATGGAGGCGCGGAAGTTCTGGTGCCACGGGATGCGGCCCTTGGCGTTCGGACGCACCACAAGCGGCTCGTACGTGTCGAAGTCCGCGAGCTTGAAGCGCTCGTACTCGTCGACCGGCTGGTGCACCTCGATGAACTCGCCGCCCGGGAGACGCACGATGCGACCCGACTCGTAGCCGTGCAGAGCGATCTCACGGTCCTTCTTCTGCAGCGCGATGCAGATGCGCTTCGTGACGAAGTAGGCGACGATCGGCCCGAGGATCAGCAGTGCCTGCAGCGTGTGGATGACGCCTTCCATCGTGAGCCAGAAGTGGGTCGCGATGATGTCGGACGAGGCAGCCGCCCACATGACGGCGTACATCGTGACGCCCGCGGCGCCGATCGCGGTGCGCGTGGCCGCGTTGCGCGGACGCTGAGCGATGTGGTGCTCGCGCTTGTCGCCGGTGACCCACGCCTCGATGAAGGGGTAGATCAGAACCAGGATGATGAAGATGCCGATGACGCCGAGCGGCACGAGGATGTTGAACGACCACGTGCGGTTCAGGAACACGACCTCCCACCCCGGCGGGATGAGACGCAGCATGCCGTCGGCGAAGCCGATGTACCAGTCGGGCTGCGTACCGGCCGACACGGGGGACGGGTCGTACGGGCCGTAGTTCCAGATCGGGTTGATCGTGAAGAGCGAGGCGATGAGCACGATCACGCCGAACGTGATGAACAGGAAGCCGCCCATCTTCGACATGTAGACCGGCATCATCGGGTAGCCCACGACGACGCTGTTGGTGCGTCCGGCGCCCGCGAACTGCGTGTGCTTGTTGATCACCATCAGCATGAGGTGGACGACGAGCAGACCGACGAGGATCGCCGGCAGCAGCAGGATGTGCAGCGTGTAGAGGCGGCCGACGATCGCGGTGCCGGGGAACTCGCCGCCGAACAGCAGGAACGAGGTCCAGGTGCCGATCAGCGGAATGCCCTTGACCATGCCGTCGATGATGCGCAGGCCGTTGCCCGAGAGGACGTCGTCCGGGAGCGAGTAGCCGGTGAAGCCCTCGGCCATCGCGAGGATGAAGAGGATGAAGCCGATCACCCAGTTGAGCTCGCGCGGCTTGCGGAACGCACCGGTGAAGAACACGCGGAGCATGTGCACGCCGATGCCGGCGACGAAGACGAGCGCGGCCCAGTGGTGCATCTGACGGACGAGAAGACCGCCGCGGATGTCGAACGAGATGTTGAGCGTCGACGACATGGCCGCCGACATCTCGATTCCCCGCATCGGCAGGAACGCGCCGTTGTAGTGGGTCTCGACCATCGACGCCTGGAAGAAGAACGTGAGGAATGTTCCCGACAGCAGGACGACGACGAAGGCCCACAGGGCGATCTCGCCCAGCATGAACGACCAGTGGTCGGGGAAGATCTTGCGGCCGAGCTCCTTGACGAAGCCGGAAAGGCTCGTGCGCTCGTCGATGTAGTTCGCGGTGGCGCCGATGAAGCGGCCGCCGAGGGGCTTGTCGCGCCCGGTCGTCGACGCGGGTGCCACGGGAGCCTCAGGCTGCTCGGTGACGGTTGCGGTACTCAATGACGCTCCCAGAAGCTCGGGCCGACGGGTTCGGTGAAGTCGCTGCGCGCGACGAGGTAGCCCTCATCGTCGACGGTGATCGGCAGCTGCGGCAGCGGGCGGGCCGCCGGGCCGAAGATGACCTTGGCGTGGTCGGTGACGTCGAACTGCGACTGGTGGCACGGGCACAGCAGGTGATGGGTCTGCTGCTCGTACAGGGCGACGGGGCAGCCGACGTGCGTGCACACCTTGGAGTACGCGACGATGCCGTTGTACGACCACTCCTTGCGGTCCTCGCTCTCGACGAGCTGCTCGGGCAGCAGGCGGACCAGGAGGACGAGGGCCTTCGCCTTCTCTTCGAGGTAGCCGTCGCTGTGCGAGACGTCCGCGAGGGCCTCGGGGATGACGTGGACGGCCGAGCCGAGGGTGAGGTCCGAAGCCTTGATCGGCTCGCCCGACGGGTCGTGCGCGAGGCGCATGCCCTTCTTCCACATCGTGTGCTCGAGGAGGTACACCGGGTCGCCCGCGTGCGGGTTCTCGGGGGAGTTGAAGGGCGCGAGACCGCGGAACAGCACGACGCCGGGGACCACCGAGGCCACGAGGGCGGCGATGAGCGAGTTGCGGATCATGACGCGGCGCCCGAAGCCGGACTCCTCGTTCGCGTCGGCGAACGCCTTGATCGCGGCCTCACGCGTCGTGTCGCGGCCACGCGTCGCGTGACGCGGCTCCACGAACTCCTTGTCGGACATGACGGCCTTGGACCAGTGGATGGCACCGATGCCGATGGCCAGCAGCGCGAGCGCGATGCCGAGTCCGATGAAGAGGTTGTTGTGGCGGATGTCGATGATCCGTCCGCTCTCGATCGGGAAGAGCATGTAGGCGGCGACCGCCCAGATGCTGCCCGCGATCGAGAGGTAGAAGAGCGTGTAGACCGTGCGGACGGCCCGCTGCATGGCGGCCGGGTCCTTGTCGGTGACCCGCTCACGGTGCGGCGGGAGACCGGGATTGGTCACCGGGTCGCTGACCGCTACGGCGAGCCCGGGGGAGGGCTTCCAGGAAGCCCTCTCGTGCTCTAGCGGGTCGTCCTCGTGGGCCATGCTGCTCCTCAGTCGGTAATGCGTCTAGATGAAACGTCGATCAGTTGGACTTCGCCGTGATCCACACGGTGATGGCGATCAGCGAACCGATCCCGAAGATCCAGATGAACAGGCCCTCGGAGACGGGGCCGAGCGAGCCGAGCGAGAAGCCGCCCGCCGACTCATTGTCCTGCAGGTAGAGCAGGTAGGTGATGATGTCGCGCTTCTCTTCGGTCGTCAGCGTCATGTCGTTGAACACGGGCATGTTCTGGGGACCGGTCACCATCGCCGCGTACATGTTCAGCGGGGTGGTGGTGTGCAGGTTGGGCGCGTACTTGCCCTCGGTGAGCGCACCGCCGGCGCCGGCCACGTTGTGGCACATGGCGCAGTTGATGCGGAAGAGCTCGCCGCCCTCTGCCGCGCTCCCCTCGCCGTCGAGGACCTCGTCGTCGGGGAAGGTCGGGCCAGGGGCGATCGACTGGATGTACTCGCCGATGGCGCCGATCTGGTCCTCGGTGAACTGCACGGGCTTCTGCGGAGCCTGCGGGCCCTGCATCTGCAGCGGCATGCGGCCGGTGCTCATCTGGAAGTGCACCGCGAGCTCGCCGACGCCGTACAGCGACGGGCCGTCGGGCGTGCCCTGGACGTCGAGGCCGTGGCAGGTCGCGCAGTTCGCCTGGAACAGCTTCTTGCCGTCCTCGGCCGTGAGCGCCGACTTAGTCGTCTCGGGCGTCGTCGCCGCCATCGCGGCGGACGCACCGGCGTACACGCCGCCGGTGATGAGCAGGCCGATGCCGATCAGTGCGGCGGCGGCCCAGGGGCTGCGGCGGCCTTTGGAGCGGCGCGTGGTCTCTCGTGCCATGTCGGGGTTCAGCTCCGCTCTCACTTGAGGAAGTAGATGACGAGGAACAGGGCGATCCAGACGACGTCGACGAAGTGCCAGTAGTACGACACGACGATGGACGAGGTCATCTCTTTGCGCCCGAAGTTCTTGACGGCGTACGCACGGCCGATCACCAGGAGGAAGGCGATGAGGCCGCCGGTGACGTGGAGGGCGTGGAAGCCGGTGGTGAGGTAGAAGGCCGAGGCGTACGCGTTGGCGTAGATCGGGAGGCCCTCGGTGACGAGCTGGGCGTACTCCCACACCTGGCCCGAGACGAACAGCGCGCCGAGCGCGAACGTCAGCCAGAACCACTCGACCATGCCCCAGCCGAGCCAGCCGCGCTTCTTGGTGGAGTACGGCTGGAACCGCTCGGCCGCGAACACGCCCATCTGGCACGTGACCGAGGACAGCACGAGGATGATCGTGTTGACGGTCGCGTACGGGACGTTGAGCTTCTCGGTGCTCTCGGCCCACAGTTCGGGGGAGGTGCTGCGCAAGGTGAAGTAGATCGCGAAGAGGCCCGCGAAGAACATCACCTCGCTGCCGAGCCACACGATGGTGCCGACAGCGACCGGATCCGGCCGCTTGACGGACCGCATGGCCTGGGAGTAGGTCGCTGTGGAGGTCGTCACGCTCCCCATTATGGCCGATTCGGGCCGCCGATTTTCGCATCGGAGGGCATCGATTTGCCCGGACGCATACTTAGGGCGACCTAAAAGAACACTGCGACTCTGCCGTGAACCCGTGGTGAAGACGCAGAATCGCGCGACGATGGCCGCCCTGTCACGAATCGGTTCCGATTCCCGCGCGCCGCTAGGCTTCTGCGTTATGGCGGAGCTGTACACCTGGCCGGGAATCCTCACCACGCTGCTGGAGCGGCGCGACCTCAGCGTCTCGGAGTCGACGTGGGCGATGCGGCAGATCATGTCGGGCGCGGCGACCCCCTCGCAGCTGGGCGCGTTCCTGGTCGCGCTGCGCGGCAAGGGCGAGACGGTCGACGAGATCGTGGGCTTCCGCGACGCGATTCTGGAGGCGGCGCTCCCGCTCCCGGTGGACGCGGCCGTGCTCGACATCGTCGGCACCGGCGGCGACCGCTTCGGCACCGTCAACGTCTCGACGATGTCGGCGCTGGTGGCCGCGGCATCCGGCGTCCCCGTCGTGAAGCACGGCAACAAGGCGGCCAGCTCTTCGTCGGGCTCGTCCGATGTGCTGGGCGCCCTCGGGGTCGATCTCACGCTGTCGCCCGACGCCGTCGCCGAGACGCTGTCGCGGGCCGGCATCACCTTCGCCTTCGCGTCGGCGTTCCACCCCGGGTTCCGTCACGCCGGGCCGACACGCGCCGAGCTCGGCGTGCCCACCGTCTTCAACTTCCTCGGCCCGCTGTGCAACCCGGCGCGCGCCGAGGCCAACGCCGTCGGCGTCGCCCACCTCGACCGTGTGCCCCTCATCACCGGCGTGTTCCGCACGCGCGGCGCGACGGCACTCGTGTTCCGTGGCGACGACGGGCTCGACGAGCTCACGACCACGGGTCACAGCCGCGTGTGGGAGGTCAGCCGCGGCGACATCCACGAGCACGACCTCGACCCGCGCGACCTCGGCATCCCCCTCGCCGACATCGACGACCTGCTCGGCGGCGACCCCGTGCACAACGCCGGCATCGTGCGTCGTGTGCTGGCCGGCGACACCGGTCCCGTCCGCGACATCGTGCTGCTCAACGCGGCGGCGGGGATCGTGGCCTACCGGCTGTTCCGCGACGCGACCGAGGTGCAGCGCCCGATCCTGGAGCGTCTGGCCGAGGCGCGCGACGAGGCCGCGGCCGCCATCGACAGCGGCGCGGCGGCATCCACCCTGGAGCGCTGGGTCGAGGTGACGCGCTCGTTCGCGTCCTGAGGGATTTTCACGGCCTGTCTCTTCCGGAGCGTCGGCGGTCCCCGCTACCGTGTGCGGCAGGCCCACGATCCGTCTGGAGGACGCCATGACCGACGACACCGCCACCCCGTCCGGCCCGCTCGACGGCTCCGTCGAACCACCCGCCCGCAAGCTCGGCGGCGTCAAGGTCGTCGGCGTCCTCGGCATCATCGCCGGCATCCTGCTGATCGTCGTCGGGATCGTCGCGTGGATCGCGGTGTCGACGCAGCTGCGCGAAGAGAACATCACGGTCTCCGACGACGCGATGGCGTTCCAGGGAGCGCAGGTCGCGGGGCCGTTCACCGCCTACGCGCAGGCCGAGGTCATCCAGCAGCACGCGCTGGACATGGCGGACGGCAAGACGTACGCCGAGCTGCCGATGGACGACCCGGTGCGCGCGACGGTGATGGACGCGTCGTTCCTGCGTGCCTCGCTGTTCACCTCGGTCGTGTCGTTCGGCGTCGCCGCGTTCGCGATCGGCATGGGCATCCTGTCGATCCTGTTCGGCTGGGCGCTGCATCGACTCGCCGGGGCGCCGGTGGTGGTGCGGCGAGCCGCGCCGACACCGTGACCCGCGGCGCCCGGTGAACCCGCACGAGGCGCTCACCGAGATCGCGACGCTCCTGGAGCGCGAGCGGTCGTCGCGGTACAAGTCCAAGGCGTTCCGCGCGGCGGCCGACGCGATCGAGGGGCTGAGCGACGAAGAGCTTCGGGATGCCGCCTCGCTGCGCCGCCGCAAGGGCGTCGGCGATTCGACCTTCGCCGTCATCCAGCAGGCGCTGGCGGGCGAGGTTCCGGGCTATCTGGCCGATCTGCGCGAGCGCGCCGGGGTGCAGCGGGCCTCGACGCTGCGCACGAAGCTGCGAGGCGACCTGCACTCGCACAGCGACTGGTCGGACGGCCTCACCTCCATCGAGCTGATGGTGGATGCCGCCCGCACGCTCGGTCATGAATACCTGGCCCTGACCGACCATTCGCCGCGGCTCCGCGTCGCGAACGGGCTGTCGCCCGAGCGGCTGCGATCGCAGCTGGAGGTCGTGGCGGGCATGAGCGGCGGCGGGTTCACTCTGCTGTCGGGGATCGAGGTCGACATCCTCGACGACGGGTCGCTCGACCAGGACGACGACCTGCTCGGCGTGCTGGACGTGGTGGTGGCCTCGGCGCATTCGAAGCTGCGCATGGAGAAGGGCCCGATGACGCGGCGGCTGGTGGCCGCTGCATCCGATCCCCACGTCGATGTGCTGGGGCACGTCACGGGCCGGCTCGTCGAGGGGTCGCGCGGCACCCGGCCGCCCTCGACGTTCGAGGCGCGGCCCGTGTTCGAGGCATGCGAGGCGCACGGCGTCGCCGTCGAGATCAACTCGCGACCGGAGCGTCAGGACCCGCCGGACGACCTGATCGGGCTCGCGCTCGAGATCGGCTGCCTGTTCTCGATCGACTCCGATGCGCACGCGCCGGGGCAGCTGTCGCTGCTGGACTACGGCGCCGAGCGCGCCGAACGCCTGGGAGTGCCGGCCGAGCGCATCGTGACGACGTGGCCCCTGGACCGCCTGCGCGCATGGACCGGGCGCGACCGCTGCACCTAGCCACAAGTCGCGCCCGGCGGCGCTCACTGCGGCGCGTTGGCGCGCAGCACCTCGAGGCGGGCGCGGTACTCGGTCTCGTCGATGTCGCCCTTCGCGAACCGCTCGGCGAGCGTCGTCTCGGCCTGGCGTGCGGGCGTGCGCCCATACGGGCCGTATCCGCCCGCCGCGGCCGCGCGGCGCCAGCGGCGGCCGAAGAGCGCGAACAGCACGGCGATCAGCGCGATCCAGAACAGCGGGATGAGCAGGAACCACCAGCCGAACCCCCAGGGGCCGACGACGTGGGTGGCCACGATTCCGGTGGCGAGTGCAGTGGACATGAGGATCCTTCCTGAGTCGGTCGCGCCGGGATGGACGACCGGATGCCTCCAGTCAAGGCGGGGCGCGGTATCCGCGAATCCGGCCGGGGGAGTGATCTCGGATGCTCCCACGGCAGTACGCCGCTCGATGCGGCTGCGACGGAGCCGCGTCAGGCGCCGGTGAGACCGGACTCGTACGCGATGATCACCAGGCGCACGCGGTCGCGCGCGGCGAGCTTCTGCATGATGCGCGACACGTGGGTCTTGGCGGTCAGCGGCGACAGGTACAGGCGCGCGCCGATCTCGTCATTCGTGAGCCCCTCGGCCACGAGCCGCAGCACGTCGACCTCGCGCTCGGTGAGCGCTTCGAGCAGGCGCGGGTCGGGGGACCGGCGCAGACCCGCCGCGGCGCGGTCCAGGAGCGTGCGGGTCACCCCGGGCGAGAGCAGCGCGTCACCGTCGGCCACCGCGCGGACGGCGCGGATCAGGTCGGCGGGCTCGGTGTCCTTCACGAGGAAGCCGCTGGCGCCTGCGAGCACCGCGCGCACGACGTACTCGTCGAGCTCGAAGGTCGTGACGATCACGACGCGCACACCGGCCAGGCTCGGGTCCGCGGCGATCTGCTCGGCCGCCCACAGCCCGTCGCCGTCGGGCATCCGGATGTCGACGAGCGCGACGTCCGCCGGGGTGTCGCGCAGTCGTCGCAGCAACTCCTGACCGCCGGACGCCTCGGCGACGACGTCGATGTCGGGTTCGGAGTCCAGGAGGGCGCGGAAGCCCGCGCGCACCAGCTGGTGGTCGTCGGTCAGCGCCACGCGGATCATGCGACACCGGTCCAGGGGAGGCGCGCGACCACGGAGGTGCCGCGCGGACTGCTCTGGACCGTCACGGCGCCGCCGACGAGCTGGGCGCGTTCGCGCATGCCGCGCAGTCCACCGCGCTCCGTCGCGGACGAGGGGAAGCCGGCGCCGTCGTCGGTGACGGTCACGACGAGATCCGCGGACTCGCGGTCGACCGTCACGGCCGCATGCGATGCGGCGGAGTGGCGCACCACGTTCGTCAGCGCCTCCTGGACGATCCGGTAGGCCGTCGTCTGCACCGCGCTCGGCGGCGCATCGCCCGCGAGGCGGTCGTCGAGCGAGACCTCGAGCCCGAGGCCGGAGCGCCCGGCGACGAGACCCGGCAGCTGCGCGAGCTGCGGCTGAGGCGTGAGCGGCGCCGTGTCGGGCGACGCGAGCTCGTCGCCGCGCAGGAACGCCAGCACACCGCGCACCTCGTCCAGACCGGTCGCACTGAGGGCGCGGATGTTCGCGAGCGCCTCGCGTGCCCGCTCGGGCTCACGGTCGAACAGGTGCAGCCCGACGCCGGACTGCACGGCGATCTGGCTGAGGGAATGCGCGAGCACGTCGTGCAGCTCGCGTGCGATGCGGGTGCGCTCCTCCTGCTCTGCCGCCCGCCGGCGGGCCGCGAGCTGCTGGCGCCGCTGCTGCGCGCCGCGGATCCGAGCACGCATCCCCTCGCCGACCGCGAAGCACAGCGCGAGCCCGAGCGTCGCGAAGGCGATGCGTGCGGGATGCCAATCCGTGACGCCGAAGACGCCGGGCGCGAGCTCCGGGCCGACCACGGCGGCCAGCCACGCCACGCCGACCGAGACGAGGGCCCACACGCGGGCTCCTCGCACGACCGCGCCGATGATGGCGAACACCAGGGCGATGGGCGGCGGCCCGCCGACCGGCGGCACGAACAGATCGACCAGGGTCAGGGTCGCGACGACGGCGACCGTCGGCCCCGGCATCCTTCTCGCAGCCAGCAGAGAGAGGGCGGATGCCGCGGCCAGCGCGATGCTCGTGACCGCTGCGGCGGGAGGCACATGCTGCCACCACGACAGCCCGATCGTGCCGGGGACCTGCACGAGGAGCGCCACGACCACCGGCACCAGCAGGATCACGGCGGGCGACGGCCGGAATCGGACGCCCGCATCATCGCCCGTGGTGCTCACCGCGGGTCCGGCCGCCGTGGGACCGAAGCGCGCAGGGCCGAGCATGCGCTCGATGCTACGCCGCGGCGCACTGTGAGGAATCTGACCGGGGGAGCGGCGGGCGTACTCCCGCGGGAGTACGCCCGATCGTCAGATCGCGTCCACCGCGTCGAGCGCATCGACGATGCGGGTGATCGCGGTGCCGAGCGCCCACTCGTCGCCGAGCGCCCTCACGTGCGACTTCGCGGACTCGTCGAGGGGGCGCAGCCGGTGGTCGGGCACTTCGAGCGGCAGGTCGCGCACCACCTCGACCACGGTCGGCGCGACGGCGAGATACGGCAGGCCCGCGAGCACCTTGGAGCGCACGCCGGCCGACATGCCCTCGCCGGCCTCGGCGGCGGCGATGATGCCGGCGAGGTCGCCGTGCGCGGCCAGGAGCCCGGCGGCGGTCTTCTCGCCGATGCCCGCGACCCCCGGCAGCCCGTCGGACGAGTCGCCGCGCAGCGTCGCGAAGTCGGCGTACTGCGAGGGCAGAACGCCGTACTTGCCGACCACTGCCGCATCGGTGAGCACCTCGAGGTTGCTCATGCCGCGCGCGGTGTAGACCACGCGCACGTCACGGGAGTCGTCCACGAGCTGGAACAGGTCGCGGTCGCCGGTCACGATGTCGACCGGCATGGTCGCGGTCGTCGCGAGCGTGCCGATGACGTCGTCGGCCTCGTGCTGGGCCGCGCCCACGATGCGGATGCCGAGGGCGCCGAGCACCGTGCGGATGACCGGCACCTGCACCTCGAGAGGGTCGGGGACCTCTTCGACGTCCGGCCCGCCGGCGACGACCTCGGCCACGCGGTGGGTCTTGTACGTGGGGATCAGGTCGACGCGCCACTGCGGACGCCAGTCGTCGTCCCAGCACGCGACGAGGTGCGTCGGGCGGTACGTCGTCACGAGCCTCGTGATGATGTCGAGGAATCCGCGCACCGCGTTGACGGGCGTTCCGTCGGGCGCGCGCACCGTGTCGGGCACCCCGTAGAACGCGCGGAAGTAGAGGGACGCGGAGTCGAGGAGCATCAGGCGGTCGGTCACGCGTTCATCCTGGCATGCGCCTCCGACGCCCGCGCGGCGGGTGCCGGAGCGGCAGGCGTCCGGAGAGACACCCGTCGTTCACCTGTGCGATGGATGCCGGTCCCCGGGCGGCACCCGTCTCGTTCACGTCCGCCGCCCACCGTGGGGAGACAGCCGCGGAAGGGAGGCGTTCATGGGCCGCGAAGATGTGCTGGCATGGGTGGAATCGCCGCTGCAGCTCGTCGGAGCCGCAGAGTGGGCCGCCGCCCACTCCACGACGGTGCCGGTGGCGGGCCGCCTGACGCCGCAGATCTCGGCGACCGCCGATGCGCTGCTGGCGCGCGGTGCGCGGTTCGGGCAGCTCGAGCCGTATCTCGGGATCCCCTGGAAGCTGCTGGCCGAGCACGGCCACTGGCTCGTCGGCGACGGCTTCTCGGGCCAGTTCCGCCTCGCGGCGGCCGTGCTGCGCCCGCGGCGCCTGACGTTCCTCGATGACGGCGCCCACGCGATCGCGTACGCCGACACGCTGCTGGGCCGCCGCCCGTACTCCCGGCCCGACATCCACGAGCGCGGGCTCACGACCGTGGCGGCGCCGTTCGCCGCGGAGCTCGTGCACCGCAGGGCGGGTGCGCGCCGAGCCGGCATGTTCACGGCGTTCGACCTCGGGGACGACCGGCTGGACGCGCTTGCGGACCAGGGGTACGCCGTCCGCCGCCACGACTTCGCGTGGACGCGCGCCTTTGCGCCCGCGGCGCCGGGGCTCGGCCGTCGCATCGTGCTCGGCAGCGCGCTGCCCGTGGACGGCCGCATGATGCTGCTCGACTACGTCCGCTGGGTGCGCACGGCTGCCGGCGACGGCGCCGTGTACCTGCCGCATCGGCGGGAGACGTCCGAGCAGCTCGACGCGGTCGCGGCGGTGCCCGGCATCCGCGTGCAGCAGACCGGCCTGCCCGTCGAGCTGGTGCTCGCCGGCGCGCGCGAGCCGCTGGAAGTGCTCACGCTGCCGTCGAGCACGACCACCACCCTGCCTCTCGTGCTCGCCGGCACCGGCGCCACCGTGCGCACCGTGCCGGCGACCTCGGTCAGGCGGGCCGTCGCATGAGCGAGGCCGTCGCGATCATCCCGGCGCGGGGCGGTTCCCAGGGCGTCGTGCGCAAGAACCTGCAGCGCGTCGGCGGCGTGCCGCTGGTGGCGCGCGCCGTGGCGGCCGCGCAGCAGAGTCCGGCGATCCGTCGCGTGGTCGTGACCACCGACGACGCCGACATCGCCGCCGTCGCGGCCGAATGGGGCGCCGAGATCGTCGAGCGTCCGGCGGAGCTCGCAGCGGACGAGGCGAGTTCCGAAGGTGCGCTGCTGCACGCGCTCGACGAGCTCGAGCGGAGGAAGGTCGACGTGGGCGTCCTCGCCTTCCTGCAGGCGACCTCTCCGTTCATCGACGTCGTCGCGCTGACCGACGCCGTCCATCTCGTGCGCTCGCGCCGGCGCGACAGCGTGTTCTCGGCCGTGGAGACGTACGGGTTCCTGTGGCAGAAGGGGGCAGGGGGTGCGGCGGCCGCCGTGAACCACGACCTCGAGTTCCGGCCGCGTCGTCAGGATCGGGAGCCGCACTTCCTGGAGACCGGGGCGTTCTACGTGATGCGTGCGGCCGGATTCCGCGCGGCGCGCCACCGGTTCTTCGGCAGCATCGGCATCGCGGAGGTCGCGCCGCGCACCGCGATCGAGATCGACACCCTCGACGAGCTGGAGCTCGCCCGCGCGATCGCGCCTCTCGTCGACCGCGCCGGGGCGATCGGCGGCGATGGGCCGATGAGGGTGGATGCCGTCGTCACCGACTTCGACGGCGTCCACACCGACGACACCGTGCGTGTCGATCAGCACGGCGTCGAGTCCGTCGTCGTGAGCCGCTCCGACGGCATGGGCGTCGCGCTGCTGCGGGCCGCCGGCATCCCGGTGCTGATCCTGTCCACCGAAGCGAACCCCGTCGTCACCGCACGGGCGCGCAAGCTCGGCGCGGACGTGATCCAGGCCTCGGCCGACAAGGCGGCGGCGCTGCAGGAGTGGGCGGATGCCCACGGCATCCCGCTCTCGCGCATCGCCTACCTCGGCAACGACGTCAACGATCTGCCGTGCCTCGACCTCGTCGGGTGGCCGGTCGCCGTGCCCGACGCGCACCCGCTCGTCCTCTCCGCCGCCCGCTGCGTCCTCGACCGCCCCGGCGGCGCGGGGGCCGTGCGCGATCTCGCCGATCGCGTGCTGGCCGGCCGGGATGCGGCATCCACTTCTGTCCTCGCACCACGACCCACCACGCCCCAGGAGGCATCATGACCGTCACGATCGGATCCCGCGTCGTCGGAGGGGGACGCCCCGCCTACGTGATCGCCGAGATCGGCCTCAACCACAACGGCGACGTCGAGCTCGCCAAGCAGCTGATCGATGTGGCGGCGGACGCCGGCGCCGACGCGGTGAAGTTCCAGAAGCGCACGCCCGAGATCGCGACTCCCGAGCACATGCGCGACATCCCGCGCGAGACGCCGTGGGGGACCATGAGCTACCTCGACTACCGGCGCCGCGTCGAGTTCGACCGCGACCAGTACATCGAGATCTCGGACCACGCGCTGCTGCGCGGGCTGGAGTGGTTCGCGTCGCCGTGGGACGTGCCGTCCGTCGCGTTCCTCGAGGACCTCGGCGTCGTCGCCCACAAGGTCGCGTCGGCCTCGCTGACCGACCGCGGGCTGCTGGAGGCGCTGCGCGACACCGGCAAGCCGATCATCCTCTCGACCGGCATGTCGACGACCGAGCAGATCGACGCGGCGATCGAGACGCTGGGAACCGACCGGCTGGTGCTGATGCACGCGACCTCGACCTACCCGATGGAGCCCGAAGAGGCGAACCTGCGCATGATCCCGTCGCTGCGCGACCGGTACCCGGGCGTGCCGGTCGGCTACTCGGGCCACGAGCGCGGCCTGCAGATCTCGATCGCGGCGGTCGCCCTCGGCGCGGTGGCCGTCGAGCGCCACATCACGCTCGACCGCACCATGTGGGGCTCGGACCACGCCGCCTCGCTGGAGCCGGCGGGGCTGAAGAACCTCGTGCGCGACATCCGCGTCATCGAGGCGGCACTCGGCGACGGCGTCAAGCGCGTGTACCCCGGCGAGCTCGCGCCCATGGCGAAGCTGCGCCGCGTCCCCGCGTGACCGGCGCGACCGGGCGTCCGCCGCGGATCGTCGCGATCGCCGACACCGATTCGTACGTGAAGTGGGCGGCCGCCCTCCTCGGGGCCGAGGGCGAGCGGGCGGATGCCGCACTCCTCGTGCTGGAGACCCCGCTCGTGGTGAGCGATGCGCAGCTCGCGTCGGCGCTCGCGGGCAGCGGCCTCGCACGCGACCGGGTGGAGCGCATCGCCCACGACCGCCTCGCGGGCCGGCTCGCGGACCTGCGGCCGGACGCCGTGGTGCTCGGCGCCCGCGGTCCGCTGGTGCGGGTGCTCGCCCGCGAGATCGCGGAGCTGCAGCCGCGGCCGGTGCTGGTGACGGGGCTTCCCGGCATCTCGATCCCGGCGACCCGCAAGGCCGTCGTGTACCGGCTGCAGTGCGATCTGTTCGTCGTGCACTCGCGGCGCGAGGTGCGCGACTTCGGCGCGCTGTCCGCGCGCACGGGGTACACGCACCGCTATGCGCTGGCGACACTGCCGTTCGCCCGCGGCGCCGCCGGCGCGGCGGGTGCGGCGGCGGCGGGCACACGCGCCGGTGCGACCGACCTGGTGTTCGCGACACAGGCGAAGGTGCCCGCCGACCGTGAGGACCGGCTGCGCATCGCACGCCTGCTCGTCGCGGCAGCCCAGGCGGATCCGTCGCGGCGCGTGGTCGTCAAGCTGCGCGCGGCGGCGGGAGAGCACCAGACGCACGTCGAGCGCGACGGCTACCCCGAACTGCTCGCGACGCTCGGCGCGCTGCCACCGAACCTGGTGACCTCGACCGCACCGATGGCCCGCGCGCTGGCGAGCGCCGAAGGGCTCGTGACGGTCAGTTCGACGGCGGCGATCGAGGCGATCGCGGGCGGCGTCCCCGTCATCGCTCTGGACATGTTCGGAGTGTCGGCCGGCCTCATCAACGAGACGCTCGCCGACGCCGACCTGCTCGCGGGCGAGTCCGACGTCATCGCGCGGCGGTTCCGGCATCCCGATCCGGAATGGCTCGACGAGAACTACTTCCACCCGCCGGCCGCCGACGACTGGACCCAGGTGCTGGCCCGCCTGATCGCGCGCCGCGCGGACGGCGCCCTGCCTCCGCGCGCACCGTTCGCGCGGCGCGGCGGCGCGCTGCGCGACGCCTGGGAGCGACGGATCGCACTCGGGCGCGGCGACAGGTCGGCCTCCGGCGCGGTCGCGTACGCGATCGGGATGCCGGCACGCGCGGCCGTCCGTCTCGCGAACCGCGCGCGACGGGCCCTGCGAAGGGGCGTCGATGCTGGAACGGGCGCGGTCGCGAGCGCGACGGCCGGGCGGCCGGAAGAAGCCGGCGATCTCGTCCGGGGGGAAGCGGATCGCCGGCTCCGGGCGGGTCGTTGAGACCGCCCCTCGTGCCCTCCGGGGGTCGGGCACGAGGTGGGGTCCCGGGCGACACTCCGCCCTGCGGGGAATCGCGGAGGGACCGGGGGCCTGCCCTCCGCGATGTCTTGTTCACCCTCCCAACCGCGCCTGTGAGAAGGCTATGGCGGTGCCACATGAAGGCTCGACGCCCGCCGTGCACCTGCTGGGCACCGATGGGCGCGCTCCCACGACGCGCCGCCGCAGAGGCGCCCGGGCGCGCTTGCGCCCCGCCGGCGGAGGGCAGGCGTAGTCTCGTGCGATGACCTCCGCCGCCGGCAGGACCGAGCTGCGCGCACTGCTCGACGAACTGCGCGAGTCCGCGACGGTGCGCCTCGCCGCCAACGAGCAGACCCTCGCCGAGCTGCGCGCCGACCGGGGAGCCGACGTCGCCGACGACGAGCACGACCCCGAGGGCGTCACGCTCTCGGGCGAGTGGTCGCGCGCCGTCGCGTTCGCCGAGGCCGAGCGCCGCGAGCTCGCCGAGATCGACGACGCGGTGGCCCGCTGGGAGGCCGGCACGTACGGCGTCTGCGTCGACTGCGGCCGCAGGATCCCCATCGCCCGGCTGCGCGTCCGTCCGTTCGCGACGCGCTGCGTGTCGTGCGCAGAGAAGGCAGGGGCCTGATGTCGTTCGGAGCCGCGGCGTCGCGCACGCCGCGCGAGGGCTTCGCACGCCCTGCGCCCGCGGGCCCCTGCCCGTGCGGCAGCGGAGACGAATTCGCGGGATGCTGCCGACCCGCCTTGCAGGGCACGCCGGCGCCGACGGCGGAACGGCTGATGCGCTCGCGGTACACGGCGTTCGTCGTCGGAGACGGGGACTACCTGTCTGCGACATGGCACCCCGGCACCCGCCCGGACGAGGTCGCTCTCGACCCCGCGCAGAAGTGGACGGGACTGGAGATCCTCGGGACCGAGGACGGCGGCGACGGCGACACGCGCGGCGCCGTGGAGTTCCGCGCCGCCTGGCGACACGGCGCCGACCGGGGCGTGCTGCACGAGCGCAGCCGCTTCGTGCGCCAGAGCGGGCGCTGGTGGTATCTCGACGGACGGATCGATCCGCGCTGACCGGCCCCGACAGCCCGTGCCGCAGCTAGCGTGAACGCATGACCACTCAGGCTGACAGAGCACAGACCCTCGCCGCACTCCACGCCGCCCCCGAGATCCTCCGCGTCGTGAACGTCTGGGACGCCGTCTCGGCGCGGGCCGTCGCCGCGCTCCCCGAGACCCGCGCGATCGCCACGGCAGGGCACTCGATCGCCGCGTCGTTCGGGTACCCGGACGGCGGCATCCCGCTGGAGACGACGCTCGACATGCTCGCGCGCATCGTCGAGGCGGCGGGCGACCTGCCGGTGAGCGCCGACCTCGACGGCGGATACGACGACGCCGGCGAGACGGTGCGCCGGGCCATCGGCGTCGGTGTGGTCGGCGCCAACGTCGAGGACCGACTGCGCCCGCTCGACGAGTCGGTCGCCGCCGTCGAGGCGATCGTCGCCGCCGGTGCGGCCGAGGGCGTGCCGTTCGTGCTGAACGCCCGCACCGATGCCTTCGCCCGTGGCGGCGGCCGGCCGGTCGAGGAGTCGATCGCCGACGCGATCGAGCGGGGGCGCGCGTATCTCGCCGCCGGCGCCGATCTGGTGTTCGTGCCCGGCATCCTGGACGCCGACGTCACCCGACGGCTGGTCGAGGGGATCGGCGAGCGCAAGATCAGCGTGATCGGCCTTCCCGGGGCGCTGTCGTCGGCCGAGTACGAGGCGCTGGGCGTCGCACGCATCTCGTACGGGCCGATGACGCAGCGCGTCGCGCTGACCGCACTGCAGGACCTCGCGTCCGAGCTGTACGGCGGGGGAGTCGTCCCCGCCGGCACCCGCGCCCTCAACTGACCTGCTCGCGCCCCGTGCGCGGCCTGCGGGAATCCCCGCGGGTCGCGCACTGTTGTCGCGAGCATGGAGCCTGCACGCGTCGACGTCGTCGTGATCGGCGCGGGGCAGGCCGGGCTGTCGGCGGCGTATCACCTGCAGCGGCGCGGGTTCGTGCCGGCGCGCGCGGGCTCCGAAGCGGATGTCCGGACGTATGTCGTCCTCGACGCCGAGGCGGCGCCGGGCGGCGCGTGGCAGCACCGCTGGGAGTCGCTGCGGATGGCCACGGTCAACGGCATCCACGAGCTTCCGGGGTTCGCGGTGCCCGCCGCCGACCCGTCGGCGTCCAGCCGCGACGTGCTTCCGGCGTACTTCGCAGAGTACGAGGAGCGGTACGCGCTCGACGTGCGGCGGCCCGTCCGCGTCACGGCGGTGGCCCGCGCCGACGCCGATCCGCGAGGCCGCCTGGTCGTGCAGACCGACCGGGGCGCATGGTCGGCGCGGTACGTCATCAACGCCACCGGCACCTGGACGCGCCCCTTCTGGCCGCGCTACCCGGGTCAGCAGCGCTTTCGCGGCCGGCAGCTTCACGTGGCGGACTACGTGTCGGCCGAGCAGTTCCGCGGACAGCGCGTCGTGATCGTGGGAGCAGGTATCTCGGCGGTGCAGCTGCTGGACGAGATCTCGCACGTGGCCGACACCTTCTGGGTCACCCGCAGCGAACCGGACTGGAGCGATGCGGCGTTCGACATCCCGGCGCGGGTCGCCGCGATCGCCGGTGTCGAGGACCGCGTGCGCCGCGGACTGCCTCCGGGCAGCGTCATCTCGGTGACCGGCATGCACTGGACGCCGTGGGCGCGCGCCGCACAGGAGCGCGGAGTGCTGGTGCGGCATCCGATGTTCGCCGCGATCGAAGAGGAGGGCGTGCGCATGCCGGACGGGTCCTTCGAACCCGCGGACGTCATTCTGTGGGCGACCGGCTTCCGGCCCGCACTCGACCATCTGTCGCCGCTGCGGCTGCGCACGCCCGCGGGCGGATTCCGGGTCGAGAACGGACGCTCGATCGATGAACCGCGCCTCTTCCTCATCGGCTACGGCCCGTCGCAGTCGACGGTCGGCGCCAACCGCGCGGGACGCGAGGCCGTGCGCGCGATCATCGCCGACGAGGTGCGGGATGAGGCCCTCGTCGCTTGACGCGCGTAGCGTGAGAGAGAAGACGGAGGAACTTCCATGGCCCGCATCCTGATCTTCGGTGGACACGGCAGGGTCGCCCTGCTGCTGGAGCCCCTGCTCGTCGCGCAGGGGCACACCGTGACCGCCGTCGTCCGCAACCGAGCCCACGAGGCCGAGGTCGCCGCGACCGGTGCGCAGCCGCTCGTCGCCGACGTCGAGAAGCTCGACCTCGACCAGCTCAGCAACATCGTCGCGGGCAACGACGTCGTCGTGTGGTCCGCCGGCGCCGGCGGCGGAGACCCCGCCCGGACCTACGCCGTCGACCGCGACGCGGCGATCCGTTCGATGGAGGCCGCCCTCGCGGCCGAGGTGCTGCGGTACGTCATGGTCTCGTGGATCGGCTCCCGCGCCGACCACGGGGTCGATCGCGGCGATTCGTTCTTCCCGTACGCCGACGCGAAATGGGCGGCGGACGCCCACCTCGCCGCGAGCGGCCTGGACTGGACGATCCTCGCGCCGGGCACCCTGACGCTCGATCCGCCCACCGGACGCATCGCGATCGATCCGGTCGGATCAGGCGCCGTACCGCGCGCCGACGTCGCGGAGGTGATCGCGGCGACGATCGCGGACGACTCCACCATCGCACGCACCATCCGCTTCGGCGGCGGGGACGAGGTCATCGGCCACGCCCTCGCGGGCTGACGCCCGGCGCGGCTCCCCTTAGGCTCGGACCATGCTCGCCACCGTGATCCACGCCGCCCGCGACATCCGCGTCGAGGACGTGCCCGATCCCGTCCTCTCCACCGGCGCCGACGCGATCGTGCGCGTCGTGGCGGCCTGCGTGTGCGGGTCCGATCTGTGGCCGTACCGCGGCGTCACACCGACGAAGCGGCCGCACCGCATCGGCCACGAGTTCGTCGGCGTCGTCGATGAGGTCGGTCCGGACGTACGGATCGTGCGTCCCGGCGATTTCGTGATCGCGCCGTTCTACGTCTGCGACGGCACCTGCGTCAACTGCCGGAACGGTGTGAGCACGTCGTGCCTGCACGGCGGCTGGTGGGGCGGCGACGACCGCTTCGGCGGCTTCGCGGACGGCGGGCAGGGCGAGCGCGTGCGCGTCCCGCTGGCCGACGGCACGCTCGCGGTCGTTCCCGGTCCCGTCGCGGACGACGAGGTGCCGGGCCTGCTCACCCTGAGCGACGTCATGGGCACGGGGCATCACGCCGCCGTGTCGGCGGGGGTCCGCCCCGGAGACTCGGTCGCCGTCGTCGGCGACGGCGCCGTCGGCCTGTGCGCGATCATCGCCGCGAAGCGGCTGGGGGCCACGACGATCATCGCGATGTCGCGGCACCCGCAGCGACAGGCCCTCGCGCGCGACTTCGGCGCGACGCACATCGTCGAGGAACGGGGGGATGCCGGCGTCCGGGCCGTGCAGGACCTCACCGGCGGGATCGGCGCCGATCGCGTGCTCGAGTGCGTCGGCACGAAGGAATCGATGGACCAGGCGCTGCGCTCGACGCGCCCGGGCGGGATGGTCGGCTACGTCGGCGTGCCCAACGGCGGTCCCGAACTGCCGGTGCGGCAGATGTTCGACCGCAACGTCGGCGTCAACGGCGGCGTCGCACCGGTGCGCGGCTACATCGAGGAGCTGCTGCCCGACGTCCGGTCCGGCGCGATCCGCCCCGGCCGCGTGTTCGACCTCGAGCTGCCGCTGCGAGAGGCCGCGGAGGCCTATGCTGCGATGGACGAACGCCGCGCGACCAAGGTCCTGCTGCGGCCGTGACGGGTGCCGGAGCCGCCGGTGCCGGCCACGGCGATCGGCGACGCGCCCGCGCGCCTGCGTGCCTGAGCGTGCGCATGAGGTAGAACAGCAGAAGTCGAAGGGACCCCCGTGAAGATCGTCAAGCGCATCGTTCTGGTGCTCGTCATCGCGTTCGCGGCGTTCTACCTCATCACCCGCCCGCAGGATGCCGCCAATGCCGTGCAGGGCGCGATCAACGCCGTCGTGGGCGCCGTGATGGCCGTGGTCGACTTCTTCGTGGCCCTCGCCGCGGGGTGAGCGTGTTCGATCCGCGGATCGACAAGCACCTGATCGCGGATCAGGGGGAGTACGTCGTCGACGAGGTCCGCAAGCACTGGGCCGCGACCGTGTCGGCCGTCCTGGAGCTTCTCGGCGGCTTCGTCGTGTTCCTGCTGGCCTTCGTCCTCCCGGCGCAGGTCTGGTGGCTTCCGACTCTGCTCGGCGCCGGAATCGGCCTGCACGCGCTGTGGCGCATCTTCGAGCAGCGCATGGACCGCTTCGTCATCACCAACATGCGGGTGTTCCGGGTGCACGGCATCCTCTCCCAGCGGATCGCGACCATGCCGCTCGCCCGCATCCTCGACATCTCGGTCTACAAGCCCTTCGTCGGGCGCATCTTCGGCTACGGCCACTTCGTGTTCGAATCCGCCGCACAGGAGCAGGGACTGCGCGAGATCCGCTACGTCGGCGATCCCGACACCCGGGGGCTCACGATCCAGCGCGTGATCGCGCAGGCGGGGCTCCGCGGCGCCGCCGGGCGCGGCGACCCGAACGCGCTGCCCTCGCCGGTGCAGCCCCCGCCGCAGGCCGTCCCCCAGCCGCAGCCGGCGACGCAGCCGCAGCCGGCGACGGTCACCGTCACGCCGTACGACGAGGGCCGCGCCACGGCGCCCGTCCCCGGGATCGAGCGAGGCGGCTCGCAGACCGGCTGGGACTGGCTGGCGGACGCCCAGCGACGCGAGGACGAGCGTCTCGCGCAGCTGCGGGGCGAGCCCGCCGCCGGCGCCGCGCCCTTCGATCCCGACCGCACGAACACCGCGCCGATCGACCTTCCGCGCTGACTCGCCGCCCCGTTCGGGAACATCGCGGGCGACCCCCGCGTTCTGTTACCCTGGAGTGTCACTCGTGTGGCTGTTTCGCCACGCCCGGAGCCGATCGCGGCTCGGACGCACCCCGCAGGGGGCATGAGCGGCATCGCAATGAAATCCGCTTCGCTTCGGTCTGAGGCATCCGTTCGCGTCCGCGCGTCGGAGGCCGCCTGAGGATCGGGGCCCGACATCCCAACCCAACAAGGACAACCCACTACATGACTAGCGCAACGACCGCCACGGCCACCAAGCAGGTCGCGATCAACGACATCGGCTCTGCTGAGGACTTCCTGGCCGCGGTCGAGAAGACTCTGAAGTTCTTCAACGACGGCGACCTCATCGAAGGCACCGTGGTGAAGATCGACCGCGACGAGGTCCTCCTCGACGTGGGCTACAAGACCGAGGGCGTCATCCCCTCGCGCGAGCTTTCCATCAAGCACGACGTCGACCCCAACGAGGTCGTCAAGGTCGGCGACGAGGTCGAAGCCCTCGTTCTCCAGAAGGAGGACAAGGAAGGCCGCCTCATCCTCTCCAAGAAGCGCGCCCAGTACGAGCGCGCGTGGGGCGACGTCGAGAAGATCAAGGAGAACGACGGTGTCGTCACCGGTCAGGTGATCGAGGTCGTCAAGGGCGGCCTCATCGTCGACATCGGCCTCCGCGGCTTCCTCCCCGCTTCGCTCATCGAGCTGCGCCGCGTCCGCGACCTCACGCCGTACCTCGGCCAGGAGATCGAGGCGAAGATCCTCGAGCTCGACAAGAACCGCAACAACGTCGTGCTCTCGCGCCGCGCCCTGCTCGAGCAGACGCAGTCCGAGTCGCGCACCACGTTCCTCAACAACCTCCACAAGGGCCAGGTCCGCAAGGGCACGGTCTCGTCGATCGTCAACTTCGGTGCGTTCGTCGACCTCGGTGGCGTCGACGGTCTCGTCCACGTCTCGGAGCTCTCGTGGAAGCACATCGAGCACGCGTCCGAGGTCGTCGAGGTCGGCCAGGAGGTCACCGTCGAGATCCTCGAGGTGGACCTGGACCGCGAGCGCGTCTCGCTGTCGCTGAAGGCGACGCAGGAGGACCCGTGGCAGGTCTTCGCCCGCACGCACGCGATCGGTCAGGTCGCGCCGGGCAAGGTCACCAAGCTCGTTCCGTTCGGTGCGTTCGTGCGCGTCGCGGACGGCATCGAGGGCCTCGTGCACATCTCGGAGCTGTCGGGCAAGCACGTCGAGCTCGCCGAGCAGGTCGTGTCGGTCGGCGAAGAGGTCTTCGTCAAGATCATCGACATCGACCTCGAGCGTCGCCGCATCTCGCTGTCGCTCAAGCAGGCGAACGAGTCGGTCGACCCCTACGGCACCGAGTTCGACCCGGCCCTCTACGGCATGGTCACCGAGTACGACGAGAACGGGGAGTACAAGTACCCCGAGGGCTTCGACTCCGAGACCAACCAGTGGAAGGAAGGCTTCGACGAGCAGCGCGAGAAGTGGGAGCAGGAGTACGCCGCCGCCCACGCCCGCTGGGAGGCCCACAAGGCTGCCGTCATCAAGGCCCTCGAGGCCGAGGCCGCCGCTCCGGTCGAGACCGGCTCGTCCTCGTACTCGTCCGACAGCGGCCCGGTGGGCACGCTCGCGGACGACGAGGCTCTCGCCGCTCTGCGCGAGAAGCTCTCGGGTCGTTGATCTGAGCTGACGCTCTCGGTTCGCCGAACCGTCTGGTCGAAAGGGCCGTCGCCGAAAGGCGGCGGCCCTTTCGCGTGCGCCAGGTGATGTCGGTGGGTCCGCGTATCGTCACGGCGTGCCTGTGAAACGCCTGTCGTCGCGCTGCCTGATGGACGAGGGATGCCGGGGCCCGGTGCCGTCCGACGCGCCGGTGCCGCTGTGCGAGCGTCACCTCGCCGCGGTCGTCGACTGGGCTGAGGGCGACTACGGCCTCACGGACGTGCTGCCGTCGCCGTGCCGCCTGTGCGGATCGAGGCTGGGCGTGCGCTACCCGTCCGGCTGGCTGTGCGCGGTGTGCGAATGGCGCCACGGCGACGTGCCCGACGCAGAGATCGCGCCGCCGCGCGTCGACGTCGTCTACTACCTGCGCTACGCCGACCGCATCAAGATCGGCACGACCGGCAACCCCCGCCAGCGGTTCGCCGCCATCTGGCACGACGAGCTGCTCGCGTTCGAACGCGGCGGACGCGCGGTCGAACAGGCGCGTCACGCGCAGTTCGCCGCGGACCGGCATCCCGGCACGGAGTGGTTCCGGATCTCTCCCGCCCTCCAGGCGCATGTCGCGATCCTCGCGGCCGGTGTCGACGACCCGTGGGCGCAGCACGCGAGATGGGTGAGCGAGGCGCTCGCGGCGCGGCTGTGACGCCCGCGGCCCCGCCGAATGCCGATGCCTCGTGGTTTTCGGGTGCTCTGCGCGGCGGCATCCATTACGTTCAGGGTGTGAGCGCCGACACGCCGGGGAGAACGGGCACGCCCGGGGTGCGCCCGCGCACCCACGCGCCGGCCCCCGATGCTGCGGACCGGACGCGTGGACGCACCGCCACCCTCAACCAGCTGCTGCTGGCGGCTGTGGTGTTCGTGCTCGGCGTGCTCGTCGCGATCGGACCCTTTCGCGGCGATCCGGTGATGTTCTTCGTCGGACTCGTCGTGGTGGTCGTCGTGACCGCCGCCACCCTCGTCGTGCCGTGGAACCGGATGCCCTACGGGTGGGTCGCGGTCGTCCCGGCCGTCGACATCCTGGCCATCACGATCATGCAGATCGCCGCGCCGGACTCGGTGCTGGGCCTGCTGTGGATCTTCCCGACCACGTGGCTCGCGGGCGGCTTCGGCATGCTGGGGCTCTTCGGGGTGATCGTCGCCATCGCCGGCGTCATCAGCGTGCTCACGGTGCAGAGCGCCACCGAGGTCACCTATCGGACGTTCCTGCTGCCGCTCGTCCTCATCGCCGTGGCGACGACGAGTCACCTGAACGCATGGCGATCCGACGCGCAGCGGACCCTGCTGGCCAAGCAGTCGCAGCTGCTGCGCAGCATCCTCGACCGCACCCGGCGGCAGGAGCAGATCGTCACCGAGGTCCTGGACGCGGTCGACTTCGGCGTGGTGCGCATCGCCCCGGACGGGCGGATCGCGGTGACGAACGAGGCGCACGGGCGCCTGCAGCAGGGGATCGAGCCCGACGACAGCGCCGAGGCCGCCGCCTTCCGCGACGACGGGACGACGCCGCTGCCGGCCGCAGAGCTGCCGCTGGAGCGCGCGCGGCGGGGCGAGGTGTTCGACGACCTGGTGGTGTGGTTCGGCGGCGAGCCCGGTCCACGCCGGGCGCTCACCACCGCCGCGCGGCGCCTCACCGACCCCGGCGGCGAGGACGCCGGGGCGATCGTGGTCTCACGCGACGTGACCGCGGAGCTCACGGCGCTCCGCGCGCGTGACGAGCTCGTCGCGTCGGTGTCGCACGAGCTGCGCACGCCCCTCACCTCGATCCTCGGCTACCTCGACCTCGCGATCGAGGACCCCGGCACGCCTGCCCACGTCCGCGACGGCCTCGACATCGCCGAGCGCAACGCCGAGCGACTGCTGCGCATCGTCGCCGACATCCTCGCGGCCTCCAGCTCGTCGTCGGCGTCGGTCGAGGCCTCGCTCGTGCCGCAGCTGCTGGACCTGCAGGACCTCGTGCGTGCGGCGGCCGCCGATGCGGTCCCACGTGCCGCGGCCCGCGCCATCACGGTGGACACGACGGGGCTGGAATCGGCCTCGGCCTGGGCCGACGCCCTGCGCATGCGACAGGTCGTCGACAACCTCGTGTCGAACGCGATCGCCTACAACAAGGACGGCGGCACGGTGTACGTCGGCACGACGAGCGATGGCACCTCGAGCTGGATCCTGGTGCGCGACACCGGAGCGGGCATCTCCGAGGCCGACCGCTCACGCCTGTTCCAGCGCTTCTACAAGGCCGGATCCGAGCGTCGCGCCGGCACCGGCCTCGGACTCGCCATCACGCGCGACATCGTGCGCGCCCACGGCGGTGAGCTGGGCCTTCACAGCGCGGTGGGCGTCGGGTCGACGTTCATCGTGAAGCTTCCCGCGACCGCCCCCGAAGGAGACCGGTGATGATCCTCGACCTCGACAGCGTGCTCGTGGTGACCGCTCTGGTCGTGAACGTGAGCGGTGTGCTGTTCATCCTCGAGACGCTGCTCCGCCGCGACGAGGGCGCGGGCCGCATCTGGTCGATCGCATTCCTCGCGGCGATGCTCACGACCCTCGCCTACACGGTCTGGGCGCAGAGCGACGGCGCCTGGTGGGCGGTCGCCGTGGGCAATGCCTCGTTCGTCGCGGGGACCGGATGCATGTGGCTGGGATGCCGGCGCTTCAACAGCCGTCGCATGTCGTGGTCGTCGGGCCTCGTCATCGCCGCCGTCGTCGCCGCGTTCGCGGCCGTCGCGATCGAGGGCGACGCGGGCGGCGACTGGTCCGGCGCGCTGTGGATGTTCGTGCCGCTGCTCGCGTTCGCCGGCGCCGGTGCGGTGGAGTGCCTGCGCGGCTCGATGCGCGAGTCCCGCACCGCCTGGGTGCTGGGAGCGGTGCTCGGGTTCCAGTCGCTGTACTACGTGTCGCGGACGACGGCGTTCGTCACCTCGGGGCCTGACAGCGCGCTGTTCCAATCGGCGTTCGGGACGCTGACGACCAGCCTCCTCACGGTGACGCTCACGATCGTCGCGGTGGTGGTCACCTCCGTGCTGCGGGCGTCGAGGGCGCCGATGCGCGGCTATGCGCGCCGCACCGACGAGACGATCGGGAGCGAGGGCCTGCTCACCGGCGAGACGTTCGCGAACGTGCTCGACGGGCTCTGCCGCCGCGGCGCCCGCCGCGGCGAGACGATCGCGGTGACGGCGGTGCGGGTGGACGACCTCGACCAGATCTCGACGGCGTTCGGCAGCGAGGTCGCCGGCAACGTGGCCGAGACGTGGCGCGCCGGCGTCCGCCGGTACGCCCCCACGAACGCCGTCGTCGCCGAGGACGGGCCGACCGGCATCGCGGTGGCACTGGCGGTCACCTCGGCGCAGGAGGCGCGGCGCCAGGCCGGCGCGGTCTATCGCGGGCTCTTCGACGACCTGGGTCGCGTCGGCGGGGGAGTGATCCCCGTCGTGGGCGTCGGCGTCGCCCTCAGCGACTCCGTCGGCTACGACCCCGAGGGCCTGCTTCGCGTCGCCCGAGAGGCGGCGAGTCGTGCGGCGGCGAACGTCGAGACCTCGGTCCTCGTCGCAGACCCCGAGTAGCGGCATCCACCGATCCCGTCACGCGGTGAGGCGGTAGCCGACCCCTCGCACCGTCTCGATCCAGCGGGGCTGGGCGGGGGACTCGCCGAGCTTGCGGCGCAGATTCGCCATGTGCACCTCGATGGCGCGGGCGTCGCTGTCGGACACGTAGGAGTTCGCGCCGAACGCGTCGCCCCTGAGCATCAGCGCCAGGTCTGATTTCGCCCGCACCCGCCTGCCGGCTGCGAGCAGGTCGGCCAGCAGATCGAACTCGCTGCGGGTGAGCTCCACGCCGGCCTCGTCGACCTCGACGATGCGCGTGTCGACGTTGAGCCGCAGGCCCCGGTGCTCGAGCCACGCGTCCGCGTCCGTCGAGGCCGCCGACGTCGCGGACTCCGCCCCGACATGGTGGCGCGGGCGGCGGAGCATGGCGTCGATGCGCGCGCGCAGCTCGCGGGGCCGGAACGGCTTGGCGACGTAGTCGTCGGCCCCCGCTTCCAATCCCTGCAGCGCATCGATCTCTTCGGTGCGGGCGCTGAGCATGACGATGTACGTCGAGCTGAGCGCGCGGATGCGCTTGGCGGTCTCGAAGCCGTCCATCCCGGGCATGTTGACGTCGAGGGTGGTCACGAGAGGGGAGTGCTCACGAACGAGCTCGACGCCTTCGGCTCCGTCGGCCGCGCCGTGCACCTCGAACCCCGCCTGGGCCAGCACGACCGACAGCAGCGAGCGGATGTCGTCCTCGTCCTCGATGACGACGGCGACGCGAGGTTCCTCCACCGATGACCCTTCCGGCGCCGGCGACGTCACAGCCGGCTCCTGGACGTCGGTCATGATATCCCACCGCCGGTCGCGGCGACGAGACCCCGTCGTGGGGCCCCAGGCCGCGCGGAGGGCGGGAGATCTCCCCAGATCCCGCCCCTCGCGCGTCCTCGGTGCACCGACTCGAGCAGCTCACGCCCCCACGGCTGCTGCTCCGTCGAGCCGGAGACGGGTACCACCATCAGGCGCTTCCTCGTCTCTTCGGTGCACCGAGGCTACCGCCGCGGCCTCAGCGCGGACTCAGGGCCGCCTCAGGAACCGCGCAGTTTGCCGGACGTGGCATCCTCGAGGCATGCCGCTCGTCGCCCTCACCGGAGGCATCGCCTCGGGAAAGTCCACCATCGCCGGCCGGCTGGCCGAGCACGGCGCCGTCGTCGTCGATGCCGACCGCATCGTGCGCGAGGTGCAGTCGCCCGGTTCGCCGGTCCTCGCGGCGATCGCCGACGCGTTCGGGGAGCGGATGCTGCACCCCGACGGATCGCTCGACCGCGCCGCCCTCGGGGCGGCGGTGTTCGGCGACGAGTCCGCCATCGCGAGGCTGAACGCGATCGTGCACCCCGCCGTCAGGGCGGAGTCCGCCCGCCGGTTCTCGGAGGCCTTCGCCGCGGACCCCGACGCGGTCGTCGTGTACGACGTCCCGCTGCTCGTCGAGGCCCGGGTCGACGACCCGTGGGAGCTGGTCGTCGTGGCACACGCGCCTGCCGAGGTGCGCGAGCGCCGGCTGGTGGAGCTGCGCGGCCTGACGCCCGCGGAGGCGGAGGCACGCCTCGCGTCGCAGGTGCCCGACGAGGCGCGGCTGCGGATCGCCGACGTCGTGATCGACACCGCCGGCACGATCGACGACACGCTGCGGCAGGTCGACGAGCTCTGGGCGTCGCTCTCCGACCATGTGGCGCGGCGCCGGGCGCGGGCCTGAAGCCGACCGCCACTGTCCGCGCGCCGTTGCGCCCCTATCCTGGAGGAGGGACGAGGAGGTTGCCGCATGAGCGTGTTCGCGAGGTTCCGGCGGCGTCGCACCCCCTACCGTGCGACGACCGACGAAGAGCGCATCGCGCGCTACGTCTACCTGCTGGGCACGCTGCCGGCCTCCGTCATCGAGAGCGCGCACGCGACGGCGTTCGCCGACCTGCCGCCCGCGCGGCGCCGCGAGCTGTTCGAGCAGCTGCGGCCGTTCCTCGCCGAGTCCGAGCGCGACACGGCGGCTGAGGACCCCACGGTCATCGCCCGGCTCGTGCGTCGTGCCGAGGCACACCGCGCGAGTCGTGCGAGTGCGGGAGGAGCGGATGCCGCCGGCCGGCCGCTCCCGAGTGCCACGGCCACGGCGGTCGGGGTCGACGTCGATCCGCGCGACGGCGTGGACGTGCGCTCGATGCTGCTGAGCGCGGGGGTCATGGGGATCGTGGCGGACCAGTTCCTGGTGTCGAGCTCGATCGCCGCGTACTACACGGTCGGCGCCGGTTCGCTGCAGCTCGACGCGGCGCCCGCGTGGGTGGGCGAGACGTACGACCCCGGCGCGGTCGGCCTCGACGGCGGGGGAATCGACGGCGCCTTCGGCGGCGGGTTCGATGCCGGGGGATTCGACGGCGGCGGGTTCGACGGCGGAGGCGGCTTCGGCTGACCCGTCCTACGCGGTGCGGCTGGGCCCACCCGCCCGGAGGCTCCGCCCGACGCGCCGGCGGCGGGTGGAGGGGGCGTGGGGACCGCTCACCGCGAACCCGGCCCCGGTGTCGGAGGGGCGGCATACGCTGGATCGGTGCAGACCACTCGATCCGTGCGACCGTTCGAGGTCGTGAGCGAATACGCCCCGTCGGGCGACCAGCCGCAGGCGATCGCCGAGCTGGCCGCCCGTGTGAACGCCGGCGAGACCGACATCGTGCTGCTCGGCGCGACCGGCACCGGCAAGTCGGCGACCACGGCGTGGCTCGTCGAGGCCGTGCAGCGGCCGACTCTCGTGCTCGCGCACAACAAGACGCTCGCCGCGCAGCTGGCCAACGAGTTCCGCGAGCTGATGCCGCACAACGCGGTCGAGTACTTCGTCAGCTACTACGACTACTACCAGCCCGAGGCGTACGTCCCGCAGACGGACACCTTCATCGAGAAGGACTCGTCGATCAACGCCGAGGTCGAGCGGCTGCGGCACTCGACCACCAACTCGCTGCTCAGCCGCCGCGACGTCATCGTGGTGAGCACCGTGTCGTGCATCTACGGCCTCGGCTCGCCGGAGGAGTACCTGCGCGCGATGGTCGCGCTGCAGGTGGGCGAGGTGTACGACCGCGACGCGCTGATCCGCAAGTTCATCGGCATGCAGTACAACCGCAACGACGTCGACTTCTCGCGCGGCAACTTCCGCGTGCGCGGCGACACGATCGAGATCATCCCGGTGTACGAGGAGTACGCGATCCGCATCGAGATGTTCGGCGACGAGATCGAGGCGCTGTACATGCTTCACCCGCTCACCGGCGACGTCGTGCAGCGGCTCGAGAGCGTGCCGATCTTCCCGGCGACGCACTATGCCGCGGGAACCGAGACCGTGCAGCGTGCGATCGGCACGATCGAGGACGAACTGGGCGAGCGGCTGAAAGAGCTCGAGTCGCAGAACAAGCTCCTCGAGGCCCAGCGCCTGCGCATGCGCACGACGTTCGACCTCGAGATGCTGCAGCAGCTCGGCTTCTGCTCGGGCATCGAGAACTACTCGCGGCACCTCGACGGCCGGGCGGCGGGCGAGCCGCCGCACACGCTGCTGGACTTCTTCCCCGACGACTTCCTCATGGTCATCGACGAGTCGCACGTCACGGTGCCGCAGATCGGTGCGATGTACGAGGGGGATGCCTCGCGCAAGCGCACCCTCGTCGAGCACGGGTTCCGGCTGCCGAGCGCGATGGACAACCGGCCGCTGCGCTGGGACGAGTTCAAGGACCGCGTCGGGCAGACGGTGTATCTCTCGGCCACTCCGGGACGGTACGAGATGGGGATCGCGGACGGCGTGGTCGAGCAGATCATCCGCCCGACCGGCCTCGTCGACCCCGAGATCATCGTGAAGCCCTCGAAGGGCCAGATCGACGACCTGCTCGAAGAGATCCGCATCCGCGCCGCGCGCGACGAGCGTGTGCTCGTCACGACGCTCACGAAGAAGATGGCCGAAGAGCTCACCGACTTCCTCGGTGAGCACGGCGTCCGCGTGCGCTACCTGCACTCCGACGTCGACACGCTGCGGCGCGTCGAGCTGCTGAGCGAGCTGCGGGCGGGCGTGTACGACGTGCTCGTCGGCATCAACCTGCTGCGCGAAGGACTCGACCTGCCCGAGGTGTCGCTCGTGTCGATCCTCGACGCCGACAAAGAGGGGTTCCTGCGCAGCGGCACGTCGCTCATCCAGACCATCGGCCGCGCCGCGCGCAACGTGTCGGGACAGGTGCACATGTACGCCGACACGATGACCGACTCGATGGCCAAGGCCATCGAAGAGACCGATCGACGGCGTGAGAAGCAGATCGAGTACAACAAGGCGAACGGCATCGACCCGCAGCCGCTGCGCAAGAAGATCGCCGATATCACCGAGGTGCTCGCGCGCGAGGCGTCGGACACCGATCGCATGCTGCGCGGCAAGGCGTCCGCCAAGACCAAGTCCGGCATGGGCAAGAGCCCGACCCCGCAGCTGCGGCGCGAGGGCATCGGCGCCGAGGGCGCCGAACAGCTCGAGGCGACGATCGCCGACCTCAGTCAGCAGATGCTGTCGGCGGCGGGCGAGCTCAAGTTCGAGCTGGCCGCCCGTCTGCGCGACGAGGTGCAGGACCTCAAGAAAGAGCTGCGGGCGATGGAGCGGGCCGGGCACGCCTAGCCCGAAACCGTTCGCAGCCAGGGGTATGGTGCTCCGGCCCCGACAGGGGTACTTTGTGCATCGGGTCTGGCTGGGGGAAAGGCCTGATCTGGCATGCCGGGGGGCGCCAACCCGCGACGTGTCTCCGTTTCTCGTGTTCACGCGATGAGGAGACTTCGCAATGTTCCACTCTGCCTATTCGGGGCGCAGGGTCAAGGGCGGCATCGCCGCTCTGACCACCGCGCTCGTCGCCGCGGCACTGACGCTCGTCGGTGTCGCGGCTCCCGCGTCCGCCGCGAACCCGTCGACCACACTGTCGTTCGACGGGTCGGCGACGCTGCAGGACTACGGCTTCCACGCCGGCTGTGACGGCTGCGTCCCGGGCGACGACGGGGTGGGCGTCCGGCTCACGGCATCCGTCAAAGCCCACTGGACGCCGACCGCGACGATGTCGTACCAGTATTCGCAGTCGCTGCTCCGGCAGGGGCAGACGCTCGACCTGGTCGACAAGCTGACTCCGGGCGTCGGGCCGCTGACGCTCACCTGGGGACTCGACGGCGACGTCGGGCTGTACAACTTCACCGAGGCAGGTCAGGCGTCCTTCCCCGACGCGGGGTCGGAAGAGGACGTGGCGCCGTTCCACGCCTCGGTCAGCGAGACGACCGTGTGCCCGCTGAAGCTCAGCGGGGACGGCAACTACAGCTGCCAGGCGACGCATACGTTCACGGTGCTCGACGCCACGTTCCTCGGTCAGGGCGTGGTCGTCTCGGTGCCGCTGACGACGACGCTGCAGATCACGCCGGACGGGGTGACGACCGTGCGGTCGATCACGTTCGGCGCGGGCTCGCCGCTGACCGGCAACCTGCAGTTCGACGGGCCTTCGCCGTCGTCGGTCGCGGATCCCGTCCAGGTGCCGTGCACGGTGCCGTCGGGCAACGACCTCATCTACGACCTGACGAGCAGTGAGACCTCGCCGTCGTTCGATGCGACGACCACGGTGAACATCAAGGTCGACGTGACGGTCGTCTTCACGGTCAACGTGGTCGACGAGACGATCGCGACGATCGGGCCCGAGAGCGGGCAGATGGTGCTGACCGCGCCCAGCGCACCGGTCGACTTCGGCGCCGTCCTGCCCAACAACGTGCCACCGGACATCGACCTCGCGGCATCCTTCTCCGGAGCAGAGGGGCAGGAGATCGAGTTCGACGCGTCGGGGACCACGTCGGTGTGCGGTGACGCGCTGGCCTACGTGTGGAACTTCTCCGACGGGGGCACCGAGTACGGCGCGACGCCGCACCACAAGTTCGCCGACAACGGCTCGTACACGGGCATGCTGACGGTGACCGACACCACGGGCAACTCGTCGAAGCAGTCGTTCACGGTCGCGGTGTCGAACGTCGCCCCGGTCTCGAACGCCGGTCCCGACACGTCCGCGGTGTGGGGGCGCAACGTCGCCTTCAACGGCAGCGCCGTCGACCCCGGATCGGTCGACCAGGCGACGCTCGCCTACACGTGGGACTTCGGCGACGGATCGCCGCACTTCACGTCGGGCGGAGCATCGGCGACGCACGCGTACGCCGAGCCGGGCGCCTACACCGCCACGCTCGTCGCGTGCGACAAGAACGGGGCGTGCAGTCCCGCTTCGTCGCGGACGGTGACCGTGGGCAAGCGCGACGTCACGGTGTCGTACCTGGGCGCCACGAGCGGGACGTTCGACACCCCGGTGCCGATGTCGGCGAGCGTGGTCGACCAGTTCGGCAACGCGGTGAACTCGGCGCCCGTCGCCTTCGCGATCGGCGCGGAGTCCGAGGGGACGATCGGCACCAACTCGTCGGGCATCGCATCCGTCGTGCCGACGACCCAGCTGCCGGCCGGCTCGTACACGGCTTCGGCGACGTACGGCGGGTCCGCCAAGTACAACGCCGGAGCGGCCAGCTCGCCGTTCACGGTGGGAGTCAAGGCGACGACGGTGACCTACACCGGGGCCGTGACGGGAGGGCCGAACAAGGTCATCACGCTGTCTGCTGTGGTGAAGGATGCCGCAGGCAAGCCCATCGCGGGCGCCCCGGTGACGTTCGCCCTCGGTTCGCAGTCCGCGTCGGCCACGGCCAATGGCGACGGCATCGCGGCCACCACGCTCAAGCTGGCGCAGAAGAACGGCACCTACACGCTCACCGCGAGCTACGGCGGCCTCGGAGGCAAGTACGCCCCGTCGTCGACCGTGGTGACGTTCAAGCTGCAGGTCAAGTAGCCGGCCTCGAGGCGTCCGATCCCGTATTGGCGGCGGGATCGGGCGCCTCGTGCGTGCGGCAGCGCGTCAGGGGCAGTGCATGAGCGGCTTCGGACCCGATCGGTCGAAGGTGTGCTGAGCGATCGGCGCGCCGCACAGCGGGCAGCCGCGCTCGGCGCGTTCCGCCGCGGTCGGCGGGGGAGTCGTCTCGTAGGGGCCGACCGCCGCCGGCCCCGCCAGCCGGATCAGCCTGCTGTTGAACCACGCGTACCAGCCGCCGGCCTCGCGCACGCGCTGGCGGAGGGGGCGGGAATCGGCGGTGGAGGCATCCGGATCAGACATGTCTCTTAGTGTACTAACGATTAGCGCACGATAGGATCAGGGAGTGGATGCTTCACCCAGCCCCGACGAACTGCTCGCGCTCGACAACCAGGTGTGCTTCGCCCTGGTCACCGCAGCCCGCAACGTGGTGGCGCTGTACCGGCCGATCCTCGAGCCGATGGGCCTCACGCATCCGCAGTACCTCGTGATGCTCGCGCTGTGGGAGCGGTCGCCGCGATCGCTGCGCGAGATCGCGGGCGAACTCGCGCTGGAGCCGGCGACGCTGTCGCCACTCGTCAAGCGGCTCGAGGCCCAGGGGCTCGTGACACGGGCACGCCGCGACGGCGACGAACGCGTACTCGACGTCGGGCTGACCGACGAGGGCGTGCGACTGCGCGAGCGCGCGCTCGACGTGCCGGGTCAGGTCATGGCCGCGGCAGGCACCGATGCCGCGGCGCTGCTCGCCCTGCGCGACGCGCTGCGGCCCTTCTCGGGGGCGCGCTGAGCCGGACGATGCTTCCCGAACCGTTGCGAGACCGTTCACTTCGGCTCTAGGCGAATGCCCAGGATTCTCTTAGTCTCGGAGACGGCGCGAGGGATCCACCCGAACCCGGCCCGGTTCCCACGTGCTGTCTTGCATCGCATACGAGAAAGAAGCACGCACCCATGCGCTCTGATCCGCGTTCCGCGCATTCATCTCCCCGCACCCGACTGGCGCTCGGCGCGACGGCACTCACCGCAGCCGCGCTGATCGCAGGCGGAATGGCAGTCCCGGCAGCGACGGCAGCCGGCACCACCACCGACGTCCAGATCCTCGCGACCAACGACTTCCACGGCCGCATCCTCGACAACACGTCCAACGGCGAAGCCGGCGCTGCGGTCCTCGCGGGCGCCGTGAAGCAGCTGCGCGGCGAGATCCCCAACACCGTGTTCGCGGCGGCGGGCGACCTGATCGGCGCCTCGACGTTCGAGTCGTTCATCCAGCATGACAAGCCCACGATCGACGCGCTCAACGCGGCCGGGCTGGACGTCTCGGCGGTCGGCAACCACGAGCTCGACCAGGGATACGACGACCTCGTCAACCGCGTCATGGCGCCCTTCGACGACGTCGACAACGAGTTCGGCGGCGCGCAGTGGCAGTACATCGCCGCGAACCTCAAGGTCAAAGAGACCGGCATCCCGCAGGTGCCCGCTGTCTGGGTCAAGGAGTTCGGCAGCGTCAAGGTCGGGTTCGTCGGCGCGGTCACCGAAGACCTGCCCACCCTCGTCAGCCCCGGCGGCATCGCCGATATCACGGTCGAAGACATCGTCACCTCGGTGAACACCGAGGCCAAGAAGCTCGTCGAGACCGACGGCGCCGACATCGTGGTCATGCTCGTGCACGAGGGCGCGGCCGTCGCCAACTGCGAGCAGGGCGCGGCAGCCGGAACGACGTGGGGCGGCATCGTCAACGAGATCTCGCCGGATGTCGACGCGATCGTCTCGGGCCACACGCACCTGGCGTACGACTGCGCATACCCGGTGCAGTCCTGGATCGACCAGGGCCGCGCGGTCACCAAGCGCCCGGTCGTCTCTGCCGGGCAGTACGGCACCAACCTCAACAAGCTGGTGTTCTCGGTCGATGACGCGTCCGGCGACGTGACGGGCGTGACCTCTGCGGTCCTGCCGCTGGAGCACTCCGTCTTCGTCCCGGCCACCCCGACCTCACCCGCACGCACCGACTGGATCGCGGACTATCCCGTCGATCCCGAAGTGGACGCGATCGCCAAGGCGGCCAAGCAGCAGGCCGAGGTGCTCGGCGCCGTCGAGCTCGGCAAGATCGGCGGTGCCTTCAACCGGGCCAAGCTCGCGAACGGCAGCACCGAGAACCGCGGCGGCGAGTCCACCCTCGGCAACCTGGTGGCCGAGGTGCAGCGCTGGGCGACGCAGCAGCCGGAGTCGGGCTCGGCGCAGATCGCGTTCATGAACCCGGGCGGCCTGCGTCAGGACATGGTCGGCAGCAACGCCGCGGGCTACCCCGCGACGCTGACGTACCAGCAGGCCGCGGTCGTGCAGCCGTTCGCGAACACCCTCGTGAACATGCAGCTCACGGGTGCGCAGATCAAGACCGTGCTCGAGCAGCAGTGGCAGCGCGACGCGCTCGATCGCCTGGCCACCCGGCCGTTCTTGCGCCTGGGCGTGTCGGAGGGCTTCACCTACACCTACACGCAGCAGTCGGTGACGTGGACGTCGAAGGACGACCCGAACACCGCTGAGAACGAGGCGAAGGTGTACACGGCACCCGAGGGAACGATCACGGGCATGTGGCTGGACGGCGAGCCGATCGATCCCGCGGCGACGTACTCCGTCACCGTGAACTCGTTCCTCGCGACGGGCGGCGACAACTTCTTCGAACTGGCCAACGGCTCTGGCAAGCGCGACACTGGCAAGGTCGATCTCGCCGCGATGGTGGACTACCTGGCCGCCTTCGCCTCGTCGACCCCGCTGCCCGTCGACTATGCGCAGCACGCCGTCGAGGTCGGCTTCCCGGCCGGCGCGCCGAGCGCGTACGACCCGGGTGCGACCGTCGCGTTCGGCGTGAAGTCGTGGGCGATGTCGACGGCCGCCGACGTCAAGGACACCGCGATCGCGGTCTCGCTCGACGGCGTCGCCCTCGGCACGTTCCCGGTCGACAACACGATCGGCGCCGCGGTGTACGACGACTACGGCACGGCCGCGGTGTCGGTGACGCTGCCGGCCTCGGTCCCGCGCGGCGGCACCGTCGAGCTGACGCTCACCGGTGCGCAGACGGGCACGTCCATCGTCGTCCCGGTCACGATCGACAGGGCCGACAGCACGACCGTCGGCGCGCCGAACAAGACCTTCGCGAACTCGAAGGGCAACGGCGTCATCCAGTACCTGACGACCGTGACCACCGAGGACGGCACTCCCGCCCTCGGCGAGGCGACGATCTACGACGGCGACGAGGCGATCGCCACGGTCACCCTGACCGCGAGCAGCGGCGGCGCCGTCCAGGTCAAGCTGCCCAAGCTCGGGAAGGGCTCGCACCCGCTGTCCGTCGTCTACGGCGGCAGCGACAGCGTGAAGCCGTCGACGAGCGCGACGGTGACGGTCACGGTCAAGTAACCGCGACTGTCGGCACGACGGGGCTTGCGGCATCCACGGATGCGGCAAGCCCCGTTCGCGTGCCGGCGAGGTTCTAGGGTGGGGGCATGACCCCTGCGCTGCGTCCCCGCACGCAGCGCCGGGCCGGTGTCGCACGCGGGCTCCTCGCCGCTGCAGCCGTGCTCACGACGGCCGCGCTGCTGATGCTGCTGGCCGGGGTGCAGGGGCTGCCCCGGTTCCGGTCCGTGCCGCAGCCGCAGGTCACGCGCACCATGGAGTCGGCCCCGCAGCCGACAGCGACCGAGGCGCCGCTGCCGGAACCGCCGGCGGACGCGGATCCGGGCGCGGTGCGCACGGTGATCCTGATCCTCCTCGCGCTCGTCGCCACCGCGCTGCTGGCACTGCTGGTCGTCGCGGTCGTTCGGGCGATCCGGCGCGCGTGGGAGAACCGCGAGCTCGAGGCGCGCGACGGCGCGGTGCTGGCCGCCGCGGCCACCGGCGCCGCGGTGACCGAGGCGCAGCCCGATGCGGAGGTGATCCAGCGCGGGATCGCAGCGGCCCTGCAGCACCTCGATGAACCCGCTGCGCCGGGTGACGCGATCGTCGCGGCCTGGGTCGGGGTGGAGGAGGCTGCGTCGGACTCAGGCGTCCGGAGAGGCGTCAGTGAGACGCCGGGGGAGTTCGCCGTGCGGATCATCGTGCGCCGCGCCGCGATCGGCGAGGACGCCCGCCGGCTGCTCGCGCTGTACGAGCGCGTGCGATTCGGCGGCTACGTCGCGACCGAGGCCGACCGCACCGCTGCGCGGCGGCTGCTGGAGCGGATCGAACAGGAGTGGCGATGATCCTCCGGCGCGTCCTGCTGGCGGTGCTCGCCCTCGCGGCCGGCGCCGGGATCGTCTTCGTGCTGGATCGGCTGGGCGTCCCCGTCGAGTTCGCCGCCGCGTGGCTGGTGCTGATCCTCGCGCTCGGTCTGCTCGGCCGGGCAGGGCTGGTGGACGACGCCTCGTGGCCGCCCGCGCGGCCCGAGCGGCGTCCCCGGGGGTCGGAGGTCTCGCGGCTCGCCTGGAACATCAACGCGCGCACCGGCGAGGCGGGAATCCTCGTGGTGCGCCGCGTGCAACGCGTGCTGCGCCACCGGCTCGCCCGTCTCGGCCTCGATCTGGACGATCCCGAACACAACGCCGCCGTGGACGCGCTCCTGGGCGCGGGCGTCCGCGAGACCTTCTCGCACGCCGAAGTGACCCGCACCGACCTCGAACGCGTCATGGCCGCGGTCGACCGCCTTCCGTCCCCCACGAACCTCTCGTCCCCCACTGACCAGGAGCGCTGATGCACCCGGAACCCGCACTTCCCACCTCGACCGCCGACGATGTCGCCGACCTCGGGCGCCGCGTCCTCGACAGTGTGCGCACGGCGGTCGTCGGGATGGACGACCCGCTCACGATCGCGCTGGCGGCCGTGCTGGCCGGCGGGCACGTGCTCTTCGAGGACGTCCCCGGCCTCGGCAAGACGCTCGCCGCCCGCAGTCTCGCGACCGCCCTCGGGCTCGACTTCCGGCGCTTGCAGTGCACGCCCGACATGCTTCCCGGCGACGTGACCGGTTCGTACGTGTACGCGCCCGACACGGGGGAGTTCCGCTTCCGTCCCGGGCCGATCTTCACGGGTCTGCTCCTCGCCGACGAGATCAACCGCACGACGCCCAAGACGCAGTCGGCGATGCTCGAGGCGATGGCGGAGCGGCAGGTGACGGTCGAGGGCACGCGGTTCCCGCTTCCGGCGCCGTTCCACGTCATCGCGACCTCGAACCCCATCGAGTACGAGGGAACGTACGCGCTGCCGGAGGCGCAGCTCGACCGCTTCATGGTCCGGCTGTCGGTCGGCTATCCGACGGCCGAGGGCGAGACGCAGATCATCCTGGACCGCGTGCGTCGGCAGAGTCCGGATGCGGTCGTCGAGCAGGTGCTGGACGCCGGCGGTCTGCTCCGCCTGCAGCGGGTCGTCGAGACGATCCATGTCGATCCCGACATCGCGCGCTACTGCACGGATCTCGCCCGCGCGACGCGGACGGCGCAGCATGTCGCGGTGGGTGCGTCGCCCCGCGGGTCGCAGGGGCTCGTACTGCTGGGCCGGGCGTTCGCGGCGCTGGACGGTCGCGCCTACGTCCGCCCGGACGACATCAAGCACCTCGCGGTCCCCGTCCTCGCGCACCGCCTCACCCTGACTCCGCAGGCCTGGGCGCAGGGCGTCGATCCCGCGTCGGTGGTATCGGCCGCCGTCGCGCAGGTGCCCGTCCCGCCGACGGTCGCACAGCCGCGATGACCGACGGCGTCCGCACGACGACCGAGACGCCGGTGCGCTGGCACCGGACGCCGGTGGTCGCGCTGGGGCTGGCCGGAGCCGTGCTCCTGGCGGCCGCGGGCATCGCGTTCTCTCGTCCCGACCTCGTGGCCGTCGGGCTTCCGCTCGGGCTGGCGACGGCGTGGGCCCTCGCGCGGCGACCGGCCGCCGGCATCCTCCGTCTGACGGTGGCGGCACGCTCCGGTTCGGACGATCCACAGGACGGCGTCGTCGTCGGAGAGGTGGATGCCGCGCTGACGGCGGACTGGGTGCAGCTCGCCGTCGACCAGGGCGGGCTGCGCACGGGGCTGGCCGACACCGAGCCCGGTGACGCGCGGCTGCGGTCGCAGAGCCTGCTGCGCCACACCGGCCCGAGTGAGCTGATCGCCGTCACGGCGCGCGGGGTCGATCAGGACGGCGCGTGGGTGTCGACGATCGGTCCGCGCACTGCGCTCACCTGGAACGCCGTGCCCGACACGGTCGCGCTGCGACAGCTGCCCGTGGCCCTGCGGCTGACGGGTCTGCACGGCGGGCACGAGGGGGCGCGGCCGGGGCAGGGCGGCGACTTCCGCGACATCCATCCGTTCGCGCCGGGCGACGAGCTGCGCCGCGTCGACTGGCGTGCCACGGCACGGCTGGCGCGGCGCCCGGGGGACCTGCTGGTGCGGCGCACCCAGGCGCTGAGCGACAGCACCGTCGTCATCGCGATCGACACCGTCGACGACCTCGGCGAGGCCGTCGCGACCTGGGGGACCGACGACCCCGAGCACAGCGGCGTGACGTCGCTCGACCTGGCCCGCCAGGCCGCGCTGTCGATCGCGACGTCGGCCGTGCAGGCGGGCGATCGCGTCGCGTACCACGTGCTCGCCCCGGGGGGACGGACCGTTCGCGCCGGCGCCGGGGCACGCCAGCTGGCGCGGCTGCGCGACGTGATCGCGGCGACAGGGGCGAGCGACGTCGACGTGAGGTACCGGCGGGCGCCCGTGATCGCGCACGGCTCGATCGTCTTCGTGCTGTCGACGTTCTTCGACGGGGCGGCGGCGGAGCTCGCGACGCACTGGCGCGCCGCCGGCCACGCGGTGGTGGCCGTCGACATCCTGCCCTCACCGCACGCCGAGCGGCTCAGCCGTGAGCAGCTGCTCGCGACGCGGACCCTCCTCGCCGAGCGCGAGGAGGTGTTCGCCGAGCTGCGGGCGACCGGGATCGACGTGGTGCCGTGGGCGGGCGACTCGCCCGACATCGCACTGCGGGTGGCGGCACGCGGGCAGCAGCGGCGGCGGGCGGTGCGGCGATGACGGCCCGGACGCACACCTTCCGCGTGCGGGCGGGCCTTCCGGCCGCGGTGCTGCGGGTGCTGCTCGTCGCGGTGACCGCCGCCGGCGCCTTCGCACTCGTGCCGGTGCCGATGTGGCGGGGCCTCGCGATCGTCGCGGCGGTGGTCGGCGCGCTCCTGCCGCGCTCGCTGGGCGGATGGATCGGCGGGGCATGCGTCGGACTGGGGATGCTCCTCGCCGAGCCGCAGCCGGCGCAGACCGCGGTCGGCGTCCTGGTGGTGCACGCCATCCATGTGCTCGCGTCGCTCTCGTGGACGGTCCCGGCGCGATCGTGGATCTCGGTGCGGGCCCTGGTCCCGACGCTCCGCCGCTTCGTCGTGATCCAGCTCGTGGCGCAGTCCCTGGCGTTCGGGGTCGCGATGCTCACGACGCCCGAGGACGGCGCGGGCATGGCGTGGGCCGCGCTCGCCGGCGCGGTGGTGCTGGCGGTGGCGGTCGGGTTCGGACTGTACGCGCTGCGCCGGGCGGATTCGAGTGCGGACGCCGTTCACAGCCCACGCGCAGGGGGATCCGGAGCCGATGTCGGAGGCCCCGCCTAGACTTGTCGGGTGCCCATCGTCCCTGTCGCCCTGCCCGGAAACACGCCCGTCACCGCCCTCGGCGCAGCCGGAAAGCTCAGCGTCCGCGGTGCCCGCGTGCACAACCTGAAGGACGTCGACCTCGACATCCCGCGCGACTCGCTCGTCGTCTTCACGGGCCTGTCGGGCTCGGGCAAGTCGAGCCTCGCCTTCGACACGATCTTCGCCGAGGGGCAGCGCCGCTACGTCGAGTCGCTGAGCGCGTACGCGCGCCAGTTCCTCGGTCAGGTCGACCGGCCGGACGTCGACTTCATCGAGGGACTCTCGCCCGCGGTGTCGATCGACCAGAAGTCGACCAACCGCAACCCGCGGTCGACGGTGGGCACGATCACCGAGATCCACGACTACATGCGTCTGCTCTGGGCGCGCATCGGCGTTCCGCACTGCCCCGAGTGCGGCGAGCCGATCCAGCGGCAGACGGTCCAGCAGATCGCCGACCAGCTCATGGAGCTTCCTGAGCGCACGCGGTACCAGGTGGTCGCGCCCGTCGTCACGCAGAAGAAGGGCGAGTTCGTCGACCTCTTCAAAGAGCTCGGCGCAAAGGGCTATGCGCGCGCGATCGTCGACGGCGAGATGATCCAGCTCGCCGAGCCTCCCACGCTCAAGAAGAGCTACAAGCACGACATCGCTGTCGTCGTCGACCGCCTGGTCGCCGCGCCCGGCATCCTCGACCGTGTGACCGACTCCGTCGAGACCGCGCTGTCGCTGGCCGGCGGTGTGGTGCAGGTCAACTTCGTCGATGAGGAGGGGGATGCCGCGTGGCAGTCGTTCTCCGAGAAGCTGGCGTGCCCCAACGGGCACCCGCTGCAGCTGACCGAGATCGAGCCGCGCACGTTCTCGTTCAACGCGCCGTTCGGCGCGTGCCCGGCGTGCTCGGGGCTCGGCACGCGCATGTCGGTCGACGTCGATCTGATGCTCGGCGACGAGGACCTGTCGATCCGCGAGGGCGTCATCATCCCGTGGACGACGCAGGGCAAGGGCCTCTTCCAGTACTACGAGCGCCTGCTGGAGGGCCTGGCGACCGACCTCGACTTCTCGCTCGACACGCCCTGGAAGGACCTGCACTCGTCCGTGCGCGAAGCGGTCCTGCGCGGCGAGAACTACAAGGTCACTGTCCGCTGGAAGAACCGGTACGGCCGCGAGATGCGGTACTCGTCGGGCTTCGAGGGCGTGGTGCCGTACATCGAGCGCCAGTACACGCAGGCCGAGTCCGACACGCAGCGCCAGCGCTGGTCCGAGTACCTGCGCGAGGTGCCGTGCCCGGTGTGCGACGGCGACCGTCTGAAGCCCGAAGTTCTCGCGGTGCTCGTGCACGGGCACTCGATCGCGGATGCCTCGCGCCTGAGCCTCGGCGAGGCCCGCGAGTACTTCGCGAAGCTGACCCTCACCGAGCGCGAGGCGACGATCGCCGCGGCCGTGCTGCGCGAGATCCGCCTGCGCCTGGACTTCCTCATCCGCGTGGGGCTCGACTACCTGAGCCTCAGCCGCGCGGCCGCGACGCTGTCGGGCGGCGAGGCGCAGCGCATCCGTCTCGCCACGCAGATCGGGTCGGGGCTCACCGGCGTGCTGTACGTGCTCGACGAGCCGTCGATCGGCCTGCACCAGCGCGACAACCGCCGTCTCATCGAGACGCTCGTGGCGCTGCGCGACCTCGGAAACACCCTCATCGTCGTCGAGCACGACGAGGAGACCATCCACGCCGCCGACTGGGTCGTCGACATCGGTCCCGGTGCCGGCGTCAACGGCGGCGAGGTCGTGCACTCCGGCCCGATCGGCGAGCTCCTCGCCGACACCGACTCGATCACGGGCGACTACCTGTCGGGCCGTCGCGCGATCGCGACGCCGAAGAAGCGTCGCAAGATCGACAAGAAGCGCCAGGTGACGGTCGTCGGCGCGCGCGAGAACAACCTCAAGAACGTGACGGTCGACTTCCCCTTGGGTGTGCTCACCGCCGTCACGGGCGTGAGCGGGTCGGGCAAGTCCTCCCTGGTCAACGGCATCCTGTACCAGGTGCTCGCGACGCGCCTCAACGGCGCGCGCCGGGTCGCCGGCAAGCACACGCGCGTGACGGGCCTCGAGAACCTCGACAAGGTCGTGCACGTCGACCAGGCGCCGATCGGCCGCACGCCGCGGTCCAACCCGGCGACCTACACGGGCGTCTTCGACCGCATCCGGACGCTGTTCAGCGAGACGCCCGAGGCGAAGGTGCGCGGTTACCAGCCGGGCCGCTTCAGCTTCAACGTCAAGGGCGGGCGCTGCGAGGCGTGCTCCGGCGACGGCACGATCAAGATCGAGATGAACTTCCTGCCCGACGTGTACGTCGACTGCGAGGTGTGCCACGGCAAGCGGTACAACCGCGACACGCTGGCCGTGCACTACAAGGGCAAGAACATCGCCGAGGTGCTCGAGATGCCGATCGCCGAGGCGGCGGAGTTCTTCGAGCCCATCCAGGCGATCCACCGCTACCTCAAGACGCTCGTCGACGTGGGCCTCGGCTATGTGCGGCTCGGCCAGTCCGCGACGACCCTGTCGGGCGGCGAGGCGCAGCGCGTCAAGCTCGCCACCGAGCTGCAGCGGCGCACCAACGGCCGTTCGATCTACGTGCTCGACGAGCCGACCACGGGCCTGCACTTCGAGGACGTCCGCAAGCTGCTCGAGGTGCTCAACGGCCTCGTCGACAAGGGCAACAGCGTGATCGTGATCGAGCACAACCTCGACGTCATCAAGTCGTCGGACTGGGTCATCGACCTCGGTCCCGAGGGCGGCGCGGGCGGCGGGCAGGTCATCGCGACCGGCACGCCCGAGCAGGTCGCCCGCGTCGAGGGCAGCCACACCGGCGCGTTCCTCGCGGAGGTGCTCGGGCTCAGCGCGCCGACGCACGCGGTGCCCGAGCTCGTCGGGGCCCGCAAGGCCGGCTGAGCGGCATGGCACGATCCGCTCCGACCGTCCCGTACAAGCCGAAGCCGGGGGAGATCCCCACCAACCCGGGGGTCTACCGTTTCCGCGACGCGGACGGCCGCGTGCTGTACGTCGGCAAGGCGAAGAACCTGCGGGCGCGGCTGTCGAACTACTTCGCCCCGCTGCACACGCTGCACGAGCGCACGCGCCGCATGGTGACGACGGCCGCGTCGGTGGAGTGGACGGTCGTCGCGACCGACGTGGACTCGCTGCAGCTCGAGTACCAGTGGATCAAGGAGTTCGACCCGCCCTTCAACGTCCGCTACAAGGACGACAAGTCGTACCCGTTCATGGCGATCACCCTCGCCGACGAGGCGCCGCGCGTCATCGTGACGCGCAACCGCCGCATTCCGGGGGCGAAGTACTTCGGCCCGTACCCGAAGGTGTGGGCGGTGCACGACACGATCGACCTGATGATCAAGGTCTTCCCGATCCGCACGTGCAGCGACTCGTCGTACAAGAAGGCGATGGCGACGGGGCGGCCCTGCTTCCCCGGGCAGATCGGCCGCTGCGGCGGACCGTGCTCGATGAAGGTGACGATCGAGGAGCACCGCGCGATCGTCGACGACTTCATCGCCTTCATGTCCGGCGGCGACCAGCGCTTCACCCGGGCGCTCACCGCGCGCATGCGCGAGGCATCCGCCGCCATGGACTACGAGGCCGCCGCCGTCTACCGCGACAAGCTGCAGTCGATCGACGCCGTGCTCAACAAGAGCGCGCTCGTGCTGGCCGCCGACACCGACGCCGACCTGTTCGGCATCGCCGAGGACGAGCTGGCCGCGACGGTCCAGCACTTCGTGATCCGCGGCGGGCGCGTGCGAGGCGTGCGGGCGACGACGATCGAGAAGGAGATCGACATCACCGGCGGCGATCTCGTCGACCAGGTGCTGCAGCGCACCTACGGCAACGCGGCGGCTGCCGACATCCCGAAGCAGGTGCTCGTGCCGGCGCTGCCCGAGGACGCCGCAGATCTCGAGGAGTGGCTGCGCGAGCGTCGGGGAAAGAACGTCACCATCCAGGTCGCGCAGCGCGGCGCGAAGGCCGACCTGATGCGCACCGCGACCCTCAACGCGCAGCAGGCGCTCATGCTGCACAAGACGCGGCGGACGAGCGACTACGTGGCCCGCACGCAGGCCCTCACCGACCTGCAGGAGGCGCTGGGCCTGGCCGAGGCGCCGCTGCGCATCGAGTGCTACGACGTGTCGCACCTGAGCGGCACGAACGTCGTGGCGTCGATGGTCGTGTTCGAGGACGGCCTGCCCCGCAAGGATCAGTACCGCTCCTTCGGCGTCGCCGAGACCACCGACGACACCGACTCGCTCTACCAGGTGCTGACGCGTCGGCTCGCGTACCTGGACCGGCCGGAAGAGAACGAGGATGCCGCACCGCCTGTCGATCCGATGACCGCGGCGACCTCGGACGGCGAGGTCGTGACCGAACGCCGCAGGCCGCGGTTCGCGTACCGGCCGCAGCTGCTGGTCGTCGACGGCGGCCAGCCCCAGGTGGCGGCGGCGGCGCGGGCGCTGCGGGACGCCGGCCACGAAGAGATCGCGCTGTGCGGCATCGCCAAGCGCCTGGAGGAGGTGTGGCTGCCGGACGAGGAGTACCCGGTGATCCTACCGCGCACGTCCGAGGCGCTGTATCTGCTGCAGCGTCTGCGCGACGAGGCGCATCGGTTCGCGATCACGCATCAGCGCCGCCGCCGGCGCCGCGACATCCAGAGCGTCCTGGCGGAGGTGCCGGGCCTCGGCGAGGCGCGCATCAAGGCGCTGCTGCGGCATTTCGGCTCGGTCGCCGCTCTCAAGAAGGCGACGCCCGAAGAGATCGCCGAGCTGCCCGGCGTCGGGCCGAAGCTGGCTGCGGCGGTGCACGCGCATCTCGCCGCGCCGGTGGATGGGTAGGCTGGGCACGACGACGGGGGTGGTCATGACCGAGGCGACACGGCACGAGACAGCCGGAGAAGTGCTGATCGTGACCGGGATGTCGGGTGCCGGGCGTTCGACGGCGGCCAACGCGCTCGAGGACCTCGGCTGGTACGTCGTCGACAACCTGCCGCCTCAGATGCTCAAGCCGCTGCTGGACCTCACCGAGATGGCCGGGGGAGTGCTGCCGCGCGTGGCGGTGGTCGTCGACGTGCGCGGACGCGACCTGTTCTCGGACCTTCCCGAGGCGATGCGGGCTCTGCGTGAGCGCCGGCAGATCAGGCTCATGTTCCTGGACGCGTCGGACGACGTGCTGGTGCGCCGCTTCGAGGCGGTGAGGCGCCCCCATCCGCTGCAGGGCGGGGGCACGATCCTCGACGGCATCCGTCTCGAGCGTGCGCGGCTCGCGGCGGTGCGCGAGAGCGCAGATGTGCTCGTCGACACGTCGTCGTACAACATCCACCAGCTGGCGACCCAGGTGACGGACCTGTTCACCGAAGCGGGGACTGCCCGACACACGCTCACTCTGCTGAGCTTCGGGTTCAAGTACGGACTGCCGCCGGACGCCGACCTCGTGGCCGACATGCGGTTCCTGCCCAACCCGTTCTGGGACGAGCGGCTGCGGCCCTTCACCGGCGAGGATGCCGAGGTGCGCGAGTACGTCCTGGCGCAAGAGGGTGCCCGCGAGTTCCTCGACGCCTACACGCAGGCGCTGCGCCCCGTGCTCGCGGGCTACCAGCGTGAGAACAAGAGCCACTCCGTGGTCGCCATCGGCTGCACCGGCGGCAAGCACCGCTCGGTCGTCATGGTGCGTGAGCTGGCCGAGCGACTGGCTTCGGCGCCGGGCGTGGCGGTCCGCATCAGCGACCGCGACCTCGGCCGCGAGTGACCCGCATCGGGGCGCGAACGGATCCGGCCGAGTAGGCTGGACCGTCGTTCCGCACCGAACGCACCCGAACCTGGACGAATGGAGACCCGTGTCGCTGACCGCTGACGTGAAGGCCGAGCTGATCACCGTGCGCGACCCGCGCCCGACGGCGCGGGTGGCCGAGCTCACGTCGCTGCTGCGGTTCTCGGGCGGTCTGCACTCCATCGCCAACCGCGTCGCGGTCGAGGCCGAGCTGGACTCCAGCGTGCTGGCCCGCCGCACCGCCCGCGACCTCGTCGAGCTGTACGGCGTGAGGCCCGAGCTCGTGCACGTGCAGGGATCGGGCGCACGCGCCGGCGGGCACTACGCCGTCCGCGTGATCGAGGGCGGCGAGACCCTCGCCCGCCAGACCGGTCTGCTCGACCAGCGGCGCCGCCCCGTTCGAGGCCTCCCCAACAAGCTCACCACCGGCTCGCGCGGCGATCTCGCCGCGATCTGGCGCGGCGCGTTCCTCGCCGCCGGCACCCTGAGCGACCCCGGGCGCTCCGCCGCACTGGAGATCACGTGCCCGTCATCCGAGGCCGCGATGGCGCTCGTCGGCGCCGCGCACCGCCTCGACATCGCCGGCAAGGCGCGCGAGGTGCGCGGCATCCCGCGCGTCGTCGTGCGCGAGGGCGAGGCGATCCGCGCGGCGCTGGCGGCCATGGGCGCCGTCAAGGCCGCCGCCGAGTGGGATCAGATGCGTCAGCGCCGCGAGGTCCGTGCCGGCGTGAACCGTCTCGTCAACTTCGACGACGCCAATCTGCGCCGGTCGGCGCAGGCCGCCGTCGCCGCGTGCGCGCGCGTCGAGCGAGCCCTCGAGATCCTCGCCGACGACGTGCCCGACCACCTGCGTCAGGCCGGCGAGCTCCGCCTCGCCCACCGCGACGCGAGCCTCGACGAGCTCGGCCACCACGCCGACCCTCCGCTCACGAAGGACGCCGTCGCCGGGCGCATCCGCCGCCTCCTCGCGATGGCCGACAAGAAGGCCGAGACCGAGGGTCTTCCGGGCACCGAGTCCGCCGTGCCGGCCGGCATCGAGGACTGACACCGAGATCATCTGACGAAGGGATGCCGCGGCTCGCGGCATCCCTTTTTCACATGTCACAGTGGGAAGCAACCCCCGCGCCGTCGCGTTGCCGCTCAGTAGGATGAATCCGTCACCCTCGCTGCGCCGAGGTCTTCACGGCGCGCGCCGACAGGAAGAAGAGAACATGGCGAAGTACACCTTGCCCGACCTCCCCTACGACTACGCCGCGCTGGAGCCGCACATCAGCGGCAAGATCATGCAGCTGCACCACGACAAGCACCACCAGGCGTACGTCACCGGGGCCAACACCGCGCTCGAGCAGCTCGCCGAGGCCCGCGAGACGGGCAACCTCGCGAACGTCAACAAGCTCGAGAAGGATCTCGCGTTCCACCTCGGCGGTCACGTCAACCACTCCATCTTCTGGACCAACCTGTCGCCGGATGGCGGCGGCGAGCCCGAGGGCGAGCTGCGCGCCGCGATCGACGAGTTCTTCGGCGGCTTCGACAAGTTCCAGGCGCACTTCGCGGCCGCGGCCAACGGCATCCAGGGCTCCGGCTGGGCCGTCCTCAGCTGGGACCCGATCGGTGAGCAGCTGATCATCCAGCAGCTCTTCGACCAGCAGGGCAACACCGCGCAGGGCACGATCCCGCTGTTCCAGCTCGACATGTGGGAGCACGCGTTCTACCTGGACTACCTCAACGTCAAGGCGGACTACGTCAAGGCCGTCTGGAACATCGCCAACTGGCAGAACGTCGCGCAGCGTCTCGACGCCGCCCGTTCGAAGACCTCGGGCCTGCTGGTACTGTCATAGCAAGTGCGGCGTCCCGGTGGGTTCGCCCACTGGGACGCCGTTGTCTCTGTCTGCATCGCAAGAACCGCGCATTCGCGCACGACACATCTCAGGAGAAACTCCGTGACTGTCAAGATCGGCATCAACGGCTTCGGCCGAATCGGACGCAACTTCCTCCGCGCGGCGCTCGCGCAGGGTGCGGACCTCGAAATCGTGGCGGTGAACGACCTCACCGACAACAAGACTCTGGCGCACCTGCTCAAGTACGACTCGGTCGGCGGGCGCCTCGACGCCGAGGTCTCGTACGACGAGGACTCCATCACCGTCAACGGCAAGGCCATCAAGGTCTTCGAGGAGCGCGACCCCGCGAACCTGCCCTGGGGCGAGCTCGGCGTCGACGTCGTCATCGAGTCGACCGGCCGCTTCACCAAGGCGGTCGACGCCAAGAAGCACATCGACGGCGGTGCCAAGAAGGTCATCATCTCGGCTCCCGGCACCGATGTCGACGGCACCTTCGTCATGGGCGTGAACGAAGACACGTACGACGCGGCGACGATGAACATCATCTCGAACGCCTCGTGCACCACGAACTGCCTCGCGCCGCTGGCCAAGGTCTTCAACGACGCGTTCGGCATCGAGCGCGGCTTCATGATGACCGCTCACGCGTACACCGCCGACCAGAACCTGCAGGACGGCCCGCACAGCGACCTGCACCGCGCCCGCGCCGCGGCGATCAACATCGTCCCGGCCTCGACCGGTGCCGCCAAGGCCATCGGCCTGGTGCTGCCCGAGCTCAACGGCAAGCTGAGCGGCTCGTCCTACCGCGTGCCCGTCCCCACGGGCTCGATCGTCGACCTCACGATCGTCACGAACACCGAGGGTCTCACCAAGGAGGCCGTCAACGCCGCGTACAAGGCCGCGGCCGAGGACGGACGCCTCGTGGGCTACCTCAAGTACAACGAGGACGCGATCGTCTCGAGCGACATCCAGCTCGACCCGCACTCGTCGATCTTCGACGCCGGCCTGACCAACGTCAGCGGCAACCTCGTCAAGGTCTCGAGCTGGTACGACAACGAGTGGGGCTACTCGAACCGCCTCGTCGACCTGACCGAGTACGTCGCCGAGCGCCTGTAAACACCGCCATGGCCCTGCGCACCCTCAGCACCCTGGGTCCGCTGGCCGGCAAGCGTGTCATCGTCCGTGCTGACCTGAACGTTCCTCTCCAGGACCAGGTCATCACGGACGATGGCCGTGTGCGGGCCACGCTCCCCACCCTCAACGCTCTGATCAATCAGGGCGCCCGCGTCGTCGTCTGCTCCCACCTCGGGCGCCCTGACGGCGCACCCGACCCGAAGTACAGCCTCGAGCCGGTCGCGCAGCGACTGTCCGAGCTGCTCGGCAAGCCGGTCGCGTTCGCGCGCGACACCGTGGGGGAGTCGGCCCACGAGGCCGTCGCCGCCCTCGAAGACGGTGACGTCGCGGTCATCGAGAACCTGCGCTTCAACCCCGGCGAGACCGCCAAGGACGACGCGGCGCGTCGCGCCTTCGCGGAGGAGCTCGCGGCCCTGGGCGACGTGCTCGTCTCGGACGGGTTCGGTGTCGTGCACCGCAAGCAGGCCTCGGTCTACGACCTCGCCGAGATCCTGCCGTCGGCGGCCGGGTTCCTCATCGAGAAGGAGGTCGACGTCCTCGACCGTCTGACCGAGAACCCCGAGCGCCCGTACGCGGTCGTGCTCGGCGGCTCGAAGGTCAGCGACAAGCTGGGCGTCATCGCGCACCTGCTGCCGCGCGCCGACAAGATCCTCGTCGGCGGCGGCATGCTGTTCACCTTCCTCGCGGCGCAGGGCTACAAGGTGGGCAAGAGCCTGCTCGAAGTCGACCAGATCGAGACGGTCAAGGGATACATCGCGGATGCCGCCGAGCGCGGCGTCGAGCTGATCCTCCCTGTCGACGCGGTCATGGCCTCGGCGTTCGCCGCTGACGCGGACCACGTGGTCGCCGCTGCCGATGCGCTGGAGGACACCCCGTTCGGCGCCGACGGGCTCGGTCTCGACATCGGCCCGCAGACGGCCGAGCTGTTCGCCGCGGCGATCCGCTCCTCGACCACCGTGTTCTGGAACGGCCCCATGGGTGTCTTCGAGATGCCCGCGTTCGCCGCGGGCACGAAGGCGGTCGCCAAGGCGCTCACCGCCGTGGACGGCCTGTCGGTCGTCGGCGGCGGCGACTCCGCCGCGGCGGTGCGTCAGCTCGGATTCACCGACGACCAGTTCGGTCACATCTCGACGGGCGGTGGCGCGAGCCTGGAGTTCCTCGAAGGCAAGAAGCTCCCCGGACTGGAGGTCCTCGGATGGCAGTGAACGGCAGGACGCCGCTCATCGCGGGCAACTGGAAGATGAACCTCGATCACCTGCAGGCGGTCGCGTTCGTCCAGAAGCTGCACTGGACCCTCAAGGACGCCAAACACGAGGACGGCTCGGTCGAGGTCGCGGTCTTCCCGCCCTTCACCGACCTGCGCACCGTGCAGACGCTGCTCGACGCCGACAAGATCCCGTTCGCGCTCGGCGCGCAGGACGTGTCGGCGCACGATTCCGGTGCCTACACGGGCGAGGTGTCGGGCGCGTTCCTGGCGAAGGTCGACGCGCGCTACGTCATCATCGGCCACTCGGAGCGCCGGCAGTACCACGGCGAGACGGACGAGGTCGTGGCCGCGAAGGTCAAGGCGGCGCTCAAGCACGGCCTCGTGCCGGTCATCTGCGTCGGCGAGACGCTGGAGCAGCGCGAGGAGTCCGGCCCGACCGCCGTGTCGGTCGGTCAGCTGGAGGTGGCGCTGGAGGGCGTGCCCGCAGGTGCTGACATCGTCGTGGCGTACGAGCCGGTGTGGGCCATCGGCACCGGCCAGGTCGCCTCGCCCGAGCAGGCGCAGGAGGTCTGCGCCGCGTTGCGCGAGGTCCTCGCCGCCAAGCTCGGCGCCGATGCGGCTGCCCGCACGCGCGTGCTCTACGGCGGCTCGGTGAAGTCGGCGAACATCGCCAGCTTCATGCGCGAGCCCGACGTCGACGGCGCCCTGGTGGGCGGCGCGAGTCTCGTCGTCGACGAGTTCGCGGCCATCATCCGGTACCAGAAGCACGTCGGCGTCTGACGCCGTTTCCGGCGGGCGGCGAGGATTCCTCGCCGCCCGCCGGCCTACACGTATACTTGACCCTTGTGCGATCGGCGAATGATCGCACCGAAAGGCTTCAACGACTGTGCAGATCATCGAGTTCGTCCTGCAGGTGCTTCTCGGCATCACGAGTCTCCTGCTGACCCTTCTCATCCTGCTCCACAAGGGGCGCGGCGGCGGCCTGTCCGACATGTTCGGCGGCGGCATGACCTCGGCCCTCGGCTCGTCGGGTCTCGCGGAGCGCAACCTCAACCGCTTCACCGTGATCCTCGCGCTGGTGTGGTTCGCGGCGATCGTGGCCCTCGGCCTCATCACGAAGTTCCAGGCGATCTGATGGCGACCGGAGGCAACGCGATCCGCGGCACCCGCGTCGGTGCCGGACCCATGGGCGAGCAGGACCACGGCTTCCACGCCGAGCGTGTCGCCATCTCTTACTGGGACGCCCTGGGCAACGAGACCGTCCGCTACTTCGCGGCCGGCATCCCCGAAGAAGAGATCCCCGACACGATCGACTCGCCCCACTCGGGCCTGCCCGCCGGCCGCGACAAAGAGAACCCGCCGGCACTCGCCAAGACCGAGCCGTACAAGACGCACCTCGCCTACGTGAAGGAGCGCCGCACCGAAGAAGAGGCCGAGCAGCTTCTCGACGACGCGCTGCAGCAGCTGCGTGAGCGTCGCGGTCAGGACTGAGTCTCAGCGACAGACAGAAGAAGAGCGGGTGCCGACGGCACCCGCTCTTCTTCGTCAGTACTCCCGGTCGATCAGCTCCGGCGGAACCTGCGCGGCGGCCGCCTCGTCGACGAAGAAGATGGTGCGCTTGCGGCCTTTGGCGCCGGCAGCGGGCACGCTGGCGTAGCTCGCGCCCGCGAGGGCCAGGCCGAGCGCGGAGGCCTTGTCGGGGCCTGCGAGCACCATCCAGACGCGCTTCGAGCCGTTGATGACCGGACGCGTCATGGTGATGCGCTCTGGCGGCGGCTTGGGGGAGTCGCGCACCGTGACCACCGAGCGGTCGGTGATCTGGATCTCGTCGCGGTCGGGGAACAGCGACGCGATGTGCCCGTCGGGGCCGACGCCGAGGAAGCAGACGTCGAACGCCGGCCACGGCCCCTCGGGACCGGGGAATCCGGCGAGCTCGGCGGCGTACGCGGCCGCTGCGTCGTCCAGATCGGCGCCGTCGTCGCTCGCGAGCGTCGCGTGGACGTTGCCCGCGGGGATGTCGATGCCGTCCAGGAAGGCGTCGTGCGCCTGCCGGTCGTTGCGCTCCGAGTCGCCGCGGGGGAGCCAGCGCTCATCGCTCCACCAGAAGTGGACGCGTGACCAGTCGATGCGCGCGGCGCGCGGGCTGCGCGCGGCGGAGGCGAGCACACGGGAGCCCATCGATCCGCCGGTGAGCGAGACGTGGGCCAGTTTGCCCTCGTCGATGCGCTTGGCGACGCGGTTCAAGAACCGTGCGGCGACCGAATCGGCCAGGGTCGCGGGGTCCGGAGCGATGACGACACGTTTCTCGGCCCAGCCCTCAACCATGTCGGACCATCCGCCCCCGCTGACCCTTCGCGCTCATCGGTCCTGCGTCTCCTTCGTCGAAGGCGAGCCGAGGAGCTGCCAGCCCTCGGTGATGACTCGACCATACAGGACGTCCGGATCCAGGCGCCGGAGCTCCTCCGCGAGGCATTCGCGCAGCGTGCGGCGGGGGAACGCAAGCTCGTGGCTCGGCTGCCCGGGCTGCGTGAGGATCGCCGCGCCGGGCGTGGGACGCTCCAGCAGCACCTCGCCGCTCGCGCGCACGAGCGCGACGGACTTGATGCCGTGCGGCCACTCATCGGCGTCGAGATACGCCCAGTCCACCGGCACGTCCAGCGTCAGGCGCAGCCAGGCCGCGAGCAGCGCGGTCGAGGGCGAGTCGCTCGCGCCGCGCACGCGCACGCCCAGAACCGGCTCGTACGGTGGCTGGTCGAGGATCGCGGCCAGCTGCTCGCGCCAGCGGGTCAGCCGGGTCCACGCGAGGTCGGTGTCGCCGGGGGCGTACTGGGCGCCCAGCCCCGCGACGAAGGCCGACGGATCGGACTGGGCCGCGGCATCCGTGATCCGGCGCTGCGCGATGCGGCCGATGGAGGTCTTCGAGATGTTCTCGGGCGTGCGGTTCGGCCACCACACCACGACGGGCGCGTCCGGGAGCAGCAGCCCGGTGACGAGGCTCTCGAGGTTCGAGCGCCCGGCGTCGCCGAAGGCGCGCAGCGTCACGACCTCGCTCGCGCCGGCGTCGCCGCCGACGCGGATCTGCGCGTCGAGGCGAGACTCCTCGTCGTAGCCGTCCTGCAGCATCACCACGATGACCCGCATCGGGTGCTCACGGGATGCGTCGTTGGCGGCCTCGATGACCTCTTCGACGGCGGCCTCGCGCGTCAGGATGATAAGCGTCAGCACACGGCCGAGCGCGACCGCGCCGCCCTCTTCGCGCACGTTGACGAGCGCGCGCGAGATCTTGCTGACGGTGGTGTCGGGCAGGTCGACGATCACGGGCGCCTCCAGGTACGGCCGTCGCGGGCGAGCATCTCGTCCGCGGAGTCCGGGCCCCACGACCCGGGCGAGTACTGTTCGAGCGGTCCGCCCTGGGCATCCCAGAACTTCTCGATCGGGTCGAGGATCTTCCACGACAGCTCGACCTCTTCGTGCCGCGGGAACAGGGGCGGGTCGCCCAGCAGCACGTCGAGGATGAGCCGCTCGTAGGCCTCGGGGCTGGCTTCGGTGAAGGCGTGGCCGTAGCCGAAGTCCATCGTCACGTCGCGCACCTGCGCACCCGCGCCCGGCACCTTCGACCCGAAGCGGATCGTAACGCCCTCGTCGGGCTGCACGCGGATGACCAGGGCGTTCTGCCCCTGACCCGCGGTCTGCCCCTGACGGAAGAGCATCTCGGGCGCACGTTTGAAGACGACCGCGATCTCGGTCACGCGGCGACCGAGGCGCTTGCCGGTGCGCAGGTAGAAGGGGACGCCCGCCCAGCGGCGGGTGTTGATCTCCAGGGTGATGGCGGCGTACGTCTCGGTCGTCGACTTCGGGTTCATCCCGTCCTCTTCGAGGAAGCCGAGCACCTTCTCGCCACCCTGCCAGCCGCCGGCGTACTGGCCGCGCGCGGTCGAGCGCTCCAGGTCGGCCGGGAGCGTGACGGCGGCGAGCACCTTCTCCTTCTCGGCGCGGAGGTCCTTCGCGTCGAACGAGATGGGCTCCTCCATCGCGGTGAGCGCGAGCAGCTGCAGGAGATGGTTCTGGATGACGTCGCGTGCGGCGCCGACACCGTCGTAGTAGCCGGCACGGCCGCCGACGCCGATGTCCTCGGCCATCGTGATCTGCACGTGGTCGACGTAGTTGCGGTTCCAGATCGGCTCGTACAGCTCGTTCGCGAAGCGCAGCGCGAGGATGTTCTGCACCGTCTCTTTGCCGAGGTAGTGGTCGATGCGGAAGATCGAGTCCGTCGGGAACGTCGAGCGCAGCACGTCGTTCAGGGCACGCGCCGATTCGAGGTCGTGGCCGAAGGGCTTCTCGATGACGACGCGGCGCCAGCGGTCGGGCTGGTCGGCGGTGTCGTCGACGAGGCCCGAGGACTTCAGCTGCTCGGCGACCACCGCGAAGTCCTTCGGCGGGATCGACAGGTAGAACGCGTGGTTGCCCATCGTGCCGCGCTCGGTGTCGAGCCGGTCGACGGTCTCGCGCAGGCGGCGGAACGCATCCGGGTCGCCGAACTCGCCCGAGACGAACCGGATGCCCTGGAGCAGCTGCTGCCAGGTCTCGTCGCGGAACTCGGTGCGCGCGTGCTGGCGAACGGCGTCATAGACGACCTTCGCGAAGTCCTGGTCCTCCCAGTCGCGGCGTGCGAACCCGACCAGGGCGAACCCCGGGGGCAGCAGACCGCGGTTGGCGAGGTCGTAGACGGCGGGCATGAGCTTCTTGCGGGAGAGGTCTCCCGTGACGCCGAAGATGACGAGCGCGCTCGGACCCGCGATGCGGTTGAGGCGACGGTCTTCGGGGTCGCGCAGCGGGTTGTGCCCGCGCGTGATCTCGACGGTCATGAGGGGGCTTGAGCTCCTACTGGGCCGCTTCGAAGAGCGACAGCACTTCGATCTGCGGGTCGGTCAGGGTGAGGGTCACGACGGGACGGCCGTGGCCGTCGGCGAGCACGGCCGCGTCGCCCGCAGCCTGCGCCTGGATGAGCTGCCCGAACGTGAACGGACGGTCGGGGATCTCGAGATCGACGTCGGTCTGCTCGAGGATCTGCAGGAACACGCCGTTCGCGGGGCCGCCCTTGTGGTACTGCCCGGTGGAGTGCAGGAACCGCGGCCCCCAGCCGAACGTGGTCGGCCGGCCGGAGTCGGCAGCCACCAGCTCGCGCAGGCCCTCGAGCTGCGGCAGCGCGAGACGGTTCACGTACGCCTGGATGGCGACGTAGCCGTCCTCGGGAAGCTGCGCCCACAGCGCGTCCAGCACGCCGGCGACGGTTCCGGATGCTGCCAGTGCAGGATCCGAGACACGCACCTCGACGCCGTCCACGGCGAATGCCGGGGCAGTGGCCTCGGGACGGGCGTCGAGGAGGCCGCGCGCGGCGACCTTCGCCGACTCGACGTCGGGCTGGTCGAAGGGGTTGATGCCCAGCATCCGCCCCGCGATCGCCGTGGCGTACTCCCACACGACGAACTGCGCGCCGAGCGAACCGCTGACGAGGATCTCGCCCTCGTGGTGCTCGAACAGGTGGAACTGCTTCGCCTCGTCGACGAATCGGACGACCTGCAGATCGGCGGGCTTCGCGTCGACCTCGGGTGAGACCGGCAGCAGCACGACCGGAAGGATGCCGGTGCCTTCCTTGCCCGTCGACTCGGCGACGAGCTGCTCGATCCAGTCCGGCAGCCCCACGATGTGCGTGCCGTCGGTGATGAGACCCAGCTTGTCCTTCCGGGGCTCACCGCCGGCGATCGCCGCGGCCAGGACGAGCGCGGGGTTGTCAGGGCTGTCGATCGCGACTTCGAGGAGCGACGCCTCGGCCTCGTCGAGCAGCTCGGAGATGTCGGCGCCGGCAAGGCCGGCGGGCACGAGCCCGAACGCGGTCAGGGCCGAGTAGCGTCCGCCGACCGTGGGGTCGGCGTTGAACACCGTGTAGCCGTCGGCGCGGGCCGACTGGTCCAGCGGCGAGCCTGGGTCGGTGACGACGACGATCCGCTCGGCCGGGTCGATCCCGAGGTCGCGGAACGCGGCCCCGAACGCGCGCTTGGCCGAATCGGTCTCGACGGTGGAGCCGGACTTCGACGACACCACGAGCACGGTGCGGGTGAGGTCGCCGCCCTCGGCATCGCCGTCGATCGCGGCGAGCACCTGGCCCGGTGCGGTCGAGTCCAGGATCACCAGCGGCACGCCGGCCGTCTGCGCGATGACCTCGGGCGCGAGGGACGAGCCGCCCATGCCGGCGAGCACGACGCGCGTGACGTTCTGCGCGCGCAGCCGCTCGCGCAGCGCCAGGATCTCCGGAACGAGCGGGCGCGAGACGCTGACCGCCTCGACCCAGCCGAGACGCTGGGATGCCTCGGCCTCGGCCTCGGGGCCCCACAGCGAGGCGTCGCCCGCCGTGATGCCCGAGGCCACGAGGCTCGCGACCAGTCCGGGGAGCGTCGCCTCGACGACCGACTTGACGTGCCCCGACAGGTGGATGTCGAAGCTCATCGCGCAGCCTGGACCGCGTCTTCGAGCGCCGTCTTGACGGTGCCCTGCAGGTCGTGCCACGAGGCGATGAACTTCGACACGCCTTCGTCTTCGAGCACCTGGGTGACATCGGCGAAGTCGACGCCCGCGGCGGCGAGACGGTCGAACACCTCGTGCGCGGCGGCGTACGTGCCGGTGACCGCGTCGCCGGCGACCTGGCCGTGGTCGAAGGTCGCCTCGAGCGTCTTCTCGGGCATCGTGTTGACAGTGCCCGGGGCGACGAGCTCGGTGACGTACAGCGTGTCGGGCAGGTTCGGGTCCTTGACACCGGTGGAGGCCCACAGCGGACGCTGGACGTGGGCGCCGGCGTCCGTCAGCGCCTTCGCGCGGTCGGTGGCGAACTGCTGCTCGAACAGCTCGTACGCGAGACGGGCGTTCGCGACACCGGCGAGGGACTTCAGCGCTTCGGCCTCGTCGGTGCCGATCGCCGCGAGGCGCTTGTCGACCTCGGTGTCGACGCGCGACACGAAGAACGAGGCGACGGAGTGGATCTTCGAGATGTCGTGGCCGTTCTCCTGGGCCTGCTCGAGGCCGGCGAGGAACGCCTCGATGACCTCGGCGTAGCGCTCGAGGCTGAAGATCAGCGTCACGTTGACCGAGATGCCCTCGGCGAGCACCGCCGTGATGGCGGGCAGGCCGGCCTTGGTGGCGGGGATCTTGATGTGCACATTGGGGCGGTCGACCGTGGCCCACAGCTCTTTGGCCTGCGCGATGGTCGCGTCGGTGTCGTGGGCGAGGTCGGGCGAGACCTCGATCGACACGCGGCCGTCGACGCCGTCGGTCGCCTCGTAGACGGGACGGAAGATGTCGGCGGCATCCCGCACGTCATCGGTCGTCGCGGCGAAGATCGCGTCGTCGACGGATGCCCCGGATGCCGCCAGCTCGGCGATCTGGGCGGCGTACGAGTGTCCGCCGCCTCCGATCGCGCCCTGGAAGATCGTCGGGTTCGTCGTGACGCCAGAGACGTTGCGCGTCGAGATGAGCTCGGTCAGGTTTCCCGACGTGATGCGCTCACGCGACAGGTCGTCGAGCCAGATGCTCACGCCCGCGGCGACCAGCTTCTCGGTGGGGGTGCTCATGCTGCGTTCTCCTCGTGTTACTCGGCCGATGCGGCCGCGACGGTCTCGCGGGCGGCTTCGACGACGTGCTCGGCGGTGATGCCGAACTTCTGGAACAGGGTCTTGTAGTCGGCGGAGGCGCCGAAGTGGTCGATGGCGACGGAGCGGCCGGCGTCGCCGACGATGCCCCGCCAGGTGAGCGCGGAGCCGGCCTCGACCGACACGCGCGCCTTGACGGCGGCGGGCAGCACCTTCTCGCGGTACGCCTCGTCCTGCTCGGCGAACCACTCCAGCGAGGGAGCCGACACGACGCGGGCGTTGACTCCCTCGGCGGCGAGGGTCTCGCGCGCCGCGACGGCGAGCTGGACCTCGGAGCCGGTGGCGATGAGGATCACGTCCGGGGTGCCGCTCGGCGCCTCGGCCAGGATGTACGCGCCCCTGGCGACACCGTCGGTCGAGGCGAACACGTCGCCCGAGGCCTCTCCTTCACCGCGGGGGAACACCGGGATGTTCTGACGCGTCAGCGCGATGCCCGTGGGACCGCCCTGACGGCGCACGATCTCGAGCCACGCGGCCGAGGTCTCGTTCGCGTCGGCAGGCCGCACGACCGCGAAGTTGGGGATGGCGCGCAGCGTCGCCAGCTGCTCGATCGGCTGGTGCGTGGGGCCGTCCTCGCCGAGGGCGACCGAGTCGTGCGTCCACACGAAGATCGACGGGATGTCCATCAGCGCGGCCAGACGCACCGACGGCCGCATGTAGTCGCTGAAGATCAGGAACGTGCCGCCGAACGGACGCGTCGGCCCGTGGAGCTTGATGCCGTTGACGATCGCGCCCATCGCGTGCTCGCGGATGCCGAAGTGCAGCACGCGGCCGTACGGGTCGCCCGACCACTCGTGGGTGGACCACTCGGCCGGGATGAACGACTTCGCGTCCTTGATCGTGGTGAGGTTCGACTCCGCGAGGTCGGCGGAGCCGCCCCACAGCTCGGGCAGCACCGCGGCCAGCGCGTTGATGACGGTGCCCGATGCGGCGCGCGTCGACACCTCTTTGCCCGCCTCGAACGAGGGGAGTGCGGAGGCCACGTCCGCGGGCAGCTCGCCCGCCTCGAGCCGGTCGAACAGCGCCTTGCGCTCGGGGTTGGCCGCGGCCCACGCGTCGAACGAGGACTGCCACGCGGCGCGCTCCTCGGCGGCCCGGTCCTTCAGGGCGCGGGTGTGCGCGATCACGTCGTCGGCGACGACGAAGGACTGCTCGGGGTCGAAGCCCAGCACCTTCTTCGTCGCGGCGAGCTCGTCGGCGCCGAGGGCCGAGCCGTGGATCTTGCCGGTGTTCTGCTTGCCGGGGGACGGCCAGCCGATGATCGTGCGCAGGATGATGAGCGAGGGCTTCGCGGTCTCGCCCTTGGCGGCCTCGATGGCCGCGTACAGCTCGGCGACGTCTTCGACGTACTCGCCGGTCTTCTTCCAGTCCACGACCTGCACGTGCCAGCCGTAGGACTCGTAGCGCTTCGCGACGTCCTCGGTGAAGGCGACGTTGGTGTCGTCCTCGATCGAGATCTGGTTCGAGTCGTAGATCGCGATGAGGTTGCCGAGCTCCTGGTGGCCCGCGAGGCTCGACGCCTCGGAGGTGACGCCCTCCTGCAGGTCGCCGTCACCGGCGATCACGTACACGTAGTGGTCGAACGGCGACGTGCCCGCGGCGGCGTCCGGGTCGAACAGTCCGCGCTCGTAGCGCGCGGCGTACGCGAAGCCGACCGACGAGGCCAGGCCCTGGCCGAGCGGGCCCGTGGTGATCTCGACGCCCTTGGTGTGCCCGTACTCGGGGTGGCCCGGGGTCAGCGAGCCCCACGTGCGCAGCGCCTTCAGGTCGTCGAGCTCGAGCCCGAAGCCGCCGAGGTACAGCTGCACGTACTGGGTCAGCGACGAGTGCCCGGCCGACAGGATGAACCGGTCACGGCCCACCCAGTGCGTGTCGGCGGGGTCGTGACGCAGGACGCGCTGGTAGAGGAGGTATGCCGCGGGAGCAAGGCTCATCGCCGTTCCCGGGTGGCCGTTGCCGACCTTCTCCACGGCGTCCGCCGCGAGGACGCGAGCGGTGTCCACCGCGCGCCGATCGATCTCTTCCCAACGCAGTTCCGACACCCAGGCGCCTTTCTCGAGGAGGTGCGCCCGGCAGATGGCCGATTCGCGGCCCTTGTCCGGATGGAGAAGGGGAGATCGGCGGCGGGCGCGCGTGTGTTCAGCATAGCGAAGCGGTATGCCGCCCAGGCCATGCGAGCCGTCAATGTGACAGAGTCTTGCGAACCCGATTGCGCGCGCGGTCACCGGCGGGTGACGCGCTCGTCACGATCCGCTCACTCCGTCGTCCGCTCCGTTGTGATCGGTTACACCCTCGTCGGCGCCCGCCTCGGGCCGGGTCGGGGCGGCCCTATGCCCTAGACTCGAGGGGATTCTGCAGGCGGCGATAGCGGGGGCCATGGACAGCACGAAGACGGCCGGGGGCGAGGCATCCACTTCCGTCGACGCACCCCGCCAGACTCGCCAGGGATTCGGCCGCACCGTCAAGGCGTACGTCGCCCTGATGAAGCCGCGCGTCCTCGAACTGCTGCTGGTCACCACCGTTCCGGTGATGATCCTCGCGCAGGGCGGCTTCCCGAGCCTGTGGCTCATCATCGCCACCGTCATCGGCGGCACCGCGAGCGCCGGCTCCGCCGCGGCGTTCAACATGTACCTCGACCGCGACATCGACGCGCACATGCAGCGGACGGTGAACCGTCCGCTCGTGACGGGCGAGGTGTCGCCGCGCGGCGCGCTGATCTTCGCGTGGTCGCTCGCCGTGTTCTCCACGGTGTGGCTGTGGCTCACCACGAACTGGCTCGCCGCGACGCTGTCGGCCGTCGCCATCTTCTTCTACGTCGTGATCTACACGATGATCCTGAAGCGCCGCACCGAGCAGAACATCGTGTGGGGCGGCATCGCCGGCTGCTTCCCGGTGCTCATCGGCTGGACGGCCGTGACCGGCTCGCTCGCGTGGCCGCCCGTGATCCTCTTCGCTCTCGTCTTCCTGTGGACGCCGCCGCACTACTGGCCGCTGTCGATGAAGTACAAGGACCAGTACGAGAACGTCGACGTGCCGATGCTCGGCGCCACGCGCGCCGGCTCACAGGTGGGCCTGCAGGTCATCCTGTACGCGTGGGCGACCGTCGTGTGCTCGCTGCTGCTGATCCCCGTCGCCGGCATGGGGCTCGTCTACACCGTCTCGGCCGTCGTCTTCGGCGGGTGGTTCATCTACGAGTCGCACGTGCTCTACAACCGCGCCGTGCGTGGCACCGAGCCGCGGCCGATGCGCGTGTTCCACGCCTCGATCACGTATCTCACGCTGCTGTTCGTGGCCATCGCGATCGACCCGCTGCTGCCGTTCTGAGCCTGGGCGCGGCGGGGCTCATCCTGCCGCGTTCGCGTCGAGGAACGTCAGCACGGCGCGCACACGACGGTTCTCGGTGTCGGACGGCGTGATCGCGAGCTTCGTGAAGATGCTCGTCACGTGGCTCTCGACGGTGCGCTCGGTCAGCCACAGGCGAGCCGCGATGCCCGCGTTCGTCAGCCCCTCGGCCATGAGCGCGAGCACCTCGCGTTCCCGCGCGCTCAGGGGATCGAGCCGCCCCTCGGCGGCGCGCGCCCCCACCAGCCGTGCCACGACCTCCGGGTCCAGTGCGGTGCCGCCCTGCCGCACGCGCTCGAGCGTGTCGAGGAACTCGTCGAAGGCGAGCACGCGGTCCTTGAGCAGATAGCCGAAGCGGCCGCGGGGGAGCAGGTGCATCGCGTGGCGCGCCTCGATGTGCTGCGACAGCAGCACGATCCCGACCGCGGGATCGGCATCGCGGATCGCGACGGCTGCGCGTGCACCGTCGTCGGTGCCGTCCGGCGGCATGCGGATGTCGAGCACGACGACGTCCGGCCGCAGCGACCGGGCCAGGTCCACGGCCGTGAGCGCGTCGCCGCAGCTGCCGACCACCTGCTGCCCGGCATCCATCAGCAGCCGGGTCAGTCCCTCGCGGAACAGGGCCGAGTCCTCGGCGATCAGGACTCGCACGGCAGCTCCGCCTCCAGCGCGGTGCCCGATCCGGCGCGCGAGTCGATCCGCAGCGCGCCGCCGACCGCGCGGACGCGATCGGCGAGACCCGCCAGCCCGCCGCCGGTGCGCGCCGTGGCGCCCCCGGCGCCGTCGTCGATCACGCGCACGCGCACGACGTCGCCGGTCCGGACGACCGATACCGTCAGCTGCGCCGCGTGCGCGTGCTTGATCGCGTTCGCGATGCCCTCGCTGGCCACGTAGTACGCGGTCGTCGCCACGACGTCCGGAATCCCGTCCCCGTCCAGGTGCACCTCGACGGGGACGGCCGATGCGCTCGAGAGGTCCGCGAGGGCGGCCGCCAGGCCGTCGTCGAGGCGGCTGGGGCGCAGCCCGTGCGCGACGGCGCGGAGTTCTGAGATGGATGCCGCGACCGCCTCGATCGCGTCGTCGAGGGCGTGCGCGACATCGAGCTCGCCCCGCGCCTCGCGTCGCTGGGCGAGGCGCAGCGACATCCCGAGGCTGACCAGTCGCTGCTGCGCACCGTCGTGCAGGTCGCGCTCGAGGCGACGGCGCTCGTCGGTCTCGGCCGTCATGAGCCGCCGTCTGCTCTCTTCGGCCTCGCGCAGAGCGCGGGCGAGCTGCGCGCGCTGACGGGCGAGTTCGAGCAGGGGAGCGGCGGCATCGACGATCCGCTGCGGCACCGCCTCGGCGGCGCGGACGATCGTCGCGATCCGGGCCCCTCCGACGGTGACGGGCGTGGCGACGCCGGCGGTGACGGGAGGGATGCCGCGACCGGCGTCGGCGGTCAGCACGTAGTCGACCGTGACGTCCGGATCTTCGAGGCCCGACCGGAGCACGGCGACGACCCGCTCCGGCGGCGCCGCACCGCGGTGGACGTCGGCGAGGAGCCGGCGCAGCGCGTCGACGGTGCGCTCCGCACGCGGGAAGAGGACCGCGGCCACGGCCCGCTCCAGCGGACGCCGCAGCAGCATCACGGCCAGGACGGCGGCAGCGGTCGCGGCCGCCGCGATCGCCACAGCCCCGCTGTCGGGCACGAGGTCGGCCAGCGCGGTGGCGGCCGCGACGATCCCGAGCACCGCGAGCAGCAGCACGCACCAGGTCGCGACCCGCACGATCCAGAAGTCGGCGTCCGCGTTCGCCGTGAGCAGGGCGCCGCCGATGGACAGCGGGATCGCGACGCAGAACACGGCGATCCCCACCAGGACGGCATCCACCCCTCCCCACAGCAGGTACGACGCCCAGCACAGCAGCAGGGCGAGCGGGACGATCGCCGCCGCGATCGCGAGCCAGCGGAGTCGTCGCCGGGTGATCCCCGTCGAGCGGCGGTATCGCACCAGCGTCGAGACCGCGCCGGCCACCAGGCAGGCGAGGAACAGCGGAAGCAGGGCGAGCGCGAGGACGCCGGCCCACGGCACCGTGCCCCACGGGTGGGGCGCCTGCGCGAACGGCGCAGGGTACGCGTCCGGCGCGACGGCGACGAGCAGGTCGAACGCGACGCCGGTCGCGAGCACGGTCCATGCGGTGATCCGCTCGAAGGCGGTCTCGAACCGCCCGGTCGGAAAGAGCGCCAGCACCCACACCCACGGCGCGTACAGCACCATCCACCAGCCGGCCGAGAGGGCGATCAGCCACGTCGCGGTCGGCAGCCCGGCGTCCGCGGCGCCCCGCAGGTAGGTGTCGACCGCGGCCGCCACGACGATCCCGAGCCCCGCCGCCGCCAGCGCGATCCCGACGGCCAGCCGCGTGCGCATCGCGACGGCGGGCCCGAGCACCAGCGCCGGGATCGAGATCGCGACGGCGAACGCCAGCCACGCCGCACCCGCGGACGAGGCGGCGACGCCCACGACGCCCACCCCGATCGCGGGCAGGGCGAGCAGTGCGACCGTCGTCGCGATCACCGCGTTGCGCGGCGCGGTGCCGGAGGTGCGCTCCACCGCACCAGGGTAGGGCGCACGGGCGCCGCGCGACATCGTGGAAACCCCGCACCGGGACGTGCGGTCGTCCGCGATGTGCGCAGCGGCCTCGGCGCGGGACGCTCGGAGTGCCGGTGAGAACCGGTCGCCGAGACGACGCACCGCGCGTCGTCCGGCGCGAGAGAGGAGGCAACCATGGCCGTCGAGACGCTGCCGGCCGGTGTCCGGACGATCCAGGAGCGCGGACGCCGCTGGCGTCCGTTCTGGCGGTGGACGGCGGCGATCGCGCTGCCGATCGGGCCGCTGTCGATCCTGGTGGGACGCACGATCCTGCCCTACTGGACGGACGACCCGCCCGACAAGATCGCGGCGGCGGTCATCGAGAACCGCGGCCTCATGGAGGTGATCGGCTGGCTCGGCCTGATCGCCGCGCCGGCGATGCTCCTCGGCGCGTTGACGCTCGGCTACCTGGCCCGTCGAGGGGCGCCGCTGCTGGCGACCCTCGGCGCCGCGCTCACGTTCGTGGCCTTCGCGAACTGGTCGGCCGCGGGCAACTCCGATCTGCTCGCGCAGACCATGGCCGACGTCGGCTACGACGTGTCCGACATCACGCGTCTCGGCACCGCGCTGTCTGAGTCGGCGATCGGCAGCTTCACGGGCATGTTCTGGGTCGTCGGGCACATCCTGGGGATGGTGCTGCTCGGCGTCGCACTGGGGAGGGCGCATGTCGTCAACTGGTGGGTCGCGGGGGCGTTGATCGTCTCGCAGCCGATGCACCTGGTGTCGGCGATCATCCTGCCTTCGCGCTGGCTGGACGCGACGGCCGGCTGGGGCTTCACGACGCTCGCGTTCGTCGTCGTTGCGGTCGTCGTGGCGCGCATGCCCGACGACGAGTGGGACCCCTGGCCCGTCGCGCCGCGGCGCACCTGAGCGGGATTCGTCGTCGATCCTCGGGCCCCTGTCGATTCCGGCAGGGGCTCGTTCGTCGGAACGATGAAGGGGCACAATGCCTCAGGGCGAAGAAGGAGCGAATGATGGCGCAGTACCTGATCCTGATCTACGGCGATGAGGCGCAGTGGGATGCCCGCACCGAAGACGGCATGCGTGCCACCGATGCGGGCCACCAGGCCTTCACCGAACGCGCGGGCGGGGCGATCCTCGCGTCGGGCGAGCTCGAGCCGAGCATCACCGCCACGACCGTGCGTGCCGGCGGCGAGCGACCGCTGATCACCGATGGGCCGTTCCTGGAAACCAAGGAGGTGCTCGGCGGGTTCTACCTCGTCGACGTGCCCGATCTCGACGAGGCGCTGGCGCTGGCGGCGCTGCTGCACGAGACCACCGAGGACCACGGCGGCGTGCAGGTCCAGCCGCTCGTGCAGCACGGCTGAGCGATCGATGGATGCCGTCACGCCGCCCATTCCCGTCGACGATGCGCTGACCGTGCTCGCCGCGGCGCACCGTGAGGAGTGGGCGGCTGTCGTCGCGTCCACCGCGCGTCTCACCGGGGACCTCGATCTCGCCGAGGAGTGCACCCAGGAGGCGTTCGCCCGGGCCGTCGAGGGGTGGCCGGATCGCGGCATCCCCGATCGCCCCGGCGCGTGGCTCACGACCGTCGCCGCCAATCGCGCACGCGACGTGCTGCGGCGCGAGGCGGCGCTGCGGCGGCGTCTTCCGCTGCTCGTCACCGAGACCGAGGCCGAGACCGAAGTGAGCTGGTATCCGGACGACCGGCTGCGGCTCATCTTCACGTGCTGCCACCCCGCCATCGCGCGTGAGGCGCAGGTGGCTCTGACGCTGCGGCTGGTGTGCGGCGTGTCGACCGGCGACATCGCCGCGGCGTTCCTGGTGCCCGAGACGACGATGGCCGCGCGCATCACGCGAGCCAAGCGCAAGATCGCCGCCGCACGGATCCCGTTCCGGATCCCCGGGCCCGAAGAGCTGCCCGCCCGCGTCTCGGTCGTGTGCGAGGTGCTGCACCTCGTGTTCACCGTCGGTCATGCGCCCCCGTCCGGCGAGGCGATCGTGCGTGCGGACCTCGTCGACGAGGCGATCGCCCTGACGCGCCTGGTGCACGGGCTGCTGCCGGCCGACCGCGCCGTCACGGGCCTTCTCTCTCTCATGCTGCTGACCGACGCGCGGCGTGACACGCGCGACGAGCTGCTGCCCTTCCAGGACCGGTCGCGATGGGATGGTGCGCTCATCGACGAGGGCCTCGAGCTGCTGGCCGCCGCGACCGCGGGACCCGTCGACCGCTACGCGCTCGCTGCCGCGATCGCCTCCGTCCACGCGCAGGCGCCGACGTGGGACGACACCGACTGGGCGCGGATCGTCGACCTCTACGGCCTGCTGGCGCGCGCGTGGCCGAGTCCCGTCGTCGCGCTCAACGGCGCCGTCGCGATCGGCATGCGCGACGGACCGGCCGCGGGGCTCGCGGCCGTCGACGCCGTCGCGCGCGAGCCCGCCCTGCAGCGCTACGCGTACCTGCCGGCGGCGCGCGCCTCGTTCCTCGCCGACCTCGGCCGCTGGGGCGAAGCCGCCGACGCGTACGCTGAGGCCGCTTCGCTCGCGGGAACCCTCGCCGAGCGCGAACGCCTGCAGGCGCAGACCGCCGACGCGCGCTCACGCGCCGGCTGTGGATAACTCGCGAGGCGGCAGGCGCGGTCCGGTTACGGTGTACGGATGATCCTGCGCGCGACGACGGCGACCCTCGGGCTTGCGGCGGCCGCCGTGATGCTGAGTGGATGCCTCGCCCCCGCGCCGGAGCCGACCCCCACGCCGACGGCGGTCTTCGCCAGCGAGGCCGAGGCCTTCGCCGCAGCGGAGGAGACGTACAGGGCGTACGTGGACGCGGAGAATGCGCGTTGGGCTGACGCAAACTCAGAGCCTTCACCGGAGAGCTTTCTGGTTGCAGCTGCGCTCGACGAAGAGATCGATGTCAACCGGCAGTTCGATGAGGCTGGTATGCGTGCCACCGGACAGAACCGCGTTGATCGAGTCGACGGTGTCGAGGCAGATCTACGAGCGGGCGATGTGTCCATCGACGTGTGCCTGGACGTCACCGACAGCGCAGTGGTGAACGCTGACGGCGAAGATGTCACCCCGCCTGATCGCGCACCTCAGCTGCTCGTTCGCGCCGATCTGACAACGGTCGGTAGTGGCCTACTGATCGAAAGGACCGAGACGCGAAGGGACGATGGCTGTTGAGCCTCTCGGCATTTCTGCTTGCGGCCGTTGTCATGGGCACGGGGTGTACGCCACTGCAGGCGACTGCGGGTATCTGTAACGATCAAGACTCGGTTGTCGTTAGCGATTCACGGACGACTCCCGGGCTACCGGAGCGCAACGCCGAAACTCACTCCGACGGCATCCACGTCCCCCAAGTGATCTACGCCCCAAACACCGGCCGCGCCTGCGACACCCCCACCGAGCTCTGCCTCGGCCGGGATGCACCGGCCGACGCCGTCGTCGCTGCGGGCTTCCCGGCCGTCACGCTCGCCGATCTCGCGTCGTTCCGGCCGGCGACGCCGCAGCTGACGGGGGAGCCGCTCGGGTTCGGAGTCGTGCGGATGCCGACGAACTTCGTGGCCGCGGCATCCGCTCAAGAGATCAGGGGCGTGCTGCTCGGGTACCCGGTGACGGTTCGATTCGTGCCGGTGGCGTACGTGTTCTCGTACGGCGACGGGCAGACGCGGCGCGCCGGCACGGGCGGTGTCGCGTGGACGGCGTCGGGCAGCCCGCAGTTCACCCCGACCGAGACCAGCCACGTGTACCAGGAGCGCGGCGAGTACTCCGCGAGCGTCGCGACCGAGTACGCCGCGGCCGTCGACTTCGGCGCCGGCTGGCAGCCCGTGGACGGCGTCGTCACCGCCCGGACGGCCGCGTACTCGGTGCAGGTCGTCGAGGTGCGCACCGCGCTCGTCGAGCACACGTGCGCCGAGGATCCGCACGCAGCCGGCTGTTGACCGACCCGCCTCAGCCGCGGTCGGCCGCCCGGGGCGACCGCCACTGGTCGTTGAGCGAAGCGAGGAACGAGCGAAGACGAAACGTCGCAAGCCGTACTCGAGAACCCGCGCGTGAGGCGCGAGCATGGTCGGGTCCGATGCGCGGCTCGCCGCGTTTCGTCTCGCTCCGCTCGCTCAACGACCAGAGGGTGGTCGAGCGGAGCGGCGCGAAAGCCGGAGGGCAGGACGCTCAGCGCGTCCCGCCCTCCGGCGTCAGAAGACCGATTCAGCGGGCCGCGACAGGCTCCGCGTCGGCGGGCTCGGCCTCGACAGCGGGCTCGGCCTCGACGGCCGGCTCGGCGTCGATCGCGTCGGCCTCGGACTGCCAGTCGATGGGCTCGACGACCTCGACCGGGGGGACCGGACGCAGCGTCGCGATCGCGGCGATCGCGAGCGTCAGCAGGATGCCGACGATGCCGGCGCCGAGCAGCACGGTGCCGGCGATGGCGACGGACTGACCGACGTAGACGTCGACGGCCGTCGCGGTGTTGTCGGTGAGGACCGCGGTCATCGAGCTCAGCTTGGACGTGAGCAGGTACGCGCCGCCGGCGGCGGTGCCCAGCGACACGACGAAAAGGCCCCAGAACGGGATGCTGCGGACGAGACGGGGACGGGTGGACATGTGTCGATCACTCCTCGAAGGTCGCGACCCGGGTGGTCGCGGCATCCACGATGACAGCACCGTCCGTGCAGCACCCATGCGGATCCTATGCGTTCCCTGTGCGGGAACGCCGGGCAGGCGTCACTCCGCCGGGACGAGCGGGCGCTTCAGGTGCATGACGACAGCCGTCATCACCGCGACCGAGACGGCGGCGAGCACCATGTGCACGCCCACCGCGAGCGGCGGCAGGTCGTTGCGCGCCTGGTACAGGCCGACGCCGATCTGCACGAGCTCGACCGCGAGGAGCGCGATCGTCCAGCGCTGGAAGCCGCGCGCGGCGGGCCCGGCCATCGACGAGCCGATCACGAGCACGAGCGTGAGCGCGAAGAGCGCGTACGCCGGCCACGAGTGCACGTGCTCGAGCAGCGTGGCGTCGAAGCCGTTGCGCAGCGTCACCTCGGGGTCCCCCGAGTGCGGACCCGCGCCGGTGGTCAGCACGCCGATCAGCACCGTGATCGCCAGCACGAGCGACGTGACGTGCGTCACGATCGACAGCCACCGCGGTACGGCGAGCTCGCGCAGTCCCACCGCCTGGCCCATGCGCGCGACGAACGCGGCCGAGACGCCCACCAGCACGAGCGAGACGATGTAGTGGAACGACACCAGATTCGGGTGCAGGTCGAAGATGACGAGGATGCCGCCGACCGCGGCCTGCAGCAGCACCCCGGCGAAGATGATCCAGGCCATGCTCCACAGGTCGCGGCGCTCGTGGCGGATCCGCGACACGAACACGATCACGGCGACCGCGGCGAGGCCGACGAAGAACGACAGTCCGCGGTTCCCGAACTCGATGAGGCTGTGGTAGCTCTGCTCGGCGGTGGGGAACAGCGAGTCCGGCGTGCACAGCGGCCACTCGCATCCCAGACCCGAATCGGTCAGGCGCACGGCGCCGCCGGTGCCGACGATCGCGATCTCGAGCACGAGCGAGATCCAGGCCGCCACGCGCACGCGCGCGTCGACCCGGTCGGGCAGCCACTGGCGGAATCGCCGCCACATGCCGGGCGCGGTGGTCGTCGATGGGTCCGCGGACATCCTGGTGATCGCCTCCAGAGCGAGGCGCCGGACCCCGTGTATGACGGACGGGGCGCGTCCGTGACGGGGTGGAGCCTGTAGAATCGAGGGGTCGGTCGCCGACGCCTCTGGCGTAGCGCACCACCGACAGTCTAGGCGCGATCTCTGCGCCGCTTTGAGAGGGTCCGACGAGCGGCATCCACCCCTGGTAACTCCACCGGGGGAACCGGAATGCCGGGGCGGATGACACCGCAGGACCCGGAGGAGAACGTGACGATGACTGATGTGCTGATCGATCGCCCTGAGCTCGAAGGGCTGGGTGTCTACGAGTTCGGCTGGCACGATCCCGATGCCGCCGGCGCGAGCGCCAAGCGAGGCCTGAGCGACGCGGTCGTCCGCGACATCTCGGCGCTCAAGGCAGAGCCGGAATGGATGCTGAAGACGCGGCTCAAGGGCCTGCAGCTGTTCGACCGCAAGCCGATGCCGACGTGGGGCGCCGACCTCAGCGAGATCGACTTCGAGAACATCAAGTACTTCGTGCGCTCGACCGAGAAGCAGGCGCAGTCGTGGGAGGACCTTCCCGAAGACATCCGCAACACGTACGAGAAGCTCGGCATCCCCGAGGCGGAGCGTCAGCGCCTCGTCGCCGGTGTCGCCGCGCAATACGAGTCCGAGGTGGTCTACCACCAGATCAACGAGCAGCTCGAAGCGCAGGGTGTCATCTTCATGGACACCGACACCGCGCTGCGCGAGCACCCGGAGTTCTTCGAGGAGTACTTCGGCACCGTGATCCCCGCCGGCGACAACAAGTTCGCGGCGCTCAACACGGCCGTCTGGTCGGGCGGCTCGTTCGTCTACGTGCCGCCGGGCGTGCACGTCGAGATCCCGCTGCAGGCCTACTTCCGCATCAACACCGAGAACATGGGCCAGTTCGAGCGGACGCTGATCATCGCCGACGAGGGCTCGTACGTCCATTACATCGAGGGCTGCACCGCGCCCATCTACAAGTCGGACTCGCTGCACTCGGCCGTCGTCGAGATCATCGTGAAGAAGAACGCCCGCGTGCGCTACACGACGATCCAGAACTGGTCGAACAACGTCTACAACCTGGTCACCAAGCGCGCCGTGGCGCATGAGGGCGCGACCATGGAGTGGATCGACGGCAACATCGGCTCGAAGGTGACGATGAAGTACCCGTCGATCTTCCTGATGGGCGAGCACGCCAAGGGCGAGACGCTCTCGGTCGCCTTCGCCGGTCCCGGGCAGCACCAGGACGCCGGCGCCAAGATGATCCACATGGCGCCGTACACGCAGTCCTCGATCGTCTCGAAGTCGATCGCGCGCGGCGGCGGCCGCGCCGGCTACCGCGGCGAGGTCCGGGTCGACGCCAACGCCCACCACTCCGCGAACACCGTCCGCTGCGACGCGCTGCTGGTCGACACGATCTCGCGCTCCGACACGTATCCGGCGATCGACATCCGCGTCGACGACGTGCAGCTCGGCCACGAGGCCACGGTCTCGAAGGTCAGCGAAGAGCAGCTGTTCTACCTGATGAGCCGCGGTCTTCCCGAAGACGAGGCCATGGCCATGATCGTGCGCGGCTTCATCGAGCCGATCGCCCGCGAGCTGCCCATGGAGTACGCGCTCGAACTCAACAAGCTCATCGAGATGGGCATGGAAGGATCCGTCGGCTAGATGAGCCCCACCACTGAGGCCCCCACCGTCCCCGGCGCGAAGGGCCACACCGATGGCGCCGGTGCATTCGTGCCGGTTCAGACGCGCTCCGAGCGCTTCCGCTCCACCGACCCCGCCGCCTTCGAGGCGCCCACGGGTCGCGAGGTCAACTGGAAGCACACGCCCGTCCAGCGCCTGCAGCGCCTGTTCGCGGATGCCGCCGGCGACGCCGGCGCCGTCTCGCTGAGCGTCACCGGGCCGGTCGCGGCCGCCGGCCTCACGGTCGGCCAGGCGCCGCGCGGCGAGGCGTTCGTGCCCGAGGACCTGCCCGCCGCCGTGGCGTGGACGCGGTCCGCAGAGGCGCTGTACGTCTCCATCCCGGCCGAGGCCGAGCTCGACGAGCCCGTCGTGATCGAGGCCGTCGGCGGGGGAGCGGATCTCGTCGCCCACGCGCATGTCGTGGTCGAGGCATCCCGTCACAGCCGCGCGACCGTCGTCCTTCGTCACACCGGCAGCGCGCAGTTCGCGCAGAACGTCGAGGTCATCGTCCGCGAAGGCGCGCACCTCGAACTCGTGACGGTGCAGCGCTGGGACGACGACGCCGTGCACGCGGCGTCGCACCAGGCCCGCGTGGACCGCGACGCGAGCCTGCGTCACGTCGTCGTCAGCTTCGGCGGCGGCGTCGTGCGCGTCAACCCCAGCGTCGAGCTCGCCGGCACCGGATCGCGTGCCGAGCTGTACGGCCTCAGCTACTCCGACTCGGGGCAGCACCTCGAGAGCCAGGTGTATCTGCACCACAAGGGCGCCGAGACCACCGGCGACGTGCTCTACAAGAGCGCGCTGCAGGGTGCGGCCGCCCGCACCGTCTGGATCGGCGACGTCCTCATCGGACCGGATGCCGTCGCGACGGACTCGTACGAGGCGAACCGCAACCTCGTGCTGACCGAGGGCGCACGCGCCGAGTCGATCCCGAACCTCGAGATCGAGACGGGCGACATCCGCGGCGCCGGTCACGCGAGCGCCACCGGTCGCTTCGACGACGAGCAGCTGTTCTACCTGCAGGCGCGCGGCATCCCCGAGCCCGAGGCCCGACGCCTCGTCGTCCTCGGCTTCCTCGCCGAGATCGTGCAGAAGATCGGCGTCGCCGACCTGGAGTCCGAGCTGTTCGCCGCCATCGAAGAAGAACTCGCCAAGGAGGACCTGGCATGACCGCTCAGCGCGCGTGCGCTCTCAGCGACCTCGTGCAGGACGAGGCCCGACGTGTCGAGATCGACGGCGTCGCGATGGCGGTCGTCCTCGACTCCAACGGCGAGGTGCACGCGATCGGCGACACCTGCACCCACGGCGACATCTCGCTGTCCGAGGGCTTCGTCGACGGAGAATCGCTCGAGTGCTGGGCCCACGGCTCGGCCTTCTCGCTGCGCACCGGCAAGCCCCTCAACCTCCCCGCGTACGAGCCGGTCCCGGTGTTCGCGGTCACTGTCGACGGGGATGACGTGCTCATCGACCCGTCCGTCAAGCTCGAAGTGAACTGAAGAAGGTAACGAAGAATGTCTGTCCTCGAGATCCGCGACCTCCACGTGACGGTCGAGACGGATGCCGGCACCACCCCCATCCTCAACGGCCTGTCGCTGACCATCCGCACGGGTGAGACCCACGCCATCATGGGCCCCAACGGCTCGGGCAAGTCGACGCTCGCGTACACGATCGCCGGCCACCCCAAGTACACCGTCACGAGCGGTGAGATCACGCTCGACGGCGAGGACGTCCTGGCGATGTCGGTCGACGAGCGCGCCCGCGCCGGCCTGTTCCTGGCGATGCAGTACCCGGTCGAGATCCCCGGCGTCACCGTCACCAACTTCCTCCGCACGGCGAAGACGGCGATCGACGGCGAGGCGCCCTCGATCCGCACCTGGACCAAGGACGTGAAGTCGTCGATGAAGAACCTGCGCATGGACCCGAAGTTCGCGCAGCGCAACGTCAACGAGGGCTTCTCGGGCGGCGAGAAGAAGCGCCACGAGATCCTGCAGCTGGAGCTGCTCAAGCCGCAGATCGCCGTGCTCGACGAGACCGACTCGGGCCTCGACGTCGACGCGCTGAAGATCGTGTCGGAGGGCGTGAACCGCGCCAAGGCAGAGACCGACCTGGGCGTGCTGCTGATCACGCACTACACGCGCATCCTGCGCTACATCCACCCCGACTTCGTGCACGTCATGGTGAAGGGACGCATCGTCGAGGAGGGCGGCCCCGAGCTCGCCGAGCGCCTCGAGGACGAGGGCTACGACCGCTTCCTGCCCGAGGGCGAAGACGAGACGGCCGAAGCCCCCGTGGGCAGCGAAGCGTAGGATCGCTCTTATGACGGCCACTCTCACGCCCGAGAAGTACGACGAGGTCACCGAGGCCCTCAAAGACGTGATGGACCCCGAGCTGGGGATCAACGTCGTCGACCTCGGCCTCATCTACGATCTCGCGTGGGACGACGAGAACGACGCGCTGGTCATCCATATGACGCTCACCTCGGCGGGCTGCCCGCTCACCGACGTGCTCGAAGAGCAGACGGCGCAGGCGCTCGACGACATCGTGGAGCGGTTCCGCATCAACTGGGTGTGGATGCCGCCGTGGGGTCCCGAGCGGATCACCGACGACGGGCGCGACATGATGCGCGCCCTCGGCTTCGCGATCTGACCCGTCCGGGTTTCGGCGGGTGACGTCGGGGAGTCCCGGTGTCGCGGCGCTCGGTAGGCTCGTGGGGTGAGCGTCACCACCCCCCTGCAGGCTCTGTCCGTCGACCAGCTGCGTCAGCGCAGCAGCACGAAGTGGCGCACGTACCCGGAGGACGTCCTGCCGCTGTTCGTCGCCGAGACGGACTTCGCACCCGCTCCGGCGGTCACCGCGACGCTGCTGCAGGCGGTGCAGCTGGGCGACACCGGTTACACGCCGCCGGACCCCGGCATCCGCGACGCGTTCGCCGAATTCGCGCAGCGCCGCTTCGGCTGGACCGTCGACCCCGCCCGGGTCCGAACGACCTGCGACGTGATGATGGGCGTCGTCGAACTCCTGCGGCAGGTCACCGCACCCGGCGATCGGGTGATCGTCACCCCGCCGGTGTACCCGCCGTTCTACGACTGCGTGCCTGAGGCGGGCGCCGTGATCGAACGCGTGCCGCTCGTCGACACCGGCGACGCGTGGCAGCTCGACCTGGACGGCATCGACGCGGCGCTGGCCGCCGGCGCTCGCGCCGTGCTGCTGTGCAACCCGCACAACCCGACGGGAACGGCCCACTCGCGAGAGAGCCTCGCGGCTCTCGCCGCCCTCGCCGAGAAGCACGGTGCGGTGGTTGTCAGCGACGAGATCCACTCCCCGCTCGTGAACCGCGGGGCCGTGTTCACGCCGTTCCTGGACGCGTCGCCCGCGGCGGCGCGGGTCGGGTACGCGGTGACGAGCGCCAGCAAGGCGTTCAACCTCGCCGGCCTCAAGTGCGCCCTCATGGTCACCGCCGACGACGCCACCACCGCGGTGGTGAACGCACTGCCCGCCGAGGTGGAGTGGCGCACCGGACTGTTCGGCGCCCTCGCCGGCGTCGCCGCGTTCTCGGCCGAGAGCGACGAGTGGCTCGAGGCGCAGCTGGAGACGCTCGACGTGAACCGCGTGCTGCTGGCCGAACTGCTCGCGGAGCACGTGCCGGCGGCCCGCTATCGGATCCCGGATGCCGGCTTCCTGGCCTGGATCGACCTCACGGACCTCGGCTGGGGCGACAACCCCGCGTCCAAGATCCTGCGCGAGGCGAAGGTCGCGCTGCACTTCGGTCCGCACTTCGGCGCCGAAGGCAAGGGACATGTGCGCCTGAACTTCGGCTGCTCTCCTGAGGTGCTGCGCGAGGCGGTGGAGCGCATCGGCGCGCTCGCGCGCTCGTGAGCGTCGGCACCGACACCGGCATCTGGAGCGCGCGCTACGTCTGGGTGACGATCGGCGCGATCGCGCTGATCTTCCTCGCGGCGATGCAGTCCCTCGCGGTCACCACCGTGATGCCCGTCGTGAGCGCCGACCTGAACGGCGACCGCCTGTATGCCGTGGCGTTCGCGGGCACGCTCGCCACGAGCGTCATCGGCATGGTGGTCGTCGGGGCATGGTGCGATCGCGGCGGTGTGCTCGCGCCGCTGTCGACCGCGGTGGCGCTGTTCGTCGTCGGCCTGGTGATCGCCGGCCTCGCGCTGACGATGCCCGTGCTCGTCGCCGGCCGGCTCGTGCAAGGACTCGGCACGGGCGGGCAGACCGTCGCGCTGTACGTGGTCGTCGCCCGCGTGTACCCCGGCATCCTGCACGGACGCGTGTTCGCGGCGTTCTCCGCCGCGTGGGTGGTTCCGTCGCTCATCGGGCCGTTCCTCGCCGGCGCGGTCGCCGAGTTCCTGCACTGGCGCTGGGTGTTCCTCGGCGTCGCCGGGCTCACGGTGGCGGCCTTCGTCATGGTGGTGTCACGTCTGTACGGACTGCCGCTGCACACTGACCAGCCCGCGACGGGCCGGATCGCGCCCCGCGTGGCCTGTGCCGTGGCCGTGGCCGTCGGCGCCCTCGGGCTGAGTCTGGCGGGAGAGCTCGGGGCATGGTCGTGGGCGGCGGTGGCGGCATCCATTCTCCTCATCGGGCTGGCGGCACGACCGCTGCTGCCGCGCGGCACGCTGCGTGCGGGGCGCGGGCTGCCGAGCGTCGTGCTGATGCGCGGGCTCATCGCGGGCGCCCTGTTCGGCGCCGAGATCTACGTGCCCTACCTGCTCATCGCCGAGGACGGCTTCTCGCCGACGTTCGCGGGGCTCGGACTGACCGCGGCCGCCCTCGCGTGGGCGGTCGCCGCGGATGTGCAGGGCCGTTTCGGCGACCGCATCGGCAATACGCGCATCACGCTGGTGGGCACGGCGCTGCTCGTCGCCGCGCTCGGGTTCGCGCTGGTGACGGCGCTGCTCGGGCTGCACCCGGCGGTGCTGATCGCCGGCTGGGGGCTCGCGGGCGCCGGGATGGGCCTCATGTACCCGCGGCTCACGGTGCTGACCCTCGCGTACTCGACGCCGCAGAATCAGGGGTTCAACTCGTCCGCGCTGTCGATCTCGGACTCGGTAGGGTCGGCGTCGTCGATCGCCGTCATGGGGCTGGTGTTCACCGCGTTCGCGGGCACGGGCGCGGGATTCCCGGCCGTGTTCGCGATCGCCGCGCTGCTGGCGCTCGGCGCGCTCGTGCCCGGACTGCGGCTGGGACATGCGCACGAGGCGGGGCGGTAGGAGGGTATGGGCGTAGGCGGGGCGCCGTGAGCCGGGGAGCGAGGTTTCGACTCGCTTCGCTCGCTCAACCTTGAGTCGGGCCGCATCAACGCTCCTTCGTCGCATTGATCCGGCCCGACTCAATTCTCCGCGCGGCCGAGCCTCCAGTAGCCCATGAACGCCACGGCGCGGCGATCGACGCCGCGCTCCGAGACCAGGTGGCGGCGCAGCGCCTTGATGGCGCCCGCTTCGCCGGCGAGCCACGCGTAGAGGCGTGCGCTCTTGAGCGCCGCCCCGCCCTTCGCGGTGCGCGGCACCTCCCACAGGATGTCGGTGTCGATGTCGACCTCTTCGACGTCGGCACCGGCGCCGGCAGGGGCGAGGCCGGCGGCCGCGTCGGCCACCGCCCCCATCAGATGTGCGTGGCGGTCGCCATGGCCGCGCGCGCCGATGCGGTACTCGAAACCGGGATGCCGCGGCAGGTACGCCGCGTCGTCCGTGTGCGGCAGCTCCACCGCGACCACTCCGCGGGCCTCGCGCGGCAGCTGCTCCAGGATCGCGGCGATCGCCGGTGCGGCGGTCTCGTCGCCGGCCAGCAGGATCGCGTCGACCTGCGCCGGCGGCACGAAGTCGATGCCGAAGCTGACGCCCTCGTGCGCGGTGGTGGGGGCGTAGATCAGCACCTCGTCGCCGACCTGCGCGCGGTCGATCCAGTCCGAGGCGGGGCCGAGCACGTCGTGCGACACCATGTCGACGTCGACCTCGCTGACGTCGTTGCGGACGTAGCGCGTGGTGTAGGTGCGGAAGGGCAGCCGCCGATCCTCTGGCAGCTCGCGCCACTGCGTGTACCAGTCGTCGCCGAGCGGCATCGCGTCCAGACCGAGCGTGCGCGTGGGGAAGACGATCTTGATCCGCTGATCGAGCCCGGGATCGCCGTAGTCGGCGAGATCGTCGCCCGCGAACGTGAAGCGGCGGAAGCTCGGCGTCACGTCGGCGATCGACGCGACCGTTGCGCGGAAGAAGCGGTTCGTCGGGCGGGCGTCGGTCATCGGAGGTCTCCTGTGGGGTCGGGTGCGTGGAGCGCGGCCGCGTCGACGTCTGCGCGCGAGTGATGCCGGCCGCGGGGGAGCACCAGGGGCGCGCCCGAGACCGGGTCGGCGATCACCAGCGAGTCGAGGTCGAACACCTCGCGCACGAGTTCGCTCGTCACGACCTCGGCGGGCGCCCCGTCGGCGACGAGCCGGCCCTGGCACAGCGCGAACAGATGGTCGGCGTAGCGGGCCGCGAGGTTGATGTCGTGCAGCACCATGACGATCGTGGTGCCGCGCGTCGCGTTCAGGTCGGCGAGCAGATCGAGCACATCGATCTGATGCGAGACGTCGAGGAAGGTCGTCGGCTCGTCGAGCAGCAGCACATCGGTCTGCTGCGCCAGCGCCATCGCGATCCACACGCGCTGGCGCTGCCCGCCCGAGAGCTCGTCGACGGCGCGATCGGCGAGATCGAGGACGCCGGTCGCGGCGAGCGCTTCGGCCACCGCCCGGTCGTCCGCGGTGGTCCACGAGCGGAAGAGCTTCTGATGAGGATGCCGGCCCCGGCCGACCAGGTCGGCCACGGCGATCCCCTCCGGGGCGACGGGCTGCTGCGGGAGCAGGCCCAGGGTGCGGGCCAGCTCTTTCGTGGGGATCTGATCGATGCGCTTGCCGTCGAGCAGGACCGCGCCCTGCTGCGCCGGCAGCAGCCGCGAGATCGTCTTCAGGAGCGTCGACTTGCCGCACGCGTTGGCCCCCACGATGACGCTGATGCGTCCCACCGGGACCTGCAGGTCGATGCCGTCGACGACCCTGCGCCCGCCGTAGCCGGCGACCAGGCTCTCGGTCCGGATGGCGTGGTGTGCGGTCATGACGATCCTCCGCGGCGGCTGGTTCGGACGAGCAGGTAGATGAGGTACGGCGCGCCGAGGATGCCGGTGATGACGCCCACGGGGAACTTCGTGTCGAAGGCGAACTGGCCGAGCAGGTCCGCGGCCAGCACGAGGACCGCGCCGGTCAGCGCCGCCGGCAGGATGACGGACGTGCCGGGGCCGACGATGCGCGCCGCGATCGGGCCGGCCAGGAACGCGACGAATGCGATCGGGCCCGTCGTCGCCGTGGCGAAGCACGCGAGCGCGACCGCGGCGACGATGAGCACGACCCGGGTCCGGTCCACCCGCACGCCGAGCGCTGTCGCCGAGGCGTCGCCGAGTTCGAGCGCGCCGAGGTCGCGCCCCCGGAGCAGGACGACCGGCACGAGGACCGCGACGGCGATCGCGAGCGGCGGCACGTCCTCCATGCGCGAGCCGTTGAGGCTGCCGGTCATCCAGCGAGTGGCGACGGCGAGGTCCCACACCGCGGCGCGCAGCAGCAGGAACGCCACGACCGCGTCGAGCATGGCGCCCACCCCGATGCCGATGAGGATGAGCCGGCCGCCGGTGGCGTCGCCGCCGCGCGCGGTGAGATAGATCACCGCCGCTGTGCCGACGCCGGCGACCAGGGCGAGGGCCATGGTCGCTCCGCTGCCCCAATGCAGGACCACGAGCGCGAAGACCGACGCCGCGCTGGCTCCCGCGGTGATGCCGATCACGTCGGGGCTCGCGAGCGGGTTGCGCAGCATCGTCTGGAAGGTGGCACCGGCCACACCGAACGCGATGCCGGCGAGCACCCCGGTCAGCGCGCGGGGGAGGCGCAGCGTGCCCACCGTGAACGACGCGCCCGGCACCTTCTGGCCGGTCAGCACCGCGAGCACGTCCGACAGCGGGTAGACGGTGTTGCCGAGCATGAGCATCGCGCCGAACAAGGCGACGAGCACGACGGCCATGGTCCACAGCGCGATGACCCTGCGCCGACGGCGGCGCAGCCGGCCGCTGCGGACCTGATCGAGGTGCGCGTCGGTGACGTGCGAGAGCACCGTGGTCATCACATCCCCCTCAGTCGCGTGCGGCGGGCGATCGCGATGAGCACCGGTGCCCCGAGGAACGCGGTGATGATCCCGGCCTCGACCTCGCCGGGTGCGCCGATGACGCGCCCGATGGTGTCGGAGAGCGTGAGCAGGACGGCCCCGCCCAGAGCGGACAGCGGCAGCAGCCACCGCTGATCGGAGCCGACGAGAAGTCGCACGGCATGGGGGACCATGAGACCGACGAAGCCGATGGGCCCCGCGACGGCGGTGACGGCGGCGCAGAGGGTGACGCCCGCGACGGCGGCGACGAGGCGGATCCGTCCGACGTGGACGCCGAGGCCGACGGCGACGTCGTCGCCGAGCGCGAGCGCGTTGAGCGACGTGGCGCACAGGAGCGCGATGACGACGCCCACGGCGATCACGGGCACGACGATGCCCATGGTCTCCCAGTCGGCGCGGCCCACGTTTCCGATCTGCCAGTAGCGGAACTCGTCCATGACCGCCTGGCGGGGGAGCAGGATCGCCGCCACGAGCGACGACAGCGCGGCCGTGGTCGCCGCGCCGGCGAGCGCGAGCTTGATGGGGGTGGTGCCGCCGGGGCCGACGGAACCCACGAAGTAGACGAAGAAGGCGGTGACGAATGCGCCGACGAGTGCGAGCCCGAGGTAGCCCAGCGCACTGGAGGTGCCGAGGAACGCGATGCCGATGACGACGGCGAGCGCGGCGCCGGTGTTCACGCCGAGGATGCCCGGATCTGCCAGCGGGTTGCGGGTGATCGCCTGCATGAGCGCACCCGCGAGGGCGAGCGCGGCGCCGGCGAGCAGCGCCAGGACCGTGCGCGGCACGCGGCTCTGCACCGCGATGGCGCCGATGTCGGCGGCCGTCTCGCCGCGCAGCCACGACGCGATGCCGTCGACGATCTGCGCGACCGACACGGGGCGCGACCCGAACGACAGCGACACCACGACCGCCAGGACGACGGCGACGATCGCGACGACGAGCACGGCCACGCGACGCCGCGCGCCCACCGGACGGGTGGACGCGCGGCGCGGCGCGATCAGGGTGTCGGTCACTGCACCTTGGCGGCAGCGGCCTTCAGGTCGCCGACGTACTGGTCGAGGACCCACGGGATCGACAGTGCGGTGGGGCTGACGGCGGCGCTGTACGCGTCGCCCTCGCCGACGGCGACGACCGCGCCGGCCTGCACGGCGGGAAGCGTGCTCCACAGCGGGTCGGCCTGCAGAGCGGGCAGCAGCGTCTCGTCGCCGTAGGCGACGATGACGTCGACGTCGGCCAGTTGGTCGGCGTTCTCGGCGCTGTAGTCGAGGTAGAACGATCCCTCTTCGGCGGCGTCGACGGCGACCTGCGGCAGCGCGAAGCCGAGGTCGCCCAGGAACGCGGTCCGCGAGTCGCCGCCCGTGTACAGCGACACGGTGGACAGGTCGGCGGGCGACATGTAGAAGAACGCGGCGCTCTTCCCGTCGAAGCCGGCGTCCGCCGTGGCGTCGGCGATCTGCTGCTCGAGGTCGGCGACGAGGGCGTCGCCCTCCGCCGCGAGGCCCAGGCCTTCGGCGTTCAGCGTGATCTGGTCGCGCCACGGCGTGAACCACGGGATGTCGGGGTACGACACGACGGGCGCGATGGCGCTGAGGGTGTCGTAGTCCTCCTGGCTGAGATCGGACTGCGCGGCGAGGATGACGTCCGGCGCGGTGTCGGCGATCGCTTCGAAGTCGATGCCGTCGGTCGTGTCGAACAGGGTCGGCTGCTCGGCGCCGAGCTCGTCGAGCTTGTCGCTCGTCCACTCGTACACGCCGGGCTCGGAGGCTCCGCTCCACGCCCAGACCTGCGTGTCGCTCCCGACCGGGACGACGCCCAGTGCGAGGGCCACGTCCTGGTTGCCCCACGCGATCGTGGCGACGCGTTCGGGCTGCGCGTCGATCACCGTCTCGCCGAGGGCGTGCTCGATGGTGATCGGGAAGCCATCGGCCGCGGCGCCGGCGTTGTCGTCGGCGCTGTCCGCCGCGGCGCTGGAGCACCCGACGAGGGTGACGGCGGCGACGGCGATCGTCGCGAGGGCGGCGGCGGGGCGGGGCAGGCGCACAGAATCCTCCGGAAAGTTAGGTAAGGGTGCCCTTAGATGGGCGGGGTAAGGCCAACCTTACTCAGCGGTTTCCCAGATCGCGAATCCAACGCGTCATCGAACGACGAGAACACGAAAGCCCCGGTCGTACGACCGGGGCTTTCGTGAAGGGGATACCGCAGGCCGCGGCATCCCGTCATTCCTTGGTCTTGTCGACGGCGCGCACGAGCGCCCATGCACCGGGGATGATCGCCGCGGCGAGGGCCGCCTTGACGAGCCCGCCGACGATGAACGGGAGCAGTCCGGCCTCCAGCAGCGCGCCGAACGAGTAGTCCAGGCCCATGACGCCGTTCAGGATCATCGCCATGTAGGGGATGCCGAAGACGAACGGTACGGCGCTGGCGATCGCGAAGCCGATGAACGCGAGCCACGGCTTGCGGTCCCACGCGCGCTCGGCGAACCAGCCGGCCACGAACGCCGAGACGATGAAACCGATCACGAAGCCGAAGCTCGGCTTGCCGAGGGCGGCGACCGTGCCGGTGAATCCGGCGAAGACCGGGAGCCCCGCGAGTCCCGCGAGCATGTACGTGGTCAGCGCCGCGGCGCCGCGCCAAGCGCCGAGAGCGGCGCCCACGACGATCACACCGAGTGTCTGGCCGGTGATGGGGACGGGCCACAGCGGGATCTCGACCTGGGCGAGCAGCGCCACGATCGCCGCTCCGGTGATGACCAGGCCGGCATCGAGGGCGAAGGCGCGGGCGCGCGAGGACGGGCGGGCGATGACGTCGGCGAGCACGCGACGGGTGCCGGCGGAGGCGGCCGGGGCGGCGGCGATGGATGACATGGCCTCAGCCTAGGGGGCCGGATGTGCGGATACTTGCACGCGGTCCACCAATGAACGGACGATCCGCTGTCCGCCCTCTACACGAGCCGGTGCGTCGGCGCGGGCGAGCCGGAGCGCTCCGGCGAGCAGCGCGACGGCGATCGTCGCCGTGATGACCGTGGTCCCCGCGACAAGCAGCATCGCCACCGCCGCGGTCCCCGCCAGCACGCCGAGGCCGGCGCGCCGGCCCGAAGACGTGAGCGGCGGCGGGGTCATCGCCTCCACGCGCGCGGCCACGACCACGACCGCCGCGGTGACGGCGAGCGCGAGCGCCAGCCACGCCGGTCGTGTGAGCCACCACAGGCCGCTGTCGACGGCGGGGAGCGGCATCCCCGTCCACAGAGCCGACGCCGCGGTGAGTCCCGCGAGTCCCAGCAGGACGGGCATGTGCCACAGGTAGACCGTCATCGCGCGCGGTGTGACGAAGTCGGTGACGCGACGGACGACGGGTCGATCCGCGAACCGCGCGATCGGCTCGCGCAGCAGCGAGAACAGGGCGGTGTGCACGACGCCGACCAGCAGCAGCGCCGTCGTGGGCGGGTTGATGTTGGCGACCAGGTCGGGGGAGTGGATGCCGCTCACGAACGACGCCGCGAGGGCGGCGACCGCGCCGATCGCCGCGATCGTGCGGGCCCGCCGCGACAGGGCGTCGATGCGGCCGTCGGCGAGGAAGAACCCCAGCTGCTGCAGTGCGAGCCAGACGAACGCGAGGTTGAGGAACCCCAGGCCGTCGATGCCGGACTGCATCCGTGCCACATCGACACCGGTCGCGGCGATCGTCAGCGCGGCGATCGTGGCGTACGGAGCGCGCTCGTGCAGCCGCAGCAGCGCCGGGACGAGCGCCTGGCACACCAGGAACACCCCGAGGAACCACAGTGGCTGCCCGAAGCGGAATCCGGCGAGCGCCACGAGGTCGGCGGGCACGCCGGCCGAGGCGAGCAGCGCGAGCAGCAGGCCGACGATCCCGATCGTGACGATCGCGGGACGCAGCAGGCGCTGCACGCGTCCCGCGACGAACCCGACCGCGTCGCCGCCGCGCTCACGCGCACGGCGGTAGGCCGTCGCGGCCGAGAAGCCGCCGATCACGAAGAACAGCGGCATCACCTGCAGCACCCAGCTGAGCGGCACGACCCACCACGTCCCGTCGCTCGCGTTGACGAACGACGGCACGCCGCCGGTGACGGCGACGCCGACCATCATCGCGTGCAGCATCACGACGCCGGCGATGCACGCGGCGCGGACGAGATCGACGGCGCGGTCCCGGCTGCCGGAGCGGGGAGTGGATGCCGCAAGCGCGGCCCGTGCGATGGTCATGGCTCCTCCTCGGAACGTCTGTTCCGGAAGGCTAGAAAGCCGGTGGCGTCGCAGACATCGCCCCGGGGTGCCGTCCTCGACTCACCCCGTGGGGTGAGACGCGGCCCGTCAGCCGGTCATGCGGCCGGCTCGACCAGCCCCGCGTCGTACGCGAAGATCACGGCCTGCACGCGGTCGCGGGCGCCGAGCTTGGCGAGCACCTTGCCCACGTGCGTCTTGACGGTCTGCTCGGAGATGAACAGTTCCGCGGCGATCTCGCCGTTGGAGCGGCCGCGGCCGATGAGGGTCAGCACTTCGCGCTCGCGCTCGGTGAGCTCGTGCAGCGCGGCGGCGGCCGATCCCGAACGGGGGCGCCGTGCGGCGAAGTGCTCGATCATGCGACGGGTGACGCTCGGGGCGAGCAGGGCGTCGCCCGCGGCGACCACGCGCACCGCATGCACGAGGTCCTCGGGCAACGCGTCCTTCAGGAGGAATCCGCTGGCCCCCGCTTCGAGGGCGTCGTAGACGTAGTCGTCGATGTCGAACGTCGTAAGCATGAGGATGCGCGGGACGTGCGCGGCGGGGTACGAGGGACCCAGGATGCGCCGGGTTGCGGCGATCCCGTCGAGCTCGGGCATGCGCACGTCCATCAGCACCACGTCGGGGTTCAGCCGGGTCGCGAGCGCGACCGCCTGCGCGCCGTCGGCCGCCTGGCCGACCACCCGCACATCGTCCTGCGCGTCCAGGAGCGCGGCGAAACCGGCCCGCACCATCGCCTGATCGTCGGCGATGAGGACGCTGATCGTCACAGGGGCTCTCCGTCGGTCGGGGTGTGCGGGTCGGTCGGGGCGTGCGGGTCGGTCGGGGCGTGCGGGTCGGTGGGGCTGTGCGGGTCGGGCGGCATCGGCGGGACGGGCAGCACCACCGCGACCGTCCAGCCGCCGTCCGGATCCGCCGCCGCGTCCACGCTACCGCCGACGAGGGCGGCACGCTCGCGCATGCCGACGAGGCCGTGGCCGCGCGATGCGGCGCCGGCCGGCGCGGTGGGCGGTGCGGCGTCGGGGGCGGCGGAGGGGCCGTTGCGCACGACGAGGCGCAGGGCGACGGCATCCACCTCCACCGAGAGCGCGATCGGCGCGCCCGGGGCGTGGCGGACGGCGTTGCTGAGCGCCTCCTGCGCGACGCGGAAGGCGGTGATGCCGACCGCATCGGGAACGGGCGGGAAGGATGCCGGCAGCGCGGCTTCCACGTCGGCACCGGCGCGGCGGACGCTCTCGACGAGGGCAGGGATGTCGCGCAGCCCCTGCTGGGGAGCGAGTTCGGCGGTCTGGTCCTCCGTGCGCAGCACGCCGAGCAGGCGCCGCATCTCGGTCAGTCCGGTGCGGGCGGTCTGCGCGATCTCGTCGAACTCGCGGGCGGCGTCCGCGGGCAGGTCCGGCACGCGGTAGCGCGCGGTCGAGGCCTGCACCTGGATGAGCGACATGCCGTGGGCGACCACGTCGTGGAGCTCACGGGCGATGCGCGTGCGCTCCTCGACGACCTGGCGTCGCGACTGCTCCAGTGCAGTGAGCTCTCTCTCGCGGGTCAGCTCGGCGCCCACCCGCAGCCGGCTCGCCACGAGGACCGCCACCAGGTAGATCCCGCCGACCACCGCAGTGGTGACGATGAGGGTGTTCGCGCTCGGCACGGCGGGGTAGACGGCCGCCGCGACCAGGCCGGCGAGGCTGCCGAGCCCGAACTGCGCGAGCCCGAAGCGCCAGCCGTGCTCGAGCGTCACCGCCGCGACCATCACCGCGAAGGCGAGGAGCATGGGCACCGACCACGGGAACGGCGCTGTCGCGGCGACCGCCGCCGGCACGGTCGGAGGGAACAGCAGCGCCGCGGCGGTGAAGAGGGCGATCGCGCTCTTCGGGAACCGCACCGAGAGGACCGGCGCGGTCACCGCCGCCGCGCCCACCAGGATCGCGAACGGGACCGGGACGAGATAGGCGGCCGCGTGCACGGGCACCAGCACGCTGAACAGGACGAGCGCGATCGCCGAGAGTACGGCGATCATCCACCCCCGCCGGTCGTTCGGCCAGGCTGGTCTCGTGCGCCGTGCGGGCGAGTGCGCGGACTTCACTGCCACGGGTGTCATCCTGCCACCTGGGCGGCGCAGCGCTCCGCGCGATCACCGGCATCGGCGGCGCCGGTCGCCGCCGCCGCCGCGGCCGTCGACGCCTTCGCGGCGCGGCGGCGGCGCAGCGCCGCGACCCGCTCGACGACGACGCCGATGACCAGGGCGAACGCGATGCCGATCACGGCGCTCAGCAGCGGCTGGTCCTCGATCCAGGCACCGGCCAGGACGCCGATGATCGCGCTGTACGCGGCCCACGTCGCTGCGGCGAGGACGCTCAGCGGAAGGAATCGTCGCCAGGGGTAGCGCAGCGCTCCCGCGCTCATGTTGACGGCCACTCGACCGACGGGCACGTAGCGCGCCGCGAGGATCAGCGGCGCGCCGCGGTGTTCCAGCGCGCGCTGGGCCCGCTCGACCGCGGCGGCCACACGCGGTCGCCGCATCCATCGCCAACGGGTCACGCCGAGCCCCCGGCCGATCGCGTACGCGATGTTGTCGCCGATGACCGCGCCGACGGCGGCCACCGCGCACAGCAGCACGATGCTCCCCGCGCCCGACGACGCGATCACGGCCGCCGCCGCGACGAGCACGGTCTCGCTCGGGATGGGCGGGAAGAAGCCGTCGATGACCGCGGTCGCGAACATGACGAGGAACAGCCACGGCGAGGCCGCCGCCTGCAGGATGAGCTCGTTGAGGAAGTCCACTCCGAGACGGTACGAAGCCGAGCACCTCCGGCGCATCACTCCGGAGTACCGACCTGCATCCCTCCGTGGTGGTATTCCTCTGCGGCTCGCGTCGCACCCGGCCCCGTATACTGGATGGCTGGCCACTCGGCCGATCTTCCCTTGCCATCGACGGAACGGACATCCGCTGTGCTCGCCGTGCACGACCTAGAGATCCGCGTGGGCGCCCGCGTACTGATGTCGGACGTCTCGTTCCGCGTGTCCGACGGAGACAAGATCGGGCTCGTCGGTCGCAACGGCGCCGGCAAGACCACCCTGACGAAGGTGCTCGCGGGCGACCTGATCCCCGCCGACGGCAAGGTCGAGCGCTCCGGCGAGCTCGGGTACCTGCCGCAGGACCCGCGCTCGGGCGACCCCGAGATGCTCGCGCGCACCCGCATCCTCGATGCGCGCGGCCTCGGCACCCTCGCGATCGGCATGCACGAGGCATCCCTCGCCATGGGCAGCGACGACGAAGCCGTCGCCGCCCGCGCCATGCGCAAGTACGCGAACCTCACCGAGCGCTTCGAAGCCCTCGGCGGCTACGCGGCCGAGGCTGAGGCGGCCTCGATCGCGCACAACCTTTCGCTGCCCGACCGCATCCTCGACCAGCCGCTGAAGACGCTCTCGGGTGGTCAGCGCCGCCGCATCGAGCTCGCCCGCATCCTGTTCTCGGACGCGCAGACGATGATCCTCGACGAGCCGACCAACCACCTCGACGCCGACAGCGTCGTGTGGCTGCGCGAGTTCCTCAAGGGCTACAAGGGCGGGCTCATCGTCATCTCGCACGACGTGGAGCTCGTCGGCGAGACGGTGAACCGCGTGTTCTACCTCGACGCGAACCGCCAGGTCATCGACGTCTACAACATGAACTGGAAGAACTACCTGCGCCAGCGGGTGGCCGACGAGGAGCGCCGTAAGAAGGAGCGCGCCAACGTCGAGAAGAAGGCGACCGTCCTGCAGCAGCAGGCGGCCCGGTTCGGCGCCAAGGCCTCGAAGGCCGCCGCAGCGCACCAGATGGTCGCGCGCGCCGAGAAGATGCTCGCCGGCCTCGACGAGGTGCGCCAGGAGGAGCGCGTCGCGAAGCTGCGGTTCCCGAAGCCCGCACCGTGCGGCAAGACGCCGCTCATGGCCTCGGGCCTGTCGAAGTCGTACGGGTCGCTGGAGATCTTCACCGACGTCGACCTCGCGATCGACCGCGGCTCGAAGGTCGTCGTGCTCGGCCTCAACGGCGCGGGCAAGACGACGCTGCTGCGCATCCTCGCCGGCGTCGACCAGCCCGATACCGGACAGCTCGAGCCCGGCCACGGACTCAAGATCGGCTACTACGCGCAGGAGCACGAGAACCTCGACGTCGACCGCTCGGTGCTCGAGAACATGATGTCGGCCGCGCCCGACATCAACGCCACCGAGGCGCGCAAGGTGCTCGGGTCGTTCCTGTTCACCGGTGACGACGTGCTCAAGCCCGCCGGTGTGCTGTCGGGCGGCGAGAAGACGCGCCTGTCGCTGGCGACCCTCGTGGTCTCCAGCGCGAACATGCTGCTGCTCGACGAGCCCACCAACAACCTCGATCCCGCCTCGCGCGATGAGATCCTCGGCGCGCTCGCGCACTACGAGGGCGCCGTCGTGCTGGTCTCGCACGACGAGGGCGCCGTCGAGGCGCTCAACCCCGAGCGCGTGCTGATCCTGCCCGACGGCGTCGAAGACATCTGGGGCCGCGATTACGCGGACCTCATCTCGCTCGCGTAGCGGTCAGCGGCCGCGGCACAGAATCGGATCCGCAGGAGCGGCCGACGGCACAGAATCGGATCCGCAGGTGCGGAGCAACGGGGCGACACGCCGTCGCCGGTCCTGCCACACCGGCGTGTCGTCCAGCGGGCCCGCAGGCGCGGATCCGATTCTGTGTCGGGTCAGTGACCGGCGGCGTCGATCAGGGCGTCCTCATCCTCGGCGTCGCGGTCGCGGCGGCGGGGGCGAGGGGATGCCGGCGGCGCGGCCGATGCGGCATCACCGGGTCGTTCGGTGTCGGGCTCGGCCTCGTCGTCCTCGGCGTCCTCGCGACGGTGCTTGCGCTCGGTGCGGATCACGTAGCCGATGAAGACGAAGCCCATGATCGCGAACATGATCCACTGGATCGCGTACGACAGGTGGGGCCCGGGATCGTCGGACGGCGCCTCGAGCGCGTTCGGCACGGTGGACGGCGCGGGATCCTCGCTCACCATGACGCCGTAGGCGCTGCGCTCCAGCGCCTCGCCGGCGTCGGGCGGGATCGTGTCGGCCACGAGGTCGAGGTTGATCGTGGGCACCTGGCCGGCGGGCGCCGAGCGGCCCGACGACGGCAGCGCCTCGCCCGGGCGCAGGCGCACCACGACGGTCGCCTCACCCGCCGGGGGTGCGGGCACGGCATCGGGCTCGGGCTGATCGTCTCCCGGTGGCACCCAGCCGCGGTCCACGAGCAGCACGCGCCCGTCGTCGAGGCGGAAGGGCACCAGGACCTCGAAGGACGACGTGCCGCCGTGCGGGCGGTTGCGCGCCAGCAGCTGGTCCTCGGCGAGGTACTCGCCGGTCAGCGTGACCGGGCGCCACTCGTCCTGCGGGTCGAGTTCGCCGCCGGGCGGGATCGCCTCCGCGAGCGGCACGGGGTCGGCGCCATAGTTCTGTGCGACCAGCGCGAGCTGGTGCGAGCGCTCCTCGTTGCGCGAGAACTGCCAGTGCGACAGGAAGGCGCACGCGATCGCGAACACGACGGCCAGGGCGACGTAGATCGCCCACCGGCCTGCGCGGGGCAGATTCTGCATGCTGACGCCGCGGCTCATCGCGACACTCCCGTGTCGGCGAGTGACGAGACCTCGAGGGGGAAGTCGCGCGCGGCGAGGAATTCTCGGAGGTAACCGACGTGCTCATCGCACGCGACCCACGTCTTGCGGCGGTCGCCGGTGTGGATGCGCGGATTGCGCCAGTCGATCCGCCATTTTGCGGGCAGACGGCATCCGGCGCGCGAGCAGGTCGCGGCGACGTCGTCGCTCATGCCGCGGGTCCGGGGGTCTCGGGGTCGTCCGTCGGCGCTTCCGGCCCTGGCGCAGACGGCGCCTCGCGCGGCGCTTCGCGCTGCTCCTCGACGCGGATCACGCGGGTGTCGGTGTTCGCGCCGGCCGAGGCGGGACCGGGGGCGGCGGGAAGGGACGGCTCCGGGTCCTCACGGCGGTTGCGTCGCGCCTCCTGTCCCACGTTCGCCGAGACGACGGCGATGTACGGCAGGAAGATCGCCGCGGCGCCGAACACCCAGGTGTACCAGCCGTACGGGGTGATGACGACCATCAGGATGAAGCACAGGATGCGCACGCCCATCATCACGAGATAGCGGGTCGAACGCGCGCCGACGTCGTCGCGCGGAGCGCGCGGCAGGGACGTGGCCGACGGGGCGTGGCTGGAGTTCTTCACGGTGCTTCCAGGGTACGCCGGTTGCACCGCGTGATCGCCCCGGAGCAGGGCTCCGGGGCGATCTGCGATGGTCAGCTGCCGTAGCCGCCCGAATAGGTGCTGGCCGTCGAGTAGATGGCGACGAAGAACAGGACGAACGCCACGATGCCGATGATCGTGAGGCCGATTCCGACCCAGCCGACGATCGTGCCCGCCAGCGCCATGCCGCGGCCCTGCTCGCCGCTCGTCTTGAGCTGCTTGAGCGACATGTGGCCGGTGATGACGCCCACGATCGACCCGACGAGGGGGAGGATCACGAAGCTCGCGATCGATGCGATGAGCGACACGATCGCGAGGGTGTTCGTCTTGGCGGGCGCGCCGTAGCCGTAGCCCGGTGCTGCGGCGTACCCCGGTGCGGCCCCGTAGGCGGGCGCGGTGCCGTACGGCGCGGGCGACGCCGGGGTGCCGTAGGCGGGCGGCGGGTACGCACCCTGGGCGGGCGGCGGGTACGCGGCGGGGGCAGCCGGAGCCGCGGTCTCGGTCGCGGGCGGCGGATATGCGCCCGGCTGCGCGGCCGGGGGAGCGGGCGGCACGGGCGGGTACGCGCCCGGCTCGGGAGTGGGGGAGGTGTCGCTCACGGCGAGGCCTTTCGTCGGTGTCTGCGTCCAGCGTCCCAGCGGCGCGGCGGCAGTGTCAAACACATCCGGGGTGCGGCGCCGCTCGCCGCTAGGCTGGTGCGGTTCCGTCGCAAACCACCGGGAGTGAACCATGTCCACCGATCGCGTCGTCCTCGTCACCGGCGGCAACCGCGGCATCGGCCGCGCCATCGCCGAGCGCTTCGTCGCAGCCGGCTACAAGGTCGCCGTGACCGCCCGTTCCGGCGAGGGTCCCGAAGGCACCCTCACGGTGCGTGCTGATGTGACGGATGCCGCAGCCGTCGACGCCGCCTTCACCGAGGTCGAGAACACGCTCGGACCGGTCGGGATCGTCGTCGCCAACGCCGGCATCACGAAGGACACACTGCTGCTGCGCATGACGGAGGACGACTTCGACAGCGTCGTGGCGACCAACCTCGGTGGTGCGTTCCGCGTCGTCAAGCGCGCGTCGAAAGGGATGCTGCGTGCCAAGTGGGGCCGCGTCATCCTCATCTCCAGCGTCGTCGGCCTCTACGGCTCGCCCGGCCAGATCAACTACGCCGCGTCCAAGAGCGCGCTCGTCGGCTTCGCTCGCTCTCTCACCCGGGAACTCGGCGGCCGCGGCATCACCGCGAACGTCGTCGCCCCCGGCTTCATCGAGACCGACATGACGGCCGAGCTCACCGACGAGACGCAGGCGGAGTACAAGAAGAGCATCCCGGCCGGGCGCTACGGGTCCGCCGATGAGGTCGCCGGTGTCGTGACGTGGATCGCGTCCGACGACGCCGCCTACATCTCCGGCGCCGTCATCCCCGTCGACGGCGGGCTCGGCATGGGCCACTGACGCCCGAGGTTCCGCGGGCGCAGCTGATCTGCGATGCGCCCGCGGAACCCGTGATCAGCCGATGGCCTGCAGGATCGCCTCGGCCACCGCGCCAGGGCGAGAGAACTGCGGCCAGTGGCCGGTCGCATCTCCAGGCTCACCGAGCTCGATGATGTCGACCTGCTGCAGCGCGGCGAGCTCGGCTGCCCACGCGGGCGGGGCAGCGATGATCTCGCGGATCTGCGCCGCCGGCACGGTGCCGGTGATGATCGTCACGGGTACCGCACGGCGTCGTTCGTCCATCAGCCGGATCGGATCCGTGGGGATCTGCTCGGGCACCGACTTCGCGCGGGCAGCCGCATCCGCGCGGGTCTGCGGGTCGAGGTCGGCGACGTCGGACTCGTCGAAGAAGTCCCACCCGGGGAAGGGGACCACCCCGTCGACGATCGGGAACTCCGAGATCGTCCCGCCCTCGCCGGGAGGCCACGTGTCGAGCAGGACGAGGTGGGTCACGCGGTCGGGACGGGCATCGACCGCGCCGTACGCGACGTTGCCGCCGCCGGAGTGGCCCACGAGCACGATCTGACCGTCGAGGGCATCGATCTCGGCGGCGACGGCGGCGACCCAGTCCGCCATCCCGATGCCGGCGGACTCGGACGCGATCGCGCCGACCCCCGGCATTGTGAGGGGGCGGGTGCGATGACCGGCGGCTTCGAGGGCGGGGGAGACGTCGCCCCAGGACGACGCGTCCAGCCACAGGCCGGGGACGAGGATGATGTGCATGTCCTGAGGCTATCGACGGCCGCCGACACGCGCCCGGGCATCGCGCGGCATCAGGGAAGCAGAGCGATGACCTCGCGCAGATCGACCGGGCCGATCACGACGTCGGCCTGGGAGCGCACGGCGGGCTTCGCGTTGAACGCGACTCCGAGCCCCGCCTCCGCCATCATGGCGAGGTCGTTCGCGCCGTCGCCGATCGCGACGGTGCGCGAGAGGTCGACGCCGCGTTCGGACGACCACTCGCGCAGGGCCCGTGCCTTGCCGCCGGCATCCACGATCTCTCCGTCCACCACACCGGAGAGCACGCCGTCGCGCGTCGCGAGGCGGTTCGCGCGCCACACGTCGACGCCGAGGTCCGGCGCGACGATGTCGAGGATCTCGTGGAACCCGCCCGACACGACGCCCACCGCGCCGCCGCGGGCATGGACGGCGTCGATCAGCTCGCGCACGCCGGGAGTCGGCTCGATGCGCGCCAGCACGCGGGCGAACGCCGCGACCGGCACGCCGGCGAGGGCTTCGACGCGCGAGCGCAGGCTCGTGGCGAAATCTACCTCGCCGCGCATCGCGGCCTCGGTCGCCGCGGCCACCTCGGGCCCGCGCCCCGCCTCGTCGGCGATCAGCTCGATGACCTCGTTGCGGATCAGAGTCGAATCGGCGTCGAGCACGACGAGGAAGCGCGCGGGTGCGGAAGGCATGCGTCAACGCTAGCGAACGGTGGATGCCGCACCCGACCGCATGTCGGCCGCAAGCGGTCAGCGCTCGACGCGGACGCCCTTTCCGACGACGGTGATGCCGCTGTCGGTGACGGTGAATCCGCGGGCGAGGTCCTTCTCGCGATCGACGCCGACGGTCGCGCCGTCATCGAGCACGACGTTCTTGTCGAGGATCGCGCGGTGCACCCTCGCACCGGCGCCGACGTGCACATAGTCGAACAGCACCGAGTCGGTGATGGTCGACCCGCCGCCGGCCAGCGTCCACGGCCCCACGACGCTGCGCTCGAGGTGCGTGCCCGACAGCACCGAGCCGAGCGAGACGATCGAGTCGATCGCGTTGCCGATGCGCCCCACCGAGTCGCGCACGAACTTCGCGGGCGGCGAGTTGACCGCCTGCGAGTGGATCGGCCAGTCGGTGTTGTACAGGTTGAAGATCGGCAGCGTCGAGATCAGGTCGCGGTGCGCGTCGAAGAACGAGTCGATCGTGCCGACGTCGCGCCAGTAGTAGCGGTCGCGGTCGGTGGAGCCGGGCACGTCGTTGCGGTTCATGTCGTACACGCCGGCCTCGCCGCGCGACACGAAATAGGGGACGATGTCGCCGCCCATGTCGTGGTTCGACGTCGGCAGCTCGCCGTCGGACTCGACCGCCTCGATGAGCGCCTGCGTGTCGAAGATGTAGTTGCCCATCGAGGCGAGCACCTGGTCGGGCGCGTCGGCGAGTCCCACCGGGCTCTGCGGCTTCTCGAGGAACTCGCGGATGCGGCTGGGGTCGGCCGGGTCGACGTCGATGACGCCGAACTGGTTCGCGAGCGAGATCGGCTGACGGATGCCGGCGACCGTTGCCCGCGCGCCCGACTCGATGTGGGCGGCCAGCATCTGGCGGAAGTCCATGCGGTAGACGTGGTCGGCGCCGATCACGACGACGATGTCGGGCTTCTCGTCGGTGATGAGGTTGAGGCTCTGCAGGATCGCGTCGGCAGAGCCCGAGAACCACCGCTTGCCGAGTCGCTGCTGGGCGGGGACGGAGGCCACGTACGAGTCGAGCAGAGCCGACATGCGCCAGGTCTGGGAGATGTGCCGGTCGAGGCTGTGGGACTTGTACTGCGTGAGCACCACCACCTGCCGGAGCCCCGAGTTGATGAGATTCGAGATCGCGAAGTCGATGAGCCGGTACTGGCCCCCGAAGGGGACGGCAGGCTTCGCTCGATCCGCAGTCAGGGGCATCAACCGCTTCCCCTCGCCGCCGGCGAGGATGATTCCGAAGACCTTGGGCGCTGCTGGCATGTGACCCACACTAGGACGCGTTTCGACCGATGTACTAGCGTTCGAGCATGCGAGTCGACATCGTCACGAAGGAGTACCCGCCGGAGATCTACGGCGGTGCCGGAGTCCATGTCACAGAGCTGGTGAAAGCGCTGCGGGCAGAGCTGGATGTGCGCGTCCGGGCGTTCGGCGCGGACCGCTCGGAAGAGGGGACGACCTCGTACGCCGTCCCGGCGGGACTCGGGGCGGCCAACGCGGCCGTGCAGACCCTCGGCACCGACCTGGAGATCGTCTCCGACGTCGCCGGCGCCGACGTCGTGCACAGCCACACCTGGTACGCCAACTTCGCCGGCCACCTCGCGTCGCTGCTGCACGGCATCCCGCACATCGTCACGGCCCACAGCCTCGAGCCGCTGCGGCCGTGGAAGGCCGAGCAGCTGGGCGGCGGGTACGCGGTGTCGAGCTGGATCGAGAAGACCGCGTACGAGGGCGCGGCGGCGGTCGTCGCCGTGAGCAACGGCATGCGCGAGGACATCCTGCGCAGCTACCCCGCCCTGGAGCCCGACCGGGTGCGCGTCATCTACAACGGCATCGACGTCGAGGCCTGGCATCCCGTCGAGGATCCGGAGCTGCTCGCCGAGCTGGGGATCGATCCGGCGAAGCCGTCCGTGGTCTTCGTGGGCCGCATCACGCGCCAGAAGGGGCTGCCCTACTTCCTGCGCGCCGCCGAGCGACTGCCCGCGGACGTTCAGGTGATCCTGGCCGCGGGGGCTCCCGACACGCCGCAGATCATGGCCGAGGTCGAGGAGCTCGTGCGCGGGCTGCAGGCGACCCGCGAGGGTGTCGTGTGGCTGGACCGCATGCTGTCTCGCCACGAGCTGTGCACCATCCTCAGCGCCGCGACGACCTTCGTGTGCCCCTCGGTGTACGAGCCGCTCGGCATCGTGAACCTCGAGGCGATGGCGTGCGGCGCCGCCGTCGTCGGAACCGGGACCGGCGGCATCCCCGAGGTCGTGGTGGACGGCGTGACCGGGCGCATCGTCCCGATCGACCAGGTGCAGGACGGCACCGGCACACCGACAGACCCCGAAGCCTTCGTGTCCGATCTCGCCCGCGTCCTCACCGAGGTCGTGAGCGATCCCGCCCGGGCGCGGGAGTACGGGGCCGCCGGACGCCGCCGTGCCACGGAGGACTTCAGCTGGCAGCGGATCGCCGAGCAGACCGCCTCGCTGTACGCGGAGGTGGCCGCCGGCGGCCGGTAGGCTGGGAGCATGCCCCAGGTGCTCGAGTTCTCCGACGTCGTCGTCCGCCGAAACGCACGCAACATCGTCGACCACCTGGACTGGACCATCAACGACGACGAGCGGTGGGTCGTCCTCGGCCCGAACGGCGCCGGCAAGACCACGGTCCTGCAGATGGCCGACACGCTGCTGCACCCGACCTCGGGGGTCGTCACGATCCTCGGCGAGCGACTGGGCCGCACCGACGTGTTCGAGCTGCGCCCGCGCATCGGATTCGCCTCGTCGGCCATGGCGCGCCGCGTGCCGCCGGAAGAGACCGTGCTCAACGTCGTGCTGACGGCGGCGTACTCGGTGCTCGGCCGCTGGCGCGAGGACTACGAAGACATCGACGAGCGCCGGGCCCTGCGGGTGCTCGCCGAGTGGAAGCTCGATCACCTCGCCGACCGCACGTTCGGCACGCTGTCGGACGGCGAGCAGAAGCGCGTTCAGATCGCGCGCGCGGTCATGACGGACCCCGAGCTGCTGCTGCTCGACGAGCCGACGGCGAGCCTCGACCTCGGCGCGCGCGAAGAGCTGCTCATCCTGCTCGGCGGCTACGCATCGGCGCCGACCACGCCCGCGATGATCATGGTCACCCACCACGTGGAAGAGATCCCGGTCGGCTTCACGCACGTGCTGCTGCTCCGCGACGGCAAGGCTGTGGCCTCCGGCCCCATCCGCGAGACGCTCACCGGCGATGCTCTCACCGAGACCTTCGGCGTGCCGATCCGGCTCACCGAAGACGGCGGGCGCTTCGCGGCACGCGCCGCGCACTGAGGCTGGTAGACTAGATCCTTGGTGCGTGCACACGCGTGCCCGCACTCAAGACTTTGACCGCCCTGGCAAAATCCAGGGCACCATCCTCAAAGGACCATCATGAAGACTGACATCCACCCGGACTACCAGGCCGTCGTGTTCCGTGACCTCGGCTCGGGCGAGACCTTCCTCACCCGCTCGACGGTGACCAGCGACAAGACGATCGAGCTCGACGGCGTCGAGTACCCCGTCATCGACGTCGAGATCTCGTCGGCCTCGCACCCGTTCTACACGGGCAAGCAGCGCATCATGGACTCGGCCGGTCGTGTCGAGAAGTTCAACCAGCGCTTCAAGAACTTCGGCGGCGCTTCCAAGTAAGCCCCGCCCGCCACGAAAGCCCCGCACATCGTGTGGGGCTTTCTGCGTTCCTGGGGGCAGCCGGCGTCAGCGGATGGGCCACCGGCCGTCGAGGCGGTCGTCGGGGTCGAGCCGGCCGATCTGGATGAAGTACTCCGTGAGGCTGGCCGCCTGCGCGCGCGCCCACGCGACCTGTCGCGTATGGAGCTCGTGCGCCGTTTCGGGCAGCCACGGCGCGTAGCGCTCGGCGAGGGCCTGAGCGACGCGCCCGGCTGCGACGGCGTCCGCCGACGCCTCGTGCGCGGCGTCGAGCTTCACGGCGTAATGTGCCGCGACGACCTCGAGTGTGCGCTTTCCTCTGCGCCAGCGATCGTACGCCTTGTCGACGACGAGGGGGTCGATCACGGGCGAGGGATTCTCGATCGGCGGCACGCCGTGGCGCAGCGACTCGTATTTGAGCAGCGAGAAGTCGAACGGCGCGTTGTATGCGACGACGGGGATGCCGGCGTCCAGCAGTCCGCGCAGCGCCGCTACCACCTCGGACACCACCTCGTGGGCGGGGCGGCCGTTCGCCCGGGCGTACTCCGTGCTGATGCCGTGGATCGCGCTGGCGCCCTCGGGGATCGGGATGCCGGGATCGGCGAGCCAGTCGCGCGCGCGGACGATGAGGCCCGAGGCGTCCAGCAGGCCGACATGTGCGGTCACGATGCGATCGCCCGTGACGTCGACGCCCGTGGTCTCCAGATCGAAGACCCCGACCAGCCGCACCCAGTCCGGCACGTCCCACAGCGACAGCTGCTCAGCGTGGCGGGTGGTCATGCCGTTCACGGTATGCGCGGGCTCCGACATCGTGGCGCAGGCGCTCCGAGCGCTGCGCAGGCGGGCCCGGCGCGGCGGACGTGCGGGCGCCGGAACGTAGACTCGACGGGTGACCGCGCCCAACCCGTACGCCTCGATGCTCGACGAGATCCCTGTCGAGCGGCGTGAGGTCGCGGTGCTCGGCGGCGTGACGGCGTACTGGGTCTACGGGCCGGAGGACGCCGAGCGCACCGTTGTCGCAGTGCACGGCTTCCGCGGCGAGCATCACGGGCTGGAACCGGTCGTCGCCCACCTGCCCGGCATCCGCGTGATCTCGCCCGACCTGCCAGGCTTCGGCGAGACCGCGCCGATCCCCGGCAGAACGCACGACCTCGCCCTCTACGTGCAGTGGCTGCAGGAGTTCGTCACCGCCGTCGCGCCGGGAGCGGTGATCCTCGGCCACTCCTTCGGGTCGATCGTCGTGTCGGCGGCCGTCGCAGACGGTCTGCCGACGCCGCAGATGATCCTCGTGAACCCGATCGGCGCGCCCGCGCTGGAGGGACCCCGGGGGATCCTGACGCGTCTCGCCGTCTTCTACTACTGGGCCGGCGCCCGGCTCCCCGCGCGTCTCGGCGACGCCCTGCTGCGCAACGGGCTGATCGTGCGGGTGATGAGCGTGTCGATGGCCAAGGCCAAGGACCCCGGCATCCGTCGCTTCGTCCACGACCAGCACGACACGTACTTCTCGCGCTTCGCCGACCGCGACGTGCTGCACGACGCGTTCGTCGCGTCGGTGTCGCACGACGTGCGCGAGGCCGCCCCGCGCATCGCGCAGCCCACGCTGCTCGTGGCCGCGCAGCGCGACGACATCACGCCCATCGAGGCCGAGCGACGGCTCAGGGCGATGTTCGCCGACGCCGAGCTGGTGGAGATCCCCGAGGTCGGCCACCTGATCCACTACGAGACGCCGGCGGCCGCCGCCGACGCGATCACGCGCTTTCTCGCGCCTTCCGACGCCGGTACGCGTTGACGTTCATGCGGTTGCCGCAGTTGCCCGAATCGCAATAGCGCTTCGACCCGTTCTTGGAGTAGTCGACGTAGACGCCGTCGCAGTCGTCGGCCGCGCACACGCGCACGCGGTCGTACTCGTCGGCGCGGATGACATCGACGAAGGCCATCGCCGCCTCGACCAGGATGCGGGTCTGCAGCGGCGCATCGTCGCTCGTGGCGTGCACGTGCCAGTCGAAGCCGTCGTGGATCACGAGGCGGGGGAGTGCCCGGCCGTCGCGCAGCAGCTCGTTCACGAGCGGCACCGCGCCCTCGCGGTCGACCTCCCACAGTTCGCGCAGCCGCGGGCGGATCACCCGGATGGCCTCGAGCTCGGCCTCGTCGCGCCGGATCACGCCGGTGTAGGGGTTCACCCGCAGGTAGTCGTCGAACTGCTCGAGCGTCGTGAGCGTGTCTTGGCCGTCGTAGCCGGGCATCGTGTTGACGAGGTACGCGGCCGCGCGCAGGCTCTGTTGCGTGTCATGAATGAAAACCACATTGACTCCTGACATCAGCCTCGCTACTGTCACCAGTGTAAACAGCTTTCACCCCTGACAGTCGGATGCCGCCCATGACCGCCTCGACCGCGTCCGTTCCCGTCATCGCGCCGGGTCCCGCATCCGTCTCCACCGCGCGCCTGCGCACCACGGGGCTGCTCATGGGAGTCGCCTCCGCCCTGGCGTTCTCATCGAGCGGTCCGTTCGTGAAGCCGCTGCTGGAGGCGGGGTGGTCCCTCGGTGCCGCCCTGCTCGTGCGGATGGGCGTGGCCGGACTGATCCTGTCGCCGGCGCTGTTCCGGGCCATGCGGCGCCAGCGCGGCTTCCTGCGCAGGCACTACAGGCTCATCATCGGGTTCGGTCTCATGCCGGTGCTCGGCTGTCAGCTGTTCTTCTTCTCTGCGATGCAGCGGATGCCGGTGGCAGTGGCTCTGCTCATCCAGTACCTGGCGCCGGTGATGCTGGTGGGCTTCGTGTGGATCCGCACGCGCACGGCGCCGTCGGCGCTGGTGCTGTGGGGATCCGCCGTCGCCATGGTGGGACTCGTGCTCGTCGTCGACATCTCGGGGGCCTCGTTCGACCTGGTCGGCACCCTGCTCGCCCTGGCGGCGGCGGTGTGCGTGTGCGCGTACTTCGTCATCTCGGAGCGTGCCGGTGACGATCTGCCGCCTCTGGCGCTGGCCGCGAGCGGACTGCTGACCGGCGCGCTGGCGATGGGTGTGCTGTGCCTGACCGGCATCCTGCCCTTCCGGGCGCCCGCCGTGACGGTCGTGCTCGCCGGGACCGAAGTGCCGTGGTGGATGCCGCTGCTCTGGGTCGCCGCGGTCGCGACGACCCTCGGCTATGCGCTGGGCGTCATGGCGGTGCCGCGCATCGGATCGCGCGTGGCGTCGTTCGTCGGCCTCTCGGAGGTGCTGTTCGCCCTCATGTTCGCGTGGATCTTCCTGGCCGAGGTCCCGGCGCCGATCCAGTTCGTCGGCGGTGCGCTGATCCTCGTCGGCGTCGTGCTCGTGCGCGCCGACGCGACGGCGACCGCGCCCCCGGCGGCGGTCACTCCCGCCGTGCCAACTCCATGAGCGGGGTCACGCGATGGGCGATGACCTCGCCCATCACGAGTGAGGTCTCGGTGCGCTCGACGCCCTCGATCGCGAGGATGCGGGCATCGGTGTCGAACAGGTGCTGCGTGTCGCGGCAGGCGACGCGCACCAGCAGATCCACCTGACCCGACAGGCCGTGGGCCTGTACGACCTCGGGCACGCGCGCGAGCTCGACGGCGATGCGGGGAAGGTCGGCCTGCCGCACCATGACGCTGATGAAGGCCTCGATCGGGAACCCGAGGGCCGCCGACGAGATCGCGCGCTCGTAAGAGAGGAACACGCCCGTGCGCTCCAGCCGGGCCATGCGCGCCTGGACGGTGTTGCGCGACAGCCCCAGCCGTTCGGCGAGCGCGACGACGGTCGCGCGGGGATCGGCAGAGAGCGCCGCGAGCAGCTCCAGGTCGACGTGATCGAGGGCACTCATAGTGCGAAACGTTAGCACGGGTTTCGGGGGCAGAATTCATCAACATGCTCAAGCGGATCCCGAATGCTTGAGCGAGGTGCGACCCCGACGTAGCCTCGAGGTGTCGGCGAAGAGGCCGGCGCGCACACGAGGCGGCTCCTCACAAGGGGGCCCGCAACGAGGAGTGATGACGATGACGCACACCCTGACCCCCACGGCGGATCTCGGCACCGATATCGAGGATGTCGCCCGCCTGCTCACCCCCGACGGCGAGCGCATCGCCGATCCCGAACTCGACCGCTGGATCGCGGACGTCGACTCGGCCGCGCTGCGGTCGCTGTATCGCGACCTGGTGCTGCTGCGCCGCATCGACGTCGAAGGCGTCGCCCTGCAGCGGCAGGGGCAGCTCGGCCTGTGGCCGCCCTGTCAGGGCCAGGAGGCGACGCAGATCGGCACCGCCCGGGCCCTGCGCGCCGACGACTTCGCGTTCCCCAGCTACCGCGAGACGGGCGTCGTCTACGCCCGCGGCGGCAAGCCCTCGGACTTCGTGCTGGCCTGGCGCGGCGAGGAGCACTCCACCTACGACCCGTACGAGCTGAACACCGCGACCCAGCAGATCATCATCGGCGCGCAGTCGCTGCACGCGGTCGGCTACGCGATGGGCGTCCAGCGCGACGGGACCGACCAGGTGTCCGTGGCGTACTTCGGCGATGGAGCGTCCAGTCAGGGCGACGTCAACGAGGCGATGGTCTTCGCCTCGTCGTTCGGCGCGCCCGTCGTCTTCGTGTGTACGAACAACCAGTGGGCGATCTCGGAGCCCGTCGCCCTGCAGGCGAAGGTCCCGATCGCCGGCCGCGCGCCGGGTTTCGGCATCCCGAGCATGCGGGTGGACGGCAATGATGTGCTGGCGTGCCTCGCCGCGATGCGCTGGGCACTCGACCACGCCCGCAGCGGCAAGGGACCGGCCTTCATCGAGGCGGTCACATACCGGATGGGCCCGCACACCACGTCGGACGACCCGACCCGCTACCGCGACAAGGACGAGGTCGAGACCTGGCGGCGCCGCGATCCGATCGCCCGCGTCGAGGCGCTGCTGCGCTCGCGCGGCGAGTTCGACGACGCGTTCGTCGCGAGTGTGGACAGGGATGCCGACACGCTGGCCGCCTCCGTCCGCGAGGCGGCGATGACGGCCACGACCCGGGCGCCGCTCACGGTGCTCGACCACGTGTACGCCGAGCCCCACTCGGGCATCGACGAGCAGCGCGAGTGGTTCGGCGCGTATCTCGACGGCTTTGCTCCCGTCGAGCTCAGTGCTCCCGCGCAGGAGGCGTGACATGGCGCAGCTGACGATGGCGAAGGCCATCAACGAAGGTCTCCGCCGTGCGATGGCGGACGACGACAGGGTCCTCGTCATGGGCGAGGACATCGGCAAGCTCGGTGGCGTGTTCCGCATCACCGACGGGCTGCAGTCGCAGTTCGGGGCGCAGCGTGTGATCGACACCCCGCTCGCCGAGGCGGGCATCATGGGCACGGCCGTCGGACTCGCGTTCCGCGGCTACCGTCCCGTGGTCGAGATCCAGTTCGACGGCTTCGTCTACCCGGCGTTCGACCAGATCGTGTGCCAGGTGGCGAAGCTGCACTACCGCACGCGCGGCAACGTCACGATGCCGATCACGATCCGCATCCCGTGGGCCGGCGGCGTGGGCGCCGCCGAGCACCACTCCGAGTCGCCCGAGGCGTACTTCGTGCACACGTCGGGACTTCGCGTCGTGGCGGTGTCGAACCCGCAGGACGCATATGTCATGCTGCGTCAGGCGATCGCCTCGAACGACCCGGTGGTCTACTTCGAGCCCAAGCGCCTGTACCACTCGAAGGGCGAGGTCGACCTCGACCTGCCGCTGGCCGACGCGCCGCCCATGGGACTGGCGCGGATCGCGCGGCCGGGCACCGACGTGACACTGCTGACGTATGGTGCACAGGTGGCGACCGCGATGGATGCCGCCACCGCCGCCGAGGACGACGGGGTGTCGATCGAGGTCATCGATCTGCGCTCGATCTCTCCCGTCGATTACCGGACCGTGACGGCGTCGGTCCGCAAGACCGGCCGCGTCGTGGTGACCCACGAGGCCGCGCGCGAGGCCGGTGTGGGCGCGGAGCTCATCGCCAGTGTCACCGAGCGCTGCTTCAACTACCTTGAGGCGGCGCCGCAGCGGGTGACCGGTCACGACATCCCGTACCCGCCCGCGAAGCTCGAGAAGCATCATCTGCCCGATCTCGACCGCATCCTCGACGCCGTCGACCGCGTCATGGACCGGCCGAACAGCCTTTCGGGGGTGGCGGACCGATGACGCAGGACTTCCGACTGCCCGATCTCGGCGAGGGTCTTCCCGAGGCCGAGCTCGTGCAATGGCTCGTCGCCGTGGGCGACACGGTCGCGCTCAACCAGACGATGGCCGAGGTCGAGACCGCGAAGGCGGTCGTCGAGCTGCCGTCGCCGTACGCCGGCACGATCACCGCGCTCCACGCCGACGCCGGTGACGTGATCGAGGTGGGCTCAGTGCTCGTCACGTTCGATACGGGTCAGGGGGATGCCGCACCGCAGCCGGTCGCCGTGACGGAGCAGTCCGCGCCCGCGGCCGACGGCGAGAAGGCCGAACCGAACCTGGTCGGGTACGGCGCCGCCCCGCGCGGCGCCGGACGACCGCAGCGGCGCGCACGGGTCGCGGGACCGGCATCCACCCGGTCCGACACCGCCGTCCTCGAAGCCGCACCGCACGACGCGATCACTCTCGACGCGCCCGGCTTCGGCGACAACGGCGGACAGGCCCCGGAGCGCCCGCGGTCGACGCCGCCGGTGCGGGCCCTCGCGAAGCAGCTCGGGATCGACCTCGCGCTCGTCGAGGCGACGGGAGCGTCCGGCGTCATCACGCGCGCCGATGTCGAAGCGTATGCCGAACGCGTCGGGGTCGCGGCGACGCAGGGTGCGGCGGCGGTCGAGGACTCCGGCGTCCCCGACACCGCTGAGGAGCTCGCGCCGGAACGCGCGCCGGGGGAGCGGACGACGCGCACCCCCATCCGCGGGGTGCGACGGATGACGGCGGACGCGATGGTGCGCAGCGCCTTCACGGCTCCGCACGTGACCACCTTCCTCACCGTGGACGTCACCGCCACCAGCGAGCTCATCGCGTCGCTGAAGGCGGACAAGGCCCTCGCCGACCACCGCATCGGCGTGATGGCCGTGGCGGCCAAGGCCGCCTGTCTCGCGCTGGGGCGCCACCCGGGGCTCAATTCGAAGTGGGACGACGAGGCGGGCGAGATCGTCGAGCATCACTATGTCAACCTCGGCATCGCCGCGGCCACGGGGCGCGGGCTCGTCGTGCCCAACATCCGCGACGCGCACGAGCTCACGCTCGTGGAGCTCGCGGATGCGATCCGCGCGCTCGCCGAGACGGCGCGTGCGGGTAAGACGGCGCCGGCCGACATGATGGGCGGCACCTTCTCGATAACGAACGTCGGGGTGTTCGGCGTGGATGCGGGCACGCCGATCATCAACCCGGGGGAGGCGGGCATCCTGGCGCTCGGCGCGGTGCGACGCCAGCCGTGGGAGCACCGCGGCGAGATCGCGCTGCGCGACGTCATGACGCTCGCGCTGTCGTTCGATCATCGACTGGTGGACGGCGAGCAGGGGTCGCGGTTCCTGGTCGAGGTCGCCGACGTGCTGCGCGAGCCGGGGAGGGCGATGCTGCTGCGCTGAGCCGCGGCGGCATCGATCGGCCGGCCCTGCGGGGCCGGCCGATCAGTCCTTCTTGGGGTAGAAGAGCCCGAGTCCCTTGGCCTGCAGGAGGCGGTACGCGTCGGCGTAACTCTGCGGGTCCTCGCCGTCCGCGCTGCCGTACTTGGCCAGCAGCAGGCCGAGCAGCCCCTTGCCGGGCGGACTCAGCGGTTTGTCGCGGTGCGGCCCGTTCTTGAGGTCGGTGCGCTGATCCTCGGCGGTGTTCGGTGGGACGTACAGCGGATGCACCAGCGGCCAGGTCGCGGGATCGCGTGGTCGGTCCAGATTGACGACCGAGTACAGATCGCGCGCCTCGGCATCGCGACGGGTCAGCGGCCGCAGCCCGTGCCGCTTCGCGAGCGTGGCCGCGAGCGCCCCGTGGTGCATCTCGTCGTGCACGATCGTCCCGGCGCGCGTGTAGGCCGACACGGCGATCGCCGGCACGCGCAGTCCGAGACGGTCGAAGGCGAAGCCCATCTCGCCCGTCGCCGCGTCGGCGTGCGGCGGGATCGCGGCCGGTGGCACCACGTGGTCGTAGGTGCCGCCGTGCTCGTCGAAGGTGATGAGCAGCAGCGTGTTCATCGCGTTCGAGCCGTCCGGGCTCGCGCTGGTGCGGATCGCGTCGTACACCTCGGCGACGAGCTTCTCGCCGGCGCGGACGTCCGACACGGCCGAATCGAGCACCGGCTCGCCGTCGACGTCGCTCTCGCGGTACACGCCGACGGGCGGGTGGAAGTCGTTGTGGTTGTAGACGAGACGCGGCTCGATGAACGCGTAGGCAGGCAGCGTGCCGTTCTTCGCGTCGCGCGAGAACTCGTCCATGTACACGAAGTGATCCGTGCGCCAGTACTTCTCCAGGCTCGGCGAGTGCAGGATCCCGGTGAGCGAGACCAGCTGCAGCTCGTCGAAGTAGACCTTCCAGGTGAGTCCGGCCTCTTCGAGCCGGTCGAACACGGTCGGCGTCGCATCGGCCTCGAGCCACTTGCGATAGCCGCCGTGGTCGCGGTTGGTGACGAATCCGTGCGAGGTCGACGCGTGGAAGAAGGACCGGTTGCAGTACGTCTGGGACGGCACCGCGCAGAACCACGCGTCGAAGACGGCGAACTCCTGCGCGAGCGTGGAGAGCACCGGCAGCTGTTCGGGCGAGAACCCGCCCATGATCCGCGACACCTCGTCGAGGCTCGGCTCGGTGCCGTGGCGGAGCCGAACGAGGTTGTTGCGGTAATCGAGGGCGAAGCCGTCCATCGTCGGCGTCGTCCCCCGCCGCGGAGCGTTGAACGGCGCGACCATCTCCGGAATGTCGGCGGCGGCGTTGCGCGCCGGATCCACCACGCCGAACAGCTGGGTGTTGACGTGCGGGTACTCCTCGCCGGGATCGGGATCCGGGCTGCCCATGATCGCGTCGGTGCCGCCGGTGTAGACGTGTGCGGCGATGCGCTCGCCGGTCGGAGCGCGGTTGGCATAGTCGCCGAACTCCAAGCCGTCGAACGTCTCACCGTCGGGCAGCGTCTCACGCGTGTAGAGCCGGCCGAGCAGATTGTCGAACGATCGGTTCTCGCCCATGAGCACGACGACGTGGTCGAACCCGGGCTCCGCTCGTGGGGGCACCGCGCCGAGATCGCCGGATCCTTCGCGGACGCCGAGCTCGTGTCCGATCGTGGCGCCGCCGGTGGCGCCGATGGCGCCGCCCACGACCAGCCCCGCCGTCGCGATGCCGCCGAGCTTCAAGAAGTCACGACGTGAGCCCTCGTCGATCTCGGGCGCCGGCGGGCGCGCAGGCTCGGCCGGCTCGCCGCCCGCTGCCGGCTCTGCTCCGCTCTCGTGGCTCGCCCCCGCCATCCTGTTCAGACTAGGCGGTGACGTCGCGCAGGATCAGGCGGTGAGTGCGGCGCGGGCCATCGAGCGGAGGATGCCGCGGACTTCGGAGTCGGCGGGCCGTGAGCGCCCGACGCGCACGGTGTGGGGCGTGGAGTTGATGAGGCCGAAGCACGCGTGCGCGCGCACCCGCAGGTCGTCGTCCTCGCGGTCGGGGTGGACGACCGACAGGATGCCGATCCACACCTCGACGTACTCGCGCTGCAGCCGCCGCACGGTGTGGCGGTCCTCGTCGCTGAGACTCGCCATGTCGCGGTCCTGCACGCGGATGACATCCGCGTCGTGCAGAGCGAACGCGACGTGGAAGTCGATCAGGGCGTCGAGCTGCGCATCGGCGCCCTCGTGCGTCGCCACGACCGCGCGGCCGCCGGCCAACAGCCGCTCGCTCACCTCGACCAGGATCGCGCCCAGCAGTGCCTGCTTGCCCGCGAAGTGCCGGTACAGCGCGGGACCGCTGATGCCGACGGCGCTGCCGATGTCTTCGAGGCTCACGCCGCTGAAGCCGCGCTCGGCGAACAGCGTTGCAGCCTGCTGCAGGATGGCGGCGTGGCGATCGGCCTTGGCGCGGTTGCGGTCGGTGACACCGTTTGTCATCTGTGCTCCGGGGTGGCGGGAGGTCTTGCGAACTCAGTTAATGCTCGCTAACCTAAACCTCAGTTAGTGAACACTAACCAATCGGGATGCGCCGGGACAAGAACCCCGTCCACAGGTGTGACCCGATCGTGACGTCGACGAGGATGACACGGAGCGCAGAGCCATGAGCGTGCTGACCACCGAGGCCCGGCCCGACGATGCGTTCGCGCGTGCCGAGAAGGCCCAGCGCGCGCTCGCCGAGGATCTGCGGCGGCGCCTGGCCGCGGCATCCCTCGGAGGTCCTGCCGCGGCGCGGGACCGTCACGTCGCCCGCGGCAAGCTGCTGCCTCGCGACCGCGTCACGCGACTGCTCGACGAGGGGAGCCCCTTCGTCGAGATCGCCCCGCTCGCCGCGGAGGGCCTCTACGGCGGCGAGGCGCCGGCAGCGGGCGTCATCGCCGGGATCGGGCTCGTGCACGGGCGGCACGTGATGGTCGTGTGCAACGACGCCACGGTCAAGGGCGGCACGTACTACCCGATGACGGTCAAGAAGCATCTGCGCGCGCAAGAGGTCGCGCTGGAGAACCGGTTGCCCTGCGTCTACCTCGTCGACTCCGGTGGCGCGTTCCTGCCGATGCAGGACGAGGTGTTCCCCGACCGCGACCACTTCGGCCGCATCTTCTTCAACCAGGCCCGGCTCTCGGCCGCCGGCATCCCGCAGATCGCCGCCGTGCTCGGCTCGTGCACCGCCGGCGGCGCCTACGTGCCGGCCATGAGCGACGAGACGGTGATCGTGCGCAACCAGGGCACGATCTTCCTCGGCGGGCCGCCGCTCGTGAAGGCGGCGATCGGCGAAGTCGTGACGGCCGAAGAGCTCGGCGGGGGAGAGCTGCACGCGCGGCGGTCCGGGGTGGTCGACCACCTCGCCGAGGACGACGAGCACGCGCTGGAGATCGTCCGCGACATCGTCGCGACGCTGCCGCCGCCCGCGGAGCCGGCCTGGGAGGTCGTGCCGACGGTGGCGCCCGCCGCCGACCCTGCGGAGCTGTACGGCGTGGTGCCCGTCGACGTCAATCAGCCGTACGACGTGCGCGAGGTGATCGCGCGCCTGGTCGACGGCAGCGAGCTGCACGAGTTCAAGCGCGAGTACGGCACGACGCTCGTCACCGGGTTCGCCCGCATCCACGGGCATCCGGTCGGGATCGTCGCCAACAACGGCGTGCTGTTCGGCGAGTCGGCCCTCAAGGGCGCCCACTTCATCGAGCTGTGCGACCAGCGGGGCATCCCCCTGCTGTTCCTGCAGAACATCTCGGGCTTCATGGTCGGCCGGGACGCCGAGGCGGGCGGCATCGCGAAGGACGGCGCCAAGATGGTCACGGCCGTCGCGACCACCCGCGTGCCGAAGCTCACCGTCGTCATCGGCGGCTCGTTCGGCGCCGGCAACTACTCGATGTGCGGCCGGGCCTACTCGCCGCGGTTCCTGTGGACGTGGCCGGCTTCGCGCATCTCGGTGATGGGCGGCCCGCAGGCGGCGTCTGTGCTCTCGACCGTCAAGCGCGACCAGCTCGAAGCGCGCGGCGAGGAGTGGTCGGCCGACGACCAGGCCGCCTTCGAGGCGCCCATCCGGGCGCAGTACGAAGAGCAGGGCAACCCGTACTACGCCACCGCGCGACTGTGGGACGACGGCATCGTCGACCCGCTCGACACCCGTGATCTGCTAGGCCTCGCCCTGGACGTCGTGTCGCGCACGCCGCTGTCGGAACCCCGCTTCGGCGTCTTCCGGATGTGAGAGTCATGAACGACATGTTCGACACCGTCCTCGTCGCCAACCGCGGTGAGATCGCCCGCCGCGTGATCCGCACGCTCCGGCGGCTCGGCATCCGCTCCGTCGCCGTCTACAGCGACGCCGACGCCTCCGCGCCGCACGTGCGCGAGGCCGACGTCGCGGTGCGCATCGGACCCGCGCCCGCCGCGCAGTCGTACCTCGACGTCGGCGCGGTCGTTGCCGCGGCGGTCGAGACAGGCGCGCAGGCCGTGCACCCGGGTTACGGGTTCCTGTCCGAGAACGTCGCCTTCGCGCGGTCCTGCGCCGCCGCGGGCATCGTGTTCATCGGACCAGGCGAGCGCGCACTGGAGGTGATGGGCGACAAGATCCGGGCGAAGGAGCATGTCGCCGACCACGGCGTGCCGACGGTGCCCGGCTTCAGCGCCGCAGGAATGACCGATGCCGACATCGTGGCTTCGGCCGACGCGACGGGCTACCCGCTCCTCGTCAAACCGTCGGCCGGCGGGGGCGGCAAGGGCATGCAGGTCGTGCGCTCCGCCGCCGAGCTGCCCGATGCGCTCTCCACCGCCCGGCGGGTCTCGGCAGCCGCGTTCGGCGACGACACCCTGCTGCTGGAGCGGCTCATCGAGCGCCCCCGCCACATCGAGGTGCAGGTGCTCGCCGACGCGCACGGGCAGATCATCCACCTCGGCGAGCGCGAGTGCACCCTGCAGCGACGTCACCAGAAGGTGGTCGAAGAGGCGCCGTCGCCGGTGGTCGACGCAACGACGCGCGCACGCCTGGGCGCCGCCGCCTGTGCGGCGGCGGCATCCGTCGACTATCGCGGGGCCGGGACCGTGGAGTTCCTCGTCGCCGCCGAACGACCGGACGAGTTCTTCTTCATCGAGATGAACACGCGCCTGCAGGTCGAGCACCCGGTGACCGAGCTCGTGACGGGCGTGGACCTCGTCGAGCAGCAGCTGCGCATCGCCGCGGGGGAGCCGCTGCGACTCGCCCAGGGCGACGTGCGCCTCGACGGCCACGCCATCGAGGCGCGCGTCTACGCCGAGGCGCCCGAGCGGGGCTTCCTGCCCGCGACGGGAGAGGTGCTGTCGTGGCGCGCGGCCGAGGGCGTCCGCACCGACGGCGCCGTCGAGACGGGCAGCGCCGTCACCGCCGACTACGACCCCATGATCGCGAAGGTCATCGCCCACGCCCCCGACCGGGCGACGGCGCTGCAGCAGCTGGACGCGGCGCTCGCCGAGACGGTGGTGCTCGGCGTCGACACCAACATCGGGTTTCTGCGGTCGCTCCTCGCCGACGACGGTGTGCGCGGCGGTGACATGGACACCGGGCTCATCGAGCGTCTGCCCGCCTACGCGGCCCCCGCCCCTTCTGCCGCCGCGCTGGCTGCTGCTGCTGCTGCCGCCACCGCCGCCGGCGACAACGCGGTTTCTCGCCGAGCAACCCCGATGTCGGCGTCAGGAACGGGGTCGCTCGGCGAGAAACCGCGTTCTGGGCAAGGGGGAGGCGGGGGAGGCGCGGGGCACGCGTCGGCGCTGTGGCTGACCGCGTCGGGCTGGCGGGCGGGCGCTCCGGCGGTGCCGGTGTCCACAGCCTTCGAGACCGGCGACGGCAGCATCGTGCTGGGCGAGGCGACGGAGCCCGGGCCGATCGTCGCGGCCGGCGCCCGGCGCGAGAGAGCCCGCACCGTCGGCCGGGCACTCGCCGACGGCGTCGCCGTGGCGATCTCGGACGACGGCATCCTCTGGGTCCACGCCGACGGCGTCACCACCGCACTGCGCCCGCTCACCCGCCGGCAGGCCGCCGAGCGGCGACGGGCGGCGCGCGAACGGGGGGCCGCGGCATCCGATCCCGAACTGCGCGCCCCCATGCCCGGCGCGGTCGTCGCCGTCCACGTGGCCGACGGCGCCCCGGTCGCCGCGGGGGACCGCATCGCGACGATCGAGGCCATGAAGATGGAGCACCCGGTGACGGCTCCGCACGCCGGGATCGTGCGGATCGACGTCGCCGTGGGCGACCAGGTGCGGCGCGACCAGGTGCTCGCACACGTGAAGGAGAACGACTGATGCCCGATTACGACTACGACGTCACCGACGACGAGCGCGAGCTCGCGGGGCTGGTGCGCCAGTTCGCCGACGAGGTCGTCGCGCCGCGCTCGTACGAGGCCGACCGCACGCACACGCTGCCGCTCGATGTCGTCGCGCAGATGGGCGAGCTCGGTCTCTTCGGGCTGCCGTTCCCCGAGGAGTACGGCGGGCAGGGCGGCGACTACTTCGCGCTGTGCCTCGCGATCGAGGCCCTCGGCCGCGTCGACCAGTCCCTCGCGATCACCCTCGAGGCCGGCGTCAGCCTCGGCGCGATGCCGGTGTTCCGGTTCGGCACCGAGGAGCAGAAGCACGAGCTGCTGCCCGACCTGCTCGCCGGGCGCGCGCTCGCCGGGTTCGGGCTCACCGAGCCCGGGGCGGGATCGGATGCCGGCGCGACGCGCACGACCGCGCGCCTGGACGGTGCTGGTGCAGGCGGGGGCGAGTGGGTGATCAACGGGTCGAAGCAGTTCATCACCAACTCGGGCACCGACATCACACGCTTCGTCACGGTGACCGCTGTCACGGGCGAGTCGGGCGGACGGAAAGAGATCTCGACGATCGTCGTGCCCAACGGCACGCCGGGCTTCACGGTCGAACCCGCGTACGACAAGGTCGGCTGGCACGCCTCCGACACGCATCCGCTCACGTTCCAGGACGTCCGCGTACCGGAGGGGAACCTGCTCGGCGAGCGCGGCCGCGGCTTCGCGAACTTCCTGCACATCCTCGACGAGGGGCGCATCGCGATCGCCGCGCTGTCGACCGGCGCGGCGGAGGGATGCCTCGAAGCCGCCGTCGACTACGCGCAGAAGCGCACCGTGTTCGGCGAGGCTCTCGCGACGCGGCAGGGCATCCAGTTCCTGCTTGCCCGCATGCAGCAGCGCGTGCACGTCGCACGACTCGCATGGCACCACGCCGCGCGCCTGCGCGACGCCGGCAAGCCGTTCAAGACGCAGGCCGCGATCGCCAAGCTCACGGCGAGCGACGCCGCGATGGACAACGCCCGTGACGCGACCCAGGTGTTCGGCGGCAACGGGTTCATGAACGAGTACCCGGTGGCGCGCCACTATCGCGACTCGAAGATCCTCGAGATCGGCGAGGGCACCAACGAGGTGCAGCTGCTCGTCATCGCGCGCGCCCTCGGGGTAGCGTGACACCGTGAGCGACCACGTCCAGCGCGGGCTGTACTACGACGAGCTCGAGGTCGGAGCGCGGTATCTGCACCGCCCTGGCCGCACCGCGACCGAGGCCGACAACGTCCTGTTCTCGTCGCTCACGATGAACGCGCAGGCCCTGCATCTGGATGCCGCCTACGCGGCCTCCCAGCCGTTCGGCCAGCGCCTCATGAACTCGATGTGGACGCTCGCCACGATGGTCGGGGCATCCGTCTCGCAGATCACGCAGGGGACGCTCGTCGCCCAGCTCGGACTCACCGACATCTCGTTCCCCGCACCCCTGTTCCACGGCGACACGCTGTACACCGAGACCGAGGTCGTGTCCAAGCGGCTGTCGGCGTCGCGACCCGGTCAGGGCATCGTGACCCTGCGCCACACCGGACGCAACCAGAAGGGCGAGGTCGTCGCGCTCGCCACCCGCACCGCCTTGATGTGGTGCCTGCCCGAGACCCCGGAGGAGACCCCGTGAGATTCGACCTCGGACCCGCGCTGCTGTTCTGCCCCGCCGACCGCCCTGAGCGGTACGCGAAGGCGCTGGAACGCGCCGACGGCGTCATCCTCGACCTGGAGGACGCGGTCGCGCCCGCCGACAAGACGGCCGCGCGCGGCCACGTGATCGAGTCGGAACTCGACCCGGAGCGGGTCATCGTGCGCGTGAATCCGCCCGAGACCGACGCGTTCGCCGCCGATCTGTCGACGCTGTCCCAGACGGACTACCGGCGCATCATGGTCGCCAAGGCGCAGTCGCCCAAGCGCATCGGGAGGCTGGATGCCCGGTTCGAGGTGGTCGCGCTGTGCGAGACGGCCAAGGGCGTCGCACAGGCCGACCGCATCGCCGCGCTCGACAACGTGGTGGCGCTCATGTGGGGGGCCGAGGATCTCGTCGCCTCGCTCGGCGGCACGTCCAGCCGCAAGCCGAACGGCCGATACCGGGACATCGCGCGCTACGCCCGTTCCCGCGTGCTGCTGGCCGCCGGCGCCCGCGGCAAGGCGGCCGTCGACGCGGTGCACCTCGACATCGACGACACGAAGAGGCTCGCGGTCGAGGCGGCGGATGCCGCGGCCTCCGGCTTCCGTGCGACCGCCTGCATCCATCCCTCGCAGGTGCCGGTGATCCGTGCCGCCTACCGTCCCGACGAGCGGACGGTGGCGTGGGCGCGCGGTGTGCTGCACGCGGCGACGGGGGAGCGGGGGGTCTTCTCGTACCAGGGAGCGATGGTCGACGAGCCGGTGCTGCGACACGCGCGCAGCGTGCTCTCGCGCGCGAGCGGCTGAGGGCCGCTACGCCGCGACGGCCGTGTACGACAGCAGGCGCACGCTGTCGCGGTCGACGACGAAGCGGTGGGCCGAGGCGTTGCCCAGGCGCTCGCCGGCGAGGGGGAGCGTGTCACCGCTGGCGTGGCGGATGAGCTCGCCGATGAGGCCGCCGTGCGACACAGCGATCACGGGCACATCGGTGGGCGCCGTCACCCGCCGCACATCGCGGGCGATGCGGTGCAGCGCGTCGACGCCGCGCGCCCGCAGCAGCGTCCGCTCCTCTTCGCCCTCGGCAGGCGGCTGACCGGGCTCGCCATGGCGCGCGCGGTACTCGGGCACGAGCATGCCCTCCGCCGCGCCGTAACGGCGCTCGCGCAGCTGCGGGTAGAGGATCGGCGCCTCGGCGTCGAGGACGGCGGCGATGATGCGCGCCGTCTCGTGAGCGCGCTGCAGATCGCTCGACACGACGACCGGGGTCACCCCGAGACGGTCGAACTCGGCGGCCAGTTCGTCGGCGGCGGCGCGGGCCTGCGCGCGTCCGGTGTCGTTCAGGGGGATGTCGGTGGCCCCTTGGATCCGTCGGTCGCGGTTCCAGTCGGTCTCGCCGTGGCGGATCAGAGTCAGCGCAGTCACCTTCCGACCCTATCGACGCCGGATGACAGGTCGCTCTGAAGAGCCCGGGCAGGCCGTCAGCCGAGGGCCGGGAGCGCGTCGGCGAGCGCGTGGAGCACCTCGCTCGTGCCGGCGTCGATCTTCACGGTCGCGCGGGTGTCGCCGCGCGTCTGACCGCGGTTGACGATCACGACCGGCAGGCGACGGCGCCGGGCGCGCTCGAGCAGCCGGATGCCGGAGTTGACGACCAGCGACGACCCCGCGATCACGAGGGCCTCGCTGGTGTGGACGAGCTGCTCCGCCTCACGGAACTTCGCCGCCGGGATGAACTCGCCGAAGAAGACGACGTCGGGCTTGAGCATGCCGCCGCACACGCTGCACGCCGGGATGACGAACCCTTCGGTGGTCTCGGGCAGTACGTCGCCGTCGGGCCCGAGCGGCACATCGGCGGGTACGCGGATCCAGGGGTTGTCGTGCTCCACGCGGCGCGCGATGTCGCGGCGGTCGAACACCTGGCCGCAGTGCGTGCAGAAGACGCGACGCATGGTGCCGTGCAGCTCGACCACCCGGCGGCTGCCGGCGCGCACGTGCAGTCCGTCGACGTTCTGCGTGATCACGCCGGTCGCGAGGCCCCGGGCTTCGAGCGCGGCGAGCGCGCGGTGCCCGGCGTTCGGCTCGGCGGCCGCGAACGCCTTCCAGCCCAGGTGGCTGCCCACCCAGTACCGGCGGCGCGCCGACTCGCTCGACAGGAACGTGTCGGCCGTCATCGGCGTGCGGACGGGGGCGCCCTCGCCGCGGTAGTCGGGGATCCCCGAGTCCGTCGAGACACCGGCACCGGTCAGCACCGCGATGCGTCGGCCGGACAGCTCCGAGATCGCTGCGGCCACAGCATCCGTCGTCCTCGCGTCGAACCAGGTCGCGGTCGTCGTCACGGCGCACCCCCTTCGCGGTCGAGTGTAGGCCCCGCGGTTTTCAGGCATGTTACGGCGCGGGCCGGAGCGTGCCAGGATGAGCGCGTGGGCGGCTTCGGCGGAGTGAGCGCGCAGGACTACGCGGCGTTCATGGGTCGGTTCTCGTCGCCGCTGGCGGTGCAGTTCGCGGCGATGGGTCTCGACGGCGTGCCCGCGGACGCGCGCGTGCTCGACGTCGGGTGCGGACCGGGGATGCTGACTCTCGAGCTCGCGCGGCGACGCGGGGCCGACATGATCGCTGCCGTCGACCCCGAACCCGTGTTCGTCGCGGCGACGGCCGAGGCCTGCGCCGGAGCGGATGTGCGGGTCGCCGTCGCCGAGGATCTGCCGTTCCCGGACGACGCGTTCGGCGCCGCTCTCGCGCAGCTGGTGGTCCACTTCATGAGCGACCCGGTGCGCGGCGTGGCCGAGATGGCGCGGGTGACCGCCCCGGGCGGACGCGTGAGCGCGTGCGTGTGGGATCACGGCGGCGGCAGCGGGCCGCTCTCGGACTTCTGGCGCGTCGCCGCCGGTCTCGATCCCGCGGTCCGCGGCGAGGCGGCGCTCCAGGGCGCGTCCGAAGGCCAGCTCGTCGGCATCTTCCAGCGCGCGGGCCTCCACGACGTGACGCAGTCGGTCGTCGACTGCACCGTGGCCTTCCTTGACTTCGACGACTGGTGGCGGCCGTTCCTGCAGGGCGTCGGCCCCGCGGGCCGGTACGTCGCGACGCTCGACGACGTCGCGGTCGCACGGCTGGAGCGTGCACTGCGGGACGAGCTCGGCGACACCGGCTTCGAGATCACCGCGCGTGCCTGGGCCGCGGTCGGCATCGTGGGCTGACAGCACCGACGTGGGACGATGGGGCGTGCCCGTCCTCGAGATCTCCGACGCCTCCGACGAACGCCTCGCCGACTACCGCGACCTCACCGATGTCGCTCTGCGCCGGGTGATCGAACCCGAGGGCGGGCTGTACATCGCAGAATCCGCGAAGGTGATCTCGCGGGCGCTCGCCGCCGGTCACCGCGCCCGATCGGTGCTCGTGCAGCAGAAGTGGCTCGCCGACATCGAAGGACTGGTGGATGCCGTCACGCCGGTGTACGTCGTGACGCCCGAGATCGCCGAGTCTCTGACCGGCTACGCCGTGCACCGCGGCGCGCTCGCGGCCATGCACCGGCCGGGACTGCCGCCGGTCGCCGAGGTCGTCGCCGACGCGCGGCTGGTCGTGGTGCTCGAAGACATCGTGGACCACACGAACGTCGGAGCGATCTTCCGCGCCGCCGCGGGCCTCGGAGCCGACGCCGTGCTGGTGAGCCCGCGGTGCGCCGACCCGCTGTACCGACGGAGCGTGCGCGTCAGCATGGGCACGGTGTTCCAGGTGCCCTGGACGCGGCTTCCGGAGTGGTCCGAGGCGCGCGGGGTGCTTCATGACGCGGGGTTCGAGCTGGCGGCCCTGGCGCTGGCCGACGACGCCGAGTCGCTCGACGCGTTCAGCGCCCGCCGACCCGAGCGGGTCGCGCTGATGCTCGGGGCCGAGGGCGACGGCCTGTCGCGCCGTGCGCTCGAGGCCGCCGACACCGTGGTGACGATCCCGATGGCCGGCGGCGTCGATTCGCTGAACGTGGCGGCGGCGAGCGCCGTGGCACTGTGGGAGCTGCGTGCCCGCTGATTCGTCTCGCGGAGGAGGAGCGGGCGTCAGGCTCCGGGGCGCACCGTCAGTTCGGTGAGCTCGGCGTCGCGGGGCAGATCGAGCGCGGTGACGATGGTGGTCGCGACCGAGGCGGGGTCGATCCAGCGGGCCGCGTCGTAGGCGGCGCCCTCCTGCTGGTGCACCTTCTCCTGCATCGGCGTCGCGGTGCGGCCGGGGTAGACGGTGGTCACCCGCACCCCGTTCGCACGCTCCTCCTCGCGTAGCGCATCGGCGATCGCACGCACGGCGAACTTGCTCGCAGCGTACGAGCCCCACTCCGGACTCACCCGCAGGCCGGCGCCGGAGTTCACGAACACGACGTGTCCGCGCGCGGTGCGCAGCGCCGGCAGCATGAGCCGCGTGAGCTCGGCGGGGGCGACGGCGTTGACGTTCAGCTGCTGCTGCCATGTCGCGACCGGCGTGTCGGCGATGGGGCCGAGCTCGACGATGCCGGCGACGTGGACGAGCGCGTCGAGCTGCGGCGGCACGCTCTGGTGGCTGAACGCCCACGACAGCCGCGCCGGGTCGGCGAGGTCGCCGACGAGCGTCTGCGCCCCGGGGAACCGTTCACGCAGCTGCGTGGCGCGGCCGGCGTCGCGCACGAGCAGCCAGAGCTCGTCGCCGCGCGCGGCGAGCTGGTCGGCCAGCGCCGCCCCGATGCCGGAACCCGCGCCCGTGATGAGGTACGTCGCCACGGCTCAGGCCTCCTCACCGCGGTGCGCCGCCTCTGGGCCCACGCCGCCAGAGGCTCCGCGCGACGCGCCAGCGTCGTGTGGAGGGGCGGTGGGGATCTTACCCGGCGCCAGCGTCGTGACGGGAAGCGGGTCGGGACGCTTGGCAGAGATCGTGTCGCCCGAGGACTGGTGCCGCAGCCGCCGCAGCACCCACGGCACGAGGTACTCGCGCGCCCAGACGAGGTCGACCGCGCGCGCTTCGCGCCACGTCCGGATCGGGAGCGGGTCGGGCTGCATGGGCTGCAGATCGTTGGGCACGTTGAGGGCGCGCAGCACCATGCGGGCCACCTCGTGGTGGCCGAGCGCGTTGTAGTGCAGGCGGTCGTCGTCGAAGAAGCGCATGTCCTGCACTTCTTTGAGCGCCCACTGGTCGGCGACGATGCAGTCGTACTTGTCGGCGATCGCCCGGATGTTCTCGTTGTAGATCGCGACCTTGCCGCGGATGCCGCGGAACACCGGCGTGAAGGCGGTGTCGATGCCGGTGAACACGACGACGGTCGCCCCGCCCTGCGAGAGGCGCACGACGGCATCCTCGAACAGCTGCGCGACGTTGTCGGGGTCGCCGTTGGGGCGGATGACGTCGTTGCCGCCCGCCGAGAAGGTGACGAGGTCGGGCTTCAGCGCGATCGCCGGCTCCACCTGCTCGTCGACGATCTGGCCGATGAGGCGCCCGCGGATCGCGAGGTTCGCGTAGGCGAAGTCGTCGACCTGCTCCGACAGCACCTCTGCCACGCGATCAGCCCAGCCGCGCAGTCCGTTCGGCGCCGCGGGCTCTGGGTCGCCGACCCCCTCGGTGAACGAGTCGCCCAGTGCGACGTAGCGCCGCCACGGGTGCTGCTCCGCGTTGGCGACGTAGGGACTCCGGTGATCCTCGCGTGTGGGCATGTGGCTCGCGTCCTCCTCGGCTTGTGACCGACAGTCAGGCTATCGCGGCACGGACAGGACGCGATCGGATGCCGCGACCCGGCGGCCCTTCGGCGCCCGATGTCGTCCGGGTCGTTTATCGTGGTGACTCGTTGTCAACGGGGGAAGGGGTGTTCGGTGACCGACGAAGCCGCCGCCGCACCCGAGCTCGACGAACGCCCCGACGTGACGGCATCCGACCCTCATATCGGGTCCTTCGCGGCCGAGCATCTCTCGCCGACCTACCCCCAGCGCGCGCCGTGGGGCACCGCCCAGCGGCTGCGCGCGTGGCAGGCGGAGGCGCTCGACCTGTACTTCGGGCTCGACGGTCCCGACGGCGTGGGCGGCGGTCCGCGCGACTTCCTCGCGGCGGCGACGCCGGGCGCAGGCAAGACCACGTTCGCCCTCCGCCTCGCGAGCGAGCTGCTGCGCCGCCGCATCGTCAACCGCATCGTCGTGGTGGCCCCCACCGAGCACCTGAAGACCCAGTGGGCCGATGCGGCGGCGCGTGTCGGCATCCGCTTGGATCCCGCGTTCAGCAACCGCCACTATGCGCCGGCGCGGCAGTACCACGGGGTCGCCGTGACGTATGCGCAGGTCGCGGTCAAGGCATCGGTGCACCAGCGCCTCACGATGGACGCCAAGACGCTCGTGATCCTGGACGAGGTGCACCACGGCGGCGACGCGCTCAGCTGGGGCGACGCCCTGCGCGAGGCCTACGCACGGGCGACGCGTCGCCTGCTGCTGAGCGGCACGCCCTTCCGCAGCGACACCGCGCCGATCCCGTTCGTCGAGTACCACCCGGATGCCAAGGGCATCCGCGTCTCGCGCACCGACTACGCGTACGGCTACGGACGCGCGCTCGAAGACGGCGTCGTCCGCCCTGTGCTGTTCATGGTCTACGCCGGTCAGATGCGCTGGCGCACGAAGACCGGCGAAGAGATGGAGGCGCAGCTCGGTCAGGACAACACGAAGGACATCACGGCGCAGGCCTGGCGCACCGCCCTCGACCCCGAGGGCGACTGGATCCCCGCGGTGCTGCGTTCGGCGGATCGCCGGCTCACCGAGGTGCGCGAGCATGTTCCGGATGCCGGCGGCCTCGTGATCGCGACGGATCAGACCGCCGCGCGCGCGTATGCCGCGATCCTGCACGAGGTCACGGGGGAGCAGCCGACGGTCGTGCTCTCGGACGAGGCGGAGGCGTCGAGTCGCATCGAGGAGTTCTCGAAGGCCGCCTCACGCTGGATGGTCGCCGTCCGCATGGTGTCAGAGGGGGTCGACGTGCCGCGGCTCGCCGTGGGCGTCTACGCCACGAGCGCGTCCACGCCGCTGTTCTTCGCCCAGGCCATCGGCCGCTTCGTGCGCGCCCGCCGCCGCGGCGAGACCGCGAGCGTGTTCCTGCCGAACGTGCCGCAGCTGCTCGCCCTCGCGAACGAGATGGAGGCGCAGCGCGATCACGCGCTGGACCGCGACTCGGACGGCGACGACGAGTGGAACGCCGAAGAAGACCTGATGGACGCCGCCGAGCGCGAGGACAAGGCGTCCGACGCACTCGAGCAGGAGTTCACCTACCAGGCGCTGGGCTCGCTCGCCCATTTCGACCGCGTGCTGTTCGACGGCAAGGAGTTCGGCCAGCTCGCGGTGCCCGGCACGCCCGAGGAGGAGGAGTTCCTCGGCATCCCCGGGCTGCTCGAACCCGATCAGGTGCACGAAGTGCTGATGTCGCGGGTCTCGCGCCAGTCCCGGCACCGTTCCGCGCGCGAGGCCCAGGAACGCGCGAAGGCCCCCGACGAGGAGCCCGCACTGCCCCAGGCGCTGCACCGCACGCTCAAGGAGCAGCGGCAGCTGCTCAACAGCCTCGTGGGGCTGTATGCGCGCCAGTCGGGCGAGGCTCACGGTCTCGTCCACGCCGAGCTGCGCCGGATCTGCGGCGGCCCCGCCGTCTCGCACGCGACGGTCGCGCAGCTCCAGGCGCGCATCGAGGTGCTGCGCAAGCGCGTCCACTCCTGATGGGCCGCCGCTGTTCGGAACCCCGAAATGCTGGCAATCCCCGGTTTCGGACAGATCCGGCCGCAGCCGCTGACTACCGTTGACAGGTCCCGAACCCCGACTTGGAGGCCCGAGTGAGCGCGCCCGCCGCACCGACCGACCGTGATCGCCGCCGATGGGCGCAGTACCTCGTGAACGAGCGTGCCGAGGCGCGCGTGTACCGGGAGCTCGCCGGACGCCGTGAGGGTGAGGAGCGCGAGATCCTGCTGGCGCTCGCCGAGGCCGAAGGGCGGCACGAGGCGCATTGGCTGGGGCTGCTCGGCGGCGAACCCGCGAGGCTGCCTCGCCCCGACGTCCGCACGAGCCTGCTCGGCTCGATGGCCAAGCGGTTCGGCTCGATCTTCGTGCTCGCCCTCGCGCAGAACGCCGAGGCGCGCTCGCCGTACGACGACGAGCCGTTCGCCACCCCGACGATGGCCGCCGACGAGAAGGTGCACCACGAGGTCGTCCGAGGCCTCGCCGCCCGCGGCCGGCGGCGGCTGTCGGGCACGTTCCGTGCGGCCGTGTTCGGCGCGAACGACGGCCTGGTGTCGAACCTGGCGCTCGTGATGGGCATCGGCGCGACGGGCGCCAGCAGCCAGTTCGTGCTGTTCAGCGGCATCGCCGGTCTGCTGGCGGGAGCGCTGTCGATGGGTGCGGGCGAGTTCGTGTCGGTCCGTTCGCAGCGCGAGCTCCTCGCCGCCACCGAGCCCAGCGACTTCGCCGACATCGCGCTGCCGCACCTCGACATCGACGCGAACGAGCTCGCCCTGGTCTACCGGACACGGGGGATGCCGGAGGCCGAGGCCTCCGCGCGCGCCCGGCGCGTCGTCGAGCAGGCGCAGGCGCTCGGCCGCGGCCGCGCCGACAGCGGTCCGATCGACCTCGTCGACCACGGCGAGGTCGTGGGGAGCGCCTGGGGAGCGGCGCTGTCGAGCTTCCTGTTCTTCGCGTCGGGCGCCATCATCCCGGTCCTGCCGTGGATCTTCGGTCTCTCCGGCCTGACTGCGGTGATCCTGGCGCTCGTGCTGGTGGGGATCGCGCTGATGTCGACCGGTGCAGCGGTCGGCCTGCTGTCGGGTGCCCCGCCCCTCAAGCGCGCGCTGCGTCAGCTCGCGATCGGCTTCGGCGCCGCGGCGGTGACGTACGTGCTGGGTCTGCTGTTCGGCGTGTCGATGGGCTGACGCGCCCGGGCTGCGCGCGATTCGTTGAACCCCGGGCGACGTGGTAATGTCATTCCTCGGTTGCGAAACCGAAAACCACCTGCGCGGGTGGCGGAATAGGTAGACGCGCTAGCTTGAGGTGCTAGTGCCCGTATAGGGCGTGGGGGTTCAAGTCCCCCCTCGCGCACAGTGAAGAAGGCCCCCGAAAGGGGGCCTTCTTTCGTCGACAAGATAGGTTGTCCGCATGCCCGAAGCCGAACTGCCCGAAGTCGCCGCGCTCGCGAGGGACCTCATCCGCTTCGACACGACGAACCACGGCGGCGGCCGCTCGGCCGGCGAGCGCGAGGCTGCGGAGTACGTCGGCGCCTACCTGGAGCGCCTCGGGCTGACTCCCGAGTTCTACGAGCCGATCCCGCGCCGCACCAACGTGATGGCGCGCGTTCCCGGTCGCGATCGCGACAAGCCCGCCCTGGTGCTGCACGGCCACCTCGACGTCGTGCCGGCGATCGCCGAGGACTGGAGCGTCGACCCGTTCGAGGGCGTCGTCAAGGACGGCCTGCTGTGGGGCCGCGGCGCCGTCGACATGAAGGACATGGATGCCATGATCCTGACGTCGGTCGCCGACATCCTGCGCGCGGGGGAGCAGCCCGAGCGCGACCTCGTGCTGGCGTTCTTCGCCGACGAGGAGAACGGCGGCGTCGAGGGCTCGGCTCTCGTCGTCGAGAACCACCCGGAGTGGTTCGCCGGCGCCACCGAGGCGATCAGCGAGGTGGGCGGGTACTCGATCCCGGTGGGCGACCGCCACGCATACCTGCTGCAGGTGGGCGAGAAGGCGCTCATCTGGATCCGGCTCGTGGTGCGCGGCCGTGCCGCGCACGGCTCCAGCTTCCACTCGCAGAACGCGGTGACCCGTCTCGCCGAGGCCGTCGCGGCTCTCGGCCGCACCGCCTGGCCGGTAACCCTCACCGACGCGACGCGCGAGATGACCGAGCGCCTCGCCGAGATCACGGGCTCCCGTGCCGACGACCCCGATGCCGTCGCCGCGGCGACAGGGGCGGCATCCGGATTCCTCCGCTCGACGCTGCGGACCACGACCAACCCCACCGGCCTCGTCGCCGGCTACAAGCACAACGTGATCCCCGACCGCGCCGAGGCGCTCGTCGACGTCCGCGTGCTGCCGGGAACCGAAGAGGCGGCTCTCGCCGACATCCGCCGCATCGTCGGCGACGACGTCGAGGTCCAGATCGTCCACCAGGACATCGGCCTCGAGGTCCCGTTCTCGGGCGATCTCGTCGATGCGATGGTCGGCGCGCTCGGGCGGCACGACCCGGGAGCCCCGGTGATCCCGTACCTCATGGGCGGCGGCACCGACAACAAGGCGCTCGCGACCCTCGGCATCTCGGGCTACGGTTTCGCGCCGCTGCGGCTGCCAGCCGACCTCGACTTCACCGGCATGTTCCACGGCGTCGACGAGCGCGTCCCCATCGACGCCCTCGTGTTCGGGCAGTCCGTGCTCACCGACCTTCTTCGCACGTACTGAGAGCGAGGGGATGCCGGGCCCCCGGCATCCCTGTCCCATCCCCTCCCGCCACCCGCACGGCTGAAAGGCGCCCATGCTTCTCGAGGCGATCATCCTGGGACTCGTCCAGGGTCTGACCGAGTTCCTCCCGATCTCGTCGAGCGCGCACCTGCGCATCCTGGGGGAGTTCCTGCCGGGCGCGCAGGACCCCGGCGCCGCGTTCACCGCCATCACCCAGATCGGCACCGAAGCGGCCGTCGTGGTCTTCTTCTGGCGCGACATCGTCCGGATCATCGGGCACTGGTTCCGCGCGCTGTTCGGAAAGATCCCGCGCAACGATCCCGACGCGAAGATGGGCTGGCTCATCATCATCGGCTCGATCCCGATCGTGGTGCTCGGCATCCTGTTCCAGGACCAGATCGAGACCGTGCTGCGGTCGCTGTGGATCACAGCCGTCATGCTGATCTTCTTCGGCGTGCTGCTGGGGATCGCCGACCATTACGGCGCCAAGAAGCGCAAGCTCGAGGACATCACCGTCAGCCACGGCGTGATCTACGGCTTCGCCCAGGCGCTCGCCCTGATCCCGGGCGTGTCGCGGTCGGGCGGCACCATCACGGCCGGGCTCTTCATGGGCTACGAGCGCGCGGCCGCGGCGCGGTACGCCTTCCTGCTCGCGATCCCCGCCGTGTTCGGGAGCGGGTTCTTCCAGCTGTTCAAGAGCCTCGACGAGCCGGGCGTGTTCTCGCTCGGCGAGACGGCGGTGGCCACCGGCGTCGCCTTCGTGGTGGCACTCGGCGTGATCGCGTTCTTCATGAACTGGATCTCGAAGCACAGCTTCCTGCCGTTCGTCGTCTACCGCGTGGCGGTGGGGTCGACGCTGCTCGTGCTGCTGAGCCTGGGCGTCATCAGCGCCTGAGCGTGCCCGGCGACCCGGCCGTCAGCGGCGCGGGTCGTCGCGGCCGGGCTTCTGCGGCCCGTCCCCGGGGCGGCCGTCGGTGCGCCGCAGGTAGCGCTCGAACTCCTGCGCGATGGCGTCGCCCGACGCCTCCGGCGAGTCCCATGTGTCGCGGGTGCGCTCGAGCTGGCGGATGTACTCCGTCATCTCTTCGTCGTCCGCCGCGGCTGCGTCGATCGTCGCCTCCCAGGCAGCCGCCTCGGTGGCGAGGTCTCCGCGTGAGACCGATGCCCCGGTGAGGTCCTCGAGCTTGTCGAGAAGAGCGAGCGTCGCCTTGGGCGACGGCGTGTGGCCCGCGACGTAGTGCGGGACGCTCGCCCACAGGCTCGCCGAGGGGATCCCCGCGCGCTCGGCCGCGTCGCCCAGCACGCTCAGGATGCCGACCGGACCCTCGTAGGTGCTGCGCTCCAGCTCCAGCGCGCCGCGCAGAAGCTCGTTGTCGCTGCCCGCGAAGACCGAGATGGGGCGGGTGTGCGGCACGTCCGACATCATCGAGCCGATCGCCACGAACCCGGTGATGTCTTCGCGCAGGGCGACGTCGATGAGCTCAGAAGAGAACGCCTGCCACGCGCGGGCGGGTTCGACGCCGGTGAGCAGCCACAGCTGGGTTCCGCCGCGCGTGGTGCGGGCAGGACGCAGCAGGGTCGCCTCGGGCCAGCGCAGCGTGCGACGCCCCTCGCCGTCGGTCTCGACGCTCGGGCGCGTGTACTGGTAGTCGAAGTACAGCTCGGGGTCGACCGAGAACACGGTCTCGTACGAGCCTCCCTCGCGCAGCTGCGTGATGGCGGATGACGCGGCTTCGCCCGCGTCGTTCCACCCGTCGAACGCCGCGACGAGCACCCGGCGACCCAGTCCGTCCACGAGACCCCCTCCACCCGCAGCGGCTGCGGGTTCTCTCCAGGATAGGCCCGGGCCTGCCGCAGGGGGCCGAGGACCGTGCGGCAGGCCTATGACCGCGGAGGCGTCGCGACCCGCTGTGAAAAGATGAGACGGTGAATCCGCCTCGTCTTGCCGCGGTCCTCTGGGACATGGACGGAACCCTCGTCGACACCGAGCCCTATTGGATGGCCGCCGAGACTCCGCTCATCGAGAGCTACGGCGGCTCGTGGACCCACGAGCAGGCGCTCGGGCTCGTCGGGCTCGGCCTCGAGGACTCGGCCCGCATCCTGCAGGATGCGGGGGTGCGCATGAGCACCGCCGCGATCATCGACCACCTGACCGGCGAGGTCATGCGTCAGCTCGCAGAGACCGGCATCCCGTTCCGTCCCGGGGCGCGCGAACTGCTCGCTGATCTGCGCGCGGCCGGCATCAGGACCGGACTCGTCACGATGTCGATGCGCCGGATGGCCGACACCGTCGTCGACCTCATCGACTTCGACGCGTTCGACGTGATCGTCGCCGGCGACGACGCGACGCGCCCGAAGCCCTTCCCCGACCCGTACCTGCAGGCGTGCGAGGCGCTCGGCGTCACGCCGGACCAGACGGTCGCCATCGAGGACTCGCCCAACGGGCTGCGCTCGGCGGTCGCCTCCGGTGCCTCGGTCATCGGGGTGCCGCTCATGGTGTCGCTGACCGGCGCCGGCGCGCACACGATCTGGGAGACGCTCGACGGCCGCACGGCCGACGACGTCGCCGCCTTCCACCGGACCCACCGTGCCCGCCTGCACGAGAGCCCGACGACCCCCGCCGAGGAGACCGCGCGATGACCGACGACACGACCCGCCCGAGCGGTCCCTTCCGCCTCGGCGACCGCGTGCAGCTCACCGGCCCCAAGCAGCGCCTGCACACCATCACCCTGCGCGAGGGCGGCGAGCTGCACACGCACCACGGCGTGCTCAAGCACGAGCAGCTGGTCGGCCAGCCCGACGGCTCGGTCGTCGCCAACAGCGGCGGACACGAGTACCTCGCGTTGCGCCCGCTGCTGCGCGACTTCGTGATGTCGATGCCTCGCGGCGCCGCGATCGTGTACCCGAAGGATGCCGCACAGATCCTCGCGGAGGCCGACATCTTCCCCGGGGCCAGCGTCGTCGAGGCCGGCGTCGGCTCGGGCGCGCTGTCGCTGTGGCTGCTGCGCGCCATCGGCGCGGAGGGGCGGCTGGTGTCGTTCGAGCGCCGCGAGGACTTCGCGGCCGTCGCCAAGGCGAATGTCGAGACGTTCACCGGGGCCGTGCCCGCCAACTGGGACGTCGTCGTGGGCGATCTCGCCGAAGACCTGCCACACACGGTGGCCGCGGCATCCGTCGACCGCGTCGTGCTCGACATGCTCGCCCCGTGGGAGTGCATCGATGTCGTCGCCGACGCGCTGACCCCCGGCGGCGTCGTGGTCTGCTATGTCGCGACGGCGACTCAGCTGAGCCGGGTCGCGGAGTACATCCGGGGCACCGGGCTGTTCACCGAGCCCGACGCGAACGAGACCATGGTGCGCGGCTGGCACGTCGAGGGTCTCGCAGTGCGACCCGACCACCGCATGATCGCGCACACGGGATTCCTGGTCTGGGCGCGCCGGCTCGCACCGGGCGCGGTGCCGCCCGAGGTCAAGCGCCGCGCGTCGAAGTCCAGCTATGGCGACGAGGATGTGGAGCTGTGGACGCCCGGCGCCGTCGGCGACCGCCAGATCACCGACAAGAACCTCCGCAAGCGCGTGCGCGAGGCCGAGCGCGCCGCAGAGGGGGCCCGTCGGGCGTCCAGGCGTGCCGAGGACACGGACGACACGGACGGCACGGAACACCCCGAGCACACCGCCTAGACTGTTCCGGTGCGCAAGATCCCCGCTGCCCTCGTCGTCCTGGGCCTGGTGACCGTCGGCCTCACCGGATGCTCGCTGCAGAACGTGTCTGCCGCGGACTGCTCGCGAACCCCGGTGTCCGAGCCCGATGTGATGAAGCTCATCGACGTCACCGGCGACACCGACAGCGAGCCCGATGTGGACGTGTACACGCCGCTGCACGCGCCGAGCCTCGGCTACGAGGACGTCGTGACCGGTGACGGCACCGCGATCACGTCCGACAACCAGCTCATGGTGATGGACGTCGCGCTGTTCAGCGGTGCGACCGGTGACCCGATCGTCGCGACCGCCTACGACGGCGACCTGTCACAGGTGTCGGCGCCGTCGCAGTGGACGACGAACTTCCCCGGCTTCGGCACGGCGCTGGAGTGCGCCACGGCCGGATCGCGCATCGCGGTGGCGCTGTCGCCCGACGACATGGCCGACGGCATCGCCGCCAGCTTCGGACTGAAGGACGACGACTCCGTCGTCGCCGTGCTCGACATCCGCAAGGTGTATCTCGCATCGGCCGCCGGTGCGCTGCAGTTCAACAGCGGCTTCGGTCTGCCGAGCGTGGTCCGGGCACCCGACGGGCGTCCCGGCATCACGATCCCCAGCGGCACCCCGGCCCCCGAGGATCTCGTGGTCCAGACCCTCATCAAGGGCGACGGCGACGAGGTCACCGGCGACCAGCCGGTGCGGGTGCAGTACACGGGTGTGGTGTGGGGCGCCGACGAGGCGTTCGACACCACCTGGGACGGACAGGCCGCCTCGGTCACGCTCGACGGCGTCGTCCCGGGCTTCGCCGAGGCGATCAAGGGCAAGACCGTCGGTTCGCAGATCATGGTCGTGATCCCGCCCGAGCTCGGCTACAAGGACGAAGAGAAGGCGTCGATCCCGGCGAACTCGACGCTCGTCTTCGTGATCGACATCGTGGGCCTCGACGCGGTCGCACCCACGGCCGACGAAGGCTGATCGCGCGCGGCCGAGACCGGGCTGCGGCCCGGCCATAGGATAGGCGGGTGCCTGCCACCGCCGCTGCGAAGATCCCGCCCGAGGAGCGCCTGCTCAACCTCGTGGTGGCACTCATCGCGACCGATCAAGGCCTGACCAAGGACACGATCCTGACCTCGGTCGCGGGCTACCGCGAGCAGAGCGAGGCGGGGGCTTCCAAGGACGCGCTCGAGAAGATGTTCGAGCGCGACAAGGAGTCGCTGCGCGGTCTCGGGGTGCCGATCGAGACGATCGGCGACTGGGCCGACCCCGACGACCTCCGTGAGGCCCGCTATCGGGTGCCGAGCGCCGAGTACGAGCTGCCGGAGGACATCGAGTTCACGCCGGCCGAGCTCGCCCTGCTGAACCTGGCCGGGGGAGTGTGGAGCGAGAGCTCCATGTCGGACGACGCGCGCAGCGGACTGCGCAAGATCCGGGCGCTGGGCGATCTGGTCGACGAGCCGATCATCGGGTTCTCGCCGCGGCTGAACCCGCGCGATCCGGCGTTCCCGGCGCTGCACCAGGCGATCGAGGCGAGCCGGGTGGTCACCTTCCCGTACCTCAAGCCCGGCGAGGACACACCGCGCACGCGCCGGATCCAGCCATTGGCGCTCGTCGAATACGAAGCGCGCTGGCACGTGTTCGGCATCGATCTCGACGTGCACGCCGATCGCACGTTCCTGCTGTCGCGCATCGTGGGACCGGTGGCGCTCGCGCGCGGATCGTTCGATCCGGTGCTGCGCGAGGGCGCGGGCGAGCGTGCGCTCGCGGGGCTCGAAGAGGTCGCCTCGCGCAACAGCGCCCTCCTCGAGGTGAACCCGGGAACCGAGGCGGCGCTGCGACTCGCCCGGCGGGCGATACGGGCGGAGCAGGGCATCCGCGTGCCCTACGTCGACGTCCACATCTTCGCCGACGAGCTCGCCTCCTACGGCCCCGAGGTCCGCGTCGTCGAGCCCGCAGATCTGCGCGACCGCGTGATCGAGCGGCTCGTGATCACGCGCGACGCCCACGGAGGCACATCATGAGCCCGCGTCCCCTGATCGCGACCGACCGCGCGGCGCTCATGCTTCAGCTCGTGCCGTACCTCGTCGGCAAGGGCGAAGTCTCGCTCGACGAGGCTGCGGCCGAGTTCGACGTCACTCCCGCGCAGATGCGCGCCATGGTCGAGAAGCTCACCGTCATCGGTCTGCCGGGGGACCGGGGGTACTGGCAGATGGCGAACGACCTCTTCGACATCGACTGGGACCTGCTCGACGACCAGGACCTCATCGTCATCACCAATGCGGTCGGCCTCGAGCGCGCGCCGAAGCTCACCGCCCGTGAGGTGGCGGCCCTGCTGGCGGGGCTTCAGCTGTCGCGCTCGATCCCCGGGGTCGGCGACACCGAGCTGTATGCGGGGCTTCTCTCCAAGCTCGCGCGCGGAGCCTCGGCGACCCCTGCGGAGGTCATTCTGGCGCCCGAGCCGGTCGACGCGGTGCGCGACCTGGTCGCCGACGCGCTCCGGCGGCACGTGGCCGTCTCCTTCACGTACAAGGCGCCGGATGCCGCGCCCACGACCCGCACCGTCGACCCGGTGAAGGTGCACATCGCGAGCGGCCAGTGGTACCTCCAGGGGTGGTGCCACCTGCGTGAGGCGATGCGCACGTTCCACCTCGACCGTGTGAGCGATCTCGAGCTGACCGGCATCCCGAGCACCCACTCCGAAGAGCCGGCCCCGGCGTGGTTCGACACCGATGCGGGCGAGGTCGTCGCGCGCGTGCGCTTCCCCGAGGGGGCGGCGCCGCTGCTGGGCGATTACATCGACCGTGCGGTGCTCGAGACCGCTGCGGGCACGACCGTGGCGACGATGCGCGTCGCCGACGAACTGAGTCTTCGCCGCCTCGCAGCGCGACGAAGCGGCATCGTCGAGGTGCTCGAGCCCCCGGCGGCGCGACGGGCAGTGGCCGAATGGGCCGAGGCCGGACTCGCGCAGTACCGCTGAAGTCGGCATCCGGCCGACCGCAGCGGGTTACACTTGACCCACATCCGCACCGACAAGGAGATTCCGCATGGGCGCATTCGGATGGCCGCATCTTCTGATCATCCTCGCGGTGATCCTGCTCCTGTTCGGGGCTGCGAAGCTCCCGGCCCTCGCCAAGAGCGTCGGGCAGTCCGCTCGGGTGTTCAAGGGCGAGATGAAGGCGATGAAGGACGACGACGTCCCCACCGCGTCGGCGAAGGCCGACAACGCCGCGCCTGAGAAGCCGGCGGCCGACACCCCCGCGAGCTCGAGCAGCACCTCAGACCCGTCCTCCTGACCTGCCGTGGTCACCACGGAACCACCGCGCATCGAGGAGCCTGAGCAGCCTCGGCGCGACACACGCATGTCGCTCAGAGGTCATCTGCTCGAACTGCGCAAACGCCTGTTCATCGCCGCCGCCGGCCTGATCGTGGGCATGATCATCGCCTTCATCATCAGCGGCTGGGTGATCGATCTGCTCTCGGAGCCGATCGAGCAGATCGCTCATCAGGCCGGACGCGAGTACACGGCGCTGAACTTCACGACCGTCTCCAGCGGCTTCGACCTGCACATGCGGATCGCGTTCGCGATCGGCCTGCTGATCTCGGCGCCGGTATGGCTGTGGCAGCTGTGGGCGTTCGTGATGCCCGGTCTGACGCGCAAAGAGGTGCGCTACACGGTCGGGTTCCTCGCCTCGGCGATCCCGTTGTTCGTGGTCGGTCTGTATGTCGGCTGGCTGATCATGCCGCACATGGTGATCATCATGGCGAACTTCGTGCCGAACGGTCAGGGGATCGCGCAGTTCTACGACTACGCGACGTACTACGACTTCGTCTTCAAGCTGCTGCTGGTGATCGGGGTGTCGTTCGTGACGCCCGTGTTCCTGGTCGCGCTGAACCTCGCCGGTGTGGTGTCCGGTCGCGACATCCTGAAGGGGTGGCGGGTCGCGGTCATCGTGATCACGGTGTTCGCGGCGGCGGCGACCCCCGCGGCGGACGTCACCTCGATGCTGCTGCTCGCCGGCATCCTGTGCGTCCTGTACTTCGCCGCGGTCGGGCTGTCGATGCTCTTCGACCGCCGCAAGGCCAAGCGCGATGCGAAGCTGCTTCCGCCCGAGGTCTCGTGAGCGATCCCGGCCCCGCCGAGCGCTACGCACGCGCGAGCGATGCCGCGCGCCACGGCCGCAGTCATCCGCTCACGGCGGCGTTCGCGGCATCCCAGCCTTTCGATCTCGACCCGTTCCAGATCGATGGATGCCGCGCCCTCGAGGAGGGTCGGAGCGTCCTGGTCGCCGCGCCCACCGGCGCGGGCAAGACGATCGTCGGAGAGTTCGCCGTGCATCTGGCGATGCGCGAGCCGGGCGACAAGGCGTTCTACACGACGCCGATGAAGGCGCTGTCGAACCAGAAGTTCCGTGAGCTGCAGGAGGTGTACGGCCCCGACGAGGTCGGCCTGCTCACCGGCGACACCAACATCAACGGCAACGCGCGGGTCGTCGTCATGACGACCGAGGTGCTGCGCAACATGCTGTACGCCGACTCGCCGGCGCTGCGGGGCCTGCGGTACGTCGTGATGGACGAGGTGCACTACCTCGCCGACCGCTTCCGCGGCGCGGTGTGGGAAGAGGTCATCATCCACCTCGCGTCGAGCGTCAAGCTGGTGTCGCTGTCGGCCACGGTGTCCAACGCCGAGGAGTTCGGCGACTGGCTCGACACCGTGCGCGGCGACACCCAGGTGATCGTCTCCGAGACGCGTCCGGTGCCGCTGGAGCAGCATGTGCTCGTCCGCGGCGACCTGCTGCCGCTGTTCGACGACCGTGCCGGCATCGCGACCGCGCAGGTCAACCAGGAGCTCATGCGCATCCGCTCGTTCAAGGGCTCCAATTTCGACAACAACCGTCGGGTCCAGGCGTCGAACAGTGCCCGGCACGGCGGGTACGAGGCATCCTCCCGACGTCCTCACCGCGGCATGAAGAGGCCGGTGCGCACGGCGAACGTGCGGCGCATCGAGCGGATGGACCGTCCCGAGGTGGTCGAGCTGCTGCGGCGCGCCAACCTGCTGCCGGCGATCTTCTTCATCTTCAGCCGCGTCGGGTGCGATGCGGCCGTGCAGCAGGTGCGGCGCGCGGGCGTGCAGCTGACCACGCCCGAGGAGCGGCGCGAGATCCGCGAGGTGATCGAGGAGCGCACGCGCACCCTGCTGGAGGAGGACCTCGCCGTCCTCGGCTTCTGGGAGTGGCGCGAGAACCTGGAGCGCGGCGTGGCCTCGCACCACGCCGGGCTGCTGCCGGCGTTCAAAGAGGTCGTCGAGGAGCTGTTCCAGCGCAAGCTCGTGAAGGTCGTGTTCGCAACCGAGACGCTCGCGCTCGGCATCAACATGCCGGCTCGCACCGTCGTGCTGGAGAAGCTCGAGAAGTTCAACGGCGAGGCCCGGGTCGCGATCACGTCGGGCGAGTACACCCAGCTCACCGGCCGCGCCGGGCGGCGCGGCATCGACGTCGAAGGCCATGCCGTCATCCAGTGGACCGAGGGACTCGACCCGCAGGCGGTCGCCGCGCTCGCGTCGCGACGCACGTACCCGCTCAACTCCAGCTTCCGTCCCACGTACAACATGGCGGTGAACCTCATCGACCAGTTCGGGCGGGCGAAGGCGCGCGAGATCCTGGAGTCCTCGTTCGCGCAGTTCCAAGCAGACCGGGCGGTCGTCGGGATCGCACGCCAGGTGCGCGAGCAGGAGGAATCGTTCGCCGGCTACGCCAAGGCGATGTCGTGCGACCGCGGCGACTTCGCCGAGTACTCGCGCATCCGTCGCGAGCTGAGCGACCTCGAGAAGACGAACCGCAAGGACGCCAACGCCTCACGCCGTACCCGCGACGAGCGCCAGCGACACATCGCGGGCCTGCGCAAGCAGATGCAGCGTCATCCGTGTCACTCGTGTCCCGACCGCGAGCACCACGCACGCTGGGCTGAGCGGTACTGGCGCCTCAAGCGCGACATCGACAAGCTGCGCCGTCAGATCGAGACGCGCACCGGGACCGTCGCGCGCATCTTCGACCGCGTCGTGGACGTGCTCGGCGCCTTGGAGTACGTCACGATCGCCGACGACGGCGCGACCTCGCTGACCCCGTCCGGCCGCACGATGCGCCGCATCTACGGCGAACGGGACCTGCTCGTCGCCGAGTCGCTCCGCCGCGGGATCTGGAAGAACCTGGATGCTCCGTCCCTCGCCGCTCTCGCCTGCGCGCTGGTCTACGAGCCGCGCCGTGACGACGGTGGCCCGGGGGAGCGGGGGCTGCCGCGCGGCGGGTTCCGGGGTGCGTTCGATGCGACGCTGACGCTGTGGCAGCAGCTCGACGACCTCGAGCGCGACCACCGTCTTCCCGGATCCGAGCCCATCTCGGCCGGATTGTCGGGGGCGATGCACACGTGGGCGCGCGGCGGCGCGCTCGACCGGGTGCTGATCGAGGCCGACATGGCCGCCGGCGACTTCGTGCGGTGGGCGAAGCAGACCATCGACCTGCTGGACCAGCTGTCCATCGTGGCCGACCAGCCGACGGCGAGCACGGCGCGAAAGGCGCTCGACGCCGTGCGCCGGGGAATCGTCGCGTACTCGGGAGTGTGATGGAACGTCCCGTACTGCCCTTGTGGGCAGCCGTCATCGCCGCGGCCGCCGGAGGCTTCGCGCTCACGACGGCGTTCCCGGCGCTCGCGTGGTGGCCGATGGTGTTCGTGGCGATCCCGCTCACCCTCGTGAGCCTGATCGGACGGCGCGCGTGGAGCGCGCTGCTGGTGGGCCTCGTCTTCGGGCTCGCGTTCTTCCTGGTCAACGTGTCGTTCACGGCCCGCTACCTCGGACCGGTGCCGTGGCTCGCGCTGTCGATCTTCGAAGCGGTGCTCACAGCGGTCGCCGCCGTGCCGATCGCGCTGGCATACCGGTGGCTCCCGCGGGTGCGAGGCGGCGCGTGGGCGCGTCTGGTGGCGCTGCCGGCGCTCGTGGCGGCGCTGTGGGTGCTGCGCGAGCAGCTGCTCGGCACGTGGCCGTACGGCGGGTTCCCGTGGGGCCGCGTGGGCATCACCCAGGCCGACAGCCCGCTGGCGAGCGTGGCGTCATGGGTCGGTGTGGCGGGCCTGTCGTTCCTCGTCGTGATGCTGTGCGCGACCGCCGTCGAGTGGGTGCGCCTCGGTCGGTTCCGCGACCTGCGCACGCTGCTGCCGGCGGTCACGCTCGTCGGGCTGCTGTTCGCGCTGCCGCAGTTCCCGACGACGGATGCCGGGACGATGCGTGTTGCCGCGGTCCAGGGCAACGGCCCCGCCGGGTACTTCGACGAGCGCGCCCGCGGCGATGTGCTCAACGCGCAGCTGGAGGCCACCGCTCCGCTCTTCGGCGAGGACGTCGACGTGCTGCTGTGGCCCGAGGGCGGCGTGGACTCGGACCCCACGACCGACGAGAGCACGGCACGCACGCTCGACGCGCTGGCGGCTCGGATGGACGCCCCGCTCGTCGTCGCCGCCGTCACGCAGCGTGGCGACGAGTACTTCAACTCCTCGCTGCTCTGGGAGCAGGACGCCGACAACCCGGTCGACGTGTACGACAAGCGGCACCCGGTGCCCTTCGGCGAGTGGGTGCCCGATCGCGCCTTCTACCGGCTGTTCGCGCCGGATCTCATCGACCTGATCCAGCGGGAGTACACCCCGGGCGGCGCGCGTCCGTACTTCGACGTGAACGGCGTCGGGGTGGGACTGGCGATCTGCTTCGACGTGATCTACGACGACGTCATCTGGGACGGCGCGTGGGACGGCGCCGAGATCTACATGTTCCAGACGAACAATGCCGACTTCCGCGGTACCGACGAGAACCTGCAGCAGCTCGCCTTCGCCCGCATGCGCGCCGTCGAGACCGGTCGCTCCGTGGTGAACATCTCCACCGTCGGCACGAGTCAGATCATCGCGCCGGACGGGTCGGAGATCGCCGGCATCGCCGCCGACACCGCCGGTCACATGCTGGAGGACGTCCCGCTGCGCACCGGGCTCACCCCGGCGGTGATCGCGGGCGGCGCCATCCAGCTGCTGCTGGTGTGGGGCGGGGTCATCGGACTGCTCGTGGCCGGCGTCGTGGGTCGCCGACGCAACGCGAAAGCGCCGGCCCCCGAGGGGACCGGCGTCGCGGGAATCGACTGACGTCAGGCGCTGAGCTTCGCAGCGTCCTCGCCGCCGCGGCGGGCGCGCAGATAGGCCAGGCGCTCTTCGAGGAGCTCTTCGAGCTCGGGGATGGTGCGGCGCTCCAGGAGCATGTCCCAGTGGCTGCGCGGCGTCTTGTCGCCGGAGTGGTCGACCGTCGCGGTGCCCTCGCCGACGCGCAGCAGCGCCTCGGCGCCACACGTGCGGCACTCCCAGGCCGGGGGGACCTCGGCGTCGGCCGCGAAAGTCAGGGTCGTGTCACGTCCACAGGACGAACACGTGTAGATGTGCTGTGCACGCTCATGGAACACGACGCCCTCTTCGCTCTGTAGGCTCTGGGCGCCGAGTCGGATGCCGCGCAGGCTGCGGTCTGCCATTTTGTGGTCCTCTCGTCGCTGTACAGGTATAACGAACCGACCTGTGCGGATCATCCGAGCGGGGCCCGTTCAACGACCTTTCACAGTGGATGCACAGGGGTGCGTGCGCCCCGTCACCGAGGTGTGCTAGGCGAGGGTCTCGAGTGCGACGTCGGCGCGGTCCGTGACGATCCCGTCGACACCCTGCTCGACGAGCCGCACCATGTCCTGCGGGTCGTTGACGGTCCAGACGTGCACCTCGACGCCATGCCGGTGCGCGGCCGCGATCAGCCGTGGCGAGACCAGGCGGATGCGCCCCTGCCTCTCGGGGATCTGGAGGGCGTCGATGCCGCGCAGCGCTCGCGCGACGAGCCGGTCCGAGCGAAGCGAGAGGGCGGCGAGCAGCCGCGTGATCGTGGCCGTTCCCGCCGACGTCGCGGGGACGATACCGCCACCCGCTGCCGACGCCGCGGCCAGTGCGCGGCGCCGCCTGTCGTCGGAGAAGCTCGTGACGAGCACGCGCTCCGCGAACGGCGCGACCGTCGCGCCCACGGGAACGGCGGCCTCCTCCGCCTTCACGTCGAGGTTGAACCTCACCGTGGGGAAGGCGTCCAGCGCCTGCTCGAGCGTGATGAGTCCGCCCCGGTCGGCCATCAGGGATTCGAGCTCACCGACCGTCACCTCGGCGATGCGCCGCGGATCGCCGGTCACGCGCGACAGGTCTTCGTCGTGGAACAGCACGACCACTCCGTCCGCGGTGAGGTGGCAGTCCGACTCGACATAATGCGCACCGACGGAGTGCGCGGCGGCGATCGCCGCGAAAGAGTTCTCAGCGATGCCGCCGGTCGCCGCGTCGGAGGGCACCAGACCGCGATGGGCGAGCACGCGCGGCGTGGAGACGCCACGGAACCACGGATGGGTCACGGCGTGGCGTCGGTACCCCGGGTCACGGCGCCGGTAGTCGACGTGCGGCCCTTGCCGGCGGCATCCATCACTCCCGCGAAGGAACCCGACAGACCCTTGAGGGCCTCGGTGAACTCGCTGGGGATGATCCACAGCTTGCTCGACGCGCTGTCGGCGATCTTCGGCAGCGTCTGCAGATACTGGTAGGCCAGCAGCTTGTCGTCCGGGTTGCCGGAGTGGATGGCGTCGAACACCGTCTGGATCGCCTCGGCCTCACCCTGCGCACGCAGCACGGCGGCCTGCTTGTCACCCTCGGCCTTGAGGATCTCTGCCTGCCGCTGACCTTCGGCGGTGAGAATCGCGGACTGCTTGGTGCCCTCGGCCGTCAGGATCAGCGCCCGGCGGTCGCGCTCGGCGCGCATCTGCTTCTCCATCGAGTCCTGGATCGACAGCGGCGGGTCGATGGCCTTCAGCTCGACGCGTCCGACGCGGATGCCCCACTTGCCGGTGGCTTCGTCGAGCACGACGCGCAGCTGGCCGTTGATCTCGTCGCGGCTGGTGAGCGCCTCTTCGAGGTTCAGGCCGCCGACGACGTTGCGGAGGGTCGTGGTGGTGAGCTGCTCGACGGCGCCCAGGTAGTTCGCGATCTCGTACGTCGCCGCGCGGGCGTCGGTCACCTGGAAGTACACGACGGTGTCGATCGAGACGACCAGGTTGTCTTCGGTGATCACGGGCTGCGGCGGGAACGACACCACCTGCTCGCGCATGTCGATGAGCGGACGCAGGCGGTCGATGAACGGCACCAGCAGGTTCAGGCCGGGGCTGAGCGTCTTGTGATAGCGGCCGAGCCGTTCGACGATGCCAGCGCTGGCCTGCGGGATGATGCGGATCGAGCGGATCAGCACGACCAGCACGAAGATGAAGACGGCGATCGCGAGCAGCCAGCCGATCGTCGTGGGGATGATGGAGTCGTTCACAGGCGGGGCTCCTCGGGGGCCTGGGGGGCGAGCGGTTCGGGGGTGCGGACGATCGCCGTGGCTCCGTCGATGCGACTGACCAGCACGCGGGTGCCCGGTTCGAGCTCGACGCTGTCCGCTGACTGATGGGAATCGGCGCGCGCCGTCCACACGTCGCCGTTGGCGAGTTTGACCTGACCGCTGTGCATGCCGACGGTCGAGACGACGGTGCCGCTCAGTCCGATGAGCCGGTCGACGTTCGACGGCGTGGCGTCCTCGCCGCGTCGCAGGCGCCGCAGCAGCGGCGGACGGAGGAAGAGGACGAGCGCCGCACCGGCCGCCGCGGCGATGATGACCTGCAGCCAGATCGGGGCTCCGAGCAGGTCTGCGCCGAGTCCGGCGAGCCCACCGATCGACAGCATCAGGAACGTGAAATCGAGCGTGAGCATCTCGATGACGAGGAAGACGAGGATCAGGACGAGCCAGCCGATCCACGCCCACTGCTCGATGGTCTGGATGAGCTCCACGGTGCGCCTCCTTGCCTCGAACCTACCAGGTAGGGTCGTTGCGTGACTGAGTCAACCAACGCGACTTCCACCCCGATTCCTGCCGGTTCGCTGAGCGGCAAGACCGCCCTCGTGACCGGCTCGTCACGTGGCATCGGCGCCGACACGGCGCGGTACCTCGCCGAGGCCGGTGCGAACGTCGTCATCAACTACCGCAACAAGGCGCCGCGCGCCGAGAAGCTCGCCGGCGAACTGCGCGAGCTCGGCGTGCAGACGCTCGTCGTGGGCGCGGACCTCACCGACCCGGCATCCGTGCAGGAGATGTTCGACCAGGTGAAGGACACGTTCGGCGGGCTCGACATCCTGGTGCTCAACGCGTCCGGCGGCATGGAGTCCGGCATGGCGGAGGACTACGCACTCAAGCTCAACCGCGACGCGCAGGTGAACGTCCTCGAGACGGCGCTGCCGCTGCTCGGCGAGGGGTCGCGCGTCGTGTTCGTCACGAGCCACCAGGCCCACTTCATCCGCACCACCCCGACCATGCCCGAGTACGAGCCGGTCGCGCTGTCCAAGCGCGCGGGGGAGGACGCGCTCCGCGAGCGCATCCCGGGGCTGTCCGAGATCGGCGTCGAGTTCGTGGTCGTCTCGGGCGACATGATCGAGGGCACGATCACCGCGACGCTGCTCGAGCGCGCGAATCCGGGTGCGATCGCCGCCCGGCGCGAGGACGCGGGCAAGCTCTACAACGTGTCGGAGTTCGCCGCAGAGGTGGCCGCCGCGGCGTATGAGCCGGTCCCGGCCGGCAACACGCGCCTGATCGGCGACGTGTCGTCGTTCGGAGCGGAGTGACCGATGCGCGCCACTGACATCGAGACGCTGATCTCCGTCTCGCGGCCCGACATCGCCCCGGACGGGTCGTTCGCGGTGTTCGCGACCTCGCGCCCCGACATCGCCGCCAACCGCGGCGTCGGCCAGGTGTGGCGCGTGGACCTTCCCGGCGGCACGCCTCGACGCCTCACGCGCGGCACCGCCGACGGCGCACCGCGCCTGTCGCCGGACGGCACGCGCCTGGCGTTCGTGCGCGGCGACGCGAAGGGCAAGCCGCAGGTGCACGTGATCCCCGCGGCCGGCGGCGAGCCGGTCCAGGCGACCGAGGCTGTCCTCGGCGTCGAGGACTATGCATGGTCACCCGACGGCGCGTCGATCGCGTTCCTCGCGCGCGTCCCCGAGAAGGGGCGCTACGGCAGCGTCGAAGGATTGGATGCCGCGGCCGAATCGCCGCGGCACATCACCGGCATCCGCTGGCATGCCAACGGACTGGGCTACATCGGCGACCGTCCGTCGCACGTCTTCGTGATCGCCGCTCCCGACGTGGCGGCCGAGCCGTTCTACGAGCCGGCGGCCGCGGTGCGCGACGATGACGCCCCGGCGCCTAAGAAGACCGTCGTGGCCGCCGAGGCGCGGCAGCTGACCGAGGGCACGACCTCGCACGCCGGGCTCGCGTTCACGTCGGACGGACGCGAGGTGCTCACGTCGACGGACGAGATCGAGCCGGCCGTGCGCGACCTGCGGACCCGGATCGTCGCGATCGCCGTGGACGGCTCGGGCGAGCGCGACGTGCTCGGCGTCGACGCGGGGCTGTCGGTGTTCGACATCGCCGTCGCGGACGACGGCGCGGTGGCGGTACTGGGTCACGAGGTCGGCGACGGTCGCGACTTCATCGCCCCGGGCGTCGGACTGTGGCTGCTCGGATCCGAGGGGCCGCGCCGACTCACGGACGTCGACGAGGTCTACCTCGGCGAGGGACACCTCACCGCGGAAGGCGACGACTTCTATGTGCACGACGCGACGCGGGGTCGCGTCCGCCTGCTGCGCGTGGCACGCGACGGCGCCATCACCGAGGTGCTCGGCGGCGATCTCGAGGTCGGCGGTCACGCCGCCGCCGGCGACCGCGTCGTGGCGGCGGTGGCGCGCCCCGACTCGTTCGGCGAGCTGGTGCTCGTCGACGGCGGCGTCGTGCATACCCTCACCGACTTCGGAGCGGCGGCCGCGGCATCCGGGATCTCGCTTCCGCGCGAGCTCACCGTGACCGGCCGCGACGGATACCCGGTGCACGGCTGGGTCGCGACGCCCGAGGGCGAGGGGCCGTTCCCGGTCATCCTGCAGATCCACGGCGGACCCTTCGCGTCGTACGGCGTGCATCTGTTCGACGAGACGCAGGTGCTCGTCGACGCCGGCTACGCGGTCGTCTACTCGAACCCGCGCGGTTCGGCGGGGTACGGCCCGGCCCACGGCCGGAGCATCCGCCAGCAGATGGGCACCGTGGACTTCGCCGACGTCATCGACTTCTTCGAGGGCGCCATCGCGTCCGACGAGCGTCTGGACGGCAGCCGCGTCGGCGTGCAGGGCGGCTCGTACGGCGGCTACCTGACGGCCTGGGTGATCGCGCACGACCACCGTTTCGCCGGCGCGATCGTGGAGCGCGGCTTCCTGGAGCCGGTGTCCTTCCAGGGCACCAGTGACATCGGCTCGTTCTTCGGTGATGAGTACGTCGGGGTGTCGCCGGACGACATCGCGCGGCAGAGCCCGATGGCCGTCGTGGGCCAGGTGACCACTCCCACGCTGGTGATGCACTCCGAGCTGGACTTCCGGTGCCCGCTCGAGCAGGCGACGCGCTACTACTCAGCCCTCAAGCGCCAGGGCACCGAGGCCGAGATGCTGGTGTTCCCGGGCGAGAACCATGAGCTGACCCGTTCGGGCCAGCCGCGCCACCGCGTCGAGCGCTTCGATGCCGTGCTCGATTGGTGGGCCCGGCACCTGCCTGTCGACTGACTCCACGACGAGAAGACCCCGGGAGCACGAGCTCCCGGGGTCTTCTGTCGTTCAGCCTCGGATCAGAGGTCGCCCTTGAAGGTGAAGGCGCGAACGATGTTGATGATGCCGAGGACGATGAGCGAGATGCCCAGGATCCACCAGAGCACGATCGTGCCCCAGACCGGCGAGAACAGCACGATGATTCCGGCGATGATGCTCAGGATGGCGAAGAAGATCGACCAGCCCTTCGACGCGGCGTCACCGAGCGTCGAGAGCGCGACGATGCCCTCGACGATCCACATGATGCCGACGAGGATGCCGATGAACAGCAGCAGGTACGCGCTCGAGGCGGTGAGGTTGAACAGCGCCACGACACCGGCGATGATGAACAGCACGCCGAGGAGGATGTGGCCGACGCGCGCCCATCCGCCCTTGGTCTTGGAGAAGATGCCGAGACCGGCGTAGACGAGTCCCGCGGCGATGGCGTAGATCGCGATGATGGCGGTGACGACGGCGAACGTCTTGCCCGGCCAGACCAGGATCAAGATGCCGACGATGAGCGCGAGGACGCCGCCGATGCCGAGCGCGGTGCGGATTCCGTTGACGGCCGACTTCTCGGCCTCGGATGCGGTGGACATGAGAGGTGCCTTTCTGAGTGTTTCCTGAATGGAATGCGGGTAAAGCTTAGACCCCATGTCGAACATCGGTGCGACGACCGGCCGCGGGGTGTAGAACAACGTCATGGCCGTCATCTCCAGAGGATTCGGCGCGCGGCGCCGTGACAGTGATCCGCACCTGCCGCCGGGGCAGTATCTGACCGAGGATTTCCCGGTGCTGTCCGCCGGTCCGACGCCGCGCATCGACACCGATGCGTGGCGCTTCGGGATCCGGTCGGAGGCGGGTGCAGATGTGTCGTGGACCTGGGACGAGTTCCTCGCCCTGCCGGTCGAGGACATCGACACCGACATCCACTGCGTCACGCGGTGGTCGAAGCTCGGCACGTCCTGGCGCGGAGTGTCGCTGGATACGCTGCTGGAGGGCGTCGAGACGGAGGCCTCGTACGCCATGGCGCACTCGTACGGCGGCTACACGACCAATGTGCCGCTCGATGAGCTGCGTGACGGCCGGGCGTGGGTGGCCTTCGAGTTCGACGGCGAGCCGCTCGATCCCGAGCACGGCGGTCCCGCGCGGCTGCTGGTGCCGCACCTCTACTTCTGGAAGAGCGCCAAGTGGGTGCGCGGCCTCACCCTCATGGACGAGGACGAGCCGGGATTCTGGGAGCAGAACGGCTACAACATGCACGGCGATCCGTGGACCGAGGAGCGATATTGGTGACGGTCGGCGGCTGGCGCGCCGCGAAGGTCGTCGACGTCGCCGACGTCACGCCGTCGGCGCGTGTGCTTCGCATCGAGGTGCCGGGGTGGGCGGGCAATGACGCCGGTCAGCATGTGGACGTCCGGCTGACGGCCGAGGACGGCTATCAGGCCGTGCGGTCGTACTCGCTCGGGTCGTACGGTGCGTCCGAGACGATCGAGCTCGCGGTCGACGAGATCCCGGACGGCGAGGTGTCGCCGTACCTCGTCCGCGATGTGCGGCCGGGTGACGAGCTCGAGGTCAAGGGCCCCCTCGGCGGCTACTTCGTCTGGCGGGTCGGGGGAGCGGAGCCGGTGCAGCTGATCGCGGGCGGGTCGGGGATCGTCCCGCTGGTCGCGATCACCCGGGCGATGGTGGATGCCGGGGCTGCGGCATCCACTCGCCTGCTCTACTCGGTGCGTACACCGACAGACGCGATATATCGCGATGAGCTGGAACGTGCGGGCGGTGACGGGGGAGTGGCGGTCACCTGGCGCTACACGCGCACCGCTCCGGAAGGGTGGACGGCGCCGGTCGGGCGCCTCGACGACGACGCGCTGCGCGCCGCCGTGTGGCCGCCGGATCGGGAGCCGATCGTCTACGTGTGCGGACCGACCGGGTTCGTGGAGCATGTCGCCGATGCGCTGGTCGGCCTCGGGCATCCGCCGGCACGGATCAAGACGGAACGCTTCGGAGGTGCGTGATGCGGGCTGAGAACGCGACCAGCACAGTGGACGGCAACGCCGTCGCAGGGATGCTGTGGGATGTGTTCGGCGCGGACGTCACCGCGGTCGTCGGCGTGTGCGGCGGCTGCGGCTCGGCGGCGCCGTTCGCCGAGGCCGTGGTCGAGCTCGATGAGGCGGCCGCGATCGTGCGCTGCCGCTCGTGCACGCACACGCTCTTCACGGTGCTGAGCGACGAGTCGAGGACGCGGCTGATCCTGGGGACGCTGCACGAGATCGTGCGGGAGTGATCCGTCGCGGGGGAGTCAGCCCAGCAGCAGCGTCACGAGGATCAGCACCGGCACGCAGCCGATCGTCGTGAGGAACACGGTGTCGCGCGAGATCGTCTCGCCGATGTCGTAGCGCTGCGAGTAGTTGAAGACGTTCTGCGCCGTCGGCAGCGCCGCGAGCACGGTCACGACGAGGACATCGTGCGCGCTCAGGCCGAAGACGAACTCGGCCGCCGCCCACGCGACGACCGGCATCGCGATCAGCTTGAGCGCCGTCGCGAGGACGATGTCGCGGCGTCGGCCGGACGGACCGAGCACGCGCTGACCGTGCAGCGAGATGCCGTACGCGATGAGCAGCACCGGCACGCAGGCGTTCGCGATGAGCAGCGCCGGCTCGAGCACGATGGGAGGCAGCTCGATGCCGAGCACCGAGACGAGCGTCCCCAGTGCCGATCCGAGCACGATCGGATTCGTCGCGACGCGTGCCACAGAGCGCCAGAGCGACGTGCGGGCAGTGGTGACGGCATCCAGGATCGCCATCGTGATGGGCGTGAAGACCAGCAGCTGCATGAGGATCACCGGCGCCGGATAGGCCGCGCTGCCGAGCAGATACAGCGACAGCGGGATGCCGATGTTGTTGGAGTTGACCTGCCCGGCGCTGAGCGCGCCGATGACGGTCTCGCCGACCGAGCGGCGGAACGCGAAGCGTGCGATGAGCGCGTAGACGAGGATCACCGCGACCGCCGCGATCGCAGAGACCGGCAGGAGCGACGAGAACAGCGTGTGGACGTCGGCCTGCGACAGCACGGTGAACAGCAGGAACGGCGACAGCACGAAGAAGGTGAGGCGCGCCAGCACGGGCTTGGCGTGCTCGCCGAGCAGGTCGATCCGGCCCAGGATCCATCCCACCAGGATCGCCACGCCCACCACGACGAATCCGGTGAGCGATTCCAGCATGAGTCGAGCCTAGAGAAATCGTTCTCTAGGCGGGAATCGTGTGTCGGGGTCTGACAGACTGTCTCGCTGAGAAGACAGGCCCGTGGTGAACAGACAGGCCCGTGGTGAACAGACAGGGGAGTCGGATGCCGGAACCACGTGATCGAGCCACACGCAAGGCCGACTTGATTCGGGCGCTCACGGCGCCGGCCGCCGACGTCTGGGTGGCGACGGCATCGCCGGATGCCGTGCCCCATCTCGTGCCGCTGTCGCTGGCGTGGATCGACGAGCGCGCCGTGATCGCGCTGGATGCGGCATCCATCACGGCACGCAATCTGCTGCGTTCGGGCGTCGCGCGTCTCGCCGTGGGCCCGACACGCGATGTCGCCGTGCTGGATGTGTCGCTGGACCGCTCTGCGGGCGTCGATGAGGATGCGGCGCTCGGCGAGGCCTACGCGGCTCAGGCCGACTGGGATCCGCGCGGCCTCAGCGGCTACGTCTTCCTGGTGCTGCGGCCCACGCGCATCCAGGCCTGGCGTGAGTCGAACGAGCTGTCCGGTCGCGTGCTGATGCGCGATGGTGCGTGGGTGGTCTGAGAGGACCTGCGCGCGCCGTTCGAGTCTTGCGTGAGATTGCGTGAAGTCTTGCGGTGGCTTGCGTGAGATGACAACTGGGTCATCGGGCGCGTCGCGCACCCTCGGCGGGGTTCTCGCGAGCGAGTGGATGCCGGCGGCAACCCCTTCTGGAGTGGTTGAAGGTCGAGAGGGGCTGGTGGCGAGGTCTCGGCCACCTGCGAAGGATCGCCGATAATACACATTATGTCAGATCGCGTGGAGCTGACTCAGTCGGTGCGGTTTCGACGCTCCCCTCGATCTCGCTCGCGCGTGAGCCACCGCTGGGGCTTGTGGCGCTGGGCGTCTTCCGCTGAAATGACTCGTGATCTCGTTCTTTCCCGTGTGTTCGCGTGGCCGGCCCTGACAACCGCGTCGAGATCGGTTCAGTGAGTTCCTGAGGAGCCAGGCATGAAGAAGCGAACGATCATCGCAGGCGCAATCGTCGTCGCGGCCGGTCTGGTGACGGTCGGCGGGCTGTCCGCGTTCGGTGGGTCACCTGCGAACCCTGAAGCAGGTCCCCTGCCCGACGGTGTGACCGTCGTCACTCAGCAGGTGTACGACGACGCCTACGCGAAGCTCAAAGCCTGCATGAAAGAAGGTGGCGCCTCGCTCGCCGCCGAGCGGGTCGTCGGTGGTGTGTACGAGTTCTCCGTCCTGGCGTGGGAGATGCCGGTGTACGACGAGTGCTACGTCGACTTCGCGCCGATCGACTTCAGGTGGCAGGTCGCCCATTCGTACGAGTCTGAGACATTCATCAGATACCGCGAGTGCCTGACCGACATGGGCATCGAGCCGGGCAAGGATGCCGACGCGGTCCTGGCGCAGGTCGAAGAGAGCGGCATGGACGTCAGGACGTGCTTCGAGCCGGCAGCGAACGGGTGAATGCTCCTCCGAAGCACTGAACCGGCATCACGGCGGCACCGCCCCCGTGACGCATCGATGCGTCAGTCGTACAGGCCGGCATCCGTCAGGATCGGGACGACATAGGGCTGTGCGGCCAGGCTCCGAAGGTCTTCTCGCATGAACCACGCGACGTCGGCCAGCTCGTCTTCTTCGAGCGTGAACGAGTCCGACCCGAGGCGGCACTCGTAGGCGGCTGTGACGTATGCGCACCGATCGCCGTTCGGGTAGGTGATGAACATCCTCTCGCCGCCGTAGACGCCGATGATCCGGTCGACCGTCGCATCGACGCCGAGTTCTTCGCGGATCTCACGGACGATCGCGGTGGCCGGCTCCTCCCCCGGCTCCAGACCTCCGCCGATGAGAGCCCATTGCTCATCGCCGTGGGACCGCGCCAGCAGAACCCGCCCTCGATCATCGCGGATCACTGCGGACACGGCCGGAAGAAGCAGCAGGTCGTGGCCGACTCGCTCTCGAAGTGACGTGAGGTACGGCGAGGCAGGCATGATCGACAGCCTAGGGTCCCGCTCCCCCGGCATCGCCGCGGCTTCGTACACTGTCTGCATGATCTCGCTCGTGCTCCCCGATCGCTCCCGTTGGAACTCATGGGTTGCGGCGATGGACGAGTTCGACGGCGCGGTGCTGCACGGCTTCTCCACGTTCGGATTCGACGACGCCGATCTGCGGACGTCCGACGTCTTCGATCAGTGGCTGCGGCGCGAGGTCCTCCAGCGGTCGGAAGGCCAGGACGGTTTCGTGCCCGCCACCGTCTGGTGGATCATCGATGACGCGGATCCCTCGGAAGTCCTCGGCTCGATCCACCTTCGCCACGAGCTCAACGACCTGCTCCTGGCGGAGGGCGGGCACATCGGGTACGCCGTGCGCCCCTCGGCGCGCGGCCGCGGCGTTGCGACCGCAGCGCTGGAGCTCTGCCTGGAAGAGGCTCGACGGCGCGGAATCACGCGGATCCTGCTGGTCTGCGAGACGGACAACTCCCTGTCTCGGCGGACCATCCTGTCGGCGGGCGGTGTGCTGGAGAACACGCACGGCATCTTCGAGCGGTACTGGATCGCACTCGACGGATCCCGCGGACGAGTGGATGCCTCGCACTGACCCGCGACGGGTGTCCGGGGTATCTCAGCCTGGGCCGTTCGGATGGGCCAGATCGTAGGCCCGTGACACCTTCTGGGGCACGACCATGCGCCATGCGTCCACGACGAACTCGCGGGCTTCCGCGGGATCGAGCGCGGCGAGATCCGAACTCACCCAGTGGAACCGCAGATCGGACGGTGACGGTAGCCGGAACTTGTCGGGTTGGCCCCCGATGAGCCCGTCACGCATCTCTTTCGGGAACGCGAACTCCATGGTGCGCTCGTCACGCGAGAAGGCGACGTAGACCAGCTGTGCGACACGGAACTTCAGTCTGCCGCGCACGACGACTTCGTATGAGCGTTCGAGGCTGGATCCCAGCGCTCGCACATCTTCGATCGTCGCCATTCTCGACCTCCACCCACGAGAATATGACCTCATCCCCGGTCTCGACAGGTCTTCGCGTTGTGAAACAAAGTCTCGACAGTCGTGACGATCCGGGCGGCGACAGATGTCAGGTTACGACGGGAAAATCAACGGAAAACCTGGCAATCGCCGAATAAAGCTACTAAACTGGGCCAATGGAGCCCTCCCTCTCGCCGGTCGTTGAGCGAGTGGACCATGCGTTCGTGCTGGGTGAGCTTTTCATGGATGCCGAGGCCGCCCAGTTCGAGACGAACAGACGTGCCGCGCGTCAGTGCGAGCACCTCGCGGAGGTCCTGGAGTTCGCGCGTGCGCATCCGGACCTTTATGTGAATCCGGATTTCGATCCGAGGCTGTCCGGCGGCGTCCCGCCGATGGGCGGCGATGCGGCACTCGCCGAACGGTGCGCCGTGCTGGAGGCATCCTCGAGGCTGCGGTTGACGGAGACCGAGGTGCGTTCCTCGGCGGCGTTGGCGCAGCAGGCGCGCGACGTGCTCCCCTGGGTATGGGGTGCCGCGCGGGACGGGATCGTGACACTCGCACATGTGCGAGCTGCGGTCGCCCAGGTGACGGCGTTCGACGGTGATGCTGATCTGCTGGATGTGTTCGACGAGGCGATGCGCGAGGTGGTGGTCTCAGCCACGGTCGCGGGCACGAGGCGTCAGGCTCGGGTCCTCGCCGATCGTCTGACGGGCCGGACTCGGACGCAGCGGCATGCCGAGGCTTTCGTCCGTCGCCGGACGTACGTCGAACACGTCGCGGACGGCATGTCATGGGTACGGATTGGTCACGACGGAACGCGCGCACGCCATCGATCGAGGGCTGACGCGGTCAGCGAAGGGGATGACCGTCGAGCAGCGCGACGGGCGCACGGACGCGCAGATCCGTGCGGATCTGTTCGCCGATCTGCTCAGTGGCGGCGAGGTGTCGACAGCGAAAGTGAAGGTGCTGGTCACGGTTCCGCTGGATCGGCTCGCGCCCGAGGCCGGCGCGAGCGTTCGCACGCAGATCTTCGGCGCTGCCGGCCTCGATCTGAACGCAGAGTGCCTGATACCCGGCATCGGGCCGATCGACGACGCGACCGCCCGGCAACTGCTCCTGGACGCAGGCGCGTTCACCCGGGTGATCACCGATCCCGTGACCGGCGTGGTCCTCGACATGGACCGCCGCGCTCGGAAGGCGACGCGCGCACAGCGCGAGTGGCTTGCCCTGGTTCATGGGACGTGCGCCCGCGACGGGTGCGAACGACTGGCGATCGACTCCGATATCGACCACCACTGCGCGTTCCACGGCCCTGGCCGAGGCGAGACCGACATCGGAAATCTCGACCCGCTGTGCGCCCCTGACCATGCCCTCAAGGACACCACGCTGCTCCGACATCACCGTCGCGACGATGGCAGCATCGAGGTGCGGTTTCCGGACGGGCATCACACCCGGCATCCCTTCGCGGGGTTGACGGACCGTGTTCGCCGACTGCTCGACAGCCGCCCCGTGCTGGGCGACACCCCGCCGTTCTGACCCGGTGGGACACCGGGCGAGCCTCAGTCCAGCGTCATCACGGACTGCTCATTGGTCGCGGTGTCGCAGGTGGTGATGCGCCATTTCGGGGTGCCGTCCTCCATCACGCGCGTCATCTCGACGATGAGCGGACTCGGCCACTGCTCGCCCGAAGACATGGCCGCGCCGACCGCGCTGCTGCCGGTCGGCTGCTGCTCGGCGTCGGTGAGCTCGGTCTCTTGCGTGCTCAGGATCTCGAGCGTCCGGACATCGACGAGCGACTCCCTCCCGAAGCTCGGATCGTCGACGCGCTCGCCGAACGCGTCCTCCCTGGTGTCCGCGCTCCGGATGCGCCACATCCATTCGGAGTCGACGTACTCGAGTCGCAGACCGACGACGCTTCCGCCTACCGCGGCGGACTCGCCCGGCAACGACTCCAGGAAGTCTGACGGCCACGACAGCTCGGGTGGCATGCAGGTGCCCGGGTAATCGTCTCCGACGGCCTCCGGCGGCGGCGCGACACTCGCCGAGCACGCCGTGCACAGAGCGAGCACCGTCGGGGCGGTCATGCTGAGGGCGATACGACGGACTGTGCCCATCGGCACTCCTTCCCGTGGCGGTCGTGGGTTGCGTTCCGAGCCAGAATAGACGGATGCGTGCGGTGATCCTCGGCGGGACTGGTGCGATCGGCGGGGCGGCGGCGTCACGGCTGGCGCGAGCTGGTTGGGCCGTCGATGTGACGGGGCGCTCCCCCGAACTCATGCCGCAGCAGCTTCGCGATGCGGGAGTGCGGTTCCACGAGATCGACCGTGACGACACATCGGCGATCGAGCGCCTCATCGGCTCCGGCGCCGATCTGCTCGTCGACCTGCTCGCGTATCGTGCCGCGCAGGCCCGAGCCCTCGTTCCGGCGCTGGGCGCGGTGGGCTCCCCCGTCGTGATCTCGTCCCGCGCTGTGTATGTCGATGCCGAGGGACATCACATCAACGGCGATGCCCCTCCGCGATTCCCCGTTCCGCTCGCTGAATCCCATCCGACGCTTCCGCCCGCGGGCGACGACGTCGACCCGTATACGCGCGAGGGCTACGCGCCGTGCAAGGTCGCCGTGGAGCGGGTGCTGCTCGACAGCGGGCTGCCGGTCACCGTGATCCGGCCCTCGAAGGTGCACGGCAGATGGGCTCGCAATGCGCGCACGCGGATGTTCGTCGAGCGGATGGTGCGCGGCGACGAGGCGATCCCGCTCGCCCGGCGGGGAGCATCCATCGATCACCTCACGGCGGCCGACAACACCGCGGCGCTCATCGAGACCGTGGCGGGGTCACCCGCCGCGCGTGTGCTGAACAGTGCCGACCCGGATGCCCCGTCCGCGGCTGAGATCGTGCGCGCCATCGGCGATGCACTCGAGTGGCGAGGCCGCATCGAGCTGCTGCCGGGTGACGAGGACCGTGGAGCGCACCCGTGGGCCGCGCCCAACCCGATCGTGCTCGACACCACCGCTGCGCGGCGGCTGGGGTACCGACCCGTGGGGCGCGGCATCGACCTCATCGCGGACGAGGCGCGCTGGGTGGCCACGACGCTCTGACGCTCTGCCAAGCTGGACGCGTGCCTGCCGATGCGGCTCGAGAGCTGTATGTGGTGGTCGCGCTGCCCGAACCGCTCAGCGTAGCTGCGATGATCAGCCGCCGTGCGTGGCCGGCGCACGTCACGCTCGCCTCGAACTTCGTCGTGGACGGCGGGCCCGAAACGGTGACCCGTGCGGTCGCGGACTGCTGCGTCGACGAGCCGCCGCTGCGACTCCGTTTCGCAGAGCAGGCGTGGTTCGGACCCCGCCACGACATCGCGGTCCAGCTCGTCGAGTCGGCCCAGATCATCGCCCTGCACGAGCGATTGGCCGTGGCGCTCGAAGCGCTCGCCGGCTTCGGCGCGGAGACCCCCGAGTACTGGCGCGAGGGCTACCGCCCGCACGTGACACACGTCCCGGGGGTGGTGACGTCACCCGGCATGACCGCGCAGTTGCGCTTCCTCGCGATCGCCGTCATGACGGGCAGCACGGCCACGATCATCTCGGCCATCGATTTGGGGCGGGATGCCGGCGGCAGCTGAATCCTCGGCGGACGAGGCTCACGTGCCTCAGCAGGGTGGCGATCCCGGCCGGCATGCCGACCGGGATCGCCCCGTGTGTGATCAGGACTCGTCGAGCTGCTTGTTGCGCAGGATCGCGATGCCGACGAACGCCAGCCACAGCACGGTCAGTCCGTTGAAGGTCGCCACCGATCCCCAGCCGTTCGCGGCGTAGAAGTCGTACGAGTTGAAGCCGAAGAACATCGACGGCACGAGCAGCAGCTGCAGCACGGCCACCCCGAACGCGGTCCAGGCGACCCAGCGGCGCAGCATCCCGGTGCGCAGCACGACGTAGCCGAACGCGATGCCGAACACCATCAGCAGCAGATGCGTGATGGAGCCGTAGAGCAGATAGGTCGGCACGATGCGCGTCGGGTCGATCCATTCGGATTCCCGGATCGCGGTGCTGCCCTCGAGGCCCTTCGCGACCAGGTCGACGATCGTCCACGCGGCGCCGACGGTGCCCGCGACGGTGCCGAACCATTCGTACCTGCTGTCTGTGCGCGCGACCAGGTGTCTCACCCCGCTCATGAAGACGAGGAGCGAGATCAGCGCCACGAAGCTGAACACGGTGCGGGTGAGGATCAGCCAATCCGGCATCAGGGCCCCCGTCTCGGGGCCGCAGACGTTCACGTCGCAGGCCGGCGTCGCGAAGTACAGCGGAATCTCGATGAGCGGCAGGAAGCCGCCGACGACGGCCGCCGCGCCGATCCAGCGGCGGGTGGTGCGAGTCACGCGAGCGGGTTCGGGGGTCGCGGACGAGTTCTGTGTAAGCAATGAAGTGTTCATGGCATGCACAGTAGCCTTAACTGTGTAAGCCGTCTACTATTTGTTTCGAAGACGTCGAGAGGATGCCGCGCATGACGCCCGCCACCCCCAGCCCCCCGCGGGGCGCTGACCTCGCCGCGCTCCCGCCCGGCCTTGCCGCGGCGTGGGGCGTCGTCGAGACCGAAGGGCGCCGTGGGCCGAAGCCGGCGCACACCGTCGACGAGGTGGTCGAAGCGGCGACGGTCCTGGCGGACGAGGAAGGCATCGCTGCGGCATCCCTCCCCCGTGTCGCGGCGCGGATCGGGGTGAGCACGAACGCGCTCTACCGCTACGTGAGCTCGAAGGACGAGCTGCTCGTGCTCGTCGCCGACCGCGCGTGGGGCGACCCGCCGACGCTCCCGGGTGACGACTGGCGCCCGGCCGCGGCGACGTGGGCGCGGCGGCTGTTCGAGCAGTTCGTGGCACGGCCGTGGCTGCTGGATGTGCCGCGGACCGTCCCGCTCACCCCGCACAACGCGGCCTGGCTGGAGGTGCTGATCGGCGCGCTCTCGCCGACCGGAATGGGTGCGCAGCAGATGCTCAACTGCGCATACCTGCTCGACAGCCACGCCCGATACGGCGCGGATCTGCGTCGCAATGCGCCTACTCCGGCCGAGCTGCAGCGCGCGAACCCGGATCAACAGCGCGCAGTGGGCGCGGTGCGCGAGTTCCTCGATGCGCAGCTGCGTGCCCGCCGCCTCGATGCGGTCGCGGACGTCATGCAGGAGCCGATGTTCCTCGCTGACGAGCCCCCGCTCGACGGGTTCGAGTTCGGGTTGGATCGCATCCTCGACGGCATCGCGGCGTACGTCGAACGATAGTCGCGCCGCTCAACGGGTGATCGCGGCCGCGGCGATCGAGGCCAGCAGATGGTCGCGGGACTCCTCGTGGGCGGTGATCGTCACCACCGACGTGCCGGCGTCGTCGATCACGACGTACTGCCCGTACTTGCCGTCCAGGCGCCATGTCTTGCCGGGGCCCTCCCAGACCGCGAGTCCGTAGTGCGAGGAGGAGCCGCCGTACGGCGTGGTGACCCAGTCCGCGTGCATGTGGTCGACCCAGTCCGCGCTGACGAGCTGCGACGATCCCCAGCGGCCACGGTCGCGCAGCACCCGGCCGATGCGAGCGAGCTCCTCGGTGCGCAGCTGCAGTCCGCTGCCGCCGATGATCCATCCCTGCGGACAGCGATGCCACTGCGGATTGTGGATGCCGAGCGGGTCGAACAGCCGAGGCATGAGCCAGTCGCGCACATCGCCGACGACGCTCCCGAGCAGCCGCATCGCGGTGTACGTGCTCGCGTCGCTGTACTGGAACGTCGTGCCGGCGCCCACCGAGGGCCGCCGCAGCATCTCCTGCGCGAGGTCGGGCCAGGGTGCGGGCTGGTCGCCGAACCACTCGAAATCGATGCCGCTCGTCATGGTCAGCAGCTGCCTCATCGTGACACGATCGACGCCGTCACCGAGCTCGAAGGCCGGCAGCAGATCGTCGACGGTGGAATCGAGCGAGAGGATGCCGTCGTCAACGGCCATCCCGACGGCCAGTGCGCAGACGCCTTTCGAGGCCGAGTAGATGTTGACGCGGTCGTCGCTGCGCCACCGGTGCTGTGCTTCGTCCTCGTCGACGCGCACGTGGATGCCGTACGCGGCCAGTCCCAGCGCGTCGATCTCGGTGACGATGGTCTGCAGGACGGCGGCGGCGCTCACGTCCAGCAGTCTGGCAGACCCGGGACTCAGAGCGATCCGGCGAGGAGGGACTCGGCGACCTCGTGCACGGCGGAGCGCTCCGGGAACGCCCCCAGCTCGCCCGCGTACAGCAGATGCGCACCGCCGACGAGCGCGAGCGAAAGCGCGGGCACGTCGGCGTCCTGGCGGATCCACCCCACCTCGCGCCCGGCACCCAGCACGTCGATGACGACGGCGGTGGCATCCATCAGCAGTGGGATCCCGAAGGCGCCGTCTGCCCGTGCACGACGCCGCACCTCGTCGCGGCTGATGACGAGGGCGATCAGCGCGAGAGTCGTCCGGGTGAAGATCTGCTCGATCACGTCCGCGACCGCCGCAGCAGCGGAGCCCGCGGCGCGGGGCTCGATCGCACGGATCCGCACCGCGTCCTCGGCGACGAGGGTGGCGAGGTACGCATCGAAATCCTCGAAGTGCCGGTGCAGCACGCCTTTCGCCACCCCTGAGGCGATCGTGACGGATCGGCTGGTCACCGCGCTCGCCCCCTCGGTCGCCAGCAGCCTGCGGCCCGCGTCGAGCAGCACGGTGCGGGGGTCTTCGAGGGCGCGACCGGTCGGCATCGCATCGACCTTTCTAGTGGGCGGGTGCCCACTCCTAATGGGCACCCGCCCACTCTAGTCTTCTGGCAGACTTCCGGAATGCCGCACCCCGACACCCTCGCCCGTCTCTGGCCCGCCTCTGCCATCCGCGCGCGGGCAGGTGATCTGGAACTCCGCTGGATCGACGACGAGCTGGTCGTCGAGCTGGCGGAACTGGCCGGGCGCGGCATCCATCATCCCGACGCCATGCCGTTCGACCATCCGTGGACGCGCGGTACCGCGGACGAGGTCGCCCGCAGCGTGCTGCTGTACCAGTGGGAGAGCCGCGGGCACGTATCGCCGGAGACGTTCCGCCTCGAACTCGCGGTGCTGCACCGCGGCGTGCCGGTGGGCATCCAGAGCATGACGGCCAAGGACTGGACGGTGCTGCGCGCCGTGCAGACCGGCTCATGGCTCGGGCTGGAGCATCAAGGGCAGGGACTCGGCACCCGCATGCGGGCGCTCGTGCTGCAGCTGGCGTTCGAGGGTTTCGGTGCGCAGGAGGCGCGGTCGGGCGCGTTCGCCGACAACCCCGCCTCCAACGGGGTGTCTCGGCGCCTCGGGTACGAACCCGACGGAGCGTATCTGTCGGCCCGCGAGGGTGTGGCCGCGCTCCACAACCGCTACGTCATGTCGCGTGAGCGGTGGCAGACGCAGCGCGCCGCGCACGAGGCGCTGCTGGGGGCACCGGTGGAGCTGCGGGGCGTCGAGGCCCTTCGCACGCCCGCGGCCGGCTGAGCACCGCCGCGAGCGGCCCGAGTGGAGCGGGCACCCCCGCGCACCCGCTCCACGACTGTCTCGTCAGAGGCCGGCGGTGTCGTCCGGAGTGCGCGTGGTGCGACGCGTCACCTGTGCATCCGCGGCAGGGTCGACCGACGTGCTCGTGACGACGTCCGAACGGCGGCGGCGCATCATCAGCACGATGCCGACCAGGAAGATCACGACGCCGGCCCCCATGAGGATGTAGCCGATCATGTCGAGGTCGACCCAGTCCACCTGGACGTTCAGCGCGAACGTCAGGATGGCTCCGATCGCGAACAGTACGATTCCTGCTCCGATGCTCATGTGAAGCTCCTTTCCGGAGTGCTCCTCAGCCCTCCCCGGGCCGGGGGGACGGGGTTGTCCCGGGTACCACGCTGGCCGATCCGCCCGCCGCGGTGCAGGGGCTTGACAAAGTGGATGCCGGCGGCCGAGCCGTCGGCGATGACTACGCTGGAACGGTGCCCAGCCTGTCTCGTCCCGCGATGACGGGGCCGGGGGTGCGTGCCTGGGCGATCTGGAGCGTCGGTGTCGCGGCGTACGTGCTCGCGATCACGAACCGCTCCTCGCTCAGCGCCGTGGGCGTCGACGCGGCGGCCCGGTTCGACGCCGATGCGGCGACGCTGTCGATGTTCGCCGTGGTGCAGCTCGCGGTCTACGGCGGCATGCAGATCCCGATCGGCGTGCTGCTGGACCGCTATGGCGCGCGTCCGATCATGACGGTCGGCATGCTGCTCATGGCCGTCGGGCAGCTGACGATGGCCATCTCTCCCAGTGTCGGGGTGGCGATCCTCGCCCGGACGCTGCTGGGCGCCGGCGACGCGGCGATCTTCCCCGGCGTGCTTCGTCTCATCGCGACATGGTTCCCCGCGCAGCGCGGGCCGATCATGGTGCAGCTGACCGGCATCGTGGGCCAGACCGGTCAGCTCGTCGCGCTCATTCCGCTGGCGGCGCTGCTGCATGCGACGACGTGGACCATCACCTTCGGCAGCATCGCGGGGCTGGGCCTGCTGTTCGCGGTGCTCGTGTTCCTGCTGATCCGCAACCATCCGCCGGACCGGACCGAGGACGTGTCGGTCGACACCGACACCGGGGCGATCCGGGTCGTGACCTCGGCTGTCGACACGGGCGCTGGAATCCGCGCCGCCTGGGCGCATCCGGGCACACGCCTCGCCTTCTGGTCGCACTTCACCACGCCCTTCGCGGGCACGGCGTTCGTGCTGCTGTGGGGAATGCCGTTCCTCACCGCAGGCGAGGGACGCACGACCGCCGAAGCGGCGTCGATCATGTCGCTGTACGTCGTCGTCGGGATGGTGCTGGGCCCGGTGATGGGCGGACTGTCGCAGCGGATCCCCCACCTTCGCTCCCGCGCACTCGTGCTGCCGACCGTCGCGGTGCAGGCGCTTGCCTGGCTCACGGTCATCGCTTACCCGGGGCCGGCGCCGCTGTGGCTGCTGCTCACCCTCGCGGTGGCACTGGCGACGGGTGGACCGGCGTCCATGATCGCGTTCGACCACGCGCGGACCCACAATCCTTCGCACCGGCTCAGCACCGCGACGGGCGTGACGAACGCCGGCGGGTTCCTCGCCGCGCTCGTCGCCATCCTGCTCATCGGTCTCGCTCTGGACCTGCAGGGCGCCGGCACTCCGGCGACCTACACGCTGGACGCGTTCCGCCTCGCGTTCCTCACGCAGCTGCCGCTGTGGGCGCTCGGCGCGACCTTCATCGTCATCGAACGCAAGCGCACCCGCATCCGGCTGGGCATCGACCCGCCGCGTCGCCCGCGTCGCTGAACCGCGCGTCGATACTGTGGCGGTGTCGGATCCGACGACGATCGCGCGCAGAAGGGCCTGCGCGAAGCGAAAGGACGCGCCGTGACAGACCCACTCGTCATCGCTCCCGAGGTGCAGGCGGCTCTCGCCGCCGGCGAGCCCGTGCTGGCGCTGGAGTCCACGATCTTCACGCACGGGCTGCCGAGGCCGCGCAACCTGGACGTGGCTCTCGAAGCCGAGGCCCGCGTGCGGGCGCTCGGGGTGGTGCCCGCGACGATCGGCCTCATCGACGGGCGTCCGACCGTCGGCCTGACGCCCGACGAGATCGAGCGGCTCGGCACGGCCGACGGTGTGGTCAAGGCCAGTGTGCGCGACGTGCCGGTCGCGGCGGTGAAGGGCCTCAGCGCGGGCACGACCGTCGCGGCGACGGCCTATCTCGCGGCGCGTGCGGGTGTGCGGGTCTTCTCGACGGGCGGACTCGGCGGCGTCCACCGCGGCGCCCCTTCGACCTTCGATGAGTCCGCCGATCTTCCCGCGCTGGCGGGCCTCCCGCTGGTGGTCGTGAGCGCCGGGGTGAAGTCGATCCTCGACATCCCGTTGACGCTGGAGCGCCTCGAGACCCTGGGCCTCGCCGTCGTCGGGTATCGCACCACCGACTACCCCGGCTTCTACGTCGCGGACTCGGGTCACGACATCGAGTACTCCGTCGACTCCCCCGCCGAGATCGCCGCCATCGCCCGCACCCGCGACGGCCTCGGGATCGCGTCGACGCTGCTCGTCGCCAACCCGCTCGCCGCCGAGCGCGAGCTCGATCCCGTCGAACACGACCGCGTCCTGCGTCAGGCGCTCGCGGCCGCGGAGGTCCAGGGCATCGCGGGGCACGACACCACGCCCTTCCTGCTCGACTTCTTCCAGCGCGAGACGGCCGGACGCAGCCTCGACGTCAATGTCGAGGTGTATCGCGGCAACGTCGACCTCGGCGCCCGGATCGCGGTCGCGCTCGCGGACGCCGGCTGATGCTCGTGGTCATCGGCGATCTGGTCGCCGACCTCATCGTGCTGGGCAGCGCGTCGCTCGAGCGCGGGACGGACAACCCCGCCGAGATCCGGCTCACTCGGGGTGGCAGCGCCGCGAACGTGGCGGTTGCGGCCGGGTCGCGGCATCCAGCCCGCTTCATCGGCCGCGTCGGGGACGACACGCTCGCCGGGGCGCTCGTGGGCGAGCTCGAGGCCGCGGGCGTGGACGTGCGCGTGCAGCGTGCGGGGCGCACCGGCTCGATCGTGGTGCTCGTCGACGCGGTCGGCGAACGCACCATGATCACCGACCGCGGTGCCGCCGCGGAACTCGACGCGATCGACCCGACGTGGCTCGACGGCGCGACGTGGGTGCATCTGCCGCTGTACGGCTTGGCCGTGCCCGGTTCCCGTCTTGCCGTGATGGATGCCGCCGGGCGGGCGGCCGCCGCCGGCGCTGTCATCAGCCTCGACCTGTCGAGCGTCGCCACGCTGCGCGACCTCGGCGGCGACGAGCTGCGCGGGATCCTCGGGCGGCTGCGCCCCGACGTCGTCTTCGCCAACGAAGACGAGTCACGGGTCGCAGCTGACCTCGGGCTGGCGATCCCCGGGACGTACGTGGTCAAGCGCGGCGCCGCTCCCGTGCTCGTGACCGTCGGCGGCGAGACGCGTGAGGTGCCGGTCGACCGTGTCGCCGACGTGCTCGACTCGACCGGCGCGGGCGACGCGTTCGCCGCCGGCTACATCACGGCCGCGCTGGCCGGGGCGGACGCGCACCAGAGCGCTCGGGCGGGCAGTGTGCTCGCGATGAGCGCGCTGCGGCGCCCGGGCGCCCTGTGACGTGCTCGCGGGGTCAGGCCTGGAGGCGCTCCAGCACGCGCTCGATGTCGTCGATGAACGAGTTGTAGCCGGCGATCGTGGCGGCGACCTGCTCGTCGCTGAAGTCGGAGCGGTCCTGCCGGATCGTCAGCACGGTGCCGTCGTCGGTCTCTTCGAGATCGAAGAGCACGGGAAGCCCCGCATCGTCGCCGGGCTGGTCGGTGAGGGTCATCGCCAGGTGCGACGGCGGCTCGACCACCTTGTACTCGCCGGCCCAGTCGATCCGGTTGCCGTCGGGCAGGTGCATCACGGCCCGGAACTGGCCGCCGGGGCGCACGTCCATCGTGAGTGTCTCGTGCGGCACCTCGACGGCGGCGGTGCCGAACCAGACCGCGAAGTGCTCGGGCTTGACGAGGGTCTCGAACACCAGTTCGCGGGGTGCGCGCAGGGTGCGGGTCACCGTGAAGTACTCAGTCATGGTCTTGCTCCTTGTCGGTGGTGCTGTCGGTGCCCAGCTGCTGCAGGGCGTTGAGGTACTGGTCGAGGGCCGAGAGGCTGTCGTCCCAGAACTTCGCGTAGTCGCCGATCCAGGCGGATGCCGCCGCCAGCGGCCGTGCGTCGAGCTGGGCGGGCCGATACTGAGCGGTGCGCCCGCGCGTCACGAGCCCCGCGTCCTGCAGCACCCGGAGATGCTTGGACACGGCGGCGAAGGTCATGTCGAACGGCTCGGCGAGCTCCCCCACGGTCGCTTCGCCCTCGCTCAGTCGCGCGAGGATCGCTCGCCGCGTCGGGTCGGCCAGTGCCGCGAACGTGCGGCTCAGGGTGTCGGTCATGACCTACCTCCCGTTCCCGTCCTTGGTATTCAACTGATTGGTACTGTACGGAATGGTTGAATACATGTCAACCCCTCTGTCAGCCGTCCGCGGTACCTTGACGGCATGCCTCGCGTGATCTTCTACACGGCCACCACGCTCAACGGCTTCCTGGCCGACGAGCACGATTCGCTCGAGTGGCTGTTCGCCGCTCCGGGCGGTGAAGGTGGCGACGCGGACTTCCAGGAGTTCCTGGCCGGCATAGGCGTGCTCGTCCAAGGCTCGTCGACCTACCGATGGGTGGTCGAGCACGAAGACCTCGTCGCGCATCCCGAGAAGTGGCCGTCGTACTACGGCGATCGGCCGACGTGGGTGTTCTCGAGTCGTGCGCAGCCGGTGGTTCCCGGCGTCGACATCCGCTTCGCCTCGGGCGATGTGCGAGAGGCGTGGCCGCGGATCCGCGAAGCCGCGGGCGGTCGCGACGTGTGGATCGTGGGCGGCGGCGATCTCGCCGGTCAGTTCGCCGACGCGGGGCTGCTCGACGAGATCCGCGTGTCGGTCGCACCAGCCACTCTTCGCTCGGGCAAACCCCTGCTCCCCCGCGCGCTCGGCGCCGATCGCCTCGAACTCACCGCGGTGCGAAAGGCCGGCGCGTTCGCCGAGCTCACCTATCGGGTGACCGGTGCCGCCGATGAGTGACGCCGCGCGCACCCGATCGGGCTCGGAATACGCGCGGCCGGCGTCAGACTGACGGCGCGAACGTGGTCCATCCGCCGCCGAACTTCGGCTCGCGGCCGTCGCCCGACGAGGTTCCGGTGAGTCGCCGGCGCACCCACGGCCCGACGTGCTCGCGATAGTACGCGGCGCCGCGTGCTCCGGTCGCCGGCAACGGCGGGAGCGACCACCATTCCGGGTGGGGATCGAGCCCGAGCGCATCGAGCACGCGGGCCGCGACGCGGTGGTGGCCGCGCGAGTTCATGTGCAGGCGGTCGTCGGACCAGAACGGCGGTGTCGCGAGCTCGGTGTCGAACCAGTTGTACGCGCGCACCACGTCCGAGCGCGGCTCCAGGTGCGCTTCGACCGCGTGAGACAGCAGATCGCCTCGACGCTGGATGAGGCGGCGCATCGGCAGCTGCCCTGACGGGTTGGCGCCCGACAGCACGATGAGTCGCACGCCCTCCTCGTCGCAGCGGCGCAGCACCGTGTCGAACGCCTGAACGACGCCCGACACGCTCGTGCGCGGACGCAGCATGTCGTTGCCGCCGCCGTTGAACGACAGGTGCGTGGGCTTCAGCGCGAGCGCGGGCTCCAGCTGCTGCTCGACGATCGGCCACACCAGCTTGCCGCGGATGGCGAGGTTGGCGTACTCGATCGGCTCGCCGACGGCATCCGCCCATCCCTGAGCGACGAGGTCCGCCCAGCCGCGCACGTGTCCGTCGGGAAGCTCGTCGCCCACGCCCTCGGTGAAGGAGTCGCCGATCGCGACGTATCGAACGGATGCCACGTGCCCAGCCTACGTCGCCCTCACGCCCCGGTTCGTGGACCCACGTTGCGCGACGAGAACGCGTATGACGCCGTGTTCCGTTCCCGGACGCGCCGTTACCGACGGGGATTTCCCAGATCACACGGGATCGCTTCGATGTTCAGCACCCCGCACGCCCCGGATGCGGAAACGAGAGGGAGCCCCACATGAACGTACAGACACAAGGCCGCCGACGGCCCCGGACCGCGATCGCCGCAGCCGTCACCGCGAGCGCCCTGGCGCTCGCGGTGGGCTTGAGCGGATGCTCGGGCCCGGCGGCAGCGTCGGCCGGCGCCGCGGAAGAAGTCGACGTGCTTCGGTACCAGGGCTGGTCCAACCAGGTCAGCCTGCCCGAACTCGCCGAGGACCTCGGCTACCTCGGCGACGTGAAGCTCGAATGGGTCGGCAACACCATCAGCGGCCCGCAGGACATCCAATCCGCTGCGACCGGGCAGACCGAGTTCGGCGGCGCGTTCGCGGGCGCGGTGGTCAAGCTCATCGAGGCCGGTGCGCCGGTGACCGCGGTGATCAACTACTACGGCGAGGACGAGCAGGCCTTCAACGGCTTCTACGTCGTCGACGGAAGTCCGATCGAGTCGGCGAAGGACCTCATCGGCAAGAAGGTCGGCGTTAACACGCTGGGTGCGCACTCGGAGGCCGTTCTCGACACCTGGCTCGCTGACGAGGGGCTCTCGGACGACGAGATCGCGCAGGTGCAGCTGATCGTGGTGCCGCCGAACGACACGGAAGAGGCGCTCCGCCGCGGCCAGATCGACGTCGGCGTGCTCGGCGGCGTGCTGCAGGACCGGGCGATCGCCAATGGCGGACTGCACACGCTCCTCACCGACTACGACCTGTTCGGCGCGTTCGCCGGCGGCCAGTACGTGTTCCGCGACGACTTCATCGCGAAGAACCCCGAGACGGTGCACACCTTCACGACGGCGATCGCCAAGGCCATCGAATGGGAGCGCGAGACGCCGAAGGACGAGGTGATCGCCCGCTTCACCAAGATCATCGAGGGGCGCGATCGAGACGAGAGCACCGCGAACCTTCAGTACTGGAAGAGCCCCGGTGTTCCCGGCGTCGGTGGGATCAGCGACGAGGACTTCACCCGCTGGGAGGACTGGCTCGTGGGCTCGGGAATCGTCGACGGGAAGCTGACCCCGTCGGACTACTACACCAACGAGTACAACGATCTGGCTGAGGACTGACATGACCGCCAAGATCAGCTTGCGCGACGTCACACAGCGCTTCACGGTGCGTGGCCCGCAGGGCCCGACACAGCTCACCGCCCTCGACGGGGTCACCCTGGACGTGCAGGCCGGCGAGTTCCTCACGCTGGTGGGCCCGAGCGGGTCGGGCAAGAGCACCCTGCTCGATCTGCTCGCCGGCCTCACCACTCCCACGTCGGGCGAGGTGCTCGTGGACGGCGCCACCGTGACCGGCCCCGGCCCGGACCGCGCCGTCGTGTTCCAGCAGTACGCGCTGTTCCCGTGGCGCACCGCCTCGCAGAACGTGCAGATCGGGCTGGAGGGCAGCGGAATCCGCCGCAGGGAGCGGGTGGAGCGCGCACACCGGTACCTCGACCTCGTCGGACTGACCGGCTTCGAGGACCGCTACCCCCACGAGCTGTCGGGCGGCATGAAGCAGCGCGTCGCGATCGCCCGCAGCCTCGCCTACGAACCCGAGATCCTGCTGATGGACGAGCCGTTCGCCGCGCTCGACGCCCAGACGCGCGAACAGCTGCAGGCGGAGCTGCTGTCGATCTGGCATGCGACCGGAAAGACGATCGTGTTCATCACGCACGGCATCGACGAGGCGGTGTATCTCGGCCAGCGTGTCGCCGTGCTCAGCGCCCGACCCGGACGCCTGACCGCCGTGGTCGACATCGACCTGCCGCCCCACGACACGACCGACGGCGACGTGCGCTCCACCCCGGCGTTCGTCGAGCACCGTCACCGCGTCTGGACCCTCCTGCACGACCGTGCCGACGAGAGGAAGGCAGCCTGATGAGCACGCTCACCGCTCCACCCCGGGTCGCGCTCAGCCCCACCGACGGAGAAGTGGATGCTGCGGCATCCACTCTCCCGTCCGCTCGCTCGCACCGCGCACGCGCAGGATGGGCGCGAGTCGGGCGCACCGCCGGCTCGATCGCCTGGAAGTCGGCCGCGATCATCGGCTTCCTGCTGCTGTGGGAGATCGGACCCCAGCTCGCGCCCGCTTCGACCCAGGTGTTCCTTCCGCCGCTGCACCAGGTGCTCGCGGCATGGTGGGACCTCGTCACCACCGGCGCGCTGCAGGCGCACCTGGCCGCGAGCCTGACGCGCTCGGTCGCGGGATTCAGCGTCGCCGTCGTCGTCGGGATCGTGGTGGGGCTGGTGATCGCGTGGTACCGGCCGCTCGGCACCTTCCTGACACCGCTGCTGGAGGTGTTCCGCAACACGGCCGCTCTCGCACTGCTGCCCGTCTTCACCCTGCTTCTCGGAATCGGTGAGGAATCGAAGATCACGATCGTCGCGTATGCCGCGTTCTTCCCGGTGCTGCTGAACACGGTCGCGGGCGTGCGCACCGTCGATCCGCTGCTCATCCGCGCGGCGCGCTCGCTCGGGCTGTCGCAGGTCGCGCTGTTCCGCAAGGTGATCCTGCCGTCGGCGGTGCCGACGATCTTCACCGGCATCCGCATGGCGGGCACCGCATCGATCCTCGTGCTCATCGCCGCCGAGATGGTCGGCGCCAAGGCCGGACTCGGATTCCTGATCGTCAACGCGCAGTCGAGCTTCCTCATCCCCGCCATGTACGCCGGCATCCTCACCGTCGCGATCCTCGGATTCCTCGTGAACTCGGGTCTCGTCGGCGTCGAACGGCGGCTGTCGCGCTGGCGCACTCCCGCCGGCCACTGAACCGCTCCACCCATTCCGCACCACCCATTCCGCACCACCTCGAAAGGAAAAGCCATGTCCACCTCGACCCTTCTTCCGACCCGCCTGGAGTTCCGCAAGCTCGGCGAGCGCATCGGCGCCGAGATCCGCGGCCTCGATCTGAGCGCCGACCTCTCCGACGAGACCGTCGCCGAGATCCGCGCCGCCCTGAACGAGCACAAGGCGCTCGTCTTCCGCGACGCGAACATCCGCACCGACGAGGAGCAGGTGCGCTTCGCCTCGCGCTTCGGACCGCTGACGACGGCCCACCCGACGGTCGCCGCCGTCGACGGCGCGGCCAACGTGCTGCCCGTCGACAGCGAAGACGGCTCGGCCAACACGTGGCACACCGACGTCACGTTCGTCGTCAACCCGCCGCAGGCCACCACCCTGCGCAGCATCACGCTGCCCGCGTACGGCGGCGAGACGCTCATCGCCTCGAGCGCCGGCGCGTACCAGGATCTGCCCGCCGAACTGCGTGCCTTCGCCGACACGCTCTGGGCGGTGCACACGAACGACTACGACTACGCCGTGCCGAAGAACCTCGAGCACGACGGTGCCGAGGAGCGGCGCAAAGTGTTCACGCGCGAGATCTACCAGAGCGTGCACCCGGTCGTCCGGGTGCACCCGCTCACCGGCGAACGTGGTCTGTTCATCGGCGGGTTCGCGCAGCGCCTGCGCATCGTGGGCCTGTCGAACACCGAGTCGAAAGACATCATCCGTCTGCTGCAGGCCTACGTCACGCGACCCGAGAACGTCGTGCGGGTGAACTGGGAGCCGAACCAGGTGGTGCTGTTCGACAACCGCATCACAAAGCACTACGCGCCCGCGAACTACGGCGATCAGGCGCGCAAGCTCAACCGGGTCACGATCGCCGGCGACATCCCCGCTTCGATCGACGGCACCCGCAGCCAGTCGCTGCAGGGCGACTCGTCGGCGTACTCCGTCACCGTGGAGGTGTGACATGGCGCAGCGTGCGCAGAGGCGACTGCACCTCAACGCCTTCCTGATGAGCACCGGCCACCACGAGGCGTCGTGGCGGCTGCGCGAGAGCGACCCGCACGCGGGCACCGACATCGCCCACTTCGTGCGACTCGCCCAGACGGCGGAGCAGGCGAAGCTGGACTCGATCTTCTTCGCCGACTCCCCCGTGCTGTGGGGAAGCGTCGCCAAGCGGCCGACCAGCGCGCTCGAGCCCACGGTGCTGCTGGCGGCGCTCGCCGTGGCGACCTCGCGCATCGGGCTCATCGCGACCGCGTCGACGAGCTACAACTCGCCGTACAACCTCGCGCGCCGTTTCGCCTCGATCGACCACATCTCAGGCGGCCGCGTCGGCTGGAACGTCGTCACCACCGCGGGCGCCGACGCGGCGCGCAACTTCGGGCTCGACGCGCAGCCGCTCCACGACGACCGGTACGCGCGTGCCGCCGAGTTCCTCGACGTCGCCGAGAAGCTCTGGGACTCGTGGGACGACGACGCCGTGCTGGCCGACAAGGCCGCCGGGGTGTGGGGCGATGAGGAGCGTGTGCACCCCGTCGAGCACACCGGTCGCTACTTCTCGGTGCGTGGCCCGCTCGACATCCCGCGCTCGCCGCAGGGGCGCCCTGTCATCGTTCAGGCGGGGTCGTCCGAGAACGGCAAGGACCTGGCGGCGCGATACGCCGAGGCCGTGTTCACCGCGCAGCAGACACTCGAAGACGCGCAGGCGTTCTACGGCGATCTCAAGCGTCGAACCGCCGCGGTCGGCCGCGATCCCGAGAGCATCAAGATCCTGCCCGGCATCGTCCCCGTGATCGCGTCGACCGAGGCCGAGGCGCGGCGGCGCGACCGAGAGCTCGACGAGCTGATCCGTCCTGAGTACGCGCGCAATGAGCTCGCCGGCGTGCTGGGGCTGTCACCGCGGGATCTTCCGCTGGACGCCCAGCTGCCGGAGGATCTGCCGAGTGAGGACGCGGTCGAGGGCGCGAAGAGCCGATACACGCTGATCGTCGAACTCGCCCGTCGTGAGCACCTGACCGTGCGGGAGCTCATCGGGCGTCTCGGCGGCGGACGCGGCCATCGCACCATCGCCGGAACGCCGGAGCAGGTGGCCGATGCGCTTCAGACATGGTTCGATGCCGGCGCGGCCGACGGGTTCAACATCATGCCCGCGACGCTTCCCGGAGGCCTGGACGACTTCGTGGACCACGTCGTGCCGATCCTGCGTGAGCGCGGCCTGTTCCGCGCCGAATACGAGGGAGCCACCCTGCGCGAGCACTACGGACTGGCGCGCCCCATTCCGGTCCGCGCGGAGGCCGTTCCCGCCTGACCAGCCCTCTCGGCACGCCGACCATGCCCTTCTCTCGCCGACCATGCCCGAACGTTCGGGCATGGTGGCGGAGGGAGGGGCATGGTCGCGCGGGGACGGGCATGGTCGCGGAGGCGTAGCGTGGAGGGATGGCCCTGTTCGCGGATCGGCGGGCGGCCGGACGAGCGCTCGCCGCGGACCTCGAGAACCGGCGCGGGACGGATGCCGTCGTGCTGGGCATCCCGCGCGGCGGCGTCGTGGTCGCGGCCGCGGTCGTCGCGGAACTCGGCCTGCCGCTGGACGCGGTGCTCGTGCGCAAGCTCGGCGCGACCGGACACGAGGAGTTCGCGATCGGTGCGATCGCGGAGGGGGTGCGCATCGTGACCCCGGACGCCGTGCGCTGGGCCGGCATGACCGCCGGCGATGTCGACGACGTCGAGAATGCCGAGCGGGGCGAGCTCGCACGGCGCGAGGACGCGTACGGTGCCGGCTCGATCGACCTCGCGGGCCGCGTCGCGATCGTCGTCGACGACGGCGTCGCGACCGGGGCGACCGCGATCGCCGCCTGTCGCGCGTTGCGGGCGCGGCACCCCTCGCGGATCGTCCTTGCTGTTCCCGTCGCTCCGGACCGATGGATGCCTCCCGCCGACGCCGCGGACGAGTACGTGTGTCCGCATCGCGAAGACGACTTCTGGGCCGTCGGCCAGTTCTACGACGACTTCGCCCAGACGAGCGACGAGGAGGTCGTGGCGCTGCTGCAGCACCACGACCTCCCCTCATGAGGGACGCGTCAGCGCGACAGCGCGAAGCGCAGCGTGTCGAGGCCGACACCGCCGATGTCGAGCGCGCGCTTGTGGAACTGCTTGATCGAGAAGGCGTCGCCCTCGCGCGCGGCGACCTCATCGCGCAGCTGCTCCCAGATGCGCTGGCCGACCTTGTACGCGGGAGCCTGTCCGGGCCAGCCGAGGTAGCGGTTCACCTCGAACTTGACGAACTCGTCGGGCATGTTGACGTTGTGGAGCATGAAGTCCAGCGCGTAGTCGGCGTCCCACACGCCCTGGCCGTCGAGTCGCGGCTTCTCCAGGTGCACGCCGATGTCGAGCACGACGCGGGCAGCGCGCATGCGCTGGCCGTCGAGCATGCCGAGGCGGTCTGCGGGGTCCGACAGGTAGCCGAGCTGCTCCATGAGGCGCTCGGCGTACAGCGCCCAGCCCTCGGCGTGACCCGACGTGCCGCCCAGCAGGCGACGGTACGTGTTCAGCTGCGCACGGTTGTACACCGCCTGCGCGATCTGCAGGTGGTGGCCGGGAACGCCCTCGTGGTACACGGTGGTGAGTTCGCGCCACGTGTCGAAGTCCTCGACACCCTCGGGCACCGACCACCACATGCGGCCCGGGCGCGAGAAGTCGTCCGTCGGACCCGTGTAGTAGATGCCGCCCTCCTTGGTGGGGGCGATCATGCACTCCAGATCGCGGATCGGCGCCGCGATGTCGAAGTGCGTCCTGCCGAGCTCTTCGATGGCACGGTCGCTGGTCTGCTGCATCCACTTCTGCAAGGCGTCCGTGCCGTACAGCTTGCGCGACGTGTCATGCTCGAGGAATGCCACCGCCTCTTCCACCGAGGCGCCCGGCTTGATCTCGTTTGCGATCGACTCCTGCTCGGCGACCATGCGCGCGAGCTCCTCGACACCCCAGTCGTAGGTCTCGTCGAGGTCGATCGTCGCTCCGAGGAAGCGGCGGGAGTGCAGCGCGTACAGCTCGCGGCCGACGGCGTCCTTCTCGGCGGCTGCCGGCGCGAGTTCGTTCGACAGGAACGAGGCGAGCTCGTCGTAGGCGACGCGCGCAGCGTTGGCGTTGTCGGCCAGATCACGTGCGAGGGATGCCGGAAGCTGGCCCTCTTCGGGCGCCGCCTCGGCAGCGAACGTGGCGAAGAAGCCGCCGTCGGCCGTGTAGCGGGCGATCTGCGTGACGACCTCGACCACCTGGCGGCGCGCAGGGACGACATTCTGCGCGATGCCCTCGCGCAGCGAGGCGACGTAGCCGTCGATGGCGCCCGGGACCGCGGCGAGGCGCGTGGCGATGACGGACCAGTCATCGGTGGTGGCCGTCGGCATGAGGTCGAAGGCCGAGCGGATGTCCTGGGCGTGCGAGGAGATCACGTTCAGGTCGCGCAGGTGCCACTTCGCCTCGTCGAGGTCGAGGCCGAGCTGGATCTCGCGCGAGAGGTCATCCTTGGTCACCTCGTCGACGAAGTCGACAGGGGCCGCGGCTTGCAGTGCGGCGAGAGTCTTGCGGCCCTCTTCGGCGAGGCGCTCCTGTCCGGCCGGGCTGTAGTCGCCGAACCGGCCGTTGTGCTCGGTGCGACCGATGTAGGTCGCGAGCGTCGGCTCCAGTTCGGCAAGGGTGTCGACCCACGCATCTGCGATCTTGTCGATCTGCGTGGGCGTGCGGGTTTCGTCTGTCATGACTCTGAGCCTAAGTGCTGTCGCGGGTGGGATTCAGTGCCGGGGCGGATCGTCAGTGCCCGGCTTCGTTCCAGTCGCCGCCTCGGCCGATCTGCACGTCGAGCGGCACCGACAGCGTGGCGGCATCGCCCATGCGGGTGCGCACGATCTGCTCGGCGGCATCCCACTCCCCCGGCGCGACCTCGACGACGAGCTCGTCGTGGATCTGCAGCAGCACGCGTGAGCGCAGCTCGGCCGCCGCGAAGTCGTCGTGGATGTGGAAGAGCGCGATCTTCATGATGTCGGCCGCGCTTCCCTGGATCGGGGCGTTGAGCGCCGCGCGCTCGGCGTTCTCGCGCAGCACCCGGTTGGGGCTGGCGAGATCGGGGAACGGCCGGCGGCGGCCGAAGATCGTCTCGGTGTAGCCGTCGATCCGAGCCTGCTCGACGGATGAGCGCAGGTAGTCGCGCACCGCGCCGAACCGGGCGAAGTACTCCATCATGAGCTGCTTGGCCTCGGCCTGCTCGATGCGCAGCTGCTTCGACAGTCCGAATGCCGAGAGGCCGTAGACCAGCCCGTACGACATCGCCTTGACCTTCGTGCGCATCTGCGGGGTGACGTCCTCGGGTGCGACGCCGAACACGCGGGAGCCGACGAAGCGGTGCGTGTCCTCTCCGGAGTTGAACGCCTCGATGAGTCCGGGATCCTCGGACAGATGCGCCATGATGCGCATCTCGATCTGCGAGTAGTCGGCGGTCAGCAGCGTCTCGTACCCCTCGCCGACCGTGAAGGCCGAGCGGATGCGGCGGCTCTCTTCGGTGCGGATCGGGATGTTCTGCAGGTTGGGGTCGGTGCTCGACAGGCGGCCGGTCTGGCTGCCGGTCTGCACGTAGGTCGTGTGGATGCGTCCATCGTCGCCGATCGCCTTGTCGTTGCCGATGGAGCTGTCGAGCGACTCGATGATCTGTCGCAGCTTCGTGGCCTCGCGGTGCTGCAGCAGCAGATCGAGGAAGGGGTGGGGATTCGTCTCCTGCAGGTCCGCGAGCACGGCGGCGTCGGTCGAGTAGCCGGTCTTGGTCTTGCGGGTCTTCGGCAGCTGCAGCTCGTCGAAGAGCACCTCCTGCAGCTGCTTGGGCGAGCCGAGGTTCACCTCGCGCCCGATCGCCGCGTACGCCTCTTGGGCGAGGCCGTCGGCGCGCGCGCCCAGCTCGCCCGAGAAGGTGGACAGGATCTCGTGCGAGACGGCGACGCCCGCGAGCTCCATGTCGGCCAGCGTGTGCAGCGTGGGCAGTTCGATGTCGGAGAGCACGCCGGCGACGCTCGCGGGCAGCTCGGCGGTCACGGCGTGGGCCACCCGCAGGGTGTACCACGACAGCTGACCCGGGGTCGCTCCCTCGGTCTCGGGCACGAGCTGCGACGGGTCGGCCTCGGGAAGCTTCTCGTCGAGGTAGCGGTCGACGAGGTCTGCGAGGGTCTTGTCGGGGAAGCTCGGACGCAGCAGCCATCCGGCCAGCACGACGTCCATCACCAGCCCGCCCAGGCTCAGCCCCGCGCGGCGCAGCGCCTTGACCTGCGGCTTCGCGTCGGCGAACACCTTGGGCGCGTCGGACGCGAGCCACGGCGTGAGGGACGCCTCCACCTCCGGCGTCCATGACGCTTCGGCCGCAGAATCGGCGGTGGCCACGCCGATGCGCGCGGGAAGCCCGCGCTCGACGGTGAGCGTCACGCCCACCTCGCCGGTCGCGGCGTCGAGCCACCCCGCGAGATCCGCGCCCGACAGCTCGGCGGCGACCGGGGCGAGCTCTGCCGCTGCGGAGTTGACCGCGGCCATCTGCTGCTCGATGCCGGCGAGCTCTGCCACCCGTGGGATGAGCGTCTTGAACTCGAGGCGGGAGAAGATGTCGCGCACGGCCTGCGCATCCATCGGCTGCACCTCGAGGTCGGCCGGGCCGTAGGGCAGCTCGACGTCGCGCAGCAGCCGGTTGAGGCGACGGTTGCGCCGGACGTCCTCGGTGTGCGCGACCAGGTTGCCGCCGACGACGCCCTTGATGGTGCTCGCGCCTTCGAGCAGCGCGTCCAGCGAGCCGAACTGGTTCAGCCACTTGACCGCCGTCTTCTCACCGACCTTCGGCACGCCGGGAAGGTTGTCGCTGGTCTCGCCGACGAGAGCGGCGATGTCGGGATACTGCTCGGGCGGCACCCCGTAGCGGTCGATCACGGCCTGACGGTCGTAGCGCTTGAGCTGCGACACGCCCTGCACGTTCGGGTAGAGCAGCGTGATGTCGTCGTTGACGAGCTGGATGGTGTCGCGGTCGCCCGAGCAGACGAGGACGTTGAAGCCCTGCTCGGCACCCTGCGTCGCGAGTGTCGCCAGGATGTCGTCGGCCTCGATGTCTTCTTTCTGGATGACGGTGATGCTCATCGCCGCGAGGCAGTCCTGCAGGAGCGGGATCTGACCCTTGAACTCGTTCGGCGTCTCAGAGCGGTTCGCCTTGTACTCCTCATACTCGCGCGTGCGGAACGACTGCCGTGACGTGTCGAACGCGATCGCGAGATGCGTGGGCTTCTCGGCCTTCAGCAGGTTGATCAGCATCGCGAGGAACCCGTAGATGCCGTTGGTGTGCTGCCCGTCCTTGGTCGAGAAGTTGTCGACCGGGAGCGCATAGAACGCTCGGTAGGCCAGCGAATGGCCGTCGACGACCAGAAGGGTAGGCTTTGCGGAGTCCGTCACCCTGCCAGCCTAGCCAGGGCCGACGACACCCGATCTCCGTCGCGGGCGCCGCCCCCGCGGCCCGACCGAAGGTGCGCCATGCCCGATCACTCCCCCGCTGCCGCCGCGTCCGCCGAGGTGGACGGACTCGCGTGGGCGATGAGCCGCGGCATCGGCGCCCTCGCCGAGAAGATGGGGTTCGAGTGGCTGGAGTTCACCCCCGAGCGTGCGGTCGCGCGCATGCCTGTCGAGGGCAACACCCAGCCCGTCGGCCTCTTCCACGGTGGAGCGTACGTCGTGCTCGGCGAGTCGCTCGGCTCCATGCATGCCAACTTCCACGCCGGTCCCGGCCGCCTCGCCGTCGGCGTCGACATCAACGCCACGCACACGCGCTCCGCGACCGCCGGCCACGTGACCGGCGTGTGCACGCCGCTGCACCTCGGCCGCAGCCTCACCGTCCACGAGATCGTCGTGACCGACGATCAGGGCCGCCGCTGCTCGACCGTGCGCATCACGAACCACATCAAGGATCTGCCGCCGCAGAAATGAGAAGAGTGGATGCCGCGGGTCGCGGCATCCACTCTCTCAAGAGTTCGGTCAGCCCTTCTTGGGCGCGAGCTGCTCGATGATCGCCTTCGCGACGTCCTGCATCGTGAGGCGGCGGTCCATCGACGCCTTCTGGATCCACCGGAAGGCCTCGGGCTCGGACAGGCCCATCTTCTCGTTCAGCAGGCCCTTCGCGCGGTCGACGAGCTTGCGGGTCTCGAAGCGCTCGACCATGTCGGCCACCTCGGCCTCGAGCGTGATGATCTGCTCGTAGCGGGCCAGTGCGATCTCGATCGCGGGCAGCAGGTCGTTGGGGGTGAAGGGCTTCACGACGTACGCGAGGGCGCCGGCCTCGCTCGCGCGCTCGACGAGCTCCTTCTGGCTGAAGGCGGTCAGCAACACGACCGGCGCGATGTGGTTCTTGCTGAGCTTCTCAGCCGCCGAGATGCCGTCGAGCTGCGGCATCTTCACATCCATGATCACGAGGTCGGGGCGCAGCTCGGTGGCGAGGGCCACAGCCGTCTCACCGTCCCCGGCTTCGCCGACGACATCGAATCCGTTGTCGCGAAGGATCTCGACGATGTCGAGGCGGATGAGCGACTCATCCTCTGCCACGACGACACGACGGGGGGTGGACGCCGTCGTAGCGGCGGTCTGCTCCTGCTCAGTCACCTGCCAATCCTACGGTATGGTCGTTCGCGGACGCGCGGAGGGCCGCGCGCGCCGGTGTGGCGGAATGGCAGACGCGACCGACTCAAACTCGGTTGCCCGCGAGGGCGTGTGGGTTCGACTCCCACCACCGGCACCTGAGCGAACAGAAGAGTGGATGCCTCGGCGCGAGGCATCCACTCTTCTTCTGTTCTGCGGGCGCTACTTCTCGTCGATCGTCGTGACCGCCGTGGTGTTCGGGTCGGGCAGGGTCTCGACCTGCTCCGGCGAGCGGAGATCGACGTCGGCCGGAGCCTTCTTGTCGAGCTCGGGCGGCACCTCCAGCGGCCGCCGCGAGTAGTAGACCTTCGCCTTCCGGTAGAAGAGCGCGAGCGGCACGATGCCCAGCACGATGAGCCCGATGCCGAGCCAGTTCACGATCGCGTCGTTGCTCGGGATAGACGCGAAGAACGCCCAGCCCATGAACACCGCGCCGGCGGCGGGCCACAGCCCGATCAGCAGGAAGTTCTTCACGGACTGGAAGAGCACTCTTCGATACGCCACCACGACGGCGACGCCGGCGAGCGTGTAGTAGAACGCGATCTGGAGGCCGATCGACAGGATGGCGTTCTCCATGATCTCGCCCACACTGCCGAGGAAGTTCGACCCCACGAAGAGCAGCAGCGAGACGACGAGGATCACGATCGTCGCGAACGTCGGGGTCTTCCATCGCGGGTGCACGCGACCGAACGCGCGCGGGATCGTGTGGTCGCGACCCATCGCGAACAGCGAGCGGGTGACCTGGATGAGCGTGGTCTCCAGCGTGGCGATCGTCGACAGCGCCACGGCGATGATCAGGATCTTGCCCCCGAGTCCCGGCCAGATGACATCGCCGAGCACGGACAGGATGTTGGCGCTGTTCGCCTCGATCTGCTCCTGCGACAGCATGATGAGCGTCGCGATCGTGAAGACCTCGAACAGCACGAAGACGATCCCCACACCGATGAGTCCTGCGGCGCCCGCCGACTTGTGGCCGTTCGTGGTCTCCTCGTTGAGGTTCGAGCTGACGTCCCAGCCCCAGTAGTAGAAGGCCGCGATGAGCGCCGCGCCGACGAAGATGCCCGGCCCGGCGAGATGCGAGAAGCCGAGCCACTCCCAGGAGAAGTCCGGGCCGTCGTGGGTGGTCGTGGCGGCGCGGAAGAGCGCGAGCGCCGCGAACACGACCAGGATGCCGACCTCGATGGTCGACATGATCCACTGGGCGCGCGCGGTGATGTGGACGCCGAAGTAGACGCACGCGGCCATGATCACGAACCACACGGCGCCGACGCTCGTGATGAGCGGCACGTTGTCGGCCTGCGACGGGTCGAACAGCGACACCGTCATGGCGCCGGCAGGCAGGGCTCCGGCGACCATGAAGATCGTCGCCGAGATCACCAGCGCCCACCCCGACAGGAAGCCGAGGGCGGGGTGGAGCGCGCGCGCCACCCACGAGTAGGCGGCGCCGGCGTTGACATCGGCGCGGCCCAGATACAGGAACGCCCACGCGATGCCGAGCATCGGGATGCCGCACCACAGCAGGGCGGCCGGGGCGCCCAGTCCTGCGACGCCGACGAGCGTCGCGGTGGTGGCGGCGATGGAATACGCCGGCGCGCTGCCGGCGACGGCCATCACGATCGAGCCTGCGGCGCTCACGCCGCCTGCCTGCAGGTCGTGACGCTCGGGGGTGCTCTGGTCGTCGGGTGCGACCGGTGAGCCGACTCGGGTCATCGAAGCTCCTTGCTGCCGCCCCTGTGGCGGCGGATGGATGGACAGTACACCCCGGCCTCGGAAAATCTTGCTATTCGGTGTTGCTAAGTACTGGTACTCAGTGTTACTTTGTACTGGTACTCAGCAAGACAGAGTAGCTGGCAAGAAAGGAGGTGCCGCGATGGGCAAGCAAGAGACCGAGATGCTCAAGGGCACGTTGGAGGGGATCGTCCTCGCGATCCTGTCCGGACGCCCCGCCTACGGGTACGAGATCACCGCATGGCTTCGTGACCAGGGGTTCTCCGACATCGCCGAGGGCACCGTCTACGCCCTCCTGGTGCGGATCGAACAGCGCGGACTCGTCGACGTCGAGAAGGTCCCGTCCGAGAAGGGGCCGCCGCGCAAGGTCTACACGCTGAACGCGCAGGGTCGCGATCAGCTCTCGGAGTTCTGGAGGACGTGGAGCTTCCTCGCAGATCGCATCGAACAGCTCCACCAGCAGAACACCGACAACTCCCCCGAGAAAGAGGACTGATCATGGCCGCCAAGTGGTACGAAGTCGTCACCGGCTCGCTCGAGCAGAAGAAGCAGTGGAGGCAGTACAAGGCACGCGTCGAGGCTCTCCCCGAGCCGTACCGGGGCGTCGCCAAGGCCGTCGAACGCTACCTCATGTACGCCGGCGGCCTGGTCGACGGCGACAGCATGATGGCGATGTACGGCGATCTCGCCGACCTGTGGGAGCGCGCGGTGGCCGACGGCACGTCGGTGCGCGACCTCGTCGGCGACGACCCGGCGGCCTTCGCGGAGGAGTTCGCCGCCGCCTACAACGGCAAGCAGTGGATCGACAAGGAGCGCGACCGCCTCAGCAAGGCGATCGACGAGGCAGAACGAGGTGAGAACCGATGACCGAGGCAGCGATCGCGGTCAAGGGACTGCAGAAGTCCTACAAGGACCTCCACGTGCTCAAGGGCGTGGACTTCGAGGTGGAGCGGGGCAGCATCGCCGCCCTCCTGGGCTCCAACGGCGCGGGCAAGACCACCGTCGTGCGGATCCTGTCGACACTGCTGCGAGCGGATGCCGGCACCGCCGTCGTCGGCGGGTACGACGTGTCGGCCGACGCCCAGCGGGTGCGCGAGACGATCAGCCTCACCGGGCAGTTCGCCGCGGTCGACGAGGTGCTCTCGGGACGCGAGAACCTCGTGCTCATCGCGCAGCTGCGCCACCTGAAGAACCCCGGCGCGATCGCGGACGACCTGCTCGCCCGTTTCTCGCTCACCGAGGCAGGCGGCCGCAAGGTCGGCACGTACTCCGGCGGCATGCGCCGCCGGCTCGACATCGCCATGAGCCTCATCGGCGACCCGTCCGTGATCTTCCTCGACGAGCCGACCACGGGGCTGGACCCCGCGGCCCGCCTGGAGGTCTGGGAGGCCGTCACGAAGCTCGCCCGCGGCGGCACCACGGTGCTGCTGACCACGCAGTACCTCGAAGAGGCCGAGCAGCTCGCCGACCGGATCGCGATCCTCCACAAGGGCACGATCGTCGTCGACGGCACGCTCGACGAGCTCAAGCGCCTGCTGCCGCCGGCGAAGGTCGAGTACGTCGAGAAGCAGCCCAGCCTCGAAGACGTCTTCTTCGCCCTCACCGGCGAGGTCGACACCGAATCCGCGAAGGAGGAATCATGACCACCGCAACCGCCACCGCGCCGCGCACCGCTTCCGGCGCCCGCTTCTTCAGCGACACCGCCGTCCTCACGAGCCGGTCGCTGCGCCACATCCTGCGCAGCCCCGACACGATCATCACGACCGCGGTCACCCCGATCGCGCTGATGCTGCTGTTCGTCTACGTGTTCGGCGGCGCGATCGACCTGGGCGCCGGCCAGGGGTCGTACATCGACTACATGCTGCCCGGCATCCTGCTCATCACGATCGCGTCGGGCATCGCGTACACGGCGTACCGGCTGTTCCTCGACATGCAGGGCGGGATCTTCGAGCGGTTCCAGTCGCTGCCGATCTCACGGTCGGGCGTGCTCTGGGCTCACGTGCTCACCTCGATGGTGTCGGTCGCGGTCTCGCTGGCCATCGTCATCGGTGTGGCACTGCTGATGGGCTTCCGCACGGGGGCGAGCTTCGCGGCCTGGCTCGGTGTCGCGGGGCTGCTGATGCTCTTCACGCTGGCGCTCACGTGGCTCGCGGTGATCGCCGGGCTCTCGGCCAAGACGGTGGACGGTGCGAGCGCGTTCTCTTACCCGCTCATCTTCCTGCCGTTCATCAGCTCGGCCTTCGTCCCGACCGAGAGCATGCCCGGCCCCGTCCAGTGGTTCGCAGAGAACCAGCCCGTCACCTCGATCGTCGACTCGATCCGCGCCCTGTTCGCGGGCCAGCCGGTCGGCGGCGACATCTGGGTGGCGATGGCCTGGCTCGTCGGGATCCTGATCGTCGCCTATGCGATCTCGATGTCGATCTACCGGCGCAAGATCAGCTGAGGACTCCCCCGCGCCGTGTGCGCACAGCAATGAGAAGAGTGGATGCCGGGCGCCCCGGCATCCACTCTTCTCATTCGTCTTACGCGCCGAAGTACTGGTTGCCCAGCGCCTTGCTCTTCAGCGCGTCATACTCGCCCTGCGAGATCGTACCGGCGTCCAGCAGCGCCTTCGCCTTCGCGATGTCGTCGGCGGGACTCGCCGACGCTGCGGGGCGGTAGTCGTCGGACTCGGGCACGACTCCGCGTCGAGCCGCCTGCGCCCGCTGAGCCATCCCCTTGCCACGGGCGATCACGTAGATCAGACCCGTCAGGAAGGGCACGAACACGAGCGCGATGATCCACAGCGCCTTGAACCAGCCGTTGAGCTTCTCATCACGGAACAGATCCATGATGACGACGATCACGATGTACAGGTACGCGACGAAGTAGAAGCTCCACAGAAGGAACCAGAACAGGTCCTGGAAGAACATTCGAGGTATCACTTTCCACGAGAAACGGGCTGACGCGATCACACTAGTGGTCGCGGCAGCCCGTTCGCGGGATCCGGTGAGGGATCAGCTCCGTGTCTGGTAGATCGGCGCCTTGCCGTGCACCGCGTCGCCCACCTTGTGGATGCGGATGTCGTTCGTGGAGCCGATGATCCCAGGAGGGGAACCCGAGATCACGACGACCTTGTCGCCGACCTTCGCGAGGTCGTTCGACAGCAGGTAGTCGTCGACCTGGATGAACATCAGGTCGGTGTGCGCGACATGCTCGACGAGGGTCGACTGGACGCCCCACGTGATCGCCATGCGACGGCGGATCGCCGGCTCGGGCGCGAACCCGATCATGGGGATGCGCGGACGCAGGCGCGACATGCGGCGGGCGGTGTCGCCCGACTCCGTGAAGATGCAGAGGTACTTCGCGTCGACGAACTCGGCGACCTCCATCGCGGCGAGCGTGATGGCGCCGCCCTGCGTGCGGGGCTTCGTGGTGAGGGGCTGGATGCGCTCCAGCCCGTGCTCCTCGGTCGAATCCACGATGCGGGCCATCGTCTCGACGACCGTCACCGGATACTTGCCGACACTGGTCTCGCCCGAGAGCATGACCGCGTCCGCGCCGTCGAGCACGGCGTTGGCGACGTCGCTCGTCTCGGCGCGGGTGGGCACCGGGTTCTCGATCATCGACTCGAGCATCTGCGTGGCGACGATGACGGGCTTCGCCATGCGACGGCACAGCTCGACCGCGCGCTTCTGCACGATCGGCACCGCCTCCAGCGGCAGTTCGACTCCCAGGTCGCCGCGGGCGACCATGATGCCGTCGAACGCGTCGATGATCTCTTCGAGGTTGTCGACGGCCTGCGGCTTCTCGATCTTGGCGATGACCGGGACGTGGCGTCCCTCTTCAGCCATGATGACGTGGACGCGCTGGACATCCTTCGCGTCGCGGACGAACGACAGCGCGATGAGGTCGGCGCCGGCGCGCAGACCCCAGCGCAGGTCGGCCTCGTCCTTCTCGGACAGCGCCGGTACGTTGACCGCGACGCCCGGCAGGTTGATGCCCTTGTTGTTCGAGACGGGGCCCGCGACGATCACCTTGGTGGTGACGACGGTGCCGTCGGTCTCGACGACCTGGACGCGCACCTTGCCGTCGTCGATCAGCAGGAAGTCGCCCGGCTTGACGTCGTTCGGCAGGCCCTTGAACGTCGTGCCGACGATCTCTTTCGTGCCGAGGATGTCTTCGGTCGTGATCTTGAAGATGTCGCCGACGGCGAGCTCGTGGGGGCCGTTCTCGAACTTGCCGAGGCGGATCTTCGGGCCCTGCAGGTCGACGAGGATCGCGACGGCACGTCCGGCGTCGTCGGCGGCCTTGCGCACGTTGGCGAAGTTGTTGTCGTGGACCGAGTAGTCCCCGTGGCTCAGGTTGAATCGGGCCACGTCCACGCCGGCGTCGATGATCGCGCGGACCATCTCATACGTCGATGTGGCGGGACCCAGGGTTGCGACGATCTTGGCGCGTCTCATCCGTGGTTTCTCCGGGTTGGGTGAATTGGCGAGTGCCTCGGCCAGCCTACGCGGGCTGCAGGCCGATGGCGATATCAGTCGGGCGGACCGGCTCGGGCAGCTCGGTCTTGCCCATCAGGAAGCGGTCGACGCTCGCGGCGGCCGCTCGGCCCTCGGCGATCGCCCACACGATGAGCGACTGTCCGCGTCCGGCGTCGCCGGCCACGAACACGCCCGGGGCGGTCGTCTGGTAGTCGTCCTCGCGGCGCACATTGCCCCGCTCGGTGAACCGGGCGCCGAGCTGCTCCTCCAGGAGCGCCTGCTCGGGGCCGGTGAAGCCCATGGCGATCAGCACGAGGTCCGCGGGGATCTCACGCTCGGTGCCGCTCTTGGGGACGCGGCGGCCGTCGACGAACTCGGTCTCGGCCACGCGCAGCGCGCGCACCTCGCCGGCGTCGTTCGCGAGGAACTCCACGGTCGAGGCGAGGTAGGCGCGGTCGCCGCCCTCTTCATGCGCCGACGAGACCTCGAACACGGTTGGATCCATCGGCCAGGGCTGGTGCTCCGGACGCTCGCCCGGGGGGCGGCGGCCGATCGCGAGGTTCGTGACGCTCAGCGCGCCGTGGCGGTGCGCCGTGCCGATGCAGTCGGCGCCGGTGTCGCCGCCGCCGATCACGACGACGTGCTTGCCCTCTGCCGTGATCTGATTCGGGACGGCGTCGCCCGCGACGGCCTTGTTCGACTCCACGAGGTACTCCATCGCGAAATGCACGCCCGCCAGGTCGCGACCCGGGATCGGCAGGTCGCGCGGGATCGTCGACCCGGTGGCGACCACGACGGCGTCGTAGCGTGCACGCAGGTCGGCCCACGTGATGTCCTTGCCGATCTCGACGCCGGCGCGGAAGCGCGTGCCCTCGTCCTGCATCTGGCGAAGACGCGCCTCGAGGTGCTTCTTCTCCATCTTGAAGTCCGGGATGCCGTAGCGCAGCAGTCCGCCGATGCGGTCGTCGCGCTCGAACACAGCGACCGTGTGGCCGGCGCGCGTGAGCTGCTGGGCGGCGGCGAGTCCCGCAGGGCCGGAGCCGACGACGGCGACGGTCTTGCCCGTCAGGCGCCCCGGCGGCTCGGGCTCGATCCAGCCGTTCGCGAACGCCTCGTCGGCGATCGACACCTCGACCTGCTTGATCGTCACGGCGGGCTGGTTGATCCCGAGCACGCACGCGCTCTCGCACGGTGCGGGGCACAGCCGCCCGGTGAACTCCGGGAAGTTGTTCGTCGCGTGCAGGCGCTCGCTCGCGGCGCGGCCCTCACCGCGCCACGTGAGGTCGTTCCACTCGGGGATCAGGTTGCCCAGCGGGCAGCCTTTGTGGCAGAACGGCACGCCGCAGTCCATGCAGCGGCCGGCCTGGCGGCGCAGCACCGCCGTGTCGCCGGGCTCATAGACCTCTTTCCAGTCCATGATGCGCACCGGCACCGGCCGCCGCGCGGGCAGCTCTCGCTCGGTGACCTTCAGAAAGCCCTTCGGGTCAGCCACCCGTCACCTCCAGGATGCGGTTCCAGACGACGTCGCCGTCGGGGTCGAGCCCCTCGGCCACAGCCTCCTGGCGGGTCTGCAGCACCGCGGCGTAATCGCGCGGCAGGACCCGGACGAAGTTCGCCAGCTCGGCCTCGAAGTCGTCGAGGAGAGCCTGGGCGAGGGTCGATTCGGTCTCCGTGACGTGCTGGACCAGCAGGTCACGGAGGATCTCGGCGTCGCCCGCGCCGAGCGCGCCGAGTTCGAGCTCGCCCGAGGCGAGCGCCTCGCGGTTGACGAGCTTGCTGTCGAGGCGGTGGATGTAGGCCATGCCGCCCGACATGCCGGCACCGAGGTTGCGCCCGGTGGCCCCGAGGATCACCGCGAGGCCGCCTGTCATGTACTCGAGCGCGTGGTCGCCCACGCCCTCGACCACTGCGGTCGCGCCGGAGTTGCGGACGAAGAACCGCTCGCCCACGACGCCGCGCAGGAACATGGTGCCCTGCGTCGCGCCGTAGCCGATGACGTTGCCGGCGATGACGTTCTTCGAGGCGTCGAAGGTCGCGCCGCGCGGCGGCCGGACGACGATCTGGCCGCCGGAGAGCCCCTTGCCCACGTAGTCGTTCGAGTCGCCCTCGAGGCGCAGCGTGATGCCGGCCGGCATGAAGGCGCCGAACGACTGCCCAGCCGAACCCGTGAGGTTGACGACGATGCTGCCCGACGGCAGGCCGTTCTCGCCGCGCGCCTTGGTGACGTGGTGGCCGAGCAGGGTGCCGACGGCACGCTCGGTGTTTCGGATCGGCAGGTCGATCGTGACCTGACCGCCGTTCGCGATGACGTCCTGTGCCTTCTCGAGCAGACCGATGTCGAAGTGCTCGTCGAGCTCGTGCAGCTGCGCGGTCGTGTTGCGCCGCGGCTCGTCCTCGGCGAACTGGGGACCCTGGAGCACCGGCGTGAGGTCGAGACCGCTCGCCTTCCAGTGCCGGACCGCGCCGTCGACGTCGAGCAGATCGCTGCGGCCGATCGCCTCGTCCAGCGTGCGGAAGCCGAGCTCGGCGAGGTACTCGCGCACCTCTTCGGCGATGAACTCCATGAAATTGACCACGAACTCGGGCTTGCCCGAGAAGCGCGCGCGCAGGACCGGGTTCTGCGTCGCCACGCCCACGGGGCACGTGTCGAGGTGGCAGACCCGCATCATGATGCAGCCTTCGACCACGAGCGCCGTCGTGGCGAAGCCGTACTCCTCCGCCCCCAGCAGCGCGGCGATGATCACGTCGCGGCCGGTCTTCAGCTGGCCGTCGGCCTGCACCACGACACGGTCGCGCATGCCGTTGAGCATGAGCGTCTGCTGCGTCTCGGCGAGGCCGAGCTCCCATGGCGTTCCCGCGTGCTTGAGCGAGTTGAGCGGGCTGGCGCCGGTGCCGCCGTCATGACCCGAGACCAGGATGACGTCGGCCAGCGCCTTCGCCGTGCCGGCCGCGACCGCGCCGATGCCGGACTGGCTCACGAGCTTCACGTGCACGCGGGCACCCGGGTTGGCGCGCTTCAGGTCGAAGATCAGCTGCTTGAGATCCTCGATCGAATAGATGTCGTGGTGCGGCGGCGGCGAGATGAGCCCCACGCCGGCCGTGCCGCCGCGCGTGCGCGCGATCCACGGGTACACCTTCGTCGGGGGCAGCTGACCGCCCTCGCCGGGCTTGGCGCCCTGTGCGAGCTTGATCTGGATGTCGTCGGCCTCGGTGAGGTACAGGCTGGTGACGCCGAACCGTCCGGACGCGACCTGCTTGATCGCGCTGCGGCGCTCGGGGTCGAGCAGACGCTCGACATCCTCGCCGCCCTCGCCGGTGTTCGACTTGCCGCCGATGCGGTTCATCGCGATCGCGAGCGTCTCGTGCGCCTCGCGCGAGATCGAGCCGTAGCTCATCGCGCCGGTCGAGAACCGCTTCACGATCGACGACACCGGCTCGACCTCGTCGATCGGCACCGGCGTGCGTCCCTCGGTCTTGAGGGCGAACAGCCCGCGCAGCGTCTTCAGCTCGTTCGCCTGGTCGTCCACCAGCTTCGTGTACTCGCGGAAGATGTCGTAGCGGCGCGTGCGCGTCGAGTGCTGCAGACGGAACACCGTGTCGGGGTTGAACAGGTGCGGTGCGCCGTCGCGGCGCCACTGGTACTCGCCGCCGGTCCAGAGCCGCTCGTGTGCTCGGACGGCAGCATCCTCGGGATAGGCGAAGTCGTGACGCGCCTGGTTCTCGGCGGCGATCTCTTCGATGCCGATGCCGCCGAGCTTGGACTCGGTGCCGGTGAAGTAGGCGTCGACGAACTCCTGCGACAGGCCGATCGCCTCGAACACCTGCGCGCCGGTGTACGACGACACCGTCGAGATGCCCATCTTCGACATGATCTTCAGGACGCCCTTGCCGAGCGCGTAGATCACGTTGCGGACGGCCTTCTCAGGCGTGATGCCGGTGATGAACCCGGAACGGACGAGGTACTCGACCGTCTCCATCGCGAGGTACGGGTTGACCGCCGACGCGCCATAGCCGAGCAGCGTCGCGACGTGGTGCACCTCGCGGACGTCGCCCGCCTCGACCAGCAGCCCCACCTTCATGCGGTTCTGCTGGCGGATGAGGTGGTGGTGCACCGCCGACACCATGAGCAGCGACGGGATGGGGACGAGGTCCTTGTTCGAGTCGCGGTCGGACAGGATGATGAACTCCGCGCCGTCGGCGATCGCCGCGTCGACCTCGGCGCACATCTCGTCGATGCGCGCCTTCATCGTGCCGGGGCCGGCATCGAAGTGGTACAGGCCGCGGATCGTGACCGCGCGGCGGCCCGGCATCGTGCGCTCGATGTTCTGGATCTTCGCGAGCTCGTCGTTGTCGAGCACCGGGAAGTCGATCGTGATCTGGCGCGCATGGTCGGGGCCGGACGAGAGCAGGTTGCGCTCGGGGCCGATGCCGGTGCGCAGGCTTGTGACGACCTCTTCGCGGATCGAGTCCAGCGGCGGGTTGGTAACCTGCGCGAACTGCTGGGTGAAGTAGTCGAACAGCAGGCGCGGACGCTCGCTGAGCACCGCGACGGGCGTGTCGCTGCCCATCGCGCCGAGCGGCTCTGCCCCGGTCTGCCCCATCGGGGTGAGGAGGATCTTGACCTCTTCCTCGGTGTATCCGAAGGTCCGCTGGCGGCGTGTGATCGAGGCGATCGGGTGCACGATGTGCTCGCGCTCGGGCAGCTCCGACAGCTGCAGACGCTGGCGCATCCACAGGCCCCACGGCTGCAGGGTCGCGAGCTGCTGCTTGATCTCTTCGTCCTCGATGATGCGCCGCTGGGCGGTGTCGACGAGGAACATGCGTCCCGGACGCAGGCGGCCACGGCGCTTGATGCGCGCGGGCTCGAAGTCGAGCACACCGGTCTCGCTGCCGATCACCACGAGACCGTCGGTGGTCTCGGTCCAGCGACCCGGACGCAGGCCGTTGCGGTCGAGGGTCGCGCCGACGGAGGTGCCGTCGGTGAAGATGAGCGCGGCGGGGCCGTCCCACGGCTCCATCTGCATGGAGTGGTAGTCGTAGAAGTCGCGCAGCTCGGGGCTGATGTCGGCCTGCTTCTCGTAGGCCTCGGGCACCATCATCATGATCGCGTGCGGCAGGCTGCGACCGGTGAGGGTCAGGAGCTCCAGCACCTCGTCGAACGAGGCCGAGTCGCTCGCGCCCTCGGTGCAGATCGGCAGCAGCGGCTGGATGTCGCCGAGCAGCTCGGACTCGAGCTGAGACTGACGGGCGCGCATCCAGTTGCGGTTGCCGCCGACTGTGTTGATCTCGCCGTTGTGGGCGAGCATGCGCAGCGGCTGGGCGAGCGGCCACGACGGGAAGGTGTTCGTCGAGTAGCGGGAGTGCACGACGGCCAGCTCCGAGGCGAAGCGCTCGTCCTGCAGGTCCGGGTAGAAGGGCTCGAGCTGCAGCGTCGTGACCATGCCCTTGTAGCCGAGCGTGCGCGCCGACAGCGAGACGAAGTACGCGTCGAGCTCGTTGCGCGCCCGCGTGCGCAGCCGGTACGCGCGGCGGTCCAGCGCGATGCCCGAGAGCGCCGGGGCTCCGTCGGTCGCGGGGTGCGAGACGAACAGCTGCTCGAACACCGGACGTGCCTCGAACGCGAGCTTGCCGAGGTTGTCGTCGACGGTCGGAACGTCGCGCCAGCCGAGGACGGTGAGGTTCTCGGATGCCGCGATCCGCTCGATCCCGGCCTTCTGAGCGGCGCGCGCGTCCGCGTCGCGGGGCAGGAAGGCCATTCCCGCCGCGTACTCCCCCACCGGCGGCAGATCGAATCCGACCACCGCGCGAAGGAACGCGTCAGGCATCTGCGTGAGGATGCCTGCGCCGTCGCCGGTGCCGGCGTCCGAGCCGATCGCGCCGCGGTGCTCGAGGTTGCGCAGCGCTGTCAGCGCCAGATCGATGATGTCGTGACCGGCCTCGCCGCGGAGCGTGGCGACCATCGCCAGGCCGCACGCATCCTTCTCGAAGGCGGGGTTGTACATCCCCTGCTTCTGCGGGAATCCGGCCCGGCCGGACGAAGCGGGGGTGGGCGCCTGCACAGAGGCGCTGTGACGGGGGCTCGAAGCCATACCTACCGTCCTCACGTTGATAGTCAAGATGGGACGACGTCGGCCCTGGAACGCCCGCTCAGAACGAGCGGAGCGTCATTTGCTGGCAGGAGTGCTTGTGGCGGTAGCCCCTTCGGCCTCGGACGTCGGGGGTTCGCTGACGTCGACGAAGTCGTCGGTGTTCTGCGATTGTACAGCCTGTCCGGCGGTCCACTCGCGGCCGGACACATAGGGCGACGGCTCGAGGCCCGGGTGACGGCGCTTCTGGACGAAGAAGATCACGATGCCGAGCACGACGCCGAAGATCGCCGCCCAGACGTTGCTGCGCAGGCCGAGGATGATCTCACTCGGGTCGATGCGGATCGACTCCCACACGATGCGGCCTGCGCTGTACCAGACGAGGTACACGGCGAACAGGCGGCCCCACTGCAGGCGGAAGCGGCGGCCGACCCAGACGATCACCAGCACGCCCAGGACGTTCCAGATGACCTCGTAGAGGAACGTGGGCTGGAAGAGTGTGCCCTCGGGAAGTCCGATGGGCCACGCCGGGTTCGGGTAGTCGATCTCGAGGCCCCACGGGGCGTCGGTGGGCCAGCCGAAGAGCTCCTGGTTGAACCAGTTGCCGAAGCGGCCGATCGCCTGGGCGAGCAGCAGGCCGGGCGCGAGCGCGTCGGCGAATGTCCAGAAGCGGATGCCGGTCCACTTGCAGCCGAGCCACGCACCGAACGCGCCGCCGATGAGGGCGCCGTAGATCGCGATGCCGCCCTCCCAGATGTAGAGGGCCGAGAGCGGGTTCGCGCCCTCGCCGAAGTAGAAGCCCCAGTGGGTGAGGACGTGGTAGATCCGAGCGCAGATGATGGCCAGCGGCACGGCGAGCAGCGCGATGTCGATCACGACCCACGGCTCGGCGCCGCGCTTGGTGAGGCGGGCATTGGTCCACAGCACCGCGACGATGATGCCCGCGATGATGCACAGCGCGTAGATGTGGATCCGCAGGGGCCCGATGTCGAAGTAGCTGATCGACGGGCTCGGGATGCTGGCGACGACGCTCGCGGCGGCGTTGATCATGGGAGAACCGTGTCCTTGCTGGATCCGTGCGTGGGATGCCGGCGCCGGGCGCCGACCTGAGAAGTCTAGTTCGCGTCGCGCGCTGTGCCTGCGGCGAGGGCGCGAGCGGTGTCGGCGAGACCGTCGAGGCCGCCCTCGCGCAGTGCGCGCACGAGCGCGGTTCCGACGATGGCACCGTCCGCGTACTCCAGCACGCCGGCCACCTGCTCCGCGTTGGAGATGCCGATGCCGACGCACGCGTGCCCGACCCCGTGGGCGCGCAGACGCCCGACGAGCGTGCGTGCGGCGGCATCCAACTCGGCACGCTCGCCGGTGATGCCCATCGTCGAGACGGTGTAGACGAACCCCGTGGAGTTGCGCACGATCAGGTCGAGGCGCTCGTCGGTCGAGGTCGGTGCGGCGAGGAACACCCGGTCGAGGCCGGTGCGCTCGCTCGCGGCGATCCATTCGGACGCCGCCTCGGGGGTGATGTCCGGCGTGATGAGGCCCGCTCCGCCGGCCGCCAGCAGGTCGTCGGCATAGCGCTCGACGCCGTACTGCAGCACCGGGTTCCAGTAGGTCATGACGAGGACGGGCACATCGACGCGGCGCGTGATCTCGCGTACCGCGGTGAAGGTGTCCCGCAGGCGGAACCCGCCCGCGAGCGCGGCCTGCGTGGCCTCCTGGATGACCGTGCCGTCCATGACGGGGTCGGAATACGGTGGGCCGAGCTCGAGGATGTCGGCGCCGTTCTCGGCCAGCGTGACCGCGGCGTCGATACTCGTCTGCAGGTCGGGGAACCCGAGCGGCAGGTAGCCGACGAAGGCGCCGCGGCGGGCGGCGTGGGCGGCGTCGATCGCCGCGGCGACCCGCGAGGTCATAGCTTCTCTCCCTCGCCGTGGGCGGCGTCGTCGGGCGGAGCAGATGCGGCGGCTGCGGCATCCGCACCCTTGTCGTACAGCCCGAAGTAGCGAGCGGCGGTGTCCATGTCCTTGTCGCCGCGGCCCGACAGGCACACCGCGAGGATCGCGTCGGGGCCGAGTTCGCGGCCGATGCGCAGCGCGCCGGCGAGAGCGTGAGCCGACTCGATGGCGGGGATGATGCCCTCGGTCTGCGACAGCAGGCGCAGCGCCTGCATGGCCTCGTCGTCGGTCGCCGGAATGTACTCCGCCCGTCCGATCGAGGCGAGCCACGAGTGCTCGGGGCCGACGCCCGGGTAGTCGAGCCCGGCCGAGATCGAGTGCGACTCGATGGTCTGGCCGTCCTCGTCCTGCAGCACGAACGTCTTCGCCCCGTGCAGCACGCCCGGACGCCCGCGTTCGATGGATGCCGCATGCCGAGGTGTGTCGACGCCGTCACCGGCCGCCTCGACGCCGTAGAGCTTGACGTCCTCGTCGTCGAGGAACGCGTCGAACATGCCGATCGCGTTCGAGCCGCCGCCGACGCACGCGAGCACGGCATCGGGAAGTCGGCCGGCCTCTTCGAGCAGCTGCGCGCGCGCCTCTTCGGAGATGACCTTCTGGAAGTCCCGGACCATGGCGGGGAACGGGTGCGGACCGGCGGCGGTGCCGAAGATGTAGTTCGTCGTCTCGACGGTCGCGACCCAGTCGCGGTATGCGTCGTTGATGGCGTCCTTCAGCGTGCGCGATCCGGTCTTCACCGGCACGACCTCGGCGCCGAGCAGGCGCATGCGCGCGACGTTCAGAGCCTGGCGCTCGGTGTCGACCTCGCCCATGTAGATCGTGCAGTCGAGACCGAACAGGGCCGCAGCGGTGGCCGTGGCGACGCCGTGCTGGCCGGCGCCGGTCTCGGCGATCACGCGGGTCTTGCCCAGGCGCTGGGTGAGCAGCGCCTGCCCGAGCACGTTGTTGATCTTGTGCGAGCCGGTGTGGTTGAGGTCCTCGCGCTTGAGGAACACCCGGGCGCCGCCGGCGTGCTCGGCGAATCGGGGCACCTCGGTGATCGGCGACGGGCGACCCGCGTACGAGAGCAGCAGCCGGACGAACTCGGCCTGGAAGGCGGGATCCGCCTTCGCCGCCTCGTACTCGGCCGTCAGCTCGTCGATGGCCGCGATGAGCGATTCCGGCATGTAGCGGCCGCCGAACTCTCCGAAGAACGGACCGGATGCCTCACGAAGACTCACTTGCCTGCCTCCAGGAATGCGCGCAGGGTGGAAACGGGGTCGCCCGTGACGAGCGCCTCGCCGACCAGCACCACGTCGGCGCCGGATGCCCGGTAGTGGGCCACGTCGGCGGGTGCGAGTACGGCGGACTCGGCGATCTTCACCGCGCCGGCCGGGATGCGCTCGGCGAGACGGCCGAACAGGTCGCGGTCGAGCTGGAACGTCGACAGGTCTCGCGCGTTCACGCCGATCAGCTTCGCGTCGATGTCGGCGGCGCGCTCGACCTCATCAGCCGAGTGCGTCTCGACCAGCGGCGTCATGCCGAGTTCGCGCACGAAGGCGTGCAGGCGCTCGAGCACGTCCTGCTGCAGCGCTGCGACGATCAGCAGCACCAGGTCGGCGCCCGATGCCCGGGCCTCGAGCACCTGGTACTCCGTGGCGATGAAGTCCTTGCGCAGCACCGGGAGCGACACCGACGCCTTCACGGCTTCGAGGTCGGCGAGGCTTCCCTTGAAGCGGCGGCCCTCGGTGAGCACCGAGATCGCCGACGCGCCGCCCTCCTGATACCGGGAGGCCTGCAGGGCGGGGTCAGGGATGTCGGCGAGGTCGCCGCGCGAGGGGCTGGCCCGCTTGACCTCGGCGATGATCTTGACGCGGTCGGCGGGGGCGAGGGCGGCCAGTGCGTCCAGCGCCGGGCGCTGAGCGAGGGCTGCGGCCTCGACGACCTCGAGGGGCCGCCCCGAGGCACGTGCCTCGGCATCCTCCACCGCGCCGGCCGTCAGGTCGGCGAGCACGTTCAGTGCTCTTTCGCCGCGACCTTGGAGCCGCCCACGCCGTAGCCGGCCTTCTTCATGCCCCAGCCCACGAGCAGGCCGACGACCAGCAGGGCCGCGGACGCCCACACGAGCGCCGGCACGTCGAGGAAGAAGAACAGGGTGCCGATCGACACGGCCACGAGCATGATCACGACGGCCGTCCAGGCGGCGGGCGAGTGTCCGTGGCCGGGGTCGCCGATGTTGTTGCTCATGGAAATCTCCTTGTGGTTCCGGGCAGAAGTGAAGCCGGGCGGGATGCCGCCAGTCTAGCGGTCTACGCGGTCGGATCCTCGCCACGCGACAGGTCGTCCCAGTCGTCGATGGCGTGCGATCCGGCTGCGTCGTGAGGGCGCGGTCCGGCGGGCGCGGCAGACTTCGCGGCGTCCCCGGTGGTCGAGTCGGAGGTGCGGTAGCGGCGGCCCGTACCGGCCCAGCCCCGCGCGGTGACGAGGACGAAGCCGCCGGCGATGATCAGCACCGCCCAGACGACCAGGGTCACCGCCGGCCAGCCCGACGCCGTGATGGTCGCGATGAGCTGAGCCACCGCCTTCTCACCGGCGATCCCGGTGGATTCGGTCACGACGGACGCGACCGCCGAGACGGGGTGCTCGAACGCGACCTGGGCGGTCAGCCAGGCCAGCGTTCCGCCGATGAGGATCGCCAGCGCGCCGAACAGGTAGCGCAGCACCAGGCCGACGATCGACAGCGCTGCTCCGAGCGCGAGGACGGCGAGGCTGAGCGGCGCCAGCACGGGCACGGCAGACGCGCCCGGCACCTCCAGGGTGTGATGGGCGCCGTCGGCGAGCTCGACCGTGAGCCATGTCTGCGTGGACGAGATCACGCCGATCGCTCCGCACAGCACGATCACGACGACCGACAGCAGTCGCGCGCGCCGCATCACGCCGGCAGCTCCGGACCGCGCGCGGCCTCGAGGTCGTCGGCATCGAAGCATGTGCGGGTGCCGGTGTGGCACGCCGGCCCCACCTGCTCCACCTCGACCAGCACGGCGTCGCCGTCGCAGTCGAGCCGTGCGCCGCGCACGAGCTGGATGTGGCCGGACGTATCGCCCTTGCGCCAGTACTCCTGGCGCGAGCGCGACCAGAAGGTCACGCGGCCCTCGGTCAGCGTACGGCGCAGGGCCTCGGCATCCATCCATCCCAGCATCAGCACCTCGCGGGAGTCCCACTGCTGGATGATGGCGGCGACGAGGCCGTCGCCGTTGAAGGTGACGCGTGCGATGCGCTCGTCGACGGTGTCGCTCATGCCGCCACCTCGCGCACCGGGATGCCGTCGGCCAGCAGCGAGCGCTTGACGTCGCCCACCGTGAGCTGGCCCGAGTGGAAGACGGATGCCGCCAGCACCGCGTCGGCGCCGGCCTCGATCGCGGGGCCGAAGTCCTCTGCCTTGCCCGCCCCGCCCGAGGCGATCACCGGGACGCTCGACACCTCGCGCATGAGGCTCACGAGCTCCAGGTCGAAGCCCTCTTTGGTGCCGTCGGCGTCGATCGAGTTCACGAGCAGCTCGCCGGCACCCCGCTCGATCGCCTCGCGGGCCCATCCCAGCGCGTCCAGCTCGGTCTCGGTGCGGCCGCCGTGCGTGGTGACGACGAAGCCGGAGTCGGTGTTCGGCGACCGTTTCACGTCGAGCGAGAGGACGAGCACCTGTGCGCCGAAGCGGTCTGCGATCTCATCGAGCAGCGGCGGCCGGGCGATCGCCGCGGAATTGACGCCGATCTTGTCGGCGCCGACGCCCAGCAGACGGGCCACGTCGTCGGCGCTGCGGACTCCCCCGCCGACGGTGAGCGGGATGAAGACCTCTTCCGCTGTGCGGCGGACGACGTCGTACGTGGTCGAGCGCTCGTCGACGGTGGCGGTGACGTCGAGGAACGTGATCTCGTCGGCACCCTGCCGGAAGTACTCCCGTGCGAGTTCGACGGGGTCGCCCATGTCGCGCAGGTTCTGGAAGTTGACGCCCTTGACCACGCGCCCGCCGGCGACGTCCAGGCACGGGATCACGCGGCATACGAGCGACATCAGAGCCTCGCGTTGTGGATCGCGGTGACGAGGATCGCGCGGGCGCCGATCGCGTACAGCGCGTCCATCACCTGGTTGACGCCGGCGCGGGCGACCATGACCCGCACGGCGACCCATTCCGGGTCGCGCAGCGGCGAGATCGTGGGCGACTCGACGCCCGGGGCGATCTCCACGGCTCGGTCGATCAGTCGAGCCGGCAGGTCGTAGTCGACCATCACGTAGCGCCGGGCCACCATGACGCCGCGCAGGCGGCGCAGCAGCGTCTCGGTGCCCTCCGCCTCGGTCGGAGCGCCGATCAGGACGGCCTCGGATCTGAGGATCACCGGCCCGAACACCTCGAGGCCCGCCTGACGCAGGGTGGTCCCGGTCTCGACGACGTCGGCGATCGCGTCGGCGACCCCGAGCTCGACGGCCGACTCGACCGCGCCGTCCAGCGGCACCAGATCGGCCGCGACGCCGTGCTCGTCGAGGAACCCGTCGACCAGGCCCGGGTACGACGTCGCGATGCGGACGCCGTCGAGGTCCTGGACGTCGGCGAAGCGTCCCGCCGGGGCGGCGAAGCGGAAGGTGGATGCCGCGAACCCGAGCTTCTCGATCTCTCGGGCGCCCGGCATCCGGGCATCCAGCAGCAGGTCGCGACCCGTGATGCCGACGTCGAGCGCACCCGAGCCGACGTACGTGGCGATGTCTTTGGGGCGGAGGTAGAAGAACTCGACCTCGTTGGCGGGGTCGATGACGTGGAGGTCCTTCGGGTCGCGGCGACCGGTATAGCCCGCCTCGGCGAGCATCTCAGCGGCGGTCTCGGCCAGCGATCCCTTGTTCGGCACGGCGATGCGCAGCATTCGCGGATCCTTAATGTGGGGATGAGAGGGGTCGGAGCGGGAGCTCAGAGATGTCGGTAGACATCCTCGAGGCTCAGACCCTTCGCGAGCATCAGCACCTGCAGGTGGTACAGCAGCTGCGAGATCTCTTCGGCCGCAGCATCCGTCGACTCGTACTCGGCAGCCATCCACACCTCGGCGGCCTCTTCGACGATCTTCTTCCCGATCGTGTGCACGCCGGCGTCCAGCTCTGCGACGGTCCCCGATCCCTCGGGGCGCTCGGCCGCCTTCGCGGTCAGCTCGGCGAACAGGGCATCGAACGTCTTCACGATTCCAGGGTATCGAACCGCAGGGCGCCGAGGCGCCGCGTGACGCCGCGTCAGTGCGCGTGGGCGCGCGCGGCAGCGGCGCGCAGCCCCGCGATGGCGTTCGCGGGGTCGGCCGCCCCGAAGACCGCGGAGCCCGCGACGAACGTGTCGGCCCCCGCTTCGGCGGCCTGAGCGATCGTCGACTCGCCGATGCCGCCGTCGACCTGCAGCCACACCGACGATCCGCGCCTGCGGGCCTCGTCGGCGAGCCGGCGCAGCTTGGGCATCGTCTCAGGCATGAACGACTGGCCGCCGAAGCCGGGCTCGACGGTCATCACGAGGATCTGGTCGAAGTCGTCGAGCAGGTCGAACAGGCTCTCCACCGGTGTGGCGGGTTTGACGGCGACGCCCGCGCGCGAGCCGATGTCGCGCAGCCGCCGCGCGAGCGCGACGGGCTCGGTCGCGGCCTCGAGATGGAACGTCACCGACGCGGCGCCGATCTCGGCGTAGCCCGGCGCCCAGCGGTCCGGATCGGCGATCATCAGGTGCACATCCAACGGCACGGGGCTCGTGGCCTGCACGCGCTCGACCATCTGGGGGCCGAACGTGAGGTTCGGCACGAAGTGGTTGTCCATCACGTCGACGTGCACGAAGTCCGCCGTGGCGATACGTGCGAGCTCAGCCTGCATGTTCGCGAAGTCCGCCGCGAGGATGCTGGGGTTGATGCGGATGCCGTCGTCGCGGCCGGTCTCGGAGGTCGGGAACACGCCTCCATTATGGTCGAGCCGTGGATCCGATCACGGCGCTCTTGCATGAGGCGCTCGAGGGGGTACGCGGCCTGGATGCCGGTGCACCCGCGAGCTACATCCCCGAACTGGCGAACGCAGACCCCGAGCTGCTGTCGCTGGCGGTGGTCGGGCCGCACGGCCGCGTACGGGTCGTGGGCGACGTCGAGCAGGACTTCACGATCCAGTCGATCTCGAAGCCCTTCGTGCTGGCGCTGGCGCTCGCGGATCGCGGGCGCGACGCCGTGCTGCGCAAGGTGGGCGCCGAGCCGAGCGGCGAGCCGTTCAACGCGATCAGCCTCGAGGCCGGCACGGGCCGCCCCGCGAACCCGATGGTCAACGCGGGCGCGATCGCGACGTCGGCCCTCATTCCCGGCGACGGGGTGGACGACCGCACCGCACGCATCGTGGCCGGTCTGTCGGCGTTCGCCGGACGCTCGCTGTGGGTCGACGAGCAGGTGTACGCCTCGGAATCCGGCACCGGCGATCGCAACCGGGCGCTCGCCCACCTGCTGCGCTCGTACGGCGTCATCGACGGATCGGTCGACATCGCGGTCGAGACCTACTTCCGCCAGTGCTCGCTGCTGGTGACCGCGCGCGACCTGGCGGTCATGGGGGCGACCCTCGCCTTCGGCGGCATCAACCCGGTGACCGGCGACCGGGTCGTCGCCGAGGCCGTCGCCCGCGACGTGCTGTCGATCATGACGAGCTGCGGCATGTACGACTACTCGGGCGAGTGGCTGCTGCGCGTCGGCCTTCCGGCCAAGAGCGGCGTGAGCGGGGGTCTCATGGCGGTCGCCCCCTCGCAGTTCGGCGTTGCCGCCTTCAGCCCGCGACTGGACGCCTATGGCAACTCCGTGCGCGGCGTCGCGGTGATCGAGTCCCTGTCGGAGAGGTTCGGGATGCATCTGCTTGAGCCGCACGACAGCGTCGCGGTGCCGGCCTTCACTGTCGACGACACCGACAGTGGTCGTGTGCTGCGGCTCTCGGGCGAGCTCGGGCTGGCGGGGACGGAACGGGTGGTCGCCGTCCTGCGCGAGCTCGCCGATGCGATGCCCGCCGGCGCCGCGGTCACGGTCGACGCGCGGGAGCTCGGACGCACGCACCGCGAGGCGCTCATCGCCCTGCGCGCCGAGTTCGAACGGATGCCGCGCAGCTTCGTGCTGCGCGAGTGAACCCGGCCGCGGCGTGACCGCTCAGACGCCGCACGACCGCTCAGACGCCGCACGACCGCTCAGACGCCGCACGACCGCTCAGACGCCGCACGACCGCTCAGACGCGTCGCAGCAGCGAGATCGACATACCGTCGGTGTTGTGGCGATGGGGCCACAGCTGTGCGCGACCGCTGCCGTCCGCCTGTGCGGGCAGCGCGGGGTCGGCGTCTGAGAGCCCGGTGATGACATCGCGCGCCGAGATCTCTTCGAGCGCCTCGCCCCATTCGCGGCGGATGTCGCCGACGACGGCCGACGTCTCGGCGAGATGCGGCGAGCAGGTCACGTAGGCGACCACGCCGCCGGGCTTCAGCGCGCCGACGGCCGCGGTGAGCAGTTCGCGCTGCAGGGTGGTCAGCGCCGGGACGTCGCCCGGCGACTTGCGCCAGCGCGCCTCGGGGCGGCGGCGGAGTGCCCCCAGCCCGGTGCACGGCGCATCGACGAGGATGCGGTCGTAGGCGGCGGGGGCGGCCTCGGCGCGTGCCCGCCCGTCCGCTTCTGAGACCGGGACCTCGAGCGGCACGCCCGCGAGCGCCTGGCGCACCAGTCCGGCGCGGGCAGGCGAGATCTCGTTCGCCTCGAGCCGCGCGCCGTGCGCGAGGGCTTCGGCGGCGAGCACGGCGGTCTTGCCGCCCGGCCCGGCGCACAGGTCGAGCCAGCGCTCCCCCTCGGCGACCGGCAGCGCTCGGCTGAGCGCCAGCGCGGCCAGCTGCGAGCCCTCGTCCTGCACCCGGATGCGCCCCTCGGATCCGCGCACCGTCTGGTCGGGGTCTCCCCCGCCGAGGCGGAATCCGATGGGCGAGAAGGGCGTGCGGCGCGCGTCGTCCGGAGCGTCGGCAAGCCCCGGAAGGGCGGCCATCGTCACGCGGGGCGATGCGTTGTCTGCCGTCAGCAGAGCTTCCAGCTCTTCGGCACGCCCTTCGGCTGCGAGGGCGCGGCGGAAGGCCCGCACCACCCACACCGGATGCGAGAACAGCAGTCCGAGCTGCTCATCGTCGGAGCGGGCGCTGGCGGCGACGTGCGTCATCCAATCGCCGGGAGTGTCGCGCGAGACGCGGCGGAGCACCGCGTTCGCGAAGCCGGCGGCGCCGCGGCCGCCTGCGGCGCGCGCGAGTTCGACGGACTCGTTGACGGCGGCGTGCGAGGCGACACGCGTCGACAGCAGCTGGTGCACGCCGAGGCGGAGCGCGTCGAGCACGGCCGGATCGATGCTCGAGACGGGGCGGTCTGCGGCGATCGCGATGACGGCGTCGTAGGTGCCCTGCCGGCGCAGGGTGCCGTAGGTGAGCTCGGTGGTCAGCGCGGCGTCGGCGGGCGAGAGATCGGCGCGCGCGATCGCGGTCGGCAGCAGCAGGTTGGCGTACGCGTCGGACTCGTGGACGGCCCGCAGCGTCTCGTACGCGATGCGTCGCGCGGCGACCGGGCGGCTCATGAGCCGGCCACCGGGGTGTCGCGCAGCCCCCGCCACCAGTCCGCGGCCCGCATCGCCGCCTTGCCTGCAGGCTGGACCATATCGAGCGCGATCGGCGTCGACGCGGTGCCGGCCAGCACCCGCTTGTCGTGCAGCGCGAGTTCGCCCGGTCTCAGCGCGGGCGCACCGGAGGGCGCCGCCGACACGGCCAGCACTTTCATGCGGGCGCCGTCGATCGTCGTGTGGGCGCCGGGTTCGGGGGTGACGCCGCGGATCCGGCCGAGCACCGCAGCGGCCGGCTCGTCCCAGCGGATCCGGCCGTCGTCGTCGCCGAGCTTCGCGGCGTAGCTCGGCTCGCCCACCTGCGGACGCGCGACCGCCGACCCCGCGGCGATCGCGTCGACGACGTCGGCGAGCAGGTCCGCGCCCGCATCGGCGAGGGCCGAGAGCAGATCGCCGGCTGTGGCGTCGGCGGGTACGGGATGCTCGAGCTCGGCGAACACGTCGCCGGCGTCGAGCTCTGCGACCAGCTGGAACACGCTCGCCCCGGTGGCGGCATCCCCCGCGATCAGCGCATGCTGCACCGGGGCGGCACCACGCCACCGCGGCAGCAGCGAGAAGTGCAGGTTGATCCACCCGTGCGCGGGAGTCGACAGCAGCGGCTCGCGGACGAGACCCCCGTACGCGACGATGACGCCGAGGTCGGGCCTCAGGGCGGCGATTCGGGCCGTCGCGTCGTCATCGAGACGGTCCGCCTTGATGACCGGCAGGCCGAGCTCGTCGGCAGCCGCCGCGACGGGCGACGGCGTGAGCACGCGCTTGCGTCCCAGCGGGGCGTCGCGCCGTGTGATCACCGCGGCGATGTCGTGAGTGGATGCCGCAAGCCGGCGCAGTGACGGGACCGCCGGCGTCGGAGTGCCGGCGAAGACGAGACGCATGTGACTCCAGGTCGTGTGGCGGTGGGGATCAGAGATCGAGGTCGGGGATGTCGACCCGGACTTTCAGTGTATTGGCGGCGCCGGGCGGGCGGCCCTTGGCGGGGCGCCGGCCCTTGACCGCCTGGCTGACGACCGAAGCGCGCAGGCTCTCGGCCACCCGGGTGCCCAGACCATAGTCGAAGCGCACGAGGGCGCGCACCGTGTCACCGTGGGCCAGCGGGCCGAGCACCGCCTCGGCGTCGAGTTCGGGAACCGCGCGGCGCAATTCGGCCAGGGCGGCATCGACCGTCTTGCGGGGGCCGTCGAGTGCGGCGACGCGCACCGTCGGAGGCATGCGCAGCGGCGCACGGTCGGCGAGCTCGGATCGCGCGTAGGCGGGCTGGGTCCACGTCGCCAGCGAGCGGGCGATATCGCCGCCGACGCCGACGAGATGGACGGGCGCGCCGGGCGCCGCGAGGGCGGCGGCGTTGGACCACCAGCGCAGACAGGACTCGCCGATGCGCAGGTCGTCGGCCATGAGCATGCGGTCGCCGTCCAGCAGGATCACGGCGCGGTAGCCGCCGACCGCGAGGGGCTCGGCGCCGCGCGTGGCGACGACGAGCGCCGGGCGGCCCTCGACGCTCACGACGGGGTGGTCGCCGTCGGCCACGATGACGCGCACCCCGGGAAAGGCACGGCCGAGTTCGTCGGCCGTGCGCTCGCTGCCAGAAGAGGCCATCCGCAGCATCGTCGACGAGCACTCCGGGCACGTCCAGGCGTGCGCCGCGCGTCCGCACCAGGAGCACGCCGGGACCGCGCCGTGCCGCGCCGCGTGGAGCGGGCCGCCGCAGTGCGGGCAGCGGGCAGGATGCCGGCACTGGGCGCACACCAGCACGGGTGCGTAGCCCGGACGCGACACCTGCACGAGCACCGGCCCCTCGACGAGGGCTTCGCGGGCGGCGGTGAAGGCGGAGGACGGCACGCGCGCCGCACGGGACTCGCCTTCGCGCTGGGCCGTGAGGACGACGCGCGGACTGCGTCGACGTGCGGCCGGGACCTCTCGCACCCAGCCGACGGCGACGAGGCGCTCGACGTCGGTCGTCCGCGTGTGGCCCGCGAAGACGAGCGCCCCGCCGTCGAGCTCCTGGCGCAGGAGCGCCGCGTCGCGAGCGTGCACGCCGGGGCTGAGCGGCTCGCCGAACAGAGGGTCGCCGTCGTCCCAGATCGCGACCATCCCCAGGTCGGCGACAGGCGCGTACACGGCCGAGCGGTTGCCGATCACGATGCACGGTGCGTCGGCCAGCGCGCGCAGGAACGCGGTGTAGCGGGTCGGACCGCTCTGCTTCGCGTCGTCGCGGACCAGTGCGTCGGCGGGCACGCGCGCCTGCAGTGCCGCCTCGAGCTGTGCACGATCGCGGTGATCGGGGACGGCGACGATCGCGCTGCGTCCTCCGGCGAGCACCCGCACCGCGGCGGCGGCCAGCAGCAGCGCCCACGCGCCGACCGGAGTCCCGTCGTCGAGAAGCGCGGGCTGCGGCGGGGCATCGACGGCCAGCCGTGCGCCGGCGAGGAGCTCGTCGGCCAGCCCCGGGTACTCGTTCAGGACGGCGTCGGCCCAGGCGCGCGCGTCGCCGGTGACCTCGGGGACGGCCGGAGGATCGGCCGCGAGCCAGGCCTTCTCTGCCCGCACCATCCGCTTCGGGATCGCCAGGCGCAGGATGTCGCCCGCCGATCCGGCCGCGCGGTCGGCGGCGCGGCGCGCGAGCGCGTACAGGCGCGGCGTGAGCACCGGCATGGGCGAGACGACGGCCTCCAGCTGCGAGAGCGGCCGATCGGAGGCATCCGGCTCCCCCAGCTCCACGAGGAATCCGTCGACGACCCGCCCCGCGCTGCGCAGCGGCACGCGCACGCGCACGCCGGGCACCGCGTCGCCCGCGAGCTCATCGGGGATCTCGTAGTCGAACAGGCGATCGAGCTGCGGCAGGGGCGAGTCCAGCAGCACACGCGCGACGCGTCGGCGGCGGATCGGCGTCGGCACCGCCTCGGCGTCGCACTGCGCCTCGTCGGGCACCGCGCTCATGCGGCTCGAGTCAGAGACCGGCGGCCGCGCGCAGCGCGTCGGCGCGGTCGGTGCGCTCCCACGTGAAATCAGGCAGTTCGCGCCCGAAGTGCCCGTACGCGGCGGTCTGTGCGTAGATCGGGCGCAACAGGTCGAGCTGCTCGATGATCGCCTTCGGCCGAAGGTCGAACACGTCGAGGATCGCACGGGTGATGACGTCGTCGGCGACGCGGCCCGTGCCGAACGTCTCGACGTACAGGCCCACCGGCTTCGCCTTGCCGATCGCGTATGCCACCTGCACCTCGAGGCGCTCGGCGAGTCCGGCCGCGACGGCGTTCTTGGCGACCCAGCGCATGGCGTACGCGGCTGACCGGTCGACCTTCGACGGGTCCTTGCCGCTGAAGGCGCCGCCGCCGTGACGCGACGCGCCCCCGTAGGTGTCGATGATGATCTTGCGGCCGGTGAGGCCCGCGTCCCCCTTCGGGCCGCCGATGACGAACGGGCCCGCCGGGTTGATGTAGAACTTGACGTCCGACACGTCGAGGCCGGTCGATTCGAGCACCGGGTCGATGACCTCGGCGCGCACGGCGGCCCGCAGCGCCTTCTGCGAGATGTCGGGGTGATGCTGGGTCGACAGGACGACGGAGTCGACGGTCCTCGGCGTCTGGCCGTCGTAGCCGAGCGTGACCTGGGTCTTGCCGTCGGGGCGCAGGAACGGCAGCTCGCCCGACCGGCGCACCTCGGCGAGGCGCTCGGCCATGCGGTGAGCGGTCCAGGCGGCCATCGGCATGAGCTGCGGCGTCTCGGTCGTCGCGTAGCCGAACATGATGCCCTGGTCGCCGGCGCCCTGCAGGTCGTGCGGGTCTTCGGAGCCGTCCTCGCGGCGCTCGAACGCCTTGTCGACACCGGCGGCGATGTCGGAGGACTGCGCGCCGATCGACACGCTCACGCCGCAGGAGTCGCCGTCGAAGCCGGTCTCGCTGGACGTGTAGCCGATGCGGTTCACGACGTCGCGCACGATCGCCGGGATCTCGACGTACGCCGAGGTCGACACCTCACCCGCCACGTGCACGAGTCCGGTGGTGACGAGCGTCTCGACGGCGACGCGCCCGTTCGGGTCGGCCGTCAGGATCGCGTCGAGGATCGAGTCCGAGATCTGGTCGCAGATCTTGTCGGGGTGCCCCTCGGTGACGGATTCGGACGTGAACAGACGCAGATCGGTCATCGGTTCTCCAGTACTCGGGGCGGTGTGTGCCGGAAGCGGGGCGGTGGGGCGGACACCAGTATGCCCCCGAGTGCGGACATCGCCGCCCTCGGGGGCATCTGGGTCGTAACGTGCGTTACTCGGCGCGACGAAGACGCAGCTTGTCTTCGTGGATCTCGTGCATCGCGATCGTCAGCGGCTTGTCTTCGACCGTCGAGTCCACGAGCGGACCGACGTTGTCGAACAGGTTGCCCTCGTGCAGGTCGGAGTAGTAGTCGTTGATCTGACGCGCGCGCTTGGACGCGAAGATCACCAGCTGGTACTTCGAGTCGACCTTCTCGAGCAGGCTGTCGATGGGGGGCTCGATGATGCCCTGATTCGTTCCGGCCATGGGAACCTCCTGGTGGATGTCGATGGGCGCGCGCGATCAGCGCGCGGACGCATCGGACCAGTCTACCGGGTCAGCGCGTGAGGCGGGCGACCTCGGCGGCGGCGCGGGCCACGTCGTCGTTCACGACCCGGAAGTCGAACTCGGCCTGCGCCGCGAGCTCGGTCTTCGCGGTGCGCAGGCGGCGTGCCCGCTCGGCGGCGTCCTCGGTGCCGCGGCCGACGAGACGCTGCACGAGCTCGTCCCAGCTCGGCGGCAGCAGGAAGACGAGCGTCGCCGAGGGGTCGGCCTCGCGCACCTGTCGGGCACCCTGCAGGTCGATCTCGAGCAGGACGGTGCGGCCTTCGGCCAGCGCCTTCTCGATCGGACCGCGCGGCGTGCCGTACCGGAACGCGTTGTGCACGGTGGCGTGTTCCAGCAGCTCGCCGTCGGCGATCATGCGGTCGAACTCCGCGTCGTCCACGAAGTAATAGTGCTCGCCGTCGACCTCGCCCGGACGCGGTGCGCGGGTCGTCGCCGACACCGACAGCATGATCTCGGGGTGGTGGTCCTTGATGTAGGCGGCCACCGTGCCCTTGCCGACGGCCGTGGGGCCGGCGAGCACGACCAGCCGGCTGCGACCGCCGCGCGGCTCGAGCTCGGGCCAGCGCGCGTCGAGGAACCCGCGCAGGTCTTCGCGCTGGCGCGAGCCGAGACCGCCGAGTCGCTTGACCGGCGAGATCTCGAGATCGTGCAGGATGCGGTCGCGCTTGCCCTCGCCGATGGCGGGGATCGCCGTCAGGAACTCGGGGACGCGCATCGCGCCGGCAGGAGACGACGGCTCCGCGAGTGCACGCCGCAGCAGCTCCTGCGGTGTGATGACGCGCATCGCGACGTCCTTCTTCAGAGCGGCGCGCTCGCGTCGGGCGGCGACGGCGCGACGGGATGCCGCCACCCTGTCGACCTCGGGCGGTCGGGTCGCGGAGTGGGCAGGGGCCCCAGTTTCAGGGGTGCGTGAATCGGGCATGTCAATCACCACAGTAGAGATGGGCGAGCTCAGAAATGCGCGGCGCGAGCCGGTCGGGTCCGGCTGTTCTCGCTGCGATTCTCTGACGCTATCACCGGAGGGGCAGGCTCACCGAAACCACTCCGTGGCGCGGGAATTCTTCCCGTTCCCGTCCGACGCAGGACAGCGTTTACCCCGTCACCGCGGCGGTGTACAGCGCAGCGCGCTCGGCGATCCGGGCGGCGATCCCGTCGGGGCCGGTCGAGAGGATGCTGCGGCTCTCCGACGCGATGACGGCATCCGAGAGCGCCCCGAACCGTTCGCGCAGATGCACCGGCTCCGCACCCTGATGACCGAATCCCGGGCCGAGGATCGGGGCGACCGGCGAGAACGGCCGGAGGCCGGCATCCCGCCAGTCCACCGTCCCGCCGATGACGAACCCGAGGCTCGCCCACTCCCCCTCGGGGGTCGTGCGGGCGTTGCGTTCGGACACCTCGCGGACGATCTCGGCCGCCACGGTCGTGCCGCCGGACGACTGCGCGCCCTGCAGCGGCCGCGCGTCGGTGTTGCTCGTCGCGGCGAGCACGAAGACGCCCTTGCCGTGGCGCTCGGCGAGAGCGAACGTGCCCTCCAGCGCCCCGACGCCGAGGTACGGGCTGGCCGTCATGGCATCGGCCTCCAGCGGCGATCCGGGCGTGAGCCACGCCTCGCCGTAGGCGTCCATCGTCGAGCCGATGTCGCCGCGCTTGGCGTCGGCGATGATCACCAGTCCGGCGTCGCGGGCAGCGGCCAGCACGTCCTCCAGTGCTGCGAACCCGGCCGATCCGTACCGCTCGAAGAACGACACCTGTGGCTTGACGACGCCCACCCGGCCGGCGGCCGCCTCGACCACGCGCAGCCCGAACTCGCGGGCGGCGGCGGCTGAGGCATCCATCCCCCACTCGGCGAGCAGGTGCGCGTGCGGATCGATTCCGACGCACAGCTGTCCGTGCGACCCGAAGGCCGCACGGACACGCTGCCCGAACGAGGTCATGCGCGTGCCTGCCGATCGAGCGCGTACTCCTGGAGGCTCCTCACCCCGAAGCCCTCGCGCAGCACCGGAAGTGCGCTCACCGCCGCGCCGAGGACGGCCATGGTGGTGAACAGCGCCTTGTCGCCGGCGACCGCGGCGGCGCGGATCTCGTAGCCGTCCGCGCGCGCGGCACCGCCCGACGGGGTGTTCACGACGATGTCGATGTCTCCCGCGTTGATGAGGTCGACGATGTTCGTCGCACCCGACTCCTGGGTCTCGGAGTACTTGCTCACGACCTGGACGTCGATGCCGTTGCGGGCGAGGATCTCGGCGGTGCCCTCGGTCGCGACGAGGTCGAAGCCGAGCTCCTGCAGGCGGTGGGCCGGGAGGATCACGGCGCGCTTGTCGCTGTCGGCCACCGAGATGAACACCGTGCCCGACTGCGGCATGCCCCCGTACGCGGCCTCCTGCGACTTCGCGAACGCGGTCGGGAAGTCGCGGTCGATGCCCATGACCTCGCCGGTCGAGCGCATCTCGGGGCCGAGGACGGAGTCGACGGTCTGCCCCTCGCGGGTGCGGAACCGCTTGAAGGGCAGCACGGCCTCCTTGACGGCGACGGGGGCGTCCAGCGGCACCCGGGAGCCGTCCTGCTCGGGCAGCAGGGCCTCGGCCTTCAGCTCGGCGATGGTGGCGCCGGCCATGATGCGCGACGCGGCCTTCGCCAGCGGGATGCCGAGAGCCTTCGACACGAAGGGCACCGTGCGGCTCGCGCGCGGGTTCGCCTCGATCACGTAGAGAACCCCCGCCGAGATCGCGAACTGGACGTTCAGCAGTCCACGCACGCCGACGCCCTCGGCGATGGCGCGCGTCGCCTCGCGGACGCGATCGATGTCGGTGCGGCCGAGGCTCACCGGCGGGAGCGTGCACGACGAGTCGCCGGAGTGGATGCCGGCCTCTTCGAGGTGCTCCATGACGCCGCCGATGTACAGCTCTTCGCCGTCGAACAGCGCGTCCACGTCGATCTCGATCGCATCGTCGAGGAAGCGGTCGACCAGGAGCGGCAGACCCGGGCCGATGATGGCCTGATCGGCGATGCGCACGAAGTAGTCGCGCAGCGCCTCGGTCGAGTAGACGATCTCCATGCCGCGGCCGCCGAGCACGAAGCTCGGGCGCACGAGGACGGGGTAGCCGATCTCTTCCGCGACCGTGACCGCGCCCTCGACGTCGATCGCGGTGCCGTTGCGGGGCGCCACGAGGCCGGCGTCATCGAGCAGGCGCGAGAACAGCTCGCGCTCCTCGGCGAGGTCGATCGCGGCCGGCTTCGTTCCGAGGATCGTGTAGCCGGCGTCTTCGATGCCCTTCGCCAGGCCCAGCGGCGTCTGACCGCCGAGCTGGCAGATGACCCCGAGGATGGTGCCGGACTGCGCTTCGGCGTGCAGCACCTCGAGGACGTCCTCGAGCGTCAGCGGCTCGAAGTACAGGCGGTCGGAGGTGTCGTAGTCGGTCGAGACCGTCTCGGGGTTGCAGTTGACCATGACGGTCTCGTACCCGGCGTCGGCGAGGGCGAACGACGCGTGCACGCACGAGTAGTCGAACTCGACACCCTGGCCGATGCGGTTCGGACCCGAGCCGATGATGACGACCTTGGTGCGCTCGGACGGCGTGACCTCGGTCTCGAAGTCATAGCTGGAGTAGTGGTACGGCGTGAGCGCCGGGAACTCCCCCGCGCACGTGTCGACCGTCTTGTAGACCGGGCGCACGCCGAGTCCGTGACGGAGGCCGCGCACCTGAGCCTCGGTGTCGCCGCGGAGCTGAGCGATCTGAGCGTCGCTGAAGCCGTGCTCCTTCGCGACGCGCAGGGTGGCGGCATCCAGCTCCTCCGCCTTCGCCACGAAGTCCGCCACCTCGTTGATGAGGACGATCTGGTCGAGGAACCACGGGTCGATCTTGGTCGCCGCGAACGCCTGCTCGACGGTGGCGCCCTTGCGCAGCGCCTGCTGCAGCACCACGATGCGGCCGTCGGTCGGGGTCTTCGCGATCTCGAGCAGCTCGTCCGCCGAGCGCTCCTCGTCGCCCCAGTGGAAGCTGGAGCCCCGCTTCTCGAGCGATCGCAGCGCCTTCTGCAGCGCGGTCGCGTAGTTGCGGCCGATCGCCATCGCCTCGCCCACCGACTTCATGGTCGTCGTGAGCGTCGTGTCGGCGGCGGGGAACTTCTCGAAGTTGAAGCGGGGCACCTTCACGACGACGTAGTCGAGCGTCGGCTCGAAGCTCGCCGGCGTCACCTTCGTGATGTCGTTCGGGATCTCGTCGAGACGGTAGCCGATGGCGAGCTTCGCGGCGATCTTCGCGATCGGGAAGCCGGTGGCCTTGGACGCGAGCGCCGACGAGCGCGAGACGCGGGGGTTCATCTCGATCACGATGATGCGGCCGGTCTTCGGGTCCACCGCGAACTGGATGTTGCAGCCGCCGGTGTCGACGCCGACGGCCCGGATGATGTCGATGCCGATGTCGCGCAGCTTCTGGTACTCGCGGTCGGTGAGGGTCAGCGCCGGCGCGACCGTGATCGAGTCGCCGGTGTGCACGCCGACGGGGTCGACGTTCTCGATCGAGCAGACGACGACCGTGTTGTCGGCGGTGTCGCGCATGAGCTCGAGCTCGTACTCCTTCCAGCCGAGGATCGACTCCTCCAGGAGCACCTCGTTGGTGGGCGAGTCGTGCAGGCCGGCGCCGCCGATGCGGCGCAGATCCTCCTCGTCGTACGCGAAGCCCGAGCCGAGGCCGCCCATCGTGAACGAGGGGCGGACCACCAGCGGGTACCCGAGCTTCTCGGCACCGGCCAGCAGCTCGTCCATCGTGTGGCAGATCACGGAGTCCGCGACGTCCGCGCCGGCGTCGAGTACCAGCTGCTTGAAGATCTGGCGGTCCTCGCCCTTGTTGATCGCCTCGAAGTCCGCACCGATGAGCTCGACGCCGTACTTCTCGAGGATGCCGTGCTTGTGCAGGTCGATCGCCGCGTTGAGCGCGGTCTGGCCGCCGAGGGTCGGCAGGATGGCGTCGGGCTTCTCCTTGGCGATGATCGTCTCGATCACGCGCCAGTTGATCGGCTCGATGTACGTGGCGTCGGCGAAGTCCGGGTCGGTCATGATCGTGGCCGGGTTGGAGTTCACCAGGATGACGCGCACGCCCTCCTCGCGGAGCACACGGCAGGCCTGCGTGCCGGAGTAGTCGAACTCACAGGCCTGGCCGATGACGATCGGGCCGGATCCGATGACGAGGACGGAGTTGATGTCGTCGCGCTTGGGCATTACTTCGCGGCCTTCTTCTCGAGGTTCGCGACCACGAGGTCGCGGAAGCGGTCGAACAGGTAGTTGGCGTCGTGCGGGCCGGCGGCGGCCTCGGGGTGGTACTGCACGGAGAAGGCGGGGATGTCGAGCGCGCGCAGGCCCTCGACCACCTGGTCGTTGAGGCCGACGTGGCTGACCTCGACGCGGCCGTAGCCGTTCGGGCTGTCGAACTCTCCCTCGACGGGCGCGTCGACCGCGAAGCCGTGGTTGTGGGCGGTGATCTCCACGCGACCGGTCGACTTGTCGAGGACCGGCTGGTTGATGCCGCGGTGGCCGAACGGCAGCTTGTAGGTGCCGAGGCCCAGCGCGCGGCCCAGCAGCTGGTTGCCGAAGCAGATGCCGAAGAACGGGAGCCCGTCGTCGAGCACGCCGCGCAGCAGGTCGACATGGTCTCCCGAGGCCGCCGGGTCGCCGGGGCCGTTGGAGTAGAACACCGCGACGGGGTCGATCGCGCGGATCTCGTCGATCGTCACATCCTGCGGGAGCACGTGCACGTCGAAGCCGCGGGCCGCGAGGTTGTCGACGGTCGCCTGCTTCACGCCGAGGTCGAGCACGGCGAGGTTGCCGATGCGCTCGCCGGTGGCCGGGGTGACCTCGGCGGCGGCGACCGACACCTCGGCTGACAGGTTCTGGCCGGCCATCTCGGGCGCCTCGCGCACCAGGCGCAGCTGCTCTTCGGCGTCGAGGGCGGCGGCCTCGCCCGAGAAGATGCCGCCGCGCATGCTGCCCGCGGAGCGGATGTGACGGGTCACGGCGCGCGTGTCGATGCCGCTGATTCCGATGACCCCGTCGTTCACGAGCGCGTCGTCGAGCGACTCGTCGGCGCGCCAGTTGGACACCACGCGGGAGGGGTCGCGCACGATGTACCCCGAGACCCAGATGCGCCGCGACTCCGGGTCCTCGTCGTTCATGCCGGTGTTGCCGATGTGCGGCGCGGTCTGCAGCACGATCTGACCGGCGTACGACGGGTCGGTGAGGGTCTCTTGATACCCCGTCATGCCGGTGGCGAAGACGACCTCGCCGAGCGTCGTGCCCTGGGCGCCGTAGGAGCGGCCGACGTGGCGGGTGCCGTCCTCGAGCACGAGGACGGCGGGGGCGGTCTGGAACAGGGAGGTCATGCGTTCGTTCCCGTCTGGTTCGGGGGAAGGATGCCGGCCACGGCGTCCGCGAGGGCGCGGGCCGAGGCATCCTGTGGGCGAAGGTAGGAGTCGACGACGGTGCCGTCGTCGAGGCGCCACGCGAGGCGCACGAGCCCGTCGGGCTCGACGACGCGGTCGATCGCGACGGTCGACTGACCGACGTCGGCGATGCGGTCCGCGGCGAGGAACACGCGGGGCTGGCCGGTGAGGTCGAGCGCGACGCCGGCGTCGGTCACGGTGACGTCCGATCGGGAGCGGAACCCGAGACCGGCGATCGCGAGCCGCTCGAGCGGGTCGCCGTGCCGCGTCGTGGCGACGTACAGCGCCGCGAACTCCGCGAGCTGGTGCGCGCCGCCCGGGATCTCGCCGACCGGCGCGGAGAACGCCGCGTCGCGCCGCGTTCGTCGCCACCACGCCCACACGAGCGCCGCGAGCAGACCGACGGCGACGGCGATCATGATCGCCAGGGCGCCCTCGCGGGTCATGCCCGCACTCCCGGAGCGTCGAGCAGAGCGCCGTCGGCGACGGTCACGGTGCCGCGGTGCAGCGTCCAGCGCACGTCGCCCGGCAGCTCGCGGCCGAGGTACGGCGAGTTGACACTGCGGCCGCGAAGGTCGTCGGTCGTGAACGTCCGGCGCGGCGACGGGTCGTAGAAGGCGAGGGATGCCGGCTGCCCTGCGGTCAGCGGCGTCCCGTGTCCTTCGAGCCGGCCGATGCGCGCTGGCTCGCGCGACATGATGCGCGCGACGTCGCCCCAGGTGATGAGGCCGGTGTCGACCATGGCCTGCTGGACGACGCGCAGCGCGCTCTCCAGCCCCACCATGCCGTTGGCGGCCGCGTGCCACTCGCACGCCTTCGCCTCGGCCGGGTGCGGCGCGTGGTCGGTCGCGACGATGTCGATCGTGCCGTCGGCGAGGCCCTCACGCACCGCGAGCACGTCCTCTTCGCGGCGCAGGGGCGGGTTGACCTTGAAGCGTGCGTCGTAGTCGCGCACGAGCTCGTCGGTCAGCAGCAGGTGGTGAGGCGTGACCTCGGCGGTGACGTTGACGCCCCGCTTCTTCGCCCACCGGATGATGTCGACCGACCCCGCTGTCGAGAGGTGGCACACGTGCAGGCGCGAGCCGACGTGCTCGGCGAGCAGCACGTCGCGCGCGATGATCGACTCCTCGGCGACCGCGGGCCAGCCGGCCAGGCCCAGCTCGGCCGAAACGGCGCCCTCGTTCATCTGGGCACCCTCGGTCAGACGCGGGTCCTGCGCGTGCTGGGCGATGACGCCGTCGAACGCCTTCACGTACTCCAGGGCGCGGCGCATGATCAGCGGGTCCCACACGCAGAAGCCGTCGTCGCTGAAGACGCGCACACGGGCGCGCGAATCGGCCATCGCACCGAGCTCGGCCAGGCGCTCGCCCTTCTGCCCGACGGTGACGGCGCCGATCGGCTGCACGGTGACGAATCCGGCGGCCTCGCCGAGGGCGAGCTCCTGCTCGACCACGCCGGCGGTGTCGGCGACGGGCGAGGTGTTCGGCATCGCGAAGACGGCGCTGTAGCCTCCGGCGGCGGCTGCGCGCGACCCGGTGAGGATGGTCTCGGATGCCTCGTACCCGGGCTCGCGCAGGTGCGTGTGCAGGTCGACCAGACCCGGCAGCAGCACCAGGCCGTCGGCGTCGACCACGGTCGCGCCGGCGCGGCTGAGGCCCGGACCGATCTCGGCGATGACACCGCCGTCGACGATGACGTCGGCGGCCGTGGTGCCCTCGACCAGCGCTCCGCGGAAGAGGAGGGTCTCGCTCATCGGGTGTTCTCCTTCGCTGTGCCGGCGGGGGCCGTGGTCTCGGTCGTGGGGGCGTCCGCACCCGCCAGCAGCAGGTAGAGCGCGGCCATGCGCACCGAGACGCCGTTGGTCACCTGCTCGAGCACGGTCGAACGGGGCGAGTCCGCGGCTTCTGCGGAGATCTCCAGACCCCGGTTCATCGGGCCGGGGTGCATGACAATGCTATCGACACCGAGTGCGTCCAGGCGGCGGGCGTCGAGCCCCCATCGGCGCGAATACTCCCGTTCGGTGGGGAAATAGGCGGCGTTCATGCGCTCCAGCTGAATGCGCAGCATCATGAGCGCGTCGGGGCCGGCGGCGATCGCGTCGTCGAGGTCGTAGAGCACCTCGACGGGCCACCCCGTCACGTCCTGTGGGACGAGCGTCGGCGGTGCGACGAGCGTGACCTCGGCGCCGAGGGCGGTCAGCAGCCACACGTTCGAGCGCGCCACGCGCGAGTGCAGGACGTCGCCCACGATGGTGACCTTCACCCCGGCGAGGTCGCGGCCTCGGCTGTCGTCGCCGAAGCGGCGCTTGCGGATCGTGAACGCGTCCAGCAGCGCCTGCGTCGGGTGCTCGTGCGTGCCGTCCCCGGCGTTGACGACTCCGGCGCTGATCCAGCCGCTCGTGGCGAGCGTGCGCGGAGCACCGGACGCGCCGTGGCGGATGACGACGGCATCCGCCCCCATCGCCTGCAGCGTCTGCGCCGTGTCCTGCAGGGACTCGCCTTTCGAGACGCTGGAGCCCTTTGCCGAGAAGTTGATGACGTCGGCCGACAGCCGCTTGGCCGCGGCCTCGAACGAGATGCGCGTGCGCGTGGAATCCTCGAAGAAGAGGTTCACGACGGTCTTGCCGCGCAGCGTCGGGAGCTTCTTGATCTCGCGACGCTGGGTGTCGGCCATGTCTTCGGCCACGTCGAGGATGCGCAGCGCGTCCTCGCGCGCGAGCGTCTGGGTGTCGAGCAGGTGCCTCATGATCCGGACCTCACCGCCCCTCGATCGTGACGGACTCTTCGCCGTCGTTCTCGTGGAGCAGCACGTTCACGCGCTCTTCGCGGGAGCTCGGCAGGTTCTTGCCCACGAAGTCGGGACGGATCGGGAGCTCGCGGTGCCCACGGTCGACGAGCGTCGCGAGACGCACGGCGGCGGGGCGGCCGATGTCCTGCAGGGCGTCGAGCGCCGCGCGGATGCTGCGACCCGAGAAGAGCACGTCGTCGACGAGCACCACGACCTTGCCGTCGATGCCGCCGTCGGGGATGTGGGTGCGCTGCGGCGCACGCGTCGGGTTGCGGTGCAGGTCGTCGCGGTACATCGTGACGTCGAGCGCCCCGATCGGCACCGCAGTGCCGCCGAACTGCTCGACGAGCGCGCCGATGCGATTCGCGAGCGTGACGCCGCGAGTGGGGATGCCGAGCAGAACCAGGCCATCGGGTCCCTTGTTGGACTCGAGGATCTCGTGCGAGATCCGAGTCAGGGCCCGGGCGATGTCGGCCTCGTGCAGCACGATGCGCGTGCTCATCCGCCGCTCCCTTCTCCGCCTCACGGGACGGTGTTAAAGGTTGCTGTGATCGCCGACCAGTCTACGCCACGGGGCCGCCGGCCCAGAAACGCGAACCGGGGCGGATCGTCACGATCCGCCCCGGTTCCGTGCTCAGAGTCACCGTGGGCGCGGTGCCGAGCGGAGGGCGCGGGATGCCACGACCAGCGCCGCGGCCACCAGGACGACGTCCTTCAGGATGTACTGCGCGGTGAGCGTCGGCGCGGGCGTGAACAGGTCGGCCGTGAAGAACACCAGCGGTGACAGGATGCCGACGAACGTCACCGCCAGCAGGGCCAGCGCGAACCGCTGGAACACGCCGATCACGAGCAGGATGCCGACGACGGACTCCATCGCCGCGGTGAGGGCCATCGCCGGGTAGCCGGTGACGATGCCGAACGACAGGGCGTCCCACGTGCGCACCACGAGCGCTTCGATGGGGCTCACGCCGGGAAGGAACTTCAGCGCGCCGAACACCAGGAAGACGAGGCCGAGCGAGACGCGCAGTGCAGGGATGCTCCAGCGCTCGAGGAACGCCTTGACGGCGGCCTCCGCACGGACTGCGGCGGCGAGGGCCGCACGCAGCGGCGTGGTGCGGCGAGCGGGGGTGGTGACGACGCCGGCGGCGCCGCGGACGGGAACGGTGGTCATGACGGGCTCCTTCGAGTTCTGATCGCCCGTCTGGCGGGCACGGTGATCAGGACGCGATCCCGAGCACGGTGATACTCCCCCGGCCACATTCGGCGCCGCCATACAACGAAACGCCCGCGTGCGCGGGCGTTTCCTTGTGCAAGTCCTACAAGTCGTGGTGTCAGGCGGCGGGTGCGGCCGACTCTCGTTTGTGCTCGACCTGGGACGCCCGGATCGGATGCCCCTGGCTGGTGAGGCATCGGCCGGACGCGAGATCCCACTTCCAGTCGTGCAGCGAGCACGTCAGGACGCCATCCTCGATCTTGCCGGTCTTGGTGAGATCGGCGCGCAGGTGTGGGCACCGGCGCTGAACGGTCCATTCGCCCAGCTGTGCGTCCTCGGTCTGGTCGGTCTGCTCCGAGTACCAGTTCTCCACATACTCGATGCGGTCGCGTGACAGGCACTTCAGGAAGGTCGTGAGGAACTCGTTGAACTTGCCGCTGCGGCCGACCTCGAACTGCATCGACAGGAAGATGGAGTTCGACCAGTCGATCTCGTGGTCGCGGATGTTCGTCGAGACGAGGTCGGCGGGGATCGTGTACCAGTAGATGCACTCCTCCCCGTCGTACTCGCGCACCTTGGCCTTGGGGAAGTCCACGACCATGTCGAGGTCGCCGATCCGGAAGCGCACGTTGCCGCCGACGCCGTTGCGGATCGTGCGGGCGCGGCGCAGCAGCGGCTCCCACCACTCGCGGATCGCGGCCAGCATCTGCTCCGGCGGCAGCATGGGAGCACGGGACGCCTCCTCGGCGCGGATCTCGTCCTGACGGCTGTCGCGCTGCTCGGCGAGGTAGGTCCACTTGTCGTCGAAGATGCGGTCGATCTCGGCGTCCGTGTACAGCGTCTGCGTGATCGAGACCTCGCTGCCGACGATGTCGACGACCGTACCGGGGACGAACTCGTACCCCTTCTGGTCGGGGCGCTGCTCGCGCATGTGCGCGAGGAACTCTCGCTGGTCGGTGAAGATCGCGTCGCCGTCGAGTCCCTGGCCGTTGTAGCGGAACAGCTCCTCGCGCAGGAACATCGGCGGGCCCGCCATCGGGAAGACGTGCTCGGCGTCGACCTTCTCGATGTAGTACATCGCTCGCTTGTTCTGCGCATCGCGCTTGAGCTTCGCGAAGTTCTGCTTGGCGTCCTGCGGCAGGTCGTAGACCATGGGCCACCAGATCGCACCCGACACCTGCGTGAAGTACGCGTCCGGCTTCGAGAACGACATGAGCTTCTCAAGATCCAGCGGGTGCGAGTCGTTCTGGTTCAGGATGCTGGCGGTGCCGTCGTCGACCGACAGCGACGAGTCGCCGATCGGGCCGTCGCTGGGCGCGCGCAGCGGCGTCACCATGAGCTTGAGGGGCCCGAACTCGAGCGGCACGCCGGCCTGGGTGTAGACGATGTTGTCGTAGCCGAGCGCGCGGAGATCCTGCTCCAGGTCGTCCGTCGGGTACTCGGGCAGCAGCACCTTGATGCTCTTCGGCACGACCCGCTCCATGAGCGCCGGGTCGAAGTGGTCGCGGTGGCGGTGCGAGATGTAGAGGAAGTCGGCGTTGCCGAACCGCTCCCAGTCGAGGCCGCGGTTGTCAGGGAACGGGAACCACGATCCGAAGAACGTCGGGCCGATCACCGGGTCGCAGAGGATGCTGCCGCCCGCCGTCTCGATGAACATTCCGGCGTGGCCGAGGCCCGTGACACGCATGGGAGGCCCTCCTCTTTCCTGCAGACGATCGGTGGAACCCGTCGATTCTAGGCGAGGCCGTCGGTGAGAGCGGGGCGCCCGGCCGTGCAAAAGCCAACGGCTCAGTCCTCGAACAGCCCCCGGATGTCGTCGGCGGTGAGCGCCTTGCCGAACAGGGCGTCATCGTCCAGCACCGCGCGGAACAGCCGCGCCTTGCGCTGCTGCAGCGCCATGACCTTCTCTTCGATCGTGCCGTTGGCGATCAGGCGGTAGACCATCACCTTGCGCTCCTGCCCGATGCGGTGCGCGCGGTCGACGGCTTGCGCCTCCGCTGCGGGGTTCCACCACGGGTCGAGCAGGAACACATAGTCCGCCTCCGTCAGCGTCAGCCCGAAGCCGCCGGCCTTCAGGCTGATGAGGAAGACCGGCGCCTCTCCCCCGCGGAACGCGGCGATCGCGGCATCGCGGTCTCGCGTCGAACCGTCGAGGTACGCGTACGGGATGCCTCGCGCCTCCAGCTGCGCGGCGGCGAGGCCCAGGAACGACGTGAACTGGCTGAACACGAGCGCGCGGTGGCCCTCGGCGAGCACTTCGTCGAGCTGCTCGAACAGCGCCCCCAGCTTGCTGGGCGCGATGTGGGCATGCGCGGGATCGACGAGCTCGGGCGCGAGGGCCAGCATGCGCAGCAGCGTGAGCGAGCGGAACACGATGAAGCGGTTGCGGTCGAGGTCATCGAGCAGCCCGAGCACCTTCTGCCGTTCGCGTTGCAGCACGGTGTCGTACAGGGCGCGGTGCGCGGCGCCGAGCTCGATGCGCACCTCCTGCTCCTGCTTGGGCGGCAGGTCGGCCGCGACCAGCTGCTTGGTGCGGCGCAGCACGAGCGGGCGGATCCGCCGACGCAGCCGGGCCAGCCGTCCGGCGCGGTACTGGCCGCCCTCCTGGTTCTCGGGCACCTTGCCCTTCTCGATCGGTCCCACGTACTCCTCGCGGAACCGGCGCGCCGACGCGAACAGCCCAGGAGCGGCGAGTGACAGCAGCGCCCACAGCTCGGTGAGGCTGTTCTCCATCGGGGTCCCCGTGATCGCGAACACCACGTCCGCGGGCAGGTCCCGGGCCGCGCGATAGACCTTCGTCTGGCTGTTCTTGACGAATTGCGCCTCGTCGAGCACGAGCCCCGCCCACTCGACCGAGCCGAACTCGCGCTCGTCGAGTCGCAGCAGCGTGTACGAGGTCACGACGATGTCGGCGGATGCCGCTGCCTCCGCGACCGACGCCCCGCGCTTCGCGCGCGTGGCGTCGATCACCTCGACCCGCAGGCCGGGTGTGAACCGGGCGGCTTCGCCGCGCCACGTCGAGAGCACCGAGGTCGGCGCCACCACGAGGAACGGTCGCGCCTCGCCGTTCTCCTTCGCGTGCGCGACGAGCGCGAGCAGCTGCAGCGTCTTGCCGAGGCCCATGTCGTCGGCGAGGATCCCGCCCAGCCGGTGCTGCCACAGGAACGAGAGCCAGTCGAAGCCCTCACGCTGGTACGGCCGAAGCTCGACCTGCAGTCCTGCGGGAACCGGCGTCGCCGGAACCGACTCGACCTCCCGCAGCGCGTCGACCGTCGCGCGCCACGACACCGCCGGCAGCGCCTCATCGGCCAGGTCCTCGAAGTCGGCCCAGAGAGCGGTCTGGTATCTGCTGATCCGCGGCCCCGCCTCCCACTCGTCGAGGTCGCCCGCCTCGTCGATGAGGTCGCGCAGGCGCTGCAGCGACGGGTGCGACAGCGAGAAGTAGGCGCCGTCGCTCAGCAGGATCTTCTTGCGTCCGCGCGAGAGGGCGGTGAACAGCGTCCCGAACGGGATCGTGCGGCCGTCGATGGACACCACGACCCCCAGATCGAACCAGTCCGCATCGGTCGTCTCGACCGTGCTGATCTCGATGCGCGGATCGCCCGCCAGCTCGCGGTAGCGCGGCCGCTCGCCCGTGATCTCGACGTCGACGTCCGGGTCGGCCTCCAGCACGGGAAGCAGCACCGACGCGAACTCCGCGGCCTCCAGCCCGATCAGGGTGCCCGATGCCGCGAAGTCGACCGGCGAGCGGTCGCGCCACAGGCCCTCGACGCGCGAGCGGATCGCGAGCTCGGCCGCCTCATCGCGGTCCTCGCCGGCGGTGCCGAGCCCGAGCAGTCCGCCGTCGCCGTACCGCCACGCCAGCGTGAACACGATGCGATGCGCAGGCTCGAAGCGCACGAGCACCGCCAGGCGGGGCCGAGCCGGCGGCGGAAGATCGATGCCGGGCGCCGCGACCGCGATCCGCCGGGCAAGGCGCGGCAGATGGTCGCGCACGAACTCCGCCGAGTCCGCGTCGGGCACCGTGACGACCTCTCGCGCCGCGAGCAGTGCAGGCACCGGGTCGGGAAGAGGGACCTCGGCGAGGATCAGCGCGATCTGATCGCGCTCCACCGAGAACCGGTACAGGCCGGTGCGGCCCACCGGGCGCAGGGTGGCGGCATCCACTCGCTCCCCGTCGATCTCGACGACGGGCGTGACATCCAGACCGCGTGCGGTGCGACGGGCCTCGAGAGCGACGCTCGCGTCGCCGGCGAGTTCCACCGTCGTGCCGCGGCGGGTCGGGACGATCGGGATGCCGCGGTCCGAGGCCGCGGCCAGGTGCGGCCACAGCAGACTCGACTCGATGTCGTCCAGGGTGAGCCACTCCGACACGTCGGAGAACGCCCCGAACGAGCGGACGTCGCGTCCGATGCTGTGCAGTTCGGCGAACCACCGCGCCTGCGCAGGCTCGTACACCGTGTTCGGCCGGCGCAGCGTGTCCCACGACACCCCGCCCTTGATCCACGCCGCCGATCGGCCGGACCGCTGCAGCGGCCGCAGCCCGACGAGCACATCGTCGCCGAACTGGTGCAGGCCGCGCGGGGTCGCGGTCTCGATGCGGGCGGGCGCCCACGTGGAGGTGCCGCGGCGGACGCGCTGGCGCAGCTCGACGCCCAGCGCGAGCGGCGTGTGCGCGTTCGACCCGCTCGGCGTCGGCGCGAAGAGGGTGCGCCAAGACGTCTCGGCGGAGGGCGTCGGCGCCGCCTGCGCCTGCCGGTTGCCCGCCAGCAGCGTCGCGACGGTGTGCTTGCAGTCGAACTGCACCGGGCACGTGCACGACGTCGCCGCAATCGGGCGATCGGCGCGTTGCGTATCGAGACGGACGCGACTGCGGTACGCGCGCAGACCGCTGCCGGCGACGGAGGCGTCGAGCACCGACGCGACCGGGTCCCAGGTCAGCCGCTGGACGGCGCCGTCGGCGAAGTACGCCACCCCGCGCTCGTACGTGCCGCTGTCGGTGAACCGCCGGATATGCGCCGGGTCGACGAACGGCGGCGGTTCGTTGGTCGGCGGGGTCACAGCATCCATCCTGGCAAGTCCCGCCGACACGCGCGCCCGTGTGGCGACCGGCGTGTATCTCGGGGCGCCGTCAGAGCCTCACGGCATGCGTGAGGGGATTCCTGGGGCTGATCACGAACTTCAGCATGCCGCGGCTCAGCCGCTGGCTCATCGTCACGTCCGTCGCCCTGCTGACGGCCTGGCTGCAGGCGCACCTGCTGCTGGCGGTGCTGCATGACGACGGCAGCACCGTGCGCAACGCCATCACCGTGTACGACGACCCGGCGGTGCGCAGCCAGGTCTCGGGCGGCGTCGACTGGCTGCTCGATCAGGGCGTCGCCGTCAGCGGAGCCGCCGAGGTGATCGTTCCGGTCCAGCAGCAGCTTCGGGCCGTCCTCGCCGGAGGGCGGATTCCGCCGGCAGCCGCGGATGCGATCACGGTCGCCCTCGTCACGATGCGCGACGATGCGCTGTCGCAGTTCGAGTCCAGCGCTCCGACCCGGGCCCTCGTGATCGAGCTCGGGCCCGTGCTGACCGGCTTCGGCATCGCGCTCCCGCCCGAGGCGGGTCAGCTGATCGGCATCTCCGGCCAGTTCGCCGTGCCGATCGCCGACGCCGCGAGCATGGAGGCCTGGCGGACGAAGTATCACTGGACGACGATCATCGATCGCTGGGGCCTGCTCGCGGGCGCGGTCGCCGGAGTCGTCGGCATCGTGCTCGCGCGTCGGCCGTTGCGGGCCTTCGCCGGCTGGCTGGTCGTCGGCGGAGCGGCGGCGCTTCTCGCGATCCCGCTCTTCGGCGTGCTGCACGACTGGCTGCTCGCCGGCGGTGCCGGTCCCTGGACGCCGCTCGTGGCGCCGCTGGTGACCTCGACGCTGTCGGAGGTCTCGCCGTGGCTGCTGCCGCTCGGCATCGCGGCCGTGCTCGCCGGGGCGGGCCTGGGCGGATGGCTGATCCTGCGAGGACGCCGGAGCGCCGCGATCGGCGCGACGGAGGCGCCGACCGAGCCGGGCCGCTCGGTGCACGACGCGGCCGAGACGGTCGGCGACGGTCAGCCCGCCGCAGCGGGCTGACCCCGCGATCTCAGGACGCGCGGGCGATCCCCGCGAGCACGCCGTGCACGAACGCGCCGGACTCGTCGGTCGAGAACTCCTTCGCGAGCTCCACGGCCTCGTCGATGGCGACGGCCGTCGGCACCTCGTCGTTGAACATGATCTCCCACACGCCGATGCGCAGCACGGCGCGGTCCACCGCGGGCATGCGGGCGAGCGTCCAGTCCTTCGAGAACGTGGTGATCTGCTCGTCGATCGCGTCGCGGTTGTCGATCACGCCGTCGACGATGTCGCGGGCGTACAGCCACGAGGCCTGGCGTGCGGGCTCGCCCGCGGCGCGCTTCGCCTCGGCGGCGAGGATCGTCGCAGGCTCGTCGCCGCGGACGTCGGCCTGGAACAGGATGTCGAGCGCGCGCTTGCGCGCCTTCGAGCGGGCGCTCACGCCTTACTTCTCGCGGCCGAGGTACTCGCCCGTGCGGGTGTCGACCTTGACCTTGGTGCCGGTCTCGAGGAACAGCGGCACCTGGATCTCGTAGCCGGTCTCGAGCGTGGCGGGCTTGGTGCCGGCCGACGAGCGGTCGCCCTGCAGGCCGGGCTCGGTGTACGTGATCTCGAGGATGACGGATGCCGGCAGCTCGATGTAGAGCGGGTTGCCGTTGTTGAGCGCGATCTGCACCTGCTGGTTCTCGAGCAGGAAGTGGGCTGCGTCACCGACGGTGGCGGCGCCGACGTTGAGCTGGTCGTAGTCCGCCACGTCCATGAAGACGAAGTTCTCGCCGTCGTTGTACAGGTACGTGAAGTCGCGGCGGTCGACGTTCTCGATCTCGATCTTGGCGCCGGCGTTGTACGTACGGTCGACGACCTTGCCCGACACGACGTTCTTGAGCTTCGTGCGGACGAACGCGCCGCCCTTGCCGGGCTTGACGTGCTGGAACTCGACGACACTCCACAGCTGCCCGTCGATGCTGAGGACGACGCCGTTCTTGATGTCTGCGGTGGAAGCCATGGGGTGAATCTGTCCGTTCGTCAGGGGAAGTCTTTCGGGGCAGGCGACGCGGGGCGTCACGATGCCGACAGGTCATTCTACGGGATGCCGCGGCCCGCGCCCCGAGCGCGGCCGCGGCATCCCTTCATCGCGTCACTCCACGGCGTCGTCGGACCGCTCGCGCGCGACCGTGCCGGCGTGCTCCGGGATGAGCCCGAAGTCGGTGAGCAGCAGGCCCATCTGCGAGTTGTCGAGCCTGTCGAGCAGCCGGCCCTTGAGGAAGTTCGGCCCGGGAAGGTCGACGGCGGCGCCGTCCCGCAGGCGGGTCGTCGCCTTCAGCAGGTAGCGGATGTCGTAGGTCGAGTTGAAGACCTCGGGAACGCCGCGGTCGATGCCGAGAAGCTGATACGCGGCCTCCATCGCCGTGCGCACCGAGTACTCCGTCGTGAAGATGCAGTCGCGCGTGGTCTCGGCGAACTGACCGATGAACGCGAAGTTCACGCTGCCCTCGGGCACCACCTGCGGGCGGTCCCCCGCGGTGCGCGGCATGAAGAACGCCGTCACGTACGGCATCATCACCGGCACGCATTTGGCGCCGGTCGCCGCGAGCTCGGGGATCTCGTCGACGGGCACACCCAGGTGGTACAGCCACTCCTGCGTGATCTCCTCGCCGGTGCAGTCCTGCATCGGCTTCTTGACGAAGTCGCCGGGCGTCTCGACGAACAGCCCGTAGACCCACACGACGATCTCGTTCGGCTTCTGCGCCTTGAAGTGCGGCTGCCGGTTGACCGTCCAGCTCATGAGCCACGACGAGTCGCGTGCCGTCACGATCCCGCCGGTGACGACCTTGCCGCTGAACGGGTCGCGCTGGGCGATCTTCTCGATGTACGCCGGGATGCGCTCGTCCACGGTCGTGACGGTGGCCGATTCCCACTTCGTCTTGTCGATGTCGCCGCAGAACACCTCGGGCCGGCCGAAGTCGTCGGACTTCGCCGCGATCCGCTTCCACAGGTCCCAGGCCGGGGCGGGGCCGTCCTTGATCACCGCCGGTGTGTGGTGGTCGCCGTCGTCGGAGTTCTCGGTGAGCGATCCGATCGTGACGAGGCACAGATCGTCGGGCCCGAGGTCGGTCCCGCCCACCGCGCCGTCGCCGGTCACCCAGTCGATGCGCGTGGCCTGCGTGCGGCCATCCTGGAAGTCGAACTGCACATCGGTCACGGTGTGCTCGAACCGGAAGGTCACCCCTTGGTCGAGCAGCCAGCGGTACATCGGCAGCACGAGCGACTCGTACTGGTTGTACTTCGTGAACTTGAGCGCCGACAGGTCGGGCAGGCCGCCGATGTGGTGCATGAAGCGGTGCAGGTACAGCTTCATCTCCAGGGCCGAGTGCCACTCCTCGAACGCGAACATCGTGCGCCAGTACAGCCAGAAGTTGCTGCCCAGGAACTCGCGGGTGAAGACCTCGTCGATGCGCTTGTGCTCCATCTGCTCGCGCGTGGCGAGGATGACCGAGACGATCTCCTTCTGGGCCTTGTCCGAGAGCCCGAACAGCTTGTCGGTGTGGGCGTCCTGACCCTGCTTCTCGGTGACGCGGCACAGCGAGTAGTTGGGGTCGTCCTTGTTCAGCCAGTAGAACTCGTCGAGCACGCTGGCGTCCTCGACCTCCAGCGACGGGACTGAGCGGAAGAGGTCCCACAGGCACTCCATGTGGTCTTCCATCTCGCGTCCGCCGCGGATCACGAAGCCCTTGTGCGGATACTCGATGCCGTCCAGCGCGCCGCCGGGCAACTTCAGCTCCTCCAGGATCGTGATGCGATCGCCCGACATCCGCCCGTCGCGGATCATGAAGATCGCGCACGCCATGTTGCCGAGCCCCGCGCCCACGAACCACGCCGACTTGTCGTCGACGCCTTCGGGCTTGCGCGGTCGCGCGAACGCCTCGTAGTTGCCGCTGCTGTAGTACATCCAGACCCCCCGATCGGACTGAGAGCGCCGGACGCGGGTGCGATCCGGCGTGCCTTCTGTCTATCGGATGCCGGCGCCGAGCGATACCGGCGGACGGGGGTTGCGGCGTCCGGCCTGCGGCGCTACCCCTCGGCCTGGCCGGTCAGGATGTCGATCAGCCGTGCCGCCGCGGTGGCGTAGCCCGCGACCCCCTCGCCGATGACGTGCACGACGGCGACGTCGGCGACATACGAGTGGTGGCGGAACTCCTCGCGCGCGGTCACGTCCGAGATGTGCACCTCGGCCACGGGAAGGCCGACGCCCGACAGCGCATCGCGCAGCACGACGGACGTGTGGGTGAGACCGCCGGGGTTGATCACGATCCCGGCGCAGTCCTCACGCGCCGCGTGGATCGCGTCCAGCAGGACGCCCTCGTGGTTGCTCTGCACAGCCCGGACCTCGAAGCCACGCCGGGCGGCGGCATCCACCGTCACCTGCTCGACATCGGCGAGCGTCTGCGTCCCGTAGACGTCGGGCTCGCGCGTGCCCAGCAGGTTGAGGTTGGGTCCGTTGACGAGCAGCAGGCGGCGGGGCGTGGTCACAGGGCCACCCTACAGATCCCGGGCCATCTCGATCTCGGGGCCGATGGGCCCGGTGAAGCTCACGCCCGTCGGCGCGAAGCCGTTGCGGCGGTAGGCGGCCTGCGCGCGGTGGTTGTCGGCGTGCACGTCGAGCGTCAGCCGGTTGAGACCCTGGGATGCCGCCCACGCGGCGGCCGCGTCGAACAGGGCGTCGACGGCGCCCGAGCCTCGGTGTGCCGGGTTGACGTAGACGCCGACGACGTCGGCGCGACGATCGTCGACGAAGCGCCCGACGTGGTCTGTCTGGCCGGTGGCGCGGATCAGCACCGACATGCTGCCCACCCACGCGTCCGCCGACTCGGCCACAAACTGCGCCGCGACGTCGCTCTCGGCGGCGCGGACGGTGCGGTCCCGCCAGAACTCGTCGGTGCGGGCGGCGACCTGCTCGGGAGTCTCGAGGAACGCGATGGCGGCATCCGGGTCGCTCGTCGACTCCAGGCGCAGCGCGCGCACCCGCGGCCATTCGTCGGCCCGTATGCGGCGCACCGCGGCGATGGTCACCCTGCGACCTCCTGATAGGCCGCGAACAGCAGCGACTCGTCGGGCGCCTGCAGCACCGTGGGCTTCGCGATGTCGTCCAGCACGATGAAGCGCAGCATGCCGCCGCGGCTCTTCTTGTCGCGCTGCATGGTCGACAGCAGCTGCGACCACGCGCCCGGACGGTAGCTCGTCGGCAGGCCGAGCGACTCCAGGATGTCGCGGTGACGCTGGGCGGCGGCATCCGGAAGGCGGCCGGCCAGGCGCGACAGCTCGGCGGCGAACACCATGCCCACCGAGATCGCCGCGCCGTGGCGCCAGCGGTAGCGTTCGGCGTGCTCGATCGCGTGGCCCAGCGTGTGCCCGTAGTTGAGGATCTCGCGCAGCCCGGCCTCGCGCAGATCCTCGCCGACGACGCGGGCCTTCATCTCGATGGCGAGCTCGATCGTGCGGCGGAAGGCGGCGCTCTGCGGATCGACGGCGTTCTCGGGGTCCGCCTCGACGAGGTCGAGGATCGCGGGCGCCCAGATGAACCCTGCCTTGACCACCTCGGCGTAGCCGGCGACGCGCTCGTTGCGCGACAGCGAGTCCAGCAGGTCGAGGTCGCACAGCACGGCGCGCGGCGCCCAGAACGCGCCCACGAGGTTCTTGCCCTCCGCGGTGTTGACGCCGGTCTTGCCGCCCACCGCCGCATCGACCATGCCGAGCACGGTGGTGGGCACCTGCACGACCTCGACGCCGCGCAGCCACGTGGCCGCGACGAAGCCCGCGAGGTCGGTCACGGCTCCCCCGCCGAAGCCGACGACGGCGTCGGTGCGCGTGAAGTCCGCCTTGCCCATGACCTGCCAGCAGAACGCGGCGACCTCGATGCGCTTGCCCGCTTCGGCGTCAGGGATCTCCGCCAGCAGCACCTCGCGGTCGCCGACGAGCTGCGCGCGCAGTCGCTCCGCCTGCTCGGCGAGCGTCGGCGGGTGGATCACGAGCACCTTGCGCGCTGCGGGGGGCAGCGTGTCGCCGAGGGACGAGAGGATGCCGCGGCCCACGGTGATGTCGTAGCTCGCATCGCCGCTCACGGTGATGGTGGTGGCATCCGTCACTTCGTCTCCTCGGGGTCGTTCTCGTCGCGCACCCACGCGACCAGCGCGTCGACGATGTCCTGGATGGGGCCGCTGGATGTGTCGAAGGTCACATCGGCGAGCTCCTCGTACACGGGGCGGCGCTCCTCGAAGATCGCCGTCCACCGTTCGATCGCGTCATCGCCCTGCAGGAGCGGCCGATTCGAGTCGCGCACGCGGCCGGCGACGACGCGAGGCGCGACGGTCAGCAGCACCACGCGATGGTGCCCGAGATCCGCGCGCGTCTCGGCGTGCAGCACGGCGCCGCCGCCGAGCGAGACGATGCCGCCCGACGCCAGCCCCTCCTGCACCGCGGCGCGCTCGAGGGCGCGGAAGTGCGCCTCGCCGTGTGCGGCGAAGAGCTCCTCGATCGGGCCGTGGTCGCGGACGACCGCCGCGTCGGTGTCGAAGAACGGCACGCCGAGGGCGCGGGCGGCCTTCTTGCCGATGCTGGTCTTGCCGGCCCCCATCGGACCGATCAGCACGACGGCGTCAGAGCGCGAGGTCATGGCTGACAGCGGCGTCGCCCGTCAGAGCGCTGTCGCTCTCGCCCGCGGTGCGCAGCGATGCCGGGATCGCCGCAAGGTAGGCGTCGAGGTTGCGGCGGGTCTCTGCGACGCTGTCGCCGCCGAACTTCTCCAGCACGACGTCGGCGAGCACGACGGCGACCATGGCCTCGGCGACGACGCCCGCGGCGGGCACCGCGCACACGTCCGAGCGTTGGTGGTGCGCCTGCGCCGCGTCGCCGGTGGCGACGTCGACGGTGTGCAGCGCGCGAGGCACCGTCGCGATCGGCTTCATGCCGGCGCGCACGCGCAGCACGGTGCCGGTGGACATGCCGCCCTCGGTGCCGCCTGCCTTGTCGCTGGAGCGGGTGATGCCGTCCTGCGCGGCGAACAGCTCGTCGTGCGCGGCCGAGCCTCGGCGACGAGTGGTCTCGAAGCCGTCGCCGACCTCGACGCCCTTGATCGCCTGGATGCTCATGAGCGCCTGTGCGAGCTTGGCGTCCAGGCGCCGATCCCATTGCACGTGCGAGCCGAGCCCGGGCGGCAGCCCGTACGCGAGCACTTCGACGATGCCGCCGAGGGTGTCGCCGTCCTTCTTGGCGGCATCCACCTCTTCGACCATCGCGGCGCTGGTGGCTGGATCGAAGCAGCGCAGCGGATCCGCGTCGAGCGCGTCGACGTCGTCAGGAGTGGGGAGAGCCGCGCCCGCGGGAACCTGCACGGGACCGATCGAGAGCGTGTGACTGACCAGGCGGATGCCGAGCTCGCCGAGGAACGCGCGGGCCAGCGTGCCGAGCGCGACGCGTGCTGCGGTCTCACGTGCGCTCGCGCGCTCGAGGATCGGGCGGGCCTCATCGAAGCCGTACTTCTGCATCCCGACGAGGTCGGCGTGACCGGGGCGGGGACGCGTCAGCGCGGCACCACGGCCGCGCGACTTGTCGGTGAGCTCGACCGGCTCGGGGCTCATCACCTCGACCCATTTGGGCCATTCGGTGTTGCCGATGCGCAGCGCGATGGGGCTGCCGAGGCTGTAGCCGTGGCGCACGCCGGACGAGATGGTCAGTTCGTCCTCTTCGAACTTCATGCGCGAGCCGCGGCCGTAGCCGAGCTTGCGGCGCGCGAGATCCGCCTGGATCGCGGCGCGCGAGATCGGGACGCCCGCAGGCAGGCCCTCCATGACGGCGACGAGTTCGGGGCCGTGCGATTCGCCGGCCGTGAGCACGCGGAGCATTGCTCCAGTCTCCCACGCCCCGGGAGCCGGTTACGCCGCCGCGGGCGTCTCGAGCGCGCGGCGCATCGCTTCGAGCACGTCCGTCTCGGCCTCGAGCGGCATGTCGGGGTCGCCGTGCTGGAAGATCCGGATCTGCAGCACGGCCTGGTGCAGCAGCATCCCGAGGCCCGACCGCGCAGCCCCGCCGATGCGGTCCCACGCCGCCGAAAGCGCCGTCGGCCAGTGTCCGTAGACGACATCGAGCAGCAGGCCGCCGGTCTGGGCGAGCGTGTCGGCAGCGGCATCCGCCACCGGCGCATCGCCGGGAAGCGTCGCGATCGTGAGGGGGACGTCGTGAGAGGGGGATGCCGCGAACGGCGCCGCGGTCACCTCGATGCCGAGGCGGGCGCCGAGCGCGGTGAGCGGCCGGACCGCCTCGGGACGACGCGCGACGACCTCGACGGCCTCGGCGCCCAGTTCGCCGAGGGCCACGAGGGCCGAGGTCGCCGTCGCGCCGGCACCGACGATCCGCGCGCGCGGCACCGAGGCGATGCCGTCATCCGCGAGGGCGCGCACGATCCCGCCGACATCGGTGTTGAAGCCGCGCGGGCCATCGGAGTGCAGCAGCAGCGTGTTGACGGCACCGGTCAGGTCGGCCCGGCGATCGCGGTTCGCCGCTGCGGCGAAGGCGACGCCCTTGAGGGGCATGGTGAGCGACAGGCCGCGCCACGAGTCGTCCAAGCCGGTGAGCTCGTGGGCGAACGACGCCTCGTCGACACGGCGTCGGCCATAGGTCCACTCGAGCCCCAGCACCTCATACGCCGCCGAGTGCAGCTGCGGCGAGCGGCTGTGCGCGATGGGGTCCCCCCACACGGCGAGCCGCGTCGCGTCCGGCGTCAGCACCCCGAATCCGGGTGTTCGGAGCACCACTGCTGCATCTGCTTCACGAACTTCAGGTGCTCGTTGTACGTGGTGGTGAACTCGGTCTGGCCGGAATCCATGTTCACGGTCACGAAGTACAGCCACGGGCCGTCGGCCGGATGCATCGCGGCATCGATGGCGACGTCGCCGGGATTGGCGATCGGGCCGACCGGAAGTCCTGTCACGTAGTACGTGTTCCACGGGTTGGGGTCGTTCTGCGCCTCGTCCGACGTGCTGGCGGTGCCGTCGTGCAGTTCGCCGAAGCCGTACTGCGCGGTCGAGTCCATCTGCAGCTTGCCGAAGGTCTCTTGGTTGTCCGGCAGAAGACGGTTCTCGATGACCCTCGAGACCTTGTAGAAGTCGTCCTCGAAGCGCGCCTCGCGCTGGATGATCGACGCGACGGTCAGCACGCGCTGGCGCTGGTCCGCAGGCACCCCCGCGGCATCCAGCGATTCGATCGTGCGGTTCACCAGCGTCTGGATCGCCGTCTGCGCAGTGACGCCCGGATCGAACGTGTACGTCGCCGGGAACAGCCAGCCCTCCAGCGGCTGCCCGCCCGCGGCGGCGATGGCAGGATTGACGGTGATGCCATAGGCGGCGGGGTCGGCTGCGGCGGCCTGCAGATCGGCCAGCGGGATGCCGGTGCCTTCAGCGATGCGTTCCAGCGTGCCGTCGACCGTGAAGCCCTCGGGGATCTGTGCCGTGTTCTCTTCGCGATTCGCGGAGTCCATCAGCGCGGCAAGCGCCGCCTCACTCGTCATCTGCTTCTGCAGCTTGTAGACGCCGGGCTGGAAGTTCGGGTTCTGCCCCGTCTTGATCAGGTAGTCGTAGAAGGCGTCGTCCGTCTTCGTGACTCCGGCCTCGTACAGCGCCGTCGAGATCGGCTGCCCCGTGTCGCCGGACGAGATCGTGATCGTCGCCTCGCCGTTGGCGAGCCCCGCCTCATAGTCCTTGGGCTCTTCCCAGCCCATGACCTCGCGGATCTTGTCCTCGTAGGTGTTCCACACGTACAGGCCGCCGGCTGTGATGCCGCCGAGGATGAGCAGCACGACCCCGAGCGCGATCCATCCGCCGATGCGGCGGCGCTTCTTGTTCTTGGGCGGTGGCACGTGTCCGATGTCGTCCGTCGAGGTCGAACCACTGAACAGATCATCGAGCGTCCCCGAAGCAGGGCGCTGCGCGGTCGGTTCTGGCGTCACGTCCGGCAGCGTCGCCGTCCGGGTCGCCGTGGCGGTCACCGTCGCGTTCGCGCCGGTGTTGCCACGACTGTAGGGCATCGCGGGCGCGGTGTCGCCTGAGAACAGCCAGGGGTCGGTCTCGGGCGTCGCGTCGACGTCGGTGCGGGTGGGGCGCGGCGCCCGCAGCGGGACGGGCTGGAAGCCGCTTCCCGGCACCGGCTCTGCGGGAGCCTCTTCGTGGATCGCGGCCACCGTCAGCTTGGTCGGCGCGACAGGCACCGCGGAGATGGGACCGCTCCCGACGACGGGCGTCGAACCGGTCACCAACGCGTCCCAGCTGGGAGCAGCGACAGCGGGAGGTGTGGATGCCGCCGGCATGGGCTGCGCGGAGGGCGCGGCGGATGCTGCCGGCACGCTGGGCGTTGTCGCCGCCGTGGGCGTCGCTCCTGTCGCCGCCGCTCGTGCCGCTGCCTCACGGGCGGCGCGACGCGACAGGGGTGCAGCTTCGCCGTCGGGCGATGAGTCGGGCATCAGGCGGGCTCCTGGGGGACGGGGATTCCGGGCGGGCGGCCGGTGCTCTTCTCGACATCGAGTGCCTGCTGGAGCAGCACCACCGCGGCGACCTGGTCAACGATGCTACGCGACGATCGCTGGGATCTGCCCGAACCACGCAGGGCCGCGTGCGCCGACACCGTCGACAGCCGCTCGTCGACCAGTCGCACGCCCAGTCCGGTCGCGGCCGCCAGGGCCGCCGCGAACTCGCGCGCGTCCTGCGTCGACGGCGTGTCCTCGCCGCGCAGATTCAGCGGCAGCCCGACGTAGAGTTCGAACGCCGAGTGCTCCTCGGCCAGCGCGGCGATGCGCGCCACCGAGGCGTCGTCGCGCGGCACGGTCTCGACCGGCGTCGCGAGCAGCCCGTCAGGGTCGCTCTTCGCGACGCCGACACGGGCCTTGCCCACGTCGATGCCGAGCCTGGCGCCGCGTCTGAAGCCGCTCACGCGCCGACGGCGTCCTTCACCGACGTCAGCGCGGTCGGCAGGGCCGCGGCATCCGCTCCCCCGCCCTGGGCGACGTCGTCGCGTCCGCCGCCGCCGCCGCCGAGCACTCCGGCCGCGGTCTTGGCGAGCACGCCCGCCTTGGCGCCGGCTGCGCGCGCGGCGTCGTTGGTCGCGACGATCACGATCGGACGATCGTTGACCACAGCACCGAGGGCCACCACGGCAGCGTCCGCACCGAGGCGCTCGCGCACCTGCAGCGCCAGCGAGCGCACGTCGTCGGCGGATGCTGCCGACCCGAGCGACTCGGCCACGACGAGCGTATCGCCGACACGGGTGGCGGCCGAAGTCAGCGCCGGCAGACGATCACCGAGGGCCTTCGCCTCGAACGCCGCGATCTTCTTCTCGGCGGCCTTGAGGTTCGCCTGCAGCTCGGCGATGCGCTGCGGCAGCTGCTCGCGCGGCGCCTTCAGCGACGAGGTCAGCTGCGACACGAGCGCGCGCTCGGCCGCGAGCGACCGGAAGGCGTCGAGACCCACCAGCGCCTCGACGCGGCGGTTGGACGCGCCGACCGACGACTCGCCGACCAGGTTGATGAGGCCGATCTCGGCGCTCGTCGACACGTGGGTGCCCGCGCACAGCTCGCGCGACCACGGACCGCCGATGTCGACCATCCGCACCGTGTCGCCGTACTTCTCGCCGAACAGCGCCATCGCGCCGAGGGACTTCGCCTCGTCCAGCGGCAGCACCCGGGTGGTCACCTCGAGGTTGTCGCGGACCGCGTTGTTGGCGATCTCTTCGATCTCGCTCTTCGTCTCGTCGGACAGCGCCTGGCCCCACGAGAAGTCGAAGCGCATGTACCCGGCACGGTTGAGTGACCCCGCCTGCGTGGCCGTCTTGCCGAGCGTGTCGCGCAGCGCGGCGTGCACCAGGTGCGTGGCGGAGTGCGCCTGACGGGCAGCGCGCCGGTTGGCGGCATCCACCACCGACGTCGCCGGCTGGCCGACGCCGACCTCGCCGGACGACACCTCGACGGTGTGGCTGATGAGGCCCGGCACGGGCTTCTGCACGTCGAGCACCTCGAGCTCGTAGCCGGGACCGACGATGACGCCCTTGTCGGCGACCTGACCGCCCGACTCCGCGTACAGCGCGGTCTCGGCGAGGATCACCTCGGCGATCTGACCCGTGGTGGCACGGTCGACCGACACGCCGTCGACGAGGATGCCGAGCACGCGCGACTCGGTCTCGAGGTCGGTGTATCCGGTGAATCCGGTCTCGCCCAGCGCGCGCAGATCGCGGTAGACGCTGGTGTCGGCGAGCTGGCGCTTGCGGGCGCGCGCGTCGGCCTTCGCGCGGGCGCGCTGCTCCTGCATGAGGGTGTCGAACGCGGCGCGGTCGACCGACAGGCCCGCCTCTTCGGCGATCTCGAGGGTGAGGTCGATCGGGAAGCCGTACGTGTCGTGCAGCAGGAATGCCTCGGCGCCGGCGATCGTGGTGCCGCCGGAGGACTTCGTCTCGACGAGCGACTCCTCGAGGATCGACTCCCCCGCCGCCAGCGTGCGCAGGAACGTCGCCTCTTCGGCCAGCGCGTACTGCGAGATACGGGCCCAGTCGGTCTCGACGACCGGGTACGCGCTCTTCATGGCGTCGCGGGATGCCGTGAACAGCACCTCGAACGTCGGCCCGTCGACGCCCAGCAGGCGCATCGAGCGGATCGCGCGGCGCATGAGACGGCGCAGGATGTAGCCGCGGCCGTCGTTGGATGGCGTGACCCCGTCCGACATCAGCATGAGCGACGAGCGCACGTGGTCTGCGACGACGCGGAACCGCACGTCGTCCTCGTGGTTCGCGCCGTACGTGCGGCCCGAGAGCTCCACGGCCTTGTCGAGGACCGGACGCACCTGGTCGGTCTCGTACATGTTGTCGACGCCCTGCTTGATGAACGCGATGCGCTCCAGGCCCATGCCGGTGTCGATGTTCTTGTTCGGCAGCTCGCCGACGATGTCGAAGTCGTACTTCGAGCGCACATTCGTGATCTCGTACTGCATGAACACGAGGTTCCAGATCTCGACGTAGCGGTCGTCGTCGGTGGCGGGACCCCCGTCGATGCCGTACGCGGGGCCACGGTCGAAGAAGATCTCCGAGCACGGCCCGGCGGGACCAGGGAGCCCGGTGCTCCAGTAGTTGGTGTCCTTGCCCAGGCGCTGGATGCGCTCGGCGGGCAGGTCCGTCAGCTGCAGCCAGAGGTCGTGCGCCTCGTCGTCCTCTTCGTAGACGGTGACCCACAGGTCCTTGGGGTCGAATCCGAGCCCGCCGTCCTCCTCCGGGCTGGTCAGCAGCTCCCACGCGTAGCGGATCGCGCCCTCTTTGAAGTAGTCGCCGAACGACCAGTTGCCGAGCATCTGGAAGAACGTGCCGTGACGGGGCGTCTTGCCGACCTCTTCGATGTCGTTGGTGCGGATGCACTTCTGGTTGTCGGCCGCGCGCGCGTAGGGGGCGGGCACATCGCCCGACAGGTACGGGATGAACGGGACCATCCCGGCCACCGTGAACAGCAGCGCGGGGTCATCGGTCACCAGCGACGCCGAGGGGACGATGGTGTGGCCGTTCTTCTCGAAGTAATCGAGGTAGCGCTGCGCGATCTCGGCGGTCTTCATGCGGGTCCTTGCTGTACGTGCGGATGCGTGTCGGGCGGCACGCCGACTCTCCGGCCCTGCCGGTGAGCGGTATGCGACGGTCAGTCGGTGAGCTTGTCGGCCGCGTTCTTCGCGGCGTCCGCGACGGCGTCGGCGGCGGTGGATGCCGCGTCCTTGGCGGTGCCGGCGGCCTCCGCCGCGGCGTCCCGCACGTCGTCGACGATGCCGGCGAAGCGGGCCTCCTGCTCGCGGTACGCGTCCCCGATGCGATCGGTGAACTCGGTGATGCGCGCGTCGACGTCGGCGAGGATCTCGTGCCCGCGCGGGTCTTTGTTCATGAAGTGAGCCACGACGAATCCTCCGGCGATGCCGAGCAGGAACCACACCAGGTTCTTCATGTCACCACTTCCTCGCGGGCCGCCGGGGCGCGGCATCCCTCCATCGTATGCGGAAACGACGAAGGGCGTCGGGTGACCCCGACGCCCTTCGCGTGTTCGCAGAACTCAGCGAGCTGCGTAGTACTCGACGACGAGCTGGACGTCGCAGACCACGGGGACCTCGGCGCGCTTGGGGCGGCGCACGAGACGGGCCTGGAGCTTGTCGAGCTCGACCTCGAGGTAGCCCGGAACCGGGGGCAGGACCTCGGCGTGACCGCCGAGAGCTGCGACCTGGAAGGGCTCGATGCCCTCGCTCTTGGCCTTGACGTGGATGAGCTGACCCGGCTTCACGCGGAACGACGGGCGGTCGACGAGCTGGCCGTCCACGAGGATGTGGCGGTGCACGACGAGCTGGCGCGCCTGCGCGGTGGTGCGGGCGAAGCCGGCGCGCAGCACGAGCGCGTCCAGACGCATCTCGAGCTGCTCGACGAGGTTCTCACCCGTCAGGCCCTGGGTGCGGCGGGCCTCGTTGAACTGGATGCGCAGCTGCTTCTCGCGGATGCCGTACTGCTCGCGCAGACGCTGCTTCTCGCGGAGGCGGACGGCGTAGTCGCTGTCCTGCTTGCGCTTGGTGCGGCCGTGCTCACCCGGAGCGTAGGGGCGCTTCTCGAGGTACTTGGCGGCCTTCGGGGTGAGGGCCACGCCGAGAGCGCGGGACAGACGGACCTTGCGGCGGTCCTGGGACTTCGTTGCCACGAAGTGTTCCTTTCGATGACGCTGCCGTGTCTTTCACGGCTCGCGGACGTATCGCCCTGTCTTCGCCCTGTCCGGACTGCACGCCGGGGCATGCCGGAAGGTAGGTGAAGAAGAGAGGGGATGCCCGAAAACTGCGTTTCGAGCCGCTCAAGCTTATCAGACGCGGGCTTTCACCCGATCAGCCCGCCGGAACGAGTGCCGACGAGACCTGGACGATGCCGGGGCCGTACCGGTCGTCGAAGCCGGTCTGGAGCGTCCCGTCGTCATGGATGACGGTGACGCTCACGGATCCGGCCGTGCCGTTCGGACCGATCGACAGCACGCCGTCGGTCGACTCCATGATCTCGTCCTGGATGTTCTGCAGTTCGCCGGCGGTGCGCTCGGCGCGGGTGACGCAGAGCATCCCGCCCCACACCTCGCGCAGATCCGCCTCCGCCGCGGCGGGGTCGCCGGTCACGCGCACGTTCACGATCGAGAGCCGCGGGTCGTTCATCGTCTGCTCAGGATCGTCCGGCGTGCTCGTGCCGGACGCCGGATTCGGTGACTGATCCAGCCACGCGGCCGCATAACCGGGCAGTCGCTGTGCGCGCTGGAAGACGGCATCCATCGACTCCGGGGTCGCCTTCGCCTCGTCGATCACGCGCCAGCCCCCGAAGGGTTCAGGGCACGGTGACGAGAAGTCGGGCATCGTGGCCTGCGGAGACTCGGCATCGGAGCCGGGGATGACGTCCGTCGCGGTGAAGCTGTCGGCGTCGGCATCGTAGGTGCCGGTGACGAGGAAGCTCCCCCAGCGGACGCCGTCCGACTCTTCGTAGTCGCCCTCGTGCTCTGCCCAGTCCCAATCGACCAGCGACGGGCCGCCGCACTGCGGTGGCAGGGAGTCCAGGACGCCCCCGAGGCACAGCTCCGCTCCGTCGCCGTCATCCAGCACCGTGACCGGGTAGCTCGTGGTGAGCAGGCCGGGATCGTCAGCGGTGGGTGCGGTCGCGAGGTGTCCCGTGGCGCAGGCGCTGAGCAGCAGCGTGCCCGAGGCGAGCACGACGAGCAGCGGGAGCACATGCTGACGTCGATCGCGCATCGCCCCGCCCTTCGGTTCCGTCATCCCGTGTGCGTCGACGGTGGGCTGATTGTCTCATGACCTCGGAGAGCCCGGATCACGATTCGGTGACGATCATTCGCCGCCGAGCATGCGGCGGATCTTCTCCAGTCGTGTCTGAACGTCGCGCTCGGCGCCGAGCGCCTTCGGCTCGTAGTAGCGACGACCCCGGAGCTCGTCGGGCAGGTACTGCTGCGGCGCGATCCCGATCTCAGAGTCGTGCGGATACACGTACCCCTTGCCGTGGCCGAGGCGTTTGGCGCCGGGGTAATGCGCGTCGCGCAGATGCACCGGCACGCGCCCGAAACCGCCAGCGCGCACGTCGGCGATGGCCGCATCGATGGCGAGGTAGGCGGCGTTCGACTTCGCCGTGGTGGCGAGGTAGGCGGTGGCCTCGGCGAGCGGGATGCGGCCCTCGGGCATGCCGATGAACTGCACCGCGTCGGCTGCCGCGACCGCGATGGGCAGCGCCTGCGGGTCGGCCAGGCCGATGTCTTCGGCGGCCGAGATGATGAGCCGGCGCGCGATGAACCGCGGGTCCTCGCCCGCCTCGATCATGCGAGCGAGGTAGTGCATCGCCGCGTCGACATCCGAGCCTCGGATCGACTTGATGAACGCGCTGATGACGTCGTAGTGCTCGTCGCCCTGCCGGTCGTACCGCAGCAGCGCGCGGTCGACGGCCTGCGCCACCTGGTCGGCGGTGATCTCGGGGACCGCTGTTTCTTCGTCGGCCTCCTCGTCCGGTTCCTCGGGGATCGCGAGGGATGCCGCCGCCTCGAGCGCTGTGAGGGCCCGGCGCGCGTCGCCCGAGGCCAGCCGCACGAGCGCGTCGCGGGCGTCGTCGCCGAGCCGGACAGCCCCAGCCAGCCCGCGCGCATCGGATACCGCGCGGTCGAGCAGCATCGCGAGGTCGGCATCGGTCAGCGGCTTGAGCGTCAGCAGCAGCGAACGCGACAGCAGCGGCGAGATCACGGAGAACGACGGGTTCTCGGTGGTCGCCGCGATCAGCACGACCCACCCGTTCTCGACGCCCGGGAGCAGTGCGTCCTGCTGCGCTTTGGTGAACCGGTGGATCTCATCGAGGAAGAGGATCGTGGACTGGCCGTACAGATCGCGCTGCGTGAGCGCCTCTTGCATGACCTCGCGGACGTCGCGGACGCCGGCCGTCACCGCCGACAGCTCGACGAAACGCCGACCCGACGAGCGCGCGATCGCCTGGGCGAGCGTCGTCTTGCCGGTCCCGGGAGGACCCCACAGGATGACGGACGTCGCAGCTCGGGCAGCGGCATCCGGATTCGCCAGCGTCACCAATGGCGACCCCGAGCGCAGGAGGTGCGACTGGCCCGCCACCTCGTCGAGCGACGACGGGCGCATCCGCACGGCCAGCGGCGTCAGCCCCTGGAAGAGCGCGGTCGGCGAAGTCACGCTCCCAGGCTATCCCGGGGGCACGACAGCGGCTCCGGCGCGTTTTGGCCGCCGCGCCGGCGGGCCTTAGGATCAACCCGCCCCGGGCCTATGTGCCTGAGCGCGCCCGAGACGACAGAGGAGGCCCTGTGGCCGGCGGTAAGGACAAAGACGCACGTGCCGCGCGTGAGCGGGCGCGGACCTATCAGGCCCGCCGTCAGTTCCACGACGACCAGGCTCGCCGCCGTACGCGCGACAACCTGATCGCGGGCATCGCCGGCGGCATCCTCGTGCTCGGCATCGTGGGCATCCAGACGGCGTACTTCGTCGCCGGACCCGGCGCTCCCGCCCCTGAGCCGACCTCGACGTCCACGCCCACGCCGACCCCCGCTCCGAGCGACGCGCCGACCCCTGCCCCGAGCACGAGCGCGACTCCGACGCCCACGCCCTGATCGTCGCGTGCGACGTCGCCCGCAACAGCACCGGGATGCGGCATCCGCCGTACTAGGCTGTGAGCCGTCCTACTCCCACAGACGGCGCAAGCCGCGATGAGGTGCATCCCGTGACTGCTGCAGCAGACCCCCAGCCCGAGACCGACGCCGAACTCCCCGAGAGCGGCGACAACGACACCGCGTCGTCCCCCGCCGAGAATCCCGTCGCAGACGGCGCCGTCGCCGACGCGGCTGCCGAGGAGGATGCCGCCGCCGACGCGCCCGCGGAGCCCGCCGAGGCCGAAGCCGGTGAGCCCGAGGTCGTGGAAGTCGTCGAAGTCGTCGAGATCACCGAAGACGCCGAGGGCGAGGTCGTCGCCGTCGAGGTGACGGAGATCGTCGTCGAGGAGTCAGCGCCGCAGACCGGCGACGACGAGCCGTGGGGCCGCGTCGACGACGACGGCACCGTGTCGGTCCGAGAGGCGGGCGGCTGGCGCGTCGTGGGTCAGTACCCCGACGGATCGCCCGAAGAGGCGCTCGCCTACTTCGAGCGCAAGTACGCCGACCTCGCGAGCGAGGTGACGCTGCTCGAAGTGCGCCACCGCCGCGGCGGAGCATCGGCCTCCGACCTGCGCTCGACCGCGCGCACCATCAACGGCAAGCTCGTCGACGCGGCCGCGGTGGGCGACCTCGCCAGCCTGGTCGCCCGCGTCGCGGCCCTCACCGAGGCGCTCGCGGCGCAGAGCGAGACCGAGGCCGTCGCCGCCCGCGAAGCCGTCGACGATGCCGTCAAGGCCCGCACCGAGCTCGTCGAGAAGGCCGAGGCCCTCGCCGCCCGCGACCCGCGCACGGTGCAGTGGAAGCAGGCGACCGCCGAGATCAACGGACTGTTCGACCAGTGGCAGTCGCAGCAGCAGAACGGCCCGCGTCTGCCCAAGTCGACGGCCCAGCAGCTGTGGAAGCGATTCCGCGATGCGCGTGCCACGGTCGACAAGCACCGCCGTGCGTTCTACGCCGAGCTCGACGAGGCGCACAAGGGCGTCCGCGACCGCAAGACCCGGCTGGTCGAGAGGGCCGAGGCCCTCGCACCCAAGGGTGAGGACGGCATTCCGGCGTACCGCGACCTGCTCGACGAGTGGAAGACGGCCGGCCGCGCCGGCAAGAAGGTCGACGACGCGCTCTGGGCGCGGTTCAAGGCCGCCGGCGACGCCCTGTACGGTGCACGGGTCGAGCGCGAGGCCGCCGACGCCGAGGCATCGCGCGAGAAGATCGAGGCCAAGCGTGCACTGCTCGACGAAGCCAAGGCCGTCGGCGACGAGCGAGACATCGCGAAGGCCCGCTCGATCCTGACCGCCATCCAGCGCCAGTGGGACGAGATCGGCCGCATCTTCCCGCGCGACGCCGAGCGTTCGCTCGACGACGAGCTGCGTCGCATCGAGAACGCCCTGCGCACGCGCGAGGACGCGGACTGGAAGCGCAACGACCCCGAGCAGAAGGCTCGTGCCAACGACATGACGCGTCAGCTCACCGACGCGATCCAGAAGCTCGAGGACGAACTCGCGGCCGCGGAGAAGTCCGGCGACAAGAAGGCCATCGCGCAGGCGTCCGACGCGCTCGAGGCGCGCAAGTCGTGGCTGAAGGCGCTCGGCGGCTGAGTCGTCCGCACGACAGCTGTGAGGGCCTCCGGCCGGCATCATGCCGGCCGGAGGCCCTTCCGGTTGTCCACAGGCACCGGCCGGCAGCATCCCTTCGTCGGCCGGTCTGGGGCACACTTCACGCATGCCTTCGCCGTTCCTGTACTTCGCCGACGACCGGCTGTCGCGCGCCGAGCTGACGGCCGCCTGTCTGGACGGCGACCTCGTCGAACTGGGTGACGCCTACATTCCGGCGGATGCCGTGGAGACCCCCGCGCTGCGCGCCGGATCGCTCGCGCGCGTGCTCGGCGACGCGCTGGCGGCGACGCACCTGTCGGCGGCGTGGATCCACGGGGGACTCCCCCAGCCGCCGGCCCGGCACACGGTGCAGCGTGCGGTGACGCGGCGTCTGCACGTCGTGCCCGACCGCCACGTCCTCTACCGTGACACCGCCGTGCCGGACGAGGACCTCGAACTGCTCGGCGGCATCCGCGTGACGACCTCGGTGCGCACCCTGATCGACCTCACCAGGATCGACGATGCCACACACGCCCGGGCTGCGCGCCTGCTGGCCGCCGTCCGGCCCGCCGCCGTGGCCCCGGCGATCGCGCGGCTGGAGCACGGCACCCTGCCGTACAAGCGACCGGCCCTCGCGCTGCTCGAAGAGATCGCCGCAGCGCCGGCGAGGGCTGATCAGGACGAGGTGACGCGGTAGACGTCGTAGACGGCGTCGATGCGTCGAACCGCGTTGAGGACCCGGTCCAGGTGGACGATGTCGCCCATCTCGAAGACGAACCGGCTGAGCGCCAGGCGGTCGTTGGTCGTCGACACCGTCGCCGACAGGATGTTCACGTGGTGCTCGCTGAGCACCCGGGTGACGTCGCTCAGCAGTCCAGAGCGGTCGAGCGCCTCGACCTGGATCTGCACGAGGAACACGCTCTTGGTCGTGGGCGCCCATTCGACGTCGATGATCCGGTCCGGATCCTCCATCAGCGAGGCGACGTTCGTGCAGTCGGCGCGGTGAACCGACACGCCGCTGCCCCGGGTCACGAAGCCGACGATCTGATCGCCGGGTACGGGCGTGCAGCACTTGGCGAGCTTGACCAGGATGTCGGGCGCACCACGCACGAGCACGCCGGAGTCGCCGCCGCGAGGCGCGCGGGACCGTCCCACCGGCGGAAGGTCGATGGGACCGGTCGCGGTGTCGTTGGCGGCGACGAGCGCGGTGACCTTCTCGATCACCGACTGCGTCGACACGTGCCCTTCGCCGACCGCCGCGTACAGCGCCGAGACGTCCTCATAGCGCAGCTGGTGCGCGACCTCCGAGAAGGAGTCCTGGCTCATCAGACGCTGCAGCGGGAGGTTCTGCCGCCGCATCGCGCGGGCGATCGACTCCTTGCCCTGCTCGATCGCCTCTTCGCGCCGCTCCTTGGTGAACCAGCCGCGGATCTTGTTGCGGGCACGGGTGCTCTTGACGAAGCCGAGCCAGTCCTGGCTCGGCCCCGCGTCGGGGTTCTTCGACGTGAAGACCTCGACCACATCGCCGCTCTTGAGCTCCGACTCCAGCGGCACGAGGCGTCCGTTCACCTTCGCGCCCATCGTGCGGTGGCCGACCTCGGTGTGGACGGCATACGCGAAGTCCACCGGAGTGGCGCCCGCGGGCAGGCCGATGACACGCCCCTTCGGTGTGAAGACGTAGACCTCTTTCGCGCCGATCTCGAAGCGGAGCGAGTCGAGGAACTCCCCCGGGTCGGCGGTCTCGGCCTGCCAGTCCGAGATGTGCGCGAGCCACGCCATATCGGTGTCGACGGACTTGGAGTCCGTCTTGCCGCCGTTCATCCGCTCCTTGTACTTCCAATGCGCCGCGACGCCGTACTCGGCCTGCTGGTGCATCTCGTGGGTGCGGATCTGGATCTCGACGGTGCGGCCGCCGGGCCCGATGACGGTGGTGTGCAGCGACTGGTACAGGTTGAACTTCGGGGTGGCGATGTAGTCCTTGAACCGCCCCGGCAGCGGCGTCCAGCGGGCGTGGATGGCGCCGAGCACGGCGTAGCAGTCGCGGACGCTGCCGACGAGCACGCGGATGCCGATCAGATCGTAGATGTCGTCGAACTCGCGGCCGCGCACCACCATCTTCTGGTACACGGAGTACAGCTGCTTGGGACGCCCCATCACGCGGCCGCGGATGCGCAGTTCGCGCAGATCGCTGTCGACGGCGTCGATGACGTTCTGGACGTACTGCTCGCGCTGCGGCGTGCGCTGCTTCACGAGGCTGTCGATCTCGGCATACAGCTTCGGCTGCAGCACGGCGAACGACAGGTCCTCCAGCTCGGACTTGATCGCCTGGATGCCGAGGCGGTGCGCGAGCGGGGCGTAGATCTCGAGGGTCTCCGTCGCCTTCTTGCGCGCCTTCTCCGGCGGGACGAAGCCCCACGTGCGCGCGTTGTGCAGGCGGTCGGCCAGCTTGATGAGCAGGACGCGGATGTCGCGCGACATCGCGACGATCATCTTGCGAACCGTCTCGGCCTGCGCGCTCTCGCCGTACTTGACCTTGTCGAGCTTCGTGACGCCGTCGACCAGCATCGCGACCTCGTCGCCGAACTCGGCGGTGAGCGTCTCGAGTGCGTAGTCGGTGTCTTCGACGGTGTCGTGCAGCAGCGCCGCGGCGATCGCCCGGGGACCGAGGCCCAGGTCGGCGAGGATCTGCGCGACCGCGAGCGGATGTGTGATGTACGGCTCGCCGCTCTGCCGCGCCTGGCCGGAATGCGCCCGCTCGGCCACCGAGTAGGCGCGCTCGATGATCGACAGGTCGCCCTTGGGGTGGTGCGTGCGCACCGTGCGCAGCAGCTGCTCGACGTCGTCACGTCGCGCCGATCGCGAGAAGATGCGCGGCACCAGACGGCGCAGCGAGGACGATTGGGCGGGCGGGATGGTCTCGGTCACGCGAACCCCTCCCTCCGGCGAATCCCACAATCCTACGCCCGCGGCACGGTCCCTCCGGTCCGCACGGCTGCCGCGGCCGCTCGCACCTGGGCCGGGATGAGCCGGCCCAGGTGCGGCGTCACGCCGGGATGCGTGCGAGCGCGCGCGCGTCGAGCACGCGCTGGTCGCGCGTCTTGATCGCCGGCTCGTTCTCGCGCAGCAGCGAATACAGCGGCGACGCGACGAAGAGGGTCGAGTACGCGGCCACGATGGTGCCCACGAAGATCGCCAGCGACAGATCGGTGAGGGTCTGCGCGCCGACCCAGACCAGGCCGATGAACAGGATGGCACCGGTCGGGAGGATCGCGACGACAGTCGTGTTGATCGACCGGACGAGGGTCTGGTTGACGGCGAGGTTGACCGACTCGCCGAACGTCCTGCCCGACACTTCGCCGTCTTCGCTCGTGTTCTCGCGGATCTTGTCGAACACGACGGTCGTGTCGTACAGCGCGTACGACAGGATCGTGAGGAATCCGATCACGGCGGCGGGCGAGATCTCGAAGCCGAACAGCGCGTACACGCCGATCGTGATCACGAGCACGTCCACCAGTCCGATGATCGCCGAGACCGACATCTTCCACGTGCGGAAGTACAGCGCGAGGATCAGGAAGGTCAGCGCGAGGAAGATCGCGAGACCCCACAGCGACTGGCGCGTGACGTCGGCACCCCAGCTCGGGCCGATGAACGAGGCGCTGACCTCGCTCTCCGGCACGTCGTACGCCTCGGCCAGCGCTGCCGTCACCTCACGGCTCTGGGCGTCGGTGAGCTGGTCGGTCTGCACCCGGACCGCGGTGTCGCCCACCGTCGCGACCTTGGTCGTCGCATCGGGCACGACCGAGTGCACGGCCTCGGTGGCCGTGATCTGATCGATGGGCGCTTCCAGGCCGGTCACCGTGAACTGCGAACCGCCGGTGAACTCGATCGAGAACTGGATCGGGCGGAACAGCGGCACCAGGGCGGAGGCGATCACGAGGATCGCGGCGATGAGGAACCACAGCCGCCGGCGTCCGACGAAGGGGAACGAGGTCTTGCCGGAGTAGAGGTCGTTTCCGAGCTGGTTCATGGAGCGCATCACTCGTCTCCTTCCTTGACGGTCGTGACGGGTTTGGCGCCCTCGGCGGCGGCCTGCTCGGCCTGCTTGCGCTCGGCGATCGTCTGACGCCGCGCAGCCTCGCCGCGGGACTTGGCATTGCGGCGGCCGGCGGTGCCGGTCGTGAGCACCGGCTCGCGGAACTGCGCGCGTCCTCGATAGACGGCGCCGAGCGCGGTCGGGTCAAGTCCCGACAGCGGGTGTCCCGATCCGAAGAACCTCGTCCGCGCCAGCAGCTGCAGCACCGGGTGGGTGAACAGAATGAAGATCAACACGTCGATCGCGGTGGTGAGACCGAGAGTGAACGCGAAGCCCTTGACCGTGGCATCCGCGAGGATGTACAGCACGACGGCGGCCAGGATGTTGATGGACTTCGAGATGTAGATCGTCCGCTTGGCGCGGCCCCAGCCGTCCTCGACGGCCGCGGTGATGGACTTGCCGTCGCGGAGCTCGTCCCGGATGCGTTCGAAGTACACGATGAACGAGTCCGCCGTGAATCCGATCGTCACGATCAGGCCGGCGACGCCGGCGAGCGACAGGCGGAAGCCCATGCGCCACGCCAGGATGCAGAGGGTGAGGTAGGTCAGGACCGCCATCACCACGAGCGAGGCGATGATGATGAAGCCGAGCGCGCGGTAGACGATGAGCGAGTACAGCGCGACGAGGGCCAGACCGATGAGACCCGCGATGAGGCCGATCATCAGCTGCTGCGAGCCGAGCGTGGCCGAGATCGAGTCCGAGCTCACGACCGTGAAGCTCAGCGGCAGGGCGCCGTACTTGAGCTGGTCGGCCAGCACCTTCGCGCTCTCCTGCGTGAAGTTGCCCGTGATGCTCGGCTTGCCGTCGAGGATCTGGGCGTTCATCGACGGGGCGGAGAGCACGTAGCCGTCGAGCACGAACGCGAACTGGTTCAGCGGCGCGTCGGCGCCGTACAGGCGCTTGCTGATCTCGCCGAAGGTCTTGGTGCCGTCGGCGTCGAACTGCAGGTTGACGGCCCACTGGTTGTTGTTCGTCTGCAGGCCGAAGGTGGCGTCGTCGATCGACGAGCCGTCGAGCTCGACGGGGCCGAGGATGTACTTGACCGATCCGTCCGCCTCACACGTGATGAGCGGTTCGTCCTTGGGCTCGTTCGCGGGATCGTTGGCGGGATCGGAGCAGTCGTAGGCCTGGAACTCGGCGAAGAGCGCGGGCGTGATCCAGGCCGGGTCGCTGCCGTTGGTCGGCGACGAGGTGGGCGTGGACTGCAGCGTCGGATCGGGCGTCGGGTACGGCGTCGCGTTCCCGTCGTCGCCGACGAAGGTGTTGGCGGGGGCTCCGGTGTAGAGCACCGCCCGCAGCTGCAGCTGCGCGGAGGCCTCGATGCGGTTGCGCGTCTCCTCGTCGGCCTGGCCGGGGATCTGCACGACGATCTGGTTGCCGGACTGCGTCGTCACGTCCGCCTCGCCGACGCCCGAGGCGTCGACGCGCTGGCGGATGATCGTGACCGCCTGCTGCATCTGCTCGGTCGACGGGTCGGCGCCGTTCTCGGTCTGCGCCTCGAGGACGATCTGCGTGCCGCCCTGGAGGTCGAGCGCGAGCGACGGGAGCCAGGAGCTCTTGCCGAAGGCGTACACGCCGAGCGCGTTGATGCCGACGAGGATCGCCACGATGGCGAGAAGGCCGGTCAGCGCGCGCCACGCATGCCGGACGGGAGTGGATGTCGCCACGTCTTCGCTTTCTGGAGGTGCCCGAACGGGCGAACGGTCAGACCTTAGTCCTGTGCCTTGGTGCCGGACGCGGTGTCGCCGTTGTCGGCGTCCTTGTCCTTCGCCTTGGCGGCGTCGTCGCTGATCGAGCTGATGTCGCCGTTCGCCACGCCCTCGGCGTACTCGGCGTGGCTCTCTTCGGCCTCGAGGTACTCGTCCTCCGAGACCGAGTCGGTGCCGGGAGTCACGACGCGCAGGATGGCCTGGCTGTGGACCTTGATCTCGACGCCGGGCGCCAGTTCGACGATGGCCGGCTGGTCGAGGTTGTCGGGGTCGTACGCCACGATCGTGCCGTACAGGCCACCCTGCAGGAGCACCTCGGAGCCCGGTACGGTCTGACGCGCCTTCTCTTCCTGCTCGGCCTTCTGCTTCTGCATACGGCGGCGGGAGCTCCAGAACATGAAGACGAGGAGCACGACCAGCAGGATGATGAGGCCGTAGTTGCTCAGGAAGGCAGCGAAGTCCATGGAGCCGGTGGCACCTTTCGGGTCAGGCACGCGCCGTGGCGGCGGTGCCTTGCAGGAGGGGGGTAGGCGAAAGCCTCCAGCGATTATAGGTCATCGAATCCGAGCACCGATTCGACGCTCGCGACGCCGAGGTGCGCGTAGGCCTCGGGCATCGCGATGCGTCCGCGCGGTGTGCGGCCCATGAATCCGATGCGCACGAGGTAGGGCTCGACGACGGATTCGATCGTGTCGGGCTCTTCGCCGACCGCGACCGCCAGTGTGCTGAGGCCGACCGGACCGCCGCGGAACCGCCTCACGAGCGCGTCGAGCACCGCCCGGTCGAGGCGATCGAGGCCGATCGCATCGACGTCGTACAGGTCGAGCGCGGCGTCGACGGTGGCGATGTCGGCGCCGGTGCGGCCGTGCACGACGAGGTAGTCGCGCACCCGGCGCAGCAGGCGGTTCGCGATGCGTGGCGTGCCGCGCGAGCGACGTGCGATCTCAGCACGCGCCGCCGGAGGCAGCGACACGCCGAGCATGACGGCCGAGCGCTCGATGACGCGCTCGAGCTCTTCGGGCTCGTAGTACTCCAGGTGCGCCGTGAAGCCGAACCGGTCGCGCAGCGGATTGGGCAGCAGGCCCGAACGCGTCGTGGCACCGACTAGCGTGAACGGCGCGAGGTCGAGCGGGATGCTGGTCGCACCGGCCCCCTTGCCGACCATGATGTCGATGCGGAAGTCCTCCATCGCGAGATACAGCATCTCTTCGGCGGACCGCGCCATGCGGTGCACCTCGTCGATGAACAGCACCTCGCCCGGCGTGAGGCTCGACAGCAGTGCCGCCAGGTCGCCCGCGTGCTGGATCGCCGGCCCGCTCGACAGGCGCAGCGGGCGCCCGCTCTCGTGGGCGACGATCATCGCGAGAGTGGTCTTGCCGAGCCCGGGCGGGCCCGACAGCAGGATGTGGTCGGCGGGCCGCTGCTGGATGCGTGCGGCGTCGAGCAGCAGCTGCATCTGCCCGCGCACCTTCTGCTGCCCCACGAACTCCGAGAGCGAGGTCGGCCGCAGCGCTCCCTCGATCGCGAGCTCGGTCTCGTCGACGGGCTCGGCGTCGTCGTGGACGTCAACCACCGACGGTCTCCTTCCGTGCCGGGCCCAGTGCCGCCAGCGTCAGGCGCAGCAGCGCGGGCACGGATCCGCGGTCGGACTCGGGAGCCTCGGATGCCGCAGCCTCGACGGCCTCGGCGGCGGTGCGCTCGGACCAGCCGAGGCCGACCAGCGCCTGCACGACCTGGGCCGGGACGGCGGCCGAGGCGGCGGCATCCACTCCCCCCGATCCGGAGGGACGCGAGACCGCGATCTTTCCCGCCAGCTGCACCACGATGAGCTTCGCCGTCTTGGGGCCGATCCCCGACACGCGGCGGAAGGGCGCGTCGTCATCGCCTGCGACGGCATCGGCGATCTGCGGCACGGTGAGCGTCGCCAGCACCCCGAGCGCGGACTTGGGGCCGACACCCGTGACACCGAGGAGCTGGCCGAAGACGGTCAGTTCTTCGCGCGACTCGAAGCCGAACAGCGACAGGGCGTCTTCGCGCACGATCAGCATCGTGTGCAGCAGCACGGTGTCGCCGACATGGGTCGTGCGGGCGACCTGCGGCGTGACCGCGACGTGGAGCCCGACTCCCCCGACCTCGACGACGACCGAATCCGCATCGACGTGCACGGCGGTGCCGCGGACTGAGGAGATCATGCTGCGAGCCTACGGGGTGGTTCGGACGTTTGTTCGAGCGACACGCGCCCTCACGCTTCGACCGGCTCAGCGCCGGGCGAGCCGCTCAGCGTCGGCCCACGCGCGCTGCGCGGGCGTCAGGGAGCCGCTGGCGGCGGCGGTGGCGGGTGCGCCGCGCCACGCATGGCAGAGAGCGAGGGCGAGCGCGTCGGCCGCGTCGGCGGGCCTGGGCAGCTCGTCCAGGCGCAGCACGCGGGCCACCATGGTCTGCACCTGGCGCTTGTCGGCGTTGCCGTAGCCGGTGATGGCGGCCTTCACCTCGGAGGGCGTGTGGGTCGCGGCGGGGATGCCGCGCTCCCCCGCCACCAGCAGTGCGATGCCGCTGGCCTGTGCGGTGCCCATGACGGTCGCCCGGTTGTGCTGGGCGAAGACGCGCTCCACGGCCACGACATCGGGGGCGTGCGTGTCGAGCACGAGCCGGAGCCCCGCTGCGATGACGGCCAGGCGCTCCTCGATCGGGGCGTCGGTGTCGGACCGGACCACGCCCACGTGCACGAGCTGCGCGGAACGGTCCGCGGCGACATCGACCACGCCGACGCCGCAGCGGGTCAGGCCGGGATCGATGCCGAGGACGCGGAGCGGACCGCGCGAGCTGCCGTTTCGCACTCCCCCACGCTAGATGAGAGGAGCGGATGCCTCGGCCAGGCGCGCTGCGCCGGATGAGGCATCCGCTCGATCCGTGGTGTGCTCAGTCCTCGTCGGACTCGAGCTCCGCCTGCACCTCGGCGGTGAGGTCGAAGTTGCTGTAGACGTTCTGGACGTCGTCGCTGTCTTCGAGCGCGTCGATGAGACGGAACACCTTGCGCGCGGTGTCGGCGTCGACCTCGACCTTGAGGTTGGGGACGAACTCCACGTCGGCCGACTCGTACTCGATGCCCGCGTCCTGCAGCGCCGAGCGGACCGACACGAGGTCGGACGCCTCGGTGATGACCTCGAAGCCCTGCGCGTGCGGCTCGACCTCTTCGGCGCCGGCCTCGAGGACGGCGAGCATGACGTCGTCCTCGCTGGTGCCCTCGCTGCCGACCACGATCACGCCCTTGCGGGTGAAGTTGTACGCGACGCTGCCCGGGTCGGCGAGCGTGCCGCCGTTGCGGGTGAGCGCGGTGCGCACCTCGGCCGCGGCGCGGTTCTTGTTGTCGGTCAGACACTCGATCATGAGCGCGACGCCGTTGGGGCCGTAGCCCTCGTACATGATCGACGCGTACTCGACGGACTCGCCGCCGATGCCCGCACCGCGCTTGATGGCGCGATCGATGTTGTCTTTGGGGACCGAGGTCTTCTTCGCCTTGAGCACGGCGTCGAACAGCGTCGGGTTGCCCTGCAGGTCAGGGCCGCCGAGCTTGGCGGCGACTTCGATGTTCTTGATGAGCTTGGCCCACGACTTGGCACGACGCGCGTCGATGACGGCCTTCTTGTGCTTGGTCGTGGCCCACTTGGAATGCCCGGACATGGTCCTCCTGAAAATCGCTCGTCAGCGGAAGGCGCGTGAGCGCCTCGCCCGATGGACCAGTTTATCCCCCGGCTACAGGGCGAACTCGAAACCGAACCGCGACGACAGCAGCGCGACGAGGTCGCGCGGCACCTTCGTGAGGTACGCGGGGGCGGGCGCGAGCGTCTCGGGCGAGCCGATGAACGGGAAGTACACGGGCCCCTCGGTGAGGGCTTCGACCCGGTCGCGCACGGCGACGATCTCGGATCCGACGCGCCGCAGACTCGGCAGCGTGATGGGCGAGGCGAGCCGCAGCGTGTCGCTGATGGGCATGCGCCAGTGCGGCAGGTCGTCGCCGCGGCGCTCGCGTGTCTCCTCGCCGAGCGGGCCGAGCACGCGGCCCCACGCCGCGATGCCCGGCACCGGCAGCGTGCGGTCCCACACGAACAGCGTGTCGCCCGGTTCGGTGAAGCCGACGAGCTCGTGAGACCACTCGAAGCGGTGCTCGTCGCGCGCCTTGGGCGCCGACAGGGCGTCGCCGACGACACCGCGCGACGGCGCGATCATCCAGTAGCGCTCCTCGGGCTGCTCGCGCCACCAGTCGTTGATCGTCATGCGTCAGAATCTACCCCGCCGTGCGCGCTGTTCCCTCAGCGGACGCGCTCGCGCACCATGTCGAGGAACAGGCGATGGAACCGGTCCTCGCCGCTCACCTCGGGGTGGAACGAGGTGCCGAGCAGCGCGCCCTGGCGGACCGCCACGACACGGCCGTCGTCGAGCGTGGCGAGCCGCTCCACCGCGTCGCCGGCGTCGAGGACGAGCGGCGCGCGGATGAAGACCGCGTGCACGTGCGGGGCGCCGAGGGCGGGTACATCCAGATCCACCTCGAACGAGTCGACCTGGCTGCCGAACGCGTTGCGCTGCACCGTCACGTCCAGACCCCCGAACGTCTGCTGGCCGACGATTCCGTCAGCGATGCGATCTGCGAGCAGGATGAGCCCGGCGCAGGTCCCATAGACCGGCATGCCGTCGCTGATCGCTTCGCGAACGGGATGCCGCATCCCGAACGTCCTCGACAGCTTGTCGATCACGCTCGACTCGCCGCCGGGGATCACGAGGCCGTCGACGGAGGCGAGCTCGTCCGGACGACGGACGGCGACCACGTCGGCGCCCAGGTCCGCGAGCACGCGCGCGTGCTCGCGGACATCGCCCTGCAGCGCCAGGACGCCGACGCGCGGAGCGGTCACCAGCCGCGCTCGGCCAGGCGGTGCGGAGCCGGCAGGTCGGCGACGTTGATGCCGACCATGGCCTCGCCGAGGCCGCGCGACACGTCGGCGATCACCTTCGCGTCGTCGTAGAACGTCGTGGCCTTGACGATCGCGGCGGCGCGCTCGGCCGGGTTGCCCGACTTGAAGATGCCCGAGCCGACGAACACGCCGTCTGCGCCGAGCTGCATCATCATCGCCGCGTCCGCAGGCGTCGCGACGCCTCCCGCGACGAAGAGCACGACAGGCAGCTTGCCGGTCTCGGCGACCTCGGCGACGAGCTGATAGGGCGCCTGCAGCTCCTTGGCCGCGACGTACAGCTCGTCCTTCGACATCGAGCGCAGGGCGTTGATCTCGGCGTTGATCTTGCGGATGTGCTTGGTGGCCTCCGACACGTCGCCGGTGCCCGCCTCGCCCTTGGAGCGGATCATGGCGGCACCCTCGTTGATGCGGCGCAGCGCCTCGCCGAGGTTCGTCGCACCGCACACGAACGGCACCGTGAAGTTCCACTTGTCGATGTGGTTCACGTAGTCGGCGGGCGAGAGCACCTCGGACTCGTCGATGTAGTCGACGCCGAGCTGCTGCAGCACCTGGGCCTCGACGAAGTGGCCGATGCGGGCCTTGGCCATCACCGGGATCGAGACGGCCTCGATGATGCCATCGATCATGTCGGGGTCGCTCATGCGCGAGACGCCGCCCTCGGCGCGGATGTCGGCGGGCACGCGCTCCAGCGCCATGACGGCGACGGCACCGGCGTCCTCGGCGATCTTGGCCTGCTCGGGCGTGACGACGTCCATGATGACTCCGCCCTTGAGCATCTCGGCGAGGCCGCGCTTGACGCGGTCCGTTCCCGTGTCGGCAGTGCTCACGACGGTTCTCCCTTGGCTTGAACTCGACGGTCCACGCCGCCGAACGATCGGGTCAGGACAATGCACATATTGACCTAGGCCAAAAGATAGCATGGTCTGCGCCGTACAATCGGCGAGGACCGGCGAAGAGCAGGGACGGTGACATGACCTCCGACATCCGCGGCCGATCCGCGACCGAGATCGCCGACAGCGTGCGCGCGCTCATCGAGCGTGCGCGGCTGAGCCCGGGCGACCCGCTGCCGCCGGTGCGATCGCTCGCCGACGAACTCGGCGTCAACCGCAACACCGTCGTCGCCGCGTACCGGCAGCTGACGCAGGCCGGCGTGGTCGTGACGCTCGGCCGTGGCGGCACCCGTGTGGCGGACCTCGCCCCCGTCGCGCAGGAGGGCTTCGCAGCGGGCAGCGTGCTGCGCGATGTCGGCACCGGCAACCCCGACCCGGACCTCATCCCCGACATCGCGCCCGCGCTGGCGAGCATGGCGGGCCGCCCGGTGCTCTACGGCGAGCCGGTCATCGATCCCGACCTCGAACGCTGGGCGCGGGGGTGGATGAGCGTCGGCCTGGATGCGGTCGACCTGCGCCTCACCATCACGAGTGGTGCCGCCGACGCGGTCGAGCGGCTGCTCGCCCAGGCGCTCACGCGCGACGATGCCGTCGCGCTGGAGGACCCGTGCTTCCTCACGAGCATCCACACCGTGCGGATCGGGGGGTACCGCGCCGTCCCGGTGGCCGTCGACGACGAGGGGATGACGGTCGATGGTCTGCGCGCCGCGCTCGAGCAGGGCGTGCGGGCGGTCGTGCACACGCCCCGTGCCCAGAACCCCACCGGCGCGAGCCTGTCGGCCGCGCGTGCCGCCGAGCTGCGCGCCGTGCTGCGCGACCATCCGTACGTCCTCGTGATCGAGGACGACCATTTCTCGATGCTGTCTCAGCAGCCGTTCCACTCCCTCGTCTCGCCCGAGCACCGGCGCTGGGCGCTCGTGCGGTCGGTGTCGAAGTTCCTCGGACCTGACATGTGCCTGGCGGTGACGGCATCCGATCCCGAGACGGCAGAGCGCCTGGCGATGCGCCTGACTCCCGGCACGACGTGGGTCAGTCACCTGCTGCAGCGGCTCACGCTCGCGCTGGTGACCGACGAGGCGACCGCTGCCGGCATCGCGCGGGCCGGCATCCACTACGCCGCGCGCAACGCCGCGTTCGTCGAACGGCTGACCGCGTACGGTCTCGACGCCGAGGCGGGCGACGGACTCAACCTGTGGATCCCGCTGCCCGTCGCCGCACGCGCCGTCTCGGAGCATCTCATGCGCCGCGGTTGGCTCGCCCGCACGGGCGACGAGTTCCTTCTGTCGGGCGACGAGCCTTCGCATCGCCTGCGTCTGACCGTCCACGATCTCGACGACGAGGATGCCGCGCAGCTGGCCGCCGACCTCGCGGCCGCCGTCGCGGCCGCAGGCGGCAGGCTCCTCGTCCGCGAAGTGGGATGATCGACCGGTGAAGATCCTCTCGATCCAGTCGGCGGTCGCCTACGGCCACGTCGGCAACTCGGCAGCCGTGTTCCCGCTCCAGCGCATCGGCGTCGAGGTCATGCCGGTGTACACGGTCAACTTCTCCAACCACACCGGCTATGGCGCGTGGCGCGGCCCGATGATCAGCCCGGACGATGTGCGCGAGGTCATCCTCGGCATCGAGGAGCGCGGGGCCTTCCCCGGGATCGACGTGATCCTGTCGGGCTATCAGGGCGGCGAGGGAATCGCCGACGTCATCCTCGAGGCCGTCGCCCGCGTCAAGGCCGTCAACCCCGACGCCGTGTACGCGTGCGACCCGGTGATGGGCAATGCCAAGTCGGGCTGCTTCGTCGCTCCCGCCATCCCGGTCCTGCTGCGCGACCGCGTCGTGCCGGCGGCCGACATCATCACGCCCAACCAGTTCGAGCTCGGCTTCCTCACCGAGACCGAGCCCGCCGACCTCGAGTCCACCCTGGCGTCGGCCGACCTCGCCCGCGAGATGGGGCCGCGCACGGTGCTCGTCACGAGCGTCGAGCGACCCGACCGGCCCGAGGGCACCATCGAGATGCTCGCCGTCACGGACGACGGCGCGTGGATCGTGCAGACCCCGCACATCCCCATGAAGGCGAACGGCTCGGGCGATGTGACGGCCGCACTGTTCACGGCGCACTTCCGCCGCACCGGCGACGCCGCGGACGCGCTGGCGCGCACCACGTCGAGCGTCTTCGACCTGCTCGAGCGCACGCACGCCTCGGGCGAGCGAGAGCTGCAGCTCATCGAGTCGCAGGACGCCTACGCGAATCCCCGACTGCAGTTCACCGTCGAGCAGGTGCGCTGAGACTTCGTGGAAAGAGGGATGCCGGGCGCCCGGCATCCCCTCTCCTTATGCGTTCCAGGCGTCCGAGACCGCGCGCCGCACCTCGCCGAGCAGCTGCGGGAGTGCCTTCGTCCTGGCGATGATCGGGAAGAAGTTCGCATCTGAGGCCCACCGCGGCACGATGTGCTGGTGCAGGTGCTCGTCGACCCCGGCGCCGGCGACATGGCCCTGGTTCATGCCGATGTTGAACCCGTCGCATCGCGAGACCTGACGCAGCACGCGCATGCCCTGCTGCGTCAGGCGTCCGATCTCGGCGACCTCTTCGTCGGTCGCCTGGTCGTACGTCGCGATGTGGCGATACGGGCACACCAGCAGGTGGCCTGAGTTGTACGGGAACAGGTTCAGCAGCGCGTAGGCGGTGTGCCCCCGGAAGACGATCAGGCCGTCCTCGTCGGACTTGTGCGGCGCCTCGCAGAAGGGGCACTCCTTGCGCAGCACCTCGGGACCCGCCTGGATGTACGCCATCCGGTGCGGGGTCCAGAGGCGCTGGAACTCGTCCGGCACTCCCGCGAACGTGGCGGCGTCGACGAGGGCCGGGTCGGCGGCATCCCCTTCGGGAGCGACCGGCCCGGCCACGTCGACGTCCGTCACGAACCCTTCGACAGGCTCAGGGACCGTGACTTCGCGTTCGCGACTCCCCGCAAGCGGGTCGTCGTTCACGCGAAGTCCTCCGCGGTGTTCACCAGCGCATGCGCTGCGATCGCCTCGCGCACCCGGCGCACCGCGTCGGCGATGGGCACGCCGTTCTCTTGCGAGCCGTCGCGGAAGCGGAACGACACCGTGCCTGCGGACTGATCCTGCGCACCCGCGATGAGCTGGAGCGGCACCTTCTGGGTGGTGTGCGTGCGGATCTTCTTCTGCATCCGGTCGTCGGAGTGGTCGAGCTCGGCGCGGACGCCCTCGGCCTTGAGCAGGTCGACGACCTCGCCGAGGTAGTCGGCGAACTCCTCGGCGACGGGGATGCCCACGACCTGCACCGGCGACAGCCACACCGGGAACGCCCCCGCGTAGTGCTCCAGCAGGATCGCGAAGAACCGCTCGATCGAGCCGAACAGCGCGCGGTGAATCATGATCGGCCGCTTCTTCTGGCCGTCGCGGTCGGTGTACTCCAGCTCGAACCGCTCGGGCAGGTTGGGGTCGACCTGGACGGTCGACAGCTGCCAGGTGCGGCCGATGGCGTCACGGGTCTTGAGGTCGATCTTGGGGCCGTAGAACGCCGCCTCGCCGGGCACTTCGGTGAGCTTCAGACCGCTCGCGAGGGCGACGTTGCGGAGGGCGTTCGTCGAGTACTCCCAGAACTCGTCCGAGCCGATCCACTTGTCCTTCTCGTCGTCGCGCATCGACAGCTCGAGCTCGAAGTCGTCGAGACCGAAGTCGCGGAGCATCGAGATGACGAACTCGAGCACGCGGGTCGCCTCGCCCTCCAGCTGCTCGGGGGTCACGAACAGATGCGAGTCGTCCTGGGTGAAGCCGCGCACGCGGGTGAGGCCGTGCAGGGCGCCCGAGAGCTCGTTGCGGTAGACCGTCCCGTTCTCGGCCAGGCGCATCGGCAGATCGCGGTAGCTGCGTGCGCGCTCCTTGTAGATCAGGATGTGCATCGGGCAGTTCATGGGCTTCAGGTAGTAGTCCTGGCCCTGCTTGGTGATCTCGCCGTGCTCGTCGCGCTCCTCGTCCATCACGATGGGCGGGAACATGCCCTCCTTGTAGGTGACGAGGTGGTTCGAGGTGAGGAACAGGTCCTGCTTCGAGATGTGCGGGGTGTACACGTAGGTGTAGCCGCCGGCGATGTGACGGCGGCGCGCGTGCTGCTCCATCTCGCCGCGGACGATGCCGCCCTTGGGATGCCACACCGACAGGCCCGACCCGATCTCGTCAGGGAACGAGAACAGGTCGAGGTCCTTGCCGAGCTTGCGGTGGTCCCGCTTGGCCGCCTCTTCCAGACGGGTCTGGTAGGCCCGCAGCTCGTCCTTCGACGGCCACGCGGTGCCGTAGATGCGCTGCAGCTGCGGGTTCTTCTCGCTGCCGCGCCAGTAGGCCCCGGCGACGCGCTGCAGCGCCCAGCCGTTGCCGATCAGGCGGGTGCTGGGCAGGTGCGGCCCGCGGCAGAGGTCCTTCCAGACCGTCTGGCCGTCACGGTCGACGTTGTCGTAGATGGTCAGCTCGCCGGCGCCGACCTCGACCGAGGCGCCCTCGGTCTTCTCCGCCCCGCCGCCCTTGAGTCCGATCAGCTCGAGCTTGAAGGGCTCGTCGACGAGCTCGGCGCGCGCCTCTTCGTCGGTCACGACACGGCGCACGAAGCGCTGGCCCTCGCGGACGATGCGCTGCATCTCCTTGTCGATCGCCTTCAGATCTTCGGGAGTGAAGGGATGCTCCACACCGAAGTCGTAGTAGAAGCCGTCGGTGATGGGCGGGCCGATGCCGAGGTTGGCCTGCGGGTTGATGCGCTGGACGGCCTGCGCCATCACGTGCGCGGTCGAGTGGCGCAGGATCGCCAGCCCGTCGGGGCTGTCGATGGTGACCGGCTCGACGGCATCCGTCTCGGTCACCACGGTCGCGAGGTCTTTCAATTCGCCGTTCACCCGCAGCGCGACCACGGATCGGTCGGGGAACAGGGCGAAGCCGTCGGCGGGATAGGGCACAGCGTCAGTCACGGAAACTCTCCTGGGAATGGCTCGGATCAAGGCTACTCAGCTTCGGGCGCACGCCGCGCCCCGCCCGCTCAGGCGCCGAGCGTTCGCGTGATGGTCTTGAGTGCCGCCGCGGCGGTCGACCAGACGAGTTCCACGCGACGATTCTACCCAGTGGCCTGGGCCGGAGCCGCCCCGAGATGCTTGAGCGCCTCACGGCGTGTCAGCGGGCTCAGCCCGTGCGTGTCGACGTAGCCCCGCACCCACCCCGGCGCGACGCGTGCGTACTCGCGCAGCGCCCAGCCGATCGCCTTGCGGATGAAGAACTCCGCGTCGGAGGTGTTCGGATCGACGGTGTCGACGAGCACGTCGGGATCGAGGCGGATGCCGCGCCCGAGCTGCGACAGGATCGCGATGCGCCGGATCCACAGATCGGCGTCCCGAGCCCACTCGTGCACGAGCGCCGCGGTGTCGGCGGGGCGTGCGTCATGGAGGTCGGCAAGGCGATGCGCGAGCTCGTCGGTGTAGTCCCACCACTGGCCGGTGCGCACCATGTGCTCGACGACGGGAACGAGCCGGGCGTCGGCATGAAGGGGCCGCAGCGAAAGCAGTGCCATGGCCGCGTACCGCTCCTCGCGGAATCCGGCGGCGTCCCACAGCTCGAGGGCCGCATCGCTCAGCGCCGCGGCATCCATCCCCTTCGCGAGGCTCTTCGCGACGCGGCGGGCCTCGGGAACGCGGACGCCGAGGAACGGCATCTCGGACTTCATGTACCGCTGCTGGCCGGGCGCGCGCTCGGGATCGGCGACGGCACGCAGTCCCGCCCGGATCCGGTCGGTGAGCTGATCGGTCACGCGACCACGGTAGCGGTCGGCTCCCTGGTCGGCGGCGTAGCCTGAGGCGATGCGGCGAGAGCAGCTGGACTCCACGGCGATCGCGTCGGCCGGCTACGACGTCGGCACCGGCGTGCTGGAGCTCGAGTTCACGTCGGGCGAGGTGTACCGCTACTTCGCGGTGCCGCCGTCGATCCACCGAGGGCTCGTGTCCGCCGCGAGTGCCGGGCGCTTCTTCCGGGAGCGGGTTCGGGACGTCTACCCGGCCGAGCATGTCCGTTGATCGGAGGCGACAAAAAAACCCCCGGAGAACCGAGGGTTTCATCGTGCGCGATACTGGGATCGAACCAGTGACCTCTTCCGTGTCAGGGAAGCGCGCTACCGCTGCGCCAATCGCGCCTAAAGAGGCTGTTCAGTTGTCGGCGAGGTGGCGACGGGATTCGAACCCGTGTAAACGGCTTTGCAGGCCGGTGCCTAGCCGCTCGGCCACGCCACCGCGTGTGGTTTGACCCCACGTGCCGTGATCCCTGGAGGGGATCCCTGCACTTGAGCGGATGACGAGACTCGAACTCGCGACCCTCACCTTGGCAAGGTGATGCGCTACCAACTGCGCTACATCCGCATTTCGTTCCCTTCGCTCTCGCGCCGGGCACTTGTAAGACTTTAGCCGACGTTCGGCCGCATGCAAAACCAGATGCAGCCCGCGCGTGTCACACCGTTGTGGTTCGAGGCATGCCCCGGCATCCGGTACTATCGTTACTCGTCCCCCTCGGGGCACGGGCGATTGGCGCAGTTGGTAGCGCGCTTCCTTCACACGGAAGAGGTCATCAGTTCGAGTCTGGTATCGCCCACCATGAGAAAACCCCCGGTCCGCCGGGGGTTTTCTCAATTTCGTACGGCGGTATCGTGCTCTCCATGGTGCTCGATCCGAATGAGCGGGAGTCCGTCGTCGCGTTCCTCCGCGACCACGGCCGCGGCGTCGTCGCGACCGTCTCACCCGAAGGGGTTCCCGAAGCCGCCCTGGTCGGGCTCGTGGCGCTCGACGACGGCTCGATCCTCTTCAACGCCCTCGCCTCATCCCGCAAGGTCGCGAATCTCGGAGCCCGGCCGGTGATCGCGATCGTGGTCGGCACCGACGGCGACGTCACGCTGCAGATCGAGGGGCCCGCGTCGATCGCGGGTCCCGACCGACGTGCCGCGCTGGGCGAGGAGTTCCTGCGTCACGCGCCGGGATCGCGCGTGCACGAGGAAGGGTTCGCCCTGGTCGTGGTCACGCCTGAGTGGGTGCGCGTGTACGACGCGTCCGCCGCACCGTCGGTGAGCGCAGAGGCGCGCTGGGACGCCGGCATCCCGCCCGTGGCCTAGCGAGGCTCCCCCACCGCCCACCCGTAGCGGCGGTGAAGGGCGTCCGCGACGCGCACGAAGCGCTCCAGGTCGAGCGCGGCCGCCTCGCGCCGCATGCCGGCGCGGTGAACGAGGTAGAACTGGTCGATGTCGACCCACGACGGACGGCCCTGCGAGTCCCACGCGCCGGATCCGATCGGAAGGAAGTCGCGCTGGCCGTCGTGAGCCTTGCTGGTCAGCTTCACGGCGTAGACCGTGTCGGCGTCGCGCCGCCCGATGACCAGCACCGGGCGATCCTTGCCACGACCGTCGCGCTCCGCGTACGGCACCCAGGTCCAGACGATCTCGCCGGCATCGGGGTCCGCGTCGTGCACCGGCTTGTACGTGATCCGCAGCGACGACCGGTCCGGCGGGTCGATCTCTCTTGTGGCGGTGCCGCCTGAGCGGCCCGGAGCGTCAGCTCCCGGGGCGGTCGGCGTCGTCGAGCGACGCCGGGACGGCGTGAAGAGGTTCAGCAGGGAGGAGAGGATGCCGCGGGCCACGGGATCACGATAACGGCCGTGTGCGGCATCCTCTCTTCACGTGCCCCCGGCCACGCCGAAGGGGCGTCGCGGCGGGGGGAACCGCGACGCCCCTTCGGATCTGGATCGTCGTGTCAGGCGCGGGCGCCCTCGAGGACGTAGCCCTCTTCTCCGTGCACGACGGTGTCGATGCCGGCGACCTCGTCCTCGTTCTTCACGCGGAAGCCGATCGTCTTCTCGATGACCCAGCCGATCGCGTAAGCGAGGACGAACGAGTACACGAGCACTGCCAGGGCGGCGATCGTCTGCACCAGCAGCTGCGTCAGGTTGCCGCTGTAGATGAGTCCGGTCGTGTTGGCGAAGAAGCCGAGGTAGAGCGTGCCGAGAAGACCGCCGACCAGGTGGATGCCCACGACGTCGAGCGAGTCGTCGAAGCCCCACTTGTACTTGAGCTCGATCGCCAGGGCGCAGACAGCACCGGCGACGAGGCCGAGCACGATGGCCCAGATCGGGGTGAGCGAGGCGCAGGCGGGCGTGATCGCGACCAGACCAGCGACGGCGCCGGAGGCGGCGCCGACCGAGGTGGGCTTTCCGTCCTTGATCTTCTCGACGAGCAGCCACGCCAGCAGAGCCGCGGCGGGAGCGGCGATCGTGTTGACGAAGGCCACGGCGGCGGTGCCGTCGGCGGCGAGCTCGGAGCCCGCGTTGAAGCCGAACCAGCCGAACCACAGCAGGCCGGCGCCCAGCAGCACGAACGGCGGGTTGTGCGGCACGTGCACGCCCTTCTGGAAGCCGAGGCGCTTGCCGAGCACGAGGGCGAGGGCGAGGGCGGCCGCACCGGCGTTGATGTGGACCGCGGTGCCACCGGCGAAGTCGATCGCGCCGACCCCGAAGACCTCCTGCATGCCGTAGGTGATCCAGCCGCCGTACGCGAAGCTGCCGTCGTCGGCGAGGCCGAAGTTGAACACCCAGCTCGCCACCGGGAAGTACACGATCGTCGCCCAGATCGCGGCGAAGATCATCCACGAGCCGAACTTGGCGCGGTCGGCGATCGCGCCCGAGACGAGCGCGACGGTGATGATCGCGAAGGTCGCCTGGAATGCGACGAACGCGAGCGGCGGGTAGGCGGCGCCTTCCGGGACCTCCAGCAGGCTCGTCAGGCCGATGGCGGACCAGTCGATGGACCACGGCGGAACGAGGCCCTCAGAGCCGGGGAACGCGATGGCGTAGCCGTAGACGACCCACAGCACGCCGATGAGGCCGAGGGCGCCGAAGCTGAGCATCATCATGCTGATGACGCTCTTGGCCTTCACCAGGCCGCCGTAGAAGAACGCGAGGCCGGGCGTCATCAACAGGACGAGCGCAGCCGTGATGAGCATGAATGCGGTGTTGCCTTGATCCATCTCCGTGGAGAACCTCTCTGCGGGGGACGCAGGATAGCGTCGGGTCCCCTCAGTGTCGCGAGGTGCCGTTTCGGCGGCGGGCCATCCCGTGTTTCCCGTTGGTTACACGAGGGCCCCGAGCGTAAACATCGTGTTTCGGCGCGCCGAACGGGGCCCGTGAATCAGGCCGGAGTCGACTGGTCCAGCGGGTGTCGCGCGCTCAGGCGAGCGTCGAGGCCACCAGGCGGGAGATGGCGCGCAGGTACTTCTTGCGGTAGCCGCCGGCGAGCATCTCCTCGGGGAAGACGAGGTCGAGCGAGGTGCCCGTGGCGCGGATGGGCAGCTGCGCGTCGTACACGCGGTCGACGAAGGCGACGAAGCGCAGCGCCGCTGACTGGTCGGTGAACGGCTGGACGTCGCGCAGCCCCACCGTGGCCAGCCCGTCGATGAGGCGGATGTACCGAGAGGGGTGCACGTGCGCGAGGTGCGCGACGAGGGCGTCGAAGCCGTCGTCCGAGGCCAGTCCCGTCGTCGCGGCGTCCGCGATCGCCGCCTCGTACTGGGCGGCCGACAGCACCGCCGCGTGCCCGTCCACGGCGCGGTGGCGGTAGTCGGTGCCGTCGATGCGCACGGTCTGGAAGCTCGCGGCCATCGCGTGGATCTCGCGGAGGAAGTCCTGGGCGGCGAACCGCCCTTCGCCGAGCGCGTTCGGCGGCGTGTTCGAGGTCGCGGCCAGTCTCGTGCCCGACGACACGAGCTCGCCGAGCAGGCGGGTCATCACCATGGTGTCGCCCGGATCGTCGAGTTCGAACTCGTCGATGCACAGCAGGTCGGCCCCGCGGAACAGCTCCACCGTGTTCTGGTAGCCGAGCGCGCCGACGAGCGCCGTGTACTCGATGAACGAACCGAAGTACTTCCGGCGTGCCGGCATCGCGTGGTACACGGATGCCAGCAGGTGGGTCTTGCCCACGCCGAACCCGCCGTCCAAGTAGACACCGGGCTTGATCTCGGGCCGCTTCGCCCGTCGGAAGAGGCCGCCCTTGGCGGGGGCGCCACCGCCCGTGAACGCGATCAGGAGGTCCTTGGCCTCTTGCTGGGACGGAAAGGCCGCGTCGGCGCGGTAGGTGTCGAACGTCGCGCCGGAGAACTGCGGCGGCGGCACGAGCGCCGCGACCATCTCGGCGCCGGCGAGCTGCGGCGTCCGCTCCGTGAGGTGGACGACGCCGGTGCGGGTGGCGGAGACGGTCATACGGGTCCTCTGCGGGAGAAGAACGCGGCGACCTGTGACGGAGTCTTACGTCGAGGCCTCGCGCGGGCACATGGGAATCTAGGGTCGGAGTCGACGGTTCAACCCTAACCGTCAGCCCTGTGCGCATCATCCGCACGGCGCCGCCGACCCGAGCGCGTCCCGAGACCCAGGAGAAGCCATGTCCGTCGAGTTCGACACGTCGTCAGAGAAGTTCGCCGAGTACGCCGATCCCGGCCGTCTCGTCACCGGGGACTGGCTGCAGGCGCGGCTCGGGCAGCCGGGCCTGGTGGTCGTCGAGTCCGACGAGGACGTCCTGCTCTACGAGACCGGCCACATCCCCGGCGCCGTCAAGGTCGACTGGCACACCGAACTCAACGACCCGGTCGTACGGGACTACGTCGACGGCGAGGGCTTCGCCGAGCTCGTGGGCCGCAAGGGCATCTCGCGCGACGACACGGTCGTCATCTACGGAGACAAGAACAACTGGTGGGCCGCCTACGCGCTGTGGGTCTTCTCGCTGTTCGGCCACGAGGACGTGCGACTTCTCGATGGCGGCCGCGACAAGTGGATCTCGGAAGGGCGCCCGATCACGAGGGATGCCTCGACCCCGGCGCCGACCGAGTACCCGGTCGTGGAGCGCGACGACTCGCTGCTGCGCGCCTACAAGGATGACGTGCTGGCGCACCTCGGCAAGGGACCGCTGATCGACGTGCGCTCCCCCGAGGAATACGACGGGACGCGCACCTCCGCCCCCGCCTACCCCGAGGAGGGCGCTCTGCGCGGCGGGCACATCCCGACTGCGCAGAGCGTGCCGTGGGCGCGGGCGGTCGCCGAGGACGGCGGCTTCAAGACGCGTGCCGAGCTCGACGCGATCTACCGCGGCGAGGCGGGCCTGCAGGACGGCGACGCGATCGTCGCCTACTGCCGCATCGGGGAGCGCTCCAGTCACACGTGGTTCGTGCTCGCGCATCTGCTCGGCTTCCAGGACGTGCGCAACTACGACGGCTCGTGGACCGAATGGGGCAGCGCCGTCCGCGTGCCGATCGTGACCGGCGCCGAGCCCGGCGAGGCGCCCGGCCGCTGACGCCGGCATCCACATGCGAAACTGGTCCCGATGACTGATTCGCTGCCCGAGCGGCTCGCCGAGATCCGCGACGAGTTCCTCGAGCTCGCCGAACCCGACCGGCTGCAGCTGCTGCTCGAGTACTCGTACGAGCTGCCCGCGATCCCCGCCGAGTACGAGGGGCACCCCGAGCTCGCGGAACGGGTGGTCGAGTGCCAGTCGCCGGTCTACATCATCGTCGACGTCGACGACTGCGGCACGGTGGCGATGCACGCGACGGCTCCGGCCGAGGCGCCGACGACGCGTGGCTTCGCCAGCATCCTCGCGCAGGGGCTGACCGGACTCAGCGCTGCCGAGGTCGCAGCGGTCCCGGCGGACTACCCGCAGACGCTCGGCCTCACGCGAGTGGTCTCGCCGCTGCGCATCTCGGGCATGACCGGCATGCTGCTGCGCGCACAGCGTCAGGCGCGCGCGAAGTCCGGCCTCTGACGGCGCCGATCAGTCGCCGGCGAGCCCCTGCTCGGCGAGCCAGGAGCGGATGCTGCCAGACCACCGCTCCTGGTCGTAGTTCCACAGCTTGGTGTGGCGCGCGACCTCGAAGACCTGCATCTGCACGAGGTCGGGGCGTGCCGCGACCAGGCTGTGCGACGCGTCCGACGGCACGAATCCATCGTCGTCGCTGTGGAGGATGAGGATCGGATGCCGCAGCTCCGCCGCGCGGGCGACCACGTCGAGGCGGTCGAGATCGATCGCACCGCCCGTGCGGGTGAGCGGGGACGCCCACTCGTTCTGGAGGGCGCCGATCGCGAAACGGCTCATCGCGGCAGGCACCCGCTCCGCCCGCGCCTGGAACTGCAGCACCACGCGCCAGTCGACGACGGGCGACTCGAGGATGAGTCCGGCGATCGCGTCGCCGTGGGCGGAGTTCAGGGAGAGCTGCAGTGCGATGGCGCCGCCCATCGACCAGCCCATGACGATCACGCGGCGCGCACCGCGGCGACGGGCGAACCCGACCGCGGCGTCGACGTCGCGCCACTCGGTGTCGCCGAGCGCATACGTTCCGGTGCGGCTGCGCGGCGCCTCGCCGTCGTTGCGGTACGACACCACCAGCGACGTGATGCCGAGGGCGTGGAACACCGGGACGGCGCGCAGGCACTCCGCGCGCGTCGTGCCGCGGCCGTGGACCTGGATGACCCACGTGTCGCCGTCGCCCGCCGGGAACAGCCACGCGGGGCACGGACCGACCGTCGAGCCGATGAGCTCAGGGGTGAACGGCAGGTGGAGCTGCTCGGGGTGATCGAAGTACCACCCGCTGAACGCGGCGTCAGGCTCGAGCCGTGCGTCAGGACCGACGTGGGTGAGCAGCTTGCGCTTCACGCTCGTCGCGTCCTCCGACAGCACGGAGCCGAGCTTGACGTAGTCTGACGTGCCCGTCGTGAACAGGCCGTAGCGCCCGGGCAGCTCGGTGTCCGGCGTGCGTGAGAGCGTGATCGTCTGCGCCGCCGTGTCGAGCGCGAGGATCCGGGTGTCGGGCTGACGGCGTGACGGCGTGACGACGCGACGCGCCATCACGACCGAGCCGGTGGCCAGGGCGCCGAGCGCGGCTGCCAGGCCGAGACTCAGCACGGTGAGCGCGGCCCTGACGCCGAGGGCGTAGGCGGGAGCGGGCCGCGCGGCGCGCGATCCCGCAGCCCGCAGCCGGCGGGGAGGAGGAGTTGCGCCGTCTCTCGCGGCGCGCCTGGAGGCGACCATCGAGGCATCACTCTAGTCTGTCCGCGTGGTTGAGCAGCGTCCCCCCGCGGCACCGGGCTCGTTCGAGCAGGCCGCCGCCGCGGTGCGCGCGATCGTGTTCCGTGACGACCTGACGGTCACCGAGATCACCGCGCCGCAGGGCCTCGCGCCCGACGCCCTCGCGATCGCCGGCGACGTGCGGTCCACGCCGGACGACACCGAGGCGCCATACGGCACCGGTCGCCTCGTGCTGCTGCACGATCCGGAGGAACCCGCGCCGTGGAACGGCGCGTGGCGGATCGTCTGTTTCGCGCAGGCGCCGCTCGAGCCGGAGATCGGGATCGATCCGCTGCTGGCCGATGTCGCCTGGACCTGGCTCACCGACGCGCTGAAGTCCCGTCGGGCAGCGCACCACTCGGCGTCCGGAACGGCCACGAAGACACTGTCGAAGGGGTTCGGATCGCTGGCATCCGAAGGGGACGGTGCGCAGATCGAGCTGCGGGCGTCGTGGTCTCCGGAAGGCGACATCGCTCCGCACGTGGAAGCATGGGCGGAGTTGTTGTGCATGCTGGCGGGTCTGCCGCCCGGCTCGGAAGGGATCGCGATGCTCGATTCGCGCAGGTCGCCGCGTGGCTGACTACGACGTCATCGATGAGGTCGGCCGTGCCGTCGAAGCCGCCCGCCGGCTGGCCGACGGCACCGGTCCGGTGGCCGTCGACGTCGAGCGTGCCTCCGGCTTCCGCTATTCGCAGCGGGCGTACCTCGTTCAGGTCTATCGGCGCGGGGCGGGGGTGTTCCTCTTCGATCCGCCGCCCATCGGCGACTTCGGCGCGCTCGAAGACGCGATCGGCGGCGAGGAGTGGGTTCTGCACGCGGCGAGCCAGGACCTGCCGTCGCTGCGCGAGATCGGGCTCGAACCGCCGAGCATCTTCGACACCGAGCTGGCGGCAAGGCTGCTCGGACACGAGCGGGTGGGTCTGGGGGCCGTGGTCGAGGACACGCTCGGCATCACACTGGCCAAGGCGCACTCCGCATCCGACTGGTCGACGCGCCCGCTCCCCCAGGCCTGGCTCGAGTACGCCGCGCTCGACGTCGAGCACCTGATCGATGTGCGCGACAAGCTCGCGATCGAGCTGGACGAACAGGGCAAGACGGACTTCGCCGCGCAGGAGTTCCGCGCCGTGCTCGAGCGCGAGCCCAAGCCGCCCCGCGAGGAGCCCTGGCGGCGGCTGAGCGGCCTGCACACGGTGCGCGGCCGCAAGGCCCTGGCGATCGCCCGCGAGCTGTGGACGGCACGTGAGGAGTACGCGCGCGAAGAGGATGTCGCCCCGGGCCGGCTCGTTCCCGATCGCGCCCTGGTGGCGGCCGTGCTCGCCGACCCGAAGACGAAGAGCGCCCTCGCCGCCGTCAAGGACTTCACGGGCCGTGCCAGCCGCTCGCAGCTGGATCGCTGGTGGGCTGCCATCGAGGCCGGCCGTGCGGTGACGCAGCTGCCCCTCGAGCGAGCCTCCGGAGGCGACACCCTGCCGCCGCCCCGCGCCTGGATCGACCGCAACCCCGAGGCCGACGCACGGCTGAAGGCCGCGCGCCCGCTCGTCGAGCAGCGTGCCGAAGAGCTGAACATGCCGACCGAGAACCTGCTGACGCCCGAGCTGCTGCGGCGGGTCGCCTGGACTCCCCCGCAGCCGCTGTCGGCGGCATCCATCGGCGAAGCCCTCGCGGGACTCGGCGCGCGGCCGTGGCAGATTGAGCAGACCTCACAGCTGATCGCCGATGCCTTTGTGGATTCCGTGCAAGTCTCGTCGGAGGCGTCCGAAGCGGCTTCGTAGGTTCGGACCAATCGATTTCGTGAGACCCAGTCTCACCGTAGGCTGGATTCGATCCCAAACTATGGAGGCAGAGTGGCCGAGATCTCGGACGTCTTCTTCGTCGATGGAATGCGCACCCCGTTCGGGCGCGCCGGCGAGAAGGGCATGTACTGGAACACCCGAGCGGACGACCTTGCAGTCAAGGCGACGATCGGGCTCATGGAGCGCAACCCGAGCGTTCCCAAGGACCGCATCGACGACGTCGCCATCGCCGCGACCTCGCAGACCGGCGACCAGGGTCTGACCCTCGGCCGCAGCGTCGCGATCCTGGCCGGGCTTCCTCAGACGGTCCCCGGCTTCGCGATCGATCGCATGTGCGCCGGCGCGATGACGAGCGTGACCACGATGGCGGGCTCCATCGGCGTCGGCATGTACGACCTCGCCCTCGCGGGCGGCGTCGAGCACATGGGCCACCACCCGATCGGCGGCAACGCCGATCCGAACCCGCGCTTCGTCAGCGAGCGCATGGTCGACCCGGGCGCCCTCAACATGGGCGTCACCGCCGAGCGCATCTTCGACCGCTTCCCGCACCTCACCAAGGAGCGCTCCGACCGGTTCGGGATGCTGAGCCAGCACAAGGCGCAGGCCGCGTACGACGCGGGCAAGATCCAGCCCGACCTGGTGTCGGTAGCGATCAAGGATGCCGAGGGCTCGTGGGGCCTGGCCACCGAGGACGAGGGCCGTCGCCCGCAGACCACGATGGAGGACCTCGCGGCGCTGAAGACTCCCTTCCGTCCGCACGGCCGCGTGACGGCCGGCACCTCGTCGCCGCTCACCGACGGAGCCACGATGTCTCTGCTCGCCGGCGGCGGCGCCGTGAAGGAGCTGGGCCTGCGTCCCAAGATGAAGCTCGTGTCGTTCGCATTCGCGGGCGTGCAGCCCGAGATCATGGGCATCGGCCCGATTCCGTCGACCGAGAAGGCTCTCAAGAAGGCCGGTCTGACGATCGACGACATCGGCCTGTTCGAGCTCAACGAGGCCTTCGCCATCCAGGTGATCTCGCTGCTCGACCACTTCGGCATCGCCGACGACGACCCGCGCGTCAACCAGTGGGGCGGCGCGATCGCGCTCGGGCACCCGCTCGCCGCATCCGGTGTGCGCCTGATGATCCAGCTCGCGGCGCAGTTCGCCGAGCGCCCGGACGTCCGCTACGGCCTCACCGCGATGTGCGTGGGCCTCGGCCAGGGCGGCTCGGTCATCTGGGAGAACCCGTTCTACGACGGCAAGAAGAAGCGCTGAGGATCCGACAGATGACCAACTACGACGACATCGACTTCTCGCCGATCCTCGCACTGACCGAGGGCGAGGTGATCACCCACTCCCGCGTGCGTGACATCCGTCTCGGCTCGGGCAAGGTGCTCGCCCTCATCACGCTCGACAACGGCCGCGACCACACGCGCCCGAACACGCTCGGCCCCGCCACGATGTTCCAGCTCGGCGAGACGCTCGACGCCCTCAAGGCGCGCGCCGCGGCGAGCGAGATCCAGGCGGTCGGCATCACGGGCAAGCAGTACATCCTGGCCGCCGGAGCCGACCTCAGCGACATCACCAAGGTCGGATCGAAAGACAACGCGCGTCTGGTCGCGCAGCTCGGTCACAAGGTGTTCGGCAAGCTCGCCGACCTCGGCGTGCCGACGTTCGCCTTCGTCAACGGCCTCGCCCTCGGCGGCGGACTCGAGATCGCGCTCAACAGCGCCTATCGAACGGTGGATGCCTCGGCCGCGGCGATCGCGCTGCCCGAAGTGTTCCTCGGCATCATCCCCGGCTGGGGCGGCGCCTATCTGCTGCCGAACCTCATCGGCATCGAGAACGCGCTCGAGGTGGTCATCTCGAACCCGCTCAAGCAGAACCGGATGCTCAAGCCCCAGCAGGCGTTCGACTACGGGATCGTGGACGCGATCTTCCCCGCGGCCAACTACCTCGAGGACTCGCTGGCGTGGGCCGACGGCGTGCTGACCGGCAAGGTCAAGGTCGAGCGCAAGAACGAGCCCGGCAAGATCGAGCGCCTCACCAAGTGGCCGATCGCCATCAAGATGGCCCGAGGGATGCTCGAGTCCAAGATCGGCACCGTGCCGAAGTCGCCGTACGCGGCCCTCGAGCTGCTCGACAAGGCCAGGAGCGGCACGAAGGCCGAGGGCTTCGCTCGCGAGGACGAGGCTCTCGCCGAGCTCGTCACCGGCGACCAGTTCGCGGCGTCCATGTACGCCTTCGACCTGGTGCAGAAGCGCGCCAAGCGACCGGTCGGCGCGCCCGACAAGGCGCTCGCGAAGAAGGTCACCAAGGTCGGCATCATCGGTGCGGGCCTCATGGCGAGCCAGTTCGCCCTGCTGTTCGTGCGCAAGCTGCAGGTGCCCGTGCTGATCACCGATCTGGACCAGGCCCGTGTCGACAAGGGTGTGGCGTACATCCACGACGAGATCGGCAAGCTCGAGGCGAAGGGCCGCCTGGACGGCGACAGCGCCAACAAGCTGCGCGCGCTCGTGACCGGCACCACCGACAAGAGCCTCTACGCGGACTGCGACTTCGTGATCGAGGCCGTGTTCGAAGAGGTCGGCGTCAAGCAGCAGGTGTTCGGGGAGATCGAGCAGATCATCGCCGAGGACGCGATCCTCGCGACCAACACCTCGTCGCTCTCGGTCGAAGAGATCGGCGCGAAGCTCGCTCACCCCGAGCGCCTCGTCGGCTTCCACTTCTTCAACCCGGTGGCGGTCATGCCGCTCATCGAGATCGTGAGGACGCCGCACACGTCGGACGCCGCGCTGTCGACGGCGTTCGTCGTCGCGAAGAACCTCGGCAAGAACGCGGTGCTCACCGCCGACGCGCCGGGGTTCGTCGTCAACCGTCTGCTGGCCAAGGTCATGGGCGAGGCCGCGCGGGCCGTCTATGAGGGCACGCCCGTCGCCGAGGTCGAGAAGGCGTTCGCCCCGCTCGGCCTGCCGATGGGGCCGTTCCAGCTCATCGATCTCGTCGGGTGGAAGGTCGCCGCCCACGTGCAGGACACGATGGTGCGCGCCTTCCCCGACCGCTTCTACGCGAACGAGAACTTCCACGCCCTCGCGGAGTTGCCCGAGGTCGTCGAGAAGGACAAGGGCGGCCGCGTGACCGGCTGGACGAAGGCGGCCGAGAAGCTGCTCAAGCCGGCCGTGGGCTCGACGCCGGCATCGCCCGAGACCATCCTCGCGCGCGTGCAGGACGGACTCGCGCAGGAGATCAAGCTGATGCTGGACGAGGGTGTCGTGCCCGAGGTCGAGGACATCGATCTGTGCCTCATCCTCGGCGCAGGCTGGCCGTTCATCGACGGCGGAGCCTCGCCGTACCTCGACCGCGAGGGCGCCTCGCAGCGCGTGTTCGGCGACACCTTCCACCACCCGGTGATCAAGGGCATCGGCGGCTGACGCACACAGCGACACGACGACCCCGGGCATCCCGCCCGGGGTCGTCGTCGTTTCGGGATGCCGCCGACCTCAGCCGGCCGCCGGCTGCGCGGCGCGCACACGCAGCTCTCGGGCCAATCCGTCACGCTGTTCGATGACGAGCCGGCGCAGGGCGGCGGGCGCGTCGAGGTTGTCGGCGAGCCATGCATCGACATCGGTGAGCGAGTCCGAGGACGGGAACAGGCCGACCACGAGCCGCCGTGCGATCTCGATGCTGCGCTCGGCCCACGCGGGTCGGATCCGCGAGTAGTACTCGGCGTCGAAGCGTTCGACGAGGTCACGACGGTCGCCCGCGCGCACACCCGCGATCGTGGCGGCGAGGTGGTCGTTCGTCAGCGTGCGGTCATCCCAGGCGGCGTGCCAGGCGGCTTCGCGGACGGCGCTGTCGGGCCGTGCGGCGAGGACCGTCCGGTGCGCGACGTGTCCCTGCGCCGAGGGGTCCGTCGCGAGCTCGGCATCCGCGTCGGCGCCCGATGCGTGACCGGTCGCCGCCAGTGCCACCAGCCACGCCCAGCGCAGCTCGGGGTCGAGTGCGAGGCCTTCCGGTGCCGGCGAGCTCTGCGCGAGGATCGCCCGCATCTCGTCCGCGCGGTCCGCGGATCGGGCCGCGGCCGTCCCGAGGGCGCGGGCCCAGGCGAGCTGGGAGTCGGAACCCGATACGGCGGCCCAGAGCGCGTTCCAGCACGTCTCGAGCCATGCGTCGGCGAGCAGGCTGCGGTCATTCGCGGCCGCGTAGCGCCCGATCGCCACGTCGGCGTGTGCGAGGGCGTCGGTGACGAGCGCGATGTTCGTCTCGCGCGTCGCATGTTCGGAGACGATCTCGACCAGACGCGCCACCGGCAGCTCGCCGTCCCGGGTCGAGTTCCACAGGGACGCCCAGATCACCGCGCGCGCGACCGGATCCTCGATCGACGACAGGTAGGAGGCGGCGGCGTCGGTGGAGTCGTCGTCGAGACGGACCTTCGCGTACGTGCTGTCGTCGACGTTGGGCAGGACGAGATCGATCCCCGCGCCGGTCGCGCCGGTGAGCAGCGTTCGCGGCTCGACAGCGTCGACCTCGAACGTGCTCCGCTGTGTGAGGCGGCCGTCGGCGACGGTGAAGAGCCCGCTCGTGAGCCGATGCGGGCGCGGGTCCGTCTGCGTCAGCACGAGGGCGTCGGCGGCATCCCGCTCGATCGCGATCTCCGAGACCCCGCTGGTCTGCAGCCAGGCGCGACTCCACGCATCCAGATCGCGTCCGGACTCCGCCTCGAGGGCCGAGAGCAGGTCGGGCAGCGTCGTGTTGCCGAACGCGTGGTCGGCGAAGTACCGCTGCGCGCCGCGGAAGAAGGCGTCCTCCCCCACGAACGCGACGAGCTGCTTGAGCACCGAGGCGCCCTTGGCGTACGTGATGCCGTCGAAGTTCAGCTTGGCGGCCTCGAGGTCCGGGATGTCGGCGACGATCGGGTGCGTCGTCGGCAGCTGGTCCTGCACGTACGCCCATCCTTTGCGCCGGCTGGCGAACGTCACCCAGGCGTCGGGGAATCCCCCCGCGGCCACCGCGGCATGTGCGCCCATGAAGTCGGCGAACGACTCCTTGAGCCACAGGTCGTCCCACCAGCGCATCGTGACGAGGTCGCCGAACCACATGTGCGCCATCTCGTGCAGGATCGTGTTCGCCCGGCCCTCGTGCTGCGCCGCCGTCGACGCGCCGCGGAAGACGTAGCTCTCGGTGAACGTCACCAGGCCCGGGTTCTCCATCGCGCCGAGGTTGTACTCGGGGACGAAGATCTGGTCGTACTTGCCCCAGGGATACGGGTACGCGAACGCCCGCTCGAAGAACTCCAGACCGCGCCGGGTGATGTCGAGGATCTCGTCGGCGTCGAGGTGCCGGGCGAGCGAGGCCCGGCAGAGCACGCCGAGCGGCACGACGCGATCGTCGCTGCGCCATTCGCCGTCGACGCGGTGATACGGGCCGGCGGCGACCGCCGTGATGTAACTCGACAGCGGCAGCGTCTCGGCGAAGCGGACGCGCACACCGCCGGGGACCTCTTCACGCGCGACCTCGGCGCCGTTGGAGAGGATCTGCCATCCCGCCGGTGCGGTGACGGCGAACCGCCACCGCGCCTTCAGATCGGGCTGCTCGAAGACCGGATAGACCCGACGCGAGTCGGCCGGCTCGTACTGCGTGTACAGGTAGACCTCGCCGTCGACGGGGTCGCGGAACCGGTGCAGTCCTTCGCCCGACGTGCTGTAGCGACCGCGGCCCCGCACCGTGACCACGTTGTGGGCGGCGAGCCCGTCGACGCGGATGCGGGCGCCGTCCCACTCGACGGGCCGGTCCGAGCCGTTGACCGTCACGCTCTCGACGGCGTCGCCGAGGAAGTCGATCCAGGTCTCGTCCGCCGTGGCCGCGAACGTCAGCGTCGCGACGGTGGGGAAGGTCTGCGTGGCCAGGTCCTGCGCGCTTCGCACGTCGAGATCCACCTCGACGGTCTCCAGGCGGATGGTGCTCGATCTGGCCGCCGTCTCGTCACGGCTGAGGTTCGAGGTCGTCATGCCATCCATGCTTTCACGCGCGCGGCGCGAGCTGTGACGTGCATCGATGGTACGTTCTGAACATGTTCAGTTCGGATGCCGCGGACCCGACGACCGTCCTCACCAAGAGCGAGCGCACCCGCGCCGCGCTGCGCGGGATCGCACTGCGCTCCTTCCGCGAACGCGGCTACGACGCCACCACCATCAGGCTCATCGCGCAGGAGGCCGACGTCTCGGTCGGCACGACGCACTACCACTTCGCCTCGAAGAACCACTTGGTGCAGGAGCTCTACCTCGATGTCCAGGAACGGCATCGGGATGCCGCAGAGCCGGCGCTTGCGGCATCCACCGATCTCATCGACCGGCTTGCGATCGTGTACCGGACCGGACTCGACCAGCTCACGCCGTTCCACGCGTTCGCCCCCGAGTTCCTCTCCGCCGCCGTGTCGCCGCGATCGCCGATCAACCCGCTCTCGCCGGAGTCGGCGCCGGCGCTGCAGGTCATCGAGGGGCTGTTCCGTGAGGCCGTGGACGGCGCCGCCGGAGCGCCACTGCCGGACGAGTTCCGCGCGTCGCTGCCCGATGCGCTGGTGCTGGGACACCTGCTGCTCGCGCTGTTCTGGGTCTATGACCGCTCGCCCGGACAGCAGCGCACCCGCACGCTGCTCGATCGCGGGCTGCGACTGCTGCGCCTCGCGCTGCCCCTCACCCGGCTGCCGCTGCTGCGTACGCCCCTGCGGGAACTGCTCGACCTCGTGGCATCGGTGAAAGCATGAGGGCGGCGACCAGCCCGTTCGGGCCGCGGTGCGACGCGGAGCCCATGATGCCCACCCGGGAGGAGGCGCTTCGTGGCGCGATCTGGGCCCTCCTCGCGTTCAACGCATTGATGCTGACGACGCTGATCGCCTGTGCGCTCGTCGCCTCGATGCTTCAGCCGTCGGGCGGAGGGGCCATCGTGGCGCAGCTCTGGGCTTTCATCATGGTGCTGGGCTACGCGGTTCTCATCGGCGGCGCTGTCTCGACCGTGGTCGCATTGGCGGGTCTGCCGCTGGCCTGGCTGCTCGCCCGGGCGCTCCGCCGCACCGTCTCGATCACCGCGCATGCCGTCGCGTTCGGGGCCTTCGGATCGGGCATCGGGATCCTCGTGCTGCTGGTCTTCGCCATCTGGTCGACCAACTGGTCGACAGCGTTCCTGAGCCCGCTGACGCCGATCACCATCGCGTTGACCACGGTCTCGGTCCTCTTCGGCTGGTGGCGCGCCTCACGGCATGCGCGCAGAGGGATCGTGCCCACCGACCCTCGATCGCCCATCGGGATCGACGAGGCGTTCGAGGACTCGCTCTAGCGGCGCTCGTCCCTGCTGCGTGCGAGGTCGGGCAGCGTGGGGATCTCCGAGGTCTGCGCTCCCCGGGCGACCGGGATGCGGGTGCCGAGCACCTGCGCCACCACATCGTGGGCGATCTTCGACGCCGTGAGCCCGGCATCCTCGAGGATCTGCTCGCGTGACGCATGATCGATGAACTCGTCGGGCACGCCCAGCTCGTCCACGGCGGTGTCGACGCCGGCCTCGCGCAGCACCTGCCGCACGCGCGTGCCGATGCCGCCGACGCGGATGCCGTCCTCGATCGTGATGACGAGGCGATGGGATGCCGCCAGCTCGACGATCGACGGCTGCACGGGGATCGCCCAGCGCGGGTCGACGACGGTGGCGCCGATCCCCTGCGCACGCAGGCGTTCGGCGACGTCGACGGCGACGTGCGCCATCGGCCCGATGCCCACGAGCAGGACGTCCGGCGTCTCGGACCGCACGAGCACATCGACGCCGTCGTGCAGGCGCTCCAGCGTCGGGATCTCGGCGCTCACGCCGCCCTTCGGGAAGCGGATCACCGTCGGACCGTCGTCCACCGCCACGGCCTCGCGCAGCTCTTCGCGCAGGCGGGTCTCGTCGCGTGGCACCGCGATGCGGATGTGCGGAACGAGCTGCAGCATCGCCAGATCCCAGATGCCGTGGTGGCTCGGTCCGTCCGGTCCGGTGACGCCGGCGCGGTCGAGCACGAAGGTGACCCCCGCCTTGTGGAGGGCGACATCCATCAGCACCTGGTCGAAGGCGCGGTTCATGAACGTCGCATAGATCGCGACGACCGGATGCAGCCCTCCGAAGGCGAGACCTGCCGCCGAGGCGACGGCGTGCTGCTCGGCGATGCCCACGTCGTAGACCCGGTCGGGGAATCGCTGCGCGAACGGCAGCAGGCCGGTCGGGCGCAGCATCGCCGCCGTCATCGCGATGACGTCGGAGCGCTCCTCGCCCACCGACACCAGCTCATCGGCGAAGACGTCGGTCCAGGCGAGACCTCCCGAGCTGCCGAGCGCCTCGCCGGTCACCGGGTCGATCTTGCCGACGGCGTGGAACTGGTCCGCCTCGTCTTCGAGCGCCGGCGCGTAGCCGCGGCCCTTCTCGGTGATCGCGTGCACGATGACGGGGGCGCCGTAGGACTTCGCGAGCTCGAGGGTCTCGAGCAGCGCGGCGAGGTCGTGGCCGTCGACGGGGCCGAGGTACTTGATGTCGAGGTTCGAGTACAGGGCCGCGTTGTTCGTGAAGCGCGACAGGAAGCCATGGGTGCCGCCGCGGATGCCGCGGTACATCGCACGCCCCGCCGGACCGAACCGTCGGAAGAGCGAGTCCGAGCCGCGGTGCAGCGAACGATAGCCGTCGGTCGTGCGCACGCGATTGAGATAGCGCGCCATGCCGCCGATGGTGGGGGCGTAGGAGCGTCCGTTGTCGTTCACGACGATGACCAGGTTGCGGTCGTTGTCGTCGGAGATGTTGTTGAGCGCCTCCCACGTCATGCCGCCGGTGAGAGCGCCGTCGCCGACCACCGCGACGACGTGCCGGTCCTTGCGGCCGGTGCGCGTCAGCGCGCGTGAGACGCCGTCAGCCCAGCTGAGCGAGCTGGACGCATGTGAGGACTCCACGACGTCGTGCGGGCTCTCGGACCGCTGCGGGTAGCCGGCCAGGCCGCCGCGCGTGCGAAGCCTCGTGAAGTCCTGCCGCCCCGTCAGCAGCTTGTGCACGTAGGACTGATGCCCGGTGTCGAACACGATGGGGTCGTTCGGGGAATCGAACACGCGATGAAGCGCGATCGTGAGCTCGACGACACCCAGGTTCGGGCCGAGATGACCGCCCGTGCGGGACACGTTCTCGACGAGGAACCCGCGGATCTCGTCCGCCAGCTGTTCCAGCTGATCGACGCTCAGGGCATCGAGGTCACGGGGCCCGGTGATGGACGACAACAGCGACATCCCCGCTCCTTTCCCGGCCCGGACGGGCCCTGTCAGTCTACCCGCGGCACGACGAAGGACCGGGTGCCGAGGCACCCGGTCCCCCGTGAATCCGCTGTCAGACGAGCGAACGCAGCACGTACTGCAGGATGCCGCCGTTGCGGTAGTAGTCGGCCTCACCGGGAGTGTCGATGCGGACCACGGCGTCGAACTCGACGGTCTGCTTGCCCTCGGGCGAGAACTCGCTCGGCTCGGCGGTGACGCGCACCGTCTTGGGTGTGACGCCCTCGTTCAGCTGCTCCAGGCCCGAGATCGAGATGACCTCGGTGCCGTCGAGGCCCAGCGACTTCCAGCTCTCGCCGGCCGGGAACTGCAGCGGCACGACGCCCATGCCGATGAGGTTCGAACGGTGGATGCGCTCGAAGCTCTCGGTGATGACGGCCTTGACGCCCAGCAGGCTCGTGCCCTTCGCCGCCCAGTCTCGCGACGAGCCCGAGCCGTACTCCTTGCCGCCGAACACGACGAGCGGGGTGCCCTGCGCCTGGTAGTTCTGGCTCGCGTCGTAGATGTACGACTGCGGGCCGCCCTCCTGGGTGAAGTCGCGGGTGAAGCCGCCCTCGACGATCTGACCGTCGTTCACCGCCGCGACGAGCTCGTTCTTCAGACGGATGTTCGCGAACGTGCCGCGGATCATCACCTCGTGGTTGCCGCGGCGGGAGCCGTACGAGTTGAAGTCCTTCTGCGCGACACCGTGCTCGGTCAGGTACTGCGCGGCGGGCGTGCCGGCCTTGATGTTGCCGGCGGGCGAGATGTGGTCGGTCGTGACCGAGTCGCCGAGTGTGGCCATCACGCGAGCGCCCGAGATGTCGGCGACCGGGGTCAGCTCCATCGACATGCCGTCGAAGTACGGCGCCTTGCGGACGTATGTCGAGTCGGCGTCCCACTCGAACACGGGGCCCTCGGGCGTCGGCAGGTTCTGCCAGCGCTCGTCGCCGTCGAACACCGTCGCGTACTGCTTGATGAACTGCTCGCGCGAGATCGACGTGTCGATGATCTGCTGCACCTCTTCGGGCGAGGGCCAGATGTCCTTCAGGAACACGTCGTTGCCCTCGGTGTCCTTGCCGAGCGGATCGGTCTCGAAGTCGAAGTTCATCGAGCCGGCCAGCGCGTACGCCACGACCAGCGGCGGCGAGGCGAGGTAGTTCATCTTCACGTCCGGGCTGATGCGGCCCTCGAAGTTGCGGTTGCCCGAGAGGACGGCCGTGACGGCCAGGTCGTTCTCGTTGATCGCGGCCGAGACCTCTTCGATGAGCGGACCCGAGTTGCCGATGCAGATCGTGCAGCCGTAGCCGACGGTGAAGAAGTCGAGGCCCTCGAGCGCCTTGTCGAGGCCCGACTTCTCGTAGTAGTCGGTGACGACCTTCGAGCCGGGACCGAGCGTCGTCTTGACCCACGGCTTGCGCTTGAGGCCCTTGTCGACCGCCTTCTTGGCAAGCAGGCCCGCCGCGATCATGACGGAGGGGTTGGAGGTGTTGGTGCACGACGTGATCGCCGCGAGGGTCACCGCGCCGTTGTCGAGGATGTACGCCTCGCCGTCGGGCGTGGTCACCTTGATCGGCTTGGAGGCCGTCGCGGGGGCACCGCTGTTGATGTGCACGGGACGTGTCGAGGGCTCCTCCTCGCCCGGGACCTGACCGGGGTCGGATGCCGGGAACGAGTGCTTCGACTCGAGGTCGACGATGTCGTCCGTGGTGGACGGCGTCGCGTAGTTCACGATGTCCTTCTCGAACTGCGCCTTCGCCTCGGACAGCAGGATGCGGTCCTGCGGACGCTTCGGGCCGGCGATCGAGGGGACGACCGTCGAGAGGTCGAGCTCCATGTACTCGCTGAAGTTCGGCTCGTTGGCGGCGTCGTGCCAGAGCGACTGCTCCTTCGCGTACGCCTCGACGAGCGCGACCGCGTCCTCGTCGCGACCGGTCAGACGCAGGTAGTCGAGGGTGACGTCGTCGATCGGGAAGATGGCGGCGGTCGAGCCGAACTCGGGGCTCATGTTGCCGATGGTGGCGCGGTTGGCCAGCGGCACCGAGGCGACGCCCTCGCCGTAGAACTCCACGAACTTGCCGACGACGCCGTGCTTGCGCAGCATGTCGGTGATCGTGAGGACGACGTCGGTCGCCGTGACGCCCGCCGGGATCTCGCCGGTCAGCTTGAAGCCCACCACGCGCGGGATGAGCATGGAGACGGGCTGGCCGAGCATCGCGGCCTCGGCCTCGATGCCGCCGACGCCCCAGCCGAGAACGCCGAGGCCGTTGACCATCGTCGTGTGCGAGTCGGTGCCGACGCAGGTGTCGGGGTAGGCGCGAAGGACGCCGCCCACCTCGCGGTCGTAGATGACCTTGGCGAGGTGCTCGATGTTGACCTGGTGGACGATGCCCGTGCCCGGAGGGACGACCTTGAAGTCGTTGAACGCGGTCTGGCCCCAGCGCAGGAACTGGTATCGCTCGCCGTTGCGCTCGTACTCGATCTCGACGTTGCGCTCGAGGGCGTCTTCACGACCGAACAGGTCGGCGATGACGGAGTGGTCGATGACCATCTCGGCGGGCGAGAGCGGGTTGATCTTGCTCGGGTCGCCGCCGAGAGCGGTGACCGCTTCGCGCATCGTGGCGAGGTCGACGATGCAGGGCACGCCGGTGAAGTCCTGCATGACCACGCGCGCCGGCGTGAACTGGATCTCGGTGTCGGGCTCGGCGGCCGGGTTCCACGAGCCGAGGGCGCGGATCTGCTCCTGCGTGACGTTCGCGCCGTCCTCGGTGCGAAGCAGGTTCTCGAGCAGCACCTTCAGGCTGAACGGGAGCTTGTCGTAGCCATCGACCGTCGCGATGCGGAAGATCTCGTAGTCGGTGCTGCCGACCGTCAGGGTGCCTTTGGCACCGAAGCTGTCAACCGTGGACACGTCTGTCTCCTTCGTCGGCGGCGGGAGCTGGCCGGAACACCGGCATCCCCATCTTCCCCCGCGACGTGGCCCTCTGCTAGTGAGGTCGCCCTAATCCCCGCGGCGGAAAACTATCTTGATGTCAAGATAAATGTATCACTTCGGGGCAGGCGGGTAGAGCGCTCGCACGGCGAGCCACGTGACGGCGACGAGCGGAGCGAACAGCGGCAGGCCCATCACGAGCTTGAGCGTTCCGAGCGCCGTCACGTCGTTCGCGAAGTACAGCGGCAGCTGCACGACGAGTCGCGCGGCGAACAGCCCCGCCCAGGCGATCGAGAGCCAGAAGAAGGCGCGGCGCTTGCGACGGTCGGCGCGCCAGGCGGTGCCCTCCCCCATCAGGAATCCGACTGCGAGACCGATGAGGGGCCACCCGACGAGCGCAGAGACGAGGAACGCCGTGCCGTAGACGCCGTTGGTGACGAAGCCCCACAGGAAGTTGTCGGCGGCTCGGCCGGTCCACAGCGACAGCGCGGCCGCGGCGACGGTCGCGATGAGGCCGCCGAGCGCCGCCGTGACGGGCTGCCTCTGGATCAGGCGGACGGCGGTGAACACGGCGGCGATGCCCACGGACACGCCCAGAGAGAGGACGAGTTCCTTCGTGATCGTGAAGAGGACCACGAAGGCGAGACTCGGCAGAACGGATTCGAGGATGCCGCGCCATCCGCCCATCGCCGACCAGACCACGTGCCCGGTGCTCTTGCCCTCGGCGGGGTCGAGCCCGGCGCGCCGGGCGGCGCCGCCGAGGGCTGCTCCCAGGATCTCGGACGCCGAGCCCGGCGCTTCGGGCGGTGTCGTGGACGGGCTGTCGGCCGGTGCCGCGGACGCGTCCTCGGACCGCGAGTCGTCGCTCACGCGGTGCCCGGCGTCGCCGGCATGCGCAGTGGGATGAGGTCTCGCGGCGGCATCGGAGACCCGCCGCGCACGACCACGATCGAGCGGAACAGGTCCTCGATCGCCGCGGCGGCGTCGACGTCCGCGGTCGCGGCCCCGCCGATGACGCCGCGCAGGAACCAGCGCGGCCCGTCGACGCCGACGAAGCGCGCGAGCCGTTTGCCGGCGGTGGCCTCGGGCCCCGCGGCGACCGGCACCTCGGCGAGCAGCTCGGGGCCGAGGGGGCCCTCGCGCTCCTCGACGCGGCCGCCCTGCTGGCGGATCTGCTGGCGGATCTGCTCGCGCGTCTCCTCCCACAGTCCGGCCGAGCGCGGCGCCGCGAACGGCTGAACCTGCAGCGTGGAGCCCGAGTAGTCCAGTCCGACGGCGACGATGCGCTTGGTCTGCTCCTCGACCTCGAGACGCAGGTTCAGGCCTTCGCGCGGGAGGATCTTGATGCCGCCGAGGTCGATGTACGGGCGCACCGGGTTCGCCTCGGACTCGTCGAACGGACCGGCCGTCGCGCGGTCTTCGGGGGCGACCTTGCGGGGGCCGTCCGCGGGCGTGGGGTCGGTCATGCGAGGACTCCGTCCTTCTGGTAGCCGGTGGAGCCGAAGCCGCCCTCGCCGCGGACGCTGTCGGGCAGCTCGTCCACCGGCACGAAGCGGGCGCGCGGCACCGGCATCACGATGATCTGTGCGATGCGGTCGCCGACCGCGATGTCGTGCGCCTGCTCGCGATCGGTGTTGAGCAGGATGACCTTGATCTCGCCGCGGTACCCCGCGTCGATGGTGCCCGGCGCGTTCACGACCGTGATGCCGTGCTTGGCCGCGAGGCCGCTGCGCGGGACCACGAAGGCGACGTGCCCGTCCGGCAGGGCGATGCGCACGCCGGTTCCGACGAGGGCGCGGTCGCCGGGTTCGAGGCGCACGGCCTCGGCGGCGACGAGGTCGGCGCCGGCGTCGCCCGGGTGCGCGTACACCGGGACGTCGGAGGCGATAATGGGGACGTCCACCGTTTCAGTCACCCAACGAGGGTAATGCAGAACACACCGCGCAATGCCGGGCCCGCAGCGGCCGCCGCCGGGGCGACCCCGGCGGACCGATATCGGGAGCGCCTCGGGCCCTCGCTGTGGATCCTCGTGGCGGCCGCACTGGCCGGTCCGATGGCCGCGCTGGTCTTCACGCCGATCGACACGACGGTGGCGCTGGTCATCGGGGCGGCGGTGAGCGTCCTGGTGATCTGTCTGCTGATCCTCGGGGCGCCGACCGTGTCCGTCCAGGACGGCGAACTGCGCGCCGGTCGCGCGCACATCGGCGCCGAGTTCCTCGGCGAGCCGCGCGCCTACACCGCGGACGACGCCCGCCACGCGCGCGGTGCGGGACTCGATCCGCGCGCGTGGCACCTGCTGCGCGGCGGGATCGACGGAGTCGTCGTGATCCCGGTGACAGACGAAGACGATCCGACGACCGCGTGGGTGATCTCCTCGCGGACGCCGGATCGTCTTGCCGCCGCTGTGCGGCGGGCTCAGGTCAAGCGGCGCACTCCGAGCAGATAGGCCCGTCTGCGCTCTCGTGGTCCAGCTGCGAGCGGTGCTTCACGAGGAAGCAGTTCGCACAGGTGAACTCGTCCTCCTGCGCGGGAAGCACGACGACGTCGAGCTCGAGGTCCGACAGGTCGGCGCCGGGCAGCTCGAAGCCCGACGGGTTGTCGGCGTCCTCCACGTCCACCGAGCCCGAAAGCTTGTCGGGAACCCGCTCCTTGAGGGCCTCGATCGACTCGCTGTCGTCCTCGGTCTTGCGGGGGGCGTCGTAATCGGTTGCCATGCGTGAAGATCTCAACTTCCGGGGTATCGCGGGTTGCGCTCGCCCTTACGGGCGGCGATAGTTTGCACGACGGCTACGGTTTTCGCAAATGCGCTCTGCCCGCATCCGACCGTGCGTTCGCGTGAAACTCGCGCCACGCGTGGGATATTCCCGGCCCCTGCGATGCGCTGTGACAGCATGGGCGGGACAGCTGGAAGGGGCGTTCGCATGGAACAGCTCAAGGTCATCGGAACCGAGGACGACAAGCTCATCCTGGCGACCGAGTCGGGCGACAGGTTCTCGCTCGACGTCGACGACGTGCTGCGGGTGGAACTTCGCAAGGCTCGTCGCGATCGAGACCCCGAGTCGCAGGCACCGCGGCCGAGTCCGCGCGAGATCCAGTCGCACATCCGCGCCGGTCTGTCGGCGCGTGAGGTCGCCGAGCTGCTCGGCGCCCGCGTCGAAGACATCGAGCGATTCGAAGGCCCCGTACTGGCCGAACGCGAGCACATCGTCGGCCAGGCGCTGGCCGTACCCGTGCTGCTCGGCGGCGGGGACTTCGACGGCGACGGCCAGGCGACGTTCGGGTCTGCACTGCGCGTCAAGCTCGCCGAGGCCGGCGCTTCCGGCGAACGCTGGACGAGCTGGAAAGAGCCGAGCGGCTGGATCGTGAAGCTCGAGTTCACCGCCGGTGAGGTCGACCACGACGCCCGGTGGGGATTCGATCCGCGGCGCAGCACGCTGACGCCGCTCAATGCGGACGCCGTGCAGCTGTCGCGTCAGGGCTCGCTTCCCGACGGGCTCATCCCCCGTCTGCGCGCCCTCGAGGTCGTCCACCCGAAGGACGACTCGAGATTCGACAGCGGCGCCTTCGGTCCGCGGCGTCTTCCGGATGCCGACCTCGAGTCGCCCGATCTGCCCGCGCCCGCGGCGCCGGCGGTGCAGCAGGCGGCGATCAAGCGTGCGAGCGAGCCCACCGTGGTGACGTCGGCAGAGACCGCGGACCTGCTCGAAGCTCTCCGCCGCCGCCGCGGCCAGCGCGAACCGCTCCCCGGCGCCGAAGAGGCAGCCGCTCCGCGCGGCTCGGCGCCGGTGGCGCTGTTCGACGCCCTCGAGCCCGGTTACGACGAGTCATCGGGCGACGACGAGCCCACGGCGTCGGACTATCAGGCTCCGTCCCCCGCGGTCGCCGAGGCAGGTCGGCGCAAGGGACGCACCTCGATGCCGTCGTGGGACGAGATCGTCTTCGGCGCCCGCACCGAGGACTGATTCCCGGACACGTGCTCAGGCGAACGCGCCGAGCCGGATGAGCGGCACCATCCGCTCCTCGTCGGTCAGCGATCCGTGCTGCCCGATCATCTTCTGCGGAGCCTTGTCGGCGACGCGATCGTCGTAGTACGCGATGCCCGACCGGGGCGCGACGATCACGTCCCCGATCCGCTCGCGCACTTCGGGGGCGACCTCTCCGAGCAGCCCCGAGGCGATGAGCTCGTCGCGCGAGGCGATCCAGGATCGGGATGCCTCGGCCTCGCGCCATCGTGCCAGCACCCCGTCGGCCGCACCGGCCTCGGCATAGAGGTGCAGCATGCGGGGCTCGCCTCCGATCAGGCGCACCCCCTCCACGAGGCGGTCGCCCTCATGCAGGAGGATGTGCCGGTGGCGTGGCACGTCGATCATGCCGTGATCGGACGTGACGACGACGCCCGTGCCGCGATCCAGGGCGTCCGAGAGCGTGCGGGCGGCGGCATCCACCCGCTCCAGGGTCGCGACCCACTCGTCGGACTCCCAGCCGCGCTTGTGGCCGACGGCGTCGAGATCGGGCGCGTAAAGGTAGGTCAGCGAACCGGGGTGGCGCGCGGCGAGGTCGGCGGCGATGCGGACGCGTTCGTCGAGATCGTCTGCGGCATGGAACTCAGCGGCGCCGAGCGTGGCCGCGGTGAAGCCGGTGCCGGCGTACTCGCGACGCGAGACGGCGAAGAACGGGCGCCCGAGGCGGGCCGAGAGCGGCGCCGCGCGCTGGAACGACAGCGGGAGACCGTCGGTGTCCCACCCGCGCAGCTGGTTGACGACGTCGTCGGTGCCGGGTACGCGGGCGCGGTAGCCCACGATGCCGTGCTCACCCGGCGGGGTGCCGGTCAGCAGACTGGTGAGCGCAGCCGCCGTCGTGGACGGGAAGACGGTGCGCGCGGCATCCCTCTTGGCCCGAGCCTCCGACAGGAACCGTGCGTGCCCCGCGCGCTGCGAGAGGTTGTGCACCCCCAGTCCGTCGAGCACCCAGACGATCGCGCTGCGCGCCGGCGCGAACCACTCCGAGGCGCCGTCCAGCGCGGCCGACATCTCGGGGACGACACGGATGAGGGTCCGGGCTCGGGGCGGGTCCGCGGGTAGGCTGAGTGACATCGGGGTCAGTCTCGCACACCGCGGTCGCGCCCCTTCTCTCCCGCCGTCACCCGAGGCTTCCAGGTCACATGCCCGCATCCCGCACCGACTCCTCCCCCGCCGACCACGGACGCATCGAGGACGTCGACGTCTCTTCCGAGATGCAGACGTCGTTCCTCGAGTACGCGTACTCGGTCATCTACTCGCGCGCCCTCCCCGACGCGCGTGACGGACTCAAGCCGGTCCAGCGCCGCATCCTGTTCCAGATGGCCGACATGGGCCTGCGGCCCGACCGAGGCCACGTCAAGAGCGCGCGCGTCGTGGGCGAGGTGATGGGAAAGCTGCACCCGCACGGCGACGCCCCCATCTACGACGCGCTCGTGCGGCTCGCGCAGCCGTTCTCGCTGCGGGTGCCGCTCGTCGACGGCCACGGCAACTTCGGCTCGCTCGACGACGGCCCCGCCGCGCCCCGTTACACCGAGGCGCGTCTGGCCGCGCCGGCGCTCGCGCTCACCGAGAACCTCGACGAGGACGTCGTCGACTTCATCCCCAACTACGACGGCCAGTTCCAGCAGCCGGAGGTGCTGCCCGCGGCGTTCCCCAACCTGCTCGTCAACGGCACCACCGGCATCGCGGTCGGCATGGCCACGAACATGGCTCCGCACAACCTCATCGAGGTCGTCGGCGCCGCGACGCATCTGCTCGACAATCCCGAGGCGACGGTCGAAGAGCTGATGGAGTTCGTCCCCGGACCCGACCTTCCCGGCGGCGGCATCATCGTCGGCCTCGACGGCATCAAGGACGCCTACACGAACGGCCGCGGCAGCTTCCGCACGCGCGCCAAGGTGTCGATCGAGTCGCTCGGCCCGCGCCGGACCGGCCTCGTGGTCACCGAGCTCCCCTACCTCGTCGGCCCCGAGCGTGTGATCGAGAAGATCAAGGACGCCGTCAACGCGAAGAAGCTGCAAGGCATCTCGGACGTCACCGACCTCACCGACCGCCACAAGGGCCTGCGCCTGGTCATCGGCATCAAGACAGGCTTCGACCCGCAGGCGGTGCTCGACCACCTGTACCGGCTCACGCCGCTCGAGGACTCGTTCAGCATCAACAACGTGGCCCTCGTCGAGGGTCAGCCGCAGACCCTCGGACTCCGCGAGCTGCTGCGCGTGTACCTCGACCACCGCATCAGCGTCGTCACGCGGCGCAGCCGCTATCGGCTCGACCGCCGCAAAGAGCGTCTGCACCTTGTCGAGGGTCTCCTCATCGCGATCCTCGACATCGACGAGGTCATCCAGGTCATCCGCGCATCAGACGACGGTGAGCAGGCGCGCACACGCCTCATGGACGTGTTCGACCTGTCGCAGCCCCAGGCCGAGTACATCCTCGAACTGCGGCTGCGTCGGCTCACGAAGTTCTCGCGCATCGAGCTCGAGACCGAGCGCGACAACCTCAAGGCCGAGATCGCCCAGCTCGAAGAGCTGCTCGGCAGCGACCTGCTGCTGCGTGCGCAGGTCGCCAAGGAACTGGATGCCGCCGCCGAAGCATTCGGGACGCCCCGGCGCACGCTGCTGCTCAACGGCGGACCGGTGCAGCCGCGGTCGCGCGCAGCCGCCGCGGTCGCCGATCTGCAGATCGCGGATTCGCCGTGCCGCGTGTACCTGTCGGCGACGGGCCGGATGGTGCGGGCCGAGCTGGACGCGACCGCACCCGGAGGCGGCATCGTCGCCCCGACCCGCCGTTCCAAGCACGACGCGGTCCGCTCGTCGGTCGACACCACGACGCGCGGCGACGTCGGCGCTGTCACGAGTCTCGGCCGCCTCGTGCGGTTCACTCCCGTCGACCTGCCGTCGGTGCCGGGCAACTCCGTGCAGCTCGCCGCAGGAACGCGTGTCGACCAGTACCTGGGGCTCGCATCCGGCGAGCACGTGGTCGCGCTCGTCCCGCTCGTCGACGCACCGCCGATCGCCGTCGGAACCGCGCAGGGCGTCGTCAAGCGCGTCGCCGCCACCGAGCTCGGCAGCAAGCACGACATCGAGATCATCTCGCTGAAGGACGGCGACCGCGTGGTCGGAGCCGCACCCGCCTCGGACGGCGCGGAGCTCGTGTTCGTCGCGAACGACGCACAGCTGCTGCGCTTCGACGCGTCGTCGGTGCGCCCGCAGGGGCGCTCGGCCGGTGGCATGGCGGGCATCCGGCTCGCGCCCGGCGCCGAGGTGATCGCCTTCGACGTCGTCGGCGCCACTGCCTTCGACGCCGTCGTGGTGACGATCGCGGGTTCGAACAGCGCCATCGCCGGGACCGACGCCGGCAGCGCGAAGGTGTCGCTGTTCAGCGAGTTCCCCGCGAAGGGGCGTGCCACCGGCGGTGTTCGCGCCCAGCGCCTGCTCAAGGGCGAGGATGCACTGACCCTCGCGTGGGTCGGCTCCGACCCCCGTGCGGTGGGCACCGACGGCGCGACGCGCGCGCTTCCCGAGCCTGGCGCCAAGCGCGACGCCTCGGGCACGCCCCTCGACGGCGTCATCGGCGCCGTGGGCACCGGCATCCACTGAGGTTCAGGCGAAGCGGGCCGCGGGCCTTACGGGGTTTCGACTCGCTTCGCTCGCTCAACCTTGAGTCGGGTCGCGTCAACGCTCCTTCGTCGCATTGACCCGACCCGACTCAAGCATCGATGCGTTCGCGCACCAGTCGGTCGCTCGAATCGATGATGAACTCCTTGCGCGGCGCGACGTCATTGCCCATGAGCAGTTCGAAGACCGTGGCTGCGGCCTCGGCGTCCTGCATGCGCACTCGGCGCAGCGTGCGGCCGGCGCGGTCCATCGTGGTCGTCGCGAGCTGGTCGGCGTCCATCTCGCCGAGACCCTTGTACCGCTGCACCGGCTCCTGCCAGCGCTTGCCGGCCTTCGTCAGCTTCGTGAGCAGCGTGTGCAGCTCCTGCTCGGAGTACGTGTAGATCGTGTCATTGGGCTTGGAGCCCGGGTTCATGACCACCACGCGGTGCAGCGGCGGGACGGCGGCATACACGCGGCCCTCGTCGATGAGCGGCCGCATGTAGCGGAAGAACAGCGTCAGCAGCAGCGTGCGGATGTGGGCGCCGTCGACATCGGCGTCGCTCATCAGGATGATCTTGCCGTAGCGGGCCGCGTCGAGATCGAACGAGCGTCCCGAGCCGGCGCCGATCACCTGGATGATCGCCGCGCACTCGGCGTTGGACAGCATGTCGCTGATCGACGCCTTCTGGACGTTGAGGATCTTGCCGCGGATCGGCAGCAGCGCCTGGAACTCGCTGTTGCGGGCGAGTTTGGCGGTGCCGAGAGCGGAGTCGCCCTCGACGATGAACAGCTCGGACTCGGCGACGTCGTTCGATCGGCAGTCAGCGAGCTTCGCGGGCAGCGACGAGGACTCGAGCGCGTTCTTGCGGCGCTGGGTCTCTTTGTGCGTGCGCGCAGAGATGCGGGCCTTCATCTCGGAGACGACCTTGTCGAGCAGCAGCGAGGTCTGCGCCTTGTCGTCGCGCTTGGTCGAGGTGAAGCGCGCCGTCAGCTCGCGCGTGACGACGTTCGACACGATCTGGCGGACCGCCGGCGTGCCGAGGACCTCTTTCGTCTGCCCCTCGAACTGCGGCTCAGGCAGCCGCACCGTCAGTACGGCGGTGAGGCCGGCGAGGATGTCGTCCTTCTCGAGCTTGTCGTTGCCGACCTTGAGGCGGCGGGCGTTCTGCGTCACCTGGTCGCGCAGCACCTTCATGAGCCCCTGCTCGAAGCCCTGCTGGTGCGTACCGCCCTTGGGGGTGGCGATGATGTTGACGAACGACCGCGACACCGTCTCGTAGCCGGTGCCCCAGCGCACCGCGATGTCGACGTGACACTCGCGCTCCACCTCGGTCGGCACCATGGCGCCGGAGGGCTGCAGCACCGGGACGGTCTCGGTGAACGTGCCCGCGCCCGTGAGGCGCCACGTGTCGGTCACACCGGAATCGGGCGCGAGGAAGTCCGCGAACTCCGAGATGCCGCCGTCGAAGCGGTAGCTCGTCTCGACCGGCTCCTCGGTCTCGCGGCCGGGACGCTCGTCGCGGATGACGATCTCCAGGCCCGGCACGAGGAACGCGGTCTGGCGCGCGCGCTGCTCGAGCTCCTGCAGGTTGAACGCGGCGTCCTTCGTGAAGATCTGCGGATCGGCCCAGTAGCGGATGCGGGTTCCGGTAGCGCCCTTGGGCGCGCGACCGGCGACGCGAAGCTCGCTGCGCTCCTGGAACGGCGTGAACGCGGACGCGGGGCTGCCGTTGGAGAAGACCCCGGGCTCGCCCCGGTGGAACGACATCGCCCACGTCTTGCCACCGCGGTCGACCTCTACGTCGAGGCGCTCGGACAGCGCGTTCACGACAGAGGCTCCGACACCGTGCAGACCGCCCGAGGCCGCATACGAGCCGCCGCCGAACTTGCCGCCGGCGTGCAGCTTGGTGAAGACCACCTCGACGCCCGAGAGGCCGGTGCGTGGCTCGATGTCGACGGGGATGCCGCGCGCGCGGTCCTGCACCTCGACGCTGCCGTCCTTGTGGAGGATGACGTCGATGCGCGTGCCGAAGCCGCCGAGCGCCTCGTCCACCGCGTTGTCGATGATCTCCCACAGGCAGTGCATGAGGCCGCGAGAGTCCGTCGAGCCGATGTACATGCCCGGGCGCTTACGGACCGCCTCGAGCCCTTCGAGCACCTGGAGATGATGGGCGGAGTACTCGGCGGTCACAATGTTCCATCGTAATCGGGGTGCCCGACACCCTCGCGCAGACACGCGTCGCCCGGGCGGGCACGTACGCGCTGAGCGAAATGTCGGCGGTATGCGGCATTCTCGGATGCTCGGCGTGGTTGTATTTCATGACCGGCAACGACGTTCTACGTATACGAGGAGGCACCGAGATGACCACGACACCCACTGAGACCGCCGCCGTCCTCGAGTACCGCCTCACGGCCATGGACCGCTGCGACTCCTGCGGCGCCCAGGCCTACATCGCGGCCGAGGTCAACGGCACCGAGATGCTCTTCTGCGCCCACCACGGCCGCAAGTACGAAGAGAAGCTCCGCGCCATCGCCACGTCGTGGCACGACGAGACGGCACGCCTCTCGGAGTGATCCGCGCGCTGCGCGTCACCCTTCGTAGATGCGCGGCACCTGCGGGGACACGCGCACCGCGATCTCCTCGCCGATCGTGCCGATGAGCTCGGCGAGGTCGGTGCTGGACCCCTCTCCGCGTGCACCCGCGCCGAAGATCGTCACCGTGTCGCAGGCTGCGGCACCTGGCCACGTCTCGACGACCGAATGCGTGTCGCCGATGGCTGTGAGCCGCCGAGCGCCGGCGGGCGAGCCGACCCGCGCGCCCTCGAGTGCGGACGGCAGCCCATGGAGCGCGCCGACCGCGACCTGCACCCCGTCCTCCGCGACACCGGTCACCGCTGCGTCCCACCGGGCGATGGGGCGCAGCCCCGACGCCTCGGCAGACGGGCCCCCTGCGGAGCGGATGCCGTAGCAGAAGGCCCCCACGCGCACCATGTCGTAGCGGAACTCGGGCCGCACGAATGAGGCTGCGCTGGCCGCCAGATGGCGGACAGACGGATGGATGCCGGCGGCCCCGGCCTCGCCGAGCGCCCGCTCGAACACGGCACGGGCGTCGTCGTCCTCGGCGTTCGAGGCCTCGGCGATGTGGCTCCAAACGCCCACGACGTCGATGATCCCGTCCGTCTGCAGCTGCGCGGCGCGCCGCACGAACGCGGGCCAGGCCTCGGGCCGCACGCCGTTGCGGTGCAGTCCCGTATCGATCTTGAGGTGGACGCGGACGGTCGCGTGTGCCGCGCGTGCGGCATCCACCAGCTCTTCCAGAAGCCCGGCATCGCCGATGCCCAGGTCGAGATCCGCGGCGATCGCGGCGTCGAGGTCGTCGCGCGACGCGGCGATCCACGCGAAGATGCGGGGGCCGTCGCCGAGGACGGCGCGCACGGCGGCGCCCGTGCGGACGTCGAACGCGCCGAACCATCGCACCCCGGCAGCGGCGGCGGTGCGGACCACCGGCTCGAGGCCGTGCCCGTACGCGTCGTCCTTCACGACGAGCATCAGCTCCGCCGGCGCGACGGTCGACCGCACCCGGTCGAGGTTCGCCGTGAGGGCCGCCAGATCCACGTGCAGCGCGGTCACGGAGCCTCCTCCCTGATCGCTCTCAGGCCGATCGTCGCCACGAGTTCGGACGCCCGCAGCCCGGTCGCGGCGACCCAGTCCGCCAGCGACGGCTCCCCGGCTGCGGGATCGCCCAGGAACAGCACCTCGTCGCCGCGCCGGACGGCGGCATCCGCGATCTCCACGACGCACACATCCATGGCGACGCGGCCGACGATGGGGTGGCGCTCCCCCGCTGTCGCGACCTCGACGACACCGCCGAGCCCTCGCACGATGCCCTGCGCGTAGCCGCCCGTGACGAGCGCGACGCGCGTGTCGGCCGACGCCCGGAAGGCATAGCCGTACGAGACGCCCTCGCCCACGCGCAGGTCCTTGACCGACAGCACGGTGCCGGTGAGGCGGAGCGCCGGAGTGGTGCCGGGGTGCACGAGGCCGAAGAGCTCCGACGGCGCCAGCGAGCCGCTGTCGGCTGCGCCCGGGGCGAGCCCCTCGCCGGCGAGCACGCTCTGGACGAGCTGCGCACCGTGGCCCCAGGCATCCGCCTCGAGGACCGACGGAGAGAACGAATGGATGCCGCGCGCCTGAGCCGCTCGTGCGTTCGCGGCCAGCGCAGACCGCGAGATGCGTGCGACAGGAGCGCTGCGAGGCCGGGATCCTGGCGTCGACATGTCGTGCCCAGGGATCGACGAACTCACGCCTCTAGACTATCGGGGTCCCCGAACCGAACCCGGAGCACGCATGTCTTCTCAGGGCCTCGCCCTCTCGAACCGCCTTCGCTACCTCGCCTGGCGGATCCGCCGAATCGACGTCGGATCCGTGCTGGAACGCGCGAAAGAGACCGCTCACGAGCACGGCAAGTGGACGCCGGCGGTGGTGGTCGACATGCTCTGGTCGGCCGGATTCAAGCAGGTCGGCTTCCAGGACTACGTCGACTACGACTTCGCCATCCTGAACCGTGCCGAGCGGGCCACCTACATGACGCACCCGGTGTCGAACGAGCTGTCGCAGAAGTACGACCACCCCGACTACCGCGGCCTGTTCCAGGACAAGGTCGAGTTCGACCGCGCGTTCAGCGAGTTCCTCCGCCGTGACTGGATGGTGGTGGAGGACGGGAACGCCGACGCGGTGCGCGCGTTCGCCGAGAAGCACGGCACGATCGTCACCAAGGAGCCTGTCGGTCAGGCGGGCACGGGCGTGCACAGGTACCACGCTGCGGAGATCTCCGACTGGGATGCATTCCACCGCGGTCTGCTGGAGCGCGGCGAGCTGCTCATCGAAGAGGTCATCCGCCAGCACGCCGACCTCGCCGCCGTGTGCCCGGGCACGGTCAACACGACCCGCGTCACCGCGTTCTTCGACGGCGAACGGACGCACATCCTCGCGATGGCGCAGAAGTTCGGGCGCGGCGCGGTCAGCGACCAGATGACGTTCGGCGGCTTCTACACGATGCTCGACGAGAACGGCCACGCGGTCGGCCCCGGCTACGACTCGCACTCCCACGTGCACGTCACGCACCCCGACAGCGGGTTCGTGATCGCCGACTTCCAACTGCCGATGGTCGACGAGGTCAAGGCGTTCGTCGACCGGGTGGCGCGCGTCGTCCCGCAGGTCCAGTACGTGGGGTGGGACATCGTGGTCAGCCCCGACGGGCCCGTGCTGGTCGAGGGCAACTGGGGCGCCGGCGTGTACGAGAACAAGCCGAGCGTCACCGGCATCCGCACCGGTCACAAGCCGCGCTACCGCGCCGCCATCGGCTTCTGACCGGCGAGCGGCACCGCTGATACGCGAAAGGCGCGGCCCCTGAGGGGCCGCGCCTTTCGCGTATCGCCGGTCAGACCGATCGGACGACGCCGAGCGGCGTCGACTGGTGGCCCTGACCGAGCGGGTTGTCTTTGAGGATCGAGACGAGCTGCTTCTCGCCGGCCTTGTCGAGCGTGGAGCCGAGGATGTTGCCGCCGAGGTCGTTGATGTCGACCACCGCCACCTCGGGCACGCCGCCGAGCAGCGACTTCAGATGCACGGCGACCTCGCGCGGGCGCTCGGGACCCAGCACGACCGCCTTGTTGTACGGCGGGATGGTGCCTGACGTCGGACCGTCGATCGCCCGCGCCTTGTCGCCGGCGATGCGGTAGAAGTCGCCCTTGCGCCCGAACAGCTTCGTGACCGCCGAGACCGCCGCGGCGAAGAGGATCCGGATCGTGCCGCACTCGCGCAGAGCCATCTCCATCGTCTCGGGCATGCCGAGGCCGATGCCGTGCGGCGTGCGCGTCACGTACTTCGAGAGGAAGAACGCGAGCTTGCGCGGCTTGATGTCCTCGACGAGGTATGAGCGGCCCTGCGTGATCGCGACGATCTTCTCCGTCACGAACAGCAGGTCGCCTTCGCGCACCACGTCGGACGCGTACTCGCGGACGAAATCGTCGAGGTCGTCGCCGGGCATCACGACCCGCGTGCGGATCGGGATGCGCGCGAACGACGAACCTTCGACCTGGACGGTGAGCGCCTTGCCGGCGTTCGCCTCACTCACTCGAGGTAGTCCCGCAGCGACTGCGAACGCGACGGGTGACGCAGCTTCGCCATCGTCTTGGACTCGATCTGACGGATGCGCTCACGGGTGACCCCGAACGTGTCGCCGATCTGGTCGAGCGTCTTGGGCTGCCCGTCGCCGAGGCCGAAGCGCATGCGGATCACGCCGGCCTCGCGCTCGGAGAGCGAGTCCAGCAGCGACTCGAGCTGACGCTGCAGCATCGTGAACCCCACGGCGTCGGCGGGGACGACGGCTTCGGTGTCCTCGATGAGGTCACCGAACTCGCTGTCGCCATCCTCACCGAGCGGCGTGTGAAGCGAGATCGGCTCGCGGCCGTACTTCTGCACCTCGATGACCTTCTCGGGGGTCATGTCGAGCTCGCGGCTGAGCTCCTCGGGCGTGGGCTCACGACCGAGGTCCTGCAGCATCTGACGCTGGACGCGGGCCAGCTTGTTGATGACCTCGACCATGTGCACCGGGATGCGGATCGTGCGGGCCTGGTCGGCCATCGCGCGCGTGATCGCCTGACGGATCCACCAGGTCGCGTACGTCGAGAACTTGAAGCCCTTGGTGTAGTCGAACTTCTCCACCGCGCGGATGAGGCCGAGATTGCCCTCCTGGATCAGGTCCAGGAACTGCATGCCGCGCCCGGTGTAGCGCTTCGCGAGCGACACCACGAGACGCAGGTTCGCGCCCAGGAGGTGGCTCTTCGCGCGCTGGCCGTCACGGGCGACCCACTGCAGGTCGAGCCCGAGCTGTGAGGTCTTCTCGGCCGCGGACATGTGCGACAGCTTCTCTTCGGCGAACAGGCCCGCCTCGATGCGCATCGCGAGCTCGACCTCTTCGGCCGCGTTCAGGAGCGGCACCTTGCCGATCTGCTTGAGGTAGTCCTTGACCGGGTCTGCGGTCGCGCCCGTGATCTGGGTCGAGTAGACGGGGACGTCGTCCTCATCGCTGGACGAGATGACGATCGCACCGGTCGGGAGCGGCTCGGTGAAGGCCGGCTTGGTGCTCTCCTCGTCCTCGTCCTCATCCTCTGAGGCGCTGTCGTCGCCGCTCGCCGACTTCGCGGCGCCCTTCGCGTCGGTCGCGTCGCCCGACTCGTCGTCGGCGGTCTCGTCGCCGCCCTCGAGCTCGACGTCGTCGTCGAGCTCCTCGACGTCGTCCTCGAACTCGTCGTCCGACTTCTTGGCGCGCTTGGACGCGGTCTTCGGCGCAGCCTTGGCCTTGGCGCCGCTCTTGGCGGCCGGAGCCTTCTTGGCGGCGGTGGTCTTCGTCTCGTCCGACTCGGTGTCCTTCGCGGCCGAGCGAGCCTTGGTGTTCGTGCCTGGAGTCACGTTTCGCCTTTCACCGGTCGACGCGCTCTGCGCGTCCCCGGTCGGTTTCGGACACTAGTAAGACCCTTGTCAAGTCCCGGTCTTCGCAGATTGCTCGTGCGATGACGGTTGACAACGGGTCAGAGCGTCTAGTATCTCATACTTGCCGTGCACCGCCAGCACCGCACGATCGCGTTGCCCCGTCGTGTCGGCGAGGCCTGTGCACCTCGACACAGGTGACAACGCGCAGGCCGGAGTGAGAATTCCGGGCGCGCGGCGCGCGAACGCTCAGGAGCGCTTGTCGTCGTCGCCCGGCCTGGTCGCCAGGAATCGCTCCAGTTCGGCCGCGAGCTCTTCGGCGCTCGGCAGATCGCCGGTGTGGATCATCGGCGTCGCGAGCGTGGATCCGGCCATGTAGGCGTCGTAGCGCTCTTCCAGGCCCTGCACCATGCGGGCGAGCTCGTCGCTGCCGTCGATCTGCTCGGTGACCTTCTCGAGGTACTCGCGGTTCTCATCGCGCAGCTCGTCGCCGGCGAACACGAGACCGGTGGCCACGGTGAGGCTGTCGAGCGCCGCGAGCGCCGCCGCCGGATACTCGGAGTCTCCGAGGTAGTGCGGGACCAGCAGCACGAAGCCCGCGACGCGGACTCCGGCCTCGGTCAGTCGGTACTCGAGCAGATGCCCGGCGGTCGCCGGCACCTGCGTGTGCGGCTGCCAGACCGAGTGCGCCTCGGTGAGCTCGGTGCGCGTTCCGCTGACGGTGGTGCCGATGGGCCGGGTGTGCGGCACCGGCATCGGGATCGCGTGGACCCACGTGACGGTGGAGACGCCGTACAGCTCTGTGAGGTCCACCACGGCGGAGGCGAAGGCATCCCACGCGAAATCCGGCTCGTACCCGGCCAGCACCAGGAACGGCTGCCCGAGCGAGTCGTGCGCGAACGACAGCTCCAGACGAGGCGGACGGTAGTCGGTCAGGTGGTCCTTCTCGAACGACACGATGGGCCGACGGGCACGGTAGTCGAGGAGCGTGTCGTTGGAGAACACCACGAGCGGCGCGGGCGACAGATCGTCGCGCACGTAGTCGATGACACGGCTCACGGCGCTGCCCGCATCCGTGAAGCCGGTCAGGGCGATCACGAGCGGCAGACCGCGCGGTACCGGGGGCGCGGATGCCGCGCGCTCGAACAGCGGGCCGGAAAGAGGCATGCATCCATGCTACGAGCCGAGAGAGGGGGCGAGGGTGGGGCGGTCGCGCTCAGAGCGAACACGCGGCTCCCTAGGATGGACACCATGGCGTTCCCCGACCTCGAGTACCGCACCACACCCGTCCGAGAGTCCGAAGCCGACGCACTGCTGCTGGCGCTGCCGCCGGTCGAAGGCGACAGCGCCCCCGACCTGTCCGATTGGCCCGGGCTGCGCGACGCCCTGTCGGGCGTCGGCTTCAGCGGTGCGCCGGGCTCCTTCCTGCGGGTGTTCGCGCCCGAGGTGACGACCCTGCCGCTGGCCGTCGTGGGCACCGGTTCGGACGTGGATGCCGCGGCCCTGCGAGACGCCGTGGGCACCGGCATCCGCTCGCTCACCGGGTACGCGACCGTCGCCGTCGCCGCTCCGTTCGCGGATGAGGATCTGTGGACAGCCGCGGCCGAAGGCGCCGCGCTCGGCGGGTACCGCTTCGACGGCTACAAGAGCGAGGCCCCCAAGGCGCGCGCCGCGCGCGTCGTCGTGCACGGCACCGCCCCCGCGGATGACGCCGCACTTCGCCTGGTCGCGGAGACCGCGGCATCGGTCGCGCTCGTGAAGGACCTCGTCAACATTCCGGCCGAGTGGCTCGGCCCGGCGGACATGGCCGAGCGTGCCGCGGCGGCCGTCGCGGACCTGCCCGTGGACGTCGAGATCCTCGATGAGGCCGCGCTGCGCGATCAGGGGTTCGGGGGCATCCTCGGCGTCGGGCAGGGATCCGAGCGCCCGCCGCGCCTGGTGCGCCTGGACTATGCGCCCGCGGGCGCCACGCGCCACGTCGCGCTGGTGGGCAAGGGCATCACGTTCGACACCGGCGGTCTGTCGCTGAAACCTGCGGCGTCGATGGTCGGCATGAAGTACGACATGGCCGGTGCGGCGACGGTGCTCGCCGTGCTGCGGGCGGCCGCGGCCGTCGAGGCTCCCGTCCGAGTCACCGCGTGGCTGTGCGTCGCCGACAACATGCCGTCCGGCAGAGCCACGCGTCCCGGCGATGTGCTGCGCATGCTCGACGGGACGACGGTGGAGGTGCTCAACACGGACGCCGAGGGTCGTCTCGTGCTCGCAGACGGCCTCGTCGCCGCCAGCCGCGAGCATCCCGACGTGATCGTGGACGTCGCCACGCTGACGGGCGCGATCCTCGTCGCCCTCGGCACGCGGCACACCGGGGTGATGGGCGACGACGACGCGGTCGCCGCCTACCTCGCCGCGGCCGGCCAGGCAGGCGAGCTCGCCTGGCAGCTGCCCCTGCCCGGTCACATGGTGGACGAACTCGACTCCCCCATCGCCGACCTGCAGAACGCGAAGATCGGCGACCCGGCGGGCGGCTCGCTGTTCGCGGGACTGTTCCTGCGTCACTTCGTCGGCCGTACCGGTGACGAGGCTGACGCTCCCCGCATTCCGTGGGTGCATCTCGACATCGCCGGCTCGGGCACTCACAAGGGTGCGCCGTATGGCTTCACCGACAAGGGTCCGACCGCGGCGAGCGTCCGCAGTCTGATCCGCTTCGTCCTGGCAGACCTCGACGCGGAGGAATGATGACCGACCACACCTTCGACCTCGTCGTGCTCGGTGGCGGCAGCGGCGGTTACGCCGCGGCGCTGCGCGCGGCCGAGCTCGGCAAGACCGTCGCCCTGGTGGAGAAGGACAAGGTGGGCGGCACCTGCCTTCACCGCGGCTGCATCCCCACCAAGGCGCTGCTGCACGCGGCCGAGGTCGCCGACACCGCCCGCGAGGCGGCGGCGTACGGGATCCGTACGACGTTCGACGGCGTCGACGCGGCGGGTGTGCGCGCGTACCGAGAGGGCATCGTCGCCAAGAAGTACAAGGGCCTGGAGGGCTTGGTCAAGGCGCGCGGGATCACGGTCGTCGCGGGCGAAGGCCGGCTCGAGTCCGGTCCCGCCGTCCGGGTCGGGGACGATGTGTACCGCGGCACCGACGTGATCCTCGCGACAGGCTCGCACAGCCGCACGCTGCCCGGATTGGAGATCGGCGGGCGCATCCTCACGAGCGAGCAGGCGCTCGAGCTCGAAGAGACTCCGAAGAGCGTGGTGATCCTCGGCGGCGGCGTGATCGGTGTCGAGTTCGCGAGCGTCTGGCGTTCGTTCGGCGCCGAGGTGACGATCGTCGAGGCGCTGGACCACCTCGTCCCCAACGAGGACCTCGCGCTCAGCAAGGCGCTCGAGCGCGCGTACCGGCGTCGAGGCATCCAGTACTCCCTCGGGGTGCGGTTCCAGTCTGCGACGCAGACCGCGGATGCCGTCACCGTGACACTCGAGGACGCCAAGACCTTCACCGCCGACTATCTTCTGGTCGCCGTGGGCCGCGGCCCGGCGACCGCAGGCCTGGGATACGAGGAGGCAGGCGTCCGGCTGGACCGCGGCTTCGTCCTGACCGACGAGCGACTGCGTACCGCGGCTGCCCATGTGTGGGCAGTCGGCGACATCGTGCCGGGACTGCAGCTCGCCCACCGCGGCTTCCAGCAGGGCATCTTCGTCGCCGAAGAGATCGCGGGGCTGTCGCCCGTCATGATCCCCGATGCGCACATCCCCAAGGTCACCTACAGCCACCCCGAGGTCGCGTCGGTGGGGCTGACCGAGGCCCAGGCCGCAGAGCAGCTCGGGGTGGACGGCGTCGTCGCCTATGAGTACAACCTGGCAGGCAACGGAAAGAGCGAGATCCTCGGCACCAGCGGGATCGTCAAGGTCGTGCGTGCCAAGGAAGGTCCAGTCCTCGGTGTGCACCTGATCGGCGACCGCGTCGGAGAGCTCATCACCGAAGGCCAGCTCGCAGTGGGATGGGAGGCGCACCCCGAAGACATCGCGCCGTTCATCCACGCGCACCCGACGCAGTCCGAAGCGCTGGGCGAGGCGTTCCTCGCTCTGGCAGGCAAGCCCCTGCACGCGCTCTGACCCTCCAGACCGCCCCCCATCACTAAGCTAGATCCGATATTCATTCAGAAGGAGACATCCTCATGAGCACATCCGTGGTCCTCCCCGCTCTCGGCGAGAGCGTCACCGAGGGTACGGTCACCCGCTGGCTCAAGAACGTCGGCGACACGGTTCAGGCGGACGAGGGCCTGCTCGAGATCTCCACGGACAAGGTGGACACCGAGATCCCGTCGCCGGTGAGTGGCGTGATCGAGGAGATCCTCGTGCAGGAGGACGAGACCGTCGAGGTCGGCGCCGTCCTCGCCAAGATCGGTGACGGTTCGAGCGCTCCTGCCGCCGCGCCCGCTCCCGAGGCCGCTGCTGCGGAGCCGGCGCCCGCCGCTCCTGCCGAGGCGCCTGCCGCCCCTGCCGAGGCGCCTGCGCCCGCCGCTGAGGCCCCCGCGGCTTCGGCCGCCCAGCCCGCCGCCCCCGCTGCCGGCGGCGCCGGCAAGGAGGTCGTGCTTCCCGAACTCGGCGAGAGCGTGACCGAGGGCACCGTCACCCGCTGGCTCAAGCAGGTCGGCGAAGAGGTCGCCGTCGACGAGCCGCTGCTGGAGATCTCGACCGACAAGGTCGACACCGAGATCCCGTCGCCGTTCGCCGGCGTGCTGCAGGAGATCCTGGTGAGCGAGGACGAGACCGTCGCCGTCGGCGCCGCCCTCGCCCGCATCGGCGAGGCAGGCGCTGCGGGGACTCCGGCTCCCGCGCCCGCCGAGGCTCCGGCCGCCCCGGCTCCCGCTCCGGCTGCAGCTCCTGCCCCCGCTGCCCCGGCCCCGGCCGCAGCTCCGGCTCCCGCACCTGCCCCGGCTGCAGCCCCCGCCCCGGCTCCCGCACCTGCCCCGGCTGCAGCCCCCGCCCCCGCTGCAGGCCCCGCCGCGGCGGAGGACGACGGAGTCACCTACGTGACGCCGCTGGTGCGCCGGCTCGCTCAGCAGCAGGGCGTCGACCTGGCATCTGTGAAGGGCACCGGGGTCGGTGGACGCATCCGCAAGGAGGATGTGCTGAAGGCCGCCGAGTCAGCCGCCGCGCCCGCGGCAGCGACGGCTGCCGCAGCCGCTCCCGCTCCTTTGGAGGTCTCTCCGCTGCGGGGTACGACCCAGCCGATGTCGCGTCTGCGCAAGGTCCTCGCACAGCGTGCTGTCGAGTCGATGCAGTCGACGGCGCAGCTCACGACCGTGGTCGAGGTCGACGTCACCAAGCTCGCGAACTACCGCGACCGCGTGAAGAACGACTTCCTCGCCAAGACCGGCGACAAGCTGTCGTTCCTGCCCTTCTTCGCTCTGGCGGCCGCCGAGGCGCTCCAGGCATACCCCGTGATCAACTCGACCGTCGACGGCGACCAGATCGTCTACCCGGCGACCGAGAACCTGTCGATCGCCGTCGACACCGAGCGCGGCCTGCTGACGCCGGTGCTGCGTGACGCGGCCACGAAGAACCTCGCGCAGATCGCGCATGAGATCGCCGACCTGGCTGCGCGCACGCGCGACAACAAGCTGAAGCCGGACGAGCTGGCGGGCGGCACCTTCACGCTCACCAACACGGGTTCGCGCGGTGCGCTGTTCGACACGCCGGTCGTCTTCCTGCCGCAGTCGGCCATCCTCGGCACCGGCGTCGTCGTGAAGCGACCGGGCGTCGTGAGCGTCGACGGCAAGGACGCGATCTCGGTCCGCTCCTATGTCTACCTGGCGCTGTCGTACGACCACCGCGTGGTCGACGGCGCTGACGCGGCCCGGTTCCTCGGTGCGGTGAAGACCCGCCTCGAAGCCGCCGCATTCGAGGGTCAGATCGGAATCTGACCCGGAGCAGGTCAACCCTCAGGCTGCTGCGCGACGTCATGGACGTCGCGCAGCAGCCATTTCTCGTCCTGTCGCAGGATCACGACGAGCTGCGAGGGCTCGGGTGCATCGACCGCGTCGACCCGCAGCACGGCGAGATCACCGAAATCGTCCAGCAGGGTCACCGTCCGCTCCGCCGCGCCCAGGTCGATCGCTCCGTGGACGGGCGACGCCGTCGGGTCGACCACGATGCCCGCGAGGCATTCGAGGTCGCCTGCGCATGCGGCTCGCGCATCGAGCAGCGCTGCGGCGACGGTTGTCAGATCGGCGGGCGGTGCGGCTCCCGCGGCATCGGAGTCATCCGCCGAAGTCGTCGGTGCCGCTGCGCCGCTCGCGGTCTCGGCGGGATCACCGGCGGTCTGCGTCGGCTCCCCGATCGTGGCCGTCGGCGCCGCGGTGGCCGGCGCGGCACCGCCCGCGGTCGCAGGGCCGCCACCCGGCCAGAGAGCGCCGACGGCGAGGACGGCTGCGGCGACGGCACCGCCGACGATCCACGGAGCGCGACGGCGGGCCGGCCTCGCCTCTGGGCCGGATCCGCCGCCGCGCAGGCGTCGCCACACCGCTGTGGTCGCGCGCGACACCGAGTCGGCGAGATCGTCGTCGACGCCCACGAGGAGGTTCTGCCAGACGGAGCGCGGCCGTCCGTCGGAGTCGAGCGCCGGGCGCGCGGAGGGCGTCGGCGGAGCGGCATCGGCTGCGGGGCGCGGCGCGAGGCTCGTCGTGCTGAGCGGCTCCGGAGCTGCCAGCGCGAACATGGCGTCCTCGGCGGCGGCCAGATCGTGCGCCGATATGCGCTCTGCGGTCAGGGAGCGCAGCGCCGTGTCCCACGTCCGCTGCAATGATGCCGCCACGTCGAGGCTCGTCATCGACTCCACCGTGGCGTCGATCGCCCGCCGGGCGGATGTCTCGGTCGCCAGGACCGGGCGCCCGGCATCGTCGAGCCACCATTCCCCCGTCGTCTGCGGCGAGGGCGCGATCTGCGCGCATCCGCGCAGCAGGCTGACGCCGAGCGTCACCGTCTCACCCGGCGTCAAGGGCAGGCGTGCGGCGCGACGACGCAGGAAGTCATCCAGCCGCTCGACGCACACCGGCAGCACGACATCGTGCCCGTCGCGGCGCCGGGCGACGTCGACCGGTGCCAGGACGTGGCCATCGGTTGCGGCATCCCACCCCGTCCACGCAGGACCCAGCTCCGCGGCGTCGACGAGCAGCCGCATCGTTCCCGCCGCTTCGCGCACCAGCACGCCCGGCCACGGGGCGTCCTCTCTCGCGCGCACCGCGCGCACCGCGCGGTAGGGGCTGGCGAGCATGCCGTCGTCGGGGATCACGAACCCAGTGTGGGTACGTCCACGTCGCAGCGGCGGCCGCATTCGAGGATCTGTGGACGGTGACCGACGAAGCAGGTCTGGGGAGGAGCCGAGGAGGACCGTCCGAAAAGGTAGGCTGGAAGTTATGGCCGCGCGCAGTTCCGCACCCGAGAAGAGCCCCGGTTTCTTCTCTCAGATCCGTACCCTCTACACCTTCACGCAGAAGGCGTTCCCCTGGCTGCCGTTCCTGCTGGCCGGCATCCTGCTCGTCGGCGCCGGGATCGGCGTGGCGATCGGGTTCCTCCTGCCGCCCGTGGCGATCTGGAGCATCATCCTCTGGGGCATCACGGGTCTCATGCTCGGTCTGCTGGCCTCGATGATGACGATGACCCGTCTGTCGACCAGAGCGATGTACAAGAAGATCGATGGGATGCCGGGAGCCACGGGACACGTGCTGTCGACGTCGCTCGGACGCTCCTGGCAGGCCAGTGAGATGCCCGTCGGCATCAACCCCAAGACGCAGGAGGCCGTGTACCGCGCGGTCGGCAGGGGCGGCGTCGTGATCGTCGGCGAGGGTGCCCGCGGTCGACTGACGCGCCTCGTCAACGACGAGCGCTCCAAAGTGCAGCGCGTCGCCGCAGGCGTCCCGGTCACGGTGCTCTATGTCGGGCACGGCGAAGGCGACGTGACGATCGCGAAGCTCGCCTCGACCATCAAGGCGCTCCCCAAGAAGATCGACCGCACGACGCAGGCGGCGGTCATCAAGCGCATCGAGTCCGTGTCGCAGTCGCTCACCTCGCTGCCGATTCCGAAGGGCATCGACCCGACGAAGGCTCGCGCCCCGCGTCCGCGCTGACAATCTGCGAGCCTCACAGCCGCGCTCGGCCACGCCGGGCGCGGCTGTCCGTCGTCTCAGGCCCGCAGCAGGACGGTGCCCGCGACCTTGTCGTGCAGGCCGCGGTGGTCGGCGTCCCAGATGACGGCGGGGATCACGAGGACGAGCAGCGCCGTCCGCACGATCGGTCGCCACAGTCCCACCCAGGCTCCGTCGAGGCGCACCAGCCGCAGACCGAAGAGCCGGTGGCCGGGGCTCCCCTGCAGCGTCGGCAGGAAGACGAGCTGGATGGCGGCGAACAGCGCGAGGATCGCCATCGGGTCCCACCCGAAGAATCCGGAGATGAGATACGCGGCACCGTAGTCGATGAACAGCGCGCCGACGCGGCGACCCAGGTGCCCGATCGATCCGCTGCCGTCACGGGGCAGTCCGAGTCGTTCGCCGGGGTAGTCCTGAGTGCTCTGCGTCACTTCTCAAGCGTACCCAGGCCGTCGTAACATCCCGGAAACACAAGTGATACTGCCGGGCAATCCCCTGCCGGTAGCTTGCCAAGGAGCCCGGCCCGCACGGGCGGATCCGAATGCCCTACCTCTGGAGTCTTCATGTTCAAAGATTCATCCGAGGTGCTGAAGTTCATCAAGGACGAGGACGTCAAGTTCCTCGACATCCGTTTCACGGACCTTCCTGGCGTGCAGCAGCACTTCAACATCCCGGCCTCGACCGTCGACGAAGAGTTCTTCACGGTCGGCCAGCTGTTCGACGGCTCCTCGATCCGAGGATTCGCGAACATCCACGAATCGGACATGCAGCTGATCCCGGACGTGTCGACGGCGTACCTGGACCCGTTCCGCGAGGCGAAGACGCTCATCATGGTCTTCGACATCTATAACCCGCGCAACGGCGAGATCTACTCGAAGGACCCGCGTCAGGTCGCCAAGAAGGCCGAGAAGTACCTCGCGTCGACCGGCATCGCCGACACCGCGTTCTTCGCCCCCGAAGCCGAGTTCTACATCTTCGATGACGTGCGGTACGAGGTGAAGCAGAACTCCAGCTTCTACTCGGTCGACTCCGAAGAGGGCGCATGGAACACGGGCCGCGCCGAAGAGGGCGGCAACCTCGCCAACAAGACCCCGTTCAAGGGCGGCTACTTCCCTGTCTCGCCCGTCGACAAGACGGCCGATCTGCGCGACGACATCAGCCTGCGACTCATCGAGTCGGGGCTGCACCTCGAGCGTGCGCACCACGAGGTGGGCACCGGCGGTCAGCAGGAGATCAACTACCGCTTCGACACGATGGTGCACGCGGCCGATGACATCCTGAAGTTCAAGTACATCGTCAAGAACGTGGCGAACGAGTGGGGCAAGGTCGCGACCTTCATGCCCAAGCCGCTCTTCGGCGACAACGGCTCCGGCATGCACACGCACCAGTCGCTGTGGCTCGAGGGCAAGCCGCTGTTCTACGACGAGAAGGGCTACGCGCAGCTCTCGGACGTCGCCCGCTGGTACATCGGCGGCATCCTGGCCCACGCTCCGGCGCTGCTCGCGTTCACCAACCCGACGCTCAACTCGTACAAGCGCCTCGTCAAGGGCTACGAGGCGCCGGTCAACCTGGTGTACTCGGCGGGCAACCGCTCGGCGGCCATCCGCATCCCGATCACGGGTTCGAACCCCAAGGCCAAGCGCATCGAGTTCCGCGCGCCGGACGCATCGGGCAACCCGTACCTCGCCTTCGCGGCGCAGCTCATGGCCGGCCTCGACGGCATCCAGAACCGCATCGAGCCGCACGAGCCCGTCGACAAGGACCTGTACGAGCTTCCTCCCGAGGAGGCGAAGAACATCCCGCAGGTGCCGAACTCGCTGCTCGACTCCCTCGACGCGCTCCGCGCCGACCACGAGTTCCTGCTGAAGGGCGGCGTGTTCACGCCCGAGCTCATCGAGACGTGGATCGAGTACAAGATCGAGAACGAGATCCAGCCGCTCAACGCGCGTCCGCACCCGTTCGAGTACGAGCTGTACTTCGGCGTCTGACGTTCCAGCACCGCGAAGAGGGCCCCGGTTCGCCGAACCGGGGCCCTCTTCATGCGCGGCGCACGAGGATGCCGCACAGCGGCCCGCGGCTTAGGCTGAACGGAGCCGTCCCCGCCGCCCGGCCGAAAGTGAAGACGATGCCTGCCCCCTCCGCTGTGGAGACGCCGCCGCGCCGCGTCCCACGCTCGAAGGCGTCGCGCGCGTCGGCGGCACGCCGTGGGCGTCGGCGTGCGCGTGTGCGTTCCCGGTGGCCGCGGGTCGCCCTCGCCGTCGCGGTGCCGGTCGTCCTCGTGTCGGTCTTCCTGATCGGCGCGGGATTCCTCGCGCGATCCCTCGACGACGTGTTCGGCGGGTATCGCGCTGACCCGGTGCCTGCGGTCGCGGGATACCGCGTCGAACAGCTCGCCAACGCCTGCACGATCGTCGTGGCGGGCCGCGATCTCGGCCTCGACGCGCGCGATCAGACCATCGCGGTGATGACGGCGATGGGCGAGTCCTCGCTGCGCAACCTGGACTACGGCGACTGGGAGACGAACGGGGTGCGCAACCCCGACGGCTCGCGCACCACGTCGATGGGGCTGTTCCAGCAGCAGGACTCCTGGGGTTCGCGGGAGGCGCGACTGGACCCCTACACCGCCGCGGTCCTGTTCTATCGCGCGATGACCGATCGCGTACCCGACCGTGCGTCGCTGGAGCCCACCCTGGTCGCACATCGCACGCAGGTCAACGACGACGCGGACCACTACGCGCGCTACTGGGACCGGGCCGTCCGCGTGGTCGCCGCGGTGACCGGCAGTCCGCAGCCCGGCGACAGCATCGACGGCATCCCGCAGTGCCCGGCAGCGTGACGGCCCACCGCGGACTCGGACACGGCCTGCGGTGCGGCATCCCTCAACCGTAGAAGAGCTTCTCGAAGACGCGGCGGGCACGACGCGTGGTGCCCAGGTAGTCGTCCTCGACGCGACTGGCCGAGCGCGGCGGATACTCGAGCAGGCGTCCGATCCCGTCGAGCTTGCCGCGATCCACCGGCAGCACGTCGCTGGTCTGCCCGGACAGCAGCGTGTTGGCCGATCGGAGCCGGCTCGCCAGCCGCCACGCCTCCGCGAGACGATCAGCGGACGTGGACGGGATCAGATCGGCGTCGACGGCCGCGCGCAGCGCGTCGAGCGTGGAGGTCGTGCGCATCGCGGGCACGGCGTGCGCGTGCTGGAGCTGCAGCAGCTGCACGAGCCATTCGACGTCGCTGAGCGAACCGGGCCCGAGCTTGAGATGCCGTGACGGATCGACGCCCTGCGGCAGACGCTCGCTCTCGACGCGTGCCTTGATGCGCTTGATCTCGCGCACCGCCGCGAGGTCCACCGTCTCGGGGTAGCGCACCTGGTCCGCCATCTGCATGAAGTCGGCGATCAGCTTGACGCTTCCGGCGACGCCCCGCGCGCGCAGCAGTGCCTGCGCCTCCCACGAGAGCGCCCAGCGCCGGTAGTACTCGGCGTACGCGTCGAGCGAGCGTGCCAGCGGCCCGTTGCGGCCTTCGGGCCGCAGATCGGCATCGAGCTCCAGGGGGACGCGGTGATCCTCGGAGTGCGTCCGCAGACCCGCGACGAGCTTCAGTGCCAGCTCGTGCGCGCGCTGGGGCTCGATGCCGTTCGCCCGGTAGACGTACATGACGTCGGCGTCCGAGCCGAAGCCCAGCTCGGCGCCGCCGAAGCGGCCCATGGCGATGACGGAGAAGTCCAGCGCGGCGTCCTCCGGCGGGACGATGTCACGGCGCACCGCGCGCAGCGTCGCCTGGATGGTGACCTCGGTGATCGTCGTGAGCGCCTCGGCGACCTCTTCGATCGTGACGGCACCGAGGATCGCCGCCATCGCAAGGCGCAGCTGCTCGCGACGGCGCAGCGCCCGGACGGCGCGCATCGCATCGGTCACGGTCGCGTGACGGGTCTGGATCGCCCGCGCCTCCTGCTGCAGCGCGACGCCGGACCGGGGCCGCAGCAGCTCGGGATCGTCGAGCCAGGCGGCCGACTCCGGGATCCACTCGATCAGCTCGCCCACGTACCGCGAACCGGACAGCACACGCGAGAGGCTCTCGGCGGCGCCCGACGAGTCGCGCAGCATGCGCAGGAACCAGTGCGTGTCGCCCAGGCGCTCGCTCAGCCGGCGGAACGCGAGCAGGCCGTAGTCCGGGTCGACGCCGTCGGCGAACCATCGGATCATCACCGGCATGAGGTGCCGCTGGATCGTCGCCTTGCGACTGAGACCGCTCGTCAGGGCGGCGATGTGCCGCAGGGCGCCGGCCGGGTCGGCGAAGCCGATGGCCGCGAGGCGGTCATGCGCCTGCTCGGTCGACAGCACGCGCTCGTCGGCCGGCAGGGCCGCGACCGCGGACAGCAGCGGCCGGTAGAAGAGGCGCACGTGGATGTCGCGCACCTCGCGCTTGGTGGACTCCCACAGATCCCACACGCCCTGGCCGGTGTCGGCGAGGGCGGTCGCCCGCGCCAGCACGCGCAGGTCCTCAGCGCGCGACGGCATCAGATGCGTCCGCCGCAGCTGCCGCAGCTGCACGCGGTGCTCGAGCAGGCGCAGCACCCGGTAGTCGTGCGAGAAGGCCGACGCCTCGACGCGGCCGATGTAGCCTTCGGCCACCAGCGCATCGAGGGCTTCCAGCGTGCCGCGCTGGCGGATCCGGTCGTCCGACAGCCCGTGCACCAGCTGCAGCAGCTGGACGGTGAACTCGATGTCGCGGATGCCGCCCGGGCCGAGCTTCAGCTGGTAGGGCACGTCCGACGCGGGGATGTGCTCGGTCACGCGCTCCCGCATGCGCTGCACGCTGTCGACGAAGTTCTCGCGCGCGGCGCTCGTCCAGACCTTCGGCTGTACGGCGGCGATGTAGGCCTCCGCGACGACCGGATCGCCGGCGATCGGCCGTGCCTTGAGCAGCGCCTGGAACTCCCAGCTCTTCGCCCAGCGCTCGTAGTACGCGACGTGGGAGTCGACGGTGCGCACGAGCGCGCCCTGCTTGCCCTCGGGCCGCAGGTTGGCGTCGACCTCCCACAGCGGCGGCTCGATCTCGACGCCCGAGATCCCGCGCATCGTCTGCACGGCCAACCGCGTCGCGATGTCGACGATGCGGCTCTCGCCGTACTCGGCCATCGCTTCGTCGGACCCGCCGGCGACGAAGATCACGTCGACGTCGCTGACGTAGTTGAGCTCCCTGGCCCCTGTCTTGCCCATGCCGATGATCGCGAGTCCCGCTTCGGCGACCTGTTTGCGAGGGAACAGCCCGGCTCCCGCGGCGCCGCCGGATACGCGCGTGCGTGCGACCGCGAGGGATGCCTCCAACGCCGCCCCCGCGGCATCCGCAAGCCTCATCGACACGACGGGGATCTCGTCGACCGGCGACGGGCTCAACAGGTCGTACGCAGCGATGCGGGCGAGCATGCGCCGATAGCGGACCCGCAGGGCCACCCAGGCGCTCTCGCCGCCGTCCGCCGCGAAGCCGTCCGTCGCACCGACGGCGTCCAGCAGCTCTTCCCGCAGCTCGGCCTTGGTCGGCAGACGGTCACCGGCATGCGCCAGCTCGTCGAGCTCGGCGGGATGGCGGGCGAAGAACTCGCCGAAGCCCGTCGACGCGCCGAGCAGCGCCCACAGCGCACGCCAGGCGCCGGAACGCTGGTGCGCGCGTCGCACGGCCCGGTCGTCGCGGCGAGCCAGCTTCGTGACGGCGTGCAGCGCCTCGTCGGGATCGGCCGCCGTCGCGGCGCGCTCCAGCACGACTTCACGAGGGATGCCGGTCAGCCCGGTGAGCTCGTCCAGCAGCTGCTCGGCATCGCCGAGGCTGCTGAAGCCGACGCGCGCGAGCGGGGTGAGAGATCCGGACCGGTCGCTCGCAGACATGCGTCGGAGGGCCTCAGAGCAGTTCGAGGTTGCTCTTGAGCTCGAACGCCGTCACCTGGGAGCGGTACTCCTGCCACTCGCGGCGCTTGTTGAGGAGCACGTGGTTGAAGACCTGCTCGCCGAGAGTCTCGGCGACGAGCTCGGATTCCTCCATGTACTCGAGCGCGTGATCGAGGCTGGCCGGCAGCGGGGCGTAGCCGAGGGCGCGCCGCTCGGCATCGGTCAGCGACCACACGTTGTCTTCGGCCTCGGCGGGCAGCTCGTACTCCTCTTCGATGCCCCTGAGTCCGGCCGCGAGCATGAGCGCGTAGGCGAGATACGGGTTGGCGGCCGAGTCGAGCGCGCGGTACTCGACGCGCGAGGACTGGCCCTTGCTCGGCTTGTAGAGCGGCACGCGCACGAGGGCGGAGCGGTTGTTGTGGCCCCAGCAGATGAAGCTCGGGGCCTCGTCGCCGCCCCACAGGCGCTTGTACGAGTTGACGAACTGGTTCGTCACGGCCGAGATCTCGTTCGCGTGGCGGAGCAGGCCGGCGATGAACTGGCGGCCCACCTTCGACAGCTGATACTGCGCGCCCTCTTCGTAGAACGCGTTGACGTCGCCCTCGAACAGCGACATGTGGGTGTGCATGCCGCTGCCCGGCTTGCCGGTCATCGGCTTCGGCATGAACGTCGCGTAGACGCCCTGCTCGATGGCGACCTCTTTGATGACGGTGCGGAACGTCATGATGTTGTCGGCCGTGGTCAACGCGTCGGCGTACCGCAGGTCGATCTCGTTCTGGCCGGGGCCGCCCTCGTGGTGGCTGTACTCGACCGAGATGCCGAGGTCCTCGAGCATGCGGACCGAACGGCGGCGGAAGTCGTGGGCCGTGCCGCCGGGGACGTTGTCGAAGTACCCGGCCGAGTCCACGGGCTCGGGGCCCTCGGTGCCGAACGACGACGACTTCAGCAGGTAGAACTCGATCTCGGGGTGCGTGTAGAACGTGAACCCCGCGTCGGCGGCTTTCGCGAGGGTGCGCTTGAGCACATGACGCGGATCGGCCACGGCGGGCTGGCTGTCCGGCGTGGTGATGTCGCAGAACATGCGCGCGGTCGGATCGATCTCGCCGCGCCACGGCAGGATCTGGAAGGTCGTCGGGTCGGGGTGCGCGAGCAGGTCGGACTCGTACGACCTCGTGAGCCCCTCGATGGCGGAGCCGTCGAAGCCCAGACCTTCGGTGAACGCGCCTTCGACCTCGGCCGGCGCGATCGCGACCGATTTGAGCGTGCCGATGACGTCGGTGAACCAGAGGCGGACGAACTTGACGCCCCGTTCCTCGATGGTCCTCAGAACGAAGTCACGCTGCTTGTCCATCGCGTCCTCTCCGGTGCCCGTGCGGCCCGCTCGTCCCTGCGAACCGGGTCGAAGCCAGACTACTGGTCGGCGCCGGGGTCGTCCGACACGGAGCCGGTCCCCCACGAGTCCTCGCGGGCCTCTTCGTCGGCCCACGCCTTCGAACGCCCACGGATGACCTCCGGGGCCTTCGCCGCCTCTTCCGGCGTATCGAACGGGCCCGCGCGGTCGGGCGCAGGCGACTCGAACCCCTTCTCGACCTCGCCGGTCTTCAGGTTGTACCAGTACTTCTCGCTGCCGTCCGTCATCGTCGCACTCCCTGATCGCGGGCCGGTGATCGTCAGCACGATCCTACTGACGCGCCGCCGGATCGGCCCTCCGATGGATGTCTCGGGCGGGGCCGCGTGTCGTCGGTAGGCTGTCGGCATGGCATCTGACGCGGCACGCGCCGTCGGCGTGGACATCGGCGGGACGGGCATCAAGGCGGGGATCGTCGATCTCGAACGGGGTGAGCTCGTGAGCGACCGGGTGAAGGTCGCGACCCCCGCAGGGGCTCACCCGCCGGACGTCCTGGCGGCGGTCACCGAAGTGCTCTCCACACTCGGCGTCGCCGACGACGCATCGGTTCCGCTCGGGGTGGCCTTCCCCGCGATCATCAAGCGCGGGCGCACCATGTCGGCGGCGAACGTCTCGGACCAGTGGATCGGGTTCGAGGCCGAGAAGTTCTTCGAGGACGGCCTCGGGCGCGACATCCATTTCGCCAACGACGCGGACGTCGCCGGTGTCGCCGAGGTGAGATACGGCGCTGCGAAGGATCAGCCGGGGCTCACGATCCTCACAACCCTCGGCACCGGCATCGGCTCGGCACTGCTCTACGACGGGGTTCTCGTGCCCAACTCCGAGCTCGGGCACGTGCAGCGCGCGAAGCACGGCGGCGACGCCGAGTCCTATGCGGCGTACTCCGCCATGGAGCGGCACAATCTGTCGTGGGCGAAGTGGGCGAAGCGGCTGCAGTGGTACTACAGCCACATCGAGTTCCTGTTCAGCCCCGACCTCTTCGTCGTCGGCGGCGGCGTCTCGAAGCACTCCGACCAGTTCCTGCACCTGCTCGACCTGAACACGCCGATCGTGCCGGCGGTGCACCGCAACAACGCCGGGATCATCGGGGCCGCCGCGCTGGCGCGCGGCTGAGTCGTCCCGCGGCGAGAGGGCGAATGGGCCGGCCTGTACGCCGGGTTCTGTCCGGGGGCTGACGCCCCGTAGACGGTCATCTCTCTCGGCGACACGTTGCCGTGCCGCTCCAGCGGCCTACCCGGGGACTCGGCGGGCCGCGTCGTCATCCCCTGTCTGGCCTTGCTCCGGGCGAGGTTTGCCGTGCGGGTCGTGTCACCACGACCCCGGTGGTCTCTTACACCGCCCTTTCACCCTTACCCGGCCGAAGCCGGGCGGTCTGCTCTCTGTGGCACTGTCTCGCGGATCGCTCCGGGTGGGTGTTACCCACCGCCCTGCCCTGTGGAGCCCGGACGTTCCTCGGCGCGGTGACCCGCGACGCGACCGTCCAGCCGACCCATTCGCGTCGGCGAGTCTATCGCCCGCGGCCTGGGTCTGTGCTCCGCGTCAGTCCTTGAGCGCCGTTTCTGCGATGCGCACGTCGAGCCGGAAGTCGAGCGGGAACCCGCCGAACAGCAGGCGGCCCGCCGCGGTGGCGGCGTCCTCGACCGCCTGCGCTGCTGCCTCCGCGTGCTCTTCCGGGGTGTGGACGATGACCTCGTCGTGCAGGAAGAACGCCAGGTGCGGACGGTCGGCGAACACCGGGCCGGAGCGCGGCGCGGCGTGCGCGGCATCGACAGCAGGCATCCCGGCCAGTCGCGTCCGCAGATCCGCCAGCCATGCCAGCGCCCACTCCGCGGCCGTGCCCTGTACGACGAAGTTGCGGGTGAAGCGGCCTCGGTCGCGTGCACGTCGCCTCGCGCGCGTCTCGTCGGCTCCGGATGCCTCGGCCTCGGTCGCCCGTGACTGCAGCGCCGACCAGTCCGACGACGGCGACGGCGACGTGCGGCCGAGCCACGTCGAGACGGTGCCGCCGTCCTCGCCGGTGCGGGCCGCTTCGTCGACCAGACCCATGGCACGCGGATACGCGCGGCGCAGCCGCGGCACGAGACGCCCGGACTCCCCCGTGGTGGCGCCGTACATCGCGCCGAGGATGGCGATCTTCGCCTCCTGCCTGCTCGCGACGGCGCCGCTCTCGACGATGCCGGCGTAGAGATCGCGGCCTCGCGCGGCCGCTGCGAGCGCGGTGTCGCCCGACATCGCGGCCAGTACGCGAGGCTCGAGCTGTGCCACGTCCGCGACGACGAGCCGCCAGCCCGGGTCGGCCCGCACCGCTTCACGCAGTTGGCGCGGCAGCTGGAGCGCCCCGCCTCCTGACGACGCCCATCGGCCCGTGACCACGCCGCCGGGGATGTAGACGGGCCGGAACCGCCCGTCCGCGACCCACTCTCCCAGCCACGTCCAGCCGTTGGCAGAGAGCAGTCGCGACAGCTTCTTGTACTCCAGCAGAGGCTCGATCACCGGATGCCGCTGCTCGGCGAGCTCCCACCTGTTGGTGGATTCGACCAGGACGCCCACCCGGTGAAGCGCACGCAGCAGCTTGGGCTGCGAGTCCAGGCTCGCACCGGGATCCCCCAGCGCGTCCCGCACGCGGGCGGCCGCAGCAGCCAGCAGTGCGGGCTGCCCACCTGCGAGCGGTCGCTCACCGAGCGTGGCGACGAGGATCCGGTCGTGCTCGGCGGCGTCCCACGGCAGTCCCGCAGCCCGCATCTCGGCCGCGACCAGGGCGCCGGCCGACTCCGCTGCCGTCAGCAGCCGGAGCCTGCCGGGGTCGCGCGAGCCTGCGATCGCCGCGCGCTGCCGGGCGAACTCGGCAAGAGAGTCCTCCGGGCCCTCCGGAAGCGTGAGCCTGCCGGAGGCTGCGCCGTCGAGCTCGAACAGGGCGGGCACCGCGTGTTCCTGGGCGTGCGGTGCGGCATCCCACTCGACGGCGTCGCGGAGGTCACCCGCGGACGCGATCAGCGCCGAGTCGCGCAGGATCGCGTGGCACAGCCGCAGATCGTGGCAGCGGGCGACGCGCACGCCGGCCGCGAGCAGGTCCGCATACCAGCGCGGGGTGTCGTTCCAGACCCACCGCGGGGCGTGGGCCGACTCCGCATCGGCCACCCATCCGGCAAGAGAGTCGACCGTGAGTGTCACACGCGCGCGCTCGGCCGCGACCTCGTCGAGCAGAATCGCCGTCACTCCGTGCGGGGACCGCCCGAGAACGATCCAGGCCGGTGCGTCAGCGGCGTCCACGATGCGGACGCGAGCGGCGGATCACAGTCCGGAATCCACGTCGATGACGAGGATGCAACCGCACTCGGGGCAGTTCACGACGGCGTCGTCGGGGGCTTGGCGGAGCACCTGCAGATCGGTGCCCGCGAGGACCATGTGACAGCCCTCGCACGTACGGGCGCGCAGGAACGCGGCGCCTGCGCTGCGGGTCGCGAGGCGGTCGTACAGAGCGACGAGGTCTGCGGGGAGCGTGCCGGCGAGGGCGGCGCGGTCGCGTTCGGCCGCCTCGAACGCGGCGGTCGCCTCGGCGACGGCGCGCTTGCCCTCGGCGCTCAGCTCGGCGCCCTCGGCGTTGGTCGCGGCGATCAGGGCCTCTTGCTCCGCGACTGCGGCATCCGCCGTCTCGAGCCGCTCCATGACGGCCAGTTCGGCGTCCTCGAGGTCGCTCTTGCGGCGTGCGAGCGCGGCGAGCTCGCTCTCCAGGCTCTGCGCTTCTTTCGGGTTCGTCGACGCGGCCAGCCGGTCGCTGTCGCGCGCGGCCCGCGCATCGACGACGGCGACGTCGGACTCGATGCGCGCGAGCTCGGTGCGGAAGTCGTCACGGGCGCCGAGGCGCACCGACAGCTCCTGCGAGAGCTCCTGTCGACGGCCCAGCAGCTCCTGGACACGCGCAGCCTGCGGCGGGTTCTTGCGCGCGTGGTCGGCCTGTCGGATACGGGCGTCGAGCTGTGCGACCTCGACGAGGCGGCGCTGGTCTGCGTGGCTGGCGTTCACGGAACCAACCTATCGCGGGCCATCGACGCGGCGAACGGCGAGGACTAGCATTCGACGACGGCCCTTCCGATGACGAAAGGCGCAACGATGGGTGTTCTGCGAACCAAATCGGTCGAGCAGTCGATCGCCGACACCGACGAACCGGAATTCCGGCTGAAGAAGTCGCTGACCGCGCTCGACCTGACCGTGTTCGGCATCGGCGTCGTGATCGGCGCCGGCATCTTCACGCTGACGGGGCGGGCTGCGCACGAAGTCGCGGGCCCGGCGATCGTCATCAGCTTCGTGGTCGCCGCGATCGCGTGCACGCTGGCGGCCCTGTGCTACGCCGAGTTCGCGTCGACGGTCCCGGTGTCGGGGTCGGCGTACACGTTCTCGTACTCGTCGCTCGGCGAGCTGTTCGCGTGGATCATCGGCTGGGATCTGATCCTGGAGATGTTCCTCGGCGCGAGCGTCGTGGCACAGGGCTGGAGCGCCTATCTCGGAACGCTGCTGGCGCAGCTCGGCATCCAGATCCCCGCCGCGATCGGCTACGGCGGCACGGTCGACCTGATGGCGATCCTGCTGGTGCTGGTGCTGGGCGGGCTGATGACGTTCGGCATCAAGGAGTCCCTGCGGGTGAACCTCGTTCTGGTCGCCGTGAAGCTCTTCATCGTGCTGTTCGTGATCGTCGCCGGTCTGCTCTTCGTGAATCCTGCCAACTGGTCGCCGTTCGTCCCCGATCCGTCTCCGCGTGAGGCCGCGACCGGGCTCAGCCAGCCGCTGCTGCAGTTCTTCTCGGGCATCGAGCCGACCGCGTTCGGCGTCGGGGGCATCTTCGCGGGCGCCGCCCTGGTCTTCTTCGCGTACATCGGGTTCGACGTGGTCGCCACCACGGCGGAGGAGACCCGCAATCCCCAGCGCGACATGCCGATCGGCATCATCGCGTCGCTGGTGATCTGCACCCTGCTCTACTGCGCCGTCGCACTCGTGGTCACCGGAATGGTGCCGTATCAGGAGCTCGACCCCGCCGCGGCGCTCGCCAACGCCTTCGTCTTCCACGGGGCGACCTGGATGGCGACGCTGATCTCGGCGGGCGCCGTCGCCGGCCTGACGACGGTCGTGCTCACGCTGCTGATCGGCGCGACCCGGATCATCTTCGCGATGTCGCGCGACGCGCTGCTTCCCGCCGCGCTGGCGAAGGTCCATCCGCGGCTGCGGACGCCCTGGCTGATCTCGCTCATCGTGACGGTGATCGTCGCCCTCGTGGCGGGGTTCACGCGCGTCGGGGTGCTCGAAGAGATGGTGAACATCGGAACGCTCTCGGCGTTCGTGCTCGTCTCGGTCGGGGTCATCGTGCTTCGCCGGAGACGCCCCGATCTGCGTCGCAGCTTCCGTGTGCCGCTCAACCCCTGGCTGCCCGGTCTGTCGGCCGCGATCTGCATCTACCTGATGCTGAACCTCACCGTGGAGACATGGCTGCGCTTCGTGATCTGGCTCGTGATCGGCTTCGTCATCTACTTCGCCTACTCGCACCGTCATTCGCGGGTCGGCCGACCCGGCTACGAGGAGTTCGCGCTCCCCCACGTCGTGTCGCATGAACGCGAGGACGACGAGGAGCGAGGGTGAGCGGCATCCACTGATCCGGAAGTGGGCCCTGCCGGGATCGAACCGACGACATCCACGGTGTAAACGTGGCGCTCTACCAGCTGAGCTAAAGGCCCTCGCCGCCAGTCTACGAGGTGCGTCCGCAGGCGCTCGAACTCGGTAGGCTGGCAGATGGTGCGTTGTGACGGGCAGACAAAGTCCGCCCCGCTCCGGTAGCGATTCCCTGGCACGATCTGCCAGACGACGAAAGGTCTTCTGTGACTGTCAACGATCAGGATCCGTACTCGCAGGACTCCCTCGACAGCGATCCCGACGAGACCTCCGAGTGGCAGGAATCCCTGCAGCAGCTCGTGCAGGCCAAGGGCCACGGTCGTGGCCGCGAAATCATGCTGAGCCTGCTGCAGACCTCGCACGAGCTCCAGCTGAACGTGCCGCAGGTCCCGACGACGGACTACATCAACACGATCGCGCCCGAGAACGAGCCCGAGTTCCCCGGCGATGAAGAGCTCGAGCGTCGGTACCGGCGCTGGATCCGGTGGAACGCCGCCATCACGGTGCACCGCGCGCAGCGCCCCGGGATCGGCGTGGGCGGCCACATCTCCACGTACGCGTCGTCGGCCGCACTGTACGAGGTCGGCTTCAACCACTTCTTCCGGGGTCTGGACCACCCCTCGGGCGGCGACCAGGTCTTCTTCCAGGGCCACGCCTCCCCCGGCATGTACGCCCGCTCGTTCCTCGAAGGCCGACTGGGCGAGGACGACCTCGACGGCTTCCGTCAGGAGAAGTCGCACGCGCCGCACGCGCTGCCCTCGTACCCCCACCCCCGCCTGATGCCGGACTACTGGCAGTTCCCGACGGTGTCGATGGGCCTGGGCCCGATCAACGCCATCTACCAGGCACAGGCGAACAAGTACCTCACCAACCGCGGCATCAAGGACCTCTCCGACGCCCACGTGTGGGCGTTCCTCGGCGACGGCGAGATGGACGAGGTCGAGAGCCGCGGCCAGCTCCAGGTCGCCGCGAACGAGGGGCTCGACAACCTCACGTTCGTCGTCAACTGCAACCTGCAGCGCCTCGACGGCCCGGTCCGCGGCAACGGCAAGATCATCCAGGAGCTCGAGGCCTTCTTCCGCGGCGCGGGCTGGAACGTCATCAAGGTCGTGTGGGGTCGCGAGTGGGACGACCTGCTCGCGCGCGACCGCGACGGCGCGCTGCTCAACCTCATGAATGTCACGCCGGACGGCGACTACCAGACGTACAAGGCCGAGAACGGCGCGTATGTGCGCGAGCACTTCTTCGGCCGGGACGAGCGCGCCGCGGCCCTCGTCAAGGACTACTCCGACGAGCAGATCTGGAACCTCAAGCGCGGCGGTCACGATTACCGCAAGGTGTACGCGGCGTTCAAGGCGGCCGTCGAGCACAAGGGCCAGCCGACCGTCATCCTCGCCAAGACCATCAAGGGCTACGGCCTCGGTCCGCACTTCGAGGGCCGCAACGCGACCCACCAGATGAAGAAGATGACGCTCGAGGACCTCAAGCACTTCCGCGACGGGATGCAGATCCCGGTCACGGACGCGCAGCTCGAGGCGAACCCCTACCAGCCGCCGTACTTCCACCCGGGCGAGCAGGACGAGACGGTGCAGTACATGCTCGACCGTCGCCGGAGCCTCGGCGGGTACCTTCCCGAGCGCCGCAGCCACCACGTGCCGATCTCGCTCCCGGGCGACGAGGCGTACGCGCTGCCGAAGAAGGGCTCGGGCAACCAGGAGATCGCCACGACGATGGCGTTCGTGCGTCTGCTGAAGGACCTGCTGCGCTCGAAGGACTTCGGCCACCGCATCGTGCCGATCATCCCCGACGAGGCGCGCACGTTCGGCATGGACGCGTACTTCCCGACCGCGAAGATCTACAACCCGAACGGCCAGCACTACACCTCGGTCGACCGCGAGCTGCTGCTGGCGTACAAAGAGAGCCCGCAGGGCCAGATCGTGCACGTCGGCATCAACGAGGCCGGCGCTATGGCGGCCTTCACGGCCGCGGGCACGTCGTACGCGACGCACGGCGAGCCGCTGATCCCGGTCTACATCTTCTACTCGATGTTCGGCTTCCAACGCACCGGCGACGCCAACTGGGCAGCCGGCGACCAGATGGCGCGCGGCTTCGTGGTGGGCGCGACCGCCGGCCGCACCACTCTGACCGGTGAGGGTCTGCAGCACGCGGACGGACACTCGCCGCTGCTGGCCTCGACCAACCCGGCGACCGTCGCGTACGACCCGGCCTACGGGTACGAGATCGCGCACATCGTGCGCGCGGGCCTGGACCGGATGTACGGCGGCAACCACCCCGACCCCAACGTCATGTACTACCTCACGGTGTACAACGAGCCTCTCGTGCAGCCGGCCGAGCCGGCAGACGTGGACGTCGACGGCATCGTGCGCGGCATCCACCGCATCTCGGTCGCCGAGGGCGAAGGGCCGCGCGCGCAGATCTTCGCGTCGGGCGTCGGCGTGCCGTGGGCGCTCGAGGCGCAGCAGCTGCTGCGTGAGGACTGGGGCGTTCAGGCTGACGTGTGGTCCGTCACGTCGTGGTCGGAGCTGCGCCGCGACGGCCTCGCCGCCGACGAGCACAACTTCCTCTTCCCCGGCGAGGAGCCGCGCACCGCGTACCTCACCGAGAAGCTGAAGGACGTCCAGGGCCCCGTGGTCGCCGTGAGCGACTTCATGCACGCGGTCCAGGACCAGATCCGTCCGTGGGTGCCGAACCGCTTCGCGACGCTCGGGGCCGACGGCTTCGGCTTCTCGGACACGCGCGCGGCCGCCCGCCGGTTCTTCAAGATCGACGGCCCGTCCGTCGTGGTCCGCACCCTCCAGGCGCTGGCCGAAGAGGGCGCGGTCGACCGCGGCCTCGCTGCGCAGGCGATCGAGAAGTATCGCCTCCACGACGTGACCGCCGGTACGAGCGGGAACGCGGGCGGCGAGAGCTGATCCGCGAATGGGCAAGCCTGTCGAGGTGATGGACAAGACCGAGACGCTGGCGTGGCTGCGCCGCATCTCGGGCGATATCGCGACCGTCACCATCAAGCGCCTCGAAGACACGCTGCCCTGGTACGCCGAGATGCCACCGGCCCGACGGTCCGCCGTCGGGCTGGTGGCCCAGGCCGGTATCACCTCGTTCATCCAGTGGTACGACGATCCCGGCTCGACGCCGTGGATCGCCTCCGACATCTTCGCGGCCGCGCCGCGGGAGCTGCTGCGCAGCGTCAGCCTGCAGCAGACGCTGCAGCTCATCCGCGTGACCGTCGAGGTCACCGAGGAGCGGGTGGCCGGCAAGGGCGAGCATCTGCGAGAGGCGATCCTGCTGTACTCGCGAGAGGTCGCGTTCGCCGCAGCCGACGTGTATGCACGAGCCGCCGAGGCCCGAGGACTGTGGGACGCGCGCCTGGAGGCGCTCGTCGTCGACTCGATCCTGACCGGAGAGGCCGACGAAGAGCTGCCGAGCCGCATCGCGGCACTGGGCTGGCACGGCCACGGCGAGGTCGCGGTGCTCGTGGGCACCACGCCCGCACAGTTCGACGTGGACCAGCTGCGCCGCACCGCGCGCAAGCTCGATGTGGACGTGCTGATCGGCGTGCAGGGCTCGCGTCTCGTGCTGGTGCTCGGGCGCGCCGAGCCGCCGACGGGCAGCGAGGACACGGTCGCGGAGCTGCCGTTCGGCGAGATCGCCAAGCGCCTGGAGCCCGGCTTCGGCGCGGGCCACCTCGTGCTCGGTCCCACGGTGCCGGCGCTGGTGGACGCGAGTCAGAGCGCCCGCGCGGCGCTGGCGGGGTTCGCCGTCGCCCGCGCCTGGCGGCACGCGCCGCGCCCCGTCGAGGCGGACGACCTGCTGCCCGAGCGTGCGCTGGCCGGCGATCCCCTCGCGAAGCAGACGCTGGTCGAGCGGATCTATCGTCCGCTGCAGGCGCACAGCGCAGACCTGGTGTCGACGCTGTGGGCCTACCTCGACAACGGGCGCTCGCTCGAGGCCACCGCGCGCGAGCTGTTCGTGCACCCGAACACCGTGCGATACCGCCTGAAGCGGGTCTCCGAGGTGATCGGGTGGGATGCGACCGGCCCCCGTGAGGCGCTCATCCTGCAGACGGCGCTCATCCTGGGATCGATCGGGACGGATGCCACCCGCCGGCGTCCGACCGCGGCCCGGCGCGGACCGCTCTGAGCGACCGCGACCGCCGGTGCGCGACGCCGGTGTGGGACGCGACGCCGGTGTGGGACGGGCACAAAGGTTCGCAGAATACTTGTGACGGTGTCTTCAGAACCCGCGTGCTGATCCTTGGCAGGATGGAACGGTGCGTATCGCTGTCTTCCCCGGGCAGGGCTCTCAGTCCCCCGGCTTCCTGACTCCCTGGCTCGATCTCGACGGCACCGCCGATCGACTGGCGCAGTACTCCGAGTGGGCGGGCATCGACCTCGTCGCGGCCGGCACCGAGTGGGACGCCGACCGCATCCGCGACACCCAGGTCGCCCAGCCGCTCATCGTCGCGGCGAGCCTGCTGTCGTGGAACGCGATCCCGGATCGGACAGGAATCGCGGGCGTCGCCGGCCACTCGGTGGGCGAGTTCGCTGCGGCTGCGGCCGCCGGCATCCTCAGCGAGCAGGCGGCGCTCACGCTCGTCGGCATCCGGGGTCGCGCGATGGCAGAGGCGGCAGCAGCCGCTGAAACGGGCATGAGCGCCGTCATCGGCGGCGACGAGGCCGCCGTCCTGGCCCGCCTGGCCGAGCTGGATCTGTCGCCCGCGAACTACAACGGCGGTGGCCAGCTCGTGGTCGCCGGCGCGATCGAGGGACTGCAGGCGCTCGCGTCCGAGCCGGTGGCGGGCACGCGCGTCATCCCGCTGCAGGTCGCCGGGGCATTCCACACGCAGTACATGGCGCCGGCGGTCGAGACGCTGCGTGCCGCCGCGGCGGAGGTGGCGGCATCCGATCCGTCGGTCACGATCTGGACCAACCGCGATGGGTCCGCCGTCACGTCGGGCACGGATTTCGTCGGCCTGCTGGTCGAGCAGGTCGCCTCTCCGGTGCGCTGGGACCTCTGCATGGCGTCTTTCGCGGACGCCGGTGTGTCGGGCATCGTGGAGCTGTCGCCGGCAGGCACCCTGGTCGGGCTCGCGAAGCGTGCGCTGCGCGGGACCCCCGCCGTGGCTGTCAAGACACCCGAAGACCTGGAGGCCGCCACTGCTCTGGTGGCCGTCGACGCCTGACCGGAGAGAAGCATGACCCCCACCCTCGTCCAGCCCACCGGGGCCGCCCACACGCGCATCTACGCCTACGGTGCCGCCCGCGGCGAGATCGCCGTGCCCAACGACGACCTCGTCGGTCCGATCGACTCCAGCGACGAGTGGATCCGCCAGCGCACCGGCATCGTGACCCGCATGCGCGCAGTTCCCGAGACCGATGCGATCGACCTCGCGACGGATGCCGCACGCGAGGCGATCGAGCGCTCAGGTGTCGACCCCAGTCAGGTCGACGCGGTCATCGTCGCCACCATCAGCAACCCGAAGCAGACCCCGTCGGTGTCGGCGATCGTCGCGGACCGCGTGGGCGCCAACCCCGCCGCGGCCTACGACGTCAACGCCGCGTGCGCGGGCTTCGCCTACGGCATCGCGCAGGCTGACGCCCTGATCCGCGCCGGCGCGGCCCACTATGCCGTCGTCATCGGCACCGAGAAGCTCAGCGACATCGTCGACCCGACCGACCGCAGCATCTCGTTCCTCCTCGGCGACGGAGCAGGGGCGGCCGTGGTCGGTCCGAGCGACACCCCCGGGATCGGTCCGACGGTGTGGGGCTCGGACGGCTCCAAGGCGGATGCCGTCGGCATGAACCACACGCTGACCGAGTTCCGCGACGGCGCCGCACCGTGGCCGACGCTCCGCCAGGAGGGCCCGACCGTGTTCCGGTGGGCCGTGTGGGAGATGGTCAAGGTCGCACGACAGGCGCTCGAAGAGGCCGGGGTCGAGGCATCCGATCTCGCCGCGTTCGTCCCCCACCAGGCCAACATGCGCATCGTCGACGAGTTCGCCAAGCAGCTGAAGCTCCCCGAGAGCGTGGTCATCGCCCGCGACATCGAGACGACCGGCAACACGTCGGCCGCGTCGATCCCGCTGGCCACGCACCGCCTGCTCGAGGAGCACCCCGAGCTCAGCGGAGGCCTGGCCCTGCAGATCGGCTTCGGCGCCGGACTGGTGTTCGGCGCCCAGGTCATCGTGCTCCCCTGACCCGGCGAGCCGCGACTCTAGACTGATTCCCGGCCCGTCCGGGCACCCGTACCCCTAACAAACACAGGAGAATCCCATGGCATTCACCAACGACGAGGTCCTCGCCGGACTCGCCGAGCTCATCACCGACGAGACGGGCATCTCGGCCGACGAGGTCGCCCTCGAGAAGTCGTTCACGGACGACCTCGACATCGACTCGATCTCGATGATGACCATCGTCGTCAACGCCGAGGAGAAGTTCGGCGTGACGATCCCCGACGACGAGGTCAAGAACCTCAAGACGGTCGGCGACGCCGTCACCTTCATCACGTCCAACCAGGCGTAACCCCTCCGGTGGGGGCTGCGGCCCCCACCGGCATGAACCCCACGAGGATCAAGAACGACATGAGCAACTCCCGCATCGTCGTGACCGGCATCGGCGCGTCGTCGCCGCTGGGCGGTACGGCACCCGAGAGCTGGTCCGCGCTCCTGGACGGCGTCTCCGGCACCCGCACCCTCGAATACGACTGGGTCGAGCAGTACCAGCTGCCCGTCACCTTCGCGGCCGAGGCCAAGGTGCGCCCCGACACCGTGCTCGAGCGTCCCGTCGCCAAGCGTCTCGACCCGTCCTCGCAGTTCGCGCTGGTCGCGGCGCTGGAGGCGTGGGCGGATGCCGGCAGCCCCGAGGTCGCGCCCGAGCGCCTGGGCGTCGACTTCGCGACGGGCATCGGCGGTCTGCACACCCTGCTCGACGCCTGGGACGTCCTGCGCGAGAAGGGCCCGCGCCGGGTGCTGCCGATGACGGTGCCGATGCTGATGCCGAACGCGGCCGCGGGCAACCTGTCGCTCCACTTCAACGCCCGTGCGTACGCCCGTACCGTCGCCAGCGCCTGTGCGTCCAGCACGGAGTCGATCGTGAACGCGATCGAGCACATCCGGGCCGGGTACGCCGATGTCGTGATCGCCGGCGGCACCGAGTCGGTCATCCACCCGGTGACCCTGGCCGCGTTCTCGTCCATGCAGGCGCTGTCCAAGCGCAACGATGACCCCGGGACCGCCTCGCGTCCGACGAGCATCGACCGCGACGGCTTCGTCATGGGCGAAGGCGCCGCCGTGCTGATCCTCGAGACCGAGGATCACGCGCGCGCCCGCGGCGCCAAGATCTACGCGGCCGTCGTCGGCGGCGGTGTCACCGCCGACTCGTACCACATCACCGCCAACGACCCCGAGGGCCTCGGCGCATCGCGCGCGGTGCGCCTCGCGCTCGACATGGCGGATGCATCGGTCGACGACGTCACGCACATCAACGCGCACGCGACGTCGACGCCGGTCGGCGACCCGAACGAGTACAGTGCCCTCCGCTCGGTGTTCGGTCCGCGCATCGACGAGATCCCCGTGTCGGCCACCAAGGCCTCCACAGGGCACCTGCTCGGCGGCACCGGCGCGCTCGAGGCCATCTTCACCGTCCTCGCCCTGCGCGACCGGGTCGCTCCCCCGACGATCAACCTGACGACGCAGGACCCCGAGGTGCCGTTCCGCATCTCGGGCACCCCGACGCCGCTCGGTGACGGGCCGCAGCTCGCGATCAGCAACTCCTTCGGCTTCGGCGGCCACAACGCCGTCGCCGCGTTCGCCTCGGTCTGAGGCATCCACCTCACCGCACTCCGCCGCGACAAACGAAGACGCCCCCGGGAAGCCTCCGGGGGCGTCTGTCGTGTCAGGCGGTGGTTCGCGGTCCCGCGACCCGGGATTCATGGCCTCCGAGCCTCGGTAGTGGCGCCTCGCACCGCCTGCGTCTGGGGAGCGGGCCGCGTCAGCCGACCTTGTGCAGCCACACGACCGGAGCGGCGTCACTCGCGTGACGGAACGGCTCCAGCTCTTCGTCCCATGCCGAGCCGAGCGCGACCTGGAGTTCACGGCTCAGCTCAAGCGGGTCGCTGCCCGAGATCTCCAGGGCGTAGCGGATGCGGTCCTCGCCGATGACCACGTTGCCCGCGGTGTCGGTCTGGGCGTAGTGGATGCCGAGACCCGGCGTGTGCAGCCACCGGCCGCCGTCACTGCGGGGAGTGGGATCCTCGGTGACCTCGAAGCGGAGGTGCTCCCAGCCGCGGATAGCCGTCGCGAGCGCGGCGCCGGTGCCGGCCGAGCCCTCCCAGTAGAACTCCGAACGACGGCTTCCGGCCAGGACGGGCTGATCGGCCCAGTCGAAGCTCACCGCACGACCGAGTGCGCGTCCTACCGCCCACTCCAGGTGGGGGCACAGCGCCCGTGGCGCGGAGTGGATGAAGATCACCCCGCGCGCCTGTGTTGTCGCCATGATCTCTCCGTTCGTCAGGTGCGTCTTCCCCTACGACCTGAAACGGGTTCATGGCTGCTGTTCGGTTGTTGCCGCCCATTATGGCCGAGAGGGCGGGGGAATCACAAGACTGTGATTCCCCCGCCCTCTCGGAGGACGTCGAGGCTCAGGCCTCGCTCATGGCCTGGACCTCTGCCTTGCCCTTGGCGGCGTAGTAGGCCGCACGGGCCGCGTCCCGGCGGGCCTGCTCGACCTGACCGGCGTCGAGGACGTCCTGCGGGACCTCGAACTGCGGTGCGGTGGGCACGCCGTGGTACTTCTCGATGTAGGCGTCGAGCTCGGGGCCCGACTCCCACGACGTGATGAGGCAGTAGCGCGGCTCGGTGCCGTCGTGGTGGACGGCGTGCCAGAGGCGCTGGGTGTCGACGATGAGCTGGGCGCCGGCCGGCAGCGCCACGCGGTACTCGATGCTCGGGTCGGTGCGGTTCTCACGCAGCACGAAGTAGCTGTTCTTGTCGTCGGTGAGGTTGAAGAAGCCACGCACGACCCAGCCGGTGCCGTCGGGGTTGAGGCGGTTGTTGTCGTCCTGGTGCAGGTTGTACAGCGCGTCCGCGTACGAGTTCGGCTGCAGTTCGATGATGCGGCAGCGGCCGACGTTGGCGCCCGGCTCCTGCGCGCGACGCGTCAGCGTCGGGGCCTTCTCGGTCTGCTCGGGGATCCAGACGCCATCCTTGTCGGTGCGCGGCGGCGTGTGGTTCCAGAAGCCGTTGCACTCGATCTCGCCCTTGGCCGAGGCCAGCGGAGCGAAACGGGTGTCACCCGACGACTTCCAGTCGACGTACTCGATGCTGAGCCATTCCTTCGGGTCGATCTCTTCCCCATAGGAGTCGAGGACCACGAAGCCGGTCTCGTCGAGAGCGGCGGACTTGATGTAACCCATGACGAATCATGCCTTTCGGTCAGTGAGCCAGCACGTTTTAACAGGCTCAACTTAGGCAAGCCTACATCGGGGCCTCGAGACGGCCCGGTGGCATCGCCGTGAATAACCCCGCGGCCGCCCGGCGAGCGGCAGGGCACCGCCCGCCCCCTCATAGACTGGAACGGCTATGGTCACTGCCACGAACGTCGACGCCACTGCTGTCAACACGGTCGGGTGGCTGTCAGCCGCCGACTGGACGATCGTCGTCCCGGTCTATCAGCGGCAGTACCGGTGGGACATCGGGGGGTGCGAGCAGCTCCTCGCCGACATCCGCGCGGTGGCAGACCTCGATGACCGTCACATGCACTTCATCGGGTCCATCCTCTCGTCGGCGAGCGGCGAGGGGCCGGACGCGGAGCTCGTGCTCATCGACGGTCAGCAGCGCACGACGACTCTCATGCTGCTGGTGGCGGCGCTGCATCACACCGTCCGTGAGAGCGATCCGGCACTGGCCGACGAGCTCCAGCGCGTGCTCGTCCACTCGAATGACGCGACGCGCACGAAGCTGCGCCCGCATCGCGCGTGGGCGTCGGTGTTCGAACGCGTCGTGCTGGACCTGCCGCTGCCGCCGGGCGAGCAGCGCGACTCGCGGTTCGACGACAACTACGCCTTCTTCCGCAGCCAGATCAGCCTCGACGAGGCGGCGCACATCTGGCGCGGCCTGCAGAAGCTCGAGCACGTGGCCATCACCCTCGGGGCGGGCGCGAACGCCCAGCAGATCTTCGAGAGCCTCAACTCGACCGGCGAACCGCTGCGCGACCACGAGCTCATCCACAACTACGTGCTGATGGGGCTCACCCACGCCGAGCAGCGCGAGATCGAGGCCGACTACTGGCAGCCGATCGAGCAGAATACGGGCGAGGCCATCGCCGAGTTCTGGCGGCAGTACCTCGTCATGCGCACGGGCCGCGAGGTGACAGTGGTAGGCGGCCGCGGCGTCTACGACGCGTTCCGGGTCGAGTTCCCCCGGCTCGAGTTCGCGGATCTGGTGCGCCACGCCGACGAGTGGCGGGCGTTCTCACGCGTCTACCGCGTGCTGCTGCACCCGGACGAGGCTCCGGATGCCGTCGTCTCACGCCATCTCGCCTACCTCGGCACGTTCGGGTCGGGCATGTACCCGCTCGTCATGCGCGCGTACCGGGACGTCGAAATCGGTGCGACCGATCGTGACGCGCTGGTGGAGACGCTCGAGATGGTCCAGTCCCTGCTGGCGCGCCGTAGCGTCGTCGGCACCGGCACGGAACGTCTCGTCGCCCGGCTGTGCCGCGCCCGCGAAGAGGGCCCGGAGGCACTCGTGTCGGCGATCTCGCGCATCACGCCGTCTGACGAGCGCATCGCGGTGGCGCTCAAGTACTCGGAGCTGCCGCACGCGTCGTACATCCTGGGGCGCATCGCCGGCGTCGACGGAGCCGGCGGTCTGGATGTCGAGCACATCTTCCCGCTCGCACCGGGCGACGCCTGGTCCGGCGACGGCGTGCGCGAATGGTCCTCGTACAGCGACGACGAGCAGAACAGCCACCGCGCACTCGCGAAGACGATCGGCAATCTCACGGTGCTCGAAGAAGACCTCGCCCTTCGCGCGTTCGACCGCTCCTTCCCCGAGAAGCAGGCGGTCTACGCGCGCAGCGCGGTGCCGGCGACATCCGCTCTGGCCGAACTCCCCGCGTGGGGCACGGCGGCCATCGCCGAGCGCTCCGCGCAGCTCACCGAGCGCTTCGTCGAGGTGTGGCGTCGCCCAGGCGGTCCGGCCATCGACGACGACGGGCTGACACCGATCCTCGATGCGGTGCGCCGCCGCGGCTGGCCTGCGGGCTGGCACCGGGAGTGGTCGTATGTCGAGTACTGCGGCGAGCACTGGGAGGTGCCCGACGTCAAGTATCTCTTCAACCGCGTCTTCAAGCGGCTGTGGGCGGACTCTCGCGAGTCGGTCGTCTCTTACAGCGCCCGCCGCGGCGGACCGGTGTACACCGCCCAGTCGTGGAACGGGCAATGGGATCGCCTGGACGACGAACACTGGCTGTACATGGGCTGGGACTCCAGCTACATGCTGGCCGCCGTCCAGGGTGTGCTCGAAGAGGCGGGCCTGGCGCCGGAGGTCTTCGTCAAGTACTCCTACATCGGCTCGGCGATGTGAAAGAGGGAGTGGATGCCGCGAGCCGCGGCATCCACTCCCCCCTCCATGCCGACGATTACTCGAACGCGACCGTCGCGTTCTCGTTGTTCAGCACGATCACCGGGGTGATCGACGGGTGGCCGGCGGCCTGGATCTTGGCGAGGTCGAATCGCAGCAGCGGGGTGCCCGCAGTGACCTTCTGACCCTTCTCGACCAGCGTCTGGAAGCCGTCGCCCTTCATGCTGACGGTGTCGATGCCGACGTGGATCAGCAGCTCGGTGCCGTCGTCGAGGACGAGGGCGACCGCGTGGCTGCTGTCGAAGGTGGCGCCGATGGTGCCGTCCGCGGGCGCGACGACCGTGTCACCGGTCGGCTCGATCGCGAGGCCCGGGCCCATGATCCCCTGCGCGAACGTGGGGTCCGGCACCTCCGAGAGCGCGACGACCTTGCCCTCGAGCGGCTGGCGCAGCGTGACGGTCGCCTTGGCGGTGTCGGTCAGCACGGCCGTGCTGCCGGCCGCCGCCTCGACGGCGGGCTCGGGCGTCGCGCCCTGCGGCGCTTCGGCCTGCCCGGTCATGATGGCCTCCATGGCGTCCTTCACGAACTGGACGTTGGTGCCGTAGACGACCTGCACCGAGGTACCTCCGGGCTTCATCGTGCCGGCGGCGCCGGCGCGCTTGAGAGCGGCGTCGTCGACCTTGCTGACGTCGGCGACCTCCAGCCTCAGGCGGGTGGCGCAATTCTCCAGGTCGGTGATGTTCTCCTTGCCGCCGAGGGCGGTGAGGAAGCGGCCCGCCGTGACCAGGTACTTGTCGTCGCCCGACGATGTGTCGTACTCCGTACCCTGCGTGAGGGTGTCGTCGTCCTCACGACCAGGGGTCTTGAGGTTGAACCGCTTGATCAGGAAGTAGAACACGCCGAAGTAGACGAAGAACCAGAACACGCCCATGACCGGGATGAGCCACGGGTTCTGCGCCATCGGGTTCATCCAGCCGAGGACCAGGTCGATGAAGCCGGCCGAGAAGCCGAAGCCCATGCGCACCGGCAGGATCTGGCTGATCGCCATCGAGATGCCCGTGAAGATCGCGTGCACGACGTACAGCAGCGGCGCGACGAACATGAACGCGAATTCGAGCGGCTCGGTGACGCCGACGAAGAACGACGAGATCGCGCCGGCGAGCAGGATGCCGTAGGCGATCTTCTTCTTCGTGGTCTTGGCCGTCAGGTACATGGCCAGGGCCGCGCCCGGGAGGCCGAACATCATGATCGGGAAGAAGCCCGTCATGTACTGGCCGGTCACGCCGTAGGTGCCTTCACCCGCGAGGAAGTTGTTCAGATCGTTGATGCCCGCGACGTCGAACCAGAACACCGAGTTGAGCGCATGGTGCAGGCCGACGGGGATCAGCAGTCGGTTGAGGAAGCCGTAGATGCCGGTGCCGAAGGGCCCGAGCGTCACGATCCACTCGCCGAACGTCACCAGACCGCCGTAGACCCACGGCCACACGAAGTACAGCACGATGGCGACGACCAGAGACACGGCCGCCGTGACGATCGCCACCGAGCGCTTCCCCGAGAAGAACGACAGTGCGTCGGGCAGCTTCGTGTCTTTGAACTTGTTGTAGCAGTACGCGCCGATGAGGCCGCAGATGATGCCGACGAAGACGTTCTGCACCTTGAGGAATGCCGGGTCGACCTCGTTCACGTCGGCGATGCCGGTGTAGAGGGCCACCGTCTCGGGCTTCAGGAGCGTCGTGACGGTGAGCCACGACACGAGGCCCGCGAGCGCGGAGGTGCCGTCGGACTTGTTCGCCATGCCGATCGCGATGCCCACCGCGAACAGCAGCGCCATGTTGTCGAGGAGCGCGCCACCGGCGGCGCCGAGGAACGCCGAGACGATGTTGTCTCCGGCTGCGGACTTGATCCAGTAAGAGATGCCGGCGAGGATCGCGGCGACCGGCAGCACAGCCACCGGGAGCATGATCGATCTGCCGAGCCTCTGCAAGAACTTCATTGTTGCCTCCGTCGAGGAGTCAGGGACAGGTGTGCTGTCGATGACGCTACAGCCAATGCACCCGCAAAGTCAGTAGCTCTCCCCCCGAAAGTTAGGAGGGTGAACGAAATATCTCGAGAAACACACGGACGCCGCGGCTCTCGAGAGCCGCGGCGTCCGTGTCACGTAGGGCGGGTGGGACTTGAACCCACGATCGTCGGGTTATGAGCCCGCTGCCTTGACCAGCTTGGCCACCGCCCCTTGCGCGTGTGCGCAACCGAGCCTACCGTCAGCGCTCGTGTCTCTTGTCGGTGGCGTCCTTGTCGGCGGAGTCCTTGACCGGCGGCTCGGGCCACACCTTCGACACGGCCTCGGTGACCTTGATGGACCCGGTGCGCGGGTGGGCGGCATCCACCACAGATCCAGAGCTGCCGCGCTGGATCGGAAGCTCCTGGCTGTCGCTCACCACCTGAGGGTGGTGGCGCGCGAGCTGGAACACGCCCCACACCGCGATCGCGCCCACCACGCCGAACGAGATGAACACCCACAGCGGCGCGCCGGCGGCCTCTTGCAGGATCGTGAGACCGATGATGATGGCCACGATCGGGTCCACGACCGTGAGGCCCGCGACGACGAGGTCCGGCGGTCCTGATGCGTAGGCGCTCTGCACGAAATAGGCGCCGACGATGGCGGCGACGAGGAGCGCGCCGAGGCACGTGAAGGTCAGCCAATCGAAGTCGGATGTCTTGATGCGCTCGATGATGACCTTGGCGAGGGTCGCCACGAACCCGTAGAGCACGCCCGCGGCGATGATGTAGAACAGCGGCCCGATCCGCTTGCGCAGCCAGATCCACAGACCCGTGAAGACGAGGGCGACCACTGCCAGCAGCACGAGGATCGTGATCAGCTCGGTGTTGGACACCGGCTTCTCGGTCGCGAAGAGGGCCGCGATGGCCACGAAGATGAAGATGCCGCCGACGCATGCGGCGATCGCGATGAGCGAGCGCTTCGTGGGCTTGTGGCCGCTGATCTGGGCATTCAGCAGAGTCGTGATCACCAGGGCGATGGCCCCGAGCGGCTGCACGACGATCAGCGGTGCGAACGCGAGGGCCGAGAGCTGGCAGACGATGGCGAGCCCCAGCATGAGGGTGCCGATCACCCACGACGGGCGGGCGAGCAGCTTGAGGAGGTGGCTCGCCTGCAGACCGCCGCTGCCCGACGAACCGGTGAGCCGTTCGACCTTGGTCACGCCGCGGTGTTGGTACTGCGCCCCGAACGACATGAACACCGCACCCAGGAGCGCGAGCGGGATGCCGATCAGGATGCCCGGGTTCTGGAACGCGCCGACGAGCTGATCGCCGACGTCCCCGAGTTCATCCGCAGTCCACACCACCCTTCGACACTAGCCGGAGGCGCCCCTCGGTAGGCTCAAGGCGTGGCTGTTCTTCCGATTCGCATCATGGGCGACCCCGTCCTGCACTCCCCCGCGTCGCCCGTCGGCGAGATCACCGACGAGATCCGCACGCTCGTCGCCGACATGTTCGAGACGATGGATGCCGCACCCGGCGTGGGCCTCGCCGCCCCGCAGGTGGGGGTGGCGCTGCGGATCTACACCTACACGTACGCCGACGACGACGGCAACCCGTGGCGCGGCGTCGTCATCAACCCGGAGCTGTGGATGCGTCCCACCGAGCCCGGTGCGCCCGACCCCGACGACGAGTCCGAGGGGTGCCTGTCCTTCCCCGGCGAGCGATTCCCGCTGCGCCGTTCGGACGAGGTGCTCGTGACCGGGATCGACCTCGACGGCGAGCCGGTGCGCATCCAGGTCGACGGCTGGCGCGCACGCATCATGCAGCACGAGTTCGACCATCTCGACGGCATCCTCTATGTCGACCGGCTCGACGACGGCGACTGGAAGACGGTGCAGAAGATCGCGCGCAAGCGCGGCTGGGGCCGCCCCGGCAGCTCGTGGACGCCCGGCGTCGACGACCTCGAAGCCTGAGTCCTCTCGATTCCGGCATACCCGATGGGGGTATGCCGTAGAGTGGTGCGCACGCGAACGGTCCGTGTCACGCCCCGGAGGAGAATGGATGCCGCACCCTCCTGCCCTCCCCTCGTCGCGGCTCGGCGCCGCCATGGCCCGACTGCTGCTGGCGGCCGCGCTCATCGCGGGACTTCTCGGCATGCATGTGCTGATGTCGCCTTCCGCTCACGCGGGGCACGCCGCACCGCCCATGACGCTCGCCGCATCCGAGACCGGATCGCACGATCCGCCGATGCCCGACGCCGCCTTCCGCGCCGAGGCTGCGCACACGTCGGTGTCGTGCGCGACCTCTGCGTGCGCTGACCTCGTGCCGGCCTCCGACGAGGGTGTCTGGGCGGTCGTCTGCGTCCTCGCGCTGCTGCTCACCGCTGTCTTCGCGGCACGCCTGCGAGGCTTCCGACGGCTGCCGCGGAGCGCGTCGTCCTCGGCCGAGGTCCGCGGGTCTGCGGCCGCAGACCGCGGGCCGCGGCATCCGCCCTCTCTCATCGTCCTCTCGATCAGCCGGACCTGAACCGCCTGCTGCCCGGAACGACCGGGCGAGGCATCGCCGCGCCTGCGCGGAATCAGTCACCGAACAGAAGAGAGAGACAATGAACACCCGTACCCGCACGCTGCTCGCGGCACTCCCCCTCGTCGCTGCGCTCGGACTCGCCGGCTGCGCCGATTCGGCGGACGACGGCGGAAGCATGGCAGGCATGGACCACGGCTCGAGCACCCACAGCGAGACGGCCGCCGCGGCGACACCGGCCGACATCATGTTCGTCACGATGATGATCCCGCACCACGAGCAGGCCGTCGAGATGGCCGATCTCGTGCTCGCCAAGGACGGCGTGGACCCGCGGGTGGTCGCGATCGCCGAGCGAGCCCAGGCGGCGCAGGCTCCTGAGATCGAACGGATGCAGGGCTGGCTCGCGGAGTGGGGCGTCGACCCCGGGGCCGCGGAGTCCGGCATGGATCACGGCGACGGCATGATGTCGGAGGACGACATGACCGCGCTGGAGCAAGCGGACGGCGCCACCGCGGGTCGCCTGTTCCTCGAGCAGATGGTCGTGCACCACGAAGGGGCCGTAGACATGGCGGCCGCCGCGCTGGCGGACGCGAAGGACGTCGACGTGCGAGACCTCGCTCAGCAGGTGATCGACGACCAGACGGCCGAGATCGCCGAGATGCAGCAGCTGGCCGACAGCCTGTGAGCTTGCGGGCCGGGGTGGTCCGTCGGACGGCCCCGGCCCGTCACGCAGCGGGCGGGCCGACGCGGCGGTTCTGCCGCTCCACCCACCGGCGCAGCTCGGCCTCGGCGCCCGGAGGCGCCTGGGCGATCACGTTCATGCCCTGGCGCACGAGATGCGTGCCGACGCGCATCGGCCCCCACACGCGCGCCGTCGAGAGAGCACCGGTGTCGACGTCGCGCACCTGCACCTGTGTCGTGTCGGTGGACGACCGACGTCGCGATCCACCCGCGACGTGCTGGACGACGAGAACGGGCAGCCCGTGCGCCGAGGCGGTCGCGAGCACGGTGTCGAGGTCGTGCGCCGCCCACTGCCGCCGGATGCCGCGCACCGTCCAGAGCGCGACCGCGACCACGACCGCCGTCGCGATTCCGGTCGGCACCAGCCACAGGCTCGCGAGCGTCAGCACGCCGGCCCACAGGGCGTTGCCTCGGAACGCCAGCAGGATCGCGGCCGCCGACGGCACCAGGCCGAGGAACAGCCACGGAGCAGGCGCGTCGATGAGCAGCATCCACGGCTCGCCGCCGAGGAGCACGACGATCCCCACCCAGGCGACCACGCAGGCATACCCCGCGAGCACGGTGAGCAGCGGCACGGAGCGATACAGCGGTCGCGGAGCGGGAACAGCGCCTTCGATCGCGAGCAGCGGCGAGGACTTGGCGCGACCCGGCATGACACCCTTCGAGAACGGACCAGGAACGAAGAAAGCCCCGGGGGTGGAGCCCCGAGGCCTTCGCTCCCCCACTTGGACTCGAACCAAGAACCTATCGGTTAACAGCCGATTGCTCTGCCAATTGAGCTATGGAGGAATGTTCCGCACTCTCGTGCGGGCAACCAGTCCATACTAGCAAAGCTCAACCCGTGCTCATGACCATCGCGGGCATCGATCACGACCCGACGAGCCGCCGGTCGGCATCGCCGCTGGGAGTCCACAGCAGATCGCGGGTGCCGTGGCCGTACGCGACCGGGTGTCCGCCGCGCAGCACGAGGACGTCGGCATCCAGGTCGGCCACCGTGTCGGGCTCGTTGGTCACCACGAGGGCAGCCATGCCGAGTTCGCGGCGGCGACGCACGATCGCGTCGCCTGCCGCCTTGCGCACCTCGACGTCCAGATTCGCGAACGGCTCGTCGGCGATCAGCACACGCGGCTGCAGCACCAGCGCTCGCGCGAACGCGACCCGCTGGCGCATCCCGGCGCTGAGCTCGTACGGGTACTTCGCCGACGCGCCGAGCGGCAGCATCAGCTCGTCCAGCAGCGATGCGATGCGCACCGCCAGCCCGCGGGCGCTGACGCGGCGATCCCGGCTCGTGATGGGCTCACCGATCACCTCGGCGACGGTCAGGCGCGCCGGCAGGTGCGCTCCGGCGGACTGCGGCAGATAGCCCGCGTAGTACGTCAGGTAGCGACGGTCGCGACCGGGATGCCGCACCGAGACGCCCTCGACGGTGCCTTCGCCGCCCACGACGGCGAGCCCCTGCTCATCGGCGCCGGCGAGCACGGCCGCCAGCGAGGACTTCCCGGAGCCGGTCGGGCCCATCACCGCGAGCGTTCCGCCTCGTCCGAGCCGGAACGTCACCCCGTCCACGACGCGCTGCGCCGGCCCGCCCCGTCCCGTCCGGGCGATCGACAGGTCGGAGCAGTCGATCGCCAGATCTGCATCTCTTCGGCGAGCCATTCCCTCATCCTGCCGTGCCGTGCGCGCAGACACCAGCAGCCGACGCCGTTCCACAGCGAGGCGCGATCCGCGCCGGTCTCAGGAGGCTTCGTCGACCACCGTCTGCCGGCGCACATCGAGCTCGCGCAGGCGCAGACGGATGCCCCGGCCCTCTTCGGAGTCCGCCGGCACGCGCTGGATCGCGCCGAGCAGCTCCGCCTTCTCGCGGTCGAGTCCGCGCAGAACGAGCCGACGCAGCAGATCGCTCGCCGAGGCGACTGCGGCGTCGTCATCCAGCGCCGGGAAGTTGCCGGCGAGGAGCTCCGCCGCGAGCGATCGATACGGCTCCCGGACGGTGGCGACAGCATCCGCCGACCATCCGGGGCGCTGCGTCGTCCCCGCCGCCGCGACCACGGCCACGCGCACCGCATCCAGCGCCGGCAGTCGGAACGGCAGTTCGAGCGCGCGGCCCACCAGGGCGGGGTCCATGCGGTGCCCGAACTGGAGGACCCCCATGAGCGCGTCGCGCTCCAGAGCGGCCTCGGGTGTGCGGGGCAGCGTGGCGAGCGTCACGCGCAGGGCGCTGTCGCCGGTCGGCTCGCTCGTCGGCTCCGCCTGCGGTCCGACGTCACGGCGGCGATCCTCGCGCGGGCCGCTGCGCGCGGCGCGCTCGACCTCGCGACGGACGTCCTCGGTGTCCATCCCGAGGCGTCGGGCCAGCACCCGGATGTATTCGGGCTGCAGCAGCGGGTCACGCAGCTCGGCGACCACTGGCGCCGCCGTGCGCAGCGCACCGACCCGGCCCTCGACGCTCGCGAGGTCGAACCCCGCGATGCGCTGGTCGAGGACGAACTCCACCATGGGCACCTTGGTCTCCATCAGGCCCCGCACCGCGCCGTCGCCGCGCGCGAGCCGCAGATCGCACGGGTCGAGGCCCTCGGGGCCTGTCGCGACATAGGTCTGCGCGTTGAAGCGCTTGGCGTCCGCGAACGCGCGCAGCGCCGCCTTCTGCCCGGCTGCGTCCGGGTCGAACGTGAAGACGACCTCGCCGGCGGTCGAGTCGTCGCCCATCACGCGGCGCAGCACCGTGATGTGGTCCGCTCCGAAGGCGGTTCCGCACGTCGCGATGGCGGTCGTGATCCCGGCCAGGTGGCAGGCCATGACATCCGTGTAGCCCTCGACCACGACGACCCGGTGCTCGCGCGAGATGTCGCGCTTGGCGAGATCGAGGCCGTAGAGCACGTTCGTCTTCTTGTAGAGCGTCGTCTCGGGCGTGTTGAGGTACTTGGGGCCCTTGTCGTCGTCATAGAGCTTGCGGGCGCCGAAGCCGATCACCTGCCCGGTGACGTCGCGGATCGGCCACACCACGCGGCCGCGGAAGCGGTCGTACACGCCGCGCTGCCCCTGCGACACCAGGCCGGCCGAAGAGAGCTCCTCGTCGGTGAAGCCCTGGGCGCGCAGCGCCTTGGTCATGCCCTCCCAGCCCTTCGGGGCGTAGCCGACTCCGAAATGCCCGGCTGCGCCGGCGTCGAACCCGCGCTGCCCGAGAAAGCGGCGCGCGGTGTCGGCCTCGGGCGTCATCAGCTGCGTGCGGAAGAAGTCCGCCGCGGCGGAGTTCGCCGCATACAGGCGCGCGCGGCCCGTGTGCTCGGGCGCGGCCCCGCCGTCCTCGTAGTGCAGCGCGTAGCCGATGCGGCCCGCGAGCCGCTCGACAGCCTCGGTGAACGACACGTGGTCCATCGCGCGGAGGAACGAGTACACGTCACCCGACTCGCCGCAGCCGAAGCAGTGATAGAAGCCGGCCTGCGGGCGCACGTTGAAGCTGGGGCTGCGCTCGTCGTGGAACGGGCACAGCCCCTTCAACGAGCCGACTCCCGCCGACTTGAGCGCCACCCGCTCGCCGATGATGTCGGCGATGTTGGTGCGTGCCTTCACCTCGTCGACGTCGGCCTGGCGGATCCGTCCCGGCATCAGCGAGCCTCGTGGGCTGTGGAGTCCATCGGCCGGGCTCCAGGCGCCCACACGCCGACCGTGGCCGCGTCCACCGGCGCGACGAGCGCCCCGTGCCAGGCGATGGCGAGCTGATCGGTCAGGCTCGCGACCTGGTCGACGACGGCGCGCCGGCGCGCGGTGTCGGTCGTCGCCGCCGCGAAGTCCTGCGTGTGGATCGCGTCCAGAGCTTCCGGTCGCTCCCAGAGCGCCGTCGCGAGGCGCTTGAGCAGTCGTCGCTGCTCCTTGTAGAGGTCCTTGCGGCCCTCGATCGACACGACGGCCGCGCCGATGATGCCCTTGAGCACGGCCATCTCGGCCTCGACGATGCGCGGCACGATGAGGTGGCCGCGGTAGCGGGTGAGCACGGAGAGGTCGTAGGCCTCGCGCGTGGCGGTCGTGGCCGCGCGGGCGAAACGCCCGATCAGATCGGACGTCAGGTTCTTCAGGCGCGCCAGCGCGGCGCGCGTGCCGTCGAACGAGTCGATCCATTCCGGCATCCGCGTGAGCCGGAACAGCGCGTCTTCGAGCTCGTCGCGCGCGAAGTCGAAGCCGACCCACGACTGGATGGCCGTCAGCAGGCCCTCGTGCTCGCGCGGATCGACGAGCCGTGCGGGGTCGAGGTAGCCGTTGACGATGGCGTCCTCGAAGTCGTGCACCGAGTAGGCGATGTCGTCCGACAGGTCCATCACCTCGGCCTCGATGCAGCGCACGCGCCCCGGCGCGTCGGCACGCAGCCAGTGGAAGACCTCTTCGTCGTCGGGGTATACGCCGAACTTCAGGCGCCCGCCGGGGTCGGGAAGCGGATGGTCCGCCGTCCAGGGGTACTTGCACGACGCGTCGAGGCTCGCCCGCGTCAGGTTCAGACCGAAGCTGCGGCCGTCGCCGTCGATCACCTTCGGTTCCAGGCGGGTGAGGATCCGCAGGGTCTGCGCATTGCCCTCGAACCCGCCGAAGTCCTCGGCCCACTCGTTGAGAGCCCGTTCGCCGTTGTGCCCGAACGGCGGATGACCGAGGTCGTGGCTCAGGCACGCCGTGTCGACGACATCGGCGGCGAGCTGCAGCGCGGTCGCCAGCTCGCGCCCCACCTGGGCGACCTCGAGGGAATGCGTCAGGCGGTTGCGCGCGAAATCGGCGGGGCTGGCGGGGCTCAGCACCTGCGTCTTTGCGGCGAGGCGCCGCAGCGCCGCCGAGTGCAGCACCCGAGCACGATCACGCGCGAAATCGTCTCGCTGCGACCGGTGGCGTTCGGCGTGGAACCGTGCGGCATCCGCGTCGTCGTAGCCGAAGGGCCGTTCCGACGCGCCCGCCTCGTCAGCCGCCACTGTGGTCGAGTTCCGCTTCGGCGAGGGCGATGGATGCCGCGGCCCCGAGCTCGCGGGAGTTCAGCCAGCCGTCGGGCAGGGCGGGCCGCTTGGGGGTGCCGGCGCGACCGCGCTGACCCTCGGCGGCAGCACCCGGATAGGGTGCGTCGAGGTCGAGCGTGGCGAGCAGGTCATCGATCTCTGCGAGGGTCGACGCCGTCGCGAGGCTGGCGCGCAGCTCGCCGCCCACCGGGTAGCCCTTGAAATACCATGCGACGTGCTTGCGAATGTCGCGGCAGCCGCGGCCCTCGTCGTCGAAGAACTCGACGAGCAGCTCGGCGTGACGGCGGAAGGCCGCCGCCACGAACCCGAGGGTCGCGTCGACCGGCTGGGCCGGCGCGGCATCGGGACCGCCCAGCGCGCGGGCGAGGTCGCCGAACAGCCACGGGCGGCCGAGGCAGCCGCGCCCGACGACGACGCCGTCGCATCCCGTCTCTGCCATCATGCGGACCGCGTCCTCAGCGGACCAGATGTCGCCGTTGCCCAGGACCGGCACGCTGGTGACGGTCTCTTTGAGCTTCGTGATGGCGGACCAGTCGGCGGTGCCCGAGTAGAACTCGGATGCGGTGCGGGCGTGCAGCGCGACCGCGGCGACGCCGGCGTCCTCGGCGATGCGGCCGGCGTCGAGGTAGGTCAGATGGTCGGCATCGATGCCCTTGCGCATCTTCACCGTGAGCGGCACGTCGCCGGCGGCGCGCGCCGCGCGGGTCACGATCTCGCGGAACAGCCCGAGCTTCCACGGCAGCGCCGCTCCCCCGCCCTTGCGGGTGACCTTCGGGACGGGGCAGCCGAAGTTGAGGTCGATGTGGTCGGCGCGGTCCTCGTCCACGAGGAGTCGCACGGCAGCCTCCGTCGTCGCCGGGTCCACGCCGTAGAGCTGGATCGACCGCGGCTTCTCGGAGTCGTGGTGGGTGATCAGTCGCATGGTGGTCGCGTTGCGCTCGACCAGTGCGCGGGTCGTGATCATCTCGCTCACGTAGAGCCCCGCGCCGTACTCGCGGCACAGGCGCCGGAACGCGGTGTTGGTGATGCCCGCCATCGGCGCGAGCACCACGGGGGCGTCGAGTTCGATGGGCCCGATGCGCAGCGTGGGCGCGGGGGCGATGGCAGTCGTCACGACTCCATTCTCTTACAGGAATCCGGCCCTTGGCTGAACGCGAAGGCATAGCCTGGGGATATGACCGAGGCCACGATCACCGACCTGCGCCAGATCCCCTTCCAGACGGCCGATGGCGGAACCGCCACCCTCTCCGATTACGGCGACCAGGTGCTGCTCGTGGTCAACGTAGCGTCCAAGTGCGGGCTGACCCCGCAGTACGAGCAGCTCGAGCAGCTGCAGCGCGCGTACGCCGACCGCGGGTTCACCGTGCTCGGGTTCCCCTGCAACCAGTTCATGGGCCAGGAGCCCGGTTCGATGGAAGAGATCCTCGAGTACTGCTCGACCACGTGGGGCGTCAGCTTCCCGGTCTTCGACAAGATCAAGGTCAACGGCGGTGGTGCGGCCCCGCTGTACAAGGCGCTCAAGAGATCGAAGGACGCCGAGGGCGGGCGCGGTCCGATCGTGTGGAACTTCGAGAAGTTCGTGCTCACACCGGACGGCGGCATCCACCGATTCCGTCCCAACGTCAAGCCGGACGACCCGGCGATCGTCGACGTCATCGAGGCGAACCTCCCCCGCTGAACACGCGACGGCCCGCCACGATCTCTCGTGATGGGCCGCCCGGTGATCAGGCTCAGGCGACGGCTTCGTCGGCCTCGACCTCGCCGTCGTTGTGCTCGGCCCACACCTGGCGCACGATCTGCGCGAAGGCGTCGGCCGGCTGCGCTCCCGACACGCCGTACTTGCCGTCGATCACGAAGAACGGGACGCCGTTGATGCCGTACGCGGCCGCCTGGGCCTGGTCGGCGCGGACCGCGTCGAGGTAGCGTCCGCTCTGCAGCGCATCGCGTGCCGCGTCCGCGTCGAGCCCGCTGTCGGCGGCGAGCGCGACCAGTTCGTCCTCACGGCCGAGGTGGCGGCCTTCGGTGAAGTAGGCGGCCATGAGGCGCTCCGCGAGCTCATGCTGCCGCCCCTGCTCCTTCGCGAAGTGCAGCAGCTCGTGCGCCTTGACGGTGTTGGTGTGCTTGAGCAGGTCGAAGCGGTACTCCAGACCGGCGTCGGCGGCGACGCCGGTGACGCGCTCGAGCATCTGCTGCACCTGCTCGCGCGGCATGCCCTTGTGCTTCGCCAGGAAGTCGAGCTCGTCGCCCTCGAAGTCCACGGGGGTGTCGGGCGAGAGCTCGAACGAGTGGAAGGTCACCTCGACGGCGGGGGCGTCCTCGTCGGTGGATGCCGCGGCCAGGCCGTTCTCGAGGTTGCGCTTGCCGATGTAGCACCACGGGCAGGCGATGTCGCTCCACACGTCGATCTTGATGGCGTCTGTCATGTTGAGGACAACCCCGGGTGGACCTGCTCGTATTCCATCGACCGCCGGGCGAGCACCGCGGCGAGGAAGAAGCACACCGCGCCGAGGAACGTCCCCAGGTTCACCCAGCGCACGTCGTAGACGGTCCCGGACGCAGGGGCCACGTACGCGCCGACGGCCGAGAACCCGAACGCGACGGAGCCGGCCATGTTCAGCCACGTGCCGTGCGCCGTGCGCGCGTCGGGATCCCACAGGTCATGGCGGCGGTGCGCTGCGACGAGGGCGAGCACGCTCGCGATCAGGAAGGCTGCCGATCCCCAGGCGTCGGGGGTCCATCCGGTCGACGGTGTCGACGTCGACCGGATGGCGCCGATCAGCACGGCCGCGGTGCTGACGTTGAACAGCAGAGTGCCGACGAACTGCACGGCCGCCGACCACCAGTCCGCGAAGTCGGCGGTCGACGACGAGCGGCGGGGCGGCCGGCGACCGCTGAGCGCGAGCTGGATGAACCCCGCGGCGGTGAAGAAGACCGATCCGGCGAAGAAGGTCGCCGCGTCCCACACCGCTCCGACCGCGTCGACGTACCAGGGGACGACCCCGACGGCGAACAGGACGGATCCGATCGCGAAGCCCCACGATTCCCGGCGCAGGCGCGTGACCCGGGATGGTGGTGTGTGCCCCGCCCGGTCGCCGCGGGCAGTGGTCCCCATGTTCGTGCCCTCCGCTCAGTGGTGGAAGGACCCGGCCTCTTCCTCGCTCATGGGCACCGTGATCGGGTGCCTGTCGAAGTGCTCGATCGCGGCGCGGTAGTCGTCCATGAGGAGGGATGCCTCATCCCGGCCGAACCCGACGCGCACGAGGATCCGCTGGATCGCGAGATCCTCGCGGTCCGGGGGCATCGTGTAGGCCGGCACCTGCCAGCCGCGGGCTCGCAGCCGGTCGGCGAGGTCGAACAGCGTGAACGGATGCTCGACCCCCTCCTTCAGCTTCCACGACACGGCGGGGATGCCTGCCTGCGGGCTGCCGTCGTTGATGATGTCGAAGTGCTCGAGCTTGCCGATCTCGTCGGCGAGGTACATCGCGGTGTCGTAGCAGGACTGGTGGACCTTGCGGTAGCCCTCTCGTCCGAGTCGCACGAAGTTGTAGTACTGCGCGACGATCTGGCCACCCGGGCGTGAGAAGTTCAGAGCGAAGGTGGGCATGTTGCCGCCGAGATAGTTCACGTCGAAGACGAGCTCTTGAGGCAGGTCCTCGGCGTCGCGCCAGACGATCCAGCCGACGCCGAGCGGAGCGAGCCCGAACTTGTGCCCGGACGTGTTGATCGACTTCACGCGAGGCAGGCGGAAGTCCCACACGATCTCGGGCGCCGTGAACGGCGCGAGGAACCCGCCGCTGGCACCGTCGACGTGGATGGGGACGTCCAGGCCTGTCTCGGCCTGGTGGGCGTCGAGCGCATCGCTCACGGCCTGCACCGGCTCGTACCCGCCCGTGAAGGTCACACCCAGCGTCGGGACCACGCCGATCGTGTTCTCGTCGACCCGCTTCATCACCTGCTCGGGCGTCATCAGGAACCGGTCGCCCTCCATGGGGATCTCGCGAAGCTCGACGTCCCAGTACCGGGCGAACTTGTGCCAGCACACCTGCACCGGGCCGGTGATGATGTTGGGCTTGTCGATGGGCAGCCCCGCCGCGCGGCGGCGCGCGCGCCAGTTCCACAGCAGCGCCATGCCGCCGAGCATCGCCGCCTCGCTGGACCCGGTCGTCGACGTGCCCAGCGTGTTCGCGGCATCCGGCGAGTTCCACAGATCGGCGAGGATGTGCACGCACCGCTCCTCGATCGCGGCAGTCTGGGGATACTCGTCCTTGTCGACCATGTTCTTGTCGAGCGTCTCGGCCATGATGAGCAGGACCTCGGGTTCGAGCCAGGTCTGGCAGAAGGTCGCGAGGTTCTGGCGGGAGTTGCCGTCCATCATCAGTTCGTCCGAGATGACGCGATAGGCGTGCCGCGGCAGCTGTTCACGTTCCGGCATGCGGTACTTCGGCAACGAGTTCGCCAGATCGGATGACGAGTAGATCTCGTCGAGCATCTCGTCACGGATCGAATCGCGCTTGTGCAACATCGCTGGCTCCTGTCCCGGCCGCCCGGTCGGTCTCGCAGAGAGGGGCTGACGCCTCAACGCAGTTCTATCCCGCGGCACGCGGGACGGCATCACCCAGACGGTGTGATTGTGAGTCGGGGCTCAGGCGTCGTCGGCGCGCGGAGTGTCGACGGCGCCGCCGAACCGGCGGTCACGGCCCAGGTACAGATCGATGCCGTGCCACAGATCGGCCCGGGTGAAGTCGGGCCACAGCGTGTCGAGGAACACGAACTCGGCGTAGGCCGACTCCCACAGCAGGAAGTTCGAGGTGCGCTGCTCGCCGCTGGAGCGGAGGAACAGGTCGACGTCCGGCATCCCGGGCTGATAGAGCCGGCGCTGGATCAGTTTCTCCGACACGGCGGACGGCTTGAGCCGCCCGGCCGCGACGTCGTCGGCGATCGAGCGCATGGCATCGACGAGCTCGACGCGGCCGCCGTAGTTGACGCACATCGTGAGCGTCAGCACGTCGTTGCCGGCGGTGAGGCGCTCGGCGAACTGCAGCTCCTTGATCACCGAGCCCCACAGCCGCGGCTTGCGACCGGCCCACTGGATCCGCACGCCCCACTCGTTGAGCTGGTCGCGCCGACGGTGCAGCACATCGCGGTTGTAGCCCATGAGGAAGCGCACCTCGTCGGGCGAGCGAGACCAGTTCTCGGTCGAGAAGGCGTACACCGACAGGTGCTTCACGCCCGCCTGGATCGCTCCGGCGACGACGTCGAGCAGCGCCGCCTCACCCGCCTTGTGCCCTTCGATGCGGGTCAGGCCGCGGCGGTTCGCCCAGCGCCCGTTGCCGTCCATGACGATCGCGACGTGGTTCGGCACGGCGCCCTTCGGATATTCGGGCGGGTACACCCCCGTCCAGTCGAGCGGACGGTACGGCACCGCGTCGCGGTGCGTGTAGGGCTTCGGGGTCACCTGGGGCCTTCCGATGGAGCTGCGGAGACGTGCGAGAGGGAGCGGATGCCGCGCTCCAGATGCCACTGGGCATATGCGGCGATGAGGCCCGACGCTGCCGCCGTCGAACCCGGGGCTGCGGCATCCACCGCCTCCCACTCCCCCGCCATGAGCGACTGCAGCAGCGATACGGTGGCAGCGTCGACGCGCGCCGCACCGACCGGGGCGCAGTCGCGGCACACGATGCCGCCCTGCTGCGCGACGAACGTGTCGTGCGGGCCGGTGCGGCCGCACCGGGCACACTCGCCGAGACCGGGCGCCCAGCCCGACAGCGCCATCGCCCGAAGCAGATACGAGTCCAGGACGCTGCGCGCCGCGTGCTCGCCGCGCGAGAGCGCGCGCAGGCCGCCCACGAGAAGCAGATACTGCTGCGGCGTCGCCTCGGCCTCGTTGAGCCGGTCGGCGGCTTCGACCATCGCGTGGGCGGACGTGTACCGGTCGTAATGCGCGACGATGTCGGCCCCGTAGGACCCGAGCGACTCGGCCTGCTGCACGATGTCGAGCGAGCGCCCTTCGTACAGCTGGACGTCGGCGACCATGAACGGCTCCAGGCGCGCGCCGAACCGCGACGACGTGCGGCGCACGCCCTTGGCGACGGCTCGCACCTTGCCGTGACGACGGCTGAGCATCGTCACGATCCTGTCGGCCTCGCCCAGCTTGTGGGTGCGCAGGACCACGACTTCATCGCGGTAGGTGGGCACCCTGCCATTATCGCCGCACGGGGATCATCGCCGGGTCGGCCCGCCGTCGGGTGCCCCGTACCGCGACAATGGAGGGGTGAACGAGCCGGTCTTCGTGATTCCGCTGTGGGCGGACCTCACCGCCGTCGGCCTCGGCGGCATCCAAGGCGCCCTGTTCGCCTCGGGATTCCGCGGCGAGCGGCGACTCGACATGCTGGGGGTCGCCATCATCGGCGTCGTGGTCGGCATGGGCGGCGGACTCATCCGCGACCTGCTGCTGAACGTCTCGCCGACGACCCTGCAGAGCAACTGGTACCTGCTGACAGCCACCGGCGCGGCGCTGTTCGGCATGCTGCTGGCCGGCGTGTTCCAGCGGCTGAACGCTGTGATCGTCGGCCTCGACGCCCTCGTGATCGGCCTGTTCGGCGCGTTCGGCACGAGCAAGGCGCTCGTCCTCGGGCTGCCGCTGGTACCGGCGGTGTTCGTCGGCGTGTGCTCGGCCGTCGGCGGCGGGATCCTGCGCGACATGATCATGGGACTGCCCGTCGCCATCATGCACGTCGGGTCGCTCTACGCCGTCGCCGCCGGCGTCGGATGCCTCGTCCTCGCGTCCGCCCACGAACTGGGGGTCAACATCGTGGTCGCCGCGATCATCGGCATCGTGGTCACCGCCGTCATCCGCCTGCTCGCGGTCATCTTCGACATCTCGCTGCCCGAGCAGCGCGCGCTCTATCGCCGCAAGGTGGCGGTGGAGACCTCGACGATCCCGATCGTCAAGCCCTGAGGCATCCACCCGAAGAACACCGACGGGTGCGCGCGGGGATCGCCCGCGCACACCCGTCGACGGTCAGCGCTCAGACGCCCGCGAGGGCTTCTGAGCGCTCCCGCGTGCGGATGGCGCGGTTCACGCCCGACACGATCGCCTTGAGCGATGCGGTCGAGATGTCTGAGTCGATGCCGACGCCCCACAGGCGCTCACCGTCGACCTGGAGTTCGATGTAGGCGGCCGCCTGCGCGTCGCCGCCGGCGCTGAGCGCGTGCTCGACGTAGTCGTACAGCGTCACCTCGAAGCCCTGTGCCCGGACGATCTCGAGGAACGCGGCTACCGGGCCGTTGCCCCGGCCCGACTCCTCGCGCCGCTCGTCGCCGTCGCGCAGAGTGATGTCGAGCGCGACATCGCCGGACAGGTCGCTGCGGGTGCTGGTGGCCAGGAGCTCGAAGCGGCCCCAGCGCTCGTCGGCGACCTCGGAGGGCAGGTACTCGTCGGTGAAGATCTTCCAGATCTGGTCGCTCGTGATCTCGCCGCCCTCGGCGTCGGTCTTGGCCTGCACGACGCCCGAGAAGTCGATCTGCAGCTTGCGCGGCAGGTCGAGGGAGTGGTCGGTCTTCAGCAGGTACGCGACGCCGCCCTTGCCGGACTGCGAGTTGACGCGGATGACGGCCTCGTACGAGCGGCCCAGGTCCTTCGGGTCGATGGGCAGGTACGGCACCGCCCACTCGATCTCGTCGACGGTGACGCCGGCCTCGGCCGCGCGCGCCTCCATCGCCTCGAAGCCCTTCTTGATGGCGTCCTGGTGCGAACCGCTGAACGCGGTGAACACCAGGTCGCCGGCCCACGGGCTGCGCTCGTGCACCGGCAGCTGGTTGCAGTACTCGACGGTGCGCTTGATCTGGTCGACGTCGCTGAAGTCGATCTGCGGGTCGATGCCCTGCGTCAGCAGGTTGATGCCCAGTGCGACGAGGTCGACGTTTCCGGTGCGCTCGCCGTTGCCGAACAGGCAGCCCTCGATGCGGTCGGCCCCCGCCATGTAGCCGAGTTCGGCGGCCGCGATCGCCGTGCCGCGGTCGTTGTGCGGGTGCAGCGACAGGATGACGTTCTGGCGGTGGGCGAGACGCCGGCTCATCCACTCGATCGAGTCGGCGTAGACGTTCGGCGTCGCCATCTCGACGGTCGCAGGCAGGTTGATGATGACCTTGCGGTCGGGCGTCGGCTCGAAGATCTCGATGACCTGGTTGCACACGTCCAGCGCGAACTCGAGCTCGGTGCCGGTGTAGCTCTCAGGCGAGTACTCGTAGAAGACCCGGGTCTCGGGGATGCGCTTCTCGAACTCGCGGCACAGGCGCGCGCCCTCGAGGGCGATGTCGATGATGCCCTGCTCGTCGGTGCGGAAGACGACCTCGCGCTGCAGGACGCTCGTCGAGTTGTACAGGTGCACGATCGCCTGCTTGGCACCCGCGATCGCCTCGTACGTGCGCTCGATCAGGTGCTCGCGCGCCTGCGTCAGGACCTGGATCGTGACGTCGTCCGGGATCAGGTCCTCTTCGATCAGCTGGCGCACGAAGTCGAAGTCGGTCTGGCTCGCCGAAGGGAAGCCGACCTCGATCTCTTTGTAGCCCATCTGCACGAGCAGATCGAACATGATGCGCTTGCGCTCGGGGCTCATCGGGTCGATGAGCGCCTGGTTGCCGTCGCGCAGGTCGACGGCGCACCAGCGGGGCGCGACCGTGATGCGCTGGTCGGGCCAGGTGCGGTCGGGCAGATCCACCCGGATCTGCTCGTGGAAGGGCCGGTACTTGTGAACCGGCATGGCCGAGGGCTTCTGGGTGTTCTTCATGATGTCGTCGCTTCTCTTCGTTGTCGCGGCCGCGAAGGGCCAGGCGATGCCTGATGATGCGGGCCAACGAAAAGCTCCGCGACGAGGAAGGCCCTAGAACGAGGTCTCGTCGCGGCGGCTAAGAAGAAGGAGCCCGCCGAAGCGCATGGCCTCAGGGTACACCCGTGATCGACGTGAACGCGAACCGGGACCGGGAAAGGATGCCGCACCCGCCGTTCTGAGACGATCCCGGCGGCGCCGACACATGTGGGATATGAGACGTCTCTCCAGATCGTCCGGCATCGTCGCCGCCGGCGCCTTCGTCCTGCTCGCACTGACCGCGTGCGCGTCCGCCGCGCCCGCCTCCGGCGGTCCGGCCGCATCCGGCGATGCGACCGCATCTCTCGGCGCTGTCACGCCGGCTCCGCCCGAGGGCGAGGTCACCGCGACCGGCACGGTGCTGGAGGTCGGCGGCGCCGCTCAGCTCTGCCTCGGGCCGGTCGCCGAGTCCGCTCCGCCGCAGTGTTCCGGCATCCCCCTCGCGGGCTGGTCCTGGGACGGCGTCGACGGCGCCACGACGTCCGGCGAGACGACGTGGGGCGCGTATGCCGTGCGCGGCACGTACGACGGCGGCACGTTCACCGCGACACGGCCGCCCGTGCAGCTCGCGCTGTACGACCCCATCGCGCTGCCCGACCCGACGGGCGGCGAACCCGGAACCGGCGACGCCGCCACGCTCGCGGCGATCCAGGATGAGCTTCCGGATCGGCTCGGGGACTCATACCTCGGTTCCACGCCGCAGGACGGCTGGCTCTGGGTGGACGTGGTGTGGGACGACGGCACCTGGCAGGACGCCGCGGACGCAGAGTACGGCGACCAGGTCGTCATCATCCGTTCGGCCATCCGCGACATGGACGGCTGAGCGGCCGTCAGAACCCGAGCCGGCCGAGCTGCTTCGGGTCGCGCTGCCACTCCTTGGCGACGCGCACGTGGAGCTTGAGGAACACCTTCGTGCCGAGCAGAGGCTCGATCTGCGCCCGCGCCCGCGTGCCGACATCGCGCAGACGAGAGCCCTTGTGTCCGATGATGATGGCCTTCTGGCTGTCGCGCTCGACGACGATGTTCGCGTAGACGTCGGTGAGGCCGCCGTCTTCGCGTTCGGCGACATCGTCGATCGTGACGGCGATCGAGTGCGGCAGCTCGTCGCGCACCCCCTCCAGCGCGGCCTCGCGGATGATCTCCGCGATGCGGTCCTCGGTCGACTCGTCCGTCACGACATCGTCCGGGTAGAGAGCGGGGCCGACCGGCATGAGCGCCAGCAGCTCATCGCTCAGCACATCGAGCTGATCGCGGGTCAGAGCGGACAGCGGGATCACCGCGGCCCAGTCCTCGCGCAGGCTGTCGACCTCCATGAGGCGCTCGGTGATCTGGTCGCGCGACGCGGCGTCGGTCTTGGTGACGATCGCGACCTTCTTGGCGCGGTTGTAGCCGTCGAGGGACTCGGCGATGCGTCGATCGCCCGGGCCGACCTTCTCGGTCGCCGGCACGCAGAACCCGATGACGTCGACGTCGCCCAGCACCTGTTCGACGAGGTCGTTGAGCCGTTGCCCGAGCAGCGTGCGCGGCTTGTGCAGACCGGGCGTGTCGACGATCACGAGCTGCCCGCCGGGACGGTTCAGGATGCCGCGGATCGCGCGGCGCGTCGTCTGCGGCTTGTCGCTGGTGATGGCGACCTTCTCGCCGACCAGCGCGTTGGTCAGCGTCGACTTGCCGACGTTCGGCCGTCCGACGAACGTGACGAACCCGGAACGCCCTTCGGCAGGCTCCGGGACCGCGGTCCGCGCATCGGGGTCGGGGGTGGACGGGGACTCGCTCATGGCGTCTCCTCTTTCTTCGGCAGCCGGATCTCTCCGGTGCGCGGATTCACGATGCGGATCTCGCCGGTGCGCGGCGACCGGCTCAGATCGGTGGCGGGGTCGCCCCGCTCGACGAACACCGTCGAGATCCCGCGACCTCGACCCCGCGACGCGCCTCCGGTCAGGATCAGGCCCGCGTACTCGGCCGTCGCTCCCGGCTGCGGGACGCGCCCCAGCGCCTTGCCGAGCAGGCCCCCGATCGAGTCGACGTCCTCGTCCTCGAGCTCCAGGCCGAACAGGTCCCCCACCTCGTCGAGACCCAGGCGCGCGCTCACGCGGTAATGGCCGGGCTCCAGCTCGGTGACCTCCTCGGCGCGGGGGTCGTACTCGTCCGAGATGTCGCCGACGAGCTCCTCGATGAGGTCCTCGAGCGTCACGAGCCCCGAGACCCCGCCGTACTCGTCCACCACGAGGCACACGTGCACGGCGTCGCGCTTCATCTGCTGCAGCAGAGTCTCCGCCTTCATCGACTCGGGCACGAAGACCGCCGGTCGCGCGATGCGTGCGATCGGCGCATCCCGCCAGCCGCTCTCGTCACGGAACCCGAACTGCACGAGATCCTTGAGGTAGAGCACGCCCACGACGTCATCTGCGTCGTCGTCGACGATGGGCACGCGGGACACGCCCTTCTCGAGGAAGATCGTCATCGCCTCACGGGTCGAGGTCGAGGCATCCACCGTCACCATGTCGGTGCGCGGCACCATGACGGCGCGCACGAACGTGTCGGTGAAGTCGAAGACCGAGTGGATCAGCTCGCGGTCGTCCTGCTCGATGAGCTCGTTCTCGGCCGCCTCGTCGATGATGCTGAGCAGCTGCTCCTCGGACGCGAACGTCGACCCGCGCGACCCGCCGGGCGTGATGCGCGTCCCCAGGGCGACGAGGCCGTGGGCGAGCGGGCCGAGGATGATCCGCACGCCACGGATCACCGGGGCCGCGCTGCGCAGAAGTCCCTTCGCGTGCAGGCGCCCGACGGTGCGCGGACTGGCGCCCACGACCACGTACGACACGCCGGTCATGAGCACCGCTGCCGCGAGCATGGCCCACCAGATGTTCGAGAAGAGCAGGGTGAAGGCGACGGTGACGAGGACGGCGGCGGTCGTCTCCGCCAGAACGCGGATGAACAGCACCGCGTTGCTGTGCGCCTCGGGGTCGGCGGCGATCCGCTGCAGCGCGGGGGCGTTGCGCCCGCCCGCGCCGAGCTCGGCGAGGTCGGCACGCGAGGTGACGCCCAGCGCGGCGTCGATCGCGACCATGAGCGCGCCGAAGGCGAGCAGCAGCGCCGCGGCGACGAGGAGGAGTGCTGCGGTCATGCGCGCGGTCGTCGGCGTTCGGACGCCTGGAACGACGCGATGAGCTCGCGCTGGAGACCGAACATCTCGCGCTCCTCCTCCGGCTCGGCGTGGTCGAACCCGAGCAGGTGCAGCAGCCCGTGCGTCGTGAGCAGGATGAGCTCGTCGAGCGTCGAGTGCTTCGCCGCGACCGCCTGCGTCTCGGCGACCTGCGGGCACAGCACGATGTCGCCGAGCAGTCCGGCGGGCGTGGGCATGTCCTCGGTGCCGGGGCGCAGTTCGTCCATCGGGAAGCTCAGCACGTCGGTCGGACCGGGCTCGTCCATCCACTGCACGTGCAGCGCCTCCATGGCGCCCTCATCGACGAGCAGGATCGCCACGTCGGCGTCGGGGCTGACGTGCAGCTCCGCGAGGTTGTGCTCCATCAGACGCAGCAGCACCGTCTCGTCGACGGCGATACCGGACTCGTTGCCGATCTCGATGGTCATGAGCGTCCTCGCTTCGGAAGGTGGTCACGGGGGCCGCCGGAGCGCGGGATCCCCGCGCGCCGCTCGGCGCGGTTGGCGAACTCGGATGCCTCGTCACGCTCGCGACGGGCGGCCAGGCGCAGCTCGTCGTACTCGCTGTACGCGTCGACGATGCGGCCCACGAGGCTGTGGCGCACGACGTCGTCGCTGGTGAGGTAGGCGAAGTGGATGTCGTCGATGTCCTTCAGCACACGTGTCACGAGCCGCAGGCCCGACGCGCCCTGTGGCAGGTCCACCTGCGTGATGTCGCCGGTGACGACCATCCGGGTGCCGAAGCCGAGTCGCGTGAGGAACATCTTCATCTGCTCGGGCGTGGTGTTCTGCGCCTCGTCGAGGACGACGAACGAGTTGTTGAGCGTGCGCCCGCGCATATACGCCAGAGGAGCGACCTCGATCGTGCCCGTCGCCATGAGCTTCGGGACGATCTCGGGATCCATCATCTCGTTGAGCGCGTCGTACAGCGGCCGCAGGTACGGGTCGATCTTGTCGGTGAGCGTGCCGGGCAGGAATCCGAGCCGCTCCCCCGCTTCGACCGCCGGACGCGTCAGGATGATCCGCTCGACCTCTTTGCGCTGCAGCGCCTGCACGGCCTTGGCCATCGCCAGGTATGTCTTCCCGGTGCCGGCCGGCCCGATCCCGAACACGATCGTGCTCTCTTCGATGGCGTCGACGTAGGCCTTCTGCCCGAGCGTCTTCGGGCGGATCACACGGCCTCGCGACGAGAGGATCGCCTCGCCCAGCACTTCGGACGGTCGCGGACCGCCGTCGGCGGTCGTGCGCAGGATGCGGTTGGACGACGTCACATCGGACTCGCCGAGCGCGTGCCCCGCTCTGGTCATCGCAAGCAGCTCATCGACGAGAGAGCGCGCCGCGGCGACGGCGTCGGCATCCCCCGTGAGGGTGATCTCGTTGCCGCGCACGTGCACGTCGACGCCGGGGTGCTCCTTCTCGACGACGCGCAGGAGCCGGTCCTGCGGGCCGAGCAGCTGCACCATCGCCACGCCGTCGGCGTAGACCCGGTCGGTGATGGAGTTCTCTGAGGGGTGATCAGGCACCGAGGCTCTTCTCATCGAGTCCGCCTGCCAGCACGTGGGCGTGCACGTGGAAGACGGTCTGGCCCGCGTCGGGGCCGGTGTTGAATACGAGGCGGAAGTCGCCGTCCGACAGCTCGGCGGCGACGGTGTTGGCGAGCCCGACGACCTCGGTCAGCAGTGCCGGATCGGCGGCGGCGAGCTCGACGACGTTGCGGTACTCCTGCGTACGCGGGAACACGAGGACGTGCACGGGCGCCTTCGGAGCGATGTCTTTGATCGCCACCGCGTTCTCGGTCTCCCCGACGAATTCGGCGGGGATCTCGCCGTTCAGAATGCGGGTGAAGATCGAGGGTTCGCTCATGCGCCAAGTCTAGCGACGCGACCCTTCGACAGGCTCAGGGACCGGATGCTGCCTGGTCGGCTCACCAGCGTCCCAGCCGGGTGCTGACCACCGCGAGGGCGGCGGGCCCGGCCGTCGAGGTGCGCAGCACCGTCTCGCCCAATCGCACCAGGCGCGCGCCGGCACCGGCCAGCGCCTCCAGCTCGTCGGGAGCGATCCCGCCTTCGGGCCCCACGACCAGGAGGATGTCGCGCTCACCGGCCGGGTCGAGGTCGATCGCGCTGAGCGCGTCCACAGCGGTCGGCTCCAGGACGAGGACGATGGATGCCGCGGCCCGCTGCGCGAGGAGCGTCGTGGTGACGACGTCCGAGACCTCGGGCAGCCACGCCCGGTGCGCCTGCTTGGCGGCCTCGCGGGCGATCGCCGCCCAGCGCGCCCGGCCCTTGGCGGCCTTCGCCGCATCCCACCGCGAGACGCTGCGCGCGGCCTGCCACGGCACGATCTCGTCGATGCCCAGCTCGGTCGCCGCCTGCACGGCCAGCTCGTCGCGGTCGCCCTTCGCGAGCGCCTGCACCAGCACGACGCGCGGGCTCGGGGCGGCAGCATCCTCTCGCTCCTCGACGGCGACGACCACCTCACGCGGCGCGACCGACGCGACGCGACCGGTCAGCCACGCGCCCCGGCCGTCGCCGAGGGTGACCTCCTCGCCGACGCGCACGCGCCGGACCGTGGCGGCGTGATGCGCCTCGGCACCCGCCAGCGTCACCGTGTCGCCCGGTCCGGCCGCGAGGGGTTCGTCGACGACGAAGTGCAGCGCCATGGATCAGCCGTTCCGGAAGCGATCGCGCAGCTTGGCGAACAGTCCCTGATGGAACTCGGCGAGCTTGGGGGCGGGTGCCTTGGTGCGCTTCGCGAACTCCTCGATGAGGGCGCGCTCCTTGTGGTCCAGCCGCGTCGGGGTGACGACGTGGACCCCCACCTTGAGGTCGCCGCGCTGCGATCCGCGCAGCGGCGTGATGCCTCGGCCCTTGATCGTCAGGATGTCGCCGGCCTGCACCCCGGGACGCACCTCGAGATCGACCGGGCCGTCCAGCGATTCGATGGTGGTGGTCGTGCCGAGGATCGCGTCGGGCATCGACACCTCCAGCGTCGCGAGCAGGTCGTCGCCGTCGCGGCTGAAGACCTCGTGGGGCGTCACCGTCACCTCGATGTAGAGGTCGCCGTTGGGTCCGCCGGCCGGGCCGACCTCGCCCGAGCCCGGCAGCTGCAGGCGCAGGCCGGTCTCGACGCCGGCCGGGATGTCGAGCGACACCGTGCGGCGCGAGCGGACGCGTCCCTGGCCCTGGCACGTGGCGCACGGGTACGGGATGGTCGTGCCGTAGCCCTGGCAGACGTTGCACGGCTGGGTGGTGACGACGTTGCCGAGGAGGCTCCGCACCTGGCGCTGCACGTGACCGGTGCCGTGGCAGATGTCGCACGTGACCGGCGTGGTGCCGGGCTGGCAGCACGAGCCCTCGCAGGTCTCACACGTCACTGCCGTGTCGACCTCGATGTCGCGGTGGACGCCGAACACGACGTCGCCGAGGTCGAGGGTCACCCGGACCAGGGCGTCCTGGCCGCGCTCACGACGCGACCGCGGCCGTCCGCCGCGCGAGCCCCCCGCCGCGCCGAAGAACGTCTCGAAGATGTCACCGAAGCCGCCGAAGCCGCCCGTGCCTCCGCCGAACGGCGAATCGCCCCCGCCCATGTCGTATCGCGCGCGCTGCTCGGGATCGCTCAGGACGTCGTACGCGTGCGTCACGAGCTTGAACTTCTCGGATGCCTCTTCACCCGGGTTCACGTCCGGGTGCAGCTGGCGCGCGAGGCGCCGATAGGCCTTCTTGATCTCGTCGGGGGTGGCGTCGCGTGAGACGCCGAGGACCTCGTAGTGGTCAGCCACTTTCGCCTTCCTGCCGCGGCCGGGCCGCGGGATCGTGTCTGCGTGCGCTTCAGCGGGAGGAGTCGTCCTGCTCGAGCATGCGCGTGAGATAGCGCGCGACGGCACGGACCGCCGCGAGGTTCGTGGGATAGTCCATGCGCGTCGGCCCCAGCACGCCGACGCGGGCGCGCGAGCCCGTCGCGTCGTAGTCGCTGGCGACGACGGATGCCTCGGCCAGCCCGAAGGGCTCGTTCTCGCGGCCGATGCTCGCGGCGAGACCCTGCTCGTCGGCGACCATCTCGCCCATGAGGCGCAGCAGCGTCACCTGCTCTTCGATGGCCTCCAGCAGCGGGTAGATGCTGCCGCGGAAGTCTGCCTCTCGGCGCGCGAGGTTGGCGCTGCCGGCCATCACCAGCTTGTCCTGCCGGAACTCTTCGAGCTCTTCGGCGACGGCGCGCACGATCTCGTCCGTGGCGCGCACATGGGCAGGAGCCTGCGCGGGGGCCGCTGCCAATCGGTCGGCGATGCGCTGCAGGCCGTCGCGGACCGGGCGGCCCACCAGCAGCGTGCCGAGCTCGGCGCGGATGCGAGCGAGGTCGACGTCGTCGAACTCGTCGCCGACGAACGTGAGGCGCTGCGATACGCGCCCGGTGTCGGTCACGACGATGACGAGCATGCGGCCGCCGCCGAGCTGCACGAGCTCGACGTGGGTCACGTGGGCGCGAGCGAACGACGGGTACTGCACGATCGCGACCTGGCCGGTCAGCTGCGTGAGTGCGCGCACGGTGCGCACCAGCACGTCGTCGAGGTCGCCCGAGCCGTCGAGGAACGAGGCGATCGCGGCCCGCTGACCGGTGCTGAGGGGACGCAGCTCCGTCAGATGGTCGACGAAGACGCGGTACCCCTTGTCTGTGGGCACCCGGCCCGAGGACGTGTGCGGCGCGGCGATCAGATCCTCATCCTCGAGGAGCGCCATGTCGTTGCGGATCGTGGCGGCCGAGACGCCGAACGCGTGCCGCTCCACGATCGCCTTGCTGCCGACCGGTTCGCGCGTGTCGACGTAGTCCTGCACGATCGCCTGCAGCACCTGCAGACCCCGTTCGCTGACCATCCCGCCTCCTCAACGCGCCGTGGGCGCCATGCACCTGGCACTCGCATGTCTTGAGTGCCAATTCTATCCGATCGGCATCGTGCGATCGCTGACCGCGGCGCGCGAGTCGGACCCGGCACAATGCCGGGCGTGAGGTGTCCGGTCAGTCCGTGAGCGCGCGGACGACGGCATCCGCCAGCAGCCGGCCGCGTCGGGTCAGCACGATGCGGCCCCGCACGGCGTCGCCGCCTTCGATCAGACCGTCCGCGATGAGACCGGCGACGGCGTGCCTGCCTTCGCCCAGCAGCTCGGAGACCTCGAGTCCCTCGCGGATGCGCGTGCGCAGCAGCACGCCCTCCAGAGCTCGGGCCGAGGCATCCGGGATCTCTCGTCCGGCACCGGGCGACTCCCCCGACGCGAGCCGCTGCGCATACGCGGCGGGATGCTTGACGTTCCAGAACCGCACGCCGGCCACGTGGCTGTGCGCACCGGGGCCGAAGCCCCACCAGTCCGCACCCGTCCAGTACGCGAGGTTGTGCCGGGAGCGGTGGCTCTCGCCCCGCGCCCAGTTCGACACCTCGTACCAGTCGAACCCCGCGGCGGCGAGCAGCTCGTCGGCCAGCTCATACATGTCGGCCTGCAGGTCGTCGTCCGGCGCGGGCACCTCGCCACGTCGGATCTGGCGCGCGAGCTTCGTGCCCTCTTCGATGATCAGCGCGTATGCCGAGATGTGGTCCGGTTCCAGGGCGATCGCCGCCTCGAGCGAGGCTCGCCAATCGGCCGGCGATTCCCCCGGGGCGCCGTAGATGAGGTCGACGCTGACATCGAGGCCGGCCCCGCGCGCGGCGGCGACGGCCGAGCGCACGTTCTCAGGGTCGTGGGTGCGATCCAGCGCGGCCAGGACGTGCGGCACGGCGGACTGCATGCCGATGGACAGCCGGGTGACGCCCGCCGCCGCGAGGTCGGCCGCCACCGCCGGAGAGACCGTGTCGGGATTGGCCTCGACGGTCACCTCGGCGCCCTGCACCAGCCCGAACGCCTCGCGCACGCCGTCGAGCATGCGGGCGAGATCGCCGGGCGGCAGCAGCGTCGGCGTGCCGCCGCCGAAGAACACGGTCGTGGCGGGGCGCAGCCCTCCCGCGCCGGCGAGCACCGTGGTCGCCAGACCGACCTCTTGCAGAAGGGTGTCGGCGTACTGATCCTGACGCGCGCCCCGCAGCTCGGACGACGTGTACGTGTTGAAGTCGCAGTACCCGCAGCGCACCCGGCAGAACGGCACGTGCAGGTAGACGCTGAAGGGCGCGGCGGGATCGACGTGGATGCCGTCGGGCAGGCGTCCGTCCGTCGGCATCGGATCCCCGAGCGGCAGTGCGGAGCCCATCAGCGTCCCGCGCTCACGCGGGCGTGGTGTACAGCGGCGAGATCGCGCGCAGGTAGCGCGTGAACAGCTCGCGGCGGCGCCGCTTGGTGAGGCCGGGGAGCAGCTTGTACAGGAAGGCGTGCGGCGCGTCGAAGGCGCGCACCGTGAACCACACCTCGTCGTTGTCGTACCACTCGAGCATGAACGACTCCTCGCCGCTGACGACCGAGTCGCTCACGGTGCCGAGGGCGAACCCCACGCGTCGCGCCTCTTCGAGGGCGAAGATCACTCGCAGCTCGGCATCCGCCTTCAGGCCGCTCACGCGGCCGTCGAGACGGACGGTGGCGCCCGCGCTCACGAACGGCGTGCCGTCCGCGTCGAAGCGCTGCTCGGCCTCGGAGCGGCTCGGCGCGATCGGGTTGCCGTCGGCGTCGAAGCTCACCCCCGAGTACATCGGGCCGGATGCCGGGCGCACGTCCTTGACGACGAGGCCGGCGCCGCGCTGCGCCGTCCACGACATCAGCGCCTCGGAGGCGGCGCGGAAGCGCGTCTCGCCGCTGCCGATGCGCCACGACTCCTCCGCCGGGATGCTGCGCTCCGGCGGATACTGCATCAGATCCGGCGCCTGCGTCGCCCCGACGGCGGCGTAGTCGACGGTGTCGTCACGGAAGGTTCCTCGACGCATGCGGACCAGCCTACTTGGAGGCTTTCCCTTCGACGTCGCCCGACAGGGCGGCGATGAACGCCTCCTGCGGAACCTCCACGCGTCCGACCATCTTCATGCGCTTCTTGCCTTCCTTCTGCTTCTCCAGCAGCTTGCGCTTGCGCGTGATGTCACCGCCGTAGCACTTGGCGAGGACGTCCTTGCGCATGGCGCGGATGTTCTCACGCGCGATGATGCGGGCGCCGATCGCCGCCTGGATCGGGACCTCGAACTGCTGACGCGGGATGAGCTTGCGCAGGCGTTCGGTCATCATCGTGCCGTACGCGTACGCCTTCTCGCGGTGCACGATCGAGCTGAACGCGTCGACCTTGTCGCCCTGCAGCAGGATGTCGACCTTCACGAGGTCCGACTCCTGGCTGCCCGAGGGCTCGTAGTCCAGGCTCGCGTAGCCCTGGGTGCGCGACTTGAGCTGATCGAAGAAGTCGAACACGATCTCACCCAGGGGCATGTTGTAGCGCAGTTCCACGCGCTCCTCGCTGAAGTACTCCATGCCCAGCAGCTGGCCGCGCCGCGACTGGCACAGCTCCATGACGGTGCCGACATAGTCCTTGGGCAGCAGGATCGCAGCCTTGACCATGGGCTCGGACACCGAGGCCACGCGGCCGTCGGGATACTCGCTGGGATTCGTGACGGTCACGTGCTCGCCGGTGTCCGTCGTGACCTCGTAGACCACCGACGGTGCGGTGGTGATGAGGTCGAGGTCGAACTCGCGCGACAGTCGCTCGGTGATGATCTCGAGGTGCAGGAGTCCCAGGAAGCCGCAGCGGAAGCCGAAGCCCAGCGCGACCGAGGTCTCGGGCTCGTACTGCAGCGACGCGTCCGAGAGCTTCAGCTTGTCGAGCGCCTCGCGCAGATCGCCGTAATCGCTGCCGTCGATCGGGTAGATGCCCGAGAACACCATCGGCTTCGGGTCGGTGTAACCGGCGAGGGCGTCGGTGGCGGGCTTGCGCGCATTGGTCACGGTGTCGCCGACCTTGGACTGGCGGACGTCCTTCACACCGGTGATCAGATAGCCGACCTCGCCGACGCCGAGGCCCTTGGTGGGGATCGGCTCGGGGCTCGACACGCCGATCTCGAGCAGGTCGTGCGTCGCCTTCGTCGACATCATCTGGATGCGCTCGCGCGGTTCGAGCTTGCCGTCGACCATGCGGACGTACGTCACCACACCCCGGTACGAGTCGTAGACCGAGTCGAAGATCATGGCGCGCGCGGGGGCATCGGCGTTGCCGGTCGGGGCAGGGATCTGCTCGACGATGCGGTCCAGCAGGTCCTCGACGCCCATGCCGGTCTTGCCCGACACGCGCAGCACGTCGTCGGGCGATCCGCCGATGAGGCCGGCGAGCTCGGCCGCGAACTTGTCGGGGTCGGCCGCGGGCAGGTCGATCTTGTTGAGCACCGGGATGATGTGCAGATCGTTCTCGAGCGCCAGGTAGAGGTTCGCGAGCGTCTGCGCTTCGATGCCCTGTGCGGCGTCGACGAGCAGGATCGCGCCCTCGCACGCCGCGAGCGACCGGCTCACCTCGTACGTGAAGTCCACGTGTCCGGGCGTGTCGATCATGTTGAGGGCGAAGGTCCCGTCCGAGGTCGACCACGGCATGCGCACGGCCTGCGACTTGATCGTGATGCCGCGCTCACGCTCGATGTCCATGCGGTCGAGGTACTGAGCGCGCATGTCGCGCTCCGCGACCACGCCGGTGATCTGCAGCATGCGGTCGGCCAGCGTGGACTTGCCGTGGTCGATGTGGGCGATGATGCAGAAATTGCGGATCAGCTCAGGAGGGGTCGCAGACGGCTCGAGAGGCTTCAGGGCGCGCGGTGACATGTCCAGACGATTCTACGGGTGCCGCAGCCAGGAGCCCGCGTGTGCGGTGGCTAGCCTGTGTGCATGACGGTTCAGGTCGTGCTCGTGCACGGGATCCGGACGTCCGCGACCATGTGGCGCGCGCAGGTGGAGTACCTGCGCGCGCGGGGCAACCCGGTCGTCGCGGTCGACCTGCCCGGGCACGGATCGCGCATGGCCGAGACGTTCACGCTGGACGCCGCGTTCGCGACGATCGACGAAGCGGTGAGGGATGCCGCCACCCGGGGCCCCGTCCTGCTCGCCGGGCACTCCATGGGCGGGTTGCTGTGCATCGAGTACGTGGGCGGCGAGGACCGCCCGCCCGTCGCCGGGTTCATCGCCGCGTCCTGCACCGCCATCCCGCGCGGCGTCGGACTGGCCACCTATCGCATGCTCGCTCGCGGGTTCGATGCACTGCCCGATCGCGGCATGTGGCTGGCGGATCAGGTGCTCGATCGCACCCTGCCCGTCGAGACGCGGGCGGACTTCGGTGCCGGCGGCTACGCCTTCGACACGCAGGACGTCGCGCTGCGGAGCCTGTCGGTGCTCGACCTGCTGGCGGCGCTGCACCGCATCGACGTGCCGCTGTGGTTCATCAACGGGCAGTTCGATCAGCTGCGCGTCAACGAGAAGCTGTTCCTCAAGGTCGCGAAGGACGCCGAGCTCATCGTCGTTCCGCGCACGAGCCACCTCGTCACGGCCATGCGGCCCCGCGTCTTCAATGCCCTGCTGGGCCTGGCGCTCACGACGCTCGCCCTTCGACAGGCTCAGGACCCGTTGGAGACCTGATAGAATCCTTGTTTGGCTTGCGTGTGGGTTCGTCCCTCACGACCGCCGCGAGGCGCCCTCTCTCGCCGAACGGCATATTCAAACCGATTCACCTCCGAACGAAAGAACGTCGACACGTGGCGAACATCAAGTCGCAGATCAAGCGCAACAAGACCAACGAGAAGGCTCGCGAGCGCAACAAGGCCGTCAAGAGCGAGCTGAAGACCGAGGTGCGCCGCACCCGCGAGGCCATCGCCTCGGGTGACAAGGCTGCCGCCGAGAAGGCGCTGAAGACCGCGTCGAAGAAGCTCGACAAGGCCGTCAGCAAGGGCGTCATCCACCAGAACCAGGCCGCGAACCGCAAGTCGGCGATCGCGAAGCAGGTCGCCGCGCTCTGACGCAGCTCCGGTTCACACGAGCGTGAAAAGGCCCGTCCCGCAAGGGGCGGGCCTTTCGCATGCGGCCGGTGTGCGATACCGCTCAGGCGCCGTACGGTGCGCGGGTGGCGATCACGGTGATCATGCGCTCGAGCGCGAACACCGCGTCGCGCGAGCCGCCCTTGACCTCGGCATCCGCGCGCGCCGTCGCCTGGATCGCACGGCCGAGGCTCTCTTCGTTCCAGCCGACGAGATCACGACGCGCGCGGTCGATCTGCCAGTCCTTCATCCCCAGCCGGGCCGCGAGTGCGGCCGACGATTCCCTGGTGCCGGCGACGCGTGCCATCGACCGGAGCTTCATGGCGACGGCGGCGACGAGGGGCACCGGGTCGGCGCCGGAGGCCAGCGCATGGCGCAGCGCGATGAGCGCCTCGCCGTAGCGGCCGGCGATGGCGGTGTCGGCGACGGTGAACGCCGAGGTCTCGACACGGCCGCCGTAGTAGCGCTCGACGACCTGCTCGGTGATGTCGCCCGGGACGTCGGCGATCAGCTGCTGGCAGGCGGCGGCGAGTTCGGTCAGATCGTCGCTGAAAGCCGACACCAGCGCACGCAGTGCCGGCGGGGCGATGCGCTTCTTGGCGGCCTGGAACTCCCCCGCGGCGAAGTCGTACCGGTCGGAGTCGCGCTTGATCGCGGGGCAGGCGATCTCGACGCCTGACCCCTGGCCGGCGCGGATGGCGTCGAGCAGCTTCTTGCCGCGGACGCTCGCGCCGGTGTGGCGGAGGACCACGGTCGCGCCGTCCTGCGGCGCGGCGAGGTACGACACCGCCTCGGCGAGGAAGGTGTCGGAGCACTTCTCGACGCCGCTGACCCGCACGAGGCGCGGCTCACCGAACAGCGACGGCGACGTGACCGACAGCAGCGTGCCGGCGGCGTAGTCGTCGGCACGCAGGTCGGTGACCTCGAGAGTCGGGTCCTCAGCGCGCAGATAGTCGCGCACTCCGGCGATGGCGCGCTCCGCGCACACCTCTTCAGGGCCCGACACCAGCACCACCGGTGCAGGCTGCGGCGCGCGCCATGACAGCTGCGGGATGGCGCTGCGCGGAGCCTTGGCGGCGGGTCGACGCGCGGATGATGCCATGCACCCAGCCTACCGAGGCCGGCGACATCGGCCGCTCGTCATCGGCTCGTCAGCCCCCGCGCTCACGCCACACGACCACGCCCGGGTCGCCGCTCCACAGCGCGATGATGCCCTCCTGGTCAGTGCGCACGATGTGCGCCCTGACATCGGCGAGCATCGCGAGAGTCTCGTCACGCGGATGCCCGTAGTCGTTGCCCGTGCCCACCGTCACCAGCGCGACGCCAGGCCGCGCGGCGACGTACAGCCCGGCGTCCTGATCCGCGCTCCCGTGGTGGGCGACCTTGACGATCGCGTACGGCGGGTCGAGGCCGCCGGCGGCGGTCAGCGCGCGCTGCGGCGATGCGGAGAGGTCCCCGAGCAGCAGCGTCGGCGGGATGCCGCCTCCCCGCACGTCGATGACGACGCTCGCGTCGTTGCCGGCGGGGAAGGCGCGATCGTCCGGCCGCGGCCAGAGCACGCGCCAGCGCGCGTCGCCGAGCGCCCCCGACATGCCCGTGGACGCCGTCGCCTCGCTCGCGCCGGCAGACGTGAGCGTGCGCACGGCGGCGTTGCCGGGCGCGTCGCCGGGACCGTGCAGCACCAGGCCCACGCGTCCGAGCACCGCGGCCACACCGCCGATGTGATCGAGATCCGAGTGGGTCAGGACGAGCAGGTCGATCCTCGCCACACCGACACGGTCGAGGCACGCCGCCAGCGGTGCCGGATCAGGGCCGGTGTCGACGAGCGCCACCATGCCGGCAGAGCGCAGCAGGACGGCATCGCCCTGTCCTACGTCGCACGCGAGGACGCTCCACTGCGACGGCAGCGTCCACCGGCCGGCGACCGACGAGAGCGCACTCGATCCGAGCCCGACGCCCGCGAGTACGGCCACGAGCACGATCGACATCGTGCGTGCGCGGCGACGCCACCGGCCACCTCGGCGAGGGAGCACGATCGCCGCGCCCACGGCAGCGCCGACGACCGCGAGCGCGACGGCGCCTGGCCAGCCCTCGAGCCACGGCAGTGCCTCGGCCGGCAGTGTCGAGACCGTGTGCGCGGTCGCAGCGATCCACGATGCCGGCAGCCACGCGAGCGCGGCGAGTCCTGACTGCAGCCACGGGAACGGCAGGGCGAGGCACGCAGCGAGCCCGAGGACGGTCGCGGCGGGGGCCGCCGGTTCGGCCAGCAGATTGGCGAGCACCCCGTACAGCGGGATCGTCGGCTCGATCAGCACAAGCAGGGGTCCGCACGCGAGCTGAGCGGCGAGCGGGATCGAAAGTGCGAGCGCCAGGGCGCGCGGCATGACGCGCCCGAGGCCGCTCGCGAGCGGTCGCGCGAACAGCAGGAGGGCGCCGGTGGCGGCCACCGACAGAGCGAAGCCGAGGGATGCCGCCAGCCAGGGGTCGGTGATGAGCAGCACCGCCACCGACAGGGCGAGGACCGCCGTGCCCGCAGCCGTGCGTCCCTGCAGCACCGCGAGCATCGCGATGGCCGCCATGACGGCGGCGCGGATCACGCTCGGCTCCGGTGTCACCAGCACGACGAACCCGACGAGCACCGCCATCCCGACACACACGCGCCCGGCACGTGAGGCGCCCAGGAGCGCGGCGACGGCGAAGGCGATCCCCACGACGAGCGCGCAGTTGGCGCCTGAGACGGCGGTGAGATGCGAGAGCGACGAGGCTTTCATGGCCGCGTCGAGCTCGGGTGTCACCGCCGACGTGTCGCCCACGGCGAGGCCGGGCACGAGACCGGCGCCTGCGCCCGGCAGGCCCGAGACCGCCCGCACGAGGCCCTGGCGCAGTGCCGCCGTCGCCGCGGCGGCGCCCGTCGGTGCGCTCATCACGTCGACGCCGCGCGACGCCCAGACCGTGAGGACCGCCCGTTCCCCCGCGTGCGCGGGCCGCGCCGTGCCCCGCGCGACGATGCGGGAGCCGACGTCGAGTGCGTCTGGTCGATCCACATCGTGCGCGTCGACCCGCACCACGATCTCGACGCCGGCGTCCTGCGCAGCGCGCCCGGTCGTGAACAGCGTCGCGTGAGCGTCGAACGCCAACGATCCGTCGGCCCGTCGTTCCACCTTGCCCACGACGGTCGCGTCCACGTCGACCGCGCGGCCGCCGTCCAGCGCCTGTGCGGAGACCTGGGTGCGCGCAGGCTGCGCCAGCGCGACATGCGATGCCGAAGCGGCGGCGGCCGCCAGCGACAGCACGAGGACGAGCAGTGGAGCGGCCACGCCGCGGTGCGGCATCCCTCGTCGGCCTATCGCGAACGTGACGCCGATCGCCAGCGCGACCGCGATCCACAGCGCCACCGCGAGTCCGGCCGCCGTGGACGGCAGGTGGATCGCGACCGCCGCGATGACCCATGCCGCCGCGGCGACGGGAACCAGCCGCAGCCCTCGGGAGCGCCGCACGTCACACCGTCACCAGGTCGCGGAGCGACTCGAGCATCTTGTCGCCGATGCCGGGCACCGCCAGCAGGTCCTCCACGCTCGTGAAGCGGCCGTTGTCGTCGCGCCACGCGATGATGCGCTCGGCAAGGGCCGGGCCGATGCGGGGCAGCTCCTCCAGCTGCGATGCGTCTGCCGTGTTGAGGTTGACGCGGCCGTCGGAGGCCACGGGCGCGCCACCCGGAGCGGCCGCCGTCTCGCCGAGACGCGGGACGGGAAGCTGCTCGCCGTCCTGGACGGCGCGGGCGAGGTTCACGGCGTCTCGATCCGCATCCTCGGCGAACCCGCCCGCGGCCGCGATCGCGTCGACCACACGGGAGCCGGCCGGCAGCACATAGAGTCCCGGGGTCCGCACGGCACCCGACACGTGCACGTAGAGGTCCGCCGTGCGGGCCGTCACCCCCGTCGCAGTGGGCTCCACCACGACCTCGTCGGTGGGTGTCACCGCACCGCGCACGATGCCGATGCCGACCGTGACGACGAGCGCGGCGATCACCAGGACCACGACAGCGCCGATGCCGAGCCGTCGGCGAGGGGATGCGGCATCCCCCTCGTCCGGGCTGGCCGGGTGCTCACCGCGTGTCACGTCGCCACGCTAGGCGGCTGGACGCCGCCGGCTGTCCGCAGAACCCGCTTCTGTGGACACCTCAGTCGGTGCGGGCGCTGTGGAGGACGCTCGCTGGGGGTCACTCCCGCGCGGTCGCCTCCTCCGGGCCGCCGCGGGTGGGAGTCGTCCGCCGTCGTGGAGCCGATCCGGTGCTCTCGCGCAGCAGCACCTGCGTCGACAGTTCGACGGTGGGGGTCCGTGGCATGCGGCCGTCGATGAGGGTGGACAGCAGCAGGACCGCGAGTCGGCCCATCTCGTCGAGGGGCTGACGCACCGTCGTGAGGCGCGGCTGCGTCACGTGGCCGACATCGAGGTCGTCGAAACCGGTGAGCGACAGGTCCTTCGGCACACGCAGCCCGAGGTCGGATGCCGCGCGCAGTGCGCCGGTGGCCACCTTGTCGTTGAAGCACATCAGTGCGGTCGGCGGATCGGGCGCGGAGAGCAGTTCCTGAGCCGCCGCGACACCGCGCTCGAACGTGGGGTCGATCGAGCGTACGAGCGCGTCCTCGTGGAGGATGCCGACGTCGGCGAGTGCGGCACGGACGCCGGCGCGCCGCGCCGTCGACACGCTCCACTCGCGCGGCCCGACGATGACCCCGATGCGGCGATGCCCGAGGGCGACCAGATGCTCGGCCAGTTCCCGGGACGCCGCGGCGTGATTGACACCGATCGTGGCGATCCCGGCCGGCAGCCGTTCCCGAGGATCGACGACCACGAGGGGCATGCGCGCGGCGACGTGCGCGAGTTCCGCCGGGGATTCGGTCGGCAGCACCGTGATCGCCCCCGCCACCTCCGGTCGCTGCGTCAGGGCGAAGAGCGGATGCCCGCTCTGGGCGGTGTTGCCGGCATCCAATTCGACTCGCCAGCCGCTCCCTCGCAGCTCCTCGGCGATCCCCGACACGATGAAGCCGAAGTAGTCCGTCAGGACGTAGGGGCACCGGACGAAGACCACGCGGTCTGCGATCGGGCGCGGATCCCGCGTCCGTGGGGTGGGCCCGGTGCCGCCGAGAGCGTCGATCGCCGCGCGCACGAGCGAGGCGACCTCGGGCGAGACCGAGCGGGCGCCGTTGATGACGCGCGACACGGTGGCCGGCGAGACACCGGCGTGCTCGGCGATCATGCGCACCGTCGGCGTACTCGAGCGGGGACGCCCCATCGGATCACCGTCTTTGAAACTTGGGAAACAAAACTGTCAGCCCTTGACGATAGCCCACGCTCGATGCCACCGTGCCTGGGCCTCATCGCCGAGGCGCTGTTTCATTCTGTTTCAGGCGGAACGTCGCCGTTCCGCGAAAGGACCGACATGCCATTCCCCACATCGTCCCGTCGGCGTCGACTGCGAGCAGGATCGCTGTCCGCGTGCGCGGCGGTCGCCGGCGCACTCCTGCTGGCGCCCACGACGTCCTCCGTCGCAGCCGCGGCGCCGCCGCCCCACCTCGCGACCGGGACGTACTCGTCTCTCACCGACGGCTCCGTGCAGTGGCAGCCGCTGCCCGCCGCCGTCGTCGAGAAGACCAAGAAGAACGGGAAGGATGCCTCACCGTCGCCGGTCGACGAGACGATCGTCGTCGACACGTCGCAGTCGTTCCAGCGATATCGCGGGATCGGCATCTCGATCGACGAGACCGCCGTGGCGAACCTGTTCCAGCTGTCCGAGGCCGAGCGCCGCTCGGTCATCGAGCATCTCGTCAGCCCGACCGACGGGGCGGGCATGGACCTGTTCCGCATTCCCATCGGAAGCCCTGACCTCATCGCCCACCTTCCGTTCTGGTCGTACGACGATCTGCCTGCAGGCGTGACCGAGGACTTCGGTCTCGAACACTTCTCGATCCAGCGCGACATCGACCTGCACATCGTCGAGACCATCAAGCTCATCCAGGAGTACAACCCCGACGCGCGGTTCTTCGGGTCGGCGTGGAGCGCTCCTGCCTGGATGACGACGTCGAACACGTTCACGGGCTTTGTCGAGCCCAACCCGAACGGATCGGGCTTCGTACAGGCGAGCCGGCTGCGGGACGACGCCATCGACGTCTTCGCCCGCTACTACGTCAAGTTCATCCAGGCATACGGCGCGCAGGGCATCCCCATCGATGCCATCACGCTGCTGAACGAGCCGGGCATGGACGTCGTGTACCCCGCGATGGACATCTCGATCCCTCAGCAGCAGAAGCTCGCACTCGCGATCAAGCGCGAGTTCTCCGCGGCAGAGCTCTCGACCGAGCTGTGGATGCACGACTTCAACTTCTGGGACTGGCGCGATCCGAACAGCACCGAGACCAAGAACTACTACCGCGTCTTCGAAGACGCGGCCGACGGGTCCATCACCGGTGCTCAGGTGCTCGACGCGGCGGACGGCATCGCCTTCCACCCGTACTGGGGCAGCCCGTCAGTGATGCGTGACGCCAACCGCGAGACCGGGCTGCCGGTGCACATGACCGAGACCAGCGATGTCTCGCTGTCGACGGTCCTGGACTACCTGCACCTCAACGTCGACTCGTACGTCATGTGGGCGCAGATCACCGACCAGGACGGCGGCACGCTGCACTGGACCGACAAGCGCGACAACAACGTCGACTGGGACGAGGTCGCACGAACGTCGAAGTGGAAGAACCGGCTCGTCACCGCGCACATCGACACCGGCACCGCGACGTACCGCGAGACGGAGATCAGCGGGTTCGGGCAGATCGCACGCTACCTCGACACCGATGACGTCCGCGTGCAGTCCAGCTCGCCGGGCGACCTCGACACCGCCGTGTTCCGCGACGACAAGGACGTCTTCACCGCGATCGTCCAGAACACCGGCGCCGCGACCACGGTGCGCTTCGCGCTGACCGGGCAGAGCTTCACCGCCGAGATCCCCGCGGCGAGCGTCGCGACGTTCCAGTGGCGCGGCAAGACGCCGAACGGTCACGACAGCGCCCCGACCCTGGCGCCGCTCGGCGACCTGTCGGTGGCGCAGAACTCCACCGCGACGGTCCGCCTCCAGGCCTCGGACCGCGACGGCGATCGGCTCCTGTACTACGGCACCGAACTGCCCGACGGCGTCTCGGTCGACGCCCAGACGGGCGTGGTGACGATCACGCCGTCCAAAGCGGGCCTTTTCACACCGACCTTCACGGTGACGGACGGCATCGAATCCGCGACGGTGTCGCTCGCGCTCGTCGTGGAGCCGGCGCCGGTCCCGATCGGCACGCGACTGGAGGCGGAGGACTTCGTCACCCAGACCGGCTGGGCCGACGGGGCGCAGATGGTCGAGAGCAACGCATCGGCATCCGGCGGCCGGAATGTCGGCTGGATCGCGACGGGCAACACGCTGAGCTTCCTGATCGACGTCCCGGTGGCGGGCACCTACAGCCTCGAGGTCGGCGTCGCGAACGGCGGCGGTGCGGCGATCGCCGACGCGGTCGCCCTGACGGATGCGGCCGGCACCACGCTCGGCAGCGTGTCGGTGCCGGTCACCGGCGGCTGGGCGTCATTCGTGCCCACCCGCACCACGGTCACCCTCGGAGCGGGTGTGCAGACGGTCGCACTCCTTGCTGTCACGTCCGGCTTCAATCTGGACTACCTGGTGCTGACGCCCGCGGAGTGAGCCAGCCGACGGCAGAACGAGGGATGCCGTACCCGCGAGGTGCGGGTACGGCATCCCTCGGTTCAGCGCATCACTTCGTCGAGAAACTCACGACCTTGGGCGGACGCACGACGGCACGCACGATCTCGCGGTCGCCGAGCGATCGCACGACCTTCTCGTCGGCGCGCGCGAGACGCTCGAGCTCGGCGGCGTCGATGCGGGCCGACACCTGCAGCGTGCCGCGCACCTTGCCGTCGACCTGCACGACGGCCGTCACGCGCTCCTCGACCAGCAGCGTCGGGTCGGCGGTGCGCCACGGCACCAGGCCCACGAAGCCCTCATAGCCGAGGATCTCCCACATCTCCTCCGCGGTGTGCGGGGCGAACAGGTCGAGGACCATAGCGGTGACTTCCGCAGCCTCGCGCACGGCGGGGTCGGCGGGGCCGGCGCCCGAGTCGATCACCTTGCGGGTGGCGTTGACGAGCTCCATGAGGCGGGCGACGACCACGTTGAACTTCGTCTGCTCGACCAGTCCGGGGGCATCGGCGAGCAGACGGTGCGTCACGCGGCGCAGCGCCTCGTCGCCGTCGGCCCACACCACGTCGGGCGCGCTCGAGACGTCGTTCGCGACGCGCCAGGCGCGGGCGAGGAACTTCTGGGCGCCGGTCGTCGACACGTCCTCCCAGTTGATGTCGTCCTCGACGGGTCCGGCGAACACCATCGCGACGCGCGAGGCGTCGGCGCCGGGGTCGACCATGCTCGACGCGAACTCGACCAGGTTGCCCTTCGACTTCGACATCTTCGACCCGCCCAGCAGCACCATGCCCTGGTTGATGAGGCTCGAGAACGGCTCGGTGAAGTCGATGAGCCCCATGTCGAACAGGACCTTCGTGATGAAGCGCGCGTACAGCAGGTGGAGGATCGCGTGCTCGACGCCGCCGATGTAAGAGTCGACGGGCGCCCAGCGGTCGGCTTCGGCCGACGGGAAGGCCTGCGTCGGGTCGTTCGGCGCGAGGAAGCGCAGGAAGTACCACGAGCTGTCGACGAACGTGTCCATCGTGTCGGGATCGCGCAGCGCGGGCTCGCCGGTCTCGGGGTCGACGGTCTGCATCCACTCGGTCGCGCCGCCCAGCGGCGACGTGCCCTTGGGCTTCAGGTCCAGCCCTCGGGCGTCGGGCAGCTCCAGCGGCAGCTGGTCGTCGGGCACGGGGACGATGCGACCGTCCTGCGTGTGGATCATCGGGATCGGCGTGCCCCAGAAGCGCTGACGCGAGATCAGCCAGTCCCGCAGGCGGTACGACTTCGCAGCGCGGCCCGTGCCGGCCGCCTCGAGCTGCTCGATCATGCGCGCGATCGCGTTGCGCTTGGACAGTCCGTCGAGGGCGCCGGAGTTGATCAGGCGGCCCTCGCCGGTCAGCGCGATGCCGGTCCTGGCCGGGTCCACGTCGGCCAGGGCCTCGGAAGGACCGGGATCGAGCGGCACGCCCTCGTCGTCGAGCTCGATCACCGGGATCGCGCCGGTGATGGATGCCGTCGTGTCGACGACCACCTTCACAGGCAGGTCGAACGCGCGGGCGAAGTCCAGGTCGCGCTGATCGTGCGCCGGCACCGCCATGACGGCGCCGTGCCCGTAGTCGGCGAGCACGTAATCGGCCGCCCAGATCGGCAGGCGGTCGCCGTTCACCGGGTTGATCGCGAAGCGGTCGAGGAACACGCCCGTCTTCGGGCGATCGGTGGACTGGCGCTCGATGTCGCTCTCACGCTGCACGGTCTCGAGGTAGTCCTGGAAGCGCATGCGCACCTCGGCCGTCGAGCCGGCGGCCAGCTCCGCGGCCAGGTCGCTGTCGGGGGCCACGACCATGAACGTCGCGCCGTGCAGCGTGTCGGGGCGCGTCGAGAAGACGGTCACCTTCTCGGCACGGCCCTCGATCTCGAAGTCGATGTCGGCCCCGATCGAGCGGCCGATCCAGTTACGCTGCATGCGCAGCACCTTCTGCGGCCAGAAGCCCTCGAGCTGGTTCAGGTCGTCGAGCAGCCGGTCGGCGTAATCGGTGATCTTGAAGTACCACTGCGTCAGGTTCTTCTTGACCACTTCGGCGCCGCACCGCTCGCAGTGGCCGTCGACGACCTGCTCGTTCGCGAGCACGGTCTGATCGTTCGGGCACCAGTTGACGGGGCTCGCCTTGCGATACGCCAGGCCGCGCTCGTAGAGGCGCTGGAACAGCCACTGGTTCCAGCGGTAGTACTCGGGGTCGCTGGTGTGCAGGATGCGCGACCAGTCGTACGAGGAGCCGTACTCGCGGAAGCTCTTCTTGTGCTGCTCGATGTTCGCGTAGGTCCACTCGCGAGGGTCGGAGCCGGCGCCGCCCTTGATCGCCGCGTTCTCGGCCGGGAGCCCGAACGAGTCCCACCCGATCGGGTTGAGGACGTTGTAGCCGCGGTGACGCCAGAATCGTGCGACGACGTCGACGTAGGCGTAGTTCTCGGCGTGCCCCATGTGCAGGTCGCCGGAGGGGTAGGGGAACATGCCGAGCACGTACTTGCGCGGGCGCGTGTCGTCCTTGCCGCCCGCGCGGAACGGGTCGGCCTCGGCCCAGCGCGCCTGCCACTTCTGCTGGACGGCGTACGCGTCGTAGCCATCGGCGGGCGACGTGGTGTCGGTAGACATGGTCTGACTCACGGAGAAGTACCAATCCTGGGAGGCCTGAAGGCGGGCACGACGCAGAACGCGCCGGCCAGCGCATCTTCCAGGTTAGCGGACCGGTCGGGTCACCAGCCCGGCGGAAGCGTCGCGCCGAGCGCGGCGAGCGGCCCGCGGGCCTTGAGGCCGACCTCGGCGACCTCGGCCGCGGCATCCGATCGCCACGTGATGCCTCCTCCTGCGCCGACGTACGCACCGGACGGGTGCACGACGATCGAGCGGATCACCATCGCGAGGTCGAGGGCGCCGTCGTCGCCCACCCAGCCGAAGCAGCCGGCGAACACGCCGCGGGGCGCCCGCTCGAGCCGATGGAGGATCGTCATCGCCGAGAGCTTCGGTGCGCCGGTCATCGATCCGGCGGGGAAGGTCGCGTCCAGCAGCTCGCCCACCGTGGTGCGCGGCAGGAGTCGTCCAGAGACCGTGCTCACGAGCTGGTGCACCGCCGGATACGTCTCCACCTCGAGCAGTGCGTCCACGCCGACCGTCCCGGCCGCGCACACGCGCGAGAGGTCGTTGCGCATGAGGTCGACGATCATGACGTTCTCGGCGCGCTCCTTCTCGTTCGCGCGCAGCTCGGCGGCGAGGGCGGCGTCGGCGGCGGCATCCGCTCCGCGCGGCCTCGTCCCCTTGATGGGGCGCGTGCGCACGACCGGCCCGTCCGGCTCGCCGGTCACCTCGAGGAACTGCTCGGGACTCGCGCTCAGCAGCGCCACCTCGCCGGAGCGGATGAACCCTCCGTGATGAGCGGGCGTCGCGCCGCGCAGCCGCGCGTAGACGGCGACCGCGTCGACGGATGCCTCGACCCCGAAGCGCGTCGTCAGGCACAGCTGATACGCGTCACCGTCGCGGATGGATGCGCGGCAGCTCTCGATGAGCGCCGCGTACTCGTGGGGCGTGTGCCGCGCGCGCGCGTTTCCGAGATCGGCCGTCTGCGGGGCGAGTGAGGGGCGGACGGATGCGGTCACGCCGGCGATCGCCGCGGCGAGAGCCGCCGCGGGCTCAGGCGCGGCGTGGACGGTGACCCGACGAGCAGCGTGATCGAACGCGACGACCTGGTCCGCGCGCAGCCACAGCTGGGAGGGGGCCTCTGTGTCGCCGAACGGTGCCGCGGCTCCCGCGCCGGCCGCGGCGTCGTCGTAGCCCGCCCATCCGACCCAGCCGCTGCCGAAGCGCGCGCCCACCCGCGGTGCCGCCGCGGTCGCACGCACGCGCTCCGGATCGTCGGGCACCCCGGTCCCCATCCAGCTGTGCCCCGCCGCGGCGTGCGGTCCGGCATCCAGCCAGAACACGTGCGGCGCATCGGCGAAGAGCGCGGCGAACACGTCTGCCGGATCGGTCCACCCGGGCAGGCCGACCGCGACGAGAGCCTCCGACATGTTCCCAGGTTAGAGGGACGGCAAGGCCTCTAGGCTCGTGCCGTGAACGAGTTCCTGACGTGGCTCCTCGACGCCGTGCAGAGCGTCGACCCACTGGTCAGGACGATCCTCGCCGGCGTCGCGATCATGCTCGAGACGAGTGTGCTGATCGGCCTCGTGATCCCGGGCGACACCGTGGTCATCGTGGCCGCGACGGCCGTGTCGACGCCGATCGAGGGCATCCTCCTCGGTGTGGCGGTGGTCGCGGGCGCGATCGCCGGCGAGAGCATCGGGTTCTGGCTGGGCCGGGTCCTCGGCCCGCGCATCCGTCATTCCCGCCTCGGGCGCCGCATCGGCGAGGAACACTGGCAGCGGTCGGAGCGATACCTGCAGAGACGCGGGGGCCCTGCCATCTTCCTCTCCCGATTCCTGCCGGTGCTGCACTCGCTGGTGCCTCTCACGGTCGGCATGAGTGGCTATTCGTACCGCCGGTTCCTCGCCTGGACGATCCCGGCATGCGTGATCTGGTCCACCCTCTACATCTCGGTGGCCGCCGCGGCGGCCGGCACCTACCGCGAGCTCGCGGACCAGCTGCACTACGCCGGCTACATCTTCGTCGCGGTGATCGTGGCGTTCCTGCTGCTCGTGTTCGTCGCGAAGAAGATCATCGAGCGCAGCGAGCGCAAGCACCTCGAGCACGACGCCTCGACGGACGGTGCGGCCGAAGCCGCGGGGCCGGACGTGAAAGACTGAGGGCGATGCCCGAAACCGACACGTCTTCCGCGCGCGCCAAAGTCCTGTGGCTCGCTCGTCTGGAGTACCGGTTCCACGCGTGGCGCGAACGCCGCGCCCGCCGTCGCGGCCAGACCCCCACGGTTCTGCCCTTCCCCGGGTACGGCGCCCCCGACTGGGTGCGCGTCCTCGGCCGCGTGATGATCGTGCCGCCGGTCAAGCCGGTGGGCGAAGGCGAGTACGCCAGTGTCCGCGGCTGGCGCAGCTTCGTGGCCGTGCCCATCGGGTACGCGCAGGTCACGGTGACGATCGGCGGGGTCGCGCATGAGGTCGTCGCCGACCGCGGCGGGGTGATCGACACCCGCATCCCCGCGCAGCTCGAGCCCGGCTGGCAGACGTTCACGATGTCGGTCGAGGGCGGAGACCCCGTCGAGACGCGCGCCTTCATCGTGTCGCCCGAGGTCCGCTTCGGCGTCGTGTCCGACGTCGACGACACGGTCATGGTGACCGCTCTCCCCCGCCCGCTCCTGGCGGCGTGGAACTCGTTCGTCGTCGACGAGCACGCGCGTCAGCCCGTTCCCGGCATGGCGGTGCTCATGGAGCGCGTGGTGCGCGAGAACCCCGGCGCGCCGCTCATCTACCTCTCGACCGGCGCCTGGAACATCGCGCCGACGCTCATGCGGTTCCTCGGTCGTCACGTCTTCCCGCCGGGGGCGATGCTGCTGACCGACTGGGGACCCACGCACGACCGCTGGTTCCGCAGCGGCAGGGCGCACAAGCTCTCCAATCTGCGACGGCTCGCGCAGGAGTTCCCGCAGGTGCGCTGGCTGCTCATCGGCGACGACGGCCAGCACGACGACGCGATCTACACGACGTTCACCGACGAGCATCCGACCCAGGTGGTCGCCGTCGCCATCCGCCGGCTGTCCCCCGCCGAGGCCGTGCTGGCGGGCGGACGCACCGCGGTGAACGACCACGCCGCCGCCGAAGTTCCCTGGGTGAGCGACAACGACGGTGCGGGCCTGCTGGAGCGCCTCGAAGACGTCGGCGTCGTGCGCACCGCTCAGCCCTGACCACCGGCCCGACGTCGGACCCCGCGCGTAGGCTGACAGCATGTGCGGACGCTTCGTGGTGGCCAGTGCCGGATCCGATCTCGTCGGCGTGCTGCGCGTCGATGTCGAGGGCGATGATCTGCCCGAACCGTCGTACAACGTCGCGCCTACCGATCGTGCGGCGATCGTGCTCGATTCGGCCAAGACCGAGCCGCCGACGAGGCGTCTGGAGTCTGCGCGCTGGGGCCTCGTGCCCTCGTGGGCGAAGGACACCAAGGTGGGCGTCCGTGCCTTCAACGCGCGAGCCGAAGAGCTCGAAGACAAGCCGATGTTCCGCAGCGCGCTCGAGAAGCGGCGAGCGGTGGTGCCGACGTCGGGCTACTACGAGTGGAAGACGGTCGACGGCGTCAAGACGCCCCACTACATCCACCCTGCAGACGGTGAGCCCCTGTTCCTGGCCGGGCTGTACGAGTGGTGGCGCGACAAGACGAAGGGCGACGACGACCCCGAGAGATGGCTGCTCAGCTTCACGATCCTCACGCGGGACGCGATCGGTCACCTCGGCTCGATCCATGACCGCATGCCGCTGTTCCTCGACCCTGATCACGCGGACGCGTGGCTCGATCCCACGACAGACAACGTGCGCGACGTGCTCGACGCCGCGATCGACGCGGCGCCGGCTCTCGCCGAGACCCTCGACGACCACGTCGTCTCCAAGGCGGTCGGCAACGTCCGCAACAATTCTCCCGAGCTGATCGAGCCCGTCGACGACTGACCGGGCGGGTGCCCGCGCCCCGCGTATCCTCGAACGGTGACGATCGCTCGCCCGGCTCCGGCGGTGCTCGCCGCCGAGACCTGGCGCGAGCGCGAACGTGCGCACACCGCGCGTGCGCACGGGCTCACGCGCGCGCATCGCGAACGCGCCGCCCGGCACGAGCCGCACCCCGTCGAGGACTTCCTGTTCACCTACTACTCGTACAAGCCCGCCGTCCTGCATCGCTGGCATCCGGGCGAGGACATCGAGCTTCGGGATGCCGCGACCGACGCCCGCGCGGACTGGCGCTGGTACGCACCGGGCACGACGCCGGGTTCACTCGTCGTCGACGGCGCCGCGTTCCGCGATGACCGTCGCGTGCTGATCGCGAACATCGGGAGCATCGTGCGCGCGACGGCAGGCCGAGCGCCTGGCTTCGGCTGCTTCGGTCTGCACGAGTGGGCCATGGTCTACCGGCAGCGCGAGCACCGGCATCCCGTCCCGCTGCGGCTGGGTCGCGACGGCACCGACGCCGTCGTCGAGGCGCACGATCTGCGCTGCACGCACTTCGACGCGTTCCGGTTCTTCACACCGGACGCCGTGCCGCGCAATCGAGAGACGCCGACGCGCCAGCAGCAGGCCGCGCTGGAGCAGCCGGGCTGCCTGCACGCCGGGATGGACCTGTACAAATGGGCGGTCAAGCTCGGTCCGCTCGTGCCCGGAGAGCTGTTGCTGGATGCGTTCGAACTCGCCCGCGACATCCGCGAGCTCGACATGAAGGCCTCGCCGTACGACCTCGCGGACTGGGGCTATGAGCCGGTCCGCATCGAGACCGCAGTGGGCAAGGCCGCCTACGTGCGCGCGCAGCGCGGCTTCGCCGTGCGCGGCCAGATGCTGCGTTCGCGGCTGCTGGCGATCGTCGACGCCTGAGCCGCCGCCAGGTCCTCGCGACGCTCAGCCGGCGGGCGTGCACTCCGGGCACGGCAGCAGCGCCTGCCCCTGCGCAGCGAGGTGCAGACGGAGGGCCGCGACGCGGGTCGCAGCCTCTTCGAGGCGCGCCGCGGGCAGCGTGCCCGTCTCGACCGCGGCGACCACCGCGTCCACGATGCGCGGCGCGGTCTCGGGTGTGGACGACACGACCGTCAGTACGAGATCGTTGCCCGCGGCGAGCGCCGCGACCGCGTTGACGGACGGATCGGCGTACTGCGGGTCGCCTGATGCCTGCAGCATGCCCAGGTCGTCGGTCACCGAGACGCCGGTGAAGCCGAGGTCCTCGCGGGCGATGCGATGCCACTCGGGCGACAGGCTCGCCGGCGCCGGATCGACGGCCGTGTAGGCGAGATGCCCGAACATGAGCACGGGCGCGTCTGTGGCGATTCCCGCGGCGAAGGGCACGGCGGCGGTCTGCCGCCACTGGTCGAAGGGCAGCGACGTGGCCGGGATCGTGGCGTGGGAGTCGGCCTCGGTGACCCCGTGCCCCGGGAAGTGCTTGAGCGTCGAGGCGACGACATCGCTTTCACCGCGGACCGCGGCGGCGACGCTCGTGGCGGCCGCATCGGGCGTGGTGCCGAGCACACGGCGGTAGATGAACGACCGCGGGTCGTCCGTCTCGTCGGCGACGATCCCGAAGTTGACGCCGATACCAGCACGGCGCACGAGCGCCGCGCGGCCGGCGAATGCGTCCTCGACCGCTTCCGGCGGCGCGCCCTTGAGGGTCAGGGCGGACGGGAAGTCGTCCCAGGGCAGGCGTGAGACGTCGCCGCCCTCCTGGTCGACGGCGAGGAGCGGCGGAAGTGCGGGATCGACGGTGAGCGCGGCCGTGACGGCGCGCAACGAGGCCTCGTCGCCGGGGATGTTGGCGCCCATCAGGAGGAACCCGCCGATGCCGGTGGACTGCATGTACGCCTGCAGCGCGGCGGGATCGGTCGTCGGCACATGCCCCATGACGACGCTCGCCGCCTGCTCGCGAATGCTCATCGCACGGACGAGCTCGCGCGCGTCTTCCTCGACTGCTGCGTCCGTGGCAGGTCGTGCCACGGCACCTGCCGGGCGCGACGCCGACGCGGCAGGCGCGCCGAGGGCGAGCGTGATCGCGGCGACGGCCAGCGCCGCCGCAGCACCCGGCCACATCCGGCGCGACGACCTCACTCCTTCAGGGTAGGCCGCGTGACGCCGCGACGCCCGCGAGGTCTGCACTGCGCGGTGTCGTGCCACCCTCAGTGACGGGCGACGATCGCCGCGGCATCCGTCCCGGTGGGGAGCACCCCGTACTGCGCGCCGCGGTCTTCGCCGAGTCGTGCGCCGATGAACGCCTCGGCATCGGGCGTGGGCGCGTGGCGGAGCATGAGCGACGCCTGGAACGCGAGCGCGAGTCCCTCGGCGAGCCGGCGGGCCTGGGCGGCGGCCTCGTCGGCGTCAGCCGATGACAGCCGCCGGAGAAGCGCCAGTGTGCGATCGACGTGGGAGTCCAGGAGCGAGGATGCTCCGGCGCTGCTGGCCAGCTCGTCCGCGAAGGCGGCGGCCGAGTCGGGATCGCGTGTCAATGCCCGGAGCACATCGAGCGCGATGACGTTGCCGGATCCCTCCCAGATCGCCATCACGGGTTGCTCCCGGTAGCGGCGGCCGAGCGGGAAGGACTCCGTGTAGCCGTTGCCGCCCAGGCATTCCATCGCCTCGTACGCGTGGTGGGGGCCGCGCTTGCAGATCCAGTACTTCGACACCGGTGTGGCGAGGCGACGCAGCGCTATGTCGCGATCGGCGGCGTCGGCCTCGAAGAGCTGCGCCAGCCGCAGCCCGGTCAGCATCGCGGCCTCGTACTCGAGCGCGAGGTCGGCCAGCACCGACGTCATCGCCGGCTGATCCACCAGCAGCCGGCCGAACGCCGCACGCCCGCGTGCGTGCCACACCGCCTCGGCCACGGACTGGCGCATGCCCGCGGCCGTGCCCAGCACGCAGTCCAGGCGCGTGCGCTGCACCATCTCGATGATCGTGCGCACGCCGCGGCCCGGTTCGCCCAGCAGGAAGCCGACGGTACCGTCGAACTCGACCTCGGAGGACGCGTTCGAGCGGTTGCCCACCTTGTCTTTCAGCCGCTGGATGCGGAACACGTTGCGCACCTCGTGCGGCAGGACGCGGGGCACGAACAGGCACGTGAGGCCGTCGTCGACGCCGCCGTCGCGCGTCTGGGCGAGCACCAGGAATGCGTCCGACATCGGCGCCGAGCAGAACCACTTGTGTCCGGTGAGCTCGTACGCGTGCCCACCCATCGCCTCGCCGACCGTCGTTCCGGCGCGGACGTCCGAACCGCCTTGCTTCTCGGTCATCGCCATGCCCACCAGCGCACTGCGCTTGTGCCGGCCGAGCAGACGCGGGTCGTACTCGCGCGACAGCAGGCGCGGCATCCATTCGTCGGCGATCCACGGGGATCCCTCGATCGAGGCGACCGCGGCGTGCGTCATCGACACGGGGCATGCATGGCCCGGCTCGACCTGGGCGAACAGCATGAACGTCGCTGCCCGGGCGACGGCGGCGCCCGGGCGCGGATCGGCCCACGCCGAGGTGTGGGCGCCGCGGGCGACCGCCTCGCCGATGATCCGGTGATACGACGGGTCGTACTCCACCTCGTCGATGCGGTTGCCCCAGCGATCGTGGACGCGTGCGACGGGGCTGTGCACGTTCGCCCGCTCGGCGTCGCTCTGGAACGAGGCCGAGCCGACGAGCCGGCCGGTCTCGCGCAGCTCGTCGTCCGCCCACGCCGCTCCGAACGCGCGCACCGCCTCCGCGAGCGGCGCGTTCACCGAGTACTCGTCCAGGTCGACCCGCCATGGCGGCTGGTTCTCGACGCGATGGGTGGCGGGAGTGCGCGGGGCGGCGCCGCCGGTGCTCATGCGCGCTCCACGTCCCCGGCGGTGGCCAGCGCGTACTGCTCGCTCGGGCTGAGGGGCGCGCGCGTCACGATGTCGTGGATGAACGCGAGCTTGTGCCGCACCGGCGTCACGATGGTGAACGGGTAAAGATCGCCGAAGCCCATCGACCGGTTGATCCGGTTGAAGCCCTGAGACATCCACTCCCAGTCGGTGAGGAGCCGTTGGATGGGCGCGTCCTCGTAGGAGCCGAGGGGCACGACGTCGGTGTCACGGAGGTTCGTCACGGAGGCGTCGAGATGGATGCCGATGATCGCCGCCGTCTGGAGCGTCCCGGTGATGTGCAGATAATGCGCGAAGGTCTCGGCGAAGTCCTCCCAGGGGTGCATCGTCGCGTACTCCGAGATGAAGGACTCGTGCCAATCGGCAGGGGCGCCCAGCTTGTAGTGACGCTGCAGGGCGTCGCGGTAGCTCGCGCGCTCGTCGCCGAACAGCTCCCGGCAGCGGTCCCACAATGCGGGCTCGGTGAGCAGCACATTCTGGTAGTAATGCCCCACCTCGTGACGCAGGTGTCCGAGGATCGTCCGGTAGGGCTCGCCGAGCTTCACACGCAGTGCTTCACGACGGTCGTCGAGACTCTCGGCCAGATCGATCGTGATGATCCCGTTGGCGTGCCCGATCGTCACGCGTTTGCCGTCCGACAGGCTGGAGATCAGGTCGAAGCCCAGCCCGCCCTGCTCGGTGTCCCACCCGACGATCGGGAGTCCGAGATCGGCCAGCTGCAGCAGCAGCCGGCGCTTGGCCTCCTCGGTCTTGGCGAGCTTCTCCAATGCCACGGTGTCGTCGGCGGCGGGGCGTCGCCGCGTGAGGCGGCACGAGAAGCAGCGTCCGGCGGGCGCGTTCTCCCACACCAGCCAGTTGCAGGCCCACTCACGGTTCGAGCATGCGTACCAGACCTCGCCGTCGATGACGGTCTGACCGTGGCGGATCCCCTGGAACTCGCGCGAGGGAAGGTGATAGCCGATCTCGGCTTCGCAGTTCGGACACCGCAGGGTGTCGAGGTAGACGAAGTGGCGGCAATGCGGACAGCGGGGCTGCGAGCTCACGGTCTCACCGTAGCGTGCCGACGCGCATCCGCCTCGCGCGTCAGGACGCCGGTCCGAGGCGCACGCGCAGCAGCAGATCGTCCTGCGGGCCCGGATCGCCACGTCCGTCGGTGTTGTTCGTCAGCACCCACAGCGACCGGTCAGGCAGTGCGACGACGTCGCGCAGGCGCCCGAACTCGCCGGTGAGCGCAGCGGCGGGCTCGCCTGCCACCCCTCCGTCGGCGGTGTCGACCTGCCACAGTCGCTCGCCGCGCAGACCTGCCAGGAAGAGCGTCCCGCCGACGGCGGCGAGGCCGCTGGGGCTCGCTTCGCTCGTCGGCCACTGGGCAACGGGATCCGCATAGCCGGCCTGGCCCGCGACCCCCTCCACGACCGGCCAGCCGTAGTTCGCGCCCGGCTCGATCCGGTTGAGCTCGTCCCACGTGTTCTGCCCGAACTCGCTCGCCCACATCGTGCCGTCGGAGGTCCACGCGATGCCCTGCACGTTCCGGTGGCCCATCGACCATACGGCGGTGCCCCAGGGATTGCCCGGGGCAGCATCGCCGTCAGGTGTCAGCCGCAGGATCTTGCCGCCCAGCGCATCACGGTCTTGAGCCGTCTCACGCCGGCCCGCATCCCCCGTCGTGACGTAGAGGAACCCGTCCGGCCCGAACGCGAGACGTCCGCCGTCGTGATTGCCGGCTTTCGGGATGCCGTCGAGCAGGACTTCAGCGTCTCCGAGCCGGAACGCGCCGGGGTCGCCGACGAGCGGCATCCGCACCACACGATTGTCGTCGGCTGCTCCGAAGTACGCGTAGAGGAGCGGTCCGTCGGGCGCGTCGAGCAGGGCGAGCCCGTGCAGACCCGACTCTCCGCCGGAGACGACGCCCTCCACCTCGCCCGCCGTGCGCAGGTCACCCGCAGGCGTGAGCTCCAGCACGACGCCGTCGTCGCGCTGGGAGATGAGGGCACCGCCGCCTTCCAGCGGGACGACCGACCACGGCGACCGCAAGCCGGACGCCAGGGTCGCGATGTCGTCGTCGACGCGCCAGAACCCCGTCTCCGCCGTACCGGACGGAGACGGAGCGACGGAGGCGGTCGCCGACGGAGGAACCGGTCTCGGCGCCGGGGCCGCACACCCTGAGACCGCGAGCAGTGCCAGGATGCAGCATCCGATCGCCGTCGTCCGGACGTCGGGACTCATCCGTCGGCCACAGCGGCCTCGAGTGTCGCCAGGTCGATCCGGCGCATGCGCAGCATCGCCTGCACGGCGCGGTGAGCGATCTCGGGGTCGGGGTGGCGGATCAGCTCGACCAGGCGATCGGGGATGATCTGCCACGACAGGCCCCAGCGGTCCTTGAGCCAGCCGCACGGCTGCTCCTCGCCGCCGTCGGCGATGAGGGCGTCCCAGTAGTGGTCCACCTCGGCCTGATCGCGACATGACACGTACAGCGACACCGCCTCGGTGAACGGGAACTGCGGTCCCGCATCCATCCCGAAATAGTCGCGGCCGCCCAGGCGGAAGTGGACGTTCATGACCTTGCCGCCCATGCCGGGCACCTCATCGGGGTAGCGGCCGAGCTCGACGATCTCGGAGTCGGGGATCAGCGACGTGTAGAACGTGACGGCGGCCTCGGCGGAGTCGTCGAACCAGAGGAAGGGAGTCACGCCTGTCATGTCGTCCACCCTCGCCGACACCGCCGCGCCGCGCAACAGGCCGTGGCGCGTGCCGCCGATGTCAGACGGGAGCGGCGGGAATGCGCACGACCACGCGCAGGCCGCCGTCGACGCGACCCGCGAGCGCGAGCGTGCCGCCGTGGGCCTCGGCGATGCTCTTGACGATCGCGAGGCCCAGCCCCACCCCGGAGTGCTGGTCGCCCCGCGTCCGCTCGCTCCCCCGTTGGAACGGCTCGGTGAGCGTGCCGACGAGCATCGGACTCAGCAGCGCTCCGGTGTTCTCGACAGTGAGCAGGGCGAACCCGTCCTCGCGCGAGGTGTCGACATCGACGGTGCCGCCTGCAGGAAGATTGTGGACGATCGCGTTGTGGACGAGGTTGGCCACGAGCTGCCGCAGCAATGCCGGCGAACCCGTCACGCAGGCGATCTCACCCGAGGCCGAGATCGCCACGTGCCGCGCCTCCGCAAGCGGCAGCAGCGTCTCGGCGGCGTCCTCCGCGAGCAGCGAGAGGTCGACCCGCTCGCGGACGAAGGAACGCTGCTCGACCCGGCTGAGCACGAGCAGCGCCTCGGTCAGGTCGATCGCCCGCGTGTTCACGACCCGGAGTCGTGTGATCAGCTCGTCGGCGTCGCGGTCGGGGTCGTCGCGAGCGACATCGAGCAGGGTCTGGGTGATCGCCAGCGGAGTCCGCAGCTCGTGCGACGCGTTCGCGGCGAATCGTCGCTGCTCGTCCACCTGTGCCTCCAGGCGCGCGAGCATCGTGTCGAAGCCGTCCGCGAGCTCGCGGAACTCGTCGTCGCGACCGTCGAGCTCGATGCGGTGCGACAGCGAGCCGCTCGCGACACGGCGCGTGGCATCCGTGATCCGTCGCAGCGGGGCGAGCATCCGCCCCGCGAGGAACCAGCCGCCCGCCAGCCCGAAGATCAGCAGGAACAGGAGCGCCCACGCCGCGGCGGGCGCGAAGGCGCGCACGAGGTCGCCGCGGTTGGGGATGAACGGCCCCGGCCCGCTGAGGTTGCCGTCGGGCACGTAACGCAGCAGGTAGACCCACACGACTGCGAGCAGCAGCGCACCGGCGATCATGAGGAAGCCCGCGTAGCTCAGTGTCAACTTGAGACGGGCGCTCGGCCCGCGACGCCTGTTCATCGGTCGCGTCCGTCCGGTTCGACATCGATGCGATAGCCGACCCCCGGCACCGTCGCGATCACCCACGGCTCGCCGAGGCGCTTGCGCAGCGCCGAGACCGTGATGCGCACGGCGTTGGTGAACGGGTCGGCGTTCTCGTCCCAGGCGCGCTCCAGCAGCTCCTCGGCGCTCACGACCCCGCCGTCCGCGGCCACCAGCACCTCCAGCACCGCGAACTGCTTGCGCGTCAGCGCCACATGCCGCCCGTCGCGGAACACCTCCCGCCGGAACGGATCCAGCCGCAGGCCCGCGAGCTCGCGCACGGGTGGCCTGCTGTGCGCACGCCGGCGATCGAGCGCGCGCAGTCGCAGCACGAGCTCCTGCAGCTCGAACGGCTTCGTGAGGTAGTCGTCCGCCCCGAGCTCGAATCCCGACGCTTTGTCGTCGATCCGATCGGCGGCCGTGAGCATCAGGATCGGGATGCCGGTCCCCGACGCCACGAGGTGCGCGGCGATCTCATCGCCCGAGGGACCGGGGATGTCGCGATCGAGCACCGCGATGTCATATGAGTTGATGCTGAGCATCTCCAGGGCGGTGTCTCCGTCGCCTGCGATGTCGGCCGCGATGGCGGCGAGCCGCAGCCCGTCGCGGATGGCGCCGGCCATCAGGGGTTCGTCCTCGACCACCAGCACTCGCATGCCTCGATGCTACGAGGCGGCGCATATCGTCCGTGTAACGAGAAACCCATACGCTCCTGCTACGGGCGCGCGTGTGGGCTGGAGTCATGAACTCCCGACTGTCTCCGCCCGCACGGCTGCGCCGTGCACTCTTCGCGCTCGTCTTCACGCTGGCCGTGCTGACGACCGCCGTCGCCGTGACGGTGGCGTACCGCGCGGCCGCAGCAGACGCGCCGGCCGGTGCGCCCGCGATCGCCGGCGCGGTCGACGAGACCTCGGACGGAGCCGTGACCGAGGCCGACGGCATCCTCCCCGCCGGCGCGGGCCCCTTCGATGACCGGTACCCGGGGATCGCGCGGCTCTCCCCCGCGCTGCTGGACGCACTCCGGCGGGCGGCGAAGGACGCGAGCGCCGACAACTCGCGCCGGGCGTCCCGGCCGGCCTGCGGTGGTCACCGGTACGCGGGTGCGAGATCCCTCTCACCGCGATGATCCGGGCCGCGGGACTCGCGGCCGGCACCGGTCTGTCGAGCGTGGGAGTCGAGAACGGCGGCTTCTGGGAGGGAAAGACACGGACCGCGCTCCAGGCGCTCCTCCACGCGGCTGCACTCGACGGCCGGTCCCCCGCTGAGTTGTACCGGTGGACCCTCGATCCGGCCGCGGCACAGGATGCGGTGGCGATCCTCACCACGACCCCAGGCGCCGCAACCGGCTGGGCCGAGTCACTCGAGGCGATGATCGACGCCGACCCGCGAACGCGGGACTCCATCTGGCAAGGCGTATCGCTCGCACTCTCAGCCCTGGCCGACCCACGCGTCCTGGATGCCGTCAGCCCCGGCGAAGACGAGCACTTCGACCCCGAGGCCTTCCTCCGCCACAACGGCACCCTCTACCTCCTGGCCACCGGCGCAGGCGCCGGCGCCTCGTCATCCCTCGTCGCCGCGCTCGTCGAAGACCTCGTCGAAACCGCTCGACGCGTCGCCGCACGCGCCCCCGGCGCACGCCTCGACCCACCCCTCCTCCTCGCGCTCGATGAGATCGGGAACCTCGCCCCGCTGCCGTCATTGCCGGTGTTGATGGCGGAAGGCGGAGGCACCGGAATCACCACCATGCCGGTGCTCCAATCGCTCGCACAGGCCCGGCAACGATGGGGCGACAACGCTGCAACGGCAATCTGGGACGCGAGCATCGCCAAGATCGTGCTCGGCGGCGCATCCGGATCGCGCGACCTCCAAGATATCTCCACCTTGATCGGCGACCGCGACGAGGTCACCGACTCGATCACCGTCGGCGAACGCGGACTGCGCTCCAACCAGCGGTCGACCCGCCGAGTGCCGATCATGCCGCCGGACGTGATCCGGACCCTCCCGTACGGCACCGCTCTGCTCATGCTGAGGGCGGCGCCGCCGATCGTCACGCAGTTGCGGGAGTGGACCGCGCGACCCGACAGCGCCACGCTCCGTGACGACCGGGCCCGAGTCGAAGAACAGCTTCGGCGGGGAGAGCCGACGCACCTAATTGGTGATGGCCGAACCGCGGCCGCTTCGTAGGAGCATGCGATGACGATCCAGACCCAACAATCACTCTCCGGCTTCCTCGCATCGGAGCCCCAGCTCGCTTTCAACGCGAAGGGCGAGGCCCGATTCTGGGTGCGCATCGGCCAGGAACACTTCGAACGCAATGACGACGGCACCTTCACCCAGACCGAGACGACCTATCACGACCTCGTGATGTTCCGCCGCAACGCCGAACGCGCCTACGCCATGTTCAACAAGGGCGACGCCTTCATCGCCGAGGGATACACCCACACGTCGCCACGGCAGCGCGACGGAGAGACGGTCGAGGTTGAAGAGTTCGTCGCGAAGCGCCTCGGTCACGATTCCGCTCGGACGAACTACACCCTGCAACGCCGGCGCACCGTCCCGCCGCTGACGCCGGCGACACCGTCGGCTTCGAAGCCCGCCGTCCGGCCCGTCGCCCTCTGAGGTTCCAACCGATGCCTGCCGACGAGCCGCTCCACATCCCCGGCTACCAGTTCGACCCGCCGCCTGCCGACGCGCCGGATGGCGAGCCAGAAGGTCTTCCCTCGGTTCCGCGTCCGGTGAACTGGAACATTCTCACCTCAGACCAGGCCGCGTTCGAGTGGGTTGAACTCGACCGATGGGTGAACTGGCTGCGCCGCACCTACGGCCTCGGGCCCTCAATCCTCCCGCCCCTCTGGCACCGACACCCGGAGCTCGTCTGGGAACTTTCCGCCCTCCACCTCCACTGGCTGTGCGCCTACGACGAGCAGCAGAACGGCTCCGCCCCACTCGGATGGCACCAGGATTTCGCCGAGGCGCGCGCACGACTGCACGACTGGGTCGCCGCCTGCGGGGCTCGCCTCGACCGCGACCGCGCCACCCGACAAACCGCCTGGCCCGGAGAAGACCCCGCGCCCACGATCGCCGAAGCGTCGATCCAAGATAGAGCAGTCGACTTCCGCACCTTCGTCGTCGAGGACGTCGCGCGCCGCCGAGCGGTGGAAGACGCGTACATAGCCGCTGCAGGCAGCCAGTCCAGCTGAAGTCCGACCACTGCGATGTCGCCATTGGGGGCGGCAGTGGTTCGCAACCGCCGCACGCAAGGCCACCGCTGATTGCGAAAGTGTGCGTGCCACTCATACGTTCAATGCGTCCATGCGACGGAGTCTCTCGAATGGCGGCCCGCGATCGTATGGAGTTACCGCCCGGCCGCGCCCGCTAGTCGACCGTCGCTCGGGCCGCTGTAGCTGTCAGTTCACAGGCCGCGCAACTGTTCGCTCACTCGATAGTCGGCGTCCAACTGCGTCGGCGTCGACGAACAGACTGGTCTCTTCCCAGGCGTGGGCGTCCTCCACGGCCCGCCGTGTTGCGCCCCGGGTCTGGTTGAGGCTCGGGACCCCCGAGACGATGAGGAGCATGCGGAAGTTGAGGAGACGGCGACTCTGTCCGCGTGGGCGGTCAGCGACGAGGCCCCGGTCACCCAGATCCGGCGGGGCGACGCGCACGGTGACCTTGAGCCGTGCTCGGCCTTCTCGTCATCGTGCGGGCCGGAGGTGGATGAGCGCGGTCCGGTAGTGCTCGATCGCGTCGACGGCTGTCGTCGCGGCGTCGCCCGCAGCCACATCCGCTCTGGCGCCTGCGACGGCCCGTGTCTGGCGGTCGGTGGTCGCATGTGCGGCGGACTGGTCGATCTCGAGCACGATCACGGACTTCGCGATGAGTGCGACCAGGTTCGCTTCGCGGTGCAGTGCCGCGCCCTCGAGCGTGGCGGCCGCGGTCCTGAGCTTGACGAAGAAGCTGTTCTTCGCGCCGGCGCTGAGGTCGGCGAGCGCGCCTCCTGTCTTGGCGGGGTTCTTCCCGACCAGGACAATCAGCGCGGATGCCGCAGCATCACGGGTCGCCGGCGGGGCGGTGGGGTCGTCGATGATGCCCTGCAGATGCGCCGCGAGGATGCGGGTCGCGTCCGCGGCGTCGACAACGGTGATGGATGCCGCGGCTGAGCCGACGCCGGTGTCATCGTCGGTGACGGTGAACGTCACGGTTCGCTCACCGGTCGTGAGGTAGCGGTGGCTTGCTGAGATGGGGCTGCTGCCTTGGGTGGGATTCACCGTCCCATCGCCCCAGTCGATGCTGCTGGTGTGTGTGTCCTGCGTTCCCGGGTCGGCGAATGTCGCGATGGCGTCGATTTCCAGGCCCAGCAGAGCCACATCGAGGTCGCTCGGCGGGGCCGCCCCGACCGTGTAGCCGGAGCTGTCGCGGATCGTCCCGAAGGTCGCGACCGGTGCGACATTGTCGACTTGGACGGTCACGGCGTCCTCCCAGGCGCCTCCGTCGTCATCTGTCACGGTCACGGTCACGGTGTACTGGTCGGTGGGGGTTCCCGTTGGGTTGTCGTCGAGGTACCGGTGTGCGAGCTCCGGGAGACCTTCACCCGCGACCAGCTGGTGGGTTTCCGACTCCGATCCGTCGCCCCAGTCGACGGTCACGGTGTGCGTGTCGAGGGTTCCGGGATCGCTGAGGGTCCCGGTGAGGGTGGCGACTCCGTTCTCTGCGACGGGTGTCACTGCGAGGTCCCGCACCGCCGGGGCGACGTTGTCCACCCGGGCGGTGGCGGTGCCTTCCCCTTCGCCGCCGTCGTCGTCGGTCACCGTCACCGTGACGGTGTACTCATCGGTGGGGGTTGCGGTGGGGTCGTCGTCGAGGTAGCGGTGGGTCAGCTCCGGGAGTCCCTTGCCTGCATCCAGTTGATGGTCTTCCGGGCCCGTCCCGTCGCCCCAGTCGACGGTCACGGTGTGGGTGTCGAGGGTTCCGGGATCCGCGAGGGTGCCGGTGAGGGTCGCGACCCCGTTCTCGTCGACCGGTGTCACCGCGAGGTCGGTGACCGTCGGCGCGACGTTGTTCACCTCGGCGGGGGCAGTGGTGTCTTCCGATTCGCCGCCGTCGTCATCGCTCACGTTCACGTGGACCATGTAGGTGTCTGTCGTTCCGCTCGGGTCGTCGAGGTACTGGTGCGTCAGGTCGGGGAGTCCCTCACCCGCATCCAGGTCGTGGCCCTCCGGATCCGATCCGTCGCCCCAGTCGACGGTCAGGGTGTGGGTGTCGAGCGTTCCGGGGTCGCTGAGGGTACCGGTGAGGGTGGCGACCCCGTCCTCGTCGACGGGTGTCACGGACAGGTCCGATACTGTCGGCGCGATGTTGTCGACCCGGACGGGCGCGGTGTCTTCCCATTCGCCGCCGTCATCGTCGGTGACGTTCACGGTCACCGTGTACTCATCTGAGGAGGTGCCGGCCGGATCGTCGAGGTACTGATGGGTCAGGTTCGGCAGAGGCCCGAAGGTCGGACCTCCAGGACGAGCGGGCATATCCGCGTGCGATTGATGCCCGTCTCCCCAGTCGACGGTCACCGTATGGGTGTCAAGCGAACCGATGTCGTGAAGAGTGCCGGTGACGGTGGCGAGACCGTTCTCGTCCACCGCCGGCGTCACCGACAGGTCCGAAACCGTCGGGGCGACGTTGTCGACCCGGGCGTCGGCGTCGGCCTCCCCAATGCCGCCGTCGTCGTCGGTGACCGTCACGTGGACCGGGTACGTGTAGGAGGGAGTTCCACTTGGGCCGTCGTCGAGGTAGAGGTGCCGAAGTTCGGGCAGCGGAGCGAAAGCCGCAGCACCGACAGGACGCGCAGGAATCTCGGCCTGCGACTGCTGGCCGTCTCCCCAGTCGACCACGAGCGTGTGTGAGTCGCCGGTCCCCGGATCGATCAGTGTTCCCCGCAGGATCGCGGTTCCGTTCTCCACCCTGGCCGAGGCGATTCGGACATCGGTCACGGTCGGAGCGACGTTGTGGAACCTCACCGTCACGGTTTGCGAGGTCTGCGCCACGCCGTTGTTCGCATATACCGTCCAGGTCGCTGTGCTGTCGTCGACGAACCGAACATCGAATGTCGGGCCCCTGCTGCACTCGCTTCCCGAGGAGACCCAGCAGTACGTGATGGGACGGCCGTCCGGGTCTGTGGAAGCGCCGGCCCGCAGGGTGATCGTGTCGCCCTCGTTGACGTCATACGGTCCGCCCAGTTCGAGTACGGGGGGAGCAGGCGCGTCGTACACCCAGACGACGTGGAAGAAGCCGTCCTGGTCGTATCGTGCCGTCTCCGGAGAGGTGTACATCCAGTTGTCGTAGCCGCCAGGCGACTGCTTGACCAGGACCGCGACTGTGCGGCCCGGATAGATCAGCGATATCTCCTTCTGAAGGTAGTGGCTGCGCGCGGCCGCATTCGCGCCCGAGAGTTGCGTGAGGAGGTCCTTGACGATCGCCTTGTTGTTGCCCGCCGCGTTCCCGGGGCGGCCGTGCGTCGACAAGAACATGTAGCGGAAGTCCTCGTCCCAATTCGAATCAAGGTAGAGACCGTCGCCACCGGTGTCCCACGAGATCTGCCTATCGCGATCATGCAGCACCCACCCGATCATGGGATAGCTCGGCAGGAAGTGCGTCAGGATCTTCTGCATCGCCTCCCAACGCTTGGCCGCGTCAGCGTCGTCAGGAGAGATCTCGTCGACCTCGTTGTTGATCTGGATGCCCCACCACACGAACGCCTCGCTCGCCATTGACTGGAGTATCCCGATGTCGGAGATCAGGGGGTAGTTGTGCGCGATGATCGTCTCGATCAGCGAAGCCCCGGGATAATCCATCGCGACGATCCCCAGCTTGGACACCGAAAGCCCGCGATCACCGTCGATGTTCCGAAGCCCCAGCATCCATTCCACCATCAGCTCGTTGATCCCCTGACCCTCATAGCCGATCGCCCCGATCCCATCCACCCCTCTCGCGAAGCTGATCGGCTTGGCACCGGTGTTCGCGTTCAGACCCGTGACATAGATGTGTTCCTTGTCGGTATCGGCATCTGCAACCTTGATGTTCTCGACCAGCTTCTCTGTGTACGCGGGGATGTTGTAGAGGGTGTCGACGGCATCGCCGCCGACCGGTGCCCTTCCACCCGAGAAGAGCGCGGACCAGAGACCGAACTCGTCGAGATCGGCTGATCCTCCCCAGCCGCCCTTGCCCATCGCCTGCGGGATCAGGACGAGCTTGCCCCGCACCTGACCGAGCGTCGGAACGGTGGTGCTGCCGCCCTGGTCCCACACGCAGTCCTCGTCCTCGAAGCGCTCGATCTGCAACCGCAGCGCGGCCGAATAGGTCGAGTCGACCAGCGCGTTGCGGTCATCCTCCGTGAGATCGCTGTCAGGATCCACCTCGTCCCACTCGTCGTCCACCAGATCGAGGTCGCCCCACTGAACCAGCACCGTCTCGCGGGGGTTGTCGGAAAGGAAGCCGCACACGGCGGTCATGACATCGTCGCCTGTCATATCCCGGTCCGTGCCCGGCTCCTTGATGTCGAAGTCATTGTGATGAATCGTGAAGTAGTCGTCGGCGGCGTCCGTGTTGTCATTCACACGCAATGCCGCACGGATGTCGAGTTCGCGGATGCCGGAGTCCAGCTGCTCCCGCAGCGTCATCGTCTGCGTCTCCGCGAAGTGAAAGTTGAGCGTCACCGTCGACGTAGCGGAGTCATGGGTCCCAGGGATGGACAGCTCGCTGAGCTTCACATCGTCTGGAAGTGCGCTCATCCAGTAGTCGAGGTTCGCCACGCTGTCATCGTCGTCGCTGAACCCGCTGGCGTCGCCCGCGAAAGCCGCCGGCGCGATCACCCCGTACGTGCAGAACACGACACCCGTCGCCACCGCCACGGCCATTAGGCTTCGACGTCGACGTCGACGCGGCGTCGGCAACTCGTTCCGATCTGCTCGTTCGATCGAACGCAACGTGGACGAACCGTACGAAGTGCGCATGGCGCACCCCTTCCCCCAAGGCGGACCGCGCCCGCTCCAAGACGTCCATCCCAGCCATGACGTCAACTTTTCCCGAATGATGACAGGTATCACCGCGCTGCACCAGACCCGACATCTCGCGTCCGTTGCCGGATCGCCGACGCCCGTTGCGGCCCGCACAGCGCGCAGTGCGCGTTTGTGGATCCGCTCAGTCGGCTCGGGCCGAGCTCCCGACATCCCCATCCACCGAGTGTTGCCCATCACCTTCGAACGCGTTCACGGTGAAGACGAACGCGTTGCCGCTCGGGTACGTCGGAATCGCGGCCTACAACGATGAGGCGGCCATACGCGCGCTTACGCAGCGATCGCGGCAGGGCGGGCCGTGCCGAAAGAGTTCAGGCGTGATCGGCGTCGACAACTCCGTCCTCGCAAAGGTGATGGTGCCCTCACTCACCACAGTGGAACCGAAGATCGAGTGCAGCGCGCGCGAGATCGTGCACGCCATCCCGCGCCGCACCGAGAGCCTCCCGAGGGACGCCCTCGGCGTCGTGCGCAGACAGATCCGTGTATTGCATGGCGGATCCACGCGTGTTCCCGCGTAACATCGTGGCTCGACAAGACCGCGGACGACTCCGGGCAGCTCGGGCGGCTGGCGGCCGCTCTGAGTCGCTAGCCTATTTTCGGAACTTTCGGCGAGGAGGGTCGATGGCTGAGCATCCGTCAGTGGCCGAACGCATTCTGCGCATGCGATGGCTCATGCGCGCGCCGATCCCGCTGTACCGAGCGGGTTGGGGTTGGCTGCTTGGCCATCGGTTACTCATGATCGAGCATCTCGGGCGCGCATCCCACCAGCCACGGTTCGTCGTGGTGGAGGTCGTGGACCGGAAGCCGAATGTCGTACGCGTGGCCTCCGGGTTCGGTCATCGCGCCCAGTGGTACCGCAATCTGAGGGCGAACGGTGTCGCCTATCTGAGCACGGGAACTGCCCACCGTGTGCTCGCGAAGGTGCAGCTGCTCGATGCGGGCGGCTCCGCAGCGGTTCTTCGAGAATACTCGCGGCGACATCCGTTCGCGTGGCGCCTCCTCGGACCCGCGCTTACGAGCCTGAGCGGCGACGCCGTGACGCCGATCGTGGAATTCACCAGACCTGAAGGGTGGACACCCCACCACACCCCGCCGTCCCGGTGCCACGCGCCATCGCGCGCCTTCCTCATCCGATCTCGAGCTACTTCGGCACGTCGCGCCGGCGGAAACCCATAAGGCCGGCGACCGTGAGCACGATGAAGACGGCGAGCAACATCCATTCCGCGGTCCCCGAGACGTCATCGAGCGGGACATCGCCCACTGCGTGCAGCGGTGACAAGTTCAGCGCCCATTCCGGAAGATCGACCGTGCCGCCGAGGAAGGCGACGAACGCGACGTAGCCGAGCACGAACCATACCGCAGCGACCCAGCGCGGCAGGAAGCCGAACAGCACGCAGGCGATCCCCACGATCACGAGGACGGCGGGCAGATAGGCGAGGGTGGCGGCGAGGATCCCGTCGACAGCGGGGCCCGCCGTGAGCTCGAGGCCGGCGCCGCCGGCGACGAGGGTCAGCAGGGCGGCGACCATACCGGTGCCGAACTGTGCCGAGCTCCACCCCACGCGCGACACGGACCGGGCGAGGACCGGCTCGAGCGCTCCCCCCGACTCTTCGGCGCGGATACGCGACAGGGTCTGGCCGACGACCCCGATCGCCATGAGGGCCAGCAGCGTCAACGACAGGGCTATGTACGAGCTGTTCGCGTCGCCCGGGTCGGGGAAGAACTCGGCCATGGCCGGATTCGCGGCGATGGCATCGGAGATGTCGTCGGTGAACGCGCCGAAGACGACCCCGATCACGAACGCGCCCACGATCCAGCCGACAGCTGCCGGTACCTGCATCCACGCGGCCACGCCGAGCGGCGTGCGCAGCAGGACGCCGCCTCGCGCCGGGCCGCGGCGCGAGGCGAACAACGCTGCGCCGAGATCGCGCTGCGAGACGAGCGCGAGGCCTGCCGCGGCGAGCGCCATGGCGACGACGACAGACAACAGCAGTGGCCACAGCCGCAGATCGTCGGTGAAGGGGCGCGTCTCCTGCTGCCAGGCGAGCGGCGAAAGCCACTTCCAGCCGTTGTCGCGGACATCGCCGATCGCTCGGGTGACATACGAGATGCCGAGGACCACGATGCCGACCGACACGACGCCGGCCGCACGTCGGAAGAGCTGCCCGGCGAAGGCGGCGATGCCCGCGAAGACCAGACCCAGCGCTGCCATGGATCCGCCGTAGGTCGCGGCTCCACCGAGATCCTCCCCGTATGAGACGAGCGTGACCGTCATGCCCGTGCCCACGAGCAACAGCGCGATCGTCGTCGTGAGGAGTGCGGCCGTCCAGGGCGCGCGGATGCCGACGCCGCGCGAGCGCAGCAGCTCCAGCATCCCCTGTTCCTCCTGCGCGCGCGTCTGCCGCACGACCAGGAGCAGACCCATCAGCGGGACGGCGATCGCCGCTATGAAGCCGAACTCGTTCGAGACGACACCACCGAGCGTGTCTGCGCCGTAGGGGGTGCCGTTGATGGCGGCCAGCGCCGGGTCGGAGGCGACGGTCTCGTTGTAGGTGGCCAGCTGCTCCGGGGTGCCGTAGAGGCCGTCAATCGCAGCGACTGTTGCGAGGTAGCCGCCGACGAGCGCGACCACCCAGACTGCGGGCGCCAGCCACCCCGTGCGCAGCTGGGTGCGCAGGACGGCGGTGAAGCCGCGTCGCGCGCTCATCCGGCCGACTCATACGCGTCGAGGAACAGCTCGTCGAGGCTGGGGGGTCGCACCGTGAGCGCCGACGTGCCAGCGGCAAGGATCGCGGGCAGCACACGGTCGAGCGCGGCCGGATCGATCGAGAACGAGAGGTCCGTGCCGCCGTCGATAGTCGGCGAGATCGCCAGATCGGCCACGGCGGCGTCGGACGAGAGCGCCACGGGCGCGCGCGTGACGGCATGCACGGTCGTCCGGGACAAGCGCCGCAGCTCGGCGACGCTCCCTGACTGCACGACACGGCCATGGCGGATGATCGTCACGTTCTCGCACAGCGCGTCCACCTCGCTGAGGATGTGGCTCGACAGCAGCACAGAGGCGCCGGCATCCGCTCTCTCTCGCACGCATTGCCGGAAGACCTCCTCCATGAGGGGGTCCAGTCCCGAGGTCGGCTCGTCGAGGACGAGCAGATCGGCCTCGGCGGCGAGCGCGGCGACCAGCGCGACCTTCTGGCGGTTCCCCTTGGAGAGGTCGCGGATGCGCTTGGAAGGGTCGAGGTCGAACCGCTGGACGAGGTCGTCGCGGCGCTTTTCATCCAGCGGAGCGCCGGAGGACCCGAGCAGGTCGATGCACTGACCGCCGGTCAGCTGCGGCCACAGCGCGACGTCACCGGGCACGTAGGAGAGGCGCCGGTGAAGCGCGACGGCGTGCCGCCACGGGTCGCGGCCGAACAGCTTCGCTCGCCCGGCCGAGCGGCGCATAAGTCCCAAGAGGATGCGGATCGTCGTCGACTTCCCGGCACCGTTCGGGCCGAGGAACCCGAGCACCTCGCCCCCAGTGACGGTGAGATCGAGTCCGTCAAGCGCCGTGACGGAGCCGAAGCGCTTGACGAGGCCCGCGACCTCGATGATCGGCTGATCGGACACCCATCCTCCAAATGTCAGTGACTGCCACTTGGCAGTGACTGTACCCTGGGCACCATCCGAGGGCAAGGAGGGCCAGTGGATCTGCGGGAGCGTACGCGACGGGAGACAATGCGTCGCGTGCAGTCGATCGCGCTCGACCTGTTCGAGCAGCGCGGATACGACCGAGTGTCGGTGGCCGACATCGCACGGGGGGCGGAGGTCGCCGAGCGCACAATTTACCGCCACTTCGGAACGAAAGAGCGCCTCGTGCTGCTCGACGAGCTCGACGAGATGGCCGGAGCCCAGATCGCGCGCCTCGCAGCTGACCGCGACCTGCGCGAGGCGACCCGACTCGCAGTGCGCGGACTGCGACAGTCACCCGAAGTCACCCCACAGCAGTGGGCAGACTCATTCCGCAGGCTGAGACTCATCTACCGTGAGCCGGCCCTGCGCGCGGCGATGGCCTCGGCGATGGACACGCTGACAGCGGAGCTGGCAAGGGCCGTCGCGGTGGAACGCGGCCTCGCACGCGACGATCGCCCGACGCATGCCGGTGTCGCCGCAGTGTTCGCGTCCCTCGAAGTCGCATGCCAGGGCGCCCTCGACGAGGCCACGCCCGAAGCCCTCGAACGCGAGATCCTCCTATGCCTGGACGCCCTCGACCGCTTCTGAGTTTCGTCAGCGGATGACCGGACTCGCGGGCGATGCCATGGCCAACCGAGCGTGCCGAGAACGATGCGTCGGACCGTAGCCGGAGGGTGAGCGCTACTGAGACCGGTCGGGCTCACGTCGACATAGTAGGGCCCCGATGGCTACGCTCGTCCACCGCAGTTGCGTTGACGCGCGAGCGGGATGCCGCATTGCTGACGCTTCCTCATCGGTCTTGGCCACCGGCACCGTCGGACGCCAGCGAGGTCGCCGCACGCTGGAGCGCGGGACGAGCGTCCTCTTCGCTGCCGCCCGTGACCTCCAGCTGGCGGAGCTCGCCGGCGTCGTCGTACATGCGGGCACGAGCATGGAATCGACCTCCCGCAAGCTTCGTGATCTGAACAGCGCCGATCTCGCCGGCCGGATCCGTGGTCTATGCATGGCCCCGCTCCCTGGCCCACGCCACGATGTCGAGGCCGCGGCTGGCCCAAGCAGTTCGACCACACATGACCGGACCAGGCGCACACGGCACCACCGTCGAGTATGACCCCATGCGCGAGCAGATCCGAGACTGAGCGATCACTCGCTCGTCGTCGCGATCATCAGCCACGACCCGCCCACCACGCCCGATGCCGACCTCCGCATCCACACACCCCGACCCACCAGAACTCGAGGGGATTCCCGACTCTGGCGGTGCCGCACACAGGGGGTGGCAACGGAGCGGGCTCACAGCCGTACGCAATGTACCTCCACCAGGCCTTGCCCGTTTATGGATCCGATGGTTGCACTTGGTGGTGGGCTGCTGGGTCGGTCAGGCGCGACTTCTGCCTGGCGGCTCGATCCAGACGTGAAGCGGCGACACCAGTGTCCACGAGTCCCAATCTCGAACCTTCTGACCGAAGATGCAGTACTTGCCGCCGCTCCAGGCCCATTGCCGCACCTCCGTTTGGATAACAGATCCCGTGCCAAGCGTGCTGACGACCGTGCCGCCCGCGGCGTGCGCAAACGATACCCAATATGCGGGTGCATGATCTGGACTCGTGCCCAGTCTCACCTGCTTTTGCACCTCGTCAGCGACCTCTGAGGCGGCCTTGACGGATAAGTCGTTCCGAGGCCAATTGGCGTGGTCCGGCACGAAGTCCGGATGAACCAGTCCACCGGGTGAATATTCGCGTCTCTGAGCGCCACGAGTATTGCGGTTGAGCGCCACTTGCTCGTCGACGCGATCGCGTGGTTGAGCGCCACCGGATATTCGGGTTCGGCGCCAGCTTCCTAGGCTCCTTCTGCC